>NZ_JACHZX010000002.1 GCF_014193845.1 Sphingomonas sp. BK345 | reverse complement strand
TGCTCTTCCGAAAACTGCTTCCGCTTCATTCCGTCCGTCCCTTCGAGGGGCCGGTCTCTAGTTCCAGATGGATGAAGAAACGGGGGTCACGTCACGGAAGGTGCCTGCTGTTGGCTATTGTCTCGATCGTGCTAGCGATCGGGCAACCTAGAGCGGTGTCAGGTTGAGCGGAATCGTTGGGTGGATTCCCAGTTGGCGGGTCGTGTGATTCATAGGCCGCCGTCACGAGGGAGGCGGCGATGGGCTGGCAATTTGGGCAGAGCTACTCGCAGGACTTGCGCGATCCTGTCCTCGGCGCGGTGGACGGCGGCACGTCCGTCAGAGTGGCGGCGGCAACGTTCGGGGTGATCATCGCGTATATCTGCAAGGTGCTGATGCGGCGTCGGTTGACCGGCAGTGCCGAAACCAACCCGAACCGTGGCCATCACCCGCGCAAGCTCTCGGACGAACAGGAAGACGCGCTGACGGTGCATATTGCTCGCGTCCCGGCATCACGCCGGCGTAGGTGCAACCCTGGCTGCTGGCCAAACATGGTGTGCAACTCAGCAGCGGCGCGGCCTGGAATGCGGTGCAGCGGCTCGGACTGTCGTTTAAAAAGAGCGCTGCGCGCCGCCGAACAGGACCGGCCCGACGTCGCGGCAAGACGCAATCTGTGGCGAGCAGCGCAGCCGTTCATCGACCCTGAGAGCCTCGTCATTTTCGACGAGACCGGCGTCAACATTAAGTTGGCGCGAGCATACGGCTGGGCGCCGGTGGGCGAACGATGCCGCGACAGCATGCCCTTCGGGCACTGGAAGACCCGTTCGGGCACTGGAATTGGAGATAGCCTTCGCCAAGCTCAAGACGCTGCTGCGACAGGAACCGGCAAGGACCGTCTACGGCCTCATCCAGCACATAGGCAGTTTGCTCGATCGATTCCTGCCGATCGAATGCGCCAACTTCTTCCACGCCGCCGGCTAACAACGCTCAATCTAAAAATGCTCTAGGTTTAATCAGGTTTGGCGGACACCCGCGTGGCCCAGAACTGGCGGAGATCAGCCATTCTCTTCCTGGATGAATGACCTTATCGTGTGCTCAGCTTTTTGTCTAAGATTGGCCTGGAAAGCGCAAAGGTCGTGCAATGCGCGACGAGCGTGACGCCGTCTCCCGCTCGGCATTCCCACACACGATCGAGAAATGGGAATGCCGAACGCTTCCCGAAACCCGCCGCCATTGCGGAAGTGAGAAAGCGAAGCCCTTAAGCCTAGGTGTCACAACCGTTCGGTTGTGACACCAATCTTCGGAAACCGGAGCCCTGCCGGCGCTGCAAGCAAGTCTGTACGACGCGATCAGGTCAGGATTAGCTTCCCCGCCGCGACCAGCAGCACGATACCCAGGGCCTGAAGAAGACGTTGTGCGGGTAGACGTGCCACGCCCAGCGATGTCCCGATCACCGCGCCGATCGCCACCGACAGCATGAACCAGGGCAATTCGGGCGGCAGATGGCCGACGCTCGACAGATTGCCGGCAAGGCCGGCAATCGAGTTCGCCAGAATGAATACAGCCGCGATGCCGCTCGCCATCCGCGCGCTCGACCAGCCCGCCATGATGAGCAGCGGGCTCAGGAAGATGCCGCCCCCAGTGCCAGTCAGGCCGGAGAGCAGCCCGATCGCGGCGCCGCTCGCGACCCCGGCAGCAGGCGGCGGTGTCGTGATTTCGTCCTGTCGTTTCATCGGTCGCGGCCAGAGCAGTCGCACGCCGGCGATCAGGAGAACGATGCCGATCAGCGGCCGGTAGGTTGCGCCCGGCAAGGTGATGCGACCACCAAGGAAGGCGAGCGGTAGCGACCCGAGCAGAAAGGGGAGCAGGCGTCGCCCGTCGAACTGGCCGGCGCGGATGAACTGCCACGAGGTGAATGAGGCGACCATGATGTTCATGACCAGCGCAGCCGGTCGGATCGTCGCCGGAGCGAGGCCGAACAGCGCCATGATGGCGATGTAGGCCGACGCCCCGGCGTGCCCGACCGAGGTATAGAGCAGAGCGCCCAGCCCGAGCAGGGCGCAGATTGCGAGCAGGGTGTAGGTGTCCAACGGATAGTCTAGTGGAAGAGGGGAACGGCACCGATCGCCGAGGCGGTCAGCGACGTGAGCGCAGCGCCGAGGATGATCCACAGCGTGTCGAGTTTGGTGGTGAACAGCAACGCCAGGCTTACCAGTGCGATGACGATCGTGACCGGATCGGTCAGCCCGTCCCGGGCGAGCGGGATTGCAGCGGCGAGCAGCAGCCCGGCGCTGGCGATCACCACGGTCTGGAGGACGGAGCGCACGCGGGGGTGCTCCATCCGTCTGCCGACAAGGTGGACCAGCGGGATGATGAGCCCCGCCGGCGTCACCATTGCCAGCCACCCGGCGATGGCGCCGGGGATGCCGGCGACGAAATAGCCGACGCTGACGACATAGAGCCCGACCGGACCGGGCGAGCTGCGCGTGATGACGACGGCTTCGTTGAGCTGCTTGTCGGTCAGGGCGTGATGATGGGCGACGAGCGAGTCCTGGACGACCGGCAGCGAGGCGAGCCCGGCGAACGCTGTGCACGTCGCCTTGAGCAGGATCAGATAGAGCAGGACGATGTTCATGCGCGGACCGGGGGCAGGATCGCGCCCAGCACGGCCGCGCCCAGCAGCACCTCGATCGCGGGGATGCCCGCCACGACGTAGAGCAGGAATGCAGCCGTCGCGATGGCGACGACCCGCAGCCGCGATCCGGGTCGATAGTGCGGGTGCGCGATCGTCCAGCACGTCTTGACGGTGATCGCCACGGCCGCGGCGATCGCGCCGTGGATCGCCGCCTGCGCCAGGCCGTTGCCCTCCGCCTCGGTGAACAGCGCGCTCGCGACAACGACGATCAGGGTGCAGGGGACGGAGGCGGCGAGCAGCGCCACGATCGCGCCGGGATAGCCGCGCAGCAGCCATCCGATGCCAGTGCAGAAGGCCAGGACGTTGGTGCCAGGTGTCAGGCGAGCGAGGCTGAAGCACAGCGTAAAGGCATCGGCATCGATCCAGCGTCGCCGATCCAGCAGCTCGCGATGCAGCGTGCCCACCGTCGCGCTACCGCCGCCCAGCGTGAAATTGCCGTAGCGGGCGAACACGTCTGCAATGGCAAGTAGTCCCGGGCGGCCCCGTGATTGTGTTTCCGGATCGATCATATTCGGGTTTGTGCCATGACGTGGCCGATGCGGCTATGATCGTCCCGCGACATGCCTATGACACGTCAGGACGAGCGCTGTGCTTCGGTCGCGATGCTCGACAGATCAGTCGTTGCGTCGATCGGTATGCCGGCCTCTTTCCTTTCCGAGTAGCGATCGACGAGATGTTCGGTGTGCGGACGCAGCAGCACCGTAAAGCGGACCAGCTCCTCCATCACGTCCACGATCCGGTCATAGTAACTGGACGGCTTCATGCGCCCGGCGTCATCGAACTCGTTGAACGCCTTGGCGACGCTCGACTGGTTCGGGATCGTCACCATTCGCATCCAGCGACCCAGCACGCGCAGGGTATTGACGCTGTTGAACGACTGCGATCCGGCCGACACCTGCATGACCGCGAGCGTGCGCCCCTGTGTCGGGCGCATCCCGCCCATCGACAGCGGCAGATGATCGATTTGCAGCTTCATGATGCCGGTGATCTGACCGTGACGTTCCGGGCTGCACCACACCTGACCTTCCGACCATAAAGACAGCTCGCGCAGCTCATGGACGGCCGGATGATCGTCGCCGGCATGTTGATCGGGCAGCGGCAGGGTGGACGGGTCGAAGATGCGTATCTCGCAGCCGAAGAACCGGAGCAACCGCGCCGCTTCCTCGACGCACAGGCGGGAATAGGATCGCTCGCGGAGTGATCCATAGAGGAGGAGGATGCGCGGCGCGGGTTCTAGCGGGCCGAGCCCCAGCGCCGGCCGCTGAACGGCATAGGCCGGATCGAGCGCTGGCAGGGTATCGGGTTCAGTGAGGGTGCGGAGCGGCATCAGATGGCTTTCACGAGATAGGCGGCCGATGCGGGGCAGAGCGCGGTAAACTCGCGCGATGCGGCGACAGCCGGAGGAGCAGCGCCGCGATCGGCGTCGGCATAGCCGAGCGTTCGGAAAAACGGCGCGGCCGTCGTCGTCAGCAGATGCAGGCGTTCCACTCCGAGGTTGCGCGCCTGTCTTTCGAGGGTGGCGACCAATGCCCGCCCGAGGCCATGCCCCCGGCGATCGGGGAGTACGACGATCGAGCGAAGCAGGCGGTCAGCCCCTCCACCCTCCAGGCCGCCATAACCCACGAGGCTATCGGCCTCGAAATGGAAGAACAGGCGGCCGGGATCAGCGAGATCGGCGCTGGGCAGGTTCGCGGTTTCGAGGAACGATGCCAGCTTGGCGATTTCATCGGGACCAAGCGATGTGGCAGTCAGCTCCATC
The DNA here is from genome assembly GCF_014193845.1 of Sphingomonas sp. BK345. Classification (GTDB taxonomy): domain Bacteria; phylum Pseudomonadota; class Alphaproteobacteria; order Sphingomonadales; family Sphingomonadaceae; genus Sphingomonas. The sequence continues at coordinate 882,134 of NZ_JACHZX010000002.1, read as the reverse complement.
ATGCCCCCCGCGGGCCAAGAAGGATGACGCAGGTTCCGACAAGACACAGGGCCGCACCGCCCACGTCCCATCGATCGGGCCGAACGCCCTCGACGCCCCATAGCCAGAGTAGCGAGGCGCAGATGTAGATGCCGCCATAGGCGGCATAGGCACGGCCCGCCGCGTCGCTGTCTACGCGAGTCAGGAGCCAGGCGAACAGGATCAGCGAAGCGATGCCGGGCGCCAGCCACACGGGCGACTTTCCCATACGAAGCCAGGCCCAGAAGGCAAAGCATCCAGCAATTTCCGCGAGCGCCGCGCCAATGTAGATCAATGCCGTCATCCGATCGTGATCCTCGACGCCAGCGCCGCAAGCGTGATGAGCAGAACCGGCACGGTCAGTGTGACCCCGACCCGGAAATAATAGCCCCACCCGATCCGAACGCCCTTCTGCCCCAGGACATGCAGCCACAGCAGCGTGGCGAGTGAGCCGATCGGCGTCAGCTTGGGGCCGAGATCGCAGCCGATGACGTTGGCGTAGATCATCGCTTCCTTGACCGCCCCTGTCGCATGCGTGGCGTCGATCGACAGCGCGCCTACCAGCACGGTTGGCATGTTGTTCATTACCGACGACAGGACGGCCGCGATCACGCCCGTTCCCAGCGCTGCGCTCCACACGCCGCCTTGTGCGGTGCGGTCGAGCAGCGCCGCCAGATGGTCGGTCAGGCCGGCGTTCCGCAGGCCATAAACGACCAGGTACATGCCGAGCGAAAATATGACGACCTGCCACGGCGCGCCGCGCAGCACCTTGCCTGTCTGGATGACATGGCCCCGCCCCGCGATCACCAGCAGCAGGATCGCGCCGGCAGCGGCGACGGCGCTGACCGGCACGCCGAGCGGTTCGAGCAGGAAGAAGCCGGCGAGCAGCAGGGCAAGGACGATCCATCCGGCGCGGAAGGTCGCGGCGTCACGGATAGCGGCACCGGGCGCACGTAGCGCGGTCACATCGTAATCTCGCGGGATATCACGTCGGAAGAATATGAGCAGCGCGCCCAGCGTAGCCGCGATCGACATTAGATCGACCGGCACCATCACGGCCGCATATTCGCCGAACCCGATCTTGAAGAAGTCGGCCGACACGATGTTGACGAGGTTCGACACGACCAGCGGCAGGCTGGCGGTGTCGGCGATGAACCCGGCCGCCATGACGAAGGCCAGCGTCGCCTTGTCCTTGAACCCCAGCGCGCGCAGCATGGCGATGACGATCGGCGTCAGGATCAGTGCCGCGCCGTCGTTGGCGAACAGCGCGGACACCGCCGCGCCGAGCAGCACGATCAGAACGAATAGCCGGCGACCATGCCCCCTGCCCCAGCGCGCGACATGGAGTGCCGCCCATTCGAAGAACCCGGCCTCATCGAGCAGCAGGCTGATGACGATGATCGCGACGAACGCGGCTGTCGCGTTCCAGACGATGCCCCATACTACCGGCACGTCGGACAGGGTGACGACACCCGCGAGCAGCGCCACGATCGCCCCGCCCATCGCGCTCCACCCGATGCCGAGGCCCTTCGGTTGCCAGATGACGAGCGTGATCGTCGCGACGAAGATCAGGAGGGCAAGGAGCATCAGGCGACGCGCTGGCCCGAAGCGTCCACCACCTGTTCGCCGTCTTCCTTGGCGAACGCGGCGAGCTGGCCGCTCGGCAGCAGATCGAGGACGGCTTCGGACGGCCGGCACAACTTCACGCCGAGCGGCGAGACGACCAGCGGCCGGTTGATGAGGATCGGATGCGCCATCATCGCATCCACCAACACGTCGTCGGACAGCGCCGTGTCGCCCAGGCCCAACTCCGCATAGGGCGTCCCCTTCTCGCGTAGCAGCTCGCGGGGCGTCATGCCGGCGCGATCGATCAACTCGACTAGCAGCGCGCGCGAGGGCGGAGTTTTCAGATACTCGACGACATGCGGCTCGATGCCGGCGTTGCGGATCATCGCCAGCGCGTTGTGCGACGTGCCGCACTCGGGGTTGTGATAGATGACGATATCGACGGCCACGGGGCGTCCTTTCAGCAGCAGGGGGCGAGTTCGGCGACGAGCGGCGCGCACAGCTCCGCATTGCCGGCGCAGCAATCCTTGACGAGGAACAGCGTCAGCGCGCGCAGGCCGTCCAGATCGGCACGGTAGATGATCGAGCGGCTATGCCGTTCAGAGCGGACCAGGCCGGCGCGCGCGAGGATGCCGAGATGCGCCGACATGGTGTTCTGCGGCACGTCGAGCGCCCGCGCGATATCGCCCGCCGCCATGCCGTCCGGTTCGTGACGCACCAACAGGCGGAACACGTCGAGCCGCGTCCCTTGGGCGAGCGCGCCTAGCGCAGCGATTGCCGACTCATTTTCCATATATCTAGCATCGTGGATATATAAGGGTAGTCTAGTGGTGGCTTCACGCTCGATATGGCGCGCCATGAAAACGGGGGGCGGTCGCCCGCCCCCCGTCCCTTCGTCTTACTTCATGTTCGGCATGGCGTGGCCGGCGTGATCGCCGCCCTTCGCCTTGTCGCCATGATCGCAGCAGTCAGCACCGTCCTTGCAGCACGCCATATCGGCGCAGCAATTCGCGACCGCGGCGAAGGCGCCCGTCGAGAGCGTGAGGGCGAAAGCGGCGCTGATGAGCTTGAACTTGGTCATGGTATTCTCCGTGTAGATTCGTGTGAGGTCAGGTTCGACGTCACGCGGTCTGCGGAGGGGGCGTTGCCGGTGCGCTGGTAAGTCCGAGCAGCCCGGTATGGGCGACCGCCCAAGGAGACAGCGGCACGAACAGCATCGGTTCGACGTGCGCAACCGTCTCGCCGGGCATCGCCGCGCACGGCGTGGCGCAGGCCGAGGGCGGGATTTTCTTGATCGGAACGTGGCCTGGGGTGTTGGCGCAATCCATCGCCGCGGACGCGACCGGCGTCGCGGCCATCGCCATCGTCTCGCAGAGCGGGCCGAGCCGCACGAGCATCATCACCGCCAGGACGACGATCGTGGCGGTGTGGACGAGCCGGAAAAGCGGGAAGGCCCGGAGCGACATGGCGGTGTCGTAGATCGACCAGGGACCGCGCACAACGGTCCTGACCAATACAGTGTTGACCTTGTAGTGGCTACAGCCCTTATGGGCCGTCCCTCACAAGCGTCCCGATGATCGCGACGCCCATGCAGGGGTAGCGTTTTGCCGTACAGAGCAGGCGACAGGATTTTGATAGCGTCGCCCATCGTGTTTGCGGTCCTATGCCTGACAGCGAACGCTGCGGCGGCACAGGATCGACCAACCGTAGCTGTGCCGCCGACGTCCACCGAGGAAGCTGATGAGGGCGAGGACATCGTGGTCCAGGCTACCCGCACCGGTCGCCGGGTGCAGGACGAGCCGATCCGCGTCGAGGTGTTGAACCGGGAAGAGGTCGAGGAGAAAATCCTCATGCAGCCCGGTAACATCTCCATGCTGGTGAACGAGACGCCCGGTCTGCGCGTCCAGGTTACGTCGCCGGCGCTGGGGGCGGCGAACGTCCGGGTGCAGGGCCTGAAAGGTCGCTACACGCAAATCCTCGCCGATGGATTGCCGCTCTACGGCGGGCAGACGCCATCGATCGGCCTTCTACAAATACCGCCTACCGACCTTGGACAGGTCGAGATCATCAAGGGTGCGGCATCCGCGCTCTACGGCCCATCGGCGCTGGGCGGCGTCATCAATCTCGTGTCGCGCCGACCTTCGCCGGCACAATTGGGTGAGTTGCTGGTGAACGCGACCAGCCGGGGCGGGCAGGACGTGACCGGCTACAATTCCGGTCCGCTGACAGAGGCGATCGGCTACTCGCTGACCGGCGGGTTCAACCGGCAGTCCGCCCAGGATATCGACGGCGACGGTTGGGCGAACATTCCCGGCTATGATCGCTGGACGTTCCGACCGCGGCTGTTCTGGGACGGTGCGGGCGGCGCGAAAGCCTATCTGACGGTCGGGGCGCTCGCCGAGCAGCGCCGCGGCGGCACACTGCCCGGCCGCGTCGTGCCGGACGGTTCGACCTTCGCCCAGGATCAGCGCAGCCGGCGATTTGACGCCGGCCTCAACGCCCAGGCGCCGATCGAGGGCGTCGGTACGCTCTATCTGCGCGCGTCGGGCGTAACGCAGACCCATCGGCACACCTTCGGCGACGTGATCGAGAACGACCGCCACAACACCGTCCTGACCGAGGCATCGCTGGGCGGCGGCACCGGCGACACGACCTGGCTCGCCGGTGCCGCCTACCAGGTGGACAGCTATCGCTCGCGGACCTTCCCGGCTTTCGACTACACCTATCGAGTGCCCGCGCTGTTCGTGCAGGCCGAGCAGAAGGTGTCGGCGGACCTGACGCTTGCGGGCAGCGCGCGCCTCGACGACCATAGCGAATACTGTACGCGCGTCAGTCCGCGCGTGTCGGCGCTGTTCAGGCCCGGCCCTTTCACCGTGCGCGCGTCGCTGGGTCGCGGCTTCTATGCGCCGACCCCGTTCATCGAGGAAGTGGAGGCGGCAGGGTTGTCGCGGATCGAGCCGCTACGGGGCTTGCGCGCCGAAACGGCCGACACCGCCTCGATCGACTTCGGTTATGCGCACGGGCCGATCGAGGCGAGCCTGACGCTGTTCGGGTCGAACATCGACCATGCCGTCCAGCTCCGCGATGTGAGCGCCACCCGCGCCGAACTGGTCAACGCCGATGGCGTGACGCGCTCGCGCGGGGCCGAGCTGCTGCTGCGCTACCGTCTAAACGCCATCACCTTCACCGGAAGCTATGTCCGCACCGACGCGCGCGAACCGAACCCGGACGGCATCGGCCGGCGAGCCGTTCCCCTCACTCCGCGCAATACCGCCGGGCTGACAGCGGTGTGGGAGAAGCACGAGCGCGGCCGGATCGGGCTGGAGGCCTATTATACCGGCCGCCAGAGCCTTGAGGACGACCCCTATCGCAGCCGAAGCCGTCCCTATGTCGAGCTGGGCGCGATGGGCGAGCTGAAGCTGGGTAAGGTCAGCCTGTTCCTCAACGCCGAGAACCTGCTGAACTTCCGCCAGACCCGCTACGATCCGCTGCTGCTGCCCCGGCGCGCGCCGGACGGGGCGTGGACGGTCGATGCCTGGGGTCCGCTGGACGGCCGCACCATCAACGGCGGCGTCCGCTTCCGGTTCGGCGGGGATTGAGCCAGCTCGACACGCGCCTTTCGGATGATCTGCCAGCCCCCGAAGACGCCGAGGCCTGCGAGGATCGCGGCGACCGCGATATCCGGCCAGCCGGTGCCGGTGCCGAATACGCCGAACGCCGCGGCGACGACGGCGACGTTGCCGATCGCGTCGTTGCGCGAGCATATCCAGACCGACTGCCGGTTGGCGTCGCCGCCTCGATGCCGCCAGAGCAGCGCGGCGCAAACCATGTTGGCGATCAGCGCCGCCACGCCCACAACCCCCATCGTCTCCGCGCCCGGCAGCGTGCCCGACGCCGCCATCCAGACGGTATAGCCCAGCACCCACAAGCCGAGCAGGAGCAGGGAGACGCCCTTCGCGAGCGCGGCGCGCGCTCGCCAGTGCAGCGCCATCCCCGCAACGCCGAGGCTGATTGCGTAGTTCGCGGCATCACCGAGAAAGTCGAGCGCGTCCGCCTTGAGCGAGGCGGAATGCGCGGCCACGCCGGCGACGACCTCGACGCCGAACATGCCGGCGTTGATGGCAAGCGCGATCCACAGCACGCGCCGCCATGCGCGGTCGTCGTCCCTGTCGGTTGGAGCGGCACAGCCGCCGCAGCATCCTCCTGCCATGTCGCCACCTCTTGAAGCCGAGCGCGACACCCCATCTAGTGTCTGTAGCAGCTACAGGGTCAAGGTGATGGCGCTGACGATCGGCGATCTGGGCAAGGCGACCAACACCAAGGTCGAAACGGTTCGCTATTACGAGCGCATCGGCTTGTTGCCGAAGCCATCCCGCAGCACGGGCAACTACCGCACCTATGGCGCGGCCGAGTTGGGCCGTCTGTCCTTTATCCGACGCGCGCGCGACCTCGGCTTCTCGCTCGATCAGGTACGCGCTCTGCTGGGTCTGTCCGACGATCGGACGTGCGACTGTGCCGGCATCGACCGTATCGCCAACGAGCATCTGCGCGAGGTGGATCGCAAGCTCGCCGATCTGACCGCCCTTCGCCGCGAACTGAAGGCGGTGATCGACTCCTGCGACGGCGGCACAGTCGCTGAGTGCCGGATCATTGAGGCATTGGGACCAGCGGCCTTACCGAACGCCTGAGGTGTCAGAACCGTCCGGTTGTGACACCTGCCCTCTGCGCCAGCATTCCCAACGCCTAAAAAGTGCCGAAATCCTGTGTCAGAACCGGAGGATGGGATTGGCTATGCGGAGGTGACCCGCGCTGACGCCCAGAATCTCGCTCCGCAGCTTAGCGCGGCGCCCGGTAAATGATGAGTGATGCAATACAAACCAAGATGATCGGCAGGTGGGACATCTTAACACTCAGCCGCCCTGCTCGGCCTGAGTAGCTCTCGAGCGATGGAGTGGGGTCACGCGCTTGACGTGGGCGATGCTACATCCAGCGAGCTCCGCGGTTTTCGCGATGCTCATGCCCGTCTCCCGCAGACCTACGATGGGTCGATGGTGGGCGAGATCCGGCTTACGGCCGGTGTAACGCCCCGCCCTCTTCGCGACTTCGATGCCCTCGCGCTGCCGCTCGCGCCGTGTTTCGTAGTCGTCGCGCGCCGTCTGCAGCGCGACGGCAACAGCATGTCCTGCACTGCTTCCAGCACAATGCGCGCCACACCCGCGCTGTCGGCTACCAGGTCAGACAGGTCCACGATGCCCGGCACCGCCAGCCGCGCGCCCCTGTCTCGAATCATCCCCACCAACAGTTCGGCTTCTGGGAGCGGTAGGCGGCTGATGCGGTCGATCTTCTCGGCTACCACCACCTCGCCGGGCAGAAGGTCGGCCACCATGCGCAGCAACTCCGGCCGGTCTGGTCGTGCGCCTGACGCCCTTGCCGGTAGACCGCAGCAACGTAGAAGCCTGCCGCACGCGCGCCAGTTACGATGCTTTCCTGACGCGTGAGGTCCTGTTCGTTCGTGCTCACCCGCAGATATACCCAACGCCTTCACCTGGCTGCCTACCACCTGCTCATCACTCCTGCCCGGCGTTCTTGGGTATACCCGGATGAGCTACGCAGTGGGACGGCAGCTCAGAGCCGGTAGTGCCGATGCTGCCGAGCTTAGCCAAGCAAGCCGAACCTAGTGAGCTAGACAGCTATCCCGATGAGCGATCGTCAGTGCACGCTTGACCGGGCCAGCTCGGCCAAGGCATTGATCACGACCACCCAGCGCGCGGCGGCGGTCGAGCTTTCCTTCTCCCGCACCTCCTCCAGATAGCCGTCTGCCCAGGCGATCGCCTCGGACAAGCCGAGATCGCGGCGCAGATCGATTGCGATCGCCCACGCCTCCTCAAGTATCGGTTGTACCGCTGAGCCACTTGGAGGGTGGTTCCCGGGCGTGTGCTGGCCTTCAACGGCAAGAGAAGCGAGGTCAGTCATCAGGGTAGATCTCGTCTGGCCAGAACTCGACCGTGGCCGGATCTGGTGGTGTGGCACGGGTCGCGTCCGCGGGCGGCAAAACGGGATGGTCGCCGTCGAACCCGATCCGGATGGCAGCACCGGCAGGCGTGGCGGCCTGGAAGATCGCCTCGATCGGGCGGCCGTTGCGCAGCATGCCGCCGATCCAGGGAGCGCGGTCTGCGGTCAGATAGCCGATCTGGACGTTTCGGCTGCTGAACACCGCAATGGCATTCGGGTCCGCCGGGTTCTTTGGCTCAGGAATCAGCTCGATCGGTTCGCCGGGCACGCAAAGCAGGGTCTCGAAGCGCCGATTGCCACCATCCGCATTGGGATGGTTCGCGCCGACGACGTGTAGGCTCATCTGCTTCATGCTGACACCTGTGACCGGGCTGGCCCGATCAGCTCAGCGTGCGGCCGAACCATAGCACCCGTCCCACGATGTCGATCCGGCTGGGATTGATGTCCTGCCAACTCGGATAGTCGGGATTGTCGCTCCTGATCGAGATGCCGCGACCCGAGGGCTGCCGCGCCAGCCGCTTGACCATCAGGCTATCGTCCAGCCGCAGGACGTAGATGCCGTCGCGTAGCCGGCTCACCCCATCCTTGCGGTCAACCAGGACGTCGTCGCCATCGGCGAGCGTCGGCGCCATCGAGTCGCCCTTGACCTGGATGATCGACAGACCATCGGCCGAGCCCTTGGTGCGCTCGCGAAGCCAGCGCGGATCGAAGCCGATCGACGTGCGGCGCGCCTCGCCAAAATCGGCAGCCCCGTAGCCGGCCGAGGCGTAGACATCGAGCACCGGCACCTGCTGCAGCGTCGGCTTCTCCCACTCCTGTGGGCCGCCGAGCACCGTCTCCTTGACCCCGAAATAGCTGGCGAGAAGGCGGCGATCCTTTTCATCGAGGCGCTTGGGCGTCCCCCGCTTGATGAACTGCTGGATGTAGGCCGGATTGCGCCCGAGCATGCGCGACAGCGCGGCATACTCCTCCTTGCGCTCTTCGATGAGCCGCTGGAGCGCTTCGCGCGGGTGTTCGATCGTGGCGAGCATCATAGGGGATTTCCTACAGCACTAATCACGCAGTATGGAACATAACAGGAACGGAGTAAAGCGAGTCGCGACGCATGGACGGGGATCTGCTGCCGAGGATCGAAGTTTTTCTGACACGGGTGGGCCTCAGCCCCACGCGGTTCGGCCGCCTCGTCGTCCACGATCCTCGGTTCGTGTTCGACCTCCGGGCGGGCCGCCGGCCACGTCGGCGCGTTCACGCCCATGTGCATGCCTGGTTGCTGCAGAACGGCGCGTGAGCCGGGGCTGTCGAGGGAATCGCGCATGTCAGAAGCTCCCCAGCCGCCAAGCTGACAGGACCTTGCGCACATAGGTCGGGGTCTCGCTGTTGGCGGGAATGCCGCGCGCCCGCATGACCGCCGCAGGCCCAGCATTGTAGGCGGCCAGCGCCAGCGTCACCGACCCGAACTTGTCGAGCATGGCTCTCAGGAAGCGAGCTCCACCATCGACGTTCATGCGCGCGTCGAATGGATCGAGGACACCCAGCGCCCGCGCCGTCGCGGGCATCAGCTGCGCCAAACCCATGGCCCCAGCGCGACTGACCACGCCGGGCTGGTAGGCTGATTCAACCGCGATCAGTGCATCGAGCAAACCGTTCGGCAGCGCGTGGCGAAGCTCGGCGGCACGGATAAACGCGAGGAACCGCTCGCGTCCTCTCGGCGGTGCGGCTCTCGTTACAGAGACGGTCATGACTGGGGGATCGGCGGCCGCAGCAGAAAATGATCGTGCTGCGGCCGTCCGGTGCTCGATCAGCTCGAAAACGGCAGCTGAAGCATCGTCCGCCTCAGCTGAACTCAATCCCGCGTCAGTGTGCTGCGCCAGTGCGGGTGAAGCGCAGGCCAGCAGCACTGCCGCGGCGGGGAAGAAGGTTCGGATCATCATCGCCTCGCATCATGCATTTTCCTCTTCCTCGAATCGGAACATAGTGCGAACGTGCTGCTGTAGGAAAGCGCTAAGCTGAAGGGAGTGGAGGCGGCGGCGCGGGGCGCGTCACAGACAGCGAGAGCCCTTATGACCTTTCACGATCCCCACCTCGCCAGCGGCGCCGACAGCGGTCGCACCATTGTCGAGGCGCTCGGCGGCCACTGGACGCCCCGGGGCGGCATGTGCCGCTGCCCGGCACATGCCGATGCGACGCCGTCCCTCAGCGTCCGCCCGGGTCGAAGGAGACTGCTGTTCCATTGCTTCGCCGGCTGCGAGACACGCGATGTGCTCGACGCGATCGCGGCGCTCCGCCTTCCCGGCGGTGCGCGCGTGGTGTTCGGCACAGACGAGCCAATCGACACACGAAAGCCCGCAGTGGAGCGGCTCTGGTCCGAGGCACGCCCGCTCCGTGAAAGCCCTGCATCGCGCTATCTGGCGGGACGCGGGCTTACCGGGACTTCGGCGCTTCGTTTCCACCCACGAACGCCTCAGGGACGGCATCCCCTCACACGCTTCTTGCCGGCCATGATCGCGGCTGTGACTGACGAGACCGGGCTCGTCGCCGTGCACCGGACGTTCCTCAGTCGGGATGGACTATCCCTCTCCTCCCGCCAGCCGGCACGTGCCGCGCTGGGATCACTCGGCAGCGGTCTCGTCCGCCTCGTGTCGGCGAGCAATCGCCTCGGCTTGGCGGAAGGTATCGAAACCGCCCTCTCCGCCTGTCGACTCTTTGGCGTGCCCTGCTGGGCCACGCTCGGAGCCGAACGCTTCAAGCGGATCACTCTTCCCGCGTCGGTCACGGAGATCATTCTGTTTCTCGACCATGATGCCGCCGGGCACCAAGCCGAGACGGTGGCGCGCGAGCGCTTCGCCGGCCGGCGTATCGAGGCCCGCTACCCGGCCCAGCCCGGTGCGGACTGGAACGATGTCCTGCGCGCACCTCCGCGGGGCAGGATGACGACCGGACGATAGAGGGGAGGAGATCGGACACTTCGTGCCCCGACGTCGGCGCTGGAGCCGGCCGGGCCGGAGTCTCTGCCATGACCGCTGCCGCGCTTCGCCTCGAAGCTCCTGCCGATCCCGTCCTCGCCGTCGCGCATCGCCTTTGCGACTTCCTCCAGGCCGGCGAGGTGATCGACGCCCGCCTGCTGCGGGACCTGCTTGCCTCCGCGACAGGCCGCTCCGCCGCCGATGGCGGCTGGTCGATGCGCCACGCCTACGATGCGCTCGAACTCGCGCAAGTGCTCTGGTTGGGGTCAGCCGGTGCGGGCGTGGACCTCTCCAGCCCGTCGGTCGCGCTGGACGCTCTGATCGATCTGGGCCGCCGGCTGCCGACACAGACGGTGCGCACCGAAGACCAGCTCGTCTTCCAGCAATTCTCCACCCCTGCCCCGATCGCGTGGGCGATGAGCGTGGCGGCACAACTCCGCTCCTCCGACACCGTGCTCGAACCCTCCGCCGGCACCGGATTGCTCGTCTGGCCAGCGGCGAAGCTCGGGGCCGCCCTCGTGCTGAACGAGATCGATCCCGGTCGCCGACACTGTCTCCAACTGGCTTTTCCACAGGCCCGGATCAGCGATCACGACGGCGAACTCGTCGACGATCTGCTGCCGGTCGATGTCCAAGCCGACATTCTCCTGATCAACCCGCCCTTTGCGCGCTCCTTCGGCCGCCCGGTCGACCGGCATGCGGCCGCTCGGCACCTCCAAGCCAGCCTCCGCCGCCTCAAAAGCTGCGGACGCGCGGTTGCGATCATGCCGACCTGGTTCGACCGCCAGATGCTTGGATCGGAAGCGACCATCCGCCTTGATGCGGTTCTGCCCCGCGGCCTGTACGTGAAACACGGAACCGGCATTGCCGTCCGCCTGCTGGTCCTCGACAAGCTTCCGGCCGCTGATGAGGGTCCAGCCGAGCTGGAGATGCCCGACTTACCAGCGTTGCTGGACGCTATCCAACACCTGCCTGCTCGCGCGCGCCCGAGCGACCCGATGCCGCCTACTCCGCGCACGCGGCTGTCTCTGTTCCGCCGCCAGTCACAAACCCCGACGCCGCGCCCACAGCCGGGCGCTGTCGAGCCCGACGGTGAGCAGCCGATCGAGGTGGTGACCCTCGATGATCCCGCACCAGAAGGCGAGCCGGCCGGCATCTACATGGCATGGCGCCCAAGCCGCCTGGCGCTGCCCGGGGCCGCAGAGCATCCGACGCCGCTCGTCGAATCGCTCGCCATGGGATCGATCGCCGCGCCCAAGCCGGCCTACCAGCCTCTCCTGCCCTCCGGCGTCGTGCGCCAAGCCCTGCTGTCGGCCGCGCAGCTCGAGACGCTCGTCTATGCTGGCGGTGCCTTCGAGCGCGACCTGCCCGGCCACTTCGTCGCGGACGAGGCCGGCACCGACCTCACGATGGCGAAGGACGGGATCGCCTATCGACAGGGCTTCTTCCTCGGCGACGGCACCGGTGCCGGCAAGGGCCGGCAGATTGCCGGCATCATCCGCGATCAGTGGGCGCGGGGGCGCAAGCGGCACATCTGGCTCAGCAAGAACGAGGCGCTGCTCGAGGACGCGCGGCGCGACTGGAGCGCGCTCGGCGGCATGAGCCTCGACGTGCAGCCGCTTTCGCAGTGGAAGCTCGGCGCGCCCATCACGCTCGACGAGGGCATCCTCTTCGTGACCTATCCGACGCTCCGCTCGGGACGGGAGGAGGTCACCCGTCTCCAGCAGATCCTCGACTGGGCGGGCGAAAGCTTCGAGGGCGTAATCGCGTTCGACGAGGCGCACGCGCTCGCCAACGCCGCCGGCGGCGAGGGTTCGCGCGGTCGCATCAAGGGCTCGGAACAGGGCCTCGCTGGTTTGCGGCTCCAGAACCGCCTACCCCGCGCCCGCGTCCTCTATGTCTCGGCGACGGGCGCATCGGACGTCGCCAACCTGAGCTACGCCAGCCGGCTCGGCCTGTGGGGCCCCGGCACCGCCTTTGCCACCCGCGAGGCGTTCATCACCGGTGTCCGCGCCGGCGGCATTGCCGCGATGGAGCTCGTCGCGCGCGACCTGAAGGCGCTCGGCCTCTACACCGCGCGGGCGCTCTCGTTCGCCGGTGTCGAATATGATCTCCTGGAGCATGCGCTCACCTCCGAGCAGGTCCGCGTCTACGACGCCTACGCCGAGGCCTGGGCGATCATTCATCGCAATCTCGGCGCCGCGCTCGAAGTCACCCGCGTGGTCGACAGCGCGTCCGGCTCGACCCTAAACGCCAATGCCAAGTCGGCCGCGCTCTCCCGCTTCGAGAGCGTCAAGCAGCGCTTCTTCGCCCAGCTCTTGCTCTCGGCCAAGCTGCCCAGCCTGCTGCCGGCGATCGCGACCGATCTGGAGCACGGGAACGCGGTTGTGGTGCAGCTCGTCTCGACGTCCGAAGCCATGCTCGACCGCCGGCTCGCCGACCTAGATCCAGCCGAACGCGAGACGCTCGAGATCGACCTTTCGCCGCGCGAATATGTCGTCGACTATCTGGTCCGCGCTTTCCCGACGCGGCAGATGCGGGTCTTCACCGATCCTGACCGCAACGTCCGCTCCGAACCCATGGTCGATGACCAGGGCCATTCCGTTCACTGCCGGGCCGCGATCGAGGCGCGGGACAGCATGGTCGAGCAGCTCTGTGCGCTGCCGCCGGTCGCCACCGCCCTCGACGCCATTCTCGAGCGGTTCGGCACCGACCGTGTCGCCGAGGTGACCGGCCGCACCCGGCGGCTCGTGCTCGATCGCGCCGGCCAGCAGCGGCTCGAACGCCGGTCGCCGCGCAGCAACCTCGCTGAAGCGCAGGCCTTCATGGACGGCAGCAAGAAGCTGCTCGTGTTCAGCGACGCGGGCGGCACCGGCCGGAGCTACCATGCGTGCCTCAAGGCCAGGAACCAGGCACGCCGCATCCACTATCTGCTCGAACCCGGCTGGCGCGCCGATGCCGCCATCCAGGGGCTCGGGCGGACGCACCGAAGCGCACAGGCGTCCGCCCCCTTGTTCCGGCCGGTCACCACCGACGTGCGCGGCGAACGCCGGTTCATCTCGACCATCGCGCGTCGGCTCGATGCGCTCGGCGCGCTGACCCGGGGGCAGCGGCAGACCGGCGGCCAGAACCTCTTCAACCCGGCCGACAACCTCGAGAGCGACTATGCCAAGGACGCCCTCACGAACTGGTACCGGTTGCTTTTCGCCGGCAAGCTTCGGTCGATCACCTGCGCGGACTTCCAGGAGCGATCCGGGCTCGCGCTCGAAGCCGAAGGCGGCGGCTTGCGCGACGATCTGCCGCCGATCCAGCGCTGGCTTAACCGGCTCCTCGCCTTTCCGATCGCGCTCCAGAATGCGATCTTCGAGGAGTATCTCGGGCTCGTCGAGGCACGGGTCGCCGCGGCGCGCGACGCGGGAACCCTCGACCTCGGTGTCGAGACGCTCCTAGTCGAGACATTGACCGTCAGCGATGACCGTATACTGCGGACCGATCCGTCGAGCGGTGCGACGAGCCATCTCCTCACCCTCGATCTCGAACGGCGGCCCCGCCCGCTCCGGTTTGAGGCGGCCCTGCGGCTCGCCGAGCGTGACGGCGCGTGCCTCCTCGTCAACGATCGCTCGGGCCGCCCGGCGGTCCGCTTGCATGCACGAAACCTCCTCACCGAAGAGGGGCTGCCGCTCCGCCGCTACGAGCTGGTCCGGCCTCTCCGCCGCGAGCATATCGGCCATGGCCATTTCGAGGAAACGCACTGGCGTCCCGCTGACAGCACGGCTTTCGCTGCGGCATGGAACGCTGAGGTCGAGGAGGCGACGGCATCGACGCAGAGCGAAACGATGCATCTCGCGACCGGATTGCTTCTGCCGATCTGGGATGCCTTGCCCGATGACCATGTCCAGGTGCTGCGGGTCGTCGACGAGAAGGGCCGCTCGCTCCTCGGCAGGCCCGTTCCCGCGGCCGCCGTCTCTGAGCTGGGTCGCCGCTTCGGCCTGGACCTCGACCACGCCGTTCCGTTTCCGGCGATGGTGTCCGGCGTGCTGGAGACCGGCCGGTCCTGCGAAATCCCCGGCACGCTCTCGGTCCAGCTGAAGCGCTCGCTGGTGGGTGGCGAACGGCGGCTCGAACTCGCCGGCTTCGATCCTGCCCGCCTTGGGGAACTCAAGGCACTCGGCTGCTTCACCGAGATCATCCGCTACCAGACGCGGTTGTTCGTCCCCGTGACCAGGGCGGCGGAGATCGTCGAGCGCCTGTCCGCTGGCCGATGAGCAGTCGACACAAGGACGCGTATTCTCTATTTAGGTGTAGCCACTACAAAGGATCGGTGATGGAACGGGCGATCAGCGCCAGCGACGCGAACCAGCGCTTCTCCGAACTGCTCCGCGAGGTGCAGGAGGGCGAGAGCTTCGTCGTCACCTCGCGTGGCCGCCCCGTCGCAAAGGTCACCCCGGTCGACAACCTCGACCGGCAAGGCCCCGAGATCGACGCTTTGCTCGACTTCGTCTCTGCCCTGCCCCGCCGCAACGGCCAGGGCTGGCGGCGCGAGGATCTGTACGAGTGAGCCGTATCGCGTTCGACACCAACGTCCTGGCCTATATCGCCGGCGTCGGTCGCCATCCCGACGATGCCGCAAAGATCGAAGCCGGCCGCACGCTCCTGAGGCAATTGCGGAGTCGAGCCTCGCTCATCGCCCCTGTCCAGGTCCTCGGCGAACTCTATGTGGTGCTGAACCGGTCGGGTGCCTCGCGCGACGAGGCGCGCGAGACGGTGCTCCGCATGGCCCGAGCGTTCGGGACGGCCGACAGTAACAGCTCGGCCTTCCTCTCGGCGCTCGATCTCTCCAGCGCCCACCAGCTGCAGCTCTGGGACGCGCTGATCCTCAACGCCGCCGCCGAGGCAGGATGCGCGCTGCTCCTCTCCGAGGACATGTCGAGCGGCTTCGCGTGGCGCGGCACTGTCGTGATCAACCCCTTCGCCGCATCGGTCGACGAACGCCTCAGCCGTCTGATCGCCTGATCGGGCATTCCCCGCACCGTTTGAGAGAGGAGGACGCGTCGGATGGCGCGAGCCGGCGTGAGCGCACGCGGGCTCGTCACCAGGAGTGAAGACGATGATCCAGACTATCCCGCTTGCCAAGCTCGTGCCCTCCAAGCGCAATGTCCGCCGCCGAAGCGATGCCGCCGCCGACGCCCAGCTCCGTGCCGACATCGAAGCGCGTGGCCTGCTCCAGAACCTGATCGTGACCGCCAACAAGAAGCCGCGCGGCACCTTCGCCGTCGAGGCAGGTGGCCGTCGCCATGCCGCGCTGAAGGCGCTCGCCGACGACGGCAAGCTCGCCGCCGACTTCGCGGTGCCCTGCCTCGTGCTCGACGATCTCGGCAGCGCGGTGGCCGAGGCGAGCCTAGCCGAAAACTTCCAGAAGCTGGCGCTGAACCCGGCGGACGAATGCCTCGCCTTCCAGCATTTCATCGAACAGGGTTCGGACGTCGACGGCGTGGCTCGTCGGTTCGGCGTTACCGTGCGGTTCGTCGAAGGCCGCCTCCGGCTCGCGAGCCTCGCGCCGGTGGTGTTCCAGGCACTCGCCGACGGCGAGATCACCCTCGACATCGCCAAGGCCTACGCCTCGACGCCCGACCGCGAGCGCCAGGCGCATGTCTTCGACCAGATGAGCCGCGGCTATGGCGGGGCGCACCCGGACAGCATCCGGCGCATGATGACGCAGGCGACCGTCTCCGCCGCCGATCCGCGCGCCCGGCTTGTCGGCGAGGACGCCTACCTCGCAGCGGGCGGCCGCATCGACCGCGATCTCTTCGCCGACGACACCTCTACCCGCTGGCTCGACATCGCCATCCTCGAACGGCTCGCCAACGAGAAGATGGACGACGCCGCCGCGACGCTCGCGGCCGAGACCGGCTATGCCTGGATCCGCCCAACGCTCGACCGCTATGTCGACTGGCAGCAGACCGAAGGTCTCGAGCGGGTCGAGCTCGAGCCCGCGGCGCTGACCGACAGCGAGCAGGAGCAGGTTGCAACGCTTGAGGCTCAGGCAGCGGACAAGATCGCCCTGCTGGAAAACGAGGCGAGCAGCGACGAGGACCGTGCACAGGCCGAAGTCGAGCTCGAGACCATCGAGAAGGCGGTCGAGGCGATCACCGACAAGCCGCCGGTGCTCGACGAGGCGCTGCGGCCCCAGATCGGCGCCTTCCTCGTCCTCGGCCCCGACGGCACGCCGCGGCTGCACCAGACGCTCTACGTCGAGCGGACGCCGCAGGAAGAGAATGGGCCCGACGACGCCGATAAGGACGCGGGCGAACCTGCCCCACGCGCCGTCGGTCTCTCGCAGCGGCTGACCGACGAGCTCGCCATCCAGCGCCGCGACATCCTCGCGGTCCATGTCGCGGCAGACCCGGACTTCGCACTCGATCTCGCAATCTTCCTGATGGTCGACCGCAAGCCCGGCCACGGGGCGGAGCGGTACGGCTCGTCGCTTAGCGCCCGGCCGCCTCAGGAGCCGGTGATCGGGTTCAAGACGCCCGAAGCGCCCGCCACCCTCGCTCGCGCGGAAGCCGACCAGGCGCTCGACCGCAGCTGGACCACCTTCGACACCGCCGAGGCGCGGTTCGACGCCTTTCGCGCGCTCGGGCCCGACGAACGAGCGGCGTGGCTCGGCCACGCGGTTGCCGGCAGTCTCGAGGCGAGCGTTGCGGGTACGGGCACTGGCGGCTGCCGCTTCCACGATCATCTGGGCCGTCTGCTCGACATCGACGTCGCCGCCTGGTGGCGGCCGACAGCGGCAAACTTCTTCGACAAGGTCACCAAGCCCGTCATGTTCGACGCGCTGGCCGAGATCGACGGACCCGCACTTGCCGCGCGCTACGGCAATGCCAAGAAAGCCGACCTCGCCGCCACCTGCGAGAAGATCTGTGCTGGCGACTTTATCGGCGAGGTCAGCACCAAGCAGGCGGCACGGGCGTGGCTTCCGGCCGCGATGCGCTTCGCACCCGAGCCTGGCGGCCAAGCCGACGGCGATCCGGCCACGCTGCCGGGCAATGCCGACGCCAGCGCGACCGAGCTCGATCATGTCAGCGACGTGATCGACCGCGACGCTGCCTGAGCGGCACGCGGCATTCTGGGGCGGCCTCCACCTCGAGGTCGCCCCTTTTTCTTCGGCTTCGCGAGAGAGGGGAGACGGCTGTCGCCGGGGCGAGCCGATCCGGCTCGTGATCAGAGGAGCCGCGCGATGCGCCACAGCCGATCCACCCCGCCGACCAGCCCCGCCGAGACAATCACCAACGCCATCATCGAACGCCTGGAGGCCGGCGTCAGGCCCTGGCGCCAGCCCTGGACCGGCGGTCCTGTCTCCAGGCCCTTGCGCGTCTGCGGAACGCCTTATCGAGGGGTCAACGTCATCTGGCTCTGGATGGCGGCACAATCGCGCGGCTTCGGCTCGCCGACCTGGATGACCTACCACCAGGCACAGCTGCTCGGAGGCCAGGTGCGCAAGGGCGAGCGCGGTACGCTCGCCATCTTCTACAAGAGCTATACCAAGGAGATTGAGGATCCCGCGACGGGCGAGCGCGAAGACGAGGCGCGCCGCGTGCTGAAGAGCTTTACCGTCTTCAACGTCGACCAAATCAATGGGCTGCCCGAGCGGTTCCGGCCCGAGCCCGTGTCGCTGCCCGAACCGACTGCGCGTGATCGCGAACTCGACACCTTCTTCGCCGCTATTCCGGCGTTGCTGCGCCACGGTGGCAGCGAGGCCTATTACATGCCCTCGACCGACCAGATCACCATGCCGAAGGTGTCGCAGTTCCGGACGCGCGACCTCTACCGGTCGACACTGGCGCATGAGCTTGCGCACTGGACGGGACACCGAAGCCGACTGGACCGCTCGCTAGGTGGTCGCTTCGGGAGCGACGCTTACGCCGTCGAGGAGCTGGTCGCCGAGCTCGCCTCGGCGATGATCGGCGCCGAACTTGGGCTGCCAGTCGACCATCTCGACGATCATGCGAGCTATCTCGGCAGCTGGCTCAAGGTCCTCAAGACCGATGCCCGCGCGATCCTGACCGCGGCCGCCAAGGCCGAGGAGGCCTCCGCCTATCTGCTGAAGCTCGGCCGCGCCGAGCGCCCCGCCGAGCTGTCGCTCGCCGCCTGACCCGCACCCTCTCGGCGGCCCGCAAAGGATCGCTGTTTGCACCTCCTCTCCTCGGGAGATTTTCTAATGACCTACGATGTCGGCTACCGCTTCGCGCAGGCGCTCGATCCGAGCGGCCTCGACACCATTGCTGCTTGCCTCCACGCCATCCAGGCCGCTGCCAAGGACTGCCGCAACGCCGGCAAGTCATTCGAATCCGACCCTGCCGTGGTGCTACTCGCCCGGCATCTCGGGGCTGTCGCGACGACCACGATGCCGGATCGGCCGGCCCTTCGCACGCTCTGCGGCGATGCCTTGGCCGAGATTGCGCGCACCCCGTTGCTGACCCTGCTCGCCGCGCGCGGCGTCGATCATGACGCTGACGCCAAGCGGACCTTCCACACGGAAGCACGGCGGGCGCTGAAGCGGCTTGCCGACGCGCTGCAACTCGAGCGCGGCCGATACGACATTCGCGTCTGTGCTGGCGGTCCAGCGGTGTCGGGCGAGGTCATCCTCCACGGGGAAGAGCTCTACTGCCAGGTCTCGATCGGCGGCTTCGGGCCGGGCGAGATCCTGTTTCGCCGGTGCCGCGGCCGGTCCGACCATGTCGGCGAGCGCAATCATTGGGCTCGCATGACCGAGCTGGTCGACCACGCTCGGCTGGCGGCACGGATTGCGCGCGAGATCGGGCTGGCATGCTTGCCCGAAAGCCAGCCGAGGCTCGTCGCCTGAGAGCCGGATACGAGGTCCGGCCAGTGCCGCGGTGCGGGCGCGAGAGGCCTTCTACCCGCCGGCGATCCAGGCGCAACCCGCCCGCCTGCGGCCCGTGTTGCCTCGCCTGGGCTGGCGCCCTCGCGAGGCGGCCCGCGCCAGCCTTGTCGGGGGGTGGCGCCCGGCCCTGATGCCGCCGGGTGGGAGGGCACGCGTCGCCGCAGATCCGCGGCGTCTGACAGGAGACCTCTCATGCCGACCACCCTTGCCGCCCAGCTCGCTGCGCTCGAACTCGGGCATCTCTCGATCGCCAGCGATCCCGGTGCGCGTCCCCTCGCCCGACCCGAGCCGGAAGCAATCGACCAGACGCTCGCCGCCGTCTGGTCCGACCTGTTCGCGCTGTTCACCGACACCATCCTCGAGGACCAGGCCGAGGAGCTCGGCTGGGGCTTCGTGAACCTCTTCCATCGCGCCGCTGCCAAGGCCTCGACCCGCATCGACCGGGCGACCGACGAGATCCGGCTGCTGCTCGCGACCAACGACGGCTCGGAGGTCCACACCGCTGAACTCGAACAGCAGGTCGAGCGCGCGCAAGCGGCCGAAGGCGAGATGCTGGCGCTGGAGGCACTCCGCGAAACGGCGGCAGCGCTCTACCTCGCCGAGACCGGATCGTCCTGGAAGCCGGCCGGCGGCTCGCGGCTCAGCCACGACGCGCTGAGCACCTCCGCTGTGGTCCAGGGACGCGAGTTCCTGAAGGCCCGCGCCGAAGGCAAGCGCCGGGCCGCGATGCCTGAGGGCACGCCCGTCGTCTTTGCCGGCGGACGGCTGAGCTTCGGTAGCGCGGACGATGCCAAGGCCTATGGCGACGCGATCTGGCGCACGCTCGACCGGGTGCGCGCCAATGTCGCGGACATGGTCCTCGTCCATGGCGGCGACGGCAAGGGTGCCGACCGGCTCGCGGCGTCCTGGGCCGAGCGTCACAAGGTGCCGCAGATCGCGTTCAGCCTCGACACGCGGCTCGGCGCCCGGGCAGGCTTCCGCCGCAACGAGCAGATGCTCGGATTGAAGCCGCGCTACGTCGTCGCGTTCGCCGGCAACGGCGTGCTGGAGCGGCTCGTCATCCAGGCTAAGGAGCGCGGGATTGCCGTCGTCGACCGGCGTGGTCCGCTCGGCACCAACCCCAAGCACCATGCCCGTACCTCGGGCGAGGCGCTTGCGGCTTGAACCCTTCCGGGCGCCGCTTCGGCGGCGCCCTTCTTCCCCGGCTTTGGACTATGCCGCTTCCTGCTCCGGGGGCGGTAGAGACCTCTTTTAGATATCGCCGATCGCAAGCCGGCCACGCTCGGACAGCGCATAGAGCCCCTTCTCCACGCGCTCGAACCAGCCATAAACGTTGCGCAGCAGGATACCGCCCGCATCCTCCGCGAGCCCGCGCAGATCCCTCGGTCGCTTCGGTCCATCCCGCATCGCCTCGGCGCACGCGATCGTGCGCTGGCGATACGCTGTCATGATCGGCTGGCGGGTCGATCCACCCTGGGTCGGGTCGCCCTTTCGACGGCGATGCTCAGCGACGAGGCGCCGCCGCTGCGGCAGGCTGGGCCGCGGTCGGTAGGGCGCAGGCTCGCCGAGCACGGTGACCGTGCCTAATCGCAGGTCGACCGCGAGCAGGCCCAGTCCCAGCAATTGGCAGAGCCGATGCACCCGGCGGTCCTGGTCGCGGCCGCGGCGCGTGGCCGGCACCGCGACATAGACGATGTCGGACGAGCGCGTCCGCTCGACCGCCTGCAGCAGCAGCTCGAGCGAGAAGGATAGCTTGAGCTCGGTGACGACCACGAGCGGCGGCTCGCCAGGTGCCAGCCCGACGATGTCGCAGCCGCAGATCTCCCCCTTCACCTCGAACCCATGACGCCCGAGGAAGCGCTTGATCGGCGCATAGAGCGCGGTCTCGCTGACAGGCTTGATCAGGGTCATTCCGTCCTCACTAGCTCGCTCCCTTGTCGCCTCAAACCGCTCGCCGGTCGGCGCCGCTGCGCTGCAGGGTGGCCTGTCGTGCACCTTTGCGTAAGAGCATCGGCGATGATCCCGCTTCTGCTCCTCGCCAGCGTCGTCGCCCCCGGCACCACCTTCACCTGTACGCCCGTCGCGGTTTGGGACGGGGACGGTCCGATCTGGTGTGCGGAAGGGCCGCGCATTCGGCTGGAAGGCATCGCCGCCCGCGAGATGGACGAGACCTGCCGGCCAAGACATCCCTGTCCTCGCGCCAGCGGTCGCGCCGCACGCGACCATCTCGTCGCCCTCTTGGGCGGAGCCCGCGGCACGCTCCGCACCGGGCACATCGTGGTCCGTGGTTCCCCTCTCACCTGCGTGTCGAACGGCTCCGCGAAGGGCGATCGGACCGGCGCCTTGTGCCGTTCTCAGCAAGTTGGCGACCTCTCCTGCGCGATGGTCCGGGACGGCTATGCGCTGGCGTGGGCCCGCTACGGCGGAAACCGTCTGTGTCGATCGGCGCGAACCTCCAGCACCAGACGGTAGCACTTTCGGGCGTGCGCGATCCGGCCGGGTCAGGACCATTCCCATCGACTGCTCACCCCTATGGCGGGCGCGAGCGCAGGCAACCCTTCCCGACCAGGCCCGTGTTGCTCCGGCTTCGCCTCCGCTGCCCGCGCCAGCCTGGTCTCCCAGGGTTCCCCTCCCGTCCCTGCAGGCCGCTCGGTGCCTCCGCCCGGCTGCCTCGCCATGGCCGGGGCTCCGTCGATCGGGACGGTCCCGACGATCCGCAAGGAGCAAGCGCCATGACCAACACCGTTTTTCTCGTCGGCAATCTCGGCACCGATCCCGAGACCCGCTCCACCCGCGGCGAGACCCGCGTCACCACCCTGAGCCTCGGCACCAGCCGGCCCAAGCGCGACGGCGAGGGCAAGACCTTCAAGGATGCGAACGGCTACACCGCCAAGGAGACCGAGTGGCACCGCATCACCTGCTTCAACGGCCTCGGCAAGACGGTCGCGCAATACGCGACCAAGGGCATGCTGGTGTCGGTGCGCGGCCGCATCCACTACAGCAAGTGGACCGATCGCGAGGGGGTCGAGCGGTACGGCTGCGAGATCATCGCCGAGGATGTCCAGTTCCTCAGCCGCGGCAAGTCGGCGAGTGGCGGCGAGCCTTCCGGCCAGAACGACATCGACGACGACCTGCCCTTCTGACGGCCCGGAATACGCCCCGGCGGCACCGCCGCCGGGGCACCTTCGTCATGCCTGGCGAGGGCTGCCGAAGTGCCGCGTGACGATCGCATCGAGGCGGCGGGTCAGCAGGCCGGCGAGCGCCAGGGCGTCCCGCTCGGCGTCGAACGGATCACGCTGGCAGGCTGAGACGATCGCATCGCGCAGCCAGTAGCTGGTCGCCGGATCAGCAAGGATCGCGATGACCTCGGCGACATCGCTCATCGGCTCACGGGTGATCGGGTCAGGCATTGCCCTCCCCCTTCACCGGCGAGTGAACCATGCTCACTTGCGATCGCATTTTGCCGGGAGCGGGCTCACCGCCGTTCCCATCGAGCGCGAGGCGGATCGCCTGTCTCAGGCCTTCGGCACCCAGCGCACCGCCGCCGGCATCGAGCGCGATCAGCCCCAGTTCGAGCGCGGCAGCACGCCGCAGTTCCTCGCGCCGGCTCTCGAGCAGGCGCTGTTCTTCGTCATGTCTGGTGAGCGCATCCAGCGCGCTCGGCTTCTTCTTGGCCACGACCATTCTCCTGTCGGTCGAAGCCCCTTCCGATCCTCTCTTCGCCTAGCCGCGTACCTGTAGGAAAGGGATTTCTGCGGGCAACCGGAGCAGGTCCTCCCCTCCAGCGTGCCGCATCCAATCGGCCGCCGCGGGCATCGAGCCCGCGCCGGCCGAGCTCTTCTACTCGCTCGACATGGGGAAGCATGACAGCGGCGAAGACCGGGCCTCAAGGACGACGGGGCCCCACCATTTTTCCGGCCGATCGAGGTTCGCGCTCCACCGCCGGCGTCACCGCGCGGCCGGAAAAATCGTGACCCCCATCGCCGCTGACGCGGCCGCTCCTGGCGGAGCGGTCCCTGACCCCCGATCTTCCCCGCTGTCCCTCAGCCGCCGTCTTTCACTTGAACATTGAGAGGACGGACGATGACCTTCTACAGCCCGATCACCACCACCGCCGCTGCTGCTGCGGACCACGACGCCTACATGGCCGCCTACGCCAGGGCCGCCGCCAGGGCGCCCTACAGCTACTTCGACCAGCACATCATCCGCACCGACGATGGCTGCTACTGGGTCGCTGACGAGGGTGACTACGAAACCCTGATGCAGGACCTGGTGGACCGGATCGTCCACACCGTGGCTGCCGGCCGCAGCGACGAATCCTAAGCCGGCGAGAGGGGCAACCACGCCTCTCTCGCTTTGCTCGTCCAGAGCAGCGTCTCTCTCCCAGAGCACGCCTGCCGCGTCCTTTCCCGACTGATCACACTCCGTTTCCCGAGCCAAGGTTCGCGACGGCGATCCCACCGGGCACCCCGATCAAGACCCGATCGTCAGTCCATC
The DNA here is from genome assembly GCF_014193845.1 of Sphingomonas sp. BK345. GTDB lineage: Bacteria > Pseudomonadota > Alphaproteobacteria > Sphingomonadales > Sphingomonadaceae > Sphingomonas. The sequence continues at coordinate 858,176 of NZ_JACHZX010000002.1, read as the reverse complement.
CATCCCGACCGCAGCACTTCGACGATATGGCGCAAAGGGAGCACACCCTATGCGGCAAGCCCGCAGGACAAGAGGTTGAAGACCCTCGCCAAAACCGGTCCCACGGGCGGACGCATTTCGTGGTTCTTTGTGGGGCCGCTTCTAAGCCGTTGTTTTCATTGTTGGAGCCGCTCGCTTCGATTTTGTAGAATGTGTTTTCCTACAGCCCCCGTCCGCTGCTAGATCGACCCTGCCTTGCGACGCGCGACCATGCTCCTCCGGCTTATCGGAGATGTGCATGTCGTACCATCATTTCATCACCGTTCGCATGAGCGGCGCGATGCGCGCTGAGCTCGATCACCTTGTCGCAACCCGCAACACCGACATCGGCAAGCTCGTGCGCGAACTGCTTGCCCGCGAACTCAGGGGCGCGCCCGACCGGATCAGCGAGGCGCTCGGACAACTCCTATTCGTGGCGATCGCGCTCGACGAGCTGCTCGCTGTTCATCCCGATCCCGATCTCCGCGCGACCGTGATCCGGTTGTGGCGCGAGGCGACCTCCGAGGAGGGCCGGTTCCATGCGGCATAAGCTTGTCAACTTCACCCGCGGCAGCCAGCTGATCGGGCATTTCGGCTTCATGTTCGCGGCCGGCCTCAAGGGCCCTGCCCTAGTCGCGACGGCAGTGTTCGGCGGCCTTATCTGGTGGCGCGTGAACGGCGCCCTGAGCGACGCCGAAAGCTACCTGTGCTGGATGCGGATCTACGTCGCCGGCTACACCTGGTTCGAGTTCGATTCCGGCAAGCCCGTCAACCTGGCCCGCGACGGGGCGCCGATCCTCGTGCCGATCGCACGTGCCGCCACGCACCCGTTGATGGCCACAGCCTGGGCCAAGTGCATGGTCGCGGTCCGCGGCGGGGCGGTGCTCGCAGCCTTGATCACGGTGCCGGCGACCATTGCCTTTGCCTGGGCGGCGGCCTGGTTCGGGCGACGCTCGAAGGAGAGCCGCCACGAGCGCGGCGCTACGCTGGCAACCCTGCCGGCCCTGGTGAACGAGATCGAGGCACATAATCGGTCCGAGCGCGCGGTCGAGTATCGCCGCATCCTCGGCCCCGGCTGGCGGCTTTGCTCGGCTGCCGAACGCCAGGCGGCCAACCTCTACCAGCCCTACACGCTCGCGGGCGTGCCCTTCCCATGGCGGCTCGAGCAGAGCCACGTCATGCTGATCGGCACGACCGGCACCGGCAAGACCGTCTGCCTGCGCGACCTGCTCTGCCAGGTGCGGGCGCGCCGCCACCGCGCGGTGATCTTCGACCTGACCGGGGCCTTTATCGAGGCATTCTTCGACCCGACACGCGACGTCATCCTCAATCCACTCGATGCCCGCTGCCCGCAATGGTCGGTCTTCGAGGACTGCATCGACGAGGCGGGCTTCACCGCGGCGGCGGAAGCACTGGTCCCTCATGACGGCGGCGGTGCCGAGCAGTTCTGGGTGCTCGCCGCGCGCATGCTGTTCGTCGAAATGTGCCTCAAGCTGGTCGCGGAAGGCCGGGCAACCAACCTCGCGCTGTCGACCGAACTCATGACCGCCAGCCTCGCCCATGTGCACCAGCTTATGCAGGGCACGGTGGCCGACCCGCTGACCGCGCCCGAGGCGGCGCGGATGGCGGAGTCGATCCGCGCCGTCTTCAACGCCAACGCCAAGGCGCTGCGGATGCTGCCCGTGGATGGTCCCGGCTTCTCGGTTCGCCGCTGGGTCGAGGGCGAGGGCTGCCCCGGCAGCTTCCTCTTCGTGTCGGCACGCTACGTCGACATGGCGGTGGCCTCCCGGCTGCTCACCGTCTGGATGGACACCGCCATGAACACGCTCATGGCGGGGCCGCGCAGCCCCGACCTGAAGCTCTGGTTCCTGTTCGACGAGCTCGGCGCGTTGCACCGCCTGCCGGCGCTCGAAAAAGGCCTTCAGACCGTCCGCAACTATGGCGGCGCGATCGTCGCGGGCGTCCACGCCTACGCCAAGCTCAAGGAGACCTATGGCGACAACATGGCGATGACGCTCGCCGCGCTCGCCCGCACCAAGCTCGTGCTCGCCACCGCCGATCGCGAGTCCGCCACCTGGTGCTCCGACTTCATCGGTCACCGCCAATATCGCGAGATGGAGGAGGGTTATAGCTACGGCTACAACAACGCGCGCGACGCGGTGAGCCTTACGCCGCGTCGCCAGATTGAGCCGCTCCTTCTACCCGACCAGCTGATGAACCTGCCGCGCCTTCAAGGCTACCTGAAGTTCCCCGACGGCTTCCCGGCAGCACCCATCCGGCTCGACTATGTCGGCTTCACCGGCATCGCTGCGCCCTTCGAGCCGCGGCCGCCGCTCGCGCCCCGTCCTGCCATCGTACCATCGTCCGCGCGAGCAAGCGACGCAGCCGGCGAAGCGCCGCCGGGCGCCAACGACCAGGGTCCAGGTCCCCGGAACGCGCGCGAGGAGGACGCCTCGGCAGGAAGAGATCTGCGCGGCACGGACGCCGACCAACCCGGGCCCCGTGCCGCCGATCCAGCCGATCGCCACTTCAATCCGGCGCTCATCCGCTCGACCGGAGCGGGATCCGAGGTGTCGTCTTCGCCAGACGGCCAGAGCTTGGACGAGCCGTCGACCGCGGCTCGCCCGGCACTGGCGAAGCCACCCGGCTCGAGCGGAGAGACGGTCGAGCCGTCCACGGAGCCAGGCGAAGGATCAAGGGCTGAGCGCGCGGGTCGATCAGGCAGGTTCGATCCCGGCCGGAGCGTGCGCCCCCTGCCCTCGCCCGAGAACATCACCCGTCGTGAGCTTCGGGAAGGGATCGCGCCTTCCGAGGACAGATCGACCGACCAACCTGACCTCGGCTTCTGACCCTCATGTTGTCGGTCGCGAGTGTCAGGTCGGCCAAGGGCGCCGCCGGCTATTTCGCGGCCGACAACTACTATGCGGCCACCGAGCCAGAGGCTGCCGGCGAATGGGTCGGCAAGGGTGCGGCCGCGCTGGGCCTCACCGGCAAAGTCGACCAGGCTGTGTTCGAGGCGCTCCTCAAAGGAACACTCCCGAACGGCGCGCAGGTCGGAGTCGCCGACCGCCATAGTGCGGGCGTGGATCTCACCTTCTCGCTCCCCAAGAGCTGGTCGCTGCTGGCCCTTGTCGGCGGCGATCGGCGGATCATCGAAGCCTATCGCGCGGCGGTGAAGGACACGCTCGCCTGGGCCGAGCGCAATGCGGCCGAGACCCGGATGGAGGTGCGCGGGACCGAGAAAGTGGTGCCGACCGGCAACCTGGTGGCGGCCCTGTTCGAGCACGACACCAGCCGCGCGCAGGACCCGCAGGCGCATCTCCACGCGGTCGTCGCCAACGTTACGCAAGGGCCCGACGGCAAGTGGCGGGCGCTCCACAACGGCAAGCTGTGGCAGCTGAACACGCTCCTCAACGCCGTTGCGATGGCTGGCTTCCGCGAGCGTGTGGAGGCGCTGGGCTACACGCTCGGCGACCGCTCTAAGCACGGCAATTTCGAAGCGGCCGGGCTTACGCGCAACGTGCTGATGGCGTTCAGCACACGCCGGCAGCAGATCCTCGCCAAGGTTGCGGAACTGGGCAATCGCAGCCCCGCCGCGTTCGACGCCGCGACGCTGATGACCCGCCCATTCAAGGACGCGGTCCAGGACCGCGCCGCGCTCTACACCGCGTGGCGCGCAAGCGCCGCCGAGGCCGGCATCGATCTCCAGGGGCTCATCGCCGCTGCCGATCGCGGGACTGCCACGGACATGTCGCCCTGGTCACGCCTCGCCGCCTTTGTCGGCCAGACGACAGCGCGCGGCCGCGAGCTGGTCCAGGCCGTCCAGCAGAAGCTCGGCATTGAGAAAGCCGACCCGTATCTGCCCCGCTACACCAAGGCGATGAGCGCCACCGAGGTCGCTGCAACACACGCCGTTGCCTCGGCTGTCCGGCACCTGGAGGAGCGCGAGGCAGCATTCGCGAAGACCGACATCTTCAAGGCCGCGCTCGACACCGGTCTGCCGGTCGGGATTGACGCCGTCGAGCGGCGTGTCGAGGCGCTGCTGGCTACAGGCCAGCTCGTGGCCGGCACCGGCCGGCGCGACCAGATGGTCACCACGGCACGGGCGATCGAGACCGAGCGCGCGATGCTGGCAGCGGTGGAATTGGGCCGCGGCGGCGGCGCGTGCTACGTCGCGGCAGACGTCGCGCCGGCCAAGCTGGACGACGCAGCGCAGGCACGATCCGGTATCACCCTCAACCCCGGACAGCGTGCTGCTGGCGTCATGCTGCTGAGCTCGAATGATCGGATCGTCGCAATCCAGGGTGTTGCTGGCGCCGGCAAGAGCAGCGTGCTCGCCCCCGTTGCAGATCTCATTCGTCAGGCCGGCAAACCGGTCCTCGGCCTCGCGGTCCAGAACACCCTGGTCCAGATGCTCCAGCGCGAAACCGGCATCGAGTCCATGACCGTGGCGCGTTTCCTAAAAGCTCATGAAGGGCTGCTCGGCCCCGCACCGGATCGCGTCCGGCTCGCCAGCGCGCGTGCCAGCCTGGGCGGTGCCGCCCTGCTCGTCGACGAGGCGTCGATGCTGTCCAATGGCGATCACCTGAAGCTCGTCCAGCTCGCCAACCTGATCGGGATCGGCCGCATGGCGTTCGTCGGCGACGCGCGGCAGCTGGGCGCGGTCGATGCCGGCAAGCCCTTCTCGGTGATGCAGCAGGCGGGCGCCCCGACGGCGCAGATGAGCCAGAACCTGCGGGCGCGCGGCGAGGCAGTCCGCATCGCCGCTGCCGCCGCGCAGATCGGGGCGATCGATCGCGCGATGGAAGCGCTCGTGCCCTACACCGTCGAGGCACCAGAGCGCGCCAGCGCGGAAGCCGCCGAGCGCTGGCTCGCCTTGGCACCGGCCGACCGCGAGCGGACCGCGATCTACGCTTCGGGTCGCCGGCTGCGCGCCGAGGTCAACGAGAAAGTCCAGCAAGGGCTGGTCGATCGTGGCGATATCGGGACCGACAAGCTCGCGGTGACGGTGCTGGACCGGGTCAGCGTCACCGGAGAGGAGCTGCGTTACCCGCACAGCTATGCCGAAGGCATGGTGGTCGAGATCAGCCGCGCCCAGGTGGCTCAGCGGCTCCCCCGCGCCCGCGCCGTGGTCGAACGGGTCGACGCCGGCCGTGGCGCCGTCACGCTCCGGCTCTCAGGCGGCGCAGAACGTACGTTCCGGCCCGATCGGCTGCGGATCAGGGCGGGCGAGAGCCCGCTCCAGCTCTACGAGGCAAAGGTGCTCGAACTGCACGAGCGGGACCGGATCCGCTGGACGGCGAACGACCATGATCGTGGCCTGTTCAATGCCGACCAGGCGCGGATCACCGCGATCGCGTCAGGCAAGGTGATGCTGGAGACGAGCCAGGGCCGCAGCGTGACGCTCAAGCCGAACGATCCCATGCTCCAGCGTCTAGACCTCGCCTACGCGCTCAACGCCCATATGGCGCAGGGGCTGACATCGGACCGGGGCATCGCGGTCATCGAGACGCGGGACACCAAGCTGGTCAACCAGCAGACCTTCCTGGTGACCGTCACCCGGCTACGAGACTCGCTGACGCTCGTCGTCGACAATGCCGTCCGGCTCGAACGCCAGCTCGTCCGCAATGCCGGCGGAAAGACGTCCGCGCTGGAGACCAGTGGCAAGGTTCGTCCTGCAAACGCCAAACCGACACGGCAACCGCCGCGGGCCGCTGAGCCGGAGAAGGGTCTCGATCTCGAGCCGGCGCGCACCAAGCCCTATGACTTCGGCATCTGATCCGACGCTTCGGGCCTGCAAGGCAGCTGCCCGGGTGTGGCGGAATGGTTCAGCCTGCGTATGTTGCCGGTCCATGCCCATGACCGAGGACCAGGAACGATGGGCCGAGGCGCTCGCGATCGAGCGGCTCCATGGCGAGCGCGCCAAGGCTTGGGTCGCCGAGCGGATCGCGGTGTTCCAAGAGGCAGGCGACGGCAAGGGAGTGGAGCGTTTCTCCATCCTCGCCGCGTGTCTGGACCAGCTTCAGTTCGGTCCGGCTCGCGGCCATTGAGATGGGCATGCCAAGGCGATCGACCGATACCCTGAACCAGCCTGCCGCCCGCTCGTTCGGACCTGATGTCGTCCCTCAAGATTGCGTCCTCGGCCGAAGCTTCAGCCCCACCGCCGGTGACGCCGGACGGCCGCTACATCGTCGTACGCGGCCGGCTCTGGCGACGTGCCAATCCTGATCTGGATGCCGAGCAGCGGAGAGCGCTCACGGCCGACCTGATGCGCGCTCGCCGGGCAGTCGGTGCAGCCCTGCGCGACCGCGATGACGCCGCACTCGCGGCGGCTCGCGCGCAGGTGAATGAAGCGAAGATCGCGCTTGGCGAACGTGGACCTGTCTGGTGGAGCGACGGCACGCCTGACCAGAACCGGCGGATGGCGCGGAACACCCGCTATGCCGACTGGTACGAAGCACTCCGGAGCACAGCATGAGCGAGACCGAGGCGCTGGGTCTGCCACCGGAGGCGTTCGCCAAGCAGGATGGCGGGTCCGACCTCGACTTCTACGCGCCCACTCGCCTCGTCACACATATCGATGAGGCGGCAGTCGAGGCTCTGACCAGACACTATGCATCGAGGTTGAAACCAGGCGATCGCGTCCTCGACCTCATGTCGAGCTGGGTTAGCCACCTGCCGCCCGGCCTGGATTTCGATGTCGTCGGCCACGGCATGAACGCGGAGGAGCTCGCCGCCAATCCGCGCCTCGGCCGATGGTTCGTCCAGGACCTCAACCAGGATGCTGTCCTGCCGGAGGCGGACGAGACGTTCGACGCGGTACTTGTGTGCGTCGGCGTACAATATCTCCAGCACCCTCTGGCGGTGTTTCGCGAAGTCTGGCGGGTGCTGAAGCCGGACGGCGTGGCGATCGCCAGCTTCTCGAACCGGTGCTTTCCGACCAAGGCGGTCGCGATCTGGCGCGCGCTCGACATGAACGGACAGGCAGCGCTCATCCGCCTCTACCTGGAAAAAGCCGGCTTCCAGGATGTCCAGGCGCATTTGCTCGCGGACGGACGGTCGGGCGATCCGCTGATCGCAGTCGAGGCGCGCAGCTGAGCTCAACCGACGCGGATTGCGTCCTCCAGCCCGGCAGCCTTGCCCGCCATGCCGGGCACTTCCTCGAGCTGCCGCACCGCCTCGAACCGCCCGCGCTCCTCGCGATAGCGGACGATCTCGTATCCGTGCCCTTTCAGCTGCGGCAACGCGTCGATCTCGTCCGCCGATGCCGTGTTGATGTCGATCATGCCTTGTTGCTCCACAGCCGCGTGAGCGGACCTTTGTTGCCCTCGACCGGGTCGGCCTGCGGCAGCGGCACGGCGGCGATACGCGCGAGCGTTGCCGTGTCTGCCGCCTGGCGGCAGACATCCCAATCCTGTCCTTCCGGGTAGGCGCCCACCAACAGGAAGTCGTCGCTGGCCCTGTTCCGGCAATGCCCGGTGCCCGCCGGCAGAACCAGAAGATCGCCCGCCTCGATCCGCACCTGCCGGCCGCCCTCGCCGCCCAGCATCAGCTCGGCCGACCCGTTGGTGCAGACCAATGCTTCGTGCGCCGTCGAGTGGTAGTGGTGGTAGGGATAGACGCCGTCGCGCCAGTCCGGACGCCAGTCGTTCCGACGCAGCATCGCCTCGATCGCATCCGGGTCGCCGAACGGCACGACGCCGCGATAGACCAGCACCGGCAGCGCGGAATTGTTGGGCACCCAGCCGTTCGGGCGCAGCATCAAGGTGTCGGGCTCGCTCACAGGTTCGCCTGCTCGTCTCGCGGCAGGTCCGCGTCGGGTGGGTAATAGAGGCCGGCGCACTCCTCGCGGAGGCACCCGCCCTCAATCACGATATCGTCGCGATAGGCGTCCGCGATGAAGGACAGCGTGTCGACATGCCGCGCCTCGAAATACATCGGGTGCACGTCCTCGCGCCCGGCGCCGTAGACGACGCGGCCCACCTTCGACCAGATCGAAGCCATGGTGCACATGCCGCAGGGCTGGAGCGTCGAGTAGAGCGTCGCTCCGCGCAGCTCGAGCTCGCCCGTGTCCTCGCAGGCGCGGCGGATCGCCATCATCTCGGCATGCGCGGTGGCGTCGGGCAGTTCCTGGGTCTGGTTGCGCTCGCCTGCGATCTCGCGGCCGTCGAGGACAATTACCGAGCCGAGCGGCGAGGTAGACGGGTCCGAGCCCTTTGAGCGGGCGATCTCGATCGCCCGGCGCATCCAGCGCTCGTCATCCTCGTTCATCGATACCTCCGTTCCCCCCAGCGTCGGGCGGCGGCAGATGGTCCGACAGGCCGGGTGGCACGTTGTGCGTCCATGAAGACGATCCGCTTCCCCGACGGCACGACCGTCCCCGCACTGGGTCAAGGCACCTGGATGATGGCCGAGGATCCGAGCCGCCGCGGCCAAGAGATTGCCGCGCTGCGCGAAGGCGTCGAGCTCGGCCTCACCCTGATCGACACGGCCGAGATGTACGCCGACGGCGAGTCCGAGCGCCTCGTCGGCGAGGCGATCGCCGGCATGCGCGACCGCGTCTTTCTCGTCAGCAAGGCTTATCCGCAGAATGCCTCCGCCAAGCGGCTGCCGCGCGCGTGCGAGGCGAGCCTCGAGCGGCTGGGCACCGACCGGCTCGACCTCTATCTGCTGCACTGGCGCGGGAGCGTGCCGCTGGCCGAGACCGTCGAGGCGATGGAGCGACTGGTCGCGGCCGGCAAGATCGTCCGGTGGGGCGTCAGCAATCTCGATGCCAAGGACATGGAAGAGCTGGTTGCCGCCGGTGGTGAGCGATGCCAGACCGACCAGATCCTCTACAATCTGACCCGTCGCGGGCCCGAGCACGACCTGATCCCCTGGCTTGCCGAGCGACGCGTGCCGGTGATGGCCTACAGTCCCGTCGAGCAGGGACGCCTGCTTGCCCATCGCGGGCTCGCCGTCATCGCGCGTGAGCGTGGCGTCACGCCAGCGCAGGTGGCGCTTGCCTGGCTGCTGGCGCGCGATGGGACCGTCGCCATTCCCAAGGCAGGATCGGCGGCCCACGTTCGCGAGAACCGCGCGGCGGCGGACCTGGACCTCTCCGGAACCGATCTCGCGCGGCTGGACGACATCTTCCCGCGGCCGCGCGGGCCCGTGCCGCTGGAAATGCTCTAACCGCCCGCGCGCTCGAAATCGTGGACGGTGCCGGGCTGCGCCGCCACGAAGCGCCGTGGTGGCAACCCTGCTGCCGACAGTGCGGAGGCGAGCGCCAGACGCGGTGCGTCGCGCGCCTCGTCGGTGAGCTGGAACGTGCCCCAGTGAATGCCGAGCGCCTGGCCGGCATTCATGTCCCTGAAGATGCGGACCGCCTCCGCCGGGTTGACGTGCTGCGCGCTCATGAACCAGCGCGGCTCGTAGGCGCCGATCGGAATCAGCGCCACGTCCGGCGCGCCGAGTCGCTCGCGCATTTCCCTGAAGATCACGCCCTCACCGTAGCCCGTATCACCCGCAAACCAGACCGAGCCGGCGGGTGTGGTCAGATGATGCCCTGCCCACAAGGCCATGCGCACGTCGGTCGGCCAGCGGTTCGCCCAATGGCAGGCCGGGGTCAGCGTGGTCGCGACCCCCTCGCAAAGCGGCATCCGGTCCCACCAGTCGCCGACGATGCAGCGTGCCTCGGGAACAGCAGCGCGGACGATGGCATCATTGCCAAGCGGCATGGCCATCAGCGGCGCATGATCCGCCTGAAGCCGGCGCAGCGTCGCGACATCGAGGTGGTCATAGTGGCAGTGGCTGATGAGCACGGCATCGATCGGCGGCAGGTCCTCGAACGCGATCCCGGGCGCGGTCACCCGCTTGGGTCCGGCGAAGGCGACGGGACTGGCGCGCTCGGACCAGACCGGATCAGTGAGGATGTTCCTGCCCGCCGCCTGGATCAGCAGCGAGGCATGCCCGACCATGATGATCCGGAGGCCTGCGACCCGCGACTCCGGCTTGGCCGGGGTGACCGGCACCGAGACCGGCCACTTGGCGGCACCGCCAGCCAGCTTCCAGCGCAGCATGGCGGTGAGGCCGCGATCGGTCGATGGCTGACCCGGGTTGAAGAAGCGGACGCCGTCGAAATGGTCGGTGGGCGGTCCCTGATAGTAGCGGTTGCGCGGCATCGGCTCCACCTAGCGTCCGACGACGCCAGACGCGACCGGGTGAGCACGCGAAGCCCTGGTCAGGACACGGGGGCGTTCGGATCTGGGTTGCGCTGCCACACCTGCTCGGCAAGCAGGGTCGCAAAGCCGAGCCAGGCCACGAAGGGCAGGCCGAGCGCCGCCGCCGGTCGATCGACTTTCGCGGCTACGGCGACATAGCCCGCTCCCGTTGCGATCATGGCACCGGATGCGAGCGCGCTGGCGCCCAGCTCACGCTTGCGGAAGAAAAGCTCGGTCCAGCCACCGATCATGCCGGTGTTGAGCAGCCACAGCGCCAGGCCCAGGTTGCGACCATCGCTGGGCCGTCGGCGGAGCAGTCGATAGCCGCCGATCGCCAGCCCGCTCGCCACGATCGGCCAGACCGCACCGAACACGGGATCGGGCGGCGTGAAGGCAGGCTTGTCGAGCCGCTTGTACCAGCGCCGGATGTTCGGGTGGGATGGGCCAGGCGCGTTGCGACGTCCGAGCAGCGCGCTGACCCCCATCGCGGCCGCCACGATCGAAGCAGCGGCCATAGGTGAGAGGCCGGCCTTCCCGTCGCGAACCGCCGCCCGGCTCATGCCGCGAGATACCGTTCGAGATCGTCGCTCCCGCCAATGCGCTCGCCATCGATGAACACCTGCGGCGTCGTATCAACGCCCTGTTCCTCCTCGAAGGCATCCACCTCCTCGCGCGAGGACAGGATGCGGTCGTCTACCTCGAAGCCCGCCTCTTCCAGCATCTCCTTGGCGCGTACGCCGAATGGACAGGTGTGGTCCGGCAGGATCATGCGGTACAGGATCGCTACATTCTCGTCGGCCATGTGCGGCACTCCCTGGCGGACCGGAAGCCCGCAATATTCGTATAGCGAAGCGTTGCTGGTGCCGTTCCGTCACTCAGGAATAGAATGATCCTTAAGCGGCGCCGCAGATCACATGTTCCTCGTTCGTTCGCGCGCTGCTAAGCTGCCCGGCGATGGAAGGCCGTTCGACTCGCAAGATCATCCATGTCGACATGGATGCCTTTTTTGCGTCCGTGGAGCAGCGCGACGATCCGGCCCTGCGCGGACGGCCGGTCGCGGTCGGCTATGCCGCAGCGCGCGGCGTCGTCGCGGCGGCCAGCTACGAGGCGCGAGCATTCGGCGTGCGCTCAGCCCTGCCCTCGGTCACGGCACTTCGGCGTTGTCCCGACCTCGTCTTCGTGCCGCCGCGCTTCGACGTCTACAAGGCCGTCTCGCGTCAGATCCATGCGATCTTCGCCGACTACGCCGACCTCATCCAGCCGCTGTCGCTCGACGAGGCCTATCTCGATGTGACCGGCAACCGTGCCGGGCTGCCGACGGCCTGGGCTACCGCCAAGGCCATCCGCGCGCGCATCCTCGAGGAGACCGGCCTGACTGCGTCGGCCGGCATCAGCTACAACAAGTTCCTGGCCAAGCTCGCCTCGGACCACCGCAAGCCCAACGGCCAATTCGCCGTCACACCCGACATGGGCGCGGCCTGGGTCGAGACATTGCCTGTCGCACGCTTCCACGGCGTCGGACCGGTGACTGCGGCCAAGATGAAGCGGCTCGGCATTGAGACCGGTGCCGACCTCCGCGCTAAGCCGCTCGCCTTCCTCGAAGAGCACTTCGGCAGTTCGGCCGGCTGGTACCATGCGATCGCCCGCGGCGAGGATCATCGCCCGGTCAACCCGAACCGCGCCCGCAAGTCGTCGGGCTCGGAGACCACGTTCGATCGCGACCTGACCGAACCGGCCGAAATCGAGGCCGGCGTGCTGCGCATGGCGGACGATGTCTGGGGCTGGTGCGAAAAGACCCAGGCCTTTGGGCGCACGGTCACCGTCAAGATCAAGTTCCAAGACTTCCGCCAGATCACCCGCAGCCGCAGCCATGCAGGTGCGGTGACCGATCGGGATCAGCTTCACCGTACAAGCCTTGACCTCGTCCGCTCGATCTACCCGCCCGGAACGGGCATCCGCTTGGTCGGGGTGACCGTCTCCAACTTCGAGGCACCCGTGCGTGGCGACGGGCCGGCCCTGCCCCTATTCAGCGCGGGACCGGACTCACGCGGCACTTCGATGATGGTGGAGGCTCGCTGATGGGCCGGCGGTCGGGGAGCGCCGATCTACCGCTCCATGGCGGGCGCGTACCCGCCTGGCTTGGCCAGCGCATGACCCGGCTCGGCGCGGTGATCGCGCAAGCGATCGTGCTCGAATATGGCCGGGACGAACTGCTGCGTCGTCTCGCCCACCCCTTCTGGTTCCAGTCGTTCGGCGCGGTGATGGGCATGGACTGGCACTCGTCGGGGATCACGACGAGCGTGCTCGGCGCCCTCAAACGCGGCCTTGCCCCTCTCTCGAGCGAGCTCGGCCTGCACGTCTGCGGCGGTCGCGGGCGGCACAGCCGCGCGACCCCGGCAGAGCTTGTCGCGGTGGGAGAGCGCGTCGGCCTCGATGGCGATGCGCTCGCGCGTTCCAGTCGGCTGGTCGCGAAGGTAGACAGCGCCGCGGTGCAGGATGGGTTCGACCTCTATCTCCACGGCTTCATCGTCGCTGACGACGGTCGCTGGGTGGTGGTGCAGCAGGGCATGAACGACGGCCGGAAGCAGGCGCGCCGCTATCACTGGCTCTCCGAGGGACTGGAGAGCTTCGTCGACGCGCCCCATGCCGCGGTCGAGGGCGCCCATCAGGGTCAGATCGTCAACCTGACCGACCGGCGCGCCGCCGCCTCGCGCGAACGCCAGCTCGATCTGCTCCGGGACGCGGGACCCGATGGCATCGTCCGCGAGCTTGGCCGGCTCGAACCCGCCCGCGGCAAGGCACCGGCGCCGGCCGCGCAGGCGATGCTGCCGCACCTCGTCATGCCCGACCATCATGAGGTCCGGGCCGAGGACGTGGTCGAGCGTCGCCTGCATGGTGCGCTCGCCGCGGCCGCCGATCGTGGACCTGAGGACTTCGCCGAACTGCTGCTGGTGCCCGGCATCGGCGCCCGAACCCTCCGTTCGCTCGCGATGGTGGCGGAAGTGGTTCATGGCACACCGTGTCGGTTCAGCGACCCTGCCCGCTTCAGCCTCGCCCATGGCGGCAAGGACCGTCATCACTACCCCGTCCCGACCCGCGTCTACGACCGGACGATCGCGGTCATGAAGGAAGCGGTCGCGGCCGCGAAGCTTGGCCAGGACGAGAAGCAGGCGGCGATCCGGCGCCTCGACCAGCAGGCGAGACGGCTGGAAGCCAACGCGACCGGCCCATCGGTCGAAGCGCTGATCGCGGAGGAGCGCGGCCTCTCGCACGCATTCGGGGGTCGCAGCGTGTTCGGCTGGGAGCCGCCGGGACCGGTACACGCCGACGAGAGCGCCGCCTGATGGCTATGGCGGACCTGTTCTATACCCCCGCGCTGCCCGGGCTCGCGTCGCAGGACGATCTCGTCAGCGAGGCCGAGGAGCGGATGCTGATTGCGGCGATCGACGCGACGGCGCTGGCGCCGTTCCGCTTCCAGGGCTGGACCGGCAAGCGGCTGACCAGCTCCTATGGCTGGCGCTACGACTTCGATGCGGGAAGGCTGGAGCGCGGCGAGCCGCTACCCGACTGGCTGCTGCCGATCCGTGATCGCGCGGCCGCCTTTGCCCGGCTGCCGGTCGACGATCTCGTCCAGGCCCTGCTGATCCGCTACGATCCCGGCGCGGGCATCGGCTGGCATCGTGACCGCCCGGCGTTTGAGCATGTGGTCGGGCTGTCGCTGGGCGCACCGGCGACGATGCGCTTCCGCCGCCGGGTCGGCACGCGCTTCGAGCGCGTCGGCGTGCCGCTACCGCCTCGCGGCGCCTATCACCTCAGCGGCGCGGCGCGCCATGACTGGGAACACAGCATCGCCGAGATGGACCGAACGCGCTGGTCGATCACGTTCCGCAGCCTGCGCGCGCGATCGTCCTAACCCGCATCGTCGGGCTCAGGGCGTGAGGCAGGGTCGACCTGCTTCGCGTCGGGCAACTCCAAAGCGAGCGAGCCGATATTGTCGCCCCGCACCTCGATCATGGAAACTCCATCGACGATCAGCGGGCGTTGCGGGATCAGAATCGCGTCCTCTTCATGACAAGGATCGAGGTCGAGCCATGCGCGCACCGCCTTTTCCAGGCTTGTGACTTCGACCAGCTCGTCCAGGCCGCGCGGGACGTTCTCGAGCGCGGCGCTCATCCGCCAGTCGATTTCGGGCGACGCTGCATCACCCCAGCTTGCTTCGGCCATGATCTTCCCTTTCGTGGAAGCTTCGACACCAACTGCTCGAGCGCAAGGGTTGGAGCGAAGTTCCCCGACGCCTAGACTGGCCTGAAGCAGAACCGGCCGGCAACTGCTCGACTATGATCTGCATCCCAGTGCGCTTGATCAACGCAGCTGGCTGTCCTTGCTTCCCCGCCGATCGATGGCGGACGCCTTCGGCTTGGCATCGCGAAGCGACTGACATGCGACGCACGTGCGAACGCCCGGGAGGACAATCCGACGACGCTCAGGGATCGGCTCGCCGCATTCAACACAGTGGGTTTCACTTTCGCCAGTCGGCATGCCGGATCGGGCGGCGAGGATGGCATCCGCGACCGAGTCGTCGATCTGATCCTGGACGGCACCGTCCCGCGTCCAACCGCCCGCCATCACCTGCTCCGTCTTCAATTTTCACCCGAAATAAGGTAAGCAGGCGCTGAATTCAGCCTTTCCGCTGCTGGGCGGCGCCAGCAGACCGCCGTGCCGGCTGATCCCGGCCAGATTCTTTTGCGCTCCGTGGCTTGACCGAGGTCGCCGCCATGCGGAACATATGCGGAACACGAGAGTCGATTCCGCCTGATGTCTGCCGCCGCGTCCCCCTCCGAAATTGTGACACGCCTCCGCGAGAGCGTTGCCGATGTGCGCCCGCGACAGGTGGCAGCCATCCCCTTTGCCTTGTCCGAGATCGACCGCCGGCTGGCCGACCATGGGCTGGATGGTGCCGCCCTGCACGACATCGCGCCCGCAGCCCCGTCGCTCAGCGACGACGCCGCAGCGACGCTCTTCATCGCGGGCATCACCGCGCGCCTGGCAGCGGCGGCCGACACCCGCGTGCTGTGGGTGGTGAGCCGGTTCGACCTCTACGCGCCGGGGCTCGAGCAGGCAGGACTGCCGCCCGGGCGCATTCTCTTTGCCGAAGGACGTGAGGACAAGGACGTGCTGGCGCTGATGGAGGATGGCCTGCGGCACGGCGCGCTCGCCGCCGTGGTCGGCGAGGTCCGTCGCGCCGACATGACCGCGAGCCGCCGGCTCCAGCTCGCCGCTGACGCGGGCAGCACCCCCGCCTTCCTGTCGCGCCGGTGGCGGCGACAGGGTGTCTGTCCCCTGTCCGAGCTGTCGGCGGCGACGACGCGCTGGCGGATCGCCTGTGCACCGTCCGAACGGCTGCCCGCCCCTGGCGTCGGCCGAGCGCGCTGGACGGTAGAGCTCGTCCGTCAGCGCAACGGCAATCCCTTCTCCCTTCTCGTCGAGGCCTCAGATGACACGGGTCGCCTCGCTCTACCTGCCGGCGCTCAGCATCGAGCGGCTCCGGCGGCTGGAGCGACCGCGCGCGCAGCCTGAGCCGCGTGCCCCCTCCCCCTTGCCCGTCGATGACGACCCCGGCGCCTGCTCGGTGCCACGGGGCGGCAACTGGCGGCCGGGTGCACGCTGGGCGCGCGAGGGCACGCGGGATCGCTTGGCCGTGGCGGCCGAGGCGACCGCGCTCCCGCTCCATCAGCAACCGACCATGCGCGAACTCGGGCGCCGGTCGGAAGCCGCCGAGCATCCGTTCAAAGGGCGGCAGCATGCGCCGCTCCCCGCGACCGTAGCGAGGGCAGAACGGGCGGAGGCGCCCGCACCGCCGCTGATCCTGGCGCACCAGATCGGCAATCAACAGCTGATCGCGGCGGCTTGCCCCGCGGCCCTCGCGCTTGGCCTGGTGCCGGGCATGGCGGTGACCCAGGCGCGAGCGCTCCTGCCCGGGCTCGACATCCGCGCGTCGGATCCCGCCGCCGATGCGGCCGTCCTGGATCAGCTCGCCTCCCATGCGGTGCGGCACTGGACGCCAACCGCAGCCATCAGCGGGGCGGATGGGCTCTGGCTCGACCTGACCGGCGTCACCCACCTGTTCGGCGGCGAGGAGCGGTTCTGCGCGCGCCTGCTCGGCTTCTGCCGACGGCTCGGACTGACGGCGCGGGTCGCGGTCGCGGGCACGCTCGGCGCGGCGCACGCGCTGGCACGGTTCGGCGGCCAGCCGATCGAGCGGATCGAGGTCGGCCGCGAGGCACAGGCACTCGCTGGTCTGCCGCTCGCGGCGCTTCGCCTGACGCCCGAGGCGCTGGCTGCCGCAACCCGCTTCGGGCTGGAGCGCGTCGGCGACCTGCTACCCCTCCCGCGCGGCCCGCTCGCGCGGCGCCTCGGCCTCGCCAGCGTCCGCCGGCTCGACGAGGCACTCGGGCGTCTGGCTGAGCCGATCGTTCCGGTTGTGGCCCACGAGGTTCCGGTCGCAACGCTACGACTGCTTGAGCCGATCGAGACCGCGGAGGCGATCGAGAAGGTCATCCGCGATCTGCTTGCCGACATGGTCGAACAGCTACGGACACGGGGCCTTGGCGCGCGGACGCTGGTGCTGACGCTCGATCGCGTCGACGGCAGCGAGCAGCGGCTGGCCATTGGCACGGTGCGCGCCACCCGCGATGCGGCTCACCTCGCGCGCCTCTTTCATCTTCGTATCGAGCGGGTCGATCCCGGCCTCGGCATCGAGACGATGCGGCTGGCGGCGCCGCGGACCGAGCCGCTCGGCGCAACTCCGCTCGGGGGCACGCTCGCGGGCGACGTCGGACCTGCCGACCTCTCGACCTTGGTCGACCAGCTCGCAGGACGGGCGGGGCGGCAAGCGCTGTTCACGGTCGGCGCGGTCGAGAGCGATGTGCCCGAGCGCGCGACCGTCCGCGTCGAACCGATGGCGAGTCCTCAGGGCTGGCCGGCGTGGAAGCGACCCGTCCGGCTGCTGCGCCGGCCTGAGCCGCTGTCCGGTGTGGTGGCGCTCCTGCCCGACCGTCCTCCGCGCCGCTTTACCTGGCGAGGGCATGTCCATGCCGTGGTCGCGGGCGATGGCCCCGAACGCATCCATGGCGAATGGTGGCGGCGCGACGGCGAGGTCTGGGCGGTGCGCGACTATTTTCGCGTCGAGGACGAGGCAGGCGCGCGCTTCTGGCTGTTCCGGCGCGGCGACGGTGTCGACGGGACGACCGGCGACCTCAGCTGGTACATGCACGGGCTGTTCGGCTGATGAGCCGGTCCAACCCCACCTATGTCGAACTCCAGGTGACGAGCCACTTCTCGTTCCTGCGCGGCGCCTCGTCGCCCGACGAGCTATTCGCTGCCGCCGCGCTGCTCGGCCACACGGCGCTCGGCGTCGCCGATCTCGGCAGTGTCGCGGGCGTGGTGCGTGCCTGGGAGGCCCAGAAGGCCACCGGGGTGCGGCTGATCGCGGGTACGCGGCTCCTGCTCGACGATGGCCGCGGCCTGCTGCTCTACCCGACCGACCGCTCGGCCTGGTCGCGGCTTAGCCGGCTGCTCACGCTCGGCAAGTCCCGCGCCGGCAAGGGCGGCTGCACGCTCGGTTGGAGCGATGTCGCGGCACGCGCGGAAGGGCTGATCGCGATCCTCCTCCCCGACCTGCCCGGCAGAACCACTGCGCGCCACCTGGAAGAGCTCAGCCAAGCGTTCGGCACCCGAAGCTATTGCTCGCTCGCGCTGCGCCGCCGACCCGACGACGCAATGCGGCTGCACGAACTCGCGGCTCAGGCAAAGGCCGCCGGCGTGCGCTCCGTCGCGACAGGGGATGTGCTCTACCACGCGCCCGAGGCACGCCTCCTCCAGGACGTGGTCACCGCCATCCGCGAGAAGTGCACCGTCGATACGCTCGGGCATCGCCGCGAGCGGCATGCCGATCGCCACCTGAAATCACCGGGGGAGATGGAGCGCCGCTTCGCTGCCTTCCCCGACGCGATCGCCGCGACGGCCGACATCGCGAGGGCGTGTCGCTTCGATCTGGGCGAGCTCAGCTACCAGTACCCGCACGAGGAGGTGGTCGAAGGCCTGACGGCGCAAGGCGCCCTCGAGCAGCTGACCCGCGAGGCAGCCGGACGGATGTTTCCCGATGGCGTCCCCCTGCCCTATCAGAAGCAGATCGCCCACGAGCTCAGGCTGATCGGCGACCTCGGCTACGCGCCCTACTTCCTGACCGTGAACAGCATCGTCGCGGAGAGCCGCCGCCGCGGCATCCTCTGCCAGGGGCGCGGCTCGGCGGCGAACAGCTGCGTCTGCTTCGTGCTGGGGGTCACCAGCATCGATCCCATTAAGCACGAGCTGCTGTTCGAGCGCTTCGTCTCGGGCGAGCGCCGTGAGCCCCCCGACATCGACGTCGACTTCGAGCATGAGCGCCGCGAAGAGATCATCCAGTGGATCTACGAGACCTACGGCCGTGACCGGTCGGCGCTGACTGCGGTCGTGACACGCTACCGCGCGCGCGGCGCGGTGCGCGAAGTCGGCAAGGCGCTGGGGCTGCCGGAAGACCTTACTAAGGCGCTCGCCGGCCTCGTCTGGGGTTGGAGCCAGGAGGGTGTAGGCGAGAAGCAGGTCAACGAGCTCGGGCTCAACATGGCGGACCGGCGGCTGCGTCTGGCGCTCGATCTCGCGAGGCGGCTGATCGGGGTCCCCCGTCACCTCTCGCAGCATCCCGGCGGCTTCGTGCTGACCCACGACCGGCTCGACGATCTCGTGCCGATCGAGCCCGCGGCGATGGTCGACCGCCAGGTGATCGAGTGGGACAAGGACGATATCGATGCCTTGAAGTTCATGAAGGTCGACGTGCTGGGCTTGGGCATGCTCGGCTGCATGAACCGGGCCTTCAACCTGCTCGACGAGGCCAAGGACATCCGGGTGGGCATGGCCGACCTGCAGGACGACGATCCCGACGTCTACGCGATGATCCAGAAAGCCGACACGCTCGGCGTCTTCCAGATCGAAAGCCGGGCGCAGATGTCGATGCTGCCGCGGATGAAGCCGCGGCGCTTCTACGATCTCGTGATCGAGGTCGCGATCGTGCGCCCTGGTCCCATCCAAGGCGACATGGTCCACCCTTACCTGCGCCGTCGCGAGGGGATCGAGAAGCCCGATTACCCGCGCCCCGAGCTGCGCGCGGTCCTGGAGAAGACCTTGGGTGTGCCGCTTTTCCAGGAGCAGGCGATGAAGGTCGCGATCGTCGGCGCGGGCTTCACACCCTCTGAGGCCGATCAGCTCAGGCGCGCGATGGCGACGTTCAAATTCACCGGCGGGGTCAGCCATTTTTACGACAAGCTCGTCGAGGGCATGGTCGAGCGGGGCTACCCGCGCGACTTCGCCGAGCGGACGTTCAAACAGATCGAGGGGTTCGGCTCCTACGGTTTCCCCGAGAGCCACGCCGCCTCATTCGCGAAGATCGCGTATGCGAGCTGCTGGATGAAGCATCATCATCCCGACGTCTTCTGTTGCGCGCTCCTCAATGCGCAGCCGATGGGCTTCTACGCGCCCGCTCAGGTGGTCCGCGACGCGCGCGAGCATGGAGTGGAGGTCCGCCCCGCCTGCATTAACGCCAGCCGGTGGGACTGCACGCTCGAGCCGACCCGCGGACGCTATCTCGCCGTGCGCCTCGGTCTCCGGCAGGTCCGCGGGCTCGCCAACGTCCATGGCGCCGCGATCGTCGCCGCGCGAGGCGAAACGCTGTTTCAGTCGGTCGAGGAGGTCTGGCGCCGCGCCGGCGTGCCCCGCGCCGCGATCGAGCGGCTGGCCGAAGCTGACGCGTTCCACGCGTTCGGCGAGGATCGGCGGCAGGGTCTGTGGAAGGTGCGCGGGCTCGGCGAGGCGCCGCTGCCGCTGTTCGCCGCCGCCGACGAGCGCGAGGCGGCATTTAGCCCGGAAGGGCTGGAGCCGATCGTCGCGCTCAAGCCGATGACCGACGGACGCGAGGTGGTCGAGGATTATCGGGCGCTGCAGTTGTCGCTGCGCGCACATCCGCTCGCCTTCCTTCGCGACGATCTCACCCGGCGCGGGGTCAAGCGCTGCGCCGATCTCGCGACCATCCGCGACGGCCGCCATGTCGAGGTCGCCGGCATCATCCTCGTCCGCCAGAAGCCTGGGTCCGCCAAGGGCGTGCTGTTCATCACCATCGAGGACGAGAGCGGGATCGCCAACGGCATTCTTTGGCCCGATCGGTTCGAGGCGCAGCGCCGCACCGTCATGTCGGCGGCGATGATTGGGATGAAGGGGCGGGTCCAGAAGGAAGGCGAGGTCATCCACGTCATCTGCGATCGCATCGTCGACTATGGCGACCTGCTCTCGCAGGTCGGGCAGATGGACTTCCCGCACGCGACCGGCCGCGGCGACGGCGCCCGCCACGCAGGTACGCCCGATCGTGGCGACGCAGGCTGGAAGCCGGGCCCGCGTGACAGCTACTGGCCGCCGCACGCCGCCGGCCTGGATCCCGAGGAGGTCGTGCGGGTCAAGACGCGCGACTTCCGGTGAGCCGTGGCCAGCCTGCCGCGCCACCAGCGCGTGATCATCTCTTTGTCGCTCCACATCCTTCGCGCCGCGATGGTCCGCTCGGGCGAGATGCGGGTCGACGCGGTCGAGGTCCGGCTCGCGCTGCGCTGTTTGCTGCCGCACTGCCCCGAGCGCTGGCCCCTCGAGCTGTTCTGGGACTCGGCCGGTCAAGACAACGAGATCGGGCGCGCGCAGGGTACCACCGCCGCGTTCAACGGCATCGTCCGGCAGCTGCGGTTGGCAGGCCGGCATGAGGACTGAGCCGGACCAGGTAACCTCGTCGGATAGTCGGGCTGACGACGCCGTCGATCATGTCGGGCGCAAGCTGCGGACGCTCGAACAATGCGCGCTCCATCGCCGGACCTTTCGGCTGACCTGCCCCGCCTGCGGTCACGTCAGGCTGCTCGACGCAATCCCGCTCTGGCGGCTGTTCACGAAGCGCGGCTGGGACGATGGCCTGCCGAACGCTATCCGGCGACTTTGCTGCCAGCCCTGTCGCGAGGCCGGCCGCGTCGTCCGGCCCCGCTTCGTCGTCACTCGCGAGCAGCCCGAAGGGCCGCAACCGCCCTACCCCGACCGCCATGAGTGGAAGAGGGTTGTGTCGCGCTACCGCTCGTGATCGGATCGCCACCATGTGCAACCTGTACAATCTCAAGGTCGAGGGCTGGGAGTATCTCGACTATTTCCAGGCTGGCGACGACACCCGCAACGAGCTCGAGGTCACCAAGGACTATGCCGCGCCCGGCAAGCCAGGCTACGTGGTGCGGATGGAGGCCGGGCATCGCGTGCTCAGCACCATGAAATGGGGGTTTCCGACCAGGAAGCCGCGCAAGCGGCCGGCGCGCGAAGGCGAGATGCCGTTCCTGCATGACTGGTGGACCAACTGCCGCAATCTTTCGAGCAACATGTGGCGGCCCTGGCTTCTCAAGCCCGACCACCGCTGTCTTGTGCCTTTCTCGCGCTTTGCCGAGCCCAAGGCCGTTGCCGATCGCAGCGGGCCAGGCGACACGAACTGGTGGTTCACCGTCTCAGACCAGCCCGAGCCCTGCTTTGCGGGCGTCTGGAAGGTCGATGAGGATCATGACCGGGTCTACGCCTTCTGCACGACTGAGCCGAACGCGCTCGTTGCGCCCAAGCACCCCAAGGCCATGCCGGTCATCCTCATGGCGGAAGATCATGTACGCTGGCTCACGGCACCAGCCGAGGAGGCCCTTCCGCTCGTGTCGGCCTATCCGTCGCAGCTGATGAGCGTGGCTTGACGCCGCCGCCCTACGCCCAACGCGTCGGTGCTGCCCGGCCGCCCGGCGGCTGACGTCCGTAGCGAAGCGTGCCGGACATGGTATGTTCCGAACGATGAACCTCATGACGAGCATGCGAACCGAAATACGAGTGCCTGCGGCCTCAGAACCGAGCGTCGACTTCGTCGTCGTCGATGTCGAAACCGCCTGTTCGCGCGTCAGCAGCATCTGCCAGATCGGCATCGTCGGCTTTCGGGATGGACAAGAGGTGTTCGCCTATGAGACTCTCGTCGATCCCTGCGACGAGTTCTCGCCCTTCAACACGCGCATCCATGGCATCAGCTGCGATCACGTCGTGGGCAAGCCGACATTCGGCCACGTCCACGAGATCGTCGACGGTCATCTGACCGGCCGGGTGACGGTAGCGCACTCCAACTTCGACAAGGGCGCGCTTGCGGCCGCCTGCCGCTTTCATGACCGGCGCACGATCGAAACGACGTGGCTGGATAGCGTGCGGGTGGCGAAGCGCGCCTGGCCCGACTTGCCAAGCCATCGGCTTAACGTGCTGACCCGCTTCCTGGGCGTACGGCACAAGCACCACGACGCTCTCAGCGACGCCCGGGCAGCGGGAATGGTGATCGTCAGGGCGATCGACCATACCGGGATTGACCTCGCGGGTTGGCTGAAGCCGGCGAACCCACGGGGTGGCCTGGTGCCGAAGCCGGCGGCAGATGGCTACCTCAAAGGCGAACGAGCATTTGTTCTTGGACAAGCTCATGACGGCCCGCTGGCGGTTCGCTTGGCAGAGCTGGGTGCGCGCGTCGTCGCCTCGGTCGGCACGACGACGACGATGCTCGTCGTCAGCGATGATCAACCGTACGGCAGGTTCGTCGAGGCGAGCGCTCCATACCGCAAGGCGGAGGAGCTCCGCGCTACCGGCTCGGCTCTGCGCATACTCGTCGAGGACGAGGTCCGAGCCATGCAGGGGGCGTGATCGGAAGCCGTGTGCGTACGAACTCCGTTCAACAACTCCGACCAAGCCTCAGTTCGCGGCAGCTGACGACCGAGAGGCGGTAATAACCTAAGTAAGTCGCCGATTTCGGGAGCGGACATTCTGAACGGGGTTCAGATACCCGCAGACCCTTGAAGAACCGTGGTCGGGTCTGCAGCGTCGAAACCACCTGCCCGCCACCTCAGGAGGTGATAGCTGCGCCGATCGCGAGGCCGAAGGTGGGTTCGGCCGATAGCGCGAGCCGTGGGCAAGCCCGATCAGGCTGCTTGCCGTCAACAGGCGCAGCAACGCCAGCCATACAGCTCAACGATCATTGCGATGGGCGTAACAATGAAGTTCCCACTCCGAGCGTTCTCCGCGACGGTCCGGAACGGCAGAAATGCAGTGCCGATCGGGGTGGTCCCGGTCGGAACGCCAGGAACCGAACCATGAAGCTCTATCACCACCCGCTCTCGGGCCACTCGCACCGCGCCGCCCTCTTCGTCTCCCTGCTGGGCATCCCCGCCGAGCTGGTCGAGGTCGACCTGAAGGCCGGTGCCCACAAGTCGCCCGAGTTCCTCGAGAAGAACCCCTTCGGCCAGGTCCCGGTGCTCGAGGACGACGGGGTGGTCATCTCTGACTCGAACGCAATCCTGGTCTATCTCGCGAAGAAGACCGGCCGCACGGACCTGCTGCCCGAAGACGCGAAGGGTGCCGCGGCGGTCCAGCGCTGGCTGTCCGTCGCCGCGGGCGAGATCGCCTACGGCCCCGCCGCGGCGCGGCTGATCACCGTCTTCGGTGCCAAGTACAACCCGGACGAGGTGATCGCTCGGGCGCACACCATCCTTGCCAAGCTGGAGAAGCAGCTTGCCGATCGCGACTTCCTGACCGGAGACAAGCTCACCATCGCCGACGTCGCGATCTACAGCTATGTCGCGCGGGCTCCGGAGGGCAACGTCGACCTGTCCGACTATCCGGCGGTCAACGCCTTTCTCCGCCGCATCGAGGCGCTGCCCGGCTTCGTGCCCTTCGTGCAAACTCCCGTCGGCCTCGCGGCCGCAGCGTGAACGCCTGAGCGGGCACGCCATCGTGGCGCGCCCGCAATCGGTATGGGAGGGAGAGGGATCATGGGCGGGACGTTGACGAAGCTGTCGACCTGGCACGAGGGCGAGCGGTTCATCCAGGAAAAGGTCGGCGTGGCCGAGCGCATGGCCGAGGTCGGCAAGCGCGTGGTGCGCGACTTCATGCCCGACCAGCATCGCGACTTCTATGCTCAGCTCCCCTACATCGTCCTTGGCAGCATCGATGATGCCGGAGACGCCTGGGCCACCTTCGTGGAGGGCCAGCCCGGCTTCATGACGTCCCCTTCCCCGACAATCCTCAACATCTCCGCGCGCGTGGACCCGAGTGATCCCGCCTCGGGCGGCATGGCCGACGGCCAGCCCGTCGGACTGCTCGGCATCGAGATGCACACCCGCCGTCGCAACCGGATGAACGGTTTCGTCGCGGTCACGCCAGAGGGCATGCGGATCGACGTAGACCAGAGCTTCGGCAATTGCCCGCGCTACATCCAGCTGCGCGACTTTTCGTTCGCGCACGATCCAGCGCTGCCTTACCGGGGCGAGGTCGAGGAGAGTGCCACACTCGACGCCGACGCCCGCACGGCCGTCACCGCCGCCGACGCCTTCTTCGTCGCATCCTATGCGGACCGCGAGGATCGCCGCCAGGTCGATGTGTCGCACCGCGGTGGCCGCAGCGGCTTTGTCAGGATCGGGGATGATGGCACGCTCACCATTCCCGACTTCGACGGCAACCTCTTCTTCAACACGCTCGGCAACATCCTACTGAACGGCCGTGCCGGGCTGCTGTTCGTCGACTACGAGACCGGAGACACCCTGCAGATGGCCGGCGACGCCGAGGTCATCCTGGAGTCGCCCGAGATCGCGGCCTTCCAGGGCGCCGAGCGGCTGTGGACGTTCCGCCCGCGCAAGGTCGTGCGCCGTCGCGGCGCGCTGGCGCTGCGCTGGCGGATGCGCGACGACGGCTGGTCGCCGAACTCGCTGATGACCGGCGACTGGCAGCAGGCCGCTGATCGCGTGCGCGCGGCCAACCTCGCCACTCGCTGGCGGCCGCTGAAGGTGGCAAAGATCGTGGACGAGAGCGCTACGATCCGCTCGTTCCATTTCGTGCCCGACGATGGTGCCGGGCTGCTGCCGCACGACGCGGGTCAGCACCTCCCGATCCGCGTGACCCTGCCGTGCACCGACAAGCCGGTGATCCGCACCTACACGCTGTCGGTCGCGCCGTCTGATGAGGTCTACCGCATCAGCGTAAAGCGGGAGGGCGCGGTGTCGCAGCACCTTCACGACACGCTCAAAGTCGGCGACTTGATCGAGGCGCGCGCGCCCGCGGGCGAGTTCACGATCGACGCGCGCGAGACCCGGCCTGCGGTGCTGCTGGCCGCAGGCGTTGGCATCACCCCGATGCTCGCGATGCTGCGCCACGTCGTCTACGAAGGCGTGCGCAAGCAGCGCGTGCGGCCGACCTGGCTGTTCCACGCCGCCCGCACCAAAGCGGAACGCGCCTTTGACGGCGAGCTCGCTCAGCTGGTCGAGGCGTCCTACAGCGCGGTGAAGCTGGTGCGCGTGCTCAGCGATCCGAGCAGCGCCTCGGAAGACATCGACTACGATGTCGTCGGTCGGGTCGACATGGCGCTGCTCACCCGCTTCCTGCCGTTCAACGATTACGACTTCTACCTGTGCGGACCGCCCAGCTTCACGCAGGGGCTCTACGACGGCCTGCGCGCGCTCAACGTCGCAGACGCCCGCATTCACGCCGAGACGTTCGGCGTATCCTCGCTGACGCGCAAACCGGACCTCGGCACCGCGCAGGCCGCTCCGCCTCGACCGGCGTCGACCAAGCCGGTGCCGGTCGCGTTCATGAACTCCTTGAAGGAAGCACGCTGGACGCCCGGCTCGGGCACGCTGCTCGAGTTGGCCGAGGCGCGCGGACTGGAGCCTGAGTTCAGCTGCCGCGAAGGCACGTGCGGCACCTGCAAGACCAAGCTGCTGCGCGGCGCGGTCACCCACATCCGCACGCCAGGCATCAGCCTCGGGGACGACGAGGTGCTGATCTGCTCCGCGGTGCCCGCCGAAGCGGAGAGCGCGGACGAGGACCGAATCCAGCTCGCTCTTTGACCAGCGGATGAGTTCGACGGACGGCATCTCCGCCGGCCCGATCTCATCTCCCGTTCGAGGCGCTTGTCGGCGTCAGGATCCTGTCGACGAAGTCGGTGTAGCCGGCATCGAAGACGACACCCAAGGCGCGGCTCTCGGCATACTTGCCCTTGTCGAAGAGAATCTCCTGACCGTCCACGCGGATGCGGACGAAATAGTCGTGATGCCCCTCATGCGTGGGATCGAAGCAAATCGCTCTGCGGGGCAGCTGGACCGATCCGTCCGGGAGGCGCTCGCCCGT
The DNA here is from genome assembly GCF_014193845.1 of Sphingomonas sp. BK345. GTDB lineage: Bacteria > Pseudomonadota > Alphaproteobacteria > Sphingomonadales > Sphingomonadaceae > Sphingomonas. Next base: position 831,669 of record NZ_JACHZX010000002.1, on the reverse strand, counting down.
CCCCGACATGGTGGCGAACGGGGCCGGCTCGTCTTCGTAGCGCTGATCCTCCGTGAAGAACTCGATCGAGAAGTCGACGTCGGCGCCGCTTGAGAGCTCGTACGCGCGGTCGAAGACCAGATACGCGTAGATGCCGCCGCCCGGCCCTGTCCGATCTGGAACCACGCTGAAGCCCATCCGCCGCCAGAACGGCTCCGCCGAGCGCGGCGCGATTTCGATCTCCAGCACGGAACGGTCCTCGTCCCTGAACCGCTCGATCATGAAGTGCGCGAGTCGGCGCCCGTAGCCGTGCCTCCGCGGGTCCGGCCGGACCTCGAGGATGTCTTTGCCGTCCACGAACCCCACAGGCTCGCCATCGACCATGAGCACGTCGACCGTGGTCGTGCCGTCGACCCAGCGCCGCCTCGTGCCGTCCCAGTTGCAGCGGAAGCCGCGCACCGGCCTCTCGCCATCGAAGCCGTTGCGCTCCCAGTCCTGCTCGGCCCGCTGGTAGGAGACATCCTCCGCATCCAACCAGGCCTCAACGGCGTCCATGGTCGCCTCGGTGGCCGGCACGATCTCGATCTTCATGGAGCGCTGGTTCCGGTCGGAGTACGCGATCCTTCCTCGCGGATCATGCGCGTAGTTAGATGCGGTCGCCTCCACGCGCCATCTCCCGGGATCGCGCGATTGTCACTGCGCGGCGCAACAGTCCCTTGCCGCTAATCGTCGTTCAGCCGAACGCCCGCAGGGTCCATCTCCGTCGTATCGAGAGAGCGATCGGCTCTCCCCCGAACGGAGTTTGAACGATGTCCTACATTCCCACACCCGCCACCATCGCCGATGCACCCGAGGCTTCGCGCCCGGTGCTCGAAGCCGTGCAGAAGCAGATGGGTTCGGTGCCCAACATCTTCCGGCTCATCGCGAACAGCCCGGCCGCGCTGAACGGCCTCGCCGGCCTCCAGGGCGCGCTGGGCAAGGGCAGGCTGTCCGTCGCCACGCGCGAGCGGATCGCGCTCGCCATGGCCGAGGCGAACGGCTGCGACTACTGCCTGGCGGCGCACACCTTCACCGGCGCCAAGTTCGCCAAGCTCGACGCGACGGAGATCGCCGCCAACCGCGCGGGCACGTCCAGCGACCCCAAGGCGGCCGCCGCCGTGCAGTTCGCCCGCGCGCTGACCGCCGCCCGCGGCGCCGTAGCTCCGGCCGAGATCGAGAAGGTCCGCGCCGCCGGCTACGGCGATGCCGAGATCCTCGAGATCCTCGCGCACGTCGCGCTCAACACCTTCACGAACTACGTCAACGAGGCGCTGGGAACCGAGATCGACTTCCCCCGGGTCGACCGCCTGGCCGCCTGACGTAGGGGCGGGCGGCCATTCCCTCCCCCGGGCCGCCCGTCCACCACCCCACCTGCCCAAACGCCACCGACAGGAGATCACCGATGAGCCGTCCTCCCCTGCCCCCGTTCACCCACGAGTCCGCCGTCGAGAAGGTCCGCCTCGCGGAGGACGGCTGGAACAGCCGCGACCCGGCCAAGGTGGCGCTCGCCTACACCACCGACACCCGCTGGCGTAACCGTGCGGAGTTCGCGACCAACCGGGAGGAGGCGCAGGCCTTCCTGACCCGCAAGTGGAACAAGGAGCTCGACTACCGCCTCATAAAGGAGCTGTGGGCGTTCACCGGCAACCGCATCGCGGTGCGCTACGCCTACGAATACCGCGACGACAGCGGCCAGTGGTTCCGCGCCTACGGCAACGAGAACTGGGAGTTCGCCGAGGACGGCCTGATGGCCCACCGCCACGCCAGCATCAACGAGCATCCGATCCGCGAGGAGGACCGCAAGTTCCGCTGGCCGCTCGGCCGCCGGCCGGACGACCATCCCGGCCTCAGCGACTTCGGCTTCTGACCCGACACCGCCACCAGGAGCACTTGCCATGCCTTCCGACACCCTTGGCGAACGCGCGCGGCTCGCGGTCGAGCTCGCGCTCACCGCGCGTTACGCGGATCGGCCCCTTCGTGAACGCCAGGAGGCCGACGCGCGGCGGCTCGGCATGGTGGGTGCGGAGATCGACGCCGCGCGGCTGGGCCGCGGCTTCGACGTCCGCACCTCCCGTGCGCTCGCGCTGGCGACCGCACCCGACTGCGACCGCCAGGAGCGGCGGGACGGCGCCATCCGCGCCGGCCTCGCCGAAAGCGACTGCGCCGCGATCGAGGCGCTTGCCGCCAGTCTCGCCACCGGAGTGCGCGGTCGTGCCGGCTGACGCGCTCGCATGGCCGGCTCCGGACCGATGGACACCCGTCGTTCCGAGCCTGGTCGGCTGGTCCGTGACCGCCGGAAGGCTGCTCCTCGCCGTCACGCGCGTTGCGGTGGCCCTCCTGTTCAGGGACTACCACGGGGACCTGCTGCACCGGGGCGAGCGACTGCACGCGGAGGTGCTCCTGCGTGTGGTGTAGACACCCACTCGCCGCCGCGCCCATGCATGGCGGGATGCGCGATGGAGCAAGGAGCTGATCGATGGCACGTCTGCCCGACCTTGAGGCATGGGCGGTCTTCGCCAAGGTGGCGGAGAATGGATCGTTCGGCAAGGCCGCGCAGGAGCTTGGCCTGGCCAACACCACCGTGTCCAAAACCACCACGCGGCTCGAGCAACGGATGCGCACGACGCTTCTCCACCGCACCACGCGCAAGCTGTCGCTGACGGAGACCGGGCGGCTGTCGCTCGAACGCGCGACCCGCATCCTGGCGGACGGCTTTGCCATCGAGGCCGACATCCTGGAGGAAGCGGCGATCCCGCGCGGCCTGGTGCGTCTGGCCTGCACGGCGGGGTTCGGCGTCGAGTCGCTGGCGCCGCTCATTCCCGAGTTCATGAAGCTCTACCCCGAAATCGAGGTCGAGCTGTGCCTGACCGAGGACGAAGTCGATATCGTGGCCCAGGGGTTCGATGCCGCCATCCGCATCGGCCAGGGCGGAGACTCCTCGCTCCGCAGCAGCCGGCTGTTCTCCTTCCGCCGCCTGGTCGTGGCAGCACCCGCGCTGGTCGAGAGCATCGGGCGGCTCGACAGCCCCGAACAGCTGGCGTCGGTGCCCGCCATCATCGCCACGCACATTCCCTGGGGCACCGAATGGGAGTTCCAGCGATCGGGCGAACACCCCGTGACCATCCGGGTCAGCGGCAGCTATCGCGTCAACAGCGCCGCGGCGATGGTGCCGGCCGCCGTGGCCGGCCTGGGCGTCATGCACCTACCCGAATATTTCGTCTGGCGCGAGCTGCAGTCCGGCGCGCTGATCGAGCTGCTGCCCGAATGGGTGGCGCCGCCAGGGCCCGTCCATGTCGTGACGCCGCCGGGCCGCGCGCGTCCGGCCAGGGTTCGCGTCCTGCTCGACTTCCTGCGCGAACGGTTCAGCGCGCAACCCTGGGCTGCAGGGATCGAGCGCTGATCAGCCTGCCCAGATGCGCAGGTCCACCCTGCCGCGCAGGCTGAGCGACAGTGGACAGCGACCCTGCGCCGTCGTGACGATACGGCTGGCGATTTCCGGGTCGATGCCCGGCAGATCGACGGACAGCGAAAAGCGCAGCGGTTGCGGAGCGTTTGCCTCGGCCGCCATTTCCACGGCAGCGGTCACGTTGCTGTCGTGCGCAACCGCGATGCCCTCCGTGGCGCCGACCTGCCGAATGGTGTCCAGCAGGCACGCGGCCAGCGCGGCGGCGACCAGCTGCTCCGGATTGGTCCCCTCCCCGCCGGCGCCGCCAAGCGCGCGCGGTTGGGACAGTTCCACCCGCAGGTGACCATCGGCGCTCGCGACGGAGCCGACCCGGCCGCCGAGCGCGGTGGCCTGCGTGCTGTATAGCGCACTCACCGCGCAACCGTCGGCGTGGCAGCCGCGCCCAGCACCCCGCCACCCAGACTGCGCGTCAGCGCCACGTCCAGCACGAACGCGCGCGCTTCCAGCCCACTCACCACGCGCCGCCGCGCGAGCAGCCGGTCCTCGACCTGCAGAACCGACTGATAGTCGGACGCGCCCTCCGTGTAGCGCAGCTCGGCCAGGCGATAGGCGCGTTCGGTCGCGGCGAGCGCCGCGCGTGCTTCGGTGAGCTGCACGTCCAGCTGCCGCGTGCTGACGACCACGTCGGCCACTTCGCGCAGCGCCTGGGTCAGCGTGTCGTCGTACAGCGCGACGGCGAGGTCGTAATCGGCACGCGCGCCGCGATAATTCGCCCGCCGCCGCCCGCCGTCGAAAATCGGCAGGCTGATCGCCGGCCCGCCGCTGCCCATGTCGGCGCCTCCGTTCAGCAGGTTGCCGATGCCCAGCGACTCCAGCCCGATCAGGCCGAGGAGGTTGATCGTGGGAAAGAACTGCGCATGCGCGACCTTGATGCGGTCCGCCGCCGCTTCGGCACGCCAGCGGGCCGCGACGATGTCGGGCCGCCGCCCGATCAGGTTCGCGGGCACGTCGGCAGGCAGGCCGAACGCCTTGAGCGATGCCGGTGCCGGACGCGCGATCGACAGGCCGCGATCCGGTCCCTTGCCGAGCAGCGCCGCCAGCCGGTTGCGCGTCAGCCCGATCGCCTCGTCGGTCGCGGCAAGATCCGCCCGTGCCGCCGGCGGACCCGCCTCCGCCTGGGCGAGGTCCGCATCGGAATCGAACCCGTGCTGCACGCGCGACCGCACCAGCGCCAGACTGCGATCGCGCACCGCCAGCGTCTCGGTCAGCACGTCGCGATCGCTGTAGAGTCGCGCGAGATCGGCATAGGTCGCCGCCACCGCCGCCGACACCACCAGCCGCGCCGCCGCCGCATCGGCGCGCGCAGCATCGGCGTCCGAACGCGCCGCGGCCAGCGCCGCGCGGTTCTTGCCCCAGAAGTCGAGTTCCCAGGAGAAGCCCAGGCTCACCTTGCCGTAATCGTGATAGCCCTGCCGCTCCGGCAGCACGGGGATGCCCGCCTCCGTGCTCGGCTTGCTGACCGTCAGCGATCCGTCGACGCCGACCGTGGGCAAAGTCGCCGCGCGTGCCGCCCCGGCGAAGGCTTCGGCGCGATCGAGGCGCGCGGCCGCCTGCGCCATCGTCGGCGATCCGGCGAGCCCTTCCTCAATCAGCGCGTCCAGCTGCGGGTCGCGATAGGCTTTCCACCAGCTGTCGGACGGCCAGTCGGCGACGGGCGCCGCCAGGCTGGTGGCGGCGGCATAGCTTTCCGGTGTCTTGGCGACGGGTGCTGGTCCCAGATGCGGCGGCGTGACGCAGCCGGTCAGCAGCGCGGAGCCGGCGAGCGCGAGAGCAAGGCGCCTCACGACCGTGTTCCGCACGAAAAGCCGCCGCTCACGATCCAGGAGATCGGCCCGCCATGCGCGCGGCCATCGGCGCTGGAGCCGATGGCGATGCGCGGGGTCACCGACATGCCGGTCGATAGCCGCTCCAGCCCAGGCTGGTCGCGGTCGAGCAGGATGCGCACGGTGAAGCGGCGGACGATCTTGGTGAAGTTGCCCGTGGCATTGTCCGGCGGGATCACCGCGAACTCGGACCCGCTGGCGCCCTGCACGCCTTCGACGACGCCGCAATAGGCGGCGCCGGGCACCGCATCGGCCTTGACCTCCACCCGGTCACCCGGCCGCACGCGCGCAAGCTGCGTTTCGCGCAGGTTCGCCTCTATCCACAGGCCCTTGGTCGGCGTGATCGCCAGCAGGCGCGTGCCGGCGTTGACGAACTCGCCCAGGCGGACGTTGCGCGCGGCAACGCGGCCCTCGCGCGGCGCCTCCACCTGCGTGCGGGCAAGATCGGCGCGCGCGCGCATCAGCTTGGCCTGGGCACTGGCGAGCTGCGCCTGTGCGGTCAGGCGCTGCGCGTCCAGGACGCCGAGCTGGCGCCGGGCGAACGCGGCCTGTGCGCGGCTGGAGGACAGGCCGGCGCCGGCACGCACGTTCTCGGCCTGTGCGCTCTCGAACAGCTGGCGGCTCACCGCCCCCTCGGTCACCAGCGCGTCCGACCGCGCGAAGTCGGCGCCCGTCTTGCCGGCGGTCGCCTGCGCCGACACCACGCCGGCGTCCGCCACCTGGATCTGCGCCTGCTGGAGCTGCCGCTGCGCCGCGATCTGGCGGATCGCCGCGTGTCCCTGCGCCACCGCGGCCTCGGCATCGGCGACTGCGGAACGATAGTCGGTCGGGTCGATGCGGATCAGCACCTGGCCCGGCGCCACCGTCCGGTCGTTCTCGGTTCCGACCTCCACGACATAGCCGGGCACCTTGGAGGAAACAAAGGTCACATCGCCTTTCACATAGGCGTTGTCGGTGGAGACGAACGCGACGGCTTCGGGTGCCTTCTGGTAGGCTGCGCCGACCAGCGCGACGGCGGCCCCGGCGGTGAGGAAGGCGGTAGCAACGCGGCGACCCGCGCTCCAGGAACGAGCCGGCGTCGCGTCGGCCGAGGGCGATGCCGGGGCGGATGGGACATCGCCCGGCGGGACTTCACGCGCCGTCACATCCGGCGGATCGGCCACAAGGTTCTGCGGGGACGTGAGATGGCTCGCAGGCGCACGTTGGGACGCAGCGGTCTCGATGGTTGCGATGGTCATGACGGGCTCCCTTGGAGATTTGCGGCACCTTCCAGCGGGATGCGGGGAAGCGCCCAGACGAGGATCGCGCCGAGCGTGAGGACGACAGCGGTGACGCCGAGGGCGTCGGCGAAGGCGAGCGTGAAGGCCTGGCCCGTCGCCGCACGTCCGAGCGCGGCGAGCGCTCCGTTTTCCGCCGCTGCGGGATCGGCGGAGAAGCGGGACAGCGCGGCTCCAGTCGCAGCGAGGCGCTGCGCGGTCTCACCGCTCGTCGCCGCGAGCGCCTCGACGAGGACCGCCGAGTGGGCCTTCTCGCGCTCGGCGACGAGGTGCATCAGGATCGCGAGGCCGGCGATGTTGCCGAGCACGCGGGCGAGATTGAAGACGATGCCGACGCTCGGCCCATCGACCATGGTCGCACCGATTACCGCGAAGCGGAGGACGCCGACCGAGAACAGCGCCAGTCCCACCCCGGCGATCAGCGCGGCGACACGGAGCTGATCGATCGCCCAGTCGGGACCAATGCCGACGCACGACCAGGCGGCCAGCGCAAAGCAAGCAAGCCCCGCCGAAAGCAGCCAGCGGCTGTCCACACGACGAGCAAGCGCCCAGGCCGCGGCGAGGCCGACGGCGGCAGCCGGTGTCATCAGCATCAGGACCTGACCGGTCTCGGACGGGCGGAGACCCTGCAGCCGGCCGAGGAACGATGGCACGACGAAGATCACGAACATGGTGCCGAAGCGGAAGAAGACCGACAGCAGGATCCCCCAGGTGAACGTCGGCCGGCGGAAGACGTCGAGGACGAGGAGCTTGCGACCCTGCTTGGCGAGCAGGCCGTGAACCGCGAAGCCGGTCAGGACGACGCCGCCGAGGCAGAGCGCCGAAACCCACCAGGCATCGAGCCAGAAGTGGCGCTCCCCCTCGGACAGCGCGACGACCAGCATGCCCAGACCGGTTGTGAGAGGCAGGTACGTCTCCCAGTCCACGTCGCGCAGCGTCTCCGGGCGCCCGGTCTCGCCGGGCAGCACGCGGGATGCGGCGATGACGTAGGGGATGACGGCCACAGCCTGCGCCCAGAACAGCGCGCGCCAGTCGAAGGCGTCGACCAGCATCGCGCCGAGCGAGGCGGCCATGCCGAAGAACAATGTCGTGGAGCCGGCGAAGAAGGTCATGCCCTCGAACTGGCCGCGGCCGGGACGCAGCGAGCTCATCACGATCATCATGAACATGAGCGGCAGGATGCCGCCGAACACGCCGTGCAGCGTGCGCGCGACCAGCATCCAGCCGAGCGACGGGGCGATCGCGCAGGCGATTGAGGCGATGGCGAAGCCGATGCCGGAGACGAGCATCATGCGACCCCGTCCGATCCCCATGGTGATGCTCGGCGCGATGAGGATGCCGGCGACCGACCCGACGTTCTGCGCCGTGTTGACCAGCGCGCCGCTGTCCGCCGCGACGGAGAGGCCACCCGACACGTCCGCGACGGACAGCACGACCACGATCGGGAACAGCGATCCCAGCACCGCGCCGTAGGCGGCGACCGCCAGCGCTGCGACGGGAACGACCGGTCCTGAACTCGATGCGGCCATGCCTAAGTGCTCCTGCCACCCTCGATGGCGACGGAAGGGAACTAGGCGTGTGGATGGACGCGGATAATCACCGACGTCCGCACTTCATTGGTGCCGATCACGAAGTAATCGACGGCGACTGCTGACAAGGACACAACAGGAAGGCGGTGCCGCCGCCTCAAGCAACTGCCCATCGGCGTGTCGCAGCCATCGTTTCGCATCCGTGCCGCAGGCCATTATGCAATCATCGGGGACGTCCGGGAGGAGAAGGAATCATGGACCGTTGGCAGGCGATGCGGATCTTCGTGAAGGTCGCCGAGACGGAGAGCTTTGCCGAAAGCGCGCGCACCATGCACATGAGCGCGCCCGCGGTGACCCGCGCGGTCGCGGCGCTGGAGGAGCTGATCGGCGCCCGCCTGTTCGTCCGGACGACCCGCTCCGTGAAGATGACCGAGGCCGGCACGCGCTACTTCGAGGACTGCCGCCGCATCCTGTCCGACATCGCAGAGGCCGAAGCCGCCGCCGCGGGATCCTATGCCACGCCGGCGGGCACCCTCGCGGTGACAGCGTCGGCGATGTTCGGGCAGATGTACGTGCTGCCGGTCATGACCGAGTATCTCGAGGCCTACCCCACGATGGGCGGCCGGACCTTCTTCGTCGACCGCCCGGTCAACATCGTCGAGGAAGGCGTCGACGTGGCGGTCCGCATCGGGCACCTGCCCGATTCCGGCTTCACCGCCATCAAGGTCGGCTCCGTCCGCCGCGTCGTCTGCGGCTCGCCCGAATACTTCGAGAAGCACGGCGTGCCCGACACGCCCGCCGACCTGAAGCAGCACCGCATCGCCGCCTCGACCAGCGCCTGGGCTTCTCCGGAATGGCGCTTCGCGGGCGAGCAGCGGGTCACGGTCGACGCGGCCCTCCAGTGCAACACGAACGAGGCCGCGATCGCGACGGCGAAGTCCGGGTGGGGCCTGACGCGCGTCCTCGCCTACCAGATCGGTCCCGCGCTGGTCTCGGGCGAGCTGCAGATCGTGCTGGCGGATCACGAGGAGCCGCCCCTACCCATCCACGTGATGCACCCCGAGGGACGGCACGCCCCCGCGAAGGTGCGAGCCTTCGTGGATCTGGCGGTCTCGCGACTTCGAGAGAACCGCCTGCTCAACTGACCGCCGGTGTGCTTTCCGGCGCAGCTTGCGCGAAATTGGTGGCGCCATGTCACACCGCCGCGCTCCATGTCGTCATACCCGCAGACCATGTGGGAGACAGGCCATGAAGATCGTCGTCATCGGCGGAACCGGACTGATCGGCCGCCAGCTCGTCAGCGACTTGGTGGACCGCGGACACGAGGTTCTCGCCGCCTCGCCAGGAACCGGGGTGAACAGCGTCACCGGCGAAGGGCTCGCGCCATCGCTCGCTGGCGCGAATGTGGTCATAGATGTCAGCAACGCGCCGTCCCTCGCAGATGACGAGGTGGTCACCTTCTTCCAGACCTCCGCAACCAACGTCGCTCTCGCGGCGAGGAAGGCCGGCGTCGCACATGCCGTGCTGCTCTCCATCGTCGGCACCGACCGCTTGCAGGGCTCGAGCTACTTCCGTGGCAAGCAGGCGCAGGAAGCGGCCTTCGCGCATAGCGGGGTGCCGTTCACCATCGTCCGCGCCACGCAGTTCTTCGAGTTCCTGGGCACCATCGCGGACGGCTGCACCCGCGACGGCGTCGCCCACCTGCCCACCTTCGCACTGCAGCCGATCGCCGCCAGTGACGTCGCCGCGACGCTGGCCGACGTGGCGCAGTCCGAAGCCGTCAACGGCATCGTCGAGATCGCCGGACCCGAGCGCGCGCCTCTGGTAGAGTTCGTCGGCACCTGGCTCGGCCACCGTGACGACTCGCGCGCGATCGTGCCCGATGCGGAGACCGGCTATTTCGGGGTGCCTGCCGACGATCGGACGCTCGTGCCGGGCGCTGGCGCACGCCTCCTGCCGACCCGCTTCGAGGCCTGGCTCACAGCGCAGCCCGCACGGCAGCAGGCGTGATGCGCGCGCGATCGCTGGTCCTGGGCCTTGCGGCCGCGCTCGGCTTCGGCACCGTCGCCAACGGCGCCTTCATGCTCGTCGATCCGACGAACTGGTACTTCGCAGTGCCGGGCGTCACGACCACGGGTCCCTTCAACCAGCACTTCCTCCGCGACATCGGGCTGATCTTCCTGCTGGTCGGGGCGGCGATGCTGGCGGGTGCGTTGGTGCCTGCCCAGCGTGTCGCGCTTTGGGGCATGGCGAGCTGGTGGCTCACCGGCCATGCGTTGTTTCACTTCTGGGAGGTGTCGGCCGGCATCTGCGGCCCCGATGCCATCGCTCGGGACTTTCCCGCGGTGACGCTGCCCGCGTTGATCTCCGTGGCGCTTGCCGTGTGGGCGTGGCGTGTCGCTCGGACCGACAGGGCGCAAGGAGCGCTCCCATGACACCTCGCGCCGACGCGCCGCAGGCGCTCCGCCTCGCCGACTTCGAGGCGGAGCGATCCCGCCTGCTGCGTCTCGGCTACCGCATGCTCGGCTCGGTCAGCGAGGCCGAGGACGTGGTGCAGGACGCGTGGCTGCGCTGGCGAGACGTAGGCGACGGCGTGGACAGCCCGGCCGCCTATCTCACCCGCGTTGTCACACGGCTGTGCCTCGACCAGCTCAAGTCCGCCCGCGTCCGTCGGGAGACCTACGTCGGCGCCTGGCTGCCCGATCCGCTGGTGGGCACGACCGAGCAGGACGAGTCACTCGCGGACGACATCACGCTCACGCTGATGCTCGCCATGGAACGCCTGTCGCCGCTCGAGCGCGCCGCCTTCCTGCTCCACGACGTGTTCGACACGCCGCTACCGGAGGTCGCGGCGACCCTGGGGCGCGAGCCGGCCGCGGTGCGCCAGCTCGCCTCCCGCGCTCGCCGCCACGTGCAGGCGGCCAAGCCGCGCTTCGCCGTGCAGCCGGCCGAGGCCGAGGCGATCACCCGCGCCTTCTTCGCCGCTGCCACCAGCGGCGATGCGGCTGCGCTCTCCGCGCTGCTGGCCGAGGACGTGGCGATCCACTCCGACGGCGGCGGCAAGGTCATCGCCTTCCTCAACATCGTGCGCGGCCTCGACCGCGCGATCCGGTTGTTCCAGGGCGTTCGTCGCAAGCACGCCTATCAGCCCCGGCTGCTGCGGACCGTGATGATCGACGGCCTGCCCGGCTATGTCAGCATCGATCGCGGCGAGGTGCTCCAGACCACCGCGCTCGAGCTGCGCGACGGTCGCATCGCGGCGATCTACATCGTTCGCAACCCCGACAAGCTGCGCCACGTGCGGGACGCCCTGCTGCTGCCGTGAGACTTGCGCGGCGCTGCCCGCGCGTAGTCTGACTGCGCGAAAAGCTCGGGCGGCATGTCACACCTGTCCCCGCTGCCTCGTCTTTCGAGCAAGCGCCACCGGTCGGCGCCCGAAACGAAGGACATCACCATGACGGATACCAAGCGGCTGGTCTGGCACGAGGTAACGCCGCAAGGCGCCAAGGCGCTCTTCGGCGTGCACCACTACGTCACCACGGGCACGAACCTGCCCGAAGAGCTGATCCACCTCGTGTTCCTGCGGGTGTCGCAGATCAACGGGTGCGCCCATTGCATCGACCTGCACACCCGCGACCTACTCAAGACGATGGCCGCCGACAAAATCACGCTGCTGCCGGTCTGGGCGGAGGTGCCGCACCTCTTCCCGGATCAGTACCGCGCAGCGCTCGCCTGGGCCGAGGAGGTGACGCGGGTGAGCGAGACCCATGCCTCCGACGCCGCCTATGCCGCAGCCGCTGCGGCCTTCGCGCCGAAGGACCTGGTCGATCTCACCATCGCGGTCGCGGCGATGAATGCCTTCAATCGACTGGGTGCCCCGTTCCGGCTGCCGGTGAAGGCGCAAGCCTGATTACCCCACCAACCATCCCCGCGTTCACCGAAGCATCACAGGACATCGACCATGGCTGCACAACCCGAGCTTTCCCGCACTCCGGAGGGGATCGTCCCCTCCCTGCTTCAGCACTTCAACTCGATGGACGTCGACGTGATGTGCGGTTTCTACGAGCCGGACGCCATTCTCGTCGGCGCCAACGGCGAGCCGCAGCGCGGCATTCCAGCGATCCGCGCGGAGCTGCTGAAGTATTACGCCGTGCAGCTGCCGATGGTCATCATCGCGCGGCACGTCTTCGTCGCCGATACGATCGCTTCTTTGGTCCTCGACTGGAACATCGTCGGCAAGACACCGTCCGGCGAGGACTTCCACATGGTCGCGACGTCCAACGACATCGCTCGCTGCGGTCCGGACGGCTACTGGCGCTACATCATCGACAATCCCTTCGGCACGCAGGTGCGACAGCTGAGCTGAGCGCGACGGCACGCCGACGCCGTTGCGCGTTCCATCTCACGGAACAGCGCGTTCCCGCCGACGCGGCTTCAACCCCCGATTTGCCGGCCCAGATTGCCGGACTTCAGCATCGACGGTCGTTCGACCGGATGGCGAGATACCGGCTGCGAAGTCGTGGAGCTTAGCCGTGGAGGACCTCGGGATGACTACGAAGACCTGGCTGGTGACGGGAAGCTCGCGGGGCTTCGGCCGCGCCCTGTCGGAGGCGATCCTTGAGGCAGGCGACAATCTCGTCGCCACCGCCCGCGACCCTGCGGCGCTTGCGGGCTTGGGTGACGGTCGGCCGGGCAAGCTGCTCATCCAGCCGCTGGACGTCACAAACGAAGCACAGGCGCAAGCGGCGGTCGCCGCCGCGGTGGAGCGGTTCGGCAGGCTGGACGTGCTCGTCAACAATGCCGGCTATGGCGATATCGGGTCGGTCGAGGATACGAGCCTCGCCTCCTTCCGCCGCCAGATCGAGACCAACCTGTTCGGCACGATCATCGTGACCAAGGCGGCGATCCCGGTCCTGCGCGAGCAGCGCGCCGGCCACATCATCCAGTTCTCGTCGGTGGGCGGACGAGTCGGTGCGCCGGGCCGCGCACCCTATTCCGCCGCCAAATGGGCGGTGGAGGGCTTCTCCGAAGTGCTCGCCAAGGAGATGGCGCTGGTCGGCGTTCGCGTCACCATCATCGAGCCGGGCGGCTTCCGCACCGACTTCGCGGGCGCCTCCACGACGATCGAGGACGGCCATGCCGATTATGACGCGGTGGTCGGCGCGGCCGCCCGCATGCAGCGGGCTTACGACGGCAAGCAGCCGGGCGACCCCCGCAAGGGCGCGGCGGCGATCCTGAAGATCGCCGGCACCGACGCGCCGCCGCTACGGCTGCCACTCGGCAAGGATGCGGCCGCCGCGATCGAGGGGTTCGATCGCGCGCGCCTCGAAGAACTCGCCAAATGGCGGCACCTGAGCGTGTCGACGGACTTCGACTGACCGGACGCGGGACGCACCGGCGGATCAGGACGGGTCGTCACGCGCCCGATCGTGCGGGCAAGGCATCACCGTGGCGATGCACCGGGCCAATCCCCACCTCGGCGCACCACCATGTCTCCCCAGAAAGGAACAGCCATGAAGGCGATGACCACCGGCTCTCCGGCCACGCTGGACACCCTTGCATTCACCGAACGCGCTGACCCCGGCCAGCCCGGTCGCGGCGAGATCCGTGTGGCGCTGCACGGCAGCTCGCTCAACTTCCATGACCTGGGCGTGGTGACGGGCCGCATGCCCGCCGATCCCGGTCGCGTCGCGCTGGCCGATGCCGGCGGCACCGTGGAGGCGGTGGGCGAGGGCGTCACCGAGTTCGCGGTCGGCGATCAGGTGGTCTCCTGCTTCTTCCCCGACTGGCAGGACGGCGCGCCCACGATCGGCAATTTCGCGCGCACACCCGGTGACGGCATCGATGGCTATGCGACCGAGTTCGCCGTCGCCGCCGCCACCGCCTTCACCCATGCGCCGCGCGGCTACGATCCCGTGGAGGCTGCAGCCATCACCACCGCGGGGCTGACCGCGTGGCGGGCGCTGGTCGGCGACGGCGGGCTGAAGGCCGGCGACACCGTGCTGCTGCTCGGCACGGGCGGGGTGTCGATCTGGGGATTGCAGATCGCCAAGGCGATGGGCGCGACCGCGGTCGTCACCTCCTCCTCCGGCGAAAAGTTGGAGCGCGCGCGCGATCTCGGTGCCGACCACCTCGTCAACTATCGCGAGGTGAAGGACTGGGGCCGCGCCGTCGCCGACTGGACCGGCGGTCGCGGCGTCGATCACGTGCTGGAGCTGGGCGGCGCGGGCACGCTCGCCAACTCGATCGCGGCCGTGCGCGTGGGTGGGCATATCGCGCTGATCGGCACGGTGACGGGCGTGGCCGGCGATGTGCCCACGGCCGCGCTGATGGCCAAGCAGGCGCGGCTTCAGGGGCTGATCGTCGGCTCGCGGCGTCAGCAGCAGGAGTTCGTGCGCGCGATCGACGCCACCGGCATCCGCCCGGTCATCGATCGCCGCTTCCCGCTCGCCGAACTGCCCGACGCTTTCCGCTTACAGCAATCGTCGGGTCATTTCGGCAAGATCGGCGTGGAGTGGTGATCGAATAGGGTTGGCGTCCGCGCGATCCTTGCCTGCCGCGCAACGATGAGTTCCGCAGCATCGGGGTTAAGGATCGCGGGCATGCCCCTAATGTCCTCCTGACGGGATCGGGCCGCACCCGTCGGCCCGATCCGCCCGACACCGCCCCGGCGTGTCGATGCCAGGAGGACGATTATGCTGAGCGACGCCAGAACCGACCATCACGGCCATGACCATTCAGACGGCGGCCATGCGCATCACCACCACCATCATGGCCACCATCACCACCATGCCGCTCAGGTAGGTGCCGCGTCGCGCGTGACCGACCCGGTCTGCGGCATGACCGTCGACCCGGCCGCGACCGCCCACCACGCCGCGCATGGCGGGCACGACCATCATTTCTGCAGCGATCGCTGCCGGACACGCTTCGTCGCCGACCCCGAACAGTTCCTGGCACCCCGTGCCCCGGCATCCGCGGCCGATGCGCACGCGATGCACACCTGCCCGATGCACCCCGAGATACGCCAGGAGGGCCCCGGCGCCTGCCCGATCTGCGGCATGGCGCTGGAGCCGGAAACGGTGACGCTCGATCAGGGCCCCAATCCCGAGCTGGTCGACATGACGCATCGTTTCTGGATCGGCCTGGCGCTGGCGGTGCCGGTCTTCGTGCTGGAGATGGGCGGGCACATGTTCGGCCTTTCCGCGGCGATCGGCGCGCAGCTGTCGGGCTGGGTCCAGTTCGCGCTCGCCACGCCGGTGGTGCTGTGGGCCGGCTGGCCGTTCTTCGAACGCGGCTGGGCGTCGGTGCGCTCGCGCAACCTCAACATGTTCACGCTGATCGCGATGGGTGTCGGTGTCGCTTATGCCTACAGCATCGTCGCGGTCGGCGCGCCGGGCATCTTCCCCGACGCGTTCCGCGATGCGGACGGGACGGTGCCCGTCTATTTCGAGGCGGCGGCCGTCATCACCGTCCTCGTGCTTTTCGGTCAGGTGCTGGAGCTGCGCGCCCGCGAGCGCACGTCGGGGGCGATCCGAGCCCTGCTGGAGCTTGCGCCCAAGACCGCGCGACGCCTGCGCCCCGACGGTGAGGACGAGGAAGTCACGCTGGACCAGATCCATGTCGGCGACCGCCTGCGCGTGCGTCCCGGCGAGAAGGTGCCGGTCGATGGCGAGATCGTGGAGGGCCGCGTTGCCATCGACGAGGCGCTTGTCACCGGCGAGGCGATGCCCGTCACCAAGGAACCGGGCAGCAAGGTGATCGCCGGATCGCTGAACCGCACCGGATCGTTCGTGATGACCGCGCAGAAGGTCGGCGCCGACACCATGCTGGCGCGCATCGTGCAGATGGTGGCGGACGCGCAGCGCAGCCGCGCGCCGATCCAGCGGCTGGCGGACAAGGTTTCCGGCTGGTTCGTGCCGGCGGTCATCGCGGTGGCGCTGGTCGCCGCGATCGCCTGGGCGGCGTTCGGTCCCGATCCGCGCTTCGGCCACGCGCTGGTGTCCGCGGTGTCCGTACTCATCATCGCCTGCCCCTGCGCGCTCGGGCTGGCGACGCCGATGTCGGTAATGGTCGGGGTCGGCCGCGGCGCGCATGTCGGCGTCCTCATCAGGAGCGCGGAGGCGCTGGAACGGTTCGAGAAGATCGACACTCTGGTGGTCGACAAGACCGGCACGCTGACGGAGGGCCGCCCCACCGTCACCCGCATCCTGTCCGTCCCGGGCACCGGCGAGAAGGAGATGCTGCGGCTGGCCGCCAGCGTCGAACGCTCGAGCCAGCATCCGCTGGGCGAGGCGATCGTCCGCGCTGCCAATGACGCCGGCCTGTCGCTCGGCGTGCCGACCGACTTCGACGCGCCGATCGGGCGGGGCGTGACCGGCACGGTGGACGGCCGGCATGTGCTGCTGGGCGGCCCGCGCCTGATGCGGGAGGCGGGCATCGACACCGCCGCGCTGGCCGGGGAAGCCGAGGCGCTCCGCAACCATGGCGGCACCGCGATCTTCGTCGTGACCGACGGCCTTCTGGCCGGCCTGATCGGCGTCACCGACCCGATCAAGGCGGATGCCGCAGAGGCGATCAGCGCGTTGCAGGCGGACGGTGTCCGCGTGGTCATGATGACCGGTGACAACCGCACCACCGCCCTGTCGGTCGCGGCCGAGGTCGGCATCGACGAGGTCGAGGCCGAGGTGCTGCCGCAGGACAAGGCCGCGGTGGTGCAGCGGCTCCGCGAGGCGGGCCGTGCGGTGGCCATGGCCGGCGACGGCATCAACGACGCACCTGCGCTGGCGGCAGCCGATGTCGGCATCGCCATGGGCGCGGGCGCCGACGTCGCCATCGAGAGCGCCGGCGTGACGCTGCTCGGCGGCGATCTCGGCGGACTGGTGCGGGCACGCCGGCTGTCGCGCGCGGTGATGGGCAATATCCGCCAGAACCTGATGTTCGCCTTTGTCTACAACGTGGCCGGCATCCCGGTGGCCGCCGGGGCGCTGTA
The DNA here is from genome assembly GCF_014193845.1 of Sphingomonas sp. BK345. Classification (GTDB taxonomy): domain Bacteria; phylum Pseudomonadota; class Alphaproteobacteria; order Sphingomonadales; family Sphingomonadaceae; genus Sphingomonas. Next base: position 814,567 of record NZ_JACHZX010000002.1, on the reverse strand, counting down.
CCCGCTCACCGGCACCCTGCTCTCGCCGGCGCTGGCGGCGGCCGCGATGGCGCTGTCCTCGGTCAGCGTCATCGCCAACGCGCTCAGACTGCGGCTGGTGCGGCTCTGACTAGGTCGTAAACACAAAACGCCCGCTTACGACACGAGCTGAACGGCCGAGGTTGGACGAAGCGGACCTAGGGTTTGACGCAGTATGCACACAGCTTGTTGCCATCCAGATCGCGACAATAGGCGAAGTACCAGCCTGGTCCTCGCGCATCGGGACCGCCCTCGCTCAGCCCGCCAAGCGCGATCGCGCAGTCATGAAAAGCTTCGACCTCGCTTCTGCTGTCAAATCTGAATGCGACCATGGACCCATTGCCGCTCGATGCAGGCAAGCCGTCAAAGGGTCCGAGAACCGCGAAGCTGAACGCGCCATCGCGACCATAGACCCGACCACCAGAGGGATGTTCGAACAGCGGCGCAAGGCCGACAACGCAGAGTAGAGCGTCATAGAAGGCCTTTGCCCGAGGCAGATCGTTTGACCCCACTGTGCAGTATGCGAGTTCGCCCACGGATCCTCCGATCATCGCAGAGTGGCCTCGCGGATGAACGTCCGCAAGTGGGCGTTAGCTGTCACTCCGCCTTAGGGTCCACGACCGAGAGGCCGCTTTGCGCTTCCTATCACTTAAGGTCGATGATCTCAGAGCGGCGAGCCACGTCGGCGACGTGCACGCGGGAGAACGGCAGCGCCACGGCCTTGGCGGCGTGCGCGCTCCGCACGTCCTCTTGGCTCCGGTTCGGGGACGAACCCAGCGGCGCCACGATCAGCAGCACCTGGCCGGCGAACTTCTCCTTGTCCTTCTCCGCCATCGAAGCCGCGATCGCCTCGTCGACGGCGGAGTCCACGCCCACGCGCGAGGAGGTCACCCGCCTGCGGGTCCTCGCCGCATCGAAGCGCGCCTGTGACTCGCCGTCCTGCAAGCCGATGAACCCCTTCCCGATCCCCTGCTCCTTGAGCCCCTTAGCCACCTCGGTCCCGGCACGGGCCAAGGCGCCGGTGACCTCGATCCCGATCGCCGCGTGCCCGTCCGACCAGGCCCACGCGTCCGGCGGTTGATCGTCGAGCGGGAAGCGGACTTGCGTGAACTCGGGATAGCGCTTCCTCAGCAGGTGCTCGACGGGAACGACCTCGTCGCGCAGCTTCTTCCAGGGCTTGCGTCCCTCGCGATACGCCTGGATGTCAGCGCTCGCGATCGGTCGGGTGCTGAACGCATCGACGAGCGTGCTGAGCTCGTCGATCGTCACTCCGCCCTCCGCCGACACCGCGGCGTAGAGCTCAGCCAACGATCCCGCGGTGAAGGGTTCCTGCTCCGCCATGCCCGTCATGTGGGCCCACGCCGGTCCGAGGGCCAGCCCCCCCCCCCCCGGCGGAGGCGGTGCCGTTCGGCGCGGCCGTTCAGCCGCCGCCGAACTGCTGGAGCAGCAGTTCAGTGAGGACCCGCACCTTGCGCGCCAGGTGCTGTCCGGGCGGCCGGACGACGAAGATGCCGACCGAAGGCAGCGACCAGTCCGCCATGATGGCCCTCAGCCTGCCGGCCTCGACGAAGCGCGCGGCGATCACGTCCGGGAGCGCGGCGATGCCGACGCCCTCCGCCGTGGCCTCGCCGATCGCGACGGCGCTGTCGGCCTTGAAGCGACCGTGCGGATGGACCTCCACCGTCTTCCCGCCCCTGCTGAACTTCCACTTCTCCGACGCGATCATGACGGCGGGATGGTCCGCGATCTCGTCCGGGCTCGCCGGCACGCCATGCTCACTGATGTAGTCCGGGCTGGCGAATAGACTGACCGCAAAGGTGCCGATCCGCCGCGCGACCAGGTTCGAGTCCGGCAGGTAGCCGACACGGATGCCGCAGTCGTAGCCTTCGCCGACGAGGTCGACGTAGCGATCGCTGAAGTGGACGTTGACGCTGAGGAGCGGGTGCCGCTTGGCGAGCTGCGCCAGCGCCGGCGCGAAGTATTCCGGACCGAACGAGGAAGGCGCGGCGAGACGCAGTCGCCCTCGCAGCTCTCCCGCGGGCAGGATCTCCTCGCGCGCGGCCTCCAGCTCGGCGAACATCCGGGCCGCGTGATCGCGGAAGGTCACCCCCGCCTCCGTCAATGCGGCCCCCCTCGTGGTGCGCGCGAGCAGCTGCACGCCGAGCTCGTCCTCAAGGCGGGAGAGGCGCCGACTGACGATCGACTTGGCCAGGTTCAAGCGCCGTGCCGCGGGCGACACCCCGCCCGCGTCCGCGACCTCCACGAAGGTCCTCAGGTCTTCCACTTCCATGTCGGCGTTCCTCTGGCAGCAACGCAGCTTCCCCGGCAGGGTGGCTACCCGGCCGCATGTAGCAACGCTACCTCACGAACGAAAGCTCCACGCCGGAGCGTCGAGGAGTGACCACCATGCAGCCGATCAAGATCAACTCGTCCATCGAGCGCGGCGACTGGGACCGGGGCTTCGGCGTCGAGATCTTCTATCCCGGAACCGCTCGGGGCGAGGGCGACAGTGGCATCGGCGCCATCGGCCGCATCGACCGCGCGCTCATCCAGCCGGGCCACACGATCGCCATGCACCCCCACAAGGACGACGAGATCTTCACCTACAAGCGCGCTGGCCGAATGCTCCACCTGGACACGGTCGGGAACCGCGAGGAGGTCAACCCGCGGCGCCTGATGATGATGAACGCCGGCCACACCTTCCAGCACGAGGAGCAGGTGATCGGCGACCAGCCGACGAAGGCGCTGCAGATCTTCCTGCGTCCGCGCGTGGGCGACCTGGAGCCGATGGTCCAGTTTCACGAGCTGGACGCCGAGCGCAGCGACAACGCGTGGAGGCTGCTCGTCGCGCCGGACGGCGCCACCTTCGAGGTGCGTGCGCAGGCGTGGGTCCGGGACGCGCACCTCGACGCGGGGCGCAGCCTTCCCCTGCCGGAGCGCCCCGCCCCGGGTGCCGTCCACCTCCTCTTCGTCTTCGCGGGCGAGGTGCGGATCGGCGACCAGGTGATCGGAGCGGGCGAGTTCTACCACCTCGGCGACAGCACCGCCGCCGTCGAGGCGATCGAGGACGTCAACGTCGTGCTCTTCACCACGGATACGCAGGCCCCGGTCTTCAAGGGCGGCATGTTCAGCGGGAACGTGGCGCGACGCTGAACCGGCCGCGGGAACGGTGCGGAGCACCGTTCCACCTTGCGCAGCAATGTCTTGCAGACGGAGCGTCTGCTGGCCGGTCCGCATCGCAAGTAGGACGGCTCCATCGAGACGAGGAGACGAGAGATGGTCAAGGCAGCCGCAGAGCAAGACCTACGATGGATCCTGAAAACCGGCTGGTCGGGGCTCTGCCCGCGTTGCGGCAAGGGTCACATGTTCCGGTCATGGCTGAAGCTCAGCGACCAGTGTGACGAGTGCGGACTCAACTACCGCTTCGCAGCCCCTGATGACGGACCCGCCTTCTTCTCGCTCTGCATCGTGGCCTTCCCGCTCGTGTTCCTCATCGTGTGGGTCCAGATCGCGTTCGATCCGCCGTGGTGGGTGCACCTGCTCACATCGGCCCCGCTGACGGTGCTCGGCTGCATCCTGCCGCTCCAGCCGATCAAGGGTTGGCTCGTCGCGTCGCAGTACGTGAACCGGGCGCAGGAGGCTGGAAGCGAGAGGCTCTGGAGCCGCCTGCACGATCGCCCCGGCCTCAGCGACTTCGCGGACTAGAACCGGGAACGGGGGCAACGCGCCCGGTTCGGTTCGCATCGGGAGAACGATGATGAACACCACCGACACGCCGCACGCGATCGAGACGCTGCTGGAATGGCGCGGCACCTGGCTTGCGGCTCGGCTGGCGATCGTGCTGGTCTACCTCGTATCGGCAGCCGGCCACCTCGCCGGGTTCGAGGCCGCGGTCGCCGAGCAGGCGGCCTTCGGGATGCCGGCGCCGGCGGTGATGGCAGGGCTGACGGTCGCCGTGGAGCTCGTCGGTTCGCTCATGGTCCTCACCGGACGCTTGGTCTGGCTGGGTGCCGGCATGCTGGGCGGATTCACCGCGTTAGGCGCCGTGATCGCGCACCCGTTCTGGACGCTGCAGAGCAACGCCCGCTTCGATGCCATGGCCACGTTCCTTGAGCACGCCGGCCTGATCGGCGGGCTCATCCTGGTCGCACTCGTCGCCGAGCGCGCCAGGCGGCAGGAGACGCGCCATGGGCGCTGACATGGAGACCCGCCTGCGCGCACTGGAGGACGAGGCCGAGATCCAGCGCCTCGCCGCCCGCTTCTCCGACGCGGTGAACGAGCGCGACGTCGTCGCCTTCCGCAGCCTCTGGGCCGACCAGGATGCGGTCTGGGAGATCGGCGAACCGCTGCCCCCGCGCAGCGAGGGTCGCGACGCCATCGTCGGGATGCTGGAGGGCCTGTTCGTCGTCAAGCACTACTTCATGCAGATGACCCATACCGGCGTCATCGACATCGACGGGGACCGGGCCACCGCGCGCTTCGCCATCCGCGAGCATGGCCGCGGCGAGGACACCTTCTACGACGACGAGCTCGTGAGGCAACCGGACGGCTGGCGCTTCCGGAGACGCTCATATCTCTACCGCTTCCTCGACCAGGGGCCGTTCCCGGGCAACACCTACCCCGTCCGGCCGCGCTGAGGGTCGGCGCCGACGCGGAGCCTTCGGCATCGTGTCCGGCGTGAAGGGCACGCTGATGTGGCACTCGCCATCCTCGGCTCCGCGCAGGTGGATGCCGCCGGAGGCGAGCACATCGCGGGTCAGCTCCGTCAGCGGCCCGAGAACGTCTTCGTCCGCGCTCCATTCCCCTCGGGTCATCCATAGAGCCCGGCAGCGCTCGCGTAGCCCGTCCACCAGATCGGCATAGCGGGCCTCCTCGATCGCCGCGCGGACCTCAGGGAAGTCGGTCCAGTCGAGGCCTTCCGCATCCATGCCGCCCAGCAGGTACGCGACCGCCTTGACCGGCTGGCACAACTCGGACCCGGCCTCCGCAAGCAGACGGCGCAGGCCGCCGTGGACGCGATACGACCTGATGGCATCGTTCGCCCGGGCCCGCGCACCCGGCATGACCGCCGCAACGCTCTCCGCGTGCTGCTGGTTCTGCCGTGGAGCGAAGCGGGCCGAGAGGCGGCAGACGGCGTATTCCGACCATGCGATCTCCGCGATCTGGAAAAGGACCGCGCGCTCGAAGTTCGGGGACGACGCGCCCAGCCGGGACTCCGGCACGACCTCGGCCATGCGCGCGTCCACCTCGACGTGCGCGCACTCGTGCGCGATCAGGCCGATTGCCATCTCCCTGTCCTCGGCGGTCACAGCATCGCCCGCGATCAGCGGAACGAGCATGGCGGCGTTGAAGACGATGTGGCTCCTCACCGAACCGTCGCGCAGCACCTGGAAGGTCTTGGCCACGCCCTGGAGCTCCTCGGTGTCGGTCCGGTCGAGCTTGCGAAGCCCCTCCATGCCTTGGTCGATACCGGCGAGGGCGGCGTCATAGTCGATGGCTACGGTGACACCGTCCAGGGTGGCGAGATCCATGAAGGAGCCGAGCTCCATCACGCACTGCCCGACCACGTTGCCGAGCTCGGTCGCGGCCTCACGGTTGGTGAAGTCCCGCACCGACACGGATACCTGCGTGGCCGTGCTGGGCGGCAAGTCGTCCCAGTCGATCTCCTCCATCCGACCCTCCCGCCTGTGAGCCGCACATCCCGCCGTGCTGCGCAGCCGAAATGGTGTTCGCCGCAGTGATCCGCCACCAGCTGATCGTTGCGGGAGAGCAAGACCTTGCGGCTCTCCGATCTACACGCACCCGGACCCAAGGGCGCCGGTCACGACGAAAGGCGCCGACCGCTGTAGCGATCGGCGCCTCCGCGAGGTGGGTCCGGGGCGTGAGCCCCGGAAGGAAGCGCTCAGGCGAGACCCTTGGCGCTGAGGTAGCCGGCGATGTTGTTGCCGGAGAAGGGCAGATGCTCACCCATGACCTTGCCGTGAGCCTCGCCGACCGGCGAGCGCCAGTCGCCCAGCAGCTCGGCGCCCACCCCGACCCAGGTGATGGGGATGATGCCGGCCTGCACCATGCGGGCGATCGCCACGTCCTCGACGCGCTTGTCCCAGGTGCCCGACGCGTCCAGCACGGCGTAGACCTCGTAGCCGAGCTCCTTGGCCGAGAGCGCGGCGAAGGCGAGGCAGACCTCGGTCGAGATGCCCGCGATCAGCAGCTTCTTGCGGCCGGTCGCCTTCACCGCCGCCGCGAAGTCGGCGTTGTCGAAGGCGTTGATCTCGCCGGGACGGTGCACGATCGTGGCGTTCGGCAGGCCCTGCGCGACTGCGGGCATGATCGGACCGTTCGGGCCGTCGGCGGCGCTCGTCGTGATGATCGACGGCAGGCCATGGACGGTGGTCAGGGCGACGAGCGCCTTGACGTTGTTGAGGAACTCGGCGGGATTCTGCGTCTGGACGCCGTTGGCGAGGCCGGTCTGGTGGTCGACGAAGAGCACCGCGGCGTTGTCGGAGGTGATGCGGTCGTAGGACATGGTCGTTACCTTTCGATCTTGAGTATCGCGTCGGTCGACGTGATCGACAGGCACTAGATGCCGTTGCCATCGGCGAAGCACTAGCCGCATCGCTAGGCATTCACCGTTCCTCGTAATGGAACGATGCGCGAGCGGGGGAACGAGCCGGTTCTCGACTCCGCAAGCGCTGTCAGGCTGCAGCGCCGCCGCTCACAGTCAGGCGCATCGCACCCGGACGCACGCCGAAGCGCCGCAGGACCGCCTTGCTGAGAGCGCCCTCCGAGCCGTAGCCCACCTCGACCGCGATGCGCGAGATCGGGTCCGACGTGCCGGCAAGGCGCTGGCGGGCCACGGTGAGCCTCAGTTCGGAGAGGAACTCGCCTGGGGCTACACCGGCGAGACGGCGGAAGGCGCGCACGAGGGTCGCGCGAGAGGTCACCGCCACCGCCGCCATGTCGTCCAGCGTCCAGTCGCGAGCGAGGTCCGACAGGAGGGCCAGCACGACGCGTGCCGCCGCCCGGTCGCGGAGAAGCGACAGCGTCGCGTCCCCGCCCGACTCCCTGCCCAAGTGGTCGCGGAGCATGAGCACGAACATGGCGCGCGCGAAATCGGCGGCGATCATGGTCGACCCCGCCAGTCCGCCGTCGAGCTCGTCGCGTATGTCGACCAGCAGGCGGCGGAACCGTTCCATCAGCGGCTCGCCCGCGGTTCGGATGACGATCTCGTCGGGCAGCGCGGCGACCAGGGGATTGCCCTCGGCGCCGTCGAACATCAGCCGTCCGCAGAGCAGCTCGGTGTCCATCTCGACCCCCGGCGTGCCCTTGTCGCGGACACCGTTGCGGTAGTCGCTGGAGATCGGTCGCAGGACGCCGCGCGCCCTGCTGCGCACGACGTGGCTGTCGCCGTGCGGCAGCAGGAGGATGTCGCCGGCCTCCAGCGTCATCTCGCCGAGACCCGGACGCTCCAGGACGCAGCTGCCGCGGGTGACGATGTGGAACTGCGCCCAGCCTGCGCCACGCGGCTCGTGCGGCGACGCCCATGCGCCCCCGAAGCGGCAGAAGTCCTCAATCTCCGGCCGGATGCGCAGCAGCGGCACCATGGCCTCCAGCAGTTCCGCCGCTCCCTCGGCCACCTTCCGCTCCTTTGATCCGCGCGGACATGACGATGCACCGCGCGGCCATGCCGCCGAGCAACGCACCGGCCCAGATAGCCTCCATCAACACGGAGATGGAGGCTAAGATGTCAATGCTCGACTGGAACAACTACCGCGGTCAGGTCCTCGCCGGAGTGGGCGAGATCGCCAAGCTAAGCCCGGACACCGTCAAGGGCTACGCCGCGCTGAGCGGCGCCGGCGCCAAGACCGGCCACCTGGACGCTAAGACCCGCGAGCTGATCGCGCTCGCCGTAGCGATCAGCCTGCGCTGCGACGGCTGCATCACCGTCCACTCGGCCGAGGCCAGAAAGCTCGGCATCACCGAGGGCGAGCTCGCCGAGGCGCTCGGCGTCGCCACCGCCATCAACGCTGGCGCCGCACTGGTCTACTCGACCCGGACGCTCGACGCGTTCGCGGCCGCCTGAACGGGAGTAACAAGCATGAACACGCTCATCCGCGGCGGCCTAACGGCGATCGCCGCGCCGCGCTCCTACCGCATCGGCATCGGCGCCATGAAGGTCGCCATCGCCATCATCTTTCTCTGGATCGGGGCGCTAAAGTTCGTGCCCTACGAGGCGGACAGCATCACGCCATTCGTCGCCAACAGCCCGGTGATGTCGTTCTTCTACGAGCACCCGACCGAGTACAAGGCGCATCTCACCCACGAAGGCGAGCTGAAGCCCGCGGAGCGGACGTGGCAGGCGGCCAATCGTACCTATGATTTCTCGACCGGCCTAGGCACGGTCGAGCTGGTCATTGGCGGTCTGACCCTTGCCGGCCTGTTCTCGCGGCGCATCGGCCTCGTTGGCGCCGCCCTCGCCTTCGCTACGCCGTTCGTGACGCTGTCCTTCCTCGTCACGACGCCCGAGGCATGGGTGCCGGCGCTGGGCGACGCGCAGCACGGCTTCCCCTACCTGTCCGGTGCCGGTCGCCTCGTGCTCAAGGACGTCGCACTCCTCGCCGGAGCCTGGCTGGTGCTGGTGGACACCGCTCGGGCTCTACTACGGGAGGATAGAAGCTCTGCGGAGATCCACCAGCTGCGTTCCCCGCCCTCAGCGCTCCTGACCGACCAGGCGGCGTGATACCTCGACCCGGCGGCACACCTATTTGGGCGTCCGCCGGCTCGCGCATACTCCATGCAGAACGCCGCACACGTCCGATTGCCGTCGCTGCAAGCAAGAATGAAGTGCCGCTTCACTGTCTAATCGCCCGAGTGAGCACGACGTATCCAGATCATCGAAAGGAGCCGTCCCATGGCCTATCTCGACCTGGAACTCGCAATCAGCGCCGGCTGCGCGGTCACCTCAACCCGTCCTCTTCAACTGGAAGAGCTTGAGCGGCAGGCAGTGCTTGTTTCCAGAAGCGACGATGCCCGCTCGCTTCGCACCGGCGGACGCGCCCACCGCTTCAAGGCACTTGTGTTCGGCCACCGCCCTGTCAGCAAGCTCGCGAACGAGCGACTAGAGGCGATCCGCCGGTACGCCGTGCTCTACAGGCTCAAAGGTGCCAAGCTCGGTCAGGGGGAGGTCGCAGCTGCATACGCAACGGGCATCTCCGCAGCAAAGCTTGCCTTGGTACGATCAATGGTCGACCGCTGGCGCGTACCGGCTACAAAAAGTCGTTTGGCCACACATCTGATACAGGCGACCGTCGCGGTGAGCTCGGCTGCTTGGCTGTATAGCTGGCTTTCGGAGGAGACCGGCGATGGTCTTATCGCTATTATTCTCGTTCTAGTTATCTTCATCACGATCATCGCTGTCGCATCGCCGAAGGACTCTTCACGATGACGCGCCTTGTTCATCATCTCAATCGCGCTCATCCAAGCGCTACCAGCGATTGTAGCGGGCGTGTTGTTCAGTTGATTGGATTGCTGCGGGTCATCATCCCTTTCCTGCTCCGGGTTACGCCTGAGGAAGTGGAAATGCTGCTCGCTGCCGCGGCCCAGATGAGAGCACGGCATGCCATCTGGTGCAAAACCAACACCATGGGGACACAATACTGACGTCAAACGCCGACGATTGACAAGTGCCGGCTAGCCATTGACCGGAACTTCAACACTATCTGTGCCTACTAAGGCCTTGGCCGCTATAAGCTGCTCGATCGCGGCGGAGAGCCACTGCTTGCCCTTCACTATTCCGCATGGCCGCGGTAGCAGCGAAGTGGCAATTGGCGATGTCCTAACGCCGCAACGCGGCGCAACGAACCGTAAGCGAGTCCGGCCTGTGTTGGGTGGGCACGACATCAGGTATACGAATGAGGGATGCAGGCTTTCCGCCCGCACAGCAAAGCGTGGCTACATTAGTCGGCCGTCACCTCTGCACCTATGACTTCCTGCTCTGGTGCTGGCAGATGGCGATACAGCGTAGGGACCGAAACGCCGATCGTTGGTGCGATCTCGCGAATGGTCATCCCGGAAGCGAAAAGCTTTCGTGCTGCCTCTAGCCGTTTGGGCGTCATTACGGTTTTACGCCCGCCTACCCTTCCCTCACGCCGTGCCACGATCAGCGCCGCAGTGGTGCGCTCACGATTCAGGTCGCGCTCCATTTCCGCCATCGCAGCCAGGATGTGGAAGACGAGCTTGCCGGCTGTTCCTGCGGTGTCGATCCCGTCAGTGATCGAGCGAAGACCTATACCGCGTCCGGCCAGCTCGGCAGCCAAGTCGACAAGCCCCTTCATTGTTCGGCCGAGCCGGTCGAGCTTCCAGACCACCAGCACATCGCCGGCGCGAGCGTGCGATAGTGCCGCCGCCAAGCCAGCGCGGTTCGCCTTGGCGCCACTCGCCTTGTCGGAGAAGGTTCGCTCGCAGCCGGCGTCCCGCAATGCGTCGAGCTGGGGCGTCAAATCTTGTTCGGGCGTCGACACCCGGGCGTAGCCGATCAGCATGAGGTTGTCTCAAAACTCATCTTCCACGCCTACCACAACTACAGACAATTGAGAAAGTGTTTTGATAAGGCGCTGGACCTTGCTACACGTTATCACATGGCCGCGCATCAAAATCGATCGGGCCTGTTGAAAAATACCGGACATGCCGGGGTGCTCCTTCGTTTCACTCCTACCGTGAGGAGCGCCGCTATGATGGGACCAGCCTGTCGCGGTGGGCGGGAAGGGGCGTCCCGTCGCACCATAGAAGCCTTGTTGCCCGCAAACCACCTGTTGCGTCGTATCGATCAATGTCTCGATACGGGCGAGCTGAGAGAAGCGCTGGCTGATCATTACAGCGCGCGAGGTCGGCCGTCGATCGACCCCGAACTCCTCATCCGCATGACCCTGATCGGCCGCATCTACGCGATCACGTCCGAGCGGCGTCTGTGCGAGGAGCTGCGCTACAATCTCGCCTATCGCTGGTTCTGCCGTCTCACGCCGGGGGACAAGGTTCCGCACCACTCGACCTTCAGCAAAAACCGGCACGGACGCTTTCGCGATGCCGGCGTCTTCCGGCAGCTGTTCGAGGCCACGGTTCGCCGCTGCATCGGGAAGGGCTTGGTCGGAGGCAAGGACGCCGCGATTGATGCCTCGTTCATCGAGGCTGATGCGTGCTGGCAGCGCAAGACCGTACCTGGCTATTTGCCCTACGTAGCGAACGCCGGTCGTCCTGTCCGGGAGTGGCTGGCCGATCAGGGTAGTATCAGCACAAAACCTGGCGGCTCGAAGGATTTCGAGGGTGTATCGCGAACCGATCCCGCCGCAGCCTGGTCGGCACGCCCGGGGCGCGCGCGGTTCGGCTATGCACTGAATGCGCTGGTCGACACGCCGAGCGGCGTCGCGCTCGACGTCGAAGCGACGCCGGCGCTCTTTGCCGAGGAGGTCGATGCCGGCCGTGTCATGCTCGGACGAGCCGCCGATCGCTTTGACTATCACCCCAAGCGGATTGCTGCAGACAAGGCCTATGGCAGCGCCGGCTTCCTCGGTTTCGTACGCGACCAAGGCGCGATCCCGCACGTCCCGGTGATCGACCGCACGCAGCAGACGAAGGGCAAGCTGCCGCGAACGGCATTCAGCTATGATCGCGACACCGACAGCTTCACCTGTCCGATCGGCAAGACGCTCCGGCACTACACCTTCCACCTGCGCACTGGCGTACACCGCTATGCTGCCGATGCACGGGACTGCGAAGGCTGCGTGCTTCGGAAGACATGCACGAAGGCCCGTCGTCGCACACTGGTTCGTCTCGACAATGAGGACGCCCGGGATCTCGCTAGGGCCGAACTGGAAACCGGGCTCTTCAAGCGATCCATGCGATTGCGGCGCGGGGTCGAGCGGTTCTTCGCCGACGCCAAAGGCAAGCATGGCATGCGGCGACTTCACCTGCGTGGCATCCGCGGAGCGGAGGAGGAATTCCTGATTGGCGCGGTCGTGATGAACCTGATGATCCTGGCGCGACCACAGCGTCTGACCGACAAGCCCAGACGAGGCAGGTGCATTCCAGCAGCGTTGACCCCGGCGGCCATATCGGCCCGGTCGATCGAGCATGATGTGATCGTCTCGCCACCGCGACGATATGCCTGATCGCTGATGGGCTTTGCGCACGGTCACGCGGCGCGCAGTCGTTCTTTGCGGTACGGCACGCCATCGAGCAGCGCCTGGCCGGGCGCCTTGGGCGTGCCGTCACCATTCACGTACATATAGAGTGTCGTGGTCGTCATGCCGAGGCGGCGCGCGACATCGGCTGCGACTGCGTTGCGATCGGACATTGCAGCCATCGCCATCGCGAGGGTGGCCTTGTCCATCTTGCGAGGCCGACCGCCCATCCGTCCCCGTGCCCGTGCCGCGGCAAGTCCCGCCTGTGTCCGCTCGGCGATGAGCTCGCGCTCGAACTCGGCGAACGCTGCGAAGATGCCGAAGGCGAGGCGACCGTTGGCGGTCGTGGTGTCGATCTGCGCGCCGGCACCCGCCAGCACCTTCAGGCCGATGCCGCGTTCGCGCAGCGCCTCGGCCGTGACGACCAGATGGCGAAGATCGCGCCCAAGGCGATCGAGCTTCCAGAGGACGAGTGTGTTGCCGGGTTGCAGTGCCTTCAGGCACGCGGTTAGACCGGGGCGGGCGTCGTGCCGCCCCGACGCAAGGTCTTCGTAAATCCGCGAGGGATCGACGCCGGCAGAGAGCAACGCATCGCGCTGGGGTGCCAGCGTCTGTGACCCGTCAGCTTTGGACACCCTCATATATCCAATGAGCATTGTTACCCCGCCAGAAAAGACATCCGACAGCCTGCAATATGCCAGTGGTTTCCGCAACGGGTTTTCCGATTGGTGGAATGCGTTGACGAGGCAAAATCAGCAACCGCCAGAAAACCGGTCGTTTTTCTGGCACGCGCATTGGGATTCCCGTTTCTTCGTTACCAACGGCCAGTTTAGGGAGAAGGCAATCGGGAACACATTTCGTGAAAACAGCACCTTCCTTGCCGTCCAGCGTTCCGTTCTGCCGTCAGTCGTCCCGATCATCCTTCCCAATCGGGAAGGCTGATAACCGGCTCACCCATGGAATAAACCCGGACGAGCGTCGTCTATGCTTTCAGGACTGATGCGCCGGAGGCTTATGCGTAGACGATATTGGATGCTCGGTCTGACTGCTTCGGCCCTGCTCACAGGCGCAGTCGCGGCCGCCCCTGCCGGTGGTTACGCCAGCATGGTGACTGCCGCGATGGACCGGATGATGGCGGGCATGATGGTCAAGCCGTCCGGCGACGTCGACCGCGACTTCGTCACGATGATGCTTCCGCATCATCAGGGTGCCATCGATATGGCGGTGGCGGAGCTTCGCTACGGCCACAACGAGCAGCTCAAGCGCATCGCGCAGGAGATCATCATTGATCAGCAGCAGGAGATCGCCGCCATGAAGCTGGCGATCGGTCAGCCGCTACCCCCTTCGACGCCAGCCCCGACGCAGGGCGGCGGCCACCACAGCCATATGGAGCACTGACATGATCCGGACCTTCCTGCGCTCGGCCGCCTTACTGATGAGCGCCGCACCGGGCATTGCCATGGCACAGCAGGCGCCGTGGAACGCGAGGGATGTGCCCGTCAGCCACCGCGACCGCGTCTATGCATCCGAACAATTCTCCAACACGGTGTCGGTGACGGACCCGGCCGACAACCGGCTGCTCGGCGTCATCAAGCTCGGCGATCCGCAGCCGATGAACTTCTCCCCGCTCTACAAGGGACAGGTGCTGGTCCACGGCCTCGGTTTCTCACCGGACGGGAAGACCTTGGCGGTCGTGTCGATCGGATCGAACGCCGTGTCGTGGATCGACACCGCCACCAACACCGTCAAGCACACGACCTATGTCGGGCGCAGTCCGCACGAGGCGTTTTTCACGCCCGACGGCAAGGAAGTCTGGGTCACGGTACGTGGCGAGGACTATATCGCCGTGCTCGATCCTACGACGTACAAGGAGACGGGCCGCATCAAGACGCCCGGTGGTCCGGGCATGACGATCTTCTCGCCCGATGGTCGATACGGCTATGTCTGTTCCTCGTTCAATCCGGTGCTGGCCGTGTTCGATGTCGCGACCCACGCGCAGGTCGGACAGGTGGCGCAGCCGAGCCCATTCTGCCCCAACATCGCCGCGACGCCGGACGGCAAGCAGGCGTGGTTTACGCTAAAGGACATCGGCAAGACGGTCGCATTCGATGCCAGGCCACCCTTCACAATCCTCAAGGTGCTGGATACCGGGCCGATCACCAATCACGTCAACTTCGCCCGCACGGCCAAGGGGCAGTTCGCCTATGTGACGGTCGGCGGGGAGAATGCGGTGAAGGTGTTCCGCACGTCCGACTTCACGCTGGTGGCAACCATTCCAGTCGGCAAGATGCCGCACGGTGTCTGGCCGTCCGGCGACGGTCGGCGCATCTATGTCGGGCTGGAGAATGCCGATGAGCTGGCCGCGATCGACACCGCTGGCAACACGGTCGTCGCTACCGTGCCGGTCGGACAGGCACCGCAGGCGATCGCCTATGTGCCGAACGCTGTTCCGACAGGCCCCGGCACCGACAATCTCCAGCCGCTCGGCACGGCCGGCAAGGCGTTGCATCTGACTATGGGGCCGATCGGCGGCAAGGGTGCGGCAAGCAGCATCACCCTCTTCGACCAAGGCATCATTCAGGTCGTGCAGAGTGCCGTTACCGGTTTGCAGCCCAAGAAGCCCTACATGCTCGTGCTGACCGCCAACGCGGATGGTAGCGGCGCTGTAGAGCCGCTTGCCAACTTCATGAGCAACCCGGCGGGTGCGGCGATCGTCAACGCGTCGGGTCCGATCCGGCAGATCGTTCAAGGCAGCACCGCGACGCCCCGCCGTTTTCTGGCGGTCGCTGAGGTGGTGAACGGCGCGCCGGGACGCATCGTGCAGGTACAGCGCGACTGACATGGACCCGCTTGCCGCCGCGATCGAGCCCCTGATCCCCGGTCTGCGCCGCTATGCCCGGTCGTGGTTGCGCGATCGGGCAATGGCAGATGACGTGGTGCAGGATTGTCTCGAGCGCGCGGTCGGGCGCTGGCGACAACGACGCGGGGCGGAGGTGCGCCCATGGGTCTATACGATCCTGCACAATCTGTTGGTCGACCATCAGCGGCAGCATAGCCGGCGAGGCACAGCGGTTCCGCTCCACCTCGTGGACGACGCCACGCTCGGCCGTCCGGCCGATCAGGAAACAGGCCTACACCACCGCGACCTGCTGCGCGCCCTTGATGCGTTGCCCGAGGAGCAGCGAACGGTGCTGCTCCTCGTATCGGTCGAGGGCCTGCCCTATGCGGAGGTCGCTGCCGTTGTCGGCGTGCCGCTGGGCACGGTGATGTCGCGCATATCCCGGGCGCGCGACCGACTGGCTACCCTCCTCCGGGAGGGTGAACGGCCGCGATTGAGGAGCGTGCAATGACCAGCCCGATCGGCGAGGACGATCTGGCCGCATGGATCGATGGCAGGCTGTCGCCCGAGCGGCAGCGCCTGGTCGACGCCTATCTTGAAGGCCAGCCGGACCTGCATGCCCGTTTGCGGGAACAGGCGGAGCAGGCGCGAGCCCTTGCATCCCTGTTTGCCCCGATCGCGGATGAACCGATCCCGGCGACGATGCGCGTCGCAGCCATCAGGGGGCGGCAACGTCAGCCGCGATGGCAATTCGCCATCGCCGCGTCACTTCTGCTGGCGGTCGGGTTTGGCGGTGGTTGGTCGAGCGCGAAGTGGAGCGGTGAACCCCGCGCAGGCATCGCGGCGCTGGCCAACGAGGCGAGTGACAATTTCCGTGTCTATGCCGCCGACCGGATACGACCGGCGGAGATCGGTCCGGATCAGCGCGCCATGCTGATCCGATGGACCTCCGCCCGTTTGGGTGAGCGCGTCACCATCCCGGACCTCAGCACAGCCGGCTATCGCTATGGTGGGGGGCGACTGGTCGCGACGCCTCACGGCCCTGCGGCACTGCTCCTCTACGACGGACCGCAAGCGTCGAAACTCGCGGTGCTGACGAGGCCTATGCAGATCGACAAGACTGCGAGCATGACCAGCACGTCCAGCGGGACCATGGGCCGGGTCACATGGGCAGTCGACGGGATCGGCTATAGTGTGGTGGGCGAGCGGCCTGCGGCCGAGCTGCATCCGATTGCCGATGAAGTCCGGCGGCAGGCCGATGCGGCGCTGGTGTCCTGATTGCACGTTGCCGCTTCCCGACGCCGACAGGCACCGGGCGGTCCAGCGGGATCACGGCTTGCGCTTGACGTCCTTCCTGTCGGCCTCGGCCGGCGTCAGGCGAGCCCGCTCGCGGATGCGGCGTTCCAGCGGCGCACCGACGAACAGGACGAGCATTGCAAGGCTCACCCCGCCGATGATGAGCGGCCACACTGCCAACCCCGCTGCCGCGCCGATCGTGGCGGTGACCCAGATGCACGCGGCGGTCGCGAGGCCATGCACTTCCTGACCCTGGCCGACCCGCAGCACCGCACCGGCACCGATGAAGCCGACGCCGGACAGAATGCCCTGCATCGCCCGTCCTGCGGCATCGGCGTTCACGTTCGGCAAGCCACTATGCACGATCGCCTGCACGGCGATGCAACTCGCCAGACCGACCAGACCCAGCGTCCGCAGGCCCATGATCTGCCGGTTCTCACGCGAGCGTTCCCAGCCGAGCACCATCCCGGCCGCGGTCGCCACCACCAGCCGGCCAATCGCATCGATCCAGAAAGCGACGTCCGGTGCCGCTGATGCTTCGATCATTCGACCAGCACGTGAACGTGATGCCAGGCGGTGCACAGATAGCCGGCGAAGTTCCACATCGTATCCGGCCGCTCGGGCTGACCCTGTCCGGTCTCGTCGAAGGCGCGCACGACAAGATGCTGGCGCCCCTTGCCGAGCGTGGCGTCGAGGGTCCAGCGCCGCCAACCCCAGTGCGTCTCCGGATCATCGGCGAACGTCGCCTGTTGCCACTCGCGACCACCGTTTACCGACACTTCGACCCGAGAGACGCGGCGATCATAGGCGATGGCATAGCCCTCGATCCGCACCTCCCCGGCCGGCAGGCTTTCGCCAGAGCCGGGCACGCAGATCGCGGCGTTGAGCGGCATGGCATTGATGGTCAGACCCCGGCTCCAGTCGACGGTGTCGCTCGTCACATCGGCGGGAAACAGCTTGTAGTCGTGCGCCTGGATCGGTGCGTCGGAAGGCATGTCTCGCACCTCGATCCGTGTCAACCATTTGGCGCTGCGCACGCCGGCATAGCCCGGCACCACCATGCGGAGCGGTGCGCCGTGTTCGGGCGTCAGCGGCTCGCCGTTCATCGCCCAGACGAGGAGGACGTCGGGCTGCCGCGCCTTGCTCATGGCGATCGATACCCCGAACAAGGCTTCCTCGCCCTCCACGTCCACCTCGTCCGCGCCGGTGAACGCCACGAACAGGTCGGACGCATCAGGTGCGCCGACCGCATCGAGCACATCGGCCAGGCGTACGCCGGTCCACTCTGCATTGCCGATCGCGCCGACATCCCAAGGATCACCCGACGTTTTTCCGACCTGCTGGAGGTCAGTGCGCCGGTTGCCGGCGCACTGAAGAACTGCCGTCACCGTCCGCGTGGGGAACGTAGCTTTCAGTTCCTCCACCGAGAAGGAGCGGCTCGCCATGCCCGTCCCGCTCACTTCGATCCGATGATCGGCAGGCAGATCAGGCACCGCACCATGGCTGCGCACATAGAACAGCGCCTGCGGCGTCAGGAACCGCTCGATCAGCGCGCCGGGCGTCGGCTCGGCGTTGTAGGGATCGGATTTGCGCTCGATCATATCGGTCATGGACGAACAAACGCCGCAAGCGCGCGGATCGCTTCAAGTCTTCAAGACCATCACAGACGAAGGATTACCGATCGTTCCGATATCCAGATTGGAATGAGCAGATCAAACGGTTGGTCGTATCGATCAGATTGCGCGATATAAGCTGCATGACCCTGGAGCAGCTCAGAATCTTCGTCGGTGTCGCCGAGCGCGAACACGTTACCAAGGCAGCGGAGGTGCTGAACGTCACGCAGTCCGCTGCCTCCGGCGCGATTGCTGCCCTCGAAGCGCGCTACGGGGTTCCTCTGTTTCACCGCGTCGGGCGTGGCATCCAGCTGACCGAAGCAGGCCGCGGCTTTCTGGAGGAAGCGCGCGCGGTGCTGGGGCGGGCAGCGCATGCCGAGACGATGCTGGCGGACTATGCCGGGCTTGCCCGTGGTTCATTGCGGATCGTCGCCAGCCAGACGATCGCGAGCTACTGGTTGCCGGCAAAGCTCGCCGCCTTCCACGAACGCCACCCGCAGATCGCGGTCGAACTGGCGATCGACAACACCGAAGGTGCGGCAGCGCAGGTCCTGAGCGGCGCGGCGGAGCTCGGTTTCGTCGAGGGCGAGGTGGACGAACCGGCGCTCGCCCACTGGCATGTCGGGCGTGATCCGATGGTGCTGGTCGGCCGCGAGGACACCGGGCGCGTCGACGAGGACTGGCTGCGCGCTGCACGCTGGATCGTCCGCGAGCAGGGTTCGGGTACGCGCTCGACCTTCGAGGACGTGCTGCGAACACGCGGGTTTGATCCGGCCCAGCTGACGGTAGCGATGACGCTCCCGTCCAACGAGGCGGTGCGTACCGCGGTCGAGGCCGGTGCCGGCGTTGCCGTCTTGTCGCGATTGGTCGTAGCTCGTGCGCTCAAGGCCGGCGATCTGGTCGAGCTGCCGCTCGGGCTGCCCGACCGCGCCTTCCACGCGCTGCGCCACAAGGAGCGCTATCGCACCCGCGCGGCCGACGCGCTGACGGACCTCATCAAGGAGCAGGT
Source organism: Sphingomonas sp. BK345 (assembly GCF_014193845.1). GTDB lineage: Bacteria > Pseudomonadota > Alphaproteobacteria > Sphingomonadales > Sphingomonadaceae > Sphingomonas. The sequence goes on along the minus strand of NZ_JACHZX010000002.1, from coordinate 795,616 downwards.
TGCATGACTGCCGACACGCACTCCGTTCTCAGCGGCCTCAAGCCGCTCAGTCGGCTCGACCATCCGCGCGAGATGATCCGCCAGTTCACGCCCAACTGGTTCGCCGCGACGATGGGCACGGGCATCCTCGCCCTCGCGCTGCCGCAGGTGCCCGGCATCGGCCCCTCGCTAAAGCCGGCTGGGGAGGTGTTGTGGTTCTTCAATATCGCGCTCTTCGCGCTGTTCGCCGGCCTCTATGGCGCGCGCTGGGCGATGTTCGGGCACGAGGCGAGGCGCATCTTCGGGCACAACACCGTATCGATGTTCATCGGCACCATCCCAATGGGCCTCGCGACGATCATCAACGGTTGCCTCGCTTTCGGAATCGCGCGGTTCGGTAACGGCATCGTGCCGGTAGCACACGTCCTGTGGTGGATCGACGTCGCCATGTCGCTCGCATGCGGCGTGCTGATCCCGTACCTGATGTTCACCCGCCACGAGCACAGCCTGGACGGCATGACCGCGGTATGGCTGCTGCCGGTCGTCGCAGCCGAAGTGGCGGGTGCCAGTGGCGGGTTGCTCGCGCCGCATCTGACCGATCCCCACGCGCAGATCGCGATGCTCGCCACTTCCTACGTGCTGTGGGCCTATTCGGTGCCGGTCGCGTTCGGCATCCTCGCCATCCTGATCCTGCGCATGGCGCTCCACAAGCTGCCGCATGAGAGCATGGCGGCGTCCTCCTGGCTGGCGCTGGGGCCGATCGGCACGGGTGCTCTGGGTATGCTGGTGCTCGGGGCGGATGCGCCGGCGATCCTCGCTGCACACGGGCTCGCCGGTGTCGGTAGCGTCGCGCAAGGGATCGGCGTTGTGGCCGGACTCTGCCTGTGGGGCTTCGGCCTGTGGTGGCTGGCGCTCGCGACGCTCATCACCATCCGCTACTGGCGCGCCGGCGTCCCGTTCAACCTGGGCTGGTGGGGCTATACCTTTCCGCTCGGCGTCTACACCGTCGCCACCTTCCGCCTAGCCACGACGCTGAACCTCGGTTTCTTCGGTTTCGCCGGCACGGTGCTGACAGTCGCGCTTGCGGCGATGTGGCTGCTCGTCGGCGCCAAGACGCTGGCCGGCGCATGGCGCGGCAACCTGTTCGTCTCACCCTGCATCGCCACCCCGAACTGATCCGCCATGATGATCGGATCAGTCGGTCCGATCACTTGCGAAACGCCCCTTCGATCCGCCAGCCTGGCTGGCCACAGGAGAGCCTTGTCATGGACAATTTCGACGCCGGACTGGCGAGTGAGACCAGCCGTCGCCGCTTTCTCAGGCATGCCGCGCTCGGTACCGCCGGCCTTGCCGCCGCGCCGGCACTGGCGCAGCAGCTCGTCGACCTGAAGCTGCCTGGCGGCAATGCCGAACGGCCGATGACCAGCGCCTTTCCCGGCAAGGGCAGCATGATCGTCCAGCGTGTCCATCCGCCCTTGCTGGAAACGCCGATGGACGTGTTCGACAAGTCGGTGTTCACGCCCAACGACCAGTTCTTCGTCCGCTGGCACTGGGCCGACATCCCGACCTCGATCGATGTCGAGACTTTCCGCCTCAACGTCTTCGGCCACGTCAACCGACCGCTGTCGATCAGCCTCGCCCAGCTGCTGCGCCTGCCGCGGGTCGAGATGGCGGCGGTCAACCAATGCTCGGGAAACAGCCGTGGGCTGTTCCAGCCACGTGTTGCCGGCGCGCAATGGGGCAACGGCGCGATGGGCAATGCCAAATGGCTCGGTGTGCGCCTGCGCGACGTGCTCGACCTCGCCGGGGTCAAGACAGGCGCGGTGCAGGTGCGCTTCGGTGCGCTCGATCAACCGGTCGTGGCGGGCGCCCCTGACTTTGAGAAGGCGCTCGACATCGACCATGCCCGCGACGGCGAAGTGATGATCGCCTTCGGCATGAACGGCGAGCAGCTGCCGCTCCTCAATGGCTTTCCCTGCCGGCTGATCGTGCCGGGCTGGTACTCGACCTATTGGGTCAAGATGCTGAACTCGATCGAGGTACTGCCCGGCCCCGACGACCAGTATTGGATGGCCAAGGCCTACAAGATCCCCGCGACGCCGGGCGCGAATGTCGCGCCCGGCGCCAGAGACTTCCCGACTGTCCCCATCAACCGCATGATCCCGCGCAGCTGGATGACCAGCCTGCCCGATGGCCAGGCGATAGCCTATGAGGCGTCGATCCCGGTCGGCGGCATCGCGATGGGCGGCGACTGCGGCGTCGCTAAGGTCGATGTATCGTCGGACGGAGGCCGCACCTGGTACAGGACGACGCTCGGAGCGGACGAGGGCAGGTACAGCTTCCGTCGGTGGGATGGTCGCGTGCCGCTGCGACGCGGTGCCAACCCGATCATGGTGCGCTGCTGGAACACCAACGGTGTCGCCCAGCCGATGAAGCCGATCTGGAACCCGGGCGGGTTCATGCGCGGCAATATCGAGACGACCACCATCATCGCGGCCTGAGGAGCGAGTAGCATGAAGACCCCGTCTCCCGGCATCATGGCCGCTGGCCTGATCGGCCTGACCAGCATTATCCTCGTCTCGATCGGGGCGCCGAGCAGCCGCAAGGCGCCTGCCCCGATCTCCGAGACATCCGAGCCGGCACCGCCCACCAGCGTCTCAGCCCGCGGCTTTTCGCTCGCCTCGACCATCGTCGACCTGCCGGTCGATGACGCTACCTACCCCGATGGTCCGCACGCCGACGTCATCAACGCCAACTGCACTTCGTGCCACTCGGCCAGCATGGCGCTAACTCAGCCTGCGCTATCGGCGGACCAGTGGAAGGCGACCGTCACCAAGATGCGTGAGGTGTACAAGGCGCCGGTGGCCGAGAAGGACGTTGACGCGATCGTTGCTTATCTCACCGCTATGCCGAGCCAGAAAGCGGCACCCGCAACCGGCAAGGCACAGGATCCCGACCCCAAGGTGGCTCCTGATGTCTCAGGTGGAACCGGATAAGCAAACCTCTCGCATAATCTAAAAAGGCGATTTCGACAGACGATCGGCAGCCTTCAGTAGGACTTTTTCAACAGCCACGATCGTTTGCGAGACAACTCTGATCTGGTGCTTCACTCGCAATTGCCCATCGTCCGCGCAGACCCACAAGCGGCCATTCAGTGCAAACGTAGCGCTACTCGCAAGCGGTCGCTCGTTCATACTCAAGGACCCTTCTCTGAACAGGAAGACTCACCCGGCTCACCGCCTCCTGGCGTGGGCCTAGGGGCCGATCTCCAGCGCCCGTCAACCGATTAAGGCCGGGCCCGCAAAGCGACCGTGCTCGTTGAGCTTCTCACAGCGACAGGGCGGAGGCGGCATGAACACGATTGAGCGCGGCACTGGACGCACGCTGCTTCTGATCCACGGCCTGGGCGGGAGTTGGCGATCGTGGAGCACCGTCTTGGGCCCACTCAGCGCCTCGCGGAAGGTCATCGCGGTCGACCTTCCCGGCCATGGGGCTACCCTTGCCGAGTCCGACAGCGGGACGTTTGATGGTCTGGTCGGCAGCGTCGAGCGTTACATCGCGGAGGCTGGTTTGTCTGGCGTCGATGCTGTCGGCAGTTCCATGGGCGCGCGGATTGTGCTTGAGCTCGCGCGGCGCGGACTCGTCGGCAACGTCGTCGCGCTTGATCCTGGCGGCTTCTGGCGAGGGTGGGAGCGAACCTTCTTCAGAACCACCATCGGCGCCTCCGGTCGCTTGCTGCGCGCCATCCGGCCAGCTCTGCCGGCGTTGAGCCGGAACGCAGCGTCGCGCACGGCGCTGCTCGCTCAGCTCTCCGCGCGTCCTTGGGCGCTTGACGGGGAGACCGTCGCGACCGAGCTGGAAGGTCTCAGTAGAACGCCGACGTTCGATGCGCTGGTCCAGAGCCTTGCCGCGGGACCTGAGCAGTCCGGTCCCGCCGCTGCCGGCACCGGCCGGGTCGTCATCGGGTGGGGCAGGCAAGACCGGCTCTGCCTCCCCAGACAGGCTGCGCGCGCGCAGGCAGCCTTTCCCGGCGCCGAGCTCCACTGGTTTGATGGCAGCGGCCACTTTCCGATGTGGGACACGCCGGAGGAGACAGTCGCCGTCATCCTCGACGCGACGAGGTGAAGCTCCACCCGCTGGACGGCTCGCTTGCGCGATGTCGGCAGCATCGACCCAATCCCAGTCATTCCGGGGGCTCATCGCGGCCCCCGAAACCCGCCGGTCGTTCATCTTTGTCAGCGAGCGTTCGATTGGCGAGGCTTGGGACATTACTGCTGTTCCTTCGCGATTTATCGAACAGCCGGTTCGGCCAGCAGCGGTCAATCGGCGTCCGCCAGAACGCAACCGCAGCGCAGGCCCGCGCGGGCTATGCTGCGCGCGGGCGGTCGGGCTCCACAACGGTCATTCCAGAACAGGTGTCGCAACCCTCTGGAATCCCACCGAAGCTTGATCGCCCACCCTCATTCCGCCACTGTTCCACAACAGCCTCTTCGCCGGTGGCTATCGCGGGGAAAGCCTACCCCAATCTTGTTATATCTTGCGACGGACCTTCGCGAGATTGCGCCCCTCAGGCCTTTACTGATAGCATCGCCCGAGGATTTGTGGTTGGCTGCTATATTCTCGAGGGGAGGGCGCCTTGGAAACCTATGTCACGACGGGACAGGTGAATTTAAGGTCCTCTCCTTACGACCCAGGCGATGATTCGAACAAAATCACTACCCTGCCCAGAGGCCAGTGGGTCAATCTGATCCGCCTCGAGGGAGGCGGATGGGCGGAAGTTTGGACGATCCTGAGAAACAAGAGTTACCGAGGCTACGTCGCGACCAGCTTGATAACCAGTCGGGGAGCACGTCCGCGCTCCGAGGGTCCGCCGGAGTCTCCAGTCAATCGTCACAAGCTCTTCGACGAAGCCGAATTTCTCCAGCTTAAAGACTTCATGACAATACGGCCTCCCAGTGTGAAGGCGAAGCCGACCGAGGCATTGTCGCTTTCACGATCGCGTGAGATTTCAATCGATTGGGACTATACATTATCACCACGTCTAGGAACTGATTACGGAGCCGAAGCTGCTGGTATACCTTTCACAAGAGCTGATAATATATCGTATTTCGCGTCATACTTTATTGCTTCTTGGGGTCTGAACGCGAGAAATTTCGACACGCTAAAAGCGGATTTCCTCTATACAGGTGATGTTGACCAACCAGTTCTCCAGCGGAAGAACCCGCCAGCTGGTTTAGGTGTCAGTCAATTTGAGGCCGTTTTTCAGACTAGACCAGCCGCATTCGCATTGCAACATCGGCTTGCTAATCGAATGTTTTTGCTGACTTCGAATGACCAAGCGCAACCGATCGTTGCCGCAGATTTTGCCGATTGGCAGGCGTTTACCACGATGTTGAGCACGCGTCTTCAATCGGCCACGCCGGCTGTCAAAAGTCCAGCCGCACCACTGGATGCAGGACTTTTTATATCAAGCGCCGAAGAGGTTGATCTTGGACCGGCAATCATCTTGCGACAATATAGCGAGCTGGTTTCGCTCACCGAGTTCACTTCCAGTCTGGACAAGCAGGCGACTGAACTAGGAAAGCAGGGAATTTCAGGGCTTTTAACAGGACCAGAGATCGACGCACTTATCGCCGGTGTCCTTAAGATGAAGTCGCCCGAATTGGAGCGACGTTCAAGCTTAGAGATTCTCGCCGATCGCGCGTCGGATCTTGGCTATATACTAAATATAACTGATTCTGACATAAAGTACACGTATGAGGATGCTACTGAGATTACGATCAAGCCAGGCAAGCTTTACCAGCCTTACGTAACTCGCATCCATTGGGTCACCGAACACAAGCGTGTAAGCGAGTGGCACGATGACGGCTTTTTTGGTCTTGGCAGTTCCTCCGGTCGCCGGGAATGGACAGAGCGTATTCAGCATGAGCGCGAAGTGGTTAAATACCGCGACGTGCCTGTTGATTTTGACCCTTGGACCGAGCGACAGGATGAACTGCTTAAACGGGAGGGACTGCGATCATATCGCTTCGAAAAGCAAGGGGCGGAGTATCGAACCGCCCAAGGAGACACCCTCGTCAGCATCATCGCTCAGTGCGAACGTGACGAAACCTTTCGTCGACGAACAGCCATCTGGCTGCCCGTATATGAGCAGAGTCTGACAAAGGGCCAGGTCCTCACCAAGTACGTAATCTTCAAGAGACCGTATCGCGGAATAATGCCGGTAAAGTTCCCTCGGCTATATGTTGAGGAAGCGCTCACTTATCGAACAAGCTGGAAGAGTTCCGAGTTGGGCGATCTCGTATACACGATCAACCTTGCTCCGGGCGAGGAGCGAACCGTAACAATTGAGCAAAAGGTCTCGAAGGCGACTGAAGAAACGCGGTCAACGACGTCAATTCTCGATCTCACAGAAACGGACACCCTTGAGCTATCGACCGAAATCGAGAATGAGGCAAAGACCTCGAATGAAACCACAAAGACTTCGAGCTGGTCCGCCTCTGCCAGTGGCTCCTATGGACCGGTCGGCGGTTCAGTAGGGGCTTCCGGAGAGTCAAAAAACACCACGGCACAATTCGCCAGAAATATGGAGCGAATTGCTCGTAAGGCGGCTCACAACATCACTCGCAAAACCCAACGAGAAGTCAGGACATCTACATCCATAAAGTCTGACTATTCTCGGTCTGAATCGACAACAATAAAAATTCATAACATCAACGATGGGAGGACCCTTAACCTTCTCTTCTTCCGCTTGTACAACCTTTATGCAGCGGGGGTTTATGTAGACAATTTGCAGATGTTGACCGAGAGCGGGATCGAGGTCGTCGCAGGCAGTGGAATCACAGTCCCTCGGCTCTTTGATCTTTATGATCTTGAGAACGCACTGGACGTGTTTGATCTTCGCAACCTACCCTTCCCCGTCGCGGCGGCGCCAGGGAGCGAGGATTACGCGAAGCTCTTTAATGCCTACTGGTCATACATTCTGGATAGTCTCATTAAACTCCTCGGCAAGGAGTACAGCATTGACATCGACAAGGGTCGAGGAGAGCGAACGGGGATGCTCAACTTTTCCGCTGATTTCCAGACTATCGTTGATGCACAGCTTGCCGGAAAGCGACTCCGCCTCGACTTTGGAAACGGGGCCGACCGCTTTGAATTGGCAAATCTCTACCGAGCGCTGCGAACCGAAATTGAACGAGTGTCGTCGGCGCTCGCGGAGACCGTCGAAAAGTCGGAAGCGGGGACATTGCCGCTGCGAGAGCATGAACTTCGAGTGGCATCGCCCGGCCTGTTTGTGGATTCCTTTATGGGCGTCAGGCCTGCAACAGAACCATATGCGGAGGAAATGCGGGCTCAGACCGTTCGGTTGAAATCCGCTGAGGCCGCGAGACAACAGGCGCTGGCGAACTACTATAACAGCCTTGCTGGGTATGATGGTGGAGGCGCATCTGGGACAAGAGCGTCAGCGCGGGTGCTCACCGCCAATTCAATAGCTATATCATTTGCCACGGGTGTCGTCGGAGGAAGCTGGACCTTTGCCCTCGACGGAGAGGCTAAGAAGATTGTCGAGGTCGAGGAGGGACAAACGAGCGTGGAGCTCACATGGCCGGAGGAGCAGGATTGGCTGCAACAACCTGATGATCACGCGTATGAGATGCAGAGCCCTGACGGGATTTCGATCCCGTTCATCGTACTGCCGGCCGTAGAGGAATAGCAGTTGGCTTCCGCTCCGCCGTTGAAGTTCCCGGGAGATTTTCCGGGAAGGACGGGAGATCGTTTTAGAGCGGCCGAGCTGATTTGCCTAGCGAACGAGCCCATCCGGCGCGGTGACGATGCACTTATCATTCCTGGTGACAATCTCGAGCAGGCCAAAACAACGATAGACGCGATCTCGTCGTCTGTCGAAAGTCTCAGAAACTCTTATGCCATCCGGGCTGCGGGCAGCGGGTTGCCGGGTAAATTCACGGACGCGATCTATAAGGCGCGGAGCAATTACATGAATGAACTCAAGTCTTTGCACGAGATTTGGGTAAGGGAAGGTAAGCAGGTAACCGACGAGGTGGCGTCGCGATTTGTTATCGCACGGGACGTGGCGAAACAAACCGTCAGAGCAGAAACCCCGCTCCCATCGATGCTCTTTAAGGTTCTCGACCGCAATCGAGCCAAGATAACACTTCCTGATGGGAGTAGGATTGGAGGTTGGACGCCCACAGAAAAGATTTTTTGGGGAAGGACCGAGGAAGCGATTCAGAGTTCTTTCAAAAGCAATGCGCAAATTAATACGAAGCTTGTCACGGTCGGAGGGCCGGTGGCGGCGCTTCTTCGTACGGGCGGCTACATGGTCGTTGCAACCGATCTGACGCAAGCCGGTGTGCGCATGTATAATGCAACCACGAAGGATGAGCAGCAGGCCGCGTTGGAGGACTTCGGGAAGAGTGCTGGATCGGCCGTAGGAATGGCTGCTGGAGGCATGCTCTGCGGGGCTATGGGTTTGACAACCGGTGGACTCGGCTTTGCCGGATGCGCCGTCGTAACAACGCTTTCGAGTTACGCGGGCGAGCAGGCTGGCGGATGGATATTTGGCGGGTCAATCGCCGCTGACGTTGCTTCGCGCCTACGGTAAGGTGCTCCGAGCTTCGATACTCCGCTAAGAGCCCGGTTTGGATCTCATACGTAACGAGCGAGGCGTCGTACGAGGACGAGCGCTGCGGTTCTTGGCCAGCCGTCGGTTTCGGTTGATCCAGGCAAAGGTACGCTCGACGACCCCGCCGCAGATGGACCGCGAAGCCGGTCTGGTCGACGAATTTGCAGACGATCTTAATGGTGATGGAGGTGGCATTCGCAACGCGCGCGCTGTTGTAGGTGCTGTCGGCGAAGACGCGCTCCACAAAGGGATGCCGCCGCCGAGATTGTCGGAGAAGCGGCACCGCGCCATCACGATCCTGCAAGTCGGCTGGGTGAACGAGCAGTTCGAGAGCGCGGCAATCGGTATCGACCATGGCGTGGCGCTTGCGCCCAATGACTTTCTTGCCGGCATCATAGCCCTTCGGGTCGCTCGCTTCGGCGGTCTTCACTCTGGCTGTCGATCACGGCGGCCGATGGTCAAGGCGCTCGACCGAGGCGGGCACGATCCCGCTGGAACAGATGGTGGTTCAGGCTCTCGAACACGCCGCCGTCGCGCAGTTCGGAGAACCATCCATAAGCGGTGCCCCACGGCGGGAAGCTGTCGGGCAGGAGCCGCCATGGACAGCCCCACCGCAGCACATACAGAAGCGCCTCGATGATCCGGCGCATCGACCACCGGCAACGTCGCCCGCATGGTCGAGGTGACGGCAGATGCGGCTCGATAAGCCGCCACTCTACATCGGTGAGATCGCTTCCATAGCGCAGGCCCGCGCGCGCTATGCTGCGCGCGGGCGGTCGGGCTCCACATCGGTCGTTCCGGAACATGTGTCGCAACCCCGTGGAATTCCACCGAAGCCTGATCGTCCACCCTCGCGCACAGCCACCGGGCGGTTGCGCGATCTGAACAGCGGGTTACGGCAAAAGCTGACGCTCTGATCAACGATGCCGAACGTCTTGAGTTGGTCGGTAGCTGCCGTCGCGCCCTTCATGAACAGATGGCTTTTGCCGCTTGCGCGCCCGAAAGCTGCCGGGCTGCTCTCCCCCAGAGGTAACTCCAGTGGACCTTCTGCTCTCGCCCTTTGTGCCGGGGGCGGCTACCCGAGCAGGGGCCGGCTCCGAATTATCGGCGGGCCACTGCATAAGTGGCGCTAAGGCGCCCTGAGAGGAGGCATGCCGTAGACGGGGAATGAGCCTGTCGGTTTGGAAGGAGCGCTGCTATGATGAGTGCCCGAACGGACAGGTGCTACATGCCGGACCCGACTTTTTCCGATTTGACCACAAGCGGCGATCGGCTTCGGGCGACGGAGAACGATCGAGCTTGGCAGGAAGCAGCCCATTCAAAGCATAACCTCCGAGGCTTGCAAGAGTTCGACAGAGCATTGGCGAATAACCGGCTAACTAGCTACTCCGCTAAGAAGATGTGGAGTGATCCGCTCGCGCGCCTGTTTTTGATGTTTGGTGCCGTAACCATTCTTATTGGTTGGACGTATTTGGCCTTTCAGTGACCCCGTATAGAGACTTAGCGGTCTCTCGCATCCTTGGCCGCTTCTCGCGAAATCGACCCCGCTCCTTGTGTTCGCAACTCAAGTTCGTCGTGCCGACGCGAAATGATCTCTTCACCTTGCTGCTGGACCAATCGAACCTCCGGCAGCAGGTCCGTCGTGCTCGGTGAATTGCTATCGGAAAGGTGAACGCCCACCCTCCCAGCGTCCGCCTCTCGTCCAGCACTTCTAGACGTGCTCGGCGAATAAAGGCCGGTCGCAGTTGGGCTTGCCAGATGCTCCTGGACGTCTCTGCGCATCGTTTCCGAGGCTCGGGAGATATACCGAGTCACAAGGAGGTCGCGCTCGCTGCTGATCTGCGGGTCTGAAGAAGCCCAATGCGTGGCGTTTGCCGGATCGAAGGATCGATACACGAGCGGGGTGCCAAATATCTCTTCTCGCGCAAACTGGAGAAATGAGTCGCTAGTGTTGAGTGAGCCTTGCACGCCGTTCCCATCGGAGATCGACCAACGTTCCTCGACCCTACGCGCCTCCTCGAAAAACTTCCTGGCTTCGGAACTTCTAGTAAAGGCCTCGGACATGCTCAAGCTTATACCCGATGTACTTGAGTTAACATCAGAGCGCCCGCTGGTCACCATTGAACGATTGAAAGAGTCCCTATTTTGTGACCAGCCATGCGTCTGAGACCATTGGTGCAACGCATCGTCAATGCGAGCGCCATCTCTCGAAACTGACGCCAGGTCGCTGTCGCTCCACCTTTTCGACTTCCCACCGGTGAGGTTGGCACTGGCCCCGATACGAGCGGCTCCGAAGTTTGCGCCAAGGCCGCCTTCCACAGAAGCGGAGCCAGACACAAAACTTTCGACCGCGATGCTGTCAGCCACCTCTGCGCGTAGCCCGAACCGGCTCTGGAGCATGCGCGAGGCCTGATCTACCTCGTTGAACGTCGAAGAGATGTTCGCTCGATCCTCATTACCGTAGCTGTCGGAAACTGAACGGTCGGTGCTCATGGCATGGCGGAACTCCTGGAAGCGGGTCACCGCATTGCTGGTGCTCTGGACCGCCTGGTTGGACAGGGTCTCGCCACGGCTTCGCGTTTCCGATGCGACCTTGGCTGCCTCGGCCGCAACGGACTGGGTGACCTGCGGCATGAAGGGCAGCTTGGAGACGGGCACGTCGAGCAGCTGATTGCCCGCAAAGCTCGTCGCGAGCGTGCCGGTGTCGTTGAACGCGCGGGTCTGCGCGGCACCGTAGGTGAAGCTGGGCGCCTGGTTCCACTGGTCGTGCTGGCGGGTCTGCACGGTCTGGTTGTCGAAGCTCGAGTTGCCGAGCGCGATGTTGCCAGTCGAGGCTTCCCGGGCGGCTTCCTCGGCAGCGTTCTGCGACGGATTCAGATAGCTGGTCGCCTGGCTTGAGATCGCCATCGCGCCGCGGGCAATACCGCCAGCGAGGAACGGGATCGAGGCGACGAGATAGCCCGCGAGCAGGCCGATGTCGTCATTGGCCTCCGTCATGCCGGTGAAGCTCGCAAGGGTTAGGCCGCTGCCGCTGCTGGCGCCCGCCACCTCGGCAGCCCCTTTGAACATCATCACCATGTGAAGGATGACGTAGAGCGGTCCCCACGCCGCGAGATAAAAGAAGCCGGTCAGGTAGCCCTTCAAGGCATACGGCCCGCTGCGCGGCATCAGGAACAGCGGGAAGAGCACCGGGAACAGCGCGTAGAAAACCACGGTCAGGACGATGTTGAGGACGGGCACCCACTTCATCGCGGCATGGGCGATCGAGCCATAGGTCCGCTCGGTCTGAATGTCGGCGCGGGTCTGGGCATAGACGTCGACGTTGCCGGTGCCGCTGGTGCCCGCCGCGCTGTGCATCGCCTGCTGCATGGCGTTGATGGTGAGCGACTGCCGCAGGATCGTGCTGGCGGACGCGGAGACACCGGTCAGATATTGGTAGGCGACCGGCAGGTCGGCGAAGAGCTTGGCGCGGGCGAGGTCAGCCGTCTGCTTCGGGTAGAGCTGCCTGCCAAAGACGCGGCCGAGATCATCTACCATGCCGTTCCATTGACCGCTGAGCGTCCCGTACGCCTCGCGACAGGTCTGGATAGTCGAGGTGACCGCGCCTGAGCCGTCGCGCGTCAGGAGCCGCTGTGCACGCGCCTGGCTGCCGGGCGCGATCGCGTTCCAGAGATCAGGTGCGGTTGCCAGCGTCTCCATCGAGTAGCGGCCGAGCAGCACGTCGTAGAAGACGCACTGCTTGAAATGCTCGTCGAGGTTGGCCGCGAATTCGGGATCGTTGATCCTGAGACTGCGCGTCGCCTCAAACAGCCGAGAACCGTAGATCATTCCGTTGCGGCTGTAGTCGAGGTCGCCCGGCAGGCCGAAGACCAGCTCGGACGAACGTACGAGATAGTCCCCGACCTGGCTCGTGAAGCTTGCCATCATCGCCAGTCCGAGCGGCACGTTCGCGACTTGCGCGGGCGCGAGGCTCGGGTTGATGCGATCGGTGACGTGCACGTCAAGCCGCGGCACCATCAGCACCATGTACATGACCGTCGCCTGGAGAAACCAGTGCAACCACGCTTTCCAGTCCAGATTGAAGGCGACGATCAGGACCGAATAGGCCAGCCCCATGACCATCACGACCTGAAGCAGGCTTTTATAACCCCCTGCCCCGGTCCAGGCTGCGACTGCGTTGAGAACGTTGACGATGTACTCGCCGCCCCCGATCGTGAAGAGCTCGACCGTGCCCATCTCGTCCTGCTCCCGAAACTTAGTTGAGGCCACGCGCGGCGACGCCGCGGGACCAGTCGAGCGACGCCGCCATCCCCGGCGACATGGAATTGGCGAGCACGTTCTCAAGGAACTGCGTCTTCTGGATGATGGCCATGATCGCAGTCACCCGCGCCTGCGTCGTCTGCTGGCGATCGGCCAACGTGGTCCGGGCCGTGTTGATCTGCGCGGTCCAGGCCGCGAGCTTCGCCTCGTCGGCGGCGATGAAGGTCGCCTTCGATTTGCCGACCTCGCTTACCAGCTGATCGAGGATGGCATAGAGCAGGTCGATCGACGCAATCTCGGCCAGGGTCGAACGATCGTCGGTCGAGAGCCCGCGGGCATAGGCCGCCTGGACCGTCAGGATCTTGTAGAGCGGGATGGAAGAAATCTGGAGCAGCTCCTTCTGCTCGGGGCTGATCGCGGTATCGCTGCGGATCGCCTCGACCATCCCGTCGATCAGCGCGGTCACACGCGGACGGAGCGCCTTGGCGGTGGGCACTGACAAGGGCGCCAACGTCGGGTTGAGGCACTGATCCTCAGTGTCGCAGTGGTAGACCTGGACCTCGCCGGCGCTGGTGCCATCGAGGAGTGCCGTCACGAGCGTCGACGTCGTGTCGCCGGTCAGCGGCTGGAAGCGGCCCGGATCGCTATCGGTCGGCGGCACGTAGATGATCGTGCCGACCATGGTCATGACGTATTCTGCGAGGTCGCGATCGAAGCTGCCGCCCGAGCTGAAGAACTTGGACCCGCGGAGCACGTGCCAGGTGTAGTTGCGCGGCACCGCGCTGTTCACCGCATCCCACTTGGAGGGATCAGCGCCATTGATCGTCGAGCTGCGCTCGCCCTTGCTGCCGCAGCCATGCTTGGCGGCGGCATAGTCCGAAAAGATGCCGTCGGAGTTGCCGATCGCCTCGCAGATCGCCTTGTCGGCGAGGTCGCCCTTCGGCCACACCGACCCGACCAGCGCCTGGGCAGCCTCGCAGCTCGAGATGTTGAGATTGTTCATGAGCTGCGCCTTCTGGGCGAACTCATCCATGACCTTCGAGCATTCGGGACAGACGGTGTCGATCGCGAGCTTGAAGGCGAAGCCGACCGCGTTGTTCGCGACCGCCTTCAGCATGGCGACGATCTCGCTCGAGTTGATGAACGAGAAGGATCCCGCGAACAGGTCGATGCCGCCGCAGCCGGCGCGTGCCGAAGGCAGCTGCAGGTTGGCGAGGTTGGTCGTCTTCTGGGGAAAACGCGTCCAGACGTTGCCGAGGCTGTAATAGCCTGCCGACTGACCCTGGAAAGCGCTCGGGCCGGTCACGTTGGCAGCGCCGCCCGCGTCAGCCACGAACTTGTCCATCGCGCCGCCCACGTCGGCCGCCGCGGGGGCAGCCGGAAGCACCAGCGGCACCACGGCGCCGACGAGGCTCAGCGAGCAGGCCAGCGTGCCGGCCGTGCGGCCGCAGCGGCTGAGAACAGCGCCCGTGGTGTCGAGCGCGGAACGGGCGAGCGCGCGCAGGCGCCTGCCAACGGACGCTGGATCAATAGTCACTGCCGGCCTTTCGCTGGGTGAGGAGGAAGATGCGCTCCATCAGCTCGTCGGCAGCGATGATGCCGTAGCCGATGGGAATGGCGGTTTGGGTCGCGCTGTCGAACAGGACCACGGCGGGCGTGACCTTGGCGGTGAGGCCCATTCGTGCCCGCTGGTTCGTCTCGACGGTGTAGCGCGGGAAGGTCTCGGATGGGCCGCCGTCGGTCGAGATCGCGCGGACGGTGAGGTGGTGCGTGTCGGCGACCGCCTTCACGATCGGGGACATGACCCGGCAGGCGCCGCAGCTCTGCGCGAAGAAGTAGAACAGCCCGTAGCGTGCCCCAAGCCGATCGAGCGCCTCGTCGCGCTCGACCTTGCGGGCATCGGACCATTGCTGCTTCGCGACCGTCCCGACCGGCCGCTGCAGCGTGTAGTCGAGGTCGGGCGTCTGCCAGAGCGCGCGCTGCCAGACGTCGCCGAACAGCGAGGCGCGGTCGAGCTGGGCTCGCTGGAAGCGGATATAGGCCGTGACATTGTCAGGTGTCGGCTCGAGGATCGCCCGTGCCTTGAGCTCGCGCAGCTCGGCGGTGATCGCGTCGAGCTTCTCCGCCGCGGTCTGGGCCGGCGGCACGGGCGCGGCCGGCTTGTCGGGCTCTTCCGCCTTGGGCCGCTCGCAGTAGAACCAGGTCCCGAGCTGGCGATCCTGGCAGTAGAAGCGGTCGCCGATCTGAACCCGGTGCGGCGGGGTCTGCGCCGGGGCCGATGCGGCGAGCACGAGGCTGAGCGTCGTCACCAGGCGGCGGCAGAGGCGAGCGAGATTCATCGGCCGCCTCCGTTCACCGCATAATAGTCGGCGATCTTCTGCTGCAGGGTGGCGACGGTGCCGAGCTCATCGGGAAGCTTGGCCGCATCCTGGAACTCGGCATAGACTTCGGAGAAGTCCATGCGGCTGAGGTCGAGCCGGGCGAACTCATCGATGGTGAAGCCCTGGCAGCTCTCCTTCTTCGGGCTGCCCCACGGCTTGTTGATCTGCACCCTGCCCTGCTCCTGCAGGATGCGGCTGAGCTTCGACTCGAAGCAGCAGTAGGCCTTCTTCTTGGTGACGCAGATGCCGAAGACGCTGGCCGAGCAGTAGCTGCCGACATAGTGGCAGAGACCCTGGGCGTCGCGCTGGTGAAGCAGGACCTCCTCGCGATCGCAGCCCAGCGTCACCAGCAGCTGCGAAAAAGGGATCAGCGGGAAGGCCTTGCCCGCGCAGCAATTGAAGATGCCGAACACCTTCGAGTGGCAGGTATCGCGCTCGCCCTTGAACAGCGTCAGCTTGGCGGGATCGAACTCCTTGCCGGCTTGGGCAGCGGCGTTGAGCGCCACCGCCGCATCCTTGAACTCGTCATTGGGCTGGCGGTTGATCGTCTCGCACTCGCCGTTGACGCAGTAGATGTCGCCGTCGCAGACATATTGCTTGGCTGGCGTCGGTCCGTCCGGGACCGTGCAGCTGTAGATCCGCTCGCGGGTTGGACACGGCGTCTCGTCGGTCAGGCACTCCTCGCGCTCGAAGCGGCAGTCCTTGTTCGCCTCCAGCGCCTCGCAGTTCTGCGCCGGCACCGCCTTGTGGCAGTCATAGGTCCGCTGCCACGCCCAGCAGGGCTTGGTCACTGAGACGCCATCGATCACTCGGGTCACCGGATCGCTCGAGGTGCAGGTCTCCACCGTGCTCGCGCAGCCGCTGTCGCCGGCGAGGCTCGCGCAGGCGCCCTCGTCGCGGCGCTCGGCGACGCTGCTCTGGGTCTCGGTGCCACGGAGCGTGGCGCCAGGCACGGGCGCGTCGCAGAGCAGCTCCTCGACCGGCTCGCCGGGCTCGGTGCAATATTGGTAGGGCGGCTTGCTGTAGCCTTGAAGGCAGCGACCTTCGTGCGAGCCGGTGCGCTGGCACGACGCCTGCTCGAACAGGCTGCAATCATCGACGCGGTTGAAGCCAGCGTTGAAGTCGCTGCACCAGTAGCGATAGCCGGTCTTCTTGATCACAGAAACGACCAGCGGGATCGTGCAGCTCGCCGTCCGCTGTTCCAGCGCGACCCCGTCGTTGCAGGTGGCTTCGTAGGTGCCGCTGGCACCGATCGAGGGCGGCAGCTCGCGGCAGCTGCCCTGGCCGCCGCCGACGCTCATGCCGCTCACATAGGTCGCGGGATCGTCGGAGATGGCGCGTCCGCGCGCGATCGTCGCCTCGATGTCCTCGATGGCCACGCGCGGCCGGCGGTCGAGCGAGGAGCGGATGGTCGCATAGCCTTCATTGCTCGACGCCGCCGAGGTCGCCTGGGCGGCGATCGCGTCGGGATCGTCGAATAGCGCCGATTGCGAGGACGTGCCGGCGAAGCCCGGCACGCGATCGGCGGTGGGCGCCGTCTTGGCCGCGTCCTGCGACTTGCCGAGCGCATCAGTGCCGAACGCCTTTCCTTCGGCGCGCGCGGCTTCGGTCTGGCTCTGGCCGAGCGCCCCGCCTGCGCCGAGGCCGGCGGCGAACAGGGCGAGCACGAGCCCTAGGCTGGTGCGGGCCGGGCTCACTGCGCCTCTCCCAGCCGGGCACGATAGACCGCCGCGACCCGGGCACCGGGACCATCGCCGCGGGCGAAGGTGTCGAGCGCGTGCGCCAGCGTGACATTGCCGTCCATGCGATCGTGCGGCGGCAGGGTCGTCCGGCAATCGAACCCGTCACACAGGTCGAAGTCGGTGGCGGTTACGACATAAGCCGGCACGGCCTCGACCTCGAAGGCACGGAACAGCCGCGGGTCGATGCCCACCGCCGCCTTGACCTCCCCGGGCGGCAGCACCTTCGCAAGCGCGGTCGTGAACGTCCTGGCCGAGTTGCCGGGCAAGCCGCGGAACACGACCACGCCGCCTGCCCTGCTGACGTCCGCGATCATCGCCTTGAGCGAAGCGGACGGCATCGACAGGCTGGCGAACGCGACCAGCCGCGGCGCGTCCTCCGGTTCCATCTGCTTGCCCGAAGCGGCGACCATCCCGTCGAAGTCGAAGGTCGCGGCCGGATCACCGCTGGTCTTGGTCGAGGCGTAGCGGGTGGCGACAGCGCGGGCCGAGGCCGCATTGTCGGCGGCTTCCCGGCGGAGCGCCTCGCCGCGCCGGGCGACGACGTTGGTGAGCGCTTCGGCTTCCTGCGGCGACAGCTTGGCCCGCGCGCGCACCTTGGCGAGGTCGAGGCCGTCGACGGTCTGGGCGCCGGAGGCGGCGGCGAGGCCGAGCAGCAAGCCGGTAAAGGCGGCGGTGCCGGCGATAAGGGGGAGACGGCGCCGCATCACAGCACGCAACAGTTGCGTTTGCGCCAGACGAGATAGCCCATATCTTCTCCGATCGCGGGATAGACCTGGCCGGCCGACATGAAGGTGGTCGACGCGCCGATTGGCGCGCAGGCGTAGCGCCCGCCGGTCTGCGGATTGGGGTTGGTGGCCTGGAAGCGATATTGCTGCTTCCGCATCACCGGCATGAGGTAGCTGCCGCACAGGCCCTTGCTGCCCATCGTGCCCCAGGCGACGAGCTCGCGGTGGAGCTTGTAGGCAAAGCGGGCGAGCGCGAGCCGCGAGGCCTGCACATGGCCGATCGAAGCGGCGACGTTGCCGTTCAGGGGATACATCGTGCCCTGGCAGCCGGCGCACCAGAACAGAGGATCGGTCGGCAGCTTGGCGGTGGCCGCGACGCAGTCGGCGGCGCAGGCCGCGAGCGCCAGCGGGTTGGCGAACAGCACCGCCTCGGGGTTGATGATCGCGGTGAGTTCGGAGTCCTGCCAGAGCGGATCGACCTCGGTGATGTAGAGGATGTCGATCCCGCCCGTCTCCAGGCAGAGGAAGTCCGCCACGATGTTCATCCAGTAGATGAGCGGATAGGCGTACCAGTGGACGTGCCAGCCGCTGGTGTTCTGCGCCTTGCCGCCGACCGCGCTCGGCCCGGCGATCGTCTTGAAGCCGATGTCAAAGCCGGGATCGAGCTTGAGACCGCCGAGGTTGACGAAGCACCACGGCTTCATGCTGACGTCGGCGAGCCGAACCGGCTCCCAGAAGCCCATCGCGATCCCAACCCGAAGGCCGCAGGCGCAGACCGGCAGGGTCGGATTGTCGGTGTCGGGACGGCCGGCAAGCGACGGCCAGATGTTGAGCCCGCCCACCGACATCGGGAAGAGGCAGCTCCAGCACACGTCGGTGATCGGGTTGACGAAGCGGCCGGTGCACTTGCCGGGCGTGCCCTCCGCCCGCGCCGGTGAAGCGAGCGCGAGGCCGACGATGGCGAGCAGCGCGACGAGCGCAGCCAGACCGAAGCGACGGCGGCGCCGCGCGGCCGCATGGCGCTCGCGCGCTGCGGCAAACCACTCGCGATTGCTCATCGCACTCACTTGTGATCTCCTTTTGTTCCCCGGAGCGCCAGCTCACGGACGGCGAGCGTGCGGCCTTGCTGCTCGACCACGGCCGGCACGGCGCGGATGCCGAAATGGCGGGTGAGCGTGCCCTTCTGGTCGAAGTAGAAGCGGCGCTGCTGGGCCTTCATCAAGGCGACCGGCGAGCCCGACACCAGGATCAGCTTGGCGTTGAGCGCCGTCGTGGCATCCATCGCCCAGGCGACCTGGCCCTCATCGTCGCCGTCGAGGAAGACGAGCCGCTGGCGGAGTGGCACGGTGTCGAGCGGGTTCACGCGGGTGCCTGCGGCGACGACGACGCGACCGCGCCCATCGCGCAGATCCGCGTGGACGGTGATAGTCGGATCAAAGGTCCAGCGCCGCTCCTCGGCGGCATCGCCGATCCCCGGCACCGGCACCGGCCGGCGGACCTGAGCGGCAGTCCGCTCCGCGAGCTGGCGGTTGGCGCGGTCGATCTCGCCCGAGGCCTGCATGGCGGTCAGCCTTTTCTGGATGACCGAGAGCAGGTCGGCCTCAACCACCGGAAAGAGCGCGCCCTGCTGGCCATAGTCCCGAGCGAACCCTGGCCCTGACGCGGCGAGGCAGCTTGCCAGCAGGATGAGGTGGAGGCGCCGGCTCACAGGATGGCCTCCCCGGTGCCGAGGACCTGGCGGCGGCAGACCCAGCCGATCAGGGCATAGCGGCTGTCGAAGCTGTCCTTGTTGGGCGTCGCGACGAAATAGCAGCCGCGCGGGATCGTGCCGGTCGGACCCAGGTCGAGCGGCTCGCCGCGTAGCGTCCTGGCCTTGGCGAGCGCGACCACCCGGCCGTTGACGAGGAACAGCCGACCGCGCCGGGTCACCTCGTCGCCGGCAACGCCGTAGACGATCTTGCCGAACGGCTGGTGAGCGCGCCCGAAGTGCCGCTCGAGGAGCGGGCTTGCGGGCGGATCGAAGAAGACATGCTCGCCGCGGCCGGGCGTCCGGTGCCGGTCGACGAGGAAGGCCCAGTTGGGCAGGCTCGTGCTCTGGTTGACCAGGAAGACGTGGCCATCGCTCCAGTCGGCAAGCGCGGCATAGGCCGTGCCACCCACGGCCAGCAGGGCGAGCGTCGCCCAGCGGCGCGCCCGCGCCGGCGACCAGAAGCGCGGATCGGCATCAGCGTGGCTCAAGGCCAGCCTCCACGGCCTTCGTGACGCGGGCACGCACGTCGTCGGTTCGGTCCTCGACCGAGCGGCCGAGCGTCGCCTCGGAGACGAGCACGGTCGTGCCGCCTGCCCCCATGTCGGCGACCGCCTTGTTGATCGCGGCGAGATAGGTCGCGGTGCGGCGGGCCGACTGCTCGGGCGTGCCGCCGTTGCGCGCTTCCGCCGCGACGAAATCCTCGACCAGCCGCGACAGGCTCACCGAAACGACGCGGCGATGTTGCAGCTCTACGAGCGCGCGGGTCGCCCAAGCCGTCCAGATCAGGGCTGCGATCAGGACGATCCCGAGCAGCACGCGGGTGACCGGCCAGCCCGCAATGGTGCGCGAGGTGGTGACGGCAGGCTCAGCCATGCCGGCCTCCTCGCGCGAGCTCGCGGCGCAGGCGGGTGGCGAAGCCGGGCAGCCGCGCGATCAGGAACAGGCCGACCACGCCGAGAAACAGTACCAGCACCTGCCCGTCGAAGTGCTTCCGCGCTGCCGGATCGGCGAAGAGGTAGTGCGTCGCCAGATTCTGGAGGTGCGCGAAGAAGCGCAACGGACGCCCGTCCGCGGCGACGATGACGAAGGCGAACACCGCACCCAGCGCTGCCAGCACCGTGCCCGCGAGCCACAGGGTGACGCTGAGCGTGATGTGGCAGGCGTCGGCGAGGATGCGGCCGGCGCGGGCGAGCCGTGGGCGAAGGTTGAGAAAGCGGTCAGCCACGATGCGGCTCCGGCTGGAGGGGTTCGGTCTCCCCAAGCGACACCGCCTCGATCGCCTCGGCGATCGTCTGGCCGCGGGCGAGGCGCCGCTCAATCGCTGCATAGGTGTCAGGCGAGGAGGAGAAGACGGTCGCGGAGAAGGGATCGAGCACGAGTCGGCCGATCGCCTGGCACTCGGGGCCGCGGATGAAGATTTCCGAATATTCGCTGCCGGAGCGCTTAAGCGACCGGATCAGCCCTTCGGTGCGGTCGTCCATGTCGAGCCGGGCAGACTTGCGCAGGTCGGCGATCGTCTCGGGCTTCTGCTGGAGGACCAGCATCCAGTCCGAGTTCTCGAGCGCCGCGGTCGCGCCGTCCGACTTGTAAAAGTCGTTGAGGGACTGCGTCGCGGTGCAGAGCGCGCCACCATATTTGCGGGCGGTGCGCGCATAGGTCTCGACGAAATCGGACATCGACCCGCCCTTGAGCATCGCCCAGGCCTCATCGATGAGCAGCAGCTTCTTCACAGATCGGGGCGAGCGGGTCATCGCCTGGCCGGTCATGAACATGATCGCGGTCAGCACGACCGAGCGCAGCTCCTCGCGCGTGGCGAGATCCGACATCTCGAAGACGGTGAAGTCGGCCTCGAGGCGCAGCGTCGCCTCGCCGTTGAAGAACCCGCCATAGGTGCCGCCCGCGCGGAACGGGCCCATGGCGATGGCGAGGTTGGCGGCGTCGGCATTGCCGGTCGCGTCGAGCGCGAGCGCGACGGCCTCGACTGAACCCGCCCTGCCCTGCTCTTCCCAGACCCGATTGACCGCCTGGTCGATCAGGCCGCGCTCGGTGTCGGTCAGCCGGTCGATGAAGCGCGCCATCTGGCCGACGATGGCCTTGAGCATCGCCATGCAGTCGAGCCGGTAATCCTCGTCTTCGGCAACCCGATCGGCGTCGACCATCGAGAAGGGATTGAGGCAGAACCTGCTCGCGAGCGTGAACTCGATGAACCGGCCGCCCTGCAGACGGCAGCTGTTCATGAAGGAGCGGCCGTCGTCGATGACGACGACCTTGGCGCCCGCGCCGCACAGGCTCGCGCACATCTCCTGCAGCAGCACCGACTTGCCCGAGCCCGACTTGCCAAGAATCGCGACATTGTGGTTGCCGGCGCCATTTTCGAACGGCGACCAGAAGAAGGGCTGACCGCGCCGACCGAGGAACAGGAGGTGCGGCACCGCTCCGCCCAGATATTCACCCTGCACTGGCGCGATGTTGGCGGCCGTCGTCGACAGCATGGTTCGCATCCGGCGGCAGCGCTCGAGGTCTGCGGCGAGCCCGTCGGCAAGCGTGAGCGGCATCGCCGCGAGCAGGCCCTGCACTTGCAGGAAGCGCTCGTCGGCGAGATCCCAGCCCGCCGACTTGTAGAGCGACTTGACCATGCGCTCGTTGCGGTCGCCGTCACCCGCTGGCGAGAAGGTCGTCACGCCGTAGAATGCGCGCACCAGCCGGCGGCCTTCCTGGAGCTGTGCCTGGACCTCGCGCCACTCGGCGGCTTGTTCGCGGAGCTTCGGCACGTAGCGCGCGGACTTGCCTTCGGAGAGGCTGGTCGTGCGCAGGAACTTCATGCCTGCGCGCGTCGAGGCGGCCTCCTGGTCGGGATAGACGAGGCAGAGCATCGTCGCCGCCGGGCACGGATAGCGGAGCTTGTCGGTGAACAGGTCGCCGATCAGCCGCGCCGTCTCCCATGGCGTCCAGCGCGCGGGCATGTTGCGCACGCCGAAGTGGCGCACGTCGAAGCGGTCGGGGTAGATCTCGCCGATCTCCGGCGCATCGCCGTCGCTGGCGCCGGTCGGCCGGAAGCGCTCGGTCCGGAGCAGCATCCGGCTCTCCTCGACGGTGAGCTCAATGTCGCGGCGGATCGCCTGATCGGCGATCGGGTCGAGCGGGTTATAGTCGACCGCATCGTCGCCACTCGCGGTGGTTGGCGAGGTCAGGTCGTCGACGAAGGCGATCAGCTCGACCGGGCCGACATCGAGCGCGGGCACGTCGAGCGAGCGCAGCACGCCCACCAGGCTCTCGCGGACGGCGATGAGCTCGTCCTTGGTGGTGCCGCTGCTGGCGGGCACGCCGACCGAGACGAGCAGCTGGTGATGGCGCGCATGGAAGGGCGCGCCACCCGACCCGCTGGTCCAGACGAGATCATAGAGGCACTGGGTGCGTGCCCGCGCGATCTGCTCGTAGACGCCGCCACGGGCATAGCGGGGTGCGAACCAGGGCGCGATGTTGCGGCTGATCCTCGGACTTGCCCAGTGGACGAACTGGACGCAGGCGCCCGCGGGCAGGCCTTCAGACAGGAACTGGCCGAGGAGGTCGCCAACCCGCTCGTCGGCGCCGACCAACGGCGCCACGTTGAGGATGAAGCCGGTCGACCGTGCGTTGAGGTAAAGCCGGGTCTGCGGCTCGTACACGCGATAGGGCAGGAAGCTCGACAGCATGTCGAGGCCGAGCACCGGGCGATCGCCCTCGCCCTCCTCGGCATCGCCGAACAGGCCCTTGAGTAGCGTGCCCGTGAGCGTCTTGAAGGAGAGGCTCATCGCGGCTGCTCCTGGCCAACGGGCACGCTGAAAGGACTGCCCTCCATTTCTGGCGTGACCGGGCCGACCGGCCTGAGCGTGGTGCCGAGCCGCGACAGATTCGGAGCTGCGAGCGCGTTCAGCCTCGCTGGGGCGGCCGCCGGGTCGCCCTGCGGCAGGACGACCTTGCCGGCCGGCAGCGTCGACGTATTCGGCGCCAGACGCTTTGCCGCAGGCGCAGGCACGGTGGCCGGCTGCTTGGTGCCGATCCGGTGGCCGGCCCGAGCGGCGGCGATCGCCGCGGCGCTGGGCGCCGCGGGATCAGGGATGCGCGCCGTCGAAGCGGTCACGCTGAACGGTTGAGGGGCTTGAGCGGGAGGAGACTCAAGCCCCTCGATCACCGGTGCCGAAGCACCAGCGACCGCCTCGCGCAGGGAGGAAGGGGCGGGACTGCGCGAGAACTCGGAAATTGAAGTGGGCTCCGCCACCGAGGCGAAGGTCCAGGCGGGCTGCTCGACGACGGCGTGGACCGTCGCGGCATCGTGGAGCACGCCGGCTTCGTCGACATGCGCCGGAAGGAGGATGGTCAGCATGCGCTCGCCGGTACGGACGGCGACGCTGCCGCCCTTCCCGCGCGCGCCCTGCCGGCGCGGGCCGACCGTAGGTGCCGACGCGCCCTCCTCGTCGACGCTGCCGATCGCGGCCGCATCGATCTTGGTCATGGGCGCGCAGGTCCCGGCCGGCGCGCGGCAGGTGAAGTCGCCCTTCACGGTGCCGCCGAGCGTGGTGCAGCCGCTCGCGCCAAGCGCGGTCGTGAGCAGCAGGGCGATGGTGGCGGCGCGGCTCATGCCCGGCCTCCCGCGACAAAGGCCTTGAGCTGCTCTGCGGTGTGGAAGCCCTGCAGGACCGCACCATCGCTACGGATGATCACCGGCGTCCCGCCGAAGCCATGCGCCTTGGCAAACGCCTCATTCGCATCGAGCCCGGCGGTGTCGCACCTGGCACCGGGTGCGACCGGTCGGCCCTCATAGGCGGCGTGAACCGCGGCCGGCTGGTCGCCAGCGCAGAGCACGGCCTCGGCAAGCTTGCGGCTCTCCGCGCCGAAGATCGAGATCGGCCGCTCCTCGACCTGTGCGCCCATCTTCACGAGCTCGGCCGAGAGCTTGCGGCAATAGCCGCAATGGAAGTCGCTGAACACGACCAGCTTGGGACCGTTCGCCGGCCCCCAGTGGATCGCACCGTTCGCGGGCAGCTGGCCGAGGTCGACCTTGGCGGCCGCAGGCGACGCCGCCGGCTGCTCGTCGGCGTCGCTGTCGCGCTTACCCGCGGCGCCGGCGGCGAGCAGGTCGGGATTGAGCTCGAGCAGCCGCGCCGCGGTCAGGTC
Organism: Sphingomonas sp. BK345; assembly: GCF_014193845.1. Lineage (GTDB taxonomy): Bacteria > Pseudomonadota > Alphaproteobacteria > Sphingomonadales > Sphingomonadaceae > Sphingomonas. The sequence goes on along the minus strand of NZ_JACHZX010000002.1, from coordinate 770,981 downwards.
GCTGCGCGCCTCCATGTCGTAGAGCCGCCCGATCATCAGGTAGCGCGCGCTCCGATCGACGTAGAAGAGCGTGGTGCCGGCGACGACTTCGCACAGCCCGCCGAAGCGACCGCAATCGATCGCGCCGATAGGGGTCTTCGGCAGGCGCAACTTGAGCGCCTCACGGACCAGCTTAGTGTCCACGCCGGCCATAGCTGGGGCGGCATGGACGGCCTTGGCGACGAGCCCTGCCCCCATGCCGAGCGCGAGCGACGCGGAGGCGATCAGGCTCCAGAACGGCGCGCCTTCCATGCGGCGCATCCTGGCCAACTCGCGGCCAAGACGAGTGTCAGACGAATTCATTGGGAGTTCCTCACATAGACGCCGTCGAGGAAGACGATTTCGACATCGATGCCGGTCGGCATCTCCACGACTGGCTGATATTGTTCGGCGCGCTCGATCAGATATTTGGACACTGTGTCCGAGGCGTCGGCGACGCCCTGACCGAGACCGCCCTGGACGATGTCGCCGCCCGAAAGCTGCTGGCGCTTGCCGTCGACACCGGTGGTGATCCCGGAGAAGAGGCTGTTCGAGTTGGCGGAAAAGCCGCGTCCGAAGCCGCCGACAATGCCCGCGAGCAGCGCCTGGCTGACGAGACTGCCCTCGCGGCTGACGACCCGGCCGCGCACGCCGGTCTTGCCGGCGAAGCTGATGAAGCCCTTCACCTCGCTGACCGCGACCCGCCCACCGGGCTGATCGCAGGTCATCTTCTGGAGCTTGACGTAGACCTTCTCGGCCGAGAGATCGCCGCGCGCCGCACCGTTGACGACACAGCCCTGAATGCGGGTAGTGAGCAGCTTGCCGTCCTTGACGACCGAGCGCGCCGGCCCGGTGATCCGCAACACGACCGGCAGCGGATCGGTTTGGCTCGAGACGCCCGCCGAGGCGTCGACGCCGACGATGACGCGGGCCGGCGCATAGCTGTTGGGCGGCAGATACTCGGGACTGTCCTCGATCTCGATCGCCGGCGCACTCGGACGGCCAGCCCTGAGGCCGGTCTTCGCGGTCGCACCAGCGTCCGACGTGCCGCTCGTGAACGAGACGGTCTTCACCTGTCGCTCGGCCGGGGGCGGCAGCGCCGCGCCCTGCGCCGCAGCCATATTCGGATCGAGCGGCGAGCCCGACGGGATCGACGGATCACGCACGGCGACCGGCGGCGGCGGGGCTGCCGCCTGCGTCTGCGCGCGTGTCAGCTCGCCTCGAAGCGTGCTGTTCTCCTGCGTTAGCGCGTCGATTGTCTTGGTGCCGTCAGTCTTGAGCGCCTGGTTCTCGGCCGCGAGCGCGTCGAGCCTGGCCTGCACCTCGGGCGCGACCGCCTTGTTCTCCTCGAGCGCCTTCAGCTGACGCGCCTGCGCATCGAGCCGATTGCCGTAGATCGCGACGAACTCCTTTTGGCTGAGGTCGCGATTGACGATGCCGTCGGTCTCAATCTTCTGCGGCGCGTCCGCAGCCGGCGTGCGATCGCCGGTGCCGCCGACCACGAACCAGAGTGCGAGCATCGCGGCGGAACCGCCGCCGCCGAGCAGCAGCATGCGCTGGCGTGCGCGGGTCTTGGCGTTGAGTGCGCCCAAGGCCGTGACGCTCTCCTGCGCCGGGCTGGACGGAGGGGTGGCCTGCTCGCTCATGCGCCGGCACTCCCGTCGAGGACGACATAGAGCGTCGTCGCCTGCTGCGCGCCGAGCTCGCGATCGGCGACGCTGACGGCCAGACTGCCGGCCGGGGTGAGCTGCGCCGGGTCGATGGTGACAGGCTTGGCGCCGCGATTATCGATCCGCAGCACACGGCCCGTGAGCGCGGCACCACGGTATTCGGCGACGAGGCGTACGGTGAGGTCACCGACCCGGGTCGGGGCGGCGGCGACCTGCCGCATCGTATAGCCGTCCGGCGCATTGTTCGCGGCCATGGCCTGGATCAGGCGCACGGCGGCATCGCGGGGTCCGGCCTTTGCCTCCCAAGCCTGCGCCCGCTCTCCGGCGATCGCCGGGTTAGTGACGAAGATCTGCTCGGCCTTGGGCCCACCGACGCTGCAGGCGAACTTGTAAACATAGCCCTTGCGGCTGGTGGCAAAGAAGCTCAGCCGCCCCGGCGCGAACCCCTCGGGCACCGACAGGTAGATGTCGCCGCGGACCGGCTCGTTGGTGACGGTGAAGTCATTATAGGGATAGCCGGTCGTGATCTTGCTGACGCTCGCGAAGGCGTCGCCCACCAGGCTGATCCGCGTCAGCTCATGGTTCGAGACAACGCAGTCGACCTGCGCATTATCGGCGGCCTGCCGGTACTGGTCGGCCCAGGCCGGGGTGGCGGCGAGCGCGATGGCGGCGCCGATCAGCGCGAGCCCAAGCGGCTTCAGGCTGATGTCGCGCGGCCGGGACGTGCCGGCGGCGAGGGTTACCGCCCCTGCGCCCAGCAGGTAGGCGGGTGTCGTGGCGATCATTGGAGCGCCTCCTTGTGATCTGGGATGAGCGCGAAGCTCGAGAGCGAGAGGCGCAGGCCCACGTAGGTCCAGCCGAACCGGAACCGCTTCTTCTCGCTGGCGATGACCTGGCCGCCGACGAAGGTCTTGAGGTCGCCTTCGACGGTGGAGCTCAAGCCCTTCGGATCGACGGTCATGCCGGTGATCACGAAGGCCTGCGCCAGGTCCGACCCGCGCTGCTCGGTGACGATCTTGACCAGCTCGGCCTTGAGCGCCCCATAGGCGGAGGGGTCCGCCACCTTCAGGATCTGCTCCATCCAATAGTCGAGGCCGGTCGGCGAGCGGTTGAGCAGCATCAGCGCGACATCGCGCGTCACCAGCTCGAGATAGTCGGCGGAGACGCCCGACGAGCTGATCGCCAGCGGCCGCGTCGTGACCGGCTGCAGGATCACCTCGCGATCGCGGCTGCTGAGCGCGGTCAGCAACGCGAGATTGGCCAGGAACGACGCCGCAGCAGCGACGACGAGGACCTTGCGCTGGCGAAGCAGCGACTGGCTGCGCTGATGCGCGATATCGGACAGCATGGAGCTCCTCCCCTCAGCCGGCGAGCCGGCGGCAGTGGGAGGGCGGCGTGGCGCGAAGCCTGACGAAGCTTGCCCCCAGGTACCAGTAGGCCGCGTGGATGATCCAGGAACTGGCCCGGCCAGCCTTGGCCTTGCGAAGCGCGAACCACGCTCCTCCGGCACCCACGAGACCCAGCAGGATGTGCTGGGAGAAGATGCCCCAGGCGAACGGCGCCGCGAGCCCCAGGAATTCGTCCAGGGTCCAAAGGCCGATGAGCTCCGGATCGTCGAGCCGCCGGGGGACAAGGTACTTGTCAGTCATGTGCGCTGCGCCGCCCTCGCCGCCGCGATCAGATGATCGCGGTCACGGTGGAGGTGACGATCGGCACGCCCGTGCCGACGCCGATGCCGACGGCGACGGGGATCGCCACCTGCCCGAGCGTGAACCGGCCGGACGCCATGCCGATGATGCCGCCGGCCAGGCTGAGCACGGCGATGATCTTGCCGCCCGAGCCCTCCAGAAAGTCGGTGAACTTGGTGAGCGCCGGACCGAAGGTCGTGTCGGCGCCGGCATAGGCCGCACTCGCCACGGCCATGAGGCCGATCGCCGGGATGAGATAGTCGCTGGCCCGGCCGAGGCCGGCACGGGTCAGCGGGAGCTTGAGGCTGTGCATCGAGAGCGTCTCCGAGAAGGTGTTCGCCGCGGCCGCATCCCGACCGCACAATCACCATCACGCCGGCTCCGGCCGCCGCTCAACCAAAAGGAACATCAGGAGAACAGATCAGCCGATAGGTCGCGAAATCCGCGACACAGATCGCGTCTGGAGTGTGAAGTTTCCTAGCTTGGCGCGATGCCTCTCGCGCCTAGCGACAAGACCGGTGCGGTCGCTGGCGACAGCCGTCGCGAATCGCCTTTCTATCTTTGTTCCTTGCACTTCTGGTGAGAGGGCGGCGCTGCATCTGATGCGACTCTGCCCACAGCGGAGCCCACTGCCGGCTAGGATGTTCCTATTTTGTTTTCCTACAGCCTCCGCGCTTGATACCGTGCGTGCGAATCAGTCCTTGGAGTTGGAGTTGTGACCACCAGCAGCCCGGCAGCCCTGTCCTCGATACCGCTGCACATCATCGTTGGAGACCTCGTCGATCAGAGCGGGCTCAGCCAGCGCGACTTGGCGGCCAGGGTCGGCCTGTCGAAGGATCAGATCTGTCGCACGCTGAAGGGCACACGGCATCTCAGCCTCGAGGAGGCGGGCTCAATGCTTGCCGCCGCCGGCCTGCCAGCCCGCGGCGCCCTCACCCTCGCCCTCTTCGATCGCCGCGATCTCGCCAGCGAATGGTCGCGGTCCGGCATGGCGGCGTTCCTGGAGACACTCGTCGCCGCGCTGCCAGACGCGCTCGCAGCCGAGCTCGCCAAAAGCAGCGATCGCGTCGATCCGCGCTGGGGACCGGCCGTGGCAAAGTTCGTGGCGCAGCGGATCGCGAGCCACATCGATGAGCTGATCGAGCGAGAGGAAAAGCTAGGCGAGTTCAGGCCAGCCGGCGCTCTGCGCGGCTAACCGCCTCGACGAAGGTCGCGCTGAACACATAGCTGGTGAAGGTCGCGCGCTTGCAACGGTGCGCGCCGATCAGCTCGAGAGGAAAGACCGACCTCACGGCAGCTCCCCGGAGCCCGGTCGCAACTCCTCGACGTCGAAGTCGCGCGCGCCGATCTCCCCGGTACCATTCAGCATGTCGCCCGCCAACGCCCGCTTCCGTTCGAGCAGCTCGTCCAGCTTCATGTCGAAGGTCGTGAAGTCATCGGCGGCGACCGTCGGATAGTAAACGAACACGTCACGCCGCTGGCCGATGCGGTACGCTCGATCGGTCGCCTGGTCCTCCTTCGCCGGGTTCCAGGTGCGGGTGAAGTGGATCACGTGGTTGGCGGCCTGCATGTTGACTCCGAAGCCGACCGCCACCGGCGACAGGATGATCACACCAAATCCTGGTGCGTCCTGAAAGGCCCGGATGCGCTTCTGCCGGCTGTCCGCCGCGCCGGCTGCCGCCGAGGTGTCACCGTTGATGACATCGACGGGGATCGCGAACGCCTCGCGAATGTAGTGACGCAATAGCCTTTGAACGGCCTTGAACTCGCAGAAGACGATGGCCTTCTCGCCACGCTCCCTGACCTCGGCGAGCGCCGACAGCAGCCAGTCGAGCTTAGGTGACCGGGCGCGATAGGCGTCAACGGCGTCGTAGGCGCCCGCCTCCTCTGTCTGTGCCGGGTCCGAGCAGATAAGCCGCAGCCGGTGCAGCAGCCCAAGGTGCGCGCCTGGTCGCCCCGCCTCACGACGGAAGCCCTCAATCGCGCCGACGTAGAGTCCGCGCTGCGGGACGCTCATCGGCAGGCGTCGGCTCGCCTCATCAACGAGCTTAGCCTTGAGATCGGCCGCCACCTCCGACTTCATGCGCCGCAGGATCTGTGGCTCGATGAGCGTCCTGAGCTCCTCCAGCTTTGCGCGGTCCGCGTCGCCCTCCGCCTCGATCGGACGACGGTAGGTGCTCCCGAACTCGTTCAACGCGCCCAGCAGTCCGGGCTGCACGAAATCGAAGAGGCACCAGAGATCGACCAGGCTGTTCTCGACGGGAGTGCCTGTGCAGGCGATCCGGAACACCGCCTGCTGCTTCTTCGCCGCGCGCGTCATGGCCGCGTTCGGGTTCTTGATTTTCTGCGCCTCGTCGCAGATCATGATAGACCAGCGCTCGCGGGCGAAGGAGAACTCCAAGTCGCGCAGCGTCTCATAAGTGGTCAGCACTACGTCCGCGTCGCCGCGCCAGTCTGGCCGCAGGAAGCGGACGAGCCCCTCTCTACGAAGCTGCTCGTCGACCGACGACTTGCCCACCCTCAACCCGGACAGCGTGTCGCCGTATGCCGTGAGGATCTTCAGTGATCCCGGTAGCAGGAACTTCTCGGCCTCCTCCCGCCAGTTCTCGAGAAGAGTGAGGGGCGCCACAACGAGTGCGGGAGGCGTGGCGGGATCGTCCTCCCTCGCGCGCGCCACGAGACTGAGGATCTGGAGCGTCTTGCCCAGCCCCATATCGTCGGCGAGCAAGGCGCCGCGGCACCTGTCGGGCGCAAGGCTGAACAGGTGCTGCATCCATGCGAGCCCCTTCAGCTGATGGTCCTTCAGGCGGACCTCCTCGCGCAGGCCTGCGGGAAGGCGTGGTGGCCCGGGTGGCGCCGACAGGGCGGCCAGCCGCTCCTCCCGATAGTCCACCTGCTCTATGTTGGCCTTCAGGATGAGCGTGGGCCGCTTTCGGCTCGGAGACGCACGCGCGGGATCGAGCGTGCCCGCCTCCGCCTCCACGCGGACGCGGCCGAACGCCTTGAGGATTGCCTCGGCCTCGCGCACCGGCATCGGCACAGGGCAACCCGGCACTTGGACTGCTGCGGCTCCAGTCCGACGAGCCTCCTCCACATCCGTACGCAGTCGCTCCGCGACACCGTCGGTCAGTGGTGCGGATCCGGGCTCGCCGGTCGACGGATCGTTCCAGCCGATGATCGGCACGAGGTTCTCGGGAAACCAGCCCGCGTCGTCGCTCTTGCGCGCAATGTGCGGCGAGTAGAACGGCCGCTCCTCTCCGATGCCGTCCACACGGTCCGAGTAGCCCGAAAGATCGTAGATCTGCCCATGGCTGATCAGGGACGCCGCACGTCGGCCAACTGCGCGCCGCAACGCCGCGCAGTGCAACGTGCTGTCACCGTCGAGTTCGAACTCGAAGTCGTCCCACGAGCAGAGCTGCAGCCCACGAGCGAGATGGTCCTCGACGCGCGCCACGAACTCGAGCGCGTCCTCGTCACTCAGCGAGATTTCGCTCGTCTCGATCCGCTCGCCCGTTCCGGAAGTGACCAGCAGCCCGAGCGCGCCGTCGCCGTGCGTCTCGGGCGTGATCGCCGCGAACCGGTCGAAGGAGATGCCGGCCTCCTCCTTGGCCGCCTCGAACGCCTCCTGGTCGATGACCTCGGCGGCATCCGGACCGAGGGCTGCGATAGGATTGACCAAAAAGGCCTGCGCGCGCTCGCCCGCGACGCGGCGCCCAGGCATGCGCTTCAGCTCCCGCAGCACCGTCCCGACCTCGGGCGACACCATGACCTGGACCACGCCATCCGGCGTGACGAGATCGTAGCGATCTCGGACTTGAGCGGAGCGATCAAAGGCCTGAAGCCAGTGCGTGGGCGCTCCTTCGAACCAAGGCTCGACCTCGACCAGGCCGAGCCGATCCGACCGCCGGAGTGCGATCTGCAGGCGGTCAGGTGTCAGCACGACGGTGCGGAAGAGGAAGTCGTCTAGCGCCGCGCCGACCGCAAGCGCTTCGGCGCGTATGGCGCCCCAGGCGAGCCGCTGCGCCCCCTCCCCCCGCTCGTCGGGTCCACGTCGACCGAAGGATGCGACCCGGTCCACGAGCCGCCATGCCGCCGGCGGCAGCAGATGTGGCACGCCATCGATCTCCAGCGTTCCGCCGTGCAGCCTGGCACCGTGGATGATGCGCCCGTCGCCATCGAGCCAGCCATCGATCGCGACAGCGAAGCCGCTGTCGGTCAGCGATCCCCTGCTGACCAGACGCGGCGCGGCGAAAACCGACTCCGGAAGATTCAGGACGGCCAGATCCGCAGCCCGCTCCGTGTCGTCGAGGATCGCGTAGAGCTCGCGCCAGCCGATGCAGCGACCTTCCTCCACGGTCGTGGCGAGCCCCTCGTCCTCCAGTTCCTCCAGCAGGGCCGCAGCGGCAACACCGGTTGGATGCGGGAGGCAATCAGCCGGAAAGATCAGTCCTTCCCGCTCCACACGATAGCCTGGTGTACCCACCGACGGCTCTGGTGCGACCGGCACCGAAGCCATGGGTTTTCGCCGCCAGATCACGACTTGATGTACCAGGCGCCCCGGCGGGCGGACCAGGCGAACCCGCGGCTGCGCAGGCCATCGGCGGCGGGGCCACGCTCCGGCGCATATGCCCACAGGGAGCCACCCTTGTCGCGCAGGTCGGCGGACTTGACCCTGTGCTCGGCGAAAAAAGCTTGCAGATCTCGCATGCCGTGCGGCTCCGGTGAAACTTGCCGCGCCACCTGCGGCCGGGCCCAGGCGGGCGAGGCGGCGCTCGGGGTGGGGATCGGCGCGGGACGAATTGGAGGAGTCGCCATCGGCGAGGAGACCGTCGAACGACCGGTGGTTGATGCCTTGTCGGCGCGGCCAAGGACCTCTGCCAGCCTCCGCTCGAACTTCCGCTCCCACCTCTCGCCGCCGTCGGTGTGGGTGATGCGCGCCACGTGCGACGGGTGCTTAAGCGCCGTCCTGTTGCCCGCGATGGATGGGCGGCGGAGATCGAACGGCGCGGACGCCGCGTCGAAGGCGTACATCGCATTGCCGTGCTCGCCGAATTCGACCACGATGTGTCCACCCAGTCGCATGATGAAGGCGTTGTTTCGTGCGACGCCACCGTTGTCGAGGCGCAGGAGCTTGCCCGCCATCGCCTTGCGCAGCGCGCGGAAGTCTGCGCTCGGGTTGGTGTAGGCCGCCTCGCCGAGCGCGAAGTGCATGTCGTCGATCCGGTCGACATAGCGCTTCCAGAATGCCACCCGCCGCTGGTCGTTCAGCTTGTCCTCTGACAAGAGCGAGAAGAACTTCTCGATCAGCGACAGCTTGAGCCAGGACGAAACCATCTGGCGGGTCTCCGCCTCGACTCTCGTCCACTGCGTGTCGTTGCGCTCCAGCCAAGGATTGCCCCAGCGAGCGACCGACAGGTCTCGAAGCTCCGCTTCCACTTCGAGCGGGCGGCACCTCGCCCATCGATCGAGCACACGCACAAGCGCGTCGTCCGCCAGGAGGTCGTGCTCCGCGACGAGAGCGACCACTCTCGGCATCACCCGCCGCAGCGCCCGGTCGTCGTGCTTGACCGCGGCATCAATCTGGGCCTCGAAGATGCGCCTGGTCAGCCAGGAGGAGTCGCCCATCGACAAGTCGCGCCGGAGAGGTTCCAGGAGCTTCGCATCGCCTTCGAGCAGCGCCGCTCCGTAGCGATCGCAGGGCCGCTCCCCGAGCAGGTTCGCGTGCTCGTCGATGGTGGACAGCCAATCGGGCATGCTGCCCGACCGCTCGAGCGATGGCAGGTTGTCGTTCAGGTAGTCGCGCAGCATGGTCCAGTTGCGGCGCCCCGCTTCCGTCGCGCGGCCGGGATCGTAGCGGACGTACCCGTCCAGCAGCCCGCGCCAGCACCGCCGGTAGGGTCGCCGCATATCGCGGAACTCGTCCACGCCGTCGATCAGACCGGGAAACCGTTCGCGGTCCTCGATCAGCGCTGGGTCCCGACCGTCGCGGAGCGTGGTCCCCCAGCATACCAGGCGCGCCGCCCGGACGTCGGGCAGCGTGCCGGTCCGGCGAAACAGCGAGACCTGCTCGCGCACGCGGTCGGGCGCCGCTCCGGCACCCGCACCCGCCCCGCCTAGCATGGCCTTGAGCTGACGAACTTCGGATCTGAGCGCCGTCAGGTCGGGATCGGGCATGCTGCTGAGGGCGGCCTCTGCGACCGAACGCAACCGCTCGGCCAGCTTGACCGAACGCGGGCTTAGAGGGCGCATTGGCCGAACTCGCCCTGGTAGCCGGCTGCCGCTGAGGCGGCGGGTTCCTCCACTCCGAAGAATTCGAGGCGGAGCTCGATTCGACGGCTCGCATCGAGGGACTCTCGCGCCGAGTTCGACGAGTAGCCGCCGACGAGGAACAGCCGACGGACCTCCTCCAGCTCGGAGCGGGACATCGACCGCTCATCAGGACCTGGCCGCGCCATCAGCGCGCACAGCACCCGCTGACTTCGCTGAAGGCTGAGATTGAGATTGTAGAGGTAGCTTCCGCGCCGATCGGTGAAGCCCTCGACGACGATGCGCTTGAGCCAGCGCCGTCCCGCCTTGTCGCGCGCGATCGCGAGCACTTCGGGGACGAAGGCGCGCAGCAATCGCTCTTGCTTGGGGCTCAGCGTATGGCTCGACGTGTCGAAGCGGGCGCGGTCGCCGAAGTCGATGACCGCCCGGTTCCGGTCGACGTGCACCCCAGGCTGATGCTCGGCCGCCTTCGCTATGCGTCCGAGCAGTTGCTCGATCGCGTCCTGCCTCTGGCTCTCGAGGCGCTCCCGCTCCGAGATTGTCCTCGTGACGGCGAGCAGCGCCACGCTCATGACGAGCAGGAACAGCACCATGAGCGCCGTCATCAGGTCGGCGAAGGAGATCCAGAAGGGCTTCTCGCCCTCATCGCGCCCGCGCGGCGCGGTGGCATGGCGCTGTCCGAACACCTAGGTCAGGCCGCCCGCCTGCCGGCCTGCGGCAGCGCCAACTCGAGCTCCTGGATCGTCTCCCTGAGCAGTCCGGTCGCCTGCGACAGCTCTGCATGGAACTGCCGGTTGGCGTCCACCACCGTGCCCCGCATGCCCTCAGAGAACTTCTCGTGCGAGGTGGCGATTACCTGCGCCACCTCGTCGAGGAAGCCGTCCGCCTCGACCTGGGCCGCGGCAAGCCGCTGGGCCGCCCCCTCGATTCTCGTGAGAACGTCCGCCGTGAGCGACGCCTCCCTCGACGCGCTCTCCACCGTGGCGCGCAGTCCCTCGACCATGGTTCCGACCGCGTCCCGCGCGCTTCGGTAGTCGGCCACAACCGAGTCGAGGCTGCGAGCCGCGCCGGCCACGCTTCCCGCCGCGTCGGCGAGGCCGGTCGTCACGGTGGCTATACGGGAGAAACCGTCCGCCGCCTCGCGTCCCGAAGTCTCGAAGCGTCCGGCGGCGGCCAGGAGGGTGTCAGCGCCTCCGTTTAGCCGAGAGAAGGCGTCGGACGTCACGAGCTCGATCCGGGAGACCATCTCCCGCACGGCGGCGAGCATGGTGTCCACGTTCGTCGTCAACGCGCCGACGCTTTCCCCCATGCCGGCGACCTGCCGGGCGGCGGTCTCCGACCTGCGGCCATCGTCCTCGGCCTGTCGACGCGACCGCTCCTCCGCGGTGCGCTCGATGCCGGCGACGGCCTCCCCGAGCCGGCGGCCGAGTTCGTCCAGCATCTCCTCGAGGCGGGACCGGGTCTGCTCCTGCGCCGCCCCTTGGCCGGAGCGCATCTCGGACAGTGCGGTGCGCAACTCGTCGGTGATCGCCGCCTGTCGCGCCTCGGCGGCCTCGACCGCCTCCATCAGCTTGGCCGACATCGCGTCCGTGGCCCTGGTGCCGGCCGCTTCCATGCCGGCGGTCAGATCCTGGAGTCGAGCCACCGCCGTCTGCATCGCGTCGACCGTCCGTTGCTGCATGTCACCGATGCCGGAGAGCTGGCTCCCGAACATGCCTTCGAGCCTGTCGCTGAAGCTGGCGAGCACGTCGGTGAGTAGCTGCGTGACAGCGGACGACTGATCCTGACTGACGCGTCCGACGGCACCCGCGATCTGGTCGAGCGGCTCCCTCAACGCGTCGGTGAGTGCGCTGGCGATCGACGTGCCGAGTTCTCCCGACCGCTGCGTCGTCGCCGCAATCTGCCGCTCGGCGAGGTCGGTCAGGATCTCCTTCAGGTCTGAGACGAGGGCGTCCTTGAGGATCCGGGTCTGGCTGGCTGACTCCTCGGACGAGGAGACGAGGCGCGCCAGGTACTCCTCTCCGGCTCCTGCCTCGTAGGTGGCGTCGATCGCGTGGGCGAGCCTGCCTACCTTTCCGTACAGGCTGTTCAGCCGATACTTCTCCAGCACGGTCGCGATCATGGCGAGCAGGATCGCGAAGGCGGAAACCGCAAACGCTTCGCTGACCCCGTGCAGGAGTGAGGTGAGGCTGTTGCGTACCACGCCTGCGTCCTCGGAGATGCGGAACAGCCACAATCCCTTCAGCAGACCGAAGAAGGTGCCGATGATGCCTACGCCGGTGAAGATGCCCGGCAGGTGCTTGAAGAACTCGGCGTGGACCCGACCGTCGACCACGGAATGCGGCGAGAAGTAGACCTCGGCGGGCACCGTCGATCGCACCGCGCGCACCGCGAACTCGCCTGTGGACGGATCGATCTCCCGCTGCGCGTGCAGCGTCTCACCGTACTCCTGCCAGATGGCGGCAAGCCGCTCGTCGCCGGCGAAGCACGAGGCGAGTTCCAACTGTCCGGCGGCGCGCGCCGCGTCGAGCTTTCGGATCACGTCCTCGAGCGAGCCGTCCAGCTTTTTCGCGGGAAGGTGGAAGTGGCGCACGAACGCGTAGGCGAACGTCAGGAGCACGATCGCGACGAGGACCGGCACGACCGGTAAATCCGACAAGGTCATCTGCTTCAGTTCCCCCCGACGGCGCGTCCCCAGCGCCGAATCCAGACAGAGCGTCCCGGATGCTTGTCATGCTGCAACAATTCGATCGCCCGTTCAAAGAGTAACAGCGGTCTGGGTGAGGACCTAAGGTGCCGTTGCGATGCGAAAAACTATGGCAAAGGCGCCCGGACTGGGACAGCATGGCAACCGTGGGGGGAAGATGAGCGACTCTGGAGGCTGGATCGCGCGTATGGCGCGTCGATTCGGCGACATTCTCGGTGGCGTAGCCGCATCGAGCGTTGATCTTGGAAGGTCGCCCGAGGTCCGCGACGACTTCTGGGCGGAGGAGCCCGAGCGGCATCGCGCCAGCGATGCCGCGCCCGCCTCGCCAGCCGCTTCGAACCAAACTAGCGGCGGTTCGGGCATTCGCCGTGACGGCAACGGCCGCTACGTGGTGGCGGGCTGGACCTTCTCGACGCTCGACCAGGCGCTCGAGTTTGAGGCGGACCGTGCTCCGGCTGTGCGGACTCCGACATCGCAGCCGCCGGCCTCACCCGCTCCTGCGGTCCCGCCCACTCCGGAGGCTTCCTTCCCCACGTCTCAGAGCGTGACTCCGGCTTCCAGCGGACGCGCCGCCCCGCGTTGGATCGGATCACCCGAGTCGCTTTCGGCGGGCGGCGTCGGCTTCGAGACCGAGATGGTGTACTTCGGAACGCCCCTTCGTCACGAACCGAGGCACGACCACTCGCGCATCGATCCGACGCTGAAGGTCGACACGCGCGGTGATCCCGCGGGCACGACCCTTGGCTACTGGCCGTCGTATCGGGAGTTCGATCCACGCGCTCGCGCGACCTACCTCGGTTGGCTGACGGACGGGCGCCGCGCGGTGTCCGTGCCCAGCGGCTACCTGTTCGTCTTCTTCTACGGATTGGAGCAGCGCCTGCTGGTGGACGACGCGCGTGCCGATGCGCCCGCGATCTTCTCCGAGCTGCGCCAGCTCATGGCGCTCCACCATCAGGACTACTCGTTCCAGGGCCACGCCTCCAGACTCCTCGCCCTCGCCGCACTGTACGAGGACGAGGACGACGATCCTCCGACTGCCGAGTGCGCCCGCAACTGGGACGTCGAGCTTCCGCTCGACGTACGCATCCGGCTCGGGCGGCGGCTCAGGGACGGCGTACCCTTCAACGCCGACGACGCGCTCCGATGGGTGCTGGCACTTCCCGACGTCCACCTCCGCACGCCTGGGCAGCGATGCTTCGCCGAGCTTCGTGACCTGTGGAGCGCCAGGTTTGCGGTCCGGCACCTCGACGGGCTGACCGTGCGACGCCCCAAGAGGACGCTGCGGCACGAGTACAGGGCAGCCAGCGGCAAGTTCAGCGTCAACCTCAGCGTGGACGAACTACCCGACGTGTCCGGCATCTCCGCGCCGCTCGGACAGCTGCGGGCCATGCTCGACCTCTGCATCGACGACCTCTCGGCCTACAGCCGGCTCGTCGGCCGCGATCCGGACGCGAGGGGCAGGCTTCACGCCGAGCTCCTGCTCCCTGTCGAACTTCGGGACCGCAACCCGGCGCTCGCCTCCTGCCGCGAGCGGCTCGAGAAGCTGGTCAGCGGTGGGACACGCGGCGTCATAGCGGCTATCGAGCTCGCGCGACTGCTCGACCTCGACGTGGACGAGGCAGCCGACAAGCTGCCGACCGCGGTGGTTCGCCAGATTGGCATGGCGCTCGATGCGCTGCAGCACGGCCTCGAGCCTGACCGGCGTTACGGTCCAGCGCCGACCCCGCGGGCTGACACACCGATGGCCGTCTTCCCTGCCCATGGCGGCGGCGCGGTCGAGCACGAGCGGCAGGCCTATGCCGATGCGCGAACGGCCATGGAGGTCGCCGTGCTCGCTGCCGCCTCGGACGGCGAGGTCGTCGCGGCCGAGCTCGAAGCGGTCGAACGGCGCCTCCGGTCAACGCCCAATCTCGCGGAGCACGAGATCGCCCGCCTGGTCGCGTCCGGTCGTGCCCTGGCGGCGGATCCGCCGAAGGTGCGGGCGGCGATGAAGCGCCTGGCGGACGCTCCCGCCACGGCCCGCGCCTCGATCGCGACCGCAGCCGTCGAGGCGGTGCTCGCCGATGGAATGGTGCAGCCGGGCGAGGTGAAGTTCCTCGAGACGCTGCACGCCACGCTGAACCTTCCCGCCTCCGCTCTCTACGCGGCGCTTCATCGCGGGGCGGAGGACGTGGGGCCGATCCTGGTAGAGCCCGGACGTCCTGAAGAGCTGATCTCCATACCGTCAGAGCCGGTCTCGTCCTCTGTCGCGATCGACGCTGCGAGGCTCGCGCGCATTCAGGGCGAGACGTCACGCGTTTCCGCGCTGCTCGCCACCATCTTCGTCGAGGAGGAGCAAGAGGCTTCGGCATCGGCCGTCGCGGCGCCCAGGCCCACTCCCCGCGCGACCAATGGCTTCGATGGTCTGGATGGCCTGCACTCCGAGCTCCTGACGCGTCTTCTGTCCGGCCCGCTCGATCGTGACGCGTTCGACGGCGCGGCGGCCGCGCTTAGGCTCATGCCGGAAGGCGCAATCGAGACGATCAACGAATGGGGGTTCGACCGGTTCGGCGAGCCCGTCCTTGACGATGACGACATCGTCCGGATTTCACCCGAGATCATGGACCAGATCATGCCCATGGGAGCCGCAGCTTGAACGCCATCCGTCGCAAGGACCGTGACCTGATCGTGCAGGCGCTCTCCGCCGGGGTCGTGCCCCGTGTCGGGCTGCGTCACATTCAGGTCGGCCGCTCGCGCGAGGTCGAGGCGCTCGTGCGCGACATCGATCGCATCGCGGACGCGGGCTCCGCCATGCGCTTCGTTATCGGCGAGTACGGCGCGGGCAAGACCTTCTTCCTCAACCTCGTCCGGCTCATCGCCCTCGAGCGGAAGCTCGTGACCGTCCATGCCGATCTCGCCCCCGACCGCCGCATTCACGCGACCGGAGGTCAGGCGCGAGGGCTCTACGCTGAGGCGGTCCGCAACATGGCGACCCGCACCCGGCCCGAAGGCGGAGCGTTGCCGAGCGTCGTCGAGCGCTTCGTCACGGACTGCGTGCGCGAGGCCGAGGACGCCGGCAGCCCGGTCGAGCGGGTGATCGACCGGCGGCTCGCCCCGCTTCTCGACATGTTGGGTGGTCACGACTTCGCCTGCGTCCTCAAGGCGTATTGGCGCGCCCACGAGGACGGTGATGACGCATTGAAGGCGGCGGCGCTGCGCTGGCTACGAGCGGAGTTCCCGACCAAGACGGAGGCGAGACAGGCGTTGCCGGTCCGCAGCATCATCGGCGATGCAGACGTCTACGATACCTTCAAGCTGCTGTCCGGGTTCGTGCGCATCGCCGGATACGCCGGCCTTCTCGTGGTCTTCGACGAGCTCGTGAACCTCTACAAGCTGCAGAGTGCCCAGGCTCGAAACCAGAACTACGAGCAGATCCTGCGTATGCTGAACGACGTCCTCCAAGGCAACGTTGAGGGGCTCGGCTTCGTGCTGGGCGGCACCCCCGACTTCCTTCTCGATAGCCGCCGCGGGCTCTACAGCTACCAGGCGCTGCAGTCGCGCCTCGCCGAGAACAGCTTCGCGACCGAAGGCCGGATCGACATGACGGGGCCGGTCTTGCGCCTGCAGAGCCTCTCCCCGGAGGACCTGCTCGTGCTGCTCTCCAACATCCGGTCCGTATTCGCGCTCGGCGACCCCGCAGCCCAACTCGTGCCGGATGAGGCGCTCACCGCTTTCATGGAGCATTGTAATCGCCGCATCGGCGAGGCCTACTTCCGCACACCGCGCAACACGATCAAGGCGTTCGTGCAGCTTCTAGCCGTCCTGGAGCAGAACCCGGGCACAGACTGGCGAGAACTGATAGGCGGCGTCACGCCGGAGCCTGAGGAGGCCGAGGAGGCAGACGCGGACGACGAGCTTGTCGACCTCCGCCTCTGAGCCGTCCTCCTTCGACCGCCTTCATCCCGAGATAAGGCGCTGGATCCGGGACCAGGGATGGACGGGCCTGCGGCCCATCCAGGATGCGGCGATCCGCACGGTGCTCGGCTCCGAGGCGGACGTGGTGGTCATGGCCGGAACGGCCTCGGGCAAGACCGAGGCCGCCTTCCTGCCGCTTCTTACCCGAGCGGCGGAGGCTGGCGACGGCGGCCTGCGCATCCTGTACGTGAGCCCCCTCAAGGCTCTCATTAATGACCAGCACCGCCGGTTGGAGACGCTGTGCGAGCGGCTCGAGATGCCGGTGACCCGCTGGCACGGCGACGCGCCGGCAGCGGCCAAGGCCAAGCTGCTGCGTCGACCCGCGGGTGTCGCGCTGATCACGCCGGAGTCGATCGAGGCGCTGTTGCTTCGTCGGCAGGCGGACGCAGCCAGACTCTTCCGGGGCCTCCAGTCTATCGTCGTCGACGAGCTGCACGCGTTCCTCAAGGGACCACGCGGTCTCCACCTCTCGTCCCTGCTCAGACGCGTCGACCGCCTCTGCGAGAAACGGCCGCGGCGCATCGGATTGTCGGCCACGTTGGGCGACGATGATGCGGGCCGTCGCTGGCTGAACCCCGCGCATCCCGAAATGCCGGTCGTGCTCCGCTCGCAGGACGGCGGCTCTGGGCTCAAGCTGCAGGTGCGAGGCTACGAGGAGCCACCCAACGCCAGCGGCGTCGATGAGATTGCCGACGATGGGGACGACGCGCTCAGCCGCATCGCCGACCACATGTTCGAGCACCTGAGGGGTTCGAACAACTTGGCTTTCGCAGGTTCGCGCAGGACGGTGGAGGCGCTGGCCGATCGCCTCCGCCAGCGATGCGTGGCCAAGGGCCTTCCCGAGGAGTTTTTCCCGCACCACGGTAGCCTCGCAAAGGAACTGCGCGAGGAGCTTGAGCTGCGCCTCAAGGCGGGCGACCTTCCCACCACGGCGGTCGCGACTACCACGCTCGAACTCGGCATCGACCTCGGCAACGTCAAGTCGGTCGCGCAGGTCGGCGCGCCGAAGTCGCTGGCGGCGCTCAGGCAGCGGCTGGGTCGAAGCGGTCGTCGCGGGGATCCCGCCGTTCTGCGCATCTACGTGCGCGAGCGCCACGTCGCGGCGGACGCCGATCCGCTTGACCAGCTTAGGATCGCCACGGTCCGCTCGGTGGCGGCGGTGCGCCTGCTCGTCGACGGCTTTGTAGAACCCGCGGGCGACGACCCTTCGCTTGCCACCGTGGTGCTGCACCAGACCCTGTCGACGATTGCGGCGGATGGCGCGATCCGCCCGGTCGCGGCGCACAGGGCCATCTGCGACAAGAATAGCTATCTGGCGATGGGCACCTCCGACTATGCAGCTCTGCTGCGTGGTGCCGCGCGAGACGACGTTGGCCTACTCGAGCAGAGCTCCGACGGCCTGCTGATGCTGGGGCCGGAGGGTGAGCGCGTTACCGCCGCGCACGACTTCTATGCCGTCTTCGAGACCGACGACGAGTGGCGTCTCGTTGCTGAAGGCCGGACGCTGGGCACCGTGCCCATCTCGAACGTTTTGGCAATTGGAGCGCTCGTAGGCTTCGCGGGACGGCGCTGGCGCGTTGAGTCGGTGGACGACAGGTCGAAGGTGCTCGTGGTTGCGCCGCACCGGGCGGGCAAGCTGCCGAAGTTCGATCCCCCGACCGGCGAGCCCGTCCACGCCCGGCTTTCGCAAGAGATTCGCCACGTCCTCGCGTCTGAAGATGTGCCGTCCTACCTGGACCCCGCCGCGCGCGCCTTTCTTCAGGAGGGCCGAGCGGCCTACAGGCGGCTCGGGTTGGATCGAAGCTGCGCGATCGCGTCGGGCAGTGACACTGTACTGGCAACTTGGGCCGGCACGGCGGTCAATGACATTCTTATGGTCCTCCTGCAGTCCGCGGGATTGGAGTGCCAGGCGGACGATGTCGCGATTGAGATCGCCGACTGCTCGCCGGACGAGCTGCGCAAGCTGCTGGGCACTATCTCTGAGGTACCCTCCACCGAGGCTCTTGCGAGTTTTGTAGAGAACCTGCGCGGCGCCAAATACGACCAGTTCGTGGACGAGGACCTGCTTCGCCGACTTTGGGCGAAGAGAGCCAAGCCTGCTCGCGAGCAGGCGATCGCCACAATCGGCGATCTTGTTTGGTAATTCACGCGAAGGCGAATTGCTGCTTCAACAAGACCCAGTTTCGGCCATCCGCGGCTGACTTTCCCGTTCCCACATTCAGCCATTCGTTCATCTCGGCGGCTGCGGCCTATCAAGGCAGGTAGTGGCCTCGGGGCACGTCGCCGCGTTTCTATGTCGCTCACTTCTCCTATCGCGCGCGACTCTGGTCGACGAAGCGCGGCACCTCCCTGGGTTGGGGGGGCGGCAGCGACGACGAGGCCGGGCGCGATACGGTCCGGACGACGGCTCACGCGGCGAGCGCGGCGCCTTCGTGCCCGCTGCCCAATTCTGGACGGTCTTGCGGTCAAAGATCTCACCCTCCCCTACGATGGCGCGGTGCAGCGCTCAGTAGGTCTCGCCGTGGCGCGCCACGTGCAGCTTCAGGGCGTTGGCGAAGCCCGGCGGGTCTATCCAGTCCTCAGTCGACGGTTCAGGGTTGGCCACGACCGGGCGGGGCTTCGGCCCCCGCCGCCGGGCGCCGGTGGGGGGATCTCGTTCTACGCTCAATGTTCTACGTTCGGGTTTGGTTATCGGGCACCCGGTATGGGGCGGGCACCCGTTAGCGTCCGGACCTGCGGGGACGCAACGCCGCAAGCCTCCTCCAGACGGCGACTTCCTGGCCTTCGCCAACACCGGCCCATGCGAAGCTGGTTACGACCATGCGAGGACGGTTAGAACCGCCTCCTTTCGTGCGAGACCGCTTACGCCGGTGGCCGGAACGCACGCATAGTGGATCCTCGTCCCGGGAAGCCGCGT
This sequence comes from Sphingomonas sp. BK345, assembly GCF_014193845.1. GTDB lineage: Bacteria > Pseudomonadota > Alphaproteobacteria > Sphingomonadales > Sphingomonadaceae > Sphingomonas. The sequence continues at coordinate 751,760 of NZ_JACHZX010000002.1, read as the reverse complement.
CAGCGACGAGGCTTACCGCAGGGTGACAGGTTCTGACGTGCCCATCTGCCAGAGTCGAGGCTGGGATGGCCAGACCGGCCGTCAGCACGAGGAGCGTCGACAATGCAGGTCGAGGACGAATGGGAGGGCTGGGAAGGCGACACGATCGTCAAGCTGACGGACGGGTCGGTGTGGCGCCAGGAGGAATACCACTACGAATACCGCTACGCCTACAGGCCACGCGTGACGCTCAGCGGCAAGACCATGTTCGTCGAGGGGATGAGCCGCGGCGTGCGCGTCAGCCGGCTGGACTGAGGAGGTCGCGATGAAGTCGAGGATCGACGGCGCATGGACCGGGTGGAACGGCGACACCGTCGTCAAGCTCGTGAACGGCAGCGTGTGGCGGCAGGAGCAATACTACTACCGCTACCAATACAGATATCGGCCGGACGTCATCGTCGAGGGCAACCGCATGCACGTCGACGGCATGCCGAAGGCGGTGCGGGTCAGACGCATAGCCTGATCTATTCGAAACGACCTAGCGACCAATGTCGGCGTGCGGGCTTTCCCGTATCGAGCACGTCGGCCACAGCATCGGAGGTTTCAACGCGGCATCTCATCGGCGACAACGTTGGAGTTGGAATGGGCCGCGACTGGCCGGTTCGCTTAGAAGATCGTGCAGGTAGGAGTGAGGATGTTCAGCAGCGGCCTCTTCGACGCATACGACCCTGCGGACCTCCCGGTTGACCAGGACATCGTCCTCATGGACGAGAGATACCTCGCCGAATGGGAGCATGCCTGGCTGCTCAACGACGCACTCGACGAGGACGACGGCGGCCCCGGGCCCGAACCCAGTCCATATGAGGTCGGATACGTCATGCCCGCGTCGGTCATCCGCCAGCTGACCCACGGGCTGGAGATCTCGTGGTATCCCGACACCCACCAGCGTTTCCACGAACTCAAGATCGTGCTGCCGCTGACGGAGATCGTGCAGTGCGTCGAGGTCCACAAATACGGCGGCAAGCCGACCGTGTTCGTCAGGGGCGAATGGCTCGAGCGCGTGCATCTCCAGAACAACTCGCTCTTCGCGATGATCGATGTCGTGGCGATGGGCGACGAACTGCAGAACGGCCGGATCGAGAAGCGCAGTCTCGTCGCGCTGCGCGACCGGCTGGACATTCTGGCCGCCGCGCACGCGGACATCTCCTTCATCTCGTTCGCCGACAGCCTCCTGCTCAAGACCAACTGGACGGTCGGCATGTTCGACAAGGGCGCCTACACCTATGCGCCGGAGAAGCTGATCCTCCTCTTCGACGAGATCCGGCAGATCTTCCGGGACACTCTCGGCCTCGGCGTCTACGCGGTCTTCGCCTCGGGCTCGAACGAATACTACGATGACGCGCTCCTCCACGCATCGAAGAGCGGCAACCACATCTGCCTCAACAGCCTGGGCCTGCCCTTCGCGCAGATCATGCTCATCGACGAGGCGGCGAGACGTGCGATACGCGACGGAGTGCACCGCGCGCACGAGCTCTACATGGACGCGGACTTCTTCCGGTCGCTCGACATCAAGGATTATGTGACGAGGCGGAAGATCCCACGGGCGCCCTACAAGCCGAAGCTCAGCGGGTCGGACGGAGAATACTTCTACACCGACTACGCCGACTTGGCGGCGCTCCTGGCAGCGACGACCCCATGAGGCGCCGCGTCAGGATAAATGAGCCCCGGCTACGGGACGTCGGAATACGTGCGCGATGATCCGCCGCATCGAAGAACTGCGCTCGAGCGTCACCTATGCCATCGCCCTGGCCAAGGGCTGGCTGTCGCCAGCCGAGAAGATCCACGCGCTGAAAGCCTCAGGACTGTGGGACGTCGCGCGGACGCGCGACCAGGCCGACCTGCTCATGGCCGCCGGTGCCTACAGGGAGGCGATCCCCATCTGGCAGACCTTCAGCCACTGGAGGAAGATCGGCGACGCGCTGCTGGCACTCGGCGACGTCGCGGGCGCGCGCGCCAGCTACGAGAAGGGCGAGAACCCCACCGGCGTCGAATACGCCGCCTTCCGCCGCGGTCCGGACGTCGACAGGCTCATCGCGCTGGCGATCTCGCAGGAGGACTGGAACGGCATCCTCCACCAAATCAGAGCGGGCGAGCCCGATCCGCTGGGAGCGAAGGACGTGGTGTTCGGCGGCGGCAGCCGCGCGAAAGGGCCGCTGGTGAAACTCTGCGCACATGCGGCGGTCGCCACAGGCGACACGCGGATCGCCGGAGAGATGCGCGGCTTCTTCGGCCTCGAACAGGCAGAGGTCGACGTGTTCCTCGGGCACGCCCGCTCGGGCGCATACGACAAGGACGTGGCAAAGCTGGCCAGGCCACCGCTGCTGCGCGTCACACCCCGTCCGCTCGCCCGGATCCTGGCGGAGGGCAACACGGAGCGCTCCGCGAGGGTCGCCGCGTTCCTGGAGAAACTCGAGCCGGGTTTCCGCGAGGCGCACGCCACCCTGGTCCGCTGGCTTTCCCGAGGAGGCGACGAGGACCTAGCCAAGGTCGTCTTCTGGCTCACCCGCATCGGCAGCTACAATGTCTTCGGCAGCTGCCTCTTCGCCCTGCAGTGCGAGGCCGACATGTTCGCCGATCTCGGCCACCGACACGTTGAGTTCTACTCGAGCCATCCATGGATAACCCGGTCGGCGATGCGGGAGCTCCTCGCAGCACTTGTCGCGACACAGGGAATGCCGACCCCGCAGGTCCTGTTCGCCTGCGTCCTCCAGGTCTCGTCCTCCATCATGGCGGACATCGAGCGCGGGACCTTCGATCCCGACCGCGTGGATCCGCTGACGGCAGTGCGCGGGCATCCCGTCTGGGCCGAGGCGGTCATCGCGGGTTGGGCAGCAGGAGGCACGCTCGACGCCCTCTGGGCGGACGTGGTGTCCGAGGCCGCCGACCAGAGGTGGAAGGACGTCCGGCGGATGCCCGCGTTCGCGAGGCTGTGCGACGTCCTCTCGGCCGAGCTCGTCGCGGCGTGGGCGCGCGACATGGAGAAGGTGCGGTGGAAATCCGAGGAGTCCGCATTCCTCTCGCTCAAGGCGCTGCTCCCGGACACCTCGATCGAGCGGCACGCGATGCCGAGCTGGCTCGCGCCGCAGCACCTCGACATACTCGTCCCCGACGCCAGCGTCGCGGTCGAGTATCAGGGCGAACAGCACTACCGGCCGATCGACGTGTTCGGCGGTGAGGCCGGCTACACGGCCACGGTGCGCCGCGACGAGAACAAGCGCAACCTCTGCCGACTCGCCGGCATACGGCTCGAATACATCCGGCACGACGAGGACGCGAGGCTGCGGCTGGAGCAGATCGCCAGCCTTTGCAGGACCGAGATCGCGAGGCGGAGGACCTAGCGACGGGCCAGCCTCCGCACCATCTTGACGGGAATTGCCCGGGCCGACGTGAGCGACACGCGATTCGGTCAAGGCTCACAGTCGAACTTCGCTGGGGAGCGCACGTCGCGATGGAGAAAGGACTGCAACCGCACTGGTCGGAGACGATCCGGGCGTGGGCGACGGGACAGCCGCTCGTGCTCGAGGTCCATGCGTTCGGCTCGCGCGTGAAGGGCGGCTACCGGACGGACAGCGATCTCGACCTGGCCTTCGTGGTCGACGGGCAGGACGAGGGGGAGCAACTCGGGAACGCGATCTGCCTGCTTCCCGCATGGCGCGCGGAGCTCCAGGCACTGCTACCCGTGAAGGTGCACGCCCAGTCCATGTTCGACGACGACGTGGTCGTGGCGCCTGCGGTGCGCGAGCACGGCATGCTGGTATTCCGGAGAGATGGAGTGACGAGTCCGGACTGGGGCTCGGGTCAGGGAGGCGCGGAAGGATAATGAAGTGTCATCTGCTCGTCCAGGGGGCGTCCGGCCTCCTTCCGTGCGGCCCCCGCGAAGCGGAGAATCCCCCGGAGATCGGCTCGCACATCACCGAGACCGTCGAAGGCAGGCAACTGCGGCTGGAGGTCGTCGGGCAACAGCACCTGCCCATCGTGCCCGGCGGCACCTTCGCACACGACGAGGTGTGGGTCGTGTGCCAGCAGCTTGCCAACGGGTAGGGCTACGCGCGAAGCCGATACCACCGTCGAGCCACACATTTCCGCATTCCGTGCAGTGCCCCTTCCGAAGCGCCACCACTACGTTCCGCAGATGATCCTGAACGGGTTCACCGACCCGGACGGCTGGCTCCACTGGTGCAGGCACCGCGAAGACCCGTCCGCCATCCGCCGGGCGCGCACGGCCGAGCTGTTCCACCAGAACCATCTCTACAGCACGCTTTCGGAATCCGGGATCAAAGACCTCGCCATGGAGCGCGCGCTCTCTGTCCTCGAGAGTGAGGCCGTCGGCGTCGTCCAGGCAATCCTGGATCAGACGAGGGCTGGCAGGGTGCCGGCCCTCTCGGCCGGGCAGATGCGCGTCTGGCACCTGTTCTTCCTCATGCAGTGGCGGCGGACGCCGGAGACCCAGCGCGCGAACACCAGCGACGAGGAGGCGACGCGCATGATAGAGGGGATCATCGCAGAGCTGCGCCAGGCCGTTCCCCATCGGAGTGCGGAGATCGAGCGGCTCGCGACGCCCGAGGCGATGGCGCGCACGATCCGGAACGTGCGCGTGCAGACGCTCATCCAGTTCAGCGGCGAGGTGATGACGGTTCTGGAGCGCCGGGGAATAGCGGTGCTGCGCATCAGCAGGCCGCACAAGAGCTTCATCATCGGTAGCCGTCCCGTCGTGAAGCTCACGTCGCCCGGACGCACCGACCTCACCGATCCCCACGTCGAGATGTGGATGCCCATCGCCTCCGACATCGCTGTCGGAGTCGGACGGGGGGACGGCGGCGTCAGCCTCCACCATGCCGACGACGGCGCCACGGTGCGGCAGCTCAACCTCTCGATCGCCAAGCAGAGCGGGACCATCGCAGCCGGGTCGGCGACCCTGGTCCGTTCGATCGCCAACGCTCGATGACCCGCGCTATGACGCGCACGACCGTGGCAGCCTAATTCGCTCGATGGATTGGTCAGCGGCGAAAGAGAGGAGGAGATCGGCTTGAGCTTTACCGTATCCATTCCACAGATCGGCGACGACGACACGGTCGAAGAGATCGACGCGTTCCTCGCCGGGCTGGAGGGACGCGTGCTGGTCCTGGGCATCATCGACGACAAGGCCATGGCGCTGCGCGTCGGGGGATACCGCGCCGAGGGCCAGAAGCCGCTCGTCAGGGAGCGGAACCCGGACAATCCCGGCGAGGACTTCGCGCGCACGCACTACAACTCCATGACGTTCGAGTTCGAGCGCGAGGACGAGGCGCGCGAGTTCCACGAGCGGTTCAGCTGATGTCGGTCGCTCGCCTCAACAGGATCGTCGAGAGGGCGGTCCCAATCCTCTTCGACCAGATCGAGGGCGGCCGGGTCCCGGTGCAGAGCGAGGCGTCGCTGCAGCTCCACCTCGGCCGCATCATCATGACCGTCGCCGACCTGGAGATGACCAGCCCGCGCGAGACCTTCGCGCTGGAGCTCGAGAAGCCGCTCGGCGGAGGTGGCCGGGGCAGGCTCGACGTGTGGTTCCGCCTGACGACGGGCGACGGACGCGAGTGGCGGTGCGCGATGGAGCTGAAGTTCTTCAAGAAGGCGAGCCAGGCGGAACCCAACAACCGGCACAAGACGATGCTCGACATCGCCCGGCTCGAGAAATGCGGCGACGTGGCCGACACCGGCTTCATGCTCGTCGCCACGGACCACCCGCACTACGTCGAATGGGGCGGCTACTCGCCCGACACGGCTGACTTCGACTTCCGGCATGGCGCCCGATACGCAGCCGGAACGGCGATGACCTACCGAACACCCGGTTCCAAGCTGCCGACCATCACGCTGAGGAACGACTACGAGTTCGCCTGGACCGACGCCACGCGGTCGCTGCGCTATATGCTGCTGCCCGTCGCGACGCACACCTGAGCGCCGCGCTACAGGACGGCGGTGCCGTGCGCCTCAATACTTCTCGAAGCTCGGGTTGTAGTTTTGGCTCGCGAACTCTCCCAGGACGGAACGCGCGTCGCCGACGGCGCGCAGCGCCGCCGCAGTGGCAATCGCGGACGGGTCCGCGCCGTCCCCGGAGAGCGCGGCGATGATCCTCAGGAGGGTGGCCATTGCCTCCCTCACGAGATCCAGCGCGTGCGGATTGGCCCAGAAGTCGCCGAACTCCCGCTTGCGCATCTCACCCTCCCAACGCGGGTTGCGCATATAGGCCAACGTGTCGCCGATCCGTCCCGGCACGCCGTGCGCGATGTTGTGACGCACAGTGAAGCCGGCCCGCGCGGCGGCGCACCACGTCCGCAGCAGCCGTCCCGCCTCCCCGTCCCGCGTCGCGGCCTCGCGCTCCAGCATCGCGATCAGGTCCGACACCATCCGCGCATCCGTGTCGGGCCTGACGCCCCTGGGCTCGACGCCGCGCATCCGCCAGATCGCGCGCTCGAGATGATACTCGATCGCGCCGGCGAACGAGACGATGGCCGCTATCCCCAACCCTGTTTCCGGCGTCAGACCCAGGGCCGACTGCAGAGCGTCGGCCCGGCCGAAGCGCCTCAATGCGTCCTGGCTCATCCGATCCCCATGCCCGCTCCGCGGAGCCTACGGAAGCCACGGAGCCTTCTTCCCAACGCCGGGCACGGAGGTCCTTTACGGCGCCGGCGAGGCGACCTATCTTCAGGACATGTCGACGATCACCACCCGTCGTGACCAGCGCGACACCGCAGCCGCCGCCCGGCGCGTCGGAGGCTACCAGGAGCTGGTGCGCCTAGCCAACGAGCGCCGCCACTCGGCCGGCGGCACGGTCGCCCGCGACGCGACGACCGGGCGCTGGGGCGTCCGCCGCGATCGCGACCCGGACTAACGTCCGCATTTGAACTTCACGCTCGCCCTTCTGGCGGGGCTCGTGCTGCTCCTGCCGGGCATCACCGCACTCGTCAGCTGGAACTTCCAGAACGTGTACCACGGGGCCAAGCGGCCCGAACTTCAGCTGACCTCGGTCACGGCCCTCTTCGCCGCACTCGGCATCGCGTTGGCGATGCACCTCCTCGGATACGGGCTGGTCAGCCTCGGGTGGGCCGCCGCGGCGCAGCTCGGGGAGGCCTCGGGTCACTCGGTCGGTCCCCTCATCGCGAACCCCTACGACATGGCGGTCGCGCTCGCGCTGGGCTCGGCGAAGGCATCCGCCGCGTCCCTCTTCGCTTTCGCGCTGACGGTGCTGTTCGAGTGCCTGATGGCCTGGCAGCTGGTCACCTCGCAGGGCCTCGACATCGTGTTCGACGAGTTCGACGTCCGATCCCAGGGCTGGGTCTTCCAGCACGTCGTCCGGCCGCTCCGGCACGGCTACAAGCCGATCGCCTACATCCTCACCAGCACGCCGCACGGCGAATACGGGATCGGCTACCAGGGCGTCGTCGCCGACATCCGCCAGGGCGACAACGGCGAGCTGAAGTCGATCAGCCTCGCCGACCCGGAGCGGTTCGTCTACCAGGTCGTCCACCGCAAGCCCGACCAGCCCCGGCTCGTCCCGCACATCGAGACCCATGACCGCGACTGGATCGGCGGCGTGGTCGTCCTGGACAACGCGGTGATCCGGAACATCGTCATCCAGAACATCCCCGACGTGGTGATCGAGGAGGTCGAGCAGGAAGCCGTCGACGACGGCACCGCGGCCGAAGCCGGGGAAGAGGGGGGCGTCGAGTGAACACCGCGCTGGACCTCGGCCTGCTCACCCTCACGCTCCTCCTGGCATTCGGCGCCCCGGTCCTGCTCGTCACCTGGATCCGCGCGGCCGCGGACTGGTGCTGGCTGCTCGCGATCCGCAGGCGTCTCGTCGGCATCACCTCGGCCGTCATCTTCCTCCTCGTCACGGCGCTCCTGCGGATCGCCTTCGGCCTACACTTCATGTCGCCGCTGGCGGTGCTCGCCGGCCTGTTCGCGACCCCGCTGACGGCGGTCCCCATCGCGAACGCGATCGCGCGCCGCCTCGCCACGGCGGCCGAGCGCGGTTCGGACGTCCGCGTGCGCGGCTTCATCTTCCGTCAGCGCCGCCGTAAGCAGAGCGCCGCCTACTCGGCACCCTCGGCCGAGAACTAAGGCATTCGCGGCCCTGACCGGCGCGGGCCCCTTGCAGGTGGCGCCGACAGCCCCGGTCGCGGCCGGAGCGCCCCGGTCAGAGAACGGGACGCCACTCAGTCAGCTGCTGGTCCTGGCGCAGCCTCAACCTGCGCCACTCCAGCGCGGAGAAGACTTCGGCCGGTGCGGCGTCCGGCCCCACGGGCAGCGCCGCAGTCGCCTCGCGGGCGAACGCCTCTCCCAACCCGGGATCCGCCAGCCAGGCCCGCTCCCACCACCCGAGGATCCGCTCGCGTGACGCGGCGAGCAGCGGAGCGGACGGGAGGAGATCGCGCTTCTGCCGCTGGTTCACCCGCCGGTCCGCCGGCATCAGGTTCCAGAGATCGTCGCACGGCCAGGCGGACCATGGCAGGCAGTGGTCGACGTCGAGGCTGGCCATCGAGAGGCGGCGGCCGCTCCAGACGCACTCCACCGTGTCGCCGGCCGTGATGAGACGATGCGCCGCGGATCGGCCGGCGACCGTGCTGCGCTGCGGTTCCAGCCACTCGAGCGCCGCCTCGATCCGACCCGGCGCCAGGGACATGCCCATCCGAGCCGCGTAGCGTCGCGTCAGACGGGCCCACTCGGCGACGAGGACGGGCTCGATCCAGGCCCCGTAGCGGGTCATCGCACGCCAGACGTTGCCCGGCACGACGAGCGCACCCCAACCCCGGAGCGTCGGGACATCCAGGACCAGCGATGCCGCGGCCGCCCGCGAACGGCTCCTGCGCGCCTCGAACACCCGCCGCTCCGAGTTGGGGAAGCGGGTGAAGTACGCCGGCATCGCCGCGATCGTCGCCGCGGCCTCCCCGATGGCCGCCCTGACGGCAGCCGCGCGGTCGCCCGCATGGGTGGCGCCGGGCCGGAGGTCCTGAGCCGGCGAGCCGAGCGCAGCCAGCGTCCTGAAGCCCGCCTTCGCGAATCCGAGACCATCGGCACCGCTGTTCCCCGGCGCCTGCGGAAGGCCAAGCCTCACCAGCGGCAGATACATGCGGATCCAATTGGCCGCGACCAGCCCCAGCGGAACCTCCACCGCGTCCGATTCCTGGGAATCGCCGCACGGCACGGCGGTCGCGGGCGCATATTCCGCGATCCTGGCGACCGCCCGCAGGAGGCCCAGCTTGTAGGTGGAGGACTTGTCATCGGACAGGATGACACCGCGCAGGAGGGGCAGCGCGCCGCCGCCATCGTCGGGCATCCGCAGCACGACGGTCGTCCAGGAGACCCCCGTCCTGCCGAGCGCATCGGAGCCCCTCTCCACGCGAAGGATCTCGAGTCCATGGGACCGCGCGAGTGCCTCCAGCTCGCCCAGCGGCGCGGGATGCATCGGCCGGCCCGGTGGCGGCGGTCCCTCCCGCAACGTGAGGACCAGCAGGCCGCCGGGCTTCAGCAGTGTCGCGAGCTTGCGGACGGCCCGAGGCCGATGCGCGGGGTAGACATGCTGCCAGACGCCGGCGACGAGGATGATGTCGAACGTCAGCGCAAGCCGATGCACGGCTTCAAGCGCGGGCAAGCGGTCGTCCAACCAGCGGATCCGCCCGGAGGGATGCCGCCGCGCGCCTTCTGCCCGCATAGCGTCCGCCGGCTCGACGGCGACGACCTCGTAGCCGAGGTCCGCCAGCCACTGCGCGTCACGCCCCGATCCCGCGCCGACGTCGAGGGCGAGGGCGCCTGTGGAGGGATCCCGCAGCAGCGCCTCGACCTGCGCGTAGACGCCGAGCAGGTCGAGGCGGTCGTAGCTCGCCGCCAGCGCCCGCGCATCCGCGTCGTAGGCCGCGATCGGGTCCGCCCCGTCGGACGCGCCATCGATTGCCTCAGCCACCGGCAAAGCGCTCGCGGTGCCTGGCCGAGTATTCCGGGCGGGGATGCAGGCGCGGATCCCGCGGGAGTCGGATCGGCTTTCCCGCGGACGGGAACAGCTGGCGGAGTTCGGAGGGCACCTTGTTGTGGGAGACCAGGAGCCCGAAACATTCGTCGAGGCTGATCAGGTGTCGGTCGAACAGCCAGTGCGCCGTCGCCGACAGGGCGATGCCGTTCTGGACCTCGTCGGGCCCGCCGTCGCCCACCGACCAGATGTGCGCGGCTTGGGCCTCGGCCTTGCCCCCGCCATTGACGATCCGCAGACCGGTCACGGCGCAGGTGCTGTCGTAGGCGTCGAGCACCAGACCACGGAAGGCGGCGTCGCGGATCTTCCGGTTGACCAGCATCTGTTCAATCCGGCGTTCGGTCAGGGGTTGGAGGATCAGCTCCTCGGTCGCGGGATCGAGGAGGCGCGGCTCCAGCTCCAAACGTATGGCATTGATGGGATCCAGGGTCCGCTTGAGGCCGCCGTCGACGATCGCCACGAAGTCGGCGGCGTCGATCTCGCGGACCGAGCGGCCGCGCAGAGCGCGGCCAGCCACCGAGACGGGAAGTTCGCGCAGGAAGCGTTCGGCGAAGCGGCCCTCGCGGTCCCGGTAGGGCACCGCATGGTCGAGCTCGAGGAAGTCGGCGAACCTAGCGTAGAAGAGGCTAGCGTCGTTCGGATCGGGATCGATCCGCTCCACGCGGGCCACCGCGACGTAGGCCTTGCGACCTCCGTCCGACCCCGTCTCCCGGTAGAGGATCCAGTCGCCGAGGAAGCGTTCCGCCACACCGAGGTAGATCCGGGGGAAGTGGTAGCGCTCCGTGATCAGGTCGTCGTAGCGGGACGTGCCGCTGATCTCGAAAACCCCCTTCATCGACGACCTCCCGAGACCCGGGTCATCGAGGCTGCGAGGGAAAAAGGCAAGGAACGGCTGCCGCCGATGATCATCCCCGCCGACCTGCGGGCGGTGCTTGCGATCCACGGGAGATCGATCCGATCCCGCTGTAATGCATCAGCAAAGCCGACGCTCCGCTTGACCCATCCGGGCCGTTGCGGCCTACTCGCGCCCGGGGGTGATCCTTTGGCTGACTGGGCAGTGGCCTCTACGCCGGACGCGGTGCGTCCGATGCTCTTCGGTCAGCTTGGTTCCGGCTTCACGGAGTTGGCGGCGAAGATCCATCGAGTCATGCACGAGCGGGAAGAAAGTAAACCGGCAATGCCGATGGTGCGATCGGATGCGTAGCGGCGAGCCGGCGATCGGCTGGTTCATGCTCTCGGAGGCGGACCGCGCGGCCGCCAACAGGCTGCTCTCCGGGGCGGCTTCGGACGGCACGCGCGACGAGCTCGGCTTCGCGCCCATCCACTTCGCCTTCGCAGACCGCTTCTTCCCGGGCACCTCGGTCCAGCACGCTCAGCTCAGATACGTGTTCTTCGTGGCCTGGTCCTACCAGGAGCTGCTCGTCGGCTCGGCCGGGAAACGCTTCTCCGTCGACGAGCTCTTCGAGATCGAGCGGCGCTACTCCGAGCGCCTGATCGGTTCGGTCCTCAGGTCGGACGGGACGCTGGAGGGTTCCGGGATCTCGGGCTGGATGAAATACCGGGCCAAGGAGAGGCCCGTCGTGCGGGCGAGCACCATCTACTGGACGGCGCTCCGCACGTGGCGGATGGCGGCTCCGGTCGGCGGGCTCGCTGAGGCTCCCACTGAGACGCAGCTGCGAAGCGCGTGGCCGCGCCTGGAGACGAGGGAGGACGGCGACCACGGCAAGTCGAACACCGTCGACCTCTTCGAAGGCCTGCCGGCGCCCCCATCGGGTTGGCGCAACCGGACCGGCGTCCTCGACTTCGCGCTCCGCCCGCACGAGGCGCGTTACCTCCGCACCCTCTGGCACGGCGCGGGGAAGGACGGGACGCAGCCACTCCTCAGCAGGCTGGCCGAGCGGAACGTGACCACCGAGTCGCTCTGGTCGGCCAAGGTGCGCGATGCGGCCAGCAAGCCGGACCGTGAAGCGCTCGCGCTGGCGGAGCGGGCCGCCTCCGTCGCCTGCATCGCGCGAGCTGCGCACTCCGCGCTCATCGAGCAACGGCGGAACGACGACCGCGGCACCGAGGACCATCGCCACGCCGACGCCCTGCCGCTTCTCGTCGAGGAGCACCGGGACATGGCGCTCGACCTCGACGTCCCCGCGTTGCGGGCAGAGACCCGCATCGACCAGCTGCTCGAGCTCTTCATCCGGGCCGTGCAGGACTGGGTCCGCGAACGAGCTCCGCTCGACGCGATCGCAAGCGCGCTGACGATCCGCGAACGAGACCTGAAGGACGTCCGGGCCTACCTCGTCAACGAGCGACGGCGCCGCGACTGGGCGAAGGGCATCGCGACCCCGCTCGACTACAGGTGGCCGGTGGTGCGCGAGATGATTGCCCGGGTCAGGGAGGCGTCGTGACGTTCGGCCGCCGCGACGACCGCATCTCGATCCTCGGCGCACTCCGACCCGGCACCGGCCAGGCGGTCACCCGGGCGGTCGTCACGACCTACTCGCTCGACCTTGTCGCCATGCTCGGGCTCGTCCTGGCCTTGGGCGGCGATGCCGAGGCCGAGTTCGACGCATCGCCGCTCGGGCTGGTGAAGGCGTTCGAAAGGATGCGAGGAAGGCTCCTGGTGCTGCATCAGCTCGGCCGGGTCGTGGCGCCGAGCGCACACCGGTCGGTGCTCCCGCTGCTCGACACGATGGTGCACGCCGTGCCCTCGAACGAGCGGCGCGCGAGCTGGCATCCCAAGGCGGCCCTTGTCCGATACTCCGCCGGCTCCAGCGCGCAGTGGCGCTTCTGGATCGGCAGCCGCAATCTCACGGGCTCAACGGACAGGGACGCAGGGCTCGTGCTTGTCACGTCCAGGGAGAAGGCGGCGCGGCCCGTGCCCGACGTCGCGCTTCTTGCGGCGGACCTGCTCGCCGATGCGAGGTTCAGCGGAGAGGAGCTGGCCGAGCTGAAGACAGCCAAGTGGCTGGCCCCTCCCGGCGTGACGGTCCGCAACCTGCTCTGGCGCCGCCCCGACCAAACGCGCCGCTTCGTCGAGGGACCGCTCCTGACGCGCGCCGAGCGGGCTTGCGCGGTGAGCCCGTTCATCGACCGGGGCGGCCTGGCCGAGGTGACGAAGGCCGCTGCACGCGAGGTCCGGCTCCTCACGACCGAGACCGCGGGCACGAGTTGCGGACCGTTCGACGGCGTGCGGTTCCATGTCGATGCCGCTCCGGACCCGGCGACACCGGTATCTGTGGAGCAGCAGCAGGACGGGGCCGCCGGCGAGTTCAACGAACCTCCGGCGACCGGCGTCCACGCCAAGCTCCTGGCGGTGACGAAGGGGAACAAGGCCGCGCTGATGCTCGGAAGCGCCAACCTGACGCGCCGCGGCCTGATCGGACCCAACGCGGAGGCGGTCGCCATCCTGGATGTCGCGGATCCGGCGCTGACCGAGTCGCTCCACGGCTTCGTGGAGAGCGGCGTCGAGCTCGCCTCGCTGGACGTCGACACCACCGAGGAGCTGGAGGAGGAGCGCGCCAAGCGCGAACTCGACCACGTGATCAGCGGCTTCCTCGAGGTCGGGTGCAGGCTGTCGCAGAACACCGACGGACTGCATCTGCTGCTCGACGAGGACCCGCCCGACACGCTTCGTCTCGCCCGCTTCGAGGCCTCGCCCTTCCTCGATCCGGACGGGTGGTCGGAGATCGCGCCCGCCACCCGGTCCGTGCGCCTGCTCTCAAACCCGCCCCTGCCTAGCGAGCAGACCTCGCTCGTGAATTTCCGCGCGACCAGCCTCACCGGGCCGGAGGTGAGCAGGACGTGGATCCAGAGCCTCGAGATCGACGGTCTCGACCTCGAGCGGAGGGATAGCGCGCTGCTCGCGCGATACGTCGGCGCGAGCAGGTTCCGGGAGTGGCTCCGATCCCTGCTGGACGGAGTGGACGGCACCGGCGGCCAGCGCTGGTCGGATCCGATCGGCGCGCAGGGCGCAAGGGATCCCGCGGCCCAGCTGGCGCAGATCTTCACGCTCGAGACGATGCTCGCGGCCTGGGCGCGCGACCACGAGACCTTCGAAGCTCGCGTCGGAGGGATGTTGGGGATGCTCGACTCCTTCGAGGAGATGTTCGCGACGATCGCCGACGAGGACGAGCGCGCCGCCGCACTCTCCGACGTGGAGGAGGTCAGGCCGTTCCTCCAGGCAGTCCACGACGCAGTCGGACTCCCCAGGTGACGACACTCGCGGAGTTCCAGCGCAAGACGGTGCAGGTCGCCCTCGAGCGGCTGGAGGCCGACGGCCCCCGGCGCTTCCTCGTCGCGGACGAGGTCGGCCTCGGCAAGACGATCATCGCGCGCTCGGTCGCGGAGGGTCTGCGAAGGAACCGGCGACGGCTCAACGTGATGTATCTGTGCCCCAGCCTCGAGATCGTGGGGCAGAACCGGCTCAAGTTCGTGTCGCTGACCGGCATAGAGGAGAAGCTCTACCGTCCGGGAGAGGACCGGCTGGCACTGGTCCCGGGCTCGCCGCCGGACGAAGGCCGGGGCTACCGGATCCATACCTTCACCCCCGAGACGAGCCTTCCTGGCTGGAAGCCGGGCCCGAGGACCGGACGGAAGGCCGAGCGGGCGCTAATCACACGACTCCTCGACCGCTACGACCGGATCAGACGGGTCGTGGAGCGCATGGACGAGGAACATGCCGGCGAGGGGCGCAGGCTGCTGGACGAGAAGGCGCCCAATCTCGACGGCTACACCTTCGCCGGCATCGAGCGGGCGATGCGCGACGTCTTCGGCTGCCCCACCGGCAGCGTCGAGGGCGCGGTCGTCGACTGGCTGGAACGCAAGCACGTCGACATCGGGGAGTTCGTCGGCCGCTTCCGCTCCGTCTTTGCGCTCGCGGCGCTTAGGTCCAGCCACGTGCGGCCGGACCTCGTCGTGCTCGACGAGTTCCACCGCTACGCGGATCTCATCATCCCGAAACCCGAGGTCGACCCCGACCCGCTCAGGGCGGAGCGCGCGCACGTTCACCGGCTCCTGGTCGATGCGCTGCTCGGCGGAGACCAGCCGCCCGCGGTGCTCCTCCTTTCCGCCACCCCCTACCGGCTGAGGCGGCTGAACGGCGAGGAGATGCACCCGGTCGAGCACTACAGGACGCTCGTCGACCTGGCTGGCTTCTTGGCGAACGATGCCGGAAAGTGCGTCGAGGTGGAGGCGGCGATGCGCGCCTACCACGACGCCCTGCAGACGTCCGGCCACCCTGGCGAGATCCGGGATGCCGTCCTTGCGGCGAAGTCCCGGCTGGAGGCGCTGCTCGCCCCGCTCATGGCCCGCACCGAACGTGCCCTCGTCCACGAGGAAGACCTCTTCGAGCGCGAGGCTCCGACGATCGACATCGAGGCCGACGACCTCCGGCTGTTCCGGCACCTGGCGGAGAGCTGCGGATCCGAGTTCGCCGGCTGGGTGCCCCAGATGTGGAGCTCGATCCCGTATCCGGCGCAGACGCTCCACGCCTACAAGGTCTGGAAGCCGCTGTGCGCCGCCAAGGCGCCGCCCTTCGAGGCGGGGTCGGGACGCGGCAGGCCGGCGCACCCGCAGCTGCGCTCCCTCAAGGGCATGACTGGCGGACCGCCCGAGTTGAGCCTGCCGTGGCAGC
This sequence comes from Sphingomonas sp. BK345, assembly GCF_014193845.1. Lineage (GTDB taxonomy): Bacteria > Pseudomonadota > Alphaproteobacteria > Sphingomonadales > Sphingomonadaceae > Sphingomonas. Next base: position 736,092 of record NZ_JACHZX010000002.1, on the reverse strand, counting down.
CGCCGACGGTGGCCTGGTGGAGACTGGAAGGGCCCTGGTCGGCGAAGAGGCCCAAGCCGGGCAAGACACTGCTCTTCAGCAAGTGGCGGGGCGCCCCCACATCGATCGCCGCCCTGCTCTCGATCGAGCTCCTTGGCGGCATCAGGCCGGCGGGCACGAAGGCGCCACCGCCCTACCTGCGTCCGGGCGGCACCGAGAGCGGAGCCCTCATCGCGCTGTTCATGCCGTGGCCGAACCTCTCGCACGCGGTCGAACCGTCGAAGCGCGAGAGCCGCACGCTCGCCTCCGTGCGCGCGGACGCGGAACGACAGCTGACGACCTGCCTGCGCGAGGCGGGAGTCCGGCTGGATGGAAGCGGGAAGCGCGCGAACTGGCTGCTCGCCTGCGGCATCGAACGGCACATCTCGAAGCGCGGCTACAATCAGGTCGCGGCGATCGCGTCCGGCGCGGGCGGAAGGTCGACGTCCAAGGACTGGCGCTCCCTCGAGCCGATCGCCTCGATCTCGTCGGCCGAACTGGCGGCGCTCGCGGACTACCTGCTCTCCGCTCCAGGCGCGATCGTAGCGAGGTGCGCACGCCGGCACGGGATACCGATGGCGGACCGGCGGCAGCTAGAGCGGGTGTTCGACTTCTCTTGGAACCGGCTCCGCGGCTACCTCGGTCACCGCACCTTCGCGGACGTGATCCTCGGCTCATCCAAGCACAGGAGATACACCACCGCGCTCAGGGACGCGCTGCTCAAGGGCGGGTTCGAGGCTGTAATCGACGAGCAGATGGCATTGCTCGGACCGCTGGGCGACGCCAAAGGTCCCGCGATCCTCGAGCAACTCGGCGACTGCCTGCTCGACCGCCCTAGCCTGGTCCAGTTCCGGCGCGGGAAGAACGCGAAGCTGAGGATTCCCGTCCAGGCGGTCACGCCGTTCGCCGGAGGCGAGCAGCGCAAGGCCGGCAAGAAGAAGGGTGGACGGGTCCGCAGCGACACGCTGCGACGCGCTTTCAACTCTCCCTTCTGGCCGCACGTTCTGTGCACCACCTCGGTCGGCCAGGAGGGGCTCGACTTCCACCAATGGTGCCGACGGATCGTCCACTGGGACCTGCCCAGCGACCCGGTCGATTTCGAGCAGCGCGAAGGCAGGATTGCCCGCTACGCCAGCCTCGCGGTGCGGCAGTCGCTCGCACGACGGCACGGGGAGGAGGCGCTCGACCGGGCGGGAGCCGACAGCCCGTTCCTCGCACTCCTGAGGGTCGCGAGCGAGCAGCCTTCCGGCCCGACGGGCCTAGAACGCTGGTGGCTCCCCGAGCTGGGGCGGCCCGTCAGCGTCAGCTTCGACTGGCGCTTCAGCCTCCGCTCCAAGCGCAAAGAGGACATGCTTCGCGATCTGCTCTACTACAGGCTCGCGCTCGGCCAGCCGGATCCGGGGGCATTCATGGAGATGCTGAAGCGGGTCGGGACCGACCATGGGAACCCGCGCGAGCTCGCCATCAACCTGGCCGCGATAAGCAGGCCTCAGCGATCCGGCTAACCGCCAGACCCGGACGTTACCTCCTGCCAAGCGCATCTTTCTCGGGGAGGCGCACGGCGCGAAGTTCGACCTGGCACGCTCGCCCGGGATGATGGAGTTGGCGGATGGCTGCGAGAGGATGAAGGCGATCCGCACGACCGTGCAGTTTTCATTCCGCTGGCCTGTCTCTTACGCCGCCCCGCCGGCCGCGTCGGCCGCATCCTCTTCGTCGTCGCCGTCGATGCCGACCAGCTCGAGCAAGGCGGGACTCTCGGGGATATCGAGCGTCTCGACGTCCCGCAGGCGCCGCGTGACCGCTCGGGTGCGGCGTCCGGCCTCGTCGACCGTTCGCTTGGCGGTATCGAGCTGCTTGCCGAGCTTCTCCCAGACCTGTCCATATTTGGTGAACTCGTTCTTCGCCGCCCCGAGCACCTGCCAAACCTCGCTCGACCGCTTCTCGATCGCCAGCGTGCGGAAGCCCATCTGCAGGCTAGTCAGCAGCGCCGCCAGCGTCGTCGGACCCTGGACCATCACCCGGTGCTTGGACTGAAGCTCGCTGGCGAGGCCGGGCCGACGAATGACCTCGGCGAACAGCCCCTCAGTCGGCAGGTACATGATCGCGAAGTCGGTCGAATGCGGCGGATGGACATACTTCTCGCAGATCGTCTTAGCCTGGAGCCGGATGGCGCGTTCGAGGTCCTTCGCCGCCTTCTCGACGTCGTCGGCGACGCCGCCCTCCTGTGCGACGAGCAGCCGGTCGTAATCCTCATGCGGGAACTTGGCGTCGATCGGGAGCCAGAGCGGGACGTCGTCGCCGCCGCGGCCGGGGAGGCGGACGGCGAATTCGACCACCTCGTTCGAGTCCGGGCGGATCCGCACGTTCGTCGCGAATTGGTCCTTCGTCAGCATGTCCTCGAGCAGCATGCCGAGCTGCACCTCGCCCCAACCGCCGCGGGATTTCACGTTGCTGAGCACACGCTTGAGGTCGCCGACGCCGGTCGCGAGGCTCTGCATTTCGCCCAAGCCCTTATGGACCTGCTCGAGGCGCTCGCTGACGAGTTGGAACGACTCGCCGAGACGCTTCTCGAGCGTGCCCTGCAGCTTCTCGTCGACGGTCGCGCGCATCTGCTCGAGCTTGGCTGCGTTGTCGGTGCGCAGCGTGTCGAGCCCCTTCGCGACAGTCTCGCGCAAGGCGTCCTGCCGCTTCTCGTTGCTCTCAGTCATTAGGCCGACTTTCGTAGTCACCCCCTCGAGGGCCACGCGCTGCTCGTCACGGCCCTCGCGCTGTGCAGCGAGCAGCCGGTCGGACAGACTGGTGACGACGTCGTTCGTCTCCCTCAGGCGCTCGGACTGCGTCTTGGCGAAGCTCTCGGCATTGCGCTGAACGGTCGCCTCGAGCTTCTCGCGCCCGTCGGCGGCCTCCTTGCGCATGTCCGCCAGCTGGTCCGTCTGCGCCTTGCCGAATTCGGTCAGCCGCGTCTCGACCGCGGTGAAGCGGCCCTCGAGCGTCTCGGTCTGGGCGCCCACCGCGGATCGCAGATCCTCCCGCCCGATCCGCGCCTCGTCGCGGAACGTGCCCGGCAGGGAATTGGCGACCTGCTCGAGTACCGCTATGCGGGTCGACAGGTCGTCAGGGACCACCGCCGGACGACCGACCTTCTGCAGGATCAGAACGCCGAGGACGACTGCGGCCAGCGCCAGCACCGCCGCTGCGTAGATTGCGAACTCCATCTCCAACTCCCCTGTCCGTCAAAGGAGCGGCCGCCGGCACGCGGCGGCCGCTCCCCGGTCAGTCCTCGCGCAGCGTGGTGTGCGGGCTGGCCTTGCCATGCTTCGTTGTCACATAGCGTCCGCTGATCGCGCTGCGGTAATGTGCGCCAGAGCTGCCGCTCTTGCCTGACGCCTCGTGAACAGTGGTCCGTGGATGCGAGCGCCCGTAGCTCGAGCTCACATACCGCCCGGTGCTTGCGCTCCTGAAGCCACCACCCTTCGCCATATCACTTTTCCAATCGCCATGCCGCCGCCCCGTCCCCGAATCGACCGCCGCTCGGAGGAGGACCGCAGCGTGAATCATCGCACATGAGGGTGGCAGAAGCTGTCAGGGTGAGGAATGGGGGGAGGTCCGCCGCATCGCGCCCATCTTCGGAGCCCCGCGTGACGACCACCGGGTGGCCACCTTCCTGTCGGCGGCACGATTCTACAGACGCGCGCTCCTGTCGATCGAGAACGATCCCGAGGGGGCATACCTCAACCTGATCACCGCCGGCGAGATCATCTCGAACTTCCACGAGCCGAGCGAGGAAGAAGCGCTCGACGAGGAGGCCCGCGCCGCGCTTGCGCGGATAGCCAACGAAATGGAGGACGGAGAGCGCCTCGCGACCTTTCTGCGCGGTCGGCTCCGCGGCATCAAGCGAAGGTTCGTCGGCGCGATAACGTCGATGGTCGACGACTCGTTCTTCGAGCGTTGGGAAGCCGAGGACCAGTGGGGCTCATTCAAGAGGGACGGTTTCCCCGGCAGGATCGCGGCCGCCTACGACCTACGCAGCCGCTTCGTTCATTCGGGTTACCCGTTCGGCCCGTGGATCAACCTGCACATGTCCCAAGACGAGGTCCAGCTCGGCGAGCCGGTGGTGGCGGACCGGAGATGGCCAAGATCCTAGCCAAGGCGCCGCTGTCCAGCGGCCTCGAACGCGTGACCCGCTACGTGCTGCTGACGATGGCGGCCGACCTTGGCGCGGATGTCGAAGTAGCACCCCCAGAAGGCACCGACGCTGCCGGACGCTAGAGAGCGGCGATCGTCGAGCCGATCCTCAGGCAGCGAGCCGGGCCGGCTCCCAGGCCTGCCGAACCTCCGCCGTCTCGAAGAAGAGCACCTCGTCCTGGTTCAGGCGGATCATCTGGCGCGCCTGGAGGAGCAGACCCTCGCCTGCGCGGACCAGCCAGAGCTGCCCGTCCGCCGGCCGGTTCGCCTTCGCCAGCAGCGTGGCTGGATCGATGAGGTCGGCGTCCATCGCGAGCAGCTGCCCGTCAACGTCCACGATGTTGCGAAATCCGATGTCCCAGAGTGCCATGTTCCCGCGTCTCCTGCGTGCCTCGATATGCGCACAATCGCACGCGCGGGTGTCAGAATCTGTCACCCCCGTGTTCGTGCAGCATGCACAGCGCGTTGACCAGCGCCATCTCCTCGATCGTCCGGCAGGGCGTCTCCAGCAGCGCCGGGCTGGCGAACACCATCGCCGCCACCTGCGCGCGCGACACCGCCACGTTGATGCGGTTGAGGGAGAACAGGAAGGCGATGTCGCGCGGCAGCTCCTCGCCGCTCGAGGTAGTCATCGACACGAGGCAGACCGGCGCCTCCTGGCCCTGAAAGCGGTCGACGGTGCCGACGCGGACCGCCGCAGGCAGCTTCGCACGCAGCGCGTTTACCTGCGCGTTGTAGGGGGCGACGACCAGGATGTCGGCGAGGCCGACCACGCGATCGCGGCCGTCGCGATCCCGGTAGGTCGAGCCCTCGACCTCGGCGATCCGCGCCGCAACCGCGTCGATCTCCTCCGGACTGACCTGCGAGCGTCCGGAATGCAGGACCGCGCGCATGCCAGCGCCGACCAAGTCCACACCGCCGCGCGAGACCAGCGCCTGACCGCCCGCCGCGTCGTCGCTGCTCAGCCGGTCATCGTAGACCGCCGTCGAGATGAACCCGCAGACGCGCGGATGCATGCGACGGCTGACCGGGATGAAGACGCCGCGGTCCGACGGCACGACGCGATGGCCGTCGATCAGGTATTCGAGGCACGAGCGGCCGCTGTCGCCGGGGTGGCTGCCCTGCAGCGGCTGCGGCAGCTGCATGGGGTCGCCCACCAGCACGATGTTTCGCGCGCACCGCGCCATCGCGAGGATGTTCGCGATCGAGACCTGCCCGGCCTCATCGACGATCAGGTAGTCGTAGGCCGCCTCGGCGTAGCGCGCGAAGTGCCACGCGGTCGCGCCGACCACGTCCGCCGCCGCGATCTCGGGAGCGTCGTTGTCGCCGACGAGCACGATGCCGGGATGCGCATCGTCGTCGCCGTCGTCGGACGACTTCTGGACGACGCTGCAGCGCACGCCCTCGGCCCGTGCACGGTCGGCCACCGCCTCGAGCAGGTTGCCGATCGCCTTGTGGCTGTTCGAAGAGACCGCGATGCGCTTGCCCGCGCGGACGAGGTCGACGATCGAGAGGGCGCTGACGTAGGTCTTGCCGGTGCCAGGAGGGCCCTGGATGGCGAGCGTCGTGCCCGCCATCGCGGCGATCGCGCGGCTCGTCTCGGCCGGTAGGTCGCCATCGGCCGGGATGACCCCTGCAGGGCGCGGACCGTCCAGGAAGACCGGCGCCGACCGCGTCAGCAGGTGCTCGACCGCCGGCAGGCGGCCGGCGCCGGCGATGATCTCGTCGATCACCGCGGCGACGGACTCGCGCAGCACCTTGTTGCGGAGCGGCTGGGGCGGCAGCAGGTCCAGCGTGTCGGGCAGCGGACCCTTCGCGGTCGAACGCCGCAGCACGAGCGTGTTCGCGTCGTGGTCGATCGAGCGGAGGTTGACCTCCTCGATGCCGACGGCCGGCTTTATGCAGGGCGACTTGCCGGCCCGCAGCTTCGCCTCCTGCTCGGGAAAGCGGTATGTCCGCTCGAACGACTGCCGCGTCACCTGGACCGGCTGGTCGATCGCGACCAACCCCTGAATGCACTCGAGGTCGTCGAGCAGCTCCTCGCTCTCCTGCGCGAGACGGTCAAAAATAGCCCAGTATGCGGGCTTGTCCTCGCGGCGATGGAACTGGCTGAGATCCAGCAGCAGGTCGGCGACGCGGTCGCCAAGGCGCTGCCGCACCGGAAGCAGCCTCGCGCGCAGCGCCGCAAGCTCCTCGTCCTCCGCGGCGAGGTTCGAGAGCGTCCCGCCCTCGGGCACGTCGCCGAGCACCGGCCACGCCATCGCGGCAGGGCGCACATCGCGAACCAGCCAGTCGCGGAGCAGCTGGGTGGAGACGCAATCCGTGCGGTTGTAGTCGTGGATCTCGTCCAGCAGGCGCTGCTCGCCCGTCTGCCGCCACTCCTCGTAGAAGACGACGCTGGCGCCGGCGGTCGCGACGTCGGCGGCGCGCTTCTCCATGTAGAACGCCTCGAGGTCCTTAATCGAGTAGCCCTTCTCCGAGGCGACCATCGCGCCCGACACCACCTTGAAGAGATCGACGAAGCGCCGCTCGCGTTGAAGCTGATCCATCGCCGCCTCGCCGGTGCGGTGCTGAGCGGTCAGCCGGCGGAGCGCCGCGATCTCGTAGTTGGCGTAGTGGTAGACGTGCGCCTGGGGGTAGCGGCGCATGTGGTCGACCAGGAAGCCCAGCAAGTCCGCCGCGGCGCGGCCCTCGTCCTCGCGCGTGTGCGCCCAGAAGGCGCGGAACTCCCACGCGCCGCTCTCGCGGAACCACACGCCGTGGAGGTATTCGAGGCCACCCGGGAAGTAGGGGTCGCCCTCGATGTCGTAGAAGACGTCGCCGTCGTCGGGGGCGGGAAGCAGCCCAAAGCCCTTGCCGGGCTCGGCGTCGCGCAGCTCGAACGACGGCGGCCGACCGGCCCGGCGCGCCGACTGCAACCGCGCCTGAGTGACAAGCCGCCGCTGCGTCTCGGCCGCCATCGTCGGCACGCGCTCGTCACGGGCGCCGAGGCCCGCCATCGTCGTCACGCCGGCGGCCTCCAGCTTCTGGCGCTGCGAGCGGCTGATGCCGGCGACCAGCGCGAGGCTGTCCTCCGCCTCCCACCGCTCCTCGCAGCGATCGCTCCAGCGGCAGAGCGCGCACGCCAAAACCGGCTCGGGACGCGTCTCCGGTCGCTCCACGAGGAACGCCTCCAGCATGCGGCGCGCGTGGCGGGCATACGAGGACACCTCCGCGAGCCGGACCGTGAACCGGGTGCCGTCGCCGAGCTGCAGGTGGGCCGCCTCCGGCGCGACGCCCTGCACCTTCGCGAGCAGGTCGCTGTAGAGGCAGAGCTGCAGAACGTGCTTCGGGTCGGGCTTGCGCTTCAGCTTCGTGTCGACGACCTCGTAGGACCAGGCGCCGAGGTCCGAGGGGCGCTCGACGCGCTCGAGGAAGTCGCTGTAGCCGCCCCACGCGCCGTCGAGCAGCGCACCCTGGAAGATCACGTCGGGTCCATCGCGCATCGCCTCGTGCGTCAACCGCACCGAGTCCTCGAGGGAGATGCCGTCCTTCGGGATCTCCACGACACGGCGGCCACTGGCCTTGATCTTTTCAAGGAAAGCGAGCTCGTGCTCGTCGCCCTGCCGCTGCAGCAGCTCGGCCGCCGCGCCGTCCTCGCCCGGCGCCAGATCGCCGACCTCGATCAGGCGCAGGTCCAGCGCCGTCGCATGCCGGCATCCCTTGAACCGCATCAGGTCCGAGGCCGAGAGCCTCATCGCGCCATCGATCCTGCGCATGTGCATTCCCCTTTCCTGCTCCATAGCACATAAGGGTGACAAAAGCTGTCAGGGGTGAGTCCATGTCGTTTGCGAAGGGTCAGGAGCTGCTCAAGCTCGCGATGATGGCGACGGGGCGGAGCGGCGTGTCGCTCGAGGAGATCGTCGAGGAGTGGGGCTGCTCGCACCGCACGGCGCAGCGGATGACCGACGCGCTTCAGGCCGCATTCCCGCAGACCGAGGCCGAGGATGGCGACGACCGGAAGCGGCGGTGGCGCATTCACGCGAAGGCCATCGCGCCGCTCCTGACGCCGTCCGCCGAGGAGCTGGCGGCGCTCGCGACCGCGATCACCGAGCTCGAGGCGGAGCAGATGACGGCCGAGGCGGCGACGCTGCGGCAGCTCCAGGCCAAGGTGCGCGCGCTCCTACCGCCCGGGGCGGGGACGCGGCTCGCCGTCGACGAGGAGGCGCTGCTCGAGGCGCTCGGCCGTGCCGCCCGCCCCGGTCCGCAGCCGGTGATGGACTGCGAGGTCAACGCCGCGATCTCGGAAGCGCTGAAGGGTCCGTTCCTGCTCCGCATCGCCTATCGCCGGCGATCGCAGGACAAGCCGAGCGAGCGCGTGGTCGCGCCGCACGGCCTGCTGCTCGGTGTCCGGCGCTACCTCGTCGCGCGGGACACGGCGAAGAAGGGCGCGCGGCTGCAGCACTACCGGGTCGAGGAGATCTACTCGGCCGAGGTGCTGGCCGAGAGCTTCGAGATAGACCCTGGCTTCAGCCTGCGCGCCCACGCCGAGAAGGGGTTCGGGTCCTACGAGAGTGAGGCACAGCACGGCGAGGTGGTGTGGCGCTTCACCCCCGAGGCGGCCGACCACGCCCGCCGGTTCGTCTTCCATCCGACCCAGACGGTGGAGGAGGAGAAGGACGGCTCGCTGCTGGTGAGGTTCAGGGCGTCGGGCCACCTGGAGATGTGCTGGCACCTCTATTCCTGGGGCAAGTCGGTGGAGGTGCTCCAGCCCGCGGCGCTGCGCGCGATGGTCCAGGGGCACCAGCGCGACTTCGAGGCGCTGCCGTGAGGCCGGTCCGGCCGCAAGAATGAACGGGTAAGAGCGATCAGGACTCGGACCGCAGGCTCGCGCCTACCGTGCGCGGCTGCTAAGTGTAGGCAACGTGCTCCTCGCGCGTGCCATCCTGATTGAGCTGCGTCCGCGTCGAATGGGTCGTCGATGGACAGCGACGCTTGCGTGTCCGACGAAGACCGTACCGATGAGGAAGTCGGCAAGCGCGCAGCCGACGTTGGAACACCAACGGCCAAGAAGAGATTGGAGACTGGCCGAGAGCGGCTAAACCAATCTCCACCAGGAACGGTCAGGCGATCAGCATTCGTACGTCTCGGGATTGTTGCCGAGCCGGCGCATCCCGCCCCCTTACGGCCTGTCACTTACTTCCAAAGGCTCAAGCTCGCTTGGCAGAGCTTAGATGGTGATTCGCGCGACAGGACTCGCGAAAGCTGCGAGCGCGATCGCGCTCGCAGCGCCATGCATGTCGGCAAGGCGCTGGTGAAATTATCGACGCCGCGATCCGCCTCCGCTCTACGAAGGCGCAAAGCGTCTCTTGCCGGCTACTGACGCTCTAACGTTTCCCTGACGATCCCTCAGGCCATAGGATCGTACCGGAAGGGGTTATCCTGCATGGAGCAGTTCATGGCCAAAGATGCTCACACACCCACGCGCCTGATCCGGCTGCCTGAAGTCAAACTCCGAACGGGACTCGCCCGATCATCCATCTATCGCATGATGGAGGACGATTGCTTTCCACGCCCTCGCAAACTTGGTCCGCGGGCCGTCGCCTGGCTCGTGAATGACATCGATCAGTGGATCGACAGCCGGCCTGCGAAACCGGGCGGTTGAGGCTGCAACGAAGAGAAAAGCTGGCGTAAGTTCGGCAGATTCGGAGAACAGCGTGACAGACTCGTCTGACAGCTTGAACGGCCCTCGCCTCCCCCCTTCGAAGAGGAGTGTTACCTAGAATGTTACCTAGAGCCACTCGGGTGAGGGATGGTCCCTGCTAACCCATTGAAAAATGGCGCGCCCGGAACGATTCGAACGTCCGACCCTCAGATTCGTAGTCTGATGCTCTATCCAGCTGAGCTACGGGCGCATCGCGGCATGGCATGATGCCGGCCGTCTGCCCACCTCGCGGTGGGTACCCATTGGCGCGCCCGGAACGATTCGAACGTCCGACCCTCAGATTCGTAGTCTGATGCTCTATCCAGCTGAGCTACGGGCGCGCAATGGAGCGGCGCTGTTAGACGCCACCGCGCGGGGGCGCAAGAGCGTTGCGGTAAGTTTTTCGCGCCTCTACGCAGATCGCATGCCACGCTCCCCGCGCGCTCCGTCGCCGCTCGCCACCGTCCCGCTGATCGGCGCCGCATTGCTGTCGCTGGCGGGCTGCAGCGCCGATATGAGCGGCTATCCCTCGCTCGCGCCGCGGCCGGTCGAGAAGCTGGGCTTCGAGGAACCCGCCACGCCGCCTCCCGCCCCGATCGCCGCCGACCCGGCGCTCGACGCGCGGCTCGCCGCGATCGCGACGGCGCGTGCTACCGCGGCGCGCGACTTCGACGCCGCGGCCGAGCGCGCCGCCACACGAGCGTCCGCGGCACGCGGCGCGGCCGCCGGCAGCGAGCGATGGCTCGACGCGCAGACCGCGATCGCCGAGCTCGACTCGCTTCGCTCAGCCCATGCCGATTCGCTCAACCAGCTCGAGGAACTCGCCGCGGCACGCGCGCAGGCGCTGCAAGCGGCTTACCCCGCGCTCGAGCAGGCGCTGGACGCGGCGCGCGACACCGCCGCGACCCAGACCCGCCGCATCGACGCGCTCGCCGGGTCGCTGCCGAGCGGCTGACCGAGGTGCGGAGCGTGATGTTCACGTGATCTACCAGGCACGAGGAAAGCCGGTCTTCCTTCGACGTCCGCGAAGCCTCGCACGCTCAGAACCGTAGCAGCGGCAGGATCGTCGCGTAATCGTCGGTCCAGGGCGCGAAGCCCGGGCGCCGGCGCAGCACGTGCCAGTCGCCGTCGTCGCCCGCCAGCAGCGCCTGCGTCCAGGGGTCGCGCGTCAGCACGATCCAGGACGAGGGCGTGCCCTCTTCCTCCTCGTCGGACGGGACATGGTTGAGGATCAGCGCGTGCCACCCCCCGGCGTGCGCCGCCGCCGCGACCACGGGGCCGAGATCGATGAAGCGGTTGGAGATATGCACCGCCAGCACGCCATTGTGCGCGAGCACGCGGGCGTACACCGCGAACGCCTCGCGCGTCAGCAGGTGCATCGGCACCGCGTCGGAGGAGAAAGCGTCGAGCGCGAGCAGGTCGAGGCTGCCGGTCGCGGCACGTTCCAGCGACACGCGCGCGTCCCCCAGCTCAATCGCCGCGTCCGGCGCACAATCGGCGAGGAAGGTGAAGCGGTGCGTGCGGCTGAGCTCGGCCATGGCGGGGTCGATCTCGTAGAAGCGCCAGCGCTGGCCCGGCCGTGCGTAGCAGGCGAGCGTCCCGGTTCCGAGCCCGACCACGCCGATCCGCGCCTTGTCTCCGAACAGCATCGGCGCGGCGCGCATCGCGCGGCCGATCCCGGTAGCGGGAGAATAATAGCTCGTCGGCGTGCGCTCGCGCGCGGCGGTGCCGGTGAGTTGGACGCCGTGCAGCGTCGTCCCATGCACCAGGGTGCGCCGCCGTGGCTCCTCCACCAACGTGTAGACGCCGAAATAGCTGCGCAGCCGCGCCCCCGGCTCGAGCGACAGCGACAGCGAGCGGAAGCCGCCGAACAGCAGCAGCGCGCTCGCCAGTACCATCAGATACGGCGCGCGCGCGCCGAGCGTCAGCAGGCCGACGGCGGCGACCACCGCGAAGGTCGCGCCGGTGTGGCGCACCGTGCGCAACCCGCCCGCCTCGTGTGCGAACAGGCCCGCCACCACCGCCAGCGCCAGCGCGATCGCCGCGACGGCGACCCAGCGTACCCGACGCCCCGCCCAGAGCACGCGCAGCCCTGCGACGAGCGGGGTCTGCGGCACCAGTGCGCCCGCCGCCAGGATCAGGATGGGATATTCCCAAGTCCAGTCGAACAGGGTCGGCGCCACCAGCCCGGCGAAGACTCCGCCCAGCGCGCCGCCGACCGACATGGCGAGATAGAAGCCGGTCAGCCGCGCCGGCTCGGGACGCAGCCGGTACAGCCGCGTGTGCAGCGCGACCGAGATCATGAACAGCAGCAGCAGCGCCATCAGCGTGCTCGCGGTCGCCCTGTCGGCGAAGCCGCCCATCATGATGCCGCCGAACAGCAGGATCGTCACCGGCGCCGCGCGCGTCAGCGAGTCCGCCGGCCAGCGCCGCGCCGCGAAGGCGATCGAGAAGCTGAGAAGGTAGAGCGCGAGTGGGATCACCCACAGCAGCGGCATCGCCACCAGGTCGGTGCTGATGAAGGTCGAGGTCGCCAGCATCATGCCCGAGGGTACCAGGCCGAGCACCACCCAGAGCAGCACGCGCGACCGCGGTGGCGGTGGCGCGCTCGGCGCGACATCGGCGGCGGACGTGGCGCGCGGCGGCAGTCGCGTCGCGCACATCAGCACCAGCACGACCAGCAGCAGATAGCCGCCGCTCCACAGCCAGCGCTGTTGCGTTACCGACAGCAGCGGCTCGACCAGCAGCGGGAAGGCGATCAGCCCGGCGAAGCTGCCGAGGTTGGAGGCGGCGTAGAGCGGATAAGGGTCGGTGCCCGGGCGCGCCAGCTCATACCAGCGCTGCATCAGCGGCGCCTGCGACGAGACCGCGAAGAACAGCGGCCCGATCGAGAGCGCGAACAGGTACGGCACCCACAAGGCCGGCTCGGCATCGGACGGCAACGCGCGGTCGCTCAGTCCGATCGGCAGGAAGGCACCGGCGGCGAGCAGCAGCGCGAGGTGGATCGCGCGCTGCCGCCGCGGCGCGAGCCGGCTGATCAGATGCGCGTAGCCGTAACCGCCGAGCAACAGCGCCTGGTAGACCAGCATCGCCGAGTTCCACACCGCCGGCGCGCCGCCGAGCCGCGGCAGCGCCAGCCGCGCGATCATGGGCTGTACCAGGAACAGCAGGAACGAGCCCGTCAGCATGGTCGCGACGAACAGCGGCGCCACGCCGCCGTGTCGCGACCGGGGCTCAGCCACGCGTCGGCCGGGCGATACGATAGAGCAGATGCCGCCGCAGCGGATCACCCGCCGCAAGTTCGGGATGGTCGAAATCGCCGCCGATCACGCGCGTCATGCCGAGCCGTTCCATGAGCAGCCGGCTACGCGTGTTGCCGGGCACGGTCACCGCCGCGATCGTCGGCACGTCGAGATGCTCCCACGCCCATTCGAGGCAGGCGGAGGCAGCCTCATGCGCATAGCCCCTGCCCCAGTGCGCGCGGCCGAGCCGCCAGCCGATCTCGACCTCGCCGGCTACCGGACGCGGCAGCGGCAACAGCCCGCACAGGCCAATAAAGGTGCGGTCGGCACGTCGCTCGACTGCCCAGAAGCAATGGCCGTAACGCGCCTGCGCCGCCGCCATGCGCCGCCAAGCGCGGCGGCTCTCGCGCCGCGTCTCGGGCGGGCCGATGTGGCGCATCACCTCGGCGTCCTGCGCGATCGCGTGGAAGGACTCGACGTCGTCGGCGCGCCAACCGCGCAGCGTGAGCCGCTCGGTCTCGATCATCGCGGCCGGTCGATCGCGTAAGTCACCGTGGCGCGGCGCGGGTCGTCGTCGGCGAAGTCGGGATGGTCGAAGTCGCCCGCGGCGAGCCGGTGCATGCCGAGCCGCGCCATCAGCCGCTGGCTCGCGGTGTTGGTCGCCGCGGTGATCGCGACGACGCGCGACTCGGTGCGGTGCGACCACGCCCAGGCGAGCCACGCCGCCGCGGCCTCCTGCGCATAGCCCTGACCCCAGGCGGCGTACGCGAGCATCCAGCCGATCTCGAGCTCGCCGCGGATCGGCGTCGTCGGCGCGCCGGGCTTGAGCCCGCAGAAGCCGATCAGGTCAGCTGAGTCGCGGCGCTCGACGGCGCCGAACCCCAGCCCGTGATCGGCGCGATAGCCGGCATGGCGTGCGATCGCGGCGTCGCTCGCGGCCTCATCCTTCACCGGGCCGAGATCCGCCATCACGCGCGCGTCGGCCCACATCGCGTGGAGCGCGGCACGATCGCGCGGCTCGGCCGGGCGGAGGATGAGTCGCGCAGTGACGATCACGCGCCGAGCAGCCGCGCCGCGTGCACCGCGTGGTAGGTGAGCACGCCCGCGCAGCCGGCGCGCTTGAACGCCAGGAGCGTCTCGAGGACCATCGCGTCGCGATCGGCCGCACCCGCGGCGACCGCCGCCTCGATCATCGCGTACTCGCCCGACACCTGATAGGCGAAGACCGGCACCGCGAAGGCGTCCTTCACCGCGCGGACGATGTCGAGATACGGCAGGCCGGGCTTGACCATCACGCTATCCGCGCCCTCGGCGAGGTCGAGCGCGACCTCGCGCAGCGCCTCCTCGCGGTTGGACGGGTCCATCTGGTAGGTGGTCTTGTCGCCCTTGAGCAGCCCGCGCGTGCCGACCGCGTCGCGGAACGGGCCGTAATAGGCCGAAGCATATTTGGCGGCATAGGCCATGATCTGAACGTTGACGTGCGAGCCCCGCTCGAGCGCGGCGCGAATCGCGCCGACGCGGCCGTCCATCATGTCGCTAGGCGCGATGATGTCGGCGCCGGCGCGCGCCTGGTTGAGGCTCTGCTCGACCAGCAGCTCGACCGTGTCGTCGTTGCGGACATAGCCCGCCGTGTCGATCAGGCCGTCATGTCCGTGCGCGGTATAGGGATCCAGCGCGACGTCGGTGAGGATGCCGATGTCGGGCACCGCATCCTTGATCGCGCGCGTCGCGCGGCAGATAAGATTGTCGGGATTGAGCGCCTCGGCCCCGTCGTCGCTGCGGCGCTCGCGCGGGGTGTTCGGGAAGAGCGCGAGGCAAGGAATGCCGAGGGCGTGCGCCTCCCTGGCGCGCGCCACCGCGAGGTCGATCGACCAGCGCGACACGCCCGGCAGCGTCGCGATCGGCTCCTCTACCTGCTCGCCGTCGGTTACGAACATCGGCCAGATCAGGTCGGCAGGGGTGAGGATATGCTCGGCGTGGAGGCGGCGACTCCAGCCGGCGGCGCGGGTGCGGCGCAGGCGCAGCGCGGGATAGGCAGCGTGCATGCCAGCGGCTTTCCCGCAATCGGACGCGCCATGCAAGCGTTACGGCAGCGGAACGCCCGCTCGCGCGTTAGCCTGGGCATGAGAGAAATCCGCTCCGCCGCGCTCGTCGTCAACGCCAAGTCGCGGCGCGGGCGCAAGCTGTTCCGCCGCGCCTGCCGCCGCCTGCGCGAGCTGGCGTTCAAGGTCGAGCCGCACGCGGTGAAAGACCCCAAGCACCTCGACCGCACCGTGCGCAAGGCGCTGGAGAAGAAGCCTGACCTGCTGATCCTCGGGGGCGGCGACGGCACGATCAGCGGGCTGGTCGATCTCATGGTCGGCCATGACGTCGTGCTCGGCGTGCTGCCGCTCGGCACCGCCAACAGCTTCGCGCGCACGCTGGGGTTGCCGCTCGACATCGACGGTGCGATCGAGGTCTTCCGCACCGGCGCGCCGCGGCGGATCGATCTCGGCATGATCGACGACGATTATTTCGCCAATTGCGCCGCGATGGGGCTGAGCCCGCAGATCGCCGAGACGGTGCCGCACCGGCTCAAGAAGGTGGCGGGGCGGCTCGGCTATCTCGGCTGGGCGGGTTATCAGCTGACGCGCTTCCGACCCTTCACGCTCTACGTCGACGCGGGCGACGGCAAGGGCGAGCAGAAGCTGAAGGCGGTCGAGGTGCGGATCTCTAACGGTCCTTACCACGGCGGCACCTGGCTGGTGGACGAAGCCAAGGTCGACTCGGGCAAGATCGTCGTCCAGGTGGTGAAGGGCCATTACAAGCGCCGGCTGGTCACGAACTGGGCGGCGAGCTGGCTCGGTCGCGAAGAACGGCACCATGAGGTCGTGACCTTCTCCGGCACGTCGATCCGCGTGCGCAGCGACCCGCCGCTGCCGATCTCGATCGACGGCGAGGTGCTGGCGCACACGCCGGTCACCGCGCACGTCGCGGCCGGCGTGATCGAGGTGATGGCGCCGCGAGGGTGAGCTTCCGATCCTCCCCGCCATGCGGGAAGGACTAAGGGATCACCCCACACCACAGGGTCGACTTCGTCCGCGCCGCCGCTTAGATCGCGCGCCATGTCCGCCGTTCCCCAGCCAGAGGTCGTGACGCTCGGCTGCCGCCTCAACATCGCCGAGAGCGAGGCGATCCGCCAGCTCGCCGGCGCGGGCGTGGCGGTGGTGAACGGCTGCGGCGTGACCAACCAGGCGATGCGCGACACGCGCGCGGCGGTGCGCCGGCTGCGGCGCCGCGTGCCGCACGCCGAGCTGGTGGTCACCGGCTGCGCCGCCGAGATGGATCGCGCCGGCTTCGCCGCCATGCCCGAGGTCGACCGCCTGGTCCCAAACGCCGCCAAGCTGCTGCCGGCGAGCTGGGGTAGCGCGCGCACCAACGCGCCGTGGCCGCGCGCGCAGACGCGCGCCTTCGTCGGCGTCCAGAACGGCTGCGATCATGCCTGCACCTTCTGCGCGATCCCGCAGGGCCGCGGCGCGAGCCGCAGCGATCCGATCGCCGAGATCGTCCCGCGCGTCGCGGCGCTGGTCGAGGCCGGGCAGCGCGAGGTGGTGCTGAGCGGGGTCGATCTCGCGAGCTACGACGACCGCGGCGCCGGGCTCGCGGCGCTGGTCGAGCGGCTGCTCATGGGCGTGCCGGGGCTGGAGCGGGTCCGCCTCTCCTCGCTCGATCCCCATGTGGTGGACGACGCGCTGTTCGCCTTGCTCACCCAGGAGCCGCGGGTGATGCCGCACGTCCACCTCTCGCTCCAGGCGGGCGACGACCTGATCCTCAAGCGCATGCGCCGGCGCCATCGCCGCGCCGCGGCGCTCGCGCTGGTCGAGCGGCTACGCGCCGCGCGCCCCGAGCTGGCGATCGGCGCCGACCTCATCGCGGGTTTCCCGACCGAGGACGAGGCGATGTTTGCCAACACGCTCGCGCTGGTCGACGAGGCCGACATCACCCACGCGCACGTCTTCCCCTACTCGCCGCGCGCGGGCACGCCGGCGGCGCGCATGCCGCAGGTCGAGCCGGAGGTGGCGCGCGCCCGCGCCGCGACGCTACGCGCCGCCTCGACCGCGCGGCTCGCGCGCCGCCTCGCGCGCCAGGTCGGCACGGTGCAGCGCGTGCTGATCGAGCGCCCCGGTGACCGCGGCCACGCCCCCGATTTCAGCGAGGTCCGCCTCGCTGCCCCCCTCCCCATCGGCAGCGTGCACGACGTCGCGATCGTCGCCGCCGCGCCCGACCATCTCACCGGAACCATCGCATGAGCACGAGCTGGCACGACAAGCTGCTGGGCGGCTTTCGCCGCACCTCCGACCGTCTGGTCGGCAACCTCGCCGGCCTCGGCGGCGCGCGGCTCGAGGAGCACACGCTCGATGAGGTGGAGGAGGCGCTGATCGGCTCCGATCTCGGTCCGGAGACCGCGGGTCGGGTCCGCGCGCGGCTCGCCGAGGGCACGTTCGAGCGCAACATGGAGGAGCTCGGCATCCGGCTCGTCGTCGCCGAGGAGGTGGAAAAGGTGCTGGCGCAGGTCGCCAAGCCGCTCGGCATCGACGCTTTTCCCCGCCCGCAGGTGGTGCTGGTGATCGGCGTCAACGGCTCGGGCAAGACCACCACGATCGCCAAGCTGGCGCACCTGTTCCTCGAGCAGGACTATCAGGTGATGCTCGCCGCGGGCGACACCTTCCGCGCGGCCGCGATCGGCCAGCTGCGCACCTGGGCCGAGCGGATCGGCGTGCCGATCGTGACCGGCCCCGAGGGCGGCGACGCCGCCGGGATCGTGTGGGACGCGGTGAAGAAAGCCACCGAGATCGGCACCGACGTGCTGATCGTCGACACCGCCGGCCGGCTCCAGAACAAGCGCGAGCTGATGGACGAGCTCGCCAAGATCCGCCGCGTGCTCGGCCGCCTCAACCCCGCCGCGCCGCACGACGTGCTGCTGGTGCTCGACGCGACCACCGGACAGAACGCGCTCAACCAGATCGAGGTGTTCAAGGAGGTGGCGGGCGTCACCGGGCTCGTCATGACCAAGCTCGACGGCACCGCGCGCGGCGGCGTGCTGGTGGCGGCGGCGGAGCGCTACGGCCTGCCGATCCATGCCATCGGCGTCGGCGAGCAGATGGACGACCTGCGCCCGTTCGACGCGCGCGAGGTCAGTCGGATCATCGCCGGGGTCGACACGGGGCCGCGCAAGTGAGCGCGACGCCGAAGGAGTCGGCGGGCGCGCGCGCGCTGGTGGATTACGGCCCGCTCGCGGTCTTCTTCGCGGTCAACTTCCTGCTGCCGGGCGAGAGCGCGCGACGGCTCGTCGCCGCGGTGACGCCCGCGTTGTCGGATCTCACCCGCGTGGAGGCGCTGCTGCTCGCGCGCGTGATCGTCGCGACCGCCGCCTTCGTGCTGGCGAGCGTGGTCGCGCTGGTGATCGCCAAGGCAAAGCTCGGCCGCGTGCCGCCGATGCTGCTGATCTCGGCCGGGCTGGTGATCGTGTTCGGCGGGCTGACGATGTATTTCCGCGACCCGCGCTTCATCCAGACGAAGCCGACGATCGTCTACGCGCTGCTGGCCGCGACCTTGGGCTTCGGGGCGGCAACCGGGCGTCCGCTGCTCCAGCAGCTGATGGGGTCGAGCTATCCCGGGCTGAGCGAGCGCGGCTGGCATCGGCTCACGCTCAACTGGGTGTGGTTCTTCGTCGCCATGGCGTTCGCCAACGAGGCAGTGTGGCGCGGTGCCGCGGCCACGTTCGGCGCGCAGCGCGGCTGGGACCTGTGGGCGATCTACAAGGTGTGGGTGGTCATCCCGGTGACCATGCTGTTCGCGGTGGCCAACGTGCCGATGCTGATGCGTCACGGGCTGAGCCTGGGCGACGAGACGCCGCCGGTGCCGCCCGAGGGCTGAGCGCCGGGCGACGACGATACGGGATCGAGGAGAGAGAACGAGCGATGAGCGAGACGTGTCACCCCGCGCCGGCGGGTCTGCCCGACAGCATCGACCGCGTCGGCTATGAGGAGGCCTATCGCCGCTCGGTCGCGGATCCCGAGGGCTATTGGCGCGACGAGGCGCGGCGGGTCGACTGGATCAGACCCTTCACCGTGGTGAAGGACACGTCGTTCGACGAGGCCGATTTCCGCATCCGCTGGTACGCCGATGGCGAGCTCAACGTCTCCGTCAACTGCGTCGACCGCCATCTCGCCACGCGCGGCGACCAGGTCGCGATCGTGTGGGAGGGCGACGAGCCCGGCGAGACCCGCACGCTCACCTATCGCGAACTGCACCGCGACATGTGCCGCTTCGCCAACGTGCTCAAGTCGCTCGGCGTGCGCCGGGGCGACCGCGTGACGCTCTACCTGCCGATGATCGCCGAGGCCGCCGCGGCGATGCTGGCCTGCACGCGGATCGGCGCGATCCACTCCATCGTGTTCGGCGGCTTCTCCCCCGACAGCCTCGCCAACCGCATCCAGGACTGCGACTCCCGGATCGTCATCACCGCCGACGAGGGCTGCCGCGGCGGCAAGCGCATCCCGCTTAAGGCGAACGTCGACAGAGCGGTGGCGCACTGCCCCGGCGTCGAGAAGGTGCTCGTGATCCGTCGCACCGGCGGCGACGTCGCGATGACCGCGGGCCGCGACGTCTGGCTCCACGACGCACTGGAGAGCGTCGACGATGATTGCGCGCCCGAGCCGATGGGCGCCGAGGACCCGCTGTTCATCCTCTATACCTCGGGCTCGACCGGCAAGCCCAAGGGCGTGCTCCACACCACCGGCGGCTATCTCGTCTGGGTGACCAAGACCTTCCAGGAGGTGTTCGACTATCGCGACGGCGAGCTGTTCTGGTGCACGGCCGACATCGGCTGGGTCACCGGGCACAGCTATGTCGTCTACGGCCCGCTCGCCAACGGCGCCACCACGGTGATGTTCGACGGCGTGCCCAACTATCCCGATCACAGCCGGCTGTGGGAGACGGTCGACCGGCTCGGGGTCAACATCCTCTACACCGCGCCGACCGCGATCCGCGCGCTGATGCGCGAGGGCGACCAGTGGGTGACGCGCCACAGCCGCGCCTCGCTGCGGCTGCTCGGCAGCGTCGGCGAGCCGATCAACCCCGAGGCGTGGAACTGGTATCACCGCGTCGTCGGCGACTCGCGCTGCCCGGTGGTGGACACGTGGTGGCAGACCGAGACCGGCGGCATCCTGATCTCGCCCCTGCCCTATTCCACCGATCTCAAGCCCGGCTCGGCGACCAAACCGCTGCCCGGCGTCCAGCCGCAGATCGTCGACGCGGAGGGCAAGGTGCTCGAGGGCGCCACCGAGGGCAACCTCTGCCTGGTCGACAGCTGGCCGGGGCAGATGCGCACCGTGTGGAACGATCACGAGCGCTTCTTCCAGACCTATTTCACCACCTATCCCGGCAAGTATTTCACCGGCGACGGCTGCCGCCGCGACGGCGACGGCTATTACTGGATCACGGGCCGAGTCGACGACGTGATCAACGTCAGCGGCCATCGCATGGGCACCGCCGAGGTGGAGAGCGCGCTGGTGGCGCACGCCAGCGTCGCCGAGGCCGCCGTGGTCGGCATGCCGCACGAGGTGAAGGGCCAGGGCATCTACGCCTTCGTCACGCTCAACGCGGGCGAGCAGCCGACCGACGAGTTGCGTGCGGCGCTGCGCCAGTGGGTGCGCGAGGAGATCGGGCCGATCGCCACACCCGACGCGCTCCAGTTCGCGCCGGGGCTGCCCAAGACGCGCTCGGGCAAGATCATGCGCCGCATCCTGCGCAAGATCGCGGAGAACGACCTCGGCGCGCTGGGCGACACGTCGACGCTGGCAGACCCGTCAGTGGTGGACGCGCTGGTGGCGGATCGGGTGGAGTGATCGGGGGAGCGGACGGCTTGGTCGCTGGCCCGTCCTCCCTCCTCTTCATTCCGTCATCCTGAGCTTGTCTCAGGATCCACGGCGCCGCGCACTCAGAAGCCGAAGGGTACGCGGACCGGTGGATCCTGAGACGAGCTCAGGATGACGCCAGCGGGAAAGGCGGAGACAGCCCCCTCGTCCGCCTCACCAGTCCGCCAGCACCTGCCCCGCGCGGATCGTGTCGCCGAGCCGCAGACCGGCGCGCAGCTCCGCCGCGGGCGGCAGGAACAGCAGGATGGTCGAGCCGTGCTCGAACCAGCCCATCTCCTCGCCTTTTCCGATCCGCGCGTCGCACGCCACGCGCGCGCTGCCCTGCTCGCGCAGCACCGTCTCGACGTCGAGGAAGCCGAGCCGGATGCTCGCCACCAGGATCGCCGCGACCGGCACCAGCAGCAGCGGCCTCCCGCCCGCGCTCGCCTCGATCACCGCGCGCTCGTTGCGGCAGAACAGCTGCTCCACCCGCCGGAGCGCGATCGGGTTGACGTTCCAGCAGTCGCCCGAGAGATAGGTCACGCCCTCCACCGTCAGGTCGGCGGGGGCGTGGAAGCGATGGTACATCGCCGCGGTGAGCCGCAGCGTCACGTACCAGCCGTCACGGAAGCGATCGACCAGCGCGGGTTCGGGCACCAGCTCGCCGAGCCGGTAGGGGAAGCCCTTCACCTGATAGACTCGATCACCCTCGATCCGGCCATGCGCGCCGAGGATCGCGTCGCACGGGCTCGCCAGCGTCGTCGGATCGCGGTCATAGGCGCGCGCGCCGGGGCGCAGCCGACGGATGAAGCCGTCGCGTAGCGAGCGGAACTCGGTAGTGGCGGCGTCGGAGAGATCGACGTCGGAGAAGAAGCGCCATGCCGCCAGCGCGGGTCGCGCCACCAGGGGATGTTCCACCGCGGCGATGCGCCCGACCAATTTGGTCGCCCAGCGCCGCGGGATGCGATTGGTCAGCAGGAAGTTGAGATCCTCCTGCAGCAGCAGGCGGAGGAAAGCCGAGCGCATTGTCACACCTGCGTCATCGTGAGGGTCTGTGGGGAGGCATGGAGAAGAAGACGTTCGTCGCGGTGGCCGGCGCGGTCGCCACCACCTTGTTCGCGGTCAGCAAGGGGCGCGAGCGGCTGCGCCTGTCGCGCGCCAAACATCGCTCGCTCGGCGGGCACGGCCGTATGGCGAAGCGCGTCGCGGGGCAGATCCCTTATTACAGCCACCCGGAGGCGCGCTTCTTCCGCGCCGACGGCTGCGACGACGCGGTCGCGGCGCGACGGCGCAGCGGCTTCCGCCGGCTGAGCGAGCATTACGCCGAACGCTTCCCGCAGACGCTCGCGCACACCGCGGAAACGCGCGCGGGCCTGTCCGACCTGCAGTTCACCGGACGCTACCGTGTCCCCTTCCCCTTCGCCGAGGTGGTGCGCGCCAAGCTGCCGACCGGCGCCTTCGTCGAACGGACCGAGGGCGCGTGGCTGATCGACCTCGACGGCAACCGGCTGATCGACTGCACCGGCTCCTACGGCGTCAACCTGTTCGGCAACGACTTCTACAAGGAGACGCTGCGCGAGGCGGTCGCCACCGCCGAGCCGCTCGGCGCGCTGCTCGGCGCCTATCACCCGGTGGTCGCCGACAACCTCCGCCGGCTGCGCGCGCTGTCGGGGCACGACGAAGTGTCGTTCCATATGTCGGGCACCGAGGCGGTGATGCAGGCGGTGCGGCTGGCGCGCTATCACACCGGCAAGCGCCGGCTGGTGCGCTTCGCCGGCGCCTATCACGGCTGGTGGGGCGACGTGCAGCCCGGCATCGGCAACCCCCTCCCCGCCGACCACACGCTGACGCTCGCCGAGATGAGCGACGAGACGCTGGGCGTGCTCGCCACCCGCAAGGACATCGCCTGCGTGCTGGTCAACCCGCTCCAGGCGCTCCATCCCAACGCCGGCGCACCATCGGACAGCCAGCTGGTCGACAGCGCCCGCCGCGCCGGCGCCGACCTCGACGGCTATGCGCGCTGGCTCCACCGCCTCGCCGAGACCTGCCGCGCCAACCGGATCGTGCTGATCGCGGACGAGGTGTTCGTCGGCTTCCGGCTCGCGCCGGGCAGCCTGCTGCGCCGCGTCGGAGTCGAACCCGACCTGATCACCTGGGGCAAGACGCTGGGCGGCGGGCTGCCGGTCGGCGTGCTCACCGGGCGCGCCGCGCTGATGCAGCGCTGGCGTGACGATCGGCCGGTCGACATCTGCTTTGCCCGCGGCACCTTCAACGCGCATCCCTATGTGATGGCGGCGATGGACTCGTTCCTGCGCCGGCTCGAGACGCGCCCGGTACAGGCGCTGTACGACGGCCTCGACGCCAAGTGGGACGCGCGCGCGGTGCAGCTCAACGCCGCGCTCGCCGCCGAGGACCTGCCGGTCGCGGTCGCCAACCTCTCGACGATCTGGACCGTGCTGTATACGCGGCCGTCGCGCTACAATTGGATGCTGCAATATTACCTCCGCGCCGAGGGGCTGGCGCTGAGCTGGGTCGGCACCGGGCGACTGATCTTCAGCCTCGACGTGGACGAGGCCTTGTTCGACGAGATCGTCCGCCGTTTCGTCGCCGCCGCGCGCGCGATGCAGGCGGACGGCTGGTGGAGCGGACCCGCGGTCAGCGACAAGCAGCTGCGCCGGATGGCGCTCGCTGAGTCGCTGCGGGTGCGGCTGGGGCGGTGAAACGCTGCTCCTGACTGTTCCCCGGCGAAGGCCGGGGCCTAGTTGGGGGACGGCCGCGATACTCACGACGGCTTTCCCACCTGGACCCCGGCTTTCGCCGGCGAACAGCGCTTGAGGAAAGGAAGTCGCCCGCTCGCAGCCTCACGCCGCCGCGTGGTGATCCTCGCTGCGCTCGCCCTTGAGCAGCCGCGCGGGCGCGGTGCGATAGAGGCGGAAGTCGCTGAACGGATCGGTGACGATCTTCGTCGCCCAGACGATCCCGGTTTCCAGGTCGCGCTCGATCCACAGCTGGGTCACGCGGAAGAGGATCGCCGCCACCCCGAAGCACAGCCAGCCGAAGCCGACGTGGCGGAGGAAGTCGAGCGCCGTATCGGGTCGCTCGAGCAGCTCGAACAACGTCGGCTCGACCGCCAGCACCAGCGGGATCGCCAGCCACAAGCCCATCAGCACATATTTGCGCGTGAGATTGTAGCCGACCTTCACCTCTTCCTTATACTCGTGGCTGACCCCGTTCTCGTGGTCATAGTCCTTGGGCTCGAAGAAGAAGTGCCCGGCCTGTCGACTCGTCATCGCGACGCCCCAAGCGAGCAGACTCGCCAGCGCGGCGTCGACGAACAGCAAAGCATAGGCCACCAGGAAGGTGCAGGCGCTGACGAAGTGCAGGCTCTGGTTGACCAGATTGTGGTGGTAGAAGCGATGGTCGTCCCAGCGCTGCTCCTTCAGCTGCGCGCGGAAGCCGGGGTTGCCCTGCTCGTCCTCAAAGCGGAGCTTGCGGATCGTCGGCATCACTGGTCCTCCCGGTCGAGCTTGGCGATGCGCACCAGCGAGAAATGGCCGAGCGGCGGGATCTCGCGGCGCTCGGTTAGCGCGACGTCGTCGCGTCCTGCGATCCAGTCGGCGTAGAGCGCGAAGGGGAAGTCGGTGCGGAAGCCGAGCCGGCTGGTCACCGGCATCAGCGTCTTCTCGATCGTGCCGCGAACGCCCTTCTCGGCGCCGACGCGCGTGGTGATCACGATCTCGCCGCCCGGCCGGCAGACGCGCGCGAACTCGTCGAGCGCGCGCGCCGGGTTGGCGACCGCGCTGACGACATATTGCGCGACGACGACGTCGAAGCTCTCGTCGGCGAAGTCGAGCGCCTCGGCGTCGCCGACGCGGATCGCGTCGACATGGTGGAGGTTCTGCCGGCGGACGCGTGCGCGCGCCTTGTCGAGCATGTCCTCGGAGATATCGATCCCGGTCACCCGGCTGGTGCGCGCATAGCCCGGGAGCGAGATGCCGGTGCCCACCCCCACCTCGAGGACGCGGCCGCCGATCCGGTCGGCGGCGCGGATCGCGCTGGCGCGGCCCTGGCGGAAGACGGGCCCGAACACGAGGTCGTAGATCGGGGCCCAGCGATCATAGGCCTGGGCGACCCCGGCCGTCGTCATCACTGCTGTCATGTCAGCGCATTACCTTCGTTGGACCCGCGAGCGGGCGACGGTGATGTCCGACCTCTCTCCACTCGTTGCGTGTCAGCTTCACGACGGATCGGTGAAACGCGCTGTCACGCCGCTGTTACCGAAGTGACATGCGCCAGATGCGAAAAGGGCGGCCCGTCGCCGGACCGCCCCTGTCTGCTTTCCCCGTCGCTCCGTGTTCCTGCGCATGCAGGAACCCAAGGCGGCGAAGGCTGGTGCCCGTGGCTCTGGGCTCCTGCGTCCGCAGGAGCACAAGGCAGTATCCGCTTAGCGCTTCGAGAACTGGAAGCTGCGACGCGCCTTGGCGCGGCCGTACTTCTTGCGCTCGACGACGCGGCTGTCGCGGGTAAGGAAGCCCGCCGCCTTCACCGGCGCGCGCAGCACCGGCTCATACTTGGTGATCGCCTGGCTGATGCCGTGCTTCACCGCACCGGCCTGGCCCGACAGACCGCCGCCCTTGACGGTGCAGACCACGTCATACTGGCCCTCGCGCTCGGTAATGCCGAACACCTGGTTGATGACGAGACGCAGCGTCGGACGCGCGAAGTAGATCTCCTGGTCGCGACCGTTGATCGTGATCTTGCCCGAGCCCGGCTTGAGCCACACGCGCGCGACCGCGTCCTTGCGGCGGCCGGTGGCATAGGCGCGGCCCTGCTTGTCGAGCTCCTGCGCGCGCAGCGGAGCGCGCTGGACCGGCTCGTCGATGCTGCCGGCGAGATAGGCCTCGGCCGAGGCGTCGGCGGCGTCGGTCTGAACCTCGCGCTGCTGCTGGAGCGCCGCACCGAGATCAGAGAGGGACTGGCGGTTGTCGGACATTATGCGCCCACCTTGTTCTTGCGGTTCATGCCGGCGATGTCGAGCACCGCGGGGTTCTGCGCCTCATGCGGGTGCTCGGTGCCCTTGTAGATGCGCAGGTTGCGCATCTGCTGGCGACCCAGCGGGCCGCGCGGGATCATCCGCTCGACCGCCTTCTCGAGCACGCGCTCGGGGAAGCGCCCCTCGAGCACCTTGGCGGGCGTGGTGCCCTTGATGCCGCCGGCATAGCCGGTGTGCTTGTAATAGACCTTGTCGGTAAGCTTGTTGCCGGTGAAGCGCACCTTGTCGGCGTTGATCACGATGACATTGTCACCGCAGTCCACGTGCGGGGTGAAGCTGGTCTTGTGCTTGCCGCGCAGCACGTTGGCGATCACCACCGCGGCGCGACCGACCACCAGGCCGTCAGCGTCGACGATGTGCCACTTCTTCTCCACCTCATGCGGCTTGGCCGCCTTGGTGGTCTTCATCAGCGCCTTCATGGTGCCTGTGACCTCGTTTCGCGTTCAAATAGAAAAGACGCGCCGCCCCGCCGGGCCTGCGCGCCGATGGCGGTGCATTGCCGGCACGAGGCCGTGAAGTCAAGGTTTCCGCGGCTTTGTCGACGGGTATTATGATACCTGAGGATCGATCAGGCGCGGTGGCGGCTCACGGCATGTGCCGCCGCGACCGTGCCGATCAGCAGCAGCGCGGCATTGGCCTGATGCGCCACCGCGATCGGCAGGTCGACGCCGCTGAGCAGGGTCGCAATGCCGAGCGCGATCTGCGTCGCCACCAGCACCGCCACCGCCGCCGCGGCACGGTGAGCGCGCGCCTGCCGCGCGCGATGCGCCAGCAGCAGCAGCCCCGCCGCCGCGACGAAGGCAAACCAGCGGTGGATGAACTGAACCACGATCGGGTTGTCCACCGCGTTGCGCCACGCCGGCGTGACCATCGGCGTCCCCGCGGGGAACAGCGCGTCGCCCATCAGCGGCCAGCTGGCGAAGGCATAGCCGGCGTCGAGCCCCGCGGTGAAGGCGCCGAACACGATCTGCACCGCCAGCAGTGCGAGCGCCAGCCCCGGCAGCGCGCGCAGCGGCGCCGGGCGCGCCAGCGGGTTGTCGGCGAGCGCCACGAGGTCGCGCGCGGTCCAGACGATGCCGGAGAGGATGAACAGCGCCGTGCCGAGATGCACCGCAAGCCGCACGTGGCTGACGTCGGTCCGCACCGACAGCCCCGAAGCGACCATCCACCAGCCGATCGCGCCCTGAAGCCCGCCGAGCGCGAGCAGTGCGCCGAGCCGCCAGCCAAAGCCGCGCGGCACTTGGCGCTTCGCCGCGAACCACAGCAGCGGTAGCGCGAAGGCCAGACCAATCACGCGACCAAGCAGCCGGTGCGCATATTCCCAGAAGAAGATCGCCTTGAAGCCGTCGACCGTCATGCCGCGGTTGAGCTGCTGATATTCGGGGATGCGCTGGTAATTGGCGAACTCGGCCTGCCATTGCGCGGTGGTGAGCGGCGGGATCACGCCCGAGATCGGCTTCCACTCGGTGATCGACAGCCCGGACTCGGTCAACCGCGTGACGCCGCCGACCACCACCATCGCGACGATCAGCGCGGCGACGCAGTAGAGCCAGCGCGCGATCGCGCGCGGGCGGGTGCTGAGCGAGAAACCGGGGCTGGCCTGAAGCATGTCACCGCTTAGCAGAGGCGGGCGCGCCCGTCGACGCTGCGGCGGCGGCTGCGGCAGCCTCCGCCGCCGCCCGCCCGGCGCGGCCCCAGGGTTCCTCCCGGAACCACTTGGTGACGACGTATTTGGTGCCCTCCACCACCGCCATGCCCTCGTGCAGCGTGGCGGTATTGGGGCTTCCGTTCGGGTTCATATTGTCCCAGGCAAGCAGCATCCCGCGCCGCGGCGATACGCGCAGCCCGCCCTGTGGGAACCACGTCGCCCCGCCCTCCTCCACCTCGTTGAGATAGATCATCGCGGTGAAGGTGCGCTGCCCACCATTCTCGCGCATCCGCGGCCAATAGCTCTCACCCTCGTGGAAATAATCGTGGTGAGTGCGGAACAGCTGGCCGGGAGCGTAGCGCTGCCCCTGCATCGTCTCGCCATACTCGGGCGCGATGCCCAGCAAGGCGGCGATCGACTCGTCGACCTGGCGGATGCCGTCGGCGAACCGGTCCATGTCGCAGCTCTCGCTGGTGCGATTGTTGGGATCGCCGCGGTCACTCAGCAGCGATGACGGACGGCGGTTCGAGTCGATCACCTGGATGAGCCAGTCGCACCAGGCCTGGTCCAGAAAGTCGAGGCATCGCCACGCCGCGACCCGCTCGCTGGGCAGGCGCTGCATCCGGGCATCGGCATCGAGCTTGGCGGCCACCGCCGCGCCGATCGCGGCGCGCGCGGTGGAGGGACCGCCCGGGGGAAGGGTCGTCAGGGCCATGCCGGCTCCATCGCGCGGCGCGCGGCGACACGCAAGGCGCCCGCGCCCTCGCTCGCCTCACCAGAAGATGTCGTAGATTACGTCGACCACCTGCCCGCTGTCGAGGTCGACCAGCAGCGCGTCGTCATAGTAACGTACCCAGCGGTACGGGCCGTAGGCGTCGGGCAAGCGATACGCGTAGGGATCATCGATCCAGTAGCTGCGCGCGAACAAGGTCGGCGCGATCCGCACGCCGATGCCGAAGCGCGTGTAGCCGCCGCCCCAGCCGTAGGGCGCGTAGTAGCGCGGTAGGCGATAGGCATAGCGGTTGCTGCTGCGATAGCCGCTCCAGTCGTAGCGCTGGTCGCGCCGCCAGTCGCGGTCCCAACGCGCGCGATCGTCGCGACCGCCCCAGCTTCCGTTACCGCCATTGCCCCAGGCGTAGTTGCCGCGGTCGCGCCGCTGCCAGGCGCCGTCGTCGAAGTCGCGCCGCTCCCAGCCGTCGCCGGATCGCGCGCTGCGCCAGTCGCCGTCGGCGCGGGTGCGCGCGTCGTCGCGGCGGTCCCAGCCGGGCGAGCGGTCGCGCCCGCTGCGCCACTCGGCCCGCGAGCGATCACCGTCACCGCGTACCGCCGGCGCGGCGCCATAGCCCCAACCGCCTGGCCGCGCGCCGGGACGCGGCGCCGGTGCCGGAGTGGGCGCCGGCGGCGCCGCCCAGCCGGCACGGTCGCCGCCGCGTCCGCCGTTCCCCGTGTCGCGTCGCGGCCAGCCGCCCGTATCGACCCGCTCCGGACGGTCGGGACGGTTCCACTCGCCGCGCGGCATCGGTGCTGGGGCCCGCGGCCCAGGCTCGCGCGGCGCCTCGCCGCGGGCTTCGACCCGCGCCTGCATGCGCGCGCGCATCGCGTCGCGCAGCGTTCCCTGCTGCGACGACGCCGCCGCTGGCACCAGACCGGCGCCCACCAGCAGCCCCACCACCAACGCCTTGATCATGGCCCTTACTCTCACTCGCCGGCGCACCAGCCGGCCCCATCATGCGCACGGTCTAGCGCGCGATGACAGAACGATCGCTGAACCGGCCAGTCAGCCCTGGGACAGATCCGCGGCCGCGAGCAGGGCGGCGAGCCGCTCGACGAGCTGGGCGCGCGTGTAGGGTTTGCGGATCACCTGCGGCGCGGGCACGTCGGCGAGTTCGTCGGCGTCGGCATAGCCGGTGACGAACAACACCGGCAGCGTCGGCCGGCGCTGGCGCGCGCGATGCGCGAACTCCACCCCGGTCATCACCGGCATCGCTACGTCCGCCACCACCGCTTCGATCGCGGGATCGGCGTCGAGCGCGTCGAGCGCGGCGGCGCCGTCCGCCGCCTCGACCACGCCGCACCCGGCGTCGCGCAGCGCGTCGGCGGTGATCTCGCGCACGCGATCCTCGTCGTCGAGCACCAGCACGCGCCGTCGCGCCACCGAGCCGCCAGCGCCGCGCGGCTCGCTGACCGGCGCCTCGCTCGGCGCCATGGTGGCGCGCGGCAGGTAGACCGAGACCCGCGTGCCCTCGCCCGGCCGGGTGTCGATCCGCACGCCCCCGCCCGATTGCTTGGCGAAGCCGAACACCTGCGCGAGGCCCAGCCCCGATCCCTTGCCCACCTCCTTGGTGGTGAAGAAGGGCTCGAACGCGCGCGCCAGCACCTCGGGCGTCATGCCGGTGCCGGTGTCGCTCACCGCGACCCGGACATAATCGCCCGCGGACGGCTCCTCCGGCCGCACCGGCGCGCCGAGCGACACGTTGGCGGTACTCACCCGCAGCGTGCCGCCCCCCGGCATCGCATCACGCGCGTTGATCGCGAGGTTGAGCAGGATCAGCTCGAGCTGGGTCGGGTCGACCATGGCGGGCCAGGGCTGGTCGCACACCGCCGCCTCGATCGCGATCGAGCGCCCCAGCGTGCTCTCGAGCAGCGGCACCAGCCCCGTCACCGCGGCATTGAGGTCGACCACCTTGGCTTCGAGCCGCTGGCGGCGCGAGAAGGCGAGCAGCTGCGCGGTCAGCGTCGCGCCGCGCTCGGCGGCGGCGCGGACATGATCGAGCTGCTCGAGCGCGCGCGGCGTCAGCGGCCCGCGTGCCGCGGCGCGCGACACCATCTCGACGTTGCCGAGCACCACGGTGAGCAGGTTGTTGAAGTCGTGCGCCACGCCCGAGGTGAGCTGGCCGATCGCCTCGAGCCGCTGGAGCTGGTGGAGCGTTTCCTCCACCTTCTCGCGCTCGGCGATCTGGCGGGTGAGCTCGGCGGTGCGCTCCTCCACCCGCGCCTCGAGCCGCTCGCCGGCGAGATGCGCCTCGGTCACGTCGATGGCGCAGCCGACATAGCCGAGGAAGGTGCCGCCGAGGAAGCGCGCGCGCGCCTCGGCATGGACCCAGCGCTCGCCGCCCGCGCGCGTGAGCAGGCGATAGTCGCCGCTCAGCGGGTCGCGCGCGCGCTGCCGCTCGACCAGCCGCCGCGCCGCCGCCGCGCGCAGCTCGCTCGGCAGGAGCGAGAGCCAGCCGCCCGTCACCACCTCGCCGGGCGCGACGCCCAGAATCGCGCGGAAGCCCTCGCTGGCGAAGGTGAGGTTCAGCTCGGCGTCGGTCAGCCACACCAGCGCGGGCAGGCTGTCGGCGAGCATGCGGAAGCGCGCCTCGCTCTCGCGCAGCGCGTCGGCCTCGCGCTTGCGCGCGGTGACGTCGATCACGGTGCCGATCGCGCGCGCGCAGCGCTCGTCCTCGAACAGCCCGCGCCCGCGCACCGCGAGCCAGCGGGTCGAGCCGTCGGGCGCGGGGCGGGTGCGATACTCGATGTCGTAGCGCGCGCGGCGCGCCGGATCGATCGTGGCGAGGAAGGCCTGCCGTACGCGCGGCCGGTCTTCGGGGTGGAGCAAGGCTGCGAATTCGGCGAGCGACTGCGCCGGCCCCGGCTCGATTCCGTACATCGCCCAGGTCCGCGGCGAGCAGGAGAAGCGGTCAGCGGCGAGATCATAGTCCCAGGTACCGATCTCGCCCGCCTCGGTAGCGAGCTCGAGCGAGTCGCGGCTCAGCGCCAGCGCGCTCTCGGCGCGATGCCGCTCGGTGACGTCGGTGCCCTCGACGAACACCGCGGTAACCGCCCCTTTGGCATCGGTGACCGGCTGGAGGATGAAGTCGAGCCGGCGCTCCTCGCTGCCGCCGTCGCCGCGCGGCAGCAGCAGCGGCACCTCGGTTCCGCGATACGGTCGCCCCGTCGCCACCACGCCGTCAAGCTTGTCGATCAGCCCGCGCTGCGCCACCTCGGGCACCGCCTCCGCGAGCGCGCGGCCGACCACGTCGCGCCCGCCCACCAGCCGGCGGTAGGAGGCATTGGCGAGCTCGACGACATGGCCGGGCTGGCGCAGCACCGCGATGAAGCCGGGTGCCTGATCGAACATCTCGCGCAGCCGTTCGCGGTCCTCCGCCATCGCGCGCGCGGCGCGCACCCGAGCGGTTGTCTCCGAGACGATGCACAGCACCCCGCCGACGCTGCCGTCCGCCAGCGGTACCGGCGAGTAGCTGACGTCGAAATACACCGTCTCGCCCTGCCCTGCCCGCTCGATGTAGAAGGGGCGGTCCTTGGCGGCGAAGGTCTCGCCGCTGGTGCGCACGTGCGCGAGCAGCGGCTCGAGATCGTCCCACAACTCGCTCCACGACTCGTCCGCCGGGCGGCCCAGTGCGCGCGGGTGCTTGGCGCCGATCGTCGGCGCATAGGCATCGTTGTAGAGCGCGACGTAGTCGGGCCCCCAGAACAGCACGATCTCGATCCGCGCGGGCAAGGCCAGCGCGAGCGCGTTGCGCAGCTCCGCGGGCCAGCCGGCGATCGGGCCGAGCGGCGAGGCCGACCAGTCGTGCGCCAGGATTCGCTGGCCCATCTCGCCGCCGTGCGCGAACAATAAAGCCGGGTCGCTCGCCGAGGTTAGCGGTTGGTTCATCGCGTCGGCCAGCCTAGCGCGGCGTGGCGACTGAGAGAAGTTAAGATGCGCCGGGTGGTGAGGCGGCGCGCGGGCGGCTAGGCCTGTGACATGAACCCGGCTTTCCGCTCGATCCACCACCACGGCCTGCTGCGCGTCGCCGCGGCCACCCCGCCAGCCAGCGTCGGCGATCCCGCCTTCAACGCGGAGCAGACGATCGCGCTGGCGCGGCGCGCGCACGCGGGCGCGGTCGACCTCGTGGTCTTCCCCGAGCTCAACCTGAGCAGCTACGCGATCGACGACCTCCACCTCCAGTCGGCGTCGCAGCGCGCCACGCGCGACGCGATCGCGCGCGTGGTGACAGCCTCCGCCGAGCTGCGCCCCGTGCTGCTGGTCGGCGCCGCGCTCGAGCGCGAGGGGCGCCTCTACAATTGCGCGCTGGCAATCGCGCGCGGCCGCGTGCTCGGCGTAGTGCCCAAGACCTTCCTCCCCAACTACCGCGAATATTATGAGAAGCGCTGGTTCGCGAGCGGCGCCGGGCTGACCGGGCTGACGATCCGGCTCGGCGATGCGGACGTGCCGTTCGGCACCGACCTGCTGTTCGCCGCCGACGACCTGCCGCGCTTCGTCCTCCACGCCGAGATCTGCGAGGATTACTGGTCCCCCACCCCGCCCTCGACGCTCGGCGCGCTCGCCGGCGCGCTGGTGTGCGCCAACCTCTCCGCCTCGAACGTGGTGATCGGCAAGTCGCGCGAGCGGATGATGCTGTCGGCGTCGCAGTCGGCGCGCGCGATGTGCGCCTACGTCTATTCGGCCGCCGGGCCCGGCGAGAGCACTACCGACCTCGCCTGGGACGGTCAGGGCACGGTCCACGAGCTCGGCGAGCTGCTCGCGGCATCGACCCGCTTCGCGCACGAGCCCGAGCTGGTGATCGCCGACGTCGACCTCGAGCGGCTCGCGCAGGAGCGGCTGCGCAACGGCACGTTCAACGACAGCGCCGCACTGCTCGGCCATCCCGAGACGCGCTTCCGCCGTGTCGGCTTCGCGCACCGGCCTGACTTTACCGATGTCGGGCTGGAGCGCGAGCTGCGCCGTTTCCCGTTCGTGCCCAACGATCCCGCCAAGCTCGACGAGGATTGCTACGAGGCGTTCAACATCCAGGTCGAGGGCATCGCCAAGCGGCTCGTCGCGGCGAACGCCCAGCGGCTGGTGATCGGCGTGTCGGGCGGGCTCGACAGCACGCACGCGCTGATCGTCGCGGCCAAGGCGCTCGACCGGCTCGGACGGCCGCGCGGCGACATCCTCGGGATCACCCTCCCCGGCTTCGCCACCAGCGAGGGCACCAAGAGCAACGCCTGGAAGCTGATGGACGCGCTCGACATTACCGCCGAGGAGATCGACATCCGCCCCGCCGCCACGCGGATGCTCGCCGACATGGGGCATCCGTTCGGCCGCGGCGAGAAGGTGTATGACGTCACCTTCGAGAACGTCCAGGCAGGGCTGCGCACCGACTATCTGTTCCGCATCGCGAACCAGCGCGACGGGCTGGTGGTCGGCACCGGCGACCTCAGCGAGCTGGCGCTGGGCTGGTGCACCTATGGCGTCGGCGACCAGATGAGCCATTATGCGGTCAACGCTGGCGTCCCCAAGACGCTGATCCAGTTCCTGATCCGCTGGGCGATCGCGACTGGCCAATATGACGCGCCGACCAACGCGGTGCTTGATGCCATCCTGTCGCAGGAGATCTCGCCCGAGCTTGTCCCGGGCGAGGAGCTGCAGAGCACCGAGAGCAAGATCGGGCCGTACGCGCTCAACGACTTCTTCGCGCATTACGTGATCCGCCATGGGCTGGCGCCGTCGAAGGTCGCGTTCCTGGCGTGGCACGCGTGGCGCGACGTCGATCAGGGACGCTGGCCGATCGGCTATCCCGAGGCGGCGCGCACCGCCTATGATCTCGACACGGTGCGACTGTGGCTCGAGCGCTTCCTCGTCCGCTTCTTCCAGACGAGCCAGTTCAAGCGCTCGGCGATCCCCAACGGGCCGAAGGTGTCGGCGGGCGGCGCTCTGTCCCCGCGCGGCGACTGGCGCGCGCCCTCGGACGGTACCGCCAAGGCATGGCTCGCGGAGCTGGCAGCGAACGGCCCGTGATGGCCTAGATGCTCCCCGCTCGCGGGAAGGGGGACCGCCGCGCCCAGCGCGGGGGTGGAGGAGCTTCCGCAGGCGCTGCGCTGCGTGAAAATTCGCCTCCACCACCGGCGTCGCCGGCGGTCCCCCTTCCCGCGCCGGGGAGGATCTCAGCCTGTCCTACGGGGCGGTGGTCGAGCTATCCCGGCGCCCGCTCTTTGACATGGTCGACATCGTTAGCGATGCCCCCCGACTGTCGCCCCGCCGCCCTGCCAGCGACTCAACATTCGCAACATTCACGCGCCGTCGCCCGTCCCTCCCTGAACCTCCGCGCCTCTCACCCGTTCGGCGCAAATCCTCTCTGGAGATCAGCGACATGGACGATCAGGGCACGACGCGCCGCACCATCCTGGGCGGCGCTGCCGCCGGCCTCGCCTTCACCGCCACCACCGCGGCGGCACAAGACGCCGGCGCGCAGCCGTCCGGCCCGGCAAAGCTCAGCGACCCGCGTACCAAATACACCAACCGGCCCTTTCCCGAGCAACGCCAGCCCTGGCCGGCGCTGCAGTCGAAGATGAACCCGCGCCCCGACAGCGGCGAGACAAGCTACCGCGGCTCGGGCAAGCTCACCGGTCGGCGCGCGCTCGTCACCGGTGGCGACAGCGGCATGGGGCGCGCCGCCGCGATCGCCTTCGCGCGCGAGGGCGCGGACGTCGCGATCAATTACTTTCCGACCGAGGAGCCCGACGCGCAGGAGGTCAAGGCGCTGATCGAGCAGGCCGGGCGCAAGGCGGTACTGCTGCCGGCCGACATCCGCACCGAGCGCGCCTGCACCAAGCTGGTGGCCGATGCGGTGCGCGGACTCGGCGGACTCGACCTCCTCGTCAACAACGCCGCTTATCAGCAGAGCAAGGAGGATATCTTCGAGATCAGCGATGAGCAGATGGTGCGCACCTTCGAGACGAACATTTTCGCGATGTTCCGCATCGCCAAGGCGGCGATCCCGTCGATGCCGCCCGGCTCGGTGATCATCAACACCGGCTCGGTCAACAGCTACGAGCCGGAGCCCGAGCTGCTCGATTATGCCTCCACGAAGGGGGCAATCCTGATCTTCACCAAGGGGCTCGCCAAGCAGCTCGCCAAGAAGGGCATTCGCGTCAACATGGTGGCGCCTGGGCCGATCTGGACCCCGCTACAGGTCGCAGGCGGCCAGCTGCCGGGCAAGATGGGCGAGTTCGGGCAGAACACGCCGTTGGGCCGCGCCGGCCAGCCGGCCGAGCTCGCCCCGCTCTACGTCGCGCTGGCGGAGGACGGCACCAGCTTCTCCACCGGCACCGCGGTGGGCGCGCACGGCGGCAAGGGCAATCCGTGAGACGAGCCGATTGAGTTAGATCAAGTCGTTGATTTTAGCGAGGAACACAACTCGACAGCGCGCGCTTGGTGGGGCAGCAGACACGAAGGAGCCCTTTATGGCCGACCAGCTGCTCCACCAGCAGTCCGACGACGCACCCCTTGCCACCTCCAAACAGCGCGACGCCGTCGAGCGCGCCAAAGCCTCGATCCCTGAGGCGAGCGGCACACAGATCACCGCGCGCGCGGTGACGATCAACCGCCCGGTCGCGGAGGTGTTCGCCTATTTCCGCGACTTCGCGAATTTCCCCAGCTTTATGGAGAATGTCGAGCGGATCGACGTGCTCGACCGGCAACGTTCGCACTGGATCGTGAAGGCGCCGGCGGGCGGCACGGTCGAGTGGGACGCGCGCCTCACCGCCGAGGAGGAGAACAAGCTCCTCGCCTGGACCAGCGAGGACGGCGCGGAGGTGCCCAACTCGGGCAAAGTCGAGTTCCACGACGCCGGCGCGCGAGGCACCGTGCTGGTCGCGACGATCCTCTACGATCCGCCTGGCGGCGTGATCGGCAAGGTGATCGCCAAGATGTTCCAGCGCGAGCCGGCGATCCAGGCACGCCGCGACCTGCGGCGGCTCAAGCAGCTGCTCGAGACCGGCGAGATCGCCACGCCCGCGATGAACCGCCAGCAATATGAGGAGATGGGGCTGTGAAGGCGATCGCCTGGCATGGCAAGCATGACGTCCGCGTCGACACAGTCGACGATCCCGGCATCGTCAACCCGCGCGACTGCGTCATCAAGGTGACGTCCACCGCGATCTGCGGTTCGGACCTTCACCTCTACGACGGCTATATCCCGACGATGCAGTCGGGCGACGTGCTCGGCCACGAGTTCATGGGCGAGGTGGTTGAGGTCGGCCCCAAGTCGACGCTGAAGAAGGGGCAGCGTGTGGTGGTGCCGTTCACCATCTCGTGCGGCAGCTGCTATCATTGCTCCAAGCACCAATATTCGGCCTGCGACAACGGCCTGCCCGCGGACAACCAGGATATCGCGCAGGAGCTGTACGGCCAGCCGATGGCAGGACTGTTCGGCTACAGCCACATGACCGGGGGCTATGCCGGCGGCCAGGCGGAATATGTCCGCGTGCCGTTCAGCGACGTCGGCCCGATCGTCATCCCCGACGGCATCGAGGACGACAAGGTGCTGTTCCTCTCGGACATCCTGCCCACCGGCTGGATGGCGGCGGAGAATGCCGACATCGAGCCGGGCGACACGGTGGCGGTCTGGGGTTGCGGCCCGGTCGGGCTGTTCGCGGTGCAGTCGGCCTTCCTGATGGGCGCGGAGCGCGTGATCGCGATCGATCATTTCCCCAACCGGCTCGCGCTCGCCAAGCGCTTCGGCGCGGAGACGATCAACTTCGAGGAGAGCGCGGTCTACGAGGCGCTGATGGTGATGACCGGCGGGATCGGGCCCGACGCGGTGATCGACTCGGTCGGGCTCGAGGCGCACGGATTCTTCGTCGACAACGTGCTCGACCAGATCAAGGCGTCCACCTTCCTTGGCACCGACCGCGCGCATGCCAACCGCCAGGCGATCATCGCCTGCCGCAAGGGCGGTCGCGTTTCGATGCCGGCGGTGTACGGCGGGTTCGTCGACAAATGGCCGCTCGGCGCCTTCATGGAGAAGGGGCTGACGCTCAAGACCGGGCAGACCCACGTCCAGCATTACATGCCCGCGCTGCTCCAGGCGATCCTGGAGGGCAAGATCGACACCGAGTTCCTGATTTCGCACCGGATGCCGCTGAGCGAAGGGCCCAAGGGTTACAAGATGTTCCACGACCAGCAGAACGAGGTCACCAAGATCGTGCTCAAGCCCGGTCTGGACTGAGGAGAGACAGACATGGCGGATAAATTCGCGATCATTACCGGCGCTTCGACCGGTATCGGCTTCGAGCTGGCGACGCTCGCGGCGCAGGGCGGCTACGACATCCTCGTCGTCGCCGACGAGCCGCTGATCGACGCCGCAGCGGCGGACTTCGAGCAGTTCGGCACGCAGGTCAGCTCGGTCGAGGCCGACCTCGCTACGATCGACGGCGTCGACCAGTTGCTCGCCGCCGCTGGCGGCCGGCCGATCGACCTGCTCTGCGCCAACGCGGGGGTCGGGCTCGGCCGCGCCTTCCTCGACCAGGACGTGGCTGACTGGAAGCGTGTCGTCGACACCAACATCACCGGCACCACCTATCTGCTCCAGAAGGTGTTGCAGCAGATGGTCGTGCGCGGCGACGGCAAGGTGCTGGTGACCGGCTCGATCGCCGGCTTCATCCCGGGCAGCTTCCAGGCGGTCTACAACGGCACCAAGGCGTTCGTCGACCATTTCACCGACGCGCTGCGCGACGAGCTCAAGGACCACGCGGGCGTCACGCTCACCACGCTGATGCCGGGTCCGGTCGATACCGAGTTCTTCGATCGCGCCGACATGATGGACACCGACGTCGGCACCTCGGACAGCAAGTCCGATCCGGCCAAGGTGGCGCGCGACGGCTGGGACGCGCTGATGGCGGGCAAGCACTCGATCGTGTCGGGCTGGAAGAACAAGCTCCAGGCCGCGGCGGCACACGTCCTGCCCGCCGAGGTGACCGCGCATATGCACCGCAACATGGCGGAACCCGGCACCGCGAAGGAGTGAGCGGGGTCGATCGCCGGCGTTCGCGCCACGTGGCCGCTCGTCGTCATCAACCGGTCGCGTTTTGGGTCAGTTCAGAATTGCCTTCTAAGCGGCGACATGGAAAACGAGCCGCTCCTTCCGGGGAGATAAGTAATGAAGATCGGTAAGTATCTGGTCGCGGCCGCTGCCGCCTCGCTCGCGGTCGCTCCGGCGGTCGCTGCGCCGGCGAACCCGGCAGCGAGCCTGTCGGTCGCCAAGTCGGCTCGCGCCGGCGCGGGGACCTCGAAGGACAGCAAGGCGCTCGCGGGCGGCGGGCTGATCGTGGCGGCCGTGGCCGCTGCGGCGGTCGTCGCCGGCATCATCATCATCGCCGACGACGGTGACGACTCGGACAGCAACTGAGCTGACCGATCGCTTGACGAGGAAGGGGAGTGCCCAGTCGGGCGCTCCCCTTTTTCGTGGCAGGCTCAGGTGCCGCGACCGGCCGCTCCATCGAGGATCGGCAGCGGCTGCGGCTCGGGCACGCCAACGTCGGTCAGGAACAGCCGACCCGCCGCGGCGCGCCGACCCCAACGCTCGCTCGCGGTCCACTGCACGATCAGCGGCGACAGCAGCAGCCCGAGCGTGACCGGCGCGAGCCACAACGCGGTGAGCGGCATCAGCGGCGTCAGCGCGAGCAGCAGCACTCCCAGCCCGATATGCCAGCGGTAGCGCGGTAGGATGGCCGCCATGGCGAGCGAGTCGCCGCGGCGATTCTGCGGCTGCCACTCGGCACGGCGCTGACGCGTGATGCCGATCAGGTCGATCGTCTGAGTCAGCGCGATTGCGGGAGCGGCGAGCGTCGAGAGCGGCACGTCGAGCGCGACCGAGCGCAGGATCGCGCCCGTCCCGCCCATCGACCGCCGCAGCCGCACGTCGGCGATGGCGTTGAGCACGCCGAGCAGCTTGGGGCCGAACAGCAGCGCCAGCGTGACGAACAGCACGGTGCCGGTCGAATCACCCGACATCAGCCCTCGCTCACCCCGCACCGCCTGCACCACGCTCACCGTGATCAGCAGCAGCCACAGCGGCGAGGCGAGATAGCCCGCCGCGCCGAGCAGCAGCTGGAGACGGTTGATCCAGTGGAAGCCCGAGGCATGCAGCAGCGCGAGATGCTGGAGGTTGCCCTGCGCCCATCGGCGGTCGCGCACCGCGGCATCGATCATCGTCGGCGGATATTCCTCGAACGTATCCTCCGTCATCACCATGTGGACGCGCCAGCCGCGCCGCCGCAGCAGCGCCGCCTCGACGACGTCGTGGCTCATGATCGTGCCGCCGAAAGGTGGCTTGCCAGGCAGCACGGGCAGGCCGCAGCTCTCGGCGAAGGCGCGGACGCGGATCAGCGCGTTATGGCCCCAGAAGGTCGCCTCTGGACCAGACCACCAGACCAGCCCCGCGGTCGCGATCGGGCCGTAGATGCGGCTGGCGAACTGCATCCAGCGCTGAAACAGCGTCCGGGCGCCGGTGACCTGCGGCACGGTCTGGAGCAGACCCACGGCGGGGCGCCGGTCCATGATCTGCGCCATACCGAGGATCGTCTCGCCGCCCATCAGACTGTCGGCGTCGAGCATCAGCATATAGTCGTAGCTCGCGCCGAAGCGGCGCAGCCACTCGGCGATATTGCCCGGCTTGCGCCCGACATTCTCGGTGCGCCGACGATAATAGATCGCGCAGGCGCTCCGGCGCGACAGGATTTCCCAGGCAGCGAGTTCCTCCGCCTCATTGTCGGCGGCCGAGTCGCTCAGCACGAAGAAGTCGAACGACCCCGCCGCACCGGCGCGCTCGAGCGCGTCCGCCATATGCGCGAGCCGACCGAACACGTCGGCGACGTCCTCGTTGTGCACCGGCATCAGCACCGCGGTGCGCCCCTGCAAGGGCTCGGACCAGCGCGGTACCGGGCGGAAGCCGGGGTGCAGACCGGTCGTCAGCACGACATAGCCGACGGTGGCGTTGATGAAGCCGAAGGCGAGCAGCGCGAAGAGCGGGAAGAAGATCGCGAGCAACATCGCGTCGGTCACGCCGATGCCGTCACTCAGCACCGATTCCTTGAGCGAGGTAGAGGCGAACAGCGCCAGCACCAGCGTCAGCAGCACCAGGATGGCGCGGCGCGCGAGCACGTCGGTCGGCGAGCCGATCGCGCCTACGATCGGCGGAGGGGCCGACGGCAGCGGTTGCGGACCGTCGAAACGCTGCTCGGGCATCGCGAGCGGCGCCTCGGGGGGCAGCCGCGGCGGCAGCGCGCTCACGCCGGGTAGATCGGCACGAGCAAGGTCTCGCTCAGCGCCGCCTCGCCGCGCTTGAGGTACAGCCGCACGTCGACCGGGCCGGTGGTGCCGCCCGCGGCCGCGGGGCGAATGTCGGCGGTGACACGCCAGCGGTTGCGCTGCCCGACGACGGGGTAGGCCGCGCTGTGCAGCAGCGTACCGCGGGTGACGCCGATCTCGGCGGTGACCTTGCTGTCGCGATCGAGGCCGGCGAGTGAGTCACCGACGAAGTCGACCACCAGCTTGCTCGCCCCCGCCAGCGCCGGCAGCCCTGGCCGGCCGGCGGCGCCGACCCACATGTCGGTCGCGTGCGCGGCGCGGTCGAGGCTCGGATCGTCCGAGGTCCAGGTCAGGCGATAGTCGAACTGGAGCCGCTGGCCCGCACGCACCGGCGCCGTTGGAGTCCAGAAGGCAACGACATTGTCGACCGTCTCGCTGTCGGTCGGGAAGGCGTAGAGCATCACGCGCCCCTGCCCCCACGACCCGCGCGGCTCGACCCACAGGTTGGGCCGCTTGTCGTAGAAGGCGCCGTCGTCCTGATAATGGTCGAAGTTGCGGTCGCGCTGGAGCAGGCCGAAGCCGCGCACGTCGTCCGCGGCGAAGCTGTCCGTGGCGGGCTGCGGCGGGTTGCGCAGCGGCCGCCACACGCGCTCGCCCTCGCGGCTGATCAGCGCGAGACCGTCCGAGTCATGGATCTCGGGTCGCCAGTCGGTCGCGCCGCGGCGCGTGCGGTCGTCGTACCAGAACATGCTCGTCACTGGCGCGACGCCGAGCCGCTCGACCGCGCGGCGCAGGAACAGCACCGATGACACATCCTGCACCACCGCCTTGGGGTGGCGGCTGACGAAGCGGTAGGCGCCGGTGAGGCTCTCGCCGTCCATCAGCGCGTAGATGGTATAGCTCTGGTCGCCCGCGCGCTCGATCCAGAACTCGGTGAAATTGGGGAATTGCTCATGCGCGAGCCCGGTGTCGACCGCGATGCCGCGCGCCGACAGGCCATATTGGTCCTGCGACCCGGCGCTGCGGAAATAGGACGCACCGAGGAAGGCGAGCCAGTCGCTCTCGCGTCCCGTCTCCATCGCGCGAAAACCCGCGAAGCCCGGCGGTGGCGAGACCTTGCCGCCCTCGAACAGCTCGGGCGAGAAGACAATCGGGCGTGCACGACCGTTCTCGACCAGGTTGACCGCGACCGGCGTAACCGCGCCGTTGCCGAGCGGGAACAGCCGGATGCCGCCCGCGACGGTGCGATCGGGCTTGAACCGGATGGTGCCAACGTCGTCGAAGTCGAGCGCC
Organism: Sphingomonas sp. BK345; assembly: GCF_014193845.1. Classification (GTDB taxonomy): domain Bacteria; phylum Pseudomonadota; class Alphaproteobacteria; order Sphingomonadales; family Sphingomonadaceae; genus Sphingomonas. The sequence continues at coordinate 693,994 of NZ_JACHZX010000002.1, read as the reverse complement.
TTGGCAGCGGCGCTCTCGCGCGGCGGCTGGTAGCGGCGCTTGGCCAGCGCGGCGGCACGCTGCTGCAGGATGGCCCAGGAGAAGGGTGTCTCGCCACCCCCGCTTTGGCTGAGGCCCGGCGCGGCCCAGGTGAGGCTGGAGACCAGCGAAGCGCCGCCGGCCGTGCTGATCAGGTCGCGTCGGGAGAAGTTTCGCATGCGTAGCGAAACAGGCGACGCCGCGCTTTGTTGCAACGCCGCAGCGATGTGTCGACCCGGTAAGGTGACGAGCGGAGTGGCCGGTCGCGATGCTGGCAAAGGTGGGAGCCGGAACGACCCGCGGCGAAATCGTTGTGGCTGCTTCCGTCAGGACCTGACCAGGTTGGCGACGACCACGTCCGCCCGACTCCCGCGCGCCATATGGCGAAGCCGGGCGGCGCGATCAAGCCCGCGTCAGCCGCGGACGCGGAAACACCGCTTTACCGGGCCGTAGCGCCCGTCCTGCCAGCGGCAGACGGTACGGCCCCGATCCCACCCGCGATCACGGCCATAGCCGTTCCAACCATAGCGTCGGCCGTCGCCGCGCCAGTGGCGGTCGTCGCGCCAGCGGCGCTCGCGATCCCAGCGGCGGTGGTCGCCGCGGTCCCAGCCGCGATGGCGGCCGTTGTCGTGCCAGCCGCGATCGTCGCGCCAGCGCTGCGCCTCCGCCGCCGGTGCCAGCGAGGTCGCCGCGAGTACGCCGGCGAGGCCCATCATCATCCATCTCATGTGCAACACTCCTCACATGTCCCTGTGCGAGGACCATCGCGGAGTCGCGCTGCACTTATGCTGAACTTGTTGGTAATCGAACCGAAAGCTTATCCAGCGCGGGGGTCAGCACGATCTGGCAGGCGAGCCGGCTGGTGCGCCGCGCGTCGGGGGCGAGGTCGAGCATGTCCTCCTCCTCCTCGCTCGCCGGCGGCAGTCGATCGAAGTCCTCCGCGGCGACGATGACGTGGCAGGTCGCACACGCCAGCTCGCCGTTGCAGGTCCCCTCCAGCGGCTGACCGTCGCGCCGCGCCACGTCGAGCAGCCGCTCGCCCGGCACCGCCTCCACCTCGCGCACCGCGCCGCCATCGGTGAAGCGCACCCTCACGCCGCGATCCGCTGCGCGCGGGCGGCGGCGTCGAGCCGGTCGAGCGCCGCCGCGAGCTCGTCCTCGCGCGTGTAGCGGCCGAAGCCGAGCCGGATCGTGCTGCGCGCCTCGGCCTCGCTCAGCCCGAGCGCGCGCAGCACGTGGCTGCTCCGCCCCGAGCCGCTGGCACAGGCCGACCCGGCCGAGAAGGCGACGTCGCGCACGTCGCTCATCAGCCGCGCCACGTCGACCGCGCCGCGTCGCACGCTGAGGTTGCCGCGGTAGCGCGCTTCGGTCGCGCCGTTGATCGTCCAGCCGGGCAATCGCTCGCGCGCTACTTGCCACAGCCGCTCGATGTGGCCGGCATCGACCTCGCGCCGCTCGGCAAGCAGCAGCGCCGCCGCGCCAAAACCGGCGCACAGCGCGGGCGAGAGCGTGCCCGAGCGACCGCTCTCCTGATCGCCGCCGTGAAGCAGCGGCGCGAGCGTCACGCCGTCGCGGATCCACAGCGCGCCGATGCCCTTGGGTCCGTACACCTTGTGCGCCGATACCGCGACGAGGTCGGCGCCGGCGGGGATCGCCACGCGGCCGAACCCCTGCACCGCGTCGCACAGCAGCAGCGCGCCCGCGCGCTTGGCCATCGCCGCCAGCGCGTCGAGCGGCTGGATCACACCGACCTCGTTGTTGACCAGCATCGCCGCGACCAGCGCCACCCCGGGCACGATCGCGCGCTCGGCCGCGGCGAGATCGACCAGCCCGTCGGTGCCGACCGGCAGCACGATCGCGTCGCCGCGCGCCGCGACGCTGTCGAGCACCGCGGCATGCTCGGTCGCGATCGTCACCACCCGCCTCGGCGGCGCGCCCTTGATCGCCCAGTTGAGCGCCTCGGTCGCGCCGCTCGTGAAGGCGACCCGGCCGCCGGGCGGCAGCAGCGCCACGACCCGGTCGCGCGCGAGCTCCACCGCGGCGCGCGCGGCGCGGCCGGGGCGGTGCGGCGAGTGCGGGTTGGCATGCTGGTCGCGCAGCCACGGCAGCATCGCCTCCAGCGCCTCGGGCGCGAGCGGCGTGGTTGCCTGATAGTCGAGATAGGTCACGCCGCGAACCGCCGCGTCCGCGCCACCGCGCGCCAGGCGGCGGCGAAACGCTCCACCTCCGCCGCGGTGGTAGTCCGGCCGAAGCTCACGCGCACCACCTCGCGCGCGGCGTCCTCGCTCCAGCCCATCGCGCGCAGCACGTGGCTGGGCTTGAGGCTGCCGCTGGCGCAGGCGCTGCCCGCCGACACCGCGATGCGGTCGAGGTCGAAGCGGATCAGCTGCGCCGCCGCGGCGACACCGGGCATGCGATAGGAGCCGATCGCCGCGTGGCGCTCGGCGCCCTCACCGACCACCTCGCCGCCCGAGCGCCGGATCAGGTCGTCGAGCCGTGCGCGCAGCGCTTCGTGGTCGGGCTCGGGCTCGGCGAGCGCGGCGGCATAGCCGAGCGCGCCGGGCAGGTTCTCGGTGCCGGGGCGATAGCCGCGCTCCTGCCCGCCGCTGGGGTGGAGCACGGCCAGGTCGCGCACCAGCAGCGCACCGATGCCCGGCGGACCGCCGCGCTTGTGCGCCGACAGCGCGATCAGGTCGGCGTGCCCGGCGAGCTCGTCCGAGGCGGGCATCTGCGCCGCGTCGACGAGCAGGATGCCGCCGCGTGCGTGCACCGCTTGGGCGATCGCGGCGATCGGCTGGCGTACCCCGGTCTCGCTGTTGCACCATTGCACCGCCACCACCGCGCCCGCTACGTCGCCGATCCATGCCGGGTCGAGGCGTCCGAGCGGGTCGACCGGCAGCACCTCAGCCGCCCCCGCGGCGCGCAGCGCCGCGTCATGCTCCACCGCGCTGACCACGCGCCGCCCTGCCACCGCGCGGCCGAGCGCGATCGCGAGCGACTCGCTGGCGCCGCTGGTGAACAGCGCCTCGTGCCGCCAGCCATAGGCCGCCGCCACCTGCCCGCGCGCGCGCTCCAGCGCGGCGCGCGCGGCGCGTCCGGCGGCGTGCGGCGAGGACGGGTTGGCCCAATGCGTCATCCCCTCGACCATGGCCGTACGCGCGCCGCTGGTGAGCGGCGCGGTCGCGGCGTGATCGAGGTAGACCGGCGCATCCGCGGGAGGAGCGTCAGGCAGGGTCGTGTCGTCGAGGGATCGGGGTTCGGTCAACCAATCGTTCCATTATCGGGCGCGTGGCCTATATAGCGCGCTTCTCGCCGGGCCCAACGCCCCGCCTCCAGACGAGTGACCATGCCCGAAGTCATCTTCCCCGGACCCGAAGGCCGCATCGAGGGCCGCTTCGCCCCAGCGCCGCGCCCGCGCGCGCCCGTCGCGATGATCCTCCACCCGCACCCCAACGCGGGCGGCACGATGAACAATCGTATCGTGCAGGAGCTCTACAAGACCTTCCAGCGCCGCGGCTTCGCCACGCTGCGCTTCAACTTCCGCGGTGTCGGCAAGAGCCAGGGTGTGTTCGACAATGGCGTGGGCGAGCTCTCCGACGCGGCCGCGGCACTCGACTGGGTGCAGAGCTTCCACGCCGAGGCGCAGACCACCTGGGTGGCGGGCTTCGGCTTCGGCGCCTGGATCGGCATGCAGCTGCTGATGCGCCGGCCCGAGATCCGCGGCTTCATCTCGATCGCGCCGCCCGCGAACATGTTCGACTTCAGCTTCCTGGCGCCCTGCCCCTCGTCGGGGATCATCATCCAGGGCGCCGAGGACGAGGTGGTGACCCCGCTCGCCTCGCAGAAGCTGGTCGACAAGCTGCGCACGCAAAAGCACATCACGATCCACCACGACGTGATCCCGCGCGCCAACCACTTCTTCGAGCATGAGATGGACGACCTGATGCGTTCGGTCGACACTTACCTCGACATGCGGCTGGACCCGAACTCGCCGATCAAGTGAGGGCGAACTCCTCCCCGCTCGCGGGGAGGGGGACCGCGCCCGCAGGGCGTGGTGGAGGGGGCTCGCCGCGCAGCATAGCGCCTGTGGAAGCCCCCCCTCCACCACCGGCCTGCGGCCGGCGGTCCTCCTCCCCGTGCCGGGGAGGATTTCTGCTAGGGCCAAGCGCTGTCCTACGTCACCGCCGCCGCGGTACGCGTCGCGGATGCGCCTCGCCCTCATCTCACAGCCGCGCCGACACAACATACGCCCCGCGCTCCAACGCGCAGCGACTCAACATTCGCAACATTGGCGCCGCGACGTCGCGCTCACGCCACCCAGATCAGCACGTTGCCGACCAGCACCGCGGCCATCACGAGCATCAGCACGCCCTTGGTGCGGTCGCGCCGGGTCGCGATCAGGTAGCCCCCGCCGATCAGGCAGGCGAGTGCGCCCAGCATCGCCAAGGCCGGCGCCGCCGCGGCGATGCTGCCGAACGCGGGCGTCATACCGGCTCCACCGACCCGTGCGCCGCCGCGACCGCGACCGGCTCGCCGGCGAGCACCGCGGCATAGGCGTCGAGGTCGACGTTGCCGCCCGAGAGGATCGCCAGCGTCCCCGGCTCGGCCGCGACCTGTCCCGTGAGCAGCGCCGCCAGCGCCACCGCCCCGCCGGGCTCGATCACCAGCCGCAGCTGCGCCGCCGCCCAGCGCTGCGCCTCGCGTACCGCGTGCTCGCTCACCGCCACGCCGGTCGCGTCGCGGCGCGACAGCACGTCGAAGGTCAGCGGCGAGACTTCCTTGGTCTGGAGCGAGTCGCACGCGGTCGGCGGCGGGTTGGCGCCGACGGGCTCGATCCAGCTCGCCTCGAGGCTGCGCCGCATGTCGTCCCAGCCCTCTGGCTCGACCACGGTGATCGCCGCCTCGGGCAGCGCCAGCGCGATCCCCGCTGCGAGCCCGCCCCCGCCGCACGGCACCACCACGCGCCGCACCGCGCCGAGTCCGAGCGCATCCACCTGCCGCGCCGCCTCGACGCCGGCGCTGCCCTGCCCCTCGATCACCCAGGGATCGTCGAAGCTCGGCACCAGCGTGGCGCCGCGCGCCTCGGCGAGCCGCGCCGCGATCGCCTCGCGGCTCTGCGTCGCGCGGTCATAATCGACCACCTCGGCGCCGAGCGCGAGCGTCGACTCGCGCTTTGCCCGCGGCGCGTCGGCGGGCATCACGATCGTCGCGGCGATGCCGAGCCGGCGCGCCGCCCAGGCGATCCCCTGCGCGTGATTGCCCGAGGAGAACGCCACGACGCCTCTACGTCTCGCTTCGTCGTCCAGGGCGGTCAGTCGATGCCACGCGCCGCGCACCTTGAAGGCGCCGATCGGCTGCAGCGACTCGGCTTTGAGAACCACATTTACGCCGTTGATTTCACTCACAAATATCGGTGTCGGCGGGAGGATGGCAGCGACCTTGGCGGCAGCGTCGCGCACCCCCGCCCGCGTCGGTTGTCGCAGAACAGTCACATCTGAACCTTTCCTCCACCGAACCACTTTACAAGGCGGTCCAGCGATCCTAATTCGCGCCTCCGCTGCCCCATGGGACTTCCAACCGCAAGGCAGCTTTTTGTCACCGTATGCCGCAAGGCAATTGGAGGTCCCTTGAATTGCACCAGCATCATCGCGCGCTGGGGCTAGCGCCCCTCTCGACCGTTCCCGCCGATTCCGTCGCCGGGGCCATCGACATTGCCGCCCGTCAGCCGGTCCAGCCGGTGACGATCGTTCGTCCGCACGCCGCGGCACGGGCCGCCCGCTTCTTCACGGAGAAGTTTCCGGGCCGGACCATGTATGCGGTCAAGGCGAACCCGAGCCCCGAGCTGCTACGGACGCTGTATGACAACGGCGTGACGACGTACGACGTCGCCTCGATCGCCGAGGTGCGTCTGGTCGCCCGCACGCTGCCGCAGGCGACGTTGTGCTTCATGCACCCGGTGAAAGCCGAGGAGGCCATCGCAGAGGCGTACTTCACGCACGGCGTCCGCACCTTCTCGCTCGACAGCATGGAAGAGCTGGCGAAGATCGTGCGCGCCACCCGTGGCGCAGCGGACCTCACGCTCTGCGTGCGGCTGCGCGTGTCGTCGGAGCATTCGAAGCTCAGTCTCGCGTCGAAGTTCGGCGTCGCGCCGGACGAAGCGCGCGAGCTGCTGCTGGCGACCCGCCAGGTGGCGGACGCGCTCGGCATCTGCTTCCACGTCGGCTCGCAGGCGATGACGCCCGAGGCGTACAGCAACGCGATGGAGCGCGTGCGCCAGGCGATCGTCGGCGCGGCGGTGACGGTCGACGTCATCGACGTCGGCGGCGGTTTCCCCTCGGCCTATCCGGGCATGACCCCGCCGCCGCTCGAGCGCTATTTCGAGACGATCCACCGCGCGTTCGAGAGCTTGCCGATCAGCTATTCGGCCGAGCTTTGGGCCGAGCCGGGTCGCGCGCTTTGCGCCGAGTACAGCTCGGTGGTCGTGCGCGTCGAGCGACGCCGCGGCGAGGAGCTGTACATCAACGACGGCGCCTATGGCGCGCTGTTCGACGCGGCGCACATCGGCTGGCGCTACCCGGTGGCGCTGCTGCGTGAGCCGGAGTCGACCGTCCGCGACCATCCGTTCAGCTTCTGGGGCCCGACCTGCGACGACCTCGACCATATGCCCGGCCCCTTTCCGCTGCCGGCGGACATTACGGTCGGCGATTACGTCGAGATCGGCATGCTGGGCGCCTATGGCGCGGCGATGCGCACCGCGTTCAACGGCTTCGGCTCGGACGAGACGGTGATCGCGACCGACGAGCCGATGGAATCGCTCTACACCGTGGTGGAACCCGCGGTCGCGAGCAACGTCGTCAAGCTGTAACCTTACGACCTCAAGAAATTGGCGGCGGCGCGCGGTGGCGTGCCGCCGTCAGATGGGTTTCCGCGTCCCCGTGAACGACGTGTACCCCAATGGGAGCACCCCATGACCGATACCCTCGCCCCCTCGCACGACCAGGCGAAGATCAACGACACGCGTAAGGCGGAGCTGCTGTCCAAGCAGGTCAAGCACGTGGACATCAAGAGCTTCGACGCGCGCCCGATCGTCGACGCGATGAGCGACATGAGCTTCACCAGCCGCGACCTCGGCCGCGCCACCAAGATCTACAACCAGATGCTGGCCGACAAGGACTGCACGGTGTGTCTGGTGATCGCGGGCTCGACCTCGGCCGGCGGCTGCATGGACCTGTATGCCGAGCTGGTGCGCAACAACATGGTCGACGTGATCGTCGCCACGGGCGCGACCATCGTCGACATGGATTTCTTCGAGGGCCTCGGCCACAAGCATTATCAGGCGCTCGAGATCCCCGACGACGACACGCTGCGCTCGCTCTACATCGATCGTATCTACGACACGTACATCGACGAGGAGGCGCTCCAGAACGTCGACCACACGATCTTCGAGATCGCGGAGTCGCTGGAGCCCAAGGCCTATTCGAGCCGCGCCTTCATTCGCGAGATGGGCAAGTATCTCGTCGAGCACGGCAAGAAGGAGAACAGCCTGGTCAAGCTCGCCTATGAGCATGACGTGCCGATCTTCTGCCCGGCCTTCGTCGATAGCTCGGCGGGCTTCGGGCTGGTCAAGCACCAGGTCGATTCGGCCAAGGCGGGCAAGCCGTATCTGATGATCGACGCGGTGGCGGACTTCCGCGAGCTCACCGAGATCAAGATCAAGGCGGGCACCACCGGCCTGCTGATGATCGGCGGCGGCGTGCCGAAGAACTTTATCCAGGACACGGTGGTCTGCGCCGAGATCCTCGGCCACGACGACGTCGCGGTGCACAAGTACGCGGTGCAGATCACCGTGGCGGACGTGCGCGACGGCGCCTGCTCGTCCTCGACGCTGCAGGAGGCGGCGAGCTGGGGCAAGGTCAACACCGGCATCGAGCAGATGGTGTTCGCTGAGGCCGGCTCGGTGATGCCGCTGCTGGCGTCGGACGCCTATCACCGCGGGCTGTGGAAGGACCGCCCGACCCGCGCCTGGGCCAAGCTGTTCGCCTGAGGCGGTAACGCGCGCCCAAGACGAGGCCCCCGTCGGAGCGATCCGGCGGGGGCCTTCTCGCGTCGGGATCGCTGGGAGGGATCCGGCGCGACCCTTACCTGCGCTCGGCTGCCGCTTGCCTACACACTCCGCCATCCCATAGACCGGCTCACACGGACAATGGCGGTGGGAGCGGGCAGATGCGGATCGATCGGCGCACGATGATGGGCGCGACCGCCGGGCTGGCGACACTCGCTTCCGCGCCGCGGGCGCTCGCGCAGGAAGCAGCGCGGGACACCGCCTGGCCGCCCGCCGAGAGCTTCCGGCTCTGGCCCAAACAGCCGCCCAACGCGCCGCGCCGCCTGCCCACCCCCGACAACCGTATGGAAGGCAATGCACCGCGCCGCGAGCTGCACCTGCGCGGCGTCGCCGAGCCGGTCGTCGGCGTCTATCGCGCGGCGCGGCCGGACGGGCGCGCTGTGCTATCGATGCCCGGCGGCGGCTATCGTTTCCTCTCGGTCGAGAACGAGGGGATCAACGTCGCCAAGGTCTTCAACCCGCTCGGCGTCACTGTCTTCGTGCTGGCCTATCGCCTGCCGGGCGAGGGCTGGCTGGAGAGCGAGGACGTCCCCTTGCAGGACGCCCAGCGCGCGATGCGGCTGATCCGCGCCGACGCGGTGCGCTACGGCGTCGATCCGGCGAAGCTGGGGACGGTCGGCTTCTCCGCGGGCGGGCTGCTCGCCGCCAGCCTCGCCACCGCGTCGATGGACCCGGTATACGATCGCGTTGATGCCGCCGATGCGGGTGACGCACGTCCCGCCTTCGCAGGGCTAGTCTATCCCGTGATCACGGGCGACCGGATGCGCGTGGGCGCGCGGGCGGCGGCACGGTTCGACACGAACCGGCGGGTGCGTCGCGACACGCCGCCGATCTTCATCGCGCACGCGCTCGACGACACCACCGTGCCGGTGAGCGAGCCGATGGCGATGCTGACCACCTGCCAGGCCGCACAGGTGCCGGTGGAGGCTCACTTCTTCCAGGAGGGCGGTCATGGCTTCGGCCCAGCCTATCTGCCACCCGAGCTGCCGGGGTCGCACTGGCCGCAGCTGTTCGACGCCTGGACCAGGAGGGTGCTGACGGCAGGATGACTAAGGCGTTCCAGCCCACGAACACCTTTGCCGCTTAGCCGACCACGACCTCCGCCGGTGCCGGATGGCCGAGGAACGCGCTCGGGCTCGCCGTCAGCCCGTAAGCACCGGCGAGGAACACCGCGACCACGTCGCCCGCCGCCGTGCGCGGCAGCAGCACGCGATCGCCTAATCGGTCGAGGGGAGTGCAGAGGCAGCCGACGACGCTCACCTCCTCCTCGCCCGCCATGCCCATGCGCCCCCCCACGGCGAGCGGATAATTGCGCCGCACCACGGTGCCGAAATTGCCCGAGGCGGCGAGCTGGTGGTGCAGCCCGCCGTCGACCACGAGGAAGATCTCGCCGCGGCTCACCTTTCGGTCGACGACGCGGGTGAGATACACCCCCGCCTCCGCCACCAGCCAGCGCCCCAGTTCGAGCGCGAAGCCGCTGTCCGCGAGCACCTCGGCGCGGCGCGACAGCGCTTCCGCGAGCGCCCCGCCGACCCGTTCGACGTCGAGCGCCACGTCGCCGGCGAAATAGGGCACGCCGAAGCCGCCGCCCAGATTGACCAGCGGCGGCGCGGCGCCGACCGCGTCCGCCAGCCGCGCCGCGAGCGCGAGCGTCGCCGCCTGGGTCTCGATCAGCGCGCCTGCGTCGAGCGCCTGGCTGCCCGCGAAGATGTGGAAGCCGCGCCACGTCGCACCGCCCTCGATCAGCGAGCGCACCACCGCGGCGGCCTCTTCGGCGTCGATCCCGAACGGTGAGGCACGCCCTCCCATCTTCATCCCCGAGCCGCGCAGCTCGAGGTCGGGGTTGACCCGCACCGCCGCGCGCGGCGCGATGCCGAGCCGCTCGCCTGCCGCGAGCGCGCGCCGCGCCTCCCCCGCCGACTCGATGTTGAGCGTCGCCCCCGCCGCTATCGCCGCGGCGAGCTCGTCGTCGCGCTTGCCCGGTCCGGCGAAGCTCACCGCGGTGGCGGGTTTGACCGCGAGCGCGCATTCGAGCTCGCCGCCCGAGGCGACGTCGAGCCCGTCGACCAGCGGCGCCATCGCCGCCAGCAGCGGCGCGAACGGATTGGCCTTGATCGCGTAATGAAGTCCGATCGCCTCCGGCATCGCCGCACGGAAACGCGCCACCTGCGCCGCGACCGCGGCCAGGTCGTAGACGAACAGCGGCGAGCCATATGCCGCTACCAGCGCAGCGGCATCCTCGCCCGCGATCGTCAGCACACCCTGCTGGTGTGCGAAGGCGGGCGGCAGCGGACCCATCGGCTTCACGCGAACTCCTCCCGTAGCGCGGCGCGGTCGAGCTTGCCGTTGGCGTTGCGCGGCAGCTCGGCGCGCCACACGACGCGCGCCGGCTGCATGAAGCCGGGCAGGTCGCGCTTCAACCGCTCGCGCAGTTCCGCGTCGGCGCCGCCGTCGCCGCGCGCGACGACCAGGATCGCCTGCCCGAGCCGCGCGTCGGGTATACCGACCGCGACCGCCTCGCGCGTCTCATCGCCGGCGGTGACCGCTTCCTCGACCTCCTGCGGGCTGACGCGGTTGCCCGCGGTCTTGATCATCTCGTCGGCGCGCGCGACGAAGCGGAGCAGCCCGTCGGCGCCCTCCACCACCGTATCGCCTGACCAGACCGCCGTGCCGCTTGCGCGCGCGAAGGAGGGCGCAGGGCGGAAGCGCGTCGCGGTGCGCTCCGCATCCTGCCAATATCCCTGCGCGACCAGCGGACCGGCATGGACCAGCTCGCCGGGCTCGTCCGTCGCCGCGCGCGCGCCGTCCGGACGGACCACGAGCACCTCGGCGAAGGGGATCGCGCGGCCGATCGACTCAGGGTAATCATCCACCAGCGCCGGGTCGAGATAGGTCGAACGGAACGCCTCGGTCAGCCCGTACATCGGGAAGAGACGTGCGTCGGGGAAGCGCGCGCGCAGACCGCGCACGAGCGCCGGCGTGAGCGCGCCGCCCGAGTTGGTCAGCCGTCGCAGCCGCGCCGCGGTCGTCTCCGGCCACTCCGCCTCGAGCAGCTGCACCCACAGCGGCGGTACGCCGGCGAGCGTGGTGATATGAAGCCGCTCCACCGCCTTCACCACGTCGCGGGGCGTGAGATAGTCGAGCGGCGCCACGCTGGCTCCCGCGGCCCAGGTGGAGAGGAGCTGGTTTTGGCCGTAGTCGAAGCTCAGCGGCAGCACACCGAGCACGCGGTCGTCCGGGGTGAGTGCCATGTAATGCGCCACGCTGATCGCACCGAGCCACAGATTGGCATGGCTCAGCATCACGCCCCTGGGGCGACCGGTCGAACCCGATGTGTAGAGCAGCGCCGCGAGCGTGTCCGGGTCGGCGCGCGAACGGGGCAAGGCGTCGCCCTGCCCAGCTTCGACGTGGAGCGCGCAACCGGGGGGCAGGTCGCCGTTCTCCAGCGTGGTGGCGCGCGGGGCGTGCGTGACCAGCAGCGCGGCGCCGCTGTCAGCGAGGATGTGCGCGATCTGCGCGCGCTTGAGCAGCGGGTTGATCGGCACGTGGACCAGCCCCGCCCGCGCCGCGGCAAGCGGCATCCAGCACGCCTCACGCGTCTTCGGCAGCCAGGTGGCGACGCGGGTGCCGGGCGCGAGCCGTTGCGCGGCGAGCCAGCCGGCGAGCCGCGCCACCGCCTCCTCCGCCGCGGTATAATCGAGCGTGCCGGCGCGATCGACCAATGCGATCGTGTCCGGCTCGCCGCGCAGAACGTGATCGATCGACGACGGGACGGGATCGAGCGGAACCATGACATCATCCCCTAGAGCGGATCACGCGCGGACAGTAGCGCCCGCGTCGTCGCGCGTGGTGGAAAGCGACCCGGTTGCGCTCCATCGCGCCGCCGCCTAACGCCGCGCGCATCGCCGCTTGCCGCGGCGCCAGCGAGGAGGCAGCGTGATCCCGGAAGGCATGAGTGAGGTCGAGACCACGGTGCGCGCGGTGCTCGCCGACGTGCTGGCGCTGTCCCCCGAGCGGGTCGACACCTTCCGCGCCGACACGCCGCTGTTCGGCGCATTGCCGGAGCTCGACTCGATGGCGGTCGCGGGCGTGCTCACCGAGCTGGAGGACCGGCTCGGCATCGTCATCGAGGACGACGAGGTCGACGGCGAGATGCTCGAGACGTTCGGCGCGCTGACCCGCTTCGCCGCGAGCAAGGCGCTGGTCTGAACCTTATTCCGCCGCCTCGCTCACCTCGGCGAACTCCACGGCGGCGAGGAAGCGCTCGGCGTCGAGCGCGGCCATGCAGCCGGTGCCCGCGGCGGTGACCGCCTGACGATACACCTTGTCCATCACGTCGCCGCAGGCGAACACGCCGGGCACGCTGGTGCGCGTCGAGCCGGTCTCGACCGCGATATAGCCATCCTCGTCGAGCGCGAGATGCCCGCGGAACAGCTCGGTCGCGGGATGGTGGCCGATCGCGACGAAGCCGCCGTCGACGTCGAGCCGCGAATGCTCGCCTGTCCGCGTGTCTTCCAGCTCGAGCGCGACGAGGCCGGCATTCCCGCCGCCGTCGACGAACTCGCGCACTTCCTTGTTCCAGAGCACCGTCACGTTGGGGTGTGCGAATAGCCGCTGCTGCAGGATGCGCTCTGCGCGTAGCGAGTCGCGGCGGTGGATCAGGGTCACGTCGTCCGAGTGATTGGTAAGGTACAACGCCTCCTCGACCGCGGTATTGCCCCCGCCGATCACCGCGACCTTCTTGCCGCGGTAGAAGAAGCCGTCGCAGGTGGCGCAGGCGCTGACGCCCTTGCCCTTCATCGCATCCTCGCTGTCGAGCCCGAGCCACTTGGCCTGCGCGCCAGTGGCGATCACCAGCACCTCGCCCTCGTAGACGTCGCCGCCGTCGCCGATCAGGCGGAACGGGCGGCGGGTCAGGTCGACCTCGACGATCGTGTCCCACATCAGCCGCGTGCCGACATGCTCCGCCTGCGCCTGCATCTGCTCCATGAGCCAGGGGCCTTGGATCACCTCGCGAAAGCCGGGATAGTTCTCGACGTCGGTGGTGGTGGTGAGTTGGCCGCCGGGCTGGATGCCCTGGACGACGATCGGCGCCATGCCGGCGCGCGCGCCGTAGATGGCCGCCGAGAGCCCGGCGGGGCCCGAACCGAGGATCAGCATGCGAGTCGTGTGCGTGGTCATGGCGGCGATGTAAGGTGCCGGTCGCGCGAAGGGAACCGCGCGTTGCGCGGGCGCCCAAGTCCTGCTTTGGTCGCGCGATGACCGACTTTTCCGCGCTCCTCCAGCCCGATCGTGGCCAGCCCGCGCGGCTGCTCCACGTCGTCCACCCTGACGCGTATGACGCCTGGCTCGCCATCCAGCCGGCGCGGGCGCGCACCGCCGCGACGGCGGCGCGGGTGACGGGCAAGGCTGGCGACCGCGCGATCCTGCCCGGTGACGGCGCCGAAGACTGGGCCGCGTTGCTGGTGTGCGACGAGGAGCCGTCGTCGCCGTGGCGGATCGCCTCGCTGGGGGACACGCTGCCCGAGGGCAGCTACCGGCTCGCCGGCGAGACCCCGCTCGGCGCCGCCGGGCTCGGCTGGCTGCTCTCGCAGCATCGCTTCACGCGCTATCGCAAGCCCGAGCCGGCGCGGCCGCGCGTGCTGCTGACCAGCGATGTCGGGGCGGTCGACGAGACGGTGCGCCTCGCCAGCGCGACCGCGCGCGTGCGCGACCTGGTCGACACCGGTGCGAGCGACCTCGGCCCCGCCGAGCTGGAGGCCGAGGCGGACGGGCTGGCCCGGGCGCATGGTGCGAGCGTCACCGTCACGCGCGGCGATGCGCTGGCGACAGGCTACCCGATGATCCACGCGGTCGGCCAGGCGGCCAGCCGCGAGCGCGCACCGCGGCTGATCGAGCTGCTGTGGGGCGATCCGGCGCACCCGCGCGTGGCACTGGTCGGCAAGGGCGTGTGCTTCGACTCAGGCGGGCTCGACATCAAGCCGTCGGCAGGCATGCGGCTGATGAAAAAGGACATGGGCGGCGCCGCGCACGCGCTGGCGCTGGCCGGGCTGGTGATGCAGGCGCGACTCAAGGTACGGCTGCACGTGCTGATCCCGGCGGTGGAGAATGCGATCTCGGGCAGCGCCTTCCGCCCCGGCGACGTGCTCCAGACGCGGCTGGGGCTGACGGTGGAGAACACCAATACCGATGCCGAGGGCCGGCTGATACTGGGCGACGCGCTGGCGCGCGCGGTGGAGGATGCGCCCGACCTGCTGATCGACTTCGCGACGCTGACCGGCGCCGCGCGAGTCGCCCTCGGGCCGGACCTGCCCGCCACCTTCGTTCAGGATGAGACGCTCGCCGCCGATCTGCTCGGCGCGGCGGAGCAGGTACGCGACCCGCTGTGGCGCTTGCCCCTGTGGGGCGGGTATGAGGAGATGCTCAAGTCGGACGTGGCCGACCTGGTCAACGCGCCCGATGGCGGCTTCGCGGGAGCGATCACCGCGGCGCTGTTTCTGCGCCGCTTCGTGCCGGCGACGCTGCCCTGGGCGCATCTCGACACCTTCGCCTGGCGCCCGACCGCCAAGCCGGCTCGACCGCGCGGCGGCGAGGCCTATGGGTTACGCGCCGCCTATGCGCTGCTGAAGGCGCGGTTCGGCTGAGGTGAGCGGTTGGGGAGGGCAGCACCTTCAAGCTCCCCCAACGCTCAATCAATTCGTCATCCCGGACTTGGTCCGGGATCCACCGTGCTGCACCTCCGGAAAGCGTTGCTCTCGCGGAAGAGTAGATCCCGGACCAAGTCCGGGATGACGGAAGCGGAAGAGCGTTCCGCCCGTGTCGTTCTACCTTCCTTAAGCGCGAGTGTAGCGCGTCGCGCGCGCCCTACACTGCCGCCGCGGCGGCGATGATCGGCACGAACTTGGCCGCGGTGAGGCTCGCGCCGCCGACCAGCGCGCCGTCCACGTCCGGAGTTGCCATGATTGCGCGCGCGTTGTCGCCCGTGACCGAACCGCCGTAGAGGATCCGCACCCCGCTCGCCGCGTCGCCGATCAGCTTGCGCATCTTGGCGCGTGCGATCGCGTGGATCGCTGCGATATCGTCGAGCGTCGGGGTCGCGCCCGTGCCGATCGCCCAGCGCGGCTCATAGGCGAGCGTGAGCCAGTTGCCCGCGGCATTCTCGGGCAGCGACTTCTCGATCTGCGCCTGCACGACGCGTTCGGCGCGACCCGCGTCGCGCTCGGCGCCGGTCTCGCCGCAGCACAGGATCACCTGCAAGCCGTGGCGATGCGCCGCGGCGGCCTTGGCCCAGGCGTCCTGACTGGTCTCATGCTGGTCGTGGCGCCGCTCGGAGTGACCCACGATGGTGAAGCGAGCCCCCGCCTCGCGCACCATCGCGGCCGAGACGCAGCCGGTGTGCGCGCCGCTGTCGGCCTCGTGCACGTCCTCGGCACCGATCATGAGCGCGGGCACACGCTCCGACGCCGGCGCGATCAGCGTGAACGGCACCGCCACCATCACGTCCACTGCCGGAGTCGCGGCCGCCGCGGCGGCGATCGCCTCGAGCTCGCCCAGCGCGGCGCGGCTGCCGTTCATCTTCCAGTTGCCGGCGACCAGCTTGCGACGCGTCATCCCGCTCCCCCTTCTCGTTTCGGCTCCGCGATAACCGGCCTCGCGGCTTGATGCCACCTCGGCTTGTCCCTAGGACGCGGCGTTCTCCTTCATCCGGTCCCCGCTCGCTTATGCTCACCTTCTTCCGCGGCATCATCCACTCCAAGGTCGGCGTGATCGTCACCTTCGGCGTCCTGATCGTCATCGCGCTCGCCTTCGCCGCGGGCGATGTGACCGGGCTGGCGAGCAGCACCGGGCTGGTCGGCCACCCGATTGCGAGCGTCGGCGGCGAGAGCGTCACCGCCGCGGACGTCCGCCAGCAGGCGCGTGACGAGCTCACCCAGGCGCGGCAGGAGCAGCCGACGCTCGACATGGCGCAATTCGTACAGCTCGGCGGGCTCGACGCGGTTATAAACCGCAACGTCAGCGCGCTCGCGCTCGAGACGTTCGGGCGCGATCAGGGCATGCGCGTCAGCCGCGCGCTGATCGGCAGCGAGCTCAAGGCGATCCCCGCCTTCGCGGGCGCGACGGGGCAGTTCGACCAGCAGGCCTATGAGCGGCTGATCGCGCAGCGCGGCTTCACCGACGCGCAGGTGCAGGCGCAGTTCGCGCGCCAGATCATGGTGCAGTTCCTCACCCAGCCGACGATCGGCGCGCATCAGGTGCCGCAGCAGCTGGCGCTGACCTACGCCTCGCTGCTGCTCGAGCGCCGCACCGGCGAGGTCGCGTTCGTGCCGGCAACGCCCAGTGGCGCCGCGCCGAGCGACGCGGAGGTGCAGCAATGGTATCAGCGCAACGTCGCCCGCTACACCACGCCCGAGCGGCGCGTGATCCGCTATGCCGTCGTCGGCCCGCAGCAGGTCGCCGGCCAAGTGACGCCGAGCGACGCCGAGGTGCAGAAGGCCTATGACGCCGCCAAGGCGACCTACGCGCCCAAGACGCTGCGTGACGTCACGCTGGTGACCGTGCTCGACGAGAAGGCGGCGCGCGCGCTCGCCGCGAAGGTGAAGGCGGGCACGCCGCTCGCCGCCGCGGCGCGCGCCGGCGGACTGGAGCCGCGCACGATCTCGGGTGCCGATCAGGGCGCGCTCGCCACGCAGACCTCGCCCGCGGTGGCGCAGGCGATCGCGGCCGCGGCGAGCGGCGCGGTGGTCGGTCCGGTGCGCGGCGCGATCGGCTTCGTCGTCGCGCGCGTCGACAAGGTCACCCAGGATCCCGGCAAGACGCTGACGCAGGCGCGCGACGAGCTGATCACCCAGCTGCGCGCGAGCAAGACCAAGGCGGCGATCGGCGCGATCCGCGACAAGGTCGACGACTCGCTCGCCGACAACGCCAACATTAGCGAGGTGGTGAACGACCAGAAGCTCAGCGCGCAGACCACGCCGGCGCTGCTGCAGAACGGCACCAACCCCGACCAGCCGCAGACCCCGGCCGACCCGGGCATGACGCCGATCGTCGCGGCCGCCTTTGCGGCCGAGGAGGGCGACACGCCGACCACGGTCAACCTCGGCGAGGACGGCAGCTTCGCGGTGGTCGCGCTCGACCGCGTGGTGCAGCCGACCCCGGTGCCGCTCGCCGTGGCGCGCCCGCGCGTCATCGCCGATCTCACCGCCGATCGCGCCGCCAAGGCGGCGCAGCAGGCGGCCAGCGCGCTGGTGACCAAGGTCAACGGCGGCGCCGCGCTGCCGGCGGCGCTGTCGTCGGCCGGAGTGAAAGCGCCGCCGGTGCAGCCGATCAGCGCGTCGCGCGGCGAGATCACCGCGCGTGGCCAGGTCAACCCGGTGCTCGCCGCGCTGTTCAGCATGGCGCCGGGCAGCGCGCGCGCGGTGCCGTCGCCCGACGGCAAGGGCTGGCTAGTGCTCAAGCTCGACCAGGTCGTGCCGGGAGACGCGCGCAAGCAGCCGCCGCTGATCCAGGCCACCCGCGCCGATCTCGGTCGCGCGATCGGCCCGGAATATGCCCAGCAATTCGCCAACGCGGTGGCCAAGCTTCAGGGCGCCAAGCGCTTCGACGACGCCATCGCGCAGCTCAAGCAGGACCTCGTCGGTGGCGGGGCGCAGTAGCGCCGCAGCGGCACACGCCGCACTGGCGGAGGGCCGCCCCGCGCTGGTGTGGCGCCGCCACATCGCCGACACCGAGACCCCCGTCGCCGCCGCGCTCAAGCTGATCGAGCCCGGGCGCGGCGACTTCCTGCTCGAGTCGGTCGAGGGCGGCGCGGTGCGCGGTCGCTACAGCCTGATCGGGCTCGCCCCCGACCTTGTGATGCGCGCGCAGGGCGAGCGCGCGGAGATCAACCGAGACTGGCTCAACGATCGCGCCGCCTTCGCGCAGTGCGCCGAGCCGACGCTGGCGGCGCTGCGCACGCTGGTGGCGAGCATTCGCATGGACGTGCCGGCCGAGCTGCCCGGCGCACTCGCCTGTCTCGTCGGCTATTTCGGCTATGAGACGGTGGGGCTTGTCGAGAAGCTGCCCGCCGCGCCGGTCGACTCGCTCGGCCTGCCCGACCTGATGTTCGTTCGCCCGACCGTGGTGCTGGTGTTCGACCGGCTCGCCGACGCGCTCTTCCTCGTCGCGCCGGTGTGGCCCGGGGAAGAGAAGCCGGACAAGGTGGTGGCGCGCGCCGAGGAGCGGCTCGACGCCGTCGAGGCGCGGCTGGCGCGCGGCGCTCTGCCCGCGCCGGCCCGGACCGACGCGACCGAGCTGGCGCTCGCGCCGGTGCTGCCGCCGGGACGCTACGGCGAGATGGTGGCCGCGGCGAAGGACTATATCGCCGCGGGCGACATCTTCCAGGTGGTGCTGGCGCAGCGCTTCACCGCGTCCTTCCCGCTCCCGGCGTTCGAGCTGTACCGCGCGCTGCGGCGGATCAACCCGTCGCCCTTCCTCTACCATCTCGACCTGCCCGGCTTCGCGCTGACGGGCTCCAGCCCCGAGATCCTGGTGCGCGCGCGCGACGGCGAGGTGACGATCCGCCCGATCGCCGGCACGCGCCCGCGCGGCCGCACCGCGGCGGAGGACGCCGCCAACCGCGACAGCCTGCTCGCCGACCCGAAGGAGCGCGCCGAACATCTCATGCTGCTCGATCTCGGCCGCAACGACGTCGGGCGCGTCGCCGCGGCGGGCACGGTGCAGGTGACCGACAGCTACGGCATCGAATTCTACAGTCACGTCATGCACATCGTCTCGAACGTGGTGGGCCGGCTCGATCCCCGGCACGACGCGATCGACGCGCTGTTCGCCGGCTTCCCAGCGGGCACGGTGAGCGGTGCCCCCAAGGTCCGCGCGTGCCAGATCATCGCCGAGCTCGAGCCGGAGAAGCGCGGCGCCTATGCCGGCGGGGTCGGCTATTTCTCGCCCGATGGCTCGATGGACTCCTGCATCGTGCTGCGCACCGCGGTGGTGAAGGACGGCATGATCCACGTCCAGGCAGGCGCGGGCATCGTCGCCGACAGCGATGCCGCCTCCGAGCAGCGCGAGTGCGAGGCCAAGTCAGGCGCGCTCCTCGCCGCCGCGCGCGAGGCTATCCGCCAGGCGAGCGAGCCCGGGTTCGGGCAATGATGGACTGACCAGCGCGAACGCGAGCGTTCGCCGCGTCGCTATTTCGCAGAGATAGTACGAGATCGTCGCGGTCCCGGTAGGAGGCCGAGATCCATCGCGCCGCACATGCGACCGCCGTCGCGCTTTGCCTAGGAGGAATCCCGGCCCAACACCGGGATAACGGGCGCCAGGCGGAGTGAGCAGCGCGCCAGACTGGCGTCAACGCCCGCCTGGGATCATCGAGTCGTTCTTCTCGGCGGCGCGCTTCTCGGCGGCGAAGGCGTTGTTAATCGCGAGTGCGCAGCCAGACTGGCCCGCGGCACCGACGGGCGAACAGCTGTCTGGCACGCCGCCGTTGACCCGGCTGGCGCGGTCCGCGACCGCGACGCGGTTGGTCCAGGCCTGGTTCTTCGCCGCCGGCTCGGCGGTGTTGCGTAGCTCCTTGGGAATGCGGAACTGCTCGTCGGGGTTGATGCGGCTGCACACCACCACCTCGTCGCCCTGCGACTTGGGACATTGCTCATTGCCCGAGAGTGTCACGCTGCGCACGCGCTGCGGCGTGCGCCCGGTATCTCCCGCGCTCTCGGTCTGCGCCGCGGCGGTGAGCGGCAGCGCGAGACCGGCGACCATCACGACTAGCGTACGCAGCATCGACCTTCTCCTCGCTAACCACAACGCGTGCCATAGCCGCTGGCTCCGCGCGAGTGATGGCCGCGCTATGTCGATTGTTTGCCGCCGCGCAAGAATCCTTTCGCCATCGCGGCGCAGCGGCGTGTTGCGATGCGCACCGCATCGGTTATGGCATGCGGCATGATCCTGGTGGTCGACAATTACGATAGCTTTACCTGGAACCTGGTCCATTACGTCATGGAGCTGGGCGCCGAGGTGCGCGTGGTGCGCAACGACGAGCTGACCGCGGCGGAGGCGCTGGGGAGCGGCGCCCGCGCGATCCTGATCTCGCCTGGGCCGTGCACGCCCAACGAGGCCGGGGTCAGCCTCGAGCTGGTCGCCGCCTGCGCGGAGGCGCGCCGGCCGTTGTTCGGGGTGTGCCTCGGCCACCAGGCGATCGGCCAGCATTTCGGCGGGCACGTCGTGCGCGGTGGCCTGATGCACGGCAAGACCTGCCCGGTCGAGCATGACGGCACCGGCGTGTTCGAGGGACTGCCCTCGCCGTTCACCGCGACGCGCTACCACTCGCTGATCGTCACCGACGTGCCCGACGCGCTCGCCGTCAATGCGACCGCGGAGGACGCCTCGGTGATGGGGCTGCGCCACCGCGAGTTGCCGATCCACGGCGTGCAGTTCCACCCCGAGAGCATCGCCACCCAACACGGCCACGCGCTGATCGCCAATTTCCTGCGGCTCGCCGGAATCGACCACGTCGCTCGGGCCGCGGCGTGACAACCGTTACCCTGATGCCCGATCCGGCCTCGCCGCTGTCGCGCGAGAGTGCGGCGCAGGCCTTCGCCGATATCCTCGACGCGCGCGCGAGCGACGAGGCGATCGCCGATTTCCTGCTCCAATTGGCGCTGCGCGGCGAGACCAGCGTCGAGATCGCCGAGGCGGCGCGCGCGCTGCGCGACCGGATGATCCCGATCACCGCGCCGCCGGACGCCATCGACGTCTGCGGCACCGGCGGGGACGGCCAGCACACCCTCAACGTGTCGACCGCGGTGAGCCTCGTCGTCGCGGCGTGCGGCGTGCCCGTCGCCAAGCACGGCAACCGTGCCGCCTCGTCCAAGGCTGGCGCGGCCGACACGCTCGAGGCGCTGGGGCTGAACATGGAGCGCGCCGGCGCGCAGGCGGAGGCGACGCTGCGCGACCTCGGCATCTGCTTCCTCTTCGCCGGCAACCACCATCCGGCGATGCGGCGCATCACCCCGATCCGCCGCAAGGTCGGGCGGCGCACGATCTTCAACCTGATGGGACCGCTCGCCAATCCGGCGCACGTCACGCGCCAGCTGATCGGCATCGCGCGGCCGGATTACGCCCCGATCTACGCCGAGGCGCTGGCACAGCTCGGCAGCGAGGCGGCGCTGGTCGTCGCGGGCGAGGAGGGGCTCGACGAGATCTCCGGGGCCGGCCCGACGCACGTGGTATCGATCGGCGCGGTGGCGCTGCCGTCGCGGATCATCCCCGAGGACGCGGGCGTCGCCCGCCACCCCACGCTGGCGATCCGCGGCGGCGATCCGACCTATAACGCGCTGGCGCTGCGCCAGCTGCTGCGCGGTGAGCGCGGCGCCTACCGCGACGCGGTGCTCGTCAACGCCGCCGCGGCGTTGGTCCTCGCCGGACGCGACTCCTCCCTTACCGATGGCGCGGCGCGCGCCGCCGAGGCGCTCGACCGCGGCGACGCGGGCGCGCTGCTCGACCGCTGGATCGCCTACGCATGACCATCCTCGCCGATATCTGCGCTACCAAGCGAGACGAGGTGCGCGCGCGCCGTGCCGCCGTGAGCGACAGCGCGTTGCGCGAGCGCGCCGCGGCACAGACGGCGCCGCGCGGCTTCCGCTCGGCGCTGGAGCGGAGCGTCGCCGCCGGTCGGCACGCGCTGATCGCCGAGATCAAGAAGGCCAGTCCGTCGAAAGGTCTGATCCGCGAGGACTTCGATCCGCCGGCGCACGCACGTGCTTACGCCGCGGGGGGCGCCTCCTGCCTCTCGGTGCTGACCGATGCGCCGTATTTTCAGGGGCGTGAGGAGTATCTGATCGCTGCGCGCGCCGCCTGCGACCGGCCCGTGCTGCGCAAGGACTTCACAGTCGATCCGTGGCAGGCGCTGGAGGCGCGCAGCATCGGTGCCGATGCGATCCTGCTGATCGTCGCCGCGCTCGACGACACGCTGCTCGCTGAGTGCGAGGCTGCGGCGATCGAGCAGGGGCTCGACGTGTTGGTCGAGGTGCACGACGCCGCCGAGCTGGAGCGCGCGGCGCGACTGCGCTCGCGGCTGATCGGGGTGAACAATCGCGACCTACGCAGCTTCGAGGTCGACGTGCGGCGCACCTGGGAGCTGGCGGCGCGCGTGCCCGCGGACACGCTTCTGGTCGCGGAGAGCGGGCTGAGCACCCGCGCCGACCTCGACTCGCTCGCAGGCCACGGCGTCCACTGCTTCCTGATCGGCGAGGCGCTGATGCGCCAGGCCGATGTCACGGCAGCGACGCACGCGCTGGTCGGCTGAGATGACGGGGCTCACCCATCTCGACGATTCGGGTGCGGCGCACATGGTCGATGTCGGCGGCAAGCAGGTGACGCGACGCGAGGCGGTGGCGAGCGGCCGGATCGACATGGTGGCGGAGGCGGCCGCCGCGATCCGTGACGGCGCGGTCGCCAAGGGTGATGTGCTCGCCGTGGCGCGTGTCGCCGGGATCATGGCGGCCAAGCGCACCAGCGAGCTCGTCCCGCTCTGCCACCCGCTGCCGATCAGCCGCGTCGCGGTCGACCTGACCGTCGACGAGCATGGCGTAACGGCCTCGGCCACGGTCGCGACCGACGGCAAGACCGGGGTCGAGATGGAGGCGCTCACCGCCGTGTCGGTCGCGCTACTCACCGTCTACGACATGGCCAAGGCGCTCGACAAGACCATGGTGATCGGCGGCGTGCGCCTGCTCGCCAAGAGCGGCGGACGCTCCGGCGACTGGCGCGCCTGATGGGGTCGCCGTCACGGCCGGGGCTGCTGCCGGTCGCCGAGGCGCAGGCGCGTGTGCTGGCGCTGGGCACGCCCGTCGCCCCTGTCGAGGTGTCGCTCGCCGAGGCCCTCGGGCGCTGGGCCGCCGCGCCGGTGGTGGCGCGGCGTACCCAGCCCGCGCGCGATGTCTCGGCGATGGACGGCTACGCGCTGCGCTACGCCGACCTGCCCGGCCCCCTGCGCGTCGTCGGCGAGAGCGCGGCGGGCGCTCCGCACACGGGCGCGCTGTCGCCCGGCGAGGCGGTGCGGATCTTCACCGGCGCCATGATGCCCGCGGGCAGTGACACCGTCCTCGTCCAGGAAGAGGCGCGGCGCAAGGGCGACAAGGTCGAGCTCGACGGCGAGGGGCCGGCGCATCAGGGGCGCAACGTGCGCGCGCGCGGGCTCGACTTCGCGGCGGGAGACGTGCTGGTCGCGCGCGGCGAGCGCTTCACCCCCGCGCGGCTCGCGGTGGCGGCCACCGGCGGGGTCGGCCGGGTCACGGTCGCGCGACCGGTGCGCGTCGCGCTCGCCGCGACCGGCGACGAGCTGGTCGAACCTGGTACGCCGGGCGAGGCGCTGCCCGAGTCCAACCGGCTGCTGCTGCGCGCGCTGCTGGCCGACAGCGGCGCGGAGATCGTCGATCTCGGCATCCTGCCCGACCGGCTCGACACGCTCACCCAGTCCTTCGCCGCGGTCCACGCCGACATGCTCGTCACCACCGGCGGCGCGTCGGTCGGGGACCATGACTTGGTACGGCCGGCGCTTGAGGCGGCAGGGGTGACGCTCGACTTCTGGCGGATCGCGCTGCGCCCCGGCAAGCCCATGCTGGCGGGGCGGCGCGATGGGCTGGCAGTGGTCGGGCTGCCCGGGAACCCGGTCTCAGCCTTCGTCACCGCGCTGCTGTTCGTGCGGCCTTTGGTGGCGCACCTCGCCGGCGCGGCCGATCCCTTCCCCACTGCGACCAGCGCGATCCTCGGTGAGGACCTGCCCGCCAACGGCGAGCGCAGCGACTATCTGCGCGCCGAACTGCGCGAGGGACGTGCCTATGCCTCGACTATCCAGGACAGCTCGATGCTGCGCACGCTGGCGCGCTCGACCTGCCTGATCGTGCGTCCGCCGCACGCTCCAGCGACGCGCGCGGGCGACTCGGCGGAAATCCTCGTCATCGCTTGACGAGGCCTGTCGTGTTCCATAAAGGTTCCGCATCCGTTCGCGAATGGGGAGTGTGGACATGCTGACGCGCAAACAGCACGAGCTGATCTGCTTCATCGAGGATCGGCTCGCCGAGAGCGGCGTGTCGCCCTCGTTCGAGGAGATGAAGGACGCGCTCGAGCTGAAGAGCAAGTCGGGTGTCCATCGGCTGATCAGCGCGCTCGAGGAGCGCGGGTATCTCCGCCGCCTGCCCAATCGCGCGCGCGCGCTGGAAGTGCTCAAGGCGCCCGAGCGCGGCGAACCCAAACGCGCCGCAGCCCCGGCCAAGCGGGCGCCGGTCGAGCTCGTGGTGCCCGCCAACGATGTCGTCGAGATCCCGCTCCACGGCCGCATCGCCGCGGGCGTGCCGATCGAGGCGTTCGAGGGCGCGACCACCCTGCCCGTTCCTGCCGCCCTGCTCGGCAGTGGCGAACATTTCGCCTTGGAGGTGGCGGGGGACTCGATGGTCGACGCCGCCATCCTCGACGGTGACTATGCGTTGATCCGCCGCCAGGAAGTGGCGCGCGACGGTGAGATCGTGGTGGCGCTGATCGACGAGAGCGAGGCGACGCTCAAATATTTCCGTCGCGAGGGTGCGATGATCCGGCTCGATCCGGCGAATCGCTCCTACGACCCGCAGCGCTACGCGCCGACTCAGGTGCGGGTGCAGGGCAAGCTGGCGGGGATCCTGCGTCGCTACGACTGAGCGGCGGGGGTGTCGGGGTGGCAGGCGGTCGGTTCTTGCGCACGCTCCAATCAGTCGCCGCCTAGTCGACGTGCCGTGCTCCTGCGCACGCAGGAGCCCAGGGTCGCAGGCGGCAGTGCTCGTGGCTCTGGGCTCCTGCGTGCGCAGGAGCACGGGCGGATCGCTCGTCCGCCATCGCCCAGGGGTGTTCGTCCCCTTCCTTCCGCACCGCCATGACACGCGTATCTTTGAAGGTGATCGCTACCCCGCCACTATGGGCCAGGGCATCACGGTCGAGCGTCAGCCAGCGCGCGCGACAGCGGCGCGGCAGCCGGCGCTCACTCACCATGACGTCTGCCGTGGCGCAAAGCGCCGTCAGCCGCTGCATCGGCACGGTGTAGCCACTGCGCGTCGCCAGCACGCGCCACCAGCGCCCGTCGACGCGACGCTGCCACCAGCACAGGTCGCGATTGCAGCGCGCTTCGGGGGACTCGCTGAGCAAGCCCGGCACGCCGTCGATCCCGGCGTTCTGCGCGAGCACGTCGCGCACGTAGCCGCCGGCACGGTCGCGCAGCAGCATCAAGCCGCCGTCCGCCTGGCGCACCGCCAGGTGGCGCCCGTCGCCTGTGATGAGCAGGTCCGGAGCGGGGGTCGCCAACGTCCACGCCGCCCCGATCGCCAGCGGTGCCAGCCCCAGATAGCGCGCCCGCGTGCGCCACAATGCCAGCCAGATACCACCCCCCACCATCGTCGCGAAAGCACCCAGCGGCATGGCCGGGATCGCGCGCACCGCGCCGGGGAGCGCGGCGACGCTGTGCGCGATCCACAGCAACAGTGCGATCGCCCGTCCCGCCACCCACCACGCCGGCGCGCCCCAGCCGAGCGTGTCGAGCAGCAGTGCCACCGCGACCGCCGGCATGATCGCGAAGGTGGTCAGCGGAATGGCGACGATGTTGGCGATCGCGCCATAGGCACCGGCCTGATGGAAAGAGAAGACGGCGATCGGCATCAGCGCGAGCTCGACCACCGCCCCGGTCACGAGCAGCGACACGGCCTCGCGCGTCCATCGATGCGGCCATGGCTCGTCGCGTGCCAGCAGCGCGGCGCGGACCCGCGGGTGCTCGTGCAAGGCGACGATCGAGGCGACCGCCGCGAACGAGAGCTGGAAGCTCGGCCCCACCACTGCCTCGGGCCAGGCGACCAGCACTACCAGCGCGCCCATCGCCACCAGTCGCAGCGTCAGCGCCTCGCGCCCGAGCGCCAGCGCGGCGAGCACCATCAGCGCGGCGACGCAGCTGCGGATCGTCGGCACCTGCGATCCCGTCAGCCAAGTATAGCCGATCGCCGCCCCCGCCCCTGCTCCGGCCGCGATGAGCGGAAGCAGCCCCGTCAACGCCAGTCGCCGCGACAGCGCGAGCAGCCGCAGCACCGCCGCCATCACGATTCCTACGGTCGCGGTAATGTGCAGCCCGCTGACCGAGAGCAGGTGCGCCAGCCCGGCACGCCGCATCGCCAGCGAGTCGCTGTCGTCGATCGCGCCCATGTCGCCTGTCACCAGCGCCGCCGCGATACCGCCGGCGCTACCCGCGAGCGCCGCGGTGATATGCGCGGTGAGCCGGTCGCGCACGCCCGGCGTGCCCACCCCCCGTACAGTGACCGGCTCGAAGCCGCGCCCGCTCGCCCCGACGCGGTCGAACCAGGCCGCGCGGGCGGCATCATAGGCGCCAGGAACCGTGGGGGCCGCAGGCGGCATCAGCCGCGCGCGCAACGTCATGGCGGCACTCGCCGCGAGATTGGTCGGTATCGCGCGCTCGGGCAGGCTCACGCGCACGTGGAGCGGCGCGCGGCGTGGTGGCCGCTCCCACCGCAAGGCACCCAGCGTCACCCGCACCAGCCCGCGCGCGGGCAGCGGCTCGATCTTCTCCACCTCGCCCACCAGCCGCACCACCGCGGACCGGTCGAGCGTCGGCGCGGCGACTCGCGTCGCGCGCGTCCACGCGAGCCCCGTTCCCGCCGCGACCGCGAGGCCGAGCATCGCCGCAAACGGCGCCGCGCGACCGCCGCGCCAGCTCACCGCCGCGGCGGCGGCGAGCCCGAGCGCGATCAGGATGAGCGCGACCCATTCGTGCCGCTCCGGCAGCACGAACCATGCCGCCGCGCCCGTGCCCAGCGCCACCGGCAGCCACAGAAAAAGTTGGTCGCGCTCCGCTTCCAGCCAACGTTCCAAAGCGTTGCCGGCGCGGGAGGCGATTTGATGCGGGAGAGAGGCTTTGCTAGGGGCGAGCGCGGCCGATCGAGCCATCCGACCATCCAGCCTGGGAGCACGCGCGCTTGAGCGCAACCGAGATCAATGAGCGCGCCGTCGTCACGCGCTTTGCCCCGTCACCGACCGGGTTCCTTCACCTGGGCGGCGCGCGCACCGCGCTGTTCAACCTTCTCTTCGCGCGCCACCACGGCGGGAGCTTTCGGCTGCGGATCGAGGACACCGATCGCGCGCGCTCGACCCAGCCGGCGATTGACGCCATCCTGAACGGCATGCGCTGGCTCGGGCTCGATTGGGACGGCGAGGAAGTCTACCAGTTCGCTCGCGCCGACCGCCACGCCGGGGTCGCCCACCGGATGATCGAGGCAGGGCACGCCTATCGCTGCTATCTCACCAGCGCGGAGCTCGACGCGATGCGTGCCGAGGCCCAGGCGGCGAAGCAGCCGCTGCGGATCCGCTCGCCGTGGCGCGACCGCACCGACTGGCCCGCCGACCAGTCCTATGTCGTCCGCCTGCGCGCGCCGACCGAGGGCGCGACGACGATCCACGACCGCGTTCAAGGCGAGGTCACCGTCCAGAACGTTGAGCTCGACGACCTCGTCCTGCTGCGCTCCGACGGCACGCCGACCTATATGCTCGCGGTCGTGGTCGATGACCACGACATGGGGGTGACCCACGTCATCCGCGGCGACGATCATCTCAACAACGCCTTTCGCCAGCTGCCGATCTATCGCGCGATGGACGCGATCGAGGGAGGATGGCCCGACCCGGTCTACGCGCACATCCCGCTGATCCACGGCAGCGATGGCGCCAAGCTCTCCAAGCGCCACGGCGCGGTCGGCATCGAGGCCTATCGCGACGAGATGGGCATCCTCCCCGAAGCGCTCGACAACTACCTGCTGCGGCTCGGCTGGGGACACGGCGACGAGGAGATTATCGCGCGCGAGGACGCGATCCGATGGTTCGACCTCGACGCCGTGGGCAAGTCGCCGAGTCGGTTCGATCTCAAGAAGCTCGAGCATCTCAACGGTCATTATATCCGCGCCAGCGACGACTCGCGGCTCGCCGACCTGGTCGCGGAGAAGCTCGGCTTCGATCACGACGACACGCGCCGCGCCTCGCTAGCCGCGGCGATCCCGGCGCTGAAGCCGCGCGCCGCCAACCTCAACGAGCTCGCCGAGGGTACCGCGTTTCTCTTCGCAACGCGTCCGCTCGCGGTCGACCCCGACGCGGCGCCGCTGCTGGCGGGCGACGCCCCCGCGCTGCTGGCGCGGCTGCACGGCGCGCTTGACGCAGTGCACAACTGGGATACGGAGACCACCGAAGCCGCGGTGCGGCAGGTGGCCGAGGCGGCCGGGGTCAAGCTGGGGCAGGTCGCCCAGCCGCTCCGCGCCGCGCTCACCGGGCGCAGGACCTCGCCCGGCATCTTCGACGTACTCGTCCTTCTAGGACGCGACGAGAGCCTCGCTCGGATCGCGGACCACAAAGCCTGACAGGAGATCATCCATGACCGAAGCAGCCCAGTTCGCCCTGTCGGGCAAGGAGCTCGAATATCCGGTGCTGTCGGGCTCGGTCGGCCCCGACGTGGTCGACATCCGCAAGCTCTACGCGCAGACCGGCGCGTTCACCTATGACCCGGGCTTCACCTCGACCGCCTCGTGCCAGTCGAAGCTGACCTATATCGACGGCGACGAGGGCGTGCTGCTTCACCGCGGTTACCCGATCGGCGAGCTGGCCGAGCAGTCGACCTTCATGGAAGTCTGCTACCTGCTGCTCAACGGCGAGCTGCCCGACCAGGGCGAGCTCGACCATTTCAGCCACACGATCACGCGCCACACCATGGTGCACGAGCAGCTGGCGCAATTCTTCCGCGGCTTCCGTCGCGACGCGCATCCCATGGCAATCATGTGCGGCGTGGTCGGTGCGCTGAGCGCCTTCTACCACGACTCCACCGACATCCACGATCCGCAGCAGCGCATGATCGCGTCGCACCGGCTGATCGCCAAGATGCCGACGATCGCGGCGATGGCGTACAAGTACAGCGTCGGCCAGCCCTTCCTCTATCCCGACAACTCGCTGAGCTACACGGGCAACTTCCTGCGGATGACGTTCGGTGTGCCGGCCGAGCCCTATGAGGTGAACCCCGCGGTCGAGCGCGCGATGGACCGGATCTTCATCCTCCACGCCGATCACGAGCAGAATGCCTCGACATCGACGGTGCGGCTCGCCGGCTCGTCGGGCGCCAATCCGTTCGCCTGTATCGCCGCGGGCATCGCCTGCCTGTGGGGCCCGGCGCATGGCGGCGCCAACGAGGCGGCGCTCAACATGCTGCACGAGATCGGCACGCCCGAGCGCATCCCCGAGTTCATCGCGCGCGCCAAGGACAAGAACGATCCGTTCCGTCTGATGGGCTTCGGCCATCGCGTCTACAAGAACTACGATCCGCGCGCGACGGTCATGCAGAAGACCGTGCGCGAGGTGTTCGCGGCGCTCAACGTGCAGGATCCGCTGTTCGAGACCGCGCTGCGGCTCGAGGAGCTGGCGCTCAGCGACGACTATTTCGTCGAGAAGAAGCTGTTCCCCAACGTCGACTTCTACTCGGGCGTGATCCTCTCGGCGATCGGCTTCCCGACCAGCATGTTCACCGTGCTGTTCGCGCTCGCGCGCACTGTCGGCTGGGTGGCGCAGTGGAACGAGATGATCACCGATCCCGACCAGAAGATCGGTCGCCCGCGTCAGCTCTACACCGGGCCGACGCAGCGCAGCTACGTGCCGCTGGCGCAGCGCTGAGCCGATGCGCCTTCGGCCGATCCTGATCGTGCTCGGCGCCGCGATGGCGCTGATGGGCTTGCTCTGGATCGGCCAGGGGCTCGGCTATATCCACTGGCCGCGATCGAGCTTCATGCTCGATCAGCGGGTCTGGGCCGATTATGGCAGCGCGCTCGCGGTCGGCGGGCTGCTGCTGATCCTGCTGGGGCGGCGGCTGCGCTAGCCTCTCCGCGTCATCGAGGATCGCCCACTCGGGTCGCCGTACCCCGGACGCGAACTCGAGCTGCGGTTAGGGTTGTCATCGCGGTCGCTCGTTCGGGAGCACGGCGGAGACGATGATGCGCCTGATCGGAACGCTCGACTCGCCCTATGTCCGCCACGTCGCGGTGTCGTTGGCGATGATGGACTTGCCCGTCGCGCTCGAGCCCCTGTCGGTGTTCCGCGACCTGGACGCCTTCGCCGCGATCAATCCCGTGGTGAAGGCGCCGACGCTGGTGCTCGACGACGGCATCCAGCGGATCGATCCTCGCTTTCCCGGGCTGAGCGGCGCTCGACGGTAGGCCGACTTAGCTCCTGGCGGCGTCGCGGCCGTAAATGTCATCGCGGAACGCCACGCGCGCCTTGCTCTCCGTCGCGGTAAGATAGGTGAGATAGACGGGAACGGGCACCTGCAGCGCCACCGCCTGCTCCGGGTTCCGTGTCGACGCCGGCAGAGGGCGACCGGTCAGCCAGCGTGCCAGCACCGGCGCCTTTTCCAGCCGGATACAGCCATTGCTGAGGTGACGGTCGTCGCGGTCGAGCAGCTCGCGGTCGGGCGTGTCGTGGAGGTAGATGCCCTCGTCGTTGGGGAACAGGAACTTGACCCGGCCCATCGAGTTGCCGCGCCCCGGCAGCTCGCGCAGCCGGATCTCGCGCGTGCCGGCGGCGATCGCGTGCCAGTCGATCGCGCCGGCGGGCAACGGACGCGCCGCCGCGCTCCAGTCGCTCAGCGCTTCCATGCGCAGCGAAGCGAGCGAGCGGCCCGCCAGCACCTTCGGCGCGACGCTCTTGCGGGCGAGATAGGTCGGAACGTTCCAGTAGGGATTGACGATGGCCCATTGCACCACGCCGGCGAGCAGCGGCGTCTGCGTCTCGCGCGCGCCCACCACCACCTTCATCGTCCCCGCTTGGCGGCCCGCCTCATAGTACCACAGTCGCCCCGACGAGGCGTCGACGACGATGTGTCGCGTCCACGGGCCGGGTAGCAGCCGGGCGCGCTCGAGGTTGCGGCGAAGCCGCTGCTCGTCGGCAGGTGCGACGCCGTCGCGGCGCGCGCGCGCGACCAGCTCTCGGAGACGAACGTAATGCGGGCTCATCCACTCCATGCCGGCGACATAGTCGTTGAAGGATCGCGGGAAGGCCGCGGCGCGCAGCACCGCCTCTGGCTTCAAGCGCTTGGGCTTGAGCGACGGATCGGCCCAGATCATCCCGACGTCGCGGGCGCGGCGCTGGTCGCGGACGTAGCGCGTGAACGCCTTGGACAGCGCCAGCTCTACGCGCGCGACGCCATCGGCATCCCCGCGCTGGCGCGCCGCCGCGAGTTGAGCGCGAAGTTCGCGCGCGCCATAGCTAGAGTCGAGCCCGTCGAGCGTGCTCGTCTCAAGATCGTCGAGCAGCGCGTCGGCGGCGGGACCGAGACGGCCGCCGGCGGCCCAGAGCGGGCGATAGCCGCGCTCGGCATAGACCCGCCCGATCCAGCCCCCCGCGCGGTCGCGCAACGCCGCGGCGACGGCGCGCTCGGCGGCGTCGTCGGCCAACGCGCGCGCCGATGCGGCCCGTGGCGCTGCTGCCGCTCCTTGCTCGGCGCCGGCCGGCGCGGCGGCGAGCAGCAGCAGCGCCGCCGCGCGCCCCCGTCCCGCTCGCCGCACCGACGCGTCAGCGATCAGCCGCGCTCTCCGCGACGGGTCGGCGCGGGCGGCGGCGGCGGAGGGGCCGGCGGCGCATAGGGGTGATAGATGCCGTCCGACGTGTAATAGCCGTCGACGATACCATCACCGTCGCGGTCGGCGGCGCTGCTGCCGGCGACCGCGCCCGGCGGCGGCGGCGGCGGCAGCGGGGTGACCGGCTTCTTCGAGCAGGCGGCGAGCATCGCCAGCCCGCAGGCGGCGGTCACAGCGGTACGAACACGCATTGTCTTCTCCCTTTTCGACGCGACCGGTTCCCGTGCCGCAACTGAAGTTCCCTGTCCTTGCAGCAGCGCACGGCGCCGACAAGTGGTCATCAATCGAGCGATCAACGGAGACGCGCGTACGCCGAGCTGTCACGCGCTCGAGGGGGCGATCGGCACCGCTACGCCCGGCGGAGACTAGGAAGTGATCCAGGCGATCCGGGTTGCCTGAGGCGACACGCGGGGGTGCGATGGCGTAACGGTCTGGATCGTTTCAGCTCTCTGGGTTCTTGCGGGAAGCGCCGTCGCCGGCAGCGACGACGTCGTGGGACAGGCGCCCCTTTCCCCTCGCGTCAGTGACGCCCGACTTCACGAGGCAGTCAGCCG
Organism: Sphingomonas sp. BK345; assembly: GCF_014193845.1. Taxonomy (GTDB): domain Bacteria; phylum Pseudomonadota; class Alphaproteobacteria; order Sphingomonadales; family Sphingomonadaceae; genus Sphingomonas. The sequence continues at coordinate 661,625 of NZ_JACHZX010000002.1, read as the reverse complement.
AATGCGCGTCACCCGGTGCCTTCTCACCGAGGCCTTTCGTCAGACCAACCAGGATATGCCATAGGGATGAGATCAGGACGAATGCAGCAGCCCGCGATGAGCTTCCTCATCGCGCTTCACGGCATCCGGCTCACGGTCACCGCGCGGCGGGTTAGCCGCCGAGTGGCGAACCCTGATCGGCCACGACCGCGACGTGATCGGCGCCTCGTCGCGACGTGCCGTTCACGTCCCCAAGCGCGGCCGGACAAGACTGGCCGTGCGCCCACGCAGCTCAGAAAGGAGAAACCGCCTCGATCACTTGCTGACCCCAGCGCGGCTGCTGCACATCGGTGATCTGCCCTCGGCCACCATAGCTGATGCGAGCGTCGGCGATCTGGCTGCTCAGCACGCTATTGTCGCGCGCGATATCCTGCGGCCGGACGATGCCACTGACGAGGAGCTGACGCAGCTCGAAATTGACTCGCACCTCCTGGTGACCGCGGATCACGAGGTTGCCGTTGGGCAGCACCCCAACGACGGTGGCCGCGACGACGGTGTTGATCTGCTCGCTGCGCGACGTGTTGCCCGTGCCGGTGCTGCCCGACGCGTTCTTGGTGTCGATCAGCGAGGCCGGGTTGGCGCCCGACGGCAGGACCTTCTTGAGCGTATTCTCCAGCCCGAGAAAGTTGGGCAGACCGACGCTGTCGTTGCCGCTTCGCGCGCGGCTCGACTTGTTGTCGAGCGTGGCGCTGTCGGCGATGCTGATCCGCACCGTGAGGATGTCGCCGACCTGCGAGGCGCGCTGGTCATGGAAGAAGGCGCCCGCGCCGGTACGGAACAACGAGGCGCTGCCGCCTGGCTCGGTCATCGCCGCCGGGTCCCGCCCATATTGCGCCTGGTCCCCGAGCGAGGGGGTCACCGTCGGGGCCACCGGCGTCTCCGCCGGTTCGATCTTGGGCGGCTTGCCGATCGCCTTCAGCCGGCCGACCGAACCGCAGCCGGCGAGCAGCGGCACGATCGCGGCGAGCAGCAGGACGCCGCGGTAGGGCTGCAGTCTCATCACGCTCTTCCTTCCTTCAGCCGGCGACCACGACGCGGCCCGGCGCCTCGGCACGACCCGAGAGCGTGCGCTTGGTCGAATCGCAGATCACGCGGACCGGCTCACCCAATCCGGCGGCGTTGAGCGCCTGGCCCTGTGTGCTGATCGTCAGCGCGCCGCTGCGCAGCACGAGCATGACCGGTTCGCCGCGCTGGATTACCTGCGGCGCGCGCACGTCGCCCTCGCGCACGACCGCGCCCGCGGCGAGCCGGCGCGCCGCGGCGCGGCCGACGATATTCGCCATTGCCAGCGCGCCGCGCATCGGCGGCGGATCGCCCATGTCCCATACGCGCAGATCGTCGGCGCCGATCACGGCTCCCGCCGCGACCGGCTGCGCCAGGACGACGGGCGCCGCGGGCGCCGCGGACTGCGCTGCCGCGGGCGCTCCCACCACTGGCAGAAGAGCGACGGCAAGCAGCGTAAACCCGAACCGCATCACCTCACCGCAGCTGCGTCGTGGTGGCGAGCATCTCGTCGGCCGTCTTCACGATACGGCTGTTCATCTCATAGGCGCGCTGCGCGCTGATCAGCGCGGTGATCTCGGCCACCGGGTTGACGTTCGACGCCTCGAGATAGCCCTGTTTGAGCGTCCCGAATCCCGGCTGCCCCGGATTGGCGACCGTCGGCTGGCCCGAGGCCTCGGTCTCTTGGAACAAATTGGAGCCGAGTGCCTCGAGCCCCGCCTCGTTGACAAAGGTCGCGAGGTCGAGCTGGCCGACGTCCTGCAGCTGCACCTGGTCGGCGAGCTTGACCTGCACGAGCCCGGTCGGGCTGATCGACACGTCGGTGGCGCCGTTGGGGATGGTGATGTCTGGCTGGACGCGATAGCCGTCGGTCGTCACCACCTCGCCCTGGTCCGAGAGCTTGAACGCGCCCGAACGCGTATAAGCGACCTCGCCGTTGGGCAGCGCGATGCGGAAATAGCCCTGACCGAGGATCGCGACGTCGAACTTGCTCTTGCTTTCGGTGGTCGCACCCTGCTCCAGAACACGATACACGCCGGCGGCGCGCACGCCGCTGCCGAGCTGGATGCCCGCGGGCACGCGCGTGCCGTCGGCGCTGGTCGCCGCGCCGGGCCGGCTCACCTGCTCGTACAACAGGTCCTCGAACTCGGGCCGCTGCCGCTTGAAGGCGGTGGTGTTCATGTTCGCGATGTTGTTCGCGATGACGTCGACGTTGGTCTGTTGCGCGAGCATTCCGCTCGCGGCGATCGACAGGGAGCGCATCGTGGTTTTCCTGTGGTGAGAGTGGGTCGGAAAGGTGATCAGTCGGGCTTGGCGAGCCGCGAGATCGCGAGCTTGCGCAGCGTGTCGATATTGGCGGCGGCCTCGCTGGTGCGCTGATAGGCGCGCAGCACCTCGATCATGTTGGTCGTCTCGATGATCGGCTGCACGTTCGAGCCCTCGACGCCGCCGCTTCGCAGGCGCGTCTCCGCGGCCGGCAGCAGCCGCCCGCCGGCGCCGGTGAGCAGGCCGTCGCCGCGCTCGTTCACGCGCATCTCGTCGAACTGGGTCACCGCGAGCCGAGCGATCGGGCCGGCGCTGGTCGAGACGGTGCCGTCCTCGGCGATGGCGAGACTGCCCCGCTCGTCCGGCGATACCGCGATGTGGCGACCGTTCTCGTCGAGCAGCGGTGCGCCCGACGGGGTGCCGAGCTCCCCGGTGGTGAGAAGGGTGATGAAGCCGGCGCGCGTATAAGCGGTCGCACCGCTCGCGTCCTCTACCGAGAGATAGCCCGGGCCGTCGATCATCACGTCGAGCGGATTGCCGGTGGGCTGGAAGGCGCCCACGCGGGAGTCATGCACTTGGCCGTAATCGAGCACGAAGGACAGGCGCTTGGCGTCCTCGATCGGGGCGCGGCGGACGCGCTCGACGTGTTCACGGAAGACTTCCTGCTCGCGCTTGAAGCCGACCGTGCTGCTGTTCGCCATGTTGTTGGCGGTGACGTCGAGCTGACGCCGCAGCGCGGCCTGGTGGCTCAGCAGCACATAGGTGGATACGTCGGATCCCATCCGTCTCTCTCGCCCGTCCTTCTACGTTGCATCGCCGCGGCGCCGCCGCCGCGGCCGGGATCGGCGCGGTCCTCGCACCAAAAACCAGCGCGTCGCGGCAACTGCCCGAGGCTCGCCCCTATAATAGGACCAACCGCGCCGGGTGGTGGCTCACCGCTCGAAATTGCGCGGCCAAGCATGAGGTATGACGTGGCAGAACGAGCCGACGTGTTGAGATTCGACCGGTCCCGCGGCACCGCGGCGGTGACGACGGAACCGCGCGACGAGCAACGTCGCCTGCTGCTGGCGGTGATCGTCGGCTTGGCCGCTCTCCTGATCATCGGCGGTGGCTTGGCATTCGCCGACGTATGGCCGTTCGGCGGCGGGGACACGGCCGGACAGCCAAGCGGCCAGGCGGCCAGCGCGCGCTATGTTGACGTGCCGCCGATGGTGGTGACCTTGCGCAGCGCCGACGGCCGACAGCATTTCCTCAAATTGCACTTCGTCATCGTCGCCTCTGACGCCGCGCAGGTCGGCCGGATCACCTCGTCGATGCCGCTGATCCTCGACACGCTGCAGTCGTTTTTGCGCGAGCTGCGCCCGGAGGATCTCAGCGGTTCGGCCGCCGTGTTCCGGGTCAAGGAAGAGATCCTGGTGCGGTTGCGCGACGCGCTCGGCCATGACGGCGTGAACGAGGTGCTGATCCAGGATCTGATCGAGCAATGACCACCAGTCCCGACGGCCGCGCACCCGGCTCCACCCCCGCCCCCGCGCGCCCGGAGCGCACCGATCCGCCGCGCGGCGACCGCGTCAACACCGATCGCGCGACCGCCGCCGCGACGCCGCGACCAGCCGAGGCGCGCGCACCCGCGGCGGCGCGAGCGACGGCGCCGGGCGAGCCCAACGTCACACACGCCACGGCTTCCGCAACGGACGCGGCGACACTCGTCCGGCCGAGCGCCGCCGCACCGGCGAGCGGCGCCGCCGCCGCCACAAGTCCCGCGCCGACTCCGACGACAATCGATTCAGGCCACGCCGGGCCAACCGACACGATCGAGCCTGGCGCGAACGGCGACGCGCCGGACACGTTCGACCAGGCGAGCATCGACGCTCTCTTCGGCGTCGAGAGCGCCCCCCGGCCGACGCGGCGCACCGGGTTGCGCGCGCTGATCGAGGCCGACGTCGCCAATCACGAGCGACTGCCGATGCTCGAGGTCGTGTGCGAGCGCATGGTCCGCACGCTCGGTACCAGCATGCGCAACCTGACCGCCGATTCGCTGGACGTCCGCGCCGAACGCGTGAGCACGATGCGGTTCGCCGAGTTCATGGACCATCTGCCGCTCCCCGCGATGATCGGCGTCTTCCTCGCCAAGCAATGGGGCAATTACGGGCTGATCACCGTCGACTCATCGCTCGTCTACGCGGTTGTCGACTCGCTCCTGGGCGGTCGCCGTGCCCCGAATACGATGCGCATCGACGGTCGCGCCTTTACCGCCATCGAGACACATCTGGTCGGGCGCATGATGCAGCAGACGCTCGACGATTTCGCTCAGTCGTTCGAGGCGATCGAGCCGGTCGACTTCGCGCTCGAGCGCGTGGAGGTGACGCCGCGCTTCGCCGCGATCGCGGCGCCGACCAACCTCACCGCGGTAGCGAGCTTCCGCATCGACATGGAGGGGCGCGGTGGCCGCTTCCATCTCGTCCTGCCGCACGCCACGATCGAGCCGGTTCGGGAAAAGCTGATCGAGCGCTTCGTCGGCGAGAAGATGGGGCGCAACACGATGTGGGAGAGCCATATCGCCGAGGAGCTGTTGCATACCGAGGTGCAGGTCGACGCCGTGCTCGGCGAGCGCGAGCTGAGGATCGAGGACTATCTCGCGCTCAGTGAGGGGCGCACGATCACGCTCGACCGCGCGCCCGACGACGGCGTCGCACTTGAATGTCGCGGCGTCCCGCTCGCGACGGGCACGATCGGCACGCACAGCTCGCTGGCGGCGATCCGGCTGAGCACCCCGATCGGTCAGGTGGCGTCGTGACTGACCTCTCCTTCATCACCAATGTCATAACCTCGCTGTTCTGCGCCGCGGTGCTGGTGCAGACGGTGCGGCTCTCGCGCGCCGTGCACAAGCTCCGCCACGCCGGGCTGATCGAGGTGGTCGCCTCGCTCGAGGCCGCCACGGACACGTCGCAGCAGGCGCTCGGCGAGCTCACCAAGGTGCTGAGCGCCGAGGGCCCGCCGCTCGACGCGGCGGTGCGCGGCGCCCGCGACCTGCGCGCGCAGCTGGTCACCCTGCGCGACGAGCTGTCGCTGATGATCGACATCGGCAACGGAGTCGCCGAGCGCATCCTGGCGGCGGCGAACGGCGCGCGCGACGTACCCCGGGTAGCCGGTGAGCTCGACGGGCGCGCCGCCCGTCACACGGAGGGACGAGCCTCTTCGTCGTCGGCGCAGGAAGCGCGCGAGGGATCCGAGGACGCAACTTCGATGCCTGTCCCACCCACGCCGGCACCTGTCACCAGACCGCGCCAAGTGGAGAAGAGTAGCCGGAATGGTCGGGGAAGAGCGCTCGCGGTTTCTTCCGCGACCGAAGCGCCCTCGACCGATGAGCGCGAGCACTTCACCACGGGTGGGGTTGATCGCGCCGATACGTCGTCCAAAGCCGCTGCCAAGGAACCCCGATCGTGACCCAGCAAGTTGTTCCCCCTGCCGCGGCGCGCGCCGGCGCAGCGGCTGCGAAGCCCCTACCCTCGGCCAGTGTGACAGCGGCGCCGGCGCGCGGCTGGACCAAGCGCCTGCTCCGGCCGTCGCTGCTCACGCTCACCGCCGGTGCAGCGGCGGCCTCGACGATCGCGCATGCGGTCGCGGGAACAAGTGCGACCGAGGCGGTGAGCGACAATCGCTTCGGCAACGCGATCGCGCAGAGCATCAGCGAGCGGGACCAAGCGATCGCACGACGCAACCGTGCCGCGGAGCTGCGCGAGCAGAGCGCGCTGGCGCTGGAGCAGCGGCTTCAGTCGCAGCTCGGCGCCCGCCGCGGCGACGGAACGGGCACTGACCAGGCAGGCGGTTACGGCGATGCGCCGCAGCCGATCGAAGATCTCGCGCGCGTCTATCAGACGATGAAGCCGAATCGCGCGGCACCGGTTTTCGCGGCATTGGACATTGATCTTCAGGCACAGGTGGCGCGGCGTATGCGCGGCCGGTCGCTGGCGCTGATGATGGGAGCGATGACGCCCGCGGCCGCGCTGAGGCTCAGCACCGCCCTCGCCGGACGTGCCGCGCCCGAGATGTCGGCGGCGCAGCAGCGCGTCGCCACCGCGGCGGGGATCACTCTACCCACAGCAGCGCCGCGACCGTCGACGGCGCGGCCGGCAGTAGCCCAGACGTCGGCACCGGCGCGCGCCGAGCCGCCGCGTTTGGGCCCCGTCTCGCCGCGGGTGATCCCACCGCGCGTCGCCGCTCCGCCGCTCCCGCCGTCGGACGCCGGCGGCACGCCCAGCCGGTCTGCAGCCCCTTCAGCGCGACCTGCTACCTAGGTTACGCACGGTTGCCGCATGCCTACCACAAGGCGAACTGATCGACGCCACCTTGTCGGGTGCATATCGGAGCGCATGTGACGTGATCGTCAGGCGCCGGGGCCGCTTACGTTCCTCGGTGCTCGCAAACCACGATGTCTGTAAGCGCCACACTGCGCCGATCCTCGGGGCTAGCAAGCTCCCACGATCGCGCATCGCGGACCGGAGCCGCCCCGATCGCCGCGTTGATCGGAGCGGCAGCGGTGGTCTGGGGCGCTGATAGCGCTTCACGTCACGAGGCTCGCACTCGGCGCACGCGCCGTAGCGGCTGCTGGCAGCAACAGCTCGGCGGCGCGTTAGCTACTACCCCTTCGCTCCGGATCTTCGCGCCGATAGCGGCGCGCCGCGCCCGTCGCATCCGCGCTCGCCTCCGGCCCTAGGTCGCGAAGCCGGCGTCGTTCAGATCGGCTCGCTGGTCACTTCCAGGATCAACACCTGGCGTGCGTCGCTCATCCCCGTGCGCTGCATGGCGCGGTTGAGCACGCCGCTCATGCGTTCGGCATTGATCGGCGCCAGTGGCCCACACTCCGCGCGATCGAAGTCGATGAGCGCGATCAGCAACGCCGATCGCGCCTCGGGCCGCTGCTGATAGAGCCGGAGTGCGCCGTTGGAATCGGACGCCTGCAAGGCGAGCCGCACCCGCATCCGACCACTGATCGTGCCACCCTCGAACAGCGGCAGCTCGATCGGATCGACGTACACGATCGGGCGATCGGTGATGTAGCCGCGTATGTCGGCGCCGCGGTCAGCCGCGACGAGCACGAGCGGCAGCAGGGCACGCAGCAGCGAGCGTCTCAAGCGATCCTCCGAAAGCGAGGCGGCGCCACCGCGCGCCGCTCATCCGCTCCTATGATAGGACGAGCAACTCGATGGATGGTCAATGCCCGGACGAAACCTTCCGCCACGCTATCGCGTGATCACCCGCGACAGCGAGACACCGGCGTCGCGCGCCGAGCCGCGTGACCGGCGCTGGGACGATGATCCGTTCGGCGCCGAACCCTCGACACCGGCGCGTGCTCGCGGCGAGGATGCGGCGTCGTGGCCACTGATCGGCCTGTTCCTCTCCGCTACCGCTGCTGGCGGTGCCGGCGTCGCGCTGCTCGGCCTGATCCCGGACGTGCTGTCGTGAGGGCGCCTCTCACCGCGGCGCTCGCGCTGGCGCTCGCCGCCGGCGGCGCGACGGCGCAGACGAGCGGCGCCACCTTCGCACCGACGCTCGCACGGCTGCCGCTGCCCAGCGGCAAGGCGGCGTGGCCGATCGTGCCCGACACCGCATCCTGGCACGCGCTGAGCGTCTCCGCGAGCGAGCGGCAGCCGGCGCGCTGGGCGTTCGCCCGCAGCCTGATCGGGCAGGGCCGCGGCGCCGAGGCGCTGGGCGTGCTCGAGACGATGCGTCAGGACGAGCCCGATCTGCTGCTGCTTGACTCGTTCCGGCTCGCCTATGGTGCCGCGCTGACGCTCGCGCATCACGACAATGAGGCGCTGGTCGCGCTCACACCGCCCTCGGGTGGCACGGACTCGCCGAGCGCCGAGCGCTGTGCCTGGCGGCTACGCGCGCTGGCCGAGCTCGCTCAATATGAGGCCGCGCGCGCCTTGGTGAGCTGCGCCACCGCGGCGCTGATGGCCCGACCGGCGGTGGCAAGAACGCCGTTCACGCTGGCGATCGCCACGGTCGCGCTCGAGACAGGCCGCCCCGAGGCTGCGACGGCGGTGCTCGCGGGCATGCCCGCGGATCACCCTGGCGCGACGCTGTTGCGCGCGCGGGCGCAGGCGCTTGAGGGGCAGTATGCCCCGGCGCGCACGCTCTTCGGCAAGATAGAGCGCGAGGGGTCGGCGGTGGACCGCGCTATCGCCAGGCTCGGGCTGATCGAGGTCGGCCTGGCAGACCGGTCGCTCGCGCCCGAGGCGGCGATCAAACAGCTGAACGCGCTCACCTTCACTTGGCGGGGCGACGCGGTCGAGGAGCGCGCTCGTGCGCTCACGTTCCGGCTTGCGGCCGAGCGGGGCGACCACGCCGCCGCGCTCGCCGCGGGCGGTGCGCTGCTCCGCTATTTCGACGTGACCCGCCGCCCGGCCGACTTCCGCGCCGAGGTGCAGCGCCAGCTCGAAGCCTTGATCGGCCCGGGTGCGACCACGGCGCTACCGCGCAGCGCGACCCTGTTGTGGGACTATCGCGACATCCTGCCGTCGGGTGCGAGCGGTGATCAGCTGATCGAGACCTTCGCGCAGCGCCTCGTTCAAGCGGGTCTGTACCAGCAGGCGGCCGACCTGCTCGCCTATCAGCTGCGTTATCGCACGAGTGACATCGCGCAGGGGCCGCTCTCCGCTCGCGTGGCTACGCTGCAGATCCTCGCCGGCAAGCCGGGCGACGCGGTGACGTTGCTGCGCACCACCTTGAGGAGCGATTACACGCCCGCGATGATCGCGGAACGCCAGCGTGTCCAGGCGATCGCGCTGTCGCAGCTCGGCCGGGTCGACCAGGCCGTGGCGATCCTGGCGGAGGTGCCGAACAGTGCCGCGCTCCGCAGCGAGATCCTGTGGAAACAGCGGCGCTGGGCCGATCTCGTCGTCGCCGACCAGTCGCTGCTGCCCCGCGCCGCGGCGCCGCTCAGCGACGTCGAGCAGATCGTGGTGCTGCGTCACGCGATCGCGCTGGCGATGCTCGGTCGGATGAGCGACCTCGGCTCGCTGCACCAGCGCTACGCCGCGGGCTTCGAGGCCAAGCCGAGCGGCCGCGTCTTCGGACTGCTCAGCGGACCGCTGAATAGCGGCGGTGGAACGCGAATCGAGGAAGCGCTCGCGGCGCTGCCGACGGTCAGCCCCGTCGACGCGCTCGCGCCGCTACTGGACGCGCCGGTCACGCCGGCTGAGCCGGAGCGAACTACGACATGACGATAGTCATGTCCTCGTCATGGCGCGCCCGCGTCGGCCTGGCGGGATCAATCGAGTGCGTACTGCGGCGATTCTTGACAGGGCGTCCTGCCTGGACGACGGACCGGCCAGCGCTTCGAACAAGCCTAAGGAGGGCTTCGCGGGCGGGGCATGCGGCATGCCCCGCCCGCATTCCGCCGAACCCCTACCCCGGCAACGCGGCGCCGAGCTGATCCTCTACCGCCAACGCGCCGAGGAGCACCGCACCGAGCGGCCCGGCGTTGCCACCGAGCGCGGCCGGGACGAGAAACGTATCCATGTCCGTCACTTCCGGTAGCGCGACATAGCCGTTCAGGTTCGCTGCGGTCGCTGCGCGCAGCCGTGGCAGCAGCCAAGGGTTGCCCACCATCACCCCGCCGCCCAGCACGATCCGGCGCGGCACGCCGGTGAGCGTCAGCGTCGCGAACAGCGTCGACAGCGCGCCGACCACCGTCTCCCACGCCGGGTGATCGGCGTCGAGATCCTCGCCCTTGATCCCCGTCCGCGCCGCGATCGCGGGACCGGCGGCGAGTCCTTCGACGCAGGCGCCGTGATAGGGACAGGCGCCGATCCAGTCGTCTCCGGCGACGCGGGGTGGCCGAATATGGCCGAATTCGGAATGGGTCAGCCCGTCGACCGGGCGCCCACGCGCGATCATGCCCGCGCCGACGCCGGTCCCCACCGTGACATAAGCGAGGTCGGGCAGCCCCTTCCCCGCGCCCCAGCGCGCCTCGGCCAGCGCCGCGCCGACGACGTCGCTGTGGAAGCCGACCGGTACGTCGTAGCGCGTGCCCAGCCGCCGCGCGACGTCGGTGTTCGCCCAGTGCGGTTTGGGCGTCGAGGTGATCTTGCCATAGTCGCCTGAGTGCGGATCGATCGAGACCGGACCGAAACTCGCCACGCCGATCGCCGCGAAGCCGCGCCACTGGTCGAGCGCCGCCTCGAGCGCGGGGAGCGTCTCCTCCGGGCGCGTGGTGGGCACACGAACTTCCTCCAGGATCGCGTCCGGACCGCGCGACAGTACCGCGATACACTTGGTCCCGCCGAGTTCAACGCCCGCGATCAGCGGCAATTCCGCCATTCAACTCTCCTCCTGCACTGCGGCGTCGATCCGCCGCAGCATGTCCGTGAACTGGTCGAGCTCGGTCGCGGTGAAGCGACCGAAGATGCGCCGCTCCAGCGCCTTGGCCTCGGGCGCGACCTGCGCGTACAGCGCCTCGCCCGCCGTGCTCAGCCGCAGGTGGTGCGAGCGCCGGTCGGTGTCGTTGGGGCTGCGCTCGAGCAGGCCCCGCCCGGTCAGTGCGATCGCGGCGCGGCTCACCGTCACCTTGTCCATCCGGCTGCGCTCGCCCAGCGCCACTTGCGTGATCGGCGCGTGCTCCGCGATCAGCGTGATGAGCCGCCATTCCGGGATCGACAGTCCGAACAGCGCGTCATAGGCGCGCGCGATCCGGTCGCTCACCCGGTTGGAGGTGACCGACAGCAGGTAGGGCAAGAAGCGGTCGAGATGGAGGCGATCGGCCATGAACTCGCTGCGCTAACACGGGACGCGGCGCAGCGGAACCGGAATGGAAATGTTGCATTCACGTGACGACGATATGACGCCTATCATATAGGCACAGGGGCGCGGCGGGAGGTGCGTCCGGGACGGAGTGAGCGATGGCCTTGGTACAAGCGAACGGGATCGAGATCGACGTGGAAGAGAGCGGCCCGCGCGACGGGCCGGCGATCCTGCTGATCATGGGCCTGGGTGCACAGCTGGTGCGCTGGCCACCGGCGATGGTCGAGGCGCTCGCGGCGCTCGGCTATCGCGTGATCCGCTTCGACAATCGCGACGTGGGTCTTTCCAGCAAGTTCGATCACGCGGGCGTGCCCAGCATCGTGTGGACGGTGATGCAGAAGCAGTTCGGCCGCGTGCCGCCTGTCCCTTACACGCTGACCGACATGGCGGCGGACGCGGTCGGCGTACTCGACGCGCTCGGCGTGGAGCGCGCGCATCTGGTCGGCGCCTCGATGGGTGGCATGATCGCGCAGCTGGTGGCCGCGGGATGGCCGGCGCGCGCCGCCTCGCTCACCTCGATCATGTCCACCACTGGCCATCCCGGCTGCTCGCGCCCGTCGATGCGCGCCACCGCGTTGCTGCTGCGGCATCCGCGCAGCGACGATATCGAGGCGATCGTCGCGCACGGCACGATGGCGGGCCGCGCGGTGAGCGGGCGCTTCCCGATGGAGGACGCGATGATGGCGGAGCGCATCCGTGCCGAGACGCTGCGCAACCGCTGCCCCACCGGCTTCCTGCGTCAGATGGCCGCGATCGTCGCCGACGGCGACCGCACCGAGCGGCTGCGCGCGATCGAGGCACCGACGCTGGCGATCCACGGCAGCGACGACCCGCTGGTGCCACCCGCGGGAGGCCGCGAGACCGCGCGCGCGATCCCGGGGGCGCGGCTGCTCGAGATCGAGGGCATGGGGCATACGCTGCCGCCTGAGCTGATCGAGCCGATCGTCGGCGCCATCGACGAGCATGTCCGTGCCAGCACGGCACCGCGAGTGGCTCGCGCCGCCTGATCTACCCGCGGGTTGACGCCGCCGCGTCGCGACCGGCAGGACAAGGCGCATGACGCTGACTCTCTCGCAGCGCGAGGCGCGCCGGATCGCACTCGCGGCGCAAGGTTTCGGCCGCCGATTGCCGCTGAGCCCTGGTGCGGCGCAGCTGCGTACCACCGCGGAGCGGCTCGGCCTGTTCCAGATCGACAGCGTCAACGTGCTGACGCGCGCGCATTACCTTCCCGCCTTCGCGCGGCTGGGCGGTTACGACCGCGGCCTGCTCGAACGCGACGCCTGGGGGCCGCTGCGCCACCGCCGGTTGTTCGAATATTGGGCGCACGAGGCGTCGCTGCTGCCGCTCGACCTCCACCCGCTACTCCGCTGGCGGATGGCGCGGGCCGAGCGCGGGGAGACCGGCTATCTGCGGCTGCGTCGCTTCGCCGGCGAGGATCGCTCGCGCGCGATGGCGGTGCAGGAACGTATCGCCACCGAGGGACCGCTCACCGCAGCGGACTTCGAGGACGGCGCGAGCCGCAGCGGCTGGTGGGAGTGGAGCGACACCAAGCACGCGCTCGAATGGCTGTTCTGGTCGGGTCGGATCACAACCGCGACGCGGCGCGGCAGCTTCGCGCGCGTGTACGACCTGCCCGAGCGCGTGCTGCCCGCGGCGGTCCTGGCGCTGCCGACGCCCTCGCCCGAAGTGGCGCAGGCGGGGCTGATCGAGCGGGCCGCCCGCGCGCTCGGGGTCGCGACCGCGGCGGACCTGCGCGACTATTATCGGCTGCGTCCAGCCGAGGGCGACCACGCGATCGCGACGTTGGCCGAGTCGGGGAAGCTGCTGCCGGCGCGGGTGGAGGGCTGGTCGCAGCGCACGTGGCTGCATCGTGACGCCGCGCCGCCGCGGCGGGTGCGGGGGGCGGCGTTGCTGGCGCCGTTCGACCCGCTGGTGTGGGAGCGCGGGCGGACCGAACGGCTGTTCGGCTTCCGCTACCGGATCGAGATCTACGTCCCGCAGGAGCGCCGGCAGCACGGCTACTACGTCCTTCCCTTCCTGCTCGACGAGGCGCTGGTGGCGCGGGTCGACCTCAAGGCCGAACGCGCCGCGGGCGTGCTGGCGGCACGGCGTGTGACGCTTGAGCCAGGCGCGCCCGCCGACGCGATGCCGCGGCTGCTGGCAGAGCTGGAGCGGATGGCGGCGTGGCTCGGGCTGGAACGGGTGGTGCTGGGTGGGATCACCGACGGCGGGTGAGTGACAGGGGATGGGCAGCCTCCGCCCCCTCCTTCTGCCGTCGTCCTGAGCTCGTCTCAGGATCCACCGTGCCGCAGGAGTCGCGGTACCTACGTTTGCGGAACCGTGGATCCTGAGACGAGCTCAGGATGACGCCAGCGGCGGGGGCGGCGGACGAAAAAGAGAGCGTCCGCCCGCTCCTGCGCCAGCGCGAGCCGGCGTGACGGAGCGCCCCCCTCACTCCACCGTGACGCTCTTCGCCAGGTTGCGCGGCTGGTCGACGTCGGTCCCCTTCGCCACCGCGACATGGTAGGCGAGCAGCTGCACCGGCACCGCATAGACCAGCGGCGCGATCAGCGGGTGGACCTTGGGCATGGTGATCGTCGCGACACAGCCCTCGCCCGCCGCCTCGACGCCGTCATAGTCGCTGATCAGCAGCACCTTGCCGCCGCGCGCCTGGACCTCCTGCATGTTGCTGACGGTCTTGTCGAACAGCGGACCCGTCGGCGCGATCACCACCACCGGGACATGCTCGTCGATCAGCGCGATTGGCCCGTGCTTCATCTCGCCCGCGGCATAGCCCTCGGCGTGGATGTAGCTGATCTCCTTGAGCTTCAGCGCGCCCTCCAGCGCCAGCGGATAGTCCGTCCCGCGCCCCAAATAGAGCACATCGCGCGCGCCCGCGACGGTGCCCGCGATCGCCTCGATCGACTCGTCATAGGCGAGCGCGCCGTTGATCGCGGCGGGCGCCTCGGCGAGTTGGCGGACGATATTGCGCTCCTCCGCCTCGGTCAGCCGCCCCTTGGCCTTGGCGAGATTGGCGGCGAGCGCGGCGAGCACCGCGAGCTGGCAGGTGAACGCTTTGGTCGAGGCGACGCCGATCTCCGGGCCGGCGTGGGTCGGCAGCAGCAGGTCGGCCTCGCGCGCCATCGTGCTGGTGGGTACGTTGACCACCACCGCGATCGTCTGCTTCTCGGCGCGCGCATGGCGCAACGCAGCGAGCGTGTCCGCGGTCTCGCCCGACTGGCTGATGAAGAGCGCCAGACCGCCCTCCTCCATCACCGGCGCGCGATAGCGGAACTCGCTCGCGACATCGAGGTCGACCGGCACGCGCGCGAACTGCTCGAACCAATATTTGGCGACCATGCCGGCGTAGAAGCTGGTGCCGCACGCCACGATCGTGACGCGGCGGATGCCGGAGAGATCGAAATCGGGGATCGGCAGCACGATCCGCCCTTCGAAGCGCTGCAGATAGCTGCGCAGCGTCTGGGCAACCACGATCGGCTGCTCGTAGATCTCCTTCTGCATGAAGTGGCGGTGGTTGCCCTTGTCGATCAGCGCGCCGGTCACGCCCGAGATCGTCACCGGCCGCTCGACCGGCGCGTTGTCGCGATCGTACACCTGCGCGCCGTCGCGCGTGCAGACGACCCAGTCGCCCTCCTCGAGATAGGCGATCCGCTGCGTCAGCGGGGCGAGCGCGAGCGCGTCCGAGCCGAGATAGGTCTCGCCGTCGCCGTGGCCGACCACCAGCGGCGAGCCGAGCCGCGCGCCGATCAGCAGCTCGGGGTGGCTGCGAAACAGGATCGCCAGCGCGAAGGCGCCGTGGAGCCGCGGCAGCACATCGCGCACCGCGTCCGCGGGCGCGGCACCGGCCTCGACCTTCTCGCTGATCAGGTGCGCGACCACCTCGGTGTCGGTCTCGCTGGTGAAGACGCGGCCGCGCGCGATCAGCTCGTCGCGGAGCGACTTGAAATTCTCGATGATGCCGTTGTGCACCACCGCCACCTCGTCGGTGGCGTGCGGGTGCGCGTTGTTGGTGGTGGGGCCGCCGTGGGTCGCCCAGCGCGTGTGCGCGATCCCGGTGTGGCCGGGCAGCGGCTCCGCAGCCAGTGCGCGCTGGAGGTTGATCAGCTTGCCCGAGGCGCGGCGACGCGCGATCGCGCCATTCACCACGGTGGCGATGCCGGCCGAATCATAGCCGCGATATTCGAGCCGCTTGAGCCCGTCGAGCAGGCGATCCGCCACGTCGTCATGGCCGAGGATACCGACGATACCGCACATCTTATTGGCCGCCCTTCTTCGCCTTCATCGACGCGCGGAAGCGCGCCGCCCAACCCGCGCGCTCTTCCTGCCGACCTCGTGCCAAGGCAAGTGAATCCTCCGTAACATCCCGGACAATAACGGAACCTGCCGCGACGATGGCGCCGGCCCCGATCGTCACCGGGGCGACCAAAGCCGAGTTGGAGCCGATGAACGCGCCCGCGCCGATCACCGTGCGGCTCTTGAGATAGCCGTTGTAGTTGCAGGTGATCGTGCCGGCGCCGATATTGGCCTTCGCGCCGACCTCGGCATCACCGATGTAGCTGAGGTGGTTAGCTTTGGCGCCGGCGTGGAGCACCGCGTTCTTGACCTCGACGAAATTGCCGACCTTGGCGCCCTTCTCGAGCACCGCACCCGGCCGCAGCCGCGCGTAGGGGCCGACCTCGACTCCGCTCGCCACCCTGGCGCCCTCGATATGGCTGAAGGCGTGGATCGTCGCGCCGTCCGCCACCTCGACGCCCGGCCCGAAGACGACGTTCTGCGCGATCGTGACATCCCGGCCAATAACCGTGTCGTGCGCGAACCACACCGTCTCGGGCGCGAGCAACGTCGCTCCCTCCGCCATCGCGCGCGCGCGGCGCGCTTGCTGCCACGTCGCCTCCACGGTCGCGAGTTCGGCGCGGCTGTTGACCCCCGCAACTTCGTCCGCCGCCGCCTCGATCACCGCGGCCTGTCCCGACAGCTCAACCACGTCGGTGAGGTAATATTCCCCCGCCGCATTGGCGTTGCCGAGCCGGGCCAGCAGCGCGAACAGCCGCTCGCCGCGAACCGCCATCAGCCCGGTGTTGCACAGATCGACCGCGCGCTCGGTCGCATTGGCGTCCTTGAATTCGACGATCCGCTCGAGCCGGTCGCCGCCGGGCGCGACAATCAGCCGGCCGTAGGCGCCAGGGTCGGTGGGGCGGAAGCCGAGCACCACCACGTCGGGCGAGTCCGCGGTGTGGAGCCGGTCGAGCATCGCGCGCATCGTCGCCGCGCTGACCAGCGGGACGTCGCCGTAGAGGATCAGCACGTCGCCAGAGAAGCCCACCAGCGCCGCCTCGGCCTGCATCACCGCGTGGCCGGTGCCGAGCTGCTCGGCCTGATGCGCGGTGGCGGCGCCGAGCGGCGCCACCGCCGCCTCGACCTGCTCGCGCCCGGCCCCGACCACGACGACGGTGCGCTCTGGCGCGAGCGACGCCGCACTGGCGAGCAGGTGGAGCAGCATCGGGTGTCCCGCGATGGGATGCAGCACCTTGTGCAGATCGGATTTCATCCGCGTGCCCTTGCCAGCGGCGAGGACGACGACAGCGACGGGCGGCTGGCTCGACATGACCGTGCCCTGCCACCCTTTGCTTGCCAATTCCAGTACGAGGCGGCAACGCGGCGCGCGCATGACCGACTTCCCCTTTCCAATCGTCGGGTTCGACCTCGACGGCACCCTGCTCGACACCTCGGGCGACCTCACCGCGGCGACCAACCACGCGCTCGCCTCGGTTGGGCGACCGACACTGAGCGTCGAGCAGGTCAAGCCGATGATCGGCGGCGGTGCGCGCCACATGCTGGCGCAGGGCATGGCGGCGACAGGCGGCTGCTCGGAGGAGGAGCTGGCGGTGCTGCACCGGCGGCTGCTCGACTATTACGAGGCGCATCTCACGGTCCACACCCAGCCCTACCCTCACGTGATCAAGACGCTCGACGCGCTGGACGCGCGCGGCGTGCGGCTCGCGGTGGTGACCAACAAGCTCGAGCATCTCGCGCGTCAGGTGCTCGGTCAGCTCGGTCTGACCAGGCGCTTCGTCACGATTATCGGCGGCGATACGATGGGGCCGGGCAACGGCAAGCCGTCGCGGCAGCCGATCGACGCCATGGTGGCGCGCTGCGGCGGCGGGCGCGCGGCGTTCGTCGGTGATTCGATCTACGACATACAGGCCGCGCACGCCGCCGGGCTGCCCGCGGTGGCGTGCCGCTTCGGCTTCCTGATGCAGCCCGTCGAGGAGCTCGGCGCGGACGCGATCATCGACGGCTTCGACGACCTCATCCCCACGCTGGAGCGGCTATGACCGAGACCACCTCGCTGGCGCAGGTGCGCCCGCTGTTCCTCGTCGCGCTGATCATCGCGACCGTGGGCGCGGTGACGCTGGCGCTGATGCCGCATCCGCCGTCGCTCGGCCACGTCAGCGACAAATGGCAGCACATGTTCGCCTTCGGCACGCTCACGATCCTGTCGGTGCTCGCGTTTCCGGCAACCTCGCTGCTGCGCATCGGCGAGCGCATGTCGTTCCTCGGCGCGCTGATCGAGGTATTCCAGTCGATCCCCTCGCTCCACCGCGACTGCGACGTAATGGACTGGCTGGCCGACACGCTGATCATCGTCGCGGTGTTGTTCGTGATCGTGCTATTCCGTCGCCTTGACGCTCGCGGGCCCGGTGCCCAGCCGCGACGATCTGCGCTACACCGGCGCGCGTGATCGACGAGATCCCGCTTCGCACCTGGCTCGCGGTCGCGATCGCGGCAGCGACCGCCGCGGTCGTGCTCGCGCTCGCGGACGATTATCAGACCGCGCTCGCCGCGCTGGCGGGCTGCGCGGCGCTGGTGGTGATCATCGCCACCATCCCGGAAGAGCTGCCCGCCGACAGCGCGCCCGAGCCGACCCGCGCCGAAGTCCCTTTCGAGGCCGCGCTCGAGGCGATCGCGGAGCCTGTGCTGGTACTTCGTGCCGGACGAGTCGTGGTCGCCAACGCCGCGGCGCGCGCGTTGCTCGGCCAGCATATCCTCGGCGAGGACGCGCGCGTCGCGATCCGTCATCCCGGTGCGGCCGAACATCTCGCCGAGGGCGCCGAGCATCCGGTCGACCTGGTCGGGATCGGCACGCTCGACCAGCGCTGGCAGATGCGCACCGCCGCGCTCGGGCCCGCGCTGCGGCTGGTCCATCTCGTCGACCAGACCGACCAATATGCCGCCGAGCGGATGCGCGTCGATTTCGTCGCCAACGCCAGCCACGAGCTGCGCACCCCGCTGGCCTCGATCCTCGGCTATGTCGAGACGCTCGCCGACGCCGCGGGCGAGGACCCCGGGCTGCGCCAGCGCTTCCTCGGCATCGTCTTCGACGAGGCGCGGCGGATGGAGCGGCTCGTCGAGGACCTGATGAGCCTGTCGCGGATCGAGGCGGAGAAATTTCGTCTGCCGCGCGCCGAGGTCAACCTGACCGAACTGGTACAGGACGCGTGCGACTCGCTCTCCACCACCCACGGCGACCGCGGCGGCGACATCCGGCTGGAGCTGGCCGAGGACATGCCGCGCGTAATCGGCGACCAGGCGCAGCTCTCACAACTGATTCACAATCTGATCGGCAACGCGATGAAGTACGGCCGGGCGGGCACGCCGGTGGAGGTGTCGCTGAGCGCCGTCGACCGCAACCTCTGCCTCGTCGTGGCGGATCAAGGCGAGGGCATCGCCCCTGAGCATCTGCCGCGCCTGACCGAGCGCTTCTACCGAGTCGATCCCGGCCGCAGCCGCTCGCTCGGTGGTACCGGTTTGGGCCTCGCCATCGTCAAGCATATCGTCGAGCGCCATCGCGGGCGGCTCGACATCACCAGCCAGGTCGGGGTCGGCACGCGCGTGGCCGTTACCCTTCCCGCCGCCGTACCCGCACCGCTGGCCTGAGCGCGGCACGGCCACCGCTGTCATCAAGGCGTAACTCACGTGTCACATTGGCGGCGCCATCGCGGCGCCGTGTCGGCTGCCCGCTCGGGGGAATGATGTCGCGTCTCGTCCACGCGCTCGCGGCCAGGATGCCAGCGACGCTGCCCTACACCATGCTGGCGACGGTGGCGTGCGGCATGCTGGGCGGCTGCGTCGATCAGGCCGCTGGCGGCGCGTCGGGATCGCGCGATCAGATCCGCATCGTCGGCTCCTCCACCGTCTACCCCTTCACGACCCTGGTCGCCGAGCAGTTCCTCGCCAATACGCCGGGCGCGAAGCCGCCGGTGATCGAGTCGACCGGCACGGGCGCGGGGATGAAATTGTTCTGCGCCGGCATCGGTGCAGCTCATCCCGACATCGAGGACGCGTCGCGACGGATGCATCGGTCCGAATATGACGCGTGCGCGCGCCACGGTGTCGGTGCGGTGCTCGAGGTACAGGTCGGCATCGACGGCATCGCCCTTGCCGAGTCGCTGCGTGGGCCGGGTCTGGCGCTGACCACGACGGACCTCTATCGCGCGCTCGCCGCGGCGCCCGGCGGACGCCGCAACACCGCGCGGCTGTGGCGCGACGTCGACCCGGCGCTGCCCGCGATCCCGATCCAGGTCTACGGGCCACCGGCGACGAGCGGGACACGCGACTCGTTCGTCGAGCTGATCATGGCGCCGGGCTGCGAGGCGGTCCAGCCCGACACGCGCGCGCTGCGCGAGCGCGCGCCCGAGCTCTTCGCCGCGCGCTGCCACCGGATGCGCGACGACGGCGCCTATATCGACGCGGGCGAGAACGACAATCTCATCGTCCAGAAGTTGCGGGCCAACCCCGACGCGATCGGAATCTTCGGCTATGCCTATCTCGAGGAGAATGGCGGCGCGGTACGCGGCGTGACGCTCGGCGGTGTGGCGCCGAGCTACGCCACGATCGCCGACGGCAGCTATCCCGGCGCGCGGCCGCTCTACCTCTACGTCAAGAAGGCGCACCTGCGCGCCATCCCCGGGCTGCGCGCCTTTCTTCGCCAATATGGCGCCTTATGGGGCCGGCAGGGACCGCTGGTGCGACGCGGGCTGATCGCCTCGCCCGAGCCGGTGCAGCGTCGCGCCGCCGCGGTGATCGCGCAGGAGATCGCGCTCGATCCGGCGGAGTTGCGCTGATGTCGCCGCTCGCGCTCGCCTTCGTGATCGCCGCACTCGCGCTGATCGGCTGGGTCACGGCGCGCGCGCGCGCCGCGCGCTTCCGCCGCGGCACTGCTCGCCGCTTCAGCTCGCTGCCGCAGCATCATGGCTGGTTCGTCGCGATGGGCACGCTGCTGCCGGCGCTGCTGTTTCTCACGGTGTGGCATCTCACCTCACCCGCGCTGGTGACCGAGGCGGTGCTCGCCACGCCCGGTGCAGCGACGCTGCCCCCGCCCGGACTCGACCGCGCCGCCATCCTGGCGGAGGCGCGCAACCTCGCCGCCGGACGCGCCTATGGCGCGTTTCACCCGCTCTCGGAGCAGCTCGCGCCGGCCTATGCCGCGGCGCAGGCGCGCTACGACTGGATCGCCACCGCGGTGGCGCTGCTGCTAGCCTTCGTCGGCGGTGCGCTCTGCTACCTGCGCGTACGCCCCGGCTTCTCGGCGCGCACGCACGTCGAGCGCGTGATCATGGGCGCGCTTCTCGGCGCCTCGCTGATCGCGATCGTGACCACGATCGGGATCGTCGTCTCGTTGCTGTTCGAGAGCGCGCGCTTCTTCCGGATCGTGCCGCTCAGCGATTTTCTGCTCGGCATGCACTGGAGTCCGCAGGCGATCGACCCGCGCGATCCCGGCGCCTCGCTCGGCGCGGTGCCCTTGTTCTGGGGTACTTTCTTCATCGGGGCGGTGATCGCGATGGCGGTGGCGATCCCGTTCGGGCTGATGAGCGCGATCTACCTGACGCAATATGCGCGACCGGCGACGCGGCGCTGGGTGAAGCCGCTGCTCGAGATCCTCGCGGGCGTGCCGACCGTCGTGTACGGCTATTTCGCGGCGCTGACGGTGGCGCCGGCGGTGCGCGACCTCGGCGTCGCGCTGGGGGTGAGCTGGGCCTCGTCCGAGAGCGCGCTCGCCGCGGGGGCGGTGATGGGCGTGATGATCATCCCCTTCGTCTCCTCCATGGCGGACGACTCGCTTTCCGCGGTGCCCGCGGCCATGCGCGACGGCAGCCTCGCGATGGGCGCGACCAGCTCGGAGACGATCCGGCAGGTGCTCCTTCCCGCCGCCCTCCCCGGCGTGGTCGGCGGCGTGCTGCTGGCGGTGAGCCGCGCGATCGGCGAGACGATGATCGTGGTGATGGCCGCGTCCGGCGTGGCGACGCTGACGCTCAACCCCTCCGCCAGTGCCACCACCGTGACCAAGCAGATCGTCGACCTGCTCACCGGCGAGGCGGCGTTCGACTCGGCCAAGACGCTCGCCGCCTTCGCCCTGGGGCTCACGCTGTTCGTCATCACCCTGCTGCTCAACGTCGTCGCGCTGATCGTGGTGCGCCGCTACCGCGAGGCCTATGAGTAAGTCGCTCGTCCCACAGGCGCCGGTGAGCGCCGCCGAGACGGCCGAACGACGCCCGACCGACTGGCGCACCGCGTCGATGCAGCGCCGCGTGCGCCAGCGCTACGCCGCCGAGCGGCGCTTCCGCCTGCTCGGGCTCGCCGCGGTGGTCGCCTCGGCCGCCTTCCTGCTATTCCTGCTCGCGTCCATGCTGGCGCGCGGTGCCGGCGGCTTTGTCGAGACGCGGATCGCGCTGCCGCTCGACCTCGCGCGCGCCGGGCTGAACGTCACGCCGGCGCATCTTCGCGGCCCGCGCGCCGATCTCGCGCTCGCCGGGGCCGGCTTGGAGCGAGCGGTCGACACGGCCTCCGAGACCGCCTTCCCGCGTGACGGCGGCGCGGCGCTGCTGTCCGACGCGTCGTGGCTGCGCGTGCGCGAGGCGGTCAAACGCGACCCCAGCCTGCTGAGTCGCCGCGCGACCATCGACGTACCCGTCGCCTCGCGGCTCGACATCGCTTTCAAGGGCGGCGGCTCGCGTGCTGACCGGGCAATCGCCCGATCACTCGCGCCACGTCTCTCGCGCGGGCTCAACCACGACTTCCTCGGCGGCGCCGACTCGACCGACCCGACCCGCGCGGGCATCTGGGGCGCGCTCAAAGGCTCGCTGCTGACGATGCTGGTGACCTTGCTGCTCGCCTTCCCGATCGGCGTGTTCTCGGCGCTCTACCTCGAGGAATATGCGCCGCGGAACCGCTGGACCGACCTGATCGAGGTATCGATCAACAACCTCGCCGCGGTGCCCTCGATCATCTTCGGACTGCTCGGGCTCGCCGTGTTCCTCGGCACGTTCCACATGCCGCGCTCGGCCGCGCTGGTCGGCGGGTTGACGCTCGCGCTGATGACCACGCCGGTGATCGTGATCGCGGCGCGCAACGCGATCGGCTCGGTGCCGCCCTCGATCCGCGACGCCGCGCGCGCGCTGGGCGCCTCGCCGGTGCAGGTGGTGTTCCACCACGTACTGCCGCTGGCGCTGCCCGGCATCCTCACCGGCACCATCATCGGCATGGCGCGCGCGCTGGGCGAGACCGCGCCGCTGCTGATGATCGGCATGCGCGCTTTCATCGCCGCCCCGCCCCAGCGGCTGACCGATCCGGCGACGGTGCTGCCGGTGCAAATCTTCCTGTGGTCCGACGACGTGCAGGCCGGTTTCGTCGAGAAGACTTCGGCCGCGATCATCGTGCTACTCGTCTTCCTGCTGGCGATGAACGGCCTCGCCATCTACCTTCGCAACCGTTTCGAGACCCGCTGGTGATGAGCAACGCCCCGCCCAAGATGACCGCGAGCGGCGTCGACGTCTTCTACGGCGCGAAGCAGGCGATCCGCGACGTCAGCATCGACGTGCGCCAGGAGGACGTCACCGCCTTCATCGGACCGTCGGGCTGCGGCAAGTCGACCTTCCTGCGCACGCTCAACCGCATGAACGACACCATCCCAGGCGCGCGTGTCTCGGGCGACATCCGGCTCGACGGCGAAGACGTCTACGCCAAGGCGATGGACGTGGTACAGCTGCGCGCGCGCGTCGGCATGGTGTTCCAGAAACCCAATCCCTTCCCCAAGTCGATCTTCGAGAATGTCGCCTACGGCCCGCGGATCCATGGGCTGGCGCGCTCCAAGGCGGATCTCGCGCAGATCGTCGAGCGCTCGCTCACCCGCGCCGGCCTGTGGAACGAGGTCAAGGACCGGCTCGGCGACTCGGGTACGGCACTGTCGGGCGGGCAGCAGCAAAGGCTGTGCATCGCGCGCGCGATCGCGGTCGACCCCGAGGTGATCCTGATGGACGAGCCGTGCAGCGCGCTCGATCCCGTCGCCACCGCGCGGATCGAGGAGCTGATCCACGACCTGCGCGGGCGCTACGCCATCGTGATCGTCACCCACAACATGCAGCAGGCGGCGCGGGTGAGCCAGCGCACCGCCTTCTTCCACCTCGGCCAGTTGGTCGAATATGGCGACACGTCCGACATCTTCACCAACCCGCGGGAGGAACGGACGAAGGATTATATCACCGGGCGCTACGGCTGAGAGACGGGACGGGACGGGACGGATGGCGAACAGCCAGGAACATACGGTCAAGGCCTTCGACCAGGACATCGGCCAGCTGCGCGGGTTGATCTCGCAGATGGGCGGGCTGGCGGAGCGCGCGATCGCGGACGCGATGGTGGCGCTGCAGCGCGGCGACGCCGAACAGGCCGCGCGCGTGGCGGCGGGCGATCGCCAGATCGACGCGCTGGAGGCGGAGGTGGAGCGCACCGCGGTGCGGATCATCGCACTGCGCGCGCCGATGGCGGACGACCTGCGCGAGGTGGTCGCCGCGCTCAAGATCGCCGGCGTGGTCGAGCGCATCGCCGATTATGCCAAGAACATCGCGCGTCGCGTGCCCCAGATCGAGAGCGAGCATCGCATCGATCCGATCTCCACCCTTCCCGCGATGGCGAAGATGGCGTCCGGGATGGTCCACAACGTGCTCGATGCCTTCGCCGCGCGCGATCCCGATCAGGCGTTGGCGGTGTGCGAGAGCGATCGCGCGCTGGACGATTTCTATGACAGCATCTTCCGCACGCTCGTGACCTACATGGTCGAGAACCCGAAGACGATCAGCCAGTGCGCGCACCTGCTGTTCGTCGCCAAGAACCTGGAGCGGATCGGGGATCACGCCACCAATGTGGCGGAGATGGTCTATTTCGCGGCAACGGGAACGCGATTGACCGAGCGCGACAAGCTTCATCACGGGGGTACCATCTGATGGCCAAGGCCCGCATGCTGCTGGTGGAGGACGACGCCAGCCTCGCCGAACTGCTCGTGTGGCATTTCACGCGCGAGCATTTCGCCGTCCAGCACACGATCGACGGTGAGGAAGCCCTGCTGATGGCGAGGGAGACCCCGCCGGACATCGTGCTGCTCGACTGGATGGTCGAGGGCATCTCGGGGATCGAGGTGTGCCGCCGCCTGCGCCGCGCCGCCGAGACGCAGAATGTGCCGATCATCATGCTCACCGCGCGCGGCGAGGAGGAGGACCGGGTCCGCGGGCTGGAGACCGGCGCCGACGATTACGTCACCAAGCCCTTCTCGCCGCGCGAGCTGGTGGCGCGTGTCGGCGCGGTGCTGCGTCGCGTCCGCCCGGCGCTGGCGGGCGAGCAGCTCACCTACGCCGACCTCGAGATGGACACGGTCGGCCACAAGGTGCGCCGGGGCGGCGAGGTGGTCGCGCTCGGGCCGACCGAGTTCCGGCTGCTCAAGCACTTCCTCGAGCATCCCGGCCATGTCTTCTCGCGCGAGCGGCTGCTCGACAGCGTCTGGGGGCACGACAGCGACATCGAGAGCCGCACCGTCGACGTTCACATCCGCCGCCTGCGCAAGGCGATCAACGAGGGCGGACGGCCGGACATCATTCGCACGGTGCGCTCGGCCGGCTATGCGCTAGATACGGGACATTGAGGCTTAACTACAGGTAGTTAAATTGAGAGGCGCCCGTGCTCCTGCGAAGGCAGGAGCCCAGGGAGGCGGGGCGCTACACCCTTGGCGCTGGGATCCCGCGTTCGCGGGAACACGACATCACGGGCGTATCGTCGCCGCCTCTTCTTCGGTGCGCCGGCGCAACGATGGACCTTTTCTCGCCGCCAGTTCGTTGGCCGACCCGCGTGACTTTACGCGTTTCTGACCGAACGCACGGCAGGAGAGAGAACATGAAGACGATCCTTCTGGCAGCAGCCGCCGTCATCGCCATCCCGACGATGGCGATCGCGCAGGACACTCCGCAGCAGACGCCGCAGACCGGCACGATGCAGCCCGACACCACCACCGCGCCCGACGCCACCGCGCCGGCTGACGCGGCCCCGGCGCCCTCGGCCGACACCACCGCCGATCCGGCGATGAGCCAGCAGCAGGCGCCGATGCAGAGCGCGCCCTCGACCGGTGACGCCGCGACGCCGCCGTCGGCCAGCCCCGCCTCGCCGCAGCCCGCCGCGGGGGGCGCGATGGGCACCGAAACCGCGGGCGGCTACCAGCCGTCGCAGCCGGCGCTGTCCGGTACGCCGCAGCCCGGCGCGACCGTGCGCTTCCAGCCCGCGCCGTCGCCCGATCAGGCCTATCCGGCGCCCGCAGCCAAGTCGGAGTACCCGGTCTGCAAGAAGGGCCAGTATGACGGCTGCATGCAGGCGAGCGACGCCGGCGGCAAGAAGCGCGCGCGCGCGCGTCGTCGCTGACGGGACAGGACGGGCTTCTCGCCCGTCCCGCACCTGATTAGGAAAGGCGCTCCATCGCACGAGGGGGCGCCTTTCTCATGTCCATTCGCTTCGACGACCGCGTCGCCATCGTCACCGGCGCCGGCGGCGGACTGGGGCGGCACTATGCGCTCGAACTGGCGCGACGCGGTGCGCGCGTCGTCGTCAACGATCTCGGCGGCGACCGCTCGGGCCAGGGCGGCTCCGACGCGGCGGAGGCGGTGGTCGAGGAGATCCGCGCCGCCGGCGGCGAGGCGTTCGCCAACGGCGCCAGCGTGACTGATATGACCGCGATGGAAGAGATGGTCGCCCGTGCCTGCGAAGCCTGGGGCGGCGTCCACGTTCTGATCAACAACGCCGGCGTGCTGCGCGACCGCACCTTCGCGAAGATGACGCCGAAGGATTTCGCGTTCGTCGTCGACGTCCACCTGATCGGCTCGGCGAACGCCACCAAGGCTTGTTGGGAGACCTTCCTCGAGCAGCACTACGGCCGCGTGCTGATGACTGCTTCGTCATCGGGCCTGTTCGGCAATTTCGGTCAGGCGAATTACGGCGCCGCCAAACTGGGTCTCGTCGGGCTGGCGCGCACGCTTCACCTCGAGGGCGCGCGCTACGGCATTCGCGTCAATACGATCGCGCCGGTGGCCGGCACGCGGATGACGGAGGAGCTGTTCCCGGCCGAGGCCTATGCCGCCTTCGCGCCCGAGAAGGTCGCGCCGGCCGCGCTGTTCCTCGTCAGCGAGGAGGCGCCGAGCAACCAGATCGTCGGTGCCGGCGCCGGCGTGTTCCAGGCGAGCCAGATCACGCTCACGCCGGGCGTGCTGCTCGAGGGCGAGGCGCTCTCACCCGAGGGCGTCGCGGCGCACTGGTCGGCGATCACCGACCGCACCGGCGAGACCGTGCCCGAGTCGGGCGCCGCGCAGGCGATGCTGATCGGCGCAAAACTTTCTAAGGGTTGAGCGACCGACCCGATCGGGTCACACCGCGGGTTGCGCACCGTTGATCCGACCGCGACAATAACTTCCATGTACAGCGACAGCGACCTCGATCAGGCGGTGACCGCGGGCGTGCTTCCGCCGCAGCTTGCCGCCGACTTCCGCCACTATGTCGCCGCCCAGCGTGCGGCCCCGGCGGCCGACGAGGAGCATTTTCGCTTCCTGACCGGCTTCAACGACATCTTCGTCACCATCGCGATCACGTTGCTGCTCGTCGCGGTGGCGCAGCTCGGCGGGCTAGTGGCTCCCGCGGCGGGCGCGGCGGCGATCGTTGCCACCTCCTGGGTGCTCGCACTCTATTTCACCGCGCGTCGGCGCATGGCACTGCCCAGCATCGTGCTGCTGCTGACCTTCGTCGGCGGCGTCGCGGCTGCGGTGGTCGCGATCCCGGCGCCGCACGCCATCCTGATCGACGACCGGTCGAGTGCCACCGCGGTCAGTGCTGCGGCTGGCCTAGCCGCGCTCGGGGCTTGGGCGCATTGGCGACGGTTTCGCGTGCCCATCACCCCCGCGGCCGGCGCCGCCGCGTCGGTCGGCCTCGTCATTAGCTTGATCGTGGCGGCGGTACCGACCGCCCGGCCGCTCGTCTGGGCGATGCTCCTCGTCGGCGGAATGGCCGTGTTCGCCTATGCGATGCGGTGGGACATGAGCGACCCGCGTCGCGAGACGCGGCGAGCCGACGTCGCTTTCTGGCTCCACCTCGTCGCCGCGCCGATGATCGCGCATCCCGTCTTCCAGCTGCTCGGCGTGTTCGAAGATAAGCTGGCACTCGGCACCGCGATCGTCGTGCTGCTGCTCTACCTGGTCTTCGCGCTGGTGGCCGTGGCGATCGACCGTCGCGCCCTGTTGGTGTCGAGCCTGGTCTATGTGCTCTACGCGATGTCGGCGCTGATCCGCACCACTGGAGCGGTGGAACTCTCCGCCGCGCTCACCGCGCTGGTCATCGGCGCCGCGCTGCTGTCGCTGTCCGCCTTCTGGCAAGGGATCCGCGCGCGCTTGGTCCTGCGACTGGGCGCGCTCGGCCGGCGACTGCCCCCGATCGCCGCGGCGATCTGACGTCAGGGGCGCGGCTGGCATCGATCCGGCCGCTAGATCGACTTACTCTTCGACCAGCTTCATCAGCCGCCGCTCGACCGGGGCGAGTACCGGGCCGAGCTCATGGCCGCGCCGGACCACCTGCCCCGCCTCACCCACCAGCGCCCACATGCCCTGACGCTGGCGCAGCGCGGGGCGCTTCTCGATACGGAACTCGGGACGCTCGGCGGTGCGGCGGAAGGCGCTGAACACCGCGGCGTCGCGACCAAGGTCGATCGCATAGTCACGCCAGTGACCGGCCGCCACCATGCGGCCATAAAGATCGAGGATGCGGTTGAGCTCGAGCCGCTCGAAGCCGACCTGGATCGGCCGCGCGCCGCCCGGGAAGGGTGTGACGATCCCCATCAGGCGCGATCGCGCTCCGGCTGGTCGCCGCGCTCGGCGATCAGCGAATCGAGCCGCTTCTTCATCGCCTCCAGTTCGCACCGCAGGATCTCGACCTTCTGCGTCGCGGGATCGAACACCTCGCTGCACGGCGTTCCATAAGGCACGAAGCGCGGCTCGGGTGCGGCGCCCCCTTCGACCATCGTCGGCCGCGCCGGGATGCCGACCATCACCGCGCCCGCGGGAACGTCCCGCGTCACCACCGCGTTCGCGCCGACCCTGGCGCGCGGGCCGACCAGGATCGGCCCGAGCACCTGCGCGCCCGAGCCGATAATGGCGCCATCGGCAATGGTCGGGTGGCGCTTGCCCGCGACACCGTTGTCGGGGCTGGTGCCGCCCAGCGTCACGCACTGGTAGATGGTGACGTCGTCGCCGATCTCGGCGGTCTCACCGATCACCACGAAGCCATGGTCGATGAAGAAGCGCCGCCCGATCTTGGCGCCGGGATGAATGTCGATCGCGGTGAGCAGCCGCGAGACATGGTTTACCACGCGCGCGCCGAGGAACCAGCGGCGGCGATAGAGCCGGTGGGCGACGCGGTGGAAGCCGAGCGCCCAGACTCCCGGGTAGGTGAGGATCTCCAGCCGCGAGTGTGGGGCGGGATCGCGCGCGCGGATCGAGTCGAGATATTCGTTCAGTCGCGCCATCCGTGTCCCCGCCGGCTCCCCTTAGGCGCCGGCGGCGCCGACGCTCGATCATGGTTGTCGCCTACAGATAAGGCGAACGCGCGGCGGTTTCCATAAGCACCGCCTGGGTGCCGGAAACTCGAATTTCCTATCGCGGTTGTAGATGATCGCCCAAGGCCTTAGCATCGGGCTCGCGGCGGGCGCGATCAGGAAGGTGCATGCAGTTACTCTCTCAGCTGGACGTCGCCGGCCTGCTTCCGTTCATCGCCGTCGGTTTCGGTGCCCAGCTCGTCGACGGCGCGCTCGGCATGGCCTTCGGCGTGATCTGCAACACCTTGCTGGTGGCGGTGATGGGCGTGGCGCCCGCGCGCGCCTCGGCCAACGTCCATATCGTCGAGACCTTCACCACCGCGGTGTCGGGGATCAGCCACGCCTTGCACGGCAACATCGACCGTAGGCTGTTCCTGCGCCTGCTGATCCCGGGTGTGATCGGCGGGGTCACTGGTGCCTATCTGCTCACCAACCTCGACGGCAACACGGTCAAGCCCTTCGTGCTCGGCTATCTCATCGCGGTAGGCGTCTACCTGCTGATCCGCGGGCTGCTCTTCCCACCCAAGGTGAGCAAGCCCAAGGTGGTCGAGCCGCTCGGACTAATCGGCGGCTTTATGGACGCCGCAGGCGGCGGCGGTTGGGGACCGATCGTCACCTCCAACCTGCTCGTCCAGGGCGTCGAACCCCGCAAGGTGGTCGGCACGGTCAGCGCGGTGGAGTTCTTCCTCACCACGATCGTCTCTGCGACCTTCATCTATCATCTCGGCGTGAAGGACTTCGCCACCGCCACGATCGGCCTGCTGATCGGGGGCGTCGTCGCCGCGCCGTTCGGCGCCCTGTTCGCCAAGCGCATACCGATGAAGTTGATGCTGGTGCTGGTCGGTGCGGTGCTGACGATCACCAGCACCTACGGCTTCGTGCGCGCGGTGCTGATGTGACCTCGCTGCCCCGGCGCGTCCGCCGCGCCGGGGCGTCGGCTCATGCGCTGACCGCGTGGACCGTGGCGACCGCCTTCATCACCGAGGCGACGCGCACCGCGGACTGGATCACCTCGGCGGTAACGCCCGCCTTCTTGAGCACCTGCTCATGGCTGTCGATGCACATGCCGCAGCCGTTCATCGCGCTGACCGCCAGGCTGAACAGCTCGAAATCGACCTTGTCGATGCCGGGCGCCGCGATCACGTTCATGCGCAGCTTGGCGGGCATGCGCTGGTACTCGTCGTTCCCGGCGAGGTGCGTGAAGCGATAATAGACGTTGTTCATCGCCATCACCGCCGCCGCGGCGCGCGCCGCATTGGCCGCCTCGGGCGAGAGCTTGTCGGCCACCTCGGCCTCGGTCGCCTCGACCAGCGGCTTGTGCCCCGAGCCGTGCGCGCAGGCGAGCAGCAGACCGTATTTGCGCTGGTCGTTGAGCACCGTCTCGTTGAGCAAGGAACCGACGTTGAGCCGGATGTCCTTGGCGAAGTCGGGCAAGGTGCCCGCGAATTCCTTGAGTGCCATGTCTCTCTCTCGGACGTGAGTCGCCCCGGCGCGACCGGCCCTCGCGAGGTCGCGAGGGGTCAGCCGCCGCCGGGGCGACGGGTAGATGAAGGAGGCGGGACGCGCGGCCCCGCTCCCGGATCGATCAGGCCGCGACCTGGAGGACGTCGTCGCCCTTGTTCCAGTTGCACGGGCACAGCTCGTCGGTCTGCAGCGCGTCGAGCACGCGCAGCGTCTCGGCCGGGTTACGGCCGACGTTGAGGCCGTTGACCTGCACCGCCTGGATCACGTTGTCCGGATCGACGATGAAGGTGGCGCGGAACGCGACATGCTCGTTCTTGTCGACGATGCCGAGCGCGTCGGCCAGCTTGCGGCCGTTGTCCGCCAGCCACGGGAAGTCGGCCGCGGCGAGGTCCGGGTCCGACTTGCGCCACGCCAGATGGACGTGCGCGGTGTCGGTCGAGGCGCCGATCAGCACCGCGTCGCGGTCCTCGAAGTCGCCCTTGATCTGGCTGTAGCCGACGATCTCGGTCGGGCACACGAAGGTGAAGTCTTTCGGCCAGTAGAACAGCACCTTCCACTTGCCCGGATAGGCGGTGGTGAGGTCGAGCGTCTCGCCGGCGGGCAAAGCGCCGGTGCCCTGCTGGACGGGAACGGTGATGGCGGGGAACTGATCGCCGATGGTCAGCATGGAAGCCTCCTGATGGAAATATGGGCTTCAGCCATCCTCTCGCGCGCGGGCGGTGGGCCGCCTCTCGTCGACGCGGCACTAAAAGGGTTCGCGTGATCGATCAAGTCGGTTATTACGAAGGCGTTGATCGACAGAGGCGATGAATGGCGGCCATATACCTACCCACGTTGAAGCAGTTGCAGTATCTTGTGGCGCTCAAGGATCACGGACATTTCGGCCGCGCCGCGGAGGCGTGCTTCGTCACCCAGTCGACTTTGTCGGCAGGACTGCGCGAGCTAGAGACGCTGATCGGTGTCACGCTGGTGGAGCGCACCCGCCGGGTCGTCCGCTTCACTCCACTGGGCGAGCAGATCGCGACCAAGGCGCGAACGGTGTTGCGCGAGGCGGAGGAACTCGGCGACATGGCGCGGGCCGCGGGGCGGCCGCTGTCGGGCGAGATGCGGATGAGCGTGATCCCGACGATCGCGCCCTTCCTGCTGCCGCGCGTGCTGCCGCGGCTGCGACACGGTTATCCCGACCTCAAGCTGTTCCTACGTGAGGAGCCGAGCGGCCCGGCGTGCGAGGCGCTCCACAACGGCCGCACCGACTGCGTGCTGCTGGCGCTGCCCTATGCCTGCGGCGAGGTGACGACGCTGCCGCTGTTCGACGATCACCTGTTCCTCGCCTTTCCCGAGGGCGAGATGCCCGCCACACCGGCGGCGGTGAGCCCGGCCGAGATCGACGAGACCCGGCTGCTGCTGCTCGAGGACGGCCACTGTCTCAAGGACCATGCGCTGGCGGCGTGCAACCGCGCCGAGCTGCGCGCCGAGGCGACGATGCTGGGCACCTCGCTCCACACGATGGTGCAGATGGTCGACAACGGGCTGGGCGTAACGATGCTGCCCAAAATCGCGCTCGACGCTGGCATCCTGGAGCATACCAACGTCGCCGCGCGCCCACTCGACGCGGCGCATCCGGTGCGCACGCTGGCACTGGTGTGGCGCCGCGCCTCGCCGCGCGAGCGCGACTTCCAGCTGCTCGGCGAGGTGCTGAAAGCAGCGGGCTGAGCGGGCGGGTGTCGAACGTCGCCCGTCCACGCCCGCGTCATCCTGGACTTGTTCCAGGATCCACGGTGCCACGCATCCAACGGCCGTGGCGTGTGCGGAACGGTGGATACTGAGACAAGCTCAGGATGACGCCGCCCGAATGGGTTGAAGCGAATTCGCCTGTCCCATTTCACAACCGCAACGGATCGAACGGCGGATTGACCGCCCGAGGGCCGAGGCGCAGCCTCTCGGATCCGGAGCTCGCCGATGGTCGGGCAAGATGGCCGCCACGGCACTCCAGGTTGGAGGGTTGTCGCATGGCTTATGCAGACCGGGTCCCCAGTTCGAGACGCGTCACCACCCTCGCCGCGGTTGCTGCGATCCATGGCCTGATCGGCTATGTGTTCGTCAGCGGCATGGCGGCGAGCTTCGTGACAACGGTGACGACCGAACTGACGATCCGCAACATCCCGGCGGAGACGCCGCCGCCACCTGATCCGGCGCCGCAGCCGACGCAGATCGCGTCCAAGCAGCAGCCTATTCAGACGATCGTCACGCCTGAGCCGGTCGTGCCGACCACCACCGACACGTCCTTCACGGTCGAGCCTGTCACCCCGATCATCCCGATCACGCCGATCATCGGCGGTGGCAGCGGCACCGTAGAGATCACCCCGCCCCCGCCACCGCTGAGCAAGGCGAGCGGCGTCCGCGCGAGAGGCGATCGCACGCGGTGGATCTCGACCGAGGACTATCCACCCTCCGCGATCCGCGCCGGCGAGCAGGGCGTGGTCGCGATCGCGGTCCAGGTCGACGCCGCGGGCAAGGTCACCGGGTGCAGCGTCACCGCGTCGAGCGGACATGACGCGCTCGATCAGGCGACGTGCCGGCTCTACCAGCGCCGCGGCCGCTTCACCGCGGCCCTCGACGATACCGGAACGCCGATCGCGGCGACTTACATCGACCGCGTCCATTGGGTGTTACCGCGCTGAGGCGAGCGGAAACTCGTGTCCCGGCGGAGGCCGGGGCCCAGCTGGGAAGGCGGGAGTGGGTCTCGCTACCGTCGCCCGACTGGGCCCCGGCCTTCGCCGCGTCACAGTAGAGCGGAGGCAGGTTCTACTCCCAGCGCGCCGCCGCCTCCCCGTCGCCGTCACGCGCTTCGACCCAGCGCGAAGCGCCGTTCACCGTCTCGCGCTTCCAGAAGGGCGCGTCGGTCTTGAGCCGGTCGATGAGGTAGGCACATGCCTCCAGCGCCGCGCCGCGGTGGGGGGCACAGGTGCCGACGAAGACGATCCGCTCGCCCGGCGCCATCGCGCCGACGCGGTGGACGATCGTCGCCGCGGTGAGCGACCAGCGCGCGCTCGCCGCGGCGGCCAGTCGCTCGAGCGCGGCCTCGGTCGCGCCCGGATAGTGTTCCAGCTCGAGCGTCGCGACCCCGTCGTCGCCGCGCACCAGCCCGGTGAAGCTCGCCACCGCGCCGTCGCGCTCGAGCACCTCGAGCTCCGCCGCGACGTCGATCACGGCGGGCGAGACGGCGACGCGGATCACCCGCCCGTCACCGGCGGGAAGATCGCCACCTCGCGCGCGCCCGCGATCGACGCGTCGAGCGGCACGAACGCCTGGTCGACCGCGGCGCGCAGCCGCGCCGGCTCGGCGAAGGCGGCGGCGTGACGCTCGCTCGCGGCGGCGAGCCAGGCGACCAGCTCGGCGACCGTTGTCACCGACGATGGGGGCGCCACCTCCTCCTCGCCGACGCCGACGCGCTCGCGCACCCAGGCGAAATACAAGAGCCGCACCGCGCTCAATCCATGTGCCGCAGACCGACGCGGAGGTAGTCCCACCCCGTCACGATCGTCAGCGCCGCGGCGCCCCACAGGCTGGCGAGCCCGACCTGGTGGACCCACACCGCCGCGGGCACCGCGCCCGAGAGGATCAAGGCGCCGAGCGACACCAGCTGGAGCGTCGTCTTCCACTTGGCCAGCCGCGACACCGGCAGCGATACCTGCAGGCCGGCGAGGAACTCGCGGAGTCCGCTCACCGCGATCTCGCGCAGCAGGATCACCAGCGCGGCGATAATATGGACGCCGGTGATCACCGCGACGTCGTCGTGGCGCGTCCCGACCAGCATCAGGATCACCGCGGCGACCATGATCTTGTCCGCGATCGGGTCGAGGAACACGCCCAGCTTCGAGACGGTGCCCTGCGCGCGCGCCAGGTATCCATCGAAATAGTCGGTGATCCCCATCAGGCAGTAGAGGCAGAAGGCGATCGCGAATCCGGCCTGCCAGCTCGGCCACCAGAGGAAGGCGACCAGCAGCGGCACCATGACGATCCGCGACAGCGTCAGGAGATTGGGCAGCGACAGCATCGCCCGCCGACGTGGACCGCGCGCGCCCGCGGCGCAACCCGCGCCCGCGAAAAACAGCGTTTGGAACGCGCGCACCCAGGGGCTATGGCCGCGCCACGTACCAACTATCTGAAGGGCATGGTCCCGCGTCATGATCAATGCCCTCGGGCTGCTCAAGCGGCGGCGCTTCCTGCCGCTGTTCACCACCCAATTCCTCGGCGCCTTCAACGACAATCTGTTCAAGACCTCGATGGTGCTGTTCGCCACCTACGAGATCTTCGCCGACGAGACGCAGGAGAGCTTCTTCAACGCGCTGAGCGCGGCACTCTTCATCCTGCCCTTCTTCCTGCTCTCGGCGCTCGCCGGGCAGCTCGCCGACACGATGGACAAGGCGCGGATCATCCGGATCGTCAAGACGGTGGAGATCGCGATCATGGCGGTCGGCACCGCCGGACTGATGCTGGCACGCACCGGCGCGGTGACGTTCCCGCTGGTCCTCATGCTCACCGCGGTGACCGGGTTGGGCGTCCACTCGACCTTCTTCGGCCCGATCAAATACGCCATCCTGCCGCAGCATCTTGACGAGGACGACGTGCTCGGCGGCACCGGGCTGGTCGAGGCCGGGACCTATCTCTCGATCCTGCTCGGTACGATCGTGGCGGGCTTCGTCTATCGCTCCACGACGCTGGTAGCGGCACTGACGATCGCGGTGGCGCTGCTCGGCTGGCTCACCGCGCGCGCCGTGCCGCCGGCGCCGCGGCTCGGGCCCAAGCTGGCGGTGGACTTGAACCCGTTCCGGGCCTCCTGGCGCCTGATCGCGGGGACGATGCACATCCCGCGGCTGTTCCTGGCGATCTGCGCGATCAGCTTCTTCTGGACGATTGGTTCGGTGCTGATCATCGTCTTCCCGCCGCTGGTGAAGAATGTACTGACCGCGGACGCGAGCGTCGCCAGCCTGGTGCTGGCGGTCTTCTCGGTCGGGGTCGCGATCGGATCGGTGGTGATCAATCTGCTGCTGCGCGGGCAGATCTCGGCGCGCTACTCGCCCGCCTCGGTGATCGCGATGGGCGTGGCGGTGCTCGCCTTCCGCTGGGTGGTGGGGCTGTGGACGCCGGCGGCGCCGGGGCATCTGTTCGATATGATCGGCTTCCTGCACCAGCCGCACGCCGCGCTGGTGCTGCTGGCGCTGCTCGGCGTCGCGATCTTCGGCGGCATGTTCGTCGTGCCGCTCTATGCCTTTCTCACCACCACGGTGACCAAGGACCATACTGCGCGCACCGTGGCGGCGAACAACGTCGTCAACGCCGGCGCGATGACGATCGGCTCGATCGTGGTGGCGGCGATCACCGCCATGGGCGTTACGCCGGCGCAGCTGCTGCTGGTGGTGGCGGGCATGTGCGTGGTCTCCGCCTGGATCGCGCAGCGACTGCACCGCGCCTGCGACTGACGGGCGCGCGGATCCATCGGGACCCAACGTTCGCTCCAGCCGTGACTTGACGCGAAGATATCCTCGCAAGTTGTTGATTTGACGCAAGGAATGACCCAAGCCAGTGGCCGGGAAGTGAGGTCTGCCGGGCGCGCGAATGTTGCGAATGTTGAGTCGCTGGCGCGGATCGTACGAATGTTGAGTCGCGCCAGGACGCGCGCGCGGGGCTAGCTGAGATATGGTGCCGGCGTGTGTCGTCGCGCGCGACCGCCGGGGATGAGACAGAGCGCGGCCGAGCCTCGTGCCAGAGCGCATGCGTGTAGGACAGCGGCGATGATCGGGCGCTGGTTCGGGCTGCGGGTCAGGTCGCGCGGCAGCACTTCTTCTACCGCCGTCATCCTCAACTCGCTTCAGGATTCACTTCCCCCGCGCGGGCCGAACCATCAGCTCCTGCGGCGCAGGGCATCCTGAAACGAGATCAGGATGACGGCGGTGTGAGAAGAGCCTTCGCCGAACTCGGATCAGGGAAGCGCATGCGCCAGGCGCCACGCCGTGCCAAGAAGCGCGGCCGTCGCGTCGCGATCAGGCGATCAGCGTATAGAAACAGGTGAAGAAGGCCGAGAAGCTCAGCAGGAACAGCTTCGCGTCCTCGCGTGTGCGCGACGGCGGCGCGGCGACGAGCGGAGGGGGCGGCGGCAGCGACCGACGGAACGGGTGGCGGGCGCCTTCATTGGTGAGGACGAGTCTGCGATCCATGACTATGCTTTAACGTGATTTTTACTTTTTGGACCATGTTCCCCATGCCGCGCGCGCTTCCCGCCGCGGGACAGCAGCGACAGGAGAGACGACCGATGCCGCTCTACGCCTTCAAGGGACAGCAACCGACACTCGCCGCGCGCGCCTGGGTGGCACCGAGCGCCGACGTGATCGGCGCGGTGCGGCTGGGTGAGGATGTCGGCGTGTGGTTCGGCGCGACGATCCGCGGCGACAATACCGACATCGTGATCGGCGCGCGCAGCAACGTGCAGGAGGGCTCCACGCTCCACTCCGATCCCGGCGCGCCGCTGACGATCGGGGCCGACTGCACGATCGGCCATCGCGCCATCCTGCACGGCTGCACCCTGGGCGAGCGCGTGCTGATCGGCATGGGCGCGATCGTGCTCAACCGCGCGGTGATCGGCGACGACTGCCTCGTCGGCGCGGGCGCGCTGGTGACCGAGGGCAAGGTCTTCCCGCCGCGCAGCCTGATCATCGGCAGCCCCGCGCGCGCGGTGCGCGAGCTCGACGACGCCGCGGTGGCGGCGCTGCGCGCTTCGGCGGCGCATTACGTCGAGAACGCGCACGCCGCCGCGGCGACGCTGGAGCGGATCGACGCGGCGCCGACCGGTTGACGTGGCGTCAGCCTTGCCAGCGCCGAGGCGCCTCCACATAACCCCGATCATGTCGACACCGCCGCTCCTGTCCCGCCTCCGGCTGCCGATCATCGGCTCGCCGATGTTCATCATATCGGGACCGGAGCTCGTCATCGCGCAATGCAAGGCCGGGATCGTCGGGTCCTTTCCCGCGCTCAACGCGCGCCCCGAGGCGCTGCTCGACGAGTGGCTCCACCAGATCACCGAGGAGCTGGCGGCGCACAATCGCGCGCATCCCGACCGGCCGGCGGCGCCGTTCGCGGTCAACCAGATCGTCCACCGCTCGAACGACCGGCTCGAGCGCGACCTCGCGGTCTGCGCCAAGTGGCAGGTGCCGATCACGATCACCTCGCTCGGCGCGCGCGAGGACCTCAACCACGCGGTCCACGCCTGGGGCGGGATCACGCTGCACGACGTGATCGACGACCGCTACGCCCGCAAGGCGATCGAGAAAGGCGCCGACGGACTGATCGCGGTCGCCGCCGGCGCCGGCGGCCACGCGGGCAAGCTCTCGCCCTTCGCGCTGGTGCAGGAGATCCGCGCCTGGTTCGACGGCCCGCTGGCGCTGTCGGGCGCGATCGCCACGGGCGACGCGGTGCTGGCGGCACAGGCGATGGGGGCGGACTTCGCCTATATCGGCTCGGCCTTCATCGCCACCGAGGAGGCGCGCGCCGACGCGCGCTACAAGCAGGGCATCGTCGACGGCGGCGCGGCCGACATCGTCTACACCGACCTCTTCACGGGCGTGCACGGCAATTACCTGCGCGGCTCGATCACCGCGGCCGGGCTCGATCCCGACAACCTGCCGCAGGGCGACTATCGCACGATGGACTTCGGCTCGGCCGCGGGGAACGAGGGCGGCGCGAAGGCCAAGGCGTGGCGCGACATCTGGGGCTCGGGCCAGGGCATCGGCGCAGTCGACCGGGTCGAGCCGGTGGCCGAGCGGGTGGAGCGTATCGCGCGCGAATATGCGGCGGCGCGGGCGCGGATCGCGGCGTGAGGTACGCGACGAGGTAGCGCGGGCGACTCCGCCGGACAGCGGCGCGCGAGCAGCGTGTCCGTCGTGGTGCCTTACCGCATCACGTCCTCCGTCATTCCCGCGAAGGCGGGAATCCAGACGCGCAGGTCCTCGTTGGAACCGCGACGTCAGCGTGTCTGGATCTCCGCCTGCGCGGGGATGACGGCAGCGCGGGCGCGGCGAAGATCGAGGGAAGCCGGATGTATCTCCTCCGTCTGAGTGCGGTCCAGTCGCTCTCAG
The DNA here is from genome assembly GCF_014193845.1 of Sphingomonas sp. BK345. Taxonomy (GTDB): domain Bacteria; phylum Pseudomonadota; class Alphaproteobacteria; order Sphingomonadales; family Sphingomonadaceae; genus Sphingomonas. The sequence continues at coordinate 622,949 of NZ_JACHZX010000002.1, read as the reverse complement.
AACGACTTTCGCCCCCCACCCTCAGAACGCGGTCGCGAGCCGATCGAGCATCGAGCGCGCCGGGCTCGCCGACGGCTGTTCCGCCAGCTGCGCGCGGTCGAGCCGGGCGACGCGGCGGTGCAACTCACTGCTCGCCGCGATCATCGCGCGCGCGCGCTCGGGCAGCGCCTCCACCTCGCCGGGCTCGGTCGTGGGGGCGGCACCGAGGCGACGCGCCGGGTCGATCGCCTGCCCCGGCGTCAGCTCGCCCGCGATCACCGCACGCTGGGTTAGCAGCCAGGCGATCACGTGCATCAGCCGCGTCGTCACCTTGAGCGACTCGCAGCTGAACGTCACCCGCTCAATCGGCGCGAGCGACTCGCGTTCGGCGCGCCCACCCTCGTCGAAATAGTGGCGCGCCTCGTCGGCCAGCACCATGGCTTCCATGTAGAAGGTGTCGATCAGCCGCCGCTGCATCCGCTCGGCGTCGAGTAGCTGTGCCATGCCGTTGATTCTGCCACGAACTGCCTCGCGCCGCCAAGCGCGTTGACCATCATTCGCGCGCCCGTGCGCTCAGGCGATGATGTCGGGGATGATCTGATCCTCGAGCACAGCGATTTCGTCGCGCAGCCGCAGCTTGCGCTTCTTCAGCCGCATCAGCTGGAGCTGGTCCGCGGTAGCGCCCCCGCCCAGTGCGGCGATCGCGGCGTCGAGGTCGCGGTGCTCGAGCCGCAGCGCCCCGAGCCGCGCCGCGATCTCCACCTCGTCCGCGTCCGCCTGCATCTGTCGCCACCTCTCAGATCGTACGCCACCGCCCCTAGCAGCGGCCCCGGCGATCTCCCTAGCGCATTCGACGCGCCGCGCACGAGTCGTCGCATCGTCGCCGCGGTCGACCGATCGTCACCAAAAGACACGCGACTTCTCGGCGATTTCGTGGTTCACTCCGAAGTTCCGTTCAACCAAGAAGGAGGCTACTGCCATGCAGACCGCGCACCTCTCGGCCCTGGAAGCGAAGCACGCGACGCTCGAGCAGCGCATCGCCAGCGAGTCGCAGCGACCGGCGCCGAACACGATCGTGATCGCGGACCTGAAGAAGCAGAAGCTCAGGCTGAAGGAGGAGATCGACTCGCTGCACTGACGCGCCAGCGTCGACGGCACGAGTCGTGAGCAGGGGCCCGGCGGACATGGTCCGCCGGGCCTTTCTCATGCCGTCCCGCTCAGCGCGGCCTGGCAGCGGCGGGCGCGCATCCGACCAGCCCGGCGAGCGGCACCACCAGCGTGTCCTGCCCCGGACGGTCGAGCCGCAGCGTCGCGCTGGGCACGGCCGCGCCGTTGTTGAGGTTGGGGCGCGGCTCGATCGTGAGCTGCACCGTCGCGGTGACCTCCGAGGCGCGATAGATCGACTCGGCATTGAGCCCGAGCGCGACCGTGCCCGCCGCCGCGGCGCGCGGCAGGTCGCGGACCGAGCCGTCGAGCGCGATCCGCAGCGTCGCCGGATCAGCGGTGGCCACCGCCGCGAGCCCGCGCACCTGGCCGGTCGAGAAAAGATAGGCGGCGCAGCCGCGCGCGGGCAGTTCCTGGCGCGGCAGCGTGCTGAGGGGGAGGCCATCGATCGAGTCGGTCGGGAGTGCCGGCGCGGCCTGGACCAGCGCGAGCAGGAGAGCGAGCGTCATGGCGCCGAGACTATCATGACGAGCCACGCCGGATAAGCCGCGATCGCCAGCAGCGTGCCGAGCGGCAGCGCGTCGTCGCGCGCCAGCCCGCGCCCGCGCAGATGCTGGAAGGCGACCCAGCCGAGCCCGGCCAACCCCGCTACCAGCAGCACCGCGGGGAGCAGCCGCCACCCCAGCCACAGCCCGATCGCGCCGAGCAGCTTGGGATCGCCCCCACCCATCCCCTCGCGCCCGCGCCAGCGGCGGTAACCGGCCGCGACGAGCCACAGCAGCGCGAAGCCGGCGACACCGCCGATCACCCGCTCGGCGAGATCGGGCGGGCACCACCAGGCGCTCGCTGCTCCGCCGAGTGCGAGCGCCGCGACCAGCTCGTCGGGCAGCCAGAAGTCGCTCGCGTCGAGTAAAGCGAGCACCAGCAGCAGCCAGCCGAACAGCGCACCCGCCGCCGCTTCCCAACCCGGCGCCGCGAGCCCGGCGGCGACGCCGATTGCGGCGCAGCCCGCCTCGACGAGCAGGTGGCGCTGGTCGATCGCGGCACCGCAGCTGCGGCACCTGCCGCGCGCGACCGCGCCGCTGACGAGCGGCACCAGCTCATGGGCGGCGAGCCTACGGCCGCACGAGTCGCACGCCGAGCGGCCGGTCAGCACCGAGCGCCCGGCGGGCCAGCGCACCGCGATCGTGGCGAGGAAGCTGCCGACGATCGCCCCGAGCACACCGAGCAGCGCGGGCCAGACGAGCGGGTCAGCCATGGTGAGACGCTGAGCGGCGGCGCGAAGAAAACGTGCTCCACACCACTGGCTGTTCCCCGGCGCAGGCCGGGGTCCAGGTGGGAAGACCGAAGTGGTTGAACCGCAATGTCTCCCACCTGGGCCCCGGCTTGCGCCGGGGAACGAGGAGCAACAAGCGTGCACCGACCTCCCCTCCTATCGAGCGCTCGCTCCGCACCGTTCGCCGCTTGCTCGCTGCCGTCTCGCTGGTCACCCGCGACCGCCTAGCGGTTTGTAAAGCCGCCCGCGAGCGATTAGATGCGGTGCAACAAATCGCCCGAGAGGAACCCCGTCATGGCCACCGATCCCGTCGTCATCCTATCCTATGCGCGAACGCCGATGGGCTCGATGCAGGGCAGTCTGGCGGGCCTGAGCGCGAGCGAGCTCGGCGCGGCGGCGGTGAAGGGCGCGGTCGAGCGCGCCGGGGTGGATGCCGCCGCAGTGGAGCGGATCTACATGGGCAACGTGCTCTCCGCCGGGGTCGGCCAGGCCCCCGCGCGCCAGGCCGCGATCCGCGCCGGGCTGGGCGAGCATGTCGAGGCCACCACGCTCAACAAGGTGTGCGGCTCGGGCATGCAGGCGGCGATCCTCGGCAGCGACGCGCTCGCGGCCGGCTCGGTCGATCTGGTGATCGCGGGCGGCATGGAGAGCATGACCAACGCGCCCTATCTCTCCAAGGCGCACCGCGGCGGCGCGCGGATCGGCCACGACCGGCTGTTCGACCATATGTTCCTCGACGGTCTCGAGGATGCCTATGAGCCGGGCAAGGCGATGGGCGTGTTCGCCGAGGATACCGCGCAGGAATATCAGTTCACCCGCCAGGCGCAGGACGATTTTGCGATCGCCTCGCTCCAGCGCGCGCAGGCGGCGCAGCGGAGCGGCGCGTTCGACCGTGAGATCGTCAGCGTCGACGTGGTCGGGCGCAAGGGCACGACGACGGTGAGCGTCGACGAACAGCCGAGCAAGGGCGACATCACCAAGATCCCGACGCTCAAGCCCGCCTTCGCCAAGGAGGGCACGATCACCGCGGCCAACGCTTCCTCGATCTCGGACGGCGCCGCCGCTCTGGTGCTGACCCGTTTGTCGGTCGCGGAGAGGCTGGGGATCAAGCCGGTGGCGCAGATCGTCGCGCATGCCGCGCATGCGCATCGCCCCGCGCGCTTCACCACCGCGCCGGTGCCGGCGATGAAGAAGGTGCTGGAGCGCGCCGGCTGGAGCAAGGACGAGGTCGATCTCTGGGAGGTCAACGAGGCCTTCGCCTGCGTCGCGATGGTGGCGATGCAGGAGCTCGCGCTCGATCACGAGGTGGTGAACGTCAACGGCGGCGCCTGCGCGCTGGGACACCCGATCGGCGCCTCGGGCGCGCGCATCCTGGCGACGCTGCTGGCGGCGCTGGAGAACCGCGGCGTCAAGCGCGGCGTCGGCTCGCTGTGCATCGGCGGCGGCGAGGGCGTGGCGATGGCGGTCGAGCTGATGCACTGAGGCCCGGGAGCGGCGCGGCTCGGGTGGTCGCGCGCGCTCCGCTCTTTCGCCTGGACGGTTATCCGGCCCGCTTCACGCGCTTCCGTTCCCCGGCGAAGAGCTGAGGAACGCCGGGGAGACCGACGAAGGCCTTCCGACCGGGCCCCGGCCTTCGCCGGGGAACGGGAGGGCAGGCGCCATCGCCCGCCCTCCTCACCTCACGCGCTGAGCACGTCATACACCGTCACCTTGCGCCACAACTTCTCGCACTCGGCGACGAAGGCGCGATGGATCGGATGGTCCTGATAGGCCTTCTGGTCGGCGACCGTGTCGAAGAACATCAGCTCGGACACGTCCCAGCTCGAATCGATGACGTCGCGCTGCTCGGTCGGCGCGGGCACGCCGATGTGGAGCCCGCGCAACGCGGGGATGCCCGCCAGCGTGCGCAGCCCCGCGATCAGCTTGGCGCGGTCGCCGGCGTCGCCCGGACTCTTGAGCCAGAAGAAGACGTGATGGATCACCTTGGCCGGGATCGCGGGAGCGGCCGCCTCGGCGTCACCCGCCGCGCCGGTCACCGCCGCCGCGCCGGCGCCGCCGAGCGCCATCATCATCATCAGGTCCCGCCGGCTGCTCTCCACGCGCTTGCTCCCGTAAGTGTCTTTGAAGGCGCCCTTGTCTGGAGGCGGACGGGGGCGAGTCAAGGCATTTGGGCTGATATCGGCTGGCGTCGCGCGTCTTCACCGTTCCCCGGCGGAGGCCGGGGTCCAGGTAGGAAGCGGTCCTGAGACTCACCGGGGTTTCCTACCTGGGCCCCGGCCTCCGCCGGGGCACACTCTATTTCTTCCCCATCAGCTCGCGCCGCAGGAAGGCGTCGAGCAGCGCGGCGCGGTTGGCGTCCTCGGCATGGTCGGCGCCGACGGCGTGGCCACCCTCCAGGTACTCGTGGAAATAGACCGGATTGCCCTTGGCCTTCAGCAGCGCCGCCAGCTTGCGTGCGTGGCCGGGATGGACCCGGTCGTCCTTGGTCGAGAGATAGAAGAAGGCGGGCGGGTAGCGCACCCCGTCGCGCACGTTCTGATAGGGCGAGTAGCGGCGGATGAAGGCCCAGTCGGTGGGCCTGTCGGGGTCGCCGTATTCGTCGATCCACGACGCACCCGCGGACAGGTGCGAGTAGCGCTTCATGTCCTCCAGCGGCGAGCCCGCGATGATCGCGCCGTACAGGTCGGGCCGCTGCGTCAGCGCCACCCCCACCAGCAGCCCGCCGTTGGAGCGACCCGATACCGCGATCTTCTTCTTCGCCGACACGCCCGTGCGCACCAGATCCTCGGCGACGGCGTGGAGGTCGTCGTAGACGTTCTGGCGCTTCTCGCGCAGTCCCGCCTGGTGCCAGCGCGGGCCATATTCGCCGCCGCCGCGCAGGTTGGCGAGCACATAGGCGCCGCCCTGCTCGACCCAGAACAGCGCCAGCGGCCCGGCGCGATAGGGTTGGCCGGTGAGATAGGTTGGCGTCTGTGCGAGCTTGAACCCACCGTAGGCGTGGATCAGCGCGGGTGCGGGGGCGGTGGCGCCCTTCTTGGTGACGAGGAAGTATGGCACGCGCGTGCCGTCGCGCGAGGTGGCAAAGCGCTGCGTGACCGCGAATCGGCTGGCGTCGAAGCGCGCCGGCAGCGACTGGACGACGCGCGGCGCTCCCTCCTCGCTTGCCACGTACAGCGTCGGCGGCGTCAGCATGCCCTCGACCGAGACGAAGGTCTCGTCGCTGGTTCCGACCTGCGTCGCAAGATGCACCGTGCTGTTGCCCGGCAGCGGCACCGCCCGCTGTGTCCACGTGCCGTCGCCGGCGCGGCGCAGCGCGAGCAGCTTGCCCGAGACGTCGTCGAGCAGCTTGACCCAGAGCACGTGGTCGCTCGCGCCCGCCTCCTCAATCGCCTGATGCTCGGTCGGCGCGAGCACCAATTCGGGTGTCGCGCGGCGGCCGGCGGCGATGTCGGCGAGCGACCAGGCGACCAGCGCACCGGCGGGGAAGCCGAGCGCGGGCTGGCTCAGCCGCGCGACGACGCGGCCGTCGATCACCTCCATCACGTCGGCGTTCTTGGGCAGCCCGAGCGGGACGAAGCGGCCGTCGTCGGTGCCGAGCAGCAACGCCCGATCGAAGAAGCTGCGCCCGACGCTGATCATCGGCCAGCGCCGGTTCGCGTCGACGAAGGCGAGCGGGGTCACCTCCACCGCGGTGACCGGCGACTCATGCACCAGCCGCGCGTCGGCGAGCGGGGTACCGCGCTTCCACCGTTTGACGATGCGCGGGTAGCCCGACTCGGTCAGCGAGCCCTGGCCCCAGTCGGTCGCGACCAGCAACGTGTCCTCGTCGATCCAGGCAGCGTCGTTCTTGGCCTCGGGCACGACGAAGCCGCCGTCGACGAAGCGGCCGGTGGTGAGGTCGAACTCGCGCACCACCTGCGCGTCGGTGCCGCCGTTGCTGAGCTTGACGAGACAGCGCGTATAAGCGGGTTCGAGGCAGCTGGCGCCGTGCCACACCCAGCTCTTGCCCTCGGCCTTGCCGAGCGCGTCGACGTCGATCAGCGTGCGCCACTGGGGCCTACCGGCGCGATAGTCGGCGAGCGGCGACACGCGCCACAGCCCGCGCGGGTTGCGCGCGTCGCGCCACAGGTTGGTGACCTGCTGGCCGAGCACCGCGTCGGGATCGGCGATCTGCGCCTCGTCGTCGAGGATCTCGCGCGCGCGGGCGCGGTCCTGCTGGTAGCGCGGATCCTTGGTGAGCACGGCCTCGGTCTCGGCGTTCCACGCCTTGACCTGGTCGAGCGCGCGGGCGCCCTCGATGTCCTCGAGCCAGAGATAGGGATCGGCGGCGGGCGCGGCGGCGGCGATCAGCGGCAGGAGGGCGAGCGGGAGAAGCGTCTTCATCGCCGCCCTGCGTAACGGCGGCGGCGGCGGAGGGGAAGCACGGGGGTGACGGGGGATGGTGGAGAGCGAGGGTTGGGGATCAACATCCAACCACCCTCCACCGTCATCCCGGACTTGTTCCAGGATCCACCGTTCCGCTCACCCAGCGGCCGGCGAGGACGTGGACGGGTGGATCCCGGAACAAGTCCGGGATGACGGAAGAAGGGGTGCAGAAGAAGCGGCGCCGCCTCCCTCAGTCCCCCGTCACCTTCACCTTGCCGAGGTCGCCCTGCCCCACCGTGGCGCCGGCCATGCTCATCATCGCGTCGAGGCTCTTCTTCGCCTCGAGCCGCAGCCCCTCCTCGATCTCGATCCGCGGGGTGAGGTCGCGCAGCGCGAGGTACAGCTTCTCCATCGTGTTAAGCGCCATGTACGGGCAAATGTTGCAATTGCAGTTGCCGTCCGCGCCGGGCGCGCCGATGAAGCGCTTGGCCGGCAGCGCCTTCTCCATCTGATGGATGATGTGCGGCTCGGTCGCGACGATCAGCGTGTCGCCCGGCATCGCCATCGCATATTCGAGGATGCCGCGGGTCGAGCCGACGTAATCGGCGTGGTCGAGGATCACCGCGGGGCATTCCGGGTGCGCCACCACCGGCGCGCCGGGATGCTCGGCCTTGAGCTTGAGCAGCTCGGTCTCGCTGAACGCCTCATGGACGATGCACACCCCCGGCCACAGGATCAGGTCGCGCCCGGTCTTGCGCGCGAGATAGCCGCCGAGATTGCGGTCGGGGCCGAAGATGATCTTCTGCTCGGGCGGGATCTTGGCGAGGATCGTCTCCGCCGAGGAGGAGGTGACGATGACGTCGCTCAGCGCCTTCACCGCGGTCGAGCAGTTGATGTAGGTCAGCGCGATCGCGTCGGGATGCTGCGCGCGGAAGGCGGCGAACTGCTCGGGCGGGCAGCTGTCCTCGAGCGAGCAGCCCGCGTCCATGTCGGGCAGCACGACGGTCTTCTGCGGGGACAGGATCTTGGCGGTCTCGGCCATGAAGCGCACGCCGCAGAAGGCGATCACGTCGGCGTCGGTCGCCTGCGCCTTGCGGCTCAGGTCGAGGCTGTCGCCGACGAAGTCGGCCAAGTCCTGGATCTCGGGCTTCTGGTAATAATGCGCCAGGATCACGGCGTTGCGCTCCGTGCGGAGGCGGTCGATCTCGGCGCGCAGGTCGAGCCCGGCGAGGTTGGTCGGCTGGTCCATGGCTGCGCAGATGGCCCGGCAGCGCCGCCGGATCAAGTCAGCTGCCGTTGCCGAGCACTTCCTCGAGCGAGCGGGTGAGGTCCCAGCGCTCGCTGCTGCCGGTGCGCGGCTCGCCGGCGAAGCGCACCGTGACGGTCACGGGCAGTCCCGCGGCGTCGAGGCTGCCGGCGAACAGCCGCTCCAGCGCGGCGCGGCCGTTCTCGCGCGCCTTGCGCATGTTCTCGGGCTCGCGCGCCTTGGCGGCGACGACCGTGGTCGCCTTGGCCGACACCATCTTCTGCAGCTCCGCCATCGCACCGCGCGGCGGCAGGAAGCCGGTGGTGGTGTCGAGCGTGACGCGGCTCTCATCGACGTTTGGGGTGCCGACGACGACGTCGGGCACCTCGACCAGCAGGGTGCGCCGGCGCGAGTCGTAGCGGAAGTCGCGCGGCGCCAGCGCGCCGAGGTTGACGAAATAGTCGACGTCGTACGGCGCCTTGATCAGCCGGACGTAGCGCAGCCAGCCGAACATCCGGGTGGTGGACGCGGTGGACTGTACCGTGCCCGCGAGATGGCTGACACGCAGGTCGCTGCTGCCGTACAGCCGCCCGGCGACCACGCGCGCCACCGCGACGCCGTCGTCGTCGGTCGAGACGGCGTAGCGCTCGGTATAGTAACGGTAGCCGACGAAGGTCGCGACTAGGATCGCGGTGGCGATCGCCAGCGACACCAGCAGCTTGCCCAGCCCGGTCAGATGATCCGCCACGCGCCCTCCTCCTGTGTCGCCGCGCCGCGCCGCTCCAGATCGATCAGATGCGCCAGCACCGAGCGCGCCGCCGCCCCCGCCAACCGCGGATCGAGCCCGACGTACATGCGCTCGACCAGTGCGGCGACGGTGTGCGGCGCGGCGGTGAGCAGGCGGACGATCTGGCCCTCACGCTGCCGGCGATGCCCGAGCATGCCGCGTACCAGCCGCTGCGGTCGCTCCACCGCCTCGCCGTGGCCGGGGTAGTAGACGCGGTCGTCGCGCGCGAGCAGCGTCTCCAGGCTCGCCAGATACTCGCCCATGGCGCCGTCGGGCGGCGAGATCACGCTGGTGGCCCAGCCCATGACATGGTCACCCGAGAACAGCGCCCCGCTCTCCTCCAGCGCATAGGCGAGGTGCTGGCTGGTATGGCCGGGCGTGGCGAGCGCGGTGAGGGTCCAGCCGCTGCCGCTCACGCTGTCACCATCGGCGAGGACTCGATCGGGAGCATAGTCGCGGTCGAACGCGGCATCGACCGCAGCGCCCTCGCCCGCCTCGCCGCGCACCGTGGCGGCGGCGCCGACGATCGGTGCGCCGGTCGCGGCGGCGAGCGTGCGCGCGGCGGGGGAATGGTCGCGGTGATGGTGCGTGATCAGGATAGCGCGCACGGGACGGCCCGCGATTGCGACGCGGAGCGCGGCGAGGTGCGCGGCGTCGTCGGGGCCCGGGTCGATCACCGCGATATCGTCACGTCCGACGATATGCGTCTGCGTGCCCGTGTAGGTATAGGCCGAGGCGTTGGGAGCGAGCACGCGGGTGACGAGCGGCTCGAGCGGGACGGCCAGGCCGGTGGGAGGAGGCTTCGCCATCGCGCCACCAGATGGCGGCTACGCGGCGGCGAAGCAAGCGGGGGCGAAGCAACCGGCGCGGCTCAGTCGTCGTCGCGCCGCGTCATCTCGTCGCGCAGCTCGCGCATTGCCTGTTCGACGCCTTGCACCGCCTCGCGGCGCGCCTCGGCGGGCATGTCGCGGTTGGCGGCGAGCTGGGCGCGGGTCTGCTCCAGGCTGGCGAGCGCGGTGCGCATCGCGCCGACGCGCTGGCCACGCGCCTCCATTGCCGCCCGGCTCGCCTCGCGCGCGGCGCGCTCGACATGGTCGGTGCAGATCACGGTGACGCGCTGGCCGTTCTGCGCAGCGCTCATCACGAAGCGCGACGGCTCGCCGCCGCAGCGGCGGCTCGCGACCGGCGGCACCGGCGGCATTGGCGGGACCGAGGCGAAGGCGGGCAGCGGCGGCAGCGGCGCGACCGGGGGCACCGGCGGGGTCGGCGCCGGGTGCGCCGCGATGTAGTCGGCCGCTTCCTGGTCCTCGAAGGTCGTGGTCTGGCCGTCGCGCACGATCGTGACTCGCTGGCGGTGGTGGCCGGCTGCCGGGGCGGCCGGCGCGCTCGGCACCGCCGGCGCGGCGGGCGGCTCGGGGAAAGAGGCCATCAGCGACAAAGCGTCGTCGAAGGCGTGCGGGTCGATCCCGACCGCTTCCTCGACCCCGCCACGCATCCGCTCCGCCGCCTGCGTGCCCGAGGCGGTGAGCCCCAGCGCGCCGAGCGCGATCGCGGCGGTGGCGGCGACGCCGAGCGTCGTGCGGGCGCGCGAGGCGCGAGTCCGGCTCAGCATGCGCAATCTCCCTTTCAGGTCCTTGACGGTGTGGAGGTGGCAGGTGGCGGTCACGGCGCGGCCGTGCGCCGCCTTGACGATGGCGCAGCCATAAGCATGGCGTGAGGCGCCGCCGAGCCGCGCGAGCACGCCGGCGTCATTGGCCATCTCCTGGTCGGCGCGGAAGGCGCGGAAGGCGAACCAGGCGAGCGGGTTGAACCAGTGGAGCGCGAGCACCGCCAATGCCATCCAATTGGCGACCAGGTCGCCGCGGCGGTGATGGCCGAGCTCGTGCTCGAGCGCGAGCGCGCGCTCCTCCGCGTCGAAGCGCGCGGCGAAATCGCGCGGGAAAGCGACGACCTTGTCGAACACGCCGAACGCCACCGGTCCGCTCGCCGCCTCGCTCTGCACGATCGTGACGCCGCCGATCTGGTCGAGCGCGAGGCCGTGACGCAGTAGCCGATAGCGGAAGCGCCAGTAATCGGCGACCTGCCACAGCAACAGCGCGACCGCACCGGCCGCCCAGGTGCCGAGCACGATCGCGGGCAGCAGCGATGCCGTCTGCGGCACCAACGCGGGCAGCGCGGCGACCGGTTCGAGCGCGTGCGCGATCGGCTCCGCCGCGGGCAGCGACGCGAGCGTCGGCAGCGCCTCGGCGCGCCACCCGGCGGGTAGCGGCGGCAGCAGCAGCCGCAGCGCCGGGATCGCCCACAGCGCGTAGGCGACCGGTGCCCCAAAGCTCCGCCGCACTGGCGTGCGCAACACCAGCACCGCGAGCATCAGCAGCGCCGACGCGAGCAAGGATTCCATGGCCCAGGCGATCATTGCTTCAACTCCCGCAGAAGTGCCTCGATCTCGGTGATGTCCTGCTCGGTGAGCGCGTCGCGTTCGGCGAGGTGCGCGACCAAGGGGGTGAGCCGGCCGCCGAACAGCCGGTCGATCAGCCGACGCGACTCGCCCTCGACATAATCCTCGCGCTGGACCGCCGGGCTGTAGAGGTAGCGGCGGCCGTCGACCTCGTGGCACACCGCCTCTTTGGCGAGCAGCCGACCGAGCAACGTCTTCACCGTCGCGGCGCTCCAGCCACGCGCGGGGTCGACCCGCTCGGCCACGTCCTGCGCGGTGAGCGGGCTGTCATCCCACAGCACCTCCATCACCGCATGCTCGGCATCGCTGATCCGCTCGGCCACGACTCACTCCTCACTGACTACGACTGTAATCATCTCGATTACGGCTGTAGTCAATGGCGTTATGCATGGACGTCGTCGCGATTGTTTACAGCTGACGGTCTCCCGCAAAGCGCCACTCGATGCGGAAGGTGGTCGTCCTACCTCGGACGCCTCGATGGTTCGCCTAGCCAATTGCGCTCATGCGCTTCATCACGCTTCGGCCCAAGATGTGATGAGCCGTGCGTTACCCGATCGTAGCGGCGCAGGAGCACGCGGCGATGCGCATCGCAGCTGGTACGGCCTGATGCCCTACATGCGCGTCACCCCGGTGAAGGCCGAGGTCCAGTTGAGGGACGGACGTGAGACTCACGACGCCGTCCCAACCGGACCCCGGCCTTCGCCGGGGTGACGAAGGAATTCGGAAGCTTACGAGCCGCTTCTGCGAAGGACGTGTGCCCCCCTTTCAGTCGGCTACTTCGCCTCGGCCGTCGCGGCGCCGGCGTTCTGGAACAGCGCGGCCAACTCGCCCGACTCGTACATCTCCATCATGATGTCCGAGCCGCCGACGAACTCGCCGCCGACGTAGAGCTGCGGGATCGTTGGCCAGTCCGAATAGCCCTTGATGCCCTGCCGGATCGCTTGGTCCTGCAGCACGTCGACGCTCTCGAACGCGACGCCGAGCCGCTCCAGGATCGCCACCGCGCGGCTGGAAAAGCCGCACTGCGGGAACAGCGGCGTGCCCTTCATGAACAGCACCACCGGATTGTTCTTCACCACCGCGTCGATGCGGGCGTTCGTGTCGTCGGTCATCGCTTCAACCCTCTTGTACCGCGTTTATTTCGGGACGGCGGTGGTCAACTGCAAGGCGTGCAGCACGCCGCCCATGCGACCGCCCAGCGCGGCATAGACCGCCTGATGCTGCTTCACCCGCGGCATGCCGGCGAACGACGGCGCCACGACGCGCGCGGACCAATGGTCCCCGTCGCCGGCGAGATCGGTCATCTCCACCTCGGCATCGGGAATGCCCGCCTTGATCAGCGCGGCGATCTCCGCCCCTTCCATCGGCATCCGTCTTACTCCGATTGCAGCAGCTGGCGCCGCGCCTCGATCGTCTTCTCTTCGAGCGCGCGGCGCACCGCCCCCTCGTCGACGTCGACGTTGGCGGCGGTGAGGTCACCGTACACCTTGCGCACCACATCCTCGTCGCCGGCCTCCTCGAAGTCGGCCTGGACGACCGCCTTGGCATAAGCGTCGGTCTCAGCGGGGGTGAGCTGCATCAGCTCGGCGGCCCATTGCCCAACGAGGCGATTGCGCCGCGCGACGATGCGGAACGCCACTTCCTCGTCGCGCGCGAACTTGGCCTCGAACGCGCGCTGGCGGTCCTCGAAGGTGGTCATGCTGGTTCCCCACGGTGTAGCAGACCGGGATAGTGCGCGCAGGGGCGCGGCGCAACGGGCGGACGGCCGAGGCATGCGGGAGGTCAAGGCAATCGCCTGCTTCTTCTTCCGTCATCCCGGACTTGTTCCGGGATTCACCGTGCCGGTTGGCACCTGATCCCCCGGATGATGGCGCCGTCCGAAAGGGCCGGTCGGGGCGCCGCGCACCGCGCCGTTACTCACGACGATACGCGGCACCCGGCGACATGGCCGCGGCGACGGTGCAACCTACGCCCCCACCCGCACCACCAGCTTGCCGACCGACTCGCGCGCCGCCATGCGGGCGATCGCCTCGCCGCCGCGCTCGAACGGGAACACCTCGGTGACCCGCGGCGCGATCCTGCCCTCGCCCCACAGCTCGAACAGGTGAGCGATGTGCGCGCGGTTGCGCTCGGGGTGACGCGCGGCGAACGCGCCCCAGAAGACGCCGCGCACGTCGCAGCTCTTCAGCAGCGTCAGATTGAGCGGCAGCCTGGGGATGCCGGCGGGGAAGCCGACGACGAGATAGCGCCCTTCCCAGCCGAGCGAGCGCAGCGCCGGCTCGGCATAGTCGCCGCCGACGGGATCGTAGACGAGGTCGAAACCATTCGGCGCCGCCGCTGTCTTGAAGCGGTCCGCCAGCGCCTTGCTCTGTTCCTTATCGAACGGCGCGCGATCGTAGACCAGCACCTCGTCCGCACCGGCCGCGCGCACCGCCACCGCCTTGGCCTCGCTCGACACCGCGCCGACGACGTACGCACCGAATGCCTTGCCCAGCTCGACCGCCGCGAGCCCGACCCCGCCCGCGGCGCCCAGCACCAGAAGCCGTTCGCCCGCGGCGATCGCGCCGCGGTCGACCAGAGCGTGGATCGTCGTCGCATAAGTGAGCAGCAGCGCAGAGGCTTCCTCGAAGCTGCGCCCAAGGGGCACGGCGTGGAGCGAGTCTGCGACGAAGCGCAACCGCTCGCTCAGCCCGCCCATCATCGTGTTACCCATCACGCGGTCACCGACCTGCCAGCGGGTGACGCCCTCCCCGACTTCGGCGACCACGCCGGCGATCTCGCCGCCCGGCGCGAACGGGCGCGGCGGGCGCATCTGGTAGCGGTCCTCGATCACCAGCACGTCGGGATAGTTGATCGCGCAGGCCTTGACCGCGACCACCACCTCGCCCGGCCCAGCGACGGGATCGGGCAACTCGCCGATCTCCAGCGTGTCAGGCCCGCCCGGCACCCTCGACAGCAAGGCCCGCATCATCCGCTCTCCCGTGCCCGATCCAAGGGCGCTCGACGCCGAGCCGCTCCTCGAAATTCGAAATCACGGTATCCTTTGCCAGCGTGAGGCCGACCTCGTCCAGCCCCTCCATCAGACAGCGACGGCGGAAGGGGTCGAGTTCGAACGTATAGCGATCCTGGTACGGCGTAGTGACCGTCATGGTCTCGAGATCGACGGTGACCGGGTCGGTCTTCGCCACCTCGACCAGCCGATCCACTGCCTCCTGCGGCAGCACCACGGTGACGATGCCGTTCTTGAAGGCGTTGCCCGAGAAGATGTCCGAGAAGCTCGGCGCGATCACCGCCCGCACGCCCATGTCGGCGAGCGCCCAGGCGGCATGCTCGCGGCTCGAGCCGCAGCCGAAATTGTCGCCCGCGATCAGGATCGGGGCGCCGGCGTAGCGCGGGTCGTCGAAGAGGTTGCCGGGCTGCGCGCGCACCGTCTCGAACGCGCCGCGGCCGAGGCCGGAGCGCGTGATCGTCTTGAGCCAGTGCGCCGGGATGATGACGTCAGTGTCGACGTTCTTGGCGCCCCAGGGATAAGCGGTGCCGCTGACGCGGGTGACGGCCTCCATCAGCGCGCCGGGTTGCTCGGCGGGATCGCGGGCTTGGCGATCGCCGCATAGGCCGCCACGCCGCTCAGCACCGAGCCGGCGATCAGGAACATGAGCACTTTCTTCATCACGCAACCCCTTGGTTCTTGTGCTTCAGCCCATCAGCTCGCGGACGTCCGCGAGTCGCCCGGTCACCGCCGCCGCCGCCGCCATCGCCGGCGACAACAGATGGGTACGCGAGCCAGGTCCCTGTCTTCCCACGAAATTCCGGTTCGAGGTCGAGGCGCAGCGCTCGCCTGCGGGCACCTTGTCGGGGTTCATCGCCAGGCACATCGAGCAGCCCGGCTCGCGCCACTCGAAGCCGGCGGCGGTGAAGATCCGGTCGAGCCCCTCCGCCTCGGCCTGGCGTTTGACCAGCCCCGAGCCGGGCACCACCAGCGCGCGCACGCCATCGGCGACGCGGCGGCCGTTCGCCACCGAGGCGGCGGCGCGCAGGTCCTCGATGCGGCTATTGGTGCAGCTGCCGATGAAGACGTGCTGGATCGGCACGTCCTGCATCCGCATCCCCGGGGTGAGCCCCATGTAATCGAGCGACTTCTGCGCCGCGGCGCGCTTCGACGCGTCGGCGAAGCTGTCGGGCGCGGGCACGCTGCCGGTGATCGGCACGACGTCCTCGGGGCTGGTGCCCCAGGTGAGCGCGGGAGCGATGTCGCTCGCCTCCAGCCGCACGACCTTGTCGTAGCGCGCGCCGGCGTCGCTCGGCAGCGTGCGCCACCACTCGACCGCGCGCGCCCAGTCCTCGCCCTGCGGCGCCATCGGGCGGCCCTTGAGATAAGCGAAGGTGGTCTCGTCGGGCGCGACCATGCCCGCGCGCGCCCCACCCTCGATCGACATATTGGCGATCGTCAGCCGACCCTCGACCGACAGCGCGCGGATCACCTCGCCGGTGAACTCGATGACATGGCCGGTGCCGCCCGCGGCGCCGATCCGGCCGATGATCGCGAGCACGACGTCCTTGGCGCTGACGCCATAGCCGAGGGTGCCGTCGACTCGCACCTCCATCGTCTTGGAGGGCGAGAGGATCAGCGTCTGGGTCGCCAGCACGTGCTCGACCTCGCTGGTACCGATGCCGAAGGCGAGCGCGCCAAGCGCACCATGCGCCGAGGTATGGCTGTCGCCACACACCATCGTGGTGCCCGGCAGCGTGAAGCCCTGCTCCGGGCCGACGACATGGACGATCCCCTGCCGCGCCGACAGCGCGTCAATATAGGGCACGCCGAACTCGGCGACGTTGCGGCGCAGCGCGGCGAGCTGCTCGGCGCTCTCGCGGTCGGCGATCGGGAGCTCCTGCCCCGCGGCGTCGGTGCGCGCGGTGGTGGGCAGGTTGTGATCGGGCACCGCGAGCGTGAGGTCGGGGCGGCGCACGCGGCGGCCGGCGGTGCGCAGGCCTTCGAACGCCTGCGGGCTGGTCACCTCATGGAGGAGGTGGCGGTCGATGTAGATCAGGCAGGAACCATCGTCTCGGCGCTCGACCACGTGAGCGTCCCAGACCTTCTCGTACAAGGTGCGCGGGCTTGGCATGATCCGCGGCTGTTAACCGAAAAGGTGCGCGGGTCCAAGGCAGAGTGACAGGAAATGTCGTGGCTTGCGGCTGATGATCGGCAGAATGGGTAAGTGCGTAGGTGGCCTCTCTCCAGTGGAATGGGTCTGAAATGTCGCAATCACTTACCCACCGGCGTCACCCTGAACTCGTTTCAGGATCCACCGTCCCGCAGGCGCCTCCGCGGTTGAGTATGCCGCACCGTGGATCCTGAAACGAGTTCAGGATGACGGCGCTCGGCGCGGGGAGTTTTTGCTATGCAACGCCTCGTGTTCCTGCGCACGCAGGAATCCAACGCCGCGAGGCCCCGCTCTGTCACCCTGGGCTCCTGCGTGCGCAGGAGCACCGCGCCGCGCGATGCGGCTTCCTCACACCGTGGCGCGAAGGTCCTCGGTCACTTCGCCATACGCCGCCACCTCGGCCTCGTGCCCCTCCTCTCGGAACGTCTCGGCCAAGGCGGCAGCCTCCCACTCAAGCGTCGCCGGGTGCGCCAGCAGCGTCTCGACCCACCGCTTACCCGCGGCGCCAACGTCGATCCCCCATGCGCGAACGCGAAACGCCACCGGCGCGTAGAAGGCGTCGACCGCGGTGAAGCGCTCACCCGCCAGCCACGCGCCGCCGAAGCGCGACAGGCCCTCGTCCCACAGCTCGGCGATCCGCGCGACGTCGCGCGCGAGCGCCTCCGAGCCGCGCGCCGGCCTGATCCGCTGCCCCACCGTCATCGTCCGCTCGCGCCGCAGCGCGCCGAAGCCGCCGTGCATCTCCGCTACGGCGCAGACCGCCCAGGCGCGCGCTGCCGCGTCGGTCGGCCATACACCCGGGTGGCGCTCGGCGAGGTACAAGGCGATGCCGAGCGAGTCCCATACCGTCCGCTCGCCGTCGATCAGCACCGGCACCTGTCCCGTCGGCGAGAAGGCGCGGAACGCTTCATGGTTGTCCAGTGAGGCAAACGGCTCGACGCGGTCCTCGAAGGCGATCCCGAGCGCGCGCATCAGCAGCCACGGCCGCAGCGACCAGCTCGAATAGTTCCGATTGGCGGTGATCAGCGTGTACGCCATCGCGTCAGACCTCGTAGTGCGCGCTCGTTTTGGCGGCGACCTCGCCCGCGGTCACCCCCGGTGCCAGCTCGATCAGGCGAAAGGCGCTGTGATGGTCGGGGCGCTGGAACACCGCCAGGTCGGTGACGATCATGTCGACCACGTCGCGCCCGGTCAGCGGCAGCGTGCATGCCGGGATGAACTTGGGCGCGCCGTCCTTGGCGACATGCTCCATCACGACGATGATCTTCCTGACGCCGGCGACGAGGTCCATCGCGCCGCCCATGCCCTTGATCATTTTGCCGGGGATCATCCAGTTGGCGATGTCCCCGTGCTCGGACACCTCCATTGCGCCGAGCACGGTGAGGTCGATATGCCCGCCGCGGATCATCGCGAAGCTCTGCTCGCTCCCGAAATAGGCCGATTGCGGCAGCTCGCTGATCGTCTGCTTGCCCGCGTTGATCAGGTCGGGGTCGACCTCGTCGTCGTACGGGAACGGACCAATGCCGAGCATGCCGTTCTCGCTCTGCAGCGTGACGGTGATGCCGTCCGGGATATTGTTCGCCACCAAGGTCGGGATGCCGATGCCGAGGTTGACGTAATAGCCGTCGCGCAGCTCGCGCGCGGCGCGCGCCGCCATGCCGTTGCGGTCCCATCCCTTGGCTTCCACGGCCATCACTTCGCTCCTTCGGCCGGGGCGTCGCCCCAGTGCTTGTCCTGCGGGAAGGTCTCGTCCCAGCCGGTGCCGAGCCCGGTCCCGTAGACGGGATTGGGTAGCACGAACCAGCCCTGCCCCCAGCGCGCCTGGATCGGCCCCACCCCGGCCAGCGCGCGACGACCGAGCGCGGGCGCCGGACCCGGCGGGTTGAACAGGTCGGCGAAGTCGCCGAGCTGGTCGCCGACGAGCGCGAGCACGCAATAACGTTTGGCAATCTCGAGCCGGCGACCGTCCTTGCCCGAGCGGCCGTCGGCGTCGCCCTTGAGGAAGAGCGTGTCGCCGTGACGAAACTCGCCCAGCCCCGCCGCGCGCAGCGCCGCCACGGTGGCGGCGGCGTTGTCGGCGGAGCGGTTGCTGTTGATCACCATCGTCACGCCGAGCGCGCGCAGCTGGCGGAACGCCGCCACCGCGCCGGGCACCGCGACGACCTTGTCCGCACCGGTCCGCTCCCAGCGATCCCAGCGCTTGGCGTCATAGGCCGCGCCCGTGCGCGCGTCGTTATATTCATAACCGAGGTTGAGCACCGCGGTCTCGTCCATGTCGAGCACCACCGCGGGCGGCAGCGCGCTGCACGGGATCGTCTCGGCGCTCGCCGCGGTCGCACCCGGGACCAGCACCGCCGAGTTGGGCCAGCGCGGCAGCGTGCCGGCGCGGCGCTCGGTCGGCAGCCGCCCGCGACGGTCGCGCGCGCGCTCGATCACGCCGCGGACATAGGCGGTCAGCGCGTTATAGGTCTGCTCGCTCAGCGCCGCGGCTTCGGCCGAGCCGTACAGATAGGCCATCGCCCCGGCCGGCAGTGGGGCGGACACGGGCGCCGCCGGGACGGCGCTCACCGCGCGCGCGGGCGGACGCTCGGGGCGCGCGGTCGCGCAGCCGGCAAGCAGCGCCGTTGCCGCGACCGTCAGCAGCAGCCGTGACCTCACGCCGCGTCGGCCTCCGCGCGCGGACGAGTCGTGCGGAACTCGATCTTCTTGTCGTAGGGCGCGCCGACGATCATCCGCTTGACGTAGATGCCCGGCAGATGGACGTGATCGGGATCGAGCGCGCCGACCGGCACGACCTCCTCCACCTCGGCGACGCAGATCCTGCCCGCGGTCGCCATCGGCTGATTGAAGTTGCGTGCCGTCTTGCGGAAGACGAGGTTGCCGCTGGTGTCCGCCTTCCACCCCTTGATGATCGAGAGATCGGCGCGGATGCCACGTTCGAGGATATAGTCCTCGCCGTCGAACGCCTTCACTTCCTTGCCCTCGGCCACCAACGTGCCGACGCCGGTCTTGGTGTAGAAGCCGGGAATGCCCGCCCCGCCGGCGCGACAGCGCTCCGCCAGCGTGCCCTGGGGGCAGAACTCCACCTCCAGCTCACCGCTGAGATACTGGCGCTCGAACTCCTTGTTCTCGCCCACGTAGCTCGAGATCATCTTGGCGATCTGGCGCGTGCGCAGCAGCTTGCCGAGCCCCTCGCCGTCGATCCCGGCGTTGTTGCTGGCGACCGTCAGCCCGGTCACGCCCGCGGCCTGGATCGCGTCGATCAGCCGCTCGGGGATCCCGCACAGGCCGAAGCCGCCGGCGCAGATCGTCATGCCGTCGAACAGCAGCCCGTCGAGCGCCGCCGCGGCGCCGTCGTACAGCTTGTCCACCACCCGCTGTCTCCTTCAGAAATGTCCCGGCGCGACGCCGAGCGCGGCGCACAGCTCGTCGAGCGCCTGACCCTCGCCGCTCACCTTGATCGCCGCCATGCCGAGCTGCGCCGCGGCCTTGCAGTTCACCCCCAGGTCGTCGAGGTAGACGCACTGGTCGGGGCGCTTGTTGAGCGTCTCGCACATCATCAGATAGATGCGCGGGTCGGGTTTGCGGATGCCGACCTTGCTGCTCTCCACCACGTGGTCGAAGCGCGCGAGCACCGCCGCCACCGCAGCGACCGCCTGAGGGTCGCGCGGCGTGTCGCCGGCAGGAACGTTGTTGGTAATGCAGCCGATGTGGAAGCCCTCGCGCTTGAGCCAGTCGAGCGCGTGCACCATGCGCGGGCGGATATCGCCGTACAGCAGCGGCAGCACGTCGCGCCCGCGCAGCTCGTGGCCGAGCGTCCTGGCCTCGGCGGCGAAGTCGCGGTCGAAGGTAGCGACGTCGATCTCGGCGCGTTCGAAGCGCGCCCAGGCGTTGCTGTCCGGATCGGTGGCGTTGAGGCGACGGATCAGGTCGATCGGCACGCCGCGCTCGCGCTCCAGCCGGTTGAACGCCGCGAACGGCGACGAGGTGATCACCCCGCCGAAGTCGAAGATCACCGTGTCCCGCATGCGAACGATCCTTAGCGCTCGGCGCGACGAAGGCAATCGGTGGTGTGCGGTGGGTTTGGGACGATGCTGCATGGTCTCGGTGATGGGCACGTCCGGTCGTGGAGAGATCGCGTTGTAATATTCTTCGTCATCCCGGACCTGTGCCGGGGTCCACCGTGCCGCACACTCCTCGAGCGTTGCTCGCGCGGCGGAGTGGATCCCGGAACACGTCCGGGATGACGGAAGGTGGGGAATAGGCTCGCCGGAGGTGACAGCGGCATCTCGCGGGGGGAGAAAAGGAAGCCGCGCCGCTTAGGAACTAATACCCCTTTCGCCTAACCCTTTCGGGCGGCTAGGCTCGCCGCATGACCGAACCCCGCACCGGTGGACGCCTGCTCGTCGACCAGCTCGTCGCCCAGGGCTGCGACCGTCTCTTCACCGTACCCGGGGAGAGCTTCCTGGCGGTACTCGACGCGCTTCACGACACCCCTGCGATTGAGGTGGTGACGTGCCGGCAGGAGGGCGGCGTCGCGTTCATGGCCTGCGCCGATGGCGCGCTGACGCATCGCCCCGGGATCGCCTTCGTCACGCGCGGCCCCGGCGCGACCAACGCCGCGATCGGCGTCCATGTCGCGATGCAGGACTCGCAGCCGATGATCCTGTTCGTCGGCGACGTCGACCGCTCGACGCGCGACCGTGAGGCGTTCCAGGAGATCGACTTCCAGGCGATGTTCGCGCCGATTGCGAAATGGGCGGCCCGGATCGACGACGCCGCGCGCATTCCCGAATATGTCGCGCGCGCGTACGCCACCGCGATCAACGGCCGCCCCGGCCCGGTGGTGCTCGCGCTGCCCGAGGACATGCTGCTCGACACCGTCACCGCGCCCGATCGCGCGCGCGTCGAGCGCGTCGCCCAGGCGGTCGACGAGGATTCGATCGAGCATCTGCGCGACCTGCTCGCCACCGCCGAGAACCCGCTCGCGATCGTCGGCGGCGCCGGCTGGGACGTGGCGGCCGCTGCGGCGATGGCGGACTGGGCGACTCGCACCGGCGTGCCGCTCGCCGCCGCCTTCCGCCGCCAGGACGCGATCGCCAACGATTGCCCGGCCTATGCCGGCAACCTCGGCTACGGCCCCAGCCCCGCGCTGGTCGAGCGCGTGCGCGGCGCCGACCTGCTGATCGTGGTCGGCGCGCGGCTCGGCGAGGCGACCACCGACGGCTATCAGCTGATCACGCCCGATCACCCCGGCCAGCGGCTGGTCCATGTCCATCCCGACCCCGAGGAACTGGGGCGCACCTACGCTACCGACCTCGCGATCTGCGCCGGCATGGCCGAGTTCGCCGAGGCACTGGTGCCGCTCGACGGCGGCGTCCACCCGCACGCCGCCGAGGCGCGCACCGCCTATGAGGCGTGGAGCACGCCCCGCCGCCGCGACGGCGTCGCGCTCGATCTCGGCCCCTGCGTCGCGACCATGCGCGAGAAGTTGCCGGCGGACACGATCATCTGCAACGGCGCGGGCAATTTTTCGGGCTGGTGGCATCGTTACTGGCGCTACGCCGGCCCGGGGACGCAGCTGGCGCCGACCGCCGGAGCGATGGGCTATGGCGTGCCCGCCGCGGTGGCGGCGTCGCTGCGCCGGCCGGGACGCAGCGTGGTCGCGCTGGCAGGCGACGGCGACTTCCTGATGAACGGCCAGGAACTCGCCACGGCGGTCCAGCACGGCGTCGACCTGCTCGTCATCCTCGTCGACAACGGCGCGTACGGGACGATCCGGATGCACCAGGAGCGCGAATATCCCGGTCGCCCGTCGGCGACGCGGCTGGTCAATCCCGACTTTGCCGCGCTCGCGCGCGCCTATGGCGGCTGGGCCGAGACGGTCGAGCGGACCGAGGATTTTGCGCCAGCGCTCGAGCGCGCGCTCGCCGAGCGCGGCGTGCGGCTGATCCACTGCCGCACCGACGTCGAGCAGATCACCGCGGGGCTGACGCTGAGCGCACTGCGGCAGGGTTGAGGGGAGAGGTCGTGGTGTCGGCGACCGGCTTTCCCTTATTGATCAGCGTCATCCTGAACTCGTTTCAGGATTCATGGCTTCGCGCCTTCGCCGCTGCTGGGTGAGCGACACAGTGGATCCTGAAACGAGTTCAGGATGACGCCATGTGAATTGTAAGCGCCTCTTCCTTACACCGATTAGCGACGAAAGGCTGCCGCGGTCTCCCGCGACGGCCCCTCATCGTCAGGACGCAACGATCAGATATCGTCGCCGAGTGCGCCCTTCACCTTGCCGGCGAACTGCTGGCCCTTGCCCTTGGTCTCCTGCGCCGCGCCCTCGGCGGCGAGACGATCGTCGGACGCGGTGCGATCCGCCGGATCCTTATCCGCGATCGCCTGCTTGGCCTTGCCGACCAGCTCGTTGACGTTGCCTTTGATCTTGTCGGTGAGCTCGCCCATCGTCGTTCTCCGTCTAGTGTAACCCGGTGACAGAACAACGGACCCGAAACGGCGATGTTCCCCTTGAGGATTGACGTACGTCAATTCCTCACGGTTCAGATCAGCCCCGACAGCGGGCTCGACGGGTCGGCGTAACGGCGCTTGCCCATGCGGCCGGCACGATAGCTCATCCGCCCCGCCTCGACCGCCGCGCGCATCGCCGCCGCCATCAGGATCGGGTCCTTGGCCTCGGCGATCGCGGTGTTCATCAGCACGCCGTCGCAGCCGAGCTCCATCGCCACCGCGGCGTCGCTCGCCTGGCCGACGCCGGCGTCGACCAGCACCGGCACACCCGCGCCCTCGACGATCAGCCGGATCGTCACCTGGTTCTGGATGCCCAGACCTGAACCGATCGGCGCGCCGAGCGGCATGATCGCGACCGCGCCGGCTTCCTCCAGCTGCTTCGCCGCGATCGGATCGTCGGTGCAATAGACCATCGGCTTAAAGCCCTCGCGCACCAGCACCTCGGTCGCCTTCAGCGTCTCGCGCATGTTGGGGTAGAGCGTGCGCGCCTCACCGAGCACCTCGAGCTTGACGAGATCCCAGCCGCCCGCCTCGCGCGCCAGCCGCAGCGTGCGGATCGCGTCCTCGGCGGTGAAGCAGCCGGCGGTGTTGGGCAGGTAGGTCACGCGCTTCGGATCGATGAAGTCGGTCAGCATCGGTGCGCTGGGATCGCTGACGTTGACGCGGCGCACCGCGACGGTGACGATCTCCGCCCCCGACGCCTCGAGCGCGGCGGCGTTCTGCGCGAAGTCCTTGTACTTGCCGGTGCCGACGATCAGCCGCGAGCGGAAGGTGCGCCCCGCGACCGTCCATGTGTCGTCGGTGAGCGGCGCGGCATGGTCGCCGCCACCGACGAAATGGACGATCTCCAGCTCGTCGCCGTCCTCGACCTGCACCTCGCCCAGCGTCGAGCGCGGAACGACCTCGAGGTTGCGCTCGACCGCGAGCTTCTCGGGCACCAGCCCGAGCGACTCCGCGAGGCCCGCGATCGAGAGTCCGGCAGGGACTCGCTTGTGCTCGCCGTTGAGGGTGATGGTGATGGTGCCGTCGGAATGTGCCATGCGCGCCATCTAGGCCCGCGGACCCGCAGGGGCAACGTTGCGCCGCGCCGCGCCGGATGCAATGACACCTGCACGAAGGGCAACGACCCCAAGGGAGCGCATGACCGACACCGTCTTCGTCCTCAACGGCCCCAACCTCAACCTGCTCGGCACGCGCGAGCCGGAGATCTACGGCCATGACACGCTCGACGACATCGCCGGGCAGCTCGAGGACCGCGCGCGCGAGCTCGGCCTGCGGGTCGACCTGCGCCAGTCGAACCACGAGGGGCATCTGGTCGAGTGGTTGCACGAGGCGCAGGCGGTGGACGCGCGCGCGGTGCTGCTCAACGCCGCGGCCTACACGCACACCTCGGTGGCGCTGCACGACGCGATCAAGGGCATCAAGACGCCCGTGATCGAGGTGCATCTGTCCAATCCGCACACGCGCGAGAGCTTCCGCCACGTCTCGCTGGTGGGCAGCGCCGCGAAGGGAACCATCGCCGGCTTCGGCGCGATGTCGTACATGCTCGCGCTTGAAGCCGCGGCCCGCTTCTGACAGGAGGCGCGCCCTATCTAGGGGAAACAGGGTTGCATGGCTGACATCTCTCACAACGGCGGCGCGATGCAGGTCGACGTCGATCTGGTCCGCCAGCTCGCCGAGCTGCTCGACACCACCCAGCTGACCGAGATCGAGGTCGAGGACGGCGAGCGAAAGATCCGCGTCGCGCGCAAGGCCGCCGCGGTCGCCGCGCCGGTGCATTATGCGCCGGCGCCCGCCGTCGCCGCGGGCGCGCCGCCGCAGGTCGACACCGCCGGCCCGTCCGCGCCGTCGCACGCCAATGCCGTGCGCTCGCCGATGGTCGGCACCGTCTATCTCGCCGCCGAGCCGGGCGCCAAGCCCTTCGCCGCGGTGGGCCAGAGCGTCGCCGCGGGCGACACCTTGCTGATCGTCGAGGCGATGAAGGTGATGAACCCGATCACCGCGCCGAGCGCGGGCACCGTCAAGGCGGTGCTGGTCGAGAACGGCCAGCCGGTCGAGTTCGACCAGCCGCTCGTGGTGGTCGAGTAACGCCCTTGCCCCAGATCAAGAAGCTGCTGATCGCCAACCGCGGCGAGATCGCGCTGCGGATCCACCGCGCGTGCCACGAAATGGGCATCAAGACGGTGGCGGTACACTCCACCGCCGATGCCGACGCAATGCACGTCCGCCTCGCCGACGAGGCGATCTGCATCGGGCCGCCGGCGGCGACCGACAGCTACCTCAACATTCCCAACATCATCTCCGCGGCCGAGATCTCGGGCGCGGACGCGATTCACCCGGGCTATGGCTTCCTCAGCGAGAACGCCAAATTCGCCGAGATCGTCGAGCTGCATAACCTGATCTTCGTCGGTCCGAAGCCCGAGCATATCCGGGTGATGGGCGACAAGGTCGAGGCCAAGCGCACCGCGGGCGCGCTCGGGCTGCCGCTCGTGCCGGGCTCGGACGGTGCGATCAGCGACGTCGCCGAGGCCCAGGCGCTGGCCGAGCAGATCGGCTATCCCGTGATCATCAAGGCGGCGAGCGGTGGCGGCGGGCGCGGCATGAAGGTGTGCCAGTCGCCCGACCAGCTCGAGACGCTGATGCAGCAGGCAGGGACCGAGGCGAAGGCGGCATTCGGCGATGCCACGGTCTACATGGAGAAGTATCTCGGCAACCCGCGCCATATCGAGTTCCAGGTGTTCGGCGACGGCATCGGCCAGGCGATCCATCTCGGTGAGCGCGACTGTTCGCTCCAGCGCCGCCACCAGAAGGTGCTGGAGGAGGCGCCCTCCCCCGTCATCTCCGCCGAGGAGCGCGAGCGGATGGGCGGGATCGTCGCCAGGGCGATGGCCGACATGGGCTATCGCGGCGCGGGGACGATCGAGTTCCTGTGGGAGAACGGCGAGTTCTACTTCATCGAAATGAACACGCGCCTGCAGGTGGAGCATCCGGTGACCGAGGCGATCACCGGACTCGATCTCGTGCGCGAGCAGATCCGCGTCGCCGAGGGCCACCCGCTGACGCTGCGCCAGGAGGACGTCGTCTTCCGCGGCCACGCGATCGAGTGCCGCATCAACGCCGAGGACCCGCGCACCTTCGCGCCCTCGCCGGGCCGCGTGACGCAATATCACGCGCCGGGGGGCATGCACGTCCGCGTCGATTCGGGGCTGTACGCGGGCTATACCGTGCCGCCCTATTACGACAGCATGATCGCCAAGCTGATCGTCTATGGGACCACCCGGCAGGGAGCGCTGCGTCGTCTTCGCCGCGCGCTGGAGGAGTTCGTGATCGAGGGGATGAAGACCACCATCCCGCTCCACCAGGCGCTGCTCGACGACCCGGAGTTCCAGCAGGGGAGCTACACGATCAAATGGCTGGAGGAGTGGCTGGCGCGCCAGGACGCGTGACGGTGGCGAGCGGCGCGGCGGCGACGATCTACCACAACCTGCGCTGCTCGAAGTCGCGTCAGGCGCTCGCGCTGTTGCAGGACGCCGGAGCCGACGTGACCGTCATCGAGTATCTCAAGACGCCGCCCTCGCGCGACACGCTCGCCGCGCTGCTCGCGCGCGGCGGGATCGCGCCGCGTGCCGCCCTGCGCAGGGACGCACCGACGGTCGCCGACGCCGAGGCCGCACTCGACCTGATGGCGCGCGATCCCGCCACGATCGAGCGGCCGCTCGTTGAAACCGACAAGGGCGTGCGGTTGGCGCGCCCGCCCGAGCTGGTGCGCGAGATCCTGTGATCCTCCCCGAGGACACGCGCTGGCGCGTCGAGCGCGCCAACCAGGCCGCGGTGGTGATCGACGCCGACGCCTATTTCCGTGCCGCGCGCCAGGCGATGCTACGCGCGCAGCACCAGATCCTGCTGGTCGGCTGGGACTTCGACGCGCGCATCAATCTCGCCTACGACGACGATCATCCCGAGGCGCCCACCGACGTCGGTGCCTTCATCACCTGGCTGGTCGACCGCACGCCGGGGTTGCAGGTCCACATCCTCCGCTGGGACAAAGGCGCGATCAAGACGCTCGGGCGCGGCAAGACGTTGTGGACCCTGCTCAACTGGCGCTATCGCCAGCCGCGCATCCACCTGCTGCTCGACGGCCACCATCCCGTCGCGGCCTCGCAGCACCAGAAGATCGTCGTGATCGACGACTGTCTCGCCTTCTGCGGCGGCATCGACATGACCGACGAGCGCTGGGACACGCGCGCGCACGTCGACGACGACCCGCGCCGCACGTCGCCGAGCGGGCGCGCGTACAAGCCGTGGCACGACGCCACCACCGCGCTGCAGGGCCCGGTCGCGGGCGCGCTGGGCGAGCTGTGCCGCACGCGGTGGGCCATCGCGGGCGGCGCCGAGATCGCGCCGCCGCCGCCGCGCGAGGGCAGTTGCTGGCCCGAATCGCTCACGCCCGTCTTCACCGACGTCGACGTCGCGGTGTCGCGCTCGCAGCCTCGGTATGACGGGCAGGACGAACTGCTCGAGATCGAGCGGCTGTACCTCGCGCTGATCGCCTCGGCCAAGCACCGCATCTACGCCGAGAGCCAATATTTCGCCTCGCGCCGCATCGCCGAGGCGATCGCCGCGCGGCTGGTGGAGGACGATCCGCCCGAGATCGTCGTGATCAACCCGGTCACCGCGCAGGGCTGGCTCGAGCCGATCGCGATGGATACTGCGCGCGCGCGGCTCGTTACCGAGCTGCGCCGGCGCGACCATCGCGGCCGCTTCCGGATGTACCATCCGGTCAATGAGAAGGGCACGCCGATCTACTGCCACGCCAAGGTGACGGTGATCGACGACCAGGCGATCCGGATCGGCTCGTCCAACTTCAACAACCGCTCGCTGCGGCTCGACACCGAGTGCGACGTCACGATCACCGACGGCGCCGCGACCATCGCAGCGATCCGCGACGACCTGATCGCCGAGCATCTCGGCGTCGACGCGGCGGTGGTGAGCGAGCGGGTCGAGCGCGACGGGCTGATCGCCACGATCGAGGCGCTGCGCGGCAGCGGGCGGACGCTGGTGCCCTATGAGGTGGAGGACCTCAGCGCGGTCGAGAAGTGGCTGGCGGACAATGAGGTGCTCGATCCAGAGGGGCCGGGCGAGATGTTCGAGGCGTTCGAGAAGCGCGGGCTGCTACGGCGGCTGAGACGGAAGCGGCGCGGGTAAGATCCCGTTTGCGCTGAGGAGAGGCTGAGCCTGTCGAAGCCTCGTCTCGATGCGCTGCCGCGGACCTGTCGCCAAGCGCTTCGAGACGGCACGTCGACGAGCTCAGTGCCGCCTCGGCACGAACGGTGCGTTGGGCGTGCTGTCGAACCCACACCGTCTGGCCACCGCGGCGCACAGCCGCTATGCGCCGCGGCCATGACCGCCATCACGCCCGAGATCGTCGCCGAGCACGGCCTGTCCCCCGATGAATATGAGCGCGTGCTCAACGCGCTGGGCCGCGAGCCCAACCTTGTCGAGCTCGGCATCTTCTCGGTGATGTGGTCGGAGCATTGCAGCTACAAATCGAGCCGCATCCACCT
The DNA here is from genome assembly GCF_014193845.1 of Sphingomonas sp. BK345. Taxonomy (GTDB): domain Bacteria; phylum Pseudomonadota; class Alphaproteobacteria; order Sphingomonadales; family Sphingomonadaceae; genus Sphingomonas. The sequence continues at coordinate 594,429 of NZ_JACHZX010000002.1, read as the reverse complement.
CAAGAAGCTGCCGACCGAGGGCGCGCAGGTGATCTGCGGTCCGGGCGAGAACGCGGGCGTGGTCGACATCGGCGACGGCCAGGCCGTCATCTTCAAGATGGAGAGCCACAACCACCCGTCGTACATCGAGCCGTATCAGGGCGCGGCGACGGGCGTCGGCGGCATCCTGCGCGACGTCTTCACCATGGGCGCGCGCCCGGTGGCGAACCTCAATGCTTTGCGCTTCGGCCGGCCCGACCATCCCAAGATGCGTCACCTGATCTCGGGCGTGGTCCACGGCATCGGCGGCTACGGCAATTGCGTCGGCGTGCCGACGGTGGGCGGGGAGGTGAACTTCCACCCCGCCTATGACGGCAACATCCTCGTCAACGCGATGACCGTGGGCGTCGCCGACACCGACAAGATCTTCTACTCGGCCGCCTCGGGCGTCGGCAATCCGATCGTCTACGTCGGCAGCAAGACGGGACGCGACGGCATCCACGGCGCGACCATGGCCTCGGCCGATTTCGGCGAGAACTCGGACGAGAAGCGACCCACCGTCCAGGTCGGCGACCCGTTCACCGAGAAATTGCTGATCGAGGCGTGCCTCGAGCTGATGGCGTCGGACGCGATCGTCGCGATCCAGGACATGGGCGCGGCGGGGCTCACCTCCTCCTCGGTCGAGATGGCGAGCAAGGGCGGCGTCGGCATCGAGCTGGTGATGGACGACGTGCCCCAGCGCGAGACCGGCATGACACCGTACGAGATGATGCTCTCCGAATCGCAGGAGCGCATGCTGATGGTGCTCAAGCCCGGCCGCGAGGATTTCGCGCGCGCGATCTTCGAGAAGTGGGAACTCGATTTCGCGGTAATCGGTCATGTCACCGACACCGGGCGCATGGTGCTCAAGTGGCGTGGCGAGACGGTGTGCGACATCCCGCTCGCGCCGCTCGCCGACGACGCGCCGCTATATGATCGCCCGCACGTCCCGACGCCGCCCGCCAGGGCGCTGGTCAACATCCCCGATTGCAAGGACCCAGCGGCCGACCTGCTCGCGCTGATGGCCTCGCCCGACATCGCCAGCCGGCGCTGGATCTGGGAGCAATACGACCACATGGTCGGCGCCGACACGGTGCAGCGCCCGGGCGGTGACGCCGCGGTGGTGCGCGTCCACGGCACCGACAAGGCGCTGGCGATGACGACCGACTGCACCCCGCGCTACTGCTTCGCCGACCCGGTCGAGGGCGGCAAGCAGGCGGTGGCCGAGGCGTGGCGCAACCTCACCGCGGTGGGTGCGACCCCGCTCGCGATCACCAACTGCCTCAACTTCGCCAACCCGCAGCGCCCCGAGATCATGGGCCAGATCACCGGCTGCCTCGACGGCATGGCGCAGGCGTGCCGCGCGCTCGACTTCCCGATCGTGAGCGGCAACGTCAGCCTTTACAACGAGAGCAAGGCGACGGGCGGCGGCTCGGCGATCCTGCCGACACCCGCGATCGGCGGCGTCGGGCTGCTCAAGGAGTGGCAGAAGAGCGCGACGATCGCGTTCAAGCAGACCGGCGACGTCATCGTCGTGGTCGGGACGCGCCGCGGCGATCTCGGCCAGTCGCTGTGGCTGCGCGAGCTGCACGGGCGCGAGGAAGGGCCGCCGCCGCGCGTCGACCTGGAGGCGGAGCGCCGCACCGGCGACTTCATCCGCGCGCAGATCGACGCGGGGCATCTCGGCGCGGTGCACGACGTTGCCGACGGCGGGATCGCGGTGGCGATCGCGGAAATGGCGCTGGCGGGCAACGTCGGCGCGATGATCGATCGCGCCTTGCCGTACGACACCGCCGCCGCGCTCTTCGCCGAGGAGCAGGGCGTCTATGTCGTGACAGTGCACGACCATGCTTTGCTCGACTTCCTCCAGGCCGCGCTCGACGCCGGCGTGGAGGCCGAGCCGCTCGGCCGCACGATCGGCACGCGCGTGATCTTCGAGCTGCGCGAGGGCGATTATTGCGTGCCGCTCGACCAGCTGCGCGCCGCGCACGAGGGCTTCTTCCCCAAGCTGATGGCGGGCGAAGCGGCGATCTGAGGAGATCCTCCGCGCTCGCGGAGATGGTCGTGCAGGTCGCCATGTCCCCCGGACATGGCTGGTATTGCCGGGGGCAATTCCACCTGCAGGGCAGCCGAGGGCTGGTGGAGGAGGGCTCCACGAGCGCTGCGCTGCGCGGAGAGCCCCCTCCACCACCGGCCTGCGGCCGGCGGTTCCCTCCCCGTGCCGGGGAGGAATAAGTCCGTCCTCACCAACGTTGCCAGCCCCGCGCCGCGCGCCTAGCACGCCATCGCCATGTCCTACGCCAACCGCCTCGCCGCGCTCGATATCCTGCGCGGCGTCGCGGTGCTGGGGATCACCGTCGCCAACCTGCCCGGCTTCGCGCTGCCGCAGGCGGCCTATTTCACCCCGCTCGCCGCCGGCGGCACCGGACCCGCCGACCTCACCGCCTGGGCCCTCACCTTCGTGCTCGTCGAGGGCAAGATGCGCGGGCTGTTCGCCGCACTGTTCGGCGCCTCGCTGCTTCTCGTGGTGGAGCGCGCCGACGCGGCGGGGCAGAACGGCGCCGCGGTCCACCTCCGCCGCATGGGCGTGCTTTACCTCATCGGTGCCGCGCATCTGTACCTACTGTGGTACGGCGACATCCTCCACCATTATGCCCTGGTCGGCGTCGCCGCGCTCCTGTTCGTCCACGCGCCGGCCCGTGTCCTGCTGCTCGCCGCCATGGCCGCGCTGTTGGTGGCGACGATCGGCGGGATTGGCCTGGTACAGGCCGCCGCGCTGCCCGCCTCGCGCGCCGCGCTGGAGCAGAGCTTCGGCCGTCCACCCGCTCCGCTGCTGGCGAGCGAGATCGCGGCGCTGCGTGGGTCGCTGGCGGACGGCATCGCATGGCGCTGGCGACATGACGCCGGCGCGCTCGGCGGGTTGCTCGCCAACGGGCCGGAGACGCTCGGCTACATGCTGCTCGGCATGGCGGCCTATCGCAGCGGCTTCGCCACCGGCGCCTGGTCGCGCCGCCGCTACGTCGCGGTCGCGGCACTGACCTTGCCACTCGGGCTGGCGGCCCAGCTGGCGCTCGCGCGCCACGGCATCGCACGCGGCTTCGCGCTCGAGGCGGTGCTCACCGCCTCCTTCGCGCTCGGGCCGCTGATCCATGCCCCGATGGTCGCGGGCTATGCCGCGCTGCTGCTCCGCTGGCTGCCGGGAACGCGCTCGGGCGAGCGGCTCGCCGCGCTGGGGCGCAGCGCGCTGAGCAACTATCTGCTGTCGAGTCTCATGCTCGCCGCGGTCTTCTACGGCTGGGGACTGGGGCAGTTCGCGCGTTGGGGCCGCGCCGAGGCCTATGCGCTGCTGCCGCCACTCTGGGCGCTGCTTCTGCTATGGTCGCCACTCTGGCTCGCGCGCTTCCATTATGGACCGGCGGAGTGGCTCTGGCGGTCGATCGCGCGCGGCAAGGTCCAGCCGCTTCGCCGCCGCTAGATGCGAACGCGTCTCATTTCCCTTGCGAGCCGTTCTCAACTCGGGTAGATCGAGTCGCAGCCGGGAAGGAGACCGCATGGTCGTCTGCGTCTGCAATGCCATCAAGGAGTGCCAGGTGCGCGAGGCTGCGCGATCCGGTGCTGCCACCCCCTGCCAAGCCTATCGCTGCCTCGGGCGCTCGCCGAAATGCGGCCAATGTGTTCAATTTGCTCGCGCAATCATCGATGAAGAACGTGCGGCTGCGTAGCGGTCGCAGCAAATAGTCGCCGTCGCGCGACGGACTTTCAGCTTCCTTCCTCCCCCATTCGGGGCTATCGCCGTGCCGTTCCGGATAGTGGAGACTGGCATGAAGGGCGATCCCAAGGTCATCGAGTTCCTCAACGAATCGTTGAAGAACGAACTGACCGCGATCAATCAATATTGGCTGCACTATCGCCTCTTCGATCACTGGGGCGTCTACAAGCTCGCCGCATTCGAGCGCCACGAATCGATCGACGAGATGAAGCACGCCGACTGGCTGGCCGAGCGCATCCTGTTTCTCGACGGGTTGCCCAACTTCCAGTTGCTCGGTCGTCTGCGCATCGGCGAGACGGTGGAAGAAGCGCTCAAGGCCGATCTCGCGATGGAGATCGAGGCGGTCACGCAGCTCAAGGCGGCGGTCGCTTACTGCGAGGAGGTCAAGGACTTCGTCAGCCGCGAGTTGTTCGCCAACATCCTCGCCAGCGAGGAAGAGCATGTCGACACGCTCGAGCGCCAGTTCGAGATGATCGAGCGGATGGGTATCCACAATTACATCCAGCTCAACTCGGTGAGCGAGCATGACAAGCCCGAGAGCGGCGCGGCACCTTACCTGAAGGGATGAGGCTCATCTCGCGCTGGCTCCGGTTCTGAGGTTGATCACCACGACTGCCGAGAGGGAAAACGTTCCCACCAGCAACACCATGGCGGGTGGCTCGCATCGACGAGGGCGGCGCGCCGCCCGCCTTGGTCGCGAGCCGCGCCGGCCGATCGCGACGCTCGTCCCCTTGCGCTCCCCCATCGACCTCGATCACGATCGCGCCAGCCGATCAGCGTGGCGCTGGTCAGGCGATCATGCGCGACGTGATCGCTGTTCCGGGAGTGCTCCGGCCGACACGTGTCCCTTCTCCGCTCGTCCTCCCACTTACCTCGAAGAACCGTTTGAGCCGAACGGTGTGGGCAGGTGCTTCTCGATCGACGCATGTGCTGCTCCGCCGTCCGTCACGCAGCGGTCTTAATCCGGAGCAATCTTTTCCGGCTGGATCGACGGCGCGGAGAGACATGCGTCTATAATGGAGCAGACCAACGTCGCGGTCGCGCGTGCATGACCTGCTTCCAGCGGCGCCCTGCTCTAAACCGCGCCTCTGTCCGCGAGACCAATGTCGTCCTAGCAGGACTTATGAATGAGGATCTCGACCAAGCTTTTCCTGTTGATCGGACTGGCGGTCACGACGCTATCAGGCCTGAGCCTTTTTACCTTGGGCCGGATCGACAAAGTCTATTTGTCCGCGTCGAACGCCAAGAATGTGATCCTGCCGAAAACGGCGATGCTGTACGACATCCGCTTCACGCTGTTACGTTATCATACGACCACCATCCGAAAGATCGTCGCCACCGATCCGCTCGAGCAGGCGAGCCTCGACGACGAGTTCGTCGAGATGGACGCCGCCTTGCCGAGGTTACTGCGATCATACCGCGCGACGATCCAGTCCGAGACCGAGGCCGTGGCATTCTCCGCGCTGATGGACAGTTGGAACCGCTATCTCGCGGCGCGCAAAGGGATCGTTGATGCCTTGTCGCGGGGCGACCGTCGAGCGACGGTGGCGGCGGTGGCGCCCGCGCGAGACGCGCTGGTGGTGGCGTTCGACAGGCTGAGAACCGTCATTCATATCAAGGATGAGGCCGCGGCCGAGGATGCAAGCCGGGCGGCCGCCGCGTACGATGCGGCATGGAGCGTCACGCTGGCGGTGGCGTTGGCCGCGACCGTGACGATGATCGCGGCAGGGCTGTGGACGCTGCGCAGCATCACCGTCCCGATCGACGCCGAGGTCGCGGCGATGCAGCGGCTGGCGCTGGGAGATCTGGCGATCCACGTAGACGGCATCCGACGCCGCGACGAGATCGGCGAGCTCGCCAGGGCGCTGAACGGCGTCATCGTCAACCTCACCGCCACCGCCGAGATCGCGCGAGCGGTCGCGGCGGGCGACCTGGCCATCTCGGCGGTCCCGCTATCGGATCGCGACACGCTGGGGCTTGCCTTGCAGACGATGGTCGCCAGGCTGCGCACCATCGTCGCCGAGACAATGACGGCAGCGGCCCACGTCGCCACGGGGAGCCGACAATTGTCGCAAGCGGCACAACGTCTGGCAGAGAGCTCGAACGAACAGGCGGTGGCCAGCGAGCAAGCCTCGGCATCGATGGAGCAGATCGCCGCCAACGTGAAGCAGACCGCGCACAACGCCGGCCAGACGCGAGAGATCGCACGGCGAGCGGCGGAGAAGGCTGAGGCGAGCGGCGCCGCGGTGAAGACGGCGGTGGACGCGATGACGAGGATCGCGCGCGAGACGTCCGTCGTCCAGGAGATCGCCCGCCAGACCGACCTGCTGGCACTGAATGCGGCGGTGGAGGCGGCACGGGCCGGCGAGCACGGTCGCGGCTTCGCGGTCGTGGCGGCTGAGGTGCGCAACCTGGCCGAGCGATCGCGCACCGCCGCCGTCGAGATCGGTCTGCTCTCGCAGGAAACGGTCACGACCGCGAAGGACGCGGGCACCATGCTGTCGACGCTGGTGCCCGACATCGGCCGCACCGCCGAGCTGGTCGGCCAGATCACCGCCGCGTGCCGTGAGCAGGATCTCGGGACCGGCCAGATTAACCAGGCGATCGGGCAGTTGGACAGCGCCGCGCAACAGACCGCCGCCGGATCGGAACAGATCGCCGCGACGTCGCGCGCGCTGCTCCGCCAGGCCGAGCAGTTGCAGGCCTCGATCGCCTTCTTCGGGGCCGGGCCGATCGATCCAGACCGTCGCACGGTGAGTACCGGCTGATCACATCCTGCCGCAGATGACGCCCCCTCGCGCGCTACGCCACTCGGCGCCCGAACCCACCTGGCCGCCGCACCGCGACGGGCGCGGCGCCCTCGCTCTCCAGCACGGCGAGTGTGCGCAGGAACAGCGGGCGCAGCGCCACCACGTCCTCGATCGCGTCCTGCGGCGATTCATGGTGTTCAACGCAGGCGCGCGCGTGATCCTCGATCTTCTCGGCGAGCGTGGCGAGCACGTTGGCACCGAACTGGCGCGCCTCGCCCTTGAGCGTGTGGGCCGGGATGACCAGCGCCGCGGCATGGCCCTTGCGCATCGCGTCCTCAAGCGCGCTCAGCGACTTGATGCCATCCTCGCGGAAATAGCCGAGGATACGCGCGAAGCCGGTGCCCAGCTCGGCGCGCGCGCGCGCGAGTGCCGCGCGATCCACCAGTTGCTCCGCCTCTGCCGCCATGCGCCGCCTCCTCTTTTGCGCGCAAGCACTTAGCGCCCGAGAGGTAAAGAGGAGGTAAGCGCTCCGGCTCAGCTGCCGCCGAACGGATTCTTGGGTGCGCGCAGCATCAGCCGCACCGGCACCGCGCCGAAGCCGAGCTCGCGCCGTATCCCATTGATGAGGTAACGCTGGTAGCTCATCGGCAGCTCGTCGACGCGCGTGCCGAACAGCACGAAACCCGGCGGGCGCGTCTTGGCCTGGGTGAGATAGCGCAGCTTGATGCGTTTGCCGCCAGGCGCGGGTGGCGGGTTCGCCTCGATCGCGCGCTCGAACCAGCGGTTGAGCTCGCCGGTGCCGACGCGGCGCGACCACGCCTCGCGCGTCGCGAAGGCGGCGCCGATCAGCTGGTCGATCCCCTTGCCCGTCGCCCCAGAGACCGCGAGCAGCGGCACGCCGCGCACCTGCGCCAGCCCTTCGTCGAGCGCGGTGCGCACGCCGTTGAACAGCTTCGAGGGGTCCTCGGCGACGTCCCATTTGTTGAGCGCGATCACCAGCGCGCGCCCCTCTTCCAGCACGCGGTCGGCGATGCGCAGGTCCTGCGATTCCAGCCCCAGCGTGGCGTCGAGCAGCAGCACCACCACCTCGGCGAAATCGACCGCGTGGAGCGCGTCGGCGACCGAAAGCTTCTCCAGCTTATCCTGCACCTTGGCGCGCTTGCGCATGCCCGCGGTGTCGATCAGGCGGACGTCGCGCGGGCCCTCGGGGCCGTGCCACACCCAGTCGATCGCGATCGAGTCGCGCGTGATCCCCGCCTCGGGGCCGGTGATCATCCGATCTTCGCCGAGGATGCGGTTGACCAGCGTCGACTTGCCCGCGTTGGGGCGCCCGACGATGGCGAGCTTGAGCGGCGCGTCGGGGCTCTCGTCGTCCTCCGCCGCCTCCTCCGCGTCGAGCGTCTCGAGGTGCGGCAGCAGCGCCTCGAACAGGTCGGCGACGCCCTCGCCGTGCTCGGCGGAGAGCTGCACCGCGTCACCGAAGCCGAGCGACAAAGCCTCGATCAGCCCGGCCTCGGCGGCGCGCCCCTCGGCCTTGTTGCCGACCAGTACGATCGGGGTGGAGGCGCCGCGCAGCCAGCGTGCAATCTCCTCGTCGAGCGGCACGATCCCGGCGCGCGCGTCGATCATGAAGAGCGCGACGTCCGCACTATCGACCGCGGCCTGGGTCTGGCGGCGCATGCGACCCGGCAGTGTGTCAGGATCCTCGTCCTCATAGCCGGCGGTGTCGATCACGCGGAAATCGAGCCCGAGCAGATGCGCGTCGCCCTCGCGGCGGTCGCGCGTCACGCCGGGGCGATCGTCCACCAGCGCCAGCCTCTTGCCGACGAGGCGGTTGAACAGCGTCGACTTGCCGACATTGGGGCGACCGACGATCGCGACGGTGGGGAGACGGGACATGGGACGGGGACCTAGCGGGCTTCGAACGAGTGAGCCCCTCCCCTTCAGGGAGAGGGGTTGGGGTGGGGCGCTTCCCCCAGCAACGCGCTCGCGGCGACGCCCCACCCCTGCCCCTCCCCTGGAGGGGAAGGGAGTTCAGGCCGCTCTACTCATTATTGGGTTAGATGGATAGCGAGCCGTGTTCCTGCGCATGCGGGAACACAGCGTCAGGTAGCATCCGTGGTTCGTGGCCGTGAGTTCCCGCTGACGCGGGAGGACGAGGATCACCGCCAGGCGGTGATCACGCCCTTCTCGTCGAGCGTGTACAGCGTCTGGTTGGCGACGGTCGGGGCGAGCGAGAAGCTGTCGCCGGCGCGGATGGTGGTCTGCACCTTGCCATCGGCGACCGACAGCGCGACCAGCTCGCCGCGCGAGTTGGTCAGCCACAATTTCTCGCCGGCGAGCACCGGCCCGAACCAATTGTACGGGTCCGAGCGCTTCTCCTCGTTCTTGTAGGCGCGCAACTGGCTGATCCAGCGGATCTTGCCGTTGGCGCGCGACAGGCACACCAGCCGCGCGTCATCGGTGACGACGAAGATCCACTCGCCCGCGATCCACGGCGTGGAGATGCCGGCGAGGTTCTGCTCCCACAGCCGCTGGCCGGTGGCGAGCTCGAGCGCGATCATGCGGCCGCCCTGCCCGATCGAGTAGACGCGGCCGTCCTCGATCACCGGGTCGGCGTCGATGTCGGCGAGGCTCGACACCGAAGTGGTGATCGAGGTGCGCGACAGCGCGTCCTGCCACAAGGAGCGGCCGTTCTCATAGCGATAGGCGTTCAGCTCGCCGCTGGAGAAGCCCGCCACCACGGTGCCCGAGCTCGCCGCCGGCGCGGCAACGCCGAACACGCCCTGCGTCTCGAGGCTCGCGGTCTGCGTCCACACCACCTTGCCGTCGGCCTGGTTGAGCGCGACGATCTGATTGTCCTGGCTCAGCACATAGACCTGGCCGTTGGCGATCGTCGGCGCGCCGCGCAGCGGACCGCCCGGCTTGGCGCGCCACAGCACCGCGCCGTCGGCGGCATTGGCGGCGATCACATCGCCCAGCCCGTCGGTGGCATAGACCTTGGCGTCGTCATAGCTCACCCCGCCGCCGAAGCGAGCGGCGCGATTCTCGTCGCCCTCCGTGATCGCGTGAGTCCACAGCTTGGCGCCGGTGTCGGCGGCGAAGGCGTTGATCACACCGTCGACGTCGACCACGAACAGCTTGTTCTCGGCAATCACCGGCATGGCGGCGAGCCGCGCGCGGTTGCTGCCACCGTTGATCTCGGCGCTCCAGCTCTTCGCCGGCGACGCGGCGAGCAGCAGGTGCCCCATCGACTTGGCCGCGCTGCCGCCCGGCTGGGTCCAGCCGTCGTTGGGGGCCGGGGTCGGCAGCGTGACCTGGACGTCGGCGAGCCCCTTGTCGATCTCGGCCGGGTTCTCCGACACCAGGATCGGCACGCGCTGGCCGACCGTGGGCGTCTTCTTGGGCGCGCTCTTGAAGATGCCGCAGCCGCTCAGCCCCACCAACGCGGCGATCGCCACGCCGGTCGCGAACCTCGTCCTCATCGCTTGCTCACACCTTCATCCTTGGCCCGCGCGGCAGGCGCCTGGGCGTTCTTGGCCGGCGCGGTCGGCGCCTTGGTCTCCAGTACGCCCGCCATCTGAACCGCACGTTGACGCAGCGAGCTGGGCACGCCCGAGTCAGCGGCGATGCGCGCGAAGGTCTGGCCGGCGAGATCGCGCCGCCCCTCGCGCAGATAGGCCGCCGCCATCAGCTCGCCCGCGCTGCCGAGCCACGCCCCGCCCGTCACCGCGAGCGGACGCATCCGCTCGACGATCACCTGCGGCTGGAGCTGGTCGAACTCGGCGCTGGTCTGGCGGATCACCGCCAGATCGCGGAACGGTTGCGCCAGCGAGGCGTCGGCGGCAATCTTGGCGAAGGCCGCCGCGGCGCCGCGCAGATCGTCCTTCTGCAGCAGCACGTCAGCCTGGGTGAAGCGCGCGGCGGCGCGATAGCCGTCGCGCGACGACTCGCTCAGCGTGGCGAGCGGCGCGGCGGCCGCCTTGGTATCCTGCGCGGCGAGCGAGTCGAACGCCTGCTGTAGCTGCTCGCCCTCGCGCTCGGCCGCGACCGTCTGGCGGTGCTGCCAGAACAGGAAGGCCGCGAGCGCGGCGAGCGCCAGCACCACGGCGGCGATGATCGCCCGGCCGTAGCGCTTCCACACGTGGATCGCCTGGTCGCGGCGGAGCTCGTCGTCGACCTCGCGCAGGAACGCTTCATTGTTTTGCGGCGTCAGAGCCACCGATCACTCCGGGCTGAAGGGGAACCGCCGCGCTGTAGCGACTCGGTCGGCGCGAGGAAAGAGCGGCAACGCCCGGCCGCGTCCCGGTTCACTCCTTGGGCGCGTAGACTTGGTCCGCGCCGGGGAAGGCGCGCGCGCGCACCTCGTCGGCGAAGGCGGTGACTCGCTCGGCGACATAGCCCGCCATGTCGCCGTAGCGCTTGACGAAGCGCGGTGTCCGCTCGAACAGCCCGAGCATGTCCTCGGCGACGAGCACCTGGCCGTCGCACGCGGCGGAGGCGCCGATACCGATCGTCGGCACCGCGACGCTGTTCGTGATCTCGACTGCGATCGGCTCGACCACGCCCTCGATCACCACGGCGAACGCGCCGGCCTCGGCGACCGCGCGCGCGTCGCCGACGATCTTGGCGGCCTCGGCGGCGCTGCGCCCGCGCGCGCCATAGCCGCCCAGCGCGTTGACTGCCTGCGGGGTGAGTCCGACATGGCCCATCACGGGGATACCGCGCTCGGCGAGGAAGGCGACCGTGGGCGCCATCGCGCTGCCGCCCTCCAGCTTCACCGCCGCCGCGCCGCTCTCCTTGAGCAGCCGCGCCGCGCTCTCGAACGCCTGCTGCGGCGACGCCTCGTAGCTGCCGAACGGCATGTCGACGACGACCAGCGCATGGTAGCTGCCGCGCACCACCGCGGCAGCATGCGCTGCCATCATCTCGAGCGTGACGGGAACGGTGGAGGGAAGACCGTAGATCACCTGCCCCAGGCTGTCGCCGACCAGCAGCATGTCGCACTGCGGGTCCATCAGCTGCGCCATGCGTACGGTATAAGCGGTGAGCATCACCAGCGGCTCGCCCTTGCCCGCCGCGATCGCGGCCTTGCGCTGGCGGATCGCGGGGACGGTGAGCCGCTTCATCGGCGCGGCGACCGGCGTGGCGCGGCTGGTGGCGGAGTCGATCGTGAAGGTGGTGGACATGCGCCCTGCTACTCCGGCGCGCTCACCCGATCCAGCCGCGCCGCGCGGCGAGATGCGCGAGCTGGAGCGCGACCGCGCCGACCAGCAGGATCAGCAGCGGGAAGAAGAGCGTCCCCGCCCCGCGCCGCGCGAGCAGGTCGGTCATCGCGAACAGCCAGCCGAACTGGATCAGCGCCGCCACCAGCGACACCGTGAGCGCGGGCACCGCGATGCGTCGGCGCACCACCATCGCGAGCGCGCCGACGAGCAGCCCGAAGCTCGCCACCGCATAGTCGAGCCAGTACCAGCCCGGCAGCGCGGCGAGCAGCGCGCGGTCCATCGGATCGGCCGCCCCGCCCGCGCCCGCCATGAGCTGGGTGACGCAGGCATAGGCGGAGAGGGCCGACCAGAGCAGCAGCACGCCGACGAGCAGCCGGTACCAGCGCGGCGCGCGCACGCGGCTCAGCCGAACAGCGCGGCGTAGCGCTCGGGCTTGAAGCCGAGCTCCACGCCGCCGCCATGGACCAGCACCGGCCGCTTGATCATCGCGGGCTGCGCCAGCATCAGCGCGCTCGCGCGCGCCCGGTCGAGCCCGGCGCGATCCGGCTCGGGCAGCTTGCGGAAGGTGGTGCCGGCGCGATTGAGCAGCGGCTCCCAGCCGAGCCGGTCGATCCAGGAATCGAGCAGCGCGGGATCGAGCCCGTCCTTGCGGAAGTCGTGGAAGGTATGAGCGACCTGGTGGTCGGCGAGCCATTGCCGCGCCTTCTTCACCGTGTCGCAATTAGGAATGCCGTAGAGCGTGATCATGCGCCCGCCGTGACACCGCCGTGCATCGATGGAAAGTGCGGTCTGACGCTCGGCGGCGCCGCGAACGCCGTCTCGTCCGCTGCCGCCGATCCGCTCTGTCCGAAATTGGTCGGGGCGACAGGATTCGAACCTGCGACCCCCACACCCCCAGTGTGATGCGCTACCAGGCTGCGCTACGCCCCGACCGAGGGGGCGCCTCTACGCGCGGTCGCCGGCCATTGCAAGCGGCTAGGCGCGGTCCGCGGCGGACGGCGCATGCACCGTGGCGGGGCGAGCGTCTGTTGCGCGCACGCCCCGGCGATGATAGCGGCAGCGGCTTCGTGCGGCCGGGTTTCGGCCGCCCCAATGTCATGCACGGAATCCGATGCTCATTCCTCCCGCTTACGCGCAGACGGCCGGTGGCGCCGCCCAGGGCGGCGGCCTCGCCGGCTTCATCAGCCTGGCGCCGCTCCTGCTGGTGTTCGTCGTCTTCTATTTTCTGATGATCCGGCCGCAGCAGAGCCGCATGAAGTCGCTCCAGAACGCGATCGCCGCGGTCAAGAAGGGCGATTCGGTCGTCACCGCGGGCGGCCTGGTCGGCCGCGTCACCAAGGTGGAGGAGGGCTTCGTCGAGGTCGAGATCGCGCCCAACACCCGCGTCCGCGTCGTCAAGGCGACGCTGGCGGAGGTGACGCCGCTCGGCGGCAAGCCGGCGAACGACTGAGATGCTGGACTTTCCCCGCTGGAAAGTGACCGCCATCTGGCTCGTGCTGGCGGTGCTGGCGTCGCTCTCGATCCCCAGCTTCCTGCCCGATCGCGTCACCCAGGGGCTCGGCTTCGCGCCGCCGCAGATCAACCTCGGGCTCGACCTCGCCGGCGGCAGCTACCTGCTGCTGGAGGCCGACACCAACGGCCTGGCCGCGGCGCGGGTCGAGGCGATGCGCGAGCAGGTGCAGACCGAGATGCGGCGACAGACCCCGCGCATCGACATCGGCGAGATATCGAGCCGCAACGGCCAGCTCTCCTTCCTGCTGCGCGATCCCAGCCAGGTAGATGCCGCGCGCGAGCGGCTGCTCCAGATCACCGGCACCGGCGCCGGCATGACGGGCCAGCGCCAGTGGGACATCCAGGTCGTCGACACCAGCCGCTTCGTCCTGACGCCGACGAAGGCGGGGCTCGACCAGGCGATCAAGACCGCGATGAGCGACACGGTCGAGGTGGTGCGCAAGCGCATCGACGCGCTCGGCACGCGCGAGCCGACGATCATCGGCCAGGGCACCAACCGCATCGTCGTCCAGGTCCCCGGCCTGCAGGATCCGCAGCAGCTCAAGGCGCTGGTCGGCAAGACCGCCAAGCTCGAGTTCAAGCTGGTCGACATCAACGCCGACCCGCAGGCGCTCGCCAAGGGGGAGGCACCCGCGGGCGACCAGATCCTGCCCTACCCCGGCAACCCTGGCGGTATCCCGCTGATCGCGGTCAAGCGCCAGGCGATCATCACCGGCGACATGCTGAGCGACGCGCGCCAGGAGTTCGCGCCGGAGACCAACGCGCCACAGGTGGCGATCACCTTCGACAGCCAGGGCGGTCGCCGCTTCGCGCAGGCGACCAAGGAGAATGTCGGCCGGCCGTTCGCGATCGTGATCGACAATCAGGTGATCTCGGCACCCAACATCAACGAGCCGATCCTCGGCGGCCGCGCCTCGATCAGCGGCGGCTTCACCGTCGACAGCGCCAACCAGCTCGCGATCGCGCTGCGCTCGGGCAAGCTCGCGGTCGACCTCAAGGTGGTGGAGGAATCGACCGTTGGCCCCGATCTCGGCGCCGATTCGATCCGCGCCGGCATTCTCGCCTCCGCGGTGGCGGTGGCACTGGTGGTGGCGTTCATGCTCGTCACCTACGGCCGCTTCGGATTCTACGCGAACCTCGCCGTCGTCATCAACGTGTTCGTCATCCTCGGCGTGCTCGCGCTGATCGGCGGCACGCTGACACTGCCCGGCATCGCCGGCTTCGTGCTGACGATCGGTACCGCGGTGGACGCCAACGTGCTGATCAACGAGCGCATCCGCGAGGAGCGCCACCGCGGGCGCGGGGTCGTCCAGGCGGTCGAGCTAGGCTACAAGGAGGCGAGCCGCACGATCTTCGAGGCAAACGTGACCCACGCCATCTCCGGCATCATCATGTTCCTGCTGGGCTCCGGCCCGGTGAAGGGCTTCGCGGTGGTGCTGCTGATCGGCATCGCCACCAGCGTGTTCACCGCGGTGACCTTCACGCGCATGCTCGTCGCCGGCTGGCTGCGTCGCAACAAGCCCAAGACGATCAACATATGAGGGCGGCGACGCTCGCCCGCGGGCTCACGATGATCCTTCGCACGGCACCCGCTCTCCGCGGTGACGAGGTACTATGAAACTGCTCAAGCTCGTCCCCGACGACACCAACATCGACTTCGTCCGGCTGCGCGGCGTCGCCTTCGCGCTGACGCTGCTGCTCAGCGTGCTCGCGGTCGGCCTCACCGTCTACAAGGGCCTCAACTTCGGCGTCGACTTCGAGGGCGGCCTGATGATCGAGGAGAAGTTCGCGCAGCCGCCCGCGATCGAGGCGGTGCGCGCCACGGTCGATTCGCAGGGGCTCGGCGAGGCCAACATCCAGCCGATCGGCGACGGCAAGACGCTGACGATCCGCCTGCCCGTGCAGAAGGGCGGCGACGAGGGCGCCACCAACGCCGCGGTGCGCAAGGTGGAGGGCGCGCTCGCCGCCAAATTCCCGGGCAGCACCTTCCTCCGCTACTCGACCGTGTCGGGCAAGGTGTCGGACGAGCTGATCCGCAACGGCGTGCTCGCGGTGGTGCTGGCGATCCTCGGCATCGGTTTGTTCGCGATCTTCCGCTTCGAGTGGCAGTTCGGCGTCTCGACGATCGTCGCGATCGTCCACGACCTGCTGATGACGCTCGGCTTCTTCGCAATTACGCGGTTCGAGTTCGATCTCAACATCGTTGCCGCGGTGCTGACGATCATCGGCTATTCGATCAACGACAAGATCGTGATCGACGATCGCATCCGCGAGAACATGCGCCGCTATCGCAAGATGGACATGCGCGAGATCATCAACTTGTCGGTGAACGAGACGCTGCCCCGCACGGTGATGACCTCGGTGACGATCCTGCTGGCGCTGCTGGCGCTGCTCTTCCTCGGCGGCCACGTGCTGCGCGGCTTCACCGCGGCGATGATCCTGGGCATCGTGGTCGGCACCTATTCGTCGATCTACGTCTCGTCGTCGCTGCTGATCTCGCTCGGCCTGCGCGCAGAACCCGAGGGCGGCGCCACGCCGAAGCGCGGCGGCATGGAGAATGCCGAGCGCGTCGGACCGCGCAGCTGATGCGGATGGACCGGGAGCGGCCGGCGCCGGGGCCGCTGGTTCGCGGCTTCGGTGCGGGCGGCTACCGGGTCGACGCACCCGATGGGACGATGGGAGTCTACCCCGCGCTGCTGCTCACCGCGACGCGCGCCGACAATTGGTCGCCACCGGCCTTGGAAGCGCTCGACGAGATCGCGCTGGCGCCGCTGCTGGACGGCCCGATCGAGTTCCTACTGCTCGGCACGGGCGATGCGCTCCGCCGCGCCCCCAAGGCGCTGGCCGTGGCGCTGGACGCCCGCGGGATCGGGATCGAGGCGATGGACAGCCGCGCCGCCGCGCGCGCCTGGGGCGTGCTGCGCGCCGAGGAGCGCCAGATCGCCGCGGCACTCTACCCGCTGGACTATTGAGCGTCGCCGCCCTCAAGCCTGTTTCGTATCGCGCGGGGCAGGTGAGCGCGGGACGGCTGGCGATTGATTGTCCGTCGCGTCAATTGGAGCACCTGAATACGCGGCTGATCCATCGGCGATCAGGTCAGTCCCGCTCCCCATAGGCGGGCAGCGCCAGCTTCCAGCGGATCGCGGCGGCGCGCAGCGCGAAGCCCGCACTCGCCGACACGCTCGCCGCGACCAGCGGCGGCACGCCGAGCTGACGCAGTGCGACGTGCAGCCCCGCCGCCAGCGCCGCGGCGGTGACGTACAGCTCGGGACGCATCAGGATCGAAGGCTCGCCCGCGAGCACGTCGCGGATGATGCCGCCGACGCAGCCGGTCACCACCCCCATCAGTGCGGCGGGCACCGGCGGCACGCCATAGCCCAGCGCCTTGGCAGCGCCGTACACCGCATAGGCGGCGAGCCCGACCGCGTCGAACCAGTCGAGCGCGGCGCCGCGCCACCAGCGCTCGGGCGTTGCCCAGATCACCGCCGCCATCACCAGGCACACCGCGGCGACGCGCGCGTCATGCACCCAGAACACCGGCGCGCCGATCAGAAGGTCGCGCACCGTGCCCCCGCCCACGCCGGTGACCAGCGCGAAGAAGGCGAGCGTCACCGGCGTCTGCGCGCGCCGCGCCGCCGCCAGCGCGCCCGAGGCGGCGAACACCGCTATCCCGGCGACGTCGAGATAGGGCGCGAAGGCCGGCAGCAGCACCGCGGGCTCGAGCGGCGGGGTCATCGCGGGCCTAGTCGCGCTCGATCAGATAGTTCATCCGCGCCGCCGCGATCGGGCGGGCACGATCGTCCTGCCACGCCACCGCCTCGACGTTGGCGACGCGCGTGCCCAGACGCGTGATCGCGCCCGCCGCGCGGGTGACGTGATCGCGCCCGCCGCGCATGAAGTCGACGGTGACGTTGATCGGCTTGACGCGCGCGCCGCCCTCCTCCGCCAGCGCGTGGCGCAGCGCGGCGATCGCGGCGACCTCGAGCAGCCCCGAGATCGCGCCGCCCTGAAGGAAGCCCGGTCGTCCGACGACATCCTCGCCGAACGGCATGACGATCAGCGGCGCGCCGTCGGCGCCGAACTCGAGCGTCGCGCCGAGCAGCTCGGCATAGGGCGGGAGAGTCACGGCGCCACCTTTGGGTAGGTGCCGCTCGGCACCATGAAGGTGGCCGCGACATGCGCCACTGGGTCGGCGAGATCGCCGTCGTGCGCGATGCCGCGGGTGAAGGCGATCGAGCGCGCCACGCGCAGGCACTCGGCGCGCCCGATCACGGTCTGGCCGGGGCGCGCCGGGCGGAGATAGTCGATGCGCAGGTCGAGCGTGGCGTGCGGCGCGAAGGCGGCGATGCGCTGCCAAACCGCGATGCTGGTCGCCACGTCCATCAACGCGATGATCGGCCCCGAGGCGAGCACGCCGCTGTCCTCGTCGCCGATCAGGTCCGGCGAGAAGGGCAGCGCGAGCTCGACCCAGTCGGGTCCGCGATCGTGGTAGCGGATGCCCAGCCTCGCGCTGTGCCCGCCGAAGTTGCGGCTCTGGAGCGCCTTGAGCGCGGCGGCCGGGTCGAGGTCCATGGCCCAGCGTCTACACGCGCGGCGGCGCGGTGCAACCGGGGCGTGGGCCTGGCCGGCCGATCCGCGCTGGGGCGAGCGCAAGGTCGAAAACTCACCCTCTTCCCCCGCGTGAATTTGGAGCCGTTCCAGGATCAATCGTGGCGCCTACCGGGTGACGGAGGCGCCTGCGGCCGGTCAGTCCGTCCGCGGAAGACGAGTGGACAGGCTTCCCTCGCGGTGGTTCGGCTCGAACCCGTCGATCGCCAGCGCCGCGATCCGCGCCGCGACCGCCTCGGGCGGCCTGACCGACGCCGGGTCCTCGCCCGGATAGGCGCGCGCGCGCATCTTGGTCCGCGTCGCGCCCGGGTCCAGCACGGCGACGCGTACCCTGCTCACCTCGGCCATCTCGTCGCCATAGGCCTCGAGCAGCGTCTCGAACGCGGCCTTGGACGCGCCATACGCGCCCCAATAGGCGCGCGGCGTGCGCGCCACCGACGAGGTCACCCCGATCACCCGCGCGCCCGCCGAGCGGCGCAGCATCGGGTCGAACGCCTGGATCATCGCCACCTGCGCGGAGACGTTGAGCGTCAGCACCTGCGCCAACTCCTTCGCGTCGATCGCAGGCACCGCGGCGAGCGAGCCCAGCATCGCGGCGTTGAGCACCAGCACGTCGAGCGCCTCCCATCGCTCGCCGATCGCGCTGGCGAGCCGCGCGATGGAGTCGCTCTGCGCGAGGTCGAGCGGCGCGATCGTCGCCGAGCCCCCGGCGTCGAAGATCGCCTGCTCGACCTCCTCCAGCCCAGCGGCGGTGCGCGCGGTGAGGACGACATGCGCCCCCTCCGCGGCGAGCGCGATCGCGGTGGCAGCGCCGATGCCGCGGCTCGCGCCGGTGACCAGCGCGAGCTTGTCCGTCAGTGGTTTCGTCACGACGATCAGTTCACCCGCTCGGCCAGAATCGCGAACTGGTCGACCGAACTGCTCTCGTCATGGTCGGTCAGCGTGGTGGGATAGTCGCCGGTGAAGCAGGCGTCACAATATTTCGGGCGAATATCGGCGCGGTGGCTCTCGCCCAGCGCCTTGTAGAGCCCGTCAATCGAGACAAACGCCAGGCTGTCGGCGTGGATGAAGTCGGTCATCCCGCCGAGGTCGTGCTTGGCCGCGAGCAGCTTGGCGCGCTCGGGCGTGTCAACGCCGTAGAAGCAGCTGTGCCGCGTCGGCGGCGAGGCGATGCGCATATGCACCTCGGCCGCGCCGGCCTCTCGCATCATCTGGACGATCTTGAGGCTAGTGGTGCCGCGCACGATCGAATCGTCGATCAGCACCACCTTTTTGCCCTGGATCAGCGCGCGATTGGCGTTGTGCTTCAGCTTCACGCCAAGGTGACGGACCTTGTCACCCGGCTGGATGAAGGTGCGCCCGACATAGTGCGAGCGGATGATGCCGAGCTCGAACGGGATGCCCGACTGCTGCGCATACCCGATCGCGGCGGGCACGCCCGAGTCGGGCACCGGGATGACGAGGTCCGCCTCGACCGGTGATTCGATCGCGAGCTGCGCGCCGATCTCCTTGCGCACCGAGTAGATCGAGTGATCGTCGACGATCGAGTCGGGGCGCGAGAAATACACCCACTCGAAGATGCAGGGCCGCGCCGCCAGCTTGGCGAAGGGGCGGATCGAGCGCACCTGCCCGTTCTGCACGATCACCAGCTCGCCCGGCTCGACCGAGCGCTCGAACTCGGCGCCGACCACGTCGAGCGCGACCGTCTCCGAGGCGAAGATCACCGCGTCGCCGAGGCGACCCATCACCAGCGGGCGGATGCCGAGCGGATCGCGGCACGCGATCATGCCCTCAGGCGTCATCACGATCAGCGAGTAAGCGCCCTCGATCTGCTTGAGCGCGTCGATGAACTTGTCGAGCAAGGTGCGATACTGGCTGGTCGCGACGAGGTGGATGATCGTCTCGGTGTCCGAGGTCGACTGGAAGATCGAGCCGCGCCGCACCAGCTCACGCCGCAGCCGCATCGCGTTGGAAATGTTGCCGTTGTGCGCGATCGCGAAGCCGCCGGACTGGAGCTCGGCGTAAAGCGGCTGGACGTTGCGCAGCGCGGTCTCGCCCGTGGTCGAGTAGCGCACGTGACCGCAGGCGACGTCGCCCGCGAGCGCGCGGATGATGTCGTCGCGATCGAAATTGCCCGCGACATGGCCCATCGCGCGGTGCGTGTGGAAGTCGTGGCCGTCGAAGCTGGTGATGCCGGCGGCCTCCTGGCCGCGGTGCTGCAGCGCGTGCAGCCCCAGCGCCACCAGCGCGGCGGCGCCCTCGGAGCCGGAGGCGCCGAAGATACCGCACTCCTCGTGCAGATGGTCATCGTCGAACGGGTTCGTGGTCAGCATGTGCGGAGGCTCGCCTGGTGCGCGGTCGCATATAGCGACTGTCGCGCGAATGTCATCCGGCTGCGGGCGCTTGCGGCGGAACCAGGCGGCAATTCGCGCGTGCGGGGGCACCGGGCGACCTTCGATCGCGTCAGCATTCCTGCCCTCCTCACCTCTCCGTCATCCCGGACTTGTTCAGGGATCCACGGCGCCGCGTACACCGAAGCCGCCGCTCTCGCGGGAGGGTGGATCCCGGACCAAGTCCGGGATGACGGAGGATGGTGGGGCCTGTGGGCGACCAGCAGCGGGGCGCCCGTACGCCAGTGACCCAGCTCCTCCGTACATCGCCGCCAGCCGCTCGATCACCGCGACGTGGCGCGCCGCGATCGCCATCACGTCGTCGCCGTAGCCGCCGCCCACCGTGCTCGCCAGCGGCACGCCACGCGCGAGCGCCAGACCCGCCACCAGCCGGTCGCGCCGCGCCAGTCCAACGTCGCTGAGCGCGAGTCGCCCGAGACGGTCATCGACATAAGGGTCCACCCCGCCCTGGTAGAGGATCAGGTCGGGCCGCACCTCGTCGAGCAACGGCACCAGCGTCTCCTCCAGCCGCGCCAGATAATCGTCGTCGCCGATGGCGTCGGGCAGCGCCACGTCCACCGTCGAGCACGCCTTGCGTACCGGGAAGTTCTTCTCGGCATGGATCGAATAGGTCGCGATCCCGGCATGGCCGGCGGTGAGCGCGGCGGTGCCGTCGCCTTGGTGGACGTCGACGTCGACGATCAGGATTCGCTCCGCCGCGCGCTCGGCGGCGAGCCGTACCGCCGCCACCGCGAGGTCGTTGAACACGCAATAGCCCGCGCCCGTGGTCGCCAGCGCGTGATGGCTGCCGCCGGCGGTGTTGGCGGCGAAGCCGCGCGCCAGCGCCAGCCGTGCCGCCAGATAAGTGCCACCCGGCACCAGAGCGGCGCGACGCGCCACCAGCTCGGTTACCGGAAAGCCGATGCGGCGTTCCTTCTCGCGCGGCACCGCGGCGGCGAGCACCTCCGCGACATAGTCGGGATCGTGCGTCGCTTCGAGCCAGTCGCGCGGCATCGCCGCTGGCTCGTGCCACGCCACCGCGGCGCCCCGCTCCAGCAGCAGGTCGCGGATGGCGCCGTTCTTGCCCCAGCGATAGGTGCTGCGCGCGGGTGCCTCGGTGACATAGGCGGGATGGTGGACGACCCGGATCATCCGCCTAAGATAAGGCGAGGATCGCGGCGCGCCATCGCGCCCCCGCACCGGAGCGCGCATGACCGACCGAACCCTTCCCGAGATCGAGCGGGCTCCGTTCGTCCGCCCCGACGTCGCGGCGTTCCTCACCTATCTCAACAGCGTGCCTGGTCCGAGGATGCACGAACTGCCGCCCGCCGAGGCACGCGCGGTGATGGTCGCGATGAAGGACGTCGCCGACCTGCCGCGCGCCGAACTGGCGGTGGTGCGCGACCTCACCCTTCCCGGCCCCGGCGGCGAGCTGCGCGCCCGGCTGTTCGACGCGCGCGAGACACGCGCGCCGGGCCCGGCGGTGGTGTTCTACCATGGCGGCGGCTGGGTGATCGGCGACCTCGACACGCACGCCAGCTTCACCGCCGAGATGGCGCGCCAGCTGGATCTGCCGGTGATCTCCGCCGACTACCGCCTCGCGCCCGAAGCACGCTGGCCCGCCGCCCCCGACGATGCCGAGGCGGCGGCACGTTGGGTCGCGTCCGCCCCGGAGGCGCTCGGCCGCGGCGTCACCTCGCTGGTGCTCTCGGGCGACAGCGCGGGAGGCAACCTCGCGATCATCGTCGCCGCGGCGCTGCGCGACCGGCCCGCGGCGGTGCCGGTGATCATGCAGGCACCGATCTATCCCGCCACCGACGCCAGCCGACCCTACGCCTCGTTCGACGCCTTCGCCGACGGCTATCTGCTCACCCGCGAGGGGATGATCTGGTTCAATGAGCATTACGCCGGAGACCCGCACCACCCGCGCTTCTCGCCGCTGCTCGGCGACGTCGCGGGGCTGCCGCGCGCGGTGATCGTCACCGCCGGACTCGACCCGATCCGCGACCAGGGACGCGCCTATGCCGCCGCGCTGGCGCAGGCGGGCATCCCGGTGACCTTCCGCGAGGCGCAGGGCAACATCCACGGCTTCATCACGCTGCGTCGCGCCATTCCCTCGTCGCAGGGCGATGTCGCCGGCTTCCTCACCGCGGTGCGCGCGGCCGTCAGCGAGGCCGAGGGTGAGCGCGTGCTGCGGCAGGCGGCGGGGTGAGGCCGATCCCGCCGCTGATTGCGGAAAAAGCCAGGCTAGGCACGGGACAAGCGAACAACGGTTGCGCGTCCCCCTACCCGCCGCCCATGTAGCGGGCATGGCAAGCCTCCTCGATCCCGACGCGCGCGGTCGCGTCATCCTCGTCGGTGCCGGGCCGGGCGATCCCGGCCTGCTCACCGTCCGTGCGGTGGAGGCACTGCGCCTGGCCGACGTCGTGGTTCACGACGGGCTGATCGACGACCGCGTGCTCGCGCTGGCCCCCGCGACGGCGCAGCGCATCTCGGTCGCCAAGCGCCGCGCGCGCCACACGCTGCCGCAGGAGGCAATCAACGCGCTGATCGTCGCGCACGTCCGTGCCGGCAGCGTGGTGGTGCGGCTCAAGGGCGGCGATCCCTTCATCTTCGGTCGCGGCGGCGAGGAGGTCGAGGCGGTGCGCGCCGCGGGGCTCGCGGTGGAGGTGATCCCCGGCGTCTCGGCCGCGCTCGGCTGCGCCGCCGAGGCGATGCTGCCGCTCACCCACCGCGATCACAGCTCGGCGGTCACCTTCGTTGCCGGCCAGTGCAAGGGGCTGACCGATCAGGACTGGTCGGGCCTCGCCGGCCAGGGTCGCACGCTGGTGATCTACATGGGCGTCGCCACCGCCGAGGCGATCGCGGACAAGTTGATGGCCGACGGCGTGGCGCCCGACATGCCGGTCGCGGTGCTCGAGAAAGGCACGCTGCCAGGTCGCCGCGCGCTGCGAACGCTGCTCGCCGATCTCGGCGCGATGGTGGCGCGCGAGGGCGTGGCGAGCCCCGCGATCATCGTCGTCGGCGAGGTGGTCGAGCTGTCCGACGCCGAGGACCGGCTCGCCGGCTACGCGCGCGTCGCCGAGAGCGTCGGGAGCCTCTCGGCATGAGGCTGGTGACGGGCAACGACCTGCCGACCGGCGACGTGGTCTGGTGGGCGGGCGGCGGCTGGTCGCGCCACATCGCGGAAGCGGTCGACGCGGGCGACCGCGCCGAGGCGATCGCGCGCGAGGAGGAAGCGGCGCGGCGCGTCAACGTGCCCTATGTGATCGAGGCGACCGCCACGCCCGAGGGCCCGCGGCCGGCGCATATCAAGGACCGTATCCGCGCGCTCGGCCCGACCGTGCGCACCGACCTAACGCTCAAGCCGGCCGACCCGAACGCGGGCAGCTGGGTGATATGAGAAACGATCCTCCCCGGCACGGGGAGGGGGACCGCTCGCCGCAGGCGAGTGGTGGAGGGGGCTCTCCGCGGACGATGCGCTTGCCGAAGCCCCCCTCCACCACCGCCCTGCGGGCGGCGGTCCCCCTCCCCGTACCGGGGAGGAATTAGGAACAACGAATGTACCGCTACGACGAATATGATCAGGCGATCGTGGACGCACGGGTCGACGAGTTCCGCGACCAGTGCCGGCGCCGGCTGGCGGGCGAGCTGAGCGAGGACCAGTTCAAGCCGCTGCGGCTGATGAACGGCCTGTACCTCCAGCTCCACGCCTATATGCTGCGCGTGGCGGTGCCCTATGGCACGCTCAACGCGCGCCAGATGCGGATGCTGGCGCATGTCGCGCGCAAGTACGATCGCGGCTACGGCCATTTCACCACACGCCAGAACATCCAGTACAATTGGATCAAACTGGAGGACGCGGCCGACA
This sequence comes from Sphingomonas sp. BK345, assembly GCF_014193845.1. Taxonomy (GTDB): domain Bacteria; phylum Pseudomonadota; class Alphaproteobacteria; order Sphingomonadales; family Sphingomonadaceae; genus Sphingomonas. The sequence continues at coordinate 570,283 of NZ_JACHZX010000002.1, read as the reverse complement.
TCCTCGCCGAGCTGGCAACGGTGGAGATGCACGCGATCCAGACCAGCGGCAATTGCATCCGCAACATCAGCTCGGACCAGTTCGCCGGCGCCGCCGCGGACGAGGTCACCGACCCGCGTCCCTGGGCCGAGCTGCTGCGCCAGTGGAGCACCTTCCACCCCGAGTTCACCTATCTGCCGCGCAAGTTCAAGATCGCGGTGATCGCCGCCGACGAGGACCGCGCGGCGATGCGGCTCCACGACATCGGGCTCCAGCTGGTCGAGCAGGACGGTGTGCTCGGCGCGCGCGTCTATGTCGGCGGCGGCATGGGACGGACGCCGATGATCGCGCCGCTGATCCGCGACTTCGTCGGCGCGGACGAGCTGATGAGCTATCTCGAGGCGTGTCTGCGCGTCTACAATCGCTACGGTCGCCGCGACAACATCTACAAGGCGCGGATCAAGATCCTGCTCCACGAGATCGGTGCGGACGAATATCGCCGCCAGGTCGAGGAGGAGTTCCTCGCGGTCAAGCAGCTCGGGATCGATCCGCCCGCGGCCGAGCTGGCGCGGATCAGCGCGATGTTCGCGCCCCCGCCCTTCGACCCCGCCGCGCCGGAGAGCATCGACCGCGCCGTTCCCGATTTCGCGCTGTGGCTCGACCAGAACGTCAAGCCGCACAAGCAGCCGGGCTATGCGATCGTCAACGTCTCGCTCAAGCCGATCGGCGGCATCCCCGGCGACGCCTCGGCCGAGCAGATCGACGTGATGGCCGATCTCGCCGAGCGCTACAGCGCCGACGAGCTGCGCGTCACCCACGCGCAGAACATCGTCCTACCGCACGTCCGCAAGGCCGACCTCTACGCGGTGTGGCAGCAGCTCGGCGAGGCGGGGTTGGCGGAAGCCAATCTCGACCTGATCAGCGACATCATCGCCTGCCCGGGCCTCGACTATTGCGCGCTCGCCAACGCGCGCTCGATCCCGCTGGCGCAGAAGATCGGACAGCGCTTCGCCGACGCCGGGCGGCAGCGCGACCTGGGCGAGCTCAAGCTAAAGATCTCGGGCTGCATCAACGCGTGCGGCCACCATCACGCCGGCCATATCGGCATCCTCGGCGTCGACAAGAAAGGCACCGAGAATTACCAGCTGCTGCTCGGTGGCTCAGGCGCGGAGGACGTCAGCCTCGGCCGCATCACCGGTCCCGGCTTCGACGAGGACGGCGTGGTCGACGCGATCGAGCGAGTGACCGACACCTACCTCCAGGTCCGCGAACAGGGCGAGCGCTTCGTCGATACCTATCGCCGCGTCGGCATGCAGCCGTTCAAGGAGGCGATCTATGGTTGAGCCGCGCGCCGGGAGGACCACCGCATGAGCGACAACGTTTTGCGCTACCGCGACGACGAGGCGCACGACGAGCCAGCGGTGACGCTCGACGCCTTCGTCGCCGGGCAGACCAACGCGGGCGCGGTGCGGCTCGAGGCGGGCGACGACGCGCGCGCGCTGCTACCGCATATCGACCGGCTCGCGCTGGTGGAGGTGTCCTTCCCCAGCTTTCGCGACGGGCGCGGCTATTCGAGCGCGCGGATCCTGCGCGAGGCGGGATATGCCGGCGAGCTGCGCGCCGCCGGCGACGTGCTGGTCGACCAGATTCCGCACATGCGCCGCTGCGGCTTCGACAGTTTCGCGCCGGAGACGGCGATCGACGCGGCGGTGCTGGAGCGCTCGCTGGCCCGCTATCCGACACCCTATCAGCGCGCCGCCGACGCCAAGGTGCCGGTGTGGAAGCTGCGGCATGGCTGAGCCCGCGCGCCAGCTCGACACGATCGACGTGGCGCCGTCCTTCTCCGCGGAGGAGGCCGCGGCGCTCGACGAGCGCTACGCCGACGCCACCGCGCCCGAACTGCTCGCCGAGTTGATCGGCGGACCGCTCAAGGGGCGGATCGCGGCGGTCTCGTCGTTCGGCGCGGAATCGGCCGTGCTGCTCCACATGGTCGCCGCCGTGGACCGCGACGTGCCAGTGATCTTCACCAACACGCAGAAGATGTTCGGCGAGACGCTGGCCTATCGCGACGAGCTCGCCGAGCGACTCGGCTTCACCGACCTGCGCGTGTTCCGCCCCGACCCGCGGCTGCTCCGGCTCAAGGACGAGAAGGGGCTGCGCTGGTCGTACGATCCCGACGGCTGCTGCGAGCTGCGCAAGGTGGAGCCGCTGCGCCGCGCGCTGCTGCCGTTCGCGGCATGGATCTCGGGACGCAAGGGCTTCCAGGCGTCGACCCGGCGCGCGATCCCGCGCGTGGAGGTCGACGACGGCCGGCTCAAGATCAACCCGCTCGCCGACTGGTCGAAGGAGCGGCTCGACGCCTATTTCAGCCAGCACGACCTGCCGCACCACCCGTTGGAGGCGCACGGCTATCTGTCGATCGGCTGCGCGCCCTGCACCTCCAAGGTGCGCCCCGGCGAGGACCCGCGCGCGGGGCGCTGGCGCGGCTGGGACAAGGTGGAGTGCGGCATCCATGTCGCGGGCAAGCCGGGCGAGGAGCCGGCGTTCTAGGCGGCGGATCATCCCGGAGGTGACACCGGCCGCGTGCCGCTCCCCAGCTATTGACACCCAGGCTAACCCCACGGATCAATCGACCCGCAACCGGCGTGGTGCCCGGCCGCCCGTGCGGAGTCGATCGTGCCTCGTACCGCCCTCTACGCCAGCCCCTACCCCGCCACCGCCGCGCTGCTCGCCACCGCCGCGCTGCTGAGCGGCTGCGGCAAGCAGCGCGACAATCCGGCGCCGCCGCGCGTCGGGGCCCAGGCGGGGCAGCTGCCGGCGGAGAGCTCGACCATCGTCGTGCCCGTCACCGCCGATCTCGCCGAGCTGGAGCGCGGGCTCAACCGGGAGACGCCGCGCGTGCTGTGGACGATCGACCAGCACCGTGACCGCTGCGTCGCCGCCAAGAAGGTGGATCTCGGCATCGGCAAGGTGAAGGTGCTGCCCGATCTCGGCTGCCGCCTCGTCGGCCAGGTGACCCGCGGCGCGATCCGGCTGTCAGGCAAGGGCGAGCGGCTCGACCTCATCATGCCGGTGAGCGCGGCGATCACCGCGCAGAACGTCGGCGGCGTGCTGAGCAAGACCGCTACGGGCAGCGCGTTGGTGCGCGCGACCGGGCGGCTCGGCATCGTCGGCGACTGGCAGCCCACCGCCAAGCTCGACATCGCCTATGACTGGCGCGAGGAACCCGGCGTCGACGTCGCCGGCCAGCGCGTCACCTTCACCTCGCGCGCCGACGCCAAGCTGAAGGATATCGTTCGCAAGCTGGAGCGCGACCTGCCGCGCCAATTGGCCAAGCTGCACCTGCGCGACCAGATCGCGCAGCTCTGGCCGCAGGGGTTCACCTCCATCGAGCTGAGCAAGCGCAACCCGCCCGCCTGGCTCCGCGTGACCCCGCGCGCGCTCGGCTTCGGCGGCTATCGCGTCGAGGGCCGTACGCTGCGGCTGACGCTCGCCGCCGAGGCGCTGACCGAGACCTTCGTCGGCCAGCGCCCGCCCGACCCGCCGGTGACGCCGCTGCCCACTCCGACTCGGGTCGGTGATCGCGTCGGGCTGCGCTTCTCGGTGCCGGTGCTGGCCGACTATCGCACGCTCGAGCCGGTGGTGGAGCGCACGCTGCGCAAGCTGGCCGCGCGCGGGATCAGCGTCGCGGGGGTCGGGCCGGTCGACGTCGCCTTCGGCAAGGTAACCGTCTATGCCACCGACGGGGGCCGTCTGGCCGTCGGGGTGCAGGCCAAGGTGACGCCGCGCGCGGTCGGCAGCGCCTCGACCAGCGGCGAGGCCTGGCTCACGGCGGTGCCGTACAACGATCCCGGCTCACAGCTGGTGCGCGCGCGCGACGTCCAGCTCGTCGCGCGCACGGACTCGGCGGCGCTCGACCTGCTCATCCGGCTGCTCGGCGAGGCACAGGTGCAGAGCGCGGTCGCACTCGCGCTCCAGCACGATTTCCGCGGCGACTATGCCGAGGTGCTCGGCAAGGCGCAGCGGGCGATCGGGGCGCGGCAACAGGGTGATTTCTTCCTCTCGACCGACGTCACGTCGGTGGAGAACGGTCAGCTGCAAGTGACCGGCGCGGGCCTGTTCCTGCCGGTGCGCGCGCAGGGCACCGCGGAGATCGCCTACCGGCCGCGGTGAGGCCGCGACGAGACGGCGGGTAAGGCGGATGCTTGACGCGTATCGTCTCGACGCGGTCGGCCACCCGCCCGATGCGAGCCCCGCACCTCACCGCAGCAGGTCGGAGACCTTGTCGAGGAAGCTGGCGATATGGTCGGGCTTGGACACGAAGGCATCGGCGCCGGCGGCATAGCAGGCGTCCATGTCATGCTGGCTCTGGAGCACCGTGAGCGCCATCACCGGGATCGCGCGCGTCGCGGGCGCGCCCTTGAGCGTCTCGATGACGTCGAGTCCGCTGACATTGGGCAGGCGAATGTCCACGATGATCGCGTCGGGCGCGATCGTCGCGGCGGCGTCCAGCGCGCCGCGCTCGTCGTCGATCACGCGCGGATCGTAACCGCCGATCTTCAGCCAGGAGGAGTAGAGTTTACGGTGGCTCGGCTCGTCTTCGACCAGCATGATGCGCTTCTTCATCCGTCTCCCTCGCTGGGCTGCGCTCCGCGGCAGCCGACGGCTTCGTCGTTGGTGTCGATCGCCGTCGTCGGCGATGCGCGGTCGCGCGTCAATGCGCGATCAGTCGCTCCACCCCGCGCGCGAGTTCGCCGAGCCGGTAGAGGTCGGGCAGCTCATGGTGGAGTTTGTCGTCGATCACGCACAGTGCGCCGAGCGGATAGCCGGCGCGATCGACCAACGGCAGGCCGGCATAGAAGCGGATGAAGGGTGCCGCAGTGACGAGCGGGTTGTCGAAGAAGCGCTTGTCGTGACGCGCGTCGGGCACGATCATCGGCTCGCCCGGGCGATGGATCGCGTGCGCGCAGAAGGAGATGGCACGCGGCATCTCGTCTTCGACCTCACCGGTCTTGGAGACGAAGCACTGGCGGCGCCGGTCGATGATCGAGATCGCCGCGATTGGCGTGTGCGCGACGCGCGCCGCCTCCTCCACCATGTTCTGCAGCGCGGCCTGCTGATCACGTGCGGGCTGCCACACGCGCTCGACCGCGTCGAGCCGGCGCTCCTCGTCGAAGGGCACGAAGGCCACCTTCCTATCCCCAATAACTACTACTCACGTAGTAGGTCGGATATTTCTGCGTAGCCTGGCGTCGGTCAAGGCCGAACCGATCCATTCCGGCATCGACCTTACCATTGTCGCGGGATCAGTCGTGCTCGGCGTCGCGGCTGGCGCGCGCGGTCATCCCGGTCGCCGACGCATCGTCGAGCATCTGCTCGTCCGGCGCGGGCTTCTCCTCGGGCGGCAGCGCCGCGGTGGCGTTGGTGAGCTCGCTCGGCGACGCCACCGGCGAGGGCTCGGGAGTCGGGGTCGGCTCGGGCGTGGGCAGCGCCTCCTCGCTGGGCGTCGGCTCGGGCGCCGGCGCGGGCTCGCGCGAGCAGCCGGCGATCGCCAGCGCCGCGCTGGCGAGCAGCGGGAGAATCAGTCGCTTCATCATCATAATCGTCCTCATCGCGCCGCCACCTGCACCTGCACCGCCGAGCGTCGCTCGACGCTGGCGGCGAGCCGCGCGTCCCAGCTGTATGGATCCTCGCGGAAGCCTACCTGGCCGCTCGGGCTGGCGAAAGCCGTCCAATAGAGCAGATAGACGCTGACCGGTGACGCCATCGCCGCGCGCACCGTCTTGCCCGTCGCCACGGTCGAGTCGATCGTCTCGGGCGGCCACTCGGGCGTGTCGCGCAGCATCAGCCGGGCGAGATCGGCGGGCTTCTCCAATCGCACGCAGCCGTGGCTCGACAGCCGGTCGAAGCGCGAGAAGCCCGACCGCGCCGGCGTGTCGTGCAGATAGACCGCGAAGTCGTTGGGGAAATCGAACTTGTAGCGGCCGAGCGCGCTTTTCTCGGACGATTGTTGCAGGCGCTTGCCGCCGTTCCCGGTGTCGATCACGCGGAAACCGTTGCGCTTGAGATAGCCCGGGCTCGCCTTTTCCTTGGGCCACAGCTCCTTGGTGGCGATCGAGGCGGGCACGTTCCACGGCGGGTTGAGGACGATGCTGTTGATCTTGGAGATCAGCATCGGCGTCTCGTTGCCCGGCCGCCCGGTGACCGCGCGCATCGACATCACCGGCTCGTCGCCGTCGAACACGGTGAGCACCGCCGCGGCGATGTTGACCTGGACCCGCTTCTTGTCGAGCCCGGGTGGCAGCCAGCGCCAGCGCTCGAGATTGGCCATGATCTGGCGCATCCGCCGCTCGACCGGCACGTTGAGCGCGGCGAGCGTCTGTGCGCCGACCTGCCCCGCCGGGTTGAGTCCATAACGCCGCTGCGCGCGCCGCACCGCCTCCAGCAGCGCGGCGTCGAACGTGTCGCCCGATGACGGTGCCTGCGGATCCTCCAGCACGAGCCGCTCGCGCAGTCTGGCCACGTCGGCGCCGCGGCTACCGAACGCGGGCGTGGCGGTCAGCGTGCCCCAGCCGCCCTTGTCGGCGATGGCGCGATAGCGCGCGAGCCCCGCGACGAGCGTGTCATAGCCCTGGTAAGGCGGCGGCAGCGAGCGGAGCCAGCTCGACAGCCGATCGCGCGACACCGCCTCGGCAAAGGCGGGCAGCGGATCATAGGCGGTCGGGCGGACGCCCCAGTCCTTCTGAAAGTCCTCGGGCATCAGGCGCCCGGCATGGACCGCGCGCGCATGATCGAGCGCCGCGCGCACCATCGCTGCGGAGTCGAGCGTGTCGAGGTCGGTACGCCGCGTCAGCCGCAGCCCCTGCGCCAGTTCGTCGTCGGCGATCAGCGTGGCGAGCTGCTGGCGCTGCGCCGCGCTGAGCGTCGGCAGCGGGACGCTCGGCGCCACCGGCGGGACGGGGATGACCGGCACCGGCGCTGGCGGCACCGGCGACGGCGGGACCTGCGCGGTCGCCGGGGGCGCCGGCGCGGCGACCTGCGCCGCCGCCGGCGCGACCAGCGCGACGGTGGCGGCGAACGTGCCGGCACGCCAGAGCGGGCGGCGGCGCGGGGGAGCGGGACGCTGGTTCATCGCGCTTCCTCTAGTGCGCCGCGCGGTCGCTGGGAACACCTCCTTGCGGGGTGACGGTGCGCGAGGCGCCGCCACGATCGTCCGACGTTGGAGCCCTTCTCCGCCTGAGCCGCGGCGGAGGCCGGAGTCCAGGTGCGGGACGGCGGCGAGACTCACGATAGCCTTCCCACCTGGCCCCGGCTTTCGCCAGTGAACAGCGATCCCGGCGCCCTCGCGCTAACCCTCGACCGAAGAAGCCGCGCACGTGCCGCTACGCCTCAGCAGCGCGGTGCGCTCGCACTGGCACACCAGCTCGTCGCGCTGGTTGTGCAGCCGGTGCTCGAAGGTCACGAGCCCGGCCTCCGGCCGCGAGCGGCTGGCGCGCAGCGCGGTCACGACGCTCGAGGCGCGGAGCGTATCGCCGATGAACACCGGTGCCGGCATCACAACCTTGTCATAGCCCAGATTGGCGACCAGCGTGCCCAGCGTCGTCTCGCCGACCGACAATCCCACCATAAGCGCGAAGGTGAAGGTGCCGTTGACCAGGATCTGCCCGAACTCGGACGCGCGCGCCGCCTCGGCGTCGAGGTGGAGCGGCTGCGGATTGTGCGTCATCGTCGAGAACAGCAGGTTGTCGGTCTCGGTCACGGTGCGGCGGATCGGATGCTCGATCCGATCGCCCACCGCCCATTCGTCATAGTGACGCCCGGCCATCACGAATCCGCCCGCTCGACCCGCACCAGCGCGGCCCCGTCGGCCACCTGCGCTCCGACCGCGACGTCGAGTGCGGCGATGACACCGTCGAACGGTGCGGACAGGCTGTGCTCCATCTTCATCGCCTCCAGCGTGACGAGCCGCTGCCCCGCGCGGACGCGCTCGCCCGCGCTGACCTCGACCGCGATGACTCGCCCGGGCATGGGCGCGAGGATCGCGCCGTCGCCCGCCGCGCCGCCACCCGCCGCCGCGGCGCGGAACGGGGTCAGCGCGTAGGTCTGGCCGGCCTCGGTGATCAGCGCGCGCTCGCGCTGGTCGGAAGGACCCGCGGCGGGGGCGAGCGCCACCTGGGCGGGATGGCCGTCGAGCAGGAACGCCGCCTCGCGTCGCGGCGGGGCGTTGAGCCTGAACCCGGGCACGAGCGCGGCGCCCGACAGCGTGCGCGCGGCGGCGGTGAGCGCGGCCTCGCTCGGCCGCTCCGACGGCATCAGCGCCTCGCCGGCGCGCTCGATCAGTCCGGTGTCGACCGTGCCCGTCGCGAAGTCGGGATGGTCGAGCGCGCGCACCAGGAAGGCGGCGTTGGTGCGCACCGGCCAGACCTGAGTCGCCGCGAGCGCAGCGCCGAGCCGCGCGCGCGCCGCCTCTCGCGTGTCGGCATGCGCGATCAGCTTGGCGATCATCGGGTCATAATATGGCGAGATCGTCGAGCCCTGCTCCACCCCGGTATCGACGCGCACGCCCGCTCCCGGGCGGAAGGCGATCAACGTGCCGGTGGAGGGCAGGAAGCCGCGCGCGGGATCCTCGGCGTAGAGCCGTGCCTCGATCGCGTGCCCGCTTATGGTGAGCTGCTCCTGGCGCAGGGGCAGCGGTTCGCCGCTCGCGACGCGGAGCTGCCACTCGACCAGGTCGATGCCGGTGATCGCCTCGGTGACCGGATGCTCGACCTGAAGACGCGTGTTCATCTCCATGAACCACACGCGGTCAGCGCGCAGGCCCTCGCTTGCATCGGCGATGAACTCGATGGTGCCCGCGCCGACATAGTCAACCGCGCGTGCGGCGCGCACCGCGGCGTCGCACACCGCGGCGCGGGTGGCCGCGTCCATACCCGGCGCGGGCGCCTCCTCGATCACCTTCTGGTGGCGGCGCTGGAGCGAGCAGTCGCGCTCGAACAGGTGGACGACGTTGCCGTGTCGGTCGCCGAACACCTGCACCTCGATGTGGCGAGGCGCGAGGATATAGCGCTCGATCAGCACGCGCTCGTCGCCGAACGCCGCCGCCGCCTCGCGCCGGCATGCGGCGAGCGCGGCGGCGAAGTCGGCGGCATCGTCGACGCGACGCATCCCCTTGCCGCCGCCGCCCGCGACCGCCTTGATGAGGACGGGATAGCCGACGCGATCGGCCTCGGCGGCGAGCCGCTCGGGCGACTGGTCTTCCCCGAGATAGCCCGGGGTGACGGGCACGCCCGCGGCGATCATGCGCTGCTTGGCGGCGTCCTTGAGCCCCATCGCGCGGATGCTGGCGGGGTCGGGGCCGACCCAGATGAGCCCGGCGTCGAGCACGGCTTCGGCGAAGTCGGCGTTCTCGGAGAGGAAGCCGTAGCCGGGGTGGATCGCGGCGGCGCCAGTCTCGCGTGCGGCGGCGAGGATCAGGTCGCCGCGCAAGTAGCTGTCGCGCGCGGGCGCCGGCCCGAGCCGCACCGCGGTGTCGGCGAGGCGGACGTGGAGCGCGTCGGCGTCGGCGTCGGAATAGACCGCCACGGTGCGGACACCGAGCGCGCGCGCGGTGCGAATCACGCGGCAGGCGATCTCGCCGCGGTTGGCGATGAGGAGGGAGGGGAGCATGGGGTTACCTCCGGGACACGGGGGTGAGTGGCGGGAGCGATGGCCCCACTCCGGCGTCATGCTGAACTCGTTTCAGCATCCACTGAGCCGCGCGAACCGTCCTACGATGGTAAGGATGGCCAAGCAGCCGTGCACCTACATCCTCGCGAGTTGGCGCAACGGGACGTTGTACATCGGCGTCACCGGCGATCTGCTCGCGCGGTTGGGTCAGCATCGCGACGGTACGGACGGCTGCACGGGCCGCTACAAGGTCGCCCGGCTGGTTCACTACGAGTTCTTCGCCGACATGCTCGACGCGATCGCGCGCGAGAAGCAGCTGAAACGCTGGCACCGCGAATGGAAAATGAACCTCATGGAGCGCGACAATCCTGACTGGGCTGATCTCGCGGTGACGCTCGGTCTTGCGCCGCTCCCTCTGCCAACGCGGCCTGGTGGACCCTGAAACAAGTTCAGGGTGACGCCAGGCAGAGGGAGTAGCGCGCACGTCGCGGCGCGAGCTGTCGCCGCCTGAGCGCTCGCCGCGATGATCACCCGACACGCTCACATCCGGAACACCCCGAACCGCGGCGCCTCCTCTACCGGCGCATTGAGGCACGCCGCCAGTGCCAGCCCGAGCACGTCACGCGTCTGCGCCGGGTCGATCACGCCATCGTCCCACAGCCGCGCGGTGGCGTAATAGGGATTGCCCTCGTCCTCGTATTTCTGCCGCACCGGCGCCTTGAACGCCTCCGCTTCCTCCGCCGACCACGTCGCGGCGTCGCGGTGGACGGTGGCGAGCACCGCGGCGGCCTGCTCGCCGCCCATCACGCTGATCCGGCTGTTGGGCCAGCTGAACAGGAAGCGGGGGCCATAGGCGCGGCCGCACATGCCGTAATTGCCCGCACCGAAGCTGCCGCCGATCAGCAGCGTCAGCTTGGGCACGCTGGCGGTCGCCACCGCGGTGACGAGCTTGGCGCCATGCTTGGCGATCCCCTCCGCCTCATACTTGCCGCCGACCATGAACCCCGAGATGTTCTGCAGGAACAGCAGCGGCACGCGGCGCTGGCACGCCAGCTCGATGAAATGGGCGCCCTTCTGCGCGCTCTCGGAGAAGAGCACGCCGTTGTTGGCCAGGATCGCCACCGGCATGCCGTGGAGATGCGCGAAGCCGCAGACCAGGCTGCTGCCGAACAGCGGCTTGAACTCGTGGAAGCGGGAGCCGTCGACCAGCCGCGCGATCACCTCGCGCACCTCATATGGGGCGCGCACGTCCTCCGGCACGATCCCGTACAGCTCCTCCGCAGGGTAGAGCGGCGCGGCCGTCGGCGCGAGATTGACCATCGGCATTGGCGCGGGCGGCAACGTGGCAATGATGTCGCGCACGATCGTCAGCGCGTGAAGATCATCCTCGGCGACATGGTCGACCACGCCCGAGCGGCGGCCGTGCGTGTCGGCGCCGCCGAGCTGCTCGGCGCTGATCTCCTCGCCCGTCGCCGCCTTCACCAGCGGCGGCCCGGCGAGGAAGATCGTCCCCTGCCCGCGCACGATCACCGTCTCGTCCGACATGGCGGGGACATAGGCCCCGCCGGCCGTGCAGCTGCCCATCACGCACGCCACCTGCGCGATGCCGCGCGCCGACATCTGCGCCTGGTTGAAGAAGATGCGGCCGAAATGATCGCGGTCGGGGAAAACCTCGGCCTGGTGCGGCAGGTTGGCGCCGCCCGAGTCGACGAGGTAGATGCAGGGCAGCCGGTTCTCGAGCGCGATCTCCTGCGCGCGCAGGTGCTTCTTCACGGTGAGCGGGGAGTAGGTGCCGCCCTTCACCGTGGCGTCGTTGGCGACGATCATCACCTGCCGCCCGGAGACGGTGCCGACGCCGCAGATCAGCCCGGCTCCCGGCACCTCGTCGCCGTAGAGCCCGCCCGCGGCGAGCTGGCCGATCTCGAGAAACGCCGCGCCGGGGTCAAGCAGCCGCTCGACGCGCTCGCGCGGCAGCAGCTTGCCGCGCGCGGCGTGGCGCTCGCGCGATGCCGCGCTGCCGCCCTGCGCCGCCGCGGCGACGCGCGCGCGCAGCTCGGTGGCGAGCGCGCGATGGTGCACCTCATTGGCGCGGAAGCGGTCGTCGTCGCGCGCGATCATCGAGGCGAGGGCAGGCGCGCTCACTGCGCCACCGGCTCGGTCGCGCCGACCAGCTCGCGCCCGATCAGCATGCGCCGGATCTCGTTGGTGCCCGCGCCGATGTCGAGCAACTTCGCGTCGCGCAGGAAGCGCTCGACCGGCCAGTCTTTCGTGTAGCCGGCACCGCCGAGCGCCTGCACCGCCTCGCCCGCGACACGGAAGGCGCTCTCCGAGGCGAGCAGGATCGCGCCCGCGGCATCGAAGCGCGTGGTCCGGCCCGCGTCGCAGCTCCGCGCGACCGCATAGACGTAGGCGCGCGCCGAATTGAGCGCGACATACATGTCCGCCACCTTGGCCTGCATCAGCTGGAAGCTGCCGATCGCGCGACCGAACTGGCGCCGATCGCGCAGGTACGGCAGCACCGTGTCGAGGCAAGCCTGCATGATACCGAGCTGGATGCCCGCGAGTACCGTACGCTCATAGTCAAGCCCGCTCATCAGGATGCCGACGCCGCCGTTGAGCGGCCCCATCACGTTCGCCTCGGGCACCTCGCAGTCGGTGAACACCAGCTCGGCGGTGGGGGAGCCGCGCATCCCCATCTTGTCGATCTTCTGCCCGATCGCGAAGCCGGGCATGTCCTTCTCGATCAGGAACGTGGTGATGCCGCGGCTGCCCTCCCCGGTCTTGGCATAGACCACCAGCGTGTCGGCGTAGGGGGCATTGGTGATCCAGAATTTGGTCCCGTTGAGCACCCAGCCGCGATCGCTGCGTCGCGCGGCGAGCTTCATCGAGACGACGTCCGACCCCGCCCCCGCCTCGGACATGGCGAGGCTGCCGACATGCTCCCCCGAGATCAGCCCGGGAAGGAAGCGCGCCTTCTGCTCGGGATTGGCCCAGCGTCGGATCTGGTTGACGCAGAGATTGGAGTGCGCACCGTAGGAGAGGCCGATCGAGGCCGAGGCGCGCGCCACTTCCTCCTGCGCGACGACATGCTCCAGGTAGCCGAGCCCGAGCCCACCGTCGGCCTCGTCGACCGTAATGCCGTGGAGGCCGAGCTCACCCATCGCGGGCCAGAGCTCGTCGCGTGGGAACCAGTCTTCGGCATCGATCCGCGCCGCGAGTGGGGCGATCTTGTCCGCGGCGAAGCGTCGGGTCGTGTCGCGGATCATCTCGACGTTCTCGCCCAGCGCAAAGTCGAAATCGGGCGTCATGCCGCATCCTCTACCGTTCTTCGGGCGCTCGGCTCTCTCCCGCTTCCCCGGCGAGGGCCGGGGAGGAAGAGAAAGGCAACAGCCCGCCTCATTTGCACAGCAGCATACCCCCGACCTCCCGCCTTCCCAAGTTGAAGCGCGCGAACACTTTCCATAGATGGCGTCTATGATCGATCGCTACCTGTTGCGCTACTTCCTTGCGGTGGTCGACCAGGGCACGTTCTCGCGCGCCGCGTCGCACTGCCGGGTGACGCAGCCGACGCTCTCGGTCGGCATCGCCAAGCTGGAGACGTTGCTCGGCCAGCCGCTGTTCGAGCGCAGCAGCCGCCGCGTCGCGCTCACCGCCGCCGGCGCGCGGCTGGCCGAGCACGCCCGCCGGATCGAGGCCGGCTTCGTCGCCGCCGAGCAGGCGGTGAGCGACTCGCCCGCCGCCAAGCTGATCCGGCTCGGCCTGTGCACCACCTTGCCCGACGCCTGGGTCGAGGAAGCCCTGCGCGCCGCCGCGGTCGCCGGCGAACGGCTCGAGCTGGTCGAGGGACGCGCCGGCGAGCTTCGCGCCGCGCTCGACCGCGGCCGGGTCGACGCGATCGTCGCGCCGCTCGACGCCGCGTTGCCGCACCGCGCCTTGTTCGACGAGACTTATGCGATGGCGTTCGCGCGCGACCATCCGCTCGCGGCACGAGTCAGCGTCGAGGCGGAGGAACTCGCCGCCGAGCCGATGGTGGTGCGACGCCACTGCGAGATGTTGGCCGAGACCAGCCGTTTCTTCACCGCGCGCGGGATCCGCCCGTTCATGGCGGCGCGGACCCACAGCGACTCGCGCGCGCTCGCCTATGTCCGTGCCGGCCTCGCCACGACGCTGCTCCCCGCCTGCTACGCCGATCCGGCGCTCGCGCTGGTACCGCTCGCCGGCTTCGACCAGCGCCGCACCGTCGCGCTCTGCTTCGCGCCGGACAGCCGCGCGCGTGCCGAGGGAAGCGTCGCACTCGCCCGCATCGGCGATCGCCTGGCGGAACTCGGCGGCGCGGCGCCCGCGACATTTACCCTTAATTATCCCACTTCGGCCTAATCGCCTGTCGCTACGGCGCACGCGCCGCGTGGGGGGTGTCTATCTATGTCGAAGTCCGCGTTCCTGCTCTCGGCGGCGGTGCTCGCCGGTCTCGCCGCCCCCGCCGCGGCGCAGAACCTGCGCGGGTCCGCCGCCGATGCCAAGCCGAGCGACGCCAAGTCGGGCGACTCGCCCAACACCGCCGACATCGTCGTCACCGCGACGCGCCGCTCCGAGCGGCTGTCGAACGTGCCGATCGCGGTCTCCGCTTTCGGCCAGGCCGCGCTGCAGAATTCGGGCGCGACCGATATCCGCCAGATGACACAGATCGCGCCGTCGCTGCTGGTCTCCTCGACCGGCTCGGAGGCCAACGCCGCGGCGCGCATCCGCGGCATCGGGACCGTCGGCGACAACCCAGGCCTCGAGAGCTCGGTCGCGGTGTTCATCGACGGCATCTATCGCAGCCGCACCGGCGCCGGGCTCAACGACCTGGGGGAGATCGAGCGCATCGAGGTGCTGCGCGGCCCGCAGGGCACGCTGTCGGGGCGCAACTCCTCGGCGGGTGCGATCAGCATCTACACCAAGCTGCCCGAGTTCAAGTTCGGCGGCTTCGCCGAGGCGACCTACGGCAATTACGACGCGGTGCGCCTGTCGGGCGCGCTGACCGGGCCGGTGATCAAGGACCTGCTCGCCTTCCGCGTCGACGGTGTCTACTCGAAGCGGGACGGCTTCCTTCGCGACGTCGTCAACGACACCGATTACAACAACCGCGACCGCTATTTCGTGCGCGGCCAGCTGCTCTTCACCGTCACACCCGATCTCGCGATCCGGCTGATCGGCGACTACACCCACCGCGACGAGAAATGCTGCGGGGCGGTCTATGTCGGCACCGCCGAGACGACCGACCCGACGCCGGGCGTTGTCGGCGACTTCGCCTTCAATCCCAACGGCAACCGCATCACCGCGATCCTGCGCAGCCTCGGCGGCGTGCTGCCGAGCGAGGGCGACCCGTACAACCGCAAGATCGCCTTCACGCCCGGTCGCGACTATTCCAACCTCACCACCGACGGCGGCGTCTCGACGCGGGTACGCTGGAACATCGGCGCGACCCAGCTCACCTCGCTGACCGCCTATCGCGAGTATAAGTCCGCCGGCGCGGCCGACATCGACTATGGCAATGTCGACATCGGTTACCGCCCCGACGACGGTAACAACTATCGGCGCTTCAAGACCTTCACGCACGAGAGCCGGTTCTCGGGCTCTATCCTCGGCAACAAGCTCGACTGGCTGGTCGGCGGCTATTACGCGCACGAGGACCTCGAGGTCGTCGACAATCTCCGCTTCGGCACGCAGTACGGCGCCTTCGCCGCGTGTCGCGTCGTCGCGACGATCAACCCGCTCGCGGCGCTGCGTAACACCGCCAACCCGGGCTGCCTCAGCGCGGTCGGGCGCGGCGCACTGACCGGCGCGGTGGGCCCGCAGATCGTGGGCGGGATCGATCGGCTGAGCCGCCTCAACGACCTCGGCAGCCTGCGCGATGTCTACGAGCAGACCAGCGAAAATTGGGCCTTTTTCACCCACAACATCTACAAGCTGACCGACCGGCTCAACGTCACGCTCGGGCTGCGCTACACGCACGAGAGCAAGAGGCTGGCCGCCGCGTTCAACAACAACAACACGATCTGCCCGGCGCAGCAGGCCGCGCTGGCACCGCTGCTGCGCAGCACCAACGCGACGCTCCAGTCGCTCGCCGCCGGAATCATCACGCTGAGCTGCACCGGCAACTCGACCTCGGCGCTGACCGGCGTCGGGCTGAACGACCGCTTCAAGGAGGGCCAACTCACCGGCACCGGCGTGGTATCGTGGAAGCCGGTCGACAGCACGCTCGTCTATGCCTCCTACGCGCGCGGCTACAAGGCGGGCGGGTACAATCTCGACCGCTCGGACCTGAGCGCGACGGTGTTCACGACGCCGACCGCGGCGAGCGCGAACAACCTTCGCTTCGATCCCGAGACGGTGAATGCCTATGAGCTCGGTCTCAAGTACAGCGCGCACCAGATTACCGCCAACGTCGCGCTGTATCGCTCGGAGTTCGCCAACTTCCAGCTTAACACCTTTAACGGCACCAACTATATCGTGCAGAACATCGGCGGCTGCGACCAGTCGCTGAACGGCGCCGATCACGACAACGACTCGGCCACGGGCGCCTGCACCGGCAAGGTCGGCAAGGGTGTCATCACGCAAGGCGTCGAGCTGGAGCTAGGCCTCTACCCGGCGCCGGATGTCACGGTGAACCTCGGCTACACGCTCGCCGATGCCAAGTATCAGCGCGATCTCGCCGGCAGCAAGTCGGGCGAGCCGCTCAACGCGGCACTGTTCCTGCTGCCCGGCAGCCAGATGTCGAACGCCCCCAAGCACACCGTCACCAGCGCCGTGACGTGGAGCCCGGCGCTGGGCGGCGGCGGGTTGACCGGCCTGTTCTATGTCGATGGTCGCCTGACCAGCGACTATAACACGGGCTCGGACCTGTTCGTGGAGAAGGCGCAGGACGGATTCTTCGTGATGAACGCGCGCCTCGGCGTGCGCGGCCCCGAGCAGCGCTGGGCGGTCGAGCTGTGGGCGCAGAACCTGCTCGACGCGGACTATCAGCAGGTCGCGTTCAACCTGCCGTTTCAGGGTGCGGGCAGTCGCTCGCAGGTGCAGGCCTTCGGTGCACCGTCCTACGCGACGGGCAACGCTTTGTTCGGTGCCTTCCTGGCCGAGCCACGCACCTATGGCGTGACGCTGCGCTCGCGCTTCTGAGCGATGCTGCGCGGCGGCGCGGTTAGGGTGTAGACTGCCCGCCCCGGGCCGCCGCCCGTTCGCTTACCGCGCGTAAGCATAGGGTCCGCCGCGTTCGAGTGCGCGCTGATACGCCGCCCGCGCGTGGATCTTGGCGAGCCACGCGACGGTGGCCGGCCGCGACTCGCCCAATCCGGCACGGTGACGCGCCGCCTCGAGCGGAAAGCTCATCATGATGTCCGCCGCCGTGAAAGCCTCGCCGGCGAACCACGGCCGCTGGGCCAGCTCCGCCTCGACATAATCCAGGTGGCGGTCGATCATCGGCTGCACCCGCGCGACCGCCCGCTTGCCGATCAGCGGCAGCCGCGAGAGCACCAGCTTGAGCAGCAGCGGCGGCATCATCGATCCCTCGGCGTAGTGCAGCCAGAAGCGATAGCGCAGCGCGTCGTCGCGTTTCGCGGGCGCGCCGAGCTTACCGTCGGCCCGATCGACGAGATACTCGACGATCGCGCCGGTCTCCGCCACCACGCGACCGCGCTCGCCCACGGCCGCGCCGTCGCGGTCCTCGATCACCGGCGACTTGCCGAGCGGATGGACGCGACGCAGCTCGGGTGGCGCGAGCATCGTCTTGGGATCGCGCGCGTAGCGCTCCACCTCATAGGCGAGCCCGAGTTCCTCCAACAGCCACAGCACCCGCTGCGAGCGCGAGTTCTCGAGATGGTGGACGACGATCGTCATGACGGCTCCCCTGCGTGCGCGACCCAGATCCAGATCGCTGCGGTGAACGCGACCGTGCCGTCGCATATCCGCGCGGCGAGCGCGGCCACGATCCGACGTTCGATCGCCGCCCGCTCGTCCGGCGTCGCGGCGGCGAGCGCCGAGGCCGCGGGGCCGATGCAGCGGAAGAAGGCGAGCGCGTCGGCGATCGGATCGTCTCCCGCGCCGACCACGTAGCGGACGTCGTGGCGGGTAGCCGTCGCGTCGAGCCAGCCCGCGGCGGCGAGGACGTTCTGCGTGAGCGCATGATCGGCCAGTCCGAACGGCCCCGGCGCGTAGGCATCGGTGGATCGGGGTGAGACGCCGACCGCGGCGTCGAGCGCGGCGGCCCAGTCGTTTTCCTCGCGCGCCCGAAAGCACGAGAAGACCAGCGACGCGCCCGGTCGTGCCGCGCGCGCCATCGCCGCGAAGGAGGTGACGGGATCGTCGAAGAACATCACGCCGTGGCGCGAGACGATGAGGTCGAGCGGCGCGAGCGGCGGCAGCACCGCGGTGGCGTCACCGACGAGGAAGTCGACCCGGCGGTCGCCATCGTGGCCCGTTTTAGTGTCACGAGCGAGGGCGGCGGCACGCTCCCGTGCGATCGCGGCGAGCGGCGCGGCGAGGTCGATCCCCGTCACATCCAGCCCAGGACGCGCCGCGGCCAGCGCCAGCGTGGTACACCCGACGCCGCAGCCGACGTCTGCCGCGCGGCCGAAATCCGGCGCGACCGCGACGATCGCCTCGTCCAGGACCCTGGCCACGTCGGCGAAGGCGCGCTCGGTGCGCCGCCACTCCGCCGCCCAGGTCGCCCCGACGCGTGCGCTCCAGTCCGCGCCCGACGTCATCGGCCAGCCTTCCGCGCCCCGAGATCGAGGCGCGGCCGCGGAGACGGACGCTCGATCATCAGTCGACGGCCGCGAGCAGCTCGCCGGACCCGCAGGCCGCGCGATCGCCGCCGCCCCGCTCGGAAGGCGAGCGGCTCAGACGTCGTCGTCCTCGCTCGGCCCGGCCATCATGCCGTCGGCGACCTGCTCGGTGCGCGCGCGGATCGCCTTCTCCAGCCGCTGCATCATCTCGGGATTCTCGCGCAGGAAGGTCTTGGCGTTCTCGCGCCCCTGCCCGATCCGCACCGAGTCATAGGAGAACCAAGCGCCCGACTTCTCGACCAGTCCGGCCTTCACCCCGATGTCGAGGATCTCGCCGATCTTGGAGATGCCCTCGCCGTACATGATGTCGAACTCGACCTGCTTGAACGGCGGCGCGACCTTGTTCTTGACCACCTTGACGCGGGTGGCGTTGCCGATCACCTCGTCGCGGTCCTTGATCGCACCGGTGCGGCGGATGTCGAGCCGGACCGAGGCGTAGAATTTCAGCGCGTTGCCGCCCGTCGTCGTCTCCGGGTTGCCGTACATCACACCGATCTTCATGCGCAGCTGGTTGATGAAGATCACCATGCAGCGCGAGCGGCTGATCGAGCCGGTGAGCTTGCGCAGCGACTGCGACATCAGCCGCGCCTGCAGGCCGACGTGGCTGTCGCCCATCTCGCCCTCGATCTCGGCGCGCGGTACCAGCGCGGCGACCGAGTCGACTACCAGCACGTCGATCGCATTAGAGCGCACCAGCGTGTCGACGATCTCGAGCGCCTGCTCGCCGGTGTCGGGCTGCGACACGATCAGCTCGTCGATGTTGACGCCCAGCTTCTTGGCATAGACCGGGTCCAGCGCGTGCTCGGCGTCGACGAAGGCGGCGGTGCCGCCGTTCTTCTGCGCCTCGGCGATGACGTGGAGCGCCAGCGTCGTCTTGCCCGAGCTCTCCGGCCCGTACACTTCGATCACACGGCCGCGCGGCAGCCCGCCGACGCCCAGCGCGATGTCGAGCCCGAGCGAGCCGGTCGAGATCGCCTCGACCTGCATCGTCTCCTTCTGCCCGAGCTTCATCGCCGAGCCCTTGCCGAAGGCGCGGTCGATCTGTGCCAGCGCGGCGTCGAGCGCCTTCTGACGGTCTGCGTTCGCGGTTGCCATGCCGGTATCGATCACCTGAAGTTTGGCGGCCATTGCCGTGGACCCTTTCGCTAGAGCAACCGCGCGTCGCGTTCAACGCACCGCGATGGTGTATTCTCTTTGTTCCGCGAGAACAAGTAGGGAACTTTGCCGCGATATCAAGCCTTGTCGCGATAGTGCGCGACCCCGGCAGCGAAGCGCGCGCTGGCGAAGCAATCCTCGAAGGCGGCGTCGAGCGACTCGTCGAGCGGGTCGTCGAGCGTCCGCTTGAGCAGCCACAGCGCGGTCTCGTCGTTGCGCACGATATCGTCGATCACCTTGGCGGCGTCGCCGATCATGTCGACCAGGCCGATCCGCAGCGCCTCGGCCGAGTCGATCGAGGTGGCGGTGAACAGCAGCCGCGCCGCCTGCGCGCGACCGACTCGCTGCGCCAAGCGTGCGACGTCGCCGACCGGATAGCCTATCCCGAGCCGTGCCGGCGGGAGGCCAAAGCGCGCGGCGGGCGAGGCGACGATCAGGTCGCAACCGAGCGCCAGCGCCACGCCCGCACCGAAGCAGCCACCCTTTACCGCCGCCACGGTCGGGATCGACAGCCCGGCCAGTTCACCCACGGCGTCCTCCAGCGCGACCCGGAACGCGGTCCGCGCGTCGACATCGTCGACCATTCGCGCGAGGTCGGCGAGGTCGGCGCCCGCGCAGAACACGCCCGGCACCGCCGAGCGCAGCAGCAGGGCGCGCACGCTGGTCGGGATCGTCCGGATGCTGCCCGCGAGCGCCTGCCACGCGCCGGTTGGTAGCGCGTTGCGCGCGTCGGGCCGCTCGAGCGAGATGATCGCGACATGGTCGAGGATCTTGAGCGCGATCATGCCACCGTGGTCGCCAGCTGCCACCACGCCGGATGCCGCGCGGTGATCGCGGCCGCGGCGCTGTCGCGCGCCCCGCTGTCGTCGAACAGCGCGAAGCAGGTGGCGCCGGAGCCGGACATGCGCGCCAGGATCACGCCCCCCTGTTGCCGCAGTGCTTGGAGCAGATCGCGCACGGCGGGGGCGATCGCCTCGGCGGCGGGCTGGAGATCGTTGCGCCCCGCCCGCGCCAGCGCCAGCGTGCCGCCCTCGCCGATCGCGCCGCGGTCGACGCCATCCCAGCGCGCGAACACCGCCGCGGTGGAAACCTTCTCGAGCGGGTTGACCAGCAGCGCCGGGCAGTCGCCCAGCCCCGCGATCGGCACCAGGTCATCGCCCCGCCCCGTGCCCAGCGCGGCGCGGCCGAGCAGGCAGGCGGGCACGTCGGCACCGAGCGCGCGGGCGACCGCGTCGAGCCGTCGATCCTCTCGGGTGACACCATGGTGCCGCGCGAGCGCGCGCAGCGTCGCCGCGGCGTCGGCCGAGCCGCCGCCGATCCCCGAAGCGACCGGCAGCCTTTTGTCGAGTGTGATCGCGTAGCGCTCGTCCACGCCGAAGGCCGCCCGGAAGGCCGTGAGCGCGCGGACGACGAGATTGTCCGCGTCGTCACCGATCACCGCGGCGAAGGGGCCGGTGACGGTGAAGCTATCGCGTTCCGCCGACGCCAGCGTCACGACGTCCCCGTCGCGCGCGAAGGCGAACAGCGTCTCGAGCGCGTGGTAGCCGTCAGCGCGGCGCGCGCGAACGTGGAGCGCGAGGTTGAGCTTGGCCGGTGCCGGCTCGACCAGCACCGTTGCGTCCGCCGTCATCGCGCTCACCGCAGCGTCCCGATGCCGCGCGCGATCTTGGCGTCGAGCCGCGCGGCGTCGTCGGCCTCGGCGACCTGGCGCGCCGCCGTCCAGGCGTAGCGCGCCTCGTAGCGCCGCCCCGCCGTCCAATAAGCGTCGCCGAGATGCTCGCCGATCTCGGCGTTGGCGGGGTCGCCGAGCGCGGCGCGTTCGAGCAGCGGCAAGGCGCGCGCGCGCTGGCCGCGCACCAGCAGCGCCCAGCCGAGCGAGTCCGCGATCGCGGCGTCGTCGGGCTTGAGCGCGGCGGCCCGCTCGAGCAGCTTCTGCGCGTCATCCAGCCGCTCGCGCCGCTGCACCAGCGCGTAGCCGAGATAGTTGAGCGCGAGCGGCTGGCTCGGCCCCAGCTTGACCGCCTGCTCCAGCGCCGGGCGCGCCTGGTCCCACAGCTTCGCCTCGTCGAGCGCGGCGCCATATTGCAGCCAGTCGGCCCAGTCGGCGGCAGCGCCGGCGCGGTCGATCAGCCGCCGGTACAGCGGCACCGCCTCGGCGGGGCGGCCGAGCCGGACGTTCAGGTCGGCGAGCCGCTGCACGTCGTCGGTGGCGGCGGCGGGGGCGGCGCCCAGCACGCGCGCCGCGGCGAGCGCCTCGGCGTCGCGACCGTCGTCGACGAGCAGCTGGACCCGCCCGGTCGCCGCGATCGGCGCGTAGAGGCTGGTCGGCGGCACCGCGTCGAGCACCGCCAGAGCGCGGTCGACCGCGTCGTCGCGTGCGAGCACGCCGGCGAGCAGCACGCGCGCCCGATCGTTGCCCGGATCGGCGCGCAGCGCGGCCTGGAGCAACGTGTAGGTGAGCGGACCGGGCGCGCCGACCGCCAAATCCGAGGCGACGCGCGTGAACAGATAGGAGGCGCCGAACGCTAGCGAGGGCTTGGCGGCATAGCGCTCGGCCAGCGCCGGGTCGTTCGCGGCCACGCGCAGCGTCGTGATGGCGGACTCGCCGCCCGCAGCCAGCAACCGCGCCGCCACCTGCCGCTCGCCGCGACCGAGCAGCAACCGCGCGGCGGCGACGCGATGGTCCTGGCTGGCGAGATCGTTGCCGAGCAGCGGGCGCAGCGCGGCCTCGCCGTCTACCACCTTGCCGGTGGCGATCAGCAGCAGCGCGCGTGTTTCCTCGACGAAGCGGCGCGACACTGCGTCGGACGGCGCGCGCGCGAGCGGCGCGAACGGGTCGCCGCCGGCGTCGAGCGCGGCCCAGGCGGCGAGCGGCGCGGCGAGGATGCGAAGCTGATCGTCGCGCAGGCGCTCGATCGCGGCGCCGGCGGCGACCCGGTCACCGGTTCGCGCGGCGCGCGCGAGCGCCAGCAAGGCGGCATCGGCAGGCGCGACGCCCTGATCGGCGAGCGACGCCGCCGCGCGATCGGCGAGCACGAGGTCGCCCGCGCGCACCGCCTCGCGATAGGCACGCACCGCGATCACGGCATTGTCGGGGGCGGCGGCGAGCGCGCGCGCATAGTCGCTGGTAGCGGCGGCGACCTCGCCGTCTGCCGCCGCGGCGCGCGCCTTCATGTAAGCGCCGAGATCGCCGGTCGCGGCCGCGGCGGCGCCCGGCGCGAGCAGCACCAGCAGCGCGGCGGAGACGAGACCGGGAGGGCTGAACCGCATGGCCCGCTGTCGCGGCTCGGGCGCGGTCGCGTCAACCCCGCTGGCCGGGTTTATTGCGCGCGGTGGGGAGGGCGGCTTGGTGACGAGATCGCGGCGTCCTCTCCCATCGCGTCACCCCGGACTTGGTACGGCATCCACCGAGCCGGACATGCGGAAAGCGTTGCTCTCGCGTGAGGCGGGATCCCGGACCAAGTCCGGGATGACGGTCGTGAGGCAGGCGTCCGCATCCATGCCAAATCCCCGCCACCCTCACATATTCGGGTAGTTCGGTCCCCCGCCGCCCTCGGGCACGACCCAGTTGATGTTCTGCGTCGGGTCCTTGATGTCGCAGGTCTTGCAGTGGACGCAATTCTGCGCGTTGATCACGAACTCCGGATCGCCGACGTCCTCGCCGACGATCTCGTACACGCCGGCCGGGCAATAGCGCTGTGCCGGCTCGTCGTAGAGCGGCAGGTCGTAGGCGACCGGGATGGTCGGATCCTTGAGCGTGAGGTGGACCGGCTGGTCCTCCTCGTGATTGGTGTTCGACAGGAACACCGAGGAGAGCCGGTCGAAGGTCAGCACGCCGTCGGGCTTGGGATAGTCGATCTTCTTGACCAGGTCCTTGCGCCACAAGGTCTCGTGATCGGCGTGGTGGTGCAGCGTGAAGGGCATTCGCAGCCCGAGATACTCCAGCCACATCGTCACGCCCGCCAGCCCCGAGCCGATCAGGTCGCCGAAGCGCTTCACCAGCGGCACGACGTTGCGGACGATCGACAGCTCCTTCTTGACCCAGCTGTGCTCGAACGCCTCGGGGTAGGCGACCAGCTCGTCACTCGTGCGCTGCGAGACGATCGCGTCGACCGCCGCCTCGGCGGCGAGCATCGCGCTCTTCATCGCGGTGTGCGTGCCCTTGATGCGCGGCACGTTGAGGAAGCCAGCGCTGTCACCGATCAGCGCACCACCGGGGAAGACCAGCTTGGGAATGGACTGCAGCCCGCCGTCGTTGATCGCGCGCGCGCCGTAGCTGACGCGCTTGCCGCCCTTGAGCAGCGCGGCCACCGCTGGATGGGTCTTCCAGCGCTGCATCTCCTGGAACGGCGAGACATAGGGGTTGCTGTAGTTGAGCCAGGTGACGAAGCCGATGCTGACCTGCCCGTTGGCCTGATGATAGATCCAGCCGCCGCCGTTCGACCCGCTCTCGCTGAGCGGCCAGCCCTGCGTGTGGATCACCTTGCCGGGCGTGTGCAGCGAGGGATCGATGTCCCACAATTCCTTGACGCCGAGGCCATAGACCTGTGGGTCGCAGTCGCGTCGCAGGTCGAAGAGACGCATCAGCTCCTTTGATAGGTGTCCGCGGCAACCTTCTGAGAAAAAAGTGTATTTTGCGTGCAGCTCGAGCCCAGGCTGATAGTCGGGCTTGTGCGTGCCGTCGCGCGAGACGCCCATGTCGCCGGTGGCCACACCCTTCACGCTGCCGTCGTCGTGGAACAGGATCTCGGCCGCGGCGAAGCCGGGGAAGATCTCGACACCCAGCTCCTCGGCCTTGCCCGCGAGCCAGCGGCACAGATTGCCGAGCGAGCCGGTATAGGTGCCCTTGTTGTGGAGGAACGGTGGGGTCCATAGATGCGGCAGGGTGAACCTGCCCTTCTTGGTCAGCACCCAGTGGAGGTTCTCGGTAACGGGCACCTCGGCCAGCGGACAGCCGTGCTCGCGCCAGTCGGGCAACAGCTCATCAAGTGACTGCGGGTCGATGACGGCGCCGGAGAGGATGTGTGCGCCGACCTCCGAGCCCTTCTCGAGCACGCAGACAGAGATCTCCGCGCCCTTCTCCGCGGCGACCTGCTTGAGCCGGATCGCCGCCGACAGGCCCGCCGGCCCGGCGCCGACGATCACCACGTCATAGGGCATGGACTCGCGTTCGCTCACGTCATCTTCTCCTCGGGAGCGCCCGGCGCCGCCTCTCCGCGGGCACTCGTCGTATCGTCGCAACGGCTGATCGGGCCGGCGGTGCCAGAAAGTTGACGCTCACGTCAACCGCGATCCTATGATGCGCGGATGGGGGCGGATCAGAATCACGACTGGGCAAAGCTCGCGGCGAGCGCGCTCGATTGGTGGCGCGAGGCGGGGGTGGACACGCTCGTCGAGGACGCGCCGTTCGACTGGCTCGCCGCGGACGAGACCGCCGCGCCGCTCGCCCTGCTCGCGCCCGTCGCGCCGGCGAGAGCCCCCTCGCCCACCCCCGCCGCGCTGCCCGATACGCGGGAGGCGTTCGCGACGTGGCGGCTCGGCGAGGACGCACCCGAGGCGCGTTGGGGCGGCGTCGCGATCGCGGCGACCGGGCCGGCCGACGCCGAGTTGATGGTCTTCGTCGACTGCCCCGAGCGCGACGACCGCGAGACGCTGCTGGAGGGCGAGACCGGGCGTCTGTTCGATCGAATGCTCGCCGCGATCGGGCGCTCGCGCGCGGACACCGCGCTCGCCTCCGTCTGCACGCGCCGCCCGACGACCGGCCGCGTGCCGCGCGACATCGCCGATCGGCTCGGCGAGATCGCGCGCCATCATGTCGCGCTCGCGGCGCCGAAACGTCTGCTCGCGATGGGCGATGCGGCGAGCCGTGCGCTGCTGGCGATGAGCGTCGCCGACGCGCGGGGACGTACGCACCCGATTAACCATAAACAGGGCAAGATCACGCACGTCGTGGCGACCCATCATCCGCGCTTCCTGCTGGATCGCCCCGCGGCCAAAGCCGAGACTTGGAAGGACCTGCTGATGCTCACCGGGGAGATCGCGTCATGAGCCCCCGCCGCGCCGCGCTGGCCGCCACCGCCGCGCTCGTCGCCGCCGCTCTGCCCGTCATGGCCTCGGCGGCGCCCGCCCCCGCGCCGGTCGCGCCGCCGGTGACGGTCGCGACCGCTCGCACCGCCGGTATTCCGACGCAGCTGACCCCGGAGCAGCGCTCGGGCTACCGCGCGGTCTTCGCCGCGATCCGCGACGCGCGCTGGAGCGACGCGCAGATCACGCTCGACACGATGGCGAGCGGGCCGCTCCACGCTTACGCGCGCGCCGAGCTGGTGCTCGCCAAGGGCTCGCCGCGAGTCAGCGACGAGGCGCTGACCCGGCTGATCGCCGAGGCGCCTGAGCTGCCGCAGGCCGAGGCGCTGATGCGGCTGGCGAGCGCCCGCGGCTTCACCGACCTACCCATGCTGCCGAGCGCGCAGCGGCTGATCTGGCAGGATGGCGCGCCCGCGCGCATCCGCGCCCGTGCCACCCGAAGCGACCAAGTCGCCGCCGACCTCGCGCAGCGCATGCAGCCCTATGTGAAGGCCGACATGGGCGCCGAGGCACAGGCGCTACTCGAGTCGACCGACGGCCTCTCGCCCGAGGCGGAGACCGAGTGGCAGGCGCGGGTGGCCTGGATCTATTTTCTCCAGGGGCTCGACCCGCAGGCGCGCGCGCTGGCGGCGAAGGCCGCGGCGGGCAGCGGTGACTGGGCGCTCCACGGCCGATGGACCGAGGCGCTGTCGGCGTGGCGCCAGCACGACTGCGCCGCGACGCAGGTGGATTTCGAGAATGTCGCCGCGCGCGCGACCGACACCGACCTGCGCGCGACCGCGCTTTACTGGGCGGCCCGCTCGGACATGGCATGCGGCCGGCCCGATCGCGTCGAGTCCCGGCTGAAGACCGCGGCGCAATATAAGGAGACCTTCTACGGGCTGCTCGCGCGCCAGGCGCTCGGGCTGCCGGTGGAGCGGGTCCGCCCCGAGCTGGTGAGCGAGGAATGGGCGCGGCTCGAGCGCCGTCCCAACGTCCGCGTCGCCGCCGCGCTCGCCGAACTGGGCGAGGGCGAGCGCGCCGACGCGGTGGTGCGCCAGCAGGCGCGGATCGGTGATTCGTCCGAGTTCGCCAGCCTCGTCCATATCAGCGAGACGCTCGACCTGCCCGCGACCACCGTGTGGCTGGCACACAACATGCCGCAGGGTGCGGTCGCCGCGGCTGATACGCGCTATCCGATGCCCAACTGGACGCCGGATACCGGCTGGCGCATCGACAAGGCGCTGGTCTACGCGCACACGCTCCAGGAATCGGGCTTCCGCAACAAGGTGCGCAGCCCCGCCGGCGCGTTCGGGCTGATGCAGATCATGCCTGCCGCGGCGACCGACTATATGCGCGAGCGCGGCGTCGCGATCGACCAGGACGCGCTGGCGCGCCCCTCGACCAACATCGACATCGGCCAGCGACACATCGAGAAGCTGCGCGACATGGGGCTCACCGGCGGGCTGCTGCCCAAGGTAATCGCCGCCTATAACGCCGGCCCCAAGCCGGTCGGCGAGTGGAACGCGCTGGTGCGCGATGGCGGCGACCCGCTGCTCTACATCGAGAGCATCCCTTATTGGGAGACGCGTGGCTATGTCGTGACGGTGCTGCGCAACTATTGGATGTACGAGTCGCTCGGCGGCAAGGCGAAGAGCCCCAGCCGCGTCGCGCTGGCGCAGGGCATGTGGCCGCGTTTCCCCGGCCTGCCGGGCGACAGCGCGGTGCGGATGACGTCGCAGACCCCGGTCACCGCGATCGCGATCAACGGCACTGTCGCGGCGCAGTCGACGACCCACGCCGAGCGATGAGCCTCGACCTCACGCGCGCCTTCGAGCCGGTGCGCATCGCGGTGCTCACCGTCTCCGACACCCGCGGACTGGCGGATGACCGCTCGGGCGACACGCTGGTGGCGCGGCTGAGCGAGGCGGGGCATGTGCTCGCCGAACGCGCGATCCTGCGCGACGACGTCGACTCGATCGTGGCGCAGCTCGACCGCTGGATCGACGACGCGGGCGTGGACTGCGTCATCACCACCGGCGGTACCGGTGTGACCGGGCGTGACGTCACTCCCGAGGCGATCGAGCAGGTCGCCGACAAGATGATCCCCGGCTTCGGCGAGCTGTTCCGCTGGCTGAGCTATCAGACGATCGGCACCTCGACGGTGCAGAGCCGCGCCTGTGCCTGCGTCGCGCGCGGCACCTATATCTTCGCGCTGCCGGGCTCGACCGGTGCGGTGAAGGACGCGTGGGACGGCATCCTCGCCAGCCAGCTCGATATCCGCCACCGCCCCTGCAACTTCGTCGAACTGATGCCGCGACTGACGGAGCGCTGAACGGCGGTGGCCGGCACGGGTGGCTCGGCGGAGGCCGGATGCGCCTCCAAGAAGGCACTGAGTTCCCCCAGTCCGGTTGACCACCAGTCCAGTATCTCGACGAAATTGGCGGGAGGGAGCCCACCGATTGTCGTGACGTCATAGCTCAGCACCAGCTCGTCGTCGCTGTCGAGCGACAGAGCGGCGAAGCGATGGGTGGCGTTCCCCTGGTTCACCGCGTCCAGCGCGTCGCTGCGGTCGCCAGCGAACCCGGCGTGGAAGCGCAGCGACTTACACTTCGCATGCGCCTCGCAGCCGTAGAAATCGATTGAGGAGTGATAGGCCGACGCCGCGCTCTCGATCATCGGGTCGCCTTCACCATCCGCGACCGTCTTCGCCTGGAACCCCTCGCGCCACAGCGCCGTGACGACGCTGGCGGGGTTCGCGGCGCACACGCTCTCGGGCGGACAGGGGACCGCCGCTGCGGCAGCGAACAAGAAGGGGAGAAATAGCGTCATAGCGCCTCGCGGATAGGCCATCATGTCGCCACGGAACGACTGCGCAAAGGCCGGCTCGCCACAACGAGCCACGCTTTCCTCGCCGAACTGAAGATGGGTTCGTTCTTGCTATGTTCCATCCGGTCGAGTAGAACGGCGCGATGGCTCATCGCCCGCCCAGACCTGCCCGCGGCGCCACACTGAACGCGGCGAGCACGCGCTTCAACCTGCCGCAGGCAGAGGAGGACGGAGACTGGCTCGATTCGCGCGGGACGATCGACGGTGCCGCCGCCCCGGCACGCACCACCGTCACGATCGAGCGCGCGCGCACGATCATCACACGCAACCAGTCGCCCGACGTGCCGTTCGACCGCTCGATCAACCCTTATCGCGGCTGCGAGCACGGCTGCATCTACTGCTTCGCCCGACCGAGCCACGCCTTCCACGATCTTTCGCCCGGGCTCGACTTCGAGACCAGGCTCTTCGCCAAGCCCGACGCCGCGGCACTGCTCCGCGCCGAGCTCGGGCGGCGCGACTATCGCTGCGCGCCGATCGCGATGGGCACCAACACCGATCCCTATCAGCCGATCGAGCGCGAGTGGCGGGTCACGCGCGAGGTGATCGAGGTGCTCGCCGCCTGCGACCACCCGCTTGTGATCACCACCAAGTCGGATCGGGTCGTGCGCGACCTCGACCTGCTCGCACCGATGGCGGCCAAGGGGCTCGTCGCGGTGGCGATCTCGGTCACCTCGCTCGACCCGCGCGTGGCGATGACGGTCGAGCCGCGCGCGCCCGCCGCGGCGCGCCGGCTCGCCGCGGTGCGGCGGCTCAGCGATGCGGGGGTGCCGACCTATGTCAACATGGCGCCAGTCATCCCAGCGATCACCGACGAGGAGGTGGAGGCGGTCGTCGCCGCCAGTGCCGCGGCGGGCGCGCTGGGCGTCTCGTACATACCGGTGCGGCTGCCCTGGGAGGTGGCGCCGCTGTTTCGCGCCTGGCTCGACGAACATTATCCCGAGCGTGCCGCCAAGGTGATGGCGATCATCCAGAGCCTGCGCGGCGGCAAGGACAATGAGCCGCGCTTCGGCGAGCGCATGCGCGGCCAGGGCCCTTGGGCCGAGCTGCTGCGCACCCGCTTCCGCATCGCGCGGGCGCGCGCCGGCTTCAGCGACGAGCGGCGCCGGCTCGACCTGCGCTGCGACCTCTTCCGTGCGCCGGCGGGGGCGCAGGGCGAGCTGTTCTGAAGCTGTTCTCCTTGAGCGCGCCGTGACGCCTTTGTTGGAGCGATAGCCAGTCGCCCTCGGATCCTTCGTCATCTCGGACCCAGGCCGCGATGACAGGTAGGGAGAGCGGATGATCAGCCAGCGGCTCCTACCGCCCCAACCGCCCGCGGCTCGACAGCATCCGCCCCTGCGCCGCCATCGGCGGGGCGAAGGCGCCGAGCCCCGGCGGCTCGGGCATGTCGACGTAGATGGCCTCCATTCCGCCACGCGCCGAGTAAGCCTCGTGCCAGAAGCCGTTGCCGTGACGATCGGCCAGGAACTCGCGCCACCAACCGCCATGCGGCTCGGAGCGGGTGAACGCCTCCAGGCTCTCCAGGTCGCGCCAATATTGCCGGATGCCGACATGGTTCCAGGCGTAGAGCCCGCCGTCGCTGTGGAGCAGCCCGTCAGGTGGCGAGCGCCGGATCGCGGCGAGCCCACGACCGATCGACAGGAAGGATGGCAGCCCCCGTAGCGCGCCGACGCGGAAGCCGAGCAACACCATCACCATGTCGGGCCAGGCCGACACGTTCACCGTCACACGTCGTGCTACCTCCCCTTGCATCATCGCCTCCGTCGTTTACACCGTAAACATAGCCAGCTACGTGTACGGTGTAAACCGATGAATGTTCCCGCCCACCTCCGCGATCAGCTGCTCGACCATGCCGAGGCGATGCTGGAAGCCGGCGAGAGCGAGCCCGGCATTCGCGCGCTGGCGCGGGCCGCTGGCGTGTCGGCGATGGCGCCCTATCGCCATTTCGCCGACAAGGCCGCGCTGCTCGCCGCGGTCGCCGAGCGCGGCTTCGCCACGCTCGCCGCGCGCCTTGCCGCGGCGGATGCCGAGGGGAGCGATGCCGAGCGGCTGATCGCGCAGGGGCTCAGCTATGTCGCGTTCGCGCGCGCCCACCCCGCGCTGTTCCGGCTGATGTTCGCGCGGCCGGTGGACAGCGCGTGCGACCTCGAGAAGACACGCGAGAACGCTCCCGCCTTCGCCATCTTGGCCGATCGCGTCGCCGCTATCACAGGCAGGGACGACGCCGACGCGACCTTGGGTTGCTGGGCGATCGTCCACGGCCTTGCCACGCTCGCGCTCGACTCGCGCGTCGACGCGCCCGCCCCCCAGGTGCACGCGGTACTCGCGCTCTACGTCGCCGGGATCAGCCGACCGACTTGAGCCGCGTCTCCTCAATGTCGAACTCGACCTTGATGATGCCGGGCAGATGCTCGATCCGCTCCGCCAGCTCGGCGTCAAGCGCGAAGTCGCGACCGAGGATCACGGTCGCCTGCTCGTCGCTGCCGAGCGGCACCTTGAGCGTCACCTTGCCGCGCGCGCCGCGCGAGTCGCCGATCAGCGCAACCAGTCCCGCCACCGCGGCAGCGTCGCTCACATGGACGTCGAGCGCGAACCGCGTCGACGAGGCCAGCCCCTCGAACGGCCGGATCGCCTTCACCGTGACGCGCGGCGTCTCCTCGCCCGGCCGCCGATCAAGCTCCACTGTCGCCAGCCCGCAGCCGCCGTTGCGCGCCGCTTCCTCAAGATCCGCGGCGGGCCCGTCGTCGAAACAGGTCGCGACGAACTGTCCGGTCGAGTCGGACAGCGTCGCCATCATGTAGCGCTTGCCCCGCGCCGAGGTACGCCAGCGCGCGTCCTCGACCAGCACCGCCATCGTCGCCATCACGCGCGCGCCCTCGGCGATCGGCAGCTCGCCCAGCGCGACATAGCTGCGTGCGCCGTGCGTCTTGGCGAGATGACGGTAGCGATCGACCGGATGCGCCGAGAAGTAGAAGCCGAACGCCTCTTTCTCCTGCTCCATCCGCTCGGCGAGCGACCAGCGCGCGTCGGGCAGCTTGATCGTGTCACCCGCGCCCGCGTCATCGCCGAACAGCCCGCCCTGCCCGCTCGTCCGTCCTTCCTGCGTGCGCGCCGCGATTGCCAGCATCGTCTCGGCGACGGCATGCACGCCCGCGCGGTTGGGCTCGAGCGAGTCGAACGCGCCGCCGGCCGCGAGCGTCTCGAGCTGGCGCTTGTTGAGCAACCGCGGGTCGACGCGCGTGGCGAGATCGTCGAGGCTGCGGAACGCACCCGCCCCGGCGCGCTCCTCGCACAGCCGCTCCATCGCGCCCTCGCCCACCGATTTCAGTGCGGCGAGCGCGTAGCGCACCGACGGCACGCCCTCGGCGTCGACCTCGACGTCGAACTCGGCCGCGCTGGCGTTGATGCACGGCGGCAGCAGCCCGATCCCGAGCCGGCGCATATCGTCGACGAAAATCGCCAGCTTGTCGGTGAGGTGCAGGTCGTAGCACATCGAGGCGGCGAAGAACTCGGCCGGGTGATGCGCCTTGAGCCAGGCGGTCTGATAGGCGAGTAGCGCGTACGCCGCGGCGTGGCTCTTGTTGAAGCCGTAGCCAGCGAACTTGTCGATCAAGTCGAACAGCTGGTTGGCGTAGTCCTTCTTGATCCCGTTATGCTCGGCGCAGCCGGCGACGAAGGTGGCGCGCTGCGCGTCCATCTCCGCCTTGATCTTCTTGCCCATCGCGCGGCGCAGCAGGTCGGCGCCGCCGAGCGAGTAGCCGGCGAGGATCTGCGCCGCCTGCATCACCTGCTCCTGGTAGACGAAGATCCCATAGGTCTCCTTCAGGATCGGCTCGAGCAGCGGGTGCGGGTAGGTGATCTGCTCGGTGCCCTGCTTGCGCCGGCCGAACGACGGGATGTTGTCCATCGGACCGGGGCGGTAGAGCGAGACGAGCGCGACGATGTCGCCGAAATTGGTCGGCCGCACCGCCGAGAGCGTGCGCCGCATCCCCTCGGATTCGAGCTGGAACACGCCGACCGTGTCGCCGCGCTGGAGCAGCTTGTAGACGCCCTCGTCGTCCCACAGCAGAGCGTCGAGATCGACCTCGATCCCGCGCTTGGCCAGCAGCTGCACCGCCTTCTTGAGCACCGACAGCGTCTTGAGCCCGAGGAAGTCGAACTTCACCAACCCCGCGCCCTCGACATACTTCATGTCGAACTGGGTCACCGGCATGTCGGAGCGCGGGTCGCGGTAGAGCGGGACGAGCTGTGCGAGGGGCCGATCCCCGATCACCACGCCCGCGGCGTGGGTCGACGAGTGACGCGGCAGGCCCTCCAGCTTCATCGCCAGGTCGAGCAGGCGGCGGACCTCATTGTCGTTCGCATATTCGCGCGCCAGTTCGGACACGCCGTTGAGCGCGCGATCGAGCGTCCACGGGTCGGTCGGATGGTTGGGGACGAGCTTGGCGAGCCGGTCGACCTGACCGTAGCTCATCTGCAGCACGCGCCCGGTGTCCTTGAGCACCGCGCGCGCCTTGAGCTTACCAAAGGTGATAATCTGCGCGACCTGATCGCGGCCGTATTTCTCCTGGACGTAGCGGATGACCTCGCCGCGTCTGGTTTCGCAGAAGTCGATGTCGAAGTCGGGCATCGACACGCGCTCGGGGTTGAGGAAGCGTTCGAACAGCAGCCCCAGCTTGATCGGATCGAGGTCGGTGATGGTCAGTGCCCAGGCCACCGCCGAGCCCGCGCCCGAGCCGCGCCCCGGTCCGACGGGAATGTCGTGCGCCTTTGCCCATTGGATAAAGTCGGCGACGATCAGGAAATAGCCGGGGAAACCCATTTGGATGATGACATCGAGCTCGAATTCGAGCCGCTGCCGGTAGGTCTCCTGCCACGTCGGCTCCTCCGGCGCCTGGCCGAGCGCGACGATCCGCTCGATCCGCGCCGCCAGCCCCTCGCGCGCACGCTCGCGCAGCATCGTCGCCTCGCCCTCGCGGTCGCCAGCGAGGCTGGGAAGGATTGGCTTGCGCTTGGGCGCGGCGACCGCACAGCGCTGCGCCACCACCAGGGTGTTGGCGATCGCCTCGGGCAGATCGGCGAACAGCTCGCGCATCGCCTCGGCGGGCTTCATCCAGGCGTGACCACAGCTCTTCGGGCGATCGTCGCTCTCCAGATAGCTGGAGCTCGCGATGCACAGCATGGCGTCGTGCGCGGCGCCGAAATCCGCCTCCTCGAAGCAGCTCGGGTTGGTCGCGACGATCGGCCAGCCGCGCTCATAGGCGAGATCGAGCAGCGGCGACTCGGCGCGCTCCTCGATCGCGTCGCCGCGGCGGCACAGCTCGACGTAGAGGCGGTCACCGAAGGTGGCGTGGAGCCGCTCGGCGTAGGTGATCGCGCGCGCAGGCTGGTCCTCGGCGAACAGCCGCGCCACCCCGCCCTCGCCGCCCGCGGTTAGCGCGATCAGCCCGGCGGCGTGGCGCTCGATCAGGTCGAAGCCGACATGCGGCGCCAGTTCGAGCGGACGGTCGAGGTGCGCGTGGCTGACCAGCGCGCAGAGGTTGTCGTAGCCCGTTTCGTCCTGCGCATAGAGCGCGATCCAGTCGACGACCGTCGCGGCGCCCTCGGGCATGTCGGGTCGCGCGACGCCCAGCATCGTGCCGATCACCGGCTGGACGCCCGCGCTCTTGGCGGCGTCCGAGAAGGCCATCGCGGCATAGAGACCGTTGCGGTCAGTCAGCGCCGCGGCGGGGAAGCCGAGCTTGGCCGCGCGCTTGGCGATCGCCTTGGGCTCGATCGCGCCGTCGAGCATGGTGTAGCTGGAGAAGATGCGGAGCGGCACGAAGCCCGAATGTGGCATCGCTCCTAGCTAAGCCTCCCTACTCGATTCGGCCAGCGCCCGCGCGACCGCCGGAACCGCGCCCGCGCCGGCCCGTTCGCCGGCGCAGCAGGAGGACGGACATGAGCGATGTTAGAGGCGTGCCGCGCGCGATGGGCGCCGGTTGGGGCTGGATCATGGCCTATGGCGTGGTGTCGGTGCTGGTCGGCGTGGCGGCGATCATCTGGCCCTATGTGGCGACCTACGCCGCCACTGTGGTGATCGGCACCTTGTTCTTCATCTCGGGTGTGTTCTCGATCGCGGCCGGCGTGTTTGGCCACGGCAGCGAGAGCCGCATCTACGCGCTGCTGTTCGGCGTCCTGTCGGTCGTGGTCGGCGCGATCATGGTGTTCGAGCCGATGACGGGCGCGGTATCGCTGACCTTGATGGTGGCGGTGTGGCTCGGCGTGCGCGGCGTGCTGGAGATCGTGGCGGGAACGCGGATGCGGCGCCGGCGCGTCATGATGATCGTGCTCGGCGTGATCAACCTGCTCTTGGCGCTGTTCATCCTGATGACGGTGCCATGGTCGGCGCTGACGCTGCCGGGCCTCGTGCTGGGGATCAGCTTTCTGTTTGGCGGCGTGACCGCGATCGCCGCGGCGAGCGACCACCGCAGCGGCGCCAGCGCGTTCGCGATGCCGGAGGAGATGGTGCAGCAGTGAGGTGGGCGGCGGTGGTGCCCAGTAGAGCAGCGGCGGTGGAGTGGCCACCTCGACCTTCCGCCGCCCGGCATCCTGAACTCGTTTGAGGTTCCACGGTCCCGCGAGCGCCGCGGCCGATCGGTGTGCAGTACGGTGGATCCTGAGACGAGTTCAGGATGACGCTGTTCGCGGGGGGGTGGCAGTGAGTCTAATCACCCGCCGTCACAACAATGCCTCAATATCGGTCCGCAGCGCCTCGGGCGCGGTGGTTGGCGCATAGCGGCGCACCGTCTCACCATCGCGCGCGATCAGGAACTTCGTGAAGTTCCACTTGATGGCGCGTGAGCCCAGCAGCCCCGGCGCGGCGCGCTTGAGCCGCTCGAACAATGCGTCCGCCCCCGTCCCGTTGACTTCGACCTTCGCGAAAACCGGGAAGCTCACGTTATAGTGGGTCGAGCAGAAGGTCGCGATCGCGGCGGCGTCGCCCGGCTCCTGCGCGCCGAACTGGTTGCAGGGGAAAGCCAGCACCCCCAGCCCGCGCTCGGCATAGTCGCGGTGGAGTTCCTCCAGCCCGGCATATTGCGGCGTGAACCCGCACTGGGACGCGGTGTTGACCACCAGCAGCACCCGGCCGGCATAATCCGCCAGCGACTGCTCGCCGCCGTCAGCGGTCCTCACGCTCAGGTCAGTGATCGCGCTCATCCGTGCCTCCGCAGCAGGAACTCGAAGTTGGTCCGCACCCCCGGCCACTCGCTGGCGATGATCGAGTAGACCACCAGGTCGCGCACCCTCCCGTTGAACAATTGGTGCGAGCGCAGCACGCCGTCGCGCTTGGCGCCGAGCCGCTCGATCGCGGCCTGCGAGCGCTTGTTGAACCAGTCGGTGCGGATCTGCACCACCTGGCAGCCGAGCGCGTCGAAGGCGTGCCCGAGCAGCAGCAGCTTGGCCTCGGTGTTCACCCCGGTGCGCTGCACCGAGCGCGCGTAGAAGGTGCCCCCGATCTCGACGCGGCGATGCGCCTCGCTCATCCGCATGAGGCGGGTGAGCCCGACGACGCGGCCGTCGGGCGCTTCTACCGCGAACGGCAGCGCGCGGCCGAAGTCGCGCTCGCGCAGCGCGGCGGCGACGAAGGCCTCGGGGTCGGTCAGGCCGGAGACGTTGGCAAAGAACAGCTCGGTAAGGTCGCCGTCCCCCGCCGCCGCGGCGAGCGCGGGTGCGTCCTCCGGAGTGAGCGGGCGGAGCACCACGTGCTGTCCGACCAGCCGCGGCGTCTCGCGCCAGCGGCTCACGCGATCGTGCCCTCGTGCAGCCGCACGACGCGGTCCATCTTGGCGGCGAGCCGCTCGTTATGCGTCGCCACCAGCGCCGCCGAGCCCTCGCCCCGTACCAGCCGCAGGAACTCGGCGAGCACGACGTCGGCGGTATGTTCGTCGAGGTTGCCGGTCGGCTCGTCGGCCAGCACCAGCGCGGGCCGGTTGGCGAGCGCGCGCGCCACCGCGACGCGCTGCTGCTCGCCGCCCGAGAGCTGCGCCGGGCGATGCGTCAGCCGGTGACCGACCCCGAGCGCGGTGAGCAGCACGGCGGCGCGTTCCTCGGCGGGCGCTCGCTCGGCGCCGTGGATCAGCTGCGGCAGCACGACATTCTCGATCGCGTTGAAGTCGGGCAGCAGGTGGTGGAACTGGTAGACGAAGCCGAGCCGGTCGCGCCGCATCGCGGTGCGGCCGGCGGCGTCGAGCTGCGCCGCCTCCACCCCGGCAATCCGGATCGAGCCCGCGAACCCACCCTCGAGCAGCCCGACCGCCTGGAGCAGGGTCGATTTGCCCGAGCCCGATGGCCCCAGCAGCGCCACGATCTCGCCCGGCGCGATGGCGAGGTCGACACCGCGCAGCACGTGGATCGTCGCGCCGCCCTGGGTGAAGCTGCGCGCCAGCTCGCGCGTCTGGAGCACCGCCTCACTCATAGCGCAGCACCTCGACCGGGTCGGTGCCCGCCGCCTTGAGCGCGGGATAGACCGTCGCCAAGAAGGTCATCAGCAGCGTGATCAGCACGATCGCGACGATCTCGACCGGGTTGGGCTTGGACGGCAGCTCGGTGAGATAGCGGATCGACGGGTCCCACAGGTTCTGCCCGGTGATCGCCTGCACCGCGTTAACCACCGACTGGCGGATGAACAGGAAGCCGAAGCCGAGCAGCAGCCCCGCCACGGTGCCGAGCACCCCGATCGTCGTCCCCACGGTGATGAAGATCCGCAGCATCGCGCCGCGGCTCGCCCCCATGGTGCGCAGGATCGCGATGTCGCGCGTCTTGGAGCGCACCAGCATGATCAGCGACGAGGCGATGTTGAAGGCCGCGACCAGGATGATGATGCACAGCACGGTGAACATCGCGACGCGCTCGACCGCCAGCGCGTCGAACAGCTCGGCGTTGAGCCGGCGCCAGTCAGCGACCGCGGCATAGCCCTGCACCTTGCGCGTGAGCGGCGCGAGGATCTCGCCGACGCGGTCGGCGTCGTTGGTCTGCAGCTCGATGATCCCGACGCTGTCGCCGCTCAGCAGCAGGGTCTGCGCGTCGGCGAGCGGCATCACGACATAAGCCTTGTCGTAATCGTACACGCCGACCTCGAAAATCGCGCCGACGGTGTAGTTGACGTAGCGCGGCATCGTGCCGAACGGGGTCGAGGGCCCGAGCGGGTTGATCAGCGTGATCTCGGACCCGATCGTCGCGCCGAGCTGCTCCGCCAGTCGCGCGCCGATCGCGACGTTGTTGCTCCCCGGCGTCACGCTGGCGAGGCTGCCGACGATGACCTTGGAGTTGATCGTCCGATTGGCGCGGATGTCCTCGGGCCGCATGCCGCGCAGGATGATCCCCTCGGCGCGGCCGTTGTAGGTGACGAACAAGGGCTGCTCGATCATCGGGATCGCGCTGGTGACCCCCGGGGTGGCCTTCGCCTCGGCGAGCGCGCGGCGCCAGTCGGGCAAGCGGCCGTTGTAGCCCTGGATCACGGCGTGACCGTTGAGCCCGACGATCTTGTCGAACAGCTCGGCGCGGAAACCGTTCATCACGCTCATCACGATGACCAGCGCGGCGACGCCGAGCATCACCGCGCCGAGCGAGAAGCCCGCGACCAGGACGATGAACCGCTCACCGCGACCGGGCAGCAGATACCGCCGCGCGATCATGCTCTCGTAGCGCGACAGCAACATGCCGCCGCCTCTAGGATGGCGCGCGCGGCGGCGCAACGGGGCGTGTGGCGGATTCGACACAGAGCTGCCGCAATCGGTTTTGCCCGCGTTCATTTCGGTCGACAGCCGAACGCCGCACCAGCATACCTTCCCTCACTGGCACACAGGCAAAGGCCGTGGTTCGGGGAATGTCGTCGAGCTCCGCTTCACACCGAAGCGCGCGGGCAGACGGCGGGATAGGGGGCTGACGAGCGATCGTCACGCAGGCGCCCGGGTCGCGATGAGCGGCCCGGGCGTTTGCTTTGTGGCGGCAATGTGGTGACGCCGCGCATACAATCAAACGAGGTCGACAAGTTCGGTACGCCGTGATCGCTCACGATCGCAGATCCTGTCGTCATCCCGGGCCCGACCCAGGATCCATGTTGCCGCGCGTACTGCCACCGTTGCTCTCGCGGCCAGATGGATCCGGCTCAGGGCCGGGATGACGATCACTCGCTGGGGCTGCCTGCCTGAGGCCTAGCCTCTGCCGTGGCGCGCCATCGCTCAGAAGTTCGCCGAGACCGTCACACCATAAGTGCGCGGATCGCCCGGCTGGCCGACCACCAGCCCGGTGTTGCCCGACTGGGTCGCCAGCAGCTCGTAATAATCCTGGTCGAAGGCGTTGCGCAGCCACAGGAACGCGTTGAGGCCGCGGTCGCTGCGATAGCCCAGCCGCACGTTCGAGATCGAATAGCCATCGATGTTGGTGTAGATCGACTCCGACGGGTTGCTCGAGAAATCGGAGCGATAGCTGCCGTCATAGCCGAGATAGACGTTGCCGCCCTCGCCCCCCAGCGTCACCGGCACCGCATATTCGGCACCGTAGGAGAAGGCCCATTTCGAGATGCCGGGCAAACGCTGGCCCGAGATGTCGCAGTTGGCCGGACTGCTCGTGCCGCCCGACAGCTCGGGCGGGCACGGCGCGTCGGTGAAGTCGACGTATTTGGCGTCGGTATAGGCCGCGTTGGCGTAGACGTTGAGACGCGTGGTCGGGCGGAACGCCGAGTCGAGCTCGACGCCGCGCGTCCGCACCTTGCCCGCATTGGCGAGATAGCCGCGCAGCACGCCGAGCTGGCCGTTGGTGACGGTCGCCTGATAGTCCGAGATGTCGGTCCAGAAAGCGGCCAGATTCACCGTCGCGCGGCGATCGAGGAACTGGGTCTTGAGCCCCAGCTCATAGTGATTGACCTTCTCGGGCTTCACCGTCGCGGCGCTGAGGATAGGATTGTTACCGGCGTCCAGCGGCAGACCCGAGAGGTTGATCCCGCCCGACTTGTAGCTGCGCGCGTAGGTGGCATAGCCGTGGACGTCGGCGGCGATGTCCCAGGCCGCGGTGATGTCACCCGAGACGTTCCAATTGTCGAAGTCGGGCGCGTAGCTCTGCGGCGCGAGAACGCCGCGCTGATCGCTGGTCAGCGTGGTCGAGCCGCTGCCCGTCGTCACCACCGAGACATAGGAGCCGCGCTTCTTGTCATAGTTGACGCGCACGCCGGGCGCGATCGAGAAGCTGTCGCCGAGATGCCAGGTGAGCTTCCCGAACGCCGCGGCGGAGGTGTTGGTGAAGCCGATCGTGTTGCGCGCGGTCAGCCCGTCGAGGATCGCCGGGTTGCAGGCCGCGCTGCTCGGGCGCGCGCAGCCGTTGGCGCCGAACGGCGGGTCACCCGGATTGAGCAGCCAACGGCTGGCCGCCGGCCCCTGTACCTGGAGCCCCTGCGTGTCGATCGTCTGGCGGAAGTAGAAAAGGCCGGCGACATAATCGACGCGGTGCTGCCCGTTCGAGGCGACGCGCAGCTCCTGGCTCACCTGCTTCTGCTGCGACGGGTTGGCCGACACCGTGGTGATCGGCAGGCCGATGAAGTCGCGGTCGTTCGAGGGATTCCAATCCCAGAAGCGCCACGCGGAAACCGAGGTGAGCGTTGCCGCGCCGACGTCCCAGTTGGCCACCAAGGACGCGCCGCCCAGCTCCTGGCGCGCGCGCAAAGGTGTGTCCAGGTCCGTGAGCCGGTCGAAGGCGTTGCGCGACGGCGGCGCGTAGCCGAAGGCGGCGGCGAGCGCCTCATATTGCCGCGCGAGCGGCCGCTGCGTGCGGCCGACTCGCGCGAAGATCTGCGCGCAGCATTCCGGATCCTGGTGGTTGTAGTCGCCGGCGAGCGTGAGATCGAGGTTGGACGCCGCCTGCCAGAAGAGCTGCCCGCGCAGGCTGCGATTGTCCTGCGCGTTTACATAGGCGCCGGTACGCGTGTTGTAGATCGTGCCCCGTCGCGATGTCACCGAGGCCGACAGTCGGATCGCCAGCGTGTCGTCGATCAGCGGACCCGAGGCAGAGGCCTTGGCCTGGAGGAACTCGAGGTTGCCTGCGGTGAGCTCCACCCGTGCCTCGGGCGTGAAGCTCGGTCGCCGCGTGGTGATGTTGATTGCGCCCGCGGTGGTGTTCTTGCCGTAGAGCGTGCCCTGCGGTCCGCGCAGGATCTCGATTCGCTCGGTGTCGGTGAAGTCGAAGGTGGCCGAGGCGATGCGCGAGTAATAGACTTGGTCGACATAGATGCCGACGCCTTGCTCGATCCCGTCGTTGGTGAGGCCGAACGGGGCGCCCAGGCCGCGGATGTTGGCGGCCGAGTTGCGCGGGTTGGTCGAGTAGAATTGCAGCGTCGGCTGGATCTGCGTCAGCCGGCTGACATTATACGCGCCCGTCTCCGCCAGCGCGGTGCCGCCGATTACCGACACCGCGAGCGGCACGCGCTGCACGCTCTCGGCGCGACGCCGCGCGGTGACGACGATGTCGCCCCCGCCCTGCTGCGCCGGGCCGAGCCGACCGCGCTCGTTGTCACCGCTGCCGTCGACCGTCCCGCGCACCACGGCATCGTCCTGCGACGGTGCCGCAGCAGCGGGCGCACCAACCGCCTGATCGGCCGCGGCGGACGGTACGGCGGCCTGTGCCAGTAGCAGCGCGAGCGTGAGCGACATCGAATTCCCCCCTGTTTACCTCGACATCATCCTGCATCGCCGATCCCGCATAGTCCATCAACGAAGTAGGAGTATCAGGGGGACTTGAAACGCTTCGTGCTACTCCCATTTAGCTAGCGTGCGGTGCCGCTGGCCGGGCCGCACGGACAAAGGCGCCGCGGATGACCGGGCGCCTTGCTTCAAATAGCTCATCGGAGGATTTGAACATGCGTTTCGACCTTACTCCCTACCGCCGCTCGACCATTGGCTTTGATCGTCTGTTCGACATGATCGAGGCGAATGCGCGCGGCGCATCCGAGAACTATCCGCCGTTCAACCTGGAGCGAGTCGCCGACGACCGCTACCGCATCACGCTGGCCGTTGCCGGCTTCAGCCGCGACGAGATCGAGATCACCGCGCAGCAGAACCTGCTGCAGGTGGCCGGCAAGAAGGACGATCGGGCGGAGAATGCGCAGTTTCTCCACCTCGGCATCGCCAACCGCAGCTTCGAGCGGCGGTTTGAGCTGGCCGACTTCGTGTTCGTGGAGGACGCGCGGCTGAACGACGGGCTGCTGGTGATCGATCTGGTCCGCGAGGTGCCTGAGGCGATGAAGCCGAAGTCGATCGCGATCAAGACCGGCCCGCAGCTCACCGCGGTGGAGGACAAGGCCACCGACGCGGCGCGCGCCGCGTAAGGGTCAGCCGCGCGAGCGGGATCGGCGTCTCTTTGCTCCCTTTCGAGGCGCCGGTGGGGGCGTCCGGGCCGACAGGTCCGGGCGCCTTTCCCTTATAGACTCACTCGGCACGTAGGGCGCCGTCATCCTCACCCCCTTGCCCGCGCGGAGCATGGCCGAGCCGCGGCGCGGGCTTGGGCAGGCGACGCGCGGGAGCCTCGATCTGGCGGTGGCGCGGCAGGCCGGCGCGGGTCGGCGCGGAGCGGTCGAGCAGGAAACACGCGACCTCCTGGGCTAGCGCGTCCGCCTCGCCCGCGAGCGCGCGCGCCGCGGCCGTCGTTTCCTCCACCATGGCGGCGTTCTGCTGGGTGACGCCGTCCATCTCGGCGATCGCCTTGCTCACCTGCACGAGCCCAGTCGACTGCTGGTCGGCCGCCTCGGCGATCTGCGCCACCAGCGCGCCGATCTCGCCGACCCGCGCGATGATCCGGGTCAGCGCGTTGCCCGCCTCCACCACCAGCTTGGCGCCCGCGCCGACCTGCTCGGTCGAGGCGCCGATGCGCTTCTTGACGTCGCGCGCGGCGTCGGCCGAGCGCTGCGCCAGCGCCCGCACCTCCTGCGCCACCACCGCAAAACCGCGGCCGGCGTCGCCCGCACGCGCCGCCTCCACGCCCGCGTTGAGCGCGAGCAGGTTGGTCTGGAAGGCGATGCCGTCGATCACGCTGATGATGTCGCCGATCTCGTGCGAGGCGCGCTCGATCCCGCTCATTGCCTCGACCGCGCGGCGCACCACCTCGCCCGAGCGCTCGGCATCGCCGCGCGTCTCCACCACCACGCCGTTGACGCGCGAGACGCCCTCGGCGGTCTGGCGCACCGTCTCGGTGATCTGCTGCATCGCCGCCGAGGTCTGCTCCAGGCCGGCGGCATGTTTCTCGGTACGGAGCGACAGGTCGTCGCTCGCCTGCAGGATCTCGTCGGCGCCCTCGCTGATCCCGGCGGCACTCGCCTGCACCGCCGCGAGCACCGCTGCCAGCGCCTCGATCGCATCGTTGAAGTCGGTGCGCAGCTTGCCGAACGCGCCCTCCAGCTCGGTGTCGACGCGGGTCGTCAGATCGCCGCGCGCCAGCGAGTCGAGCCCCGCGCCCACGCTGGTGACGATCAGTGCGGTCTGGCGCACCTTCTCCTGCTCGGCGGCGAGCAGCCGGTCGCGCAGCTTGATCGCGGCGGCGGCGACGTCGCCGACCTCGTCGCCGCGCCCCGCCCCCGCGATCTCGACGCCGAGGTCGCCATCGGCGAGCTGCAACAGCCCGTTGGTCACGACATCGAGCGGGCGAGCGATGCCACGGATGAGCATCATCAGCAGCGCGATCACGAGCAGCGCGGTCAGCGCCATCGCCACGAACGTGATCGTTCGCGCCGCGTCGACGAGCGAGCGCGCGGTGGCCACGCCGTTATCGAGCGAACCCGACTGCTGCACCAGCAAGCGGTTGGCATCCCGCTCGACATCGGAGAAGGCCGGCGCGCGCGCGCGGAACGTCGCCAGCCCCGGCGCCCCGACACGGCGGAACTGGTTCGCTCCGGACGCACGATAGGTCGACCAGTCGTGCG
The DNA here is from genome assembly GCF_014193845.1 of Sphingomonas sp. BK345. Classification (GTDB taxonomy): domain Bacteria; phylum Pseudomonadota; class Alphaproteobacteria; order Sphingomonadales; family Sphingomonadaceae; genus Sphingomonas. The sequence goes on along the minus strand of NZ_JACHZX010000002.1, from coordinate 526,768 downwards.
CGAACTCGCGCAACAGGCCCTGTGTCACCGGTGAACGCAGCCGGCCGTCGAGCTCCGCGACCCGCGTCTCCACCGCACGCGCGCGCTCGGCAAGGTCCTGTGCCGCCGCGGTCACCTCAGCACCGTCGCGCGCCGCTGCCAATGTGGCCTCGCCCAGCCGATATTGCGTGGCCGCGAGCGCCATGGCCGAGGCTGATTCATAATTGTGGCGGCGGTGAACGCCGATATCTTCCGCAATCGCGTCGATGCGGCTCACGTTGGCGAGCGCGAGCAGGTTGATCCCCAGCATGACGACGAAGATCACCGCGTACGACAGGACGAGCCTGGGCGCGATGCGTAACTGATCCATCAGAGGCGAGCTCCGTTGACCGCGCCGCCACCCGGCTGCGGTTCCGCTGCCTCAATTATAAGACGACCGCTCGCCGGAGCGGTCGTCGCGCCCCTACACTAGCCGGCTCTGCTTGAGCGCGGCCTCGATGAAGCTGGCGAACAGCGGGTGCGGATCGAACGGCTTGCTCTTCAGCTCCGGGTGGAACTGGACGCCGACGAACCACGGGTGGTCGGGGCGCTCGACGATCTCGGGCAAGGTACCGTCGGGCGACATGCCCGAGAACACCAGCCCACCCTTTTCCAGCGCCTCGCGATAGCCGGTGTTGACCTCGTAGCGGTGCCGATGCCGCTCGGAGATCTGCGTGTCGCCGTAGATGGAGGCGACCACGCTGTTGCCCGCGAGCGTCGCGTCATAGGCGCCGAGCCGCATCGTACCGCCGAGATCGCCCTGCGCCTCGCGCTGCTCGAGCCCGTCACGGCCCATCCACTCGGTGATCAGGCCGACGACGGGCTGCTCGGTCGGACCGAACTCGGTCGACGAGGCCTCGGCGATGCCGGCGAGGTCGCGCGCGCCCTCGATGCACGCCATCTGCATGCCGAAGCAGATGCCGAAATAGGGGATCTCGCGCTCGCGCGCGAACCGCACCGACTTGATCTTGCCTTCGGCGCCGCGCTCGCCGAACGCGCCGGGCACGAGGATCGCGTCGAGCGGCTCGAGCTGGCTGACGATCTCCTCGTCGTCGTGCTCGAACAGCTCGGCGTCGATCCAGCGGACGTTGACCTTGACGCGATTAGCGATCCCGCCGTGGACCAGCGCCTCGTTGAGCGACTTATAGGCGTCCTGCAGGCCAACGTACTTGCCGACCACGCCCACGGTCACCTCGCCCTCCGGGTGCTGGAGGCGATCGACGATCTCCTGCCAGCGGCTGAGGTCGGGCGGCGACGAGGGCGTAATGCCGAAGGCGCGCAGCACCTCCGAGTCGAGCCCCTCGGCGTGATATTGCAGCGGCACCGCATAGATGCTGGCGGCGTCGAGCGCGGGGATGACCGCGCTCTCGGGCACGTTGCAGAACAGCGCGATCTTGGCGCGCTCCGACACCGGGAGCGGCTTCTCGCAGCGGCACACCAGCACGTCGGGCTGGACGCCGAGCGCGGCAAGCTCGCGTACCGAATGCTGCGTCGGCTTGGTCTTCAGCTCACCCGCCGCGGCGATATACGGCACGAGCGTGACATGGACCGAGATCGCGTTGCCGCGGCCGACCTCGTTCTTGAGCTGGCGGATCGCCTCGATGAAGGGCAGCGACTCGATGTCGCCCACCGTGCCGCCGATCTCGCACAGCACGAAATCGAGGTCGTCGGTCTCGGCGCGCGCGAACGCCTTGATCGCGTCGGTGACGTGCGGGATAACCTGCACCGTCGCGCCGAGATAGTCGCCGCGCCGCTCGCGCTCGATGATCGTCTTGTAGATGCGGCCGGAGGTGATGTTGTCCGACTGGCGCGACGCCACGCCGGTGAAGCGCTCGTAATGGCCGAGGTCGAGATCGGTCTCGGCGCCGTCGTCGGTGACGTACACCTCGCCGTGCTGATACGGGCTCATCGTCCCCGGATCGACGTTGAGATAGGGGTCGAACTTGCGGATGCGCACGCGATAGCCGCGCGCCTGGAGCAGCGCCGCGAGGCTCGCCGCCATGAGACCCTTACCGAGCGAGGAGACCACGCCGCCGGTGATGAAGATATACCGCGCCATGGGGCGAACTGCCTAACCTTATAGTACGAGCGAGGGCAAGCGCGCGGTGAGGCCGCGCGCGACGAGTCGACGCTGTGGGAGTGATCAGCGCGCCAGCGGCACGCCGTTGTCGGCCGGCGCCGGGACGGGCGCGGCGGCGTTCGCCGGCTCACCCGCGAGCGGGACCTGCGCGGCGGCGTCGGGCTGAGTCGGCGCCGGCTGCTGGGTCTGCGCCGCGGGAACGCGCCGCTGCAGCGAGGTGTCGACCGACACCGCACCGCGGTGCGCCGCGATGAAGGCGAGGACGATGCTCATCACCACGAAGATTCCCGCCAGCACCGAGGTGGCGCGCGTGAGGAAGTCCGCCGCGCCGCGCGCCGACATCAGCCCCGACGGACTGCCCGACGAGGTCAGGCCGCCGCCTTCCGAGCGCTGCATCAGGATCACGGTGACGAGGGCAGCCGCGATGATGGCCTGGAGGACGAGCAGGAAGGTGAACATGGGAGCGACGCGGGTCCGATACAGCGAGGGGCACGCGCGACCAGGTCGCGCACGCCGGATGGCGGGCACATAGGGGAGCGGCGGGCGCGGATCAACCGCGCCGCTCGCCCCTGGAACGGCACGATTTCGCCTCGCTAATTCGTAACATGGCTGAAACCAGCCGCGGAAGCGGGCGTTATTCTCGCACAAACCCGGAACGGACCGGGCGTGATGCAGCGGGACGAGGACGTGGCAACATTGGCGCAACCCGAACTCAGTTCGTGGATGAACGCGCTGGTCGATTACGTGCGCTCGGGCGAGCCCGACCTCACCAATCGCCAGATGGCGCTCCTCCTGGTCGTTTACTTGCGGCCCGGGCCGCACACGGTGCGTGGTCTGGCGCGCGTGCTCAACGTCTCCAAACCCGTGGTGACGCGCGCCTTGAACAGATTGGGTGCGCTCGGCTATCTGCGCCGCCAACGCGACGACAGCGACAAGCGCAACATCTTCGTCGCGCGTACATCCGAAGGGGCAGATTTTCTTGAGGAGTTCGGCCAGTTCATCGGTGACGGCGACCACCCGCCCGCCCGCGCCGTCGGGCAGCAGCACGTCACCGCGTAGCGGCTTCACGCTGACGGGGCGGTCGCGCACGCTCGACCCGCGCACCCATGCCGTGCGCGCCGACATCGCCGACGTCCGCCTCGCTGACCGCGTCTTCGCGCCGCATTACGCCGCGCCGCTGCGCCGGGCCCTCGCCACGGCGGCGACGTTGCGCGAATCGCGCGACCCTGCCTCTGCGGCGCTGGCGGAGCTGCCCGCGGGCGCGGCGTTCGACCTGCTCGACCTCACCGGCGGCGTCGCCTGGGGGATCGCGGTGGAGCTCAGTCTCGTCGGCTATGTCGACGCCGCGACAGTGCGCGCGGCGTGACGGTCTCGGTCTTCATCGACGGCGCCGCTGGTACCACGGGGCTGGAGATCCGCGAGCGGCTCGCAGGCCGTGGCGACGTCGCAGTGGTGACGATCGACGAGGCGCGCCGCAAGGACGCCGCCGCGCGCGCCGAGGCACTCAACGACGCCGACGTCGTGATCCTCTGCCTCCCCGACGAGGCCGCACGCGAGGCGGTGGCGATGATCGCCAACGATCGCACGCGGGTGATCGACGCCTCGACGGCGCATCGGGTCGCGCCCGACTGGACCTATGGCTTCGCCGAGCTGGAGCCCGACCAGGGCGATCGCATCGCGGCGGCGCGTCTGGTCGCCAATCCGGGCTGCTATCCCACCGGCTTCCTCGCGCTCGTCCGACCGCTCGTGCGCGCGGGACTGCTCGCCGCCGACGCGCCGCTCAGCGTCAACGCCGCGTCGGGCTATTCCGGCGGTGGGAAGGCGATGATCGCTGAGTTCGAGGGCGGCGAGGCGGTCACCGCCTTTCGCCCCTACGCGCTGGCGCTCGCGCACAAGCATGTCGGCGAGATGACGCGGCACGCCGGACTCGCTGTCGCGCCGATCTTCCAGCCAGCAGTGGCGCGCACCTATCGCGGGATGGTGGTGCAGGTGCCGCTTCACCTCAGCCAGCTCGCCCGCCGCGCCACGCTCACCGACCTGTCCGAGGTGCTGGCCGCCGCCTATGACGGCGAGCGCGTCGTCCGCTTCGCGCACGAGGCGGCGACGGTGGTGAAGATCGAGGACGACGCGGGGACCGACCGCATGACGCTGCGCGTCGTCGGCAACCAGGCCAGCGGCCACGCGCTGCTGATCGCCACGCTCGACAATCTCGGCAAGGGCGCCGCCGGTGCGGCGGTGCAGAACCTCAATATCATGGCCGGCTTCGACCCCGTCGCCGGTCTGACCCTCTAGAAAGCGACGCAGGAGACTCAGATGGAGCGCAATCCGGTGGGCAAGCTGCTGCTGTTCGGTGCGACCGGCGACCTCGCCAAGCGAATGCTGCTGCCCTCGCTTTACGGGCTGCACGCCGACGGGCTGCTGCCCGCCGGTCTGACGATCACCGGCTCGGCCCGCAGCGACCTTGACGACAACGCCTTCCGCGACGTCACGCGCAAGGCGCTCGACGAGTTCCTGCCGGCCGACCGCAAGGACGCGAGTGCGATCGATAGCTTCCTCCAGCGACTCCAGTTCCAGCCCGCCGACCTGTCCGACCCGAACAGCTTTCAGCCGCTCGCCGACAAGATCGGCGACGTGTCGAGCGGACTGGCGATCTATCTGTCCACAGCGCCCTCGCTGTTCGAGCCCGCGGTGCGCGGGCTGGAGAGCGTCGGCCTCGCGGGCGACACGGTGCGGATCGGGCTGGAGAAGCCGCTCGGCTACGACCTCGAGTCGAGCCGCGAGATCAACGACACCGTCGCCTCTGCCTTCCCCGAGGACAGGATCTTCCGGATCGATCATTATCTCGGCAAGGAGACGGTGCAGAACATCCTCGCGCTGCGTTTCGGCAACTCGATGTTCGAGCCGATCTGGAATGCCACGGGGATCGACAACGTCCAGATCACGATCGCCGAGACGGTGGGGCTCGAGGATCGCGCCGGTTATTACGAGGGCGCGGGGGCGCTGCGCGACATGGTGGCCAACCACGTGCTTCAGCTGGTCGCGCTGATCGCGATGGAACCCCCGGCATTGTACGACGGCACCGCGATCCGCGACGAGAAGGCCAAGGTCTTCCGCTCGCTGCGCCACATGAAGCCTGAGGAGGTGCAGGGCTATACCGTCACCGGCCAGTATGAGGAGGGCGCGGTCAGCGGCAAGGTCGTGCGCGGCTACGACTCCGAGCTCGGCTATGACAGCGACGTCGAGACCTTCGTCGCGATCAAGGCGTTCGTCGACAATTGGCGTTGGCAGGGCGTGCCCTTCTACCTGCGCACCGGCAAGCGCATGGCCAAGCGCCGCAGCGAGATCGCGATCCAGTTCAAGCCGGTGCCGCACTCGATGTTCTCGGGACGCGGCGGGCTGCTCCAGCCCAACAAGCTGATCATCCGCCTCCAGCCCGAGGAATATATCCAGCTGCTGGTGATGACCAAGGAGCCGGGGCTCGACCGAGAGGGGATCAAGCTGCGCGAGGTGCCGCTCAACTTGAGCCTCGACGCGCAGTTCGCGGGCTCGCGCCGGCGCATCGCATATGAGCGGCTGCTCCTCGATCTGATCGAGGGCGATCAGACCTTGTTCGTCCGCCGCGACGAGGTCGAGGCGCAGTGGAAATGGATCGACGCGATCCGCGCCGGCTGGGCCGCGGCGCAGACCAAGCCGAAACATTATGCCGCGGGAACCTGGGGCCCGGCCGGCGCGATCGCACTGACCGAGCGCGACGGCGTGAGCTGGCACGACGACTGAGAGGTTCGGTGTTCCTGCGCAGGCAGGAACCCAGGGTTGTCGAGCGGTGCGCCCGTGGCTCTGGGCTCTTCCTGCGCAGGAGCGTGAGTCGCCTCATCGTGCCGCTGACTCGGCGAAGGCTGGGGACCATGTGAGCAGGCTGTCGTGGGTCCCACCTGCCATCTCCCATCTGGCCCCCCGCATTCGCCGGGTTGTTGGCTCGCGCTAGACCGGTTGCTTAGCCCCGACCCTCGTCCCGCTCACCGCATTGCTCGGTTGACCTGACCGAACTTCCTGCGAAAGCAGGGCGACGACCCTGCCGGCGCGTACCCGCGCGGCGACCAGCGCGACCCGACGCGTCGCGACGGAGAGAGATATGACCGAGATCGAATGGTGGGAATATGACGACGCGGCCGAGCTGGCCGACGCCGTCGCGGGCGACATCCAGTTCGTCGTCGAGAGCGCGATCGACGCGCGCGGCTCGGCGGTGATCGCCTTGGCGGGCGGCAAGACCCCCCTGCCCGCCTATGAGAAGCTGGCCCAAGCCAAGCTCGACTGGAAGCGCGTGACGATCATCCCCGGCGACGAGCGTATCGTCCCGCTCGGCGACCCGCTCTCCAACGTCACCGCTTTGGGCAAGATCTTCATACCCAAGGGCGCGCGCGTGATGCCGATCGTGCCCAAGGCCACCGACGACTATAAGGCGGCGGGCCGCTCCGCCGACGCGCTGATGCAGGACCTCCACTGGCCACTCGACCTGTGCGTGCTCGGCGTCGGCGGCGACGGCCACACCGCCTCGATCTTCCCCGGCCCCGATTATGACGAGGCGCTCAACGGGCCGAAGGAGCGCCGTGCGCTCGGCGTCATGCCCGATCCGCTGCCACCCGAGGCGCCGGTGGCGCGCGTCACGCTCAGCCGCCAGGCGATCGCCACCGCACGCGCGCTGATGATCGCGGTGACCGGCGACGCAAAGCGCAAGGTAATCGAGGACGCGATCAAGGAGGGCGCTGGCTCGCCTTATCCGATCGGCCGCGTGCTCGCCGACGTCGAGCTGCCCGTCGACATTCACTGGGCCGCCTGAGAAGCGCACACATACGTATTCCGACCTCGCGGGACTTGAGTGCGGCAGGGCCCTGCCGCACAACCGCGCCGCCGCGCGACAACCCGCCCGAGCCGAAGGTAGCAGCATGAATCCAGCCGTCAGCGCCGTCACCGATCGGATCATCGAGCGCTCGCGCCCGACCCGCCAGGCGTATCTCTCGCTGATCGAGCGCGAGCGTGACGGCTGGATTGGCCGCCCGCGGCTCGGCTGCGCCAATCTCGCGCATGCCTATGCCGGCACGCCCGAGGACCGCGATGCGATGACGACGCGGCACGAGGCGATGAACATCGGCCTCGTCACCGCCTATAACGACATGCTCTCGGCGCATGCGGTCTATTACCGCTATCCCGAGCAGATGAAGGTGTGGGCGCGCGAGGTCGGCGCCACCGCGCAGGTGGCAGGCGGCGTGCCCGCGATGTGCGACGGCGTCACCCAAGGCTATGCCGGCATGGAGCTGTCACTGTTCAGCCGCGACACGATCGCGCTCAGCACCGCGGTGGCGCTGAGCCACGGCACCTTCGAGGGCGCGGCGCTGCTCGGCATCTGCGACAAGATCGTGCCTGGGCTGCTGATGGGCGCGCTGCGCTTCGGCCACCTGCCGATGATCCTGATCCCCGGCGGCCCGATGCCCTCGGGCCTGCCCAACAAGGCCAAGGCGGCGGTGCGCGAGCGCTTCGCCGAGGGCCAGGCAACCCGCGACGAGCTGCTCGACGCCGAGATCCAGGCCTATCACACCCAGGGCACCTGCACCTTCTACGGCACCGCCAACACAAATCAGATGATGATGGAGGTGATGGGGCTGCACATGCCGGGCGCCGCCTTCGTCAATCCCGGCACCAAGCTGCGCCAGGAGCTGACGCGCGCCGCGGTCCACCGGCTCGCCGCGATCGGCGTGCACGGCGACGATTACCGCCCTCTTGGCGCCTGCGTCGACGAGAAGGCGATCGTCAACGCCGCGGTAGGGCTGCTCGCCACCGGCGGCTCGACCAACCACCTGCTCCATCTTCCCGCGATCGCGCGCGCCGCGGGCATCGTGATCGACTGGGAGGATTTCGACCGGCTCTCCGCCGCGGTGCCGACCGTCGCGCGGGTCTATCCCAACGGCTCGGCCGACGTGAACGCGTTCGAGGCGGCGGGCGGCATGCCCTTCGTGATCCGCGAGCTGATCGGCGCCGGCTATCTCCACCGCGACCTGATGACCGTCGCCGGCGACGATCTCTCCGCCTATGGCGAGCGCCCGATGATCGAGGGCGAGCAGCTGACGTGGCAGGCGGTGCCGGCGAGCGGCGACGAGACCATCCTGCGCCCGGCCGACCGGCCCTTTTCGCCCGACGGCGGCATGCGCATCCTCCAGGGCAATATCGGCCGCGCCTGCATCAAGGTGTCCGCGGTCGAGCGCGAGCGCTGGGTGGTCGAGGCGCCCGCCCGCGTCTTCGCCGACCAGCTCGAGGTACTCGCCGCCTTCCGCAACGGCGAGCTGGAGCGCGACGTCGTCGTGGTCGTCCGCTTCCAGGGTCCGCGCGCCAACGGCATGCCCGAGCTGCACAAACTAACCCCGCCGTTGGGCGTGTTGCAGAACCGCGGCTTCAAGGTGGCGCTCGTCACCGACGGGCGCATGTCGGGCGCGAGCGGCAAGGTTCCGTGCGCGATTCACTGTTCGCCCGAGGCACTGGGTGGGGGCGCGATCGGGCTGATCCGCGACGGCGACCTGATCCGGGTCGACGCCGAGGCGGGCACGCTCACCGCCTTGGTCGACGCCGACGAATGGGCGGCACGCACCCTCGCTGTGGCACCGCCCCCCGCCAGCGGCATGGGGCGCGAGCTGTTCGGGCTGTTCCGCGGACTCGCCGACGAGGCCGAGAAAGGTGCCAGCGCGATACTGGCGGGCGCCGGATTGTAGTAGCGTCGCGGCCCTCTCCCGCGGGAAGAGGGGCACGAGCGCGGCATCGCGGCGGCTGCCGCGGCGACCGCTGGCCCGCGCGACGGGGAGAGGGAGAAGAGCATGCAGATCGTATCGGTGGACATCGGCGGCACCCACGCCCGCTTCGCCATCGCCGAGGTCGACAACGGCCGCGTCCAGTCGCTCGGCGAGCCAGTGACGCTCAAGACCGCCGAGCACGCCAGTCTCCAGACCGCCTATGAGGCATTTCGCGCGCGCCAGGGCGGCACGCTGCCCCCTGCCGCCGCGATCGCGGTGGCCTCGCCGATCACCGGCGACGTCATCCGCCTGACGAACAATCCGTGGGTGATCCGCCCGTCGCTGATCCCGGAGCGGCTCGGCGCCGAACAATGGACCATCATCAACGACTTCGGCGCGATCGGGCATGCGGTGGCGCAGCTGCCGGACGAGGATTTCGAGCATCTTTGCGGCCCCGCGACGCCGCTGCCCGGCGACGGCGTCACCACCGTCTGCGGCCCCGGCACGGGGTTGGGCGTGGCGCAGGTCTTCAAGCGCGACGGACGCTATTCGGTGCTGCCGACCGAGGGCGGGCACATGGACTATGCCCCGCTCGACGGCATCGAGGACGCCATCCTGAAGCGGCTGCGCAAGACCTACACGCGCGTCTCCGCCGAGCGGATCGTCGCCGGTCCCGGCATCGTCGCGATCTACGAGACGCTCGCCGAGCTCGAGGGCCGCGCGGTGCTTCGCCGCGACGACAAGGCGATCTGGACCGAGGCGCTGGAGGGCACCGATTCGATCGCGCTCGCCGCGCTCGACCGTTTCTGCCTCGCGCTCGGCGCGGTGGCGGGGGACCTCGCGCTGGCGCAAGGCGCGCAGGGCGTCGTGATTGCCGGCGGGCTCGGCCTGCGGATCAAGGATAAGCTGCTGCGCTCGGGCTTCGACCAGCGCTTCGTCTCCAAGGGCCGCTTCCAGTCGATGATGGCGGCGATCCCGGTCAAGCTCATCACCCATCCCCAGCCCGGCCTGTTCGGCGCCGCGGCGGCTTTCGCGCAGGAGCACCAGTGAGACCATGAGCGACATCGAGACCGTGATGCGCACCAGCCCGGTAATCCCGGTGCTGGTGATCAAGGACGCCGGGCAGGCGCGCGGGCTGGCCGAGGCATTGGTCGCCGGCGGGCTCAAGGTGCTGGAGGTGACGCTGCGCACCCCCGCCGCGCTCGACGCGATCCGCGCGATGAAGGAAGTGCCCGGCGCGATCGTCGGCGCGGGTACCGTCGTCACCGCAGAGCAGGTGGCGCAGGTGAAGGACGCGGGCGCCGAATTCATCGTCTCGCCGGGCCTGTCGCAGAAGCTGGGTGAGACCATCCAGGCGAGCGGCATTCCCTGGCTGCCCGGCGTCGCCACCGCCGGCGACATCATGCGCGGGCTCGACATGGGCCTGTCGCACTTCAAGTTCTTCCCGGCCGAGACGAGCGGCGGGATCAAGGCGCTCAAGGCGTTGGCGGCGCCCTTCTACCAGTGCCGCTTCTGCCCGACCGGCGGCATCACTGAGGCGAGCGCGCCCGACTGGCTCGCGCTCGACCCGGTGCTGTGCGTCGGCGGCAGCTGGGTGACCGAGGGCACGCTGCCCGAGATCCAGGCGCGCGCGCGGGCGGCGGCGGGATTGGCGCGGTAAAGAGTTGGCGAGAGGCGGGAGGTCGGCCGGTCGAAGGCAGAGGCCCGCGCCCTCCATCCGTCATCCCGGACTTGGTCCGGGATCCACCGCGCCGCGTACCTACCGGCGCCTGAGTACGGGGGCTAGAGGATCCCGGACCAAGTCCGGGATGACGGTAGTGGGAGCGCCGCACAGCGTGACACGGCGCACCTCCCCGCTCACGCGCGCCCGATCAGCCGCCGCGCAATCCGGTCCGCGACCTCGGCCGTCGGGTCGCCCGTCGCCGCGGCCTCGTCCCACACCTGGTCGAGCCGGCCGGGGATCTGCGCGATCCGCGCCATCACCTCGGCCTCGTCGCCGTGCCCGAGATACTCGAGCCCGACGTTGATGATCCCGCCCGCGTTGATGACGTAATCGGGCGCGTAGACCACGCCCGCGTCATGAAGCCGTCGCCCGTCCGCAGCGGTGGCGAGCTGGTTGTTGGCACCGCCCGCGACGATCTTCGCCTTGAGCGTAGAGATCGACTGTTCCGTCAGGATCGCGCCCAGCGCATTGGGGCTGACGATGTCGACGTCGGCGCTCAGGATCGCGTCGGGCGCCACCACGGTCGCGCCCAGTTCGGCCGCCAGCCGCTCGGCGCGCGCCTGGTCGACGTCGGCGAGTGTCAGCATCGCGCCGTCGCGCGCGAGCAGCTTGGCGAGTCCGCCACCGACCGAGCCGAGCCCTTGGATTGCCACGCGGACGCCCTTGACGTCATCGCTGCCGAGCCCGCGCTTGGCGGCGGCGCGGACTCCGAGATAGACGCCGTGCGCGGTGTACGGCCCGGGATCGCCGCCCGCCGCGCCCTGCGCCACGGGAAGGCCGGAGACGTAGCGCGTCTCCTCGGCGATCACCTTCATCCGCGCCTCGGACATGCCAACGTCCTCCGCGGTGACGTAGCGCCCGCCGAGCGACTCGACCGCGCGGCCGAAGGCGCGCAGCTGCGCCTCGCTGATCGTCTCGCCCGGCTGCGACGCGAGCACCACACCCTTGCCGCCGCCCAGCGCCAGACCCGCCATCGCGTTCTTGTAGCTCATCCCGCGCGACAGCCGCAGCGCGTCGGTGAGCGCGCGCGAATCATCGGCATAATGCCAGAAGCGCACCCCGCCCGCCGCCGGCCCAAGCGCGGTGGAGTGGACGGCGACCACTGCCTTGAGCCCGGAGGCCGGATCGGCGAACAGGTGGAGCCCTTCATGGGCGTCGAAATCGGGATAGTCCCACAGCGAGGTCATCACGCCTCCGTCAAGCGCAGCAGAATATTACCGCGTAGCGCAATATTCGTAGCCGGCGGCCGACGCCAGCGCGAAATGCAGATGAGGGAGAAATGGGGCGATCGACGGGACTTGAACCCGCGACCCTCGGTACCACAAACCGATGCTCTAACCAACTGAGCTACGATCGCCGCGAAGGCCGGTCCCCTAGCGGGGCGCGTGGCCCCTCGTCAAGGCGCTCAGAATCTTCCTTCCACCGCGAACGTGCGGGCCACCCCATTGGCGACGAACCCGCCGGCGTCGAGCCGCGCCGCGACCGTCGGGTCGGTCGGCACCAGCGTCAGCTCGGCGCGGTAGCGGCCGTCGGCCCATAGCCGCAGGTTGACCCCCTCGCCCGCCCCGCTGCTCAGCGGCAGCAGCAGCGCGCCCGCATCACAGCGCGCCGCGCCGCTGATCGCGCCGGGCAGCGGCTGGCCGAGGAACTGCCCCGACAGCGTCGCGCGGACGCGGCCCTCGGCCTGCTCGCAGGCCGAGTCGACGAAGCGCACGGTGACGTCGTCGAGGTCGAGCGCGGTCACGGGCAGCGGGCGAAAGGCGTTGCCGGGCGTCAGCGGCCCGCGCGCGCCGATGATCGCGGCGCGGTTGCGCGCCAGTTCGACCGTGCCGGACAGCTGGCGCGACGGGTCGGCGCTCGCGCCGGCCAGCGCGATCCGGGCGCGCCCGATCAGCAGTGCGAGCGGCGACACGCCGGCATCGAGATCACCCAGCGCGATGTCGCCGAAGCGCGCCTCGATCAGCCGGCCCGACCACAGGCTGCCGGTCACCTCCCGCGCGGTGAAGCCCTGCGCGTCGAGCCCGGCCCAGCCGAGCGCCAGTCGCATCGGCAGGAAGGCCAGCACCGCCAGCACGAACAGCGCGATGAAGAGCGCGCGGCGCCCGGTAGCGAGCCGGATCCGCATCACTCGCCCCGCTGCCGCAGGCTGAGCTGCGCGGTGACGCTGCCCGCGCCGCTGCCGGTGACGCTGAGCGAGTCGACCAGGATGCCCTCCTGCTCCAGCCCTGCGACCCAGCGCATCAGCGCCCCGGCGCGCGCGCTGGTGATCGAGGTGCGGACCTGATCGGGCGCGACCACATCGAGCGAGGCCAAAGCGAAGCCCGCCGCATCGGCGCGCGCGCGGACAACATCGGCGAGCGAGCCGCCGAGCGCAGTGGCGCCGCGGCGCTGGAGCGACTTGACCTGGGTGAGCCCGCTCTGCGCCGCGCCCAGCCGCACCACCGCGTCGGTGTAGCGCGCGCGCGACGACGAGAGGCCGTTGCGCACCGGCAGGATTACCGCCGCCCAGACGAGCGTCACGACGAGCAGCACGACCATGACCGCGATCAGCCGCCGCTCGCGCAGCGAGCGCGACTCGAACCAGGCGCGCGCGGCGTTCACGGCCGCACCGTCATGTCGCCGGTGAGCCGGTTGTTGGCCTGCTGGAACACGCTCGACTCCACCGTGAAGCCCGCGCCGGCGAGCCGCTGCTTGATCGTGTTGGCCTGCGCCTCACCGGCGAGCGAGAGCGACACGCGCAGCGAACCGTTGGGTTCGAACTGGAGCGCGGTAACCTCGCTCTCCGGCACCGCGTCGACGATCGCGTAGACCGCCGCGGCGGTGCGGGTGAAGCCCTGCCCCGGCCCGCGCAGCCGGGTCAGCCGCTCGCCGAGCAGTCGCGCCGAATCGCCGGCGTTCGCGCCACGCGGCAGCGCCTGGCGCGCCACCGTGTCGGCCTGTGCCTCGATCGCGTCGGCGCCGAACGAGTAGCGCAGGATCCGCACCAGATCGATCGCGAGTGTCGCCAGCAGGATACAGCCGACCAGCACGGCCATGCGGCGCAGCAGCGCCCAGTCGACCGCGCGCTGGCGCCGCCGCGCGAATGCACCCTGGCGTAGGTCGATCGCCGGCGCGGCGATCGAGGCGACCGCGGCAGCGCGCACCGCGTCGCGCGCGAGCGGCGACGGGCGCTCGCCCGCGGTGATCAGCTCGGTGAGCAGTGGCTCGTCGGCCCAGCCGCTGGTGCGGCCGCGCACGACGCGTTGGCCCGGCAGGTCGGCGGCGACATAGCCTTCCTCCGGCACGGGCAGCAGCAACGGCGCGGGAACGATCGCGCCCGGGTCGATCCCGGCACGCGCGAGCGACTCCAGCCAGGCCGCCATGCGCGCCGGTGCCACGACCGCGATCGCGCGCTCGCCGCCCTTCTCGCCGCCGACCGCGATGTGGAGATCCTGCGCGGGCTCGGCGGTGGCGTCGCTCACCACCACACGCGCCGCGGCCAGCGCCTGCGCGGGCGAGCGCGCGGGCAGCTCGGCCCAGTGGAGCGTCACCGCGTCGGCGGGGGCGACCGCGATCACCGGCATCTCCTCGTCGCGCGCGGGCACGCCCTCGCCCTCGCGCTCGACGTGATCGTCGCGAATCCGCCACCAGCGCCACGGCTGGTCGTCGGCGGGAGGAAGGAAGAGGAGCGTGGCAGCGGTCATGACGCATCTCCCCATTGCCGCGTCACGAGCCGGACGGGAAGGGTCCGCGCGTCGATCAGCCCCTGTTCGTGCAATTCGGCGGTGCCGAGCGTCACGTCGACGCGCAGCGCGAACCACACGGTCTTGACGCTGGTCGACTGCGCGGCGCCGATCTGCGACGCGCCGCCGCTCTGGGTGGAGAGTTGGGCCCACATCTGGTCGACGCTGGACCAGCCGTTGGGCGGCCGGCGCAGCAGCACGCCCTGCGCCGCCTCGATGCTGAGCGACTCGCCCACCAGCATCGCCAGCAGCGGCGCCTGCTCGGGCAGCAGGGTGTTGACGTTGAAGACGTTGCGCTGCGCCAGCGGCAGGGTGCAGAGGTAAGGCCGCAGCGTGCGATACACCTCGGGCGTGACGCCGCGCACTGCGCGCAGCTCGCTGACGTCCGCCATCAGCACGCCCGCGGTGCGATAGCCGCGATAGTCGCTGTCCTCCGCGCCGCCGGGAAGCGGGCTATCGTCACTGTCGATCCAGTCGGCCGCCGCTGCGGCGACGCGGTCGCCGTCGGGCACACGAAGCAGCCGCGCCAACCGCTGCAATTGCTGGAGCGACTCGATGTTGACGGCGTAGCTGCCGTCGGGCGCGCGCAGGACGAGACTGTTGAGGTTGAAGCAGTTGCCGCCGTCGGTGACGCGCGCCGTCGCGGAGCCGCCCGGGATCGGCAGCCCGAACGGGCGCCCGCTCCATCCCCCGGTCAAGGCGACCCGATCGCGCGCCTGGCTGAGCAGCGACGTCACGCGCGTGGTCGCCAGCGTCTCGGCGGCATAGGCGTAGCCGCGCGCGGCATCGAGCGCGACCGCGTTGGCCGCCAACCGGGTCGAGAGCCGCAGCCGCTCGAGCGCGCTCGCCGCCATGACGGAGATCACCGCGACGAGCAGCAGCACCGTCAGCAATGCCGCGCCGCGCTCACCGGGCCGCATCGCCGCCTCCCGGCATCCGCGCCGGCGCGCCCATCCCCGGCGACACCGCACCACCGCCAGCGGCCCCCCCCGGCGATCCGCCGCCGCTCTCCTGTACGCGCCCCGCGCCGGTGCCCACGAGGAACAACAGTCGATACAGCCGTGAGTCGGCGCGGGTCACGACCAGCTCCACCGCCTGGGGCAGCGCGGCGCGCGGATTGCCCTGCCAGGTATCGCTCCAGGCGCCGCGGTAGCGGAAGCGCAGCTGCACCGTGCGCACGCGATCGAGCAGCAGCGCAGGCGGCAGCGCCGCCGCGCCGTCGAGCGCCGGATAGGCGACTCGCTCGAGTCCGTCGCCGGCGAGGCGGTACTCCACCTTCTGCAACTCGGCGCGCGGTGCCTGATCGGGGTTGCTCCAGCCGGCGCGGACCAGCCGCAGCAGCGGCATCGCGGCGGCGTCGCCGCTGAAGGCGGGCAGCAGCACGCCGTTCACGTCACGCGTGTTGCGATCCTGGGCCTGGGCGAGGTCCGCGGTGAGGATCGAGGAGAGCCGGCTCAGCGCGCCGGTGTCGTCGAGCGCGACCTCGCTGGCTCCCTGCGCGCGCACGCTGAAGGCGAGCAACGCGACGCCCGCGGCCGCGATCATGCCGAAGATCATCAGCGCGATCATTACCTCGACCAAGGTGAAGCCGGCGTCGCGGCGCGCGCTCATCCCGCCACGTCCACCGACAGCGCTGGCGCAGGGGGCCGCACCATCGTCATGCGGCCGAGCACCGCACCGCCGGGATCGCTGACGCTGACATCGACCCGCATCACGTCGCCGTCGCCGAGCGGCTGTACCTGGCGCACCCAGGTCCAGGCGCGGCCGCCGTTCTGCTCCACGCCGGAGGAGCGCCCGCGCACCGGCGGCTCGGCGTCGGTCACCGCCTCGATCGCGACGTTGCGCGCCACCGCCTGCGCGAGCAGCGTGGCGGAGAGGGCGCCGGTCGAGCGGATCGTCTGACCCTCCAGCCGGATCAGCGCGAGCGCTGCAAGGCTGAACACCGCCAGCGCCACCATGATCTCGATCAGCGTGAAGCCGCGCTCAGCCCGCGACATGCGCGCGCCCGTCGGGCTCGATCACGACATCGGTGCGCGCGCCCTCGCGCGTCAGCGTGATCGTCAGCGGGCGGTCCGCCAATCCGGTGGTGTCGAAGGTGACGCGCTCGCGCACCAGTCCCGCCGCCGCGGTGCCGGGGCGCCACTGCTCGACCCCGAGGGGCGGCTCCATCGGCGTCCAGCGTCCACCACGCCACTGGTCGAAGCCGTAGCCGGTCTCGGTCACCCACAGGCTGACGGGCCGCGACTCGACGATCGCGGCGTCGTGCGCGCTGCGCGCGCGGGCGGCGAAGCGCGCCGCCTCGTCGGTCAGCCGGCCGCGGGTGTCGGGCATGGCGAGCACCGCCGCGGCCGAGGCGAGGCCGATCACGGTGATCACGACCATGAGCTCGATCAGGGTGAAGCCGCTGGTGGTGGGGTGCTTCTCAAGGCTCGCGCCCGGTGCGTTTGTCTCGACGACTGCCCTGCACCCCACCGTCATCCCGGACTCGTTCCGGGAACCACCGTTGCGCAGGAGCCGCGGCTCCGGGATACGCGGACCGGTGGATCCCGGAACAAATCCGGGATGACGGAGGCGTGTGAAGAAGGCGCGGACCTTCCGCGCGCGACGCTCGCGATGCGCGCCATGCGCCGCTACCCGAGCCGGCCCGCGCTTACTGCCAGGAGCCAATATCGGCATCGATCCCCTCGCCGCCGTCCTTGCCGTCGGCACCCAGGGTCCACACGTCGGCGGCGCCGTGCTGGCCCGGCGAGGCATAGAGATAGTCGCGGCCCCACGGATCCTTGGGCAGCTTCTTGACGTAACCGCCGGCCTGGTAGCGCGCCGCGTCGGCGCCCGCGGGCGCGGTCACCAGCGCCTGGAGGCCCTGCGACGTCGTCGGGTAGCTGCCGATCTGCAGGCGGTAGAGCTCCAGTCCCTGCTCGATCGTGGCGATATCGGCCTTGGCTTTCTGAATCCGCGCGGTGTCGCCCGAGGGCAGCACGTTCAGCGCGACGATCGTGGCGAGCAGGCCGATGATCACGATCACCACCATCAGCTCGACGAGGGTGAAGCCGTTCTTCTTCTTGCGGCGTTGGGTCTGTTTGGTGTGCATCAGGAGTCTCACTGGCCGGCCAAGGTGTTGAGCTGGAGGATGGGGAGCAGGATCGACAGCACGATCGTGGCGACGATCGCGCCCATCACAACGATGATCAAAGGTTCGAGCAGCGACAGCGCGGTGGCGGTGAAGCGGTCGAACTCGCGCTCGAGATAGTCGGCGGCGCGCTCGAGCATCTCGTCGAGCCGCCCCGCCGCCTCCCCGCTCGCGGCGAGATAGACGAGCAAGGGCGGGAACACGCCGGTGCGCCGCATTGCGGTGGAGAGGCTGCCACCGCCGCGGATCGACTCGGTGATCTCGTCGGACGCGGCCTTGAGCCGCCGATTGTGGATCGTGCCGGCGGTGAGCGTCAGCCCCTCTAGCAAGGGCAGCCGGCTGGCGACCATGGTCGAGAGCGTGCGCGCGATCCGCGCGGCGTGGAGGTCGCGCAGCAGCCGCCCGATCAGCGGTACGCGCAGCAGCCACGTGTCAAAGGCGAGCCGGATCGGCGGTTGGCGCAGCGCGATGACGGCACCGCCGACCGTCGCGACGACGATCAGCAACAACAGCCACCACCAGCCGACCAGCAGATCCGACAAGGCGATGATCATGCGCGTGAGCAGCGGGAGCTGCTGGCCCACGGTGTCGAACTGCTCGACCACCTGCGGCACCACGAAGGTCATCAGCGCGATCACGACGCTGAACGCCACCGCCGACAGCACGCTGGGATAGGCCATCGCGGTCAGCAGCTTGCCGCGGATCTCCGCCTGCCGTTCCAGCAAGGTGGAGAGCCGCTCCATGATCTCGGGCAGCGTCCCCGAGCTCTCGCCCGCGGCGACCATCGCGCGGTAGAGTGGCGGGAAGCTCTTCGGCTCGCGCGCCATCGCGTCGGCGAGCCGGCGTCCCTCGACGACGCCGGTGTGAACCGTCTGGACGATCGCGCGTACGCTCTCCTGCTCGGTCTGGCGCGTGATGGTGCGGAGCGACTCCTCCAGCGGCGAGACGCGGTTGAGCGTGGCGAGCTGGCGCGTGAAGAGCGTCAGCTGCTTGCCCGACATCTTGGCGCGGCCGAGCTCGAGTCCGAACAGTGGGCGCTGCCGCGTCGCAGGCGCGCTGCCCGGCTCGATCCGCACCACGTAGAGGCGGCGGCGGTCGAGCGTCGCGCGCGCAGCGGCGAGATCGGCCGCGGCGACATGCCCGCGCATCTCGTTGCCGCGCGTGTCGATCGCGAGATAGTCGAAGTCAGCCATGAAGAGCCGCTTGGTATCGGGACGGGCGCTCGCTGAGCCGCACCGGCTTGCTTCCCCTCCCAACGTCATCCCCGCGCAGGCGGGGATCCATATACGCTGACGTCGCGAAACTATCCCGGATGTCCGCGCGTCTGGATCCCCGCCGTCCCGGGGATGACGGGGAGGATGTGAGGCCGCGGCCCACCCGCTCACGCATCGGTGATGGCCACCTCGGCGGCGTCGGCGTTCTCGCTGCGCGACACGCGCACCGCCTCCTCCGCGGTGGTCTGGCCGTTCTCCACCAGCCTCCGCGCCGCGATCGCGAGCGTGTCGCTCTGCGCGAAGGCGTGGCGCGCGATCGCGTCCTCATCGCCGCTTTCGTTGATCATGCGGCGCACCACCGCGTCGACGCGCACCGCCTCGAACACGCCGACGCGGCCGCGGAAGCCGGTGCGGTTGCACTGCTCGCAGCCGACCGCCTCGTACACGGTCGCGCCCGGATCGACCCCGAGCAGCGGCGCCACCGTCTCGCTCGCGCGCACCGCGTGGCGGCAGTTGGCGCACAGCCGCCGCACCAGCCGCTGGGCGATCACCGCGCGCAGGGTCGAGGCGAGCAGGAACGGCTCGACCTTCATGTCGCGCATGCGGGTGATCGCGCCGACCGCGTCGTTGGTATGGACGGTGGAGAGCACGAGATGCCCCGTCAGCGAGGCCTGTACCGCGATCTCGGCGGTCTCGCGGTCGCGGATCTCGCCGACCATCACCACGTCGGGGTCCTGGCGCAGGATCGCGCGCAGCCCGGCGGCGAAGGTGAGCCCGACCTTGCTGTTCACCTGGGTCTGGCCGACCCCCTCGACCGCATATTCGACCGGGTCCTCGACCGTCAAAATATTGCGGCTGCCGTCGTTGAGCAGGCGCAGCGCGCCGTAGAGCGTCGTCGTCTTGCCGCTGCCGGTCGGGCCGGTGACGAGCACGATGCCGTTGGGCTCGGCGATCACCTCGCGCAGCAAAGCGTACATCGGCGCGGTCATGCCGAGCGCGTCGAGGTCGATCCCCGCATTCTCCTTGTCGAGGATACGCAGCACCACGCGCTCGCCGGCGCGGCTGGGCAGCGTCGAGACCCGGACGTCGAGCAATTTGCCACCGAGCGTCAGCCCCATGCGCCCGTCCTGCGGCACGCGCCGCTCGGCGATGTCGAGCCGCGCCATCACCTTGATGCGGCTCACCACCACCGGTGCGACGTGCGGCGGCATCCGCAACGTCTCGCGCAGCACGCCGTCGATGCGCATCCGCACCACCAGACCGGTCTCGTACGGCTCGATATGGATGTCCGACACGCCGTTGCGCGCGGCGTCGGCGATGATACCGTTGATCAGCCGGATCGCGGGGGCGTCGTCGGCGGTGTCGAGCAGGTCCTCCGCGGTGGGCAGCCCCTCGGCGAGCAGGTCGAGCTCGTCGCCCATGCCGACCGCGGCGGCGGCGGTGGCCTGGCCGTCCATCGCGTAATTGTCGCTGAGCAGCCGGTCGAATGCCGCGACCGGCACCACCGCCACGTCGAAGGCTCGACCGATCACACGACGTACCTCGATCAGCGCGCGCGGGTCCGCGCCCTCGCGCAGCGCCACCTTGGGCGTGCCGACCGTCCCGCCCTGGTCGAGCACCACGCCGAACTTGCGCGCGAAGGAGTAGGGCAGCGCCGCCGGCGGCAGCACCGCGGACGGCACCGTCACCCCATCACCGGGCGGCGGCAGCGGCGCCGCGGCGGCGTCGATCTCGGCTCCGGTGCGCACGATCACTGGCGCCTGTCTCCTCCGGGAATGACGGTGGTCGAGTTGCGATAGACCGGCACCGCGACGCGCGGGTCCTCGATGCTGCCGGGCTGGCCCGCCGGCGGCAGCGGCGGCGCGGCGCCCATGTAATCGCGCACCAGCGTGTCGATCGACGGCTCGGACAACGGCTCCTGCGCGGCCTGCTGGAGGCGGAGATAGCCGTAGCGCTGCTCGGTGACGCGACGGTTGTCGGCCGCGCTGCGGATCACGGTCGGGCGGATGAAGATCATCAGATTGGTCTTCGACCGGCTCTTGGCGCGCGACTTGAAAAGATTGCCGAGCAGCGGAATGTCGCCGAGCAGCGGGATCTTCTCGATCGTGCGGCGTTCCTCGTCGGAGAGCAGCCCGCCGATCACCCCGATCGCGCCGTCGTCGACGGTCAGCACCGTCTCGACCTCGCGCTTGTTGAGGATCAGGTCGGAGTTGTTGTTCGACACCGGCCCCGCGATCGAGCTGACCTCGAGGTGGAGGTTCATCTTGATCGTGCCCGAGGAGTTCACCTGCGGGCGCACGTCCAGCCCGATGCCGACATTCTGCCGCTGCGTGGTGCGGAAGGCGTTGTCGAAATTGTTCGACAGCGCCTCGCCCGTGGTGATCGGGATCTCCTGGCCGACGAGCGTGTGCGCCTCCTGGTTGTCGATCGTCATGATCTGCGGCACCTGGAGCAAGTTCGACGTGTTGTCGCGCTTCACGGCGTTGATGATCGCGCCGAAGACGGTGCTGCCGATCTGCCCGCCGAAGCCGCCGAACCCGCCCGACGAGCCGATGATCGACTGGATCGCCGACTGGGTCAGCGTGTCCGACGGCGTGTTGTTGGTCACCGTGGTGGTGACGCCGTTGGCGATCGTCGTGGTGGTCGAGCTCGCCAGCTCGCGCGCGCCGATCGCGCCGGCGATCTGGAGGATGTTGGGCGCCGAGTTGCTGAAGGTCGACGCCGCGAAGGCGCCGCCGTCGAGGTTGCCGAGGATGAACTGCGCGCCGAGCTGGTTGACCGTCGAATCCGACACCTCGGCGACGATCGCCTCGACTAGTACCTGCTGGCGGCGCTGGTCGAGCTGCTTCACCACGTCGGACAGCTGGCGCTGGATATCGGCGGGCGCGGCGATCACGATCGCGTTGGCGCCGGCATAGCGGGTCACCACCGCGGCGGTGCGATTGCCCTGCCCGGTGATCGCGGCCTGCTGCGGCTGGCTGCCCGACTGCTGCGTCGTCGACTGGGTCGGGCGCGAGCGCGTGGCGGGCTGCGGCGTCGCGCCGACGCCGGTCGAGCCGGTGCTCGAGCTGCTCAGCCCCGAACGGGTGAGCGCCTGCTCCTCAATCGCGTCGGGCGCCTGGCCGACGAGCTGCTGAAGCACCGGCAGCAGCTGGTTGGCGTCGGCATTCTCGAGGAAGACGACGCGGATCTCGGTGGCGTTGCGCGCGCTCTGGTCGAGCTCGCGCGCCAGTGCCGCCAGCCGCGCGACCGTCTGCGGGTCGCCGCGCAGCGCCACAGCGTTGGAGCTCTCGATCGCCACCGCCGAGGCGCCGCCGGAGGGCGACGCGGCACCGCCGCTCCCGCCGATCAGCCCCTGGAGCGCGGTCGCGACCTCGCTGGCGCGCGCGTTCTTGAGCGGGATGATGCGCGTCGCCGACGTGTCCGAGTCGATCCGCCGCACCACCTCGCGCACGCGCCGGACGTTGTCGGCGAAGTCGACCACCACCAGGCTGTTGCCGCCACGGTTCGCGGTCACCGACCCCTGTGCACTGACCAGCGGACGTACGGTGTCGACCGCCTGCGCGGCATCCACCGAGCGCAGCCGGATGATCTCGGTGACGAGCTGGTTGCGCGGCGCCCCGGCGAGGCCGATCCGCCCCGGCTGGCTCGCCGCATTGTCGATCGGCTGGACGCGGAAGGCACCGTTGGCGCTCGGTACCGCGACCAGGCCGTTGGCACGCAGCGTCGAGAGGAACACCTCGAGATATTCGGAGCGCGACAGCGGCCGGTCGGTGACCACGGTCACCTTCCCTTGCACGCGATTGTCGATGATGAACGTCCGTCCCGTCACCTTGGCGGCGTCGGCGATGAAGGCGCGAATGTCGGCGTCGCGCACGTTGAGGGTGGTCTGCGCGAGCACGGGCTGCGCCGCGGCAGCGAGCGCGAGAGGAGCGAGGAGGACGTTGGAACGCTTCATCATTTTACCGGAATGGAGAGGGCGACGGTCTGGCCGTTGCGCTGGACGGTGACCGGGACCGCGCCGCCGGGGGCGCGCTCGCGCGTGAACTGGTCGAGGTCGGCCGGGCCGGACACCGGGCGACCGGCGACCTGGGTGACGACGTCGCCATCGCGCAGCCCCGACGCGCGAAAGGCGTTGCCGCCCTGCCCGCGTACCGTCAGCCCGACGACGCGCCCACCCTCGATCTGCGGAATGGCGGTGATGTCGGTGCGCAGCCGGTCCGGCGACATCGCGCCGCCGCCGGCGTCGGAGTCGCGCGGCACGCGCGGATCCGGGCCCGGCATGGCAGCGGGGGCGACACCGCTTGGCGGCACGTCGGCGCTCGGCTTGGTCGACTGGTCGAGGAACAGGTCCTCGCGCGCGCCGCCGCGCTCGAGCGTGACATGGTCGAAGGCCACGTCGCGCAGCACCACGCCGGGCACGACCTCCTCGCCGACGCTGACGCTGCGTTGCAACCCGTCCGGCCCCGCCAGGATCGCTGCGCCGCGCGCCTGCGCGTCATCCATCCGCGTGCCGAACAAGGTGAGCTGAAGCGAGGTGACCACCGCGGGCCCCTGCGCCGCCTGCGCGCCGCTCACCCGGTAGAAGGGGTCGATGCTGCCGAGCACACCGGCGGGATCGACCGGGATCGTCGGGCCGGTTGGCACCCAGGCGCCGAGCGGCGACACCGGAGTCACGATCACCCACATCAGCCGCGCGCATTGCACCGCGAGCCCGGCGAGCAGCAGCAGCTCGACCGCCGAGTAAGCGTTCACCACCGGCAACCGCCGCAGGATCGCCCGTGCCCGGGCGTCGAACTTCAAACGCATGCGCTCGGCTGAACTCCCTGCGCCACCACGATAACCCTGTTACATCGGCGTCGGCGGCTTGTGTAATATTTCTGTGGCTGGTTCGACTTGCTTCAGGTGGAATATAGCAGGCCCATGGCGTCCGACCCCATCATCGCGCGACTGAGTGCGCAGCCGCTGATCCAGCGCGTCCCCTCGCCCAAGCTGACATTGTTCATCCGGCGTGATTTTCTCAGCGCCGACGAATGTGCCGCGCTGATCGAGCTGATCGACGCGGACCGGCGACCCTCGACCATCGCCGACCCGAACGGCGACACCGCCTTCCGCACCAGCGAGACGTGTGACCTGCGCGACGACGATCCGCTCGTCGCCGCGATCAACCGGCGCCTCGCCGATTTCGCCGGGCTCGACCTGCGGCATGGCGAGCCGCTTCAAGGACAGCGCTACGCGATCGGCCAGGAGTTTAAGGCGCACACCGATTATTTCGAGCCGACCGGTGCCGACTTCGCGCGCTATTGCAACGTGGCGGGCAACCGGACCTGGACGATGATGGTCTATCTGAACGCGCCCGAGGCGGGAGGCGCGACGCGGTTCAAGGCGATCGATAAGACCATCCAGCCCGAGTCCGGCAAACTGGTATGCTGGAACAATCGCCGCCCGGACGACACGCCCAACCCCGCCACGCTCCATCACGGCATGAAGGTGCGCGCCGGGGTGAAGTACGTCATCACCAAATGGTTTCGCGAGCGACCCTGGATCTGACGGGCGGCCGGCGCTTGATATCGCCGGCCGCCGAAACGGATCAGAAGCTCACGCTGGCGCCGAGCGTGAACAACCGACCCAGCCGGTAGCGGTTGATGTCAACCCGGTTGCCGCCGTCGAAGGTCTGGAACTCCTGGTAGCGCGTGCCCGTGAGGTTGCGCGCCTCCGCCTTGATCTCGACCTTCTGCCCAACCAGCTGAACCTGCTGGCGCATCACGAAGTCGAGCCGGATGCCGGGCTTCTCGATGATGTCGGGCTGGAAGCCCGAGCCGTCGAGCAAGGACGGGCCCCGATTGGTGACGCGCTCGCTGGCATAATTGAACAGCAGCGTCGCCTGCGTGCCGTTCTCGGTGTCCTCGTAGCCCAGCTGCAGGTTGACGAGATGATCCGACTGGCCGGTGAGCGGCGCACCGTCGCGGAACAGCGAGCGCGCCGGCGCGAAATTGGCCTGGCAGCCGCCCAGCGTCGTTCCCTCGAGCACGCCCGGCACGCAGCTGCCATCGGCGGTGATCGCCGAGTACGTCCACGTATAATTGGCGATCAGCACCGCGCGCTTGCCCGCCATGCCCGCCGACAGGAAGTCGAGCGGGACGTACTTCTGCGCCTCGACCTCGGCGCCGTACAGCTTGGCGGTGGGCAGGTTGGTGAAGCCGGTCTGAAGCCGCGCGTCGGGGGTCGGGAAGAAGCCGACCTGCTCGATCGGATTGTCGATCCGCTTGTAGAAGCCCGCCAGCGTGACACGCTGGTCGCGTGCGAAGAACCACTCGTAGCGTGCCTCGAGGTTGTACAGCTCCGAGTCCTTCAGCCGCGGGTTGCCGAAGAACAGGCGGTCGGACTCGAAGTCGCGGAAGGCCTGCGGTGCCAGTTCGCGGAATTGCGGCCGCGCGATCGTCTTCGAGGCGGCGAGGCGCAGCTGCTGGTTGCTGGCAAAGTTCCAGGTGATCGTCGCCGCCGGCAGGAAGTAATCGTTCTTGAGTCTCGTCGAAGTGGCGTTGATCGGTGTGACTCGCTGGGTCGCTGTCTCGTAGCGAAGGCCGATGATCGCGCGCAGGCCGTCGAGCGCCTCCGCCTCGACCTGGGCGTAACCGGCGTGGACGCGCAGCAGCGCATCATATTCGTACGAGCCGTTCTGCCCCGCGTCGAAGCGCAGCTGCACCGCGGTGTCTGCCGGGTTGCCCGAGATCGGGGTCGGGCAACCGTTCACTACGTCGGGCGAGAGCAGGTAGTCCGGCCGGAGCAGGTTGCACGGGAACGGGATCGCGCCGCCGGTGGCGGTCTGGTAGACGAACGGCAGACGCGTCGAGGTGCGGTCGTTCTCGGAGAAATAATAGCCCGCCGACACCGTCATCGGGCGCTCGCCCGGGATCTTATAGGCTACGTCCGCCTGCCCCGAGTAGAGATCCTCGTTGAGCTCGCTGAACACCACCGTGGCGAAACGGTCGAACGCGTTGGTCGCCTGCCACGCGCCCGGGCAGTTGAGCCCGCGGTCGCTGACCGGCACGTCGCCGGTCTGGTCGGTCAGACTGGTGTTGCAGAGATAGATGAATTGACGCTCATAGGGTGAGTTGCGCTGCGTGTTGGCATAGGCGCCGCGCACGTCGATCGACAGATCGGTGATCGGCTTGAACTCACCCACCAGCTGGGTCTCGATCAGCTTGCGCTCGAACCAGTTGGTGTTCTGCTGGAAGAGCGGGTTACCGCTCGAGTTGTTGTACACGGTCGCGCCCGAGGCGCGGCCCTGCTTCAGCGTGTCGTGAATATAGACGTTGGTCCAGCGCACCTTGTTCTCGCCGAACTCGGCGCCAAAGCCGAGCAGCCCGTTCACCACCGCGCGATTGTCGGTGATCACGGTCTGGAAGTCGTTGCGCAGCGTGCCGTCGACGCTGACCGTGTCTTGCTGCGTCGCGTCCCGCGTGCGCCAGGTGTTCGACACGCCCAGGCTGCCGATCAGTCCGACGCGGGTTCCGCCGATGTCGCCGGTGACGCCAAGGTCCATGCTGCCCGAGTAATTGGCGGGCGTGTCGGTGGTGCGCTGGAGCAGGGTGGTGCGCGCGTTGGACAGCTGGAGCACTTGCGCGCTCGGGATCACGCCGTTGCCGGTCGGCGCCTGCTTGATGAAGTCGGGGACGTTGCGCTCGCCGCCGTCATAGCCGAGCCAGTCGGTCCTGGAGCCGAAAAAGGTGTAGCCCAGCTTGGCGGTGGTCTCGGTGTCGATCCCGCCCGAGGCGCCGACGGTGAAGAAATTCTCGTCGGGGATCGCCTTGGTCGTCAGGTTGATGACGCCGCCGCCGAATTCGCCGGGATAATTGGCGGAATAGGTCTTCTGCACCAGCGCCGAGCCGACCACCGTGGTCGGGAAGATATCGAGCGGCACGGTGCGGCGCAGCGGCTCGGGGCTCGGCAGCGGCGAGCCGTTGAGCAGCGCCGAGGAGTAGCGGTCGCCCAGCCCGCGCACGAAGACATAGCCGTTGCCGACCACCGACAGGCCGGTGACGCGGGTCAGCGCGCCGGCGATGTCGCCCTCACCCGTGCGCGCGATGTCGGCGCTGGAGAGGACGCTGACGACCTGCGCGGTGGCGCGGATGGTGTTGGGAATATTGCGCCCGACCACGACGATGTCGCCGCCCCCGCTGGCGTCGAGCCCCGGCGCGGAGACCTCGGCCTGGGGCTCGTCGGCCGCGGTGTCGGCGCCCTGCTCCGTACCGGGCGTCGCGGTGGCGGTGGCCTGGTCCTGCGGCGTCGGCGCGCCGGCGGGATTGGTGGTGGTGCTCGTCGGCGGTGGGCCGGCGGGCGCCGAGGTGGTGGGCGTGCCGGTCTGCGGCGCGACCTGCGCCAGCGCCGCGGGGGCGACCAACGTGGTCGTCAGGAGAAGGAGCGAGGCATAGGTGCGCTGGCGCATGGCGGAAGGATCCAGTCTGTTTCTATGAGCGGACCCGGGGCGGCGCCGGAAGGCGCTCCCCGGGCTCCGCCGAGCATCTCGAGGGCCGGTGGCGCCTCAGCGGCCCTGGCACTGGAAGTAGATCGAGTTGAAGGTCGGCGGCCCGACATCCTGCAGCGCGCTGTCCGCGGCGCGGATCGTGGTGCGACCCGCCCCCGAGCCCTCGCCGGCGATGATGTTGACGCACGCCGCACCCGCCGCCGACTTCACCACCCCGTTGACGAAGGCGAAGTCCGCACCGCCGCGCAGGCGGATCGCCGCGGGTGCCGAGTTGGTCTGGATGAAGGTGAAGTTGGCGTAGCGGCCGTAGGTGCGCGGCAGCAGGTCCTCGGCGTTGTTCGAGTCGATCTCGGTGGCGAAGGAGTCCGCGGTGGAGCCCGACGCCTTCTGCGCCGCGATGATGAACTGCATGAAGCCGCGCCAGCCGTTGTCGACGTCGAACCCGTCGTCATCGGCGCCGGTCACGACGAAATACTTCAGATTGGTGGCGCCGCCGAAGATCTCGACGCCGTCGTCCGAGGAATTGTGGCTCTGGACGTGGTCGATTGTCGTGCCCGAGCCGGTGCCGCCGAGCGTCAGGCCCTGGAGCTCGTTGCCCTCGCTGATCGCGATCCCGGTATAGCGGATCTGGACGTACTGGAGCGTGCCCGAGCTGTCCGCCTGGTTGGTGCCGCCGTAGAAGCGGCCGGTGACGCCCTCGATCGCCTGCTGGCAGGTCGGCGAGCTGCCGCTGGCGTCGTTCGGGCCGGTGCCCGCCGCGCACACCGCGGTGGGCGCACGGCCGAGCAGGACAACGCCGCCCCACAGCCCCTGGGTCGCGTCCGACACGCCGTTGCTGGCAAGGTTCTGCTGCGCCGTGAAGATGATGGGCGCGTCGGCAGTCCCCACCGCGTTGAGCTTGCTGCCACGGTTGACGAGCAGCAGATCGTTCGACGCCTCCGACGAGTCGGCGGCGAGCACGACGCCCGGCGCGATCGTCAGCGTTACGCCGGTGGCGGCGTTGATATCACCCACCTCGGTCTGGCCGCGGAAGCGGTAAACGAGACCCGGGATCTTCGCGAGTGTGAGGTCAGCGGTGATGACCTGCGGTAGGCGGCAGTAGCGGAATGTCGGCGCGCTGCTCGAATTCACGCCGTCATCGGTGAGGCCGGTCGGGCAGGACGCCGCTGCCGTGCCGCTGCCGATCGACGGCACCGCGGTGCAGCTCGCACTGTTGAGGAAGCTCGCCGCGGTCGAGCTGCAGGTCCAGCCCGAGAAGGCCGCGTCGTTGGGGCCGCTCAGCGCGCCGACATAGCTGGTGTTCTGGATGAAGCTGGTGTTGCCGAGCACCGTCTGCGGGTTGCTCGCGGTCGCCAGCGAGGTGCCGCTGACCGGGTATACGCCGTTGAGCGTGTTGCCGAAGCCCTGCAGATTGTTGTTCTGGCCGGCGTTGAGGATCGCCACCTGCTCGTCGGCGGTGATGCTGATGCTGTTCACAGTCGTTGCCAGCGCGATCTGCGCGTTGGTGAGCGCGGTCGGCGTGGCGGTGCCGGTCGGAGTCGGAGTCGGCGCGGGCTGAACGATCGTGATCGGCAGGCTGCCGGCGCCCGGCGAGGCGACGTCGTCCGCGCCGCACGAGGCGAGGAACAACGTGGCGGAGGTCGCCAGCAGGAACTTGCTGCGACGGCTGAAGCTGACCATGACTCACTCCCTGTTAGGACGAGCCCCGCGCTGGGGCCCGGTGCGGCGAGTCGAACTGTGTGCGCCCGCTCGCTCCCTGAGCAGCGCCGCTAGGCGCGCAGGATGACAGCTGAATGAGTCTTCGGAGACGGTTCGGCGTCGTTTCCGTTACGCTTACGTGACAGAGACAATTTTGCCCCAAGGTGGGACTAGGCCGTTGCCGGCAGCCCGGGCCGGCCTACGCGAGCGTCCAGCCTCTGGATTGTCTTGCCTGTGACACACAGATGAGCCGTGCTCCCGCGCACGCAGGAACCTAGAGCCACCAGTGACGTGCACGTGATGCCGGTTTCCTGCTCATGCAGGCGCACTCTGGCCGAGTATATCGCTCACGGACACAGGCGCCACATACGAGAAGCCCCGCCTGTCACTGGGACGAGCGGGGCGTTCGGGCCGGTCGGATGGTGGGCGCGACAGGGATTGAACCTGTGACCCCACCCGTGTGAAGGGTGTGCTCTACCGCTGAGCTACGCGCCCATCCGCGTCGGGAGCGGCGCACCTACGAGAGCGCGCCGGCCCTGTCCAGCACTTAATTGAGTGAGTCCTTCAGCACCTTGCCGGCCTTGAACTTGGGCTGGCTCGACGCCTTGATCGTCATCGGCTCGCCGGTGCGCGGGTTGCGCCCCGTCGACGCCTTGCGGCGGCTGACCGCGAAGGTGCCGAAGCCGACCAGGCGCACCTCATCCCCCTTCTTCAGGCTCGTCGAGATCGCGTCGAACACTGCCTCGACCGCGCGGCTCGCCTCACTCTTGCCGAGCCCGGCCGCCGTCGCGACCTGCGCGATCAGTTCCTGTTTGTTCATGCGAAGAGACCCCGTTCCTTACCGTTACGCATTCGTGATGGATTCGCGGAGCGTGGCCCGCATCCCTCCAGTAAGGCGCGCGCCCGGCGTCGAGTCAAACGAAACCGCCGCGCCCCGGGACAGGATGCGGCGGGAGTAAGTTACGCAGCGTTAACGTAAATTAGTGATGCAGCTCGCCGCCAACGGGCGTGATCGGCGCGGGCGGAAGCGCCGCCAGTTCGTCCGCCTCGGTCCAGTCGATCGCCTCGAGTGGCTGGGTTAGCGCGAGCTTGAGCACCTCGTCGACGTGGCTGACCGGCACGATCCGCAACCCCTCGCGGATGTTCGCCGGTATTTCCGTGAGGTCCTTCTCATTCTCCTTCGGGATCAGCACCGTCTCGATTCCGCCGCGGAGCGCCGCGAGCAGCTTCTCCTTGAGCCCGCCGATCGGCAGCACGCGGCCGCGCAGCGTCACCTCACCCGTCATCGCCACCTCCTTGCGCACGGGGATGCCCGTGAGCGTCGAGACGATCGAGGTGACCAGCCCGATACCCGCCGACGGCCCGTCCTTGGGCACCGCGCCCTCGGGCAGGTGGATGTGGATGTCCTTGCGGTGGAACAGGCTGGGCTTGATCCCGAAGGACGGCGAGCGCGCCTGGACAAAGCTGTACGCCGCCTGGACCGACTCCTTCATCACGTCGCCGAGCTTGCCCGTCACCTTGGCCTGGCCCTTGCCCGGCACCGTGACGCTCTCGATCGTCAGCAGCTCGCCGCCGACCTCGGTCCAGGCGAGGCCGGTGACCGCGCCGATCTGGTCCTCGGTCTCGGACAGGCCGTGGCGGAACTTCTGCACGCCCGCGAAGTCGGCGAGATTGTCGGGCGTGATCGTCACGCTCGTAACCTTGCCCTCGAGAATTTGGCGCAACGCCTTGCGGCACAGCTTGGCAACCTCGCGCTCAAGCGTGCGAACGCCCGCCTCGCGCGTGTAGCGCTGGATCAGCGCGCGCAGCCCCTCGTCGGTGAGCGTGAACTCGCCCGGCTTGAGCCCATGGGCCTGCACCTGCTTGGCGATGAGGTGGCGCTCGGCGATCTCGACCTTCTCGTCCTCGGTGTAGCCTTCCAGCCGGATGATCTCCATGCGGTCGAGCAGCGGTTGCGGCAGGTTGAGCGAGTTGGCGGTACAGACGAACATCACGTCGCTGAGATCGATGTCGATCTCAAGGTAATGATCGTTGAAGCGCGCGTTCTGCTCCGGGTCGAGCACCTCGAGCAGCGCCGAGGCCGGGTCGCCGCGGAAATCCTGCCCGAGCTTGTCGATCTCGTCGAGCAGGAACAGGGGGTTGCTGGTCCCCGCCTTCTTGAGGTTGGTGACCACCTTGCCCGGCAGCGAGCCGATATAGGTGCGGCGATGGCCGCGAATCTCGGCCTCGTCGCGCACGCCGCCGAGCGACTGGCGGATGAACTCGCGCCCGGTCGCCTTGGCGATCGACTTGCCCAGCGAGGTCTTGCCGACGCCGGGCGGACCGACGAGGCACAGGATCGGCCCCTTCAGCTTGTTGGTGCGCGCCTGCACCGCGAGATATTCGACGATCCGGTCCTTGACCTTCTCCAGCGCGTAGTGATCCTCGTCCAGCACCGCCTGCGCGGCGGCGATGTCCTTCTTGATCTTGCTCTTCTTGCCCCAGGGCAGGCCGAGCAGCACGTCGAGGTAGTTGCGCACCACGGTCGCCTCGGCGCTCATCGGCGCCATCGTCTTGAGCTTCTTAAGCTCGGCGGTCGCCTTGCTCCGCGCCTCCTTGGAGAGCCGCAGCGTCGCGATCTTCTGGGTGAGCTCGGCGATCTCGTCGCCCTCGCCCTCCTCGCCCTCGTTGCCCAGCTCACGCTGGATCGCCTTGAGCTGCTCGTTGAGATAATATTCGCGCTGCGTCTTCTCCATCTGGCGCTTGACGCGGCTCTTGATCTTCTTCTCGACCTGGAGGACGCCGAGCTCGCCCTCCATCAGCGCATAGGCCATCTCGAGCCGCTTGAGCGGATCGGACTCCATCAGCAGCGACTGCTTCTCGGCGACCTTCACCTGAATGTTGCCGGCGACCGTATCGGAGAGCTGTCCCGCGCCGCTGATCTCGGCCAACTGCGCCGCCAGCTCGGCGGGAAGCTTGCGGTTGAGCTTGGCGTAATTCTCGAATTGGTCGACCACCGAGCGCATCAGCGCGGCCAGCTCCGGCCCTTCCACCTCGGCGTCGGCGACCGGCGCGACGGTGGCGGTGAGATAGGCCCCGCTCTCCTCCAGCGTCTCCAGCGTGGCGCGCGCCTTGCCCTCGACCAGCACGCGCACGGTGCCGTCAGGCAGCTTGAGCAGCTGGAGCACCGTCGCGGTGACGCCCATCGTGTAGAGGTCGTCGCGCGACGGGTCGTCCTCCGCCGGGTCGAGCTGCGCGACCAGGTAGATCTCCTTGTCCGCGGCCATCGCCGCCTCGAGCGCGGCGACCGACTTGTCGCGTCCGACGAACAGCGGCACGATCATGTGCGGGAAGACGACGATGTCGCGAAGCGGCAGTACGGGGAAAGTGGACGTCATGGATACTCCGGCGCCGCCCGATGAGGACGGCCAACGCGCTTTATATGGTGTGTGGGGGCGCCGCATCAATCTGGCAGTGTCTGCGACCGCCCTGGCGCTGGCCGTGAGCGGCGCCACCGCGGCGCAGCGGCCACACCTGCCCGGCAAGGGCGAGCCTGCGATCACCGCGCAGACGCAGCGCTCGGGCGGAGTCCGCCCGCCCGAGCAGGCTGCGCTCCGGCTCGTCTCGGCCGAACTCTGGTTCGAGCTCGACCCCGCACGGCGGACGCTGACGGCGCGCGCCCGCCTCGGTGTGCGCGCGGCGGCCACGGTGCCGCGACTGCTGCTCGACCTCGACTCCAATTACTCGGTGCGCTCGGTCACGGTCGACGGCCGCGCACTCCCGGCCACGTCGGTGCGGCGCCCGGACGGCCAGCTCGCGCTCGCGGTGCCGCTGGCGAAGGACGCGACCGCCGCGGTCGACATCGCCTATGACGGGACGCCGCACGTCGCGGTCAACGCGCCGTGGGACGACGGCATTGTCTGGTCGACCACGCCAGATGGCCATCCCTGGATCGCGACCACGACCGAGGGCTATGGCTGCGACCTGCTCTGGCCCTGCCTCGACTTCCCCGAGGGCGAGCCGGGCGAGGCATTGCTTCACATTACCGCGCCTCCGGGACTGAAAGCGCCGTCGAACGGCCGCCTGCTCGGCGTCGACACGCTGCCCGACGGGCGCAGCCTGTGGCACTGGCGCGCGCGCCAGCCCAACACCTATGCCATCGCGATCAACCTCGGCCCTTATGAAGTGATCGAGGGTTGCTATCGCAGCCGCTACGGCAACCAAATCCCGCTCGCTTACTGGTATCTGCCGGGCGAGGAGGCGCAGGCGCGCGCGCTCTTCGCCGAGTTCGCGCCGACGCTCGACTTCTTCGAGACGGTGATCGGCCCCTATCCCTTCGGCGACGAGAAGCTCGGCGTGGTCGAGACGCCGCACAAGGGCATGGAGCACCAGACGATCAACGCTTATGGCAACGGCTATGCCAAGGCGCCCGAGGGGTTCGACTGGCTCTTCCACCACGAATTCTCGCACGAGTGGTTCGGCAACCAGCTGACCGCCGCCAACTGGGACGATTACTGGCTGCACGAGGGTTTCGGCAGCTACATGCAGCCGCTCTACGGCCGCTGGCGCGAGGGCGAGGCGCGCTACGCCGTGATGCTCGAGGCACAGCGGAACCAGATTGCGAACCGCGCCCCGATCGTGCGCGACCGCGTGCTCACCGAAGAGGAGGTGTATGAGCCCGCCAAGGGCGGCGCGGGAACCGACATCTACTACAAAGGTTCTTGGACGCTCCACACGTTGCGCTGGCTGATCGGCGACGCCGCTTTCTACGGGTCGGTGCGGCGGCTGGTCTACGGCCGCCCCGACCCGAGCCCCGGCAACTTTCGCCCCCGCTACGGCTCAACGCGCGACTTCGAGGCGATCGTCGCGCGCGTGACCGGCAAGGATTATCGCTGGTTCTTCGACACCTATCTGCGCGACCGTGCGTTACCGGAGCTGCTGGCAACGCAGGACGGCGACGTGCTTCACCTCGCCTGGAAGACCGAGCGACCACGCGTCTTCGCGATGCCGGTCGAGGTCCAGGTCGGAGAGAAAGTGCGGCGCGTCGCGGTGCCGGGTGAGGTGCGCGTCCCGGCCGGAGCGCACGTCACGATCGACCCGGCGGCGCGCGTGCTGCGCCGCTCGGTCGCGGTGGAGGAGTATCAGGCATGGCGCGCGCGACCGACGACCTCGAGATGAGCCAGTTACTGGCACGACGCGGCGCCGAGATGGCGGCGGTCTTCATGATCGGCGACGGCATTCTCGGGCTGCTCCACCCGCGCCGCCACGTCGCGCTCTGGCAGGAGCGCGCGCTGGGGGCGGAGGCGCTGGTCGCACCCTTCGTCGACCGGCCGGGGCGACGGCGCGCCTATGCCGTGCTGCAGATCGCGGCCGGCATCGCGCTGGCGGCACGACAGCGTTCGCGGTGAGCTGCCAGCTCATGGTACCACCGTGGTGAACAGATAGACCGCGAAGATCACCAAATGCACCGCGCCCTGCAACACGGTGGTTCTGCCGTTGCCGAGCGAGATCGTCGCGACGAACAGCGAGAGCGCGAGCAGCACCAGGCTCTTCGCGCCGATCCCGAGCGCGAGCGGCAGGTCGAGCACGAGGCTGACGATTGCCACCGCCGGAATCGTCAGCCCGATCGTCGCCAGTGCCGAGCCGAGCGCGAGATTGAGGCTGGTCTGGATGCGATTGCGCCGCGCGGCGCGGACGGCGGCGAGGCCCTCCGGCGCGAGCACCAGCGCCGCGATCACCACGCCGACGACGGCGAGCGGCAGTCCGGCGTCGAGCACCGCGCGCTCGATCGTTGCCGACAGCGCCTTGGCGAGCAGCACCACCGCGACCAGCGCGACGAGGAGCAGCGCGAAGGCGGTCCAGGTGGTGCGCCCGTCGGGTACGGCGCCATGATCCTCCTCGCCCTCGGCGCTCAGGAAATAGTCACGGTGGCGCAGCGTCTGCACCATCACGAACACGCCGTAGAGGAACAGGCTGACCACCGCGACCAGGATGAGCTGCGACGTCGAATAGCTCGGCCCGGCGGTGGTCGAGGTGTAGTTCGAGAGGACCAGGGTCAGGATCGCCAGCGCGGCCAGCGTGCACAGCGCCGCGCTCGCGCCGCGCAGCGAGAAGCGCTGCTCGCCGTGGATCACGCCGCCCACCATCAGGCACAGGCCGATGATGCCGTTGAGGATGATCATGATCGCCGCGAGCACGGTGTCGCGCGCCAGTGCCGAGGCGTCCCCCGCGTCGGACAGCATCAGCGAGACGATCAGCGACACCTCGATCACGGTCACTGCGATCGCGAGCACCAGCGTGCCGAACGGCTCGCCGACGCGATGCGCCACCACCTCGGCATGATGAACCGCCGCGAGCACCGCGCCGAACAGGATTACCGCCGCCGCGATCGTGCCCGCGTTGCCGACCTTGGCGAGACTGGCGAGCACCGCGAGGAGGCCGGCGAGCGGGAAGCAGACCGCCCACCAGGGCATCAGCGCGGGGGGCGGCGGCAGCGGGGCGTCGGTCGTCGTCTGCATGCTGAGGCAATGCGCGAGCCGGCCGGTGCGATCCGCCGGACATGATAAGCAAAGAAGAAGGGCGCCGCGGCCGTGCCGCGACGCCCTGCACGGGGCTCATACAAAGACTGGATGGACGCGCTGCGATGTGACCGCGTCCCTCCCCGTGCCGCCATCCTGAGCTTGTCTCAGGATCCACCTTTCGCGCTACGCCATCCTATCCGAACAAACGGCACGTTGGATCCCCGACCAGGTCCGGGATGTCGGCAGGTTCCGGAGGAACCCGCCGCTCTCCACCCCGGCCCAGCATCGTGGCGGAGGAACGATCAGGCGACCTCGCCGGCCTTCTTCTTCTCGGCGTAGACGCGGACCGGCTCCTTGCGTCCCTCGACCACGTCGCGGTCGATCATCACCTCGTCCACCGAGTCCATCCCGGGCAGATCGAACATCGTGTCGAGCAGGATTGCCTCGAGGATCGAGCGAAGCCCGCGCGCGCCGGTCTTGCGCTCGATCGCCTTCTTGGCGACGGTGGTGAGCGCGTCGTCGGTGAAGCCGAGCTTGACCTCCTCCATCTCGAACAGCTTCTGATACTGCTTCACCAGCGCGTTCTTTGGCTCGGCCAGGATCTTGACCAGCGCGGGCACATCGAGATCCTCGAGCGTCGCGATCACCGGCAGGCGGCCGACGAACTCGGGGATGAGGCCGAACTTGAGCAGATCCTCCGGCTCGGTCTGGCGCAGCACCTCGCCGGTGCGCTTCTCTTCCGGAGACGCGACATAGGCGCCGAAGCCGATCGATTTGCCCTGGAGACGGTCGCCGATGATCTTCTCGAGACCCGAGAAGGCGCCGCCGCAGATGAACAAAATGTTGGTCGTGTCGACCTGGAGGAACTCCTGCTGCGGGTGCTTGCGACCGCCTTGCGGCGGCACGCTCGCGGTGGTGCCCTCCATCAGCTTCAGCAGCGCCTGCTGCACGCCCTCGCCCGACACGTCGCGCGTGATCGACGGGTTCTCCGCCTTACGGCTGATCTTGTCGATCTCGTCAATGTAGACGATGCCGCGCTGCGCGCGCTCGACGTTATAGTCAGAGGCCTGAAGCAGCTTGAGGATGATATTCTCCACATCCTCGCCGACATAGCCCGCCTCGGTGAGCGTCGTCGCGTCCGCCATGGTGAACGGCACGTCGAGGATGCGCGCGAGCGTCTGCGCCAGCAGCGTCTTGCCGCAGCCGGTCGGGCCGACCAGCAGGATGTTGCTCTTGGCGAGCTCGACGTCCGCGCCCTTGGCGCCGTGATTCAGCCGCTTGTAGTGATTGTGCACCGCCACCGAGAGCACGCGCTTGGCCTGCTTCTGCCCGATGACGTAATCGTCGAGCACGTCGCAGATCTCCTGCGGGGTCGGCACGCCGCCGTCCTTCTTCGCGACCAGCGCCGACTTCGTCTCCTCGCGGATGATGTCGTTGCACAGCTCGACACACTCGTCGCAGATGAACACGGTGGGGCCGGCGATCAGCTTGCGCACCTCGTGCTGCGACTTGCCGCAGAACGAGCAATAGAGCGTGCTCTTGCTATCGCCGCCACTGAGTTTCGTCATTCAGATCATCCTTCGTCGCAGGCATGGCGCCTGCCCTGGGCGCGGCGCAGGCTATCGCACTGCACCTTAAGCAACAACGTACAATGCCGCGAAAATCTGGGCCGTCGCCGGCGTGACCCCGCGGTGTCGCCGAACCGCAATATCTATCCTCTGCCCCGCGGCTTCAAGGGCGTAGCGGCGCGGCGCTGACCCGCGGCGCGGAGCCCGCCGCCGCGGTAGACCGGCGCGCCGCGGTGGGTCGCGCCGGTCGGCCGGATCACGCCGCAGCGCTGACGTCCTCGCTCGGCACGGGGCGCTTGTCGAAGACCTCGTCGATCAGGCCGAACTCCTTGGCCTCCTCGGCGCTCATGAACTTGTCGCGGTCCATCGAGAGCTCGATCTCCTCGAGCGGCTTGCCGGTGTACTTGGCGTAGAGCGAGTTGAGGAAGTGGCGCATGCGCAGGATCTCGCGCGCCTGGATCTCGATGTCCGCCGCCATGCCCTGGGCGCCCCCCGAGGGCTGGTGGATCATGATACGGCTGTTGGTGGTGGCGACGCGCATGCCCGGCTCACCGCTGGCCAGCAGGAACGAGCCCATCGAGGCGGCCTGACCGATGCAGAGCGTGCCGACGCGCGGGCGGATATATTGCATCGTGTCATGGATCGCCATGCCCGCCGTGACGACGCCGCCCGGCGAGTTGATGTACATGAAGATGTCCTTCTTCGGGTTCTCCGACTCGAGGAAGAGCAGCTGCGCGCAGATCAGCGAGGCCATGCCGTCCTCGACCCCGCCGGTGACGAACACGATCCGCTCGCGCAGCAGCCGCGAGAAGATGTCGAACGAGCGCTCGCCGCGGTTCGACTGCTCGATCACGATGGGGACGAGTCCGGCCTGGGTCTGCTGCATGCCGACGCCGGCGCGCGCCAAGGCGCCTGCGAAGTCGCCGGTCTCGAACGGATTGTGCATGGAATAACTTTCTTATGCCCTGAAGGCGGCCAACATCGGCGCTCGCCGCAGCTTGTTCAAGCCCCGTTGCCGGCGCCCCGCCGTGGCGCCGGCTGCGCGAGATAAGCGAGTCGCCGCACCTCGCGGCGGCCGCGCACGACCGTGTCGAGGATCAGCCCGGCGAAGCCGCACAGCGCCGCCAGGATCATCAGCCCGGTCACCAGCACCGCAGTCGGCAGCCGGGGCACGAGACCCGTGTGCGCGTAGGTCAGCGCCAGCGGCGCGGCGAGCACCATCGCGAGCAGCGCGAGCAGCGCCCCCGCCCCGCCGAAGAACCAGAGCGGTCGCTCGATCCGGTACAGGGTCGCGATCGTGCGGAGGATGCGCCAGCCGTCGCTGTAGGTGCTGAGCTTCGACACCGAGCCCTCCGGGCGCGCGTAATAGGGCGTCTCGACCTCGCCGAGCGGCATCTTGAGCTCGAGCGCGTGGACGCTGATCTCGGTTTCGATCTCGAAGCCGACCGACAACACCGGGAAGCTCTTCACGAAGCGCCGCGAGAAGACGCGATAGCCGCTGAGGATGTCGCTGAAGCTCCGGCCGAACAACCGCGTGAGCATGCCCGTGAGCAGGCTGTTGCCGAGCCGGTGGCCGCGGCGATAGGCGGCCGTTGCCTCGCCCACGCGCGTGCCGACGATCATGTCGAGCTGCTCGTCGAGCACGCGCGCGACCATCGCGGGCGCCGACGCGGAGTCATAGGTCGCGTCGCCGTCGGCCATGACATAGACGTCGGCGTCGACGTCGGCGAACATGCGCCGCACCACCGCACCCTTGCCCTGGATCCGCTCGGTACGCACCACCGCACCGGCGGCGCGCGCCACCGCGACGGTGCCGTCGCGGCTGTTGTTGTCGTAGACATAGATGGTCGCGGCCGGCAGCGCGCGGCGGAAGCCGGCGATGGTCTCGGCGATCGCGGCCTCCTCATTGTAGCATGGCAGCAGCACCGCCACGCGCGGCGCCGACCGCGTCTCTTCCACCGTCATGCCGCCCTGCATCCGCCGTCCTGCCGCTCTGATCCGCTCACCTTGTCGTCATCCTAGACGATGATCCCGACCGAAACGTGAAAGAGCCGGGCTGCATTATGGCAACCCGGCTCCTTCGCTGTCGCGGTGACGTCGTCGCCCGCTTACTCGGGCTTCTTGGCGCGCGTGCGCTTGGGTGCCGGCGCGTCGGCGGCCTCGGTGCCCGCCGCCGTCTCGGCCGCGGCTGGATCGGACTCAAGCACCTGGGTCTCCTCGCTCACCGGCGCCGCCTTCTTGGCGCGCGGCTTCTTCGCGGGGGCCTCGGCCGCGGCCTCGTCAGCGCTGACCCCGGACTCGACCGCCTCGTCGACCTTGACCGCCTTCTTCGCGGCGGACTTCTTCGCCGGCTTCTCGGCCGCGGGCGTCTCGCCCTCGGTCGCGCCACCCTCGCCGTCGCTCGCGGCCGACTTCTTCTTGCCGCGAGTCTGCTTGGGCTTGTGGTTGTCGTGGTCGTGGTGGTGCGTGCCGGTCGCGAAGCCGTCCTCGCTCTCGATCGCCGCCTCGAGCTCCTCGCGCGTCGTCTCGCGCTCGGTCACCTCGGCCTTGTCGAACAGGAAGTCGACGACCTTGTCCTCGTACAGCGGCGCGCGCAGCTGCGCGGCGGCCATAGGGTCCTGCTGAATGTACTGGACGAAGCGCTGCTGGTCCTCGCCGCGATACTGCTGCGCGGCCTGGGCGATCAGCCGGTTCATCTCCTGCTGCGACACCTCGACGCCGTTGGCCTGGCCGATCTCGCTCAGCAGCAGACCGAGGCGGACGCGACGCTCGGCGATCTTGCGGTAATCGTCGCGCTCGGCCTCCATCTCGGCCAGCGCCGCCTGGGGATCGGGCTCGTGCGTCGCCTCGTGCTGGAGCTGCTGCCAGATCTGGTTGAACTCGGCCTCCACCATCGACGGCGGCACCTCGAAATCATGCCCTTCGGCGAGCTGGTCGAGCAGCTTGCGCTTCATATAGGTGCGCGTGAGCTGGTTGTGCTCCTGCTCGATCTGGCCGCGCAGCAGCCCGCGCAGCTGGTCCAGGCTCTCGAGCCCGAGCGCCTTGGCGAGCTCCTCGTCGATCGCGCTCTCGGCGGCGGTCTTCACCGCCTTGATCGTCAGGTCGAAGGTCGCCTGCTGGCCGGCCAGCTCCTTGGCGCCGTAATCTTCCGGGAAGGTCACGGTGATCTTGCGTTCGTCGCCCGCCTTGACCCCGACGACCTGGTCCTCGAAGCCGGGGATCAGCTGACCCGCGCCGAGCTCGACCGCCATGTCGCTGCCGGTGCCGCCCTCGAAGGCGACGCCGTCGAGCGTCTTGCCGACGAAGTCCATCGTCACCTGGTCGCCGGTCTCGGCCGCCTTGTCGCCGGCATCCTCCCAGCGCTTCTGCATGTCGGCGAAGCGCTTGAGCTGGACGTCGATCGCCGCGTCGTCGACCGGCACGGTGAGACGCTCCAGCTTCAGCCCCTCGATCGCGGGGGCCGGCACCTGGGGCAGCACCTCCAGCTCGACCTTCAGCTCGGCATCCTTGCCCGCTTCATAGCCCTCGGTCAGCTCGACCGACGGCTGCATCGCGGGGCGCAGCTGCTTCTCGCTGATCAGCGCCTGGATGCCCTCCTGGATCGAGGTGTTGAGCGCGTCCTGGTGCAGCGCCGGGCCGTGCATCTTGCGCACGAGGTTGGCGGGCACCTTGCCGGGGCGGAAGCCAGGCATGCGGATCTGCGGCGCGACGCGCTTCAGCTCGGCGTCGACCCGCCCCGCGATCGCGCTGGCGGGGATGGTCACGGTGTAGGCGCGCTTCAGGCCCTCGTTCAACGTCTCGACAGTCTGCATAGGCCGCTTTCGTCTGGAATAGGATGAGTGATGGCCACCCCGCGTGAAGCGCGGGGACTGGTGCGGGCGAAGGGACTCGAACCCCCACATCTTGCGATACCAGAACCTAAATCTGGCGCGTCTACCAGTTCCGCCACGCCCGCAAGTCGGACACCGCCGGTCGGCGGGCTCTATACCGCGGGCGCGGCCGGAGCAAGCGCCGTGAACGGGCAACTCCGCGGGCGTCGATACGTTGACCCGGAAAGGAGAAAAGCGATGGCCACCAACCCTGTCAGCCCGCCCGACGTGCCGCAGCCGACCTCACCCGGCACGCCCGACGCGCCGCCGCCCGAGATCAACCCGCCCGGCCCCGACATCGACGTCCCCGCCCCCGGGGCGCCCGCCGGCGACCCTGCGCCCGCCAATCCCAGCATCTGAGCGAGACCGACATGACCGAGCGAGAGATCGACCCCATCCCGAACCGCGATGACGAGCGTCCCGACATTCAGCAGGCGGTCGAGGCGCGCAGCGACGCGGTCGCGCGCGGCGAGGGCGGCAAGGAGCCGGCGCGCTTCACCGACACCGGCGAGTTCGACGGCAACAGCGGAACCGGCGGCGAGGTGAAGAACCAGGAGTATAATCAGCAGTGAGGCTCGACTGAGCCGGCCGGCGCTCGCCTCGGCCGGCTCAGCG
This sequence comes from Sphingomonas sp. BK345, assembly GCF_014193845.1. Lineage (GTDB taxonomy): Bacteria > Pseudomonadota > Alphaproteobacteria > Sphingomonadales > Sphingomonadaceae > Sphingomonas. The sequence continues at coordinate 485,367 of NZ_JACHZX010000002.1, read as the reverse complement.
GAATCGCGTGGTCGCGGCGAGTCGGCGCCAGCTCTCCAGATCGCGCGCGTAATAATGGATCGCGGGCGCCTCGTAGCTCATCCAGTACAGCTTCTTGCCGCGGATCGCGGCAATTGCCTCGCCGTGCCGCTCTACCTCCTCCTGTCGCGTGAAGGTGTATCGAAAGCGGATCGCGCGCTCGCCGTCGAGCCGCGCCGGCTCGGCCGAGTCGATCGTCATCAGCGACGCACCCAGCGCGATGCGGCAGCTCTTCTCGACGAGATCGGGCACGTCGGTGAGCAGCATCGTCGTGGAAAAATGCGGGAGCGGCTGATCGTGCTTCGACACCTCGCGGAACAGCGGCCTGCCGCTCTCGACCGCACCGCAGAACGTGACCGCGTTGAGCGCCTCCCCATCGAGGGTCCAGCGTTCACAGCGTGGGCCCGCTCGCCAGCCGAGCTCGTTCCACTCGCGGTCGGGCGTCACCGTCAGCGTGTCATGGGCCACCGCGATCGGGCGGCCGGCGTCGACCAGGCGATTGCCCGCATAGACGGGCGTGACGGTGGCGACGAGCAGCAGCGCGCACGCGCCGAGCGAGCGGTTCATCGGGCGATCCTTCATGAGACGAGCGCGCGCACCATCGCGGCGTCGCCGGCGGTGGGCGCAAGCTCGAGATAGCGTCGCAGCTCGGCGCGCCCCGCCTCCGCCTCGCCACCGCGGAGCAGCGCCATGCCGAGCCCGCGGTGGCTCTCGGCGTGGCGCTGGTCGAGCGCGAGCGCCTGACGGTAGAAGTCGGCGGCTGCGACCAGGTCGCGCGGGTAGCCGCGCTGGCGGTAAAGCTCGGCGCGCGCGAACAGCAGGTCCTCGCTCCAGCCGTCCTGCGCCACCTAGCCGAGCAGATAGTCGGTGCCGCCAAAGTCGTTGAGCTTGATCTGATCGGCCAGGAACGCCGCGCGCCACGGTCGCAGCGCCGCGGCATAGGCCGCCGCCTCGGTCACGCCCCCCGCGGGCAGCGCCGCCGCGGCGGCGTGCAGCGCGGTCATACGCTCCAGGTCGGTCGGATGCGTGTCGAGCAGGTGGGCTCCGTCGTAGCGGCGCGAGCGCTGCTTGCGACCCGCCGCCCTGGCATCGGCTTCGTCCATCTGGCGGGCCCACACCTCGGCAACGCGGCGCGGATCATAGCCCGCGGCGGCGACGAAGCGTAGGCCGAGCGGATCGGCCTCGCTCTCCTGCGCGCGACTGAACGAATAGGTGTTGGCAGTCGCGATCAGCCTGACCAACGGCGCCGCCCTGCCCGCGAACAGCGCCGTCCAGGCAGCGAGATCGCTCGCGCCGAGCCGGCGATGCTGGAGCGCCAACATATGGCGCTGCTCGAAATGCGCGAACTCATGCCCCAGCACCGCGCCGAGCTCGGCCTCGTCGCGCACGCGCAGCAGCAGCCCGCTCCACACCGAGATCGCGCCGCTGGCACTGGTGGTGGCGTTCATCGCCGGGACGCGGAGCACGTACAGCCGGACGGCGTGGCAGCGTTCCTCGCCGACGGTGCGGCACAGCACATGGCGGACATAGGCGTTGAGGGCGGCATCGTCGATCAGCAGGTGCGAGTCGCGCAGCTGGCGCTCGTCCTCGTCGGCCTGCATCCAGAGCCCGCGTTCCGCAGCGGTGCGGGGCTGATACGCGGCGGCGAAGGGCGGCAGTATCGGGTCGGCAGTTCGCGCGTCGACGGACTCGAGCGGGAGGCAGAGTGTGGCAAGCGTAGCGCCACACGGACGACCGCACACGCCATCAACGCGCCTTCGGCGAGACCGTGAGAGCGGCGGGCACCTCGGCGCTACCCGGAAAACCCTCGAACAACTCGGCGACCCGCTCGGCGGCGCCCTCGGGCGTGCGCACGTCGCCCCCCATCTGCCGATCGGCGTTGAGCCACACCAGATCGCCGGTGCGCAGGTCGACGAGCCCGGCATAGCCCGTGTGCTCGCCCGACCTGACCCCGACACCGACCGTCACGGCGGCGAGCACCTGAAAGATCTTGCGCCCGGTCGAGCCATAAGCGTCCTCGGTGTCGACAAAGAGCGCATAGTCGCACCCCTGCCCGCGCGCGATCCGCGCCACGTCCGGGCCGAGCGTCCAGTCGAACTGGCCGGCGCGCTTCTTGGTCGGCAGCCGTTTGCCCTTGAAGAGCTGACAGTCGATCACCGACTGGGCGACGACGGCGAACAGCGCCTGATAGTCGGCGATCAACCGCGTGTCGGCGCCGATCGCCTCGGGGACGCGCACCACCTCGTTGCCGAGCGTGCGCTGCGCCGCGGCCAGCGCGGCGTCGATCTGCTCGCGTGCCTGTGCGGTCCAGTCGGCGTTGGCCTGGAAGAGACCCGCGGTCGACTGCGCGCCGACCGTGATATGCGGCCGCAGCAGCAGGATATGCGCGGTGCCGCGCGGCAGGGTGAAGCCCGGTCGCACCGCCGATCGCTCCTGCGCCAAGACCGGTCCGGCGGCGACACAAGCGAGCGCGACGCAGCAGGCCGCTAGGACGACGCGACAGACTGACAGTCCTTCCCCCTCGTCGACGACCCCGCCGCCGTGGAAGGAAGTACCGCCCGCCTGCCGACCGGCAAGCGGGCGACTGGCTCAGTTCAGCGCCTTCTTCAGCAGGTCATTGACGACCTGAGGGTTTGCTTTTCCGCCCATCGCCTTCATCGTCTGCCCGACGAAGAAGCCGAACAAGGCCACCTTACCACCGCGATACTGTTCCAGCTGGCCCGGGTTCTTGGCCAGCACCTCGCCGATCACCGCCTCGATCGCGCCGGTATCGCTGGTCTGCTTGAGCCCTCGCTCCTCGACGATCTTGCCCGGCGCGTCGCCGGTCTCGAGCATCGCCTCGAACACCTGCTTGGCGAGGCTGCCCGAGAGCGTGCCGTCCGCCACCAGCGCGAGCAGCTCGGCCGCCTGGCCCGGCTGCACGGGGCTGTCACCGATCGACTTGCCCAGTCGATTGAGCGCGCCGAACAGCTCGCTGGTCACCCAGTTCGCCGCCGGGACCGGCGCCGCGCCCTGCTCCAGCAGCGCGTCGAACCAGCGCGCGCTCTCCACCTCCGCGGTGAGCACCTCGGCATTGTACGGCGTGATGCCGAGCGACTCGTAGCGCTGGCGCTTGGCGTCGGGCAGCTCGGGCAGGCTCGCGCGGCAGGCCTCGAGGAAGGCCTCGTCCAGTTCCAACGGCAGCAGATCGGGATCGGGGAAATAGCGGTAATCGTGCGCGTCCTCCTTGGAGCGCATCGACCGCGTCGTGCCGCTGTCGGGATTGAACAGCCGCGTCTCCTGCACAACCGTGCCGCCGCCCTCGATCAGCTCGACCTGGCGCTTGGCCTCATGCTCGATCGCCGCCATCACGAAGCGAACCGAGTTGACGTTCTTGGTCTCGGTGCGCGTCCCGAACTCGGCGCCGGGGCGCCGCACGCTGACATTGACGTCGGCGCGCATCGAACCCTCCTCCATATTGCCGTCGCATGAGCCGACGTAGCGAAGGATCGCCCGCAACTTGCGTAGGTAAGCCCCTGCTTCCGAAGGAGAACGCATGTCGGGGCGGCTGACGATCTCCATCAGCGCCACCCCCGATCGATTAAGGTCGACGTAAGAACGCGTCGGGTGCTGATCGTGCATCAGCTTGCCCGCATCCTGCTCGACGTGGATGCGCTCGACCCCGATCGTCTTGACCGTCTCGCCGTCCTCGATCTCGACCGAGCCTTCGCCGACAAGAGGATGATAAAGCTGAGAAATTTGATACCCCTGCGGGAGATCGGCGTAGAAGTAATTCTTGCGGTCGAAGCGCGACCAGCGGTTGATCTGCGCGTCGATCGCCATGCCGGTGCGCACCGCCTGACGGATACATTCGCGGTTGGGCACGGGCAGCATGCCGGGCATCGCCGCGTCGACCAGCGAGACCTGGGTGTTGGGCTCGGCGCCGAAGGCCGTCGCCGCGCCCGAGAAGAGCTTGGCCTGGCTGGTCACCTGGGCGTGGACCTCAAGGCCGATCACGACCTCCCAGTCGCCGGTGTCGCCCTTGATACGATAGGGGGTGGATGCGTCAGCCATGATCGGTCTCGGGTGTGATGAGGGTGAGGTCGGGGAAATAAGCAGCGAAACGTTGGCGGTCGCGGGTAATCAGCGAAGGCTGCGGGCTCGTCGCTGCATGAGCCCCGATGAGAAAGTCGGCGAGCACCGCGATGCGAGGGCCGCCGGCCTGACGGTAGGCGCGATGCGCGACACCGGCGCAGAACGCCGCTGCGGCATCGAGCGACTGCACCGCTATCCCGAGCCGATCCAGGTAACCGCGCTGTGACTCACGATCGGCGAAGCGGCCGGCACATTCGGCCAGCACGACGACGCTGATCGCGACCGCACCGATCGCGGTGGCCGACGCGAGCTGAGACACGCTCCGGTCGCCGAAGGCCGAGGCGTGTGCGAGAAGATCGAGCAGGATATTGCTATCGAGGAAGGTCATTCACCGATCTCGCGCGGCAAAGGAACCGGCTCGCGCAAGCCAGCCATATAGCTGTCCGGATCGAGCCCTTCAGCGAGGTGATGATGATCTCGCTGGACGCGCCGAATGCGTTCGAGCGCCGCCGCGACCCTGGCTGGGTCGGCCGTCACCCGAACAGGACCGCGGCGGGTCACCGCCTCTCCCTCGCCGCGCAACTCGATCTCGACCGGCTCGCCGGGACGAAGGCCGAGCGCGTCGCGAACGTCCTTCGGGATCGTCACCTGCCCCTTCGACGTCAGATCGGTCAGCTTGCCCATCCGCGAAGTATTATTCGCCAGCGGTATTACCGTCTACCACCAGCGCCCCGGTCGCGCGACGAAGCCGGCGCGCTCCTCGATCGCCAGCGCCGCGTCGAGCACGCCCTGCTCGTCGAGCGGCTTGCCGATGATCTGAAGGCCGAGCGGCAGACCGCCCGCGTCGACCCCGCCCGGCACGCTCATCGCGGGCAGGCCAGCGAGCGACGACGGCACGGTGAAGACGTCGTTGAGGTACATCGCCAGCGGATCAGCCGCCTTCTCGCCCAGCGCGAAGGCCGCCGAGGGCGCGGTCGGCGTCAGCAGCACGTCGCACTGGGCCCAAGCGCGCTCGAAGTCGCGCGCGATCAGCGTGCGCACCTTCTGCGCCTGGGAGTAATAAGCGTCGTAGAAGCCCGCCGACAGTACATAGGTGCCGATCAGGATGCGGCGCTTGACCTCGTCGCCGAATCCCTCCGCGCGGGTGCGCGCGTACATCTCCTGCAAATTGGCGCCGTCGGGCAGGTCGCGCAGGCCGTAGCGGACGCCGTCGTAGCGCGCGAGGTTGGACGAGGCCTCGGCCGGGGCGATGATGTAATAGGCCGGCAGCGCGTAGCGCGTGTGCGGCAGCGACACCTCGACGATCTCGGCGCCGGCGTCGCGCAGCCAGTCGATGCCGCGCTGCCACAGCGCGTCGATATCGGCCGGCATGTCGTCGACGCGATATTCCATCGGGATGCCGACGCGCTTGCCCTTGAGCGAGGCGTTGAGCCCCGCCTCCCAGCGCGGCACCTCGAGGTCGAGCGAGGTCGCGTCCTTCGGGTCGAAGCCCGCCATCGCCTCGAGCATGATCGCGCAGTCGCGCACGTCGCGCGCCATCGGTCCGGCCTGGTCGAGCGACGAGGCGAAGGCGATCACACCCCAGCGCGAGCAGCGGCCGTAGGTCGGCTTGATCCCCGAGATGCCGGTGAACGCCGCAGGCTGGCGGATCGAGCCGCCGGTGTCGGTGCCGGTCGCGCCCGGCGCGATCCGCGCCGCCACCGCGGCGGAGCTGCCGCCCGACGAGCCGCCCGGCGCGAGCGGCGCGTTGCCGCCGTCGGCGCGGCGCCACGGGCTCACGACGTTGCCGAAGTGGCTCGTCTCGTTCGACGAGCCCATCGCGAACTGATCCATATTGAGCTTGCCGAGCATGCCCGCGCCCGCGTTCCACAGCTTCTGCGACACGGTCGACTCATACCCGGGGGTGAAGCCCTCGAGGATGTGGCTCGCGGCGGTGCTCGGCACGCCCTTCGTGCAGAACAGATCCTTCATCCCGATCGGCACGCCCGCGAGCGGCTTGGGCGCCTCGCCCGCGGCGCGCGCCGCGTCGGCGGCGTCCGCGGCGGCGAGCGCGTGCTCGGGGGTCTCGACCAGGAAGGCATTGAGCGGCTTGGCGGCGGCGACCGCGGCGGTGAAGGCCTCGGCCACCTCGCGCGCGCTGAACGTGCCGGCGCGCACGCCGTCGCGGATGTCGCGGATGCCGAGATCGGTGAGGTCGGTCACGAGAGGTCGTCCATGCGGGAGGAGATCCCGGCCTGCGCCGGGATGATCGAGCGACGATCGAAGGCGATCGTCACTCGATCACCTTGGGAACCGTGAAGAAGCCGTGCTCGGCCTGGGGCGCGTTGGCGAGCACCGACTCGCGGATGCCGCCGTCGGTCACGACATCGTCGCGCAGCCGCAGGCGATTGGCGATCACCGCGGTCATCGGCTCGATCCCGGCGGTGTCGACCTCGCCGAGCTGCTCGATCCAGTCGAGGATGTTACCCAGTTCGGGGGAGAGCCGCTCGGCCTCCTCCTCGGTGATGGCGATGCGGGCGAGCCCAGCGATGCGCCGCACGGTTGCGATATCAACGGACATAGCCGGCGCGCTACCGCGAGCCCCGCCGCAACGCAACCGCGCCGGCACGCGCGCGGTTGCGCGGATCGCAACTCTGAGGCACCTCCTTTGCGATTGCGGCGACAGCGACTTTGCTGCACCGCAGCATGGTGACATACGCTTGGTCCGTAAATTCCTCTACGTCGTCGCCGGCCTGATCGTGCTCGCGCTCGCCGGTCTGCTCGCCTACCGCATCTGGGGCGTCTCGCTGATGCGCGCCGCGCTCGTGCCGGGGGAGACGTTCCGCGCGCAGCCGGGATTGAGTGTCGCCGACTATCGTGACGATCGGATGTGGCTGGCGCGACCGTCGCTGGCGAACGACCCGTCGCGCTGGACGCCGCCCGGTTATCGGCCCCGCCAGACGCACGGCGGTGCGGCGGTGTTCTTCATCCACCCCACTTCTTACCTCAGCCGCGCGCATTGGAACGCCCCGCTCGACGATCGCGAGGCCAACGATCGCGCGGCTCTGTTCCTCCGCGGTCAGGCGAGCGCCTTCAACGAGGCGGGCGAGATCTGGGCGCCGCGCTACCGCCAGGCGACCTTCGGCGCCTTTCTCACCGACAAGGCCGCGGCGGACCAGGCGCTGGCGCTCGCCTATCGCGACCTGCTCGCCGCCTTCGACGTCTTCCTCGCCGAGATCGCCCCCGACCGGCCGATCATCCTCGCCGGGCACAGCCAGGGTGCGCTCCACCTGACTCACCTGCTGAAGGACCGTGTCGCGGGCAAGCCGCTGGCGAAACGGATCGTCGCCGCTTACGCGATCGGCTGGCCGATCTCGACCACCACCGACCTTCCCGCGCTCGGCCTGCCCGCCTGCGCGTCGCCCGACCAGCGCGGCTGCGTGCTGGCATGGCAGAGCTTCGCCGAGCCCGCCGATCCGTCGCTGATCCTCGACACGTTCGATCGAACCACCGGCTTCGACGGCCGCGCGCGGCGCGGCACGCCGCTGCTGTGCACCAACCCGCTCTTGGGAGCGAATGGCGGCAGCGCGCCCGCAAGCGCCAATCTGGGGACGCTCTACCCTAACGCCGACCTGTCGAGCGCGACGATCCGCGCCGGCACGATCGGCGCCCGCTGTGCCGGGCGCGGGCTGCTGCTGATCGGCAGCCCGCCCGACCTCGGGCCGTACACGCTGCCCGGCAACAATTACCATGTCTACGATTACAGCCTGTTCTGGGCCAACGTCCGCGCCGACGCCGCGCGGCGCCTGGCGGCGGAGTGAGCGTGGGAAGCAATCGCTCTAACCTGTTAAGTCATCCCGGACCTGTCACGGGATCCACCCGTCCGCGCGCTCGCCGGCCGCTCGGTACGCGGCCCGATAGACCCCGGAACACGTCCGGGGTGACGACAAGGACGGCGCGAAAAGGCCACCACCGATGAACGCGCCCAGCCCGCGCGTGGCGATCGCCACCACCGCTGCCGCCTTCCGTGCCTCGCTCCCGCACGGCGGCCGGCTGCTCGGGCTCGACGTCGGCACCAAGACGATCGGCACCGCGCTGTGCGACGCCGGCTGGAGCTTCGCCAGCCCCGCGCAGCTGATCCGCCGCACCAAGTTCAGCGCCGACAAGGCCGCGCTGCTGGCGCTCTCGACCCAGCAGCAGGTCGTCGGCTGGGTAATCGGCCTGCCGCTCAGCCTCGACGGCAGCGAGAGCCCACGCACCCAGTCGACCCGGGCTTTCGCGCGCAACTGCGCCGACCTCGGCTTGCCCCTGCTGCTGTGGGACGAGCGCTGGTCCACCGTCAGCGCCGAGCGCGCGCTGATCGCGCAGGACATGAGCCGTGCCAAGCGTGCCGAGCGGATCGACAATCACGCGGCCGCCACGATCCTTCAGGCCGCGATCGACGCGCTGGTGCTGGCGCCGGCGGAGCAGGGCGAACCGCTTGCGCCGCCGGGGAGCGCGGACTAGGCACCGCGCTCGATGACCCAATCGGACCACCGCCCCGGCACCCTGATCCCCGGCGGCGCGGTATTCCCGCATCGCCATCTCACCGGCATCGAGGGGCTCGAGCCGCACGAGATCACCTTCCTGCTCGACGAGGCCGAGACCTGGGTGGAAGCCAACCGCACCCGCGCCGCGCCCGACCGCCGCCTCTCTGGCTTCACCCAGATCAACGCCTTCTTCGAGAATTCGACCCGCACGCTGCTGAGCTTCGAGATCGCGGGCAAGAGGCTCGGTGCCGATGTCGTCAACATGCACGCCGCCCAGTCGAGCGTGAAGAAGGGCGAGACGCTGATCGACACCGCGCAGACGCTCAACGCGATGCGCGCCGACGTGATCGTGATCCGCCACATGTCTTCGGGCGCGGTGCGGCTGATCGCGGGCAAGGTCGACTGTCCCGTGCTCAACGCCGGCGACGGCCGCCACGAACACCCGACCCAGGCGCTGCTCGACGCGCTGACGATCCGTCGCCGCCTCGGCGGCATCGCGCACAAGCGCGTGGTGATCTGCGGCGACCTGCTCCACAGCCGCGTCGCCCGCTCGAACATCCTCGCGCTTACCGCGCTCGCCGCGGAGGTGCGCGTCTGCGCGCCCTCGACGCTGATGCCCCCCGCCATCGAGCGCTTCGGCGTCACCGCCTTCACCGATTTCGATCGCGCGATGGAGGGCGCCGACGTGGTGATGATGCTGCGGCTTCAGACCGAGCGGATGGCGGGCGGCTATGTCCCGTCGAGCCGCGAATATCACCTGCGCTACGGGCTCACACTCGAGCGGCTCGCCAAGCACGCGCCCGGCGCGCTGATCATGCATCCCGGGCCGATGAACCGCGGCGTCGAGATCGACTCGGCGGTTGCCGATCACGTCGAGCAGTCGGCTATTACCGAGCAGGTGCAGATGGGTGTCGCGGTGCGCATGGCCTGTCTCGACGTGCTGACGCGGCGCGCGCGCGGCGTGGAGGGCTGGGCATGAACCGCGCGATCCTGTTCACCGACGCGCGGCTGGTCTGCCCGGAGCGCGGCGAGCGCGAGGGCGAGCTACTGGTTGTCGACGGCGTGATCGCGGACGGCCCCGCCCCCGCCGACGCGCTGCGGGTCGACTGCCGCGGCAGGGTGCTCGCTCCCGCCCTGATCGACATCGGCGTGGCGCGGATCGACCGCGCCGCCGCGCGCGCCGGCGGGATCGTCCGGGTCGCGCCGATGCCCGATCAGGTGCCGGTGCTCGACGAGCCCGGCGCAGTGCAGCGGCTGGCACTGATCGGCCGGCCCGACCTGTGGATCCACCCCATCGCGGCGGCGACGCGCGGGCTCGCCGGCGCCGACCTGGCCGAGATGGCGATCTGCCTCTCCGCCGGCGCGCGCGCGGTCGGCACCGGCCGCGGCTGGATCGCCGACTCCGGCGTGATGCACCGCGTGCTGAGCTACGCGCGCGACCTCGACGTGACTGTGATCACGCATGCCGAGGACGGCGGGCTGACGCGTGGCGCGGTCGCGAGCGAAGGCGAGACCGCGTCGCGGCTCGGCCTGCCCGCCGCTCCCGCCGTGGCAGAGGCGCTGGCGATCGCGCGCGACCTGATGCTGGCGGAAGAGACCGGCGCGCGGCTCCACCTCCGCGCGGTCACCACCGCGGCGGGGTTCGCGCTGGTGCGGGCGGCCAAGGCGCGCGGCGTGCGCGTGACGTGCGGGATCACCCCGGCGCATCTGCTGCTCTCCGACAATGCGATGAGCGACTTTCGCACCTTCGCGCATCTATCGCCTCCGCTGCGGAGCGAGACCGACCGCCACTCCGCGCTCGCCGCGCTGGCCGACGGGACGATCGACCTGCTGTGCTCGGGCCACGATCCGCGCGGACCCGAGGAGAAGCGCCTCCCCTTCGCCGACGCCAGCCCCGGCGCGGCCGACGCCGCGGCCTTGCTCGCGCTCGGGCTCGGACTGGCACGCGACGGGCGCGTGTCGCTGCCGCGGCTGTTCGCGTTGCTCGCGCGCGCCCCCGCCGCGCTGCTCGGCCTCGACACGGGCGCGCTGCTGCCAGGCCTGCCGGGCGACGTCATCCTCCTCGACCCCGACGCGCCGTGGCGCATCGATGCGGACACGCTGCCGGGCAAGGCCGGCAACACGCCCTTCGACGGGCTGCCGGTGCAGGGCAAGCTGCTGCGCATGTGGAAAGGCGGGCGCGAACTGGTCTGAGTGGCTTGCGCTCGACCGGAAGGGGTTCGTTCCGTCCCGACGAAGCTCACCAAATCAGACGCTTAATTCTGTCACGCCGGCGCAACGAGGGAACCGGCATGGCTCTCGCGCGGTTCGTCCCGCATGGAGCTACATAGCAGCTGGGCGGAGGCGATGCGCGCGCGCGACTATGCCGCCGCCTGGGCGCTCGAACGCCAGGTCATCGCCGCACGCGATCCCGCGACGCGCGATGACCCCAGCCTACCCTATCACGAGCGCTGGGTGTGGAACGGCCGCCCCGTCGACGGCGTCGACGTGCTGGTGCGCTGCTACCACGGCCTCGGCGACACGCTCCAGTTCGCGCGCTACCTACCCGCGCTCGCACACCGCGCCAGGAGCGTGACGGTCGAGGCGCCGGCACGGCTGCACCCCTTGCTCGCGGGGATCGCCGAGGTGAGCCTCCATGGCTTCGACCCAGCGCATCCACTCAAGCCGCGCGCCTGCGATATCGAGATCACCGAGCTGCCCGGCGCGCTGGAGCTGGCGCCGGACGATGTTCCGGCTTCCTACCTCCGCGTCGCCCCCGCGCCGATCCCGGCGCTAAGCGTCGGACTATGTCACCAGGCGGGAGACTGGGACCCTGACCGCTCCTTACCCGAGGCGCTGCTCGCCCCCGTCGCCGAACGGTACCGCTGCCTCTCCCTCGTTGCCGCGCCCTCGATGCTGCCGGTGATCAATCCCGACGGCTGTCCCTTCGATCTCGCCGCCACCGCCGCGCTGGTCGCCGGTTGCGCCGCGGTGATAACAGTCGACACGATGGTGGCGCATCTCGCCGGCGCGCTCGGGCGCCCGACCTGGCTGTTGCTCAAGCATCGGCCGGACTGGCGCTGGGACCCGACCCGCCACGACAGCGACTGGTACCCGACGCTGCGCCTCCACGCGCAACCGCGCGTCGGTGACTGGACGCCGGTGCTAGCCGGAGTGGCTAGCGAGCTCGACGCTTTCTTCGACGATCAGGGAGAGACGATCCATGGCCAGCCTGCCCAGCCCGTCGGTGCCCGTCTCCTGGGGTGAGCTGCTCGACAAGATCACCATCCTCGAGATCAAGCGCGAGCGGATCGCGCGCGCCGAGGCGCGGGCCAACGTCGCCCGCGAGCATGAGGCGCTGAGCGACATCGGCGCCGGCGTTATCGGGCAGCAGGCGATCGCGCCGCTGTTCGGCCAACTCAAATCGATCAACCGCGAGTTGTGGGAGATCGAGGACGCGATCCGGCAGGAGGAGGCTGCGGCGTCGTTCGGCACCGACTTCATCCAGCTCGCGCGCTCAGTGTATTTCAAGAACGACGAGCGCGCGCGGCTGAAGCGCGCGATCAACCTGGCGCTCGAGTCCGAGCTGATCGAGGAGAAGAGCTACGCGGCGATGAACTGACCGCCGCCACAACGGCAGCGGTCTAGCCGCCGGGCGTGACGCCCCCGAGGTCCTCGCCTCGGAAGCGTCACCGGACCGATCAGAACTTGATCGTCGTGGCGACCGCGATGTTACGACCGAGCGAGTCGTAGCGCTGCGGGATGGTGTTGCTGCGCGCGAGGCTGATGTTGTACGAGTCCGGCACGATTGGCGCTGCCTTGTCGAGCAGGTTATTCGCGATCAACCGCAGCGAGAACTGCTTCGACACCGCGAAGTTGAGCGCGAGGTCGAAATAGTCGGCCGGGTCGACGCGATAATAGTTCGTCAGCGCGCGCTCGGGCGTGCCGCCGATCGCCTCGTCACCCGAGTTGTTGGCGTTGGTCAGCGAGCCGACGTGGCGCCAGTTGAGCGAGGCGCCGAACTTCTGGTCAGGCGTGGTATAGGTGCCGCGCAGCCCGTGGCTCCACTTCGGGATCAGCTGGCCGCAGCCGTTGCCGTAATAGCCGGCGCAGTTGCGCTCGGGCTGGAGCGGCGAGTCCTGTCCACCCGCGTTCGTCGTCAGCGAGCCGTTGAACGACATGTCGAAGCGGCCGACCGACTCGAGGTTGAGCGTGTACTGCGCCTGGAAATCCCAGCCGCGCGCGATCGAGGTGTAATAGTTGGTCGTACCCTGGCGGATGAAACCGGTGCTCGACCCCGCCGCCGAGAACAGCGTGCCGTTGGCGTTGCGAACGATGCCCTGACAGAAGAACTGGTCGCCGCCCGAGCGCAGGCAGCCGTCAGTGTAATAGCTATAGTCGTTGTAGCCGAGCGAGTCGTTGATCTTGATGCGATAACGATCGACCGAGAAGACGAAGCCGCGCAGGAAGCGGGGCTTCACCACTAGGCCATAGGTCTGCGTGTAGGCGGTCTCCGGATCGGCGGTGAAGCCGCCCGAGCGCACCGAGCAGGCAGCGGTGCCGTTAGGCGTGGTGCCGTTGCTGCACAGCAGAGTCTGGCTGCCGTAGAGCGCGTCGGACAAGCCGGTGGCGCGGCACACCTCGCGCGAGGCAACGGGTGCGCCATAGCTGACGCCGTTGGCGCCGTTGATCACGGTCGGCGCGCAGAAGTCGTTGAACGTGCCCGAGCCACCCGCGGCGAACTCGATGTTGGTGGCTTGGCGGATCTCCACCACGGTCGGCGCGCGCTGCGCCTTGTTGAACGAGGCGCGGAAGGTCAGGTCGCTGATCGGGGCGTAGATCCCCTCCACCTTCCAGGTAGTGAAAGTGCTCGGGTTGCTGCTGTACTTCGAGACGCGGAAGCCGCCGTTGAGCTGCACCAGCTCGGCGAACGGCTTGTGCTCGACCAGCGGCGCCTGGACCTCGATGTTCGACTCCCACACGTCCTGGCTGAGATACGTGTCGTTGCCGCCCAGCACGCCGCGGTAGGACGCGTCGGCAACCGACTTAAGCGTATCCTTGCGATACTCGGTGCCGAGCGCGATCGCGAGGCCCTGCTCGGCGAACGGCGAGGTGATGCCGTATTTGCCCAGGTCGCCGGTCATGTTGGCCTGAACGTCGTACAGGGTGCCCGTGGTCGCCGAGGTGCCCGTGCCGAACAGATAGTTGATCAGCGCGGGGTCGCTGTTGCCCGCGCTGAAGATGTCGAACGGCACGCAGCCGGCCGCGCCGCTCGCGCAGGTAGGCGACGCCGCGGTGCCGCCGACGTTGACCGCATCCTGGAGACGACCGGGGATTCCGAAGCTCGGTGTATAGTCCTGATGGTTGCGCGCGTAGACGCCACCGATGTCATAGGTCCAGGCATCGCCCACCTTGCCGCGCACGCCGCCGGTCAGCCGGACGCCGGTGTTGATGTACGTATCGGGCCGGTCGCTGCCCTCGCCGAGGCGATAGCGCAGGTCGATCGGCACGCTCGCCACGCCCGCCGCGCAGCCGATCGCACCGGCCTGCGCCGCGGACAGATACGGGTTGCCGCAGCTGACGTTGACGGTGCCGCTCGCGATCGTCGGATAGTTGTTATAGGACTTGTCGCGGAACCAGATGCCCGAGGTGTAGAGCTCGGCGTCGGGCCCGAGGTCGAGGCTGGCGAAGCCGCCCGCGTTCACCCGCTCCGACGGCCGCTGGTAAGCATAGCCGCTAAAATAGTTGGAGGCGTTGCCCGCGCCCGCCGCGAAGGGGACGAAATTGCGCGTGCCGTCAGGATTGTTGACATATTGCGCGCCGGCGTTGGCGCCCGCACGCGGCGTGATCAGGCCGCTGGTCGAGCTGCTCGGGGTTAGCCCGCACGACAGCGGGCCATTGGCCTGGAGCTGGGTCAGGTAGCAGCCCGCGTTCGAGCGGTCGGTGAGCCCGACCTCCTCGGTCTTGCGGTAGTTGACGAAGCCGCTCAGCCGCAGCGCGCCGTCGAACAGCTTCTTGCCCGCGGTCAGCGTCACGTCGGCGCGGCCGCCGTCGTTGGTCCAGCCGCGCGGGCTGCTGAAGCCGGCCGCGCGCGCCAGCGGCGACACGATCGTGTCCTTGTTGTTGTGATTGTAGAAATTGTAGTTGGCGTCGAGCTGCAGCCCCTCGAAGTCCTTCTTGAGGACGAAGTTGACCACGCCCGCGACCGCGTCGGAGCCGTACACCGAGGAGGCGCCGCCGGTCAGCACGTCGACGCGCTCGAGCAGCGATGGCGGGATGATGCCGACGTCCTGCCCGTTCTGCGTACCGAGCCGCTTGCCGTCGATCAGCACCAGGGTGCGCTCGAAGCCGAGGCTGCGCAGCTTGATGCGCTGGCGGCCGTCCGAGTCGTTGTAGGTCTGCTGGCTGTCGGGCGCGATCTGCGGCAGACGGTTGAGCACGTCCTCGACGTTGACCGGCGCCTGCGCGCGGATGTCCTGCGTGGTCACCGAGGTGATCGGCGCGGCGGAGGTGACGTTGGGGCGCTGGATGCGCGTGCCGGTGACGACCACGTCGCCGGTCGATGCGGCGGCGGGCGCCTGGTTGCCCTGCTCGCCCGCGATCGCCTCGGCGCGCTCCGGGGTCGCCTGCCCCGCCGCCTGGGCCGAGTCGGCGGGTGCGTCCGCCTGCTGTGCGAGCGCCGGCGTCGCTGCGAGGAGGGCCGCGGCGAGCGCCGCGAGGGAGACATGGTGCTGCGACGTCATCGGCGAACCCTCTAATTTGTTTTTATTGGTAAAGGTGACTTTTGCCCCTGTTTCATCAATCTGCCATGAAGGTCAATACCTGACAGGACCACTGACGTGACCAATCACGCGAGCGGTTGCGTGGCGGCGTCGATCCGTGCTTGTCGTAAGCCGGGCCGCGTCGCGGCGACACGGAGGGGAGCGGATGACGACGAGACGATCCTTGCTGGCGACGCTCGCCGCGGCCGGCGGCGCGCTGCCGCTGGCCCGCGGCGCCGTCGCGGCCGCGGCGCCGGCGCATGACGTGCGCGTGCTCTCTACCTGGGACTTCGGCGCCGCCGCCAACGACGCGGCCTTCGCCCGGCTGCGCTCGGGTGGCTCGCTGCTCGACGCGGTCGAGGCGGGCGCTCGCGTGCCCGAGGCGGATCCGGAGAACCACTCGGTCGGCTACGGCGGCTACCCCGACCGTGACGGTCATGTCACGCTCGACGCCGTGATCATGGACGACGCGGGCGCGGTCGGCGCGGTCGCCGCACTGGAGGATACGGTCCACGCCATCTCGGTCGCGCGGCGGGTGATGGAGAGGACGCCGCACACCTTCCTGGTCGGCGAGGGCGCCACCCGCTTCGCGCGCGAGCAGGGCTTCGAGAAGGTCGATTTGCTCACGCCGCCGGCGGAGCAGGCGTGGCGCGAATGGCTCAGGACCGCGAAGTACCAGCCCGTCGCCAACAGCGAGACCAGCACCTACGGCACCGCCGCGCCGCATCGCACGCCCGGCGGCGCGCTCGACCATGACACGATCGGGCTGCTCGCGCGCACTGCGGACGGGCGCATGGCGGGCGCCTGCACCACCTCGGGCATGGCCTTCAAGATCCGCGGCCGCGTCGGCGACTCGCCCCAGGTCGGTGCCGGCCTCTACGTCGAGCGCGGCGTCGGCGGCGCCACCTCGACCGGGGTCGGCGAGGAAGTGACTCGCGTCGCGGGCAGCGCGCGCGTGGTCGCCTCTATGCGCGCCGGCCGCTCGCCGCAGGCGGCATGCGAGGAGGTGGTGCGCCACATCGCCGCGTTGCGCGGCGACGCGATCAAGGGCATGCAGGTCGGCTTCCTCGCGCTCGACACGAAGGGCGCGGTCGGCGCCTTCTGCCTGCTGCCCGGCTTCACCTATGCGGTGACTGACGCGCGCGGGACGACCACCGTCCACCCCGCCCCCTCGCTGTACCGCCCATGAGGCGATTGCTCGAGGTCTGCGTCGAGGACACCCACGGCATCGCCGCGGCGGTGAACGGTGGCGCGGATCGGATCGAGCTGTGCGCCGCGCTCGACGTCGGCGGCCTGACCCCCTCGCCCTCGCTGATCCGCGCCGCCGCGAGCGCACCGATCCCGGTCCATCTGCTCGTGCGGCCGCGCGCGGGCGACTTCGTCTATGACGCGGGCGAGCGGCGGCTGGTGGAGGAGGACATTGGGGCCGCAGCGGACGCGGGACTCGCCGGCGTGGTGATCGGTGCCAACGCGCGCGACGGCAGGCTCGACACCGACTGCCTCGCGCGCTGGGTGGAGGTGGCGCGCGACCGCGCCCTTTCGTTGACGTTGCACCGTGCTTTCGACCTCACCCCCGACCCGCTCGAAGCGCTCGAGCAGGCGGTGGCGCTCGGCTTCGACCGGATCCTCACCTCGGGGGGCGCACCGCGCGCGATCGACGCGACTGACACGCTGACAGCGCTGGTCGCCGCGGCCGACGACCGCATCACCGTGCTCGTCGGCAGCGGCGTCTCGCCCGCGACGCTACCGGCCCTGCTCGCCACCGGCGCGCGCGAGGTTCACGCCTCGGGCCGTGTCGCACGCGCGGGCACCGGCGACGCCACGCTGCGCCGCTTCGGCTTCGTCGCCGCGACGAGCTACGCGACCGATCAGGTCACCGTCGCTGGCCTCGCCGCGATGCTGCGCGACGAGGCCGCTTGAACAATACCAATTTATAACTTAACCCTCTGGAAACGCCGTTGCGGTCCCGCACGGCAGGGGAGCCCAGCATGATCGCGACGACCGACCAGCCACCGGCCAAGGACGCGACCGCCACGCTGATGCACGCCGAGGCGGCCGAGGCGGGCGCCGCGGTGGCGCGGCTGCTCGAGGCCAATCGCGCGACGCTCGCCGCGCTCGGCGAGCGGCTCCGCGCCGCCCCGCCGGCGGTGGTCGTCACCTGCGCGCGCGGCTCGTCGGATCACGCCGCGACCTACGGCAAATATCTAATCGAAACGTTCGTCGGCGTCCCCGTTGCCTCCGCCGCCCCCTCGGTCGCCTCGGTCTATGCCGCCGACGTCGCTCCCTCGGGCGGGCTCTGCATCGCCATCTCGCAGAGCGGGCGCAGCCCCGACCTGCTCGCCAGCGTCGCCGCGCAGAAGGCAGCCGGCGCACACGTCGTCGCTTTGGTCAACGACACCACATCGCCGCTTGCCGAAACCGCCGACACGCTGGTGCCGCTGATGGCCGGACCGGAGCGCTCGGTCGCCGCGACCAAGTCGTACATCGCGGCGCTCGCTGCGCTGGCGCTGCTCACCGCCGAGTGGAGCCAGGACGCGGCGCTGACCGATGCCCTCGATCGGTTGCCGGAGCGGCTCGGCGCCGCTTGGGCGCTCGACTGGAGCGGCGTGGTGGACCTACTGCGCGACGCCAGCAACCTGTTCGTCATCGGACGCGGTCTCGGCTTCGGCATCGCGCAGGAGGCGGCCTTGAAGCTGAAGGAGACCTGCGCGCTCCACGCCGAGGCGTTCAGCAGCGCCGAGGTGCGCCACGGCCCGATGGCGATCGTCGGCGCCGGCTTCCCGCTGATCGCCTTCGCCACCTCGGACCAGGCCGGCGACGGCGTGCGCGAGGCCGCGGCCGAGTTCGCGCAGCGCGACGCGCGGGTCGCGCTCGCCGACGCCGCGCAGGACGGTGCGGGCAGCCCCGCGGCGCTGCGCGACCATCCCGCGCTCGAGCCGGTGCTGATGATCCAGAGCTTCTACCGCATGGCGAACGCGCTCTCGGTCGCGCGCGGGCTCGATCCCGACTCGCCGCGCCATCTCAGCAAGGTCACCAAGACGCTATGACGACGCACAGCTTCCGCAACGGCCGGGTCGCGACGCGCGACGGCGTGCTCGACGCGGCGACGATCGAGGTCGCCGCCGACGGCACGATCGCGGCGTTGCGCGCCGGTGCCGAGCGCGAGGCGGTCGACCTCGGCGGCGGCTGGGTCATGCCCGGCTTCATCGACACGCAGGTCAACGGCGGCGGCGGCGTGCTCTTCAACGACACGCCGACGGTCGAGGGCATCGCGGCGATCGGCGCGGCGCATGCGCCGTACGGCACCACCGGCTTCATGCCGACGCTGATCAGCGACCGCCCCGCGGTGATCGCGCGCGGGCTCGACGCCACCGACGCGGCGATCGCGGCGGGTGTCCCGGGCGTGCTCGGCACGCACGTCGAGGGGCCGGTGCTCAGCCTCGCGCGCAAAGGCATCCACGATCCCGCGCGCTTCCAGCCGCTCGACGACGAATTGATGGCGCTGCTGCTTCAACCCCGCCGCGGCGTGGTGATGGTGACGCTGGCGCCGGAGCGCGTGACCGCCGAGCAGATCGCGACGCTGGCGCGCGCCGGCGTGCGCGTCTGCCTCGGCCACACCGACGCCGACTACGCCACTGCCACCGCCGCCTTCGCCGCGGGAGCGACCGGCGTGACCCATCTGTTCAACGCGATGTCGCCGCTGGTGCACCGCGCCCCCGGCGTGGTCGGCGCCTCGCTCGACGACCAGCATGCGTGGTGCGGGATCATCGTCGACGGCTTCCACGTCGACGACGCGGCGCTGCGCATTGCGCTGCGCGCGCGTCCGGTCGACCGCTTCATGCTGGTGTCCGACGCGATGCCCTGCGTGGGAGCGGTGCGGAAGGACTTCGTGCTCCAGGGCAAGCCGATCCACGTCGAGGACGGGCGCTGCGTCGGCGCCGACGGCACGTTGGCCGGCTCGGACCTCGACATGGCGGGCGCAGTGCGCAACGCGGTGCGACGGCTCGGCCTCGCGCCCGAGGTTGCGGCAGCGCTGGCGGCGACCAGCCCCGCCGCCTTCCTCGGCCTGGAGGCGGAGCGCGGCGCGCTCGCCGTCGGGCTGCGCGCTGACTGGGTGCGGCTCGACGCCGATCTCCAGCCGCTCGGCACCTGGGTCGGCGGCGAGGAGCGGGTCGTGCTGCCGCAGCAGGCGCACGGCGAGCCCGTCACCTGATTTCTCCCCTTCCCCCGTCCGGAGCATCCATGGCCACTATCTCGCTGACCGCACCATTGGAGGGCTGGGTCAGCCCGCTCGACGAGGTCGTCGACGCGGTCTTCGCGGAGCGGATGCTGGGAGACGGGCTGGCGATCGACCCCACCGGGAACGTGCTCGTCGCGCCGTGCGACGCGCGCGTGCTGGTAGTGCAGCCGAGCGGCCATGCGATCACGCTGGAGACGCCCGAGGGCGCGCAATTGCTGATCCATCTGGGGATCGATACGGTCGCGCTCGACGGTCGCGGGTTCGAGCCTCTGGTCGCGGCGGGCGCGACGGTGACACGCGGCCAGCCGTTGATCCGCTTCGATCTCGACCTGATCGTGCGCGAGGCGCAGGCGGCGATCACGCCGGTGATCGTCACCAACGGCGAGCGCTTCACCATCGCCGGGCGCGCCGAGGCCGGGGCGGTGGCGATCGGCGCGCCGCTGCTGACGCTCGTGGCGCGCGAGGCGGTCGCCGCGGAGGAAGCGGCTGACGGCGCGCGCGCGTCGCAGACGATCGTCGTTCCGCTGCCGCACGGCATCCACGCGCGCCCCGCTGCACGGATCGCCGCCGAGGCGCGTCGCCACCGTGCCGCAGTGACGCTGTCGCGCGGTGCGGTCACCGCCAATGCGGCGAGCCCGGTGGACCTGCTCGCACTGACCGTGGCGCGTGGCGATACGGTGACGATCGCCGCGACCGGCGCCGAAGCCGAGGCCGAGGCGGCGGTGAGCGCGGTGGCGGCGCTGATCCTCCACGGGATCGAAGAGGAACCCGCCGCGGCGGCGCCGGTCGCGCGCCCGGTCGCGCCGATCGACGTACCGGCGGGCGCGCTTCCCGGAGTGACCGCCGCGCCGGGGCTGGCGATCGGCACCGCGATGCGCTGGCGGCTGGCCGATCTGGCGGTGGTCGCGGCCGGACAGGGTGTCAGCGCCGAACAGGAGGCGTTCGAGTCCGCTCGCGGCGCGCTGCTTGCCGACCTCACCGACCGTGCGGAGGCCGCTGCGGGCAGCGCGCGCGCGATCCTCGAAGCGCACGCCGCGATCCTCGACGATCCCAAGCTGATCGCGATGACGCTGATGGCAATCACGCGCGGCAGCAGCGCGGCGCACGCGTGGCGCGGTGCGATCCGCCCGCAGGCCGAGGCCTTGCAGGCCGGCGGCGACGCACGGCTCGCCGAGCGCGCCGCCGACATGCTCGACCTCGAGCGCCAGCTCATCGCGCGGCTGATCGGCGCCGAGGATGAGACGATCGCGTTACCCGATGGTGCGATCCTGCTCGCCGAGGACCTGTTGCCCTCGCAATTCATGGCGCTCGACCTTGATCGGGTCGCCGGACTGGCGATCGAACGGGGTGGACCGACGTCGCACGTCTCGATCCTTGCCGCCTCGCGCGGGCTGCCCGCGCTGGTCGCGCTGGGGACGGGGCTAAACGCGGTGCGCGACGGCGTGCAGGTGGTGCTCGACGCGGGCGCCGGTTGGTTCCACCCGACGCCGTCGCCCGAGTTGGTCGCCGCGGCCGAGGCACGCCTTGCCGTGGTCGCACAGCGCCGCGCCGCCGCGCGCGCACGCGCCGCCGAGGAGTGCCGCACCGCCGACGGCACGCGAATCGAGGTGGTCGCCAATTGCGGGTCGGCCGAGGACGCGCGCGTCGCCGCCGCCAACGGTGCCGAGGGCTGCGGCCTGCTGCGCACCGAGTTGCTGTTCCTCGACCGCGCCACCGCCCCCGACGTCGCCGAGCAGACCGCGGCCTATCAGGCGGTCGCCGACGCGCTGGCGGGCAGGCCGGTGATCGTCCGCCTGCTCGACATCGGCGGCGACAAGCCCGCGCCCTATCTGCCGATCGGGCCAGAGGAGAATCCCGCGCTCGGCCTGCGCGGCATCCGCGTCGGGCTGGCGCATCCCGACATCCTCGACGACCAGCTGCGCGCGATCCTCGCCGTCCGGCCTGCCGGCCAATGCCGCGTCATGGTGCCGATGGTGGTGGGACTCGACGAGCTGCGCCAGGTGCGCGCGGCGCTCGACCGTGTCGGCGGCGGCGACGGCGTCGAGCTCGGCATCATGGTCGAGACTCCCGCTGCCGCAGTGACCGCGGCACAGCTCGCGCGCGAGGCCGATTTCCTCTCGATCGGCACCAACGATCTCACCCAATATACGCTGGCGATGGATCGCGGCAACGCCGCCGTCGCTGGGGCGCTCGACGGGCTCCATCCCGCGGTGCTGCGCCTGATCGAGCAGACCGTCGCGGGCGGGGCGCGTCACGCGCGCTGGACCGGCGTGTGCGGCGGGCTCGCCTCCGACCCGCTCGCGGTACCGATCCTGGTCGGGCTCGGCGTCACCGAGCTGTCGGTCGCGCCCGCCGCGGTCGCCGACATCAAGGCGCTGGTGCGCGACCTCGACATGATCCGCGCGCGCGACCACGCCCGCGCCGCGCTCGACTGCGCGGGGGCCGCCGAGGTCCGCCAGCTCGCACGGGAGTTCGCACGATGAAGTCGATCCTGGGAACGCTCCAGCCGCTCGGCCGCGCGCTGATGCTGCCGATCGCGGTGCTGCCGATCGCCGGCCTGCTGCTGCGGCTCGGCCAGCCCGACCTGCTGAACATCGCGTTCGTCAGCGCGGCGGGCGACGCGATCTTCAACCACCTCGGGCTGCTGTTCGCGATCGGCGTCTCCACCGGCTTCGCGCGCGACGGCAACGGCGCCGCCTGCCTCGCCGGCATGGTGTGCTTCCTCGTCGCCACGGAGGCGAGCAAGGTGCTGCTGACCGTGCCGCCCGAAGCCACGGCCGGGCTGACCGGCGCGAGCGTCGACCTCGCGGTCGCGGCGTGGAAGGCCAAGGCGATCGCGCGGCTCGACGTGCCGATCGGGATCATCTCCGGCCTCGTCGGGGGCGGCTTCTACAATCGCTTCTCGACCGTGAAGCTGCCCGAGTATCTCGCCTTCTTCGGTGGGCGCCGATTCGTGCCGATCGTCAGCGGGGTGGCCGGGCTGGTGCTGGCGGTCGCGGTCGGGCTCGGCTTTGCGGGGATTAGCAGCGGGATCGACCAGCTGAGCTACGCGATCACGGGCGCGGGCAGCGTCGGGCTGTTCCTGTTCGGGCTGCTCAACCGATTGCTGCTCGTCACGGGTCTGCACCATCTGATCAACAACATCGCCTGGTTCGTCATGGGCGACTATCACGGCGCCAACGGCGACCTGCGGCGCTTCTTCGCGGGCGACCCGAGCGCCGGGGCGTTCATGGCGGGCTTCTTCCCGATCATGATGTTCGGCCTGCCCGCCGCCTGCCTTGCGATGTATCACGCCGCACCGCGCGGCCGGCGCAAGGAAGTGGGCGGCATGCTGTTCAGCCTCGCGCTGACCTCGGCGCTGACGGGCGTGACCGAGCCAATCGAGTTCAGCTTCATGTTCCTCGCGCCCGTCCTGTACGCGGTGCACGCGGTGCTGACCGGCCTGTCGATGTCGCTGATGGCGGGATTGGGCGTGAAGCTCGGTTTCGGTTTCTCTGCCGGGCTGCTCGACTACGTGCTCAACTTCTCCAAGGCGACGCGGCCCTTGCTGCTGCTGCCGGTCGGCGCGGTCTATGCCGTGCTCTATTACGGGCTGTTCCGCTTCTTCATCGCCAGGCTCAACCTCAAGACGCCGGGGCGCGACGACGCGCCCGCCGCGACCGCGGCACCGGTCGCGGCGGGAGAGCGCGGCGCGGCGTTCGCGCGCGCGCTCGGCGGGGGCGCCAACCTCACCAACGTCGGTGCCTGCACCACCCGGCTGCGGCTCGGCGTGCGCGACCAGGCGGCGGTGGACGAGACCGCGCTCAAGGCGCTCGGCGCGCGCGGCGTGATCCGCCCCTCCCCGACCGCGCTCCAGGTGGTGCTCGGCCCGATCGCCGACAGCGTCGCGGTGGAGATCCGCGACGCGCTGGCGGCGGGCGGCAGCGTTGCCGTCGCGGCGGTCGAGGAGCCGGCGGCCGCCACCACTACGGTGATACTGGCGCCGGCGCTGCTCGCTGCGCTCGGTGGCGCCGGCAACGTGCGGGAAGCGAGCGTCCACGCCGGCCGGATACGGGTCGAACTGGGCGGCGGCGCGGTCAACGAGGCGGCGCTACGAGGCGCCGGCGTGCGGCAGGTGGCGCGGCCAAGCGAGGGCGTGATCCACCTGCTCGCTCGCGAGCCGGCAACGCTACTGAGTTAATCCTCTCGGATCGCGGAGGAAGATTGTTCATCCTCCCGTGCAAGGGAAGTGCCGGCTTTGGCTTGCCAACGGGCCCGCACTCCGCTCACAGGGGAGGATCGCCTCGACCGCGGCTCAACCGGCCCTGCTCTCACCGCAACGCGGCGGATAGGTCGCTCTCCTCGTCGATGCGGAGCATGCGGATGTCGAGCACCGACGGCGCGAACCAGGCGCACAGCCGGCTGAGGTCCTGCACCGCGAGCACGCAGTCGACCGCCTTCGCGGCCTCGCTGACATAGAGGCTGGCGCCATCGCGCTGCGCGAAGCCGTGATGGCGCAGCACGTCGCTCACCTCGCGATAGGCATCACGCAGCGAGGGGCTGGGATAGCGTCGCTCGAGGATGGTCGCGTCGAGGTCGAACACGATCGCGTACATGCATCCCCCTGAAACAACGAAGCCCGCGCCTATCCCTAGGCGCGGGCAACGGCTGCCGGGAGACCGGGCTGACCCGGTCCGGCGATCAGCGGCTCAGGCGAGTTCCCCCTCGAGCCACGACTTGATCCGGCCCTTGGGCTCGGCGCCGATCTTGGTGGCGGCCGGCGCGCCGCCCTTGAACAGGATCATGGTCGGGATACCGCGCACGCCGTAGCGGCCCGGTGCGTCGGGATTGTCGTCGATGTTGAGCTTGGCGATGGTGACCTGCTCGCCCAGTTCCTCGCTGATCTCCTCGAGCGATGGCCCGATCATCTTGCACGGCCCGCACCATTCCGCCCAGAAGTCGACCAGCACCGGCTTGTCCGCCTGGAGCACGTCGCTCTGGAAGCTGGCGTCGGTGATCGTCTTGGTGGCCATCGTGTTTCTCCTTCGTAGCGCCTTAGCTAGGGCGCAGCGTGCCCGGGCTCAACCGTCCAGCCCCAAGCTTTGCTCCGGCCCCGCCAAGCGGCGCTTGACCGGGGCGAGCTGGTCCTCGGGCAACACGATCAGCCGCGCCGCTGCGGTGTAGAGCAGCGCCGCCTCGACGCGCGCGCCGGGCACGATCACCTCCAGCGCGGCGGCATAGGCGGCCATCTGGCGCAGGTGATAGTCGGGCACGACGGCGGCGCTCTCCGGGACGACGCGCGACGATTTGTAGTCGATCACGCGCACCACGCTGTCGCCGAGCAGCAGCCGGTCCACCGTGCCCGAGATCACGCGCCCCGACGGCAGCGTCGCGCTGATCGGCGCCTCGGCGAGCGAGTCCGGTCCGAACAGGGGGGCGAGCGCCGGGTCGTCGAGCACCGCGAGCACCGCCGCTACCATCGATGCCGGCTCGGCGACGCCGCGCTGGGCGAGCCACGCTGCCGCGGCTGCGGCGCGACGCTGGGGCGCGAGCGGGGGCAACCGCTCGAACAGGGCGTGGAGCAGCCGCCCACGCTCTGCTGCTGCGCTGGTGGCGGGTGTCGGCGGCGGGTCGGCGACCGAATCGTCGCCGATCGACGAGGGCGTGAGCGGGCGTGGCGGCTTAGCATCCTCGGGTGCGGCGCGGCGTGCCCAGTCCGGCAGCGCCGCGGCGGGCGCGCTCGCCGCCGTGGCGCGCCGGGCAACGACAGGGGCAGCCGGCGCGTGGCCGAGGAACGTCCGCTCGCCCCCCTCCTCCGTCGCCGGAACGCCGAGCGTATCGAACGTGCGCGCCGTCGCGGCGTACCAGCTCGCCTCGGGCGGCACACCCTGCCACTTGGCGCTGAGCGAGCCGGCGATCACCAGCCGCTCTTCCGCCCGCGTCGCGGCGACGTAGAACAAGCGCCAGTGTTCCTCGCGCTCGCGCTGCTCGGCCGCGGCGAGCGCGGCGTCGATCGCGCCGGCGCGCTCGGTCGCGCGCGGGCGGAACACGGGGATCGCTGCTTCCAGGCCCTCCGGCGTCCAAGCCAGCACGGACCGCGGCGTCGCATCCGGGTCCGCCGTGGCGTCGGCGAGGATCACCAGCGGCGCCTGCAGCCCCTTTGCCCCGTGTGCGGTCATCACGCGGACCGCATCGAGCGGCGCGGCAGCGTCGCGCACGATCTCGACCTCGTCGCGCTCGAACCAGTCGAGGAAGCGCTGCAGCGAAGGCGTCGAGTCGAGCTCGAAGTCGAGGGCGGCGTTGAGCAGTTCCTCGATCGGATCGCGCGCCTCCTCGCCAAGCCGCCCCAGCAGCTTGCGCCGCCCATCAAGCGGGCCCGACAGCAGCTGCTCGAGGAAGCGATAGGGCGTGTCATAGTCGGCGCTGGCCAGCAGCGCAGCGACCGGTGCGACCGCGTCGCCGCAGGTCCGCTGGAGATGCCGCCACAGCCCGCCTTCGCGCGGCACCGCGCGCGCCATCAGCTCGTCCTGGCTCCAGCCGATCAACGGCGAGACGAGCAGGCTGGCGAGGCTGAGATCGTCCTCAGGCTGGAGCACGAAGCGGATCGCGGCGAGTAGGTCCTGCACCGCGAGCGGCGCGGACAGGCGCAGCCGGTCGACGCCCGCCACCGGCACGCCCTCGGCGTAGAGCCGCGCGACCAGCAGCTGGGCGAGCTCGCCGCGGCGCTTGACCAGGATCATCACGTCCTCGGGCCGCAGTCCGCGTCCCTTGCTGCCGAGCAGCAGCCCGCCGTCCTCTACCGGGCGCAGCCAGTCGCGCACCTGGCGCGCGATGTTCGAGGCGTTGCGGCGCACGGCGTCGTCGGCCCAGCCCTCCTCGCCGTCCTCCTCCGCCTCGCTCGTGCCTGCGGCGATCGCCGGCCACAAGATCACCGCCCCCGGACCAGCGACGCGGCTGGCATGGACCGGAATGGTTTCGAGCGAACCGAGCGCGTCGGCGCCGAGCTGGCCGATCGCGGCGTCGACGAACTCGAGCACCGGCGCGGTCGAGCGGAAGGACTCGGTCAGCGACAAACGGTCGAACGGCAGGCCGCGCTCGTCGTCGGGCATGTCGTCGCTGCCCGCCACCTCACCTGCCTTGCGCTGGAAATGGCGCTCCGCGGCGAGGAAGGTGAACGGGTCGGTGCCCTGGAAGCCGAAGATCGCCTGCTTCAGGTCACCCACCGTGAACAGCGTCCGCACCGAGGGCGCGAAGACGCCGCGCCCGACGAAATATTCGTCCACCAGCGCGCGCACGATCGTCCATTGCGCCACGTTGGTGTCCTGCGCCTCGTCGACCAGCACGTGCTCGCTCTGCTGGTCGAGCTTGTAGCGGATCCACTCGCCGATGCCGTCCTGCTGGAGCAGCGCGACCGCGGCGCCGATCAGGTCGTCGAAGTCGACCGCGCCGGCGCGGCGCTTGGCGGCGGCATAGCCGCGCGCATACTCGCGGCCGACCTCGAGTGCGGCGCCGAGCAGGTCGGCGTAGGCGGCGCGGCTGCGCAGCAGCAGCAGCTCGCCGCACCAGCCGTGGAGGCGCAGCGCGTGGTCGGCGTAATCGGGATCGGCGGGGGCGCGCCCCTTGCCGAACGACTGCGGCTCGCCGTCCTTGCGCGCCCAGACGAGGTGGAGCGCGTCGAGCGTGGCGGCGCGCTCGGCCGGCGCGGCGGCCAGCCATGCGCCGATCGCCTCGGCGCGCTCCACGCCACTCTTGGTGCCCCAGCCGCGATTGAGCGCGGCGAGCGTGTCGAGCGCGGCGCGGTCGACGCGGTCGTCGCCGCACGCGTCATGGACGTGCGAGTCGAGGTCGCCGAGCGGCACGCCGAGCTGGCCGCGGACGAACGGCGCGATGCCGCTCGGCAGCGCCTCCAGCGCGGCGCCGGCGCGCGCGCAGGCGACCAGGAACTGTTCCGCGCCCTGCTCGCCGAGCCGCAGGCTGAGCCGGCCGATCGTCTCGACCGGCGCCGCACGTCCCTCGCGCTCGGCGTCGACCAGCAGATCCGACAGCGCCTGGCGCCGCAGCAGCGCCTCCTCGCGCGGCTCGAGCGGGCGGAAGCCCGGCACCAGCCCGGCCTCGATCGGGAACGCCGCCAGCAGCCCCTGGCAGAAACCATGGATGGTCTGGATGCGCAGCCCACCGCCCGGCGCGTCGAGCACCTTGGCGAACAGCGTCCGCGCGCGCGCGATCAGCGCGGGCGTGGTGCGCTCGCCGAGCGCGAGCAGGTCGGCGGCGAGCTCGGTCTCGTCCATCCGCACCCACGCGGCGAGCTGCCGATTGATCCGCCCCGCCATCTCGGCCGCGCCCGCCTTGGTGAAGGTAAGGCACAGGATCGCGCCGGGCTCGACGTCGCGCAGCAGCAGCCGGAACACGCGGGCGGCGAGCACCTGAGTCTTGCCTGTCCCCGCCGAGGCCGAGAGCCACACATGCGCCTCGGGACGGCTGGCGCGGAGCTGCTCGCCA
The DNA here is from genome assembly GCF_014193845.1 of Sphingomonas sp. BK345. Classification (GTDB taxonomy): domain Bacteria; phylum Pseudomonadota; class Alphaproteobacteria; order Sphingomonadales; family Sphingomonadaceae; genus Sphingomonas. The sequence continues at coordinate 457,309 of NZ_JACHZX010000002.1, read as the reverse complement.
CGCAAGGTAGGTAGCGGGCCGACCGCGCGCTCAGCCACGCGCCTGCTCGCGGCCGTACCATTCGTCGCGACGCATCAGCTGGTCGTACTCGGCGTAGGGTGCGAACTCGGGGTGGAGCTTGGCGGTGAACGCCTCCTCGCCGGTGAGCCAGCGCGCCGCCGCCTGAGCGAAGCTCTCGCGCGCGGCGGCGACGAACTCGCCGGTGGGGATGCGACCGCCCTTGCCGGCGGGATCGGCGGGGGAGCTGACCGAGCCGAAGCCCTCGCCTTTCTTGGCGAGAGACCAGTATTCGAAGGCGGTCGCGGCGCCTTTGACGTCGGCGAAGCCACCCTGTTCGGCGATGGCACCGAGCAGCCCGAGCTGGAGGTTGAACCCGCCGCGCACCGCCGCGACCGAGGGCGCCTTGCCGGTCTTGTAGTCGATGATCCCCAGCCCGCCGTCGGGCATACGATCGATCCGGTCGAAGCGACCGTCGAGCGCGATGCCGGAGAGCTCGGCGCGGCCGCGCCCCTCCACGGCGAGCACCTCGCGCCCCTCCGCACGATCGGCCAGCGTGCGCGCCGCGATCCACTCGAACGCCGCGATCAGCCGCGGCTGCCACAACGCGCGCAGCAGCGGGTGCGCCGCGGGATCCTGGAGCAGGAGCCGCGCGCGCGGCAGCAGCGCGGCCGGATCGCAGCGGTCATCGCGCGCCCAGGCCTCGAGCACGGCATGGACCGCGGTGCCACGCCACGCCGCGCTCGGGTCGGCGTCGACCGGGTCGAGCGGCAGCAGCTTGAGGATGCGGCGCGCGTAGAAAGCGTAGGGATCGGCCTTCAGCCGGTCGACCTCCGTCACCGAGATCGCCCGCGGGCGTAGCGCCGCAGGCGGCAGCGGCGCGGGCCGCGCGGCGGGATGCGGCGCGCCGCCATGGTCGAGCGCGCGCGCCCAGTCGGCCAGCGCCGTCGTGCGCGGGAAGCGCTCGCCCGCCATGGCCTCCAGCCGCAACCAGAAGCGTGAGGCGAGCGCCGGCGAGCGCTGGTCCCGCCGCGCGCGCGTGAGCAGGGCGCGGGGGGCGCCGAGCGCCTGCGCGAAATCATGCGCGGCGGTGCCGATGCCGCGCTCCAGCCCGGGCAGACCCAGCTCGGCACGGACGCGCGGCGCGAGCCACGGGTCGGGCGCTGGTAGGCCGGGCCACACGCCTTCGTTGAGCCCCGACAGGATCATCAGGTCGGCGGACTGAAGGCGCGCCTCCATCAGCCCATAGATGGCCAGTCGCGGGTGGCGCTCGCGTGGCAACAGCCGGATCGCCGACTCATCCATCAACTGGCGCAGCATCGTCGCGAAGCCCGCCGGGGTCACCAGCGCCGGACCACGCGGCGCCTGCTCCTCCAGCGCGGCGAGCAGGTCGGCCGCGGCACGCCCAGCGGGGCCGCGCCACGCTTCGTCGCCGGCGAGCCGCTGCGCTGCCTCGCGCAGCCCCGCGACGAGCGCCGCTAGGCCCGTCTCGCCGTCCCCGAACACGCGCGCGATCGGATCGAGCAGGACACGCGTCTCGCTCCACCACTCGGCCGCGCGCGAGCGGATCGCGCGCTCGCGCTCGTTGCCACCCGCGAGATGGCGGTCGATGCCGTCGAGCCCCGGCCCTGGCCGCGGCCCGCGGAGCGCGCGGTCGAGCCTGCGCACGCCGTCGAGCCACGCCCCACGCTCGGCACCCGCGCGGATCAGCGGGTGCTTGAGCAGGGTCAGCAGCGCCATCGGCGCGAAGCCCTGCGCCGCCGCCTCGACGATCGCGGCGAGCAAGGTGCCCGGCGGCAGGATCGTCAGCGGTCGCCCCGCACTGTCGTCCACCTGGATGTTCCAGCGACGACAGTGCGCGGCGACGCGACGCGCCAGCGCGCGATCGGGGGTGACGAGCGCGGCGGTGCGGCCTGGCTCCTCCACCGCCTCGCGCAGCTTGAGCGCGATCGCCTGCGCCTCCTCCGCCGGCGTGGCGAGTTCGACCGCCTCCACTCCCGCGAGCCGGCGGTCGGCAGCGTCGAGCCCGGTCCATTTGGCGGTGAAGGCGGCGGGAGCGAGCGCGTTGGCGATGGCACGGCCGCGCGCGGCGCCCGCGTCCTGCTCGCTGGCCGCGCCCCAGCGGGTGACCTCGCCGCGCGCGGCGCCGATCCGCTCCAGCAGCAGCTTGAGGTGGAACTGCGGGTGAACCTCGATCGCGCGGCGGCGCAGCCCCGTGATCGCATCGGGCCGATGCGGGCCGAGCGCTTCCCACTCCTCCTCGGGAAGGTTCAGGTCGAGGTCGGCGAACACCACCGATCCCTCAGGCAGGCCAGCGACGACGCGGAGCAGCCGCGCCACCGCGGGCGCGGGATCGGTGATGCCGGCGGCGCAGACGAAACGCGCGGGCGGTTCGGCCCGCCACCGCGCCGCCTGACGGTCGAGCAGCTGCACCCGCCGCCACGCCGCGTCGATGCGGCCGAGCCGCTCGCGCTCCTGCGGCCAGCGATCGAGCAGCAGCCGGAACAGCCGGAGCGACGCTTCCCAATGGTCGGACAACCCCTCGCCGGGATCGATCGCGGCGAGTGTCTCGGGCGGCACCTCCTCGACGATCAGCTGGTCGAGCGTGCGCGCCAGCTCGCCCGCGAGCCGCACCGCCTCGGCCGCGTCGACCGCGCGCCCGCTCGCGGCACGCTCCTCGCTGACTAGCCGGGCGAGGATCATGCGACGCTCGAGCGGGTCGATCGCGGGCGGCAGCGGCGGCACCGCGTCGGCCGGATCGAGCGCAGCCCCGACCGCCGCCTCCAGATCGTCGCCCCCGAGTGCCACGATCCGCGGCAGCAGCAGCGCGCCGCCGCTGGCGCGCACGAAGGCGTCGCTGATCGCGAGTCCGGCGCGATTGTTGGGTACCAGCACGACGCCGCGCGCGAGCGCCATGCGGTCGGCGCCGTAGCGGCGCAGCAGTCCGGCGACGAGCGCGTCGGCGAAGGAACGGTGCGCCGGAATGGAATAGAGCCGCAGGCCGCGCCGGCGGCCGGGCGAGTCAGACATCGGCGAGCAGCGCCTCGGTACGCGCGATCGCGCCCGGCACGTTGACCTCGGACCACAGGCCCTGATGGACGAAGCCATAGGCGCGCCCGGCCTCGATCGCGCGGTTCCAGAAGAGGTTGGTGGAGAACGGCCCCTCCGGCCAGTCGCGGATCAGCGACGGCGCCATGATCTGCACGCCGGTATAGACGAAAGGCGCGACGCGGCCGGGCTTGCGCCGTCCGGTCACGCGGCCGTCGGGAGCGAGGTGGAAGTCGCCCTGCCCGCCGTGGTTGTGGGCACGCGCGCACGGCACCATCAGCATCAGCGCGTCCATCGTCGCGCCGTCCCAGCGCGCGGCGAGCTGGCGGATCGCGTCGGTCGGCCCGTCGAGCCAGAAATTGTCGCTGTTGACGACGAGGAACGGCTCATCCCCGAGCAGCGCGCGCGCCTTCACCAGTCCGCCGCCGGTCTCCATCAGCCGCTCGCGCTCGTCCGACACGATCACCTCGATGCCGCGCACGCGGTGGCGCAGATGCGCTTCCAACGCGTCGGCGAGATAGTGAACGTTGACTACCGCGCGCTCCACCCCGGCCGCGCGCAACCGGTCGAAGACATGGTCGAGCAGCGCGCGTCCCGCCACCTCGACCAGCGGCTTGGGCCGCGTCGCGGTGAGCGGTCGCATGCGCTTACCGATCCCCGCCGCCATCACCATCGCGGTGCGCGGCACGCGTGCGCCGGGATCGGGGCGGATGTAGTGCGGGCGGGTCACGCGCGCGCGCCGGCGATCAGCATCGGGTCGCCACGCAGCTCGGGAGGCAGGTTGTCCGCGAACCAGCGCGCCACCGGGGCAAGCACCGGCTGGCCGAGGTCGCGCTCGAGATAACCCCACACGCGCGGGCACAGCGCCGGGTAGCGCGGCTTGCCGTCGCGCTGCCACAGTCGGGTGAAGATGCCGATGATCTTGGCGTTCCGCTGCGCGCCGAGCACGTGATAGGCGCGCAGGAAGGCGTCCCCCTCGCCCGTCGCGGCTCGGTAGCGTGCCAGCATCCGCTCCTCGAGCGATGGGTCGACGTCGCGACGCGCGTCCTGCAGCAGCGAGACGAGGTCATACGCTGGGTGCCCCGCGAGCGCGTCCTGGAAGTCGAGCAGGCCGAGCGAGCGCCCGGCACCGACGAGCATCAAATTCTCGGCGTGATAGTCGCGCAGCACGGTCACGGGCACCGCCGCCTCGGCGTGGCCGAGCACCTTGTCCCAGGCGGCGCGATATCCCTCGACGTCGACCATGACGCCGATCGCGGGGCAATACCAGTCGGTGAGCAGCCCCGCCTCGCGCTGCAGCTCGGCGCGGTCGTAGGCGCGTACCGCGGCGGCAGGATGGCCGCGTAGGGCCACGAGCAAATCGATCGCGGCGGCGTAGAGCGGCACCGCGGCCTCCGGGTTGGCGTCGGCGGTCTCGCGCAGCCGCTCGTCGCCGAAATCCTCGAGCAGCACGAGCCCGCGCTCGAGATCGACCGCGTGAACCGCGGGCGCCGCGAAGCCGCGCTCGGCGAGCCAGCGCGCGACGTCGAGGAACGGGCGCGGGTCCTCTTGCGGCGGCGGCGCGTCCATCAGGATGCCGCGCCGCTCGCCCGCGACGACGCGGAAATAGCGCCGGAACGAGGCGTCGCCCGCGAGCGGGTCGATCCGCGCCTGGTGCCAGCCGTGGGTGTCGAGAAAGGCCGCGGCGTCCGCCGGCGGCGTCATCGGGGTCGCCATCGCGCTCCCCAAGCGGGCGGCGCCTTCCAAGTCAAGCGCCGCGCGCCGTCCGGCTCGGCGGCAAGGGTGAGTGCCAGCGCGTCGGGCCAGCGCCCCATCCCGGCGCGTTCGGGCCATTCGATCAGCAGCGCCGAATCGAGCCGCGCCTCGTCGAGGCCGAGTTCCTCCACCTCGATCGGATCGTCGAGCCGGTAAAGGTCGACGTGGAGCAGCGGCAGCGACACCTCGGGCGGCGCATAGGGCTGGACGATCGCGAAGGTCGGGCTCGGTGCTTCGTCGGCGAGCCCGAGCGCCGCCAGCACGCCGCGCGCCAGGCTGGTCTTGCCCGCGCCCAGTCCGCCCGACAGCGTCACCACATCACCGGCGCGCAGCAGCGGCGCGAGCGAGGCGCCGAGCGCCAGCGTGGCGGGGGCGTCGGCCAGCCGCAGCGAGCCGTGCGCGACACTCATCGCCGCGGCAGCTCCACCGTGATCAGCGTGCCCTCGCCAGGCTCGCTCACCAGCGTGATCGTCCCGCCGTGCGCCTCGACGAACTGCTTGGCGAGCGGCAGCCCCAGCCCGAGCGCGCGCTCGCTGCCGGCCGAGACGCCGCTCTGCGCGAAGCGGTCGAAGGCGCGCGCGGCGACCTCGGGCGACAGGCCCTCGCCGTCGTCGGAAACGATGATGCGCGCGGTCTTGGCGTTGCCGTCGACGTGGAGCAGCACGCGGCCTTCGCTGCGCGCAGAGCCGACCGCGTGACGCAGCAGGTGCTCGATCGCCTCGCGGATGCGCCGCGCGTCGCCGGTGAGCCGGCCCGCCGACCGCTGCACCTCGATCGCCAGCTCGACGTGGTGGCGCTTGGCCGCCGCGCGCAGCGCGTCCGCCGCGGCACGCGCGACCGCGCCGAGATCAACGTCGCTGCGCTCGAGCGGGCGCGCGCCGGTATCGGTGGAGGTCAGGTCGAGCACGTCGTCGATCAGGAGGCCGAGGCGATCGACCGAGTCGAGGATGGCGTCGAGATAAGCGGTCGCGTCGGCAGACAGTTCACCGGCATAGCCGCCGTGCAGCATCTCCGCGAAGCCGCTGATCGAGGTGAGCGGCGTGCGCAGCTCGTAGCTCATGTTGGCGACGAAGGCGGTCTTGACGCGGTCGGCCGCCTCCAACGCGTCGTTGCGATCGCGCAGCGCCTGCTCCATCGCGCGGCTGTCGGTGACGTCGAGCATCGTGAACAGCGCGTTGCCATCGGGCAGCGGCACCGCTGCGAACTCGAAGTTACGCCCGTCCGCCAGCGCAATATGCCCCGCGCGCTGCTGCCGCTCGACGGTGGCGACGCGCACCAGCTCGGCGATCGAGCGCGCGCGGCGCGGGTTGGAGAGCTTGGCCGCGACCTTCTCGGCGATGACGTCGACGCGGGGGTGGCCGGTGAGGAACTCCTCGTCGAGATCCCACAGCGCGCGGAAGCGATTGTTCCACAGCTGCAACCGTCCATCGGCGGCGAAGACGCCCAGCGCCTCGAACAGGTTGTCGAAGGTGGCGGTGCGGACGCGCAGCAGGGTGTCGCGCGCGCTGGCGAGCTGGACCTGTTCGGTGCGATCCTCGAAGATCAGCAGCAGCCCACCGTCGGGCAAAGGCTGCGCCACGACGCGCAGGTGCGTGCCGCCGGGCAGGTGCCAATTCTCCTCGATCGCGCCCTCGGCGTCGACGAACCAGCCGCGCCGTTCCGCCTTCCAGCCGGGGAAGTCGCGCACCTCGGGCACGCGATTGGCCTCGCGCATCCGCTCCAGCACGCGATCGAACTCGGGCCGGTCGGCGAGCCACTCCAGCCGCATCGCGAACATGCGGCGGAACGGCTGGTTGCAGAAGACCAGACTGCGGTCGCGCCCGAACTGCGCCACGCCGGCGGAGAGGCGGTCCAGCATCGCGCGCTGCGCGTCGGCGAAGCGGCGTTCGCGCGCCTGGCTCTGCTCCAGCTCCTCGATGTCGATCGCGTAGCCGGCGACTCCGCCGACCGGCAGCGGCACGTCGTGGATCCGCAGCGAGCGCCGCGCCCCGCCGATCGTGGCAGGCAGGACGCGCTGCTGCGGTCGGCCCTCCGCGAGCGCCACCTCCGCGCCGGCGCTGGGTCCACCCTGCCCCGAGCCGTCGACCAATTCGAGCCCGCGCCCGACCACGTCGGCGGCGTCGCTGCCCTCGACCGCGCTGACATAGGCCGAGTTGACGATCGCGATGTGCAGATCGGTGTCGCGATACCACATCGGCAGCGGTGCCGCCTCGACGAGCCCGGTGAGCGCATCGAAAGCGTCGGACAGCTCGGCATATTCGGCACGGAGCCGGCGCCGCTCGCCCTCACTGACGGTCGAGTCGTAGAACCACAGCAGCACCGCGCTGCCGCGCCGCTCGCCCTGCACCGTCAGCGTGCGCTGTCCGTCGCGCGCGTGCAGGCTGCGCGAGAAGCCGCGTGCCGAACGCTGGCACGCCGACAGCTCGCGCGCCATCGCCTCCGCGTCGGACGAGTCCATGCCCCACCCCGCCGCCTCAAGCTCCTGGAGGTAGGACGGCACGCCCGAGAGGCCGAGCCAGTCGGCGACGCGGCGCGCCATCTCGACGCGCCCGTCGGGATGGACCACCACCGGCTGCATCGGCGCCACCGCCAGCAACGACTCGAGCGCGTCACGCCCGCGGATCGCCCCCGCCGCGGCGGCACGCGCGCGCAGCCCGAGCGCGAGCAGCACCGCACCGGCGACCAGCAGCAGCGCCACGACGGTACCGACGATCACCGCGGTAGCGGGCGCGATCGTGATCATGGACGCTGCACCATGGCACGCAGGGACGGCATGTCCCGTGATTTAGCAAGCCCTTCGCGCGGGAAAAGCGCCTGGACGAGGAAAAACGAGCGTTGCGGGGCCGCCCGTTCCCCGATCAGAATAGCCGATCAAGCGCGATCCGCGCCCCCGCGTAGTAATAACGGCCGAGGAAAGAATATGAATACGGGCCATAGCCGGTCGGCTCCACGCCAGCGCCCGTCAGGTTGTTGGCGCCAAAGTAGAAGCTGAAATTCTTCTCGACCGCGATCGAGGCTTGGATGTCGTGCTCCCAGCGCTCGCGATAGTAGAGATACTCCGGCGCAGCGATATCCGGATTGGCGCTGACCTGATCGCGGGTGAAGCGCCGTACCTTGCTGGAATAGTTGATGCCGTAGTTGAGCGTCACCGATCCCTTCGTCCACGTCAGGTCGAACGTGCCCGCGTATTTGGGCGCGGGCAGCGTCGGCAGCTCGAGCTGGTCCTCGCGTTCGGCGCCTGGTGTCGGTACGAAATCGAGCCGGTCGAGATAGTTGCCCACCAGCTTCAGGTTGAAGCGCCCGAGATCGCCGGCATTGAGACTATACGCGACCTGAAGATCCAGGCCCTGTGTGCGGAACGCAGCAACGTTCTCCGGCTGTAGCAGATAATCGTTCACGTAGCCAGTTACACCGCTGCGCGAGACGTTCGAGCAGTAGGGATTGTCGAGTGTCGGCTGATCGACGCACAGGTCGACGAGCTGCTGCGCGGTAGGCGAGTTCACTGCGTTGGTCAGGTTGATATTGTACCAGTCCGCCGTGATCGACAGACCCGGCAGGAAGCGCGGTAATAGCACAACCCCCGCGGTCCAAGTTTTGGCGGTCTCCTCGCGCAACCCCCTGTTGCCGCCCGTCCGACCCGGTAGGCTGGCGGTCGCGACGGGGTCATTCACCGGATTGAACGCGGTGATCTGCGCCGGCGACAGCCCCGCCGCGGTGAGCGCGGCCTGGCAGTTGGCAGCGCGGTACTGCGTGCCCTCCGGCAGGTTCTCCGGATCGCAGGGATCGTCGATGAACGAGAAGGCGCCGCTGACCGGCGCATAAAGCTCGCTGATATTGGGCGCGCGAACCGCCTCGGAATAGCCGCCGCGGAAGCGGATATCGCGTATCGGCGCCCAGATGCCGCTCACCTGCCACGTCGTGGTGTTGCCGACGGTGGAATAATCGGAGACACGCAGCGCAGCGTTGAACTCGAGCGTGTTGGCGAAAGGCAGGTCCTTGAGCAACGGCACGCGGAGCTCGCCGAAGGCTTCCTTGACGTCGAAGCTGCCGCTCTGCGGCCCGACCTGGGAGAAATCGAGCAACTCGCCCTGCTCCACCCGGGGGTCGGGATCGAAGCGGCTGCTCTCCTTGCGATATTCGGCGCCCAGGGCGAAGCCGATCGGGCCGCCGGGAAGCTCGAAGAACTGGCCGAAATCACCGCTGATCGAACCAGACACCACGTGCTGCTGCACCCGGTAGAAGTTGATCATGTCGGCCTGCACGAAGCCGAGCGCCGCGGCGCTGGGCGAGCCCTCGCCCAGGATGTTGAGCGGCTGGCACCCGCTGCTCGCGCCGGGCGTGAAGGTCGTCGCCGGCGCATCGAAGTTGTTCGGGTCGATGTTGGCCGTGGGATCAAGGTCGGAGCGACAGACGATCTGCCCGGTCGCGGGATCGCGTACTGCGTCAAGCGCAGCAAAATAGCGGTCGCTTATGCGATAGTTGGTGGACAGGAAGCGGCTGTCCGTGCGGCCATAAGTGTAGGAGATTTCGTAACGTGCGTGATCGCTGATCTGCCCGTCCGCCCCGATGACGGATCGGTACGTCTCGCGCTTGGACGACTCGCCGCGGACGCCGAAGTCGAAATTGTCGCGCGAGACGAGAGCGCCATTGGCCGCCGCGTCGGCGCCGAAGCGATCGATCAGGAAGGCGTTGTCGGGTGCGAGATAGGTGAAGAAGTCGAAGCTCGGCTGCGACACCGTGTAGCTGTGCGTGTTGGTATATTTGCCCTGCGCGAACAGCCGCAGCGCGGGGGACACCTCGAAGCTGCTCAGCAGATTGACGTTGTGGATTCGGTTTTTCGGTTGGAGGTCGCCCTGGTAACCCGCCTGCGGTGTGCTGTCGCCGCCCTGGACCAGGCCGGTGCCCGGCAGGCTGACCCCGCGGTCGTAGACCCGGCCGTCCCCGTTGAAATCGGGTATGCCGTCCAGATCAAGGTCGACGGCGCCTCCCCGCGAGCTGTCGGCGTAGCGCAGATTGTTGGTGCGGATGCGGTCAAATCGTGTGGGATCGTCGGGGATGTCGGCCGGGTCGCGAACGATGCCATAAGTGCGCAGCGGGTTGCCGGCACGCTCGCGCGCGAACGAACTGACACGATCATCGTCGCGGAACTCATAGTTCAGGGCGATGTTGCCGCGACCGTCGGCGAAGTTCTTGCCGCCGGTAAGGGAGAAGAAGCGGCTGCCGGCGTCGCCATATTCCGAGACGCCGGTCTGCGCGCGTGCGACCAGCCCCTCGAAATCGCGCTTGAGGACGAAATTGACGACACCTGACACGCCGTCGGCGCCGTAGATCGCCGAAGCCCCGCCCGTCGTCACGTCGATACGCTCGATCAGATCGGCGGGTATCGTGTTGATGTCGACCGCTGCGGTCCCGGGTAGACCGGCGACGTGGCGGCGTCCATCAACCAGCACGAGCGTCCGGTCCGCGCCGAGATTGCGAAGGTTGAGCAGATTCACGCCGGCAGCGCCGTTGTCGGCGGTGGAACCGGACTGGCTCGCGCTGGTCGAGGAACCGATCAGCGCGGGGTTCTGCGTCAGGAAGTCCGTCACGTTGACACGACCCGACTGCTGCAACGACGCCGACGAGTAACTAGTTACCGGAGTCGGCGAGTCGATCTCGGGCCGGGCGATGCGCGAGCCGGTGACGACGATATCGACGGGATCATCGGCCTGCGCCGTATCCGCCGCAGTCGGGGCCGCGGCAGGTGCGTCCTGCTGGGTCGCCGTCTCGAGCGGTTGCTGCTGCGCGTGCGCCGGCTGGCCGAGGCCGCCCGCCACCAGCGCGACCAGCGCGCACCCGCTCCGCCAATGCGAGATCGTCATCGTCTTCCCCTGCTTCGAGGCCGTGATGTTACTGTCCCATTAGGGACATCTCGGCATCTTTGTCGCAAGGGTTAATGTGACATTCAGCCACGCTGTTGCGCCGCAGCAACATACGAGAAGGGCGGCACCTCGCGGCACCGCCCCCGTCTTTCTCGCGATCGCGCGGGGCGATCAGTAGCGATAATGGTCCGGCTTGAACGGGCCAGCGACCGGCACGCCGATATACTTGGCCTGCTTTTCGCTCAGCTGCGACAGCTGGACGCCGAGCTTCTCGAGGTGGAGCGCCGCGACCTTCTCGTCGAGGTGCTTGGGCAGGACATAGACCTCGTTCTTATAGGTCTCGCCCTTGGTCCAGAGCTCGATCTGCGCGAGCGTCTGGTTGGTGAACGACGCCGACATCACGAACGACGGGTGGCCGGTCGCGCAGCCCAGGTTCACCAGCCGGCCCTTGGCGAGCACGATGATCTGCTTGCCGTCGGGGAACTCGACCAGGTCGGTGCCCGGCTTCACCTCGGTCCACTTGTAGTTGGAGAGCGCGGCGATCTGGATCTCCGAGTCGAAGTGGCCGATGTTGCAGACGATCGCCATCGGCTTCATCGCCTTCATGTGATCGGCGGTGATGACGTCGGCGTTGCCGGTCGCGGTGACGAAGATGTCGGAGCGCTTCACCGCTTCCTCCATCGTCACGACCTCATAGCCCTCCATCGCCGCCTGCAGCGCGCAGATCGGGTCGATCTCGGTAACGAGCACGCGCGCGCCGCCGTTGCGCAGCGACGCGGCCGAGCCCTTGCCGACGTCACCGAAGCCGGCGACGGTCGCGACCTTGCCGGCCAGCATCACGTCGGTGGCGCGGCGGATCGCGTCGACCAGCGACTCCTTGCAGCCGTAGAGATTGTCGAACTTCGACTTGGTCACCGAGTCGTTGACGTTGATCGCCGGGAACGGCAGCTCGCCCTTCTTGGCGATCTCGTACAGCCGGTGGACGCCCGTTGTCGTCTCTTCCGAGACGCCCTTCAGGTTCTTGACGGTTTCGGTCAGATAGCCCGGCTTCTTGGCGATGAACGCCTTGACCGAACGCTGGAACTCGACCTCTTCCTCATTCTCCGGCTCGCCGAAGCTCTGACCGGCCTCGAGCTTGGCGCCCCACAGCGCGAACATCGTCGCATCGCCGCCGTCGTCGAGGATGATGTTGGCGGTGCGGCCGGTGCCGTCGTCCCAGTCGAAGATCGAGCCGACATAGTCCCAATAATCGGCGAGTGTCTCGCCCTTCACCGCGAACACCGGGATGCCGGCGGCGGCGATAGCCGCGGCAGCGTGGTCCTGGGTCGAGAAGATGTTGCAGGTCGCCCAGCGCACGTCGGCGCCGAGCGCGGCCAGCGTCTCGATCAGCACCGCGGTCTGGATCGTCATGTGCAGCGAGCCGGTGATGCGCGCGCCCTTGAGCGGCTGCGCGGCGCCGTACTCGGCGCGCAGCGCCATCAGGCCGGGCATCTCGGTCTCGGCGATATTGATCTCGGCGCGGCCGAAATCGGCCAGGCCGATGTCCTTGATGACGTAATCGTTGGTGTTGAGCGTGCGGTCAGACACTGGGGCGGTTGCCACGGCGTTGTCTCCAGACTGATAGGGCCGACCAAGGCGCTACGCACCGGTCGGCATCCGCGCGCCTTAGCCCGCCAAACGCCGCCGATCAAATATAAAGATATCTTTATATGGTTGTGGGAGAGCGGCTCAGCTGTGTCCGCTCTCGCTCGATAGCAGCCGCGGGTCGACCCCCGCGGCGGCAAAACCGCGCGTCCAGCGCCGCTCCACCGGCGTGTCGAACAGCATCTCGGGCGAGTCGGCGACGTTGAGCCAGCCGTGACGCGTCATCTCCGCGTCGAGCTGCCCCGGCGCCCAGCCCGCGTAGCCGAGCGCGACCAGCCAGCGCGACGGGCCGTTACCGGCCGCGATCGCGCGCAGCACGTCGAGCGTGCCGGACAAGGCCCAACGCCCGGCGACGTCCAGCGTGTCATGCCCGCCCCAGTCGCTTGAGTGGAGCACGAAACCGCGCCGCGTCTCCACCGGTCCGCCGAAGTGAACCGGCGCGTCGGGCGCCTCGCCCGGCGCGATCTCGAGCTGCTCGAGCACGTCGTGCAGGCCGAGCCCGTTGACCACCGCGCCGATCCCGACGCCGAGCGCGCCGCTCTCGTCGTGGCTGCAGATCGCGATCACCGAATGCTCGAAGCGCGGGTCACCGATCCCGGGCATGGCGAGCAGGAACTGACCGGTGAGATAATTGGCTTGCTCCATCGCGCCGAACCTAGTGCGTGCGGCGGCGCTTGCCAAAGCTTGAAATCACCCGGGGCGGCTGCGACACCGTCGCGCCACTCGAACCGGAGACCCCTATGACGATCAGCGTCGGCGACGCTCTGCCTTCCGTCCGCCTCACCAAGGTCACCGCCGAGGGGCCGGAGCCGGTCGACTCGGCCGAATATTTCAAGGGCCGCCGCATCGCGCTCTTCGCGGTGCCGGGTGCCTTCACGCCGACCTGCTCGGCGCGACATCTGCCGGGCTATCTCGACAAGGCCGGGGAGCTGCGCGCCAAGGGAGTCGACGAGATCGCCTGCACCGCGGTGAATGACGCCTTCGTGCTCGGCGCCTGGGCCAAGCAGAATAGCGCCGACAGCGTGACGATGCTGGCCGACGGCAACGGCGAGTTCGCGAGCGCGCTCGGGCTCGACATGGACGGCAGCAAATATGGCATGGGCAAGCGCAGCCAGCGCTATGCCATGGTGGTGAACGACGGCGTGGTCGAGTCGCTGGAGGTCGAGGCGCCGGGCGAGTTCCGGGTGAGCTCGGCGGAACACCTGCTGACGCTGCTGTAACCCTTTGATGCCTGCCGGTACGGAGAGGGCGACCGCCGCGCGTGAGCGTGGTGGTGGATGGGGCTCTCCACGCAGCGCAGCGCATGCGGAAGCCCCCCTCCACCGCGCCCTGCGGGCGCGGTCCCGCTCCCCGCGAGCGGGGAGGATTGCTGATCATCGCCACCAGCTCCGTGGCAAGCCCCGACTTGCCGCGGTCACACGTCAAATGTAACCGTCGGGAATGACAGCGAACGACATCGTACAGGAACTGAACCGGCTCTACAGCGCGTCGGTCGACCGGCTGAAGGCAGCGATCTCCCTCTACATCGGCGAGGGCACGCCCCCCGCCCCCGAGACGCGACGCGACGGCTCCTTCGCCTATCCCGAGATCCGGCTCCGCTTCGCCGGCGGCGACGATCGCCCGACGCCACTGCGCTCCTTCGGCCGGCTGGTGAGCCCCGGCGAATATCGCATCAGCGTCACCAAGCCCGCGGTGTTCGCCGATTACCTGATCGAGCAGCTGACCCTGCTGATCGAGGATTATGACGTCACCGTCAGCGCCGCGGCGGGGACGCAGGAAATCCCCTTTCCTTACGTGATCGACGCCGGCCACGCGCTGAGCCTCGACACCGTCTCCGCCGCCGAGTTGGCGCGCTGGTTCCCGACCACCGAGCTCGCCTATATCGGCGACGAGATCGCCGACGGCCTGTGGGCCTCGATCGACGGCACGCGCCCGCTCGCCTTATTCGACGGGCTGCGCACCGACTTCAGCCTCGCGCGGCTGCGGCATTACACCGGCACGCCGCCCGAGCACGTCCAGCGCTACGTGCTGTTCACCAATTATCACCGCTACGTCGACGAGTTCGTCCGCTGGGGTGCGAGCCAGGTCGGCGGCGACAGCCGCTTCACCGCGCTGTCGGGGCCGGGCGGCGTGCTGTTCCAGGCGGGCGACGATCCCGCCATGCTCGACGACAGCGCGTGGCGGCGGCTGCAGATGCCCGCCTATCACCTGATGGCGGACGATCGCACCGGAATCACGCTCGTCAACATCGGCGTCGGTCCGTCGAACGCCAAGACGATCTGCGACCATCTCGCGGTGATGCGACCCGAGGCCTGGGTGATGATCGGCCATTGCGGCGGGCTCCGTCCGTCGCAGCGGATCGGCGACTATGTGCTCGCGCACGCCTATCTGCGCGACGACCACGTGCTCGACGACATGCTGCCGCCCGAGATACCGGTACCCGCCATCGCGGAGGTGCAGCAGGCGCTGGCACGCGCCGCCGAGACCGTCAGCGGCCAGTCGGGCGACGCGCTCAAGCGGCGGCTGCGCACCGGCACGATCGTCACCACCGACGATCGCAACTGGGAGCTGCGCTACGCCCGCTCGGCGCTGCGCTTCTCGCTCAGTCGCGCGGTGGCGATCGACATGGAGTCGGCGACGATCGCGGCGCAGGGCTATCGCTTTCGCGTGCCCTACGGCACCCTGCTGTGCGTCTCGGACAAGCCGCTGCACGGCGAGCTCAAGCTGCCGGGCCAGGCCAACCGCTTCTACGAGCGTGCGATCAGCGAGCACATGCGGATCGGGATCGAGACGTGCGAGGAGCTCCGACGCGAGGGCGCCAAGCTGCACAGTCGCAAGCTGCGCGCCTTCAACGAGCCGCCCTTCCGCTAAGTGTCGGCGACTGCCTTGGAAACGAAGCGGCGGCCGCGCGTTACGCGGCCGTACCATTTCGCCAGGGAGCAGATGATGGCCGACGACAGCAGCGATACGCCGACCCCGGCGCCGACCTCGTCCAAGCCGGCGACGCCGCGCCGCCGCGCGCCGCGCAAGGCCAGCACAAGCGCGGCGAGCAAGCCGGCGACGAAGCGCAAGACCACGAACGACACGCCCGCGCCGAAGCGCCGCGCCGCCACCAAGCGCTCCGCGGCGGCTGAGCCATCTACTCTGGAGCAGGCCGGCGAGGCGGTGACCGCGGCGACCAAGAGCGTGTCGCGCTCGGCCGGCGCCGCACGGAAGCGCGCGACCCGCGCCGCCACCGACACGCGCAAGAGCGCCACGCGCGGGGCGCGCAGCGCCGGCAAGGCGGCCTCGCGCGCAACCGACAAGGTCGGCGGCAAATGGGGTGCGGCGGCGATCGCCGGCGGCGTGGCGGCGATCGGTGCGGCCGCGACCGCGGCGCTCCTGTCGCTGCGCAGCTCGACGCCGAAGCAGCCCTCGCTGCCGGCACCCAAGCCCGAGGGCAAGGGCGGTACGAAGCCGGAGGGCAAGGCCGGCGCCAAGCACGGTGGCGCGCACCAGCCGGACGGCACCGATTCGAGCAAATCCTTCGAGGCGAAGATCGCCGACGAGAACACCGTTCCGGAGTGAGGGACCCACGATCGCCTTCCTGCGCCCCGGCGAAAGCGGTGGCGCAGGAAGGGTAGCCCTGGTGATCGCAAAGGCTCGTTCGACTGGACCGCTGGTGCCGCCGGGGTGGCCTCCATCGCCCAACTCATCAAGCCGGAGCGCCCGCCGCCCCGCGCCACTCGTCGCGCAGCAGCCCCCACAGCAATGTGTCGCGCACGCCGATGTGAGTCTCCCATTCGGCGCGCAACAGCCCTTCTCGGCGGAAACCGAGCGCCTCGAGCAGGCGGTTGGAGCCGACGTTCTCCGGATCCGTATCGGCGAACACGCGCCGATAACCCTCTCCGAACAGCTGCTCGATGACGGCGCCGACCGCCTCGCGCCCGTAACCCCGCCGCTGCGCCGCGGGTACCAGCAGGTAGCCGATCTCGATCACGCCGGCGCGCTTCTCGCCCGCGGCGACAAAGCCGATCGCGATGTCGTCGTCCGCGTGCGTGACCGCCCAGGTGCGCCAACTGCCATCGTCGCGGGCGATGAAGCGCTCACGCAAGGCTGCGACCGATTCGGCCGGCGCGTGCGACCACCAGGTCATTGCCGCCGCGTCACCCATCGCGGCGAAGAGCGCCTCGGCATCGTCGGGCACGCGCGCGCGCAGCGCCAGTCGCGCGGTCGCGAGCCGCGGCGTCATCCGCCCAGCGCTTCCACCAGCGCCTGCACCTTGCGCTGGCGCCATTGCGGGGTCGGCGCGATCAGCCAATAGCCGAGCCGCGACGGCACTGCCTCGCCGACCACCACGAGCCGCCCCGCCTCGACGTCGCGCGTCACGAGCAGTTCGGGCACGGTGGCGCGGCCCAGGCCGGCCGCGGCGGCGTCGATCGCCAGACCCGCGTCGCCGACGCGCACCTGCGCACCGCCCTCACCCGCCGGAGCGCCCGGCCAGTGGATCACCGCCGAGGCGCCGCCGCCCGCGCGCTCGACCGTCACCAGCCCCTCGCTCTCGATCGCCTCGCCTTCCAGCGCGCCCGGTCCCTCGCCCCAGCGGATCGCGAGGTCGAGGTTGGCCTCGGTGAAATCGACGGTGTCGTCGGCCGCGACCAGCGCGAAGCGCAGCTCGGCGTCGGCCGCGGCGATCTCGGCGAGCCGCGGCAGCAACCATTTTTCCGTGACGTCGCGCGGTGCCGCGATCGTCAGCGACTTGGACGACTGGCCCGCCTGCATCGCGCGCACCGCTTCCTCGAACTCGAGGAAACCCTGGCGCAGCGGCCCGAGCCCCGCCTCGCCCTCGGGAGTCAGCTCCAGCCCCTTGGTGGTGCGGCGGAACAGGACGACGCCCAGCGTGTCCTCCAGCGCGCGGATCTGCTGGCCGACCGCGGCGGGGGTCACTGCCAATTCGTCGGCGGCGCGGGTGAAGGAAAGGTGGCGCGCCGCCGCATCGAGCACGCGCAGACCGTTGAGCGGCAGATGGGTGCGCTTCACTCCGCCACCGCCGGCGCGGTCAGCGCGAAGCGCGGAATGGCGACGTCGAAGAGCTGCCCGTCCTCGGCGATCATGCGATAGCTGCCCTGCATCGCGCCGCTGGGCGTGGCGAGCGGGCAGCCCGAGACATAATCGTAGCTCGCGCCCGGCGCGATCAGCGGCTGCTCGCCGACGACGCCCTCGCCCTCCACGGTGTGCCGCGCGCCATTGCCATCGGTGATGACCCAGTGGCGCGTGAGCAGCTGCACCGCACCCTCACCGTCATTCTCCAGCCGAATGTGATAGGCCCAGAACCAGCGCCCGCGCGCCGGCTCGGACTGTTCGGGCAGATAGCTGACCGAGACCCGCACGGTGACCGTCCCGGTCGTCGTCGCGAGCGGGAACAGCGCCTCCATGCCGATCGCGGTCATAGGCCGACCTGCCGGAGTGCCTGGTCGAGATCGTCGATCAGGTCCTGCGGGTCCTCGAGCCCGACGTTGAGCCGCAACAGCCCCTCGCTCACGCCCATCTCGGCGCGCGCCTCGGCGCTGACGCCGTAATGCGTGGTGGAGGCGGGATGCGTCATCAGCGAGCGAGAATCACCGATATTGTTCGAGATGTCGATGAGTTGCAGCGCGTTGAGGAGAGCGTGCGCCTGCGCGCGATCGGCCACCTCGAAGGCGAAGATCGGCCCCGTCGCGACCATCTGCGCCATCGCCAGCGCGTGCTGCGGGTGGCTGGCCAGGCCGGGATGCAGGATCCGCGGCACCCGCCCCTCGAGGAATTGCCCGACCGCGACCGCGTTCTCCGACTGGCGTCGGATGCGGAGGTCGAGCGTCTCCAGCCCCTTGAGCACGACCCAGGCGTTGAAGGCGCTTAGCGTCGGCCCGGTGTTGCGGGTGAAGGGCAGCAACGTGTTGGTGACGAAATCCTCGCTCCCGCACACCGCGCCGGCGAGCACGCGGCCCTGCCCGTCCATCATCTTGGTGGCGGAATAGGCGACCACGTCGGCGCCGAACTCGAGCGGGCGCTGGAGCGCGGGCGTGGCGAAGGCATTGTCGACCACGCTGACGATCCCGCGTTCGCGCGCGATGCCGCACACCGCCTTGAGGTCGACCACGTCCATCGTCGGATTGGCGGGGGTCTCGAAGAAGAAGACCTTGGTGTTGGGCCGCACCGCCGACTCGAACGCGCCCGGATCGCGCGCGTCGACCGTGGTCGACTGAATGCCGAAGCGCGGCAGCAGGGTGTCGACCAGCCAGCGGCACGAACCGAAGGCGGCGCGCCCGGCGACGACATGGTCGCCCTGTTGCAGCTGGCATAGCAGCGCCGCGGTCATCGCCGCCATGCCCGTCGCCATGGTGCGGCACGCCTCGGCGCCCTCGAGCAGCGCGATGCGGTGCTCCAGCATCTCGACGGTCGGGTTCTGCAGGCGGGAATAGGTCATCCCCTCCTGCTCGCCGGCGAAGCGCGCCGCGGCGTCCTCGGCACAGTCATAGCTGTAGCCCGAGGTGAGGAAAATCGCCTCCGAGGTCTCGCCAAATTCGGATCGGGCGGTGCCGCCGCGCACCGCGAGGGTGGCGGGGCGCCAATGCTGGGTGACCGACCGGTCCTGTCCGCTACGCCGCTTCATGCGGGCACGCTTAGCCCCGGGCGGCGCGCGGAGACAAGGGGCAGCGCGGCGCTGGCGGGCTTGTCGCCGCAGCGAGGCTGACGCAAGGAAGCGGAGTGTTCCTGCGCAGGCAGGAAGCCAGGGGTTATGACCCGCCACGCTCGCGGCCCTGGGCTCCTGCGTGTGCGGGAGCACGCATGGGGAAGTTGATGGCCGCGCGCGACGAGACGGTGACCACGCCCCGCCCCTGGTTACTCGGGATGGCGATCGCGCTCGCCGCCGAGCTGCTGTTCCTGTTCCGCGTGACCGTTCCCGACAAGCCAGTGTTCGACGAGGTTCATTATCTGCCCGCCGCGCGCGCGCTGCGCGATCTCAGCGGCCCCGCCAACATGGAGCACCCGCTGCTCGCCAAGGAACTGATCGCGCTGGGGCTGCGGCTGTTCGGCGACGGGCCGCTGGGCTGGCGCGCGATGTCGACCGTGGCGGGAAGCGCGACGGTCGCGGGGGTGTTCGCGCTGACCTGGCTGCTGACCGGGCGCACCCGCGCCGCGCTGACCGGCGCGCTGCTCGCGGTGCTGGGCTTCACCGTCTACGTCCAAGCGCGGATTGCGATGCTGGACACCTTCCTGCTCGCCTTCCTGCTGTGGGGGATCGTGCTGCTCACCGCCACGATGCGCGACGGCAGCGTCGCGCGCTGGACCGCCGGCGCGACGCTGCTGGGGCTCGCCACCGCGTGCAAATGGGTCGCGGCGCCGTACGTGGCCGCGGCGGGGGTGACGTTCGTGATGATGAAGCGCGAGCGGCCCGCGCGCTGGCCGGGGCTCGGCGCGAGGCGCGCGCTGGCGCTGCTGGGCGGCGTGTCGGTGGCGGTGTATTTCCTCACCTTCGTCCCCGCCTTCTTCTACGCCAATGAGCGGATGACGGTCGCGCGTTTGCTGCCGTTCCAGTGGGACATGTACCTGCGCCAGACGCAGAAGCTGCCGCACCATACCTATCAGTCGGACTGGTGGACCTGGCCGCTGCTGATCCGTCCGATCTGGTACCTGTACGAGCCCGTCGACGGCGCGCAGCGCGGCATCATCCTGCTCGGCAACCCCGCGGTAATGTGGGGCGGTCTGGCGGCGGTGGCGGCCTGCTATTGGGGCTGGGTGAAGCGCGGGTCGGCACGGCTGCTCGCGCCCGCGGTGCTGTGGACCTTCGGGGTCGGGATCTTCGCGGTGATCCCCAAGTCGCTTGGGTTCTATTATTATTACTACCCGGCGAGCGTCTTCCTGAGTGTCGCGCTGGCCGTGGCGCTGGACCATTGGCGCGCGCGACTGGAGTGGTGGAACGAAGTGTACCTGCTGCTGGCGTTCGCACTGACGCTCTACTTCCTGCCGGTGCTTACCGCCGCCCCGCTGGCGCATGCCGCGGCGTTCCACCGCTGGACGTGGTTCCCGAGCTGGGTGTGAACGCCAGGCAAGCACGTGCTGCTTCGCATAAGACTTGTTTAGACGCGTGCAGACTTTCGTCTCCGACCGCCAGCGCTGCGTGTCCTTCGCCTACAGCTCGCGCGGATCGGGTCCCATCCGGCCATCGGGATCGTCCATCGCGTCGATCGCGGCGACGTCCTCCTCACTCAGACGCAGCTCGGTCGCCTGCCAGTTGCTCGCGAGATGCTCGGGATTGCCCGCCTTGGGAATGACCGCCAGCCCCTTGGCGAGGTGCCAAGCGATCAGCACCTGCGCCGGCGTGGCATCGAGCCGCTCGGCGATTGCGACCACGCGCTCGTCGCGCAGCGTCTCACCCTGCCCCAGCGGCGACCAGCTCTGGGTGACGATCCCGCGCTCGCGGTTGTAGGCCTGCACCTCGCGCTGCTGGAAAGTCGGGTGGAGTTCGATCTGGTTGACCGCGGGCACCACACCAGTCGCGTCGATGATCGCGTCGAGGTGCTCGGGCAGGAAGTTGGACACGCCGATCGAGCGTGCCTTCCCCGCGTCGCGCAGCTGCACCAGCGTCTGCCACGCCTGGACATAGCGCTCTCCCGCGGGGTGCGGCCAGTGGATCAGGTACAGGTCGACGTGGTCGCGCCCGAGCAGCGCCAGGCTGGCGTCGAGCGCCGCCTCAGCGTCGCCGTGCTGGTCGTGCCACAATTTGGTGGTGAGCCATACCTCGTCGTGGCCCAGCCCTTCGCCGACGCCGCGCTCATTATGATACAGCGCCGCGGTGTCGACGAGGCGAAAGCCGAGGTCGAGCCCGGCGCGGACAACCGCGGCCACCTGCGAATCGGGGATCTGGTAGGTGCCGAGCCCGAGCTGGGGCATCGGGCGGCCGTCGTTGAGCGTGAGATCGGTCATCCGCGTCGAACCGTTGCTGGACGGCACAGTTCCACTTTGCGGCTTCCATTCTGCATCCGCGTGACGCAAGCGCAGCATCATGGTCGAGAAGATCCTTGCCGCGCTCGCCGGCTTCGCCATCGCCGTGATCTCCCGCGGCGGCTATCTCGGTATCGCGCTGCTGATGGCGATCGAGAGCGCGTGCATCCCGCTGCCGTCCGAGATCATCATGCCGTTCGCGGGCTATCTCGTCTCCACCGGCGAGCTCAACCTGTTCCTCGCCGCGACCGCGGGCGCGATCGGCTGCAACATCGGCTCTGTCATCGCCTATGAGATCGGGCGCCGCGGCGGGCGGCCGATGGCGGAAAAGTTCGGCCGCTACGTGCTGATCGGCCCGGGCGAGCTCGACCTCGCCGATCGTTTCTTCAACCGCTGGGGCGCCTGGGCGATCCTGATCGGGCGCATGCTGCCCGTGATCCGCACCTTCGTCGCCTTTCCCGCCGGGGTGGCGCGGATGAAGCTGATCCCGTTCCACGTCTATACCTTCGTTGGCTCCTGGCCGTTCTGCCTGCTGCTCGCCTGGATCGGCATGACGCTGGGCGACAAGTGGAACAGTGACCCGCGGCTCAAAGCCTTCTTCCACCGCGCCGACGCGGCGATCGGCGTGGTGCTGGTCGCGGCGATCGCCTTCTACGTCTGGCACCGGGTGCGCGGCCTGAAGAAGCACGGCTGAGCCGTCAGCGCGGGCGCTCCCCGCGCCGCGGCGCCGGCCCGCGATCCCCGCTTCCACGGTTCGGCCCGCGATCAAGGCGGGGCGTGCGATAGCCTTCCGCGCGGTTCTCCCGGCGCAGCTCGCGGTAGTCGCGCCGCACGTCCCCGCGATATTCCTGGCGCGCGTCGCGCCGCCCCTGACGGAACTGGTCGCGCGTGATCGTGCCGCTGCGATAGGCGTCGCGATTGGCGCGAAGGTCACCGCGATAGTCGCGCCGCTCGCGCCCGACATCGCGGCGAAAGTCGCGCCAATTGTCGCGCACGTCGCGGCCGGCATAGCTGCCGCGGCGCTGCTGCCAGTAGCGCTGCTGGTTGTCGTTCCAGCGATAGGGACGACGATAGCGATCGTAGACGTAGACGCCGGTGCCCGGGTAGTAGAAGCCGTCGTTCCAGCCGTAGTAGCTCGGCGCATAGCCATAGCCGCCGTAGCCGTACCCGCCGTACGGGTCGTCGTAATAGCCGCCGCTGCCGACGCCGAGGCCGACCCCGCTATAGCCATAGCCGGTCGAGCAGGCAGAGGTCATGAGCGCCAGCCCGCCGAGCAGGCCAGCGGCGACGATGTGGGTCCATCTCATCGGAACTCTCCATACCACGGAGGAAGCGGCTGGTACGCGCCGCCAGTATGGAGCCAACGGCGCTGGGCCGGTGGCGGTTCCGGCGACGCTCAGTGACCCTCGAAGGCCACCAGCGCGCTGACCGCGATGTCCTCGTCGCGCAGTCGCTCGGCGCCGCCCAGGTCGGGCAGGTCGACGACGAACTGCGCCTGGCGCACCTCGGCACCGGCCTTGCGCAGTAGCCGCACCGCGGCGCGCGCCGTGCCGCCGGTGGCGATGAGGTCGTCGACGAGCAGCACGCGCGCGCCCGGCGCGCAGGCGTCGGCGTGGATCGCGATCCGGTCGCTGCCGTACTCGAGCGCATAATCCTCGGCGATGGTCGCCCCGGGCAGCTTGCCGTCCTTGCGGATCAGCAGCACGCCGGCGCGGAGCGGCACCGCCAGCGCCGCGGCGAAGAGGAAACCGCGCGCCTCGATCCCTGCCACCAGATCGACTGGGCCTTCAGTCGCCGCCACCATCCGCTCGACACAGGCGGCCACGCCGGCAGGATCGAGCAATAGGGTGGTAATATCGCGGAACTGGATGCCGGGTTTGGGGAAGTCGGGAATGGTCCGGATCAGGGCTCGAAGATCGTCGTTCATGCGCGGCTCCGCGGCGGCGGGAGAAGAAGGCGCCGAGGCGCGATCGTCGCGGGTTCCTAGCCGGTGCGGGCCGGAAGTCCATCGCCGGCGCGCCGCGCGCTTGCCCAAGCGCCTGCGAACGCGCGAGGATAGGCGCGAATGATGAGGAGCGATCGATGCGCGCGACGATAACGGCAGTGGTTCTCACCGGGAGTCTGCTGGCGCTGCCCGCGGCCGCCGCGCCGCAGGTGGAGGAAGTATCGCTCGAACAGCTAAGCGCGCAGCTCGCCGCCGGGAAAACCAGCAGCGCGGCGCTCACCCGCGCCTATCTCGCGCGCATCGCCAAGGTTGATCGCAGCGGCCCGACGCTGCGCAGCGTCATCGCGCTCAACCCGGACGCGCTCGCTCAGGCGCGCGCGCTCGACGCCGAGCGCGCCGCTGGCCGCGTCCGCGGACCACTCCACGGCGTGCCGATCCTGCTCAAGGACAATATCGAGACCGCCGACCCGATCGCCACCACCGCCGGCAGCCTCGCGCTCGCCGGCAACATCACGCACCGCGACGCGCCGCTGGTGGCGCGATTGCGCGCGGCGGGCGCGGTGATCCTCGGCAAGACCAACCTGTCTGAATGGGCCAACATTCGATCGACGCGCTCGATGAGCGGCTGGAGCGCCGTCGGCGGGCTGGTGCGCAACCCCTATGCGCTCGATCGCACCGCCTGCGGCTCCTCCGCGGGCTCGGGCGCCGCGGTCGCCGCCAGCCTCGCCGCCGCGGCGGTGGGCACCGAGACGGACGGCTCGGTCACCTGCCCCTCCTCGATCAACGGGCTCGTCGGGCTCAAGCCGACGCTGGGGCTGGTCAGCGCCGATCGCGTCGTGCCGATCAGCCACAGCCAGGACACGCCCGGTCCGATGGCGCGCAGCGTGCGCGACGCTGCGCTGCTGCTCGGCGCCATGGCCGGCGGCACGACCGACTATGCCGCCGCGCTGTCCACCAGCGCGCTGAGCGGCGCGCGCGTGGCGGTGATTCGCCCACCCGAGCTGCGCCCCGCACTCGCCGCGCGCTACGACGCCGCACTGGCGGTGCTGCGCGCCGCCGGCGCCGAGCTGGTCGAGGTCACCCCGCCCAAACTGGAGGGGCTCGGCGAGGCCGAGCTGCTGGTGCTCAAGACCGAGCTCAAGGCCGATCTCAACGCCTATCTGGCCACGACGCCGGCGAGTGTCACGACGCGCACGCTCGCCGACGTGATCGCCTTCGATCGCGCCCATGCCGCGGCCGAGATGCCCTATTTCGGCCAGGAGCTGTTCGAGGCCGCGGAGGAGACCAAGGGGCTCGATGACCCGGCCTATCGCGCCGCGCGCGCGACCTCGCTGCGGCTCGCCGGCGCGCAGGGGATCGACGCGATGCTGCGCCAGGCGCGCGCGACGCTGCTGGTCGAGCCGAGCTACGACGCCGCCTGGCTCAGCGACCGCGTCTATGGCGACCAATATGGCGGCCCCTCGGCGTCGCAGCTGCCCGCGATCGCGGGCTACCCGCATCTCACCGTACCGATGGGGCTGGCCGACGGCCTGCCGGTCGGCCTCTCCTTCATCGCCACCCGCGGCGGCGATCAGGCGGTGCTCGGCGCAGGCTATGCCTATGAACAGCGCGCGCGGGCGCGGGTGGCGCCGCGTTACCTTGCCACGGCTTGGGTGAACGCCGCGGCGGACGCCGGCGTGGCACGCTGACGAAGGCGGTTCATCGCGGCGTCGCGACTTGCTCATCGTCCACGATGGAGACGGTGTACGCCCGCCGCGTTGAGCGGGCATCATCCTCGCGGAGACGTACCCATGAAGATCACGCGCAGCGGCGCCATCGCGTCCTCGCGCGGCCCGGCGGATTATTTCACCGGTACCGTGCGGCTCGACATGCCTTTCGCTGGCAGCGGCGCGCTCGCGGGCGCCACCGTCACCTTTGAGCCGGGCGCGCGCACCAACTGGCACACGCACCCGCTCGGCCAGACACTGCTCGTCACCTTCGGACGCGGGCGGGTGCAGCGCGAGGGCGGCGCGATCGAGGAGATCGCGCCGGGCGACATCGTCTATTTCGCGCCCGATGAGCGCCACTGGCACGGCGCCGCACCCGATACCGCTTTGACGCACATCGCCATCGCCGAGAAGAAGGATGGCAGCGCGGTCACCTGGCTCGCGCCGGTCAGTGACGAAGAGTATAGCGGTGAGGGTGCGGCATGACCCGGCCGCGTCTGACTTGCCTGATGGCGGGTTCGCTCGACGGTCGACTGCACCCGAGCCGCTGGACCGAGAGCCCCGACGGCTCTGCGGCGGACTGGACTGGCGCCTATGAGGCGATCCACGACCGCTATGCCGCGGATGGCTGGATCGTCGGCCGCGTCACGATGGCGGAGATGGCCAAAGGCGAACCGCATCCGCCTTCCCCCAGCGGGGCGCCGCCCCGCCCGTTCCACGTCGCGCGCGACCACGGCCCCTATGCGATCGCGCTCGACCGCGCAGGCCGACTTCACTTCACCGCGGCGGACATTCACGGCGACCATGTCGTCGTGCTGCTCGGGCCGGACATCACCGACTCGCATCTCGCCGAGCTGGTCGGCGTTGGCGTCTCCTACATCGTCTGTGAGAGGCGGGGCGGCGGGCTCGACCTCGCCGCCGCGCTCGACATACTGGGCGAGCGGTTCGGTGCGCGCCATCTGCTGCTCGAGGGCGGGGGCGGGACGAACGGCAGCTTCCTCGCCGCCGGGCTGGTCGAGCAGTTCGACCTCGTGCTCGCGCCCGCGCTGGACGGCGGGGAGAGCCGCACGATCGTCGAGGCCGGGGAAACGGGGTTGAAGGGCAAGATCCGGCTTCAGCTGATCGGCGTCGACCCGCTCGCTCACGGCGCACTCCATCTGCGCTACGCCGTCACCGCCGCTCAGGACGCGGTGTAGCGGTCGCAGGTGTAGCGCTGCGCAGTCGGCGCGGGATTGTAGACCATATCGAAGGTGCGCCGGTCGCGCACGATGAACGACGCGGTGTAGCGCATCTGCTGCACGCCCGCGCTCAGCCAGCGGCTGCTGATAATCGGGTTGTAGAGGTAGTTGACCTCGACGAACATCACTCCGGTGCCCGGCGGCGCGGTAACCTGCGCGCCGGGCTTGCCCATGCCGGTCACCACCGTCCCGGCGTAGCCGCTGCCGGTCTGCGTGCCGGCCGTGACCGGCGTCGTGCCATAATGCGAGTCATAGTCGGCGCCGCTCTGCGTGCCCAGGCAACGCTGCCAGTGGATATATTGCTTCCCGCCGCTCTCTTCGAGCGAGGAGACGATGATGCGGCCTCTGGTCGTGAGCCCCAGCTTGCCGCCCTGCAGCCGCGCCGCGGTGAGCACGTCGTTGATGTCCACCTCGCGCAGCTGGGTCGAGTTGTCGCTCTGCATGCTGCCGACGCGCGAGGCATTGTCGGCGAGGTTGAGCGCGAGCTGGCTCACCTGAAGCGAGGTGAGCGCCAGGTTGCTGGTCTCGATGCCGTAGCAGCCGAGCGTCAGCACCACGGGCAAGGTGAGCGCGAACTCGATCATCGACACGCCCGAGCGGTCACGCCGCAGCCGTGCGGCGAGCGGGGCGAGGCTCAGGTGCATATCGACTTCACCACGTTGCTGGTCTGCGTCTTGTACGGCTGGTTCTTGAGCAACGTGCTGGCGGACAGCGACTGCACCCTGGGCCAGCCAGCCAGCGCCGCCATCGGGAAGATGCGGTTGTAGGTCACCGTGACGGTATAATTGGTAACGTCGTTGGCGCCGCCCTGCCCGCCGACTCCCGGGTCGGCGTCCCACACGCCGTTGCCGTTGACGTCGTCGAAACATTCGCCGCTGTCGCGCACGCCATTCCCGTTCCGGTCGTCGAAGGACTCGGGCTTGACCAGCGAGAAGCTGGCGTAGCTCTTGCGCGACGTGCTGATCGTCATCCCGCCGCCGAGCGAGGCGAGCATGAAGCGAACCTTGCCGTCGATCGCATCCTGGTCGGCGGCGTTGTTCTCCAGCGCGCTGTCGCGTCCCGCCTTGACTACCGCGCCTTCCAGCACCGAGCGGACGTAGACGCCGTACATCAGATCGAAGAGCCCGAGCACGACGAGGAACAGCACCGGTGCGAGCAGCGCGAACTCGATCGTGCTGACGCCGCGGCGGTCGCGGACGAGCGCGGCGCGCGCGCTCACTGGTCGATCCGCAGCATGGCGACCTGCTTGGCGATCTTCTGGAAGATCGCGGACAGCCCGCTGCCGGTGGTGGTGTACAGCGCCTGCGAGCTGTTGCGCGCGCATTGCGTCAGCTGGTCGCTGGAGCTGGTGTCAATCGCCACCGTCCACACGTCGATGCCGAGCTGTCGCGCGCGGCCGCACTCGTAGAGAAAGCGCGCATTGTGGTAGTTGGTGAGGTTGCCGGTGTCGCCGTTGCTGACGCGCTTATCGAAATTCTCCACCCCATATAGGCCGTACAATGCCGCGTTCGGCGACATGTCACCGTCCGTGAGAAAGACGATCACCTTGCGCGGCACGGGCTGGCCGGCGCGTCCGGCGTTGTCCGCGGCGAAGATGCCGCTGCCGCTGAGCAGCCGCGTCCCCCAGATCATGCCGGTGTCGTGATACGTACCGCCCAGCGGCCGGAAATCGGACGCGTCGACGTAGGCGGCAATATCAGCATTACTCATCGCCGAGAGACGGTGAACAGGCTTGCCGCACGAGTAATAGCCAAGCTGACGCCGATCCACACCGCCAAAATTCTGGTGCTTGTTGTTGTCGTCCCCGTTGGTGGTATCGGGGCTGACGCCCGTCAGCAGACGATTATACTCGACGTCGGCCCACATCGGCCGCCAGCGCGTGTCGGTGCCGTTGCTCGGGATCAGTTCCGGATCGAGGTCGTACGAAGCGGACGTGAAGTTGGTCGTGCCGGATTGCGTGGCGCGCTCCTCGATGCAACCGTCCCATGCCGTGTTCGTCGCGGCCACCTTGGTCGGATCGCCGACAGTCTTGCCCGCCACGAAACCGGTGACATCAAGCTTGCGCTGCCCGTAGGTATAGACCGGCCCCATGTTGCGCGTGACGTTGCCGTAGCAGGTGTTGTCCTTGGAGTTCCACAGCTGCCCGCCCGTGTAGCTCGCGGTACCGTCGCTGGCGAAAGCCGGCGCGGTGAGCGGCGCGCGATTGCCCATGACGGTGCCGCAGTTGGCAGAGCTCTTGCCATTGGCCGTGCCGCTCCAGCTGGCGACATATTCGTCGGTGATCCAGCGTGTCTGATAATCCCATTTGTCGTTGGCCGCGCCGCCGACCAGGTAGCTCGGCGCCACCTGGTAGATCGCCTTGCCCGCGTTGATCGTCGACGTGTAGGTGACGAAGCCGTAGCGGACGCGCGTGCTGCTATCGACCGAGGAGGCGATCACCGCGGCGAAGTCCTTCACCGCCTGGCGCAGCGCCTTGATGCGCGAGCCGTTGCCAGCGGTGGTCTCGGGAACGGCATAGCCGGTCGAGTTGAGGTAGCCCGGCATCGCATCAGGGTCGCTACCCGGGCGCGTGTAGGCGCGCGCCGAGTTGGCACTGACGTAATTGTTGCACTGCGTGTCGGTATCTTCCGGACGGCACGCCATCGAGCCCGTGGTGTCGAGCACGAACACGATGTCGGTGTCGGCGATGTCGAAGCGCGCCTTGCACGTCACCGTCAGATCGGCGGTGGCCATGGAGAACATCTTCATCACCGTCATCGGCACCTGCACCGTCGCGGTGCCCGCCACCTGCTGGTCGCTGGTCTTGCTCGGGGTGAAGCGGGCATTGGCGGCGCCGAAATAGCCCGCGCCGAAATTATTGGTGAAGAAGGTTTTGGCCTGCGCGGTGGCGGTGGCGTCGAGCGTCGTGCCGCCGTCGGTCGCCATGAAGCGCCGGCCTGCCAGCACGCCCGCGTCGCACGCCTGCTGAAGCCGCGACTTGACCACGTACATGCGCGACACGTCGAGCGCCGAGCCGGCGAGCGCGGCGAGCGGGATCATCGCCACCGCCATCATCGCCGCGACATTCGCGCCGCGATCGCGGGCCAGGCGGGTCAACCAGGAGAAGCTCATCATGCGCATGCGACCGCATCGGGGCCCGACGCGTCACCGGCGCACGCGTCGAGCGAGGGAAAACAGCCGCCCTCCCCGTTGCGCGGAGCCGAGAGCGACGCGGGTCTACGACCTCGTCGCCTTCCTCTATGTCATTCGTACTTAAAGATTAGTTCGCGCCGCGGTATACGACGCACAACGTGTCACTCGTCGGGAGCGCCGCGGACGTTGACGGTGGCGACGATCACGTTGAGCAGCGGGCGACGGCTCGAGTCTTCCACCGTCACGCGCCAATGGCCCTCCTCGGCATAACCGGGATGGTCGGAAAGATAGCTGCCCAGCTGCCTCACCCCCTCGTTACGCGCTTCCGCCACGTCAGTGCAGTTGACCCCGATCACGTCCCGTTCGCGACCGGCAAATTGAAAGTAAAACAGAGGCATCGTTCTCAGAAACGCGGAGAAGGTCGATCGTTCCAAAGACTGATCCAGGGCAGCGGCTCGGCGGCCGCTGCCCTGGACCGAATTACCGCGTCGCGCCGATCTTCCGCAGCTTGATGTTGCGGAACGCGACCGGCTCGCCATGGTCCTGCAGCGCGATCACGCCGCTGGTGAAGGTGCCGTACAGCGGCATCTTGGCGAACTTGGACTTGGCCACGCGCGCCTTCCACGCCGCGTCGCCGTAGGAGACGTCCGCGGTCGGCACGCCGTTGAGCCACTGGCGGATGCGACCGGGCTCGACCAGCAGCCGCGCGTGGTTCCAGCTGCCCGCCGGGCGCGACACGCCCGCGGGCGGCACGGTGATGTCGTAGAGCGAGCCGGCGCGATGCGACGGGATCTTGCCGTCGGGATGACCCTGATCGTCGAGCACCTGCATCTCGAGCCCGGTCTCATAGCTCTGCGTCGTCTCCGGCACGTTGCGCGCGAGATAGATCACGCCGCTGTTGCCGCCCGTCTCCACCTTCCAGTCGAGCGTGAGCTCGAACGGGCCGTAGCTCTCGGCGGTCGCGAGATCGGCGCCGCTCATGTGACCGCCCGAGGCGGTGAGCTCGAGCGCGCCGTCGCGCACCACCCAGGACGGTGTCGGCGCACCGCCCTTGAACGAGCGCCAGCCGGTGAGATCGCGGCCGTTGAACAGCAGGGTCCAGCCCGCGGCGCGTTCCCGGGCGCTGAGCGTGTTGGGCGCCGACGCACCGCGCTGCGCCACGCTCGGCGCCGACGACAGCGCCAGGGCGAGCGCGGCCAGGCCCGCCTTGGTCAGATTTCGCATCATGTCTCTCCTTCTCGTCGGCGTCATCCCATCGTCGGGCGACGCCGATGCAATCCATGAGCACTCAAGCGCATGCGCCCGTCCCGCGCAACGCCGCTCAGCGTTTCTCCTCGCGCAGCGTGCGCTCGAAATCGGCTCGTGCCGCACGCGCCATGTCGCCGAGCAATCGCGGCGCGACGAGCGTGCCCGTACGCTCGCGGGAGAACACGTCGGCCGCCTCGGGGTGCATCGGCAACACCACGTCGGCGCGCAGCCGCTCGATCCGGTCGAAGGTGGCCCGATAGTCACGCACGATCTCGGGGTAGCGGCGATTGCCGATCAGGCGATTTCCCGCGACCGTCATGCTACCCGCGAACAGCACCTCGCGCGGACGACCGTGATCGTCCACGCGCATGACCCAACTGGTACAGCCGGGCGTGTGTCCCGCGGTCGCCACGGCGCGCAGCGTGACCTCGCCGAGCCTGACTCGCTCGCCGTCCGCCACCGGCGACACGCGCGACACCGCGGGAAAGCGGTGGACGCCGTAGCTGGTCTCACCCGGCGGCGTCCCGCTCCGCAGCGCGGCGACGTCGCCGCTGCCGGCGAGCACGCGCGCGCCGGTGTCGCGCCGCATGCGCTCGAGCCCACCGACATGGTCGAAATGCGCGTGGCTGACGAGGATGAGCTTGACGTCGCTGAGCTTCAGCCCGAGCGAGCGGATGTTGCGCTCGATCGCGGGGACATTCTCGGCCATCGTCGCGTCCACCAGGATCGCGCCGGCGCTGGTGCGGATCAGATAGGCGCCGAGCCCGCGCGTGCCGACATAGGTGATCGGGCCGAGCAGGTGCAGCGGCGGGCGCGGCTGTGTCCACTCGGGCGGGTCACCGCTCGCCGCCGTGGCAGGCGCAGCGGGGAGCGCGAGCGCGGTTGCGATGGG
The DNA here is from genome assembly GCF_014193845.1 of Sphingomonas sp. BK345. Classification (GTDB taxonomy): domain Bacteria; phylum Pseudomonadota; class Alphaproteobacteria; order Sphingomonadales; family Sphingomonadaceae; genus Sphingomonas. The sequence goes on along the minus strand of NZ_JACHZX010000002.1, from coordinate 425,879 downwards.
CAGCAAGACACCGAGAAGGCGGCGAGCGCTCGAGCAAGCCCGCGCCGGTAACGCGCTCTGGATCGCAGTGTCACGCCGCGCCCGGCGGCGCGCGCCGCTGAATGACGCGGGCGAGCAGCCCCCGGCTGCTCGCTCTTCCCGCGCGCCGCCACGGCGCGCGCCGCTGAATGACGCGGGCGAGCAGCCCCCGGCTGCTCGCTCTTCCCGCGCGCCGCGGCGGCTCGCGCCGCCGAATGACGCGGGCGAGCAGCCCCCGGCTGCTTGCTCTTCCCGCGTCATTCCCACTCGATCGTGCCCGGCGGCTTGGAGGTGTAATCGTAGGTCACCCGGTTGATGCCCTTCACCTCGTTGATGATCCGCGTCGCGACCCGCGGCAGGAAATCGCCCGGGAACTGGAACGCCTGCGCCGTCATCCCGTCGGTCGAGGTCACCGCGCGCAGCGCCAGCACCGAATCATACGTCCGCCCGTCGCCCATCACGCCGACCGAGCGCACCGGCAGCAGCACCGCGAAGGCCTGCCAGATCGTGTCGTACAGCCCCGCTGCGCGAATCTCCTCGAGGTAGATCGCGTCGGCCTTGCGGAGGATGTCGCAGCGCTCCTTGCTGACCTCGCCCGGGATGCGGATCGCGAGCCCCGGCCCGGGGAACGGGTGGCGGCCGACGAAGGCGTCGGGCAGCCCCAGCTCGCGGCCGAGTTCGCGCACCTCGTCCTTGAACAGCTCGCGCAGCGGCTCGACCAGCTTCATGTTCATGCGCTCGGGCAGGCCGCCGACATTGTGGTGGCTCTTGATCGTCACCGAGGGGCCGCCGGTGAAGCTCACGCTCTCGATCACGTCGGGGTAGAGCGTGCCCTGCGCGAGGAACTCGGCGCCGCCGATCTTGCGCGCCTCGTCCTCGAACACGTCGATGAAGGTCTTGCCGATGAACTTGCGCTTGGCCTCGGGGTCGGTGACCCCGGCCAGGCCGCCGAGGAACAGCGTCTCGGCGTTCACGTGCACCAGCGGGATGTTGTAATGGTTGCGGAACAGGCCGACGACCTGGTCGGCCTCGCCCGCGCGAAGCAGCCCGTGATCGACGAAGACGCAGGTGAGCTGGTCGCCGATCGCCTCGTGGATCAGCACCGCCGCCACGGCGGAGTCGACCCCGCCCGACAGGCCGCAGATCACGCGGCCATCACCGACCTGTTCGCGGATCTCGGCGATCTTGGTGGCGCGGAACTCGGCCATCGTCCAGTCGCCCGCTAGCCCGCAGACGTGGCGCGCGAAATTGGCGATCAGCTTGCCCCCGTCCGGCGTGTGGACCACCTCGGGATGGAACTGCATGCCGTAATAGCGGCGTGACTCGTCGGCGGTGAGCGCGAAGGGCGCTCCCTTGGACGAGGCGACCGGGGCGAACCCGGGCGCGAGCGCGGCGACATGGTCGCCGTGGCTCATCCACACCTGGTGGCGCTCGCCCGACTGCCACAGCCCGTCGAACAGCCCGCAGGCGGCGTCGACCTCGACATAGGCCTCGCCGAACTCGCCGGCATTGCCCTTCTCGACCTTGCCGCCGAGCTGCTCGTTCATCACCTGCTGGCCGTAGCAGATGCCGAGCACCGGCACGCCCGAGTCGAACACCGCCTGGGGCGCGCGCGGGCTGCCCTCGTCCACGACCGAGGCAGGGCCGCCGGAGAGGATCACGCCTTTCGGGCGCATCCGTTCGAAGGCGTCGGCGGCGGACTGGAAGGGCGCGATCTCGCTATAGACTCCCGCCTCGCGCACGCGGCGCGCGATCAACTGGGTCACCTGGCTGCCGAAATCGACGATGAGGATGCTGTCGGGATGCTCCATGGCGGGCCTGTAGCGGCTGTGCCCCGGGCTTGGAAGGGGCGCGAATGTTGCGAATGTTGAGTCCGGGCGGCGTGCGCGTCGGCGAACGTTGAGTCGTGGCAGCGCGCAACCCGCGCCGCGGCCCGACCGTCTCGAGTCACGCCGCGGCGACCTCCGCCGCGATCGCGACCAGCTTCGCCACGGTGTTGACGTTGCGGGCGGTCCCCTCTGCCGCACCCGGCAGCTTGAGCCGCGACCGCCCCATGCCCGCGCCGTACGCGACATAGATCTCGCGCGCGCCGAGGGCCAGCTGCTCCCCTCCCGGCGCCACCGCGCGCTCGAGCGTGTCGGTCTCGGGCGGCGTGTCGAGGAAGATGATCACGGTGGTAGACGGCGCCGCGTCGGCGAAGGGATTCGCAGCGAGCGCCGTGGCCAGCTCGGTCGCGGTGCGCACCGCGACGCGCACCTGCCGCCCGGTCGACACCTGCAAGGCTTCCTCAAGGCGCCGTCTCACCGCCGCCGCGTCGAGCGGGCTCGTGAAGACCACGTTGCCGCTCGCGATATAGGTGCGCACCGCCGCGAACCCCGCCGCCTCGCAGAGCCGCCGCAACTCGGCCATCGCCAGCGCGCCCGTGCCGCCGACGTTGACCGCTCGCAGCAGCGCCACATAGGCCGTCATCCCCGGCTCGCCGCGCACAGCTTGTTGCCGTCGGGATCGCGAACATAGGCCAGCACCGCGCGGCCGAGGCTGGTCTCACGCGGGCCGGGCGCGTCCTCGATCGAGGTGCCGCCGTTCGCCACCGCGACGTCGTGGAAGCGCTGCACCTGCTCGGCCGAGTCGCAGCGGAAGGCGACCGTGCTGCCGTTGCCGACGCTCGCCGCCGCGCCGTCGATCGGCTCGCTCACCCCGAACATCGTGCCGTTGTGACGATAGAACAGGCGCTCGTGTCCGCTTGGCGCGGTGTCGCTGCGCGCCGGCGGAGCGCCCAGCACGCCGAGCACCGCGTCGTAGAAGCGCGCCGACCGCGCGAGGTCGTTCGACCCGACCATGACATGGTTCAACAAGATCGTTCTCCTTCTCTCCCGGAGCGCTCGTGACAATCTGGCAACGCTCCTCATCCTTCCGTCATCCCGGACTTGGTCCGGGATCCACTCCCCCTCAAACGCAACGACTTAGGATTGTGCGGCAACGTGGATCCCAGACCAAGTCCGGTATGACGGAAGAGGCTCGCACAATGCTCCCACCGGGGAGCACCTCGCCTGACAGATCGCGCCGGCGTAGGACAGCCCGTCGCCCGCGGTGGCCGGACGATCGCTCGAGCAAAGAAGTCCGTGTGGCGCGCCGTTCGTCGCCCCCGTCCCGCTACATAGCGCCCGCGGGGAGCGATGGCGCAGCGCTGCACCGTGATCCTCGTCACCACGCTGGTGACCGCGCTCGACCGGGACGCGCGACTCGCACGCGCTGATCGCGGACGCGGTCGTCGCCGGGCTGCTGCTCGCGCCGAGGGTGCTGGTGCGGCGCGAGGTCGCGGCGGTGTTGGGCTATCCCGCGCGGAGCAGCCTGTTCGCTTATCTCACCCAGGGGATCACCACCCACCCGCTGCGCGAGCGCCTCGGGATTAGGCCTATGCGGCATGGGAGCGGCTGACGCGCCATCTCCGCAGCGACGGCGCGGCGGGGGTGCGCGCGGCGCTGGCCCGCGTGTCGTGGCGTACCGGCGGTGTGGCGCGCGTCACGCCCGGCGCTCGCCGGGCGCCTCACACCGCGGTCTTGCCATAATCCTGCCGGGTCACCGGATGGCTCGACGACAGTCCGCCGTCCACGACGATCGCCTGGCCGTTGACGTAGCTGGCGTCCTCGCTGGCGAGGAACAGCGCGACGCGCGCCAGTTCCTCGGCCTGCCCGCCGCGCCGCAGCGGGTTGAGCCGGCCGAGCCGGTCGAGTTTGCCCGCCTCGCGCGCGTAATCGAAGGTCGGCCGCGTCATCCCCGTCTCGGTCAGCCCGGGGCAGATCGCGTTGACCCGCACGTTGCTGCCGCTGAGCTGCTGCGCCGCCACCTGCGCGAGGTTGATCACCCCCGCCTTGCTGGCCGAATAGGCCGGCGATCCCGCGCCCGAGCGCAGCCCGGCGACGCTGGCGGTGAGCACGATCGCGCCGCCGCCGCGCCCGGCGATCAGCGGCGCGGCATGACGGAGCGCGAGGAACGGGCCGATCAGGTTGACGCGCAGCACCTCGGTGATCAGCGCGACATCGGTGTCGAACAGGTTGGCGAGCCCGCCCGAGATCCCGGCGTTGGCGAACATCACGTCGAGCCCGCCGTGCCGCTCCGCCGCCAGCGCGACCAGTCGCGCGACGTCGCCCTCGTCGCCCGCGTCGCCGCGGAACGCCAGCGCAGTGCCGCCCGCGTCGGCGATCGCGGCGGCGGTCGCCTCGGCGCCCTCGCTGAGGTCGGCGGCGACGACGCGGCCGCCCTCGCGCGCGAACAGCAGCGCGGCGGCGCGGCCGATGCCCGAGCCCGCGCCGGTGACGACGACCGACTTGCCCGCGAACCGCATTCGCTCCCCCTCCACGCTCATGCCCCGGCGCGCCCGGCGAAGTGCCAGGCCGCGCTCACCAGCATCGGCAGCCGCGCCGCAGTCTCCTGCGCGCGCGCGTTGGCGGCGGTGCCGACCAGCACGCGCTTGCGGATGCCTTGGACGATGCTGGCGAGCCGGAACAGGTTGAAGGCGAAGTACCAGTCGGTCGCGACCGGCTCGTCGCGAGCGGTCCGCGCCGCATAGCGCGCCAGCATCTCGTCCAGCGTCGGGATGCCCGTGGCGTCGCCGGTCAGCCCCATGACGCCGGAGCGGCCCTCAGGCTCGGTGACCCAGCTCATCAGGTAGTAGGTCAGGTCGGCGACCGGGTCTCCCAGCGTCGACAGCTCCCAGTCGAGCACCGCGGCAACGCGCGGCGCCTCGCCCGGCGCGAAGCGCATGTTGTCCACGCGATAGTCGCCGTGGACGATCGCGGTGCGGGTCTGCGACGGCACGGTGCGCGGCAGCCACTCGATCAGCCGCTCCATTTCGGGCAAGGTCTCGGTCTCAGCGCCGCGATACTGCTTGGTCCAGCGCGCGACCTGGCGTTCGAAGTAGTTGCCCGGGCGGCCGTAGTCCGCGAGCCCGATCGCGCCCGGATCGAGGTTGTGGAGATCGGCCAGCGTGTCGATCATCGCGTGATAATGTGCCCGGCGCGCCGGGAGGGTGAGCTCGGGCATGGTGCCGTCCCAGATCGTCCGCCCCTCCACCATCTCCATGACGTAGAAGGCCGAGCCGATCACGGCCGCGTTCTCGCACAAGGCATAAGGCCGTGGCACCGGGAAGCCGGTGGGGTGGAGCGCGGCGATGACGCGATACTCGCGTTCGACCTGATGCGCCGAGGGAAGCAGCTCCCCCATCGGCTTGCGCCGCAGCACATAGCGCCGCGCAGGCGTGTCCAGCCGATAGGTCGGGTTCGACTGGCCGCCCGCGAACTTGGCATAGTCGAGCGGGCCGGCGAAGCCGGGCACATGCTGCGCCAGCCACGCGCCCAGCCGCGCGGTGTCGAGCCGGTCGCGCTCGGCGAGGTCGCGTTGGAGCGAGGGGTCGTCGCTCATGCGAAGACGATCACGCTGCGCGTCGAGTCGCCGCGGCGCAGCGCGTCGAAGGCGTGATTGATCCGTTCGAGCGGCAGCCGCTCGGCGATCAACGTGTCGAGGTCGAGCAGCCCGCGCTGGTAGAAGTCGACCAGCCGTGGCACGTCGATCGGGAAACGATTGGAGCCCATCAGCCCGCCCTGCAATCTCTTGCCCGAGAGCAGGTCGATCGCGGACAGGCCGACCGACTCGGCCGGCGGCAACATGCCGAGGATTGTCGCGGTGCCGCCGCGGCGCAGCACCGCCACCGCAGTCGCGGCCGACTGCGGCCGGCCGACCGCCTCGATCGCGTGGTGGACGCCGCCGCGGGTCGCCTCGATCACCGCCGCGGCGACCCCCTCGGCGGCGCTGTCGAACGTGTCGGTCGCGCCGAGCCGCTCGGCGATGGCGCGCTTCTCGGGTATGGGGTCGAGCGCGACGATCCGCCCCGCCCCCGCGATCCGCGCGGCGTTGACCGCGGCGAGCCCGATCCCGCCGCAGCCGACCACGCACACCGTCTCGCCCGGCGCGACGTCGGCGGTGTTGAACACCGCGCCGGCGCCGGTCGTCACCGCGCAGCCGATCAGCGCGGCGCGGTCGAGCGGCATGTCGCGGTCGATCGCGACGCAGGCATGTTCGTGCACCAGCATCTGCTCGGCGTAAGCCGAGAGGTTAAGCATCTGCGCCACCGCGCCGCCGCCGGCGAGGCGCAGCCGCGGCTCGGCGCCACGAGGCCGTCGTGTCTCGCCGCTGACGCATAGCGACATCCGCCCGCTCAGGCAGAATTCGCAATGGCCGCAGAAAGCGGAGAGGCAGGTGACGACATGGTCGCCGGGCCTCACGGTGCGCACCTCGCTGCCGACCGCCTCGACCACGCCCGCCGCCTCATGGCCGGGGATGGCGGGGAGCGCGTGCGGGTAGAGACCGTCGACGAAATGCAGGTCGGAGCGGCACACGCCGACCGCGGCGGTGCGAATCAGCACCTCGTGCGCGAGCGGGTTGCTGACGGTGACCTCGGCGATCGTGAGCGGCGCGCGCGGTGCGGTGAGGACGGCGGCTTTCATCGAGAGACGTGCCGCGGGGATGCCGACCGTTCGTGCTGAGGAGGCACTGAGCGAAGTCGAAGCGCCGTCTCGAAGCACCGGCCGGACGCTCGCGGCCGCGCTTCGAGACGAGGCTTCGGCAAGCTCAGCCTCTCCTCAGCACGAACGAGCGAGAGCGAAGCAGCACCTCCCGACTCTTTCAGCGTCATCTCGAGCTCGTTACGTGTTCGCGCTTTGGCTCGCCTCCGGCGAGCAAAGATCGCGTGCGGGCGAAACGATCCCGCGCGAACACCACGGTGCGAGTCACTCAGACGCTGCGGCTCTCGCGCGACGGTGGATCCTGAAACGAGCTCAGGATGACGCCGGAACAGACGGCGAGAGAGCGCGCCCACTCTCCTCACCGGGTCACCCCCACGTCGCCGCTCGACGGCGCGCCGCGGCCGCCGACCTCACCGTACTTCCCGAACTCGTGCCGTGCGATCGCGCGGCAGTGCACCTCGTCTGGCCCATCGGCGAAGCGCAGCGTCCGCACCGAGGCCCAGGCGTGCGCCAGCCCGGCGTCCTCCGCCACGCCAGCGCCGCCGAACGCCTGGATCGCGTCGTCGAGGATCTGCAGCGCCATCGTCGGCGCCTGCACCTTGATCATCGCGATCTCCTGCTGCGCCGCCTTGTTCCCTGCCTTGTCCATCATGTCCGCGGCCTTGAGGCAGAGCAGCCGGGTCATCTCGATGTCGATCCGCGCGCGCGCGATCCGCTGCTCCCACACGCTGTGATCGGCGATGCGCTTGCCGAAGGCGACGCGGGCGAGCAGCCGCCGCGCCATCTTCTCGATCGCCACCTCGGCGACGCCGATCGTGCGCATGCAATGGTGGATCCGCCCCGGCCCGAGCCGCCCTTGTGCAATCTCGAAACCGCGCCCCTCGCCCAGCAACACATTCTCCACCGGCACACGCACGTCGGTGAAGCTCACCTCGCCGTGCCCGTGCGGCGCATGGTCATAGCCGTAGACCGAGAGAAGCCGCTCGACCTTCACGCCCGGCGTGTCGAGCGGCACCAGCACCTGGCTCTGCTGCTGGTGGCGCGAGCCCTCGAAGCTGGTCTTGCCCATCAGGATGCCGATCGTGCAGCGCGGGTCGCCCACGCCCGAGGACCACCATTTGCGCCCGTTGATGACGTAGTGATCGCCGTCGCGCTCGATCCGCGTCTCGATGTTGGTTGCGTCGGAGGAGGCGACCGCGGGCTCGGTCATCAGGAAGACCGAGCGGATCTCGCCCTCCATCAGCGGGCGCAGCCACGCCTCCTTCTGTGCGCGCGTGCCGTAGCGGTGAAGCACCTCCATGTTGCCGGTGTCGGGCGCGGAGCAGTTGAAACATTCGCTGGCCCAGCCGATCCGCCCCATGTCCTCGGCGCACAGCGCATATTCGAGGTTGGTCAGCTGGGTGCCCGCGAACGCGAAGGTGTCGTCGACGTGCTGCTGCCCCGAGTGGGGCGGCATGAAGAAGTTCCACAGCCCCTCGGCGCGCGCCGCGCGCTTGACCTCCTCGATCACGGGGATGACCTTCCAGCGCTCGCCACTCGCCAGCTGCTGCTCATACTCGTGGTCGCGCGGTGCGATATGGCGCGCGATGAAGGCGCGGACACGGTCGCGGAAATAGGTCTCGCGCTCGCTCAGCGTGAAGTCCATCGCCACCCTCTCCTCGTTGGTCGCGACCGGGCTTAGGCCATACCGCGTATTCGGTAAAGCACGCTTCGTGGTGCCACCAGCTTCGATGCATGTCGATGGAAAAGGGACTGTATCTTCGAAAGCGACGTGCTACCCATCGCGCCATGGGGGATCTGAGGACCGACGACGCCACCGCCACGCGGCGCTTTCGCGAGAAGCGCGAGGCGATCCTGGCCGCCGCGGCGGAAGCGATCAACGAACAGAGCGCCAAGGGCATGACCTTCGCCGACGTAGCGCGCCGCGTCGGGCTCAACACCACCAGCGTCACGTATTATTTCAAGCGCAAGGAAGACCTCGCCGCCGCCGCGTTCGAGCACACGCTCGACTATCTGCTGGCGATGCTCGACGCAGCCGCGGCCGAGCCGACGCCGCCCGAGCGGGTCGAACGGCTGGTCACGCTGAACCTCGCGCGGCTCGCCCGGATCGAGCGCGGCGAGGAACGCGCCTTCGCGGTGCTGTCCGACTTGCGTGCGATGGACGAGCCGGTGCGTGCCCGGCTGATGGCGCGCTGGCGCGAGGTGTTCCGCCGCACCCGCGCGCTGTGGGGCGAGCAGCGCGCCCGCGGCGCGGTCGACCTCGCCGGCGCGCGCGCGCACGTGCTGCTGGAGAATATGTTCTGGCTGCCGGCGTGGCTGCCGCGCTACGACGCCGATCAATACCCGCGCGCCGCCGAGCGGCTGATGGACCTGTTCCGCCATGGCTTGGCCGGCGCGGACGCGCGCTGGGCGCCGCGCCCGCTGACGCTCGAGCAGGACGATGGCATGCCGGGGCGCGACGCCTTCCTGCTGGCGGCGACGCGGCTGATCAACGAGCTGGGTTATCGCGGCGCCTCGGTGCAGCGGATCGCCTCCGAGCTCAACGTGACCAAGGGCAGCTTCTACCACCATCTCGACGCCAAGGACGATCTGGTCGCGGCCTGCTACCGTCGCAGCTTCGACACGATCGCGGCGGCACAGCGCAGCGCCGACGCGCGCGGCGGCACGCACTGGCAGCGGCTGTGCGACGCGGTGGCGACGCTGGTGGGGGTGCAGTTCTCCGACAGCGGCTCGCTGCTGCGCACCACCGCGCTGAGCGGTCTGCCGCCGGGCGAGCGCCAGCAGATGGTCGACCGCTCCACCCGGATCGCGCGTCGCTTCGCCGGCACGCTGATGGACGGTGCCGCCGAAGGGGCAATCCGCGCGGTCGACAGCTTGATCGCGAGCCAGGCGCTGATGGCGCTGCTCAACGCCGCCTTCGACATGCGGAAATGGGCCTCGACCATGGCGCAGGAGCACGCCGTGGGGCTCTACGCCTCGACCTTGCTGTTCGGCATGTTCGACGATCGTCTGCTGGGGGAGTGAGGCGACTCCTTACGGATCTGATGCCGGTATTCGAACCGCTCGGGCTGAGGAGAGGCTGAGGTTGTCGAAGCCTCGTCTCGAAGCGCGTTCGCACGCGTCGAGCCATATGCTTCGAGACGGCACTTCGACAAGCTCAGGGCCTCCTCAGCGCGAACGGGAAAACGGGATGGGAAGGCCTTGAGGGTGGGGCACTCCACGCCCCGCCCCGCTACACCGGTTCGCCCAACGCCTCCGTCCGCGCGCGGATGGCGAGCTGGTTATGCGGGCCGCGCCGGCGCGAGAACTCGCGCACCGAGCAGCCCAGGAACAGGTGGCTGTCGCGCAGAAAATGCGAGCGGTCCCAATAGCCCGCGTCCTCCAGCGCCATCGGCGCGGCGTCGGGTTGGGTCAGCACCAGGCTCAGCGCGCGCAGGAAGCGCGTGCGGCGCAGCAGCAGTTTGGGAGTGAAGCCGAAGTTGAAGCGGGTCAGCGCGGCGAGCGCGCGCGGCGTCATGTTGAGCGCGTCGGCCACCGCCTCGATCCGCGTCGTCGCGGGATCGCGCAGCATCGTGCACAGACGGTCGATCCGTGGGTCGGCCGGCGGGCGGCGCTGCAACCGCGCCTCGAGCCAGCTGTCGAATACCTGCTGGAACGGCTCGCCCGACTCGAGCGCGGCGCGCAACATCTCGGCGCCGGGATCGAGCTCGTCGAGCGGCACGACCCGGTTCGACAGCCGCGACACGTCGCCGCCGAACATCTGTGCCCAGCCAAAAGGTAGCAGGCCGGCGCCGACCAGCGTGCCGCCCGAGCTGGTGACATAGCCCGCATAGCTAGTCGGCCCGGTCAGCGCGACCGTCGGCATTGGATCATAGGTGCGGCTGCCGATTCGCAGCGCCCAGGGTGGGCTACCCGACAGCGTCACCCGGATCGTCGCGACGCTGGGAAAGAAAGCATCGTGGAAGACGTGCCCCGGCACCACCGGCGCGGCGAAGCGGTGATAGCCCGTGACATGATGCGTCAAGGCGTCGCTCGGGCGGTGATACGCGACCGCGACGCTCTCCTGATCCCCCACCGGCGCCCCCCAGCAACCCTTATTTACATCTCATTACCGCGACGGGCGCACAGGGCAAGCCTTGGTACCGGTTCGCGCCATATTCTTCTCACATGGATCAGCTTGTTGGCCGGGCCGACAGCGCGCGTACGCCGCGCTATGATACCCTCATGCCCCGCCTTCCGCATCGCGCCGTGCCGATCGTCCTCGCTGCCGTCACGGTCGACGTGATCGGCTTCGGCATCGTCATGCCCGTGCTGCCCGGGCTAATCGTCTCGCTCGGCCACACCGACCTGGCGCACGCCACACTGATCGGCGGGTGGATGCTCGCCGCCTTCGCGCTGGCGCAGTTCGTCGCCGGGCCGATCCTCGGCAACCTCGGTGACCGCTACGGCCGGCGGCCGGTGCTGGTGGCGGCGATGATCGCCTTCTCGCTCGACTATGCGCTGATGGCCGGGGCGCCCTCGCTCGCCTGGCTTTTTCTCGGCCGGGTCATCGCCGGCGCGGCGGGGGCGAGCTACGGACCCGCCGGCGCAGTGATCGCGGACGTGACCCCGCCCGAGCAGCGCGCCGCGGGCTATGGCCTGCTCGGTGCCGCGTTCGGGCTCGGCTTCATCGTCGGCCCCGCGCTCGGCGGGCTGGTGGCGCATTGGGGACCGCGCGCGCCGTTCGCGCTGGCCGCCGCGCTGGCCGCGCTCAACGCGGTGGCGATGCTGCTCTTCCTGCCCGAGACGCTGGGGCGCGAGCGGCGCCGGCCGTTCCGCCTGCGCGACGCGCACGTGATCGGCGCCTTCCGCCCGCTGTTCGCCGCGGGCAACGCCGCGCCGCTGCTGGTCGCCTGGTTCCTGTGGCAGCTCGGCGGTATCGTCTACCCGGCGGTGTGGAGCTTCTGGGCGACGCTGCGCTTCGGCTGGAGCCCCGCCGCGATCGGCTGGAGCCTCGCCTGGGTCGGCTTCCTCCAGCTGCTGGTCCAGCTCATCCTCACGCGTCGCGCGGTGGCGCGGCTGGGCGAGCGCCGCGCCGCGCTGATCGGGCTGATGGCCGGCGCGGCGACCCTGCTCGCCTATGCGTTCGTGACGCAGGGCTGGCAGGTCTACGCCTTCTTCCTGGTCGGCGCGCTGGGAGCGCTGGCGTGGCCGGCGCTGAACGGCCTGCTCAGCCGCCTGGTGGACGGAACGCGACAGGGCGCGCTGCAGGGTGGACTCGGCAGCATGAACTCGGTCGCCGCGGTGATCGGGCCGCTGATCGCGACGCAGAGCCTCGCCTGGGGCGCGCGGCGTGGGTTCGACGGGCTCGCCTTCGTCGTGGCGGGCACGCTGATCGGCGCGGCGGCATTGATCGTGGCGCTCGGCGTCCCCACCCTTCGCGCACACGACGGAGACGCGCGATGATCGACCTGCATTACTGGCCCACGCCGAACGGCCACAAGATCACGATCTTCCTGGAGGAGGCCGGGGTCGACTACACCGTCCACCCGGTCAATATCGGCAAGGGCGAGCAGTTCCGCCCCGAGTTCCTGGCGATCTCGCCCAACAACCGCATGCCCGCGATCGTCGACCATGCGCCGACCGACGGCGGCGCGCCGGTCAGCGTGTTCGAGAGCGGCGCGATCCTGCTCTATCTCGCGCACAAGACCGGGCAGTTCGGCGGGGTGACGCCGCGCGCGCATGTCGAGGTGCTCGAGTGGCTGATGTGGCAGGTCGGCGGGCTCGGCCCGATGCTGGGGCAGAACCACCATTTCACCCGCTACGCGCCCGAGCGCGTACCCTATGCGATCGAACGCTATCTCAAGGAGACCGAGCGGCTGTACGGCGTGCTCGAGCGGCGGCTGGAAGGGCGCGACTATGTCGCCGGCGGCGAGTACAGCGTCGCCGACATGGCCTGCTTCCCTTGGATCCTGCCCGAGCCGCAGGGGCAGAACATCAACGACTTCCCCAATATCGCGGCATGGCACGCGCGGATCAAAGCGCGCCCCGCGGTGGTGCGCGCCTATGAGCAGGGCGCGCGGGTGCAGGCGCAGCCGGCGGAGATGAGCGAGGAGCAGCGGCGCGTGCTGTTCGGCCAGACCGAGCGATAGGGTAGGTTGACCAGAGGTCACGTGGCGAGCGCCGGTGAGAGAAGGGCAGCACGCCGACGCCCGCGCCCGCTCTCGTCAACGATCTGTCATCGCGCCTTCCCGTCATCCGGGCCTGGCCGGGGATCCAGGCCGCCGAACACGCCAACCTCCTTTACATGCGGCGACGTGGATACCGGCTCAGGGCCGGGGATGACGGTGGGCAGAGCGAGGTTCGCTCGCCTCACCCCTGCCGCGTCGGCCATACCTCCGCCGCGGTGACGACCGGGATCTTCGAGCCCAGCGCGGCGAGCGCGACCTGGTGGACGAAGTCGGTCGGTGCGGTGCACAGGTCGCCGACCACGCGGCGGTCGAGCACCGTCGCCTCGGGCGCGAGCGCGGTGTAGGTAACGCAATTCTGCGTCATCATGCCGCAGATGAAGAGCTCACCCGTGTCGAGCAGATGCGCGCCGAGATCGGTCTCCTGGAAGGCGTCGGGATAGCTCTTGGTGATCACCGCGGCGCCCTCCGCCGCGTCCATGATCGCGGGGCGGATCACGCTGCCGGGCTCGTCCTCGGCGAAGGGACCGCCGGCGGCGACGTGGCGCACCAGCACGACCTGATCGCCCGCCGCCTGCGCCGCGGCGATCGCGGCGACGATCCGCTCCTCCACCGCCTCGGCGCGCCACAGCGGCAGCGCGCCGCGCGCGAAATAGGCGTTCTGGACGTCGATCACCAGCAGCGTACGCCTCATGTCATCTCCTCGTTGTCGCAGCCTCCTTCATAGCGCATCCCACGAGGCCGACGGGACGCGCGGCCGACTCTTCTCGCCCCGCGGTGGCGCGCGGCATTGATCCGCCGCGATCCGCGGCTAGCGTGGCGCGATGACCGACCCAGTCTCCGCCACCCCGCTCGCCCAGCTGCTCGCCGCGCTCGTCCGCGACGATGGCGCGGCGCGCTGGCACGGCTCGATCCCGCCCGACTGGCAGCAGGGCCGGACCGCGTTCGGCGGCCTCTCGGCGGCGCTGGCGTTACACGCGGCACGTCAGCTCGAGCCCGAACTGCCGCCGCTACGCTCGGCGCAGGTAGCGTTCGTCGGGCCGCTCGCCGGTGCGGTGACGGTCTCCGCGACGCTGCTGCGTCGCGGGCGCAACGCCGCCTTCGTCGCCGCCGAGGTGAGCGGCGAGGCCGGGCTCGGCGTCCGCTGCACCTTCGTCTTCATGCGCGCGCTGCCCGACGCGCTGGCGCACACCCGCGGCGCTGCGCCGCCCGCGACGCCGCCCGCGCCCGATGACCGCGTGCTGCGCGGCGGCCACCCGCAGGTGGCGTTCACGCGCCACTTCGAGTTCGTCGACCCGCCCGGCCAGGGCGATCCGGCGGCGTGGCTGCGCTGGGCGCGGCTGGCCGAGCGCGACGGGCTCCATCCCGAGGTCGAGCTGCTGGCGATCGGCGACTGCCTGCCGCCCGCCGCGCTGCGGCTGCTCGGCATCGGCGCGCCGGTGAGCTCGATGACCTGGCAGCTCAACCTGCTCGCCCCCGCCCCGACGACGCGCGGCGGCTGGTGGCTGCTGCGCTCCGCCACCGATCACGCGCGCGATGGCGCCTCGTCGCAGCAGATGGCGATCTGGGACGCGGACCGCCGCGCCGTCGCCGAGCAGCTCCAGTCGGTCGCGATCTTCGGCTGATACAAATCGCGACAATATTCCGGCGCTTCGACATTCCGGCGCGACATGCGCGGCCTAGTGCCGCGACACGGACGGGGCCCGAGCCCCGTCGAACGTGTCGAGGGGTGTATCCAATGAAGATCTTGCTCTCCGCCGTGGTGCTCGGCGCCGCCGCGCTCGCCCATGCCGCGCCGCTGCTCGCGCAGGACCTGCCTGCCGCCCGCGCCGACGCGCCGACGCCGGGACCGATGGGACCGCGCGACCCACTCGCCGCCGCCGACGCCGACCGCGACGGCGTGGTGACGCGCGAGGAGGCCGCGGCCGAGGCCGACCGGCGCTTCGCCGCTTTGGACACCAACGGCGACGGCAAGATCGACCGCGACGAGCGCCGCGCCTTCCGCCCACCGCACCGCCCACGCGGCGACATGGCGCCGCCGCCCGGCGAGGACGGTCCGCCGCCGCCCCCGCCGCCGGGTGCGGACTCGCCGCCGCCTCCCCCGCCCCCCGGCCCCGAGCGCGACGGCGGCCGACGCGAACGGGGCGAGCGCGGCGACCGCCATCACCGGCGCGAGCCGCGCGAGGTGACGCGCGCCCAGTTCCGCGAGCGCGCGCTGCGAATGTTCGATCGCGCCGACACCAACCATGACGGCCGCGTCGACCAGCAGGAGCGCGAGGCGATGCGGCTGATGATGCGCGCTCGCCGCATCGGCCCCGACGGCGACCTGCGCCGCCCCGGGCCGCGCGGCGGCGAGCGTGGGGGCGATCGCGACGACGCCGCGCCCGAGCGCGACTGACACCCGGCCCTTCCCATCGAGGCATCAGCTATGGCAGGCCCCGACGACATGGCCGACATCCCGCATCTGCTGCTGGTCGACGACGAGCGCTCGATCCGCGAGCCGCTCGCCGTCTACCTGACCAAGCAGGGCTTCCGCGTCACCCAGGCGGGCGACGCGGAGAGCGCGCGGACACGCATGGCCGCCTATGCGATCGATCTGGTCGTGCTCGACATCATGATGCCGGGCGAGGACGGGCTGTCGCTGTGCCGCCACATCCGCGCCACCGGCGAGACGCCGGTGATCCTGCTCACCGCCAAGAGCGAGGAAACCGACCGCATCGTCGGGCTCGAGATGGGCGCGGACGACTATGTCGTGAAGCCCTTCTCCCCACGCGAGCTGGCGGCGCGGATCAAGGTCGTCCTGCGCCGCACCGCCGGCGGCGCCGTGCGTCAGCACGCGCCCGAGAGCGGCGCCTACGCCTTCGCGGGCTGGCTGCTCAAGACCGGCGAGCGCGCCTTGGTCGACCGCGAGGGCGTCTCGGTACCGCTGTCGACCGGCGAGTACAACCTGCTCCTCGCGCTGGTGCAGCGCCCGCGCCAGGTGCTGACGCGCGACCAGCTGCTCGACCTGACGCAGGGGCGTGAGGCGGCGGCGTTCGACCGCGCGATCGACAATCAGGTCAGCCGGCTGCGGCGCAAGATCGAG
This sequence comes from Sphingomonas sp. BK345, assembly GCF_014193845.1. Taxonomy (GTDB): domain Bacteria; phylum Pseudomonadota; class Alphaproteobacteria; order Sphingomonadales; family Sphingomonadaceae; genus Sphingomonas. Next base: position 410,088 of record NZ_JACHZX010000002.1, on the reverse strand, counting down.
GCCGATCCCAAGGCACCCGAGATCATCAAGACGGTGTGGGGCGGCGGCTATGCGCTCTCCACCGACGTGACGCGGCTGTGAGCGCGCCTGTGAGCGCCCTCGTGAGCACGGCGTGACCTGGCGCCGCCTGCCCTGGCCGCGCAGCCTTGCCGGGCAGATGGCATTGCTGGTCGCGCTCGCGCTGTTCGTGGCGCAGGCGATCAACCTCGCGCTGCTGTTGCGCGAGCGGAGCAGCTTCCGCGTCGCGCAGGCGTCGCGCCCCGCCGCCTTCCGCCTCGCCGACGCGATCGACCAGGAAGCGAGCGGTCGCCGCATCGCGCCCGATCGCGGCCGCGTCCGCGTCGCCGCGCGCAGCCCGATCACCGCCGAGATGGCACCGCAGCCGGAGATGGCGCGCGAGGTGCGCGCCCAGCTCGACGAGTTCGGCGTACGGATGCGCCGGGTGGAGGTGGCGATCGCACCGCCGGGCACTTACCAGGTGCCGCTCAGCCGGTTCGAGCGCCGCATGGCCGCGCGCCACGGCCCCGAGCCGCCGCCGGAGACGATCGTGGTCGCCGCGCAGCAGCCCGGCGGGCGCTGGCTGGTGCTGGCGGGCGGGCTGCCGCGCGGCGACACGCGGCTGTTCTGGCGGCTGCTCGCGCAGACGCTGATCCTGTACGGCATGGTGCTGCTGCCCGTGCTGTGGGTGGCGCGGCGCATCTCGCGCCCGCTTCGCGAGCTCGCCGCCGCGGCGCGCGCCTATTCGCCACGCACGCCGCCGCGACCGCTTGAGGAAGAGGGACCGCCCGACGTCGTCGCGGTGATCGCCGCCTTCAACGCACTGAGCCTGCGCGTCACCGCCATGCTCGACGAGAAGGACCGCATGCTCGGCGCGATCGGCCACGACCTGCGCACGCCGCTGGCCGCGCTGCGCGTGCGGATCGAGTCGGTCGAGGACGAGCAGGACCGCGCGCGCATGGCCGACACGATCGCCGAGATGAACCGCACGCTGGAGGACATCCTTTCGCTGGCGCGGCTCGGCCGGCCGAGCGAGCCCGAGACCGAGGTCGATCTCGCCGCGTTGGTCGACGCGGTGGTGGAGGACTTCCGCGATCTGGGCGACGATGTCGCCTTCGAGGAGGCCGAGCGTCTGCGGATGCGGCTACGCCCGTCGCTGATCCGCCGCGCGGTGCGCAACCTGATCGAGAATGCGGTGAAATATGCCGGCGCCGCCGAGGTCTCGCTGCGCGCCGAGGCGGCGAGCGCCGCGATCGTGGTCGCCGACCGCGGACCCGGCATCCCGGCGGACCGGCTGGATGACGTGTTCGGCGCCTTCATCCGCCTCGAGACGTCGCGCAACCGCGAGACCGGCGGGATCGGCCTCGGTTTGGCCCTGGCCCGCGCGATCGTCGAGGAGGCGGGCGGCGCGATCGTGCTCGCCGCGCGCGACGGCGGCGGCCTGGTCGCGACAATCACGCTGCCGCGGGGGTGAGCGGGCAGCGGGCGTGTGGCCGTGCGTCGAGACGGCACGTCGGCAAGCTCAGTGCCTCCTCAGCACGAACCGCGGTGGACCTGGTGATTACACCCATTCGCGCTGAGGAGAGGCTGAGCCTGCCGAAGCCTCGTCTCGAAGCGCCGCTTCCGAGGCGTAAAGCCGTGCGTCGAGCCGGCACGTCGGCAAGCTCAGCGCCTCCTCAGCACGAACGGCGGTGGACAGGATGATACCCCCGTTCGCGCTGAGGAGAGGCTGAGCCTGCCGAAGCCTCGTCTCGAAGCGCCGCCGCCCCCCTTGCGCTCGCCCGGCGCAGCGTCGAAAGCGTCCGCTCACCTGGGGGAGCCTGTATGTCGATCCTGTCGGACCGCTGGATCCGCGAGCGCGCGCAGGGCGAGGGCATGATCGAGCCCTTCGTCGAGGCGCAGCGGCGCGACGGCTGCATCAGCTACGGCCTGTCGAGCTACGGCTATGACGCGCGCGTGGCCGACGAGTTCAAGATCTTCACCAACGTCGACAACGCGATCGTCGACCCGAAGGACTTCGCCTCGAACAGCTTCGTCGATCGCAAGACCGACGTGTGCATCATCCCGCCCAACAGCTTCGCGCTCGCCCGCACCGTGGAATATTTCCGCGTGCCGCGCGACGTGCTGGTGATCTGCCTCGGCAAGTCCACCTACGCGCGCTGTGGCATTATCGTGAACGTCACTCCGCTCGAGCCCGGCTGGGAGGGGCACGTCACGCTGGAATTCTCGAACACCACGCCGCTGCCTGCCAAGATCTACGCCAACGAGGGCGCGTGCCAGTTCCTGTTCCTCCAGGGCAACGAGCCGTGCGAGATCAGCTACGCCGACCGGGCCGGCAAATATATGGGCCAGCGCGGGGTGACGCTGCCGCGATTGTGAGAGGAGGCGAGTCGCCCTTTGCCTCTGCTGTTCCCGGGCGGGAAGCCGGGGAACAGGGTGGGAAAGCTGTCGTGAGACTCACCCGCGTCTCCCACCTTGACCCCGGCTTCCGCCGGGGAACAGGTTGCGTGTGTGGAGCGTCGGTACCGTGATCCTGCCGCCGAGCAGATCGGTTGAGTCGCCGCTGCCCTCACCTTCGCCAACGAGGAGGGAACCCCCATCGCCGCGCGCGTCTTAGAAAAGATCTCAGCAGGAGAGCCCGAAGTTGGATGTCGTTACCCTGTGCCTGTTCCTGTTGCTGGCGGTGGTCGTCAGCGGCACCGTCTCGCGACTCCTTCCCTCCGCTCTCCCCCGCCCGCTGGTCCAGATCGCGCTCGGCGCGCTGATCGGCGCCTTCGCCGGCATCCGGGTGGAGCTCGATCCCGAGCTGTTCTTCCTGCTGCTGGTACCGCCCCTGCTCTTCCTCGACGGCTGGCGCATCCCCAAGGATGAGCTGCTGCGCGACCGCGGTGCGGTGCTCGGGCTCGCGCTGGGGCTGGTGTTCCTCACCGTGGTGGGGCTCGGCTTCTTCGTCCATTGGCTGATCCCGGCGATGCCGCTGGCGGTCGCCTTCGCGCTCGCCGCCGTGGTATCGCCGACCGACCCGATCGCGGTCGGCGCCATCGCGCAGAAGGTGCCGATCCCCAAGCGCATGATGCACATCCTGGAAGGCGAGTCGCTGCTCAACGACGCCTCGGGACTGGTGTGCCTGCGCTTCGCCATCGCCGCCGCGCTCAGCGGCACCTTCTCGCTGAGCGAGGCGCTCGGTACGTTCGCCTGGATGGCGCTCGCCGGAGTCGCGATCGGCGCCGGCGTCACCTGGCTGGCGATCGGCGGCAAGTCGCTGGTGGCGCGCCGCACCGGCGGCGACGACGCGGGGTCGAACATCCTCGTCAGCCTGCTGATCCCGTTCGGCGCCTATCTCGCCGCCGAGCATGTCCACGCCTCGGGCGTGCTCGCCGCCGCCGCCGCCGGGATCGCCATGACCTTCGTCGGCAGCGGCGTCGCGGTGAGCGCCGCGACGCGGATCCGCCGCCGCGCCGTGTGGGACATGCTGCAGTTCACGCTCAACGGCGTGATCTTCGTGCTGCTCGGCGAGCAATTGCCCGCGCTGTTCGCCGGCGCGCGGGCCGCGGTCGCGGGCGCGGGGCACGACAGCGCCTGGTGGCTGCTCGGCTATGTCGCCGCGATCGTCGCGGTACTCGCCGCACTGCGCTTCGGCTGGGTGTGGGTCGCGCTGCAACTGACGCTCTATCGCGCCAAGCAGCGCGGCGACGGTACGAAGGGCAGCCCGCCGCGACGGGTGATCGCGGCCATGTCAGTGGCCGGCGCGCGCGGCGCGATCACGCTGGCGGGTGCGCTGACGCTGCCGCTGGCGCTGCCGAGCGGCGCCGACTTCCCCGCGCGCGACCTCGTCATCCTGCTCGCCTCGGGCGTGATCCTGACCTCGCTCGCGATCGCCGCGGGCGGGCTGCCGCTGCTGCTGCGCGGGCTGACCTTCCCCGCCGAGGACGGCGCCGCGGGCGAGCGCGACCGCGCGCGCGTGGTCACCGCCGAGGCCGCGATCGCCGAGATCGAGCGGGTCCAGCACGCCATGGCGCAGGACCGCGGCGACGCCGATCGCTACACCGACGTGGCGGCGCGGCTGATGGCGCAGTATCGCGACCGCATCGCCCACCTCGACGAGGACAGCGGCGCGCGCGACGAGCGCTCGCAGGACGCCGAGATCGAGCGCGAGCTCCGCCTCGCCGCGGTGCGCGCCGAGCGCCGGGCGCTGTTCGCGCTGGGCCGCCGCCGCGAGATCGGGCTGACGCTGGCGGAGCAGCTCGGCCGCGAGCTCGACCTCGCCGACGCGCGACTGACACGGAAGGGATTGTGAAACGGATATGAGCGAGACGATCGCCGAGCTGTACGCCGCGATGGAGGCCGCCGCCGCCGCGCTCGACTTCGAGGAGGCGCGCCGGCTACGCGACCGTATCACCCTGCTGCGCGGCGGCGCGAGCATGGAAGACGCGGCCGCCGCCGATCTCAGCGGGCTGGCGCGCCAGCGCCCCGGCGCGATGGGTCTGGGCACGAGCCAGCAGCGGGTCACGCCGCCGCCCGGCTGGACTCCCCCGCCCCGCCCCGACCCGATGACGCGCGGCCGCGGCACGCGCCGCCGCTGAGCGGGGTGGGAGGTGAGCTGGAGCGTAGAGGCAACGAGGGTGGAGCCTGTCAGCGCACCGCCGTCACCCTCAGCGCCGTAACGCTCACCGCCGTGATCCTGAACGCGTTTCAGGATCCACGTCGCCGCGCACCCAGCGGCGTCGATGCCTGCGGCGCGGTGGATCCTGAAACGGGTTCAGGATGACGCCATACGAGAGGTGCGCGCCAGACTCACGACGGTATGCTCAGCCGGCGCTCGCCTTCTGCGGCGCTTTCACAACCCGATCGTGTCGAGCGCGGCGGCGAGCTCGGCGTCGATCGTCTCGCCTTGCCGCGGCGACAGCCGGTTGAGCGCGGTCTGGACGCGGCGCTGCGCCACTTGGAGGGTCTTGTGGCGCACCGCGCGCACCTGGTTGGTCCGCCCCGAGCGGCTCTCGCCCAGCAGCGCGGCCCATTTCTCCTCCTCCGCCGCGAGGATGGCGAGCGCGAGCCGAAGGCCGTCGCGCTGGCCGCGCGCGTGATCGTCACTCATTCGCCGTCGCTCCGCCATGGCGCCGGCCGAGGGTGGCACGGCGCGCCCGATGCTCTACGGGCAGTGCCGTGCCCCAGTTGATCCCGATCGTCGACCCCGCCGACCCACGCGTCGAGTCCTATCGCGACATCCGCGAACGCGACCTGGTCGGCCGGCGTGGCCTGTTCGTCGCCGAAGGCGTGGTCGTGCTCGAGAAGCTGATGGAGAGCGCGACGCATCGTGCGACCTCGCTGCTGATCGCCGACAAGCGCGCGGCGGCGCTGGCTCCGCTGCTGGCGCGACTGCCAGCGGACACGCCGGTGTACCTCGCCGCTCCGCGCGTGCTCGACGCGATCGCGGGCTTCCCGCTCCACCGCGGCGTGCTCGCGATCGGGCAACGCGGCGCGGACCTGTCCGCCGAGGCGTTGCTCGGCGGCACGACTCCACCGCGCGACGTGCTGCTGCTGAGCGGCATCGCCAACCATGACAACATGGGAGGCATCTTCCGCAACACCGCGGCCTTCGGCGTGGGCGCGGTGCTGCTCGACGCCGACTGCTGCGACCCGCTCTACCGCAAGGCCATTCGCGTCTCGGTCGGCGCCGCGCTGACCGTGCCGTTCGCCCGGCTCGGGCGCGACGAGGACGCGCTCGCGCTGCTGGCACACCACGGGCTCGAGGCGGTCGCGCTCAGCCCAGCGGGCGCCACCGCGCTGCCGGCGTGGCGGCCGGCGCCGCGCAGTGCGGTGCTGCTCGGCGCGGAGGGACCCGGGCTGGCACCGGCGCTGATGGCGCGGGCGCGTACGCTGCGGATCGCGATGGCGGCGGGGTTCGACTCGCTCAACGTCGCGACCACCTCGGGGATCGTGCTCCACCATCTCGCCACCGCGCGCTCCGGCGGGGCGTAGCGTTATGGGGCGACAAGGCGCTGGCGCGGCGTTGCCGTGCCGGGCCGGCGCGGCATAAGTCTCGTCGCCATGAGTATCCTGTGTACCCTCGGCCTGCACCGCTGGCAGAGCCACCCGACCCTGCGCCCGGGCACCACCGTCCATCGCTGCGCCTGGTGCGGCACGCGCGCGCTGACCCACGGCGGCCGGCAGCGACGGCGCAAGCGGATCTTCTTCGGCGTTGCGCTGCTCGTCTCGGCGGGAATGTGGTTCGTCGGCTACAACCTGCTGGTGCACGGCCGCACGCGCGTGCTCCACACCGCCTCGACCTCGGCGCGGAAGGTGGCAACCGCGGCGTCGCACGGGCGCAACGCGGTGCATCGAATTGAGGGCGACCGCGGCAGCTACGTCGAGGGCAAGGACTGAGGCGCGTGGGGGTGTCCGGCGCCGCGGTCTGCTGGTGGATCGCGGCGCTGAACGGGTCGGACCAGACTGGCGATGATGGTGAGATCGCGCCGAACGAGGCGAGCGCTGATATGCGCTCCGGCGCATCCTGAAGCCGAGCCCGTGGCGGTCGATGAGGCTGGCAAAGACGATGCCACTCGCCAGAGAGGTGGTTCGGGGGATCTGGACAGCGGGGATAGATGGATTGCCGGTCTGACAGCGGCCATGCGGGCCGCGAGCAGGAGGCAAGATGAGCAAGCGACCGCGCCGGAACCACAGCCCGGCGTTCAAGGCCAAGGTGGCGCTAGCTGCCGTAAGAGGCGAGAGGACGCTGGCCGAGTTGGCGCAGCAGTATGACGTGCACCCGAACCTTATGAACCAGTGGCGGGCGCGGCTGCTGGAGGTTGCGGCAGATGTGTTCGGCGCGGAGCCGACGGTGGACGTGACGGCGCTGCACGCGAAGCTCGGTGAACTGACGCTGGCGAATGACTTTTTGGCCGGTGCTTTGGGGAAGGCCGGTCTGTTGTCGAGCGCAAGGCGATGATCGACCGTGGTCATGCGCTGCCGCTGGCCGGTCAGGCCCAGCAGCTCGGGATCAGCCGCGGCAGCATCTACTACCTGCCTCGGCCCGTGATGGACGCCGACTTGGCGATCATGCGGCGGATCGACGGGTTGCACCTGCTCTATCCGTTCGCTGGCATCCCGATGGCGCGCGGGTTCGTCTACCTCGTCGCCATCGTCGATTGGTTCAGCCGGCGCGTGCTGGCGTGGCGCGTGTCGATCTCGCTCGATGTCGGGTTCTGCATCGAGGCGCTGGCCCGCCACGGCAAGCCCGCCATCTTCAGCGCAGTTCACGAGTGCAGCGTTCAGCGCCGTCCTGCATCGCGAGAAGGTCGCCATCAGCATGGACGGCACGGGTCGCTGGCGCGACAACGTGTTTGTGGAGCGCCTCTGGCGCTCGGTGAAATACGAGGAGGTTGACCTTAACCCTTGTGCCCCCGTCCCCGAGGCACGCGCCGGCATCCGCCGCCACCTCGGGTTCTACAACATCTTCAGGCCACACTCCGCGCTTGGCGGTCGAACGCCCGACCAGATATACTTCGACCAGTCGCTTCTCGCGGCGGCGTGATAAACCGCGGCGATCCGCTTATCCATGCCCGCGAGGCTGTTCAGACAAACCAAGCCACCTCTGTCGAGATCGGCGGTGCAGCCCGCTCGACGCGCGCTGTGAACGATGCCATGAGGACGACGGCATTGCGAAAGGAGCACGCATGATCCTGCTACCCAGATTGCGGAGTAAGGTCTCGCAGCTAGATGCTGCGATCAGGTCGGATCCTGCGCTGCCAATCCGGATCGCCTATGATGCAAAGGCTTACACCGACGAGGATCAGGGAGGAGGCAAAGGCAAGTATCTGGCCGAGCTCCTGAGCGGGATCGGCCCGTCAACCGTCGGTTTGATGCAGGACCGGCGATACGACGGCGATCTGCCGGTGATCGCCCATGGCAAGCTGGGCTACCTTGCGTGGCAGCAGACGACGCTTCCGGCGCTGATCGCGGCGGTCCGTGCCGATGTGTTCCTCGCACCCTACAACACGGCCCCGCTACTGCTGCCCGCGCGCACGACGCTCGTCTCGGTTATCCATGATCTCATCCTGCTGGAGCGACCGACCCATCACCGCTTCCTGTCCCGATCCAAGGAGCGCTATCGTGGCTTGCTCCAGCGACAGACGATGCGGCGATCCAACCTGCTGGTGGCGGTGTCCCGCTTCACCGCCGATGCGATCCGCAGGCATGTTCCCGAGGCCGACGTACGTGTAGTCTATAACACGATCGGTGCATCCTGGTTCGTCGAGCGCCCCCTTGGTCCCGTGGCCGAGCCGGACCAACGCTATGTGCTGCTCGTCACGAGCAATGTTCCCCACAAGAACGTCACCCGTGCGATGGAGGCCTTTGCCCGTTTCAAGGCGGCGATGCCGAACGATCCGATCGCGCTCCGGATCGCCGGCGTGCGTTCCTCGGCAGCGCAATTTCAAGCCATGGCAAAGGAGCTGGGCGTGGGTGGCGAGGTTCATGTGGAAAGCTTTCTCTCGGAGAGCGAACTGCAGATGCTCTACCGCGGCGCCACCTGTGCCCTGGTCCCCTCGCTCAAGGAGGGCTTCGGCATTCCTGCCCTGGAAGCGATGGCCTCCGGCGTTCCGCTGGCGTCATCGAACACCTGGTCCTTGCCCGAGGTCGGCGGAAATGCCCCACTCTACTTCGACCCGACGGACACGGGCGCGATGGCATCTACGCTCGAACGGATCTGCGGCAATCAGGACTTGCAACGCGAACTGGCATCCCGCGGACTGGAGCGCGCCAAGGCCTTCCATCCATCCGTTGTGAAACAGGCCATCCGCCACATGTGGGACGATGTCGCGCGGATGACGCGAGACCGGCCCGACCGAGTGACCGCTGCTCGCGCGACATCATAATGGTCCGCCGCCGCCGGCTCCGCGCCGAACACATCCACCGCAACCTCCAGCAGCCGCGCCCGCCACTGGTTGATAAGGTTCGGGTGCACGTCATACTGCTGCGCCAACTCGGCCAACGTCCTCTCGCCTCTTACGGCAGCTAGCGCCACCTTGGCCTTGAACGCCGGGCTGTGGTTCCGGCGCAGTCGCTTGCTCATCTTGCCTCCTGCTAGCGGCCCGCATGGTCGCTGTCAGACCGGCAATCCATCTATCCCCGCTGTCCAGATCCCCCGAACCACCTCTCCTGCTCCCCGTCTAAGCGCCTCACGCGCATCTCGCCCGCTTCTATCGCCGCGTCGTTGATCGCCCGGCAGAGCTGGCGTAACTCTCCGGAAGCGTCGGGGGAGAACATTTTACCCTGCGCCTCGATGAGGTCGAAGACGTCCGTGGCCCAGTGATAGACGATCAGGTCTAGCTCACCCCGAGCCCTGAGGTGCTTTAGGAGCGGCAACTCCTGCTTAAGGCTCGTCCTGGACCGCTCGGCCCACTCCGCTCGCTCGCTGCGGGCCCTCACGGCTCTCGAACCGGACTCCTCGCGCGCTCAGGTCCGCCGCTACCAAACGGCGCAGTTCGGCTCCGGTCTCGTCCCACCGTTCCGCGTTGTCGTCCTCCAGCATCTCCACCCTGAAGGTTTCAGCCGACAAGGCGATCATGGGAGCGTCAAGGACATCGAAAGCTGCATCGTGGCGTCGCTGAGCCTTGACGACGATGTCCTCGTACTGAACCGCCGCCGCTTCGCATTGCGCCATGAAGCCGGAAGTGCCGGGTAGGCCCAAGGAGACTTTGTGCTCTCGACGGGGCGCAACGTCCTTACCGCCCGTGAAGGGCCGGAAGTGTTCCGAAAACGCTCGCCGATATTCGCCCCGGCCTGACGGGTGGACCTTGGTGTGCTTCGGACCCATCAGCATAGCAGCGCTTTTGTACCTTCGCCATGTACGCTGGAGGAGGCAAAAAGCTCGGAGAACCGCGGTTTTAGCGAGAATCTTCCACTTGCAGGAAGGGTGGTGCCGCTTACAGGACTCGAACCTGTGACCCCATCATTACGAATGATGTGCTCTACCAACTGAGCTAAAGCGGCCCGATCGCGCCCGGGGGCACCGCATCGTGGAGCGCGCGCTTAGCAGTGGCTCCCGGACGTGGCAAGCGCTTCCGGACTTTACGCGGAGTTTACCATCCATGGTGCAGATCGGGCGTGACAGGCCGACTCCGCAGGCCTCACTGGGACGATGAGCATGGACACGCCGCGCGGTTACGACGACCTCCGCCACGACCTCGATCCCACCGAGGGCGGCGTTGGCGAAGCGGTGCTCGCGATCGGCGGCGACGAGCGGCGCATGCACGTGCGCGCCTACAATCACTGGGTCTCGCTGCTCGGCGATCGCCCCTATCCCGCCATCGCCGACCTGGAGCCCGCCAGCATCGCCGACTTCGGCGCCAACAGCGTGCTGCTCGACTTCTCCGCGGGCGTGGACGACCCCTCGGTCCAGTTCATCGGCCGCGCGCTGCGCGACGAGTGCGGCGCCGAGCAGACGATCGCGCGGATCAGCGACGTGCCCGCGCGCTCGCTGCTGTCGCGGCTGACGGACCATTATCTGCAGATCATCGCCAATCAGGCGCCCATCGGCTTCGAGGCCGAGTTCGTCGGCACGCGCGGCCATGCCACATTGTACCGCGGCATCCTGATGCCCTTCTCGTCCGACGGGGCGGCGATCGACTTCATCTACGGCGTGATCAACTGGAAGGAGCTGGTCACCGCCGATCATCAGGCCGCGCTCGACCGTGAGCTGTCGGTGGTGCGCGTGCCGCGGCATGATCCCGTTCCCGCCGCCGCCTGGGCCGACGGGCCGCACGCCGACGCCGAGTTCGACGCGCTGCCCTGGCCCGAGGCCGCGCCCCTCGCCTCGCTGGACGACCGGCTCGCCGCCGCGCGCGAGAGCGCGGCCTCGGCGCGCACCGCCGCGACGCGCAGCCACGCCGCGCTGTACCGCGCGCTCGGCCGCGCGCACGATTTCGCGCTGGCCGCCGCGGAGGCGCCCGAGCGGCTCGCCGCGATCCTCGACGAGGCGGCGATCAAGGTGCAGGCGCGCGCGCCGATGACCGCGATCGCCAAGCTGATTTTCGGCACCGATCATGACAAGACGCGGCTGACCGAGCTGGCCACGGTCCTCGCCTGGGCCGCGCGGACCGGGGTCGCCGAGGGCGAGCTGGCCGGCCTGCTCGACTCGGTCGAGGGGGGAATCAAGCGCCTCGTCGCCGACGAGCGCGCGGCGCGCCGGCCGGTGACACGAGTCACGCAGCGGCTGGCGCCGGTGATCGCGGCGCGCGCGCCGCTGGCCGAGCTCGCGCTCGACAGTGGCTTGGCCGAGGGCGAGCCGGTGGTGCTGCTCGGCCGCGCCGTCGCGGGCGGTATCGTGGTGATCGGCACCGTCGGGGACGATGCCAGGCTCGCGGAGCAGGTGCTGCGGCGGCTCGGCTGAGGGCGGTGGTCCCCGGCCTGCGAGGCCGCCCTTGCGGCTAAGCGGCTTCAGGCATCACCACATCATTCACCGTCGTCCCGGACTCGTTTCGGGATCCCGATACGGCATACGCGCCGGCAGCTGCGCTCGCGGATCGGCGAATCCTGAGACAAGCTCAGGATGACGCCGGAAATTTGCGACGGCCCGCCCGCTTCTCATCGGCTTGACTCGGGGTTGAGCCGCGTCGCCGGCCGGCGCATAGCGCGGGTCATGGTCGAGAAGTCTCTGCAGAAACTGTCTGCCGCGCTCGCGGCGCGGCTCACCCATCGCGCGCTTCCCGGGGAGATCGCCGGCTTCGGCGAGGACAAGCAGGCCGAGGCGGCCGCCTTCCTGGCCGAGACCGCGGCGCAGCGCGCGCCCGGCACCGCCGCACTCGCGCTCGAGCAACTGCCCGGCGACGGCGCGCGCCGCCGCATGCGGCTCGCCATCGTCAACGACGACATGCCCTTCCTGGTCGACTCGGTCGCCGCCGCGATCGGCGACCGCGACATCGCGGTCGATCGCGTGATCCACCCCGTCATCCGCGTGTCGCGCGACGTCGACGGCACGCTGACCGCGATCGAAGAGGCCGGTGGACATGCCGAGTCGATGATCTACGTCGAGCTCGAGCGCGTCGACGCCAAGGACCGGCGCGCGCTGACCGACGAGATCGAGCGGCTGCTGCGCGACGTGCGCGTGGCGGTGGGCGACTGGCGCCAGATGCAGGCCGCGCTCGCCGCCGACGCGGGCATGCTCGACGACACCGGGCACGATCCCGAGGGCGCCAACCTGCTGCGCTGGTTCCTCGACCGCCATTTCACGCTGCTGGGCCATGAGCGCTGGCACGTCGACGGCCGCGCCGACGCGGCCGAACCGCTCGGCATCGCACGCAACGAGCATGAGGTGCCGCTGCTCGCCGAGCGCTCGCGCCGGCTCGCGGTGGAATACTTTACCGCCGGCAACGCCGCGCCGCTGCTGCTCAAGTCGAGCCTGATCTCTCCCGTGCACCGGCGCGTCCCGCTCGACCTGCTGGTGGTGCCGCTCGTCACCGGCGGCACGGTGACAGGGCTGTCGATCCACGCCGGCCTGTGGACGTCGGCAGCGCTCAATGCGCCGCCACGCAGCGTGCCCGTGCTGCGCCAGCGACTGGCGGCGAGCGAGGCCAAGTTCGGCTTCGATCCCGCCGGCCACACCGGCAAGGCGCTGACCCACGCGATCGCGACGCTGCCGCACGACCTGATGATCGCGGTTGACGCCGCGGGGATGGAGGAGCTGGCGCTCACCGCGATGAGCCTCGCGGACCGGCCCCGCCCCAAGCTGGTGCTCGCGCGCTCGCCGCTCGGCCGCCATCTCTACGCCTTCGTCTGGCTGCCGCGCGACGAGATGACGACCGCGCGCCGCGTCGCGATCGGCGACATGCTGGCGGAAGAGGCCAATGGCCAGATCCTCAACTGGACCACCAGCGTCGAGGACAGCCGCACCGCGCTGCTGCGCTACACCATCGACCTGCGCGGCGCCGGCCGCCTGCCCGATGCCTCGCTGCTCGACGCGCGGCTGGAGAAGATGGTGCGCGGCTGGGCGCCCTCGATCGAAGCGGCGCTCGCCGACGAGGTCGGGCCCGCGCGCGCCGCGCGGCTGGCGCTGCGTCACGCCGCCGCCTTCCCGCCGCGCTATCGCACCGGCGCCACCCCCGACGAGGCGGCGCGCGACATCGTCGCGATCGCCAACTTGGTCGACACCGCCGACCGCGAGGTGCGCTTCACCGCGGGCGGCGACGGCATGCTCCACCTCAAGGTGTATCGCCAAGGCGGGCCGCTGGCGCTGTCCGACGCGGTGCCCGCGCTGGAGCATTTCGGCTTCCGCGTGATCGAGGAGATGCCGACTGGGCTTACCGACGAGGAACGCTCCTCGATCCACGACTTCACGCTCGAGACCGCGGCCGACGTGCCCGCGGTGCTCGCCGCGGCGGACACGCTGCAGGAGGCGCTCGCGCAGGTGCTTGAAGGCCGGGCCGAGGATGATGGGTTTAATCGCCTCATGCTGGAGGCGGGGCTCTCCCCGTCGGCGGTCGTGCTGTTCCGCGCCTGGTTCCGCTACCTGCGCCAGGCCGGGATGAGCTATGGCATGGCCACGGTGGTGGAGACGCTGACGCGCGCGCATCATGTCACCAAGGCGCTGGTCGAGCTGTTCGCGGCGCGCCACGATCCCGCCGGCGGGCGCGATGCCGAGGCCGCAGTCGCCGCGATCGACGCCGGGCTCGACGCGGTCACCGGCATCGACGACGACCGCATTCTGCGTGCCTTCCGCGCCGTGATCGACGCGACGCTGCGCACCAACGCCTATACCGAGGCCGCGAGCGAGGCGCTGGCGTTCAAGCTCGACAGCGCCCGGATCCCTGGCCTGCCCGCGCCGCTGCCGTGGCGCGAGGTCTGGGTCTATTCGCCGCGGGTCGAGGGCATCCACCTGCGCGCCGGCCCGGTCGCGCGCGGCGGCCTGCGCTGGTCCGACCGGCGCGACGATTTCCGCACCGAGATCCTCGGCCTGATGAAGGCGCAGCGCGTCAAGAACGCGGTGATCGTGCCGACCGGCGCCAAAGGCGGCTTCTACGCCAAGCAGCTGCCCGCACCGGGCAACCGTGACGCGTGGCTGGCGGAGGGCACCGAGGCCTATCGGATCTTCATCCGCACCCTGCTGTCGATCACCGACAATATCGTCGGCGGCGAGGTGGTGCATCCCGACGGCGTCGTCGTCCACGACGGCGACGACCCCTATTTCGTCGTCGCCGCCGACAAGGGCACCGCGACCTTCAGCGACGTCGCCAACGCCATCGCGCTGGAGCGCGGCTTTTGGCTCGGCGACGCCTTCGCCAGCGGCGGGTCGCAGGGTTACGACCACAAGGCGATGGGCATCACCGCCAAGGGCGCGTGGGTCTCGGTACAGCGCCATTTCGCCGAGCGCGGGCTGAACGTGCAGACGCAGACGATCCGCGTCGTCGGCTGCGGCGACATGTCGGGCGACGTGTTCGGCAACGGCATGCTGCTGTCCAAGGCGATCCGGTTGGTCGCCGCCTTCGACCACCGCCACATCTTCCTCGACCCCGATCCGGACGCCGCGGCGAGCTGGGCCGAGCGCGACCGCCTGTTCGCGCTGCCGCGGTCGAGCTGGGCCGACTACGACACTGCTTTGATCTCGCCAGGCGGCGGCGTGTTCGCGCGCGACATGAAGTCGATCCCGCTCTCGCCCGCGGTGCGCGCCGCGCTGGGCGTCGAGGCGGAGCGGCTCGAGCCGACCGCGCTGATCTCGGCGATCCTCAAGAGCCCGGTCGACCTGATCTGGTTCGGGGGCATCGGCACCTATGTGAAGGCCGCGTCCGAGAACAACGCCACCGTCGGCGATCCCGCCAACGACCGGCTCCGCGTCGACGCCGAGGAGCTGCGCGCCACCGCGATCGGCGAGGGCGCGAACCTCGGCGTCACCCAGGCCGCGCGGATCGCCTTCGCGGCGAGAGGCGGCCGGATCAACACCGACTTCATCGACAATTCGGCGGGCGTCGACTGCTCGGACAATGAGGTCAACATCAAGATCGCGCTCAACCGCGAGATGATCGAGGGCCGGCTCGCGTTCGACGACCGCAACGCGCTGCTCGGCACGATGACCGACGACGTCGCGCGACTGGTGCTGGAAGACAATCGGCTCCAGACGCTGGCGCTGTCGATCGCCGAAGGCGGCGGGGTGCAGGCGCTGCCCAGCTACGTTCGACTGATCGAGGTGTTCGAGGAGAGTGGCCGGCTCGACCGCCGCGTCGAGGGGCTCGGCAGCAACACCGACCTGCTCCGCCGCGGCAGCGACGCGCGCGGGCTCACCCGCCCCGAGCTGGCGGTGCTGCTCGCCACCGCCAAGCTCGCGCTGCAGGACGCGATCGAGCATTCGGCGCTGGGCGCGGATCCGGCGCTCGCCGAGGACCTTCACGCCGCCTTCCCGCCCGCGATGCGCGAGCGCTTCGCCGCCGCGATCGACGCGCACCGGCTTCGCCCGCAGATCGTCGCCACCAAGCTGGCCAACCGCGTCATCAATCGCATCGGCATCCTCCACCCGTTCGAGCTGGCCGAGGAGGAGGGCGCGACGCTCGCCGACATCGCGGCGATGTTCGTGGTGGTGGAGCGCCAATTCGGGCTCGCCGCGCTGTGGCACGCGATCGAGACGGAACCGATGCCCGAGAGCGGCCGAATCGCGCTGTTCGACGAGACCGCGGTGGCGGTGCGCTCGCAGGTCGCCGACCTGCTGCGCACCACCGCCCCCGCCACGCCCCCCTCCGCGGTGCTGGCACGGCTGTCGGCGGGGATCGAGCGGCTCGATGTCGCCGCGGGCGAGCTGCTGCTCGACGAGGCACGCGCGCACTCCCGCCGCATCGCCGACACGCTCGAGCAGGCCGGCGCGCCGCATGATCTCGCCACCCGCGTGGTGCGGTTGTTCGAGCTGGACGGCGCGGTCGGGCTCGCCGACCTGGGCGAGCGTGCCGGGATCGAGGAGACGCGGCTGGCACGCGCCTTCACGCGGCTCGGTCAGGCGCTGGGGCTCGACTGGGCACAGTCGACCGCGACGCGCATCTCGCCGAGCGACCCATGGGAGCGGCTGCTGATCGCCGGACTGGCGCGCGACTTCCAGCAGCTGCGGCTCGATTTCCTCGGCCGCGGCGGGGCGAGCGATCCGGAGGCGCTTGTCGCCGACTGGCTCGGGCGTAACGGCGCGCGCGTGGCGCAGTTCCGCGCGGTGATCGACCGCGCGCGCAACGCGCAGGCGCCGAACGCCGCCATGCTGGCGCAGATCGCGAGCCAGGCGCGGGTGCTGCTGGGGCGGTAGGAAAGCGCGAGGTCGCCCGAGATTCCTCCCGGTAAGGGGAGTGCGGGCGAAGCGCGACCGAGGGGTGTCGCCGCTGGTGAGTCCGCCGATACTCATCGCCGGGGTCACCCCTCGGTCAGGCCTGCGGCCTGCCGCCTCCCCTTCTGGGGAAGGATGTCCAGCCCCTTCAGTGCGGCACCACGCCCAGCTCCACCCCGGTCTTGTCATGCAAGGCGAAGCGGTCGACGAGGTCGGCGCTGGCGCGGTTATAGCCGGTCACTTCGACGACGCGCCCGTCGCGCCGCAGCCGCGCCACCACCTTGTCGAGTGCCGCCACGCCGGAAATGTCCCAGAAATGCGCGCCGCCGACATCGATCGTGACGTGGTGCGCGCTGTCCTCCGCCTGGAAGGCGCGGGTGAAGCGATCGACCGAGGCGAAGAAGATCTCACCCGTCACGCGATAGGTCGCGTGCTCGCCCGTTCCGAGGCGCTCGACCGAGAACAGCCGCTGCACCTTGCCCGCGAAGAAGACGCCCGAGAGCAGCACGCCGGCCAGGACGCCGAGCGAGAGGTCGCGCGTGGCCACCACCACCGCGACCGTCACCAGCATCACCACCGACGAGGTCGGCGGATGGCGGCGCAGGTTGGGGATCGAGTTCCAGCTGAACGTGCCGATCGACACCATGATCATCACCGCGACCAGGGCCGGCATCGGCACGCGCCCGACCCAGGGCCCCAGCACCGCGAGCAGGAACAAGAGAAAGGCGCCCGCGACGAAGGTCGACAGGCGCCCCCGCCCGCCCGAGGTGACGTTGATCACCGACTGCCCGATCATCGCGCAGCCGCCCATGCCGCCGAACAGCGCGGCGACGACGTTGGCGCCGCCCTGTCCCGCGCACTCGCGGCGCTTGTCGCTGTCGGTGTCGGTCATGTCGTCGACGATCTGCGCGGTCAGCAGCGACTCGAGCAGGCCCACCGCCGCCATCGTCAGCGAATAGGGCAGGATGATCCGCACCGTCTCGAGCGTGAGCGGCACCTGCGGCAGCGCGAGGCTGGGCAGCCCCTCGGGCAGCCGGCCCATGTCGCCGACGGTGTTGACGTGCAACCCCAGTGCCACGCTGATGACGCTGAGCACCAGGATCGCGACCAGCGGCGACGGCACCGCGCGCGTCAGCCGCGGCAGCCCGTAGATGATCGCGAGACCGCCCGCGACGAGCGCGTAGCTCACCCAGCTCACCCCGGTGAGCTGCGGCAGCTGCGCGAGGAAGATCAGGATGGCGAGCGCGTTGACGAACCCGGTGATGACCGAGCGCGAGACGAACTGCATAACCAGATCGAGCCTTAGCAGGCCGGCGGCGATCTGGATCAGCCCCATCAGGATCGTCGCGGCGAACAGATAGTCGACGCCGTGTGCGCGAACGAGCGGGCCGACCACCACTGCCACCGCGGCGGTAGCGGCGGAGACCATGCCGGGGCGGCCGCCGATCAGCGCGATCGTCATCGCGATCGCGACCGAGGCGTAGAGCCCGACGCGCGGGTCGACCCCGGCGATGATCGAGAAGCCGATCGCCTCGGGGATGAGCGCGAGCGCGACGACGATGCCTGCGAGCACGTCTCGGCGGGCGGCGGCGCTGTCAGTGAACCACTCGCGGCGGTAGGTAGAAAGCGAGAACGTCATTCAAGAATCCACAACAGGGCACGCGCGCGCCAGCGCGGGCGCGAGAGGTTCGGTGCGTTGTGTTGTCCGGCGGATCGGCGGCCGGAAGAGCCACCCGGATTCTCACCGGGTCCTTGCGAATGCGCGCCCCTTAGGCCGTGACGGTCGTGCTGGCAAGCCGGGGTGCTCGGTGCCCCCCGGTCGCTCGAGGACAGGCGCGCTGAGTCCGATCCGCGGCTTGCGGAACACGAGCGTGCCCCTGCAAAAGCAGGAGCCCAGTGTCACGATCGCTATTCTCGCGGCCCTGGACTCCGGCGTTCGCCAGAGCACGCTTCAGCTTCAATGGATCAGACCCTAGATGATGCCGATGCCCTTCCACATTCGCGACGCCACGGCAGAGGACGAAGACCAGGTCATCGCGCTCTGGCGCATCTGCGGGCTGGTCGCACTCCACAACGACCCCTTCGCGGACTTCCGCTTCGCCGTCGCCGGGCCTGCCTCCACGGTGCTGGTCGCGCTCGCTGACGACCTGATCGTCGCCAGCGCGATGGTCGGCCATGACGGTCATCGCGGCTGGCTCTATTATGTCGCGTGCGCGCCCGGGCGTCGCCGTGAGGGACTGGGCAGCAGCGTCGTCGCGGCCGGCGAAAAGTGGCTTTGCGCCCGAGGCGTCGCCAAGGTGCAGCTGATGGTACGCCAGACCAACGCCGCGGTCGTGCCCTTCTACGAGCAGCTCGGCTACGAGGACATGCCGCGCGTTCTGATGAGCAAATGGCTGAGCACCTGAGACATCGCGCCGCCGCGATGCTCACTCGGCTCGCTCGACGCCGCCCGCCTCCACCATCAGCCATGTCCGCAGCGCGCTCGCGAGATTGGCCGGCTCTGGCTCTTGCACTCGTAACGCGTCCAACTCCGCCACCAGCGCGGAGAGCGGCAGCCCCCGCACCGCTGCGGCGCGCTCGAGTGCCGACCAGAACACCGGCTCGAGGCTGATCGAGGTCTGGTGGCCCGCGATCGTGATCGAGCGCTTGACCGGACCGACGAAGCCGCCCGGCGGCCCAGCGATCACTCGGCGTCGAACAGCGCGGCGAGCTGCTCGATGATCGTGCCGCCGAGCTGCTCCGCGTCCATGATCGTCACCGCGCGGCTGTAGTAGCGGGTGACGTCGTGGCCGATGCCGATCGCGACCAGCTCGACCGACGACTTCTTCTCGATCCAGCCGATCACCTGGCGCAGGTGGCGCTCCAGGTAGGAACCGGTGTTGACGCTCAGTGTGGAGTCGTCGACCGGCGCACCGTCCGAGATCACCATCAGGATGCGGCGCTCCTCGGGCCGGGCGAGCATGCGCGCGTGCGCCCATAGCAACGCCTCGCCGTCGATGTTCTCCTTGAGCAGCCCCTCGCGCATCATCAGCCCGAGCGCGTTGCGCGCGCGCCGCCACGGCTCGTCCGCCTTCTTGTAGACGATGTGGCGCACGTCGTTGAGCCGGCCGGGCTGCGGCGGGCGCCCCGCGGCGAGCCAGGTCTCGCGGCTCTGCCCGCCCTTCCAAGCGCGCGTGGTGAAGCCGAGGATCTCGGTCTTCACGCCGCAGCGCTCGAGCGTGCGCGCCAGGATGTCGGCGCTGATCGCCGCGATCGAGATCGGGCGGCCGCGCATCGAGCCCGAGTTGTCGATCAGCAGCGTCACCACCGTGTCGCGGAACTCGGTGTCGCGCTCCACCTTGTAGCTGAGCGACTGGGTCGGGTTGACCACCACGCGCGCCAGGCGCGCGGCGTCGAGCAGCCCCTCGTCCTGGTCGAAGTCCCAGGAGCGCGACTGCTGCGCCATCAGCCGGCGCTGCAAGCGATTGGCGAGCCGCGACACCGCCGACTGGAGGTGCACCAGCTGCTGGTCGAGATAGCCGCGCAGCCGGGCCAGCTCGTCGCTGTCGCACAGGTCGGTCGCGGCGATCACCTCGTCGAACTGGGTCGTCCACACGCGATAGTCGAAGTCGGGGCCGAGATCCGCGCTGGGACGGTTGGGGCGGACCGGCTGCATCCCCTCCTCGCCGTCGTCGCCGGGCTCGCCCTCGGCGTCGTCGTCGAGGTCGTCGCCCTCAAGCTGCTCGCTCTCGCCCTCGCTCGACTCGTCGTCGCGCTGCTGACCGCGCGCCTCCACCTCGGACTCGCCCTCGCTGCCCTCGGCGTCGCCCTCGTCGGGCTGGTCGGTGTCCTGCCCCTCCTCGCCCTCTTCCTCGTCGCCACCTTCGTCGCTCTGCTCGGGGGTGCGATCGCCCTCGACCAGCTCAAGGTCCTCGAGCAGCTTGCGCGCGAGCCCCTGGAAGGCGCGCTGGTCGTCGAGCGCGAGCGCCAGCGCGGCGAGGTCGGCGCGCTCCTCCACCCACTCGCGCACCAGCGCCAGCCCAGGCTCGGTCGCGACCGGCGGACGCTCGCCGGTGAGCGCCTCGCGCACCATCAGCCCGAGCGCGGTGGCGAGCGGCACCTCGCTGCGGTTGCGCGCGCGCAGGATCGGATCGGCGCGCAGTCGCACGTCCAGCGCGGTGGCTAGGTTTGCCGTGATGCCCTGGTAACCGCGGCTGCCGAGCGCCTCGACGCGCGCGTCCTCGATCGCGTCATAGACGCCGCGCGCGGTAGCGTCGTCGGGCGCGCCGCGGGCGTGCAGCGCCATGTCGTGGTGGCGGAGGCGCAACGCGAACGAGTCGGCGAAGCCGCGCGCCTCGGCGACCTGGTCGGCGGGCAAGGTGCGCGCCGGCATCGGCACGCGCAGGTGCTTGCCCGACTGCGCCGGCGCGTCGGCAGTGAAGGCGAGCTCCACCTCAGCCTCGTCGGACAGCGCGCGGGCGGTGCCGCCGAGCACGGACTTGAAGCGGTCGAGCGGGGTATCGGTGGCCATTAGCGACGCAGCGGCAGGAGAGAGACGCGCGCGCGGCGTACGTCCAAGGTAAGGAGCGCCCCCGCGGCAATCTCAAATCCGAACTGGTCGAAGGCGTCGATGACGG
Source organism: Sphingomonas sp. BK345 (assembly GCF_014193845.1). Classification (GTDB taxonomy): domain Bacteria; phylum Pseudomonadota; class Alphaproteobacteria; order Sphingomonadales; family Sphingomonadaceae; genus Sphingomonas. Next base: position 389,190 of record NZ_JACHZX010000002.1, on the reverse strand, counting down.
CGCCGCTCGCCTGCTCGGGCAAAACCGCGTCGCCGCGCAATTGGATCACGCTCGGCCCTCGCGCGCCAGTCGCGGCCAGGATCGCGCCGAAATCGAGATCGTGCGTGAGAACCAGCGCGCCTTCGGACAGCGCGTGTTGCATGATCGTGGAGTCACTCGCGTCCGGCGCGCCGAGCGCAGACCAATGCGCCGCCGCAATGCCGTGACGGGAGAGCGCTCCGATCCGGCGGGGAGAGAGGTTCATGTCAACGATCACCCTCATGCATGACGTAGCGCGACGTCGTGCTCCTCCGCGCGCCACGCGGCATAGCGCAACGCCTGGAGCACGTCCTCGCGCTCGAGATAAGGATAGTTGTCGAGCAATGCCTCGATGGACCGACCCGACCCGATCTGGCCGACAACCATCCCTACCGTCACGCGCATGCCGCGAATGCACGGCTTGCCGCCCATCACACGCTCGTCGAACGTGATCCGGTCGAGATCGGTCATCGCTCGCATCGCCTCACCTCACGCCTTCGCCGCGACGCTCTCCGGCAGGTCCTTGCCGAACACGCGCTGGTAATATTCGGCGACCAGGGCACGCTCGGCCTCGTCGCACTTGTTGAGGAACGACAGCCGGAACGCAAAGCCGACGTCGCCGAAGATCAGCGCGTTCTGCGCCCAGCTGATCACCGTGCGCGGGCTCATCACGGTCGAGATGTCGCCGTTGACGAAACCGCGCCGCGTCAGGTCGGCGACCCGCACCATGTTCTCGACCAGCTTCTTGCCCTCGGGCTTGTCATACTCGCCCGACTTGGCGAGCACGATATTGGCCTCGGTCGCGGCGGGCAGATAGTTGAGCGTGATGACCACGTTCCAGCGATCCATCTGGCCCTGGTTGATCTGCTGCGTGCCGTGATAGAGCCCGCTGGTATCGCCCAGCCCGACCGTGTTCGCGGTCGCGAACAGCCGGAACCACGGGTTCGGCCGGATCACGCGGTTCTGGTCGAGCAGCGTCAGCTTGCCCTCGGTCTCGAGCACGCGCTGGATCACGAACATCACGTCGGGCCGGCCGGCGTCATATTCGTCGAACACCAGCGCGGTCGGCGTCTGCAGCGCCCAGGGTAGCAGGCCCTCGCGGAACTCGGTGACCTGCTGGCCGTCGCGCAGCACGATCGCGTCGCGGCCGACCAGGTCGATGCGGCTGATGTGCGCGTCCAGGTTGATGCGGATACACGGCCATTTCAGCCGCGCCGCCACCTGCTCAATATGGCTCGACTTGCCGGTGCCGTGATAGCCCTGCACCATCACGCGGCGGTTGTGCGCGAAGCCAGCGGCGATCGCGAGCGTGGTGTCGGGATCGAACACATAGGCTGGGTCGAGGTCGGGGACGCGCTCGTCGGCCTCGCTGAACGCCGGCACCTGCATGTCGCTGTCGATGCCGAACAGGTCGCGCACGCTGACCATCTTGTCGGGCGCGTCGAGGATGGTCGTGTCGCGGCTGTCGGGCTGGGTATTGGGCAGATCGGTCATTCGCGGGCACGCCGTTCGCTGGAGGATGCCGTTCCAGTGGGAACGGAACGCACTCGCGTCAACCCGCCGCGGGCGCCGCGGTTGCCTTGGCCGGCAGGTGGAACAGGTCGATGAACGCCTCGGCCGCGGCGCGATCGCCGCCGAAGCGCAGGCTGCCCGCCGCCTCGGCCGCGGCGATCGGCAGCTTGCCGTAGACGATCGCGGCCATGGTCTGCGGGTCGGTGTCGAACACCGCGTCGCCGAAGGCGGGCGCGCGCTCGATCGGCAGCGCGCCGTCGGCGAGTCGCGCCACGAACGAGTCGCGTCCGAACAGGAAGCCGATCGTCATTGGCCCCGATGCGCGCGCGGGATCGACCATCGTGCGCAGCGACATCATCATCGAGGCGGCGGACAAGGGCAGCGTCGGGTCGTGGTCGGGCGAGCGCGCCGCCCAGCGCCCCAGCGTCATGATCGCTGGCTCGGCCTCATAGCCCCATTCGGTGAGCGCGTAGCCGGCAGCACGGCCAGGCAGCTCGACCTTCGCCACCACCGCTGTCGCCGCGAGCCGCTCGAGCCGCTGCGTCAGCACGTTGGCGCTGATCCCGGGCAGGCCGACGCGCAGTTCGGTGAAGCGGCGCGGGCCGAACATGAGCTCGCGCACGATCAGCAGCGCCCAGCGCTCGCCGAGCAGCTCCATCGCCAGCGCGGTACCGCAGGCGTCGTCGTACCAGCGCTCGCGCGCCATCGGCCTTTTTGTTACATTTTCTAACTTCATGGTTGCTTTAACTAACCACGCGAAGCAGGATCGCACAAGGGAAGAGCGAGGGAGATCGCACCATGGAGAGGGTGATTTTCGTGAACCTGCCGGTGGCCGACGTGGCCGCGTCGACCCGCTTCTACGAGGCGCTGGGCTTCGTACGAAATCCGGACTTCTCGAATGACCAGGCGTCCGGGATGGTCTGGTCGGACTCGATCTGGGTGATGCTGCTCGGGCACGATTTCTACCGCACCTTCACGCCCAAGACGATCGCGGACACGCGCAGCACCAGCGCTGCGCTGCTCTGCCTCTCCTGCGCATCGCGCGACGAGGTCGACCAGCTCGGCGCGGCGGCGCTGGCGGCGGGCGGGCGCGAGCTGCACGGCGCTGATGACCGCGGCTTCATGTACGGCCGCGCCTTCGACGATCTCGACGGCCACGGCTGGGAAGTGATGCACATGGACGCGAACGCCAAGCCGGCCGAGCAGCATGAGGCCGCGGTGCCGGCCTGAGCCGGGCGCCGCGCGGCGCGCGCTCGACCGGCCGCTGCCGCTCGCGCTGGCCGCCTTCGCGCTGACCGCCGCGCTGCTCTGGCAGGCAGCCGCCATCGGCGGCTGACGAGACAATGGATAGTAGAAGACCGTCATCCCGGCTTCGAGCCGGGATCCATGGTCCCGCGGACGAGACGGTCGTAGCGTGCGCGGCGCGATGGCTGCCGGGTCGAGCCCGGCATGACGGGGAAGCCAGAGGAGAGGCTCCCATGCAACCCGTGATCACCGCGTTCGACTGGGTCCCCGATTTCGCGCGCGGCCAGGTGCGCGATCTGCGCGTGCGCTGGGCCTTGGAGGAGGTCGGTCAGCCCTATCGCGTGCGCTATCTCGCGCAGGGCGAGCAGAAGGCGGCGCCGCACCGCGCGCGCCAGCCGTTCGGCCAAGTGCCGACCTATGAGGAGGGCGAGCTCGTGCTCTACGAGTCGGGCGCGATCGTGCTGCACCTCGCCGACAGTCGCGACGGGCTGCTGCCCGACGATCGCCTCGGTCGCGCGCGCGCCACCGAATGGGCTTTCGCCGCGCTTAACACGGTCGAGCCGCCGATCATGGACCATGCGATCGCCACTTTGTTCGAGGCGGACCAGCCCTGGTCTAGGCCGCGCCTGCCAGCGGTAGAGGCGCGCATCGCCGAGCGGCTCGGCGAGGTGGCGGCGCGACTGGGTGAGCGCGAATGGTATGATGGCGCCTTCTCCGCGGGCGACCTGCTGATGGTGGCGGTGCTGCGCATCCTGCGCGACCACCCATTGCTCGCCGCGCGGCCGACGCTCGCCGCTTATGTCGCGCGCGGCGAGGCGCGGCCCGCGTTCCGCCGCGCGCTCGCCGACCAGCTGGCGGGCTTCACCGGATGCCCGCCCCCGGGCTTCGCCGAGTGGATCGCTAAGCGCGCGGAGCAGCTCGCATGAGCTATATCGACGGCTTCATCACGCCGGTCGCCACCGCGGCGCGCGAGCGCTTCGCCGAGCACGCGCGCGTCGCCGCGGCGATCGTGCGCGAGCATGGCGCCCGCCGCGTGGTCGACACCTGGGGCGAGGACGTGCCCGCGGGCGAGCGCAACGACATTGCGGGCGCGGTACGGCTCGGCGCCGGTGAGACGGCCAGCTTCGGCTGGATCGAGTTCACCGACCGCGCCGCGCGGGACGCCTTCGGCGAGGCGATCGTCACCGACGAGCGGCTCGCCGCGCTCGGCCTGCCGCCATTCGATGTCTCGCACATGATCCTCGGCGGCTTCGAGGTGATCGTCGACACCGGGCGCGGCGCCGCACCAGGCTTCGTCGACGGCTATGTCCTGCCGGTGCCGCTGACGCGCCGCGCCGACTATGTGGCGCTGGCGGAGGCGGCGTCGCCGGTGTTCCTCGACCATGGCGCGATCCGTCACGTCGAGGCGTGGGGCGACGACCTCCCCGCCGGCGAGACGGTCGACTTTCGCCGCGCCGCACTCGCGGAGAAGGAGGAGAGCGTCGTCTTCTCCTGGGTCGAATGGCCCGACCGCGCCACCCGCGATCGCGCGACCCCGCCGGTGATGGCGGACGAGCGGATGGCGAAGCTGCTGCTCACGCCACTCCCCTTCGACGGCAAGCGCATGATCTACGGCGGTTTCGCCGTGCTCAACGAGCATTGAGGAGGAAGAGGATGACCGACCGGGAAGGACTGCCGATCTGGTACGAGCTGCTCGCCCGCGATCCCGACGCGGCGGAGCGTTTCTACACGCACGTGCTGGGCTGGTCGGTGGAGCGACCGCAGCTCGCCGCCGCGCCCGACTATCGCGTGCTCGCCGCGCCCGACGGCGACGGTGTCGCGGGGCTGATGGCGGTGCCGTCGGGAGCGCCGATGGCGCCGGGCTGGCTGGTCTACCTCGCCGTCGACGAGGTAGACGCGACGGTAGAGCGGGTCACCGCCGCGGGCGGTGCGGTGACGATGCCGGCGACCGACATTCCCGACGTCGGGCGGATCGCGCTGGTGGCGGACCCGGACGGCACGCCCTTCTACGTCATGCGCGGCGACGACGAAGGATCGCGCGCCTTCCGCAGCGCCGATACCGCCACCGCAGGCCACGCGGTGTGGAACGAGCTGACCGCGCCGGACCAGAACGCCGCGCTCGCCTTCTACGCCGGGCTGTTCGGCTGGCGGCACGAGGGCGCGATGCCGATGGGCGAGCTCGGCGACTATAAGTTCGTCCACTCAGGCACGATCTGCCTCGGCGCGACGATGAACAGCTTCGCCGGCAAGCGCCCGGGCTGGCAGTTCTACTTCATGGTCGACGACGTCGACGCCGCGGCAGAGCGGCTGACCGGCGCGGGCGGGCGCGTGATCCAGGGGCCGGACGAGATCCCTGGCGGCAGCTTCTCGGTGGTCGCGGCCGACCCGGAGGGCGCGGCGTTCGGCTTCGTCGGCGAGCGGCGGGCGTGATGGACAAGGTGTCGGTATGGCTGTGGTGCGACGGCACCGCGGAGGAGCAGGCCGCCTTCTACACCGGGCTGGTTCCCGGCAGCGCGATTACGGCGGTGTCGCGGGCGCCGGCGGACTATCCGGCGGGCAAGGCAGGTGACGTGCTCACCGTCACCTTCACGCTCGCGGGGCGATCGTTCGCGATGCTCAACGGCGGTGCCGGTCCGACGCACAGCGAGGCGATGTCGCTCCAGGTCGACTGCATCGACCAGACCGAGGTCGACCGCTGCTGGGACGCGATCCTGGCGAACGGCGGCACCGAGGTGGCGTGCGGCTGGATCAAGGACCGATGGGGCGTGGCGTGGCAGATCGTGCCGCGTCGCCTCACCGAGCTGATGCAGGATCCGGTGCATGGGTCCAAGGCGATGCAGGCGATGATGACCATGACCCGGATCGATGTCGCGGCGCTGGAGCGCGCGATCGCCTCTTGAGCGCGCAGCCATAATCTCTAGGTAGGCGGCATTGGTCACGTTTGCGCCCAGCCCCGCGATCGTGTACCCGCCCCACGAACGGCGCCGGTGCGCCTCCTGTGCGCCGACGGCCCAACGAAGTAGAGACCCGCATGGCCGAGTTCACGCTCCCCAAGAACAGCAAGATCAAGGGCGGCCGCAAGGTCGCCTCGCCGCAGCCGGGCGGGACGATGCGCAACTTCAAGGTCTATCGCTACGATCCCGACTCGGGCGAGAACCCGCGCTACGACACGTTCGAGGTCAATCTCGACGAATGCGGCCCGATGGTCCTCGACGCGCTGATCAAGATCAAGTCGGAGCAGGACAGCTCGCTGACCTTCCGGCGTTCGTGCCGCGAGGGCATCTGCGGCTCGTGCTCGATGAACATCGACGGCCGCAACGGCCTGGCCTGCACCACCGCGATCGAGGACGTGAAGGGCGAGATCAAGATCACGCCGCTGCCTGCGATGGACGTGATCAAGGACCTCGTGCCCGACTTCACGCGCTTCTACGCGCAATACGCCTCGATCACCCCGTGGCTGCAGACGGTGACGCCGCCGCCCGCGGGCAAGGAGCGGCTCCAGTCGCCTGAGGAGCGCGCCAAGCTCGACGGCCTGTACGAGTGCATCCTCTGCGCCTGCTGCTCGACCTCTTGCCCGAGCTATTGGTGGAATTCGGACAAGTTCCTCGGCCCGGCGATCCTGCTCCAGGCCTATCGCTGGCTCGCCGACAGCCGCGACGAGATGACCGGCGAGCGGCTGGATGCGCTGGAGGATCCGTTCCGCCTGTATCGCTGCCACACGATCATGAACTGCGCCAACGTCTGTCCCAAGGGTCTGTCGCCCGCCAAGGCGATCGCCGAGATCAAGAAGATGGAAGTCGAACGGATCGTCTGATCGGCGGTAGCGATCGCTGACCTTCGCGTCGCTTCCCATCGTGCCCCGGCGAAAGCCGGGGCCCAGTTGGGCGACGGTGGTGTGTCTCACAGCGGCTATTCCACCTGGGCCCCGGCCTCCGCCGGGGCACGACGTGGGCGAGCACCCACCGCCACAACAGGTCAGCTCTGCTCCGCCCGCGCCACACAACGTCACCGTCGCGAGGCTTGATCCCCTCGCCCGCTGTCCCCACAGACGTCACCATGCTGCGGTGCAGCGCCGCGAAGGGTGACGATGGGAAAAGTAAGTGACGCATACCGGCGCCTGATCGCCGACGACGAGCTCCGCCCCGATCCCGAGCAGGAAGCCGCCGCGTTGCGGCTCGACACGCTCGCGCAGGAGCTGGAGAAGCCCCGCACGATCGGCCTGTTCCGCCGCCGGCGCGTTCCCGCCAAGGGCGTGTATCTGTGGGGCGACGTCGGCCGCGGCAAGTCGATGTTGATGGACCTGTTCTTCGCCAACGTCGCGGTGGCGAAAAAGCGCCGCGTCCATTTCGCCGAGTTCATGCTAGAGGTGCACGCGCGCATCGCGGTCGAGCGGCGCAAGGAGGAAGGCGACCCGATCCTCCCCGTCGCGGAGGCGCTCGCCGACGAGGCGCAGCTGCTCGCCTTCGACGAGATGATGGTGACCAACTCGCCCGACGCGATGATCCTGTCGCGGCTGTTCACCGCGCTGATCGAGGCCGGCGTGACCGTCGTCACCACCTCCAACCGCGCCCCCGCCGACCTCTACAAGAACGGCCTCAACCGAGAGCATTTCCTCGGCTTCATCGCGCTGATCCAGGAGCGGCTCGACGTGCTCGCGCTCAACGGCCCGGTCGATTACCGCCGCGACCGGCTGGGTGCACACAAGACCTGGCTCGTCCCCAACGGTGAGCAGGCCACGGCGGAGCTCTCCGCCGCTTTCTACCGCCTCACCGACTATCCGCCTGAGGACCGCGACCACGTCCCCAGCGAGGAGCTGGTGGTGCAGGGCCGCACGTTGCGCGTTCCCAAGACGCTCAAGGGCGTGGCGGTGTTCGCCTTCAAGAAATTGTGCGGCGAGGCGCGTGGGGCGGCCGACTATCTCGCGGTCGCGCGGCGCTATCACACCGTCATCCTCGTCGGCATCCCGATCCTCGGCCCGGACAACCGCAACGAGGCCGCGCGCTTCGTCGCGCTGATCGACGCGCTGTACGAGCACAAGGTCAAGCTGCTCGCCGCCGCCGACGCCGAGCCGGACCAGCTCTACCCGCGCGGCGACGGCGCCTTCGAGTTCCGCCGCACCGCCAGCCGCCTTGAGGAGATGCGCTCCGAGAGCTACTTGAGCGAGGGCCATGGCACCGGCTAAGCCCTATTGCTCCTGCGAACGATGTGCAACTTAACTTTGGCCTGGGCCGTTTTAGCGGGTTGCCGGATGCGGCCGAAGGGCGTAGGCGGCTGTTCCATTCACGGCTCGGCATCAGAGAGGGATGGGATGGCCCGGAAAAAGATCGCGCTGATCGGCGCCGGTAATATCGGCGGCACGCTCGCGCACCTCGCAGCACTCAAGGGCCTGGGCGACATCGTCCTGTTCGACGTGGTCGAGGGCGTGCCCCAGGGCAAGGCGCTCGACCTCAGCCAGTGCGGTCCGGTCGAGGGCTTCGACGCCTCGATCAAGGGGTCAAACGACTATGCCGACATTGCTGGCGCCGACGTGATCATCGTCACCGCCGGTGTCGCGCGCAAGCCCGGCATGAGCCGCGACGACCTGCTCGGTATCAACCTCAAGGTGATGAAGGCGGTCGGCGAGGGCATCCGCGACAACGCGCCCGACGCCTTCGTGATCTGCATCACCAATCCGCTCGACGCGATGGTGTGGGCGCTGCGTGAGTTCTCCGGCCTGCCGCACCAGAAGGTGGTCGGCATGGCGGGCGTGCTCGATTCCGCGCGCTTCAGCCACTTCCTCGCCGAGGAGTTCGGCGTGTCGGTCAAGGACGTGAACACGTTCGTCCTCGGCGGTCACGGCGACACGATGGTGCCGGTGCTGGAATATTCGACCGTCAGCGGTATCCCGGTCAGCGACCTGATCGCGATGGGCTTCTCCACCAAGGAGAAGGTCGACGAGATCATCAAGCGGACGCGCGGCGGCGGCGGCGAGATCGTCGCGCTGCTCAAGACCGGCTCGGCCTATTACGCGCCGGCGACCAGCGGCATCGCGATGGCCGAGGCCTATCTCTACGACCAGAAGCGTATCCTGCCGGCGGCGGCGCATCTCTCCGGCCAGTACGGTATCGACGACCTGTACGTCGGCGTGCCGGTGGTGATCGGTGCGGGTGGCGTCGAGAAGATCGTCGAGGTCTCGCTCTCGGACGAGGCCAAGGCGAACCTCCAGGTCTCGGTCGACGCGGTCAAGGAACTGCTTGTGGCGTGCAAGGGCATCGACGGCTCGCTGGGGGCTTGAACGAATAGCTGTGCCCCGGCGAAGGCCGGGGCCCAGTTGGGAGAAGTCCCGAGGTGGAGAAGGCCGGCTTCGTCTACATCATGGCGAGCGGACGCAACGGCACGATCTACATCGGCGTCACCAGCGACCTGCCCAAACGTATCTGGGAGCATCGCAGCGGCGTCATCGGCGGCTTCACCAAGAAGCATCACTGTCATCGCCTCGTCTGGTATGAGGCGCATGAGAGCATCGAGGCAGCCCGACATCGCGAGCTGCAGATGAAGGAGTGGAAGCGGGCATGGAAGCTGCGCGAGATCGAAGGGTTCAATCCCGAGTGGGACGACCTGTACGATCGTATCGCGTCGTCATGACCGCCATTGCAACTGGGCCCCGGCCTTCGCCGGGGCACGTACATCGCCCGATCTAGGGAGACGGACTTGAGCATCCTCGTCGACAAGAACACCAAGGTCATCACCCAGGGGATGACCGGCAAGACCGGCACCTTCCACACCAAGGCGGCGCTGGACTATGGCACGCAGATGGTCGGCGGCGTGACGCCCGGCAAGGGCGGCACCACGCACGAGGAGCTCGGCCTGCCGAACTTCGACACCGTCGCCGAGGCGGTCGCCAAGACCGGCGCCACCGCGTCGGTGATCTACGTGCCGCCGCCCTTCGCCGCGGACTCGATCCTCGAGGCGATCGACGCCGAGGTGCCGCTGATCGTCGCGATCACCGAGGGCATCCCCGTGCTCGACATGGTCCGCGTCAAGCGCGCGCTGTCGGGCAGCAAGTCGCGACTGATCGGCCCGAACTGCCCGGGCGTGCTGACGCCGGGCGAGTGCAAGATCGGCATCATGCCGGGCAATATCTTCAAGAAGGGCTCGGTCGGCGTCGTGTCGCGCTCGGGCACGCTGACCTATGAGGCGGTGTTCCAGACCTCCAACGCCGGGCTCGGCCAGACCACCGCGGTGGGCATCGGCGGCGACCCGGTCAACGGCACCAACTTCATCGACGTGCTCGAGCTGTTCCTCGCCGACGAGGCGACCCAGTCGATCATCATGATCGGCGAGATCGGCGGCTCGGCCGAGGAAGAGGCAGCGCAGTTCCTCCGCGACGAGGCGAAGCGCGGCCGCAGCAAGCCGATGGCGGGCTTCATCGCGGGCCGCACCGCCCCCCCGGGGCGCCGCATGGGCCACGCCGGCGCGATTGTCTCGGGCGGCCAGGGCGGCGCCGAGGACAAGATCGCGGCGATGGAAGCGGCCGGCATCAAGGTCGCGGCGAGCCCCAGCGAGCTGGGCTCGACGCTGCTGAGCGTGCTCAATAAGTAATTGAACTGACGTCATCCCGACGCGGGTCGGGATCCAGGGCGGCCAGCGGGCCGTTCGCGGCCCTGGACCCCGGCTTCGCGCCGGGGTGGCGACCCCAATAGTCGAGCGGTCGAGGATGCGTGACATGGGCTACGAAGGCCAGGATTTCAGCGACATCGCGGGTAACGTCAGCCCGGCGTTCATCGACGCGCTCTACGCCCGCTTCAAGGAATCGCCCGACTCGGTCGAGACCGGCTGGCGCGGCTTCTTCGAGGGGCTGGAGGGGTCGATGAACGCGCCGTCGTGGCAGAGCAAGCGCTGGCCGCTCACCACCACCGACGACCTCACCGCCGGGCTCGACCCGACGCAGATGGAGCCCGCGCCCAAGCCCGCCAAGGGTGGCAAGCCCGCGCCCGCCGCGCCCGCGGCCCCTGCCCCGTCGCAGGACGCGATCGTCAAGGCCGCGGCGGACTCGATCCGCGCGCAGCTGCTGATCCGCACCTATCGGGTGCGCGGCCACCTCGCCGCCAATCTCGACCCGCTCGGCCTGTCCTCGGCGCGCGAGCTGCCCGCCGACCTCAAGACCGATTATCACGGCTTCTCCGACGCCGACATCGACCGCCCGGTCTATCTCGGCGGCTCGCTTGGGCTGCAATGGGCGACGATCCGCGAGGTCGTCGACACGCTCCGCGCCAATTACTGCGGCAACGTCGGCCTCGAATATATGCACATCGCCGACGTCGAGGAGCGCAAGTTCCTCCAAGAGCGGATGGAGGGCAAGGACAAGGGCGTCGAGTTCACCACCGCCGGCAAGAAGGCGATCCTTACCAAGGTGATCGAGGCCGAGCAGTGGGAGAAGTTCCTCGGCCGCAAGTATGTCGGGACGAAGCGCTTCGGGCTCGACGGCGGCGAGAGCATGATCCCCGCGCTCGAGAGCGTGATCAAGTACGGCGGCGCCGCGGGCGTCAACGAGATCGTGTTCGGCATGGCGCACCGCGGCCGGCTCAACGTGCTTGCCAACGTCATGGCCAAGCCGCTGCGCGTGATCTTCCACGAGTTCGCCGGCGGCTCGGCGCACCCCGATGACATCGGCGGCTCGGGTGACGTGAAGTACCACCTCGGCACCTCGACCGACCGCGAGTTCGACGGCCATCACGTCCATATGTCGCTGGTGGCGAATCCGTCGCACCTCGAGGCGGCGGATCCGGTGGTGCTCGGCAAGATCCGCGCGATCCAGACGATCGCCAAGGACCTCGACACGCACGCGCGCTCGCTGCCGGTGCTGATCCACGGCGACGCTGCCTTCGCGGGCCAGGGCATCGTCTGGGAGTGTTTCGGTTTTTCCGGGATCCGCGGCTACAACACCGGCGGCTGCGTCCACTTCGTCATCAATAACCAGATCGGCTTCACCACCAGCCCGCAGTTCGCGCGCTCGTCGCCCTACCCGTCGGACGTGGCCAAGGGCGTCCAGGCGCCGATCTTCCACGTCAACGGCGACGATCCCGAGGCGGTCACCTTCGCGACCAAGATCGCGATTGAGTATCGCCAGAAGTTCCACCGCGACGTCGTGATCGACATGTGGTGCTATCGCCGTTTCGGCCACAACGAGGGCGATGAGCCCGGCTTCACCCAGCCGCTGATGTACAAGGCGATCCGCAGCCACCCGCCGGTCAGCGAGATCTACGGCAAGCGGTTGATCGCCGAGGGCGTGGTCGACCAGGCCTTCATCGACGACAATGTCGGCCAGTTCACCACCCTGCTCGAGGGTGAGTTCGAGGCGGGCGCGAGCTACAAGCCCAACAAGGCGGACTGGTTCGCGGGCCGCTGGTCGGGGCTGCACGCGCCGGCCGACGCGGAGAGTTCGCGCCGTAGCGTCGACACCGGGATCGAGCAGAAACTGTTCGACTCGATCGGCCGCACGCTGACGACCGTCCCCGACAGCATCACGATCCACAAGACGCTCGCTCGCGTGCTCGACGCCAAGCGCCAGATGTTCACGACCGGTGAGAATTTTGACTGGGCGACGGGCGAGGCGCTGGCGTTCGGCTCGCTGCTCCACGAGGGCTATGGCGTGCGCCTGTCGGGCCAGGACTCAGGCCGCGGCACCTTCTCGCAGCGCCATGCCGTCTGGGTCGACCAGAACGACGAGCACAAGTACGTGCCGCTGTGGACGGTGCCGCACGGCAGCTTCGAGGTGCTCGACAGCCCGCTGTCCGAATATGGCGTGCTCGGCTTCGAGTACGGCTACGCGCTCGCCGATCCGAAGACCTTGGTGCTGTGGGAGGCGCAGTTCGGCGACTTCGTCAACGGCGCGCAGATCATGATCGACCAGTTCATCGCGGCGGGCGAGGCCAAGTGGCTGCGCGCCAATGGCTTGGTGATGCTGCTGCCGCACGGCTACGAGGGCCAGGGCCCGGAGCACAGCTCGGCGCGACCGGAGCGCTTCCTCCAGCTGTGCGCGGGCGACAACATCCAGGTCGCCAACTGCACCACGCCGGCGAACTATTACCATCTGCTGCGCCGGCAGATGCACCGCAACTTCCGCAAGCCGCTGGTGGTGTTCACCCCCAAGTCGCTGCTGCGCCACAAGCTGGCGGTCAGCAGTGCGGCGGACTTCGTCGGCGATACGCACTTCCGCCGCATCCTGTCGGACACCAACGGCGCGCCCGACGCGCAGACCAAGCGGCTGGTGCTGTGCACCGGCAAGGTGGCATACGACCTGATCGAGGCGCGCGACGCCGCGGGTGACACCGAGACGCAGATCGTCCGCATCGAACAGCTCTACCCCTTCCCGTCCGACGCGCTGGCCGAGCGGCTGTCGCGCCTGACCGCGCTGGAGGAAGTGATCTGGGCGCAGGAGGAGCCGCGCAACAACGGTTATTGGTTCTTCGTCGAGCCACTGATCGAGGAAGCGCTGGGCATGGCCAGGTCGCGCGTGGCGCGCCCGCGCTACGCCGGCCGCGCCGCCGCGGCCTCGCCCGCGACCGGCCTGATGAAGCGCCACCAGGCCGAGCAGGGCGCGCTGATCGCCGACGCGCTCGGGCATAACGTGCGCGACGAGATCCGCCGCACGCGCGAGCTCGACACCACCAAGAAGGCGGCGCAGCCGACCGCCTGATCGATCCAGCGTCCCGGCGCCGCGCCGGGACGCCCCGTTTGATGCTAGACCCCGCGCTCGGGATGACGAGGTACACAATGGCAACCGAAGTTCTGGTCCCCACGCTGGGCGAGTCGATCACCGAGGCCACCGTCGGCGAGTGGCTGAAGCAGCCGGGCGAGGCGGTCGCCGCCGACGAGCCCATCGCCAGCCTCGAGACCGACAAGGTTTCGGTCGAGGTTCCCTCCCCCGTCGCGGGGGTGATGGGCCAGCACGCGGTGAAGGTGGGTGACACGGTCGAGGTCGGCGCGCTGATCGCGACGATCGAGAGCGGCGACGGCGCCGCTGCTGCGTCGGCCAGCCCCGCTCCCGCCCCGGCAGCGAGCGCCCCCCAAGCGGCGGCGCCGGTCGCTGGCGGCTACGGCAACCATGGCGAGACGCCGGTGACCACCAACGCGCCCGCCGCGTTGTCGCCCTCGGTGCGCCGCGCCGTGCTCGAGCACGGCGTCGATCCCTCTACCGTGAAGGGCACCGGCAAGGACGGCCGCCTCACCAAGGAGGACGTCGCCGCCGCGGCCTCGACCAAGCCCGCCGAGACGAGTGCCGCGCCGGCGCCGCAGGGCGCGGCGACCTCGGGCGGTCGCAAGGAAGAGCGCGTCAAGATGACGCGCCTGCGCCAGACCATCGCCAAGCGCCTCAAGGAGGCGCAGAACAGCGCCGCGATGCTGACGACGTTCAACGACGTCGACATGACCGCGGTGATCGAGGCGCGCGCCAAGTACAAGGACCTGTTCGAGAAGAAGCACGGCGTCCGGCTCGGCTTCATGGGCTTCTTCGTGAAGGCCGCGACGATGGCGCTGAAGGACATCCCGTCGGTCAACGCCTCGATCGAGGGCGACGAGATCGTCTACCACGACTATGCCGACATCTCGGTCGCGGTCTCGGCGCCCAATGGCCTCGTCGTCCCGGTGATCCGCGACGCGCAGGCGCTCTCGGTCGCGGGCATCGAGAAGACGATTGGCGACTTCGGCAAGCGCGCGAAGGACGGCACGCTCAAGATGGACGAGATGAAGGGGGGCACCTTCACCATCTCGAACGGCGGCGTGTTCGGCTCGCTGATGTCGACCCCGATCATCAATCCGCCGCAGTCGGCGGTGCTCGGCCTCCACCGCATCGAGGAGCGCCCGGTGGTCCGCGACGGCCAGGTGGTGGTGCGCCCGATGATGTATCTCGCGCTGAGCTACGACCACCGCCTGATTGACGGCCGCGAGGCGGTGACCTTCCTGGTCGCGCTCAAGAACGCGATCGAGGACCCGACGCGGATCCTGATCGACCTGTAAGTTCCCCGTGCTCCTGCGCACGCAGGAGCCCAGGGTTACAAGCGTGACGTTCGTTATTCCTGGGTTCCTGCGTGCGCAGGAACACGGTCTAGAATGAAGGGGTGAAGCCCGGTTACGTCTACCTGATGGCAAGTCGCCGCAACGGCACCTTGTACGTCGGAGTGACCAGCGGCCTCCCGGCCCGAGCGTATCAACACCGTGACGGTCTCATTGACGGCTTCTCCAAACGATATGCCTGCACGCTGCTTGTCTGGTACGAGGCGCACGACGACATACAGGATGCGCGGCAACGCGAGCTGCAGCTGAAGAAGTGGAAGCGAGCCTGGAAGCTCGACCTCATCGAGCGGTCCAATCCAGGCTGGAAGGATTTGTACGAGACGCTGTTCTGATCGTGTTCCTGCGCAAGTAGGAGCCCAGAGCCACAGAGGGCGCCTCGCGATAACCCTGGGCTCCTGCGTACGCAGGAGCACGATGGAGCAGAGTGATGGCTGACGAACAGCAGTACGACTATGACGTCCTCGTGATCGGCGCCGGGCCGGGCGGCTATGTCGCCGCGATCCGTGCCGCGCAGCTCGGGCTTCGCACCGCCTGCGCCGAGAGCCGCGAGACGCTGGGCGGCACCTGCCTCAACGTCGGCTGCATTCCCTCCAAGGCGATGCTCCACGCCTCGGAGCTGTACGACCATGCCGCCAACGGCGCCATGGCCAAGCTGGGCATCAAGACCCAGGTCGAGCTCGACCTCGAGACGATGCACGGCCAGCGCCGCGACGCGGTGAAGCAGCTCACCGGCGGCATCGAATATCTCTTCAAGAAGAACAAGGTGGCCTGGCTCAAGGGCCGCGCCGCCTTCGAGGACGCGCACAGCGTCACCGTCGGCGACCAGCGCGTCACCGCCAAGAACATCGTGATCGCGACGGGCTCGTCGGTCACCGCGCTGCCGGGCGTGACGATCGACCAGCAGGTGGTGGTCGACTCGACCGGCGCGCTCGAGCTGCCGCGCGTCCCCGACCATATGGTGGTGATCGGCGGCGGCGTGATCGGGCTCGAGCTCGGCTCGGTGTGGCGCCGGCTCGGCGCCAAGGTGACCTGCGTCGAGTTCCTCGACCAGATCCTGCCCGGCTTCGACGGCGACATCCGCAAGGAGTCGAACAAGATCTTCAAGAAGCAGGGGATCGAGTTCAAGCTCTCGACCAAGGTGACCAACGTCGCGGTCGAGGGCGGCAAGGCGGTGCTGACGCTCGAGCCCGCGAAGGGCGGCGAGGCGACCACGCTCGAGGCCGATTGCGTGCTGGTGTCGATCGGGCGCCGCCCCAACACCGACGGGCTCAACCTCGAGGCCGCCGGGCTCGCCACCAACCAGCGCGGCCAGGTCGAGATCGACCACGACTTCCGCACCAAGGTCGACGGCATCTGGGCGATCGGCGACGTCGTCCCCGGCCCGATGCTCGCGCACAAGGCCGAAGACGAGGGCATCGCGGTGGCCGAGAACATCGCCGGGCAGCATGGCATCGTGAACCACGACGTGATCCCCTCGGTGGTCTATACCTGGCCCGAGATCGCGGGCGTCGGCCTCACCGAGGAGGTCGCGCGCGAGCGCGGCGAGGTGAAGGTCGGCAAGTTCCCGATGATGGCCAACAGCCGCGCCAAGACCAACCACGAGCCCGACGGCTTCGTGAAGGTGATCGCCGACGCCAAGACCGATCGCGTGCTCGGCGTGTGGTGCATCGCCACCGTCGGCGGCACGATGATCGCGCAGGCGGCGCAGGCGATGGAGTTCGGCGCCACCAGCGAGGACATCGCCTACACCTGCCACGCGCACCCGACGCATTCTGAGGCGATCAAGGAAGCCGCGATGGCGGTCACCGGCAAGCCGATCCATATCTGAGGTCGGGCAGCATGAAGCTCAGCGCGCGCAACCAGATCAGCGGCACGATCACCGCGATCACGCCGGGTGCGGTCAACGGCACGGTCAAGGTCGACATCGGCGGGGGCAACACCGTCACCGCCGCGATCACCGAGGAGGCGATCGCCGAGCTCGCGCTCGCGGTGGGCGATGCCGTTACCGTCGTGGTGAAGGCCAGCGACGTCCTGATCGGCAAGTGAGCCGGCCGGCGTGACGCGCGAGGAGCGCGAGCGCCGCTGGCTCGCGCTCACCCGCGAGGTGATGCCGGGGCTGGCGCGCGCGCGCGGCTGGCCCGTTCACGCGGATCATTGCTTCCAGCGCATCCTGCTCGACCACGCCTGCGGGGAACGCTGGTATGACGCGATAGCGGCACGCCCGGCCTATCGCCACGCGACCGACGCCCAGCTCGACGCGGCCGTCGCACTGGGTGAGGCGGTCGTGGCGGGCGACGCGGATCTTGCGGCGTTGAACCGCCAGTCGCTGGTGTGGCGGAGGAAGGTGTAGCGTCCCGCGCGCACGCCATCTCTGCGTCGCCGTCGCCGAGTTCGCGTAACACCCCGGCTCGTCTGACGCACCGGTAGGGATAGACATCTACCGCCGGTCGTTGATCGCGGGCAGCCACAGCCGCGCAGCCACACCGTCCCCGTTCTACACTGTCCCGCTCCGAACAGCTCCCGGACCATTGTACGCACGGAGGAGCCCAGACCGCGTTGAACTCTCCCCCGCCTTGCCGGTTGTCGCCGCATTGCCACGGAGACTACCCGCCATGCTCGCCTCGCTGTTGATCGCCGCCGTCTCGGGCATGCGCGCGATGACTCCGCTCGCCACCGTCGCCAACGCCGCGCGTCGCGGTGAACTGCCGCGCGGCGGTGGCGCGCCCGCGTTGCTCGCGCACCCGCTCGTTTCCGCGGGCACGCTGGCGCTCGCCGCGGGTGAGCTCGCCGGCGACAAGATGAAGACCGCGCCCGACCGGATCATCCTGCCCGGCATGGTCGCGCGCGTCGCGACCGGGGCCTTCGCGGCGGCGAGCCTCGCGCCAAGAAGGCAGCGCACGCTCGCGGCCGTGCTCGGCGCCGGGGTCGCGGCCGGAGCCTCCTACCTCACCTTCCGCGCGCGGGCAGCGGCGATGCGCCGTTACGGCCAGACCGCCACAGGCGTCGTGGAAGACGCGATCACACTCGGCACCGCCGCAGTGGCGGTACGCGTCGCGCGCTGACGCAGCGACATATTGGCAGCGGCGCGGCGATCGGCTACGCCGCGCGGCGGGGCCGGTATCCGGTCCCACGATCGCGCCGGTGCCCCGACGAGGGGCTCAAATGGGAATGCGGTGAGGGGATCACTCCCCAAATCCGCGGCTGTCCCTGCAACTGTGAGCGGCGAGCGAGCGGCACATGCCTCCTGCGAAGGCGGGAGGCGGTCACTGGAGTGCGGGGTTCGCCCCGCCCCGGGAAGGCCGTGCCGGGAGCGACGACCCGCGAGCCAGGATACCTGCCGGCGCAGGGTCGCTCTTGCCTTTGGTCCAGGGGATGGCCGGGCACGGTGTTCCGTCTGAGCGACGAAGCCATGCGGCCGGGGCCGCAGCGGCGCGTGGCACGGGCGACGGCGGGCGCCCGTCCGTGGTGCGCGCCGGCCGACCTTCGGCCCCGGTCCACGCACTCGTCGCGGCGCCCCGAAGGAACATCATTGCGCGACCTGTCCAAGGTTCCCGTCACCGTCGTCACCGGCTTCCTCGGCGCGGGCAAGACCACGCTGATCAGCCATCTCATCCGCCACGCCGGCGGGCGGCGGCTCGCCGTCGTCGTCAACGAGTTCGGCACGCTCGGGGTCGACGGCGCCATCCTCGAGCAATGCGCCATTCCCGACTGTCCGGCGGAGAACATCGTCGAGCTTGCCAACGGATGCATCTGCTGCACCGTAGCGGATGATTTCATCCCGACGATCGAGCGGCTACTCGCGCTCGAGCCTCGCCCGGACCATATTCTGATCGAGACCTCGGGGCTGGCGCTGCCCAAACCGCTGCTCAAGGCATTCGACTGGCCCGCGATCCGCTCGCGCGTGACGGTGGACGGCGTGATCGCGCTGGCCGACGCCGAGGCGGTCGCCGCCGGCCGCTTCGCGCCCGATCCCGCCGCGGTCGCCGCACAGCGCGCCGCGGACGTCGAGGTCGAGCATGACACGCCGCTGGCCGAGGTGTTCGAGGATCAGCTCGCCTGCGCCGACGTGGTACTGCTCACCAAGGCCGATCTCGCCGGCCCGGACGCGGTGGCGACGGCGCGCGCGGTCGTGGTGGCCGAGGCGCCGCGACCGGTGCCTGTCGTCGCACTGGTCGACGGCGCGATCGATCCCGGTGTGATCCTCGGGCTCGGCGCGGCGGCGGAGGACGACCTCGCCGCGCGCCCGTCGCACCACGACGGCTTCGACGACCATGAGCACGACGATTTCGACAGCCTCGTCCACGAGCTGGGCGAGATCGACGACCCGGCCGCCCTGTCCGCGAGGATGGCGACGTTCGCGCGCGACCACGACGTGTTGCGCGTGAAAGGCTATGCGGCGGTGCGCGGCAAGCCGATGCGGCTGCTGGTGCAGGCGGTCGGCGCGCGCGTGCGCACCAGCTACGACCGGCCGTGGCGCGCCGACGAGCCGCGCCGCACACGGCTGGTGGTGATCGCCGAGCGCGGGCGGGTCGACGCCGCGATCGTCGGGGCGGCGCTCGCCGGCTGAGCCAGCCATGCACGTCCTCTTCCGCGAGACGCACGGGCTCGACGCGGCGGCCGCGCCGCGCGACCTCGCGCAGTCGCCCGCCGATCTCGTCGTCCTGTCCTTCTCGGACAGCGACCTGCAGGCGTTTGCCGTCGGCTGGCACGCCGCCTCGGCGAGCGGGGCGGCGCTGCCTTCGCTGCGGCTCGCCAACCTCGCCGAGCTGACGCACCCGCTCTCGGTCGACACCTATGTCGAGACGACCCTGGCCCACGCGCGCGCGATCCTGGTTCGGCTGATCGGTGGACGCTCCTACTGGAGCTACGGCCTGCAGCAGCTCACGCGCTTGGCGCAGGAGCGCGGCATGGCGCTGGCGGTGCTCGCCGCGGACGGGCGCGAGGACGCCGCGCTCGACGCCGCCTCGACGTTGCCGCCCGCCGAGCTGCGCGCGCTGGCGCGGCACTGCGACGCGGGCGGCGCCGAGGCGGCGCGCGCCGCGCTGGGGCTGCTCGCGCGTGCCGCCGGGCTCGACGCCGCGCTGCCGGCGGAGACATCGCCGCTCGCCGCGGTGGGTGCCTGGGCAGAGGGTGCCGCGCCCACCTGCCCCGCCGCGCTCGCTTTCGCAGTGGAGCGGCCGCGTGCGCTGATCGTCTTCTACCGTTCGTATCTGCTCGCCGGTGATGTCGCGCCCATCGCGGCGCTGAGCCAGGCGCTCGCCGCGCGCGAGCTGCCTGCGGCGGCTCTCTTCGTCCTCTCGCTCAAGGCGCCAGAGGCACGCGGCTGGCTGCGGCGCTGGGTCGCCGCGCTCGCGCCCGAGGCGATCGTCAGCGCCACCGCCTTCGCCGCGGGTGACGCCGAGGATGCGTCCCCGCTCGACGCCGCGGGTGCGCCGGTCTTCCAGGTGGCGCTGGCGACGTCCGATCGGTCCGACTGGGCCGCGGCGGTGCGGGGGCTCTCGCCGGCTGACCTCGCGATGCACGTGGTGCTGCCCGAGGTGGATGGACGGGTCTTCGCCGGGGTGGCGAGCTTCAAGGATGCGAGCGCGCGCGATCCGGCGCTGGAGTTCGCGCGGCGCGTCCATCGAGCCGAGCCCGCACGGATCGCCGCGATCGCGGACCGCGTCGCGGGCTGGGTCGCGCTCGGGCGCAGGCCGCGCGGCGAGCGGCGGATCGCGCTGGTGCTCTCCACCTACCCAGGCAAGGGCTACCAGCTGGCGCACGCGGTCGGGCTCGACCCGCTCGCCTCCGCCGAGGCGCTGCTGCGCGACTTGGCCGAGGCGGGCTATGATGTTGAGATTGGCGGGATCGAGCCGCTATATGGGGTGCACCCGGGCGGGCTCATCGCTAGGCCATCCCGGCGAACGCCGGGGTACAGGCGGGGAGGCTCCCGTGATAGCACCGCGACGTTCCCCACCTGGACTCCGGCGTCTGCCGGGGTGGTTTCGGCAGGTGGTGACGATCGCCCTCTCCACTTCGTGGGCAAGGAAGCTTCCCTCGCCTGGCCGCTCGCCGACTATGAGCGCGCCCTCGCTACCCACCCCCGCGCTCTCCAGGACTCACTGACCGCCACCTGGGGTGCGCCCGACGACGATTCCGCCGTCGCGGATGGCCACTTCCACTTCGCCGCCCTTCAGCGCGGCAACGCGCTCGTCGCGCTGCAGCCGGAGCGCGGCGACCCGCGCGCGCGCGGCGGCGACTATCACGACGTCACCCGCGTCCCGCGCCATGCCTACGTCGCCTTCTATCTCTGGCTGCGCGCGCGCGGCAGCGACGCGATCGTCCATGTCGGCGCGCATGGCACGCTCGAGTGGCTGCCGGGCAAGGCGGTGGCACTCTCGGACGAATGCTGGCCGGAGGCGCTGATCGGCCCGACCCCCCTGATCTATCCCTTCATCGTCAACGATCCCGGCGAGGCCGCACAGGCCAAGCGCCGCGCCGCCGCGGTGACGCTCGGGCACCTGCCCCCGCCGCTGGTACGCGCCGAGACGGGCGGGGGGCTCGGGCGCCTGGAGCTGCTGCTCGACGAATTCTCCGCCGCCGACGGGCTCGATCCGGCGCGACGCGCGCGGCTGATCGGCGACATCGCCGACGAGGCAGCGGCGACCGGGCTCGCCGCCGAGCTCGATCTCACCGCCTGCGCCGGCGACGCCGAGCGGGTCACCCGCATCGACGCCTTCGTCTGCGACGTGAAGGACGCGCGCTTCGGCGACGGGCTCCACGTCTACGGCCGTGGCGAGAGCGGCGCCAACGAGCGCGACGGACTGCTCGCGGCACTGGACGGCCGGCGCGTTGCCCCGGGGCCGGCGGGCTCGCCCGCGCGGGGCGCCGCGGTGCTGCCGACCGGGCGCAACCTCTATGGCGTCGACCCGCGTGCCACCCCATCGCGCGCGGCGCACCGTCAGGGCGTCGCTCTCGCCGAGGAGCTGCTGCGCCGCCACTTGCAGGACGAAGGCGATTACCCGCGGGCGCTGGTGGTCGACCTGTGGGGCTCGGCCACGATGCGCACCGCCGGCGAGGAGTTCGCGATGGCGCTTCACCTCCTCGGCGCCGCGCCGCTATGGGATCATGGCTCGGATCGCGTGACCGGGATCGAGATCCTGCCGCTGGCGCTGCTCGACCGGCCGCGGATCGACGTGACGCTGAGGATATCGGGCCTGTTCCGCGACACGTTCGCGCCGCTCTGCGCCTTGTTCGGCCAGGCCGTGCGCGCGCTCCACGCCCGCGACGAGCCGCGCGACCGCAACCCCTTCGTCGGCGCGGCGGCCGAGCCGCGGGTCTACGGCCCGGCGCCCGGTGACTATGGCGTCGCGCTCGGCGACAGCGTCGAGCGCTACGGAGAACCGGGGCGCGCCGCCGCTGGCGAGCGGTGGCTTGCCGCCTCGTCGCACGCCTATGACGACGCCGTCGCGACGCCGGCGGGTCTCGACGACGCCCCCGGCCTGCGCCGCCGCGTGGTCGCCGCGACGGCGCTGATCCACCCGCACGATCTGCCCGAGAGCGACCTGCTCACCGCAGCGGAGGTCGCCGCGCATGTCGGCGGCTTCGCCGCGGCCAAGGCCAGTCTGGGCGGTGAGGCGCGGTTGCTCCACCTCGACAGCCGCGACCCGACGCGCCCGCGCGCGCGGCCGATCGGCGAGGAGATCGCGCGAGTGATGCGCGCGCGCGCCGGCAACCCGCGCTGGCTCGCCGGTATGAGGCGCCACGGCTATCGCGGCGCGGCCGAGATCGCGGCGACGCTCGACCATCTCGCCGCCTTCGCGCATCTCGCGCGCATCGTCCCGCCCGCGCTGCTCGACCTCTACCACGATGCCACGCTCGGCGACGCGGCGGTTCGTGGCTTCCTCGCCGCTGCCAATCCGGCGGCGCTGGCCGCGATGGAAGCCCGTTTCCTGGCGCTGCACCGCTCGGGGCTATGGCCGACCCGACGCAACGCGATCGTGGCCGCGCTCGGGGATAGGGCATGAGCAAGGTGCGCGGCTGGTGCCCGAGCGCGTGGCGGCCGATGCTCGCGGGCGACGGGTTGCTGCTCCGCTTCCGGCCACCGCTGGCGCGGCTGACACGCGCGCAGGCGCTGCTCGTCGCCGAACTGGCGACGGGCTACGGCAACGGCGCGATCGACCTCACGCGTCGCGCGGCGCTTCAGCTGCGCGGCTTCGACGAGGCCGGCTGGCGCGCGGCGGTGGATCGCCTGGTGTCGGCCGGGCTGGTCGACCCCGACCCCGCGATCGAGGCGGTCGCGCTCACGGTGGCGCCGGACTGGCGGGAGGGCGACGACACGCATCGGGTAGCGCGCGCGCTGATGGCGCGGCGGGCTGAGCTGCCATCGCTTCCGGCCAAGTTCGGGATCGCGGTTGACGCGGGTCAACGCGCGGTGCTGGGCGGCACGCCAGCGGACCTGCGGTTGGAACGCGGCGACGGCGGCGGGCTGATCCTGCGCCCTGACGGGCGAGCGACCGGCGTGCGCCTGAAGCATGGGCAGGAGGTCGAGGCGATCGCAACACTGGCGGACTGGTTCGTCGCGAGCGGAGGCGCGGCAGCGGGGCGAATGGCGCGGCATGCGGCGGTGCTGCCGAACTGGGCTGCTGGGGGCGTGGAACCGCTCGCGGGCGAGGTGGAGAGCGAGCAGGTGACGCCGCGCTACGGTCGCCTCACGGGCGCTGAGTTGGCATCGCTCGCCGTCGGAGTCGAGGCGCTACGGATCACGCCGTGGCGCTCGCTGCTGCTGGAGTGTGAAGCGGCGCGGCCGACGGCGCCGCCAAGCTCTTCTGACATCTTCCCCGGCAAGCGGAGGTGGCAGGGCGAAGGCGTGACTGAGGGGTGTCGCGGCGTGGGTATGTCGCTCGGCTCACCAGAGGCGACACCCCTCCACCAGCCTTCGGCTGGTCCCCCTCCCCTTGCAGGCGAGGATGAGGTTCGCGTCAGCGGCCCGGCACCAGTAGACGCGCGATGGCTGCAAGCTTCAGCGCCTGCCCCTTCCACCGTCTTCGCCTGCGTCGGTGCACCCGCGTGCCCGCAGGCGAGCGTCGTCACCCGCGCGCTCGCGGACCGGCTCGCCGCGGCATCGGTGGCCGGACCGATCCACGTCTCCGGCTGCCCCAAGGGCTGCGCCCGGAGCGCACCCGCGGCGCTCACGATCGTGGGGCGCGGCGGTCGCTACGACCTCGTTCGCGACGGGCGTGCTGACTCGCTTCCCCTCCTTCGCGGCCTGACCCCCGCGGCGCTGCTCACCCATCTCGGAGCCGATTGAATGCGACCCGCCTATGAGACCGACGGCGCGACGATCTACCGCCAGTCGTTCGCGATCATCCGCGCCGAGGCCGAGCTCGCACGCTTCTCCGCCGAGGAGGAGCCCGTGGCCGTGCGGATGATCCACGCCGCGGGTCTCGTTGCCCTCGCCGGCGACATCCGCTTCTCGCCCGGCTTCGCCACCGCCGCCCGGACGGCGCTGGCGGCGGGCGCACCGATCTTGTGCGACGCGCGCATGGTCAGCGAGGGGGTCACGAGCGCGCGGCTGCCCGCCGACAATGCGGTGATCTGCACGCTGCACGATCCCGCGGTGCCGCCGCTCGCCGCGGCGCTGAACACCACGCGCTCCGCCGCGGCGCTGGAACTGTGGCGCCCGCACCTCGCCGGTGCACTGGTCGCGATCGGCAACGCACCGACCGCGCTGTTCCACCTGCTCGCGATGCTCGACCACCCCGCCTGCCCGCGCCCCGCCGCGATCATCGGCTGCCCGGTCGGCTTCGTCGGCGCTGCCGAGTCGAAGGAGGCGCTGTGGTGCGAGGCGCCCGTGCCCTGCGCGACCGTGACGGGCCGGCTCGGCGGCAGCGCGATCACGGTCGCGGCGGTCAACGCGCTGGCGAGCGCGGCCGAATGAGCGCGGGCACGATCCACGGCGTCGGGCTCGGACCGGGCGCGGCGGACCTGATGAGCGTCCGCGCCGACCGGCTGGTGCGCGGCGCGCGCCACCTCGCCTTCTTCCGCAAGCGGGGGCGGCCCGGCCATGCGCGCCGGTTGGTGGAGGGCATGCTGCGCGCCGATGTCGTCGAATATGCGATGGAATATCCGGTCACGACCGAGCTGTCGGTGAGCGATCCGGCCTATAACGCGCAGCTCGCCGCCTTCTACGCCGAGAGCGCCGCCCATCTCGCCGCGCTCGCCCGCGCCGGCGAGGAGGTGGTGGTGTTGTGCGAGGGTGACCCGTTCTTCTACGGCTCGTTCATGCACCTCCACGCGCGCCTCGCCGGCGCGGTGCCGGTGGCGGTGGTGCCGGGCGTCACTGGCATGTCGGGTGCCTGGACCGCCAGCGGCGCGCCGATCACCTGGGGCGATGACGTGCTCACCGTCGCCACCGCGACCCTGCCCGAGGCCGAGCTGACCCGCCGCGTGCGCGACACCGACGCGCTGGTGGTGATGAAGGTCGGCCGCCACCTGCCGAAGCTACGCCGCGCGCTCGCCGCCGCCGGGCGCGAGGATGCGGCTTGGCTGGTCGAGCACGCCGCCATGCCCGAGCAGCGCGTCGTGCCGCTCGCCGAGGCGGGCGAGACCGCGCCTTATTTCGCGATCGTGCTCGTCCATGGTCAGGGACGGCGCCCGTGAGCGCGGGCTGGCTCGCCATCGCGGGGCTGGGCCCGGGCGACGAGGCGCTCGTCACGCCCGAGGTGAGCACTGCGCTCGCCGCGGCGACCGACGTGATCGGCTACATTCCCTATGTCCGTCGCGTCACACCGCGACCCGGGCTGACCCGCCACGAGACGGACAACCGTGTCGAGCTGGATCGCGCGCACCACGCTTTGTCGCTCGCCGCGGGCGGCGCGCGGGTCGTGGTGGTGTCGTCGGGCGATCCCGGTGTGTTCGCGATGGCGGCGGCAGTGTTCGAGGCAATCGAGGCGGGCGAGCCGAGCTGGCGCGCGCTCGACGTGCGCGTGCTGCCCGGGATCACCGCGATGCTCGCCGCCAGCGCGCGCGCCGGTGCACCGCTCGGCCATGACTTCTGCGCGATCAACCTGTCGGACAATCTCAAGCCCGCCGCGTTGATTGAGCAGCGCCTCCGACTGGCGGCGGAGGCCGACTTCGCGATCGCGCTCTACAACCCGCGCTCCGCCGCGCGTCCGGATGGGCTCGATCGCGCGCTCGCGGTACTGCGCGCGGCCTGTGCTGACTCACGTCCGGTGCTGTTCGCGCGCGCGGTGACCACGCCCGCGGAATCGCTGTGGGTCGTGCCGCTGCCGGAGGCGCGCGGCGACATGGCGGACATGCGGACGCTGGTGATCGTCGGCTCGAGCCGGACGCGGCTGATCGAACGCGCCGGCGCGCCCTGGCTCTACACGCCGCGGTCGGTGGCGTGATCGAGCCAGTCGAGCACCGCGGGGACGCTCTCGCACGTCCGCCGCGGCGGCAGCGCGGGGCGGTCGATCATCAGCACCGCCAGGCCGAGCGCGCGGGCCGCGACGAGCTTGGCCGCGGCGCCGTCGCCGCCCGCGTTCTTGCACACGATCAGCTCGGTGCCATGCGCTTGCAGCAGCCGTTGGTCGGCCGCCGCGGTGAACGGACCGCGGTCGATCACCAGCCGGTGGTGCGGCAGCGCGGGCGCGCGCTCCGGCGCGTCGACGAAGCGGAGCAGATAATGGTGCTGCGGCCGCGCGGTGAAGCGTTCGACGTGCATTCGCCCGAGCGCCAGCATCACCCGGCGCGGCGGTCCGTCCAGCGCGGCGACCGCGGCGTCGAGGTCGGCGACGTGCGTCCAGCGATCGCCCGCGCCGGCGTGCCACGGCGGCCGGGTCAGTGCGATGATTGGCACGCTCGCCTGCGCCGCGGCGGCGACCGCGTTGGCGCTGATCTGCGCGGCGAAGGGGTGGGTCGCGTCGACGACATGAGTGACCTGCTCGGCGCGCAACCAGGCGGCGAGTCCTGCGACGCCACCGAATCCGCCGACGCGTACCGGCACCGGCTGCGCGCGCGGGTGGGCGGTGCGGCCGGCGTAGCTCAGCGTCGCGCGAACCCCTCGCGCGGCGACCGCGGCGGCGAGCGCGCTCGCCTCGGTGGTGCCGCCGAGGATGAGAAGGTGCGGCATGGCTGAGCGGGATCCGTGGCTGACGATCGTCGGGATCGGCGAGGATGGACCGGGCGGGCTGTGCGCCGCAAGCCGCGCCGCGCTGGAAGCCGCCGCGCATGTGATCGGCGCGCCGCGCCAGCTCGCGTTGCTGCCCGAGCTGACGGCGACGAGGGAGCCATGGCCCGTTCCTTTCGCTCACGGAGTCGAGCGGCTGCTGGCGCGGCGCGGCCGACCGACGGTGATGCTCGCCTCGGGCGACCCGTTCTGGTTCGGCGCCGGCGGCACGGTCACCGCGCTGCTCGCGCGCGACGAGTGGGTCGCTCATCCCGCGCGCTCGACCTTCGCGCTGGCGGCGGCACGGCTCGGCTGGCGGCTGGAGGAGACCGCCTGCCTCGGGCTGCACGCCGCGCGGCCCGGTCGGATGCGCCCGCTGCTCGCGCCGGGCGAGCGCGCGATCGTGCTGGTGCGCGACGGTGATGCCGCGGCGGAGATGGCACGCTATCTCGCCGCGCAGGGCTTCGGCGCGAGCGCGGTGACGGTGCTGGAAGCGCTCGGCGGCGCGCGCGAGCGGGTGCGCACGACCGCCGCCGCGGCATGGGGCCTCGACGACGTCGCGCACCCGGTCGCACTCGCCATCGCGGTGGCGGGCGAGGGCCGCGTGATGCCGCGCGCGAGCGGGCTCGCCGACGACTGGTTCGCGCACGACGGCCAACTCACCAAGCGCCCGCAGCGGGCGCTGGCGCTCTCCGCACTCGCGCCGCGCGCGGGCGAGCTGCTGTGGGACATCGGCGCGGGCTCGGGCTCGATCGCGATCGAATGGCTGCTCGCCCACCCACGCACCGCGGCGGTGGCGATCGAGCGCGACCCGGTCCGCGCCGCCCGCGCCCGCGCCAACGCCGACTCGCTCGGGGTCGATCGACTGCGGCTGGTCGTGGGAGCAGCACCCGACGCGCTGGCCGGGCTGCCGCCGCCCGACGCGGTGTTCGTCGGCGGGGGACTCTGCGATGCGCTGCTCGACTATCTGTTCCACTCGCTGCCTGGTGGCACCCGCCTGGTGGCGCACGCGGTGACGCTCGAGTCGGAGGCGCTACTCGCCGCCCGGCACGTGCAGCAGGGCGGCGCGCTGCTGCGGGTGGAGCTGGCCGAGGCGGCCGCGCTTGGCACGCGGCGGGGCTGGCGCGCCAGCTTCCCGATCGTGCAGTGGAGCGTGACGCTGTGATCGTCGCCGGCTTCGGCTGCCGTGCCAGCGCCACCGCCGAGTCGCTCGCCGCCGCTTTCGCCGCCGCGGCGCAGGGGCGATCGGTCGACCGCCTCGCCGCCCCGGCCGACCGCGTCGCACTGCTGGCGCCGCTCGCGCGCGCGCTCGGCGTACCCGTCGTTCCGATCACTGATGCGGCGCTCGCAGCGACTGTCACGCCGACCCGCTCGCCTGCTAGCGTCACCGCCCGCGGTACCGGCAGCGTCGCCGAAGCGACCGCGCTCCACGCCGCCGGTCCGGGTGCCCGCCTGCTCACGACGCGACTCGTCTCCCCCGATCGACGCGCCACCTGCGCGCTCGCCATAGGAACTTCATGACCGTTCATTTCATCGGTGCCGGCCCCGGCGCGCCCGACCTGCTGACGCTGCGCGGCCGCGACCTTATCGCCGCCGCGCCGGTTTGCCTCTACGCCGGCTCGCTCGTTCCGGCCGCAGTGCTGCGCCACTGTCCGCCCGGCGCTCGGATCGTCGACACCGCTCCGCTGTCGCTCGACGCGATCGTCGCCGAGATCGTTGCCGCGCACGCCGCGGGGCAGGACGTGGCGCGACTTCACTCGGGCGACCTGTCGGTCTGGTCGGCGATGGGCGAGCAGCTGCGTCGGCTGCGCGCGCTCGGGATACCGGTCACCGTGACGCCGGGCGTCCCCGCCTTCGCGGCCGCGGCGGCCGCGCTGGAGAGCGAGCTGACGCTGCCTGGCATCGCGCAGTCGGTGGTACTCACGCGCACGCCCGGCCGCGCCAGCGCGATGCCACCGACGGAGACGCTCGCCGCCTTCGCCGCGACCGGCGCGACGCTGGCGATCCACCTCTCGATTCATCGGCTCGCCGAGGTGGTGGAGACGCTGCTGCCGACCCACGGTGGCGACTGCCCCGCCGCGGTGGTGTGGCGCGCGAGCTGGCCCGACGAGCGCGTGGTGCGCGCGACGCTGGCGACGCTCGCCGACGCCGCGGCGGGCGGACCCGAGCGCACCGCGCTGATCCTCGTCGGTCGCGCGCTCGGCGCCGAGTGCTTCGACGAGAGCCGGCTCTATGCGCCCGACTATGACCGACGCTTCCGCCCCGCCGCGGGGCCGGCGGCGTGACGCCGGGTCTGATGATCGCCGCCCCCGCCTCCGGCAGCGGCAAGACCACGGTGATGCTCGGTCTGCTCCGCGCGCTCGCCGAGGAGGGCGTGACCGTTCAGCCTTTCAAAAGCGGTCCCGACTATATCGATCCCGCCTTCCACCGCGCCGCGTGCGGACGCGACTCGTACAATCTCGACGGCTGGGCGATGCCGGGCGCGCTGCTCGACTCGCTCGCCGCGCGCGCGGCCGACGCCGAGCTGGCGCTGGCCGAGGCCTCCATGGGGTTGTTCGACGGCGTGGCGTCACCGGGGCAGAGCGGTACCGGCGCGGGGGCGGAGATCGCCCGGCGGTTCGGCTGGCCCGTCGTGCTGGTGCTCGACGTCAGCGGCCAGGCGCAGTCCGCCGCCGCGACCGCGCTCGGCTTCGCGACGCTCGACCCCGAGGTACGTATCGCCGGCGTGATCCTCAACCGCGTGGCGAGCGCACGGCACGAGCGGCTCGCGCGCGCGGGCATGGCGGCCGCGGGGATCACGGTGCTCGGCGCGCTGCCCCGCGCACCGGCGTTGCGCCTTCCCGAGCGCCACCTCGGCCTCGTCCAGGCAGACGAGCACGCCGATTTGGAGGAGCGGATCGCCGCACATTCCGCCTTCGTCCGCGCTCATCTTGACCTGACAGCTCTGCGTGTCCTCGCCGCGGGTGGGCACGCCAATGCAGCGTCGCCTCGGATCGACCCGCCGGCGCAGCGGATCGCGCTCGCGCAGGATGCCGCCTTCTCCTTCACCTACCCACACCTGCTGGGCGGCTGGCGCGCGGCGGGAGCGACGCTGCTGCCCTTCTCACCGCTCGCCGACGAGCCACCCGACTCGGACGCCGACCTCGTCTGGCTGCCCGGCGGCTATCCCGAGCTCCACGCCGGCCGCATCGCCGCCAACGAGCGTTTCCTCGCGGGGCTGCGCGCGCATGCCGAGACGCGCCCCGTCCACGGCGAGTGCGGCGGCTATATGGTGCTCGGCGAGGCGCTGGTCGACGCGGACGGCACGCCCCACCGCATGGCCGGGCTGCTTGGACTGGTGACGAGCTATGCGACGCGGCGGCTGCACCTCGGCTATCGTCGCGCGACGCTGGCGCGGCGGCTCGGCGCCCTCGCGCCCGACACGACGCTGTTCGGGCACGAGTTCCACTATTCTTCGATCGTCGCCCAGCCCGACCCGGCGCTCGCGGCGGTCACCGACGCCGACGGAGTCGCGGTGGCGGAAACCGGCTCGGCGCGCGGGCACGTCAGCGGCAGCTTCTTCCACCTGATCGCGGCGGCGGGATGATCGCGCTGAGCCTCATCGGGATCGGCACCGGCAACCCCGACCATCTCACCCGCGCGGCCGAGGCGGCGATGCGCGCGGCCGACCTGATCCTGCTGCCACGCAAGCGCGCCGAGACCGCCGAGCTGCTCGACCTGCGCGCGACGATCTGCGCCGCGGTGGTCGGCGAGACGGCGCAGACCGCGACCTTCGACGTACCCGGGCGCGACCCGGCGCTGCCCTATCTCGACAGCGTCGCGGCCTGGCACGATGCGATCGCGGCGGCGTGGTGCGCGGCGATCACGCGCCACCTGCCCGACGGCGGTCGCGTGGCGCTGCTCGTCTGGGGGGACCCCTCGCTCTACGACAGCAGCCTGCGAATCGCCGCGCGGCTCGCTGCCGGCGCCATGCCAGTGGCCGTTGAGGTCGTGCCCGGCATCACCAGCCTGCAGGCGCTCGCCGCGGCGCACGCCGTCCCGCTCACCGGGCTCGGAGCGCCCCTGCTCGTCACCACCGGACGCCGGCTTACCACGGAGGGATGGCCCGTAGGGATCGAGATGGTGGCGGTGATGCTCGACTCGGGCTGCGCGTTCGAGCGGCTGGATCCGGCGGGCACGACGATCTGGTGGGGCGCCTATCTGGGCATGCCGCAGCAGTCCTTGCTCGCGGGTCCGCTCGCCGCGACGGCGCCAGCGATCCGCGACGAGCGCACATTGCTGCGCGCGCGGCACGGCTGGATCATGGACTGCTATCTGCTCCGCCGCGACGCAGCTCGCGCAGTCGCCAGCGATCGGTGAACGACAGCGCCACGGTGGCGAGCGGCGCGACGTCGATCGCCAGCGTCGCCGCGACCGGCAGCGCCAGCGCGTGCGCCAGCGCGGCGCGGATCACCGCGGCATGGCTCACCGCAAGCCACCGTCCCTCGCCGGTCGCGGCGAGCGTGTCGAGCCACGCGCCCACCCGCTCGCGCACTGCGTCGAGCGACTCACCGCCGGGTGCGCCGCGCTCCGGGGCCGCGATCCACGCCGCGAGCGCTGCCTCCGGCAGCGTCATCAACGCGCGGCCACGCCACGTGCCGGCGTCCTGGTCGGCCAGCGCCGGCTCGTCCGCCGCGGAGAGGGCAAGTGCCGCGGCCGTCTCGCGCGCGGAGCGCTCCGGCGCGACGACGCAACGCCACGACGCCGCCGCGCCGAGCCGCAGCGCCTG
The DNA here is from genome assembly GCF_014193845.1 of Sphingomonas sp. BK345. GTDB lineage: Bacteria > Pseudomonadota > Alphaproteobacteria > Sphingomonadales > Sphingomonadaceae > Sphingomonas. Next base: position 357,442 of record NZ_JACHZX010000002.1, on the reverse strand, counting down.
TACCTTGGCTAGACCAGCGGCATCGAGCGCGTCGTCGGGCGCCGCGAAGCGTGCGGCGCGCGTCGCCTCGGTGGCGCCGGCGCAGAGCAGCAGCAGGCGAACGGTCACGATGGGGCTCCTGCTCGGTTGACGCGGTGCCGCGCAGCCGCCACAGCTGCGTGCCTCAGCACCGGGCGGGAAGCCGGTGAGACTCCGGCGCGGTCGCGCCACTGTGATCGATGGCCATTGCGCTGTCGAGAGTCAGACCCCGCCCGGCGCATCAACCCGCTATTCCGGGCGCGCCTCCCCGGACTGGAGCCGAACCGATGACCAGCCGCGTCGCCGCGCGCCCGCTCGCCGCCCCCGCACCTGCTTCCGCTGGCGCGATCCCGCTCGCCGAGATCGCGCCCTGGGCTGTCTTCGCCGCGATCGTCGCGCTGATCCTGCTCTACTTCGTCAGCACCGAGCAGGGCGCCTTCGCGCTGTTCAAGGGCATGTACGTCCACGAGTTCGTCCATGACGGGCGGCACCTGCTCGGCTTCCCCTGCCACTAAGCGCAAGGTCACATCATGACAGGGCTGCTGCTCTGGCGGGGGATGCTTGCGGGGCTCGCCGGCGCGTTCGTCGCCGCCACCTTCGCGCTGATCGTCGCCGAGCCGCACGTCGACGCCGCGATCGCCTTCGAGGCACGTCACGCCGCGCACGGGGGCGGAGTCGAGCTGGTGTCGCGTGCGACGCAGAAGACGCTCGGGCTGTACACCGCGATGATGCTCTACGGCACCGCGCTGGGCGGGCTGCTCGCCATCGTGGTGGCGGCGTGCCACGGCCGCGTCGGCGCGATCCCGCCGCGCGCGCTCGCGCTGCTGCTCGCCGCGCTCGCCTGCGTCGTGCTGGTGCTCGCGCCCGCGCTGAAATACCCGCCGACACCGCCCGCGGTGGGGCTGCACGAGACGGTGCGGCTGCGCACCGGTGCCTTCCTCGCGATGCTGGCGGGATCGCTGCTCGCCGCTCTCGCCGGCGCGTGGACGGCGCAGCGGCTCGGCGCGGTGCTGACGCGGCTCGACCGCTGGCTCGCGGGCGGGCTGGTCTATCTCGCCGCCGTCGCGCTGCTTGCCGCGCTGCTGCCACACGTCGACGAGGTGCCCGCGGACTTTCCCGCCTCGCTGCTGTGGCAGTATCGCGTCGCCGCGATCGCCGGGCAGATGATCTTCTGGCTCATCACCGCCGAGCTGTTCGGCCGGCTCGCGCAGCCGCTGCTCGCGCCGCGGGTGGCGCGATGACCGCCACCGAGCAGCGCCACACCGAGAAGATGCGCCGGGTGCAGGCGAGCCGGCGCGCGATGATGGCGACCAAGACGCAGGAGAAGGGCCTGCTGATCGTCCACACCGGCGCGGGCAAGGGCAAGACCACCGCCGCCTTCGGCATGGCGGTGCGCACGATCGGCCACGGCATGCGCGTCGGCATCGTCCAGTTCGTCAAGGGCGCGATGACCACCGGCGAGCGCGCGGTGTTCGACGCCTTCCCCGATCTCGTCACCTTCCGTGTGATGGGCGAGGGCTTCACCTGGGACACGCAGGACCGCGCCCGCGACATGGCGGTGGCGCGCGCCGCGTGGGACGAGGTGGCGCGGATGGTCGCCGACCCGTCGTACGCGATGGTGATCGCGGACGAGCTCAACATCGTCCTGCGCTACGATTATCTGCCGGTCGCCGACGTGCTCGCAGTCGCCGCAGCCCGACCGGCGATGACGCATCTCGTCGTCACCGGGCGCAACGCGCCCGCCGCGCTGATCGAGGCCGCGGACCTCGTCACCGAGATGACCCAGGTCAAACACCCGTTCCGCGGCGGGGTGAAGGCGCAACCGGGAGTGGAGTTCTGATGGTCACGCTTCGCGCCGCCGCGCCCGGCACGTCGGTCGTCGCGTGCAACACCTGTCGCCACAGCGCCGAGGCGCGCGAGGACGGCGACGGCGCGCGCGGCGGTGCGCGGCTTGCAGCCGCGCTGCACGCACTGCAGGCGAGCGACCCGGCCTATGCCGCGGTGTCAGTCGAGGAAATGCCGTGCCTGTTCGCGTGCGCCGACTTCTGCACCGTCCACCTGCGCGCGCCGGGCAAGGTGGGCTATGTACTCGGCCGCTTCGCCCCCGGGGACGACGCCGCGCGCGCCATCCTCGACTATGCCGCGCGCTACGCCGCCACCGAGACCGGCCAGGTGCCGTTCAAGGAGTGGCCGGCCGGCGTGAAGGGGCATTTTCTCACTCGCACCCCGCCAGAGGGATTTGTCGTCGCATGATCCGGCTCGACACGCCCGCCGCGCTCGATCTCGCGCTGCGCACCCTTCCCGCCCCCGACGCGAGCGCGCGCGCCGCCGCGGCGGCGCGGCAGGCGGAGCTGACCAAGCCGCGCGGCTCGCTCGGCCGGCTCGAGGAGATCGCGCTATTCATGGCAGCCTGGCAGGGGCGCGCGATCCCGAAGCTGGAGCGCGGACGGGTCGCGCTCTTCGCGGGCAACCACGGCGTCGCGGCGCGCGGTGTGAGCGCTTTCCCACCCGAGGTCACCGCGCAGATGGTGGCGAACTTCGCCGCAGGAGGTGCCGCGATCAACGCGCTCGCCGGGTCCGCCGGGCTGGAGCTGACCGTCACCGCGCTCGAGCTCGACCGCCCGACCGGCGACATCGCCGAGACCGACGCGATGAGCGAGGCCGAGTGCGGCGAAGCGCTGATGGCGGGCGCCGCCACGGTCGAGCCCGGGCTCGACCTGCTCGTCCCCGGCGAGATGGGCATCGCCAACTCCACCGTCGCCGCCGCGCTCTGCGCCGCCGCGCTGGGCGGCGATGCTGCCGACTGGGTCGGCCCCGGCAGCGGGGTGAGCGGCGCGGCGGCGACGGCCAAGCGCGACGCAGTCGCGCGCGCGCTGACGCGTCACCGCGCCCGCGCCAACACGCCGTTCGAGGCGCTGCGCCGGCTCGGCGGGCGCGAGATCGCCGCCATGGCCGGCGCGGTGATCGCGGCCCGCCACGCCCGCGTGCCGGTGCTGCTCGACGGCTTCATCGCCACCGCCCCGCTCGCCCCGCTCGCGGTCGCGGCGCCGACGATCATCGACCATTGCCTCGCCGGCCATCGCTCGGCCGAGCCGGGGCACGCGCGGCTGCTCGCCGGTCTCGGTCTGGCTCCGCTGCTCGCGCTCGACCTGCGGCTGGGCGAGGCGAGCGGCGCCGCGGTCGCGGCGGCGGTGGTCCGTGCCGCGCTCGCCGCGCACGAGCGCATGGCGACCTTCGCCGACGCGGGGGTGAGCGCGGGGTGACCGCCCCGTTCACGGTCCACCTGATGCGCCACGGCGCCACAGCTTTCGCCGGGCATCTCAACGGTCGCAGCGACGTGCCCGTTACCCCTGCCGGGCTGGCGAGCTGCGTCGCCGCGGCCACCACGCTCCGCTTCGAGCGCGTGATGAGCTCGGACCTGGCGCGCGCGCACGACTGCGCCGTCGCGGTCGCACGCACGGCCAAGGTGCCGGTCAGCACGGACGCACGCTGGCGCGAACTCGACTTCGGCGAGTGGGACGCCTGCCACCCGGACGCGCTCGACCCGGAACAGCTCGCCGCTTTCTGGGCCGACCCGGAAGGTGCCGCCCCGCCCGGCGGCGAGCGCTGGTCGACGCTCACCGCGCGCGTCTCGGCGGCGCTGGACTCGCTGCCCCCCGGCACCCTGGTCCTCACGCATGCCGGCGCGATCCGCGCCGCGCTGGCGGTCGCGTGCGGGCTCGACTCGCGCCAGGTGTGGATGTTCGACCTGCCTTATGCCGCGACCGTGACGCTGCGACGCTGGCCGGGCGCGACGCCGGTGACCCAGATCACCGCGCTGCGATGATCCGCGCGCTCGTCGTCGCGCTCGGCTTCCTCACGCGTTTGCCGCTGCCGCGAGTGGCAGCGACCGAGCGCGACTGGACCGCGTCGATCCGCTGCTACCCACTCGCCGGCCTGATCGTCGGGGCGATCGTCGCGATCGCGGGCGCGCTCGCGGGCACGCGCGACCCATGGCTCGGCGCGCTGGCCGCGCTGGTCAGCTGGGTCGCGCTCACGGGCGCGCTCCACCTCGACGGCCTGAGCGACCTCGCCGACGCGCTCGGGGCCGCGCACGGCGACCGCGGACGGCTGCTGCGCGTCCTCGCCGAGCCGCAGGTGGGAAGCTTCGGCGTGGTCGCGATCACGCTCCAGCTGCTCGCCAAATTGGTGCTGCTCCACGCGCTGCCGGCCGGCGGCTGGTGGACGCTGCCGCTGGTCGCCGCGGCGGCGCGGGCGGGGCCGCTCGCCTGGGCGCGCTGGCTGCCGCCGCTCAAACCCGGGCTCGGCGCGACGCTGGCCGGCGCGGTGCGCGTCCGTGACCTCGCCGGCTGGGGTGCGCTGCTGTTCGCCGCGGGCGCGCTCCAGCCGGCGCTGCTCACCGCTCTGCCGCTGATGGGGCTCTACGGCTGGTGGCTGAAGCGGCGGCTCGGCGGGATCAACGGCGACGCGCACGGCGCAGGCGTGGAACTGATCGAGACCGGGCTGCTCGTGATGGTCGTCGCGCTGGGCTGAGCGCCGGTGCTCGCGCAGGAGCCCCTCACACCGCCCCCGCCTCGCTCGCCAGCGCCAGCAGCGCGTCCAGGTCGATATGTCGCTCCAGGGTCGCCGCGATCGAGTCGAGTGCGGCGTCGATGTCGGCACGATGGTCGACTCCGCCGCCCGCGACGCCGAGCGGGGCGAGCCAGGCGCGGCGCTGCTCGGCGAGCGCGAACAGCCCGTGGACATAGGTGCCTGCCACGAGCCCATTGGCGGACGCGGCGCCATCCTCACGTCCGTCGTCGAACCGCACCGGCGCGCGCGCGGTGTCGGCGCCTGCGGTGAGACCAAGGTGCATTTCATAGCCCTCGAAGCGAGCGCCGCGCGCCGCGCCCGCGACCGCGACCAGCCGCTTGTCGCCACTCAGCACCGTGGTGACGTCGAGCAGAGCGAGCCCCTCGACCGTCTCCGCGGGTCCCTCGACGCCGCCGGGGTCGGCCACGCTGCGGCCGAGCATCTGATAGCCGCCGCACAGCCCGAGTACCGGTCGGCCACGGCGGACATGCGCGCGCACGTCGATGTCCCAGCCCTCGCGCCGGAGCGCGCGCAGGTCGGCGATCGTCGCCTTCGAGCCGGCCAGCACGATCAGCGCCGCCTCGGCGGGGATCGGCGTACCGGGCGGCACCATCACCAGCTCGACTTCAGGCTCGAGCCGCAACGGATCGAGATCGTCGAAATTGGCGATGTGGGGCGTGATCGGGCACGCCACCACGATCCGCCCGCCTGCCGCGGCAGGCGCACGCTGAAGCACCACTGCGTCCTCGCTCGGCAGCCGCCGCGCCTCCGCGAGCCAAGGCACGACGCCGTAGCCGCGCCAGCCGCTGCGCTGCTCGATCGCGCGATAGCCGTCCTCGAACAGGGCGGGATCGCCGCGAAACTTGTTGACGAGAAAACCGCGCACCATCGCGGCGTCGGCGGGATCGATCACCGCGCGGGTACCGACCAGCGCGGCGATCACGCCGCCGCGGTCGATGTCGCCGACGAGCACAACGGGCACGTCGGCGGCGCGCGCGAAACCCATGTTGGCGATGTCGCCCGCGCGCAGGTTGATCTCCGCGGGCGAGCCGGCGCCCTCCACCATCACGAGGTCGGCGCCACGCGCGAGCCGGCGGTAGCTCGCCAGCACGTCGTCGAGCAGTCCCTCGCGGCCCTGCCGCCACTCGCTCGCGCGCAGCACCCCGCGGACGCGCCCGCCCACGATCAGCTGCGAGGTGCGGTCGCCCTGCGGCTTGAGCAGCACCGGGTTCATGTCGCTGTGCGGCGCCAAGCGCGCGGCGAGCGCCTGCGTCGCCTGCGCGCGCCCGATCTCGCCGCCGTCGACGGTGACCGCGGCGTTGGTCGACATGTTCTGCGGCTTGAACGGACGTACCGACAGGCCGCGGTTAGCGAAGGCGCGGCACAGTCCCGCGACGAGCACCGACTTGCCGACGTCGGACCCGGTGCCCTGCAGCATCAGCGCGCCCATGCGACGGCCCCCGCCAGGCACCACAGCAGCAGGCAGCCGCGGCGGTAGACGACCAGCGCGCGCCGAAGGTCGCGCGCATCGAGATCGGCACGACCGTCTCCGATCCACGGCTTGTCCGCGACGGCGCCGTCGTACGCCACCGGGCCAGCGAGCCGCACGCCGAGCACGCCCGCCATCGCCGCCTCGGTCCAGCCGGCGTTGGGCGAGGCGTGGCGGCGCGAATCGCGCCACAGCACGCGCCAGCCTCCCGCGCCGGCGACGCACAGCAGCGCGCCGCCCCACCGCGCGGGCAGCCAGTTGGCGAGATCGTCCGTGCGCGCCGCCGCCCAGCCGAAGGCGCGCCAGCGCGGCTCGCGATGGCCGATCAGGCTGTCCGCGGTGTTGATCGCCTTATAGCCCCATAGGCCGGCGGGTCCGAGCAGCAGCAGCCAGAACAGCGGCGCGGCGACGGCGTCGCAGAAGCTCTCGGCCAAGCTCTCCACCGCGGCGCGCGCCACGCCGGCGCGGTCGAGCGCGGCGGTGTCGCGCCCGACGATGCGACCGACCGCCGCGCGAGCGGCGGCGAGATCGCCTCTTTCGAGCGCGGCGGCGACGGGGCGGACGTGATCGTCGAGGCTGCGCTGCGCGAGCCCGGGCCAGGCGAGCAGCGCCACGGCGAGCCATGCCGGCGCGCCGAACGTCGCGCGCAGGCCGCGCTCGGCCAGCCAGGCGGTGCCGGCGGCGAGGGCAACTCCGGCGACAAGGGTGACCGCGCCGAGCAGGCGACGCCGTCGCCGTTGCGCGGAGGTGAGATGGTCGGGCTCCTCGGTGGGGTAATACGACTTCGTTTCGGTTCGGCGGTCGACGACTGGCGTGACTTGATCGCGTCCCTCCCTCCCCGCGTTGCACCGGCGCAGGCCGGGGCCGAGTTGGGTGAACGTCCGCGGCTCATACGGAATCGCAGTTACCTCGATCGAGGTGGCATACGACATGCTCTTGCCTGCTGCCGTAGCCGGTGGAGTGGCGGCGCTCCGCGCATCCTTGTCGAGCGATAAACTCGCGGACGGGTGGATCCCGGACCAAGTCCGGGATGACGGAGGAGGGAGCGGCAATGGCTGTGCCCCCCTCTTTTCCTCGACGATAGGAGGATCCACCACCGCGTTCCAACGCCGCTCTCCCGCCGCGATCACGCGCGCGATCGCGCCCACCGGATGCCCCATGCGCGCGTAGAGCCATGCCGGCCAGCCCAGCGCCGCGTCGAGCGCGAGCGCCACCAAGGCGACGGGCTCAGCCATCGTCGAGCGCCGCACCGAGTCGGGCGAGCGCCCCGGCGTCGCCGGGAAGGCCGATACGCAGCCGATCGGGCGCCTCGTTGAACGGTCGCACCAGCACGCCCGCGCGGGCGAGCCGCTCGAACAGCAGTGGCGCGTCATCGCGCTCCACCAAGCGGAACAAGGGGCAGGCGCCGATCGGCGCGAGATCGTGCACGGCCAGCACGCCATCCAGCTCCGCCACCGCCGCGGCCAGCCGCTCCCGCGTCGCAGCGATCCACGCGATGTCGCGATAGGCCGCGATGCCGATGCGCAACGCCGCGGTGGACACCGGCCAGCTCCCGAGCCGCGTCGCCAGCTCGCCGACCAGCGCCGCCCCGCCCGCGGCGAAGCCGAGCCGCACGCCGGCCAGCCCGAAGAACTTGCCGAAGGAGCGGAACACCAGCACGCGGTCGTCGCGCGCGAGCAGCGGCAGCACGCTGGCGCCGGGCACCGCGTCGGCGAAGGCCTCGTCGACCACCAGCACCCCGCCCCGCTCGGCGAGCGCCTGCGCCAATTCGTGCAGACGCGCCGCAGGCCAGCAGCGACCGTCGGGATTGTTGGGATTGGCGAGCAGCAACGTGCCGCCGCCGGGGACGACTGCCTCGACCGCGGTGGCATCGATCGTGATCGCGCCGGGAAGCGCCGCTTCATGCGTACGGTAGCTCGGCACGACGACGTGCCAGGGCCGCGGCAGCGCCAGACCGGCAAGCGCGCGCAAACCGATCTCGCTGCCGGGCAAAGCCGTGATCGCCGTGTCCGACGCGCCGAACGCGTTGGCGGCGGCATGGTGGAGCGCGTCGAGCTCGGCCGGGGACGGCAACGCGCGCAGCGCGGCCAGCGGCACATCCACGCCGTCCCAGGCGAAGGGGTTGATCCCGGTGGAGAGATCGAGCCATGGCGCGGGCGCGTCGGGGTAGAGACGCGCGGCGGCGTCGGCGCGACCGCCGTGATAGGTCAGCGCGGCCGCGGGTGCGGGAGGAGGATCGGTCAGCAGCATCGGCGGCCTCGTCTTTCACCAGCCGCGCGAGCGAACACAAGGCGGGAGTGACGATGACCGAGCCACGCGTGACACTGGTGCTGGGCGGCGCACGCTCGGGCAAGAGCCGCCACGCCCAGGCGCTCGCCGAGGCGACCGGCGGCGCGCTCGTGTTCGTCGCGACGGCGCAGGCACTCGACGACGAGATGCGCGCGCGCGTGGCGCAGCATCGCGCCGAGCGCGACTCGCGCTGGCGCACGGTGGAGGCGCCGCTCGCGCTGGCCGAGACGATCGTCGCCGAGGGGCGACCGGGGTCGGTGCTGCTGGTCGACTGCCTGACCCTCTGGGCCTCGAACCTGCTGCTCGGCGAGGAAGATGCCGCGATGGCACTGGAGGCGCTCGACGCGGCGCTGCGCGACACCGCGGCGCGAGTCGTGCTGGTGGCGAACGAGGTCGGGCTCGGCATCGTCCCCGACAACGCGCTGGCGCGACGCTTCCGCGACCTGGCGGGGACGATCAACCAGCGCGTCGCCGCGCGCGCGGACCGCGTGGTGTTCGTCGCCGCCGGGCTGCCGCTGGTGCTCAGGTAACCGGGGGAAGGATCGCCTCCTCCCTCCACCTCCGCCGATGCTCGCCCCTATGTCATGCCGCGCCCGAGCTCGGCATGACGGCAGGCGGGCGCTACCTCCGCGCCACGCGCCCGTGCTCCTGCGCACGCAGGAGCGCAGAGCCGCACGCCTCGCACTTCGGAACCCTGTGCTCCCGCTTTAGAAGGAGCACCCGGCCGATCAATAACCGGCGTAGTCCGAGAAGCGCGTGATCGTCGGGTCGAACTTGAGCACCACCTTTCCGGTGGCGCCGTGGCGCTGCTTGGCGACGATCAGCTCGGCGAGGCCATAGACTCGTTCCATGTCAGCCGCCCAGCGCGCGTGATCCTCGAAGACGTTGGCGGAATCGCCCTCCATCGGCCGCTTGGGCTCGCGCTGCGCGGTGTAATAATCCTCGCGATAGACGAACCACACCATGTCGGCGTCCTGCTCGATCGAGCCCGATTCGCGCAGGTCGGACAGCATCGGGCGCTTGTCCTCGCGCTGCTCCACCGCGCGGCTCAGCTGCGAGAGCGCCAGCACCGGCACGTTCATGTCCTTGGCCAGCGTCTTGAGCCCGCGGCTGATCTCGGAAATTTCCTGCACGCGGTTGCCGTCGCCCTTGCCCGAGCCCGAGAGCAGCTGGAGATAGTCCACCACCACCAGCCCGATCTCGTTGTTATGACGGCGCTGAAGCCGGCGCACGCGGGTGTGGAGCGCGCCGATCGAGAGGCCGCCGGTGTCATCGATGAAGAAGGGCAGATTCTCCAGCTCGGCCGCGGCGGCGGCGAGCTGCTCGAACTCGGTCTTGCTGATCTTGCCCATGCGCAGCGCCTCGGAGCTGATCCGCGACTGCTCCGCGAGGATACGCGTGGCGAGCTGGTCCGCGCTCATCTCGAGGCTGAAGAAGGCCACCTTGGCGCCGACCGACTTGGACGGGGGGATGCCGTCGCGCATGTCGCGCATCCAGCGCTGCGCCGCGTTGAACGCGATGTTGGTGGCGAGCGAGGTCTTGCCCATGCCGGGGCGGCCGGCGAGGATCATGAGGTCGGAATGGTGCATGCCGCCGATCTTGGCGTTGACCGAGTCGAGCCCGGTCGTGACGCCCGACAGGTTGCCGCCCCAGTTGAGCGCGCGCTCCGCCATCTTCACCGCCGCGGTGCTCGCCTGCGCGAAGCTCTTCACCGCATTCTCGGTACCGCCGTCAGCGGCGACGCGAAACAGCTCCTCCTCCGCGGCCTCGATCTGGGCGCGCGGGTTGACCTCCTCGCTGGTGTCCATCGCGCGGTCGACCATCGTGTGGCCGACCGAGACCAGCGCGCGCAACAGCGCGAGATCGTAGATCTGCTGCGCGAACTGACGCGCGCCGATCAGCCCGGCGCCCGAGCCGGTCAGCCCGGCGAGATAGCCGACGCCGCCGAGCTCCTTGATCCCCTCGTCCGCCTCGAACATCGGGCGCAGCGTCACCGGCGTGGCCAGCATGTCGGTGGCGCGCAGCGACTTGATCGCGGCGAAGATGCGGCCGTGGACCGGTTCGTAGAAATGTTGCGGCTCGAGCCGGTCGACGATGTCGTCGGCCAGGCGGTTGTCGATCATCATCGCGCCCAGCATCGCCGCCTCGGCCTCGACGTTGCGCGGCAGGTGGACGGGCTCGGGCGATGCCGGCGGTGCGAATGCTAAGGTGGCCATCCGCCGGCCTATACGCGCCCGACGCGGCGAGCGGAACGGCACGGGCGGTGGAACCTGTGGATGACTCGATTGTGACGGCGCCGCATCGCCTCTATCGAGCGGGCGCATGGCCGATCCGCGGATCATCGACATCGAGCTGGACGAACGCACCATCTTGTGGCGCTCGGCCGACATCGAGCAGGAGCGCCGGATCGCGATCTTCGACCTGATCGAGGACAATCACTTCGCGCCGCAGCGGGTGCAGCCCGACGGCTATGCCGGCCCCTATAAGGTTCGGCTCTCGGTCGAGGAGGGTCGGCTGGCACTGGCGATCCGCCGCGCCGACGACACGCCGCTGGAGACCTTGGTGCTCGGGCTCGCGCGCTTCCGCCGACCGATCAAAGATTATTTCGCCATCTGCGGCAGTTACTATCAGGCAATCCGCCAATCGACGCCGCAGCAGATCGAGACGGTGGACATGGCGCGGCGCGCGATCCACAATGAGGCGGCCGATCTGCTGCGCGAGCGGCTCGACGGCAAGGTGACGATCGACTTCGACACCGCGCGACGTCTCTTCACGCTGATCTGCGTCCTTCATATCAAGGCATAAGTTTTATCATGTGGGGTTTGGGAAGGATCTTCTTGATTCTGGGTGCGATCGCGCTCGCGGGTGTGGCCGCGTGGCAGATCGCGCTGCACTGGCGCCCGGGGGTCGAGCGCTATCCGGTGCAGGGCGTCGACGTGTCCGAGGCGACCGGCGACATCGTCTGGCCGCTCCTCAAGGGCGAGGGCGTCGACTTCGGCTATGCCGTGGCGACGAGCGGCGCCACCGCGCGCGACCGCGCCTTCCAGACGAACTGGGACGAGATGGCGCGCGTCGGGCTGCGACGCGGCGCCATCCACGTCTTCTCCTTCTGCCAGCCGCCGCGCGCGCAGGCCGATTCGTTCAACACCGTGGTGCCGCGCGATCCCGCCGCGCTGCCGGTGGCGATCTCCTTCCGCTACGCCGAGGATTGCGCCGAACGCCCCGAGCGCGCCGCGCTGGTGGCGGGCGTGGCCGACATGATCGCGCGGATCGAGACACATACGGGCAAGCCGGTGCTGCTCAAGGTGGCGCGCGACGTCGAGCGCGATTATCGACTGACCGAGGCGTTCGACCGGCCGCTCTGGGCGGTCGGCAACTTCCTCCGCCCCGGCTATGGCGCGCGGGTGTGGCGGATGTGGCGCGCGACCGACCTGCGCCGCGTCGACGGCGTCGACGGGCCGGTCAACTGGGACGTGGTGGAGCTGGGATGAGCGAGCGGGATCAGGATCAGGCGCGGCAGCTGATCGCGGCGGCGCGCGCGGCGGCGGTGCACGCGCACGCGCCGTACTCGCGCTTCGCGGTCGGCGCCGCGGTGCTGCTCGACGACGGCAGCGTGGTCACGGGCGCCAATGTCGAGAACGCCAGCTACGGCCTGTCGCTCTGCGCCGAGACGGTGGCGATCGCGACCGCCTCCGCCTCGGGCCGGCTGCGCCGCGTGATGGCGCTCGGCGTCATCGGTGGGGCGATGGACGCGTCCGGCCGCGCGACCGGTGACGCGCCGGTGCGGCCGTGCGGTCGCTGCCGGCAGGTGCTCAACGAGGCGGCGCAGCTGAGCGGGCGGGACCTCGCGGTCCACTGCGCCGGCGCCGAGGGGGAGGAGGTGGCGAGCTACCGCCTGTCCGAGCTGCTGCCCGACGCCTTCGGGCCGAGCGATTTGGGCGTGCGCTGAGGGCTTGGCGCGACCGGTGCCGACACTACCGCCCTTATCCTGAACTTGTTTCAGGATTCACGATCCCTCAGGTGCCTCCGCGTCTGAGTGCGCGGCACGGTGAATCCTGACACGAGCTCAGGATGACACCGGAGTAAGTGACGAATGGGCGCCCATCTCACGGCACCGCCACCGCCGCCATCGGCATCATGTTGTGGTCGAGGTGCGCCATGATCCACAGCGTGCCCCCCACCGTTAGCACCACGATCATCACGCCGAAGGCGAGCGCCAGCGTGTTGTTGGTGTTCTCCGGCCCGCTGGTGATGTGGAGGAAGAAGACGAGGTGCACCCCCATCTGCGCCACCGCCAGCACCGCGAGCAGGATCGGGATCGCAGGCGCCCAGACCGCGCGCGAGCCGACGAGCGCGAACGACGCCACCGTCAGCAGCAGCGCCAGTCCGAGCCCGGCGAGATAGGTAGAGAGCCGCGCTGCGCCCTCCTTGTGGCCGCCGGGGGCGTGATCGAGCTGGCGATCACCCTTCTGCTCGCTCATCCCATCACTCCGTACAGATAGACCACGGTGAACAGCGCGACCCAGATGATGTCGAGCGCGTGCCAGTAGAGGCCGAAGCACAGCAGCCGACGCTCCACCGCGTCGGTGAAGCCAAGGGTCGCCACCTGCCCTATCATCACCGTCAGCCACACCAGCCCGGCGGCGACGTGCAGCCCGTGCGCACCGACGAGCGTGAACAGCGCCGACAGGAAGGCGCTGCGGGTCGGCGCGGCGCCCTCGCGGACCAGATGGGTCAGCTCGTACAGCTCGATCGCGAGGAAGCTGAGCCCGAGCAAGGCCGTGAGCGCGCCCCACAGGTAGGTCGCGCCGGAGCGCTGGCGCACCGCCATGATCGACATCACGCCGCAGGTGAAGCTGGAGAAGAGCAGGCACAGGGTCTCGACGAAGACCAGCCGCAGCTCGAACAGCTCGCTCCCATCCGGGCCGCCGGCGGTGTTGGGCGCGAGCACCGCATAGGCCGCGAACAACCCCGAGAACATGATGATGTCGCTGAGGAGGAATATCCAGAATCCGAACGCCACCGTCACCTGCTTGGGTGCGGGGCCGCCCTCGCCGTGGCCGGGCGGGTCACTCCTCGCGCCCTCACTGCCCTCGTGCCGCGGGTCGGCGATCTCGCCGCTCATGCCGCCGGCTCCAGCGCGCGGAGCTCGTCGACGCCGATCTCCTGCTCGCCGGGCTGGTGCCACGCGATCCACAAGGTCGTCGCGAAGCCGGCGAGCAGGCCCAGCACCACCAGCCACCAGATATGCCACACCAGCGCGAAGCCGGTGAGATAGGTGAAGAAGGCGCCCACGAAGCCGTAGGCGCTGTTGCGCGGCATCTCGATCGGCTCGAGCGGGTCGGGCGTCTCCTCCGCCTCGCCGCGCTTCATCAGCGCGAGCGCGTCACGCCCCCCGACCTGCGGCAATCGCGCGAAGTTCCACGGCGGCGGCGGCGAGCGCGTCGCCCATTCAAGCGTGCGTCCGTCCCACGGATCGCCGCTCTCGTCGGCGAGCGAGCGGCGCTCGCGCACTGAGACGTAGAGCTGCACCGCCAGGCTCGCGATCCCGCCCAAGATCAGCAGCGCGCCGAGCCAGGCGGCAATCAGCCAGGGCTGCCACGCCGGATTGTCGTAATGCTGGAGCCGCCGCGTCATGCCCATCAGCCCGAGCGCGTACAGCGGCATGAAGGCGAGGTAGAAGCCGCTCACCCACAGCACCACCGCGGCCTTGCCCCAGCCGTCATGCAGGCGGAAGCCGAACGCCTTGGGAAACCAATAGGTGTAGCCAGCGAAAGCGGCGAACAGCACGCCGCCGATGATCACGTTATGGAAATGCGCCACCAGGAAGACCGAATTGTGGAGCACGAAATCGGCCGGCGGCACCGCCAGCAGCACGCCGGTCATGCCGCCGACGACGAAGGTGGGGATGAACGCCACCGCCCACAGCATCGGCACCTCGAAGCGCAGCCGTCCGCCGTACATCGTGAACAGCCAGTTGAAGACCTTCACGCCCGTGGGCACGGCGATGATCATCGTCATCACGCCGAACACGCCGTTGACGTCCGCCCCCGCCCCCATGGTGAAGAAATGGTGCAGCCATACCATGAAGGAGAGGACGCAGATCGCCAGCGTGGCGAGCACCATCGAGCGATAGCCGAACAAGGGCTTGCCGCTGAAGGTGGCGATGATCTCGCTGAAGATCCCGAACGCCGGCAGCACCAGGATATAGACCTCGGGATGACCCCAGGCCCAGATCAGATTGACGAACAGCATCTGGTTGCCGCCCGCCTCGTTGGTGAAGAAGTGAAAGCCGAGATAGCGGTCCAGCGTCAGCATGATTAGCGTCGCGGTCAGGATCGGGAAGGCCGCCACGATCAGCAGGTTGCTCGCGAGCGCGGTCCAGCAGAAGATCGGCATGCGGGTGTAGCGCATGCCCGGTGCGCGCATCTTCAGGATCGTCGTGACCAGGTTGATCCCGCCGAGCAGCGTCCCCGCGCCCGAGATCTGCAACGCCCAGAGGTAATAATCGACGCCGACCCCGGGCGAGAAGGCGCGCTCGCTGAGCGGCGGATAGACCAGCCAGCCGGTCCGCGCGAACTCGCCGACGACGAGGCTGGTGTTGATCAGCAGCACGCCCGTGGCGGTGAGCCAGAAGCTCACCGAGTTGAGCGTCGGGAAGGCGACGTCGCGCACGCCGAGCTGGAGCGGCACCGCGAAGTTCATCAGCCCGATCATGAACGGCATCGCCACGAAGAAGATCATGATCGTACCGTGCGCGCTGAAGATCTGGTCATAGTGATCCGGCGGCAGGAAGCCCTTGCCGGCACCTACCGCCATGGCCTGATGCGAGCGCATCATCAGCGCGTCGGCGAAGCCGCGGATCAGCATCACGAGCGCGAGCAGGCAATACATCACGCCGATGCGCTTGTGGTCGACCGAGGTGATCCACTCGCGCCAGAGATAGGGCAGCCAGCCCTTGAGCAGGATCGTCGCGCCGGTGCCGAGCAACACCACGAACAGCACGCCGGCGGTGACCATCACGATCGGTTCGTGCAGCGGGATCGAGTCCCAGCTCAGCCGTCCGAGCAGCGTCACTTACCGGCCTCGGCGTCGGCTTCGCCCTGGTTGCTGGCGTCGCGCGGGCGCTCCGCCGCGGGCGCGCGTTGTGCCACGACCGCGTCGAACAGCCGCGGCGGCGCGGTGCCGAACATCAGCGGCTGAGCCACGGTTCCACGCCGCGCGAGCTGGCGGTAGCGCGCCTCATCGAGCGGCGGCGCCGCGCGAGCCTGCGCCACCCAGACGGTGAACTGCGCCGCTGGCAGCGCGTCGACGGTGAAGGTCATGTCGGAGAAGCCCTTGCCGCTGTAATGCGCGGCGATGCCGGGATAACGCCCGGGCCGGTCGGCGGCGAGGCGGAGCTGCGCCTCCATCCCCGCCATGGCGTAGATCTGGCTGCCGAGCTGCGGCACGAAGAAGCTGTTCATCACCGTCGCCGAGGTGAGCCGGAAATGGATCGGCGTGCCCGCCGGCACGACGAGGCGGTTGACCGTGGCGACGCGCTGCTCGGGGTAGAGGAACAGCCACTTCCAATCGAGCGCGACCACCTGCACCTCGAGCGGCGCGACCTTTGCCGGGATCGGCCGGCTGGGGTCGAGCAGATGCGCCCCGACCCAGCCGGTACCGCCGAGGAACAGCACGATCATCGCCGGCACCGACCAGATCAGCAGCTCGAGCTTGCCCGAATAATCCCAGTCGGGTCGATAGCGCGCGCGGCGGTTGCCGGCGCGGAACCACCAGGCGAACGCGACCGTCGCCAGCATCACCGGCACCACGATGAGCAGCATCGCCCCGAGCGAGTCGAACAGGATCTGCTTCTCGGCGCGCGCTACGGGTCCCTGCGGATCGAGCACGCCGGCGCTGCATCCGGCGAGCGCGAGCGGCGCCGCCGCGAACCAGCGCCGCGGAGCGCTCACGCCGCCGCCACCCCGTCGACGCTGACGCGCGCCGCATCGATCAGCACGCCGCGGATGCGCACGCGCTTGGCGATATGGTCGACCGGAACGCGCTGAAGCTCGAGCACGAAGGTGCCGCCGCGATCGCGCTGGAGGATGAAGGCGCCGCCCTCGCGCACCAACGTGCCGGTCTCGTCGACGGGGGTGCCCGGCATCGCCATGGCCGCGCCCATGCGCCCTCGCCGAAGCCGACGCAAGCGCCGCCGGGCGGCGCCAGATCAGCGGCTCCGACGCGAGCGGTGGTGGGCCCGGCAGGACTCGAACCCGCAACCTAGCCGTTATGAGCGGCCAGCTCTAACCGTTGAGCTACAGGCCCGCCCGCGTCGGTGGCGCCACGTAGCGGCACGCCGGGGCGGCTGGCAAGCCGGCTCAGTTCCCGCCCTGGGCGTGGTCGCGCGGCGCGTCGCCGTCATCGTCTCCGGGCGCAGCCGTCGGCACCGCGCTCGGCAGCGCCAGCCGCAGCCGCTCTGGCAGGAAATCGAGCCGCCCGCCCAGCTCGATCGCGAGGTTGCGCGCCAGCCGCAGCGCGAAGCCGGTACCGAGCAGCGGCGCCCCGACGTCGTCGCTCACCGCCTCATCGTCGAGCGCGAGCAGCGCCGCCTCATCGCGCCCGGCCAGCGCCGCGGGCAGCGCGATCACCAGCGTCACCGACTCGCCGGCGGCCTCGACCGCGATGCCGAGCAGCTCGCCGCGTGCCGCCGCGGCCAGCAGCGTGGCGAGCAGCCGCTGTACCAGCCGCTCGGCGGCGTGCGCGTCGGCGGCCCAGCGCGCCGCGCCGGGTTCGGGCAGCGCCAGCGCACCGCCACGCAAAGCGGCGAGCGGCGCCAGATCCTGTGCGACGCGTGCCAGCAGCGGCGCGAGCGCGACCACGTCGTCGCGCAGGTCGAGTGCGTTGCCCTCGAGTCGCGCGGCGAGGTCGAGGTCGTCGATCGCGCCGATCAGGCCGGCGACATGGCGCCGGATCGCCGCCGCGCGGTCGCGGTAGCGCGGTAGCACCGGACCGAGCAGTTCCTGCTCGATCAGCTCGGAGAAGCCGGCGATCGCGTTGGTCGGCGTCCGCAGCTCATGCACGAGCCGGCGCAATCCCTCGGCGCCGACGCCTTCGACGACCGATCGGGCCGCGGCGGCACTCTCCTCGGCGCGCGGCCGGCGCGCGCGGCCGCGGAAGCCGACGAAGCTGCCGCTGGCGAGATCGAACATCGGCACGCCGGAGATGCGCCAGTCGCCGCCAACCGCCGACTCGCCGGGTACGCGCAGCCGCGCGTCGGCGAAGGTGGCGCGCTTGCGGAACGCTCCAGCAGCGACACCGTCGACGCTATGGTGCGATGCCGCCGGCGTGGTGTCGTGGCTGAGCGAGAGGCCGATCAACGCGCCGCGCGGCCCGGTGTCGACCCAGCGGATCATTCCGGCGGCGTCCGTCTCGAAGCGGAACGAGCGGACCGGCGCGGGCGGCTCCTCGCCCAACCCGAGCGCGGCGCCGCGCTGGCGCTGATACGCCTCGATGCGATGGACCAGGTCGGCCACCTCGAAGCGCTCCCCCCGACTGCCCGCCGCGGGCGCCATTGCTTCGGTAGCGGGCGCCACCGCGGGCTCGGGCAGCGCATAGTCGGTCGACCCGAACGCCTCGAGCGCACGGCTCACCGACGGCGCGAGATCGCTGCGCCGACGCAGGACGCTGCGGCCGTGCGGACCGAGCTGTGGCAGGAGGAGATCCCATTCCTCGGGCGCGAGCCGGGCGGCGCGGAGCATGGTCGCGGCGATCTCGGGCGTGTCCTCGGCGAAGAAGGCAACCAGCGCGGTCGGCGGGTCGGCCAGCGCCAGCCCGCGTGCCGCGGCAGCGCGCACCTCGATCGGAACGGTCGCGCGCAGGTCGCGCAACCTGGCCACCAGCGCGGGCTCGGCAGCGGCGCGACCGCGCCCGATGAGGTCGACCAGCTGGCGGAACGCCGCGCGCGCGCCGAACGCCGTCGAGACGTCGGCGGCGAGAACGGTCTTCAGACTGTCGTCGAACCGCACCGGTGGGTAGCCCTCTGCTGCTGCTGATCGGCGCGCCATCGGCTCGCCCGCTCCGTACATAGGGCGCGCCCGAAACGGCCGCTAACGCTCATTGCGGCGCAAAAAGCTGCCATGTCGCAGCTTGGCACAATTGCGCTGCCACGCAATTTTATTGTAGCGGGGCGTTCCGAAGCTATCGCGAAACTGCGTGATCAGCAGCTAAGAGGCGTCATGACCCTGGACCGTATCGACCGGCAAATCCTCGCGCTGCTGCAGGAGGACGGGCGCATGACCAACGTCGATCTCGCCGAGCGCGTAGGGCTCACTGCACCGCCGTGCCTCCGGCGCGTTCGCGCGCTGGAGCAGGCCGGCGTGATCCGCGGCTATCACGCCGAGTGCGACCCATCGCAGCTCGGCTTCCCTATCACCGTCTTCGCGATGGTGAGCCTGCGCAGCCAGGCCGAGCAGGATCTCGCCGCCTTCGAGAACCATGTCGCGGCGATCCCGGAGGTACGGGAGTGCCACATGCTCAACGGCGAGATCGACTTCATCCTCAAGATCGTCGCCGCCGATCTGGAGAGCTTCCAGCGCATCCTGACGACCAAGCTCACGTCAGCCCCCAACGTGGCGAGCGTGAAGTCGTCGCTGACGATCCGCAGCTCCAAGTCGCAGGTCGGTGTACCGATCGCCTAGATCCTCCCCGGTACGGGGAGGTGACAGCGCGAAACGCTGACGGAGGGAGCTCTCCGCGGGCGCTTCCCTGTATGGCGTCCCCATCAGGCGTGACGCGCTCTCGGAGAGCCCCCTCCATCACCGGCCTGCGGCCGGCGGTCCCCCTCCCCGCAGACGGGGAGGATCGGCCGCGCCCATCCGAGGCGCGGCCGTCACCTCATGCCTGCGGCGGGTGATCGAGGAACTCGATCCACCAGGCGGCGATGTCGGCGCGCGGGCTGCCCTGCACCGCCTGGAAGGCGGTCTTGGCGCCCGCGGCGTCGCCCGAGTTGGCGAGCGCGATGCCGAGACGCGTGTTGACCGTGTTGGCGTCCACCCCGCCCTTCTGCAGCGCGGTGCGGTACAGCGCGACCGACTTGGCCCACTCACCCGTGCCCAGATAAGCGTCGGCGGTGCTGGCGGCGAGCTTGCCGTCCGCCGCCTTCTGCGCGCGCGCCTCGACCGCGGCCATGGAGCCTTCGTTCGAGATCGACTTGTTCGACGCCGCGAGCAGGCTGTTGGCGTTGGCGCTGTCGGCCGGGATCTTGCCCGCGGCCTTGCCCTCGGTCAGAACCGCCTTCGACTCCCACGGCAGGCCCTGGTCGAAGGTCCACTGCGCGTAGATCTCGTAATCATACTGGTCGGCCAGCGCCTTGCCGGTGCGCAGCAGGCGGAACAGGTCGACCTTCTGGTTCTTGTCGAGCGTCGCCACCGCCTGGGTCTGAATGCCCCAGAAGGTCAGCATGTCGCGCCAGTTCTTCTTGGTCGGATAGGCCGCCAGGTAGCGGCGCATCCACGCCACCGTCTCGGCGTTGTTCTTCGCCTGGTTGTTCTTGGCGATGGCGTATTTGTAGATGTCCTCGCTCGGCTTGGTGCCGGCGGCGACCTGCTGGTCGACCATCTTGGCGAGCGCGGCCGAGCCGCCCGCGACGTCGCCCGAGTCCATCTTCAGCTTGACCAGCTGGAGCGGCAGGTTCGGGTCGTTGTAGCCGAGCTGCTGCGCCTGCTCGAAGAAGCGCGAGGCGCCGGCCGGGTCCTTGGCGTTGGCGGCGATCACGCCGCGCTGATAGGCGTAGCGCGCCTTGTCGGCCTGCGGGGTGCGCGGGCTGGCGATCAGCGCGTCGAGCGGCGCGGTCAGCCCGGCCGAGCCGCCGCCGCTGTCCATCTTGATCGCCTCGAGGTTCAGCCGTAGCGCCGCCGCGATATACTTCTCATCGTCGGTCTTGGCGGCGGCCTCGACCTGCGCCACGAGCGGCGTGGCGGTGTTGACGTCCTTGGCGGCGAGCGCGCTTTGCGCCTGCGCCGCGGGGCCGCGGACCTCGTTGCTGAGCTTCAGCTGCGAGCCCTGGTCCTTCTTCTCATCTTTCTTCTGCGCGAGCGCGGGCTGCGCGAGCGCGACCGTGGCACCCCCGGCGAGCAGCGCGGCCATGACGGCGTTCGAAAGCATCTTCATCGACAGGTCTCTCCGAAAAAAATCGCGCCACAACGCGCGCCGAAAAAATCTCAGGCCAAACGCTCGGGTGACGCTCTAGTGCCGGTCACGCGGCGGTTCAAGGAAGCGTCGGTGACATTGCGTGTCGCCGCTGAACCGCGATTGAACGCACCTCGGACGGAGCGTAGGGCGACGCGATGATCGCCGTGCTGTCCCCAGCCAAGACGCTGGACCTAGAGACCCCGCCGCCCTTCCCCGCCACCCCCGCGCGCTTCGCCGCCGAAGCCGCGACGTTGGCCCACGCCGCCTCGCACCTCACGCAGAAGAAGCTGGGCGAGCTGATGAAGATCTCGCCCGCTCTGGCCAAGCTCAACGCCGATCGCTTCCGCGACTTCGACGCCGCCGAGGAGCGCCCCGCGCTCTTCACCTTCGCGGGCGACGTCTACGCCGGGTTCGAGGCCAAGACGCTCGACGAGGCGGCGGTACGGTTCGCGCAGGACCATGTCCGCCTGCTGTCGGGGCTGTACGGCATCCTGCGCCCGCTCGATGGCATCCGGCCCTATCGCCTCGAGATGGGCACGCGCTGGGCGCCGCGGAAGAAGAAGCTGACCGACTGGTGGGACGATCGCGTCGCCAAGGCGCTCGCCGATGATCTCGCGGCGGAGGGGTCGGGCGTGGTGCTCAACCTCGCCAGCCAGGAATATTGGGAGGTCTTCGCCGATCGGCTGCCCGCCGACGTGCGCGTGCTCGCGGTCGACTTCCGCGAGGCAGACGGCCGCTTCGTCAGCTTTCACGCCAAGAAGGCGCGCGGGATGATGGCGCGCTTCCTTGTCGAGCATCACGTCACCGAGCTTGAAGGGATGAGAGCCTTCGACACTGCCGGCTACCGCTACGCGGCCGACCAGAGCGACGACGCGCGCTGGACCTTCGAGCGCGCGGCATGACCCGCGCGGTGGTAATCGGGGCTGGTGGCGGCATCGGTGCCGCGCTCGCTGAGGCGCTGGAGGAGGAAGGCGGTGAGGTGCTGCGGCTTACTCGCGTCGACCTCGACGTAACCGACGAGGCGACCATCGCCGCTGCCGCGGCGCGTGCCGGCACGCCCGAGCTGGTGGTGGTCGCCACGGGGCTGCTCCACGACGCCGAGCACGGTCCGGAGAAAGCGCTGCGCGACCTGGATCCGGTCTGGCTGGCGCGGCAATATGCGGTCAACGCGATCGGGCCCGCGCTGGTAGCCAAGCATTTCCTGCCGATCATGCCGCGCACCGGCCGGTCGGTGTTCGCGGCGTTGTCGGCGCGCGTCGGCAGCATCTCGGACAACCGGCTCGGCGGCTGGTACGGCTATCGTGCGAGCAAGGCGGCGCTCAACCAGCTGATCCGCACGCTCGCGATCGAGGACAAGCGCCGCAACGATCGCGGGCTGGTGGTGGCGCTGCACCCGGGTACGGTCGACACGCGGCTGTCCCAGCCGTTCCAGCAGCGCGGGCGCGACCTGTTCCAGCCCGGCCGCGCCGCGGTGCAGCTGCTCGACGTGCTCGACGGGCTGCGCCCGACCGACAGCGGCAAGATCTTCGCCTGGGACGGTGTCGAGATCGCGCCGTAGGAGGGAAGGCGCATCCCTCTTTCCACCGACCACCCCTGCCCTCTCCCCACCGACCACCCCGGCGGACGCCGGGGTCCAGTTGGGAAAGCTCGGTGGCGCTCGCTGACGCCCCCCACCTGGACCCCGGCGTCCGCCGGGGTGGAGCTTAGTGGAAGGGCGTCCCCGCGCTCCACCCCCCGCATCGGGTAACCCTCCTCACGCGTGCGCGCGCGTACGCGTGACTTTGTGGCCGCGCCGTCCTACACCCCGCCCAGCAACGATTCCGCAAAAGAAAGAAGCATCTTGGCCGACGACACCGTCCTCGCCGATCCGTCTGACATCGCCCCCATCTCCATCGTCGAGGAGATGAAGACCAGCTACCTCGATTACGCCATGAGCGTGATCGTCGCGCGCGCGCTGCCCGACGTGCGCGACGGCCTGAAGCCGGTCCATCGCCGCATCCTCTTCTCCGCAAGCGAGAGCGGGTTCCTCTACAATCGGCCGTATCGCAAGTCCGCGCGCATCGTCGGTGACGTGATCGGTAAATATCACCCGCACGGCGACACCGCGATCTACGACGCCTTGGCGCGCATGACGCAAGACTGGTCGATGCGGCTGCCGCTGATCGACGGCCAGGGCAACTTCGGCTCGATGGATCCCGATCCGCCCGCGGCGATGCGCTACACCGAGGCGCGGCTGGCCAAGGCGGCCAATTACCTGCTCGATGACCTCGACAAGGACACGGTCGACTTCCAGCCCAATTACGACGCGAGCGAGCGCGAGCCGCAGGTGCTGCCCGCGCGCTTCCCCAACCTGCTCGTCAACGGCGCCGGCGGCATCGCGGTCGGCATGGCCACCAACATCCCGCCGCACAATCTCGGCGAGGTGGTCGACGCCTGTCTCGCCTATCTCGACAACGGGGCGATCACGACCGAGGAGCTGATGGAGATCGTCCCCGGCCCGGATTTCCCGACCGGCGCGATCATCCTCGGCCGCGCGGGCGCGCGCTCCGCCTACGAGACCGGGCGCGGCTCGATCATCGTCCGTTCGCGCTATAAGATCGAGACCGGGCGCGGCGATCGCACCTCGATCGTGCTGACCGAGATCCCGTTCCAGCAGGGCAAGAACGCGCTGGTCGAGAAGATCGCCGACGCCGCCAAGGAGAAGCGGGTCGAGGGCGTCAGCGACATCCGCGACGAGTCGAACCGCGAGGGCGTGCGGATCGTCATCGACCTCAAGCGCGACGCCACGCCCGAGGTGGTGCTCAACCAGCTATGGCGCCACACGCCGGCGCAGGGCTCTTTCCCGGCGAACATGCTGGCCATCCGCGGCGGCCGGCCCGAGCTGCTCAACCTGCGCGACATCATCGCGGCCTTCGTCACTTTCCGCGAGCAGGTGATCACGCGCCGCGCCAAGTTCGAGCTCAACAAGGCGCGCGAGCGCGCGCACATCTTGCTCGGGCTGGTCATCGCGGTGACCAACCTCGACGAGGTGGTCCGCATCATCCGCGGCTCGTCGAGCCCGGCGGAGGCGCGTGCCAAGCTGCTGTCGCGCGACTGGCCTATCGCCGAGATCGCGCCCTATCTTCGCCTGGTCGAGGCGCTCGAGACCGACGTCGCGGGCGACACCTATCGCCTCAGCGAGGTGCAGGTCCGCGCCATCCTCGACCTGCGCCTCCACCGCCTCACCGCGCTGGGACGCGACGAGATCGGCGACGAGCTCAAGACGCTGGCCGACTCGATCACCGAGCTGCTCGCGATCCTGTCGGACCGGGTGAAGCTCTACGCGGTGATGCGCGAGGAATTCCGCGACGTGCGCGAGCAGTTCGCGACGCCGCGACGCACCGAGATCGCCGCCGCCGCCGACGGGATCGACGACGAGGACCTGATCGAGCGCGAGGAGATGGTCGTCACCGTCACCATGGCCGGCTATATCAAGCGCACCCCGCTCGACGCCTTCCGTGCCCAGGCGCGCGGCGGCAAGGGTCGCAGCGCGATGGCGACCAAGGATGAGGACGTCGTCACCAAGCTGTTCGTCACCTCGACGCACACGCCGGTGCTGTTCTTCTCCACGCTGGGCCGCGTCTATCGCATGAAGGTGTGGAAGCTACCCGAGGGCGGCCCTGCCACGCGCGGACGGCCGATGATCAACCTGCTCCCGCTCGAGCAGGGCGAGACGATCTCCACCGTGCTGCCGCTGCCCGAGGACGAGGCGGAATGGGGCAAGCTCCACGTGATGTTCGCCACCGCCAAGGGATCGGTGCGGCGCAACAGCATGGACGCCTTCACCAACGTGCCGTCCAACGGCAAGATCGCGATGAAGTTCGAGGGCGAGGATGCCGACGATCGCCTCATCGGCGTGGCGCTGCTCGACGAGGGCGACGACGTGCTGCTCGCGACCAAGTGTGGCAAGGCGATCCGCTTCGCCGCCGACGAGGTGCGCGAGTTCCAGAGCCGCAACTCGACCGGCGTGCGCGGCATCGCGCTCAAGGGCGACGACCAGGTGATCTCGCTCTCGGTGCTGCACCGCGCCGGCATCCGCGACCAGGAGGAGCGCGACGATTACCTCCGCCACGCGCCGTGGAAGGCCGAGGATGCCGAGCGGGCGCCGCGCGTGATGGACCAAATCCGCTTCGAGGATCTCCGCGCCAGGGAGCAGTTCGTGCTGACGGTCTGCGCCAACGGCTATGGCAAGCTGAGCTCGGCCTATGAGTATCGCCGCACCGGGCGCGGCGGCCAGGGCATCACCAACATCGACAATATCGCGCGCAACGGCGCGGTGGTGGCGAGCTTTGCGGCGAGTAAGGCCGAGCAGCTGATGCTGGTTACCGACCAGGCCAAGATGATCCGCATGCCGCTCGCCTCG
Source organism: Sphingomonas sp. BK345 (assembly GCF_014193845.1). GTDB lineage: Bacteria > Pseudomonadota > Alphaproteobacteria > Sphingomonadales > Sphingomonadaceae > Sphingomonas. Next base: position 332,498 of record NZ_JACHZX010000002.1, on the reverse strand, counting down.
CTGCGCGTGATCGGGCGCGGCTCGGCCGGCGTGCGGCTGTTCAACGTCGCGGCGGACGAGCATGTCGTCTCGGCGGCGCGGATCGACGAGGAGCCCGAGCCCGAGGACGCCGCCGAGGCGGCGGTCGCGGCCGAGCTCGACGAGGCGGCACCCGTTGCCGCGAGCGACCAGCTGACGCTCGACGACGGCACCGGCCCTGACACGCTGGGCGAAAACGTCGACGAGAGTGACGACGACGGGGAGCAGGCGTGATGGCGGACGAACGGCCGATGCTGGCCTATAAGGTGATGACCGGCGAGCAGCTCGCCGCGCTGGAGCGTGACGGGCGATTCGCCGGGGCGCCCGTCGACCTGGCCGACGGCTTCGTCCATCTCTCGACCGCGGCGCAGCTCACCGCGACGGTGGACAAGCATTTCGCCGGACAAGACGATCTTCACGTCGCTGCGGTCGATCTCGAGGCTTTAGGCGATCGCGTGAAATGGGAGGCGGCGCGCGAGGGCCAGCTCTTCCCGCACCTCTACGAGCCGCTGCTGCTCGAGACGGTGGTCGCCTATGGACCGCTCGAGCGGGGCGACGACGGCACGGTTAAGCTGCCCGTCTCTGGGTGAGTTTGGCGGGGTGGGCGGCTAGATGGCCGACCGCCTTCCGTCATGCCGGACTTGACCCGGCATCTATGCCGCCACCGGTGGCGACTCTTTCTGCGGTCGCCTCGGTCACCACTCGCGCCACCATCACCCCGGACTCGTTCGGGAGCCTACCTCTTCCGCGTACTCACGGGCCGCTGAGAACGCGACATCGTGGAGCCCGGACCAAGTCCGGCATGACGAGAAGCGAGCTGCCTGTTGCGTCGCACCAAACCGTGCTCCCGCGAACGGGGGAGCCTAAGGCCAGCAGTGTCGCGCCCATCACGCCTAGGCTCCTGCCGCCGCAGGAGCACCGTGCCACCTAACCCTACGCGTACAGGTCGATCACCTCGCGCCCATCGCCCACCGCATCGAGGAGCAACGTACGGTGGCAGTGGCACGGGTCGCGCTCGAAGCACAACAGCGCGCTCGGCCGCTCGTCGGCCAGCTCGAGCATGCGCGCCGCGGCGACCTGCGCCTCGGGCAACGCGAGCTGCGCCTCGTATACCGCGGTGAGCGTCGCCACGTCGCCCTTCTTGGCGGCGTCCCGACCCGGCTTGGGCGTACCGAGCGGTTTCAGGTGGACATAGTCGATCCCGACCGCGCTCAGCGCCGCGGCGAGCGACGATTTGGAGAAGCCCGGCCTACGCGACAGCGGCAGCGCGCGCACGTCGATCACGCGCCGCACGCCCGCCGCGGCCAGCGCGGCGAGGAAGGAGTCGACCGTCACCCCCTCATAGCCGATGGTGTAGATCGTCATCGCGCCACGCTGGGCGCGCGCACCTGACAAGGCAAGCGCGAGCCGCTATCGCGCACTTCATGGAACATGACATTCACGTGATCGGCGGGGGACTTGCCGGCTCGGAGGCGGCGTGGCAGCTGGCCGAGGCAGGGTGGCGCGTCCGCCTCTCCGAGATGCGCGGCGGCGGCGACACCACACCGGCGCACCACGGCGACTCGCTCGCCGAACTGGTCTGCTCGAACAGCTTCCGCTCCGACGATGCCGAGAGCAACGCGGTCGGCCTGCTCCACCAGGAAATGCGTGCGCTCGGCTCGCTGATCCTGTGCGAGGGCGACCGCCACCGCGTTCCCGCCGGCTCGGCATTGGCGATGGACCGCGACGGTTTCTCCGCCGGCGTCACCGCCGCGCTGGAGGCGCATCCGAATGTGACGATCGTACGCGAGCGAGTCGACACGCTGCCCGACACGCCCGCGATCATCGCCACCGGCCCGCTCACCGCGCCGGCGCTGTCGGAGCGGATCGCGGGCGAGACCGGCCGCGACGCGCTCGCCTTCTTCGACGCGATCGCGCCGATCGTCCACCGCGACTCCGTCGACCTCGACACCGCCTGGTTCCAGAGCCGCTGGAACAAGGGTGACGGCACGGACTACATCAACTGCCCGCTCGACAAGGACCAGTATCACGCCTTCGTCGACGGCCTGCTCGCCGGCGAGAAGACCGACTATCGCGAGTGGGAGAACGTGCCCTATTTCGAGGGCTGCATGCCGATCGAGGTGATGGCCGAGCGCGGGCGGGAGACGCTGCGCTTCGGGCCGATGAAGGGCGTCGGGCTCGACGATCCGCGTACCGGGCGCTGGCCCTATGCGGCAGTGCAGCTGCGTCAGGACAACGCGCACGGCACCTTATGGAACATCGTCGGCTTCCAGACCAAGCTCAAGCACGCCGAGCAGGTGCGGCTGTTCCGCACCATCCCCGGGCTGGAGAAGGCCGAGTTCGCGCGGCTGGGCGGGCTGCACCGCAACACCTTCATCCGCTCCCCCGAGCTGCTCGACCCCCAGCTGCGGCTGCGCTCGCGCCCGAACCTGCGCTTCGCCGGGCAGATCACGGGCTGTGAGGGCTATGTCGAGAGCGCCGCGATCGGGCTGCTGGCGGGTCGCTTCGCCGCCGACGAGCTGCGCGGCGGTGCGATGGCGGCCCCGCCCGTGGAAACCGCGCTCGGCGCGCTGCTCGGCCATATCACCGGCGGCGCCGAGGCGGAGAGCTACCAGCCGATGAACGTCAACTTCGGCCTGTTCCCGCCGATCCCCGGACGCACCAAGAAGGCGGACCGCAAGAAGCTGTACACCGATCGCGCGCGCGCCGCGCTGGCGGCGTGGATCGCGGCCTGAGGTAAGAGCCGGCGCGACGCAGGTCGATCGCGGGCGAGAGCGCGCGCTCAATCGTCGGCGTGCGCCGACTCCGGGCAGGGGCTCGTGCGCCGCTGCTTGCGCTTCGGCGCCGTCGCCGCGAACTCCTTCTCGTCGAGCGCGCCCGATCGGTCGCGATCGGCCGCGGCGAAACGGTCGACGGTACGGGCGGCCCATTCGGCGAAGCTGAGCTTGCCGTCGCCGTCGCGGTCCAGTTTGGCGAAGGCCTTGCGGCGCGGCTCGAGATATTCGGCGCGCGTGACCTTGCCGTCGCGGTCGCGATCGAACCGCTCGAAGCGCCGGTGCGCGCGCGTGGCGTCGCTCGCCTCGGGCAAATCGGGTGCCGGTGCGGACGACGCCGCCGTGTCGCTCGGCCGTGCCGCCGGGGGAGCACTGGTCGGCGCGCCCGAACGCGCCTGACCGCCGACGATCAGCCAGCCACCCGCCACCAGCAGCAGGGCGGCCACGCCGCCCGCCAGATACCGCCACATGCCTCATCTCCCCACCACGTGCGGCGGAGGCTATCGGGCGCCGGCGACGGCGTGCAAGCGCCCGCCGTTATCGCCCGGAAAGGCGGTGCCAAAGCAGCCGCGCCGCGCGGGTCGGATGACCCGCTGGCCGAGTCGGGTGCGTGAGGTCGAGTCGCGCCAGCCAGGCGAGCGCCCCCAGCGCACGCACGCGCGCCGGCCAGCGCTGGTCGAGCGCGCCCGACAGGCGCTCCAGCGCGGCGGCGTGTGCGGCGGTAGCCAGCGCAGAATCACTCAGGTGTCGCGCCAGATCGGCAAGCACCCAGCCCTCCCCGCTCCGGACGATCGTGTCGTTCGGCGGCGTCGCGAGCAGCGTCGCGGCCGCGGCGAAGAGGCCGCCGCCGCGCGCCCTCGCATGCGCCTCCAGCGCGCCGATCGTCAGCGGCGTGTCGAGCAAGGCCTCCCAGCCCTCGATCTGCCGCGCCAGCACCGTCCCCGGTACTTGCGCGACCACTTTCTGGCTCAGGGTGGCCAGCACCGGCTCGGCAGGTGCGGGCGCATGGTCCAAGGCCTCCAGCGCCTCATACCACCAGGTCAGCCGCATCTGCCCCACCAGCGGCTCGCGCGTGGTGCGCAGGATCGCGCCGAGCCGCTCGTCGAGCGCGAGCAAAGCGGCGAGCCCGTCGCGCGCGTCGCCGGGCGCATAGCCGAGCACGAGCGCGCGCTCGGTCGCCGCACCGGGTAGCGTTGGCGATTTATCAACCTTGATCACGCTAACGGTCGCTCCACCACGTTCGCGCCGCCCGCGCACCGGAAGGTATCAGATGCGCAGCCGATCCCGCTTGTTCCCGTCGCTCCGCTACCGACTGACGCCACTCCTGCACGATCGGCGCGGCTCGACGATCGGGATCATGGCAGCGGGACTGGTCGTCGGCATCGGCTCGCTCGGCAGCGCAATCGACGTCGGCCGCATGTATATCGTCAAGTCGCAGCTGCAAGCCGGGGTCGACGCCGCCGCGCTGGCCGGCGCGCGCGCCTTCGGCGTCACCGACAACAGCCCGAACAGCCGCAGCAAGCAGGTCGACTCCTATTTCGACGGCAATTTCTCGCGCTCGCCCGCCTACATGGGCACCACCAACGTGATCGTCACGCCGACCTTCGCGGTCGTCAACGGCGTCAACGTCACCACCGTCAACGCCGCGGCGACGCTCGACATGTCGTTCATGCGGCTGTTCGGCTTTCGCGACGTGACGATGCGCGCCGTGGCCAAGGCCGAACTCCAGCCGCGCACGCTCGAGGTCATGGTGGTGCTCGACAACACCGGCTCGATGGCGGATCCCTTGTCGAACGGCAAGACGCGCATCCAGGCGCTCAAGGACGCGTCGAACAGCTTCGTCGACATCCTCTTTCAGGGCGGGACGCAGCGCAAGGACCTTGCGCTCGGCTTCATCCCCTATGACATCACGGTGAACGTCGGCAGATTGCTCGAGAAGGCGCGGCCCAACTCGGTCACGCCCGTGGTCGGCTTCAACGCCGGGTTCGTCAACGATTGGGGCGCCTGGCCGAGCAATCCCTATGCGTGGAAGGGTTGCGTCATGAACGACGCGACGGTGCGCGATCTGAGCGCCGATCGCTTCGTGTCCGAGCCGAACGCCTGGGACGTCACCCGCACCCTTCCCGGCGAGGGAAGCAATCCGACGGTCGCGCCTTACTTCATCCCGCCTATATATGTTCCTACGTTCAAGAAGCCCGCCACGGGCGGCGTGCCCACGAACAAGCTTATCGATCAAGATAGCGACTATTATCAGGCCGCCGGAAATTCGAATCTGTATCGCCTCGACGCTTCCCCCGAAGGTGCCGCAGGCGCTCAGAAGCTGGTCAACAGCGCGGCCTACCGGTCTTGGCTTTATGATTATTACATGGGATTGAACGAGGATGGCAGCGCGAATACGCAGAACGACGTGATCCGCAGGCTGGACGACAGTTATTACGCATCCGGCGACGGCACTCGCATCGGCGCGAACTGGAAAGTCGACTGGACACGGCTGCCAAAATACAGCTCCTGGGCTGCCAAGCCCAGTACCTCCGTTGTCATGACAAGTGGCAACACCCCAGGTAACAGCCCCAACTGGCAGTGCCCTGAGGAAGCGATGCTGCCGCTCTACAATCGCACGAAAGCGGAGTACACGTCCTACATTCGCGACAAGAACGCCGCCATCAAGCCGGCGAACGGCACGATCCATCACACCGGCCTGCTATGGGGTTACCGCCTGCTCGTCCGCGACGACGTCTTCACGCGCCCCCGGCCGACCGGGCTACCCGCCGAGAAGCCGCGCCGCGCTATCGTCTTCATGACCGACGGCCTCAATGAAGTCACGGAAGCACAGAACAACTATATCGATCGCACCTTTACTTGGTACGGGCGCTGGTCCGACCTAGCGATTTCTTCCACCAGCGACAGCGCCGAGGAACAGATGCTGCGCCGTTTCGCAAAGACCTGCGCCAATATACAGCGAGAAGATAACGCCCCCGACGTTTACATCATCACGCTGGTGAAGAACAGCACCGCGGTCGACAACGTCTTTAACGCCTGTGCTCCCGGTCGCGTGTATCGTACCAGCGATGCCACCCAGCTCAACGCCGCGTTCCAGAACGTCGCGGCCGAGCTCGTCGACCTGCACCTGACGCAATGACGCGCGCGCTCGCCCTCGTCCGCGATCGCCGCGGCGCCACCGTGATCGAGTTCGCGCTGATCCTGCCGGTGGTGCTCAGCGCGGTGTGCGGCACGATCGAGCTCGGCCATATGCTGGTCGCGCGCATGGTGCTCGACGGCGCCGTGGTCGAGGCCGCGCGCGTCGCCACCGCGAGCGTCGACAACAGCCAGGCCGCGCGCGATACGGTGATGCGCCAGAGCATCACCACCGCGATGAGCAGCTTCCCGCTCGCCACCGGCCAGCAGATGTCGATCGATACGCGCGTCTTCGCTGATTTCAGCACGGCCTATCCGGAAGTCTATGCCGACGCCAACCGCAACGGCAAGTACGACCTGGGCGAGACCTTCACCGACCGCAACAAGAACGGTAAATGGGACCCTGCCACCCCGATCACCGGGACGATGGGTGGCGCCGGCGACGTGTTGAGCATCACCGTACGCTACCCCAAGAAGGTGCTGTTCGGCTTCCTCGGCACGCAGTGGGCGATGGGGTCGCTGATCAACCTCTCGGCCACCACCGTGGTGCGCAACGAAGCCGTGAGCCGCACCTCGTGAGCGCCCGCGCTCTGCTCGCCCGGCTCGCCCGCGAGCGCCGCGCCGTGGCCATGCTCGAGCTCGCGCTCGTCATGCCGCTGTTCCTCGGTTTCGTGCTCACCGGGCTCGAGTTCGCCAACTGGGTGATGGCGAACAATCGCGCGCAGCGGCTCGCCTCGATGACGGCGGATCTGGTGGCGCAGAGCGGCGTCGGCTCGGTCGGCGCGAGCGAGAAGCAGATCTACGACCTGTTCAGCGCGATCGACATCACCGCTCAGCCTTTCGACCTGCGCAACCACGGGCGCGTGGTGATCAGCAGCGTGAAGGGGACCGACAACGACGGCGACGGCGTGATCGAGAAGCGCTTTCTGTGGCAGCGCTTCGACGGCAATTACGTCGCGGCGACCCCGCTGCTCGGCTGCGCACAGTCGAGCGCGCTGGCGACCCTGCCGGCCAGCCGGGCGCTGCCGCTGGATGAGATCCTGTTCCACGTGCAGGTGACCTACGATTACCAGCCGCTGATCAGCCGCCGACCCTTCGGCTGGATCGATCTCGGCACCGCGATCACCCGCACCGCGACTTATCGCGCGCGCAGCACGCAGTTCCAGACGCCCTCCTCGGTCGATCAGTTTCCCGCCAAGAGCAAGTGCACGACCGCGGACGGGTTGTAAGCGACAGCGAGCGTCACGTGTAGATCATCGCGCAACGAATGGCGCACCACGGAAGCGGGTAAGTGGCGCGCGCGCCACTTACCCGCTTCGCCGGCACGGTCACTTGCGGTAGGTCACTTTCTTCACCGCGGCGACGATCTTGTCCGCGGAGATCAGCGCCAGCTTCTCGAGGTTGGCGGCATAGGGCAGCGGCACGTCCTCGTTGGTGACGCGCAGCACCGGGGCGTCGAGGTCGTCGAAGCCCTGCTCCATCACCACCGCGGCGATCTCCGAGGCGATGGAGCAGGTCGGCCAGCCCTCTTCCACCACCACCAGGCGGTTGGTCTTGGCGAGGCTCTTGAGCACCGTCTTGGTGTCGAGCGGGCGCAGCGTGCGCAGGTCGATCACCTCGGCCTCGAAGCCCTCGCCCGCCAGCTTCTCGGCCGCCTCTAGCGCGAGCCCGACGCCGATCGAGTAGCTCACGATCGTCACGTCCTTGCCCTGGCGCATGATGCGCGCCTTGCCGATCGGCAGCACCCAATCGTCCAGCTTGGGCACCTCGAACGAGCGGCCGTAGAGCAGCTCGTTCTCGAGGAACACGACCGGGTCCTGGCTGCGGATCGCCGCCTTGAGCAGGCCCTTGGCGTCGGCCGCGTCATAGGGCGCGATCACGATCAGGCCGGGGACGCTGGCGTACCACGGGCCGTAGTTCTGCGAGTGCTGCGCGCCGACTCGGCTCGCCGCGCCGTTGGGGCCGCGGAACACGATCGGGCAGCGCATCTGGCCGCCCGACATGTAGTTGGTCTTCGCGGCCGAGTTGATGATATGGTCGATCGCCTGCATGGCGAAGTTGAACGTCATGAACTCGACGATCGGCTTCAGCCCGCCCATCGCCGCGCCGGTGCCGACGCCGGCGAAGCCGTATTCGGTGATCGGCGTATCGATCACGCGCTTGTCGCCGAACTCGTCGAGCAGGCCCTGGGTCACCTTATAGGCGCCCTGGTACTGCGCGACCTCCTCGCCCATCACGAACACGCGCGCGTCGGCGCGCATCTCCTCGGCCATCGCGTCGCGCAGCGCCTCGCGGACGGTCTGCTTCACCATCTCGGTACCCGCGGGCACCGCCGGGTCGCTCACCTCGGACGTGTGCGAAGCGGCCTCGAACAGCTGGCGCGCGCCGGTATCGACCTTCTCCTGCGCGGGGTGCGCCGAGTCCTCGACCGTGTCCGACTTCTTCTCGTCGGCCTGCGCGTCGCCGCGCGGCGAATCGTCCTTGGTCGCGGCGGCACCGGCCGAGTCCGCCGACCCCGCCTCCTCGCCCTCGCCGGCGAGCTGCAGGATCACGGTGCCGACCTTCACCCCGTCGGTGCCCTCGGCCACCAGGATCTTGGTGACGGTGCCCTCGTCGACCGCCTCGAACTCCATCGTCGCCTTATCGGTCTCGATCTCGGCCATGATGTCGCCGGACTTCACCGTGTCGCCTTCCTTGACGAGCCACTTGGCGAGCGTGCCCTCCTCCATCGTCGGGGACAGCGCCGGCATCTTGATGTCGATCGCCATCTCAATACTTCTCCACCAGGACGTCGGTATACAGTTCGGCAGGATCCGGCTCGGGGGTGCTCTCGGCGAAATCGGCCGACTCGTTGACCTGCTTGCGGATACGCTGCTCGATCGCCTTGAAGTCCTCTTCCTTGGCGCCGTGCAGCTCCGACAGCGTCCGCTTCACCGCCTCGATCGGGTCGGACTTGTCGCGCACCGCCTGCACCTCGTCGCGCGAGCGGTATTTGGCGGGATCGGACATCGAGTGGCCGCGATAGCGATAGGTCTTCATCTCGAGGATGATCGGCCCCTTGCCCGCGCGTACCCAGGCGAGCGCCTCCTCCGCCGCGCCGCGCGCCGCCAGCACGTCCATGCCGTCGATCTGCAGGCCGGGAATGCGGAAGCTCTCGCCGCGCTTGTACAGCTGGTCCTCGGACGAGGCGCGGTTGACGCTGGTGCCCATGGCGTACTGGTTGTTCTCGATCACGAAGATGATCGGGAGCTTCCACAGCTCGGCCATGTTGAAGGCCTCGTACACCTGGCCCTGGTTGGCCGCACCGTCGCCGAAATAGGCGAGGCAGACGCCGCCGTCCTCGCTGTACTTGTGCTTGAAGGCGAGACCGGCGCCGAGCGACACCTGTGCGCCGACGATGCCGTGGCCACCGTAGAACTTATGCTCGACGCTGAACATGTGCATCGAGCCGCCCTTGCCCTTGGAGATGCCGGCCTGACGCCCGGTCAGCTCCGCCATCACGTCCTTGGGCGGGATCCCGCACAGCAGCATATGGCCGTGGTCGCGATAGCCGGTGATCACCGAATCGGCATCGGTCAGCGCCGACTGGAGCCCGACCGCGACCGCTTCCTGACCGATATAGAGGTGGCAGAAGCCGCCGATCAGGCCGAGACCATAGAGCTGCCCGGCCTTCTCCTCGAAGCGGCGGATCAGCAGCATGTCCTCGTAGAATTTGAGCAGCTCTTCCTTGCTCGCCTCATACGGACGCGGGTCCGACGGGCGCTCGCGATTCGTCTTCATCGGGTCGGCGGGGGGCGTATCGCCGGCCATTGCCGGGCTGCGTGCTGGGGCTTTTGCCACGATGGACAGGACCTCATTCCTTGGGGAGATGGGCGCCTATAGGCGCGGGTCGCGTCGGACTGCAAACCCCACCGGGTTGCAAGGGTTTCAGCGCGGGTCTACGCCGCTGGTCCGATGCACGCTCCGATCGACCCGCCGGCCGCGCCGCGCCATCCTTTGCGCATCGCCAATTTTCGCGCTTACTGGCTGGCGCGCTTCTCGGGCACCATCGCTATCAGCGCGCAGGCGATCATCATCGGCTGGCAGGTCTATGGCCTCGCGCGCCAGACCCTGGACATCCGCGACGCCGCCTTTCTCCTCGGCATGATCGGGCTGGTGCAGTTCATCCCCCTGTTCCTGCTGACGCCCGTGGTCGGACTGGTGGCGGACACGGTGGACCGGCGCTGGATCGTGCGCGGCACCACCGCGCTGCTGGTGCTCAACGCCGCGACGCTGGGGCTGCTCACCTGGTCGGGTCAGCTTGGCCTTCCATATCTTTTCGTGTCCGCTGTCCTGATCGGGGTCGCCCGCGCCTTCTCGGGGCCGGCCTATTCCGCGCTGGCGCCGAATCTCGTGCCCAAGGAAAGCCTGCCGACCGCGATCGCGATCTCCTCGATCGCCTGGCAGTTCGGCACGATCGCGGGGCCGAGCGTCGGCGGGCTGCTCTACGCGATCCACCCCGACGTGGCGTACGGGGTCATCTCGGGGCTGCTGCTGCTCGCGCTCGGGCTGATGTTCCTGATCGGCAAGGTGCCGCAGCCGCCCGCGCAGAAGGACCGCCGCCCGCTTCAGCGCATCCTCGACGGCTTCGCCTATGTCCGCCGCAACCGGCTGGTGCTCGCGGCGATCACGCTCGACCTGTTCGCCGTGCTGCTGGCGGGCGCGACCGCGCTGCTGCCGATCTTCGCGCGCGACATCCTCCAGGTCGGCGCCTCCGGGCTCGGCGTGCTCGCGGCAGGGATGGGGATCGGCGCGGCGAGCACGGCGATCTGGTTCTCGTTCCGGCCGATGAAGCGCAACGTCGGCGTGAAGATGCTCGCCTCGGTGGTGGTCTTCGGGCTCGGCATCCTCACCTTCGGCGTGGCGACGCAGGTAACCGATGCGCTCGGCATCACCCATGTCGCGCTCGGTGCCGGGCTGCCGGTGCTCCAGACCGACTTCCTGCTTAGCCTCGTCGGACTGATCGTCGCGGGCGGGGCGGACATGGTGTCGGTCTATGTCCGCACCTCGCTGATCCAGCTCCACACGCCCGACTCGATGCGCGGCCGCGTCAGCGCGGTGTCGCAGCTCACCATCTCGGCCTCTAACGAGCTCGGCGAGGCGGAGAGCGGGTTGATGGCGTCGCTGCTCGGACCGGTCGGCGCGGTGGTGTTCGGCGGGGTCGGCGCGATCGCGATCACGCTGCTGTGGTCGCGGCTGTTCCCGGAACTCAAGAACGCACGGACCTTTGACCCGCCCGAGATGCTAGAGACAGAACCCCAGCACGGAGTAGCGCAGCCATGAAGGCCCAGACCATCCTGGAGACGATCGGCAACACGCCGCATATCCGAGTCCGCAAGCTGTTCCCGGGCTCGGAAGTGTGGATCAAGTCCGAGCGATCCAATCCCGGCGGCTCGATCAAGGACCGCATCGCGCTGGCGATGATCGAGGCGGCCGAGGCGTCGGGCGCGCTCCAGCCGGGCGGCACAATCGTCGAGCCGACCAGCGGCAACACCGGGATCGGCCTCGCCATGGTCGCCGCGGTGAAGGGCTATAAGCTGATCCTGGTCATGCCCGAGAGCATGAGCCTCGAGCGCCGCCGGCTGATGCTCGCCTATGGCGCGCAGTTCGATCTCACCCCGCGCGAGAAGGGCATGAAGGGGGCGATCGAGCGCGCGCTCGAGCTGGTCGAGCAGACGCCGGGCGCGTGGATGCCGCAGCAGTTCGAGAACCCCGCCAACGTCGACGTCCATGTCCGCACCACCGCGCAGGAGATCCTCAAGGATTTCCGCGACTCGCCGATCGACGTCATCATCACCGGCGTCGGCACCGGCGGCCACATCACCGGCGTGGCCGAGACGCTGAAGAAGGAATGGCCTAATCTTAAAGTCTTCGCGGTCGAACCTCAGGCCTCGCCGGTGATCTCGGGCGGCCAGGCCGGGCCGCACCCGATCCAGGGGATCGGCGCTGGCTTTATCCCCGCCAACCTCCACACCCAGGCGCTCGACGGCGTGATCGAGGTCGACGCCGCGGTGGCCAAGGACATGGCGCGCCGCGCCGCACGCGAGGAAGGCATGCTGGTCGGCATCTCCTCGGGCGCGACGCTCGCCGCGATCCTGCAAAAGTTGCCCGACCTGCCCGACGACGTGCGCGTGCTCGGCTTCAACTACGACACCGGCGAGCGCTATCTCTCGGTGCCGGACTTCCTGCCGGAGAATTGAGCTGGGCGGCGTCGGCACTCGGACGGGCGCGATCCTCGGCGGCATCGCGCTGCTGGCGATCATGGGCCCGCTGGTGGTGATCCAGCGCGCACCCGCAGTGCCGCGTGCGATCGCCGCCAAGGTGCGCCCGCCGCAGCGGGTCGCGCCCCCGACCGAGCTGCCCGAGGTCGAGCCGGTCGAACTGCAGGACCTCACCGCCGAGGAGGCGCGCGCCTACAACGCCGGCATCCCCTTCGTGCGCGGGCCCAAGCCGGCGGCGCAGCCGTTCCGCTTCGCCGGCGACAGCGCCGCGCTGGCGCGCGCGACCGACTGTCTTGCCGCCGCGGCCTGGTACGAGGCCGGCGACGATCCCGCCGGCCAGCGCGCGGTGGTGCAGGTGGTGCTCAACCGTCTGCGCCATCCCGCTTTCCCGAAGACGGTATGCGGCGTCGTGTTCCAGGGCGCGGAGCGCAACACCGGGTGCCAGTTCACCTTCACCTGCGACGGTGCGCTGGCGCGGCATCCCAGCGCGCCGGCGTGGGAGCGCGCGCGCAGGGTCGCGGCGGACGCGCTGGCGGGCAAGGTCGAGAAGAAGGTCGGCTATGCCACGCATTACCATACCGATTGGGTGGTGCCCTATTGGAGCTCCAGCCTCGACAAGATCGCCGAGGTCCACACCCATCTGTTCTTTCGCTGGACCGGCTGGTGGGGCACGCCCCCTGCCTTTCGCCGCACGGTGTCGAGCGCCGAGCCGGTGATCGCCGCGCTGGCACCGGTGTCGCCCGCGCACCAGCTCGGGGCCGCGCTGACCGAGGCGGAGACCGCGACCGCCGCGGCGGCGCCATTGCTCGCGGGCGCGGGCGCGCCGGCACCGGCGGCGACGCCGCTGGTGGGTGATGAGGACGCCTTCGCGATGCTGCTGGGTAGCGACTCGCCCGAGCGCTATATCGACGCCGCGCGCGCGGCGTGCGGCGAGCGCGCGCGGTGCAAGTTCATGGGCTGGACGGATCGCGCGCAGCTGCCGGGGTCGGCGACGATGACGCCGCCGCAGATCGCGGCGATGTCATTCAGCTATCTCCGCAACAAGGACGCGGGGATCGAGCGGATGCTGTGGAACTGCAAGGAGTTCCCGCGCACGGGCCCGGGCCTGTGCATGCGCCGCCAGGCGGTCTCGCAGCTCGCCCCGCCGTCGGGAGCGGCGCCGTCCGGGTCGGAGCCGCTGGACGGCGTGCGGCGGCGCGAGGAAGCGGGAGGGAAAAGCCCCTCGCCTTCGAGCGCATCAGGTGAACTGCGTCGCACGTTGCCGAGGTCGGACCGACCGGATGCCGGCGGCGCCACGAACCCCGCTTCCGCGGCGAAGCCCCAGCCCCTCCACTGAAGGAGAGCGGTGCGAGACCGTCAGATCCTCCCCGCTCGCGGGAAGGGGGACCGCCCGGCGCAGCCGGGTGGTGGAGGGGGCTCGCCCCGAACACACCGGCCCGCGCGCGGAGAGCCCCCTCCGTCAGCGCTAACGCGCTGCCACTGTGGGCGAGATGGTGTCCCCCGGACACCATCTTGGCTTGCTGAAGGCAAGCCGAAACCCGCACTCCCCGCGAGCGGCGAGGATCTTCAGCTTCCTCACGCCGCCGCGAACATGTCCGGCGGCAGCGCCATGATCGCCTCGGCGCCGCCCTCGATCTTGCGACGCAGCGCGCCCGCCTCGGGCAGCACGCGCTCGGCGAAAAAGCGCGCCGTCACCAGCTTGGCGTCGAGGAAGGCGGCGTCGCCCGCCCCCTCTGCCTTGAGCCGCGACGCCGCGCCCGCCATGCGCAGCCACATCAGCCCGACCGCGACCACGCCGACGAGGTGCATGTACGGGACCGCTCCCGCGCCGACGTTGTTCGGATCCTTCATGCCGTTGGCGAGGAACCACATCGTCGCCGCCTGCAGCTCGCCCGCGGCCTTCTCCAGCCGCGCCGCGAGGTCGACGGTGGCCGTCTGGGCCTTGCCCACCGCGATCTCGTCCATGACCAGCTTGCCGAACGCCTGCACCGCGCGGCCGCCGTTGAGCGCGAGCTTGCGCCCGACCAGATCCATCGCCTGGACGCCGTTGGTGCCCTCGTAGATCATCGCGATGCGTGCGTCGCGGACATACTGCTCCATGCCCCACTCGGCGATGTAGCCGTGCCCGCCATAGACCTGCTGCGCGTTGGTCGCGATCTCGTAGCCGCGGTCGGTGCCGACGCCCTTGATCACCGGGGTGAGCAACCCGAGCAGGTCACCGGCGAGCTGGCGCTCGGTCTCGTCGGTGGCGTGATGCTCGAGATCGGCCTGGAGCGCGCCCCAGAGGCATAGTGCGCGCAGCCCCTCGGTCCAGGCCTTGCCCTCCATCAGCATGCGGCGAACGTCGGGGTGGACGAACAACGTGTCCGCCTTCTCGCCCGGCTCGGCCGGCCCGGTGAGCGCGCGGCCCTGCCGCCGGTCCCTCGCGTACTGCACCGCATTCTGGTACGCGGTCTCCGCCACGCCGAGCCCCTGCAACCCGACACCGAGCCGCGCCGCGTTCATCATGATGAACATCGCGGCGAGCCCCTTCATCTCCTCGCCGACGAGCCAGCCGGTGGCGCCGTCATAGTTCATCACGCAGGTCGAGTTGGCGTGGATGCCCATCTTGTGCTCGATCGAGCCGCACGTCACCGCGTTGCGCACGCCAAGCGAGCCGTCGTCCTCGACCAGCACCTTGGGCACCACGAACAGCGAGATGCCCTTGGAGCTGTCGGGTGCGCCCGGCGTCTTCGCCAGCACGAGGTGGATGATATTGTCGGTCAGGTCGTGCTCGCCCGCCGAGATGAAGATCTTGGTGCCGGTGATCGTGTAGCTGCCGTCGGCCTGCGGCTCGGCGCGGGTGCGGATCAGCCCGAGGTCGGTGCCGCACTGCGGCTCGGTGAGGTTCATCGTGCCGCCCCACTCGCCCGACACCATCTTGGGCAGATACTTCTGCTGCTGCTCCGGGCTGCCCTTCACCACCAGCGCCGCGATCGCGCCGTGCGCGAGGCCGGGGTACATCGCGAACGCCATGTTCGCCGAGATCATATATTCCTGGAAGGCGGTGGAGACGACGTGCGGCATCCCCTGCCCGCCGAACGCCTCGGGCGCGCTCAGCGTGCCCCAGCCCGACTCGACGAACTGCCGGTACGCTTCCTTGAAGCCCTTCGGCGTGGTGACGCTGCCGTCGGCGTGGCGCGTGCAGCCTTCCTGATCGCCCGACTGGTTGAGCGGGAACAGCACCTCGGCGACGAAGCGCCCGCCCTCCTCCAGCACCGCCTCGACCGTGTCGGGCGTGGCGGCGGCGAAGCCGGGGACGTTGGCGTAGCGATCGAGCCCGATCACCTGCTCGAGCACGAAGCGGGTGTCGCGGACGGGGGGAGTATATTGCGGCATCGTCTCAGCTTTCCTTGGCTTTCCCACCCTCGACCACCGTCAGGAACTCGGCCAGCTCGGTGATCGCGGCGTCGATATCGTGCTTCTGTTGCTCGAGCGCGGCGATGCGCTCGCGGCAGCGCTCGATCGCCACCGCGCGCTGCTTCTGCCGGCCGTCGCCGACGTCGTAGAGGTCGATCATCTCGCGGATGTCGGCGAGGCTGAAGCCGACGCGCTTGCCGCGCAGAATCCAGGCCAGTCGCGCGCGATCGCGGTGCGAGTAGATCCGCACCATCCCGCGCCGCTCAGGCGCGATCAGCCCCTCGTCCTCGTAGAAACGCAACGCACGCGGCGTGACGCCGAACTCGGCCGACAGATCGGTGATGGTGAAATGATCGCGGTCCGCGCGCGGCGGCACGACAGCATAAGCGGCAGACGCGTCGAGAAGGTCGCTCATGACGAGCTGGGTAGCTTCCCTTTACGTGAACGTCAACCAGCGCGATCGGCTAGTCGTCACCGCACAGCAGCCGACCGTCGGCACCGCGCGTCCGGCGTGCCTCGGCGACGGAGTCGCTCAACCGCTCCAGCCGGAGCCCCGCGAGCGAGGCGCGGCCGGAGCAACGCGGCTCGCAGCCCGCGGGAAAGGTCGCCGGGAAGACAAGCGCATCGCCATCGTAGCGGAGCTCGACCGTACAGCCCCTGCCCCATTCCGCCGTCATCACCGCCCCGGCACGCGCCACGCCGCGCGCGACGCAGCGCTGACCGGCGCCGTAATCGACGCTCGCGCCCGCGCTCAGGGCGCCGCCGCTTTCCGGGACGAGGCAGAGCCGCGCGGTCTCCGACGCGAAGACGCCGACCGGTCGGTCCCGCACCGGCGCCGCGATGAGCCCAGCGGCTTCGGCGGCGCGCTCCAAGGCGACTCCCGCGGGCTCACGCGGTGCGTTCGACGGCGCGGCGCGGTCGCAGCCGGCGAGCAGCAGCGCAGCGAACACGAGTGCGCCGCGGATCACGCCACTGGGCTCAGCGCGCCCTCTGTGTGCGCCGCGCCGAGGGCTACCCCGCGGTAGAAGCAGCTGCGCGCGCCGGTGTGGCAGGCGGGTCCGGCCGGATCGACGATCAGCCACAGGGCGTCCTGGTCGCAGTCGACGCGCAGCTCGACGACGCGCAGGACGTTGCCCGAGGTCTCGCCCTTCTTCCACAGCCGCCCGCGACTGCGCGAGAAGAAGGTCGCCTCGCCGGTCGCCCGCGTGGCCGCGATCGCGGCCGCGTTCATGTGCGCTACCATCAGCAGCTCGCCGCTGACACGGTCGGTGACCACGGCGGTGACCAGCCCGGCCGCATCGAACTTGGGGAGGAAGTCGAAGCCGGTCTCGCGCGTGTCGGTCATGCGAGATCGCCTAGAGCGAGTCGTCGCCGGTTTGAAGCGGCGATGTGCGTCCTAGCTCGTTTCGAGCCCCGGCCGAGGTCGGCGTGCGGAGGAGCGGACTCTCAGGCGCGCCTGACCGGCGTTGGGGCTCAAGGTTCATCGAGTCGGACGCGAACCACGAAGATTCTCCAAACTGGCCCCCGGCCTTTGACGGGGCACGAGCATGCCGCCGTCGGGTTCTCACAACCTGGATCAGGAACCAGCCTCCGACCTGGAACGTAACCCTCGCGATGACCGACCTTTTATGGCTGCGCCAGGATCTCCGCCTCCATGACCAGCCCGCGTTGGTCGCGGCCGCGCATAGCGGCGCGGTGATCCCGATCTACGTGCTCGACGACGAGGCGCCCGGCGCGTGGAAGATCGGCGAGGCGCAGCGCTGGTGGCTACATCACAGCCTCGCCGCGCTGTCGGTGTCGCTTGGGAAGAAGGGTAGCCGACTGATCCTGCGGCGCGGTCGGGCGGCCGACGTTTTAAACGCGCTGCTCGACGAGACCGGCGCCGAGCGCGTCCATGCCGTCCGTCACTATGAGCCATGGTGGCGCGATGCCGAGGCGGCGCTCGGCGAGCGGCTCTGCCTGTATGACGGCAATCACCTCACGCGAATCGAGGACGTCACCACCGGCAGCGGCGCGCCGTACCGGATCTACTCGTCCTTCTGGAAAGGGCTGCAGCCGCACCTGCCGCCTGAGAAGCCGCTCGCCGCGCCGCGCACCATCCCCGCGCCCGACACCTGGCCGCAGAGCGACTCGCTCGCTGACTGGAACCTGCTGCCGACCACGCCCGACTGGTCGGGCGGGTTCGACTGGACGCCGGGCGAGGCCGAGGCGCTGCGCAAGGTCGAGCAGCTCGCGCTCGACGGCTATGACGAGCGACGCAACCTGCCGAGCGAGGAGGGCACGTCGCGGCTCTCGCCGCACCTGCACTTCGGCGAGGTGTCGGCGCGCACCGTCTGGCACGCCACCGCCGGCGCCGACACGACCTTCCGCAAGGAACTTGCATGGCGCGATTTCACCGACGGCGTGGTGAGCGCGTTACCCGATTACGCCGACGTCAACGGTCGCCGCCGCTACGATACGCTGCCGTGGCGCAGCGGCACGGCGGCACGGCGCGACCTGCAGGCGTGGCAGCGCGGACGCACCGGTTATCCGATCGTCGACGCCGGGATGCGCCAGCTCTGGCAGAGCGGCTGGATGCACAATCGCGTGCGCATGATCACCGCATCGTTCCTCGTGAAGCACCTGCTGATCGATTGGCGCGAGGGCGAGCGGTGGTTCTGGGACTGCCTCGTGGACGCCGATTACGGCAACAACTCGGTCAACTGGCAGTGGGTCGCGGGCACCGGAGTCGACGCCAACATGTTCGGTCGCATCATGGCGCCGATCGGCCAGTCGGAGAAGTTCGCCGCCGGCGACTATATTCGCCACTGGGTGCCTGAGCTCAAGCATCTGCCCGATCCCGCGATCCACGACCCCGAGGCGGCGGGCTGCCGCCCGGACGATTATCCCGCGATGCTGATCGGCCATCGCGAGGCACGCGAACGCGCGCTGGCGGCGGGTAAGAAGGTGCGATAGGCGGCGCGGCATGGACGCCGCGACGACCCGCCCTCCCTCCGCCGATCTCGGCAGCCGGATCGCGGCGCCGCTGTTCCACCGCATCCTCGACCGCGTCGATCGCGGGTTGGTGACGGGCGCGATCGAGGCCGAGCTGCCCGACGGCACGCGGCGGCTGCTCGGCGGGAATGAGTCGGGACCGTTCGCGGCGGTGCGCGTGGTGCGCTGGCGCGCCTTGTGGCGGCTGGTCAGCGCGGGGTCGATCGGCTGGTACGAGGGTTGGGAGGCCGGCGACTGGACCAGCCCCGATCCCGTGCCCGTATTCGACCTGTTCATGCGCAACCGCGCCGCGCTAGGCGATGTCGCGCGCGCGAAACGCGGGGCGAAGCTGGCGGCGCGACTGTTCCACCGCCTGCGCCGCAACGACCGCGGCGGCGCGCGCCGCAACGTGGCGGCGCATTACGATCTCGGCAACGACTTCTACCGAGAGTGGCTCGACGAGACGCTGACCTATTCCAGCGCGCGCTACGACGCGCCCGGCGAGCCGCTCGCGGAGGCGCAGCGGCGCAAGCTGGCGGCAATCCTGGCGCGCACGGGGGCGACCGCGGGCCAGCGCGTGCTCGAGATCGGCTGCGGCTGGGGCTCGTTCGCGGCGGCCGCGGCGGCGGCGGAGCTCGGCGTCCACGCGCTGACGCTCTCGACCGAGCAGCGCGACCATGTCGCCGCGCGCGCGCTGCCGGGCGTGAGCGTGGCGCTGTGCGACTATCGCGACGTCACCGGCGTGTACGACGGGGTCGCCTCGATCGAGATGGTCGAGGCGGTCGGCCCGGACTACTGGCCGGCTTACTGCGCGACGCTGGCACGCGTGCTGCGCCCCGGCGGCCGGGCCGCGCTCCAGCTGATCGCGATCGCGGACGACGTGTGGGATGCCTATGCGGGCGGCGTCGACTTCATCCAGCGCTACATCTTCCCCGGCGGGTCGCTCGTGTCGGTCAGCCGCTTCCGGGCGATCGCCGCGGCGCACGGGCTGGCTTGGCAGGACGAGGAACGCTTCGGGCTCGACTATGCCGAGACGCTGTTGGAGTGGCGCCGCCGCTTCGACCGCGCCGCGGCCGAGGGTCGGCTGCCGGCGCGGTTCGACGAGCGGTTCCAGCGGCTGTGGCGCTATTACCTGATGTATTGTGAGGGCGGCTTCCGGGGTGGCGGCATCGACGTGCTGCAGGTCACGCTGGTAAGGGAGTAGCGGCCACTTGATGCGGCGTCAGATCGCGGGCCATGGGGACTTGATCGGGCTCCATCATGCCATGCACATCTGAGCGCGTCATCTTCGGCACGGTGGGCCCGGACTCAACGGCAGGGAGCGGCTGTGGCTCCTCCAGCCAGCGTCGCGAACGTCTTTCGATTCGGGCTGGCAGATCCGGACCCAAGATCGGGATCAACCTCCGCTTGGCTCAGGATTCTGACCCTCGCGGGGTTGCGGTCACGGATCGCGCCAGTTCAGTCTTTCGCGAAATCCTCTTCTAGGAAGAGGATCTCGTCTTGCGCCCTCCCTTATGCCCGAGCCCGCTCAGAATCCGCGCCGCAGCGTCACGAAGAACTGGCGCGGCGCGCCGGCGAGCAGTGTCTGGTTGTCGCCGCTGGCGGTGTAGCCGTTGCTGCCGATCGTCGAGACATACTTCTTGTCGGTCAGGTTGGTGACGCTGCCCTCCAGCGCGAAGCCGCGGAATAAGCCCATGTTCTCGCCGAAGCGCACGCCGATGCTGGCGTCGACCAGCACGCGCGACCCGATCGACTGGTCGTTGAGGTAGGTGAAGTAGCGCTTCGCCATATAGTCTGCGCCGATGCGGCCGAAGAAGCGGCTGTCGTCGTACACGATCTCGCCCTTGGCCATATGCTCGGGCGTATCGACCACGGTCTTGCCCGCGGTCGCGGTCAGCACCGTGCCGGCGGCGTCGACCACGTCGTCCTGGTAGGTCGCCTTGTTGTAGCTGTAGCTGGCGAACAGGCTGAGCGGCTGGAACACGCGGTAATAGGCCGAGATCTCGCCGCCGTAACTCTCCACGCCGCCGGCGTTGTTGAGCGTGGGCGGGTTGCCCTGGATGCCCGAGCCGTTCTGGAAGGTGAGCAGCCGGTCGTTGAAGTCGATGTAATAGCCCACCGCGGAGAGCTGGAGCCCGCCGGCGCGCAGGCGCACGCCGCCCTCGGCGGTCTTCGACGTCTCGGGCTTGATGCGCGAGCGGATCGCGTCGAAGCCGACCTGGGTGGTGCCGAACGGCCCCGCGGTGCCCGAGACGAAGGCGCGCATGTTCTCGGTGTAGCTGGCGAACAGCTCGGCGCCGCCGCCCAGCGCGAAGACGGCGCCGGCCTGGGGCAGGAACCAGTCCTTCGACTCGATCTTGCCCGCCACCAGCACGCCGGTGAGCAGATTGGCCTTGTTCTCGACGCGCATGCCCTTCCAGCCGGCGTTGATCGTCAGCCGGCCGAGCTGGAGCGTGTCGGCGACGTGGTATTGCAGCGTCTCGGTGTCGTAATTGCCCGCCCATTGCGTGAAGAACGGGTTCTCCTGATAATCGAGCGCGCGGCGGTTGGGCGCGGTACCGTCGGCCATGCCGTAGAAGCGGCGCGCCTGGTCGAAGGCGTTGCTCTCATACCACGCGCCGACCTCGAAGCGATTGGCGCCGAGCTCGAACGCGGCGTTGGTGACATTGCCCGCACGCATGATGCGATATTCGGTGGTGCGGAACGACAGCGCCGAGCCGCCCGTGATCGGCGTGCCGTCGGCGTCCGGAGCCCCCGCGGGCGTGGGCTGATAGGGCGTGATCCACGAGCCCTGCCCCTTGTTGCGATGGACATAGCTGGTCGACACGATCGACAGCTGCGGCAGCAGCTGCGCCTCGAACGTCACGCCGCCGAGCCAATCGCGGCGCAGGCCGGCGGCGTCGTAATAGACGTCGTCGAGCGTGCCAATCCCCGCCGGGAAGGCGAGGCCGACGCCGGGATAGGGCAGCGCCGCGGTGGCGCTGGCGGTGCGCGCGGCCTGGTTCTGCGCGATCTGCGCGAGTTGGAGCGCCAGCGGATAGTCGTTCGAGATATTGTCGTTGTTCAGCCCGCGGCGGCGGATGATATCGAGGCTGAGGTCCTGGTAGTCGTTCTCGCGTCGGTCGGAGAAGTTGAGGAAGGCGGTGATCTTGCCGTGCTCGCCCACCTCCTTCACCACCTTGGCGTTGGCCTGGTGCTGGCGCTGCTCGCCGAAGCCCTTCCACTTGTCGGTCTTGAGGAAGCCGTAGCTGATATAGCCCTTGAGCCCGCCGCCGAGATCACCCGACTCGGCGCGAACGAAGGCACGATAGGTCTGGTCGCTGCCGTAAGTGGCCGAGGCAATCAGGTCGGCGGTGTCCGACGGCGCGCGGCTGACGAACTGGAGCGTGCCACCGAGGTTGCTGGTCGAGGCGGTGCCCAGCGCACCCGCACCTTGCGCCACGGTAGTGCTGGCGATGTTCTCCGAGAGGATCGCGCGGCTGATGTGGAGCCCGTTGACGTTGCCGTAGCTCATGTCGCCGAGCGGCACGCCGTCCAGCGTGAAGCCGAGCTGGTTCTGGTTGAAGCCGCGCAGCGAGATGCGCGTCGACCACTCATAGGCGCCGAAGGCGTCGGCCGACTGGAAGTTGACGCCGGGCAGCTTGGCCACCGCCTTCAGCGGCGAGGTGCCCGGGGTGAGCCGCTCGAGATCAGCCGAAGTCACCGTCTGCACCTGGCGGCTCTGACCGAAGCCGAGCACCACCACGTCCTCGCCCTCGGTCGGCTGCTCGGGCGCGGCGCGGTCGATCGTCGCGGCGGTGGCGGGCGGCGGCGCGTCCTGCGCCAGCGCGGGTGCGGCGGCGAGCAGGTACGAGGCGCTGGCGAGCAGCATGAACTTGGCGGTCATCGTTTTCCCCCATTGTCGTTGACGGGGGCGCCTGCACTAGGTCCGGGTCGGGCCGATGACGATTTGGTTGCGGTTATGCGACAGTGGGTTGGAAGGGACGCCACCCCGTCTCGTCGTTATCCCGGACTTGTTCCGGGATTCACCGCGCCGCGCATTCTATGAAGGGTGAGGCGCGCTGACGGGTGAGCCCCGGAACAAGTCCGGGGTGACGAGAGAAAGAAGAAGCGGACAGAACAACAGCCGCCGCACCCTCCGGTACGACGGCCGTCGTCTCCGTCGATAACGTCAGACCTCACGCGACCTGCGCGGTCTCCTCGGGCTCGCGCAGCACGTAACCGCGGCCCCAGACGGTCTCGATGTAATTGTCGCCGCCGCACGCCAGGCTCAGTTTCTTGCGCAGCTTGCAGATGAACACGTCGATGATCTTGAGCTCGGGCTCGTCCATCCCGCCGTAGAGATGGTTGAGGAACATCTCCTTGGTCAGCGTGGTGCCCTTGCGCAGCGAGAGCAGCTCGAGCATCGCATATTCCTTGCCCGTCAGGTGCACGCGTGCGCCGTCGACCTCCACGGTCTTCGCATCGAGGTTGACCGAGAGCTTGCCGGTCTTGATCACCGACTGCGAGTGGCCCTTCGAGCGGCGTACCACGGCGTGGATGCGGGCGACCAGCTCCTCGCGGTGGAACGGCTTGGTGACGTAATCGTCCGCGCCGAAGCCGAAGCTGCGCACCTTGGAATCCATCTCGTTGATGCCCGAGAGGATCAGCACCGGCGTCTGCACCCGTGCGACGCGCAATTTCTTCAGCACGTCGTAGCCGTGCATGTCAGGCAAGTTGAGATCGAGCAGGATGATGTCGTAATCGTACAGCTTGCCGAGATCGAGGCCTTCCTCACCCAGATCCGTATTGTAGACGTTGAACCCCTCGGTCGACAGCATCAGCTCGATGGCCTTGGCGGTCGTCGGTTCGTCCTCGATCAGCAGCACGCGCATCGGCAAATCCCCGGTTCGTCAACGCGGTAGACTCTGTCGTCCGCGCTTCGCTACGTTCATACCCAATGGCTTCTGAACCAGAAAGGTTAATTCACACTTAATCCGGACGTTCCGTTAATGTCGAATCTTCATTTTCTGTAACGGGCCGCGGCGTGCCCTTGGCGGTGAACAGCGTGCGCTCGCGTGAGCGCGGTATGTCCTCGCCGAGCACTTCGCGCAGGTAGAGGCTGCGCACCAGCGTGAAGCCGACCACGAGGATGCCGCCCGAGAAGAACAGCCCGAACAGCCCGAACACCGCGCCCGTCCCTATGATCGCGAACAGGCTGAGCGCGGGCGGTATGGCAACGACTCGGCTGGTGACGAACGGCGTCACGAAGTTGGTCTGCACCACGCGCACCACCGCGAAGACGGTGAGCGCCCAGACGAGCTGGTCGGTGCCCCTGGTCGCGGCCAGGCCTAGCGCGGGCAACATCGCCGCGACCGGGCCAACATAAGGGATGAACTCGGACAGGCCGGTGAGCAGCCCCAGCAGCGCCGGCGAGGGCACGCCCGCGATCCACAATCCGATCCCGACCATCGCGCCCATCGCGGTCATCTGGATCAGCTGCGCGCGCAGCCACAGCAGCAGCGTCGAGGCGACATCGCCAAGCGCATCCTCCACCGCGGCGCGCTTCGACGGCGGCACCAGCAGCAGGAAGCCGCGCTCGTAGATCTTGGGATCGACCGCGAAGAAGATCGCGCCGAACAGCACCAGCACCGCGTTGAGCAGCAGCTCGCCCGCGCCGCGCACGATCTCGCCGATATCCTGCGCGACGCGGCTGCCCGCGAACGCCGCCTGCACCGCGTCCGCTACCTTCTCGCCCACCGGGCTCTGCGACATATAGGCCTGGAGCTGGTCGAGCAGGCCCGGCAGCGCGACCACCAGCGTGTTGACCTGGGCGCGGAACTCGACGCCGAACAGCCAGCCGAGCAGCGCCAGGAAGGCGAGCACGCTGGCGATCGCCGCCCCCATCGCGCCGCGCGGGCTCAGCCGGGTGCGGTTGGCATAGACCTCGGCGACGGCGTGGATGATGATCGCGATCAGCATCGAGCCGAAGGCGAGGATCAGCAGGTGCCGCGCGAAGTAGAGCGCGGCCAGCACGGCGACGATCAGCACCAGCCACAGCACGCGCCGGATGAAGCGCGCGTCGGGCTCGTCGGGGGCGAGCCGGTTCATGCGCGCGGCGGCGCGGCGTGGGAGGGTCGTTGCATCGCCGGCACAACGCCCGGATCGGCGAAAAGGCGCGCGGACGCAGGGGAAAAGCGTGGGCTCCGGGTGGTGGAAGGACGTGCCAGTCCCCGTGGCGCTCGTCCCGCTCGCGACGCGCGCGCCCGGCCCCCCTTCCGTCATCCTGAACTCGTTTCAGGATCCGCAGCACCGCAGACTCACGGAGCGAGGATGATGCGGCACGGTAGATCCTGAGACAAGCTCAGGATGACGCCACAATGGTCGGCCGTCGACGCTACGCCTCCTGTCACGCCGGCAGTAGGCTCAGCGGCGGCGTCCAGTGCAGCAGGCCCTCATATTCCTGCGGCGGGTCGGGCAGCGTGGCGCGCTCGGCGACCGCGGCCGCGAGGCAAAGGCCGGCGACCAGCACCATCCAGGCGGGCACGCGGCGAAGCGGGTAGGTGTCCGCCAGCAGCACCGCGGCCAGCGCGGTCGCGAGCATCGGCCACAGGTGATAGCGCAGGTCGGTCGCGATCGAGATCGCGAGAAAGCTGAACTCGAGCGTCACCGCCGAGGCGAGCAGCGCGATCGCCAGCTGACGCGGCGGCGCGTGGCGCCAGCGCCGCGTCCCGACCAGCAGCAGCAGCGCGAGCAGCAGCCAGGCGAACGGCCAGGCGAGCGGGGTCAGCACCGCCTGAGCGGCGAGCCACATCCATTGCTGCGCCTGCGGACCGGGGCTGGCGAGCCCCAGGTTGTTGGGCTCGCTGCCGCCGGTCGGCGCCGCGCCGGCGAGCCGGGCGGGCACCAGCCAGCGCTCGGTCATGTTCCAGTGCGCCACGCGCTGCGCCAGATAGGCAAGCGGGTGGTGGAGCGCGGCGTTGGCGAGCCTTAAGTACAGATCACTCGCGCGCTGCGCCTTGAGCGGCGACATCGCCGCGACACAGCCCGGCGTGTCGCCGAGCGGGTCCCAGAAATAAGGCGTGACGCAGTCGTTCGCGCGCAGCTGCCGCGCCGCCTGGCGCGACAGGCCGACCGAATGCGAGCCCGGCGCGCGCACCGCGATGCCGGCGAGATCATACAGCGGTTGCGTCTTCTCCACCCCGCTCGACACCGCGCCGATCAGCCGGTGGTTGACCGGCCCGGCCAGCGCCAGCGCCACGGCCAGCAGCACGCCCGAGGCGACGATCAGCGCGCCGGCGCGCCGCACCGGGAACAGCCCCGCGATCAGCGGCGCCAGCGCGAAGGCGGCGTTGGCGCGCACCAGCAGCGCATAGCCGAACAGCAGCGCGGCCAGCAGCGCCGCGGCGGCGGGGACGGGCCGGTCGCGCAGCCGCCACCACGCCACCAGCCCGAACGCCCCCAGCGCGGCGCCGACCAGCTGCGCGTCCTTGAGCACCACCGCCTGCCAGCCGAGGAAGGGCGGCAGAAGCCCGATCAGCAGGATCATCCAGCCCGCGGTCGGCCGGCCGATCCGCGCCAGCGCGCCCGCGATCAGCCCCAGGCCGAGCCAGTAACCGGTAAGCTGCAGGACGAGCAGCCGGGTGGCGCCGTCGCCGAAGGGCAGCAGCCGGCGCCACAGCCACGCCATGACCGGCGGGTGCCAGTCGTCGTAACGGCCGCTCAGGACCTGGCGGAACTGCTCGACCGAGTCATATTCCGCCACCCCCGGCGCGAAGACCACCAGCGACGCCAGCAACAGCGCCGCGGCGGCGATCAGCGGGTAACGGGCGGGGCGTGACGCATAGATCATATGGCCGGATTATAGGACGTCCGGCGCCACCCCGCGTCGTTCGGTCAGATGTGCAATGCGCGGTTGTAGGCGCCGAGCACGCTCTCGTGCATCATCTCGCTCAGCGTCGGGTGGGCGAACACCGTCTCCATCAGCTCGTGCTCGGTGGTCTCGAGCTGGCGCGCGACGACATAGCCCTGGATCAGCTCGGTCACCTCGGCGCCGACCATGTGGGCGCCGAGCAGCTCGCCGGTCTTGGCGTCGAACACCGTCTTCACGAAGCCGTCCGCCTCGCCGAGCGCGATCGCCTTGCCGTTGCCGATGAAGGGGAACTTGCCGACCTTCACCTCGCGGCCGCCCTCCTTGGCCTTGGCCTCGGTGAGGCCGACGCTGGCGACCTGCGGGCGCGAGTAGGTGCAGCCCGGAATGTTCCACGTCTCGAACGGATGCGGGTCCTGCCCTGCGATTTTCTCGACGCAGACGACGCCCTCGTGGCTCGCCTTGTGCGCCAGCCAGGGTGCGCCGGTGACGTCGCCGATCGCGTAGATTCCCTCGACGTTGGTGCGGCCATAGCCGTCGACCTTGATGTGGCCGCGCTCGGTCTGCACGCCGAGCGTCTCCAGCCCGATGTTCTCGGTGTTGGGAACGATGCCGATCGCGACGACGACGTGGCTGTATTCCTCGGTCGCGCTCTTGCCGTCCTTCCCCTTGATCGTCGCCCTGACCGACGCCGCGCCGGTCTCGATCTTCTCCACGCCCGCGCCGGTGAGGATCTTGATCCCCTCCTTGGTGAGGCGCTTCTCCATGAAGGCGCTGACCTCCTCGTCCTCCACCGGCAGGATGCGCGGCAGCATCTCCACCACCGTAATGTCCGCGCCCATATCATTGTAGAAGCTGGCGAACTCGATCCCGATCGCGCCCGAGCCGATGACCAGCAGCTTGGTCGGCATCTCCTCGGGCACCATCGCGTGGCGATAGGTCCAGATGCGCTTGCCGTCGGCCTTGGCGAAGGGCAGGTCGCGCGCGCGCGCGCCGGTGGCGACGATGATGTGCTTGGCCTCGAGCTCGACCGTGCCGCCGCCCTGCTTGACGCTCAGTCTCCCCTTGCCGGTGAGCGCGCCGACGCCCTCGACTACCGTCACCTTGTTCTTCTTCATCAAGCCTTTGACGCCGGCGTTGAGCTGGCCCGCGACCTTGCGGCTGCGGTCGACGATCTTGGTGAGATCGAAGCCGACATTCTCCGCCTTGAGGCCATAATCGGCGGCATGGGTCATGTAATGATAGACCTCGGACGTGCGCAGCAGCGCCTTGGTCGGGATACAGCCCCAGTTGAGGCAGATGCCGCCGAGCCGCTCGCGCTCGACGATCGCGACCTTGAGCCCGAGCTGCGCCGCGCGGATCGCGGACACGTAGCCGCCGGGGCCCGAGCCCAGCACGATGAGATCGTAGGTGTCAGCCATTGCGCCACTCCCGGGCCGCAGCCCCTGTTTGCCATCAGATGGGTGCCGCGGATCGCGCGCGCACCGCGTAAAATCACGTCACGCCGCCGGGGGCACCTCGCGCGGGCGGCGGTCCTCGTCGATCGCGACGAAGGTGAAGCGCGCCTCGGTCACCTTGCGCGACTCCTCGCCGTGGCGGTCGCGCGCCCAGCTCTCCACGTCGATCGCGATCGAGGTGCGCCCCACCCGCGCGATCGTGGCGTAGACCGAGACCTCGTCACCGACATGAACGGGGGCGTGGAACTGCATGCCGTCCATCGCGATCGTCACCGCGCGGCCGCGCGCGCGCCGCGCCGCGGTGAGCCCGGCAGCCGAGTCCATCAGGCTCATCAGCCAGCCGCCGAAGATGTCGCCATAGGCGTTGGCGTCGGCCGGCATCGCGGTGACGCGGATCGTCGGTGCCGCGGTGGGCGGTGTCGCGCCGCTCACGCCTGTGTCTCCGCGCGGCGTAGCTCGTCGCGCTGCTGCACCTCCCAGACGTCACGCGCGCCGAGCAGCCCGACCGCCACCATCGTGCCCGCGCCCACCAGCCAGATCGTCTCCGCGCCCTGCGGGTAGCTCCACGCCGCGCCCTTGAAGACGAGCGCGGTCACGCCGAGCGCGAGCAGCCCCCAAGCCCATTCGC
Source organism: Sphingomonas sp. BK345 (assembly GCF_014193845.1). Taxonomy (GTDB): domain Bacteria; phylum Pseudomonadota; class Alphaproteobacteria; order Sphingomonadales; family Sphingomonadaceae; genus Sphingomonas. The sequence continues at coordinate 304,005 of NZ_JACHZX010000002.1, read as the reverse complement.
GCCACACCGCGGGCAGCTCCATCTGCGCCATCGCCCGTCCCGCCTCAGGCGAGCATCGCCAGCGGGTTCTCGACGAGCTGCTTGAACGCCTGCATCAGCTGCGCGCCGTCCGCCCCGTCGATCGCGCGATGGTCGAAGCTGCCGGTCGCCGACATCACCGAGGCGACGCCGAGCGTGCCGTCCTTGAGCACCCACGGCCGCTTCTCGCCCGCACCGATCGCCAGGATCATACCCTGCGGCGGGTTGATCACCGCCTCGAACTGCTTGATCCCGAACATGCCCATGTTGCTGATCGAGGCGGTGCCGCCGGTGAACTCCTCGGGCTTCAGCTTCTTGTCGCGCGCGCGCGCGGCGAGGTCCTTCATCCGCGTCGAGATGCTCGACAGCGAGGCAGTGTCCGCCTCGGTGATCACCGGGGTGATCAGCCCCTCGGGGGTCGACACCGCGACCGAGATGTCGGCGCGACCGAAGCTGACGAGCTGGTCGGGGGTGAACATCACGTTGCACTTGGGCACCTGGATCAGCGCCACCGCGAGCGCCTTGATCAGCAGGTCGTTGACCGACAGCTTCACCCCGCGCGCCTCCAGCCCGGCGTTGAGCTCGCCGCGCAGCTTGAGCAGCTTGTCGAGCTCGACATCGACGGTGAGGTAGATGTGCGGCACCTGCTGCTTCGACTCGGTCAGGCGGCGCGCGATCGTCTTGCGCATATTGCTGAGCTTGGTGAGCTCGTGCGGCACGTCGGGGATCGTCGCCGGCTTGGCGGCGGGCGCGGCGGGCTCGGCGACCGGCGCGGACGCGGCGGTGCCGGTGGCCGGGGCGGCGGCGCCGGCCTTGGCGCCCTCGACGTCGGCGCGGACGATGCGGCCGTTCGGGCCGGTGCCGCTCACCGACGCGAGATCGACGCCCCGGTCGGCGGCGATGCGGCGCGCCAGCGGGCTGGCCTTGACGCGCTCGCCCGCGGCGCGCTGCGGCGCGGGCGTGCCGGAGGACGCGGCGGCGGGCGCGGCGGCGACCTGCGAGTCGGCGGGCTTGCCGTGATCCTCGACGTCCTCGGGCGCGGGCTTGGCCTCGCTGCCGGTCTTGTTGGGGTCCTCGGGCGAGGGCCGCGGCTCGCTCCCCTTCGCCGCCGGCGCGGGAGTGCTCTCGCCCGCCCCGTCATCCTCGCCCTCGAGCAGCGCGATCACGGTGCCGACCTTCACGCCGTCGGTGCCCTCGGCGACCGCGATCCTGGTGATGCGGCCCTCGTCGACCGCCTCGAACTCCATCGTCGCCTTGTCGGTCTCGATCTCGGCCATGATGTCGCCCGCCTTGACCTCGTCGCCCTCCTTGACGAGCCACTTGGCCAGCGTGCCCTCTTCCATCGTGGGCGAGAGGGCAGGCATCTTGATTTCGATGGGCATCGTGAGTCCTCGAGCGGATCCTGAAAGTTGCCCGCGTCTCTCGCGGTTGCGCGACGCAGGGTCAACCCCACCCCTTTTCGCCTCCCGCTCCCGCGGCTTGCGCCCGCGCGTCAAGCGGCGGTAAACCCTCCTGATCAGGGGGCCTTCACCGATGCGCATCTATCTCACCGTCGTCGACGACACCCCCGAGGCGCTGAGCGCGCTGCGCTTCGCCGCGCGCCGCGCGGTGCGGACCAACGGCGGGGTCGAGATCCTCGCGCTGCTGCCGCCGCAGGAGTTCATCCCGTTCGGCGGGGTGCAGGCGACGATGGAGGAAGAACAGCGCCAGCACGCCGAGGGACTGGTGGCGCGCGCGGCGGGGACGCTGCTGGAGGAATCGGGCGTGCGCCCGTCGCTGACGGTGCGCAGCGGCGACGGGCCGAAAGTCATACGCGAGATGATCGCGGCCAACCCGCAGATCGCCGCGCTGGTGCTGGGTGCCGCGGCGGGCGGCGCGCCGGGCGCGCTGGTGAGCCACTTCGCCGCCGAGGCCGGGACGCTGCCGGTGCCGCTGATGATCGTGCCCGGCGGGCTGGCGATGGACGCGATCGACCGGGTGAGCTGATCGGGACGTCGCCAGACGCTGGAAGCTGTAATCCTCCCCGCTCGCGAGGAGGTGGCAGCGCGCAGCGCTGACGGAGGGAGCTCTCCGCGAGCGCCGACGCCTTCTGTGCGGAAGCCACCCTCCACCACCGGCTTCGCCGGCGGTCCCCTCCCCGTGCCGGGGAGGATCCGGTCGATCTACGTCCTCCCGCTCGCGGGGAGGTGGCAGCGCGCCAGCGCTGACGGAGGGGACTCTCCGCGAACGCAAAACGTCGCATTTGCGGAAAGCCCCCTCCACCACCGGCTTCGCCGGCGGTCCCTCTCCCCGTGCCGGGGAGGATCTAGTCGCTCTACGTCCTCCCCGCTCGCGGGGAGGTGGCAGCGCGCAGCGCTGACGGAGGGGGCTCTCCGCAAACGCCAACGTCTCGTGTGCGGAGGCCTCCCTCCACCACCGACTTCGCCGGCGCCCCCCCCCCCCGCCAAGCGGGGAGGATCTGAGAGGCGTCTACGCCGCCGCGTCGAACTGCAGGCTCGCCAGCCGCGCGTACAGGCCGCCGCGCGCGATCAGCGTAGCGTGCGTGCCCTCCTCGACGATCCGGCCACCGTCCATCACCACGATCCGCGACGCCGCGCGCACCGTCGCCAGCCGGTGCGCGATCACGATCGTGGTGCGGGTCGCCATCAGCCGCTCGAGCGCGTCCTGCACCAGCCGCTCGCTCTCGGCGTCGAGCGCGCTGGTCGCCTCGTCGAGCAGCAGGATCGGGGAGTCGCGCAACAAGGCACGCGCGATCGCGATGCGCTGGCGCTGCCCGCCCGACAGCCGCGCCCCACCCTCGCCGAGGAAGGTGTCGAGCCCCTCCGGCAGCGCGCGCAGGAAGTCCGCCGCATTGGCCGCCTCGGCCGCGGCCCAGACCTGTTCCTCGCTGGCGTCCCAGCGGCCGTAGCGCAGATTGTCGCGCGCGCTGGTGGCGAAGATCACCGTCTCCTGCGGCACCATCGCGATGCGCGCGCGCACCTCGGCGGGATCGGCGCGGCGCAGGTCGACCCCGTCGACCAGCACGCGCCCGGCCGCGGGCTCGTAGAAATGCTCGATCAGCTGGAACAGCGTCGACTTGCCCGCGCCCGAGGGGCCGACCACCGCCACCGTCTCGCCCGGCGCGACGCTCAGGGTGAAATCGTGCAGCGCCGCCATGTCGGGCCGGGTCGGGTAGCGGAACTCGACCGCCTCCAGCGCCACCCGCCCTTCGGCGGGCAGCGGCAGCGCGACCGGGTGCGCCGGCGCCGCGATCGCAGGGCGCTCGTCGAGCAGCTCGGCCAGCCGCCCCGCCGCGCCGGCGCCGCGCAGCAGGTCGCCGTAGACCTCGGTGAGCGCGCCGAATGCACCCGCGACGATCCCGCCGGTCAGCACGAAGGCCGCGATCGCGCCGCCCGAGAGCCGCCCCGCCGCGACGTCGATCGCGCCCTCCCACAGCACCAGCGTGATCGCGCCGAAGACGAGCCCGATCACGATCGCGGTCATCACCGCGCGCAGCCCGATGCGGCGCTTGGCGGCGTCCATCGTCGCCTCCACCGCGCCAGCGAAGCGCGCGCTCTCGCGCCCTTCCTGCCCGAACGCCTGGACGATCTTCATCGCGCCCAGCACCTCGGTGACGATCGTGCCGACGTCGGCGACGCGGTCCTGCGAGGTGCGCGAATAGGCGCGCACCTTCCGCCCCAATATCGTGATCGGCAGGATCATCAGCGGGATGCCCAGCAGCAGCAGCGACGCCAGCTTGGGCGAGATCGCAAAGAGATAGATCAGTCCGCCCACTGCGGTGAAGCTGTTGCGCAGCGCCACCGAGATGGTCATCCCCACCACCGTCTCGATCTGCCCGGTGTCCGCGGTCAGCCGCGAGGCGATCTCGGACGGGCGATTCTCCTCGTAGAAGGCGGGGCTGAGCGTCATCAGGTGGCGCACCACGCGCTCGCGGATGTCGGCGACGACCCGCTCGCCCAGCCAGGCGACGAAATAGAAGCGCACCGCGGTGCCGAGCGCGAGCACCAGCACGATCATCAGCATATAGTGGAACGAGGACGCGACCGCCGCGGACGAGCCGTCGCCGGCGGCGAAGCCGCGGTCGATCACCCGCTTGAAGCTGTACGGGATCGCGATCGTCGCCGCCGAGGTGATCGCCAGCGCGGTGAAGGCGGCCGCGATCTGCGCCGGATAGGCGCGCGCGTGCTGCCACACCATCGTGAGATTGCCGAGGCGCCGCGCGGGTGCCGGGCGGGCGGGAGCGACGTCGGGAACGCTAGCCATGTCGGGCGCCTAGCAGTGCCCGGCAGGCGGCTCAACGTGTGGCGCGGCGGCCACCCCGGCGACACGATCGCCACCGCGGCGCGCATCGTGCGTTACGCGTCAGTAGGTTTTGTATTACGACCGATCATTGCCCATATCGTGGGCGGAAGGAAGCGGATGCTCTACGACGCATATGAGTGGCAGCGGTCGTGGCTCGCCTCGGCGAGCGCGATGGCGACGGTGGGGGCGAATTGGCTCAACAACCCGTCCAACCCGTTCGCCTATCTCGGCGGCGGGCCGGTGATGGCGAGCGCGCTCGAGGTATTCGCGCATGCCTCCGCCTCGCGCGGCAAGCCCGCCTTCGCGCTCGACACCACGATCGTCGGCGGGCGCGAGGTGGCGGTGACCGAGGAGATCGTGCTCCAGCGGCCGTTCGGCCAGCTCAAGCGCTTCCGCCGCGAGGGCGTCGAGGGCGGACCACGGCTGCTGATCGCGGCGCCGATGTCGGGCCATTTTGCCACGTTGCTGCGCGGCACGGTGGAACGGATGCTGCCCTTCGCCGACGTGTACATCACCGACTGGCGCGACGCGAAGCTGGTGCCGCTGACCGACGGCCAGTTCGATCTCGACGATTACATCGACTATCTCGTCGCCTTCCTCGAGGCGATCGGCCCCGACGCCGGCGAGGGTAACGGCCCGCGCGGCGCGCACATGCTGGCGGTGTGCCAGCCCTCGGTGCCGTGCCTCGCCGCGACCGCGCTGATGAGCGCCGACGCCAATCCCTGCCGCCCGCGCACGCTGACGATGATGGGCGGCCCGATCGACACGCGCGAGGCGCCCACCGCGGTCAACACGCTCGCCACCGAGCGGCCGTTCGCCTGGTTCGAGCAGAACGTGATCGCCACCGTGCCGATGCTCTACCCCGGCGCGGGGCGGCGCGTGTACCCGGGCTTCCTCCAGCTCGGCGGGTTCATGACGATGAACCTCGGCAACCACATGATGAGCCATTACGAGCTGTTCAAACATCTTGTCACCGGCGACGGCGAGAGCGCCGACGCGACCAAGCGCTTCTACGACGAATATCGCTCGGTCTGCGACATGACCGCGGAGTTCTACCTCCAGACGATCGACACGGTGTTCCAGACGCACGCGCTGCCGCGCGGCGAGATGACGCATCGCGGCCGCCCGGTCGATCTCGGCGCGATCACCGACGTGGGGCTGCTCGCGATCGAGGGTGAGCGCGACGACATCTCGGGGCTGGGGCAGACCAAGGCGGCGCTGACCTGCGCCACCGCGCTGCCGGAGGAACACAAGCGCTACCATATGGCCGAGGGCGTCGGGCATTACGGCATCTTCAACGGCTCGAAGTGGCGAGAGCGCATCGCGCCAGTGGTGGAGGAGTGGATCACCGCACACGGGTGATTGCGGGGACTGCGATCCCGCTGGTCATTGTTCTGGCACTTCGGATCGCCCGCGCTCGACGAAGCTCCTCGTGTGCCCCTCATCCTTCCGTCATCCCGGACTTGGTCCTGGATGACGGGGAGAGTGCGACAACGGCCACGATCCCAGAAGCCACCTGTCGCTCGCCCGTGCCAAACCGCTCCCGCTACATCACGCGGCTGACGCGCCCGCCGGGGTGGCGCTCCAGCCGCCCGGCGAGCTCGAGCTCGAGCAGCACGTCCTGGACCAGCGCCGCGGGCAGCGCGCTCTGGCGCACCAGCTCGTCGGTGGCGACCGGCGCCGCGGCGAGCAGCGACTCGACCCGCGCGCGCTCCGCGTCGCCATAGTCCGCCGCCGCCTCGCTCACGCTCTCCCACGGCGCGACCGGCCGCGGCAGCGCGCGCGGGTCGAGCGGGCGGAGCTGCTCGAGCACGTCCGCCGCGTCCTGCACCAGCGTCGCGCCGTCGCGGATCAGCGCGTTGCCGCCGCGCGCGCGCGGGTCGCTGGGATGGCCCGGTACCGCCATCACCTCGCGCCCCTGCTCGCCCGCCAGCCGCGCGCTGATCAGCGAGCCCGAGCGCGGCGCCGCCTCCACCACCAGCGTCCCGAGCGCCAGCCCGGTGACGATGCGGTTGCGATAGGGGAAATGGCGCGCGCGCGGCTCGGTGCCGGGCGGCATCTCGGCCAGCAGCAGCCCCTCGCGCGCGATCCGCTCCTGCAGCGCGGCGTGCTGCGGCGGATAGGCGACGTCGATCCCGCCCGCCACCACCCCGATCGTCTCGGGCAGCGCGCCGAGATGCGCCGCGCCGTCGATGCCGCGCGCCAGTCCCGATACCACGCTCACCCCCGCCGCGGCGAGATCGCGCGCCAGCGCGCGCGCGAGGCGGCACGCGGCGGCCGAGGCGTCGCGCGCGCCGACGATCGTCACCGTCGTCCGCGACGCCAGCGCGAGGTCGCCGCGCAGCGTCAGCACCGCGGGCGAGTCGTCGAGCTCGGCGAGCAGCGGCGGATAGTCGGCATCGCCGAGCAGCAGGTGGCGCGCGCCGAGCCGCTCGAGCAGCGCCCGCTCGCGCTCGATCGTGCCGGACGGCGGCACCACGGGCGCGCGCCCGCCGCCGCGCCGTGCCAGCTCGGGCAGCGCCTCGATCGCCCCGGTCGCGGAGCCGAAGCGCGCGAGCAGGCGGCGATAGCTGACCGGACCGATCGAAGGCGTGCGGATCAGCCGCAGCCGCGCCGCGCGCTCCGCCTCGTCCACCATGCGCCGCGCGCCTCTTACCCCTGCTCTGCCGTGTCGCCCGCGGCCGGCGCGGCGGAGCGGCCGACGCGCGGCTCGGTACCGTCGATCAGCCGCGCGATATTGGCGCGGTGCTTCCACAGCACCAGCGCGGCGAGGCCCATCAGCAGCGGCACGAGATCGAACTCGCCCAGCACCGCCGCGGTGACCGGCGTGCTGATCGCCGCCGCCATGCCCGCGAGCGACGAGATCCGCAGCAAAGCGAGCAGCCCCAGCCACAAAGCCGCGAACACCGCGCCGAGCGGCCAATGCAGCGCCAGCGCCACGCCCATCAGCGTCGCCACGCCCTTGCCGCCGCGGAAGCGCAGCCACACGGGGTAGCAATGGCCCACCATCACCGCCGCCGCGGCGTAGGGCTCGGCGCCGGGCAGCCACGCACGCGCCAGCAGCACCGCCGCCGCGCCCTTGCCGAGATCGAGCAGCAGCGTCGCCGCGGCCAGGCCCTTGCGGCCGGTGCGCAGCACGTTGGTGGCACCGATGTTGCCCGAACCGATCTGCCGCAGGTCACCGGCGCCGAACGCGCGGGTGAGCAGCACCCCGAACGGGATCGATCCCAGCAGATAGCCCAGCAGCAGCGCGGCCGCGGGCAGCGTCCAGACGAGTTCGTCGGTCAGTTCCGGTCCCCCATGCCGCCCCTCTCTAACCGAAACATTTCGGGTACGCTACCGCCCGGCGCGGCCGACGTTGCCGGCACCGGCGAGAGGCCGTAAGCGCGCGGGCGATGAGCGACACGCGGCCGATCCTGTTCTTCGACTCGGGCGTGGGCGGGCTCTCGGTGGTGGCGCCGACGCGCGCGCTGCTGCCGCGGGCGCCGATCGTCTACGCCGCCGACTCGGCGGGCTTCCCCTATGGCACGCGGGCCGAGAGCGAGATCGCCGCGCGCGTGCCCGCGCTGCTGGGACGGCTGGTCGAGCGCTATCGCCCGCGGCTGGCGGTGATCGCGTGCAACACCGCCTCGACGATCGCGCTGCCCGCGGTGCGCGCCGCGCTCGACGTGCCGGTCGTCGGCACCGTGCCCGCGATCAAGCCGGCCGCGGCGATGAGCGCCACGCGCGTGATCGGGGTGCTCGGCACCGAGGCGACGGTGCGCCAGCCCTATGTCGACGACCTCGCCGCCCGCTTCGCCGGCGACTGCCGGGTGCTGCGCCACGGCTCCGCCGCGTTGGTCGAGCTGGCCGAGGCCAAGCTGGCGGGCGAGGCGGTCGATCCCGCCGCGGTCGCCAGCGCGCTGGCGGGGCTGCTGGACCAGCCCGGCGGCGAGCGGATCGACGTGGTGGTCAACGCCTGCACGCACTTCCCGCTGCTCGCCGAGGAGCTCGCGGCGGCGGCGCCTCCGGGCGTGCGATTCGTCGACGGCGGCCCGGGTATCGCGCGGCGGATCGAGTCGCTCACCGCGGGGCAGGTTTGGGCGGTGGGGCCGGACGTGCTGGTCTTCACGCGGCTCGGCGAGCACGAGCGGCGCGTCGCCGCAGGCCTGGCGTTCGCGCGGGTGGAGGCGCTGTAGCGGCGGGCCGCGGGCGGCGGCGGTGAGACCCGCTCGGTCGGCGTTCACGTGCCCACGCCCGTGCCCATGTCCGTGCGCTGGCCTGCGCTTGCCCCGTCCTGCCATGCCCCCGCCCCCCTTCCGTCATTCCACCGAAGGCGGGAATCCAGACGCGCGGACCTAGGTACTTGAGCCGCTCCGTCAGCGTGTCTGGATCCCCGCCTGCGCGGGGATGACGGAGTGAGGACGTTGAGACGGACGGCGGCGACGGAGAGACGCGGCGTCCGCGGAGAAGACGCGACGCCGACCGCCTCGACGTCCGCCGCCGCACCGCCCCGCGCCCGGCCGCCCCGCCCCGGCCGCCCTTCCCTACCGCCATTTCCCTCTTGACCGCCGGCCGGGGTGGGACAATTTGTCCAAGCGCTCGATCAGACAAAGCGGCCTTATCCGCTGGCCATCGGGGGCGGAGGGGAGTAATCGCGGGCGCCATGATCAGCGACAGCAGAGAGGCGCGCGGCGTCGACTACTCGCGCGTGTTCACGCAGGCGATCGATCGACTCCATGCCGAAGGCCGCTACCGCGTCTTCATCGACATCCTGCGCAACAAGGGCATGTTCCCCAACGCGCGCTGCTTCGCCGGGCACAACGGGCCGAAGCCAATCACCGTCTGGTGCTCCAACGACTATCTCGCCATGGGCCAGCACCCCAAGGTGATCGCCGCGATGGAGGAAGCGCTCCACGACGTGGGCGCGGGCTCGGGCGGCACGCGCAACATCGGCGGCAACACCCACTATCACATCGACCTCGAGCACGAGCTCGCCGATCTCCACGGCAAGGAGGCGGCGCTGCTGTTCACCAGCGGCTATGTTTCGAACGAGGCGACGCTGTCGACGCTGGCCAAGGTGCTGCCCGGCTGCATCATCTACTCGGACGAGCTCAACCACGCCTCGATGATCGCGGGCATCCGCAACGCCGGGTGCGAGAAACGCGTGTTCCGCCACAACGATCTCGCGCATCTCGAAGAACTGCTCGCCGCCGACGATCCCGCCGTGCCCAAGCTGATCGCGTTCGAGAGCGTCTACTCGATGGAGGGCGACGTCGCCCCGGTGGGCGCGATCTGCGACCTGGCGGACAAGTATAACGCGCTGACCTACCTGGACGAGGTCCACGCCGTCGGCATGTACGGCCCGCGCGGCGGCGGGATCAGCGAGCGTGACGGTGTGGCCGAGCGGTTGACCATCATCGAGGGCACGCTCGGCAAGGCGTTCGGCGTGATGGGCGGCTATATTGCCGCCGACCGCACCATCGTCGACGTGATCCGCAGTTACGCGCCGGGCTTCATCTTCACTACCTCGCTGTCGCCGGTGCTGGTCGCGGGCGTGCTGGCGAGCGTGCGCCACCTCAAGGCGTCGCGCGCCGAGCGCGACGGCCAGCAGGCCGCCGCGGCGACGCTCAAGGCGATGCTGCGCGAGGCCGGTCTGCCGGTGATGCTGGGCGAGACGCATATCGTGCCAGTGATGGTGGGCGACCCGGTCAAGGCCAAGAAGATCAGCGATATCCTGCTCGCCGAATACGGCGTGTACGTGCAGCCGATCAACTACCCCACGGTGCCGCGCGGCACCGAGCGGCTGCGCTTCACCCCCGGCCCGGCGCACGATCAGGCGATGATGCGCGAGCTGACCGCGGCGCTGGTCGAGATCTGGGACCGGCTGGAGCTGCGCCTGGCGGCGTGAGGGTTGGCGGCGGGGCGAGGCCGGACGGGTCCCTGCCTAGACCCGTCCTTGCCCGCGCGTGCGTCCCCTTCTCCCGTCATCCCCGCGGAGGCGGGGATTCAGACGCGCTGGCGTCCGCGGGTAAGCGTCGCGCCTGCGGCACCACCGTGGCCGCCTGACGCAGCGTACGTGACGGAGCCGCTGCCTCAGCGTGTCTGGGTCGACGCCTCCGCGGGGATGACGGTAGAGAGAGAGAGGTCAACCCTCGCCCCGCTCACACCGCCTGCCCGGCCGCGTAACCGCTCGCCCACGCCCATTGGAAATTATACCCGCCGAGCCAGCCGGTGACGTCCACCGCCTCGCCGATCGCGTACAGCCCCGGCACCTTGCGAGCCTCCATCGTCTTCGACGACAGCTCGGCGGTGGAGATGCCGCCGACGGTCACCTCGGCCTTGGCAAAGCCCTCGCTGCCGTCAGGGTGGAATCGCCAGTCCGCCAGCCGCCGCTCCGCCTCCGCCAGCGCACGATCGCTCGCCGCGCCCAGCTCGCCCAGCCCGAGCCGCTCCGCCAACGCCTCGGCGAGCCGCGTCGGGAGCCCCAGCGCACCCGCCAGCGTCGCGCGCGGCCGGGCGCGCTTGGCCTCGACCAGCCAACCGGGCGCGGCGTCGGGGCGGAAGTCGATCGCCACCGCCTCGCCGCGGCGCCAGTAGCTCGATACCTGGAGGATCGCCGGCCCCGAGAGGCCGCGGTGCGTGAACAGCGCCGCCTCCGCGAAGCGCGCCTTGCCGACGCGCGCCTCCACCGCGGTGGCGACGCCCGACAGCGCCCGGAACAGCGCCTCGTTGCCGGGCAATGTCAGCGGCACCAGCGCGGGTCGCGGCTCGACCACCTTGAGCCCGAAGCGGCGCGCGATGTCATAGGCCACACCGGTCGCGCCGAGCTTGGGAATGGACGGACCCCCGGTCGCCACCACCAGCGCGGGCGCGCGATAGGTCCGACCGCCGTGCGCGACGGCGAATCGCGAGTCGGCGTGCTCGATCGCGCCGAGCAGGGCGCCGAGCCGCACCGCGACGCCCCCCGCCTCGCACTCGCCGAGCAGCAGCTCGACGATCTGGCGCGCGCTGCCGTCGCAGAACAGCTGGCCCAGCGTCTTCTCGTGCCAGGTGATGCCATGGCGCTCGACCAGCGCGAGGAAGTCCTGCGCGGTGTAGCGTCCCAGCGCCGATTTGGCGAAATGCGGGTTGGCGGAGAGGTAGCGGTCGGCGCTGGCGTGCAGGTTGGTGAAGTTGCAGCGGCCACCGCCCGAGATCAGGATCTTCTTGCCGGGCGCGTCGGCGTGGTCGAGCACGACGACGCGGCGCCCGCGCTGCCCCGCCACCGCCGCCGCCATCAGCCCGGCGCCGCCCGCGCCGAGCACGATCGCGTCATAGTCTTCCATGCGCGCGCCGTGACATAGCGCGGGGCGTTGCGCCAGTCGGGGAAGGACCGCTCGGCAGCGGTGCGACGCCTGACCTTCTTCTTCCGTCATGCCGGGCTTGGTACGGGATCCACCGTGCCGCATGCTCAAGCAGCGGTGAGGTGCGCCGACGGGTGGATCCCGGACCAAGTCCGGGATGACGGAAGCGAGTCGACGCGTTCGCCGGGGCGACCGCGCCGCCTTCTCAGTCAACGTCGCCGAAGCCATGCCCGATTGTCGGACGCCCGGCTGCACCGCTCGCATCGCCGGCGCGCTCCCACCAATAGGGCTGGCGCTTGCGCGTGCCGGTGGTGACCTCGTTGAGCGTCGCGGCGTCGTACAATCGGCCGCCGAGCATCACCTGCGCCACCTTGTCGCTGTTGCGGATGTCCGCGGTGGGATCGGCATCGAGCACCACCAGGTCGGCGAGCTTGCCCGGCTCGAGCGAGCCGACGTCCTTGGCATAGCCGAGCGAGGTGGCCGAGGCGATCGTGCCCGCGCGCAGCGCCTCGAGCGGGGTCATGCCGCCGCGCACGAAGCTCCACAGCTCCCAGTGCGCGCCCAAACCCGGCTGCTGCCCGTGCGCACCAATCGCGACGAGCACGCCCTTGTCCGCGAGCTTCCTGGCCTCGCGCGCGGTGACGCCGTCGACATAGTCGCTCTCGGGCGCGATCACGCGCCGCGCGTTCTGCGCGGCGAGCAGCGCGGGCGGCGCGTGGCGCGACAGCAAAGGATGACGCCACACGTCCATGTGCGCGCGCCAGTACGGGTCGCCCGCCGGCCCGCCATAGGCCACCACCAAGGTCGGCGTGTAGCCTACTCTGGTCTGGGACCAGAGCTGCACCACGTCGCCGTAGAAGGTCTCGAGCGGGACGTTATGCTCCACCGTCGAATTGCCGTCCTGCACCAGCGTCATGTCGAGCGTGAACAGCGAGCCGCCCTCGGGCACCACCTCCATGTTCTCGGCTTGGGCGGCGGCGACGACCATCTGGCGCTGCTCACGACGCGGCTGGTTGTAGTTCTTGACGCTGTGCGCACCCACCGCCTTGAGCCGGCGCACCACCGCCAGCGCGTCATCGTAATCGTCGATCTGCGCGTAGACGTCGGGCGACTTGGCGCCGTAGATCACCTCGCCGGTCGAGAAGGTACGCGGCGCGAGCACCAGCCCGGCCTGCTGCATTTCGGCGGCGGGGAAGATCTCGGCTGAGCGCGACGAGGGATCGTGGATCGTCGTCGTGCCGAGCGCGAGATTGGCCATCGCCGACCAGTTCTGCTGCGGCACCAGCTCGTCGTCGCCCTGCGAGCCGTGCGCGTGCGCGTCGACCAGCCCGGGAATGATCGTCTTGCCGCTGACGTCGATCGTCTTGGCACCCGCCGGGATCTGGACCGACGCGCGCGGGCCGACCGCGACGATGCGGTCGCCGCGGATCAGCACGGTCGCGTCGTCGACGATGCCGCCGTCCGCCGCCGCCATGGTGACGACGCGCGCGCCGGTGAGCGCGACCGTGCCGGTCGGCTTGGCGGCGTCCACCTCCATCGACAGCGACACGCCGGTGCGCGGCGGGGTGAAGGACGCGCCCTTCGCGCCCTCCTCCGCCGGCGCGGCGCGGAACAGCTGCGCGGTCTGCGCGGTGTAGAGCACCGGCCCCGCGCTCCAGTGGATCTGCTCGCCGCCGTTGGACCAGTGGATGAAGTCGGCGCCGTCCGCGCTGACCCGCGTCGCCGGCAGCGCGCTGCCCTTCGTGTCGACGTCGACCGCCTGCTTGCCCGGCAGCAGTGGCATCACGAACGCCTCGTAATTCTGCCGGAAGGCGACGTAATCGCCCGCGGGCGAGACCTGATAGTCGTTGACCAGCTCGCCCGCGGCATGGACCCGCTTGTTCTCGCCGGTGAGATCGGTGCTGACGAGCTGGCGCTTGCCGCCGTCGTTGGCGATCATGAACACGCGGTCGCCGCCCGCGCCGAATTGCGGGGCGGCGGCGTCGCGCGCGACGCGCTCGGGCGCGCCCCCGCTCGCCGCGACGCGGTACACGCCGCTGCCGGGGTTGCCGCGCGGCGAGGTCAGCTCGCCGCCCTGGCTCTGCTCGAACACGATCGTCTTGCCGTCGGGCGAGAAGCGCGGGCGGCGGTAGGTGCCCGCCGCCGTGGTGACGGTGCGCGCCGCGCCGCCACCCGCGGCGACCGTGCGGATCTGCCCAAGCGTATCGTCGCGCCAGCCGACGAAGACGACCTGCTTGCCATCGCGTGACCAGCTCGGGAACAGCTCGAACCCGTCGTCGCCGCGGGTCAGCCGCTTGGCCACGCCGCCCGCGACCGGCTTGACCCAGAGCTTGCCGAGCGTCTCGAACACGACCTGACGGCCATCGGGCGAGACTTCGGCCCAGCGCGGCATCTTGGTGGCGAAGCGCGCCGGCGCGACCTCGATCTGCGGGTGGACCGAGTCGACCACCACGCGCGTGTCGTTGACGCGGAACGGGATCACGCTCGCCGCGCCGCCGCCAGCCGGCACGCGGCGGAGCTTGCCGCCGGCCCAGAAGACGATCGCCTCGTCGCGCGGCGTCCAAGCCATGTTGGGGTAGACGCCGGTGACCGCCCAGGTCTCCTGCACGTCGCGGTCGAGCGGGCCGTAGACCTTGCGCTCCTCGCCGCTGGCGAGGTCCTTGACCCACAGGCTGCTGACGTTGTCGTCGCGCCGCACGAAGGCAATGCGCTTGCCGTCGCGCGACGGCGTCGGCCGCACCGCGCCGCCCGCGCCCGAGACGACCGTCGTCACCTCGCCGCTGTCGAGGTCGTAGCGCTCGATGTCGAACAGGTCGGTGCGCGAGTTCTGCGCATACTCGAAGATCGGGCCGGGCGAGACGTTGCGGGTGTAATAGACGCTCTTGCCGTCGGGCGCGTAGATCGGCTCGCCCAGCTCCTTCTGCAGCACCTCGCTGGCGCGCTTGACCAGCTGCACCCCGCCGCCGCCGGAGACATGGTAGAGCCACACCTCGCCGGTGCCGAGCGAGCGGCCGGTGGTGAAATGCTTCTTGGCGACGATGAAGCGCCCGTCGGGGCTCCACGTCGGCTGGTTCAGCAGGCGGAAGTCCTCCTTCGTGACCTGGCGCTTGTCGCTGCCGTCCAGGTTCATCACCCAGATATTGTCGCCGCCGCCCCGGTCCGAGGTGAAGGCGATGCGGCGCCCGTCGGGCGAGAAGCGCGGCTGGTGCTCGAACGCGAGCCCCGCGGCGATCCGGGTGGGCGTGCCGCCGGTGACGGGCATAGTGTAGATGTCACCGAGCAGGTCGAACGCGATCGTCTGTCCGTCGGGCGAGACGTCGAGGTTCATCCAGCTGCCCTCGTCGGTGGCGATGCGCACCTCGCGCGTGCGCAGGCCCCGCGGCGCGTTGACGTCCCATTTGGCGGGCTTGCCCTTGTCGGTGGCGGGGGCGCCGGCGGTCGGCTGCGACCGAGGCTGGGGCAGCGGCAGCGGACCGGCCTGGTCGGGCAGCGGCGCGGTCGCCTGGTCCTCGGGCGCCTGGGCCTGCGCCACCGGTGGATCGTTGGGCGGCGGGCTCACCTGCGCCGCGAGCGGGGCCGAGAGCTGGGCGGCGGCGAGGCAGAGGGCGACGGCGGTGAGAGCGCGCTGGGACATTGTGCGGAGATTCCCCTTTCGGCCGGGACGTTAGAGCGTGGGACGGCAGCGGGGAAGCCGCGCGGCCGTCCGCGAAATTTCACTGACTTTTTAAAGTGCGTCAGAGTCTTGGCCGACAAGAACCGGCTAGCGTAACGATTGGTCTACGCGGGAAAAATACGTGCTTCACAGCCTGCCCCTTCACCGGTTCAATGAGTCGATCGTGTTGCCGAGCGGCGATCTCGAGCGGATACAGGCCATGGGCGAGCCACCGATGCGTCTGGCCCGCCACGCGATACTGCGCCGCGAGGGGGAGTCGCCGCGTTATATCTACCTGCTGCTCGACGGCTGGGTCGCCTCCTCGGTGCTGCTGCCGGGGGGGGACCGCCAGATCACCAAATTCCATCTGCCCGGCGACCTGCTCGGCACGCCCAGCATGTGCCTGGAGCGCACCGCCGACACGCTGACCGCGCTGACCCCCGCGAGCGTCAGCCGCGTGCCGCTCGCCGCCTTCGGCGACCTGTTCCAGCGCTCGCCGCATTTCGCCGCGGCGATGCTGCTGAGCATCCAGCGCGAGCGGGTGGCGCTGATGGACCGGCTCGCCGCGGTCGGTCGAACCCCGGCGCTGGCGCGCGTGGCGGCGCTGCTGCTCGACCTCGCCGAGCGGCTCGGCGCGCTCGGCGGCGGGGAGGTGAGCGAGTTCGAGCTGCCGGTGACGCAGGAGCAGATCGGCGACCACCTCGGGCTCACCGCGGTGCACGTCAACCGCATCTTCCGCCAGTTGGTCGAAACCGGCCTGGTCGCGCGCCACCGCCAGCGCGTGACGCTGCTCGACCGCGCGCAGCTGAAGTCGGTCTCGGGCCGGCAGGAGCGCGTGCCAGCGCAGGACGTGAGCTGGCTGGTGGGCGCACGAGCGGAGGCGTGACGGGTCATCTCTGCTCACTGAGTCGCCGATGAGTCCCGGGTGATTCAACCTCGCTCTAGGCTGGCGAGGTGCGCAACGGGAGCGGTATAGCAGAGGCATCGAGGTTCAGGCGGCAGCGCCGTTCCACCGCGATATTCATCTCGGCCGTGGGGCGGGTGCCCGGTCGATGCGGTCGTGAGCCGCTGTCAGCGGTGCGGATGCGTCATCTTGCGCCGGCCAAACAGCTCAGCGCACCGCCCCCGCATACCCGGGCGCCGCCTCACACCGGTCCGGGTGCTTGCGGCACGCCTTCTCGCGCTCGCGCCGCTCCTTCTCGTCGCGCTCGGCCTGCTTGCGCTGCTGTCGGACGTATTTCTCGTCGCGCTCCTTGGGGCTGGTCGTCATCACGTCGGCGCCCTTGCCGACCGCCTTTACCGGCAGCGTCGCGACGTTCCACGCCGTCCGCACGCACCCGCCGGTCGCCAGCAACGGCACCGCCGCCATCATCACCACGAACCCACGCATCACTTCGACTCCCACCCCCGTGCCTCTGCCCCGATAGCAGGAAAATCGGTGAAAAACCCGTCGATCCCCTGCCCCAGCGCGGCGCGGATCTCGCCGAGGAGGTCGCCGTGCGCGGCGGGCTGGTCGCCGCGGCGGAAGCGCGGGTCGAGGAAGACGTTCTCGGCGCGATAGGTCCAGGGATGCACCCTGAGCCCCGCCGCGTGCGAGTCGTGCACCAGCGGCGTCGCGGTCGCGCCCGACCACAGCATCGCCTTCTCCGGCCCAAGGCCGTAGGCGTAGCGCGCCACCGCGCGCAGCCCCTCGGGCGTCACCATCGCCGCGTAGCTCGGCGCGGCGCCGTCGGCGGGAGCGCCCTTCGCGGCGACGAGCTGGATCAGCCGGATCTTGGTCATGGTCGCCAGCCGCTTGAGATTGTCCACCTCGAACGACTGGATGAACACCGGTGCCGCGCGCGAGTCCCAGCCGGCGGCGCGCAGCTGCGCGACCAGCAGCGCGTCGGTCGGGTGGCCGATCGAACGGAAATAGGTCGGGTGCTTGGTCTCGGGGTAGATGCCGACATGATGCTGCTGCGCCAGCGCGATCACCTCTGCGAGGGTCGGGATAGCTTCCTTCCCGTCCCACGCCGTGTTGGCGGGGCGCAGCTGCGGCAGCCGCTCCCTCGCGCGCAGCGTCTTGAGCTCGGCCAAGGTGAAATCTTCGACGAACCAGCCCGTCAGCGACTGACCGTCGATCGTCTTGGTGGTGCGGCGGTCGGCGAACTCGGGATGCTGCGCGACGTCGGTGGTCTCCGAGATCTCATTCTCGTGGCGGGCGACCAGCACGTCGTCCTTGGTGGGCACCAGGTCGGGCTCGATCACGTCGGCGCCCTGCTCGATCGCGCGTGTGTAGCTCGCGATGGTGTGCTCGGGGCGCTCGCCGCTGGCGCCGCGGTGCGCGATGATGAGCGGGCGGGCGGCGGGAGGAATCATGCCCGCCTTCTGCGCCAGCGCCGCATCGGGCGCCAGCAATAGCACCAGCCCCATGAGAGTCGTTCGCACGGACCCCCGAAGCGGCCGCGACGTTTCGCACATGTTAGTCAGGGGCCGGTCCATGCACTTCACCATCAATGGAAAATCCTACGAGGCCGAGGTCGATGTCCGCACCTCGCTGCTCGACCTGTGCCGTGAGCATCTCGGGCTCACCGGCAGCAAGAAAGGCTGCGACCACGGTCAGTGCGGCGCCTGCACCATGTTGGTGAACGGTCGCCGCATCAACGCCTGCCTCACGCTCGCCGTGATGCACCAGGATGACGAGATCATGACGATCGAGGGTCTCGGCACGGTCGAGAACCTCCACCCGCTCCAGGCCGCCTTCGTGAAGCACGACGGCTATCAGTGCGGCTATTGCACGCCGGGACAGATCTGCTCCGCTGTCGGCATGCTCGACGAGGTGAAGAAGGGCTGGCCCAGCCACGCCTCGGCCGACCTGAGTGACGTCACCTTCGACGAGAGCGAGATCAGCGAGCGGATGAGCGGCAATATCTGCCGCTGCGCCGCCTATCCCAACATCGTCGAGGCGATCCGCGAGGTCGCCGCCGAGCAGCGCGAGGTGACGGCATGAAGACGTTCGACTATGCCCGCGCGGGCAGCGTCGCCGAGGCGGTGCAGGCGGGCGGCCGCTTCATCGCGGGCGGCACCAATTTGCTCGACCTGATGAAGCTCCAGGTCGAGACTCCCGAGAAGCTGGTCGACATCAGCCGCCTCGACCTCGACCAGATCGAGGAGCGCGAGGACGGCGGGCTCACCATCGGCGCGCTCGTGCCCAACAGCGACCTCGCCGCCGACCCGCGCGTGATCGAGAAGTACGAGGTGCTCAGCCGCGCGCTGCTGGCGGGCGCGAGCGGCCAGCTACGCAACAAGGCGACCACTGGCGGCAACCTGCTCCAGCGCACGCGCTGCTATTACTTCTACGACACCGCCGCGGGCTGCAACAAGCGCGAGCCCGGTAGCGGCTGCGAGGCGATCGGCGGCTTCAACCGCATCCACGCCATCCTCGGCACCAGCGACCAGTGTATCGCCACCCACCCCGGCGACATGCCGGTGGCGATGCGCGCGCTCGACGCGGTGATCGTCACCCAGCGCGGCGACGGCGACAAGCGCCGCATCCCGATCGCCGACTTCTATCGCCTGCCCGGTGATACGCCGCATATCGAGAACGTGCTCGAGCCGGGCGAGCTGATCACCCATGTCGAACTGCCCGCCCCGCCGCAGGGCGGGCAGACCTACCGCAAGGTGCGCGATCGCGCCTCCTACGCCTTCGCGCTCGTCTCGGTCGCCGCGGTGATCGCGGTCGAGGACGGCCGGATCGCGTCCGCCGCGCTCGCTTTCGGCGGCCTCGCACACATGCCGTGGCGCAACCCCGCGGTCGAGGCCGCGCTGGTCGGTCAGGCGCCCGGTACCGCCGCCTTCGAGGCCGCCGCCGACGCGCTGCTCGACGGCGCCAAAGGCTTCGGTAGCAACGACTTCAAGCTGCCGCTCGCGCGGCGCGTCCTCATCGCCACGCTCCGGGATCTCACGCAATGACCCTGCTCGACACCGTCCTGGGCCGCGACGAGCATCGCTCGCTCCGCATGGACAAGCCCCTCCCCGACAGCCTGCTCGACCGCGGCGCGCAGGGCGTGATCGGCCAGCCGATCGACCGCATCGAGGGGCCGCTCAAGGTATCCGGCCGCGCCACCTATGCGGCGGAGTACCCAGCCGAGCGGCTCAGCTACGGCGTGCTGGTGCGCGCGCCCTTCGGCTCGGGCACGATCACCGACGTCGTCGCGGCCGAGGCCAAGGCGCTGCCGGGGGTGATTGACGTCATCACCGATTATCCCAGCTTCATCCGCAACCCGCAGCAGGGCGGCGAGAAGAAGGCGCCGACTCAAGGGGTGGAGAAGGTCGACTATCACGGCGAGATCGTCGCGATCGTCGTCGCCGAGACGTTCGAGGCGGCGCGCGACGCCGCGGCGCGGGTCAAGGTCGACTACGAGCCGGCGGAAGGTGCCTTCGTCTTCGAGGAGCATCGCAATGAGGCCGATCGGCCCCCCGCCGACCAGATCCCGGCGAAGTCGAGCCAGGGCGACGTCGACGCGGCGATGGCGTCCGCCGCCTACACCGTCGACCAGACCTACACCACGCCGAGCCAGAACTCCGCCGCGATGGAGCCGCACGCCTCGATCGCCGAGTGGAAGGACGGCAAGCTGATGCTGCACGGCTCGTACCAGATGGTCGCGTCTGACCAGATGCAGCTCGCCCAGGCGCTCGGCGTGAAGAACGATCAGGTGCGGATCATCTCGCGCTACGTCGGCGGCGGCTTCGGCTCCAAGCTCGGCATCGCGCCGGAGAGCGTCGCCGCCGCGATCGCGGCCAAGCGGCTCGACCGGCCCGTGAAGGTGGCGATGGCGCGCCAGCAGGTGTTTGACGCGACAGTGCGTCGCTCGAACACCGAGCAGCGCATCCGCCTCGCCGCTGACCATGACGGCAAGCTCACCGCGATCGCGCACGAGACGCTGGCGAGCAACCTGCCCGGCGAGGATTATTTCGAGCCTGCCGCAATCGGCACGCACTTCGCTTATGCCGCGGAGAACCGGCTGACCGACCACAAATTGGTGCGGCTCAACTGGCTGCTCTCCGGCTCGATGCGCGCGCCCGGCGAGGCGGTCGGCATGCTCGCGCTGGAAGCGGCAATGGACGAGCTGGCCGAGGTGATCGGGATCGACCCGATTGAGCTGCGCCGGCGCAACGAGCCCGAGCAGGATCCCGAGAAGAAGGTGCCCTTCTCCAGCCGCCAGCTGGTACCGTGCCTCGACCGCGGTGCCGAGGCGTTCGGCTGGTCGGCGCGCAAGAAGACCGCCGGCGACCGGCGCGGCGAGTGGCTCCACGGCATGGGCGTGGCGGCGGCGGTGCGCTCGAATATGCTGCAGAAGTCGTCCGCCTCGGTCGAGCTGACCCGGGACGGTCGCGCGATCGTGTCGACCGACATGACCGACATCGGCACCGGTACCTACACGATCCTGGCGCAGATCGCCGCCGAGACGCTCGGCCTGCCGCTCGACCGCGTGATCGTCCATCTCGGCGACGGCGAGGCGCCACCCGCGGCGGGCTCGGGCGGCTCCTGGGGCGCGGGCTCGTCGGGCTCGTCGGTCTATGTCGCCTGCGAGGCGCTGCGCGAGAAGCTCGCCAAGGCGATGGGCGTCGACGCCGACGAGCTGACGCTGAAGGACGGCCGCGCCATCGCCGAGAACCGCGCGGTGGAGATCACCGAGCTGGTCGGCGACGGCATGAAGGTCGTGGGCACGATCCAGCCCGGGCATCAGGAGAAAGCGGTCCGCCAGGCGAGCTACGGCGCGCATTTCGCCGAGGTGAAGGTGAACGCGGTGACCGGCGAGGTGCGCGTCGTGCGCATGCTCGGCGTGTTCGAGGCGGGGCGGATCCTCAACCGCAAGACCGCGCGCTCGCAGTGCCTCGGCGGCATGACCTTCGGGATCGGCGCGGCACTGAGCGAGGAGCTGGTCCACGATCGCCGCAACGGCAAGGTGGTGAACCGCGATCTCGCCGAGTATCACGTGCCGGTCAACGCCGACATCCCGCAGCTGGAGGTCGAGTTCCTCGACGGGCGCGACCACCACGCCAACCCGATCCACGCCAAGGGCATCGGCGAGCTCGGCATCTCGGGCGCGGGCGCGGCGATCGCCAACGCGATCTACAACGCCACCGGCGTGCGCGTGCGCGACTATCCGATCACGCTCGACAAGCTGCTGCCCGGCCTGCCGGACTAGGATCAGACCCACCATGTCCGAGGTGCGGGCGTGCTCCTGCGAACGCAGGAGCCCAGAGCGACGAGCGCGGCGCCCGCGACCCTGGGCTCCGGCGTCCACCGGAGCACGCTTCCGCGGCGGTGGATCCGATACTAAGGATGAAGCGGGACAATTCGGACAGGCAGGATGATCGAACAGGCGATCGACACGGCGGAGCGGCCGGGCGGGCTGACGCGCGCGGTGCAGGGTGTGCTCGGCGCTGCCGTGCCCCGCATCGAGGGGCCGCTCAAGGTCACCGGCGCGGCCACCTACGCCTATGAGCGCGCCCCGGAGGGTGTCGTGTATGCCGCGGTCGTCGGCGCGCCCGTCGGCGCCGGCCGTGTCGCCGGCATCGACGCGGCGGCGGCTCGCGCGCTGCCCGGCGTGCTCGCGGTGATCGACGATGACCCACGCCTGCCAGCGGGTGGCGCCAACTCGCGTGCGATGCCGCACCAGGGCACCGACCGCGTCTTCCACTACGGTCAGCCGGTCGCGGTGGTCATCGCCGCGACGCAGGCGATCGCGCGTGAGGCGGCGGCGCTGGTCCGCGTCGAGGCCGAAGTATCGTCGGGGCGCTACGACGCCGCCGACCTGCCGATCGAGCGCCGGCCCAAGTCTGCCTTCCTCGCCCCGGTCGACACCGGCGACCTCGACGCCGCGCTGCGCGACGCAGACGTCGTGTTCGACCGCACCTACACCACGCCTGCCCACTTCCCCGCCGCGCTTGAGCCGCACGCCTCGACGATCTGGTGGGAGGGCGACGTGCTCACCGTCCGCTCAAGCAACCAGATCGTCGGCGCCGCGCGGAATACCATCGCCACCGCGCTCGGCATGGCGCCCGACAAGGTGCGCGTGCTCGCGCCCTATGTGGGCGGCGGCTTCGGCGGCAAGACCGGCGTCGGCCCCGAGGTGATCCTCGCCGCCATCGCCGCCGAGCGGTTGCGCCGCCCGGTCAAGGTGGTGCTGCCGCGGCGCGACACCGCCTATCTGGTGCATCATCGCAGCCCGACGACGCAGCGCGTCCGCATCGCCTGCGATCGCGAAGGGCATATCAGCGCGATCGCGCACGAGAGCGTGGCGCAGCAGAACGACGATGCGGGCTTCGTCGAGCCGGTGCCGTTCGGGACGATCCCGCTCTACGCCGGCGCGGCGCGGCGGATGACGACCGATCTCGTCCGCGTGAACCTGCCGCCGACCGGCGCGGTACGCGCGCCCGGCGAGGCGATCGGCACGTTCGCCACCGAGTGCGCGATGGACGAGCTCGCCGAGGAGCTCGGGCTCGATCCGATCGAACTGCGCCGCCGCAACGAGCCGGCCTATGATCCGACGACGTCGCGCCCCTTCTCCACCCGCCGGCTGCTCGACTGCTACGCCGAGGGCGCGCGGCGCTTCGGCTGGCCTGAACGCGTGCCCGACCCCGGCACCACGCGCGACGGCGAGTGGCTGATCGGCATCGGCATGGCGACCGCGCTGCGCGGCAATTTCACCGTGTCGGCCGAGGCGGAAGTACGGCTCGGCGCGGGCGGCGCCGCGACCGTGTCGTGCGACATGACCGACATCGGTACCGGCACCTATACGATCCTGGCGCAGACCGTCGGCGAGATCCTCGGCCTCGCCCCCGCCGCGGTGACGGTGCGGCTCGGCGACACCGATTTGCCACCCACCGCGGGCTCGGGCGGCTCGTTCGGCGCGGGCAGCGCCACCTCCGCCGCGGCGCTGGCGTGTGAGGAGGTGCTCGCCGAGCTGGCGCGCCGGATGAACGCCGCGCCCGAGGAGCTGGTGCTGCGCGATGGCATGGTGAGTGCCGGCGCGCGCACCGTGCCGCTCGCCGATCTCGTGCGCGACGCGCCGATCGTCGCGCGCGGGCGCAGCACGCCGGGGCAGCAGGCCCAGCGCACCAGCCAGGCGAGCCACGGCGCGCATTTCGCCGAGGTGGCGGTCGATGCGGTCACCGGCGAGGTGCGCGTGCGGCGGATGGTGGGCGTGTTCGACGTTGGCCGCGTGCTCAACCGCGCCACCGCGACCAACCAGCTGGTCGGCGGCATGATATGGGGGATCAGCTACGCGCTCGGCGAGGCTGCGGTGGTTGACCCGCGCTCGGGTCGCTTCGTGAACCCCGACTTCGGCGAGTATCACGTCGCGGTGAGCGCGGACGTGCCGCGGATCGAGTGCCATTTCGTCGAGGAGATCGACGACGCCGCCAACCAGACCGGCGCCAAGGCGGTTGGCGAGCTCGGCATCTCGGGCGCGGGCGCGGCGGTGATCAACGCGATCCACAACGCCACCGGCGTGCGCGTGCGCGACGTCCCCGCGACGCTCGACACGCTGCTCGCCGCACTGCCGCCGGTGTGAGCAAAAGATGTATGGCGTGTGGGCGGCGCGAAGAAGCATCGCTGCTTGAGCGGAGGTGCTTCGAGACCGCAGTTCGACGAGGTCAGTGCGTCCTCAACACGAACGGTGGCGCGCAGCTGGTCGTGCTGAGGAGAGGCTGAGCTCGTCGAACCTTATCTCGAAGCATGGCTCCACGGCTGCTGAACAACAGGAATGATCACCCATGGCCGACAACGACACCGTCCTCGCCGCCGCGCAGAACTGGAAGGGTTCACCCCTGGCACTCGCCACGGTGGTATCGACCTGGGGCTCGGCGCCGCGGCCGCGCGGCAGCCACATGCTGGTCCACGCCGACGGGCGGTTCGAGGGTTCGGTCTCGGGCGGCTGCGTCGAGGGAGACATCCTCGACACCGCGGCGCAGGTGATCGCGGGCGCGCCGTTCCAGCTCAAGCGCTATGGCGTCGCCGATGACAGCGCCTGGGAGGTCGGGCTACCCTGCGGCGGCGAGATCAGCGTCATGGTGCAGCCGGTGTCGGCGGAGGGCTTCGACCCTGAATTGTTCGAGCGCATCGCGGAGGCGCGCACCGACGGTCGCTCGCTCACCGTCACCACCGATCTCGCCACCGGCCACTCCGACCTGCGCCCGCTAGAGACGGGCGAGATCTTCGCCAACCGCTACGATCCGCCGCGGCGGCTGCTGATCGTCGGCGCGGTGCAGATTGCGCAGAGCCTCGCCGCGCTGACTCAGGCGCTCGGCATCGAGACGGTGGTGATCGATCCGCGCGGGCGGTTCCTCACCGCGGAGCGCTTCCCCGGCGTCACGCTCGACGATCGCTGGCCCGACGAGGCAGTGGAAGCGTGGAAGCCTGGCCCGTCCACCGCGGTGGTGACGCTCAGCCACGACACCAAGATCGACGATCCCGCGCTGATCGCCGCGCTTGCCGCCGAGACCGGTTATGTCGGCGCGCTCGGCAGCCGACGCAGCCACGCGGCGCGGCGGGAGCGGCTCGGCGCCTCGGGCGTTGATACCGGTCAACTCGACCGGATCGACGGTCCCGTCGGGATCGATATTGGCGCGATCGGCCCGTCCGAGATCGCGCTGTCGATCGCGGCGGCGATGGTGGGAGCCTTCAATGATCGCCGTTGAGGATACCGTCCTCGTGCTCCTCGCCGCCGGCCGCTCCGAGCGGTTCGGCGACATCGGCAGCAAGCTCGACCAGCCGTTCCTCGCGCGCCCGCTCGGGCTGCACGTCGCGGTGGCGCTGGAGGACATGCCGTTCCGCCAGCGCGTCGCGGTGGTGGACGGGTGCAAGATCGACTTCGCGCAGTTCGGCTTCTTCGTCACGCACAACGACGATCCGGAGCGCGACATGGCGTCCTCGGTGCGGATCGGGGTAGATTGCGCGCGGGCACATGACGCCAAGGCCGTGCTGATCGCGCTCGCCGACATGCCGCGTGTCACCGCCGCGCACATCTACCGGCTATTCGACGCCAGCGAGATGGACGAGCAGGCGGTGGTCGCGTCGAGCGACGGCCGCTCGCCCAAACCGCCCGCGCTGTTCGGCCGCGCGCGCTTCGACGAGCTGCTCGCGATCAGCGGCGACCAGGGCGCGCGCGACCTGATCCAGTCGGGTCGCCATGTCGTCACCAACGGTGCCGAGCTGATCGACGTCGACACGCCGGAGGAGCTCGAGGCGCTGCGCGAGCTGGTCCACGCGCCCGAGGCACTGTCGCGGCCGGACTCGCACCTTCTGCGCGGCGGTGACGCGGAAGCGCTGGCGGCCTTGCGCGCCGAGCTGAAGGCGGAACTAAGGGAGTGACGGGTTACCCCTCCCCTTGAGGCAGACTCTGCAAACTCCTTCGTCATCCCGGACTTGTTGCGGAATTTACTTCACCGCAAAAGCTACACGCCATGCATTCGCGGGACGGTGGATCCCGGAACAAGTCCGGGATGACGAGAAGGTTTTGCGAAGGTCCCGCGAAAACGAGGTGGTTCGCGGGAGATGATGCTCCGCCCTTACTCGTGCCGCCCGCCCTATTCGTGCCGCAGCGCGTCGATCGGGTTGAGCGCCGCCGCGCGCCGCGCCGGAAAATAGCCGAACACCACGCCGATCACCGCCGAGATCGCGAACGCCACCAGGTTGATCCGCGGATCGAACGTCCACGGCACCTGGAGCAGCGGCGTCAGCCCGGCGATCACCGCCTGCGCCAGCACCAGCCCGATCAGCCCGCCGAGGCACGACAGCGCCACCGCCTCGACCAGGAACTGCAACAGCACCTCGCGTGCCACCGCGCCGATCGCGAGCCGGATGCCGATCTCGCGCGTGCGCTCGGTCACCGACACGAGCATGATGTTCATGATGCCGATCCCGCCGACGACGAGGCTGATCGCAGCCACCGCGGCGACGATCCGGGTCAGCGCGGTGGTGGTGCCGGTCAGCGTGTCGCTGATCTGCTTGGTGTCGAAGATGTTGAAATCGTCCTCGCGCCCGTCGGTGATGGTGCGGCGCTCGCGCAGCAGCTGGGTGATCGAGGCCTGGACGGTGCTGGTGGCATAGGCCTGGTCGACCCCGACCAGCATCAGCCGCACGTCGCGGTTGCCGGTGAAGCGGCGCTGCACCGTCTTGATCGGCATGATGACGATGTCGTCCTGATCGCCGCCGAACCCGGCCTGCCCCTTGGTCGACAGCACGCCGATCACGTCGCAGCTGACGTCGCCGAGCCGAAAGCGCTCGCCCACCGCCTCGCCGCCGCGGAAGAGGTTCTGGCGCACGGTGTTGCCGATGATGCAGACTGCCTTGCCCGCCTGCTCCTCCTGCGGCGTCCACTGCCGGCCGCTCACCAGCGGCCAGGGCTGGACCTGGAAATAGGCGGCGGTGGTGCCGTTGATCGTGGTCGACCAGTTGGCGCCCTCGTAGATCGCGGTGGCGCTCGCCTGCGCCTGCGGCGCCACCGCGGTGACGCCCGCGATCTGCCCCGCGATCGCGGTGACGTCCTCGGGCTTGAAGTCGGGCGGGCGCGGCCCCCCGCCGCCGCGGCCGAAGCCCTGGCCGGGCCGGATCTGGAGGATGTTGGTGCCGAGCGCCGCGATCTGCGACTGCACCGCGGCGGTGGTCGCCTTGCCGAGCGTGACCATGGTGACGACCGCGCCGACGCCGATGACGATGCCGAGGATCGTCAGGAACGAGCGCAGGATGTGACGCCGGATCGAGCGCAGCGCGAGCAGGAAGGTGGTGCCCAGCATCAGCGCGCCTCCATCGCTGCGGGCATCTCGCCGGGGCGGTGCTGCGCCTCGATCCGCTCAACCAGGCCGTCCTTGAAGTGGATTACGGTGCGCGCGAAGGCGGCCATGTCGGGCTCGTGCGTCACCATCAGCACGGTGATGTTGCTGTCGCGGTTGAGCCCGGTGAGCAGCTCCATGATCTCGATCGAGCGCTCCGAGTCGAGGTTCCCGGTCGGCTCGTCGGCAAGCAGCACGTCGGGCGCGGTCACGATCGCGCGCGCGATCGCCACCCGCTGCTGCTGGCCGCCGGAGAGCTCGGCCGGGGTATGGTCCCACCATGGGTCGAGCCCGACCTTCTCCAGCGCCGCCATCGCCGCCTGGCGCCGCGCGCGCTTCTCGTCGCCGCGGTAGAGCAAGGGCAGCTCGACATTCTCCAGCGCGGTCGTTCGGCTGAGCAGGTTGAAGCCCTGGAACACGAAGCCGAGATGCCGGCGCCGCAGCAGCGCGCGCTGATCGCGGTCGAGCGTCTCGACGTGATGCCCTTGGAACAGGAAGGTGCCCCCGCTCGGCACGTCGAGGCAGCCGAGGATGTTCATCGTCGTCGACTTGCCCGAGCCCGACGGGCCCATCACCGCGACGAAATCGCCCGCGGCGATATCGAGGTCGACGCCCTTGAGCGCCTGGAACTGCGTCGCACCCTCGCCATAGACCTTGGTGACGCCGCGCAGGCTGATCAGGGGCGAGTCACTGGCCACCCGCCGCGCCCCCTCCCCCGCTGCGGCGCCCGCGCCCGCTCGCGCTGGCGGCGCCGGCCTGGTCGGTGCCCGCGGCGAGCTGACCGGTGATCACCTCCATGCCCGGCTTCAGACCACCTGACAGCACCTCAGTCTGCGTGCCATCGGTGTCGCCGGTGGTGACCTGGATCGGCTGCGGCGTGCCGTCATCGCCCTTGACGTAGACGGTCTGCGACGCGCCGCGGCCCACGGTCGCGCTGCGCTCGCCGCGCGCGCGGCGCGGCGGCCCCATCAGGATCGTGCCGGTGATGCCGCCACGCCCGCCGCCCTGCGTGCTGGGCTTGAAGCGGAAGGCGGCGTTGGGGACGAGCAGCACGTTGCGCTTGTCCGCGGTGACGATGTCGGCGGTGGCGGTCATGCCCGGGCGCAGCTGGAGCGTCGGGTTCGCCACCGTCAGATCCGCGGCATAGGACACCACTTGCCCACTCGTGCTCGACGTCGAGCTGGTCGACGAGGAGGACGACGCGGTGGCGCTGCTCACCGTCAGGTTCGAGCCGAGGTCGACGCGCGTGATCGTCGCCGGAAAGCTGCGGCCGGGGAAGGCATCGACCGTGAAATTGGCCTTCTGCCCGACCTGCACCTCGCCGACATCGGCCTCGTCGATGGCCACCTCCAGCTTCATCTTGGAGAGGTCCTCCGCGATCACGAATAAGGTCGGCGTGTTGAACGAGGCGGCGACGGTCTGGCCGGGATCCACCTGGCGCGCCAGCACCACGCCGTTGACGGGCGAGCGGATGATCGCGCGCGCGCGCTGCGTCTGCGACTGCGACAGGGTCGCGCGCGCGGCCGCGACGTTGGCCTCGGCGACGCGCAGCGCCGCGGTGGCGCGCTGCGCGTCGGCCTGACCGGTCTGCAACTCGGTGCGCGAGGGCACGCGTCCCTTCGACAGCTTGAACACCTCGTTGAGCCGGGCGAGCTGCGCCTGCGACTCCGCCACCGTGGCGCGCGCCTGCGCGACCTGAGCCTCGTTGGCGGCGAGCTGCGCTTGGCCGGCGCGGATCTGATCGTCGATCTGCTCGGGATCGATCAGCGCGAGCGGCTGGCCCGCGCTGACGCGGTCGTTGACATCGACCACGACCCTGGTGACCAGGCCGGAGAGCTGCGAGCCGACCGTCACCTGGTTGGTCGGCGCGAGCTTGCCCGTGGCGGAGACGGTGACGGTGAGGTCACCCCGCTTGGCGGTCGCGGTGGCGTAGCGCACCGGCTCGGTACCGCCGAACACGCAGCGCGACAGCAGCAGCAGCACCACGACCAGGCCCGCGAGCACCAGCACCCATTTGGCCCAGCGCCGCCACGCCGGCTGCGGCTGGACGCCCAGGAAGTCGTCGAGCTGTGTCTCGGGCATCAGGGCTGTCCGTCGCTGGGCGTGGTGGTGGGGGCGGGCGTCGGGGCGGGTTGAGCGGGCGTCGGCGCCGCGGCGGCGCGCGGCGGCGCCTCGGGCACCACGGCCGAGTCCCACCCGCCGCCGAGCGCGCCGAACAGCTGCACCAGCGCGGTCGCCGCGTCGGCCTGCGCCTGAGCCGCGCTGTTGCGCGTGCTGAGCAGCGTCGCCTCCTGCTGGCTGAGGGTGGTAAAGTCGGTCAGGCCGGTGCGATACTGGCTGCGCGACAGGATCGCGGCGTTGTTCGCTGCCTCGTAGGCGATGGTCAGCTGCTCCTCGCGCCGCCGCGCGGTGTCGAGCGCCACCGCGGCATTCTCGACGTCCTCCAGCGCGGTCAGAACGGTCGACTTATAGGCCGCGAGCGCGGCATCGGCCGCGGCCTCCTGCCCGCGCACCTGGCTGTTGAGGCGACCGCCGTTGAAGATCGCCTGGGTGATGCCCGCGAACAGCCCCCCGGTGACGGTGTCGAGCAGGCTGCCGACGCCCGCCGCGCGGGTGTTGATGTTCCCGGTGATCGCAAGATTGGGGTACAGCGCGGCCTTGGCGACGCCGATCTGCGCGGTGGCCGCGGCGAGCGTGCGCTCGGCCGCGCGCACGTCGGGGCGCTGGCGCAGCACGTCGGCGGGGATGCCGATGCCCGACGGCGCCGCGCCGACCGGGATCGGCCGCGCCGCCGCCAGCCGCGGCTTGAGCGCGCCCGGCGCCTGTGCGGTGAGCACGCCGATGCGCGACACCGCGGCGTTGTACTGCTGCTCAAGCGACGGGATCGTCGCCGCGGTCTGCGCGCGCTGCTGGCGCGCCTGCTCCTGGTCAAGCGACGAGACGAGGCCGGCCTGAACGCGGAAGCCCGCGATCTCGAGATTGTCGTCCTGCAGCGCGAGGCTGGCGCGGGCGTTGGCGAGCTGCGCCTGATAAAGCCGCGCGAGCACGTAATTGCGTGCGACTTCCTGCTGCACCGACAGCAGGGTGGTCGCATAGTCGAAGCCCGATGCCTGATATTGCGCGCGGCTCGCCTCGACGGTGCGGCGCACCTCGCCGAACAGGCCGAGCTGATAGGAGGCGCTCAGCCCGACCGAGTAATTGTCCGCGCCGCCGCCGCCGACATTCTGCACGGTGCCGTCGGGAAGTGTGATCGTCTGGCCGCCGCCGCGCAGCGTCTCGGAGCGGCTGTAGCCGGTATTGCCGCTGAGCGAGGGCAGCAGGTCGGCGCGGCTCTGCACCAGCGACTCGCGCGACTGACGCAGCCGCGCGATCGCCTGCGCGACGTCGAGGTTGGCGGTCGCGGCCTGGTCGACCAGCTCGCCGAGGACGGGGTCATCGAACCGCTGCCACCAGCGCGTGAGGTCCTCGCGCGTCGGCGGCGAAGGAACGGAATAGGCGACCGGCACGCCGAGCTCGGACGCCGACCGCGGCTGATAATCGGGGCCGACGGTGCAGCCCGCCAGCGCGAGCAGGGTCGTCGCAAGGGTCGCACGCCTCATGCTGCGATGCATGAACACGCCCGCTCGGCGCGTCCAGCGTTAATATGTCGCAAGATGTCGTGGCGGGTCGGTGTTGGCGGGGAGCCGTAGTGGCAGGCGGCATGGTGACAGTGACCAATCTCGCCGTGATGAGGCACGGCGGTCGAAAAGGCCGCCATCCTGAACTCGTTTCAGGATCCATGGGCCCGCGAGCGCCGCAACCCTTTACTGTGCGGCGACGTGAATTCAGAAACGAGTTCAGGATGACGGGGTGGGACGAGGCGGCGGCACCTTGCGCGAAGGTGGCGCGCTGACCGCTGCCCGCGTCCCCTCACTCCAGCTCGAGGATGACCTGGTCCACCGCAAGGCTGTCGCCCGCCGCTGCGTTCACCGTCTTCACCACGGCGCTCTTCTCGGCGCGTAGGATGTTCTCCATCTTCATCGCCTCGACCACCGCCAGCGGCTGGCCCGCCTCGACCTTGTCGCCCGCCGCGACGTCGAGCCGGACGAGAAGGCCGGGCATCGGCGCGATCAGGAACTTGGACAGATCGGGGGGCACCTTCTCGAGCAGATGCCGCGCATAGGGCGCGAAACGGGCGGGCAGCACGCGCGCGACATGGCTGGCGCCGCGTGTCGTCAGCCGGAAGCCGGTGCGCGTCGGCGCGATCCGGACAGACAAGCGCGCCTCGCCCGCCAGCTCCGCCTCGATCAGGCGATCGCCGGGCGTATATTCGATGCCGATCTCGAGCGGCGCGCCGTCGACGCTGATCGCGTCGGGCGAGACATGGACGGCATGATCGACACCGCCGATCCGCACCACCCAGTCGGCCGGTGGCTGGAGGCGGTGGCCGAGCTGGCCCTCGATCCGCCGCGCGCGATCCGCCTGCGCGGTCGCGGCGAAGGCGGCGATCGCGGCGAGATCGCGCAGCAGCTCGGCGGAGGCCGGGGCGCCTTGGAAGCCGTCGGGGTATTCCTCCGCTATGAAGCCGGTGGTCAGCCGGCCCTCGCGGAAGCGCGGGTGCTGCATCAGCGCCGAGAGGAAGTCGATGTTGGTACCCGGCCCCTCGATCTCGAACGCGTCCAGTGCGGCGACCTGCGCGTCGATCGCCGCGTCGCGCGTCGGCGCCCAGGTGATCAGCTTGGCGATCATCGGATCGTAGAACATGCTGACCTCGCCACCCTCGGCGACGCCGTCGTCGACGCGGACGATGGCTTGGTCGGTTTGTGGTTGGGCTTGCCCTGCACCCTCTCTGTCATCACCGCGCAGGCTGGGATCCAGAAACGCAGCGTCGGCGACTCCATCGGTGTCGGCGCGTATGGATCCCCGCCTGCGCGGGGATGACGAAGGAGAGGCGGGGGACGACGCCGTCGCGGCCTCGCTCGCCGCCGGCGGATTGTAGCGCACCAGCCGCCCGATGCTCGGCAGGAAGCCGCGGTACGGGTCCTCGGCGTAGACACGGTTCTCGATCGACCAGCCGTTGATCCCGACGTCGCTCTGCCCGAACGCCAGCGGCTCGCCGGCCGCGACGCGGATCATCTGCTCGACCAGATCGAGCCCGGTGATCTCCTCGGTCACCGGATGCTCCACCTGGAGCCGGGTGTTCATCTCGAGGAAGTAGAAGCTCTCGCCGGTCGTGTCGGCGCCGGAGACGATCAGCTCCACCGTCCCGGCCGAGTGATAGCCGACCGCCCGCGCCAGCGCGACCGCCTGCTCGCCCATCGCGGCGCGCATCTTGGGTGTGACGAACGGTGACGGCGCCTCCTCGACCACCTTCTGGTGACGGCGCTGCACCGAACATTCGCGCTCGTTGAGGTAGACGATGTTGCCGTGCTGGTCGCCGAGCACCTGGATTTCGATGTGGCGCGGACTCTCGATGAACTTCTCAATGAAGACGCGGTCGTCGCCGAAGGACGCGAGGCCCTCGCGCTTGGTGGCCTCGAAGCCCTCGCGTACGTCCTGCTCGCTCCAGGCTAGCCGCATGCCCTTGCCGCCGCCGCCGGCCGAGGCCTTCATCATCACGGGATAGCCGATCTCGCCCGCGATCCGCACCGCCTCCTCGGTGTCCGCGATCTCGCCGAGATAGCCGGGGACGACGTTGACGCCCGCCTGCTTGGCGAGTTTCTTCGACTCGATCTTGTCGCCCATCGCCGCGATCGCGTGCGGCGGCGGACCCACGAAGGCGATCCCCGCCTCGGCACAGGCGCGCGCGAAGCTCTCGCGCTCGGAGAGGAAGCCATAGCCGGGATGGATGCAGTCCGCGCCGGTCTCGCGCGCGGCGAGCAGGATCAGCTCGGCCTGGAGATAGCTCTCGCTGGCCGGTGCGGGTCCGAGCCGCACCGCCTCGTCCGCCATCAGCACGTGCGGCGCGCGCGCGTCCGCGTCGGAATAGACGGCGACGGTCTTCATCCCCATTCGCTTCGCGGTGCGGAACACGCGACACGCGATCTCGCCGCGGTTCGCGACCAGGATCTTGTTGAACAACGACCTCTCCTCGCTTCTCTCGCGGCGCTGGCCGAGGACCGACGCCGCGGGCGCGTACAATGACAGGCGCGGCGACCATCGTCGCGCGCCCGGTGTCTCACTCCGCCGCTTCGGCCAATCGACACTCGGCCGGCATCGGCGTCACGCCGAGCTTGGCGAACAGGGCGGCGTCCTTGTCGTCGCCCGCGTTACCCGCGGTCAGAAGCTTGTCGCCGGTGAAGATCGAGTTGGCGCCTGCCATGAAGCACAGCGCCTGGGTCGAGTCGGACATGCTCTCGCGTCCGGCCGACAGGCGCACCATGCTCGCCGGCATCGTGATCCGCGCCACCGCGACGGTGCGGACGAACTCGATCTCGTCGATCCTGGCGAGCGGCGTGTCCGCCAGCATATCGCCGAGCACCGTGCCCTTCACCGGCACCAGCGCGTTGACCGGCACGCTGCCGGGATGCTCCGGCAGCGTCGCCAGCGCGTGAACGAAGCCGACGCGATCGTCGCGCGTCTCGCCCATGCCGACGATGCCGCCGCAGCAGACGTTGATCCCCGCCGAGCGCACCGCGTCGAGCGTGTCGAGCCGCTCCTGGAAGGTCCGCGTCGTGATCACCTCGCCGTAGCGCTCGGGCGAGGTGTCGATATTGTGGTTGTAATAGTCGAGCCCCGCCGCCGCGAGCCGATCGGCCTGGTGCGCCTCAAGCATGCCGAGCGTCATGCACGTCTCCATGCCCATGCCGCGAACACCCTCGACCATCGCGACGATCGCGTCCATGTCGCGGTCCTTGGGATTGCGCCACGCCGCGCCCATGCAGAAGCGGGTCGAGCCATTGTCCTTCGCCTGCGCCGCCGCCTGCAGCACCGCGCGCACGTCCATCAGCTTGGTCGCCTTCACGCCGCTCTCCGCGCTGACCGACTGCGAGCAATAGCCGCAATCCTCCGGGCAGCCGCCGGTCTTGATCGACAGCAGCGTGGAAAGCTGCACCTGCCCCGGCGCGTGATGCGCACGGTGGACGGTCTGCGCCCGCCACATCAGCTCGTCGAACGGCAGGTCGAACAGCGACGCGATCTCGTCGCGCGTCCAGTCGTTGCGTACCGCGCCCGTCATTTCGTCCACCGTATTCCCTTCAACTGCTGCGTCCGCGCGCGGGTCACCTTCGCCAGACATTGCGCCTGCGCCATCGGCTGGAGCGAGCCGCCGGCGAATTCGCCGCTCTCTAGCACGCATTGCTTGTCGCGAAACTGGAGCCAGGCGCGCTGGCTGGCGAGCGCCGCCGCGGCATAGCCGAAGCCACCGCCGCGCGAGCCATCGGCGGCGTCGCGCTTTTTCATGTCGGCGTAGAGCACGCGCCACGCCTGCGTCATCTGCGCGTCGGCCTGTTTGTACACGGCGGCCGCCTGCTGGTTCATCTGCGCCTGCGTCTGCGCCGCGGCGGGGGTGGCGACGAGCGCGAGGAAGGCGAGCATGACCGCCCTTCCCGTCACCCCGGACATGTCCGGGGTTCCACGGTCTCGCCGACGCGACGGCCGGTGGGTGCGCGGGCCGGTGGGTTCTGGAACACGTCGGTGATGACGAGTGGGAGTGAGGCAGCGTGGCGCATTTTCACGCCGGCAGAGGAACATCATGCGGCCTCCTCGTCTGGCGGCATATTGTGGCCGAGCAGGCGTAGCACCTCCTCCGCCGCCTGGATCAGGTTCGTGCCGGGACCGAAGATCGCCTGCACGCCGGCTTCACGCAACACGTCATAGTCCTGCGCGGGGATGACGCCGCCCGCGATCACCTTGATGTCGGCGCGTCCGGCCTCGCGAAGGTGGCCGATCAGCTCCGGGATCAGCGTCTTGTGCCCGGCGGCGAGGCTGGAGGCGCCGACGACGTCGACGTCCTGCTCCAGCGCGAGCGCGCTGGCCTCTTTCGGTGTCTGGAACAGCGGGCCGGGCACGACCTCGAAGCCGAGATCGCCGAACATGCTGCTGACCAGATTGGCGCCGCGATCATGGCCGTCCTGCCCCATCTTGGCGACCAGCATGCGCGGGCGACGACCGAGGCGGCGCTCGGTCGCCTCGACGCCGCGCACCAGCCGCGCCCAGCGCTCGTCATCGGTATAGGCGCCGCCGTACACGCCCTTGACCGGCTTCGGGTGGGTGCCGAAGCGGCCGAACACGTCCTCCATCGCGGCGGAGATCTCGCCCAACGTGGCACGCGCGCGGGCGGCGTCGACCGCGAGGGCGAGGAGGTTCTCGGTGCCGCGCGCGCCCTCGCGTAGCGCGTCGAGCGCGCGCTGGCACGCCGCCTCGTCGCGCACCGCCTTGACCGCGGCGATGCGCCGCACCTGCGCCTCGCGCACCGCGACATTGTCGACGTCGAGGATGTCGATCGGCGCCTCGCCCGCCAGCCGGTATTTGTTGACGCCGACGATCACGTCCTCGCCGCGGTCGACCCGCGCCGCGCGCGCAGCGGCGGCCTCCTCGATCATCGCCTTGGGCCAGCCGGCGGCGACCGCCTTGGCCATGCCGCCCTCGCGCTCGACCCGCTCGATGATCGCCCAGGCGCCGTCGACCAGGCTCTTGGTCAGGCTCTCGACGTAATAGCTGCCGCCGAGCGGATCGACGACCTTGGTCATCCCCGTCTCTTCCTGCAGCACGATCTGCGTGTTGCGCGCGATCCGCGCGGAGAAGTCGGTCGGCAGCGCGATCGCCTCGTCGAGCGCGTTGGTGTGGAGCGACTGGGTGCCGCCCAGCATCGCCGCCATCGCCTCGATCGTCGTGCGCATGACGTTGTTGTACGGGTCCTGCTCGGTGAGCGACACGCCGCTGGTCTGGCAATGGGTGCGCAGCATCTTGGAGCGCTCGTCCTTGGCGCCGAGTTGCGTCATCGCGCGATGCCACAACACCCGCGCGGCGCGCAGCTTGGCCACCTCCATGAAGAAGTTCATGCCAATCGCGAAGAAGAACGACAGCCGCCCCGCGAACTTGTCGATGTCGAGCCCGCTCGCGACGCCGTATTTCACATAGTCGATGCCGTCGGCGATCGTGAAGGCGAGCTCGTGGAGCTGCGTGGCCCCCGCCTCCTGCATGTGATAGCCGCTGATCGAAATGCTGTTGAACTTGGGCATTTCGCGCGACGTATAGGCGAAGATGTCCGAGATGATCCGCATGCTCGGCTCGGGCGGGTAGATATAGGTGTTGCGGACCATGAACTCCTTGAGGATGTCGTTCTGGATGGTCCCGTCGAGCAGCTTGCGCTCGACGCCCTGCTCCTCGCCTGCGACGATGAAGAAGGCGAGGATCGGGATCACCGCGCCGTTCATCGTCATGCTGACCGACATCTGGTCGAGCGGAATACCGTCGAACAGGATCTTCATGTCCTCGACGCTGTCGATCGCGACGCCGGCCTTGCCGACATCGCCCGTCACGCGCGGGTGGTCGCTGTCATAGCCGCGGTGCGTGGCGAGATCGAAGGCGACCGAGAGACCCTTCTGCCCCGCGGCGAGGTTGCGCCGATAGAACGCGTTCGATTCCTCCGCGGTGGAGAAGCCGGCGTACTGGCGGATCGTCCATGGCCGACCCGCGTACATCGACGCGCGCACGCCCCGCGTGAACGGCGCGAAGCCGGGCAGGCCCGGCTCCCAGCCGGCGACATCATCCGCGGTGTAGAGCGGCTTGACGTCGATCCCTTCCGGCGTGTGCCAAGTCAGGTCCCGGCCCTTCACCTCCTTGGCGGCGGCGGCCTGCCAGTCGGCATGGCTCGGCTGCGGCGTCGGCTCGGGCGCAGCGACGGGCTCGCGGGTGCTGCCGGCATCCTCGCCGATGTTGGTCTCGATCTCGGTCATGTCAGGCGCCTTTGAACGCCGGCGCGCGCTTCTGGAGGAAGGCCGTGCCGCCCTCCGCCGCGTCAGCGGTGCCGCGCATCGCCCGCTGGTCGTCGGCCTCGCGCGCCAGCGCGGTGGCGAGGTCGCTCTCCAGCGCGGCGTGCAGCCCGCGCCGGATCGTGCCGAGCGCCACCGTCGGCCCGGCGGCGAGCCGCTCGGCCAGCGCGAAGGCGGCGGCGTCGAGGTCGACATCCGCGACCAGCTTGTGGATCATGCCCCAGTCGAGCGCCTTGGCGGCGAGCACCCGCTCGCCCAGCAGCATCATCTCCGCCGCGCGCGCGCGCCCGATCAACCGCGGCAGCAGCCAGCTCGCGCCGCCGTCCGGGACGAGGCCGATATTGACGAAGGCCTGAAGGAAATAAGCGGTATCGCTGGCGACGCAGAGGTCGGCGGCGAGCGCGAGGCTACAGCCGATCCCCGCCGCCGGTCCGCGTACCGCGCTCACCACCGGCACGCGCGCCGCGGCGACCGCGAGGATCGCGGGATTGTACGAGTCGGTCAGCGCAGCGTGCGTCGCAGCACCGGGATCGTCGCTGGTCAGCGCGCCCGCGCCGACGTCGGCGCCCGAGCAGAAGGCGCGGCCCGCCCCCTTGAGGAGGACCGCGCGCGCGTCGCCGAGGTCGCGCAACGCGACGGTGATCGCCTCGAACATGGCGGGTGGCGCGGCGTTGAGCCGGTCCGGCCGGTTGAGCGTCAGTACCAGCACGTCGCCGAGCCGCTCAGTCAGGATCAACGACGGCTCAGTCATGCGAGTCTCCACCGGGCGCCTCCATCAGTTCGACCAGCACGCCCCCCATGTCGCGGGGGTGGACGAACACGATCGGCGTGCCGTGCGCACCGATCCGCGGCTCGCCCAGGACGGTCGCGCCCTGCGCGGTGAGATGCGCCAGCGCGGCGTAGATGTCGGGCACCTCGAAGCAGACGTGATGCTGTCCGCCGGCCGGGTTCCTGCGCAGGAAGCCGGCGATCGGTGACGACTCGTCATACGGCTGGATCAGCTCGACCTGCGTGTTGGGCGCATCGACGAAGCAGACGCGCACGCCCTGCGCGGGCAGGTCGAACGGTTCGCCGACCGCCGCGGCGCCGAGCAGCGTGCGGTAGGTCTCGACCGAGCGCTCGATCGAGGGGGTCGCGATGCCGACGTGGTTGAGGCGGCCGAGGCGCAAAGGCCTCGTCATTCCTCCAGCCTGGGGCGAGCGTTCATCATCGCGGCTCCTTGGATTACGCCTTCCAACCGGCTGACCCGATCGCGCAATCCCCCGTGTGCTTCCGCGAGCGCAGCGACCCGCGCGTTGAGTCCCGTTATGTCTCTCGCCAATAGATCGAGCTGATCCTTGACGGTCATCACGGTCTTGAGCGCGCTCAGCGCTTTATCGACGGCGCTCACTTGGGCTCCCCTGCCAGTACCGCATCGACGACCGCACAAGCACGCTCGATATCGCCGCGCATCGCCGCGATCGTCTCACGCATGTCCACGACGGCATCGTTCACCAGCGGCACGAGCAGGTCCACGACGCGCTCGTCGTCCGACGACGTCGTCGGGTCCACGATGTAACGGCTCGTCGCCTCGCGCACGACACGGCCGACCGACATGCCGTTCTCGCGCGCGAACGCGTCCAACGCAGCCTTGTGATCGGGAGTGGTCAGGAACGTTACACGCTCAGTCTGCATCGCGCACTCCTTCACATGTCCTTATAATGTGCATGAAGCAGCATCACAAAGGAATGTTGTCGTGCTTCTTCCAGGGGTTCTCCAGTGACTTGGCGCGCAGCTTGCGCAGGCCCAGCGCGATGCGGCGACGCGTCGAGTGCGGCTGGATCACCTCGTCGATGAAACCCTTGCTCGCTGCGACGAAGGGATTGGCGAAGCGCGCCTCATACTCGGCGGTGCGCTCGGCGATCTCCTCGGGCGTGCGACCGCGGAAGATGATCTCCACCGCGCCTTTCGCCCCCATCACCGCGATCTCGGCGGTCGGCCAGGCGTAGTTGAGGTCACCGCGCAGGTGCTTCGACGCCATCACGTCGTACGCGCCGCCATAAGCCTTGCGCGTGATCACCGTGATCTTGGGCACGGTCGCCTCGGCATAGGCGAAGAGCAGCTTGGCGCCGTGCTTGATGATGCCGTTATGCTCCTGTGCCGTCCCCGGCAGGAAGCCGGGCACGTCGACGAAGGTGACAATCGGGATCTCGAAAGCGTCGCAGAAGCGCACGAACCGCGCCGCCTTGCGGCTGGCGTTGATGTCGAGCACGCCCGCCAGCACGATCGGCTGGTTGGCGACGATGCCGACCGTGCGCCCCTCGATCCGCCCGAAGCCGCACAGGATGTTGCCGCCGTGCGCCGGCTGGATCTCGAAGAAGTCGCCCTCGTCCACGACCTTCCGGATCAACTCGTGCATGTCGTACGGCTGGTTGGCGTTGGCGGGGACGAGCGTGTCGAGGCTCGGCTCGATCCGGTCCCAGGCGTCGGCGGTGGGTCGCTCGGGCGCTGCCTCGCGGTTTGACGCAGGCAGGAAGTCGATGAAATCGCGCGCGGCGAGCAGCGTCTCGATATCGTCCTCGAATGCGACGTCGGCCACGCTCGTCTTGGTGGTGTGCGTCACCGCGCCGCCCAGCGCCTCCTGCGTGACCACCTCGTTGGTCACGGTCTTCACCACGTCGGGACCGGTGACGAACATGTAGCTTGAATCCTTCACCATGAAGATGAAGTCGGTCATCGCCGGTGAATAGACCGCGCCGCCCGCGCACGGCCCCATGATCAGGCTGAGCTGCGGCACCACGCCCGAGGCGAGCACATTGCGCTGGAACACCTCGGCATAGCCGCCGAGGCTGGCGACACCTTCCTGGATGCGCGCGCCGCCGCTGTCGTTGAGGCCGATCACCGGCGCCCCGACCTTCATCGCCATGTCCATGATCTTGCAGATCTTCTGCGCGTGGCGTTCAGACAGCGAGCCGCCGAACACGGTGAAGTCCTGACTGAACACGAACACCAGCCGGCCGTTGATCGTGCCCGATCCGGTGACCACGCCGTCGCCCGGGATCACCTGCTCCGCCATGCCGAAATCGACGCAATTGTGCTCGACGAACATGTCGACCTCTTCGAAACTGCCCTCGTCGAGCAGCACGTCGAGCCGCTCGCGCGCGGTCAGCTTGCCTTTGGCATGCTGCGCGGCGACGCGCTTCTCGCCGCCCCCAGCACGGGCGGCGGCGCGACGGCGTTCCAGCTCGGCGATGGTCGAGGACATGCAACTCTCCCGTGACGTGCGGGCGTCGTCCTGCCCGTCGCGGCGCGCGCGCGCAAATGCGAAGTTGCGAACTTGCGAAGCATGGCCTTGCGAACTACGCCGATGCGATGAGGCAACGGCTCTATGCCGGCGCCGC
This sequence comes from Sphingomonas sp. BK345, assembly GCF_014193845.1. Taxonomy (GTDB): domain Bacteria; phylum Pseudomonadota; class Alphaproteobacteria; order Sphingomonadales; family Sphingomonadaceae; genus Sphingomonas. The sequence goes on along the minus strand of NZ_JACHZX010000002.1, from coordinate 263,594 downwards.
GTTGCGCGACCTGCGCCGCGCCGCCGGGCTCACCCAACGCGCCATGGCGCAGCGGCTAACGCTGTCGGTGAGCTATTTGTCGCAGATCGAGAGCGACGAGCGTCCGCTCACCGGCGCGGTGCTCGCCGCGCTCGCGCGCCACTTCCCGGCCGCGTTGGCGCAGATCGAGGGCGAGGTGCCGGCGCGCCGTCTGGCCGCGCTGGCGCAGGCGCTGGCCGATCCCGCCGTGACACCGATGTCCCCCGACGAGGTGGCGCGCCTCGCCGAGCAGAATCCCGATCTCGCCGATCGGCTGATCGCGCTCCACGCCGCCAAGCGCGCCGCGGACGCGCGTGCCGCGCTCGCCGAGGAAGCGATGACCGCCGGCGCGGGTGCGCGGCTGCCGTGGGAGGCAGTGCGCGACTGGTTTCACGAGGCGGGCAATTACATCGACCCGCTCGACCGCGTCGCGGAGGCGCTCGCCGGCGAGCAGGGCGGCGCGGGCGACGTCGAGTGGGTCGAGGCGGCACTACGCGCGCAGGGGATCGCGATCGCGACCGACCAGCACGACGACGCCGCACTCGCGCGCTACGACGGCGCACGACTGACACTCGCCGCGGCGCTCCCGGCCGAGAGCCGGCGTTTCCTGATCGCGCACCGGCTCGCCGCGCTCGTCTTCGCCGCGCCGATCGACGCGATCGTCGCCGCCGCGCCGCTGGCGCAGGAGGAGGCGCGGCGGCTGCTCGCCACCGGACTGGCCAATTACGCCGCGGGCGCGCTCCTCATGCCGTACTGCGCCTTTCGCGCCGAGGCGCGCCGCGTGCGCCACGACATCGACCGGCTCGCGCGTCGCTTCGCCACCAGCTTCGAGCAGACCTGCCATCGCCTCTCGACGCTGCAGCGCCCCAGTGAGGAGGGCATCCCTTTCTACTTCTGCCGCGTCGACATGGCGGGCAACATCACCAAGCGCCACTCGGCGACGCCGCTTCAGTTCGCGCGCTTCGGGGGTGCCTGCCCGCTGTGGCATGTTCACGAAGCCGCCGCGATCCCCGACCGCATCCTGGTCCAGCTCGCCGAGACGCCCGACGGCGCGCGCTACGTCTCGCTCGCCAAGGGGCTGGTCAAGCCTTCGGGCCAGTTCGCGCGCAGCCCGCGGCGCTACGCGGTGCTGCTCGGGTGCGAGGCGCGCCACGCCGCCGACTTCGTCTACGCCGACGCGGTCGACCGGCGCGGCGCGGCGACCCCGATCGGCATCAGCTGTCGCCTGTGCCCGCGTGTCGACTGCGACCAGCGCGCCTTCCCGCCGACCGATCGCGCCATCGCGATCGATCCCGCGGAGCGGCGGGCGGTGCCGTATCGGGTGATGTGAGCGGTGCGATTGGCACGAAGGGAACCGCCAGGTCGAGCAGCTATCTTTTGGCGTCGCCTTGGACTTGTTCCAAGATACACCAACCCGCGCGAGTAACGCTGTTCGCGTAAGCGGCGCGGTGGATCCCGGACCCAGTCCGGGATGACGGTCAGGGCGGAGAAGCCAGCACTCATTCATTGATCCGGGTCAGTCGGTAGCCACCGCAGGGAACGCCTCGCCCCGTTCGCCCGTATCCTTTCCACTACTCACCCGCGGGAGAACGCATCCATGGCGCTCAGCCCGCGCCTGTCCGGCCAGGTCGCGGCGCGCGCGCACCACTCGTCCGCCGCCAGGATCCTACGCAAGATCGAGCCCTTCTTCGCGATCGGGCAGGTCTCAGGCGGGCCGCTGCTGCTCGCCTCGCTGATCGCGCTGGTGGCGATCAACTCGCCGTGGAGCGCCGACTATGCGCGGCTATGGGACCGGCCGCTGCGGATCAGCTACGGCAGCTGGGCGATCGAGCGCTCGGTCGCAGAATGGGTGAACGACGCGCTGATGCCGCTGTTCTTCCTGATCATCGGCACCGAGGTGAAGCGCGAGTTCGTCAAGGGCGCGCTGAGTTCGTGGCAGACCGCGGTGTTCCCGGTCGCGGGCGCGATCGGCGGGCTGGTGGTGCCGGTCGGCCTCTATCTCGCCTTCAACTACGGCACGCCGACCCAGCACGGCTGGGGCGTGGTGGCGGCGATGGACACCGCCTTCAGCCTCGCGATCGTCGCGATGTTCACCACCCGCCTGCCGCCCGCGGTCCGCGCGGTGCTGCTCGCGTTCGCCGCGATCGACGACGTCTTCGGGCTGCTCGTCATCGCGGTGGCCTATACCGAGACCTTGCAGCCGTGGTTCCTGCTGCTCGCCGCGATCGGCTATGCCGCGATGATGGTGCTGCTGCGGCTGCGCTGGGTCGCGCCGATCCTCTACATCGCCTGCGGTCTGGTGGTATGGATCGGCGTGCTCGGCTCGGGCGTCCATCCGACGATCGCCGGCGTCGCGATCGGGCTGCTGCTCCCGACCAGTTCGCGCCTGTCGGAGAAGCGCTTCGTCGAGCGCGTGCAGAAGCCGGTCGACCAACTCAAGGCCGCGCAGGCGGCGGCCGAGCGCGCGCGCGACGATGAAGAAGCCGAGCAATATCGGGAGAAGGCGCAGCAGCGGCTCGGCTATCTCCACGAGATGGCGGCGGCGACCGACGAGGCGGCGGAGCGGCTGGTGCGCATCCTCACGCCTTGGGTCTCGTACATCGTGCTGCCGCTGTTCGCGCTGTCGAACGTGCGCATCCATTTCTCGGCGGTGCTGGTCGGCGACGCGCTGCAATCGCCGCTGGCACTCGGTATTGTCGTCGGGCTGGCGCTGGGCAAGCCGGTGGGTTTTTTCGCGGCGACCTGGCTGGCGACCCGACTAGGCCAGGCGCGATTGCCCGACGGCGTGACGTGGCGGATGGTGCTGGGGATCGGCGCGGTGGCGGGCATCGGTTTCACCATCTCGCTGTTCATCGCCGAACTCGCCTTCGCCGAGGCCGAGCTGACCGAGATGGCCGCGCTCGCGGTGCTGGCGGCGTCGCTGGTGTCGGGCCTGTTCGGTTACGGCGTGCTGTGGCACGCGGCGTCCGTCGCGCAGGCGGACGAAGTGGAAGCCGGAGGCTAATCCAGGGCAGCGTGTCCATGCGCGCCCGTTCGTACGCGCGGCCGGTTAGGACAGCGAGCAGCAGGAGCCTCACTTATGTCCGACGAACGCGCCAACGCCGGCGAGGGCGCCGACCCCGCTACCGACATCGATCAGCAGAACGACGGCACCACCACCGAGGATCTTGCCGAGCGCGGCACGGGTCAGAGCCGCGCCGGCGCGGGAGAAGGTCAGGACGCAGGCGCGGACGGCGCGGCCAACGAGGAGGACGAGCGCGACTGAGCGTCTACGCCGCCTCGTCATACGGCACGCCCGCCGCCGCGGCGAGCAGCCGCTTCTCCAGCGCCCGCTGCCGTGCGCCGGGCGCGAGCTTGTCGCCGGTGAGGTCGGTCAGGTAGAAGACGTCGACGGCGCGCTCGCCATAGGTGGCGACATGCGCCGAGTGGATCGTCACCTTCGACAGGAACAGCGCGTGCGCCAGCTGGTTGAGCAGCGCCGGCCGGTCGCGCGCCGCCACCTCCACCACGGTAAACCGGTTCGAGGCCTTGTTGTCGACCAGCACGTTGGGCTCGATGCGGAAGGCGTCGGCGCGCGCGCGCGGCAGCGGCTTGGCGCGCAGGCGGTCGGTCAGCTTGCCGCGCCCTGCCAGCGCGTCCTCGATGGCGGTCTTGAGCCGCTCGAGCTGCCCGGCCTCGTCGAACGGCCGGCCGAGCGGGTCCTGCACGAGGAAATTGTCGAGCGCCATGCCGTCGCGGGTGGTGTGGATGCGCGCGTCGATGATGTTGCCGCCCGCGACGTGGATCGCGCCGGCGATGCGGCTGAACAGGCCCGGATGATCGGCGGCATAGACCGTGACCAGCGTGGCCCCGCGCTCGGGATAGACCTGCGCGTCGATCGACAGCAGCGCGTCACCCGCGCGCGCGACGAACGCGGCATTGTGCGCGAGCACGTCGCCAGGCTCGGCGATCCAATAGGCCTCGGGCAGGCGGTGGGCGTAGGCGGCGAGCTCGGCCTCGCTCCAGTTCATCGCCGCGCGCAGCCCATCCTGCTTGGCGAGCAGCCGCTCGCCGCGTCCCTTCTGCTTGTGGCCGAGCCGCAGCACCTCCTCCGCACGGTCGTACAGGTCGCCGAGCAGCTGGCCTTTCCAGCCGTTCCACGTCCCCGGCCCGACCGCCTTGATGTCGACCACGGTGAGCACCAGCAGCAGCCGCAGCCGCTCGGGGCTCTGCACCACCTCGGCGAAATCGAGGATGGTCTTGAAGTCGGTAAGGTCGCGGCGAAAGGCGGTGGCGCTCATCAGCAGATGGTGGCGCACCAGCCACGCCACTGTCTCGGTCTCCGCCGGGGTGAGCCCGAAGCGCGGGCCGAGCCGCTCCGCCACCTCGGCGCCGAGGATCGAGTGGTCGCCGCCGCGCCCCTTGGCGATGTCGTGGAGGAACACCGCGACGTAGAGGACGCGGCGCGACACGATCTGCTCAATCACGGCGCTGGGCAGCGGATGCTCCTCGGCGAGCTGACCGTGCTCCAGCCGGCTGAGCAGGCCGAGGGCGCGGATGGTGTGCTCGTCGACGGTGTAATGGTGGTACATGTCGAACTGCATCTGCGCGACCACACGCGCGAAATCGGGGACAAATTGGCCGAGCACGCCGGCCTCGTTCATCCAGCGCAGCGCCAGCTCGGGGTCGGCGTCGCCGGCGAGCAGCTCCAGAAACGCGGCGTTGGCGCGCGGGTCGCGCCGCACCGTCGCGGCCAGCTTGGCGTCACGCGTGGCGGCGCGCATCGCGAGCGGGTGGATCTCCTTAACCTCGCGCGCAGCGAGCGCGAACAGCTCGACCAGCCGCACCGGATCGGCGCGGAGGAAGTCGTCGTCGGGCAGCGCGATTCGGCCGCGGTCGACGGTGAAGCCGTGGAGCTTGCGCGGCGCGCGGCGCAGCCGAGGCAGGCCGTAGCGCCGCTTCGGCGCGAACCGCTCCTCGAGATGCGCCAGGAACAGCCCGGTGAGCGAGCCCACCGCCTTGGCCTGGAGGAAGTAGAATTGCATGAAGCGCTCGACCGCCGGCTTTCCCGGCCGCGCCGCGTAGCGCATCCGCTCCGCGATCTCGCGCTGATAGTCGAAGGTCAGCCGGTCCTCGGCGCGTCCGGCGATTAGGTGGAGGTGGCAGCGTACCGCCCAGAGGAAATTGTCGGCGCGGTGGAAGGCGCGATATTCGGCGCGGGTGAACAGGCCATTGTCGACCAGCTCGGCGGCGCGCTGCACGTCATAGACATATTTGCCGATCCAGAAGAGCGCGTGCAGGTCGCGCAGGCCGCCCTTCCCTTCCTTCACGTTGGGCTCGACCACGTAGCGCGTGTCGCCCATGCGGACGTGGCGTGCGTTGCGCTCGGCCAGCTTGTCGGCGATGAACTGGCGCTCGGTGCCGTGCCGCACGTCGTCGTGGAAGCGCTTCGCCGCGTCGGCGTAGAGCGCCTCGTCGCCCCAGACATAGCGCCCCTCCAGCAACGCGGTGCGTACCGTGACATCGGCCCTCGCCTGGCGGACCATCTCGTCCAGCGAGCGGCTGGAATGGCCGATCTTCAGCCCCAAGTCCCACAAGGTGTAGAGCATCGACTCGATCACCTGCTCGGCCCACGGGGTCTGCTTGCCGGGCGTGAGGAAGCCGATGTCGACGTCCGAGAAGGGCGCCATCTCACCGCGACCGTAGCCGCCGACCGCGATCAGCAGCAGCCGCTCGCCAGCGGTCGGGTTGTGGACGGGGTAGAGGCGCTGCGTCGTCACCTCGGCGAGCACGACCAGCAGCTGGTCGACCAGATAGGCCTGAGCGTTGGCGGCCTCGAGCCCGCGCGAGGGCGTCGCGGCGAGCCGGCGGGCGATTTCCGCGCGGCCGGCGTCGAGCGCCTCGCGCAGCAGCTGGCTCAGCCCGCGGCGCAGCATCGCGGGATCGTCGCCCGGCAACGCCGCCGCGGCCTCTGCGAGCGCGCGACGGCTGACGATCGCGCGGCGGTGGGGAAGATGGTCGAAACGCCCGGTCATGCGCGCCAGATAGGTCAAACGAGTCGCCGCGTCGCCCCCTTCTGCCGTGCCATACCGCCGCTCGCGCGAGGACGGCGAACGTTCAGGCGAACAGCGCCGCGAACGCGCGATCGAACTGCGGTGCCGCTGCCTTGGCGAGCAGCTTGAGCGCGTGCATGTCGGAGAAGTGGGCGATCGCCTTGGCATCGCCCTTGTCGATCGTACGCAGGCGCTCGCGATAGTCCGTCTCGTCCGCCATCAGCGCGCCGATCGACAGTCGCTTCGCCGCGAGCAGGTCGAACAATCCGGTCTCGTACAGCGCCGCGGCCGGGTTGGCGATGCAGGTCTGCCGCTGCTTGGCGTAGATCAGGATGGGCGCGAATTCCTCGCGCACGTCATTGTCGACGCGGTTGAACAGGATCCGTACGCGGTCGCGCGAGACGCCGGCGCCCGCGAGCGCGTCGACCAGCTGGATCGTCTCCTTCTGCTCCTTGCCACCGGAGACGACCGGGACCACGAAGAAGTCGATCTCCTCCTGCGCGCCCTCATATTTGATCATGCGGTCGAGAAAGTCCTCGACGTTGGTGGCGCCGACGTCGATGATGGCGGAGTCGAGCATCAACAGCTTGCGAAAGAGCACGCCGAACTTTTCGCCCTTCATCGCCTCGGACTCGAGGCCCAGGTCGGACGTGGTCTGGTTGACGCTCTCGATCGCGAAGATCGTCGCATCGCCCATCCGCGGCGCGAGCAGGTGAGCGGCCACCGTCGTCTTGCCGACCGTGCCCGTGTAATTGATGACCGCCACTCTCACCCGCAATCCCCCCGATCTGACGGCGGCCGCGATCCGAGATCGCCGCCGATCGCGCGCGGACCTCAGTGTGATGCGTCCCTCCCGCCTTCGCCTTCCCATTTGTAGAGCGTGCGACGCCGCTTGCGACGCGTGTCGGCGCGGATTGTGCGCGCTGTCGTGAAGCGTTCCGCCACCCGAGCACCACTCGGTGCGGACAACCTCCTTCAATCGTGACAATTATCAATCTACGCTGAGCGAATGGCGGCACAGAGCGAGCACGCGCGATCGGCGCAGGCGGGATATGAGGCGTTGCAGCGCGGCGACGCGGTCGCGGCGCGCGACGCGTTCGAGCGCGTCGCCGCTGCCGGGGTGGCGACGCCGCAGCTGTGGCTGCTGCTTGCCCAGGCGCGCGCCGGCACGGGGGCCGAGCGAGGCGCGGTGGCCGAGGCGCTGGATCGCGTGCTCGCCGCCGAGCCGCGCCATCGCCAGGCCCTGGTGATGCGCGGCGACTATGCCGAAGACGACCGCGCCGCCTGTTCGTTCTACGGGCTGGCGCTGGCGAATGCGCCCGAGGCCGAGCGCGCGCAGCCGCTGCTCCGCGCCGCGCAGGACCGGCTCGCGGCGGCGTCACGACGCTTCGCCGACCATCTGCGCGCCGAGGTGGCGGGCGCGGACGCGGGCCCACGCTTCACCGAGGCGGTGGCCCTAGTGACGGGCGAGAAGCAGCTCTACCTCCAGCAGCCGACCAGCTTCTTCTTCCCCGGCCTGCCGCACCGCCAGTTCTTCGACGCGGTGGAATTCGACTGGGCGCCCGCGCTCGTCGAGGCCGCGCCGGCGATCCGCGCCGAGCTGGAGGGGTTGATCGCGAGCGGCAGCGGCTCCGCACCCTATGTGCAGGCCGACCCGACCCGCGCCAGCCGCGGCCATGCGCTGCTCGACGATCCGCGCTGGAGCGCCTTCCACCTGCTCGAGAACGGCGTGCCGCATGCCACGAACGCGCCGCGCTGCCCGGCGACGCTCGCCGCGCTGGCCGCCGCACCGCTGCCGCACATCGCGGGGCGCTCACCGATGGCGCTCTTCTCCCTGCTGCGACCGCACACCCACATTCCGGCGCACAACGGGATGCTCAACACGCGGCTGATCGTCCACCTGCCGCTGATCGTGCCCGAGCGCTGCCGCCTGCGCGTCGGCAACGACGAGCGCGCGGTGCGCGCCGGCGAGCTGATGATCTTCGACGATTCGATCGAGCACGAGGCGTGGAACGACAGCGACGAACCGCGGGTGGTACTGCTGTTCGAGATCTGGCGCCCCGAGCTGACCGCGGCCGAGCGCGCCGGGCTGACGACGCTGTTCGGCGCGGTCGGCCTGTACGAGGGCGGGCAGTAAAGGAGTTCTTGGCCCGCTGCTTCTCGCGGGCGCACGCTGCGGGCGCGCTGCCCCTCACATCCGAGGACGGAGGCGCGGTTTCGCGCTCACAATCCCGCCAGTACCGCCTCACCCATCGCGGTCGTGCTCGCGTCACCGCCCATGTCCGGCGTGCGCAGCCCGCGCGTCAGCGCCGCGGCGACCGCCGCCTCGACACGATCCGCCGCCGCGTCCTGCCCGAGCGAGTGGCGCAGCAGCATCGCCGCCGACAGGATCGCGGCGCACGGGTTGGCCTTGCCCTGCCCCGCGATGTCGGGTGCCGAGCCATGGATCGGTTCGTACAGCCCCTTGCCCGCGCCATCGAGCGCGGCCGAGGGCAACATGCCAATCGAGCCGACGCACATGCTCGCCTGGTCGGAGAGGATGTCGCCGAACAGATTGCCTGTCACGATCGTGTCGAACGCGCCCGGGTTGCGCACCAGCTGCATCGCGGCATTGTCGACGTACATATGGGTCAGCTCGACCTGGGGGTAGTCCGCCGCCACCTCGATCACCACGTCGCGCCACAGCTGCGACGTCTCGAGCACATTGGCCTTGTCGACCGAGCAGAGCTTGCCGCGCCGCTTTGCCGCGGTCTCGAAGCCGACGCGCGCGATGCGGCGCACCTCGTCCTCGTCGTAGCGCATCAGGTCATGCCCCTCGCGCTTGCCCGCCGACGTGGTGCCGCGCCCCTTGGCGCCGAAATAGACATCGCCGTTGAGCTCGCGCACGATCACCAGGTCGATGGCGCGCGCCACCTCGGGTTTGAGCGTCGAGGCGTCCTCCAGGCCCGGGAAGATCCGCGCCGGGCGCAGGTTGGCGAAGGTGCCGAGATGCTTGCGAATGCCGAGGATCGCCTGCTCGGGGCGCAGCGCACGCTCGAGCGAGTCGAACGCCGGGTCGCCCACCGCGCCGAACAGCACCGCCGCGGCGCGATCGGCCAGCGCGAGCGTCTCGGGCGGCAGCGGGTGGCCGCTGGCGCGATAGGCCGCGCCGCCGACGGGCGCCTCCTCGAACCGCAGTCCGAGGTCGAGCGCCTCGAGCACGCGGCGCGCCTCGCGAGTCACTTCGGGGCCGATGCCGTCGCCGGGCAGGATCGCGATCAGGGTGGAGTCGGTCATGCCGCACCGCATGGCGCGGCGCGCGCGCTCACGCAACCGCCCGCGCGAGCCGCGCCACCAGCCGCTCGCGCGCGGCGAGCAGGTCACGGCGGCGGTCGACCAGCACGTCGCGCGCTAGGAAATGCCCGGTGAGCGCCAGCGCGGCGAGCACCTCGTCCCAGCTCGCGGCGCCGCCCGAGAGCAGGAACGGCGGGAACGCGAGCAGCCGCGCTTCGTAACCGAGCGCGCCGGTGCGGCTCACCGCGGCGCCGCTGCGCGGGCTGACATACGCCAGATCCTCGCGCGCGCCGGTGACGGTGCAGCCGCTCAGGTCGAGCCCGAAGCCGAGCTCGGCGAGCAGCAGCAGCTCGTAGCGCGCGACGCTGCCGGCCCAGCCCTGCGCGCTCGGCGCCGCCTCGATCGCGTCGAACACCGCGGCGAGCGCGTCGTGCAGCCGCGGATAGGGCAGCGCCTCGGGCAAGGCGCCCGCGGTGAGCGCGCATAGCCACGCGATCGCGGCGGCCGGCAGCGGTTGGGCGAACAGCGGCGCGCGGCTGTGCACCAGCTCGACGGTGAGCGCGGCGAGCTGCTCGTCGCTGCGCGCGCGCCAGTCGCCGCGGACGACGTTGCCGGGCTGAAGCGAGGGGCGCAGCCGGCGCGAGTGCCCGCCGCGGACGAAGCCCGGGCGCACCCCGTCGTCGCGGGTGAAACCGCGCACCACCGCGCCGTGCTCGCCGTGCGCGCGGGCGGAGAGAACCAGGGCGTCGGCAGCGAGATGCATGGTGGACAGATAAGGCGCCGCCCGCGCCGCCGACAGCCCTAGCGCGCGTGGTAGAAGTCGTAGACCTGCTGCGCCACCGCCGCGCTCACGCCGGGGGCCTTGCGCAGGTCCTCCAGGCTGGCGTTGCGCACCGCACGCCCGGTGCCGAAATGCATCAGCAGCGCCTTCTTGCGCGCCGGGCCGATGCCGGGGACTTCGTCGAGCGGGCTGGCGCCGATCGCCTTGGCGCGCTTGGCGCGATGCGCGCCGATCGCGAAGCGGTGCACCTCGTCGCGCAGCCGCTGAAGATAGAAGAGCAAGGGCGAGTTGACCGGCAGGGTCAGCTCGCGCCCATCCATCAGGTGGAACACCTCGCGCCCCTCGCGGCCGTGGTGCGGCCCCTTGGCGACGCCGACCAGGCACACGTCCTCGATCCCGAGATCCTCCAATACCGCCTTGGCGGCGTTGAGCTGGCCGCGACCGCCGTCGAGCAGGACCAGGTCGGGCCAGGCCTCGCCGTCGCGGTCCGGGTCCTCCTCCAGCGCGCGCGCGAAGCGGCGCTGGAGCACCTCGCGCATCATCGCGTAATCGTCGTCGGTCGCGGCCTGCTTGATGTTGAACTTGCGATACTGCCCTTTGCGGAACCCTTCCGGGCCAGCGACCACCATCGCGCCGAGCGCGTTGGTGCCCTGGATGTGGCTGTTGTCGTACACCTCGATCCGATCGGGCGGATCACCCAGCTCGAACAGTTCGGCGAGTTCGCGATGCAGCCGCGCCTGCGTCGTGCTCTCGGCGAGGCGGCGCTCCAGCGCCTCCTTGGCGTTGCGGCTGGCCTGATCGAGCAGCCGCTTGCGCACGCCGCGCTGGGGTACGGTCAGCTCCACCTTGCGACCGGCCTGCTCGCACAGGGCCTGGGTCAGCAGCTCGGCCTCGGGCAGCACCCGGTCGATCAGGATGGTGCGCGCGGGCGGCACCTCCTCGTAGAATTGCATCATGAACTGGGTGAGCACCTCCTCCTCGGGCACGTCGGCGGTGTGCGCGGGGAAGAAGCTGCGGTGGCCCCAGTTCTGCCCGCCGCGGATGAAGAAGGCCTCGATCCCGATCAGCCCTTCGTGGCTGGCGAGCGCGAAGATGTCGGCGTCGCCCACCCCTTCCGCGTTGATGAACTGCGTGCCCTGGATGAAGGTCAGCGCCTTGAGCCTGTCGCGCAGCACCGCGGCCAGCTCGAAGTCCATGTTCTCGGCCGCCGCCTGCATCTGCGCGCCGAGCTTGGCCTGGACGTCGGTGGCCTTGCCGGCGAGAAACTTCTTGGCGTCGCTCACGAGATCGGCATAGCCGGCGGTGTCGATCCGGCCGACGCACGGCGCCGAGCAGCGCTTGATCTGGTACAGCAGGCACGGCCGGTCGCGCGTCTTGAAGAAGCCGTCGGTGCAGCTCCGCAGCAGGAACAGCTTCTGCAGCGCGTTGAGCGTGTTGTTGACGCTGCCCGCGCTGGCGAAGGGACCGTAATAATCGCCCTTGGCGCGCCGCGCGCCGCGGTGCTTCTGGATGCGCGGATAGTCATGGTCGGCGCGCAGCAGGATGAAGGGGAAGCTCTTGTCGTCGCGCAGCAGCACGTTGTACGCGGGCCGGTAGCGCTTGATCAGCTGCGCCTCGAGCAGCAGCGCCTCGGCCTCGTTGTTGGTCGTCACGATCGTCATCGATCGCGTCTGCGACACCATTCGCTGGAGCCGCTTCGGCAGCCGCTCGACCTGGACGTAGCTGGCGACGCGGTTCTTCAGCGCGCGCGCCTTGCCGACGTAGAGCACATCGCCCTTGGCGTCGTGCATGCGGTAAACGCCCGGCTTGAGCGGCAGCGTCTTGAGCACGTTGCGGATAGCCGCCTCGCCCGCCTTGAGGTCGGGGGCGTCGCTGCCGCGGATGGTGAAGGTGGCCTGCTCTTCGTTGAAGCGGTCGGGTGGGCCGTAACTGCCGTTCATCGCCGGCGATCTAGGGGCTGGCGCGGCGCGGGACAACGGGGGTGGAGCGTGACGTGCGCCCCGTCCCCCACGGCCGTCATCCTGAGCTTGTCTCAGGATCCACCGTCCCGCGAGCGCCACGGCAGTCGCTTACACGGCGCCGTGGATCCTGAAACGAGTTCAGGATGACGCGAGAAGAGAGAGTTGAGGAGCTTTAAGCGCCCCTACTTCCCGCCGCCCTTCACCCAGTCACCGATCTTCGCCTCGAGCACCGGCATCGGCAGCGCGCCGGTGTCGAGCACCTGCGCGTGGAAGGCGCGCGCGTCGAAGCGCTCGCCCAGCTTCGCCTCCGCATCCGCCTTGAGCCGCGAGATCGTCAGCTGGCCGATCTTGTACGCCAGCGCCTGCCCCGGGATCGCGATGTAGCGTTCCACCTCGGCGGTCGCGTCGGTGCGCGCCATCGGCGAGTGCGAGAGCATGTAATCGATGGCCTGGTCGCGCGTCCAACCCTTGGTGTGGATGCCGGTGTCGACCACCAGCCGCATCGCGCGCAGCATCTCGTCGTTGAGGCCGCCCATGCGCTGATAGGGGTCGGTCTCCATGCCCAGCTCGGGCCACAGCGTCTCGGCGTAGAGCGCCCAGCCCTCGACATAGGCGGTGTTGCCGCCGAAGCGCATGAAGGCCGGCAGCGACTCGTTCTCCTGCGCCAGGCTGATCTGGAAGTGGTGCCCGGGTACCGCCTCGTGGAGGTACAAGGTCTCCATCTCCCACATGTAGCGGACCGGGAGATCATAGGTGTTGTAATAGAACACGCCCGGCCGCGACCCGTCGGGCGTGCCCGACTGGTAGGAGCCGCCCGCGTCGGTCTTCTCCTTGAAAGCGGGCACCGGGCGAATCTCGAGCGCGGTCTTGGGGATCAGCGAGAACTGCTCGCGAACGCGCGCGTCGACCCGCCGCCCGATGGCCTCATAGCCGAGCCGCAGCTGCTCCTTGGACGAGGGCTGGAAGCGTTTGTCCTCGCGCAGGAAGGTGAAGAAGTCGGCGAGCGAGCCGGCGAAACCCACCTTGGCCTTCTGCGCCTCCATCGCGCGCGTGATCCGCGCCACTTCGCTCAAACCCAGCTGGTGGACCTTGTCGGCGGAGAGCGGCAGCGTCGTGTTCGACTCGATCAGGTAGGCGTACAGCTTGTCGCCGCCCGGCATCGCCGAGAGGCCGACGCTGTCGCGCGCGACGGGGAGATACTCCTGCTCGAGGAAGTCGCGCATGCGCCGCTGCGCCGGATTGACCACCTCGGTGATCTGGCGCGTGTAGGCGGCGCGCAGTCGCGCCTGGTCGGCCGCCGGGATCGCGGCGGGGAACGTCTTGACCGGGCCGTACAGCGGCGAGCCTTCCGCGCCGCCCTCGAGCAGATGGTCGAACTGCGCGATCATGTTGCGCACCACCAGCTTGGGCTGGACGATCCGCGCGCGCATACCTTCGCGGAAGCGCGCGATCGCCTGATCGAGCAGCTCGGCGTAGCGCGCGTTGCGCTTCAGGTTGTTGTCATAGTCGGCGATGGTGTTGAACGGCGCCGCGCCCTGCCCGGAGGCGAGCTCGGGATAGAAGGTCTGCAAGCCGTAGAAATGGTCGAGCGGGCGGACGATGTTGAGCGCCACGAGGTCGGGCGCGAGCCCGCGCAGGTTGACCGTGCTCTGCTGCTGGAAGACGTCATAGGCGATCTGGTCGGTGCGGGTCAGCTTGGCGCGGTCGATCCGCTCGAGCGCGGCGAGGTCACTCTGTGCGGCGGCGCGCTCGGCGGCGATGTACGAGTCCGAGAAGGGGTCGCCGAGCCGGTCGGCGTAGCGCAGGTCACCGCGGAACAGCGCGTTGACCGGATTGCGCTTGAGCGACGCCTCGTCGCTCGTGGCGAACAGCGCCTTGAGCTTGGCGTCCTCGGCGGAGTCGCCGGGAGCGGCGGCGACGGCAGGAGCCGCCTGGGCGAGTGCCGGCAGCGGCGCGGCGAGGCCGGACGCGAGCAGCAGGGCGACGGCGAACGGGCGCGACATCAGGTCACCTCGGGTGTGTGGAGCGGTGTGGGGATCATGGTAGGCCGAGGCGCCGTGATGCACCGAAGTGCGTGCCCGCACCATCCGCCTTCCGTGATCCTGAACTCGTTTCAGGATCCACGGTGCGGCGGCCTCGGCTGCCGCGGCACTCGCGGAACGGTGGATCCTGAAACAAGTTCAGGATGACGCCCGTAGGTGGGACGGGCAGAGCGCCTTCCCGCAGGCCGCAGCAAGTGGCACGCGCTCGGTCAGCACCATCCCCACCGTACTCCGGAGCGCAGGATCGCGGCCGATGTCCTTCGTGGCCCTGGGCTCCTGCGTCCGCAGGAGCACGCTTGCGGCGGAGGGACGCGCGAGACGCCCCCTACCCACTCAGTTGAGCCGGCCCACCCCGGCGATGGCGCGGTCGACCAGCGCCTTGTCGCTCTCCGCGCCGTGGCGCTCCGCGATCAGCGCGGCGGCGGCGGCGGCGGCGGCCTCGGCGGTGCGCGCGCGCACCTCCGCGATCGCGGCGCGCTCGGCGGCGGCGATCTTGTCCTCGGCCATGCGCGCGCGGCGGTCCATCAGCTGCTCGGTGTCGGCCTTGGCCTTGGCGACGATCTCCGCCGCCTCGTGGTGCGCGTTCTCGCGCATCTTGGCGGCGTCCGCCTCCGCCGAGCGCGCGCGCGCGGCATATTCGTCGCGCAGCGCCTCGGCCTCGCGGCGCAGCGCGGCGGCCTCGTCGAGCTGGTGGCGGATCTCGCCGATGCGCTTGTCGAGCATCGCCGCGATCGTCATGGGCACGCGGACGATCACCATGCCGATCAGCACCACCAGCGCGGCGATGCCGACCCAGCCGGTGTCGTTGAAGCCGAGCGCGGTCGGCGCGACGTGATCGCCCGCGCCGCCATGCTCGGTCGCGGCGGCATAGCCGCTGCCGTTGGCGAGGTCGTGCGACTCCAGCCCCTCGGAAGCGGGCCCCTGGGGCGGTTGAGCGGGAGCGTTAGCCATGGTTCAGCTGCCTACGCACCGCCTCGTTGGCGGCCTCGGTGGGGACGGCGACGCCGGCGAGGCGCTGCACCAGCTCCTGTGCCGCCTCGGTCGCGATCGTCTGGACGTTGACCATCGCCGCCGCCTTGGCGTTCGCCACCGCGACGTCGTGGTGCGCGACTCGCTCGGCGAGATCGGCGTCGGCGCTGCGGAGCTGCGCCTCGGCCGCGGCCGCGGCGCGCGCCTTGGCGGCGGCGACCTCGGCCTGGGCCGCCGCACGCGCGGCGTCCATGTCGGCGTTCCACGCCGCCTCGGTCGTGTCGGCCGTGACTCGCGCGCTCTCCGCGCTCGCGAGGTCCTGCGCGATCTTCGATTCACGCAGGTCCATCACGCCCTGCACCCTGGGCACCATCAGCCTGCCGATCCCGAAATACAGGATGCCGAAGGTGATGAGCAGCCAGAAGATCTGCGAGGCGTAGGTGGCGGCGATCTGACTGATTTGAGGCATGGTGATCCGCTATCCTTGCGCCCCGCCCGGTGGTTGGGCGGGGCTGGTCCGTCGGCGTCAGGTTACGCGACGAACACCAGGATGATCATCGTCACGAAGGCGAGCAGGCCGAGCAGCTCGGCGCCCGCGAAGCCGATGAAGAGGCGACCCTGCTGGCCGTCGGCGGCACCCGGGTTGCGCAGCGCGCCCTCGAGGAAGGCGGCGAACACGTTGCCCACGCCCAGCGCGGCGATGCCCATGCCGATCGCGGCGAGACCGGCGCCGAGCAGCTTGGCGGCGTTTGCGTCCATGTCAGTAACTCCCGTTCAGAAAACAAAGGTTGGTGTGGAAACTCAGTGCAAGTTGACCGCGTCGTTGAGGTAGACGCTGGTCAGCAGCGCGAAAACATAGGCCTGGATCGCCGCGACCAGCAGCTCCAGCAGCGTGATCCCCAGCATCAGCACGAAGCTCGGCACGGTGATCAGCACCGCATAGCCCGGCCCGAGGTTGATGCCGTTGATGACGAAGGCGGCGAGCACCTTGAGCAGGATGTGCCCCGCGGTCATCGCGACGAACAGTCGCAGGCCCAGCGAGAAGGGGCGCACCAGGAAGCTCATCAGCTCGACCACGAAGATCAGCGGCACCATCAGCGCGGGCGTGCCGTGCGGCACGAACAGGCTGAAGAAGTGGAAGCCGTGGCGGCCGAAGCCGACGATCAGCACGATCGAGAAGCTGATGATCGCCAGCACGCCGGTGACGGTCAGGTGACTGGTGACGGTGAAGGGATGCCAGCCCGGCACGATGCCGACCGGCATGAGGCCGAGGATGTTGGCGAACAGGATGAACATGAACAGCGAGAAGACATAGGGCACGAAGCGCTTACCCTCGGGCCCGACGTTCGACGTCAGCATGTTCTGGACGAAGCCGGTGAAGCCCTCGACCGCGGCCTGCCAGCGGCCGGGGACGAGCTCGCGCTTCATGCCGCCCAGCATGAAGAGCCACAGCACGACCAGCGTGATCACCATCCATAGCGCGGAGTTGGTGAACGACAGGTCATAGCCGCCCACGATCCAGCGCTGACCGAGCACGGGCTCGATCAGGAACTGGTGCATCGGATCGATCTTGCCGCCTTCTGCCGCCACGTGCTGGTCCCTGCGCCTATAACATAGATCAAGCGCCCGGATTGTCCGGACGCTTGGTCGTCAACCGAATGATCTGCCTGAACGCCACGCCGATCCCGAGGAACAGCATCACGATCAGCACCCAGGGCGTCGTGCCGAACCAGCGGTCGAGAAGCCAGCCGATCAGCGCCGAGCCGACGAGACTTCCGATGAGGGCGGCGAGCACGCGGTTGCCGAGCGCGTAGCCCGCATCACCCCCGTCGCGCACAGCCCCCGTGCGAACCGCCTCGTCCCGGCGCGCCTGCCTCAACCGATCATCGAGCGAAGTCAGGCGCGGGTCCGCCGCGTCGTGGAAATCCCGTCCGGGGCCGTTCTCCGCCACGCCGCCACCCTCGCCCTGAAGTTCGTTGACCAGGAGAGAGTGCGCGCGAGCGGCGAGCAGCCCCGCCAAGGCGCCGTCCGGTTAGCCGGGGGGTCCGGGAGTGTCAACCTGTGTGGACGCGGGGTTAACGGAGGTTGCGCGGTGCCCTGTCGCGATCGCGCCTCACACGCAGCGCGAGTCGCGCTGCGGTGCGCCGGCGCCGCGCGTCTGCCAGCTGCCGTCCGGCGCCTTGTACTTCTCGCCCGCCTGCGTCTGCGCGATCAGGTTGCAGCCGCTGGTGAAAGCGAGCTGCTCCACCGTCGCGCCGCTGGCCTGCGCCTTCTGCGTATAGGCCGCCTTGCGCTGGATGTTGATGTTGCTCACCAGCGCGCGCAGCTCGGCACTGCCGCCGCCGACCACGCCGAGATAGCCGTCGGGCTGCTCGCCGACCTGGCCGGCGGCGCGCGCCGCGGCGTAAGCGGGATCGCGCTGCGCCAGCGCGGCGGTGGAGAGGCCGGCGAGCGTCACCGCACCGGCGAACGTCAATAAGGCCTTCATCGTCATCACCTTCAGAAGATCCCCGGGTTCTGCTGGATCAATGTCTTTGCCTCATTGTCGAGGCGATAGACCACTTCCTGCGTCACGTTGATGTTGAGGTTTATCTGGATCGGCTTGTCGGGCGCGGAGATGTTCACGCACCCCGCGGTGGCCGCCACCAGCGTCGCCGTCGTCATCGCGGTCAAGATCGGGAGGCGCATCGGGTTCGTCAATCCTTCTTCGGTTCTGTCACGGGGGCGCTTGCGGGAGCCTGAACGGCGCCGCCGCGGCGGTTCTGCTCCTCGATCAGCGCCTGGAGGTTGCGCTTTACCAGCCGCTGCGGGTCGTAGAAGCTCGCCGCCGAGTCGATGAGGCCGCGGAACGGCGCGCGGATAGTGATGTTGAAGCGGATCGGCAGCCGTGTCAGGCGACGCAGCAGGAAGTTGCTCTCCGCCCCCTGCCCCTGCCGGATCCCGGCGAAGCGCACGCCCGTGACCATCTCGCCCGCGAGCGGCCCGTTCATTTCCACCGCCAGGTCGCGATAGGTCAGCGAGCGCAGCGACTGGAAGGCGAGATTGCCCCAGAAACCAAGGTCCTTCTCGGTCAGCTCGCCGAGATAGGCGATGCTGCCGCCGCCAGCGCGCGCGACCAGCCGCCCGTCCTCGATCCGGCCGCCGCTCGCGTCGAACAGCATCGGCAGCACGCCGTCGAACGTGCCGGTCGCGCTCAGGTTCTTGAAGTCGAACTGCTGCAGGAACTTGCCCGCGTCCATCCGGTCGACGCGGAAGGTCAGCCGGCGCGACTGGTCGGTGCCGAAATCGAGCAGCGTCGGCTCCAGCGTCAGCGTCCCGCCAGCGAACGGCCACCGCCCTTCGGTGACGCGGACGCGCGTGTTCGGCAGCGTCTGGTAGATGATCCGTCCGTCGGTCACCGGCACGCCCGGGTTGATCGAGCGCACCGTCGCGACCTGGTCGGGCGCGCTCTCCAGCGCGAGCAGGTCGGTGAAGCGGATCGTCCCCGCCACGCCCTCGACCGGGCCGAACGCGGCGGCGAGATCGGTGCCCGGCGTGGTGAAGCTCCCGGTGCTGGTCACGCCGTCCGGGCTCCAGGTTATGTCACCCGCGCCGTTCACCGTCCCGCGCACGTCCGCGATCACCCCGAAGGTGAGTCGGGTGAGCTTCTCGGGCTGGAGCTTGTCGCCGAAGGTGATCCCCGGCACCGCGAGATGCGCGCTGCCCGTGCCGGCGGCGAGCCGGTGATCGATCGTGACGTCGGCGACCCTGGTACCGGTCCCCGGCTCTTGGAGCGTGCCCGCGGCGGTGATGGCGCCGTCGCGCAAGGTCAGCCTGACATCGCGCGCGGCGAGCGGTTCGAAGCGCGCGGGCGTGGCCTGATCGGCGACGGTGAGCGCCCCGTCCAGCGCGAGGGCGCCGCCATCGAACCGCCATCGCCCGTCCGCCGCGCTCATCACCAGCGGCACGTTGGCGATCGCGCCGCCCGCCCCGGTGAAGCGCCCCGTCACGCCGTCGCCGCCGAGCGCACCGTCGAGCCGTGCGGCGTCGATCCGGGTGACTCGATCGGGCGGGCCGATCAGCGCCATCAGGTCGCTCACCGCGAAGCCGCGATCGGCGAGCCGCAGCCGCGCGTCGCCAGCCGTGAGCCGCAGCGGCGTACCGCCCAGCGCACCGTGCAGCGCCAGCCGCTCGATCCGCACCCCGCCGCTCACTTGTCCGTCCGTCACCCGAACCAGCGCGCCGGTGAGCGGGCAGAGCGTCAGCGCGGTGCGGTCGAGCGCCAGGCTCGACACGACGAGACGATCGAATCGCAGCGGCGCGCAGCCCGGCACGAGCGTCAGCCCACCGCCGCGGCCGAGCAGTGCGTCGAGCGGCAGGCCGAGCCGCTCGACGCGCCCGCCCGGAAGCGGCCCCGACAGCGTCGCGCTGGTGCGAAGCCGGACGCCATCACGCGTGGACGAGAAGGTAAGCGGGGTAAGGTCCAGCACGGCGTCATGTCGGGCGTAGCGCGCGATCGTCGCTGTGCCTTCCACCGCCGCGCCCGGCGCTGCCTGCGTCAGCCGCACCTCCGTCGCGGGCAGCCCTCCGCCGCCGAGCGTCAGCCGGCCGGCGAGTCGCGGCCCCGCGGGATGGCCGAGCACGATGCCGCCCTCGTCGAATGCCGCGCGCGCGCCGGTGGCCGCGACAATCTCGGCGCGGTCGATGGTCAGAAGCGTCGTCGCCCCGCTCGCCAGCGCCAGATCGGCGGTGACGCGCATCCGCCGCGCCGCGGTGTCGAGGTCCTGCGCGAGCGCGTCGGCGAGCGGCTCCAGCGGCGTGCTGACCGTCGCGTCGCGTAAGATCCGCAGCCGCGCCCGCTCTTTCGACCCGAGCGCCACCGCCTCGGCGTCGAGCCGGCCGGCGATCGTCGCGCCGCGCCCGGCGAGCCGCCACGTGCCGGTGAAACGGGTCGCGCCGCCGCTCGCCGTTGCCGCGTGCAGCCGCGCCGCGGTGAGGGCGAGCGTCCCGCCGCTGCGCTGCGAGTCGCCGGCGAAGCTGACGGTCCCACCCAGCCCGTCGAGCCGCCCCACCGCCGCGGTCACCCCCGCCGCACTCAACCGCGCACTGCCGCGCCATTGGTCGAGCGCGGGCGAGAGCGCGGCGTCGAGCGTGACGGTCGGCGCGACCAGCTGCGCGCCCGCACAGTCGAGTGCCGCGGCCCGGACCGGTCCGACGAGCCGTGGCGCCTTGTCCACCACCCGCACCGACACGCGCGCGTCGAGCCCGCGCAGCGCGCAGCCGCCCGCGTCGAGCAGCGGCGCGGCGGCGAGCAGACGACCGCTGAACCCGCCGTCGAGCCGCCCGCGCCCGTTCAGCCGAAGTGCCACCTTCCCCTGCGGCGTCGACAACGCGACCCGTGCGTCGGCGACGTCGAGGTCGATCGCCGGCAGCGCGAAGCCGCCGCCCGAGCCGGCGGGCAGCAGCCGGTCGATCGCGCCGAGCGACAGCTTGCCGTCCGCCAGCCGCGCCGACAGGCGGACGCGCCCCGCACGCACGCCGACCAGCTTCGGCCCGGCGAGACCGATGTCGGTCTCGGTCTCGACCCAGTCGGCGACGAGATCGGGTGCGCGCGGGTCTCCGATCACCACGCCGGTCAGCCGCTGGCGGCCGAAGCCCAGGTCCTCGATGGCGTAGCGGCCGGCGACACCGCGTCGCGCCAGCTCGCGATCGATCACGTGAGTCGCGATCGGCACGCGCGACAGCCACAGCGTCGCGCCCCCGGCGAGCGCTAGTCCCGAAACCGCGATCAGGGCGCGACGACGCGCGCTGGTCACCTCGGATCTCCGTCGCGCGTCATTCGATCGCCAGCATAGGCCGCCGCGCCTGCCGCGCGCAATTGCGCACGATCGCGCGCTCGCCTAGGCGACCCGCGATGGTCGACGAAGAGATCGCCGCGAGCGACGTCCAGGGCCACCGCAAGCGGCTGCGCGAGCGGTTGCTCCTCGATCCCGACGGGCTGCACGATTATGAGTTGATCGAGTATCTGCTCGGCCTCACGCTCCGGCGCGTCGATACCAAGCCGATCGCCAAGGAGCTGCTGCGTCGCTTCGGCAGTCTGAACGCCCTGATGAACGCGGATGCGATGGCGCTGACGCGGGTGGAGGG
The DNA here is from genome assembly GCF_014193845.1 of Sphingomonas sp. BK345. Taxonomy (GTDB): domain Bacteria; phylum Pseudomonadota; class Alphaproteobacteria; order Sphingomonadales; family Sphingomonadaceae; genus Sphingomonas. The sequence goes on along the minus strand of NZ_JACHZX010000002.1, from coordinate 242,392 downwards.
CCTCGGCGACGTGAGTGTCGCCGCGCTGCGCATCGCGCGCGCCACCGCGCTCCGCCTGCTGCGGGAGCGCGCCACCGCCGCGCCGATCCTGTCGAACTGGCAGGCGCTGGCGGACTATCTTCATGCCGATATGGCGCACGACACCATCGAACGGTTCCGTGTGCTCCATCTCAATACGCGCAACATGATCATGCGCGACGAGGTGATGGCGCAGGGGACGATCGACCAGGCCGCGGTGCACGTGCGCGAGGTGATCAAGCGCGCGCTCGACACCGGCGCGGCGGCGCTGATCCTGGTCCACAACCATCCCTCGGGCGATCCCTCGCCTAGCCGCGCCGACATCGACATCACGCGCGCGATCGTCGCGGCGGCGCGACCGCTCGGTATCTCGGTCCACGACCATGTGATCGTCGCGGGGTCGGGGCAGCTGAGTCTGCGCGGGCAGGGGCTGATCTGAGCGACCGCCGCGCCATTTGCCCCCCACGCCGCACGCTGCTACCCGCCCGCGCATCTTCCCGCCTCGCTCCAGGACCGCGCGCATGATCCCCCGCTATTCCCGCCCCGAGATGACCGCGATCTGGACGCCCGAGGCGCGCTACGCGATCTGGTTCGAGATCGAGGCGCACGCCACCGAGAAGCTCGCCGAGCTCGGCGTCGTGCCGCAGAGTGCCGCCGACGCGCTCTGGGCGTGGTGGGCGACCAAGCCCGCGATCGACGTCGCCGCGATCGACGCGATCGAGGCCGTGACCAAGCACGACGTGATCGCCTTCCTCACCTGGGTGGCGGAGCAGGTCGGCGACGAGGCCCGCTTCATGCACCAGGGCATGACCTCGTCCGACGTGCTCGACACCACGCTCGCGGTGCAGCTCGCGCGCGCCGCCGACCTGCTGCTCGCCGATCTCGACCGCCTGCTGGCGGTGATCGAGCGCCGCGCGCGCGAGCACAAGCTGACGCCGACGATCGGGCGCAGCCACGGCATCCACGCCGAGCCGGTCACCTTCGGGCTCAAGCTGGCGCAGGCCTATGCCGAGTTCGCCCGCTGCAAGACCCGCCTGATCGCGGCGCGCACGGACATCGCCACCTGCGCGATCTCGGGCGCGGTCGGCACCTTCGCCAACGTCGACCCACGCGTGGAGGAGCATGTCGCCGCCGCGCTCGGCCTGGCGGTCGAGCCGGTGTCGACCCAGGTGATTCCGCGCGATCGCCACGCCATGTTCTTCGCGACACTGGGCGTGATCGCCGGATCGATCGAGCGCGTCGCCACCGAGGTACGCCACCTGCAGCGCACCGAGGTGCTCGAGGCGGAGGAATATTTCTCGCCGGGGCAGAAGGGCTCGTCGGCGATGCCGCACAAGCGCAACCCGGTGCTGACCGAGAATCTGACCGGGCTGGCGCGCATGGTGCGCGGCTATGTCACGCCCGCGCTGGAGAATGTGGCGCTGTGGCACGAGCGCGACATCTCGCACTCATCGGTGGAGCGGTACATCGGGCCGGACGCGACGATCACGCTCGACTTCGCGCTCGCGCGGCTGACCGCCGTGATCGACAAATTGCTCGTCTATCCCGAGCGGATGCAGAAGAATCTCGACCGCATGGGCGGCCTGGTCCACTCGCAGCGCGTGCTGCTGGCGCTGACCCAGGCGGGCGTGAGCCGCGAGGACGCCTATCGACTGGTGCAGCGCAACGCGATGAGGGTATGGGAGTCGGACGGGGCCTTGTCGCTCCAGGAGTTGCTCAAGGCCGATCCCGAGGTAACCGCGGCGCTCTCCGCGGCCGAGATCGATGACAAGTTCGACCTGGGCTATCACCTCAAGCACGTCGACACGATCTTCGCGCGCGTCTTCGGCGCCTAGCATCGCGGCGCCATGGCGGGCGATGAGCCCGCCGGTGGGGCCCTTCGCCTGCTCCACCTCAGACACTGGCAGTTTGCGTCTGTGGAAAGCTATGCAACGCTACCTCGTCACCCCAGGCACTTCGAAAAGCTTAGGAGAGGCTTGCCCCCGGACTCATCGTGCCGCGTACACCTAGGTCATCTTCGCGGCACCATAAATCCCCGATCAGGTCCGGGATGACGACGGGGCACCAAGCGCACTGTAGATGAGAGCGTCATATCCGATCACCCTGCCTGCGCGTCGGAGGACAGGGCACCGGCACGCTCAGTCGAGGTAGCGCTCGTCCTCCTCGATCTCCGCGACATAATCCTCTTCCGGCGCGGCGAGCTCGGGCGGCACCACGATCGTGCTCTGCGCCGAGAAGCGTCCCTCGACCTGCGCACCGTTCTCGACCGCCAGCGTGCCGTAGCGGCAGTCGCCGAAGATGCGCGCGCTCCGCTCGATCACGAGATTGTCGGCGTTGATGCTGCCCTCGACCTGGCCGGCGATGCGCGCTGACTTCGCGACGATGTTGCCGCAGATCACGCTCTCCGCGCCCTGGACCAGCGTGGCGCACTCCAGATCGCCGTCGATCCGACCGTCGATATGGATGTCCACCGTCGCCGAGACGTTACCCGTCACCACGACGTCGCCGCCGATCAGCGAGAAGGGCGTGTGCCTGGCACCGGTCGCGGGTGCGGGCGGCACCAGCGCGGCGGCGCGCGTGGGCGGCGGCGGAGGGGGCGGTGCGTGCCGGCTGCCGAACATCGACATGATCATCTTCCTTTCGTGTCGCCGAAGGCGAGGAACGGCTGCGGGTTCACCGCAGTCCCGTGGAGGCGCACCTCGAAATGGACGTGGGTGCCGGTGGACCGGCCGGTCGAACCCATGCGCGCGATGCGCTGGCCGCGCGTCACCTGCTCGCCCACAGTAACGTCGGCGCCGGAGAGATGGCCGTAGCGCGAGGCGATGCCGTTGCCGTGATCGATCTCGATCAGCCGGCCGTAGCCCGCGCGCTCGCCGACGAAGCTGACCTGACCCGCCGCCGCGGCATAGATCGGCTCGCCGTAGCGGCCGCGGAAGTCGAGCCCGGCATGGAAGGTCGGACGGCCGGTGAAGGGATCGGCGCGCACCCCGAAACTGCTGGTCTGGCTCGAGTCGCGCGTGGGGCGACCGGACGGCACCGCCGCTGCCGCCTGCCCCACCGCGGCCCAGTGCACCACCGAGGTCGCGAGCGTCTCCAGCGCGGCGGGCACCGCGGTACCGTCGTCGGGCCAGGGGATAAGCGGCCCTCCTTCCGCTCGCCGACCGCGTGCGGCAAGGCGCTCGCCGTCGAGCCCGAGCCTTTGCAGCGCCTCGGTGCGCCGCTCGCGATCGGCGTCGAACGCCCCGGCGAGCCCGCGCGCGAACGCCTGCTGCGCCGCGTCGAGCGCGCCCAAGGTCTTGTCGCCCTCGCGTATAGGCGGCTCCAACCCGTGACGGACTACCGGCTGTCCCAGCTTGGAGGCGACGAGCTGCTCGATCAACCGCTGGCGCCGCAGCAGCTCGCGGATCGCTGCCGTGTCACGTGGCACGGCAGGGGATGGCGCCGCATTCGGGTGAATGACGGTGGGCGGCGGTGTCAGGACCGCGACGCGCGGCTCGCTCCGATCGGGCGCTGGCGCACGCAGGCTCCACACCACCGCGGTGAGCGTGCCGCCGCCCCAGATCAGAAGCACCAGCGCGCCCGCGGCAACGGCCCGCAGCTGCGTCCGCCGCGTGATCCGGATGAAGCGAACGCGCCCGTCGGAGCGGAGGAACAACTCGCGGTCGACGAAAGTCTGTCGCGACCATGCCGCGATCGCCCGCCACGAGCCGTTCTCCGACAAAAGACGCCATCCCGCCGTTGATCCCGCGACGCGCCTAACAACCGGCCCCGCGGTAAGCCAATCCGTCCCGCGCGATTCTCACCAGAACGGGCCAGCTGCCGGCAATCGACTTCACGAGAACTACTTCAAATACGAGCTAATACTCCGCATCGGTGCGCGGGAACTCTCCCGTGGTTGACGAACCGAACACGCTTTCCCTCAAGGCCACGGGGCGCGACAAGGGCGCATGACCAGAATCCTCGGTGCCGTCCTCGCCGGCGGCCAAGCGCGCCGGTTCGGCAGTGACAAAGCGCTCGCATCGCTCGACGGCACCGCGCTGCTCGACCACGCGCTGGCGAGCCTGGCGCCGCACGTCGCTGCGCTGGTGGTGGTCGGGCGCATATCGGCACCTGTTCCCGTGGCGCCCGACCGGCCGCACCCTGGCCTCGGCCCGCTCGGTGGCGTCGCGGGTGCGCTGGCGTACGCCGCGGCGAACGGCTTCGACGCGGTGCTGACCACCGCCTGCGACACGCCCGCGCTACCTTCGTCGCTCATCACCGCGCTCCGCGCCAGCGGGGCTGCGCATGCCGCGGAAGCGCCCACCGTCGGCTATTGGCCGGTGACGCTGGCCGAGCGGCTCGTGGCGCATCTCGCCGCCGACGGCGAGCGCTCGATCCGGCGCTGGGCGGCGGGTGCCGGTGTGTTGGCGGTCTGCCCCGGCATCACGCTGGCCAACGTCAACACGCCCGACGACCTGGCGCGGCTCGCGCGCCGCTGAGCCCCGCCGCTCAGCGCGCCGCGGCGACCTCGCGCTCCTTGGCCTCGACCTGGTCGATCAGCGTGAGCACGTTCACGATAAGGACGCGCATCGCCGCGCGCGCCGCCTCGGCGTCGCCCGCCAGGATCGCGTCGCGCACCGCGGTATGTTCGGCGATGCTGGCCGACCGGCCCGAGATCCGGTTGGTGAAACGAATGGAGGTCCGCAGCGCCGTCTCGACGATGTCGCGCAACCGCGTGAAGAACGGGTTGTTCGAGGCGCGCAGCACCGCCACGTGGAAGGCGAGATCGGCGTCGAGCGTGTCGTCCTCGCCCCGTTCGGCGGCGCGCATCCGCTCCAGCCCGGCGCTGATCGCCGCCTGCTGCTCGGCCGTGGCGCGCTGTGCCGCCAGCGCGGCGCCCTCGGGCTCCATCGCGATGCGCAGCTCATTGAACTGGCGCAACAGCTCGATCGAAAGCTTGCGCTCGAGCAGCCAGCGCAGCACGTCGGGATCGAACAGGTTCCACGCGTCCTGCGGGCGCACGAAGGTGCCTTGTTTCGGACGCGCGCCGAGCAGGCCCTTGGCCGCGAGCATCTTGACCGCCTCGCGCGTGACCGAGCGGCTGACGCCGTGGGCCTTGACGATCTCGGCCTCGTTGGGGAAAGGTCGGTCGGCATAGTCGCCGACCACGATCGCGCGCCCGAGCACTTCCTGCAGGCCGTAGGTCAGGTTGCGACCGAGTTCATGCTGCACTGGCGGAGCCCCGTAGCTGACGCGGGCACCGATCGGCCCAACGCGCGACACTAGCTGACCTTATCCGCATCGAGAAGATTAATCATGCATGGGATGGCGCAGCGCGGGACGCGGCTGTCGCATGCACGCCATCAGCAAGGCTTTGATATGATTATACCGCTTTTCTGCTCGCCGGCATTCGGCTAGGTTGCGGATCTACCACGCAAGGCCTTATTCCTGCGTGATAAAATAAGAGAGGAGACGAGATGATCCGCCACCTGCTGCTCGCCGGCGCGACCGCCGCCGGCGCCCTGATCGGGTTGGCTGGAGCGCTTCCCGCGAACGCGCGCGCGATGTGGTCGAAGGACGAGGCAAACCGCTGGTACGGCGGTCAGCCGTGGCTGGTCGGCGCCAACTACACCAACCGCTCCGCGATCAATCAGTTCGAGATGTGGCAGGCCAACACGTTCAACCCGCAGCAGATCGACCAGGAGCTCGGTTGGGCGCAGGCGATGGGGATGAACGTGATGCGCGTCTACCTCCACAACATGCTGTGGGAGAATGACGCCGCAGGGCTCAAGCGACGCATGACGCAGTTCCTCGACATCGCCGAGCGTCATCACATCCGCGTCATGTTCGTGCTGTTCGACAGCTGCTGGGATCCCGACCCGGTCGCCGGGCCGCAGCGCCCGCCGATCCCGGGCGTGCACAATTCCGGCTGGATGCAGGCGCCCGGCGCCGCACGGCTCGCCGACGCCAGCCAGTATGGCAAGTTCGAGGCCTATGTGAAGGACGTCGTCGGCACCTTCGCGCGCGACAAGCGCGTCGTCGCCTGGGACGTGTGGAACGAGCCCAACAACTCGGGCGGCGGCAACTACAAGCCCACCCTGCGCAAGACCGAGCTGGTCGCCGGGCTACTCGGCCAGGTGTTCGACTGGGCGCGCAGCGTCGACCCGACCCAGCCGCTCACCAGCGGCCTGTGGACCGGCGAGAGCTGGGACCGGCAGGACACGCTCGACGCGGTCGAGAAGATTCAAGTCGCGCAGTCCGACGTGATGAGCTTCCACGACTATAACTGGCCCGAGCAGTGGGAGAAGCGCGCGCGTCAGATGGCGAGCTATGGCCGGCCCGTGCTGTGCAGCGAGTATATGGCGCGCGGCAACGGCTCCACCTTCGACGGCTCGCTGCCGCTCGGCAAGAAGCTCAAGGTCGCGATGTTCAACTGGGGCTTCGTCGACGGCAAGACCCAGACGCGCATGCCGTGGGATAGCTGGAAGAAGCCCTACACCTATGAGGAGCCGACGGTTTGGTTCCACGAGGTGCTGCGCGCCGACGGCGCGCCCTATCGCCCAGCCGAGGTCGAGTTGATCAAGCGGCTGACGACCGAGGCCAACGGCGCGCCGCGGTGAGGCGTGGCGCGCCAATCGCGCTCGCGCTCGCGCTGCTCGCCGGCTGCGCGACGCCCGCGCACAACCCGCTATTCGCGGGCGCCGATCCTGCGGTGCTGGTCGAGCATGGCACCGTGCGCCTGTTGCCGACCGGCGGGGGCGACACGCTGCGCGGCTGGGTGCGCGAGCGCGGCCGCTGGCGCGCCGGGCCGCCGCTGATCGCGCTCGCCGATATCCGCTGGGCGCCCGACGGCGCGCCGCGCCACTTCCTCTGGGCGCCCGATATGCTCGCGGCCAACGGTCGCTACTACCTGTATTACGCGATCGGACCGCAGAACCCGACGCCGAGCCGCATCGGCGTCGCCACCGCGGTTAGTCCGGACGGCCCCTTCGTCGACTCGGGACGTCCGCTGCTCACCGGCGGCGCGGGGTTCGAGGCGATCGACCCGGCGGTGTTCGCCGACCCGCGTGACGGCCGCACCTATCTGCTCGCGGGCGGCAGCGCGGGTGCGCGCCTGCGGTTGTTCGAGCTCGCGCCCGACCGAGTCTCGATCGCCCGCGAGCTGCCGGTCACCCAGCCGCCCGACTTCACCGAGGGCGCCTATCTGCACGAGCGGGACGGCACCTATTACCTCTCGTACAGTCACGGCCGCTACGATCACGGCGACTATTCGGTCCACTATGAGACCGCGCCGAATGTGGCCGGTCCCTGGACCTATCGCGGTCGGCTGCTCGCCAGCGACTCGCGCTACAAGGGGCCGGGTCATCACAGCTTCTTCCGCGATCCAACGGATGGGCGGTGGAAGATCGCCTACCATCGCTGGGAGCATGTCAGCGGCGACGGTCCCTACCGCGGCGAACGCCAGGTCGCGATCGAGACGATCCGCTACCTGCGCGACGGCCGCATCGCGCCGATCCGGATGACGCCTTAAGTTTCTCAGCTCCTGTCCGCTCGCAACAAGGAGACGAGACGTCCCGCAGCCTTCTCCGGCCGCCACGTTACGTCGCGACGGCTTCCCCTTGCCACGGAGCACAACCGGACATATTGTCCGCTTACAACGACTCGCAGGCCGCCCGCGGATGCTCTCCGCGGGCGGCCTGCTGCTGCTGGACGAGACGACATGGCGGAACAGGCTGCGCACCAGAATGACACGCCTGGGGAGGAAGCCGACAACAAGGACGTGGACCAGCCGGCACCCGCCAAGCGCAAGCTGAGCGGCCGTGCCAAGACGATCCTGATCGCGCTCGCGCTCGGCGCGCTGGCGGGGATCGCGATCTGGTACCTGCGCTACGAGAGTCACGGGAAATATCTGCAGGACACCAACGACGCCCAGGTGCGCGCCGATATGGTCGTCGTCGCGCCGCGCGTCGCCGGCTATGTCGCCGAGGTCTTCGTGCAGGACAATCAGGACGTCCGTGTCGGGCAGCCGCTGGTCCGCATCGACCCACGCGACTCGCGCGCTCAGGCGGCGCAGGCCAACGCGCAGATCGCGGTCGCCAACGCGCAGGCCGACAGCGCCCGCGCGCAGGTCGAGGAACAATATGCCGCGATCGACCAGGCGCAGGCGCAGCTGACCGCCGCTCAGGCACGTGCCGCGCACGACGCTGCCGAAGTGCGGCGCTACCGTCCCCTCGCCGCGTCGGGCGCGGAGAGCCGCGAGCAGCTCGCCTCGCTCGAGCTCGCCGCACGCCAATCCGCCGACCAGGCGCGTGCCCAGGCGGCCGCGGTGGAGATGCAGCGCCGCCGCGTCGCGTCCTACGAGACCCAGATCCGCCAGGGCCTGGCGCAGGCACAGGCGGCGCGCGCGCAGCTCGCCTCGGCCAACGTCAACGTCGGGGCCACGCTGATCCGCGCCGCGATCAACGGTCGCATCGGCGACAAGACGGTGGAAGTGGGTCAATATGCGCAGACCGGCACGCGGCTGATGTCGCTGGTGCCGCTGGACCGCTTGTACGTCACCGCCAATTTCAAGGAGACCCAGCTGGCGCTGATGCGGCCGGGCCAGCCCGTCGAGATCAAGGTCGACGCGCTCGACGGCATCACGCTGAAGGGCCGCGTCGCCAGCTTCTCGCCGGGCACGGGCGCGCAATTCTCGCTGCTGCCGCCGCAGAACGCGACGGGCAATTTCACCAAGATCACGCAGCGCGTGCCGGTGCGGATCGAGCTGGAGGCGACCCCCGAGGTGCGGCGCCTGCTCGTCCCCGGTTTGTCGGTGACCGCGACGGTCGACACGATCTCGGCCAAGGACGAGATCGACCGGCTGCGCGACCGTCAGCAGCAGCTCAACCAGCGGGAGCACTGAGGTGGCGAGCGCGGCCGCGCCGCGGCGCGGCGCTTCCCCGAGCTCAGCGCAGGCCGCGCCGCAGCGCGCCGACCTCGCGGCGTGGCTGGCGGTCGCGGCGGGCACGCTCGGCGCCTTCATGGCGACGCTCGACATCTCGATCGTCAACTCGGCGCTGCCGACGATCCAGGGCGAGATCGGCGCGAGCGGCACCGAGGGCGCCTGGGTGGCGACCGCCTATCTGGTCGCCGAGATCGTCATCATCCCGATGTCGGCCTGGCTCACGCGGCTGCTGGGCTTGCGCACCTTCCTGCTGATCGCGGCGGTGCTCTTCACGATCTTCTCAGTGCTGTGCGGCACCGCGGACACGCTGCCGCAGATGATCGTCGGGCGCATCGGCCAGGGCTTCACCGGGGGCGCGATGATCCCCACCGCGCAGACCATCATCGCGCAGCGCCTGCCGCGCGAGCAGCAGCCGATCGGCATCTCCGCTTTCGGCATGACCGCGATCCTCGGCCCCGTGCTCGGGCCGCTGGTGGGCGGCTGGCTGACCGAGAACATCAGCTGGCATTATGCCTTCTTCATCAACCTGCCGATCTGCGCGATCCTGGTGGTGCTGCTGCTTGTCGGATTGAAGCACGAGAAGGCGCAGCTGCACCTGATCGGTGAGGCTGACTGGCTCGGCATCCTCGGTCTGGCGCTCGGACTCGGCGGGCTCACGGTCTTTCTCGAGGAGGGCCAGCGCGAACAATGGTTCTCGTCCGAGCTGATCCGCTACATGGCCGCCATCTCGCTGCTCGGCTTCGCGCTGCTGATGGCGGGGCAGTTCCTCGCGCGGCGACCGATCATCAAGCTGCGGCTGCTGCTCGACCGCCAGTTCGGCTCGGTCGCGCTGATGGGCATGGTGGTGGGCGTCGTGCTGTACGGCACCTCCTACGCCATCCCGCAGTTCCTCGCCGCGATCGCGGACTATAACGCGCTGCAATCGGGCAAGGTGGTGCTGCTGTCGGGCATCCCGAGCTTCTTCATGATGGCGATCGTGCCGATCCTGCTGCGCCACGTCGACGTGCGGATTGCGGTCGGCGCCGGGTTGCTGATCATGGGGACCTCGGCGCTGCTCGACTCCACGCTCACGATCGACGCGGTCGGCGCCGACTTCGTCGAGTCGCAGCTGCTGCGCGGCGTCGGCCAGATCCTCGCGATGCTGTTCCTCAGCCAAGCAGCGGTGCGCTCGGTGCCGCCGGTCGAGGCGGGAGACGCCTCCGGGCTGTTCAACTCGGCGCGTAACCTGGGCGGCAGTTTCGCGCTGGCGGGGATCTCGGTGATCCAGGACCAGCGCAGCTGGTTCCACAGCCGCCGCATCGAGGAGACGCTCAACGCCAACTCGGTGATGGTGCAGGATTATATGAACGGCACCGCGCAGTCGCTGGGCGGCCGGTCGACCGCGCTGCGCGCGCTCGGCCAGCAGATCCAGGGACAGGCGCTGGTGATGACCTATAACGACATCTTCTGGATCATGGGCATGGGGACGCTGGCGGTGCTGCCGCTCGTCCTGTTCCTCCGCCCGCTACCCAAGGGCGCCCCTCCGGCGGCGACACATTGATGCGACACGCTCCCCTCCCCGCTCTCGCGCTGCTCCCGCTGGCCCTGCTCGGCGCCTGTACCGTCGGCCCCGACTATCACGGCCCGCCCGCGACCGCGGCGGACGCGGTGCAGCGCGGCAGCTTCGTCCGCGCCGCGGACCCGGCGCTCCGTCCCGGGCCGGGCGTGGCACGCTGGTGGGAGGGGCTCGGCGACGCGACGCTGACCGCGCTGGTCGACGACGCGCTCGCGCACAGCCCGACGATCGACGCGGCGCAGGCGCGCATCCGCGAGGCCGGCGCGCGGCTGCGCACCCAGCGCGCCAACCAGCTGCCGAGCATCAGCCCGAGCGCGACCTATCTCCACGCGCGGCTGCCCGGCACCGCGCTCGGCGGCGGCAGCGACGGCAGTGGGGACGCAAGCGGCGAGTCGTCGTCGGGCGGCTCGGACAGCAGCGCAGTCGACTTCTACAATCTCGGCGGCACGGCCTCGTGGGAGCCCGACCTGTTCGGGGCGCGCCGCCGCGGCATCGAGGGCGCACGCGCGACGGTGGAGGAGCGCTTCGCCGACTTGGCCGACGCGCAGGTGAGCCTCTCTGCCCAGGTGGCGCAGGCCTATGTCGGCCTGCGCGACGTGCAGGAGCGGGTGCGACTCAACGCCGAGTCGAGCCGGTTGCAGCAGCGCCAGCTCGAGCTCACCCAGCAGCGCTACGCCGCCGGCGCGGCGTCGCAGCTCCAGGTCGAACGGCTACAGAACCAGCTCGAGAGCACCGACGCGCAGCGCATCCCCCTCGGAGCGCAAGTGGCACAATATCTCGACCAGCTCGCGGCACTGACCGGCCGGACTCCCGGCGCGCTCGACCAGACACTGACGACCGCCATGCCCGTGCCGCTGCCGCCGTCGGAGGTGCCGATCGGCGATCCTGCAGCGTTGATCGCGCACCGGCCCGACATCCGCTCGGCCGAGCGCGCGCTCGCCGCCAGCAACGCGCAGATCGGCATCAACACCGCCAAGCTGTTTCCGTCGCTGAGCTTCCTCGGCATCTTCGGGCTCGGCGGCACCAACATCGGCGACGTCGTCGATCCGAACAAGCTGACCGCGCTGGTCGCACCGATGCTGAGCTGGTCCTTCCTTGACTTCGGCCGCACCCGCGCCGCGATCGACCAGTCCGAGGCGCAACGCGACGTCGCCGCCGCGCAGTACCGCCAGCGTGTGCTCGAGGCGTTGCAAGATGCCGAGACCAGCCTCTCGCGCTTCGGCAACACGCGGCTGCAATATGCACAGTTGCTCCGCGCCGAACAGTCGGCCGCGCGAGCGGCGACGCTCAACGGCCAGCGCGTCGCGGCCGGGACGAGCAACGTCATCGATCAGCTCGACGTCGAGCGCCAGCGCCTCTCCGCGGCCATCGCGGTGGCGCAGGCCAAGGCACAGCTGACCGACAGCTATATCACGGTGCAGAAGAGCCTTGGTCTCGGCTGGAGCGAGGCGACTTCCTCGACGCCTGCCAGTGGTGAGCGATCCGGGCAGAGTGACACGAGCACGCCGCACGCAGGCGGCTGACCGCCAATTTCGCCATGGGTGAGGGAGGCTCGGCCTTCGCGATCGTTCGCCGCGCGGGAAGCGCTCAACGGGACCCCGACATCCTGTCTTCGAGGAAGCGTGCCGGGACGTCGCTCACGCTACGCTGACTTCCATCATGGTTAACAGCCCCGCCTTGCCCAACGAGGCGGCGATCGCGCTCGCATCCATACGGGCGGTGGCGTCGATCTCGCCGTGCCGCCGCTTGGCGCGATGACCCGCGCGCCGCAGCGAGCGGATCAGGCTGGCGGCGTCATTCGCCACCGCGTCTGGACCATCGCTCGTGTCAAACAGGGGAAGCAGCGCTGACGAGCGCTTCACCAGGGTCGTGCTGAGCTCGCGAAGACTGTGCGCCTCCCCCGTGCCGCGGACCGAGGCCGCCGCGCGCGCGACCGCTTCCGCATCGCCCGATGGATTGTCCAGAGTCGACGGCGCCGACTGAAAAGACATTTCCACCGCCGCTTCGCCGGCCAAGGGCGGTGCGTCGTCTTTGTGCGGTGTTTGCGGGAACAGGATCGGGACGAAGTCGATGACGCCGACACCAGCACTCCCGGCAGTGGCGCAGTCGCGCTCGGCCGCGGTGATGGCACGCGCAAGATCTTCGAGTTCGTCCGCCAGCGCGAGCGCCGCGCCGCGATCGCCGCGTAGGATCGCCGCCGTCGCCTGCATCTTGAGCAGCATCAGCTTCTGCCGCAGAGCCTCGAGGGCACGCGCGGCTAGGTCCCTGCGGTTCGACTCGGCGAGTTTAGCGAGACGAGCCGCTACCTCCTCCATCACGGCCAGACGGCGCTTGACCTCTCCGTCATCATGGTGGGTCAAGGGCGACTCCGTCGCCGCCATACCGCTGGCGGCCAACCGTGACGGGCGCGAATGGGATTCCAGCAAGGTCGCGTAGGACGCCCGCCCCCATTCGCCGCGCGCGAACGCAAACGCCGAAGGATCAACATATTCCGGCACATGTTGCGCGGGCCGTGCCGCACTCACTGCTGTCACGATGCTCATGGTCGCTCCCCGATCTGCTCCCGACCCTGGCCGGGTTGACTATACAGCGGAGCCTGTCGACGAACATCAGAAACAAACTATGCCGCGCGAGGTACTCCGTAGCTGTACGACTATATAGAAGAACAACGCCTGTGCGGGATAGGGTGCGCGCCACCAGATTCACCATTATGACGCAACGACGCCGCCCCAACCGACTAAGTTCGGCAATTGCAAGGGAACAGATACTTCTAATATCTTGATATTGATCGAGGCCGTAATCCCGCCAGCAGCAGCCGCAGCGCATCGTCGACCTGCTGGCGTCGCTCCGCCGCATTGTTGTGCTTGAGCAGCAGTCCGCTTAGCATCCGCATTGCCAGCACCAGGTCGCGCGCCCCGAGCTCGGGCGCCAGCATGCCGTCGCGGTGGGCACGTGCGGCGATCGGCTCGAACAATCGCTCGAGCCGCTGCCGCAACCCGTCGAAGGCGGCGCGATCGGCACCGTCGCGGGGCATGTCGAGCGCGAGCCTGGCGAACAGCGTCGCGGTCTCGGCACCGTCCAGGACGACCTGGGTCAGCGCTTCGTCGAGCGGCAGCGCCGGATCGAGCCGCGCGCGCATGCGCTCGATCTCCTGCTCGAACACCGCCAGCGCCAGCGCCATACGGTCCTTGAAATTTCGGTAAAAGGTGCCGCGCCCCACGCCAGCGGCGTCGGCGATATCCTCCAGCGGCACGAAATAGCCCGCGCGCGCGAAGCACAGCCGCGCCGCCGCGATCAGCGCGTCGCGGCGCGCCTGCGCGTCGCGGCGCAGGGGGCGCACCGCCGCCACGCTGATCTCGTCGCTCATGCGCTCCTGTTAGAGGCTGCGCGGCGCCGGGGAAAGCATGGCCTAGCCAGCGGCGCGCCCCTCGCCTATCTGGCGCGCTTTCCCCATCACACAGGTTCTTTCCATGGGTTTCCGCTGCGGCATCGTGGGCCTGCCCAACGTCGGCAAGTCCACCCTCTTCAACGCGCTGACCGAGACGGCCGCGGCGCAGGCCGCCAATTACCCGTTCTGCACGATCGAGCCGAACGTCGGCAACGTCGGCGTGCCCGATCCGCGCCTCGCCAAGCTGGCCGAGATCGCCAAGTCGGCCAAGGTGATCGAGACCCAGCTCGGCTTCGTCGACATCGCCGGGCTGGTACGCGGCGCCAGCAAGGGCGAGGGGCTGGGCAACCAGTTCCTCGGCAACATCCGCGAGGTGGACGCGATCGTCCACGTGCTGCGCTGCTTCGAGAATGACGACATCCAGCACGTCGACAACCGCGTCGACCCGATCGCCGACGCGGAGACGGTCGAGACCGAGCTGATGCTCTCCGACCTGGAGAGCCTGGAGAAGCGCGTCCCCAACCTCGCCAAGAAGGGTCAGCAGGGCGACAAGGAGGCCAAGCTCGCCGCCGTCGTGCTCGGCCGCGCGCTCGACCTGCTGCGCGACGGCAAGCCCGCACGGCTGACCGAGGCCAACGACGCCGAAGAGCTGCGCGTGCTCGACCAGGCGCAGCTGCTCACCGCCAAGCCGGTGCTGTACGTCTGCAACGTGAACGAGGAGCATGCCGCGGCGGGCAACGATTATTCCGCGCGCGTCTTCGCCAAGGCCGCGGCGGAGGGCGCGCAGGCGGTGGTGGTCTCCGCTGCGATCGAGGCCGAGATCGCGACCATGCCCGCCGACGAGCGCGGCGAGTTCCTGTCCGAGCTGGGACTGGAGGAGACCGGGCTCGCGCGCGTGATTCGCGCCGGCTACGAGCTGCTCCACCTGCTCACCTTCTTCACCGTCGGGCCGAAGGAAGCGCGCGCCTGGACGATCGAGGCGGGCTCCAAGGCACCGCAGGCGGCCGGCGCGATCCACTCCGATTTTGAGCGCGGCTTCATCCGCGCCGAGACGATCGCGTTCGACGATTACGTCGCCTGCGGCGGCGAGGCCGGCGCGCGCGACGCGGGCAAGCTGCGCCAGGAGGGCAAGGAATATGTCGTCCACGATGGCGACGTGATGCTGTTCCGCTTCAACGTGTGACGTCGCCGCGTCCGGTCACGCTGGTGGCGCTCGGTCTCGCGATCGGCGCCGCCTTCCACGCCGCCGACGTTCTGCGTCATGGCTGGTGGCCCTATCAGTTCGGGCCATCGGGGTTTCGAATGTTCTGGAACGCGCTGTTGCCGCTCGACCTCACGGTCATCGCGCTGCTCGCATGGAAGCGACGCGTGGGCCTGGTGGCGGCGTGCGCGCTGATGACGGCGGACGTGGCGGTGAACGGCTATGCCTGGCGTGTCCTCGGCTATGACGCGTTCGCCGCGGCGGTCCCGATCCAGGTAGGATTCAGCCTCTTCGTGCTGATCGTCACGTGCCGCTATTTGGCGGGCGGGCCCTTCACCACTGGCTGATCCAGCAGATTGGCATAGGGCGCGCTGGCCGGGGCGCCGGGCGCGTCGCGCGGCTCCATCCACTCCGCCGCGTTACCGGGCGCGGGCGTGATCTGCATGACGGGCGTCTTGGGCGCGGGGCCGGTCGGGCTCGGCGCGGGCGCGGCCTGGTTGCCGCTACCTTCCTTGCCGCCGCTACCACAGGCCGCCAGCGAGAGGAGGAGCAGGAGAGGAAGCGTGCGCATGGTGGAACAAAGCGCCAGCGCGCCGCACGTTCCCGCCGGCTGGCGCGAGCGCGTGTGACCGGCTAGGGCGGCGGCGATGCTCCGGCTGCTCGTCTCCCTCCTCGCGCTACTGCTCGCGCTCCCCGCGAGCGCCGTGCCGGCGTGCCACGAGACCTCCACCACGGTGAAGGCCTCGATGCAGCATCACGGGCATCGGCCCGCCGCCCCCGCCACCGCCGACGCGCACGACTGCCTCGGCTGCGTGCCACCGCTCGATCTCGCGGGCGGCGTAATCGTGTCGCCGTGGCGACCGGCCGAGCGGCAGCGACCGCCGATGTGCGCGAGCATGACTGCCGGCGCGCTGCTGGTGCCGCTCTCGCCGCCCCCGCGCGGGGCGTGACTTACCGGGGCGTCGCGCCCCGGACCGTCACGTCTGCAATCGGAGAGTATCGATGTTCCGCCATACCCTGCGTGCCGCCACCGCGGCCGCTGCCTTGTGCCCGACGCTCGCGTCGGCGCAGCACCATCCGCCCGTCACCGCACCAACGCCCTCGCCCGCGCCCCGCCCGGCCCCGGGCGACGCCGACACGATGGACCACGGCGCGATGGGTCATGCCGCCGTAGCGCAGGACGCTGCCCCAACGTTTCACGGACACACCGGCATGAACCACGTTATGCCGGCGGTCACCGCGTCGGCCGCATGGCGGGACGCGTCCGACGACGCTCTGGCCCATGCGCCCGTGGGTGCCGCCATGGGCGGCATGACGATGGGCACCGCTGCGGGCTGGTACACGCCCGGCAGCGGCACCGCCCGCAATCCCGCCGGCGAGGGTCCGATGCGCGGCGCCATGCTCCACGCGGGGAACTGGATGGTGATGACGCACGGCTATGCCTGGGCGATGGCGACCGACCAGGGCGGGCGCCGCGGCGGCGACGGCGCCTATGTGCAGTCGATGGCGATGGTGATGGCCGACAACGACCTGAGCGATCGGGTTCACCTCCAGCTCCGCGGCATGGGTAGCCTGGAGCCGGCGATGGGCGCGCGCGGCTATCCCAACCTCTTCGCCACCGGCGAGACCGCGAACGGTCGCGCGCTCGTCGACCGCCAGCACCCGCACGACCTCTTCATGGAGCTGGCCGCGCGGGTCGACTATCGCCTCGGCGGCGACACCAGCCTGTTCGTCTACGCCGCGCCCGTCGGCGAGCCCGCAATGGGCCCGAGTGCCTTCATGCACCGCGGCTCGGCGCGCTACTTGCCGATGTCGCCGATCACGCATCACTGGTTCGACTCGACCCACATCACCTACGGCGTGCTCACCGCCGGCGTCTCGGCGCCGAAGCTCCAGCTGGAAGGGTCGTGGTTCAAGGGCCGCGAGCCCGACGAGCGGCGCTGGGGCTTCGATCCGGTGCGGCTCGACTCGTGGAGCGTGCGCGGCACCTGGACGCCCTCGCCCTATGTCGCGCTGCAGGTCAGCCACGGCCGGCTGAAGGAGCCCGAGGCGCTCCATCCCGGCGAGGACGAGGACCGCACCACCGCTAGCATGCAATATGCCCGCGCCGGGCTGGCGACGACGCTGGCCTGGTCGCGCAAGGACCGCCAGCCCGGCGACCTGCTCGACGCCTTCCTCGCTGAGGCCACGTACGAGCTGACGCCGCGCCATGCGGTGTTCGCGCGGGTGGAGAATGTCGCCAACGACGAGCTTTTCCCGGACCACGACGACCCGCTTCACGACCGACGCTTCCGTGTGACCAAGGCGGAGGCGGGCTATGCCTACCGGCTGCCGATCGTCGGGCCGCTCGGGGTCGCGCTCGGCGGGACGGTCGCGGCCTATGCCAAGCCCGCGGCGCTGGACGCGGCCTATGGCGACTCACCGGTGAGCTGGACGCTGTTCGCCAAGTTCGCGGTCGGGCTGTAGCGCGGCACATCCTCGTCTCGCGGCGCTCTCCTCGTCGCGAGACTTTTCGCCGTCATCGCAGCGGCGTAAGCGCGCGGCATGATGCTCCGTTCGCTTCTCGCCGCCGCGCTCCTCGCCCTCGGCGGCTGCGCCTATCCTTATACGCCGCCGGCCTTGTCGCCCGTGACCGCGCCCGCCCCACCGCTCGCTGCTCGGGAAGGTGCGGCCACGACGCCGGTGCAAAGGTCTATTCCTGCGCCGGTGACGATCCTCGTCTCGATCGACGGCTTCCGCCCCGATTACCTGGAACGCGGCGTCACGCCGCGGCTGTCGGCGCTCGCGGCGAGCGGGGTTAGCGCCTCGATGCGGCCGTCCTTCCCCTCCAAGACCTTCCCCAACCACTGGACGCTCGTCACGGGCTTCGTGCCCGACCGGCACGGCATCGTCGCCAACCGGATGGAGGACGAGGCGCGGCCGGGCGAGACCTTCACGATGGCGACCGACGACCCGTTCTGGTGGAACGTTGCCGAGCCGCTGTGGGTCACCGCCGAGCGCGCCGGCATCCCGACCGCCACGATGTTCTGGCCGGGCTCGAACGTCGCCTGGGGCGGCACGCGCGATCCCGCCCACCCGCACGCGGACGTCGGCGCGCGCCCGCGCGACTGGCAGCAATATAACGAGGCGGTGAGCGATCGGCAGCGCGTCGACGCGGTGCTCGACTGGTTGCGGCGTCCGGCCGCCACTCGGCCGCGCTTGGTCACGCTCTACTTCGACGAGGTCGACACCGCCGGCCACGAATATGGTCCCGCCGACCGGCGTACCCTTTCCGCGGTCGCCACGGCCGACGCGAGCGTCGGGCGCCTGGTGGACGGGCTCGCCGCGCTGGGCCAGCCTGCCAACCTCGTGATCGTCTCCGACCATGGCATAGCGCCGATCGCGCCCGAGCGACGCATCGCCATCGACTCGATCGTCGCGCCGACCGACGCGCGGGTGGTCGAGAGCGGCCCCTATGCGACCTTCGCGCCGGTACCGGGACGCGACGCCGCGGTGGCAGAGGCGCTGCTGCGCCCGCACCCGCATATGACCTGCTGGCGCAAGGAAGCGCTGCCGCCGCGCTTCCGGTACGGCGGCAACGCGCGCGTGCCCGCCTTCCTCTGCCTGGCCGAGGACGGCGCCGCGGGCGGATGGATCCTCGCCAAGACTGCGACCGACGAGGCCACTCACCGCGGCGCGCACGGCTATGACAACGACTCGCCCGACATGCGCGCGCTGTTCATCGCCAACGGGCCTGCCTTCGCCGCGGGTCAGCGGCTGCCGACCTTCGACAATACCGACGTGGCGCCGCTGCTGCGCGACCTGCTCGGCCTTCCCGCGGGCGCCGGGCTGGACGGCGACGACGCGCCGTTCCGCCGCGTGCTGCGGCGCTGAGCGCCGCGCCGGCTTGATCCGCCGCGACGATCATGGCGAAGTGGCCCGCGAGAGGAGAGCGGCGCGATGCAGTATTTCGAGGACGTCGCGGTCGGCGCCGTCGCGCGCTTCGGCCATTATGCCGTGACTCGCGACGAGGTGATCGAGTTCGCGCGCAAATACGATCCCCAGCCGTTCCACCTCTCCGACGAGGCCGCGGCGGCGACCCATTTCGGTCGGCTCTCGGCGAGCGGCTGGCACAGTTGCGCGATGGTGATGGCGATGCTGGTCGAGCAGCTCCGCGCGGTCGAGCAGGCCGGGCTCGGATCGCCCGGCATCGACGAGCTGCGCTGGTTCACCCCGGTCTTTCCGGGCGACACGCTGCGCTGCGAGACCGAGGTCCTGGATAAGCGCGCGTCGCGGTCACGGCCCGAGATGGGAATCTACAAGAGCCGCCTCACCGCCTTCAACCAGCATGACGTCGCGGTGCTGACGATGGTGTCCAACGCGCTGATCGCGACGCGGCCGGTGAGGTGACTCTATCAGGTGCTTCGAGAAGGCACTTCGACAAGCTCAGCGCCACCTCAGCACGAACGGTAGCTCCCATCCGTTCGCGCTGAGGAGAGGCTGAGCTCGTCGAAGCCTCATCTCGAAGCGTCCGCTACGCTCACCGCTGCAGCGCAGCCACCCCCGGCAGCTCGCGGCCTTCCATCCACTCCAGGAAGGCGCCGCCCGCTGTCGAGACGAAGCTGAACTGCTCCGCCACGCCGGCCTGGTTGAGCGCCGCGACGGTATCGCCGCCGCCCGCGACCGAGACCAGGCTGCCCTCCTTGGTCAGCGCCGCCGCGGTGCGCGCCAGCGCCA
This sequence comes from Sphingomonas sp. BK345, assembly GCF_014193845.1. Taxonomy (GTDB): domain Bacteria; phylum Pseudomonadota; class Alphaproteobacteria; order Sphingomonadales; family Sphingomonadaceae; genus Sphingomonas. The sequence continues at coordinate 222,591 of NZ_JACHZX010000002.1, read as the reverse complement.
CCGTCGCGGCGTCGAACGGCGGCGTCTCGAACGCGCCGAGCGGGCCGTTCCACACCAGCGTGCGGCAGGTCTTGAGCACGTCGCCCAGCGCCTCCACCGCGGCCGGGCCGACGTCGAGGATCATCTCGTCGGCGGCGACCTCGTGGACGTTGACGGTGCGCACCGGCGGGTTGGCGCGGAACTCGGTCGCCACCACCACGTCATAGGGCAGGTGCACGGTGCAGCCGGCGCGGTCGGCGGCCTCGAGGATCTCCTCGGCGGTGCCGGTGAGATCGTGCTCGCACAGGCTCTTCCCCACGTTCACGCCGCGCGCGGCGAGGAAGGTGTTGGCCATGCCGCCGCCGATGATGAGGTGATCGACCTTGCCGACGAGGTGCTTGAGCACGTCGAGCTTGGTCGACACCTTGGCACCGCCGACCACCGCCGCGACCGGATGCTCGGGCGCGCCGAGCGCTTTCTCGAGCGCGTCGAGCTCGGCCTCCATCGCGCGTCCGGCGAAGGCGGGAAGCACTTGCGCGAGCCCCGCGGTCGAGGCGTGGGCGCGATGCGCGGCGGAGAAAGCGTCGTTGACGTAGAGGTCGCCGAGCGCGGCGATGCGGTCGATCGTCTCGCGGTCGTTCTTCTCCTCGCCGGCGAAGAAGCGCGTGTTCTCCAGCACCGCGACGTCGCCCGGCTGGAGCGTGGCGACCGCCTCGGCGGCACCGGCCCAGTCGACGAAGCGCACCGGGCGGCCGAGCACGCTCTCGTAGGGCCTGGTGATCTGCGCGAGCGAGAACTCGGGCGCGGGCTGCCCCTTGGGTCGACCGAAATGCGCCAGCACGAGCACGATCGCGCCCTTATCGGCGAGCTCGGCAACGGTCGCGACCGTAGCGCGCAGCCGCGTGTCGTCGGTGACGTGGCCGTCCTTGAAGGGGACGTTCAGATCCTCGCGGACGAGGACCCGCTTGCCGGCGACGTCGCCGATGTCGTCGAGCGTTCGAAAAGACTTGGCCATGGGTCCTCGATCCTGATCCTGTCACCGACGGCGATCGTGCCGCCCTGTATCACCATCGCGCAGGCGCCGCCGCGCCAGTCCGGCGTCATTGCCTGTTTGAGGCCGGGAGCGAGCGCTTCCATCCGCTCGCACGGGTCGCACTCGCGCGTGATCTCGAGCAGCACGTCGGCGCCGATGCGGAGCACCGCGCCCGCGCGCTGCGGCAGGTCGAGATCGTCGACCAGCAGGTTGGCGCGCCGCTCGGTCCAGTCGATCGCGTGACCGACCAGCTCCATTGCCGCCTCCCAGTCGCCGCGCTCGATCAGCGTGACCTGGCGCTTGTACGGCTTGCCACGCATCGCGCCGCGGAAATCGCCGTGGATGCCGCGCGCGAGCGACACCTCGGCGCGCACGACCGACTCGACCGGCGCGCGCGAGCGGGCGTGGCGCGCGATGCCGAGCAGCACGCCCGTCACGCTCGCCCGACCTCAGCCGAGCTTCGCCATCGCCGTCGCGGTGTCGACCATGCGATTGGAGAAGCCCCACTCATTGTCGTACCAGCTGACCACACGCACCAGCTTGCCGTCGATCACCGCGGTCTCAAGGCTATCGACCGTCGACGAATAGGGCGTGTGAACGATGTCGATCGAGACGAGCGGCTCGTCCGAATAATGCAGCACGCCCTTCATCGCGCCCTCGGCCGCGGCCTTGAGCAGAAGGTTGACCTCTTCCTTGCTGGTGTCGCGCTTCGGCGTGAAGGTGAGGTCGACGAGGCTGCCGTCGGGGACGGGCACGCGGATCGCGGAGCCGTCCAGCTTGCCCTTCAGCTCGGGCAGCACCTCGCCCACCGCGCGCGCCGCGCCGGTGGTGGTCGGGATGATGTTCATCGCCGCCGCGCGTGCGCGGCGCAGGTCGCTGTGGATCTGGTCGAGGATCTTCTGGTCGTTGGTATAAGCGTGGATCGTGGTCATCAGCCCGCGCTCGATCCCGATCGCGTCGTTGAGCACCTTGGCGACCGGCGCGAGGCAGTTGGTGGTGCACGACGCGTTCGACACGATCGTGTGCCCGGCCTCGAGCTTGTCGTGGTTCACGCCGTACACCACGGTGAGGTCGACGTTCTTGGCAGGCGCCGAGATCAGCACCTTCTTGGCGCCGGCGTCGATATGCTTCTGCGCGCTGGCGCGATCGGTGAAGAAGCCCGTGCACTCCAGCACGATGTCGACGCCCAGCTCCTTATGCGGCAGGTTGGCGGGATCGCGCTCGGCGGTAACGCGGATGCGCTTGCCGTCGATCACCATGTCCTGCCCGTCGGCCTCGACCGTGCCCGCATATTTGCCGTGGACGCTGTCGCGGCTGAACAGCCACGCGTTCGACTTGGTGTCGGCGAGATCGTTGATCGCCACCAGCTCGAGGTCGCTGCCACGCTCGATCAGCGCGCGCGCCACCAGCCGCCCGATCCGTCCGAAGCCGTTGATCGCTACCTTGGTCATGCGCCTGTCTCCGCGTAAGTTCGGTGTCGCGCGGGTCTTTGCGCCGGACGGCGCGCGGCCGTCAACCGCTGCGGTGCATCCGCTCGTCTCTACGCCATCTTGTCGGCGCGCGCGGGCGATCCTATCGCCTCTCATCATGGACAACCCAGCGATCGACCGGCTCGATGCCGCCATCACCCGCGTCGAACGCGTCTTGGAGCAGCGCCTCGCCGCCGCCGCCACGCTCGCGCGTCGTCACGAAGCATTGCGCGACAAGATGGGCGAGGCGGTCGCCGCGCTCGACGAGATCATCGCGCGCGGAGGGCAGGACTGATGGCACGCGTGACGCTGCGGATCGGCGAGACGAGCTACGACCTGGGCTGCGGCGACGGCGGCGAGGCGCGACTGATGCAGGCCGCCGCGCTGATCGACGAGCGCTGGGAGGACGCGCGTCGCGCCGCTGGCGCGGGCGGGGTCAATCGCACGATGCTGCTCGCCGCGCTGATGGTCGCCGACGCGCTGATCGAGGCGCGCGAGGCACCCCCGCCCGAGACGCCCGAGGGTATCGCGCTCGATCGCCTGTCGGAAAGGCTCGAGAAGCTCGCCGCGGCCCTTGAGCAGGCGCCGCCGACGTCCTAGATAGGGGTCGGCGGGTTCTGCCCGGTACGAGCTTATAAATATCCCTGAGGCTATTCATCTTCCATGGGGGTTGTCCCTGCCCGGATCCTGGTCCGACGTACATGACTCCCACCTGACGTACTGGGCGTCAGTGGATACATCGGCCAACGGCCACGGCGGTCCCGCCACCCCGCCTTACTCTTCGGCATGACCGACAAGCGCATGCTCCGCGCTGCCGCGCGAACGGCCCGTGAGTCGTTCGTTGCCGCGGGGGTGCCGGCGTTGCCCTGCCCGCATGAGTTCGTCGCGTTGCTCGCGCCCGGGATGGTGGTAGCGAGCTACGCGCCGATCGGCAGCGAAGCCGATCCCGCCGCACTTGAGGCGGCGGCCCGCGCGGCGGGATGCCGGCTCGCGCTGCCGCATGTGGTCGATCGCGCGACGCCGATCCGCTTCCTCGCCTGGGACGCCGACCACGCGCTCGCTGACGGACCGTTCGGGCTGCGCCAGCCCGATGGTGCGCACGCCGAGGTCGTGCCCGACCTCGTCCTCACGCCGCTGGTGGCGTTCGATGCCGCGCTGAATCGAATCGGCCAGGGTGCGGGCCATTACGATCGCGCCTTCGCCGCCTTTCCCGCGGCGCTCCGCATCGGTATCGCCTGGAGCGTGCAGCAGCTCGACTCGATCACCCCTGACCCGTGGGACGCCCCGCTCGACGCGATCGTGACCGAGCGCGGCTGGATCGCGGGAGCGGCGCGATGACGCCGTCGTGGCGCAAGCCGGTGGGGATGCTCGCGATCCTGCTGCTGATCGCGCTGTGGTGCGTGGCGATCGCGTCGCTCTCCGGCGTGATCGGGCGCTGGCCGGCGCTGATGCAGCTCGGGTTCTACCTGGTGACCGGCATTGTCTGGATCACGCCACTTAAGCCGCTGCTGCGCTGGATGGAGACCGGCCGCTGGCGGTGAGGTGATGGCCACGGCGGTGCGGGAGTGACGGACAGTGGCGCTCTCGCCGGTCGCGGCTCTCGAGCCTGCCCCGGCCTCGCCCTCTTCGTCATCCCCGCGTAGGCGTGAATCCAGACACGCTAACGTCCGCGACAGGGTCGCACCGTCCGCGCGTTTGGATTTCCGCCTACGCGGGGACGACGGGCTGAGTGCTATCGTCGCGGACAAAAGGAGGGCGTGACTGGCCAATAACGTCGCGCCGCGATGCGACGACCGTGGCGCGAGTGACGGGGCTCGAACCCGCGACCTCCGGCGTGACAGGCCGGCGCTCTAACCAACTGAGCTACACCCGCAACGTGTCGCGTCGAGCCGAGGCGGCCCGCTGCGACGTTCGACGGTCATGCTTGGATCTGCGGCCTCCCCGAGGGGTGGCGCGAGTGACGGGGCTCGAACCCGCGACCTCCGGCGTGACAGGCCGGCGCTCTAACCAACTGAGCTACACCCGCTTGCAGAAGCGTGAGGCGCGCCAACTAGGCGGCACGCCGGGGGCTGTCAACGGCTATTCCGCGTCTTTCTCGCCGCGCCGCGCGAGCACGCCGGAACGCCCCTCGCGGGTGCGAGTCAGCGTGCCGTGCTCGAACAGGAAGCCGGCGATATCGGGGCGCCCCGCGGCCGACAGGATCGTCTGTACGATGATCAGGATCGGCACCGCCAGCAGCGCGCCCACCGTGCCCCACACCCAGCCCCAGAAAGAGATGGAGATCAGGATCATCACCGGGTTGATCGTGAGCCGGTGCCCGACGATCAGCGGCGTCACCACGTTGGCCTCGATCAGATGCGCCCCATACATGATCGCGGGCGCGGACAGCGCGGTCCACACGTCGGAGAAGGTCATCAGCCCGCCCACCGCGAGCAGCAGCGCCGCCACCACCGGGCCGAAATAGGGAATGTAGTTGAGCAGCGCGACGATCCCGCCCCACATCAGCGGGAAGGGCATGCCGAGCAGGTGAAGCGCGCCCGCGATGATCGCACCGAGCGCGACGTTGATGACCGTGATCGTGCCGAGGTAGGAGGACACGTCGTCGACCATCTCCTGCAGCACGCGCGCGGTCGCCATCGCGCCGCCGAAGCTGGCGCGCTCGGTGATCATCCGCTCGCGCGTGCGGGTCCAGCCCGACAGGAAGAAGAAGGCGACCAGGATCGCGTAGAACACCTGGATGATGACCGCCGGCGCCGAGGTGGCGGCGAGCTCGACGATCGAGCTGGGCGGCGCCACCGCCGCGGTGGGCGACGGGCGCACCGGCGTGCTCGCGATCTGGCGCAGCGTGCGGTTGGCGTATTTCTCCAGGCTTGAGTAGAGATCCAGCAGCGGCGCGAGATTGTCCTGGATTCGCCCGATGCGCGACGGCAGCAGCCGGAAGAACTCGGTCGCGGGCACGACGATCGCGGCGAGCGCGACGTTGGCGATCAGCAGGAACAACAGCACACAGACCAGCGCCGCCAGCGCCGACGGCAGTCGCCGCCGCTCAAGCCACTCGAGCAGCGGGATCAGCGCGAGCGCGACCACCAGCGCGACGGCGGTGGGCATGAAGAACTCGGCACCCGATTTGAGCGCGAACGGCAGGCCGAGCATGAGCCCGATCCCCGAGGTGAGCGTCAGCGCGGCGAGCAGCCGGTCGCGCCGCAACACCACCTGCGGGTCTCCCTCCGCCGACAGAGCGGCGGCGTCGGGCGGAAGCGTTACCGGCGTCAGGGCCGGTGGCGGCGGGAGATCGGCCATCGAGAGAACCTAGCGAGAGGAAAGACGGCGTGAAAGCGCGCAGGCGTCAGGCAGCGGCCGCCTGCCAGGGTCCTTCCTCGAGGTAGAGGTAGTCGGGGTCGAACTCGCCGACTCGCGCCAGCCCGCTCTCGTCCAGGATCGTCACCGTACCGCGCACCGCCTCCACCAGCTTCTCCTCGCGAAGCCGCCGCAGCGTACGGTTGACGTGGACGCTGGTGAGCCCGCAGGCCTCGCCGAGATCCTGCTGGATCAGCGCCAGCTCGAACGTGCCGTTGTCACCGCGACCGGTCGCCTTCAGCCGGTGATAGGTCTCCAGCAGGAAGTGCGCGATACGGCCCGCGGCGTCGAGGCGGCCGATGCGGAAGATCCACTCGCGGTGGAGCGCGGCGTCGAGCAGGGTCGAGCGCCACAGGATGCGGGCGAGCTGGGGATGGTCGGCGACGATCGAATCGATCGCGGCGTGCGGTATCACCGCGATGCGCGCCTCGGTCAGCGTGCCGACGTCGTGATCGAGCCGGTGCAGCGGATAGCCGTGGAGGTCGACGAAATCGCCGGGCACCTGCAGCGCGACGAGCTGGCGGAAGCCGTCGCGCGCGTCCATGTAGCGGCACATCGCGCCCTCGAGCAGCAGCGTGCTGTTGCGCAGTCGGTCGCCGCGTCGCGTGACGATCGTGCGCGCGGGCAAGATATCGATGCGATCGACCGCGCGCTCGAGGATGTCCTTGTCCGCCTCGCTCATCGTGTCGCGGCCGCGCCCGCGCAGGAAGTCCCGTGTTACCCGCATTGCCATCCCCCGCTCCACAGGGGAACAGCCCTACGCCGCGAAACGTTCCCGGAACAAGCCCTTGAGCTCGCGCTTCAGGATCTTGCCGTTGGCGTTGCGCGGCAGCGGGTCGGCGGTGAAGCGGATCGCCGCGGGTACCTTGAAGGGGGCGAGCCGCTCGCGCACCCAGCACTGCAGCTCGGTTTCCTCGGCTGCGGCGCCCGGGATGAACCGCACCACCGCGACCGGCTCCTCGCCAAGCACGCGATGCGGCGTGCCGATCACCGCGCATTCGCTCACCGCCGGATGCGCCTGGAGCACGTTCTCGACCTCGATCGAGTAGATGTTCTCGCCGCCGCGGATCACCACATCCTTGGCGCGATCGAGGATGTAGAGGAACCCCTCCACGTCGAGCCGGCCGACATCACCGGTGCGGACCCATCCCCCGACGAAGGTCTCGGCGGTCGCCTCGGGGCGGTTCCAATAGCCCGCCACCACCATCGGTCCGCGCGCGCGGACCTCGCCCACTGCGCCGGAGGGTAGTGGCGCGCCGTGCTCGTCGGTGATGATCACATCGGCGACCGCCACCGGCAGGCCGGCGCTCTCCGGCCGCGCGAGATAATCCTCCGCGGCCAGCGAGGTCACCGTCGCCATCGTCTCGGTCATGCCCCAGCCGTTCTGCGGCCACACGCCGAACTCGGCGCGGAGTCGCCTGGCCAGCTCGGGCGCCGCCGGCGCGCCACCGTACGCGATCGACTCGAGGCTCGAGAGATCGAAGCGATTGCGCTCGGGGTGGTCGAGCAACTGCCACGCGATCGTCGGCACGCCGCCGGTCACCGCGACCCGCTCGCGCTCGATCAGCTCCATCGCGCGCACCGCGTCCCAGCGGCGCATGAAGATCGAGGTCGAGCCGCTCGCCACCGCGCCCATCAGCGCCGCCGAGCAAGCGGTGACGTGGAACAGCGGGATCACCGTCAGCATGACGCGCGGCGTCGACGGCGATGGCGCCTCGCCGCGGCGCAGCGCGGTACGCGCCGCGGCATAAGCACTGCTCATGATGTTGGTCGTGAGATTGCGGTGCGTGCCGAGCGCTCCCTTGGGCCGCCCCGTGGTGCCGCTGGTGTAGAAGATCACCGCGGGGTCGTCAGGTGCGAGCGCGGCGGGGGGCAACCGTCGCTCGGGCAGCGATCCCCACTGCGCGGGGGCGCCGATCAGCGCTTCCAGCGCGACGGCCGGCAGCGCCAGCGTACCGGCGGCGCGAGTCACCAGCACGTCGCTGAGATGGCGCAGCAGCCCGTACAACGGGATCAGCCGCTCGTGGCGCTCGGCGTCGACGATCAGCATGCGGGCGCCCGAGTCGTCGAGCGCGTAGCGCAACTCCTCGCCACTCCACCAGGCATTGAGCGGGACCGCGATCGCGCCCAGCGCGGTGATGGCGAACAGCGCCACGTGATATTCGGGCAGGTTGCGCATCGCGATCGCCACCCGGTCACCCGCGCGCACGCCCCGCGCCGCCAGCTCGGTGGCGAGCGCCGCCACCGCCCGCGCGTGCGCGGCGTAGCTGACCCGCTCGTCCTCGTGGATCGTCATCAGCCGCTCGCCATGGCCGCGACTCGCCTCCAGCAGCGCACGAAGCGTCGGCGGCGCGTTCTTCCACGTGCGCGTCGGCACCCCGCGGACCGTCACCGTCTCCATCTCGAAGGCACTGCCCGGCGCGGTGAGCAGCGCGCGCACCTCATCGTGCGACCGCGCCGGCCAGCCGGCGCCCTGCGCCTCCTCTACCGTCATTGCCGCCTCCGTCGCTCGAACATCGGGTCCGCTGCGAAGCGAGACTAGAGTTGATTTGCGAGGCGCTCAAGGCGATACAGCGTTCAAAGGTTAGAAGGTAAGGTATGGCCAAGAAGGCAATGACACGCCGATGCGCCAGACGCTTGACGCAACGACACCGACGTATCCAACGCTGCGGTGCGACGCACCGCCGCGACCTATCGCGCCTTCACTGACCCATTCCGACCAGCGCCAACACCGCCGCCGCAGGAGCAACGCACGCATGACCGCCTCTTCCCCGATCCGCACCGAGCGCCACGGCGACGTGCTCGTCATCGTGTCCGACAACCCGCCGGTGAACGCGCTCGGCGCGGCGGTGCGGATCGGGTTGGAGGCAGCGATCAAGGAGGGCGCCGCGGACCAGTCGATCGCGGCGATGGTGATCCGCTGCGACGGCCGCACCTTCTTCGCGGGCGCGGACATCACCGAGTTCGGCAAACCGCCGGTCGAGCCGCTGCTGCCGGTGCTGGTCGACATGATCGAGGCGTGCGGCAAGCCGGTGGTCGCCGCGATCCATGGCATCGCGCTGGGCGGCGGCTGCGAGGTGGCGCTCGGCTGTCACTATCGCGTCGCGGTGCCCTCGGCCAAGATCGGCACGCCCGAGGTGAAGCTCGGCCTGTTGCCGGGCGCGGGCGGGACGCAGCGGCTGCCGCGACTCGCCGGGGTGCGGCTCGCGCTGGAGATGACCGCGAAGGGCGAGCCGATCTCGGCTCAGCGCGCGCAGGAGGCGGGATTGATCGACCGGATCGTCGGCGAGGACAGTCTCGCCGTCGACGCGCTCGCCTTCGCCAATGAGGTGAAGGCCAAGCGCCCGATCCCGCGCGCTGCCGAGAAGGCCGTCGCGGCCGATCCGGAGGCGGTCGCCGCATTCATGAAGGAAAACGCCCGTCGCTTCCGCGGCTTCGACGCGCCGGCCGCCAACGTCGAATGCGTCGTCAAGGCGACCGAGCTGCCGTTCGCCGAGGGGCTCGCCTATGAGCGGCAGGCGTTCATGCGGCTGATGACCGGCACGCAGTCGGCGGCGCAGCGCCACATCTTCTTCGCCGAGCGCCAGGCGGCAAGGATCGACGACGTCCCCGCCGACACCGCGCTACGGCCGATCGCCCGGGTCGGCGTGATCGGCGCGGGGACGATGGGCGGCGGGATCGCGATGAACTTCCTCTCCGCGGGCATCCCCGTGACGATCGTCGAGATGGCGCAGGAGGCACTCGACCGCGGCACCGCCGTCATCCGCAAAAATTACGAGGCGACCGCGGCCAAGGGGCGGATGAAGCCGGCGCAGGTCGAGGCGGCGATGGCGGCGCTGACGCCGACGCTCGACTTCGACACGCTCGCCGACTGCGACCTCGTCATCGAGGCGGTGTACGAGAATATGGATGTCAAGAAGGAGATCTTCACGCGCCTCGACAGCATCGCCAAGCCGGGCGCGATCCTCGCCTCCAACACTTCCTATCTCGACATCGACGCGATCGCCGCCTGCACGAAGCGGCCGCAGGACGTCCTGGGGATGCACTTCTTCTCGCCCGCCAACGTGATGAAGCTGCTGGAGGTGGTGCGCGGCGCCGCGACAGCGCCGGACGTGCTCGCGACGGTGATGGCGCTGGCCAAGCGGATCCGGAAGGTGGCGGTGGTGGCGGGCGTCACCTACGGCTTCATCGGCAACCGTATGCTGATGCCGCGCCAGGTCGAGGCCAACAAGTTGCTGCTCGAGGGCGCCACGCCCGAGCAGATCGATCGCGTCCACACCGAGTTCGGCATGCCGATGGGGCCCTTCCAGATGGCCGATCTCGCGGGCGTCGACATCGGCTGGCACCGCGACCCGAGCCGGATCGAGAACGTCCGCGACGCGCTCGCCGCCGAGGGCCGCTGGGGCCAGAAACGCCAGGCGGGCTTCTACGATTACGACGAGAAGCGCACTCCAAGCCCCTCCCCACGCGTCGCCGAGATCATCCAGGAGTGGCGCGAGAGGACCGGCACGCCGCAGCATGCCGTGACCGACGCGGAGATCGTCGAGCGCACGCTCTACCCGATGGTCAACGAGGGCGCACTGATCCTGGAGGAGGGCAAGGCGCAGCGCGCGTCGGACGTCGATGTCGTCTGGATCTACGGCTACGGCTGGCCGGTGTACCGCGGCGGCCCGATGTTCTGGGCGGAGACCGAGGGTTATGACAAGGTCGTCGCCGGGCTGGAGAAGCACGGCTTCACGGTGGCGAAGAGCCTGCGCGAGGGCACGATCAAGTGAGCGGGGCGGCCGCCGGGCGATGGCGAGGCCAAAGGCGGCGCCGGCGAGAGGCCGCCAGCGATGGCCCGTGCCCCCTCCCCTCCCGCTGCCGTCATCCTGAACTCGTTTCAGGATCCACGGTCCCGCAAGCTCCGCCGCACCTGAGTACGCCGCACCGTGGATCCCGAAACAAGTTCGGGATGACGCCGGTGGGCGGAAGAGGCGGAGTAAGCGCCTCTAACTGCACCACCGCCGCCCCCGCCGCCCACCTCACCTCTCCCGCGAGGACCCAGCGATGACCGACCTCGACACCTTCCGCAGCGAGACCCGCGCGTGGCTCGCCGCGAACTGCCCGCCCGAGATGCGCGAGCCGGTGCGCGCCGACACCGACATCTGCTGGGGCGGCCGCCGCTACGACCCTGCCGCCAACCCGCCGCAGGCGCGCTGGCTCACTGCGATGACCGAGCGCGGCTGGACCGTGCCCGACTGGCCGACGGAATATGGCGGCGGCGGGCTCTCGCCGGCGGAGACGAAGATCCTGCGCGAGGAGATGGCCGCGATCCGCGCACGCAACCCACTCAACTCGTTCGGCATCTCGATGCTCGGTCCGGCGCTGCTCAAATACGGCACCGAGGCACAGAAGCTGGAGCATCTGCCCCAGATCGCGCGCGGCGAGATCCGCTGGTGCCAAGGCTATTCCGAGCCCAATGCCGGCTCCGACCTGGCCGGGCTCGCCGCCAGCGCCGAGGACGCGGGTGACCATTATATCGTCAACGGCCAGAAGGTGTGGACCAGCTATGCCGACAAGGCCGACTGGATCTTCTGTCTGGTGCGCACCAGCAAGCAGTCGAAACAGGGCGGGATCAGCTTCGTGCTGTTCGACATGGACTCGCCCGGGGTCTCGACCAAGCCGATCCTGCTGATCAGCGGTTACTCACCCTTTTGCGAGACCTTCATGGACAACGTGAAGGTGCCCAAGGCGAACCGGGTCCATGACGAGAACAAGGGCTGGGACGTCGCCAAATACCTGCTCGGACACGAGCGCGAGATGATCAGCGGCATGGGTCTGGCGAGCGGGGGGCGCAACCCCCTGGTGGAGGGCGCGATCGCGACGGTCGGGCTCGATCACGACGGCCGCCTCACCGACCCGCTGCTGCGCGCGCAGATCGCCTTGTTCGAGGTCCGCGCCAAGGCCTTCGCGGCGATGTCCGAGCGCTTCATCGACGAACTCAAGGCAGGGCGCGCGCATCCCGCGCAGCCGAGCATGATGAAATATGTCGGCACCGAGCTGAACAAGGCGCGGCACGAGCTGATGATGGCCGCGGGCGGCTCGGACGCGCTGGAATGGGAGAGCGAGCGCTCGCGCGGCGGCGCCGGCGCGCGCGCCTGGCTGCGCACCAAGGCCAATTCGATCGAGGGCGGGACGAGCGAGATCCAGCTCAACATCGTCGCCAAGCGTATCCTCGAGCTGCCGGGAGCCTAGATCGAGACCGTGCTCCTGCGAACGCAGGAGTTCAGAATGATGACGCGGTGCGGCCGGGAGCCTGAGTTCCGGCGTCCGCCGCAACATGGGACCAGATGTGATGCCGCTCTACCTCAACAACGAACAGATGATGCTGCGCGACACCGCCAAGGAGTTCGTCGCCGAGCACGCGCCCGTTTCCCACCTCCGCAGCCTACGCGACTCAAACGATCCTCTCGGCTTCTCGCCCGATCTGTGGAAGCAGTTCGCCGAGTTGGGATTCACCGGCATCCTGATCGGCGAGGACCAGGGTGGGCTCGGGCTCGGCCATGTCGAGGCCGGCGTGGTGCTGGAGGAGATCGGGCGCAACCTGTCACCCTCCCCCTTTCTCACCACCGCGGTCGCGGCAGTGGAGGCGCTGCGCGGCAGCGCGCAGGCGGCGCGCTGGTACCCCGGTATCCTGGCGGGCGAGACGGTCGCCGCGCTCGCCATCGACGAGGGCGCGAAGCACCGCGACCGGGTCGCGCTGCGCGCCGAGCGCGCCGGCAACGGCTTCCGGCTGTCCGGCGCCAAGCAGTTCGTCACGCACGGCCATGTCGCCGACGTGCTGATCGTCGCCGCGCGCACCGCTGGCGGCGACGACGACGCGGGCGGCATCACCTTATTCGCGGTGCCGCGCGACGCCGCCGGGCTGACCGCCACGCCCGAGCGGCTCGCCGACTCGAGCGTCGCCGCACGGCTGACGCTAGAGGACGTCACCGTCGACGCCGACGCGGTGCTGGGTGAGGTCGACGCGGGTCGCGCGGTGCTCGACCGTGCGCTGCGCGCCGGGCGTACCGGCGCGGCGGCCGAGCTGGTCGGCGTCGGCGCCGGCGCGATGGACATGACGATCGGCTATCTCAAACAGCGCAAACAGTTCGGCGTGCCGATCGGCAGCTTCCAGGCGCTGCAGCATCGCGCCGCGCATCTCTACAGCGAGATGGAGGTGGCGCGCGCTGCGGTGCTCAAGGCGCAGCAGCTGCTCGACACGGGGAGCGACGCGGCCGACGAGGCGGTCTCGGTCGCCAAGGCGATGACCGGGCTGGCGACGACCCTGTCGGTGCAGGAGAGCGTGCAGATGCATGGCGGCATCGGCATGACCGACGAATATGACGTCGGCTTCTACATGAAGCGCGCGCGCGTGCTCGCCGAGTTGTTCGGCGACACGCACTACCACTCCGACCGGCTTGCACGCGCGGCGGGCTATTGAGGCGCACGATGGCAGAGACGACGCTCGCCGCGCTCGTCGCCGACCTCGTCGACCTGCTCGACGTGGTCGCGGTCGACGTCGACCTGTTCCGCGGGCGCCGCTCCACTGACGGTGTCGGGCGAGTCTTCGGTGGCCAGGTGGTGGCACAGGCGCTCCAGGCGGCGCAGCGCACCGTCGATGGCCGCGCCGCGCACTCGCTCCACGCCTATTTCATGCGGCCGGGGTCGGAGGCCGCGCCGATCGACTATCGCGTCGCGCGCGACTTCGACGGCGCCAGCTTCGCCACCCGGCGGGTGGTGGCGTGGCAGGACGAGCGGCCGATCCTGACGCTCACCGCTTCATTCCAGCGCGACGAGGCCGGCTTCCACCACCAGTCGGCGATGCCCGACGTGCCCGCGCCCGAGACGCTGCGGAGCGAGCGTGAGTGGCGGATCGAGCAGCGCGAGACGATCCCGGAGCGCTGGCGCGAGTCGCTGCTGCGCGAGCGCCCGATCGAGTTCCGCCCGGTCGCGCCGCGGCGCTGGACCGATCCCGCGCCGCGCGAGCCGGTGCAGCACAGCTGGTTCCGCGCCGTGGCGCCGCTCGGCGACGACGCGGCGGTGCACCGCGCGGTCCTCGCCTATGCCAGTGACACCGCGCTGCTCAGCACGGCGATGCTGCCGCACGGCGTGAGCTGGACCACGCCGGGCATGCAGACCGCCAGCCTCGACCATGCGCTGTGGCTGCACGCGCCGGTGCGGGCCGACGAGTGGCTGTTGTACGCGGCGGACAGCCCCTGGTCGGGCGCCGGCCGCGGCTTCAACCGCGGCGCGATCTACGCGCAAGACGGGCGATTGGTCGCGAGCGTGGCGCAGGAGGGGCTGATCCGGCGGCGATAGCGGATTGGGTCGGAGGCGGTCGATGAGAGTTCGATCGACCACGTCCGCAGCCCCAGCGGGCTCCTGCGCAAGCAGGAGCCAAGAGCCACGAACGCCGTTTCCATGGGCCTCGGTGCCGGCTTCGCCGAAGCACGCTTCGACGTCGAGGGATCAGACTTCAGCGACGCCCCGCGCGCTACGCCGCAATCATCTGCCGCGCGCGCAGTGTCGCCGCCTGTGTGTCGCCGGCCAGTTTCTTCACCTCGGCCGCGACCACCGCGAAACCGCGCCCGGCGTCGCCCGCGCGCGCCGCCTCGATCGAGGCGTTGAGCGCGAGCAGGTTGGTCTGCGCCGCGATGCCCGCGATGGCGTCGACCACGCCGGCGAGCTGCTCGACCAACGTCTCCATCTTGCCGCGGTCAATTTCGGCCTCGCCGCGATAACGCTGGCTCTCGCGCAGCCGCAGCTCGACCTCGTCGGCGAGATTAACCTCAGCGGTCACGTCGCTGGCGAACTTCACGATCCGCTCGACCACGCCATTCTCGCCCGTGATCGGCGTATAGACCGCGCGCAGCCACACGGCGCTGCCATCGCGCGCGACGCGTTCGAACAATCCGCTCTGGTGCTTGCCCTCGGCCAGTGCACGCCACAGCGCGGCATAGTCGGCCGAGGCGGCAAAGGCGGCAGGACATAAGGTGCGGTGGTGCCGCCCCTCCACCTCGCGCGCGGTATAGCCCATCGCCTTGAGGAAGCGCTCGTTCACCCAAGTAATCGTGCCATCGGGCGTGAACTCGATCACCAGCTGCGATCGCTTGATCGCGTCCCACAACGGTCCCTCGCGCACGTGTACTTCCTCAACCACCTGAGGAGATTAACGTTAAGTCTGCAGGGTTAACGAGATGATACCGGCGCGCGCTCACACCGGTTCGTGGATCGGGCAGCCGTTCGCTCGCGCGCGGAAGTCGGCCGAATGCCGATAGGTGTCGCGGCGCGCGCGGTTGATGTTGCCGAGCGGCTGATGCGCGGCCAGCCCGGTCCACACGCTGAAGCGCATCTGCTCGTTGACCTGCTCCACGCGTGCCGGGTCCCAGCTGTCCTGCGCTCGCGTGCGGATCACGCCGACGCGGTGGAACGGCGCCTCCTCCTCGTCCCACTCGACCGTGGGATCCTCGATCGGCTGGTGCGCCTCGTCCCGCGCGAGCTGGACGCGGAACTCCCACTCGCCCTCGGTGTCACGCAGGTCCTCCTGCACGGTGCGGCGGATCGCATCGCGCTCGCCGTCGGTGTCGATGATATCGCCCTTGCGCGCGCGCAGCCCCGGCGCGATCGGCCGCAGGCTGAACTTGGCGACATGGTCACCGTAGCGGAACGGCGTCACGCTGTAATAGGTCTCGCCGACGGGATCCACGTTGGGCGCGCCGCCGAGCGAATTGATCGCCGGGCTCTCGATACCGACGGCGCCAATGGCGCTGCGGACCCCGCGCAGCACCGCGGACAGCGCCTTCTTCCCGCCCTCGATCGCGTCGGTCGTCGGAGCGAGCAGCTTCAGACTACCGAGGAACTTGTCCGCGTCCTTGGCCTGAAAAACCTTGCCGTTGACCATCACGAAGTCCTGCGTGCGCCCCTCCGCGCCGGGCAGCCGCGCGCCGTCCACGTCGAACACCTTGATCGCTAGTCCGCGCGGCAGGGAGATGGCGTCGTCGAGGATGTCGCCGGGGTTGGTCGAGAGGCGCATCATCACGCGATGCTCCCCCGGCGTCGCGAACAGCCCCTGCGCCAGCTCGGGCGGCAGGTCGACGTCGATCGTCAGCGTTCCCTCGAGGACGCCGTGCGCCTTGGCGTGGACGGCGCGAACGGCATGGCCGTAATCCTCGTTGGTCGTCTCCAGGATCCGGTCGAACGTCGCATTGAGCTGCGCGATCGTCTCCGCCTCGTCGGGCTTCACCTGCTCGAGCTCGGGGCGGTAGCGGATCGGGGCAGCGTACATCGTCGGCTCTCCTGGACGGGCACACCTACCAACCCAGGTTAGCCTCGCGCGTTCCCCCGGCGGGCTGCATCACTGTGCTGTGCGGCCCGTCCAGCGGTTCATCCAGCCGATCACCTCGCGATACCATTGGCGCGAGTCCTTGGGCTTGAGCACCCAGTGGTTCTCGGCCGGGAACACGAGCAGCCGTGACGGGATCTCACGCCGCTGCAGCGCGGTGAACGCCGCCAGCGCCTGCGTATAGGGAATACGGAAGTCCTTCTCGCCGGTGATCACCAGCTGCGGCGTCTTCCAGCGATCGACATAATTGACCGGGTTCCACCTCTCGAACGCCTGCGGGTCCTCGAAATAGGCTTTGCCGCCATGTTCCCACTCGTCGAACCACAGTTCCTCGGTCTCGTACGCCATGGCGCGCGCGTCGAAGACGCCGTCGTGCTGGACGATGCACTTGAAGCGATCGGGCCAGCGCCCCTCGATCCAGTTCATCATATAGCCGCCGTAGCTCGCGCCGAGCGCGCAGGCGTTGCCGCCGTCCATCCAGTCGAACCGCGCGGTCGCGGCGGCGAGCCCCTTCTGCAGGTCCTCGAGCGGCCAGCCGCCCCAATTGTTGCGGATCGCGTCGGTGAAGGCCTGGCCGTAACCGGTCGAGCCGTGGAAATCGACCGCCACCAGCGCGTAACCCGCCCCGGCGAACACCGCCGGGTTCCAACGATACGACCAGCTGTTGTTGCTCGATCCCTGCGGCCCGCCGTGGACCATATAGGCGATCGGCAGCTTGCCGGTGCTGCCCGCCGGCCGCACCGCAAAACCCCAGACGGTGTCGTCGTTGGCGCCCTTGAAGCTGAACCGCTCGACCGCCGGCATGTCGATGCCCGCGAGCTTGGCGGCGTTGACGCTGGTGAGCCGCTGCGGCGCGCGACCCGGCGCCACGCGGTAGAAGTCGTCGGGCGCGGTGAGGCTGTTCATCGCCACCACCGCGCCGCGTGGGCCGACCGCCACCGCGGCGACGTTGCCTTGCTCGGTCAGCCGCGTGACCTGCCCGCTGCGCGCGTCGACGCGCCACAAAGGGTTCTCCTGCGTGTCCTCGGCAGTGACGTAGAGCGAGCGCGAGTCGGGCGCCCAGCGCAGCGATCCGATCGAGCGGTCCCAGCGCTCGGTCAGCGAGGTCGAGCGGCCGGTGGCGAGATCGCGCAGCGTCAGCACGTAGCGGTCGGCCTCGTAGCCGGGCCGCCGCATTGCGAGATAGGCGAGCGTGCGACCGTCGGGGGAGACGCTCGGCTGCGTGTCGGTGGCGCGATTGGCGGCGGTGAGGTTGGTCGGCGCCGCGCTGGCGTCGGCGGGCACCTGGAAGACGTCGAGATTGGTCGACAGCGGCTCGATCCGCCCCGCCTCACGCAGCGCGAAATAGAGCGTGCGACCGTCCGGGCTCCAGCTCACTTCCTCGCCGCCGCCAAACGGCTTGGACGGCGTGTCGCCGACCAGCCCGCCCATGACCGAGCGCCCGTTGCCCCGCGCGCCCTGCGCGGTGAGCGGCAGCACGAACAGCTGCGAGCGGGTCCCATCAGCCCAGGTGTCCCAGTGGCGCACGAAGAGCCGGTCATAGGTGCGGCCGGCGCCGGCATCGGCGCGCTTCTTCACCATCGGCAGCTCGAGCGTGGCCGCGCCGGGGGTGCGGTCGGCCCAGACCACGAGCTTGTCGCCAGTGGGGGCCACCTTGAAGCCGCCGAAGCCGCCCTTGAAGTCGGTGAGCCGGCGCGGGGTGCCGCCGGCCACGGGCACCGACCAGATCGCGTCGTCGGCGCTGAAATAGACGGTGGTGCCGACGACCTGCGGGTCGTTCTCGTCTAGCTTGGGGTCGGCAGCGAGCTTCTCGGGGGCGGCGCCGGCGCGGGTCAGATCGAGCCGCCACAGGTCATAGCGGCCGCGGTCGGCGTCGAGGTCGGTCTCACGCTGCGCCCAAACCAGCCAGTGGCCGTCGTCGGACATGGCGGGCGCGCCGACGCGGCTGAGCATCGTGACGTCGTCAATGGTGAGCTGGCGCGCGGCGGCGGGAGTGGCGAGCGCGGCGGCGGAGAGCGCGAGCAGACTCGCGACGGAGGTGCGGTTCATCGCGCCACGATACAGCAGAAGGTGACGGCTGAGACAATCGGGGCGGTGACGAGCGGTGGAGTGGGACACCTTCGACGCTTCGCCACTTGAACCCCGCGAACGTCGAGGTGGGTGACGTCGCGCGCAGCCAGTTCGTCCATCGCAACTGGATCCCGCCTTACGCCGGGGCGGCAGCTCAGGTGGGGAGCGGCTCATCCCCGACCAGAGCGCCGTGCTCCTGCGCACGCAGGAGCCCAAATGAGTAGGGAGGCGCCCGGGGCTCCGGATTCTTCACGACCGCCGCTATGCCTCCGCCGTTGCCCCTTCGAGCGCCGCGCGGATCGCCGCGAGCGCCTCGGTCGCCTGCGAGCCATCCGGTCCGCCGCCCTGCGCCATGTCGGGCCGACCGCCGCCGCCCTGCCCACCCAGCGCCGCGACCGCGCGGCGCAGCAGCTCGACCGCGTTGAAGCGTCCCACCAGATCCTCGGTCACCCCGACCGCGATCGAGGCACGCCCGTCGTTAACCGCGATCACCGCCGCCACGCCCGAGCCGACGCGCTGCTTCGCCTCATCGACCGCGCCCCGCAGCCCCTTGGCGTCGAAGCCGTCGAGCACCTGGCCGACGAAGGCGACGTCGCCGACCTGCTCCGGGCCCGCTGGCGCGCCGCCGGCACCGCCGCCGAGCGCGAGCGCCTTCTTCGCCTCGGCGAGCTCGCGCTCGAGCCGCCGCCGCTCGTCGAGCAGCGCGGTCACGCGCGCGGGCACCTCGTCGGGCGTGGTCCGCAGCGTCGCCGCCACCGCACGCAGCGTCTCGTCCCGCGCGGTGAGGTAAGCGCGCGCCGCCTCACCGGTCAACGCCTCGACGCGACGCACGCCGCTCGACACCGCGCTCTCGCCGACGATCTTCAACAGGCCGATGTCGCCGAGCGCGCCGACATGCGTGCCGCCGCACAGCTCGATCGAGTAGGTCGCGCCGTCCGGCTCGCGGCCCATCGACACCACCCGGACCTCGTCGCCGTATTTCTCGCCGAACAGCGCCATCGCGCCCATCGCGATCGCGTCGTCGGGCGTCATCAGCCGCGTCTCCACCGCGCCGTTGCCGCGGATCTGCGCGTTGACCGCGGCTTCGGCATCGGCGAGCTCGGCCGGGGTCATCGCGCTGGAGTGCGAGACGTCGAAGCGCAGCCGCTCGGGCGCGACCAGCGAGCCCTTCTGCGCGACATGAGTCCCGAGCCGCTGGCGCAGCGCCTCGTGCAGCAGGTGCGTGGCGGAGTGATTGGCGCGGATCGCGCCGCGGCGCGCGTGGTCGACCGTCAGCCGCACCGTGTCGCCGACCGCCAGCTCGCCCGCGTCGATCGCGGCGTGATGGACCCAGAGCTTGCCAAGCTGCTTCGACGTGTCGGTGACTCGCGCGGCGGCTCCCGCGTCGGTGGCGAGCGTGCCCGCGTCGCCGACCTGTCCGCCGCTCTCGCCGTAGAAGGGCGTCTGGTTGACGATCACGTCGACCAGGTCGCCCGCGGCGGCGCGCTCGACCCGCACGCCGTCCTTGACCAGCGCGAGCACGACGCCCTCGCCGCTCTCGCTGGCATAGCCGGTGAACTCGGTTGCGCCGAACTGGTCGGCGAGGTCGAACCACAGTTCGTCCGAGGCCTTGGCGCCGGACCCCTTCCACGCCGCGCGCGCGGCGCGCTTCTGCTCGGCCATCGCCGCGTCGAAGCCGGCGCGGTCGACGCGAAACCCCTGCGCGCGCAGCGCGTCCTCGGTGAGGTCGTAGGGAAAGCCGAACGTGTCGTAGAGCTTGAACGCGGTCTCGCCCGCCAGCGTATCGCCCGGCCGCATCCCGCCGGTGGCGTCGTCGAGCAGGCGAAGGCCCTTCTCCAGCGTCTGGCGGAAGCGAGTCTCCTCCTGCTGCAGCGTCGCCTCGATCAGCGGCTGGGCGCGCACCAGCTCCGGGTAAGCCGCCCCCATCTCGGCGACGAGCGCGGGCACCAGCCGGTGCATCAGCGGCTCCTTGGCGCCGAGCAGGTGGGCGTGGCGCATCGCGCGGCGCATGATCCGGCGGAGCACATAGCCGCGGCCCTCGTTGGCGGGCAGCACGCCGTCGGCGACGAGGAAGCCCGAACAGCGCAGGTGATCGGCGATAACGCGGTGGCTCGCCTGATTGTCGCCGGTGGTGGCGGTGTGGGTCAGCGCGCCCGAGGCGGCGATCAGCGCCTTGAACGTGTCGGTGTCGTAATTGTCATGGACGCCCTGCATCACCGCGGCGACGCGCTCCAGCCCCATGCCGGTGTCGATCGACGGGCGCGGCAGGTCGCCGACGATCGCGTCGGCCTCCTGCACGAACTGCATGAAAACGAGATTCCAGATCTCGACGAAGCGGTCACCGTCCTCGTCGGGCGATCCCGGCGGGCCGCCGGGGATATGATCGCCATGGTCGTAGAAGATCTCGGAGCACGGCCCGCACGGCCCGTCCGATCCCATCGCCCAGAAATTGTCCTTGGTGGGGATGCGGATGATGCGGTGATCGGGCAGGCCGGCGATCTTCTTCCACAGGTCGAACGCCTGATCATCGGTATGGAAGACGGTGGCGGTCAGTTTGTCGGCCGGCAGCCCCCATTCCTTGGTCAGCAGCGTCCACGCATGCGTGATCGCCTGCTCCTTGAAATAGTCGCCGAAGGAGAAATTGCCGAGCATCTCGAAGAAGGTGTGATGCCGCGCGGTATAGCCGACATTGTCGAGATCATTGTGCTTGCCGCCGGCGCGAACGCATTTCTGCGCGCTCGTCGCGGTGGTGTAGGGCCGCGTCTCCAGCCCCGTGAAGACGTTCTTGAACGGCACCATGCCCGCGTTGACGAACATCAGCGTCGGGTCGTTCTGCGGCACCAGCGGCGCCGAAGGGACGATGCGATGCCCGGTGCCGCCGAAATAGTCGAGGAACGAGCGACGGAGGTCGTTGGTCGAGGTGGTGCTGGTCGAGCTCATGGCAGGGTGACTTAATCGCCCCGAGCGGCGCTGCCTAGCCTCGGGCGTTGCAAAGCGGCAACGGTGCCGACCGATCCCGCCCTGGGACAGATCGAGCCTCTTTGTGCATGTAAGGTTAATGAGTAGAGCCGCTGGACAGGAGCAGGGGGATATCACGACATGAACGTACGGAAGTGGCTTCTCGCCGCCGCGGGCGGTGCTGCGCTCGCACCGCTGAGTGCGACGGCGGCGACGATCGTCCAATATGACACCGAGTCGATCATGCTCGGCATCCCGGGCTTCGACTCCGCTCTGGGCACCCTGAACAAGGTGACGCTCGACGTCAGCGTCCTCAAATATCGTGTCTGGATCCTCACCGCCCCGTCCGGTTCACTCACCGGCAGCACCGCGGCGGTCGACTGGACCGTCAACAGCAGCTGGGGTCTCGGCAGCAGCAACTTCGGCACGCCCGGCCTCAGCGTCGCGATCACCGGTGCGGGTAGCAGCGACGTGACCTTCCGCTCAGGGCCCTCCTCGGACTTCGGCTTTTTCCAGGTCAGTGCCAGCGGCGCGGGCTCCACCACCTTCGATCCGGCATCGTTCGTGAACGACCGCCGCGTCTATTTCAACGGCTTCGACAACGGCTTCTACGGCGATCCGGCGGGTACGGCCTTCACCAACCTCCCCGTCAACGTTCGGCCGATCCCCGCCTCCGGCGCCTGCCGGCTCGGGAGTGACGGGCCGCTGCCGCCGTTCAACGACGACGATATGTGCGGCACGGTGCGCTACACACTCACCTACGACTACACGCCCGTCGGCGCCGCAGTGCCCGAGCCGGCGACCTGGGCGATGATGGTGCTCGGCTTCGGCCTCGCCGGCGCCGCGATCCGGCGCCGCCGCGCGACCGGCGTGCCCGCCACTGCCTGACGCTTCAGACGGGCCGCTCGATCGACTCGGGCGGCTCGCTGAACCAGCGCGGGCCGTCCGCGGTGACGTGGAAGCAATCCTCCAGCCGCACGCCGAACTTGCCGGGCAGGTACAGGCCGGGTTCGTCCGAGAAGCACATGCCCGGCGCGAGCCGGGTCATCTCGCCGTGGACGAGGTTGACCGGCTCGTGCCCGTCCATGCCGATGCCGTGTCCGGTGCGATGCGAGAGGCCCGGCAGGCGGTATCCCGGGCCGTAGCCGAGCGGCTCGTAATAGCCGCGCACCGCATCGTCGACCGCGCCCGCCGCGCCCCCCACCCGTGCGGTGCGAAACGCGAGCGCCTGCGCCGCCTTCACCTCCTCCCACACCCGCCGCTGCTCGGACGAGGCGCTGCCGTGTACCCAGGTGCGCGACACGTCGGACTGATAACCCTGGACGGTGCAGCCGCAGTCCATCAGCACCACCTGCCCATCGGCCACCCGGATCACCTCGCGGCTGCCGTGCGGCAACGCCGCGGCGGGGCCGATCAGCGCCAGAGCGAACTCTAGTTCGCCGCCGAGCTTCTCGGTCGCGGCGGTCATCAGCGCGCCGATCTGCTGACCGGTCATGCCCTTCTCGACCCGCGGATAGGTCCAGCGATAGGCCGCGAGCGTCACCTCGGTAGCGCGCTGCATCAGCGCGATCTCGGCGGCGGTCTTGATCATGCGGCAGCCGCGCACGACCGGGTTGGCGCTGACCAGCCGCGCCCCCGGCAGCGCGCGCGCCAGGCCGGCGTAGACGAAATAGCGCACGCTCTCCTCGACGCCGACCGGGCGCGCCGCCAGCCCGCGGTCGCGCAGGAAGCCCGCGACCGTCGTGAGCGGGTCCTGGTCTTCCTGCCACACGCGCACCTCGGCCGGCACCGCCAGTGTCTGGCGAACCGACGGTTCCTCGAAGAAGGGCGTGACGATGCACGGCTCGCCCTCGACCGGCAGGATCGCGGCGGTGAGCCGCTCGCTGCGCCCCCACCGCACGCCGGTAAAATAGATCAGGCTCGATCCCGGCTCGATCAGCACCGCACCGATCCCGTGCGCGCGCATCAGCGCCTGCGCTCGTTCCAGCCGCGACGCGCGCTCGGCGCCGTCGATCGGGCGCGCGTTGGTGGTGAGGTCACCCAGCGCGGCGAGATCGGGCGCGGCGGCACGCACCACCGCGGCCGCAGCGTCGGTCGGCACGGCCCCGGTCCCGGCGAGCAGCGCGGCACCGCCCGTCAGCACGTCACGGCGGGCGGGGCGATAAGGGCTTCGCGTCGTCATGTGCCGGCACTAGGGCGCTTGACCGAGTGCTCGCAATCCCCTTCCCTCGCGCGCGCATCAACCGGAGCGACGAATGGCCAGACGGCTGACCCTCTACATCCTCGTCGGGCTCGCGCTCGGCCTCGTGCTGGGCCTCGTGCTTAACGTGTGGCTCGACGACGGCACGCCCGCGGGAGCGACACGGGCCACCGAGGTCGCCGGTTATTTCTCGATCGTCACCACGCTCTTCCTGCGGCTGATCAAGATGATCATCGCGCCTTTGGTGTTCGCCACGCTGGTGTCGGGCATCGCGCAGATGGGCGACACGCGCGCGCTCGGCCGGATCGGCGCGCGCAGCCTCGCCTGGTTCCTCTCGGCCAGCCTGCTTTCGCTGACGCTCGGGCTGATCATGGTCAACCTGCTCCAGCCCGGCGTCGGCGTCGGGCTCGCGCTGCCAGCCGCGGGCGGCACCAGCGGGCTTGAGACCGCGGCGTTCAACCTCAAGGACTTCTTCACCCATATCGTGCCGTCCTCGATGGTCGACGCGATGGCGAAGAACGAGATCCTCCAGATCGTCGTGATGTCGGTCTTCGTCGGCGTCGCGATCACCGCGGTGGGCGAGAAGGCGGCGCCCTTGGTGCGCGCGATCGACGCTCTGGTCCATGTCATGCTGCAGGTGACCGACTATGTCATGCGCGTCGCACCGCTGGCGGTGTTCGCCGCCGTCGCCGGCACGCTGACCGAGCGCGGGCCCGACGTGATCGGCCAGCTCGCCTACTTCATGGGCAGCTTCTATCTTACCCTACTGGTGCTGTGGGCGGCGCTGCTGGGTATCGGTTTCCTGTTCCTGGGCTCGCGCATCGGGGCGCTGATCCGCCACGTGCGAGAGCCGCTGCTGGTGGCTTTCTCCACCGCCTCGTCGGAGGCGGCCTATCCGCGCATGCTCGAGGCACTCGACCGCTTCGGTGTGCCGCCGCGGATCGCCAGCTTCGTGCTGCCGCTGGGCTATTCGTTCAACCTCGACGGGTCGATGATCTACATGACCTTCGCGTCGCTGTTCATCGCCCAGGCCTATGGCATCGACATGTCGCTGGGGCAGATGGTGACGATGCTGCTGGTGCTGATGGTGACCAGCAAGGGCATCGCGGGAGTGCCGCGTGCGAGCCTGGTGGTGATAGCGGCGACGCTGCCGATGTTCCACCTGCCCGAGGCGGGGCTGCTGCTGATCCTCGCGATCGATCACTTCCTCGACATGGGTCGCACCGCCACCAACGTGATCGGCAATGCGGTGGCGAGCGCGGTGATCGCCAAGTGGGAGGGCGGCTTCGACCCACCCGAGCCGGTCGCGGTCGAGCCGGCGCGCGCGCCCGCGGGCGACGGCCCGGCGCGCCCGGTCGAGCGGTTCGGCGACGTGTGAGGGGCGTCAGTAGCTCGGCCGCGGCTGCCCCGACGGGTCTGGCATATCGTCCGGTCCCATCACAAAGCGCACGCGATCGACGCAGCCGCTGCGGCCGTGGTCGGAGGGAGGCAGCGTGGCGGATCGCATCACGATAATGGCTTGACTGCCGAAGTCGGCGGTCGGCTCGGACGCGACCACGCTGAGATGTCCGATCTCGCCCCATGGTGCGACATCGAAGCGGATCACCGCCCAGCCCTCGATCATACGGCGACGGTAGGGCTCGGGAAAGGTGAGCCGCGGCGGCGTCAGGAATGCCGGCCGATGAGGACAATCAGGGCCATCCTCCGCGGCGCGCGCCGCCTCGGAAAGCTCGGGTGCGACGAGCTTGGCGGGGCGGAGCCAGTACGGATATTGGCAGCCGGTGCGCGCACCCCCGGTGAAGCGGCTGGCGCGAGTCGCGCTCATCGCGGCGGCGTCGAGGGCGGGGTTGCCGGTGCCGTGGATCACGTGCGTGCCACGCGGCCGCCCACGCGCGTCGGTGTCGTACCGGACCATCGTCCAGTCGCGCGCACCCGGAGTGGCGCTGATGTTACGGAAGTCTGGCAGCGCGCGGAGAAGCGCCTCGGGTCGCGGCAGATCGAGACACGTGCCCGCTAGTCGCACGCGATCCCACCCTTCCTGCGGCATCGTGCCATTGTCGGGCGCGAGCGTGTAGGCGATGAGGTCGCCGATCGCCGCCTCGGCGAGCGGAGCGATCGTCGGCGTGTAGGTGATCACGCAGTTCGTCCGCGATGCGCCCGCGGCGAAGCGGGAGGCGGCCAGCGCGGGTGCGAGGTCCGCGCTCGGCGCAACCTCCTTCGCTTCGGGTCGGATCGAGGTCGGGCGGCCGGTCGGGTCGAGTGCGAACACCAGCGTCGCAGAGGCGCGGGTCTGCCCCGCGCCCCACAACAGCTCGACGGAAGGTTGGCGCAAACCGGTGACCGTGACCGGGAGACCGTCGCAGCGGACCTCGCCGGCGCTCCAGCTCAGCAGCTGCCGTGGCATCTCGTGATGTGGGTAATAAGGCGGAGGTGGAACCTGCGTGTAAGCGGCGAGCAGCGCGACGAGCATCATTCCAGGTGAGCTCCCAGCATCGTAGCGCGGGACCTTCCTCTGCCGTCGCACGACTGGCAACGTGAATTTGCTCCGATGCGGTTATCCCACTGCAGCCCGCCGCCGATAGCTCAGCGCCTCGGCGACATGCGCCCGGCGGACCGGCTCGGAGCCGGCCAGATCGGCGATCGTGCGGCTCGTCCGCAGCACGCGGGTGTAGCCGCGTGCCGACAGCCGCAGCGTCGTCGCGGCCTCGACCAGCAGCGCCCGTCCAGCGTCGTCGGGTGTGGCGAAGCGATCGAGCAGGTCGCCGTCGAGCTCGGCGTTGGTGCGCAGCCCGGTGCCCGCGAGCCGCGCGCGCTGCACCTCGCGCGCGGCGGCGACCCGCGGGCCGACCTCGGCCGAGCCCTCCTCCGCGGGCGGCAGCGCCAGCTCCAGCGCGGTCAGCGCGGCGACTTCGACGTGCAGGTCGATCCGGTCGAGCAGCGGCCCGGAGACCCGCGCCTGATAGTCGACGGCGCAGCGCGGCGCGCGCCCGCACGACAGCGCGGGATCGCCGAGATGGCCGCAGCGGCACGGGTTCATCGCCGCCACCAGCTGCACCCGCGCGGGATAGGTCACGTGCGCGTTGGCGCGAGCGATGCTGACGGTGCCGCTCTCGAGCGGCTGGCGCAGCGAGTCGAGCACTGCGCGCTGGAACTCGGGCAGCTCGTCGAGGAACAGCACGCCGTTGTGCGCGAGGCTCACCTCGCCCGGTCGAACACGCAGGCCACCGCCGGTCAGCGCCGCGATGCTCGCCGAATGATGCGGGGCGCGGAATGGACGCATGCGCGTCAGCGCGCCGCCCGCGAGCGTGCCCGCGACCGACTGGACCATCGACACTTCCAGCGCCTCGACCGAGTCGAGCGGCGGCAGGATGCCGGGCAGGCAGGCCGCCATCAGCGACTTGCCTGCTCCCGGTGGGCCGACGAACAGCAGGTCGGATACGGCTACACCTACCATGACGCGTGCTGTGAGGGTCAAAATGTTTTTCCAATGAGCTTCTAACGAGTGCAGGAAAGAAGACCCACAATCGGCCGTTTAGCCCCAGCTTGACCCCTTCCTGAAAGCGGCAGCTCGTTCACCGTGACCGGCTTCGGAGGCTATCGTCGCTTCGTTGCGCGCGGCAGCGCTCGTCTGTTAAGTTCCGGCCATGGCGACGCAGCAACGCACAATCGACTTCCTGCTTGAGCAAGCGACTGGCGTCGGCGGGGTGACGGCCAAGCCCATGTTCGGCGAGTACGGCGTGTACGTTGACGGCAAGATGATTGGTTCGGTCTGCGATGATCAGCTCTTCGTCAAGCCGACGAAGTCGGGCCGCACCTACGCCGAACCGGTGTCAGACGCACCGCCCTACCCCGGAGCCAAACCGCAGATGCTCATCACGGCCGATCGATGGGATAATGCTGAATGGCTCGGCGAGTTGCTGCGCGTCACGGCTGCCGAGCTACCCACACCCAGACCGCGGAAGCCAAAACGAGGCGCGTAAGTGCACCTGGCGGACTGAGACCCAAAAGGAGTTATTTCCAGTGCCCTGTCCGGCTTCCAACTTCGGCCATTTGTTCATCTCTGCGCCGCTGGCCTGGCAAATGCGCGGCAGCTTTCCCGGCTCATCATAGCTTCGTTCGTGACTGAAGCTCATGTGCCCGTTGGACGAGGGCCTATGGTGCCTTTCAGAAGATTGGCATACCCGGCGAGTCTCCGCCGCGGACCACAAATGCTTTCATATCGACCGATGCTGTGTTTCGGAAACCATGCGGTAAACCGACAGGTACGCTGAGCGTGTCGCCCGCACCCATGATGATCGCGCCCTGATCCCAGCTGACCTCCAGCGTGCCTTCGTGCACGAACAGGACCTCGACCTCGGACCGGGCGTGCAGCGGCACATAGGCGCCCGTCGTCATCGTCAGCCGACGCAGGTTGAAGCCGTGTGGCCACCAGCCCGCGATCGGACCCGCCGGAAAACCGTCGCCGGTCGCCGTCGGTGTGATCACACCGGCCTCGTCGACCCCCTCGCTCGCCAGCGGCGACCGGGGATTGGCGATCATGTCCTCCGCAGAGGCCACGCATTCCCGCATCTTCTCCATCGGCGGGGTTTTCAGTTCGGACGCGGCGTCGGCGCCCGTCGCCTCGGCCAACTCCACGTCCTCCAGTGTGTATTCGCCGCGCGACGTGTCGATCAGTCGGCCGCCCTTCGCCAGCTTGAGACCATGCTCCGACGCCGCCTCGAAGACGGCTGGCGCCCAAGTGACCTTCCCGGGATCATCCTCGCCCAACACCGTGAAGAGAAAGCCGATGCCTTCGTCGAGTTTCTCGAATCCGCGGAACATGTGGATCGGCACCGAGGCGACGTCGCCCGGACCGATCTCGATGGATCCGTCCTCCTTGTTGGGTCCGAACGGCAGGCGCCAGCGACCGGAGTGGACGACGAAGACCTCGGCGGTGTCATGGCTGTGCTGCGAGTTGACGCAGCCAAACGGCTGACGCGCGGCACCGATGTTGAAGCCGTGGCGCTCCGTGATGTGAACGTGCTGGTCAGCGCTTTCCGAGACGCCCGCACCGATGATCGTGAAGTTCTCCTTCTCGGTCGATCCGGGCGTGCGGGTGTCGATGAACGCGGTGCGGCACGGCACCAGATCGGCATAGCGCACCAGGCGAGCCTTCATGGCTTCCTCAGTCCAGTTCACATCCATCTCCGCCGCTATGGAAAACGTCTTGCATCCGAATGCACAACAGCTAGAGCACTTGTGATCGGCATGCAAGACAACTCCTCGGGAGGCATGAAGGACGACGTGAACACCATCGCGCAGCCCCCTCTGAGTAAGACATCGGCGGCGCCCGTGCCGCTCGTGCTGCTGCCGGGTACGCTGTGCGACGAACGGCTCTTCGCTCCGCTGCTGTCCCATCTGGACGAGCGCCTGAGCATGACGCTCCCGATCGACGGCGACGACCCGGTCGCCGCCGCCCGGCGGCTGCTCGCGCGCTTGCCGGCGCGTTTCGCCCTTCTCGGCTTCTCGCTCGGCGGGCTGGTGGCGCTCGAGCTGGCGCTCATGGCGCCGGACCGGGTCGTCGGGCTGGCGCTCGTGAACAGCAACGCGAGAGCCCGGGCCGGCGACGCTCCTCCTCACCCCGGACCTCCTTCTGCGGCCATCGCCGCGCTAGCGCCTCGCGCCTTCGGTTCGGCTCGCGGCGATGACGGCGGCCTCCGCCGGCTGCTCGAGGACATGGCGGCGACCTTCGATGCGCGGACGCATGCGGCACAGGAGAAGCTCGCCGCTATCCGGACGGACAAGCGCCCGCTCCTCGCCGGACTGACCATGCCCGCCCTCGTACTCGGCGGCGCGCAGGACGTGCTCTGCCCGCCGACACTGCAGCATGAGCTTGCCGAGGGGCTGCCGGATGCAGCGCTGGTACTGCTTGACGGGGTCGGCCACTTCGCGCCGCTGGAGAGTCCCGACGATGTCGCGGTACACGTCGCGACCTGGCTCGCACGCGTCGATCACGCCGCAGCCTCTGCTAACCTGCCATCAACGACGCGTCGCACAGGAGATGAGATGACCAAGGCCGCAACGCACGATCAGTCCAGCCAACCGTCGGCGACAAATGAGGGCCAGCAGAACGGAGCCGTCCTGCAGGTCGAGCGCCGCGACTTCACCGAACTCGTGCCGACGGACCGGGAACGAGTGCAGGGCATGCAAGGCTTCGACCCGATCTACACCGACATCGTCGACTACATCGTCCGATGCACCCATCGGATCTGGGACGAGCGCGACGTCGGGCTAATCTACACGCATTACACGCACAACTGCGTCGCCTACACCACCATGGGCACGATGTACGACCGCGAGACGCACATCCGCGACACGATCCAGCGCCTCGTCGAGTTCCCGGACCGCCGCGGCCTCGCGCAGCAGGTCATCTGGCGCGGCAATGATCGCGACGGCTTCTACACCAGCCACATGACGCACGGACAGGGCCGGCATTCGCAGTTCGGCATGTACGGCAAGCCGACGGGACGAACCTTCCTGACGCGAACGGTCGCCGACTGCATGATCCTGGAGAACAAGATCTACAAGGAGTGGATCGTGCGCGACAACATGGGCCCGGTTATCCAGCTTGGCCTGGATCCGCACGCCTACGCGCAGGACATCGCGGTCCGGAAGTTCGAGGCGGGTGAGCCGATCATGGAGGTCGTCGAGAACCGGCGTCTTCTGGGCCAATACCCGCCCGAGACCGACGCGGACACGTCCATCGCCCACAACGATGGCGAGGCGCAGCTGCTACGTGACCTCCACCACATCTACAACAAGCGGATGTTCGGGCGCATCCACGAGCTCTACGCACCAAATTGCCAGTGGCACGGACCGCTTATGCGCGAGTATTACGGCGTCGCGGCGGTGCTGCAGCAGACGATGCGGCTCATCGCGCTCATCCCGGACGGCTTCTACGTGCCCCAGCACATCTGCTCGGTCGAGAGTGAGGAAGGCGGCACGAAATACGCCGTACGCTGGACGCTAGACGGGCATCATCTCGGCTACGGGCCGCTCGGCGCCCCGACCGGCCACCCGCTGTTCGTAATGGGCGTCAGCCATTATCACGTCTGCGACGGCAAGATCATCGACGAATGGTCGGTCTACGACGAGCTGTCGATGCTGGCGCAGATCAAGCTCGCGGCCCTGCAGCGCGCCGCCGGCTGACGCGTAGCGGCGCACTCTCCGGGGCGCGCCGTTCCATTGCATCGAACGGATCGGCGGCACCATGGACGATGGTCACGACATTCGCGCCTTCCTCAGCAGCTGCGAGGCTGGACGGGACAGCGCGGGCGCCGAAGTCGCGGCGTGTCTCGCGCGGATCGCCGCGCACGACCGCGCCGGCCTGACCCTCTCCGCCATGCTCCGCGTCAGCCCGGACGCTCAGGACGTAGCGAGCGATCGCGATGGCGCGCGCCGACGGGGCGTCCGCTTGGGCGCCCTCCACGGCGTGCCGATCGCGGTGAAGGACAACATCGACCTAGCAGGCATGCCAACCACCTCGGGCTGCCGCGCCCTGAAGGCGGCCATGCCTTGGCGGACCGCACCCGCCCTGCACGCCCTCCTGGCTGCGGGCGCGATCGTCGTTGGCAAGACGAATCTGTCGGAATTCTCATTCGAGATCCGGTCGCGCAGTTCACTAGGTGGCGATACGCGCAACCCTTTTTCGCCGTCGGTCACGTCGGGCGGCTCCAGCGGCGGCACCGCTGTCGCGGTCGCGGCCGGGTTCGCCTTGGCCGGGCTGGGCACCGACACAGGAGGCTCGATCCGCGTACCGGCCGCCTACAACGGGCTGGTGGGGCTGCGACCGACATGGGGCACGATACCGACCATCGGGGTCGCACCGCTCGCGCCTTCCACGGACACCGTCGGCACGATCACCCGCAGCGTGGACGACGCGGCGACGATGTTAGGCCTGCTTGCGGCGGCGCGATCACCGTCGTCGGACGCGCGCGCCGGCATGCGGGTCGGCATCCTGCGCCAGCTGCTCGGTACATCCGGCGAGATCGCCGCAGGGATCGACCGGGCGACGGCCGCGCTGCACGCCGCAGGCGTCGAGGTCGCTGCGGCGCCGGACCTGCCGGACGCGGTCCTGCCGCGCGGAGACCATATCGTGGACGAGGAGTTCGGCCCCTCATTCGATGCTTACCTCAGGAGCAATTTTCGGCCGGGCACGGCTCCCGCTTCGCTGGCGGCGGTGATCGCCGAGCGAGAGTTTCTCCTGGAGTATGAAGAGGTCCTGCGCGCGCGCGCGGCACCGCGAAGCGCCTCTGTGAGAGCCGCCATCCTGGCGCGCCACGCAGAGCTGAGGTCCGCCCTGACGCGAGTGATGGAGAGCGACGGCTTCGACGCCCTCCTCTACCCGCC
This sequence comes from Sphingomonas sp. BK345, assembly GCF_014193845.1. Classification (GTDB taxonomy): domain Bacteria; phylum Pseudomonadota; class Alphaproteobacteria; order Sphingomonadales; family Sphingomonadaceae; genus Sphingomonas. Next base: position 190,771 of record NZ_JACHZX010000002.1, on the reverse strand, counting down.
CTCGGCCGTCCTTCCTTCCTCGATGGAAAACCCGAAGGGCGGGTGGGCTCCCGAACTAGCCGCGTGCAGCGGCTGGCCGGCGCTAACGGTCCCGGTGGGTCGCTCGAGCGGCGGGATGCCGCTGTCGGCAGAGCTCCTCGGCCGCCCTTACGCCGAAGCGACGCTCTTCGCGCTCGGCCGAGCGATCGAGGCTTTCGCCGCCCGCCCCACACCTAGACTCTGAGGACCGGCCGCTTGCAGGCGGCCGGTTCGGCTCGTGCGTCAGAACTTCACGCCCGCACGTACCCCGTAGGTTGCGGGCGGGCCGTAAGAGACCTGCACGCGCTGGGCGCGCCCTACCACGGCGCTCAGCAGAACCGCCCGGTCGGTGACGTTGTTGCCGTAACCCTCCACGTAGAAGCGGCCGCCTGCCTCCGTCCAGCGCAGCGACACGTCGAACTTGTCATACGCCCTCTGTAAGTCGAGCACGGTGTTGAAGTCGGTCGTGAAGTAGCTGCTCGAGTGCAACCAGTTGGCATAGGGCGCGATCGTACCCGCGCTCCCGAGATTGATGTCGTAGTAGACTGCCACGGTCGTCTTCAGCTTGGGCGACTGCGGGATGCGGCGCCCGGACAGATCAAGCGAGACCGGATCCTGCCCGTTCGAGGCGCCGTAGAAGTTGTTGCCGCTGATGTAGCGGGTGTACTTACCGTTAAGATATGCCGCTGTGACGTCGATGTGCAAATCCGGCAGGGGCAAGGTGCGCAGCGTCACCTCACCGCCGTAGCTTCGCGCGCGGCCGGCGCTTCCGAAGTACGACACCAAAGGCGTGTACACGTTGATCTGCAGGTCGGTGTACTTGTTGTAATAGAGTGCCAGCTCGGTCTGAATGCGTCCGTTCAGGAACTGGTTTTTGATGCCTGCCTCGTAAGCGTTCACCTTCTGCGGCGTGTACGAAGCGGGGATGGCGGCGTCCCCTCCCGTGTCGTTGACCCCGCCCGAGGCGAAGCCGGTCGAGGCGGTGGCATACACCATGGTCCTGCGATCCGGCGTGTACTGAAGACCGGCCCGCCAGGTCACGCTGTCGAACGACGGCGAACCGGAGGTCACGCTGTACGGGGTCGTGAACTCGTACGTGTTGGGGATCCCGTCCGCGAAATCGGCGAAGTCGAACGACTTCTTCTCGTACGAGTAGCGGATGCCACCGATCACGCGCAGCGTCTCGGGCACGATCGCGTAGGTTCCCTGAGCATAAGCGGCATAGGCGTTCGTCTTGAGCGCCGCGTCGGCACGGAATCCCGGAACGACGGAGCCGGGTGCGTCGATCTTCTGCTGGTACGTCTCGAAGATGTCGTCATGCAGATAGTAGCCGCCGATGATCCACTGGAAGGGATCGGTGCTGTTGGAGACCAGCTGCACCTCCTGCGTGAACGTCTTCGCACGCGTGTTGGGCTCCTGTTGCCCTGAGCCGAAGCCGATCGCGGGCGCCTGGAAGACCACGCTGCTCTGGTCGTTGTCGGCGCTGCGGTGCGCTCGGAAGAAGGTGTAGCCCGTGATGGATCTCACCGTAGCGCCACCGAGATCGTAGCTGATCGTGCCCGAACCATAGTTCTCGCGCAGATGCTCGAACGGCTGATAGTCCCAGTCGTTGGTGTAGGGTCCGGGCGTGACTGCCACGCCGACATCCACCCCGTTCACGAGGACGGAGCCGTTCTTCACAGAAGGGTTCACGGCATAGGGCACGCCGTTGATGGACTGGTAGCCCGTCTGCGGATTGATGAGCGTGCCCGCCACCTTGTAGCCGTAAGAGCCCGCGCCCGCATCGTCGCGACGCCAGAAGCCGCCGTGCAGCTCGACCTCCAGCTGGCTGTCCGGAGTCCACTTCAGCGAGGCACGCCCGGCATATTCCTTGAGATCGGCCATCTCGACGCCAGCAGTGCTGCGGACGTAACCGTCGTGGTCCTGGTAGACGCCGGCGACGCGCAGGGCGAGCGTATCGCTGAGCGGCGCGTTCACGAAGCCGTCGATCCGCTGCGAGTTGTAGTTGCCGAAGTCGACGTTCAGCCCGGCTTCGACCTTGTTGGTCGGCGACGCCGTAACGACGCTCAGATTGCCGCCGAAGGTGTTGCGGCCATACAGCGTTCCCTGCGGCCCGCGCTGTACCTCGACACGGGCGACGTCGAAGAGCGGAATGCTCTGCTGCTGCGTGCGGCTTTGATAGATGCCGTCGATGTAGAAGCCGATCACGGGATCGTTCTGGGCACTGACCAGGCTCGTGCGTACGCCGCGGATGGCAGGGAATGAATCCGATCCCTGGCTACCCCAGGTGAAGCCCGGCGCGATAAATTCCAGGCTCCCGACATTGTCGGCGTGGAGGCGCTGCAGATCAGCCCCGCTGACCGCCGTGATCGAGATCGGCACGTCTTGCAGCCGTTCGGCCCGGCGCTGCGCGGTGACGATGACGTCGCCGGGCAGGAGATCTCCGGTCTGGTCCGCCGAGGACGATGACTGTTGCGATGCGCTGGCCTCGACCGGCGTCGACGCGGGCGCCTCCTGCGCCGCCGCGGGAACTGTGCCGAGCCCGGCCGCAGCAAGGGCCAGCACCGACGCATTTCGAAGCCACAGCATGCTCTTCATCGCCCTTCCCTCCCATTGGCCGACATGCGCCTCCTCGGCGCGACTCTCGACGTGGTGGCAGAATGCATGCGGATGCATGAAGGAGCAAGTGGGTAGCGGGATAAAGTTGCTGCATGTTGCTGTCGGCAGGCTAAGCGCTCAGGAGCCGAGCATCCGCCGATTAAAAGGCCCTTCTCGGAGGCTCTCTCGCAAGCCTGTTTACAACAGCATGCGAATGCAATCTAACGTCTCGAGAGAGGTACGGGATGGCGCACGAGAACCAGGGGACACCGAGGCCGGCACGATCGCTTTCGCGCGAGCGGCGCCTAGCCATCTTCGCGGCGCTGATGCTGGGCGAGTTCCTCTACGGCTGGGCCTGGAACAGCGTGGACGTGCTTCGACCGTTCCAACGCAGCGCTCTCGGCCTGACGCTCGTGCAGGCTGGCTCGACCTACTCTGCGCAGGGAGCGGGAGCGCTGATCGGCGCGATCCTCATCGGACAGCTCGCCGATCGCTTTGGGCGGCGCAACGTAGCCGCCGCGATCATCATGGGCTACGGCCTCTCGTTGCTGTCCGGATTGCTCGTGGCGAGCTACCCGCAATTGCTTGCCCAGCGCTTCGTGCTCGGCCTCTTCACCGGCGGCGTCTTCCCCGTAGGGGTCAGCATCTACGTGAATCTGTTCGAGGAGCATCTGCGCGGCAGGGTGGCCGGCATGCTCAACGCATGCTTCAGTTCGTCCATCGTCGCGCTCGGCTTGGCCCTTGGCGCTTTGGGCGGTCATGACTGGCATCTCCTGCTCTGGATCGGCGGCGTGCCGCCGCTGCTTCTCGCTGGCGCCATGCTGCTGCTCATTCCCGCAGGATCGGTTGTCGACCGGCACGTCACCCGCGGCGAGAAGCTGCCGGTACGGGAGCTGTTCCACCCGGGGGTTCGCAGACAGACGCTGCTGCTTGCGACGATGACCGGGCTGAATTTCTTCGGCTATCAGGCCTATAGCGGTTGGCTCACGACCTATCTCACCGGCGTACGCGGTCTGTCGGCCGGCGCGGCCGGAAACCTCGTCGCCTGGCAGTTCGCAGGCAACATCATCGGAGGCTTCGCCTGGGGCTGGGCGGCGGATCGCTTCGGCCGGCGCTTCAACGCCAGCGGCTTCCTTGTCGCGTCCGTCGCCATTCTCGTTTACCTCTCGATGCCGACCAGCCTGACGCTATTCCGGATCGTCGGGCTCATCTACGGATCGATGCTGTGCTCGAGCGTGATCTGGGGTCCGTGGCTGGCCGAGCTGTATCCGCCCCACCTACGCTCCACGGCTGCCTCGATCTTCAACTGGGGACGCATCATCAGCTTCTTCGCGCCGCTTGCGACGGGCTTGCTCGCCGATCGTTACGGACTGCCCGCCGCCATGGCGTCGGCGGCTGTGGCCTTCGCAGCGGCCGCCCTGATCTGGCTGAACCAGCGCGAGACGCTGCGGTCGAAGGTGCAGGAGCGCTCGATGCCAGCCGCCGATCTCGTCTTCCCGGCTTCGGCATCGGTGCGGGACGCCCGCTGACCAGCCGGCAGCGATCTGAGCATTCGGGGGCGGTCCGGCTTGGCCCTCCGCCCCCTTCGGGCCTCAGGCCAGACTCGCAGACTGGTGCAGTCGGTCGACCCGGACCTGCGCCGCCTTCATGTGGCCGTCCAGCCCCTCGCTCGCGCTCTGGCGCGAGGCAGGCGGGCCGACCTTCAGCACCGCCTCGTCCGAAAGCCACTGGTGCGTGGCGATCTTGACGTAGCTGCCGACCCATAGTCCGCCCGTGTAGCGGCCCGCGCCCATCGTCGGCAGCGTGTGATTGGTGCCCACCGTCTTGTCCGAATAGACAACGCTGGCGTTCTCGCCGATGAACAGCGATCCATAGTTCCGCAGCTTGGCGGCCAGCCCATGAGCGTCGGTCGTATGCACCTGGAGATGCTCCGCCGCGACATGGTCGGAGTAGGCGATCATCGCGGCCTCGTCGGCGCAGAGGACGATCTCGCCGTAATTGGCCCAGCTCTCGCCCGCGATCTTGGCGGTCGCCAACGTCGCGAGTTGACGCTCCACCTCGCGCGCGGTCTCTTCTGCGACGGCGCGATCGGTGGTGATCAGGCCGACGCGTGTGCGCACGTCATGCTCCGCCTGGGCGAGCAGGTCCGTTGCGATGAGGCGGGGGTCGCCGCTCGCGTCCGCCAGCACGAAGATCTCCGAAGGTCCGGCGAGCTGGTCGATGCCCACCGGTCCGAAAACCTGTCGCTTCGCCTCGTTGACGAAGGCATTGCCCGGGCCAACGATCTTGTTCACCTGAGGCACACTCGCCGTTCCGAACGCCATCGCGGCGATCGCCTGGGCCCCGCCGATCCGGAAGATGCGATCGGCGCCCGAGAGATGGCACCCCGCAATCATCGCCTGGTGCGCGTTTGGTGGAAGGCATGCGACCACCTCGTCACAGCCTGCCACCTTGCCCGGCACGATCGTCATGATCGGCGCCGAAAGCAGTGGAAAGCGCCCGCCTGGCACGTAGGCGCCGACCCGCTCGATCGCGATCACGCGATGCCCGAGATGCAGGCCGGGCAACGGCTCGACCTCGAGCGGCAGCATGGTCGCCAACTGCGCCTGGGCGAAACGCCGAACGTTCTCGATGGCGAATTCGGTGTCCGCGCGGGTCTGCGGCTCCAGTGCCGCAACTGCTGCGAGCCTCTCCTCGTGCGTGACCTCGAAGCGGTCGAGTTCCGCACCGTCGAATTTGATCGAATATTCGCGCACCGCCTCGTCGCCGCGCGATTTCACGTCCGCGAGGACGGCCTCGACGATGCCGACCACATCGCTGGTATCGGCGATCGAGTCGCGCGCCGGCGCCTTGACATACGTGGTGCTGTGCTCGAACCCCTGCGGCGCCGTATCGGCCATGTGCGTCGTCTCCCTGCGAGCGTCGCGACGTGCGATGCTGACACGACGTTATTGAATTCGAATGCAGTTGTCACGGGGGCACGGTTGGCTGGACGCAGAAGCGATGACGGTGAGGCGGGCGCCGCCGAGGCAACCGCCCTCACGCGCGCGCCGAAGCGGGCGACTTCCTACGACGTCGCCCGCCGCGCCGGCGTGTCACAATCGGCCGTATCGAGGTGTTTCTCGCCGAACGGCTCGATCTCCTCGGCGACGCGCCAGCGCATCATGAAGGCCGCCGGCGAGCTGGGCTATCGCCCGAACGCGCTGGCGCAGGGCCTGATCTCGCGACGCACGCATCTGGTCGCCGTGATCATGTCGAGCCTGACCATGCTGCACTATCCCGAGGTGCTCGCGGAGCTGTCGCACCGCCTGACGGAGCGCGACCTGCGCATGTTGCTGTTCTCGCTTGAGGCGGAGAGTGACGTGGACGGCGTGCTGGAGCAGGTGTGGCGGCACAGCGTGGACGGCGTGATCTGCGCCGCGCATTTGACGGACTCGCAGGTCGAGCAGTTTATCGCCCACCGCGTGCCGCTGGTGCTCTACAATCGCCTGAGCGGCCGCGCTCCGGCGACGTCGGTCGCGTGCGACTCGGTGGCGGGGCAGCGCGAACTGGTTGAGCGGCTCCTGGCGGCCGGACATCGGCGCTTCGCCGTCGTCGCCGGGCCGGCAGACAGCTACGTCGGAGAGGAACGTCGCCGCGCCGCGCTGGCGCGGCTTGGTGAAGCTGGAATCACTATTGTTCCCGAACGGCGCGGCGACTTCAGCTACGCCAGCGGCGGCGAGGCTATGATCGCGCTCATGGCGGAAGCCAAGCAGCTGGATGCCGTCGTGTGCGTCAACGATCTCATGGCGATCGGCGCAATCGACGCTGCGCGGGAGCGCTTCGGCTTGCGGATACCGGACGATCTGTCGGTCGTGGGCTTCGACGGCACCGATCCCGCAGGATGGAATAGCTACCGGCTGTGCTCGATCCGCCAGCCGGTCCGACGCATGACCCAGGCGGCCGTCGACATGCTGCTGGAACGCGTCGAGGACGCCCGCATCCCGCCTGAGCGACGCTTGTTCAGCGGCCAGTTCATGGAAGGCCAGTCGGCTCGTCTCGCCTGAGGCGCGAGCGCATCCGGAACCGCAAAACGCCTGCTCGAAGGACGTCTGCCTATTACTCAGCACGGCACCTCGCCGATCCCACGGTGGCGTCGGCGTTGCGTGAGACCAACCTACCTAGCTCTTACAATCAACGGCAAACGCGAGCTCTCGCGCATCAAGCCGATCGCGAGATCAGTCGCCCGACCTTGTACTTCGAATGCAAAAACTCGTGGACAGGTATGTGCGGCGTCGATAGCCTCCTCGCAATAAACGAACATGAGGGGGCAGCATGTCGGTTTTTAAGCTCATTTTCGGTACCTCCGTGCTGGCGCTCGTCGCCGGTACTCAGCCGGCGTTCGCGCAGGTCGATCAGGCGAGCGCGCCCGGCGCGGTGGACACCGCCTCACAACTGCAGAGCAACGCCGCGGTCGACGACACGTTCGCGGGGGAGCAGGGCGGCGGCATCGGCGACATCGTCGTGACCGCGCAGCGGCGCGAGGAGAACCTGCAGACGGTGCCGCTGGCGATTACCGCGATCTCGGGTGACACCCTGAAGAACCGCGGCGTCGTGGACATGTCGCGGCTCAACGAATTCGTCCCGGGCTTCAGCTTCGGCCAGACCGGTTCCGACGTCCGCCCCGCGATGCGCGGCGTCCGTACCGCCAACAACGGCGTCACCGGCGACCCGACCATCGGCTACTTCATCGACGGCATCTACCAGTCTCGCACAAGCCAGGCGTCGCTCGGGTTCGCCGACGTGGCCACGCTGGAGGTGCAGCGGGGACCGCAGGGAACCCTCTACGGCCGCAACACCTTCGGCGGCAACATCGTCGTGACCACCAACGCGCCGACGCACGAGCTCGACTACGGGTCGACGCTGACGGTCGGCAACTACGACAAGGTACGCTTCGAGGGCTACGTCAACGTACCGTTGTCGGAGAACGTGGCGGTGCGCCTCGTCGGCGTCACCGACTATGCCGACGGATGGGTCAAGAACAGCTACGACCCGCAGGCGGATCTCTTCGACGAGAACAAGCAGTATGTTCGAGGTTCGGTGAAATGGGACGTCGGAGATTTCAGCGCCACCTTCCGTGCCGACTACGCCAAGCAGGGTGGGAACGGCGCCTCGGCGTTCGGCTACAAGCAGATCGGGTCGTACATCGATCCGGCCACGTGTCAGATCCTCTTCAACTCGCCCAGCATCGTCTATCTGAACGAGCGCGCCGGCAACCGCGACGGAGTGCCCGACTGCAGGACCACCGCCGCCGGTCCGCTCGGTCCGGTCGGCACCGGCGTCGACCTCGGCATCCCGATCGACAATCCCGGGGACGAGTTCACCGTCTCGAACGACTACAAGCCGTTCCGAAACCTCTACCAGGCGTCAACCTCGCTGACCGCGTCCTACGACTTCGGCCCGGTGTCGCTGAAGTCGATCACCGGCTATGTGAAATACCGCGGCAAGCGCACCACCGACTCCGATTTCTCGTCGTCGTCGATCGCGATCGATCTGGCGCGCACGCACACGGACACCTTCAGTCAGGAGGTGCAGCTGCTGTCATCTAAGTCGCAGCGGTTCGAGTATGTGCTCGGCGGCTACTTCCTCAACGACACGCTGGTGAACGGCTTCATCAATCAGCAGCTGCCGCGCGTGATCCGCTCCAGCGCGCTGGCGGCGCCCATCACCGGTTCGCAGAACAACGGCACGTACCAGTACGAACGCGTGAAGGTGTTCTCGAGAGCCGCCTACGGCCAGGCCACGTTCCACGTCACGGACGCGTGGTCGATCACCGGGGGTGTGCGCTACACGCACGAGAAGAAGGAGTATCTCAACGCCACTGCGTTCTGGTACTTGCCGGCCACGCTGCCGAACGGCGTCAATCCACTGACGCGGGTGACGATCAACGACCCGACGCCGCCGCTCAGCATCTTCCCGGCGGAACCGTCGAACTGCGACGACGACGGCGTCACCGCGGCGACGATCCTCAACGCGACCGGTCAGCAGGTGGCGTCCACCTACTGCCCGCTGGAGTTCAGCCAAGTCACGTGGAAGGCGGGCACGGAGCTGCAGCTGACAGACAGCAACCTGCTCTACGCCAGCGCCTCGACCGGTTTCCGCTCGGGTGGCTTCAACGCCGGTCTCGCCGCCGCGCAGAGCGCGCCGACGTTCGGCCCCGAGAAGGTCACCGCGTTCGAGCTCGGCGCGAAGAACCGCTTCTTCGGCAACACGGTTCAGCTCAACCTGTCGGCCTTCTACAACAAGTACCGAGATCTGCAGGAGAGTCGACAGATCATCGTCGGTGGCACGACGCTGCAGACGACCTTCAACGCCGCGCGCGCGCGCTCCTACGGCATCGAGGCGGAGGCGATCTGGGAGCCGACGCCGGAGCTCACGATCGGAGCGAACCTGTCGCTGCTCAACGCCAAGTATTCGAAGTTCGAGAACGTCCCGCTGCCGTTCGGCGGATCAATCCTCGTCAACGATCCGGCGGCCACGGCGCCGACCGTCGTCAACGGAGTGACGATCGCAGGCATCGGACAGCGTCGCGTCATCGCTCCAGGCTACGATTGCCAGCCGCTCACCGGAACCGGCGGCGCCGGGCAGCCGGCCCTGTCGTTCGTCTGCGACCTCTCCGGCAACAACATCCCGCATTCGCCGAAGTACTCGGGCTCGGCCTACGCCTCCTACCGGATCGATCTGGGCGGCGACTCGGCCCTGACGCCGTTCGTCGCCGCGTCCTTCGCCGGGCACCATGACGAGCAGTCGTTCAACGACCGGCTCGCGCGGGAGGAGCCGTGGTTGAAGCTCGACGCCACGCTGACCTACGAGGTCAACAAGCAGCTGTCGCTGATCGCCTTCGTCGACAACATCACGAACGAGAGCATACAGACGCTCGTCTCGTACGGCGGCACGCCGCTGCAGGCGAGCTACGAACCGCCGCGCATGTACGGTCTGCGGCTCCGCTTCCAACGCTGAGGGATCGAGGGTGACCAGCGCGATCGGAACGGCGACGACTCTCGCTCCCGGCATGGGCGGCGTGGACGGGGGCGCGACCGTCGTGCCGGTGTCGGAAGCGCCGGAACCTGGGTTCGAACACGGACTGCCGCGCCGCCTGGCGGCGTTCGCCTTCGTGCTGGTCGCCGAGTTCTTCTACGGCTGGGCCTGGAACACAGTCGACGTGCTGCGGCCCTTCATCCGCGACAGCCTCGGCCTGTCGCTCACCCAGGCGGGATCGGCCTACTCGGCGCAGGGAGCGGGGGCACTGATCGGCGCGATCACCTTCGGTCAACTCGCCGACCGGCTCGGCCGACGCAACATGCTGGTCGCGATCATGGTCGGCTACGGCGTCATGCTGATCGCCGGCGCCGCCGTGGACAGCTACGTACAGCTGCTGGCACAGCGTTTCGTGCTCGGGCTCTTCCTCGGCGGCAGCTTTCCGGTGATCGTGGGCATCTACGTCGCCCTGTTCGCGCCGCGGGTGCGTGGTCGGCTGGCGAGTGCCGTCAATCTGACCTTCAGCAGCGCCATCGTCGCGCTCGGCCTCGCGCTCGGCCACTTAGGGGATCGCGACTGGCGCGTGCTGTTGTGGCTCGGCGGCATCCCACCCGTCGCGCTCGCCGCTCTGGCCTGGGTGATCGTGCCGGCGAGCGGAGCGAGCGCTCGGGTGTCGCGCTTCCCGATCGGCGAGCTGTTCGCGCCGAGCGTGCGGCGACGGACCCTCCTTTTGGCGACGCTGACCGGGCTGAACTTCTTCGCCTACCAGGCCTTCAGCGGGTGGCTGACGATCTACCTCAAGGAGGTGCGGCAGCTGCCGCCTGGGATCGTCGGGAACCTGGTCGCGGCGCAGTTCGCCGGCAACATGATCGGCGGCTTCGTCTGGGGCTGGGCCTGCGATCGGCTGGGGCGCAGGTTCGGCGCGTTCGGCTTCGCGCTGACCGCAGCGACGGTCGCGATCTACATCGCGAGCCCCTCGATCGTCCCACTGCTGCTGGCGGTCGGCTTCCTCTACGGCTTTGGCGTCTCGTGCAGCATCGTCTGGGGGCCATGGCTGGCGGAATTGTACCCGCCGCATCTCAAATCCACCGCCGCCTCGATCTTCAACTGGGGCCGGCTCATCAGCTTCTTCTCGCCGCTCGCCACCGGCGCGCTGGCGAGCGCGGTCGGCCTCCAGGCGGCGATGCTCGCGTCATGCGTCATCTTCGTGGTCGCGGCGCTGATCTGGCGAAGCTTGCCGGAAACGTTGGCTCGCGGGTGACCGCCAGCACCACCGTTTTGGCAGCATGGCGCCATCCGCTCGGCCGGCAAGCTGATCTCCGGTTTCCGGAGGGACCAACGCTCGTTACGCGGCTCCGGCCTGTGCCAGCGCCTTCGCACCCGCAAGCATGAAGCCGTGGTCGGAGCCGAGCAGGAAGAGCGTGGCTCCCTTGTCGGCCCACAGCGGGATGTCGTCCACGCGCGACAGGAACATGCCGATCGGACGGCCGTGTGCTCGACCTGCGGCGCAGATGCGCTCGACCGCGGCGACGACGCGCGGATCGTCCTGGTCGGTTGTGCCGTAGGCCACCGTCAGGTCGGCACGACCGACGAAGAGCGCGTCTACGCCATCCACCTTCGCTATGTCGTCGATCGCGTCGACGGCTTCTGGATCCTCAATCTGCGCGACGATCACCGTCCGTCGGGCGGAGGCGGCGAGATGATCCGCCATCGATGTCGTCGTATAGCCCGCTGCCCGTGACGATCCGGCATAACCCCGTCCGCCCGCGCCGTAGTGCGCCATGCGGACCAGGGCTCGCGTCTCGTCGGCGGAGCGGACATGCGGGGCGACCACACCGGTGGCGCCACAATCCAATGCGCCGAGCACGTGTTCCGGCGTGGTGCTCGCCACTCGCACCAGAACGTCCTTGCCGCCGGCGCGTGCCGCCAGCACGCAGCCGTCGATCGTGGCGCGGTCAAAGGGCGCGTGCTCGGCGTCCAGGCACACGCAATCGAGCGACGACAGCGCCAGCACCTCGACGACGATCGGGGACGGCGTTTTCACGAAGGTGCCGACGATGCGCTCCCCCGCGGCCAGCCGCTGTTTCAGCGTCATGCCGCGCGCGTCCACAGGCGCTCGCTGGCGCGCGCGGCGCCTTCGGCGAGCGTCGCCAGCTTGGCGTAAACGATGTCCGCATCCACGGCTCCGAAACCGGCGAAGGTCGAAAAGCCGCAGTCGGTGCCCGCAATCACGCGTTCGCGGCCGACCAGGCCGGCAAACTGCTCGATCCGCTGCGCGACCACCTCCGGATGCTCGACGAAGTTGGTGGTCGAGTCGATCACCCCGGGAATCAGCACGCGATCCTCGGGGACCAGCCCGGCGAGGTCACGGAAAGCCTGCCAGTCATGCTGATGGCGCGGGTTCGCGGTCTCGAACAGCAGGCCCTGCGGCTTCGCCTTCATCAGGACCGGAAGGATCGTGCGCATCTCCACGTCGCGCGTGTGCGGCCCCTCGTAATTGCCCCAACAGACATGCATGCGGACCTTGGCCGCCGGCACATTGCGGAGCGCATGGTTAAGCACCTCGACGTGCCGTTCGATAAGGGTGAGATAGTCCGCTTCGCTGCGGTCCTTGTACATCATGTGGCGGCCGAGCCCGAGATCCGGGCTGTCGAGCTGCAGCGTCAGACCGGCGGCGACGATCGCCTCATATTCCGGGCGCATGGCCTCGGCGAGCGCCTCGAGATAGTCGTCCTGCGAGGCATAGAACTCGTTGGGCTGGAACAGCGCGATCACGCCCGGCGACGCGGCGTTCATGAAGGCGCCAACGGGGCGGTACGTCGCCACGGCACGGCTGAGGTTCGCGACGTCGGCGTGGAGCGGAGCCAGCGTGCGCGGCGCCACCGCGGCGACGCAGCAGGGGCGACGGTAGGTCGGCGTGCCGCCGCCCGCCGCCTGGCGCTGCAGGAAGGCAGGGAAATCCTCCAGATCCGCCGGCGGTGTACGCGGCGAGTCGCCGTCGAAGCCGGTGATCCGATCCTTGATGTACGTGGCGTAGCTAATCTTCGACATCTCGCCATCGGAGACGAGGTCGATACCGCTCTCGACCTGCCGGGCAACGCAGGCGTCGACCGCCTCCCCGAGGACGTTGTCGAGCACGGCCGGGTCGACCGGCTCGCCACGCTCCTGCGCGAAGATCAGGTCAGTCACGATCCGGCTCCGCGGCAGAGAACCGACGTGGGTGGTCAGGATGCGGTCGGCCATGGTGATCCTTTCGTACGTCAGTCCGCGGTCCAGCCGCCGTCGACGACGAGGCTGGTGCCCGTCACCATCGCCGCAGCTGGCGAGGCAAGGTAGACGACCGCACCCATCAGGTCCTCGACCATCCCGAGCCGTCCGAGCTTGATGCGCTTGAGGACGTCGTCGCGAAACGCGGCGTCGTCGAAGAAGGGGCGGGTCATTGGAGTTTCAATGAAGGTCGGCGCGATCGTGTTCGACCGGATTTGATGGGGCGCCAGGTCGAGCGCCATCGCCTTCGACAGGCCCTCCAGTGCCCATTTCGAGGCGCAGTACAGCGTCCGGCGGGGCCCGCCGACATGCCCCATCTGCGATCCCATATGAATGATCGAACCGCCTCGCGCCGCGCCAATCATGCCGTTGGCTACTGACTGGGCCACGAAGAAGGCTGCCTTGAGGTTGAGGTCGAGCACCGCGTCGTAATCGTCCACGCCGACCTCGACGAACGGCTTGGGCCTGTTGGTGCCGGCGTTGTTGACGAGGATCGCGAACGGCTCCTGCGCTGCGATCGTTGCGCGCGTCGTGGCCGTGTCGAGCACGTCAAGTACCAGCGCGCGCGCGGTGCCCCCGGCGGCAGTGATCGCCCCGGCTGCCTCCTCGATCTCCATGACGGTGCGCGCCGCCAAGGTGACGTGAGCGCCCGCCTCCGCCAGCGCGGCGGCCGCGGCCAGCCCGATGCCCCGCCCTGCCCCGGTCACCAGCGCACGCAAGCCGTCCAGCCGGAAGCCTGGCGAGCGTGGCAGGTCGATCATTCTGCGGCGACCAGCGGCTCCGCTGCGCCGGCATAGGGCACGTTGCGCCCCCCGTAACGGCGCACGCGGACGTTGGCCTGCTCGCCGTGCCCGGCAAAGCCCTCCAGCGCACAGAGCCTGCTGCAGTACTCGCCGATCTGCGCGGAAGCCGCGTCGCTGGTCACGCGCTGATAGGTGCAGGTCTTGAGGAACTTGCCCACCCATAAACCGCCCGTATAGCGCGCCGCCTTGCGCGTCGGCAGTGTGTGATTGGTACCGATCACCTTATCGCCGAACGCCACGTTCGTTCGCGGGCCGAGGAACAAGGCGCCGTAGTTGGTCATGTTCTCGAGGAAATAGTCTGGGTCGCGGGTCATCACCTGGACGTGCTCCGAGGCGATCTCGTCGGCGATGCGCACCATCTCCGCCTCGTCTTGGGCCACGATCACCTCGCCGTAGCTCTCCCACGCCCGCCGGGCGTAATCGGCGGTCGGCAGGATCTCGAGCAGCCGCTCAATCTCCGCCATCGTCTCGCGCGCGAGCTTTTCGGACGTGGTGAGCAGGATGGCCGGGCTGTCCGGGCCGTGCTCCGCCTGCCCAAGCAGATCGGTGGCGCACAGTTCGGCGTCCGCGCCCTGCCCGTCCGCGATCACCAGCGTCTCGGTCGGGCCCGCAAACAGGTCGATGCCGACGCGGCCGAACAACTGTCGCTTGGCCTCGGCGACGAAGGCGTTCCCAGGCCCGACGAGGATGTCGACTGGGGCAATCGACGGCGTGCCGATGCCCATCGCCGCGACTGCCTGAATGCCGCCCAGGCAGTAGATCTCGTCGGCACCAGCCATCGCCTGCGCGGCGACGATCGCGGGAGCGGGCCTGCCCTGAAACGGCGGCGCACACGTGACGACCCGCGGTACGCCCGCGACCTTCGCCGTAATGACGCTCATGTGCGCCGAGGCGAGTAGCGGGTACTTGCCGCCGGGCACGTAGCAGCCTGCGGCGTTGACCGGCACGTTGCGGTGACCGAGCACGACGCCGGGCAGCGTCTCCACCTCAACATCGGACATCGACTCGCGCTGGATCCGTGCGAAGTTGCGGACCTGCGTCTGCGCGAACTTAATGTCCTTGATGTCTTGAGCGGACATCTGATCGATGCAGTCCTGGATCTCGCGGTCGGACAGGCGGTAGTCGTCGCGGTCCCACCTGTCGAAGCGGATCGACAGCTCGCGTACGGCTACGTCGCCGCGCTCGGCGATGTCGGCGAGGATCGCCTCGACCGTGTCCCGCACCTGCCGATCGTTGCTGGCGGTCGTTTCCGCATTGCGCCCTCGCTTCAACCACTCCGCCATCCCAACCGCTCCCATGCATTCGGATGCAACTTCGTAATCCGGTTCGGCGGTGGTTACAAGCGAGATGCCTGTCGAGAGGGAAACGGCTGTGGGGTCGCACGGCGCGATACGTCAGCTGCTCGCTAACGCCGGCGTCCGCTCGCCTTCAAGCGATAACAACTTGCCCGACTGGCAGCCTTTTTGGCGCTTGCGGCCCCTGCCCTCTCGTACCGAGGACCCCTGTGTGGACGGCCCTCCGTTGGCAAGCTTGAACAGTCGCCTTGCTATGCTGGTTGGTGCGGCCATGTGTCCGACCTGTTGGTGCGGCACATAGCCGCTGGCCGTAATGCCATTCGCGCGTCTCGGGTCCCGATCACAAACACGCACTCGAGGTGCTTGGGTCATCGTGCGTTTTCCCGATCCGGCGGTTAAACCGGCTTGTCGCATTAGCTCCTATTCGCCCTTTCCAACCTCGTCAGGCGCAGCTGCCCGCGCCGTGTTCCTTACGCGACCTGCGGCTCGCGATATCGTTCGCCGCTCGCCATCATCGCCCAGATCATTGGGCATTCTTGTTAGCGAGCGCGACTGCGGCGACCTTGGTCTTCCGCCGTGCGAGCAGCTGCACCAGCCATGGTCGCTTCGCTCCGTTCCGCTTGGCGTAGCGAACCACCGCCATTGCGCCGACGATCAGCATCTGGCGCAGGTACTCGTGCCCCGCCTTAGTGATCCCGCCAAGCCGCTCCTTGCCGCCGCTTGAGTTCTGCCGCGGCACCAGCCCGATCCACGCGGCAAGGTTACGGCCTGAGCGGAAGATCGCCGGATCGGGCACGGTGGCAACGATAGCGCTGGCGAGCAGGGGACCGACACCGGGTATCTCCATCAGGCGGCGACCAAGCTCGGTCTCTCGCGCGCTCGCCAGGATGCGGCGGTCGTTCTCCAGGATCTGCTCCTTCACGATGCGCAGCTGAGCCGCCAGCATCTCTAGGCAGAACCGCGCATCGGCCGGCACCCGCTCGTCGGTAGGATCGGCGATCACGTCGAGGAGCTGCTCGATGCCGTTCCTGCCGATCGGCGCCGCGATCCCGAACTCAGCCAGGTGAGCGCGCATCGCGTTGGACAGCTTCGTGCGCTGGCGGTTGAGGATCAAGCGGACACGGTGCAGCATCATGGCGCTCTGTTGCTCCGGCGACTTGATGCCGACGAAGCGCATCGTCGGCCGGGTCACTGCCTCGCAGATCGCCTCGGCATCCGCCGCGTCGTTCTTGCCCCGCTTGACGTAGGGCTTCACATACTGCGCCGGCATGAGCTTCACGTCGTGGCCGAGTGCCACCAGCTCGCGTGCCCAGTAGTGCGATGTCGCGCATGCCTCGATACCGATCAGACACCTGGGCAGCTTGGCGAAGAACTTCAGCATGCGCCCACGGGTCAGCCGCTTGCGGATCACCGCCACGCCCTCCGCATTCACGCCATGCACCTGGAACACGTTTTTCGCGAGATCGAGACCTATCGTCGTGACGCTGCCCATCGTGGTTCTCCTTCCGGCTCTCCGCAGGTCATCCTGCGGGAGGGTTGGAGAGCCGTCCACGTCATCATTAGCGGTCACTCCTGGCGCCCTGCCCGTCTCTCAACTTCGATCGCTCATTCATCTCGGCGGCTGACATTCTTGATGCGTCACAATGCCGTCGGCTTGGTCGAGCTTCGGCAGGGTAGCCGACAGACAGCTGTCGGTGACCTTAGCTTCGAAGCAGACGTTGTGATCCGCCCGCAAGCCAGTCTACATCGGCGTTCCTGATCTGGAGCCTCACATGCGTGCTCTGTTCATTGCAACGCTGCTGTTTTGCATCGCCTTTGGAGCGTTCGGCGTAGTCGCTGCGGCCCAGGAGAGGTCCATCGACGGGCGCTTTGATGTCGGCGGGCGTTTCATCCGCCTCTCGTGCAAGGGCACACGAGGGCCGACGGTGGTGGTTGACGCGGGGATGGGAACAGCGCCGGTCGAGGATGCGGGCTGGCGGGCGATAGCGGCGCAAGTGGAGCCGGTAACGCGTGTCTGCCTGTATGATCGGGCAGGCCTTGGGCAGAGCGATCCGGCTCAGCCTGGTCCGCGATCGAGCCTGGATGCTGCTCACGACCTGCATGCCGCATTGTCAGCAGCAGGGGTGACGGGACCTTATCTTCTCGTCGGCCATTCAGTCGGCGGGCTGCATGCCCAGGTATTCGCGGCGCAGTACCCGGCTGACACGGCCGGGCTGGTGCTGGTGTCAACAACCCATCCCGACCAATTCTCGACTTGGTTGGCGCTTTTGCCCGCCCCCGTGCCGGGCGAGGAGAAGGCCATTAGCGAGGCTCGTTCGTTTCTCACCAGCGTACAAACGGATCCGACCAAGAACGAGGAGCGACTGGACATGCATGCGAGCGCACTGGAGGCGCACCAGCTTACCTCGCTCGGGAGGAAGCCGGTGGTCGTGCTGACGCATAGCCCCAGCTTCCGCATGGTACCCGGACTTTCTGAACCAATCGCCGTCCGATTGGAAGACGCGACCCAGCGAATGCAGCAACAGTTCCTCTCGCTCTCGACCAACGCGCGCCAGAATGTCGCAGAGCGGGCGGGGCACGGTCTGCCGCATGAAGCGCCGGCCTTTGTCGTGGATGGCATTCTGCAGGGAGTCGCTGCCGTTCGGGGGCATCCACTCCGCCGATGAGCTTGAGTGGCGACGCCTTGCCATGTTCGCAGGCGAACAGCATTGCGTCTGATGCAATTTCCGTGACTCGGCCGCCCGCTTGCGGCGTCCTACTTTGCCAATCGCGAACGGCCGTGGCAGGGCGCTTGCGGCCCCCTGCTCGCTGGCGCCGAGACCCATAACCGGTCACTCAGGCGCCCCTGCCCTCTTTCCCAACTCCGGTCGCTCGTTCACCTCGCCGCTCGAGCTTTTCGGGCGTTCCGCGCAGTTGTCCGGCTGGCCTGATTTGGCAGGGAAGCGGCCTGTCCGCTTTGGTGCCGCATGGAGTAGGAAGCGGACCTAAACCATGCGATACTCGCGCCGTGAACGACATGGTCCCACCTATCTTTGGCGCGCTTCTAATCGCGATCAGCGCCCCCGCGCTCGCGTATGCGTTTGTCACTGGCAGGCTATGGGTTGGGCTGTTTCCATTGCCAGAGAATTTCTCTCCCGAGCGCATCCGTCGCGTAGATAATCCCCGCCGTTACCACTGGCACCAACTCGGGCAATGCGTCTGCCTAATCGCAGGTGTCGCGCTCGTAGCGCTCTGAACGCCCGATCGAATGTCCGCTTTTGCGCGAGGGTTGAAGATCGTTGGCACGGCCGCGATTGGCAGGAAAGCGGACGTTAAGGTGGTACTGGCAAGTTGCAGCTCCTCCTAACTCATGGCGAGGTCAGTGGATGAGGCTGCCGGTAAGGCTGACAGTTTTGCTCGTGGTGTGTGCCACTAAGGCGCAAGCCGTCGTGAGTGGCTCCGAACAGAGAGTGGCGCTGAGCGGGGTGGAGGTAACAAAAGCCTTCACCGGCTTTTCAATCAGCTACGCTCCTAGCGGGTGGGCAGACGCCGGCATTCACGAGGAATACCACAAAGGCGGAATATGGAGGGGGTTCTACTACTCCCGCGGACCGGTGCCGTTTGCAGGAAAGTGGAGGGTGTCAAAGGGCCAGCTTTGCGTATCTCCGGACACCAGCGCTATCGTCAGCCGCTGGTTCGTCGGCGAACGTTGCCGCACTGTGTGGCGTGACAAGACAACCGGACGATTGCTTGTAAAGCACCTGAACCCGCGGCTCGAAGATGACACTTATAGCGTCCAAGTTCGGGATCTGAGGCGCTAGTCAGTGTCTGCGAATTGGCGCTTGCGGCCTCCCTGCCCTCTCGTGCCGAGGACCCAACTCCGGTCACTCACGCCCTAGAAAGCGTCGCCTGATTCCGGCCGTTGGTTCACGAGGCTTGCCTGCGCTACTCGTGGCGGAGCGCATCGATCGGGTCCAATCCCGCCGCGCGTCGAGCAGGCACGAAGCCGAAGACGATCCCGATGATGCCTGAGAAGCCGAATGCGAGCGCGTTGATCGCCGGGTTGAACGACCAATCTAGTGACATGAGCCGGGAAAGCCCGGCTATGGCCACCTGCGCGAGCAGCAGCCCAGCGAGACCGCCGAGGCAGGAGAGCGTCACCGCCTCGACAAGGAATTGCAGCAGCACCTCGCGGGCAACGGCGCCGATCGCGAGCCGGATGCCGATCTCGCGCGTACGCTCGGTGACGGCGACCAGCATGACGTTCATGATGCCGATGCCGCCCACCACGAGGCTGATTGCCGCGACCGCAGCGACGATGCGGGTGAGGGCCGCGGTGGTGCCGGAGAGCGTCTCGGAGATCTGGCGCGTGTCGATGATGAGGAAGTCGTCGTCCTCTCCCGCCTCCACATGCCGCCGCTCGCGCAGCAGGCCCGTGAGCGACGCCTTGACCTGCTCGGTGTCATAGGCCGGATCCACACCGACCAGCAGCGCCTTGATGTCCCTCGTGCCGAGGAAGCGACGCGCCACGGTCTTGATCGGCATGATCACCAGATCGTCCTGGTCGCCGAACTGCCCCTGACCCTTGGTGGTGAACAGCCCGATGACCTCGCAGCTGACCGGTCCCGCGCGGAAGCGCCGACCGATCGGATCCAGCTCCTTGAACAGGTTCTTACTTACCGTGCTGCCGATCACGCACACGGCCTTACCCGCGCTCTCCTCCGCCGGCGTGAACACCCGCCCCGCCTGCAGCGGCCAGGGCTGGATGACGAAGTAGGTCGCGTCCATGCCGAAGATGCTCGTCGACCAATTGTTGCCCTCGTAGAAGACCGCCGAGGTGGTCTGCGCCTGCGGTGCAACACCGGTGACACCGCTGACCTGTCGCTCGATGGCGACCACGTCGTCGGGATCGAAGCTGGCTGGAGGTGGCCCACCGCCGCCGCGTCGAGCCCCTTGCCCTGGATGGACGTGGAGCAGGTTCGTGCCGAGATTGGCAATCTGCTTCTGCACGGAAGCCGACGTCGCATCGCCGAGCGTGACCATCGTTACGACCGCCGCGACACCGATGACGATGCCGAGCACGGTCAGGAAGGACCGGAGCGCATGTCGCCGGATCGAGCGCGCTGCGAGCAGGACCGTCGTGCCGAGCATCTCGCTAATTTTGCGGCGTTAATGGCGCTGCGGCAAGGCCAACCAAGCACCGCTGGCACGAACAACGCCACACGCCCCTCATGGCAAGTTCACTGACCGATTGAGAAGGTGCTGAACATAGGGCGATTAAGGCTGAGGAGAGTGAGCACGCTGAGCGCTGTGCTGCTACTCGTGTCGCTGCAAGCCGCAGAGACTCAGGCCGCAAATCCCGAGCCGAGCTCCGTCAGAGAGATCAAGATAGACGATCAGCTTGATGCAGCCTTTCTGGCGGCCGCGGACGCAAACCACGACGGAGTGCTCGACCTCAACGAGTTTACCGCCGAGTTTGACCGCCGCATCGATGCGATGATCGCAGGCGATGGCGAGGCGCAGAGGAAGATCAAACCGGCGGATCGAGCCAAGATGCGCGAGGGCATGATTGCTCCTGGCTTTCGCGGAATGGACAAGAACTCAGACGGCCTTCTCACCAAGGACGAGGTGAAGAGCTTCAGCCGTTAGCTCCTCGCGATCCAGCGCGACAGCAGGCCGGCGATCACGGCTAAGATCATCGATGGCAGGGGCCCTTCTGGGCGCCAAGCGAAGGTGTTTGAACGACTTGTTTGTGAGGATCACGGCCGGATCGCTGCAGTGCGATCAGCGGCGGCAGATGCCGCTCCGCTCCGAGTGCCGGAGCGGGCCACTGGCCGCACATTGGTTAGACACTGCGTCATTCAGATCCTGGGTCCAGTATGGTTGCAAGTTCGCTTGCCTTCGTCTCGCAACAGGAGCGATGTCACCGAAAAGGCAAAGGAAAATTAGATGACCATAGGTACGCTGCTCCTCTCCGCTTTGGCGCTTGCTCTGCAAGCCGATCAAGGCGGCGCGCAGGAGAAAGCCGCAGATCCTTCGATCAAGGAACGGCCGATCTGCCGAAGCGAGGGACGCAGCGGCTCGCGCATGCAACGCCGTGTCTGCCACACAAAGGCTGAATGGCAGCAGATCGATGCGGCCGCCAGCCCGGTCAAAGGTGGTTCACCAGACTGGATCGGGCCAATCGGAGGCAAGTAGATCTGGTGAGTAGCGACCTGACCGCTTTCGCCCGATTCCGACTCCCTCACCTCTCGTCCCCAGGAGACCCATTTCCGGTCAATCCAGAGGCCTTGGCCGCCTTCCGACCCCGGCCACTCGTTCATGTTGAGGCCCGGGTCTTCGTAGGGTGCTGCAGGGTGATCGACCTTGCCTTGGCGGGCAGGTTAGCGGGCTCGCGGCTTAGTCGCCGTCGAAGCAGCTAAACAGACCCTAGGATCGATCTTGTGCTACGGCCAGATCAGCCGCATCCAGGGAACCAAGGTGCCAGGACTACCCTCGCCGACGAGGGTCAGATGATAAGCCTGAGAATGAAGGTCGGGCAATCGGGCGATAGCACCGGGGCGGATCGGCAAGATTGACGCCGTCCTTGAAGCGCAGAGCTTTGAAGCTCTCGTTCTTGGAGGCGCTGAGCCACACCGGACCTAGATTTAGATCAAGGTTGCTGGTCTGGTTGATGGCGCGCGCCGGCGGTGCGTGCCAGCTTCGCACGATGTCCATGCTGCCACGCCTGCCCAAGTCTGCGGCCGAGTACCGCAGTGACGCCGAGCGATGCCGTCGCTTGGCAAAAGGCGTGGGAGAACGTGACGCGGCTATGATGCTTTCGCTCGCCCGCGACAACGACTGTCGCGCCGCTCAGGTCGAGGCCATCGATGATCGAACCTTCGGTCAACCACCAACGTAAGTGGATGAAATTTCCTTTGACGAGCCCTGCAGTTTTCATTCTTGATGTCGATCAAGCTTACTAGGAGAAGTAGCATTGGCCCGGGAAGCTGCCTTCATCCTGTTGGTTGAAGATGATCCTGACATAAGCGCGATAGCGGTGATGGCCTTGCACCTTGATCCTAACCTTACAGTTACGTCGATGCGAACTGGCGCTGACGCGCTCCACCATCTCCAGCATTCACCCAAACCGGACTTGATACTCACCGACAACAACCTCCCCGATATGGATGGTGTCGCTCTCGCCAAGGCGATCAGGCGGGCCATGAAGGACGCGCCGCCGATCGCGTTCTTCACGGCGTCGGTGCGCTCAGCTGACATCGAGCGCTACTCAGCCGCAGGGGCCGTCGGGACCATAGCTAAGCCGTTCGATCCGATCGGTTTGGCCGCTCAGGTTCAAGCGCTTCTCCGTTCGACTTCGGTCTAGGGCGCTGCATCGATATTGAGCCGGACCCGTAGGGGCTTCGTTCAGCATCAAGTGCTAGCAGCTGCCGCTGTCACGACGAAAGGCTCCGACATGACCGACCAGCGGGACCTAGAGAACGCGTTCAGCGCTGCCTTCCGCCAGGCGTTTCGCGGCCGGGCAGTTGAGGTGGCGGAGAGCCAGCGCGACCAGGCTGTTCGCATCGTTCGAGAGCGCTGGCAGCAGGTAATCGACGCCGTCACGGCGTACGCCGCACTACCGGCTTAGGCCGCAAGCCTGCGATCGACGGCCTCTTTGATACCGTCCCATAGCTAAGCCCGAGCTAGGCTGTGCGCGCGGATGGCCGCTGTAATCTGATCGGTAACCTGCTGTCGCACGAGGCCCGTGCTGCGTCACAACGGCCGCGCCTCCCTGTTCAATGTCATTGTAATTAAAACGCGCGCGCAGAGGAAGTGGTCGCTCAGCTTGAGCTGCGGCACTGCCCGCTGCGTGAGGTGATCTCCTCCTGAGACAGCTAAGGCTGTGCCTTACAGCTGCGCACGCGCTGCCCTAACGCTGCGAGTTTGCCAAGCGGATGTCCGCTAGTGGGCGGTTGCCGCCCCCTCCCCTCTCGTGCCGAGGACCCGACATCGCCCCTTCAGAGGCTCCAGCTCGCCTCCTGTTTTCCCGTCCATCCAATGTATGGACGGGGTAGGTTGGCGAGTACGAAGCCCCGGCGCGACAGGCGGGCGCTGCGGTGCGCTGAGCCGAGATCCGAGTGCGATTACGCGACGGGCTCAGCTGATAGCGTCGGGAACACGTCGTCTTAGGAGACTTCCCGATGCTGCGCGCAGCCGCCCTTACCTTCGGCCTACTGCTGCCTGCCGCCGTGATGGCGCAAACACCCGCCGATACTCGCTTCCGCCGAGATCCGGCACTCATGCGGGTGCAGCAGGCGCAGCTCGTCGCCGCGATCAAGGCGAAGGATCCGGCCACGGCTGCCGCACTCGAGACTGCCTTTCGACAGGACGTGGTGGAAGCAGTGCGTCCCGCATTCCAGCGCTTCGGGTTCTCTCCCGATGATGCGGCCGACATGACCGCGGCATATTGGATCACCGCCTGGGAAGCCGCGCACGGGCAGGTCGGTGTGGAGACCGACCCTGCGATCGCGCGCGGCGTGCGGGCGCAGCTCGCCGGGGTGCTCGGGCCCAAGCTGCGCGGGCGCGGCGATGCGGAGAAGCAGGAGATCGCGGACACGATGCTGCTCCAGATGCTGTTCGCCGACGCGCGCATGCGCGCCGCAAAGGCAGGGGGCGACGCGAAGGTGCGCGCGATGAGCGACGCCATCCATGCGGAGGCGTCCGAGTTGCTCAAGACCGACCTGCGCCAGGTCGAAATGACCGCCTCTGGCTTCAAGCCCGTTGCCGCTGCGACGGAGCAGGATACTGGGCCGGCGCCTGGAAGCGGCCGCACGCCGCCCGTGTCGGGGCTCTACTTCCGCGCGATCGCGGGCGGCGCGGGGGTCAGCTACGAGCCTCTAGTGTTCTTCACCAACGGTGATTACGTCGAGTTGGACGAGACGCCGCTCGTCGACCTCGACGCCGCCGCGGATCGCGCACGCTCCCCAGCGCGATGGGGCACGTGGCGCAAGCAGGGGGAAACCTTTCTGCTGACCAGCAGCAAGGGGCGAACAAGCGACTATCGCCTGGGATTAGGCAGCTTCTTTCCCGCATTCACCGCCGATCGCTCGCCGTTGTCGGGGACGTACAAGCTGACGAGCGGCAGCACCGTCTACATGGCCGACGGCCCAGTCTCGACGCTCGGCGTCAGCCGCCTCACCTTCGCGGCCGACGGCACGTTCACGCAGGGCGCCGAGGGCGGGGGGGTCGCGCCGACGGTGGCAGTATCCAGCCGGGCGGCCCAAAGGTCGGGGAGATGGAAACTAAGCGGAACGATGCTCGAGCTGACCTATGCGGATGGCAGGCAGGTCCGTAAATCCTTCGTCTGGGCGGCGCAGGGCACGCCACCGCGCCCCGACCCTGACATGGCCTTCATTGGCGGCGACCCCTTCTTGCGCGATCGATGATCTCGGCAGAGCGTTCGCATGCCGGAACCACGCTGAGCTGTCCGACGGACAAAGAGCGTCAGTCGATACAATGTAGGTAGACCCAAAAGCGGTCACTCAAGAGCTACTCGTCGCAACCCATCTTCGGACATTCATTCACCTTCAAGCTGCCGATGAGGTGACGAGACGAAGCCACTGAGAGGCGGCCTCTCTGAGCGATCGATCACCAAGCCCCTTTCACTCACTGCGCTCTGTTGTGAGGCCGCAGCTGGCGCTGCAATCGGCCGCCATGGTCGACTAGGTGGGATTAAGCGACTGTATGTCTCAAGCGTGATGTCAGCGACATCCTGCGAACGGCACAACGGCAGCTCCGTCCTTCATCACAAACCGAATGCCTCGCAACGCCCTAATGTCCTGCGACGGATCGCCAGCGACAACGAGCAGATCGGCGTGCGCGCCGGGGCGCAGAACGCCGAGTCCATCGTCGCGCAGCAGCCGGCCTGCCTCCCATGTCGCCGTGCGTAGTGCCTGCGCCGGAGTCAGCCCGGCATCGACATAGCCTTCGAGCGTTCCGCGCGTGCCGGCTCCTCGACCAGGCGCATACGGGAAGTAGAGATCGGAGCCGAGCGCGATCCGTACGCCCGCCTTGTGGGCCCGCATCAGCCGTTCATGGAACATCTTCAACTGCTGCTCGATCTCACCGGGCGGCGGCTGTCGCTTCCACGACATGGAGAACTCTTTCACCATCTCGATCGAGGGATCGGTCGGAACGAGCCACACGCCTTTGGCGGCCATCAGCTTCAATGTCACATCGGATATCTCGTAGCCATGTTCGATCGACGACACGCCTGCTTCCACTGCCTCGCGGATCGCAGCATCGAAGGTTGCATGTGCCGCAACCGGAATGTTGTGTCGCTGAGCCTCGCTGACGATCGCCTGCATCTCAGCAACGGTGAGCCGGGTACGCTGAGGTGACGCTTCAGGGTACATCTTGATGACATCAGCGCCGCGGGCGATCGCGTCGCGAACGGCAGCGCGCGCGTCGTCGGCGCCATTGATGACCCGGTACTCGCCCGAGACAAGCGCGTGTGGGTCCATCGGCAAACGCTCAAATTGTCCGCCTGCCGGAGCGAGCCCGGGACCCGAACCGATGATGCGCGGGCCGCTCACCGTGCCGTTGGTGATCGCCTGTCCTAACACGAGATCGAGGAATTGACCGGAGTTACCAAGGTCACGGATCGTCGTTACGCCGGCACCGAGGTACTGCTGTGCCCGGGGTATGCCGGTAAAGGTTCGCCCGATAGCGCCACCATGCGTGTTGTCACGGTCGATGGATTGACTCAGCGGCTCGCCGAACTTCTGCTCTGCCAGGATGTGGGTGTGCGCGTCGATGAGACCTGGCAGCACACTGCAGCCGCGCGCGTCGATCTCAGTCGCGCCTGTCGGAAGCGCGATGCTAGGCGCGACCTCCGTGATCCGGTCGCCACGGATCAGGATGTCGCGGCCCGAAAGCATTTTCCCGCTCTCTGCATCCCAGAAGCGGCCGGCATGGACGAGCGTCACCGGACCCGCCGGTCGCTGCGCCATACCTTCGGCCGCCACGGTGGCGAGCAGCAGGTGCAACAGGATCTTACGCGTGAGTTTCATTGAGACTCCTCCCCTCTTTGCTAGTCAGCAGTTCCCGACCATCCCTGCGTTGTGAGCCTAGGCCCAGCGGCTCCGCATCCGGCGCTCAGTCCCGAACGACGTGGATAAGTGGCACGGGTGACTTACCTGTGCAACACACTTAACGCAGATGCCCAGCCCTGCACGATGTTCGCGACCAAGGCGGACTTCGGCGCGATGAAAATGTCGCGACGGGCTTGAGGGCGAGCGATGCCGGTTTCGCCGCCATCACGGACAGCCTACGAAGCCGGTGGCGTCGCTGGCATTCCGGGGAACAGCAATGCCAGCGCCAGGGCGAAGATCATAACTGCCCTGTTCATCACATCGAACTTTCGATCCGACCGGCCGCCACGAGGGCGAGTCTTAATGGCTCGCTAGACGGCCTCGGTTCGTTGCTAAGTAGGCGAGGATCATCGTGACCTCGATCCATGACGTCGTAGAGCCTGCTGAAGGTGAGCGTGACGAAACGTCTGATCAGCCACTCTTGTGTGAGGTGTGACAGATGCCGCGTGCACGACCTTGAAGCAGCCGCTGGGCTCCCTCGTGACAACGAGGAGGCAGAATCGTCGCCGATGGTGGACAAGCGTGTCGGGTCAACGGCATCGATCATGAAGTTGTCGAGCGTAGTGCCCGAGAATGGATCGACGAGTTCAACCTCAGCGCGAATCCGCTTGGTCGTCTGGAACAGCGAGCCGATCAGAGGCAGCCGTGAGGCTCGTGCTGGCGTGGGGGAACTGGTGGCCGCCTCATCGATGACGATCCGCAACATCGCGGTCGGAAGCGAGGGTTCGTGGTCGGCAATGGCGAGCTCGAACGCAAGCCGCAGTCGATCGCACAGCTGATCGCGATCGCCATACCCCTTCCGTCGTCGCACCATTGTGGCGCCGATGTGGTAGCGCCGCGGAGTGGCAGCAGGCGGGCCACCGCACCACAGCACAGGCGCGCCGAGCAGAACACAGCGCCACGATACGGAGCCTCCCTCGCTCATCATCATGATCCAACCTTGTGGAACGGGCGAGCCCCTCGCGGAGGGCTCGCCCTTGATCAGACCAGCTGGCGCCGCAGCGTGGGCGCACGTCGACGGAGCGACGTACCGACGAGCCCGAAGCCCAGGATCATCATCGCCCAGGTCGCAGGCTCGGGCACAGCGCCAGCGCCGATCGCGCGCACATCCCACTTGATGTTGTCGATGCCGACATTCTCGCCGGCCCCGAACCAGAGATCAACGACGTTGCCATATCCGGCGTTGAAGGTGACAGACTGGTGGGTGGGATAACCGGTGCCGATCGAGCCGGTCTGGTACCCGCCTGCGCCCGGGTTCACGTTGTAGGTCGCCGTCTGGCAGTTCGACAGGTTGACGAAGCAGCCGAGATCGAACGACTTGAGCGTTATCTCATAACCAGCAGCGGCGCTAAGCGTGAGGCGGCCGCGAGTGCGGAAGTCGGTTGATCCCTTGTTGCTGTATGCCACCCCCACGAGATCGCCGAAGCCGCGCTCGTAATAGTAGAGCGGGCCGCTTGGAAAACCATCGTAGGTGCTGCCGAAGTTCACCGACACCTCCGCGGTGCTCCCGTGCCCCTGGTCGATGGCGGCGTTGTTGGTGCAGAGTTCCTCACCGTTGCAGTAGTTGCCCTGCGTAAAATCCAGCATCTGCACCGCCGCTTCGGCCGGCATGGAGGTCATCACCGCGAACGCAGCCGTCAACAGAGGCATGATCATCTTGCTCATTATATCTCCCTTTCTCATAGCAGCAGCGATCGCGGCGGCAGACAGCCACGAGCTTCTTATGTCGTCATCGAAATGTCGGCGGCTGAGCTTTTCGACTGTCCCGCCGCCTCGTTTACTATACCGCGCCGGTGCGGCGCTCATCTGTGTCGCGACGAAACAGGACGTCGCGGCGACGAAGCCGTCACCGATGGTCCACGGCTCCGCGCGCGGCCGGTCACCCAGCTCAGTCCGCCTCACAGTCGCCAGTACGCTGCCCTCTCAGCCGGATCTCCAGCGGTTCCGGTAACTCGGGCAGGCGCGAGGACGTTGTCGCATCGAACGCGGTGGGCGAGTAGCTCCCGCTGATCGATGCCGAGCGGACCTGCGCGCCACTGCGGCATGAGCGCGCGAGATCGATCCGCCCTCCGCCGATCTGATCGCGGGCCATGACACAGTCTCCCGGCATCGGCCGGAGCGCGAACAATTCCGCGATCTCATCGGCGCTCATGCACTCGTCACTGACCTTTGACGGTGCGCCCTTGACCGTGGCCGTGACGCGATAAGTGCCGGGGGTCGGCGCGTCCGACGGGCTTGCAGCGCTGACGGCGCCTAAAGCGAGGCTCCCACTCAACCCGGCGCAGAAGCCGACGATCGCGATCGCGAGCCTCATGCCGCGCACTGCCGCTCGGCCGCGAGCGTCGCCAAGCGCCCAAGTCGCTCTTGCTCTGCCACGCTGTATTGAGGCGCCGTCGGTACACCCGCGGGCGCATTCGACCGCGCCAGCGCCTCGGCAGCCGATTGCCCCGCTCCCTGCGCGGCGAGCGAGCCGAGTGCCGAGCCGCCACCCGCCGCCATCGCCACGCCAGGAACCATGACCGATGCCATCGTCTTGGCAAAGCCGAACAGGCCTCGCTTCGTTTTCGCCGCTCGCTGCGCCTTGACCGCGCGCGCTGTCGCCCCTTCCTGAAGAGTGCCGAGTTCGGCAGAAATCATCTCGCAGGTAAGCGGCTGCTCGCCGGCGTGCGGATCGGCACGCGAGGCAGGCGCCTGCTCGCGGTGTGCCGTCTGGGACGAGGCCCATGAGACCGACGGTTGACCGAGCGCCAGCGCGGCGACGATCGTTGCGCCGACGAGCGGCGATATCTTCTTCATGGCGGTGTTCCTTCTCGAGCTGGGCGAGCCCAGATCGAGGAGCGCGCCATGTCAGGAGGCTGGACCGAAACTCGGACCGGCTCCCGTGCGGGGCGCAATGCGCTCGACGTTGCACGGCCGCAGTGGCGGCGCGACAGAAATCGATCTCGCTGCGACCAAGGCGGATCCGCTACAAATGGCTGGTAATAGTCGGTGGGAAGCGCAGGCGCACGCGCCAGCCACCAGTCGCGTCCGGCCCCGCTGCCAACGCCGCAGCTTCACCGTATAGCGTTTCGAGACGCTGCCGCACATTGGCGAGGCCCAGTCCGGTGCTCGTGATGCTGCTGCGATCAACGGCAACACCGGCGCCGTCGTCCCGAACCTCGATCACCGCTCGACCGCCCTCCTCCCACGCCGACAAGGCGATCGTGACCGGCCGCCGCGCCGGGGCGACGGCGTATTTGATCGCGTTCTCGACGAGCGGCTGCAGGATCAGGCTCGGCATCAGGATACGCGCACGAAGCGCACGATCGACGTTGAGCTCGATGTTGAGTCGCTCGCCAAACCGGATCCGCTCGATTGCGACATAGCTGTCGAGCGCGGCGAGTTCCTGGCTGAGCGGCACGATGGCATCGACGTCCTCCTCCAGCGTCTGGCGCAGGAAATCCGACAGGCGTTCGATCATCTCGTCCGCCTCGCGTGTGCGTCCCGCACCGACGAGCGATGAGATCGCATTGAGCGTATTGAAGAGAAAATGAGGATTGAGCTGCAGTCTGAGCGCCGCCAAGCGCGCCCGGTCCGCACGGGCGCTGACCTCGAGCAATGCCATGCGGTCGGCAGCGCGGTCACGCACCTGCACCGTAAAGGCGATGAGCGTGATGTTGGCGAAGGTCTTGTAGAAGTGACCCTGCATCACGCGCGCGAAGCGCTCGCGAATGATGTCGGCATGAGCGGCGTCGAAGCGCGGAATGACGCCGAGCAGGCGGTTCTCGACCAGGTTGACCATGCTTTGCAGGGACGCGATGACGAGCGCGACGACGAAGAAAATGAGCCATTTCTGCCACGGCGTCGCTTCGTGGAGTGCCAGCACGAGCGGGTAGGCAGGAAGAACCAGCAGAGCGACCAATACGACCGCCGGCACGTCCATCGGTATGTCGTATAGCCAGCCGAAGCGACCGCTGAGGGTTTCCGTGAGCTGGTAGACGCCGAGCACGAGGAGCCAACTCGCCAGCGTCATCCAGACGACCTGCCGCCCCTCCGGCGTGATCCAAATGTCTCGGCGCAGCGTCCCCATAGACGCGATTTTGCCCGGTGCCTTCCATGGCAGCAATCCCGTCCTGGGCTCAGCCTGCGACCAAAGTGGACGAGGGTGCGACGGGGCCGCTCGTGCGCGTGGCCAAGGGTGCTAAGTTGACGGCGGCGCTGGTATGCAGCTGCACCGAGGTGAATGTGATGCGGGCAATCCTGATCGACGACGAGGCATTGGCGATCGAGCGCCTCGCGACCGGACTGGCGGCGATCCCCGAGGTCATGGTGGTAGCCACGGCGACCGGAGCGGCGGAGGGATTGTCGCTGATCGAGCAGCTGCGTCCAGACCTCGTCTTCCTCGACATCGAGATGCCTGGCATGAGCGGCATCGCGCTGGCCGAGCAGCTGATGGAGCAGGCCACTTCACCAGAGATCGTGTTCGTCACCGCATTCGATCAATATGCGGCTCAGGCCTTCGACATCGAAGCGGCCGACTACCTGCTCAAGCCCGTCGGCGCTGAGCGACTGCGCATGGGCGTGGCACGTGCGCTGCGAAGGCGCCAAGCCAGGGTGGCGGACGACGGTGCTTCCGTTCAGGCCGCGTCATCCCTCAATCCGGTCGGCAGCTACGACAATGCGCTCTGGGTTCCGGTGAAGCAGGGCAGCGTGCTGCTGCCGGTCGAGACGATCAACCTGATCGAGGCCGCGAAGGACTATGTGCTGCTCCACACCGACCTCAAAGCGCATATTCTTCGTGCCAAGATGAGCGACCTCGAGCAGCGCCTCGATCCCAAAGTGCTGCTGCGGGTGCATCGTTCGTACATGGTACGGCTCGCCACGGTGACGGCCGTCGAGCGGCCGGGTCGTGGCATGCTCCGGCTGCGGCTCGCTGACGACAGCTCGGTGCAGGTCGGGCCGCTTTACATGGACGAGGTCGCGGAAGCCCTTAAACTGACGGCTCATTGAGATGACGATGGACCACTACATGACCGTGGGCGCGCGCGATCAGGCCGCGTCGGTCACCTTCTACGACGCAGCATTGGGGGCGATCGGCTGGGCGCGCCACGCCGACGTCGCCGGTTGGTCCTGCTACTCGCAGGGCGGTAGCGGGGACGGCATCGTGCTGTTCGTCGGCGCGCCCTTCGACGGCGCGGAGCCGAGCGCCGGGAATGGCCAGATGATCGGCTTTATCAGTCCCTCACGCGGGCAGGTCGATGCGTTTCACGCGGCGGCGCTCAAGGCCGGCGGCACTTGTGCGGGCGCGCCCGGCGAGCGCGCGCGCTATGGGCCGGGCGTCTACGCCGCCTATGTGCGCGACCCGAGCGGCAACAAGATGTCGGCCGTTCATCGCGGATAGCCGGGCGGTCCACCGGCGGCCCTACCTGCGACAGAGGGCCGCGCATCACGCCAGCACGCTCCGCGCGGCGGCGTCGATCCAGGACCCAAGCACCGGCGGTTGCTGCGCCAGCGCCAGGATCGTGACGGTGACGAGAAAGGCTGCCGCCCCCTCACGCAAGGACCTGCCAGACGTCGGCGCTACATGCCGCATCCGCGTAGGACCGGAACGTGGCTGATTGGACGCCCGTCGCAGCGCGTGCTGCGACAGACCCTGCATCATTTCAATCATGACAGATTTCCTTAGGCCGGCCTCGAGCTTTCCGCCGGCGCCGCGTGACGCCTCTCAGGCGAGCGATGCCGCCGCACCGCAGGAGTGCAACATGGCACGCCAGTTGTCAGCCGACATGGTCGCTTTGTACTCGTCCTGCATCTCTGGCGTGAGCACCTCGATCATCTGGCGCCCCTCGATCCAGATCTCGACGACGCCGAACATGCCGCCACGCTTGCGATATTTCGCCGGCCAGCCCTCCCGCGCCGCAATCGACATCACGTCCTCTCGGGTGAGCGACGTGCCGATCGCCGCATGCGTTGCCGTGAACGGCTCACGTCCGGTCGCTTCCCCTACTGCGTCGGCGTCACCGTCGGCTTCACGCAGAACCGTGTCGATCGGATAGACCTCGAGTGCGCTGCGGTGCTCATCCCTGGCGAGAACGATCCAGCCATTGTCCGAGATCGGTGGGAAGAACAGCGCGTCGCCTACCCACAGCTCGGCGAGCACCTCGGCAACGTGACGCGGATCGTACGCAGCGATGGAAACATGGAACAGCATGGTGAGATCCCCCTCTTTGTCCTGAGCGGATTAGCTTTGTGGCACAGATTGTGTCAAAAGGAATTTGACACAGGATGTGCCGACAATTAGGTCGCCCACATGCCTGACCACCCCGCCGAAGTGCCCTCCCCCGCCACGCCGTCGCCGCGCAGCCGGAAGAAGGAAGAAGCTCGCAATCGCATCGCCGACGCGGTCATCCAGCTGATGGCGGACGGACGGACGGACCTGAACCACGATGTTGTCGCCGAAGTGACGGGGATCAGTCGCCGTACGGTTTACCGTTATTACGCCGACCGCGAGGAGCTGCTCGCCGCGGCCAGCACGCGCGTCCGCGAGCTCGCCGGCAGTCGCGTGATCTTTCCTGACAAGGAGGAGGATCTGCGCGACACGCGCTCCATCTACCTGGGCCTGGACCGCATCGCTCCCATCGCCACGCTCGTGCGCTCGACGCCGCAGGGTCGCGCCATGCGCCTGTCGCAGAAAGCGGAGCGACAGCAGAGTTACCGTGCCGCTACGGCTGATGCCGTAAAGAAGCTTCCCGAAGCCGACCGCACGCTCGCGACCGCGATGTTGCAGGTGTTGCATACGACGCCGTGGCTCGAGATGCGGGATCACTGGGACCTGGACGGTGAGCAGATCGCGCGTGTGACCGGCTGGGCCATCCGCGTGCTGCTGGATGATCTTCGAACGCGCGACGGCAAGCCGCTGGATCAATGACGGGTGGAGCGGGTGGCCATGCCTGTCCGCAGCCAGATCGAGGGCGATCGGTGCTGATCGGTCTGTCTGATCGCGCCCTTGATCACGCATGCGAAGGCTCGATGAACCAGACATCACCTGCCTGAGCGTCGACGATCAAGCGATAGCGCCGGATGTGATCAAAGCCGAGCAGCATGGCCGGCCGATCACTCCAGCCGAACGTCTGGAAGACGCTGAGATCCGCAACCTTGATCGTCGTCGCGCCCAGATCATGACCGAGCAACCGCATCGAGGCGACGCTAGCGGTACGAAGCGTTGCCGCCTTATCGTTCGCACCTCTGATCGATCGCAGCGGAGCAGCGATCGCCGTCAGCCTGGCCTGTTTCGCGAAAGCCTCGTTGGCGCGGCTCTCGCGGGCCCCAGTGTCGATGATGGCTTGGCCCGCGACACCGTCGAGGACGACGGGGATGGCAAGCAGCCCTCCCGTGACCTTTGCCGCTCGCACGGGCCTGCCTAGGGATCGCCTGAGCCGACCTGCCGCTGCGCGATCATGGAACAGCACACGTCCGCGAAGGAAGTCGAACTCGACGAGATAGCCTCGCATCACGTCCAGACCGACGATGCCCGCCACATCCGGTCGATCCGGCTGGTCCGCGAGCTCGACGACGGTCAGCGGGCCATGCCGAACAGCATCGACCGCCAATGTGCGGACGGTGCGGAGCGGCAGTGTGGCGGCGCCCGTCTGGCCCACGAGCCGCTCCTCCCCTGCATCGGGCAGCGCGTTCTTCTGCGCAAAGCCACGATAGACTGCGGTCCCCTCCGCGCCAGTGTCGACGATGAAGGCTGTAGCCTTCTGTCCGTTGATTGAGACCGGCGCGACGGGGTGCCCGCTGGATGCCAGGGTAAGCGGGGCTGCGGTGATGGCGCTGGCTGCGGCGAGAAGCGCCGCGGCCATCATCGCGGAGGGTAACCGGCTCCAGCGCCGCGGGCCCATCAGGCTGTCACACAGTCGGCCGAGCCGCTGCGTCGGCGCACCATGCCGCCGACCAGCGCGAACCCGACGATCATCATCGCCCAGGTGGCAGGCTCCGGCACGGCTGGAGTGCTTGGCAAATCGATGGGCGGCCCAGATCGCGTGCCGTTGATCTGCAGGTTGTCGATCTGAACGCCGGCATACTGGATCGCGTGATCCGAGGTGAAGCGGAAGCCGAACAGCTGGTCGCGTTCCAAGGCTGCAAGGCTAAATTTGTAGGATCCGCTACCGGTGCCATAGCCCTGCGTGATCTGCCCGAAGGTGTTGAAGACCAGCGTGCCCGCCGCATTATAATGACCGGTAAACCAGGTCACATAGTCGTAGGAACGCTCGGTATATTCGGTAAGGTCGAAGGTGAAGTCGATGTTCTCGTATGCGTTGAGCCCGAGATCAGCGATGTAAAGGCTCCGCTCGTTGGGCGAGTACTCCGCGCTATGCCCGAGGTAGCCGTTGTGAACGCCCCAGCTACCGGCGACATTGGAGACGACGCTCTCCTTTGAGCCGAGACCGCGAGAGAAGTCCTGTGAGAAGATGGTGGCCGCGCTGGCGGGCGTCGCGGCCGAAGCCAGGACGCTGGCGGTGAGCAATGGGGTAATCCGAAGCATGATGCACTCCCTCTGTTTGCCAGACGCGCGTCATCACACCCGGACGAGCGTCTTCTTTTTTCGGTTGATCCGCTGCCGGGCCGCAGCGCGATTGATGCAGCTGCCTTAGCTTCCTTGAGAAACTTTGGCGCTCACGAGCCCAAGGAATGCAGCGTAGGTTGAGCCATAGCCAGGCATGGCCTTCATACGCCGCAGCCACGCGACGATGTTCGGCCAGTCGGCGAAGTCGAATATGATCAGTTCTGCCAAGGTGATGTACGAGAAGGCGAGGAAGTCGGCGATCGTGATCGACCCGCCGGCGATGAAGCCGTTGCGCAGGCGGTCGTCGAGGACCGTCATGATCCGCCGAACGGCCGGCGCCGCAACCTGCTGCATCTCGGCTATACTCGCGGCCGACAGGCCTGCCGGCACGCCAAGAGCCATCGGGTAAACCGAGAACACATCGAGCCAGATCCTCACATCCGTGCTCGCCCAACTCATCGCCTCGTCGACGCGAGCCTGCTCTTGATCGTCACGACCCAAGAAGTCCGGTGCCAGCCTTCTCGCGAGATAGCGGAGAATGGCGGTTGCCTCAGTCAGCACGAAGTCACCATCGACCAGCACTGGAACGTGTCCCATCGGATTGACCGCCAGGAACGCCGGACCGCGCGTCTCGCCCGCCAGAAGGTCAACCAGTTCGAGCTGCAACGCGAAACCTGCCTCAGCCGCGAAGAACGTGACCGGCCGCGATGTCGTCGAAATTGGATCGTAGTAGAGCTTCATGATGGCGCCCCCTTCCTGCGGCAGGGATACGGGCGTCTCGGAAACGGCTCAAACACCTTTCCTGACCGCCCGCTATGCGGCAGTGAATAGGCGTGGACGATTGGGATGATATCCGCTGGTTCCTCGCGGTGGCGGAACATGGCAGCACGTTGGCCGCGGCACGAGCGTCCCGGGTCAGTCAGAGCACCATATTCCGCCGGATCACTGCGCTGGAGACCGCGCTTGGGCTGCCGTTATTCGAGCGGCGATCGAGCGGCTACACTCTCACCGAGGACGGTGCGGCCCTGCTCCCCATAGCGGCGGAGATCGCCGCGAACGTTGAGCGCCTGACGCGCGTCGCGGCGGAACGTCAGCGCAGCGTCGCAGGCACAGTACGGCTGTCTGCGCCCGAGATTGTCCTCGCGCATGTCCTGCCGCCTGTGATCGGTCGCTTTCGCGCGCTCTATCCGGCGGTCAAGCTTGAGCTTGTCGCTACTGATCGCAGGGTCGACCTCGCAAGTGGCGAAGCGGACGTGGCGTTGCGGGGCGGCTTGGCTCCAACAGATCCTTCACTATTTGGACGACGCCTAACCTATGACCGCTCCGTCGTAGCGGCGAGCAGAGCCTATGCGGATGCTGCAGGTCTGCCGCAATCACTCGCTGACCTGAGAGACCATCCGCTCATTCGGTTCGATCCTCCTGGTGCTCCCACTGCCCTGCTCGAGCAGCTTATCGCGTGCCTCCCGGATGAGGCCGTTGTCCTGCGGCCAAACACGATGACAGCGGTTGTGGCGGCCGTGCGAGGCGGCCTTGGCCTAGGCATATTGCCGCGCTTCGTCGTCGACCGTGAAGCGGACCTGGTCCACGCGCCGATCGTGCTACCGCTTCCCGTGTTTGAACTGTGGATCATCACACATGAGCGACGCCGACACTCAGCTCCCGTTCGTGCGCTGATGGATTTTGTAGCGGCGTACGTGCTGGCCGGTCAGCCCCCTTCAGATGCGTAGGCTCTGACTAACCGACGACCTAAAAGTAGCCACACTCAGCGGGTTCTGATCGCTTCCGAGCTCGAGCCATTCGTTCACGCTGAGACGTGGCCGCGCGCCTCAGCCAAGATTGGACAAAGGTCCTCTATGGTGTATTGTTTGAACAACACACTTATCAGGGGATTACGATGCTGCCGATTATAGCCGGGTTGAGCGCAGCGGCGGTGGCGTTGATGACGCCCCCGGCGCCGATCCAGGTCATGATTTTGGGGACCTATCATTTCGGCAACCCGGGTCGCGACAAGGTGAACGTCCACGTTGACGATGTCACCACGGCGAAGCGCCAGCACGAGCTGGAGGCGTTGGCAGAGTCCGTCGCGACGTTTCGACCCACCCGGGTGATGGTCGAGGTGCAGCGCCCCGGACCGAACTACGACGTAACAGATTACTCTACCTTCTCACCAGCAGTTCTCCGCGCTGATCGAGACGAGACCTCGCAGATCGGTTACCGTATCGCGGCACGCGTCGGCCTTCCGACGGTGCAGGGCATCGATGAGCAACCCGGCACAGGCGAGCCCGACTACTTTCCGATCGATCGCGTGGAGGCCTACGCGAAGGTACACGGCGAACAGCCGCTGCTAGACGCTGCCTTCGCGGCGGTCCAAGCCTCCGCGAGACAGTTCGAAGCGGAGCAGCCCTCTTCAAGCATTCCTCACATGCTGCTCCGTTACAACGACCCCGCTACGCCAATGGGTGGGCAAGACCTCTACTATTCGCTGCTGCGCTTCGGCGACGGCAACGATCAGCCCGGCGCGGATCTTAACGCGATGTGGTACCTACGAAATGCCAAGATTTTCGCTAAGCTCGTCAACGTCGCGCGCCCCGGCGACCGGATCCTGGTCGTTTATGGCGCTGGCCATGGCTACTGGCTACGGCATTTCGCCGCCACCACGCCCGGCTATAGCTCCGTCGATGTCATGCCCTACCTACGGCGAGCGGTGAGCAGGCTGCGGTAAGGGATCCGTCAGCGGTCACAGAGGCGCATGTTCGGCGAAGTGGCTGCTTGAGATAGCACACTCATGGCGACCAAAACCGGTCTCAGGGGATCTCGCCTCGCTCCCCAAATCGGCCATTCGTTCATGACGGCACTTGAGCTTGGCGACGCCGGCAGGGCGATCAATCGGCAGCCTCCAAGCTCAAACGCTCACGTGAGCGTGGTCACCGGTGGGCTCGATCCGCCGGCGTCGTTGACGGCGCGCCTTGATCATAGAGTGCCATTTTCATGCGCTTGCTGTAACGGTTATCATCCTGCTCGAACTTGCCATGGGCGGCTTCTCTGGCGAGGAAGCCTTGTCGCTCGAACCATGGCGTCACGAGCAGGTGTGGAACGGCAAGTGCAGCGATACCGGCGAAGAGGCCGCGCACTCCACTAGGATCGAAACGTAGCAGAAGCGCTGCTACCGCTATGGCAAGCGCGAGCGCACCAACGAAGATTGGAGCTACTTTCCGAAGATATTTCGAGGTGCTCGAGAAGCCGAGACGATCGCGGCGCTCAGCAGTTTGCGGCAGCGCGTGCAGAATCAGAAAGCTAAAAGTGAAGCCGACCAACGGCGGCAACAGCAGCGCCGCCCCCACCCCGGCCCTCAGACGCAGGTCACGTCTGAGCCATGCCAGTGCCAGTAGTCCAGCGGCCGCCACTCCCCCCGCTAATGCGAGAAGCGGAGCGTAGGTCGGCATGTTGGACGACGGCCCACCGGCGGTTCGCAGTAGCGCTGTATAACTGGACAGATGTATCGTGGCAGGAGCGGCTACCAGCGCTGTCCCGCGCGCTATTCGCTCGGCAAAGGACCCTTTCGGCGCGTCCTCCATGCCGAAGTGAACCGCTGAGGCGACGAGGAACGCCGGCAATGCGACCGCCGGGTCTGCGGTCCACCACAACAACGTCGCTAGCGACACGAGCCCATAGGCGGCGAGGAAGGTGCGACGTCGCACCGGCTCGACGATTGCCAGGTCACCGGCGCCGTGGACCATGCCGACGACGCCGATCCCCAGGATCGCAAAAGCTAGCTGTACCGGTTCCGGCGCGAGGGCAGCTGCAACCGCTCCCGCAACCAGCCATGCGATGCCGCGGTTCACGCGCGGCGTTCGTGATCATGTAGCGCCTTGTCGAAATTGCCCGCCGCGTAGAAGGCGTAGATAACCTTGGCTACGATATCCATCACGAGGATGGCCCAGACTGATGCGGGGTCATTGATGATCTTGAGGCCCTCGGGCCCGATCAGGAAGACGACTGGGTACAGGAACCAGATCACCGTCAGGAAGGTGATGTTCTTGGCGTAAGCAGAGCCGATGGCGTGGCCACGCTCGAGCGCCATCGCGCGCAGGGGAACCCACAGGAGGTAAAGGACGCCGGCAAATGCCGCGCACGACCAGAGATACCAGGCCCACTTGGCCACCGGGGCCTCTGCCAGCGAGGAGATCAGGCCGGTGACGATCATCAGCACGTCGAGGACGATGATGGAGGTCAGGTAGCCGCCGACCTCACCGGTCTTGCCGCGATCGTGGAACGCCGTGAGGACCAGGCCGGACAGCAGAATGGGGGTCGTCACCGACCAGTCGACATAGCGGGCGAGATAAGTCGCAGAGCCGTCCGCTTTGAGCAACGTCCCGATGCCAAACGCCATCGCGAGGTAGGCCGTCGCAGCGATGAAGGGGACGGTTGCGTGCAGGAGCGTGTGATGTCGGGATGGAGGGGCTTTGCTGCCCTTCGCGTAGATCGCCAGCGAGGCGAGTGACATAACCGCAAACCCGATCATGAAGGCAGTCTGATCCATAGAGGCAATCCTTCTCAGAGCTGACCCCATGCCAGACCCACGGCCCCTAACGCAGATCATATTTTACGGTGCCGGACACGTTCCGAAATAAATCTCCGGAGAGTGACGCGCTCCTCTCGCTCACATCACGGGCCTTCGTTTTGACGCGCGACTATGGTGTTCGCGCATGGAGCGCGTGCGCGGGTGCTCCGAGTGCGGCCGCACGAGCGACAAGGCTGGCTGTCATGAAGGTCGTCCCTTGCGCCATGAACCGGCGGGGCGTGGTACCAAGGAAGTCGTTCGCATCCCGGAGAAAATGCGAGGCATCATGGTAGCTGCTGTCGATGCGGTCATATGTTTGCAGTTCGCCCGAACTGAGAAGCCCGATGAACGAGCGGAGGAAACGCGCGCGTCGAAGCAGCAACTTTGGCGGCATTCCAAAGGCGTATGTAGCGACACGGCGCAGCGTAGCCGACGGAAGCGCGAGGCGATCCGCAGCGTCGGCGATCTCGATTACTCCGTCGACCAGCATGAGCTCTGTGAAGCGCCTGACGATGTCGTCATAAGGATGCTCATCAGCAAATAAGGGGGTCAAGATCGCGTCCAACGTGGCGGCGAGCTCCCTCTCATCGGCAAGCGCAACGAGTGAGTTGAGCAACCGATCGGAAAGTGCTTCGCTCTTGATCGCGCCAAGCGGTGACACCCGATTGTGGAACGCGGAGGAGGAAAGCGGGACGAGCCTGATCCAACCTAGAGCGGTCAGGCCGACGCCGACCTGGATACCCCCGTTTGTTGTTGCCTTGAAGGCGCGGCTGGTTGGACCGTAGAGACTGACCTTACCCACGTTGAAGCGGTGCTGTCGAAGCGTGATGGACACCGGTCCAGCGTCGACGAGCACGCAGATCATGGGCGGTGCCGGCAAAAACCAGTTGATCATCTCCGCGCGATCACGCGCGGCATAGGTGGCGTACCCACTGACGGTTTCACGTAGGCTTATATGAGGCAGATCGTAGCGCATCGCTAAGCCATCCGGCATCGCGAAAGCGCTGAGGGGTACACCGGTCCGGTTCGTGCCACCGCGCAGGTCGTCGGTTCTCATCCAGGCCCTATCGCGACGCGAGCGCCTGATGTCAGACGCCCCTATCGTGCCGATGCCCGCTCGATAGGCGCCGAACAAGGCCTCTGCCCTGAGCCTTAATCGTCTCGCCTCCCTCATCTGGCCCGTGAGTGACCCAAATTTGAACACTCGCACGCGTCACGATAAAGCCGGCTTCACTCGTGAGCTCAGGCTATCTGCCGGTGTAGGTGCCGAGACCAGGACTGGAAAAGCCGGAAGGCGGCTACCTCGTGAGGGCTACTCATCGCAGATCCGTACTGTTCGATGCTCCCAAAAACAGGAGGACGGCGCATGTCGGTGACGACAAGCCGTCCGACCCAAGAGCGGTCGTTCAGGACCACCCGGCGCCCTCCCAACACCGGACGCTTGTCGTCTAATCGCGTCGGGCGCAAGGGTCTTCTGAGATGCCGCTGCCGGGAGCATGGTCGTCTTCGCGGTCGGCATGTGCCGCCGCATGATGGGGCTTCGCGGGGCGACCCCTCCGAGGTTCATCACGCATTCTGCTGCGGTTGAGGCAACGGATGCAACAAGCGTCGCGGAGTGGGTCGGCCTACGTCCCGGCAGGACGTCTCGCAGCGCCTTGCGACGCGGACGAGCTCGGGTGTCAGGCTGAGGTGCGTGTCTCCTGGAAGGGTTCGCCGGTGACCAGCATCGCGTGCATGATGACGGCCAGCTTGCGCGCGACGGCGACCGCGGCGCGCTTGAAGCCGAGCCGCTCGCGGAGCTGCAACCCCCATTTGCGCAGGTCGCACTCGGATCGGCTCCGCACCAGCAGTACGGTCGCAGCTTCGTAGAGCAGCCCGCGCAGATGGCTGTCGCCTCGCCTCGAAATATGGCCGTCATAGTCGATCTCGCCCGACTGATAGCGCCGGGTGGTCAACCCGACCCAGGCGCCGACAGATCGCGATCGCTTGAAGTTGGTCGGATTCTCGATGGCGGTGATGAACGAAGTGGCGGTCACGACGCCGACACCATGAATGGACATGAGCAGCTGGCAGGCATCGCTGCGCCGGGCGTCCGCCAGCAGTTTGCGTCCCAGCTCCGCGGCGCGAAGGCGAACGGCGTGCCAGGCCTCGAGTAGCGGCCGGATGATCCGGCCGAGGTCGGCGTTACCGGCGAGCAGAGCCTCAACCTGGCGCTCGAACTTGCTGCCCGACGCCGGCGGGACGACCAGCCCGAACGTCTTCATCAAGCCCCGGATCTGGTTCGACAGCTCGGTGCCGATCCGCACCAGGCGAGTCCGCGCCGCAACCAGCGTGCGCGCGAGCATGCTGTCGAAGCTCTTAACCCGCACCTCCTTGTAGAACCCGACCTCTGCCAGGTGAGCCAGGCCGTCGGCGTCGTTCGCATCCGTCTTGTTCGCCGCCATGTCGAGCGCCGCCTTGGCATGGCGCGCGTCGATGCAGATCGCCGGCAGCCCCTCCGCGCTCAGCGCATGAAAGAACCAGACCGACAGCGGTCCTGTCTCGAACACCACGCGCACCACCTCTGGGGCGTGCTTGCGGATCAGCGCGGCGAGCAGCTGCGGATCCGAGGCGCATTTGCCGCGCCACACTCGCTTGCCTTCACGCCGGATCGAGACCGCTGTCTCTTTCAACGATACGTCGAGCCCGATATACTCACCCATGGCTGTTCTCCGTTCCGATGTATGGGCCCGGCTGCCAGTCGTGAGCCCGCACCTTCATCTACCGGGGAACAGCCACCTGCCTCCACGTCATCGCTGATCGAGGTAGCTCGCTCCCGCGATTACCCCATGTTCATCTCGCCGTGCAAGCCGCCTTGGGCGTTCCGCGCAGCTGTCCGGCTGGCTTAGTCCGGCAGGTTAGCGGACCGGCCGCGTTACGCCGTCATGTCGTAAAAACCTGCCCTTACCGATCTGTCGCCACCGTCTTGCGATAGAGAGCGTCTGGTCCCTTCGCTGCTTCAAGGCGGATTTGGCGATGCACTAAGCCAAACGTTAGGGGCACGCGCATACTCGAGCACGCACAATCAGGCGCGGTTACTTGCACTTGCTCGAGACCAGTTTGTCCTCACCGCAGTCCCGCAGCGGCAAGCAGCAGCAGCAGGTCGAGGCGCTTGACCCGTTGAGACCGGACCTTTGCCGTCTCGATCCATTCGTCGGGCGAGTGGCCGCGATCGCCGCTCGCGGCGCGTGACAGCGTCACGGCGGGGATGCCCAGGCTCATCGGTACGTTGGCGTCGGTCGAGCTGCTGGTCAGCCGCGGCGCGATCTTCTCCGCGCGGTAGGCGGCGATGCCGAGCCGGACGAGCGGGTCGGTCACCGGCGTGGCGCCGGCAGGCCGATCGCCGACCGGCACCTTCTCGACCGTCACCGCGCCCTGCTTCACCGAGCGCGCCGCGTTTTCCGCGGCCACCGAGCGATCGACCACCGCGAGGAAGTCCCGCTCGAGCTTGGCGAGCTCGGCGGCACTCTCCGAGCGCATGTCAACCTCCAGCGTGACCTCGCGCGGGATCGCGTTCACCGAGGTGCCCCCGCCCACGACGCTCGCGCTGTACGTCGTCTTCGGGTCGCTCGGCGTCGGCAGCGCGTACAAGCCCGTGACGGTGGCCGCCATGGCCGCCATCGGATTGACCAGCCCGAACGCACCGTAGCTGTGCCCGCCAGGTCCCTTGTAGACGAGGCGATAGCGCTTGGAGCCCACGCCGCCGACGGTGAAGCCGTCCTCGGCAGCGCCGTCGATCGAGAAGAAGGCGGCGGTGCGGTCGCGATACGCCGGTTGCGTGAAGAGGTGGCGAACCCCGCGCAGGTCACCCAGCCCCTCCTCGCCGACATTGCCGACGAAAAGGATGTCGAGCGACGTCGCGATCTTCGCCGCCGCCATCGCGCGGATCAGGCTGAGCTGGGTGGCCAGTCCGGTCGAGTCGTCACCCACGCCAGGCGCGTGCAGCCGCGTGCCGTCTCGACGCACCGTGACCGGCGTCCCGGCGGGGAAGACCGTGTCCAGGTGCGCCGCCATGATCACCATCCTGCCGCCGGGCGCGCCGGTACCGCGGCGCAGCCCCAGGACGTTGCCCACCTCGTCGATCCGGACGTCGCTAAGCCCCGCCTCCTTGAACAGGGCGGCATAGGCGCGCGCGCGTGCCGCCTCCTTGAACGGCGGCGCCGGTATCTCGGTGAGCTGCATGATCGTCTCGACCCATCGATCATGCTCTTGCTCCAAGGCCCGTACGGCGGCGCGATAGTCGCCGCGCTCGCGCAGCGCCTGCACGACCG
This sequence comes from Sphingomonas sp. BK345, assembly GCF_014193845.1. Classification (GTDB taxonomy): domain Bacteria; phylum Pseudomonadota; class Alphaproteobacteria; order Sphingomonadales; family Sphingomonadaceae; genus Sphingomonas. Next base: position 147,243 of record NZ_JACHZX010000002.1, on the reverse strand, counting down.
CGGCGTCCGCGGCCTGCGTCGCCGGCGTCGCGATCTGCGCGCGCGCGGTCGGGGCGCAGAGCATCACGCCGATCAGCATCGCGCGTCGTACCTGGCGCATCATCCTGTCGCCGCGTCGCACTGCTCTCTTCTCCTCGCTGGTTCTAGTCACGACCGATTGATCCGTGCCGAGCGGTACGGCCGCGGAGCATATCGAAGGTCCGCCACCCAGGGGAAGGTGGGCACCCGGTGCTCGTTAGCGATGTGCGGGATGTCCTGATCGATCGCCCCCGGCGACAGAGCCATCAGATGCGGGTTAGCAAGCGGCTTCATCGTCGGGTTCAGATAACCGCATTTGAGTACCACGATCTTGAATGCCGACGGCTCCAGCCCGAGCGCGCGGAATGCCTCGGCGGCGTGATAGGCGCGCCGCTTGGAGGAGAGCGTCATGGTTATGCCGTCAAACGCGATCACCGCCTCGCGCTCGGCCGGGTCACTGACCGCCGCCAGATACTTGACCGTGGCCGTCACCGGGACTGGGCTACTCGCCACAGGGTCGAGCGAGCCGCCGACACGGAGCGGGATCGTCTTGCCGACGCCCGCGGCATAGCAGGCGTCGGTCGCGGGCTGGTCGGTCATCCCGCCCAGCAGCACCTCGCGCGCGCCGGCCTTGAGCAGGGCCTGGAGGAACAGCGACTGATCGGCGTTGCCGCCCCCACCCGGATTGTCGCCGGAATCGGAAATCACCACCGGCCTGGTGGTCGCCGCCATCGCGGTCGCGATCGTCTCCTCGATCGTGCCCGTCGGGCTGCCGAATTTGAACTCGCGGCGCGCATCCCAGTAGCGCGAGGCGAGCTCGGCCGCGATCTTCGCCTGCATCGCTGGATCGGTGCCGGTCACGCACACTGACGCCGCCGAGCGCGGCTCGTCGGCCCAGACATAGCCGACCAGCTGCGAGACATCGAGCACCTCGGCCTGGCGATTGTACTCGCTCAGATCGGCCCAGAGGCGACGGCCAGGATCCCATTCCGTGCTGCTCTGCTCACCCGCCAGCCCGACCGGGATCGTCGCCCAGACGATCCCCGGTCGGAGGTCATAGCGCAGACAGTGAGTCAGCATGTCGGTCGCGCGCATCGTGTTCTCGACCCGGTCGACATGCGGCGCGGTGCGATAGGCGGTGATCGCGTCGAGATTGTCGACGATCCGCTGGCTGACGTTGCCGTGCAGGTCGTAGCTGGCCGACAGCAGGCAGTCCGGTCCCACGACCTGGCGCGTGGCCTCGTACCAGTCGCCCTCGGCGTCCTGCATGCCCTCGACGAACATCGCGCCGTGCATCGCCAGATAGACGCCGTCCAACGGCAGCAAAGCGCGCAGCCGCTGAAGATACTCCGCCTTGAGCGCGTCATAGGCGTCGCGCGCGATGGGGCCGCCCGAGCCGGCATTGGCGACCAGCGTTGGGAGGAAGGGCACGTCGTAGCGCCGCAGGAAGGTGAAGCGCTCATTCTCCAGGATCGCGTCACCGCGCAACACGGTAAAATTCTCCATCCGCGCGCGGATGCGGCTGTACGTGCTGCATTCGGACGCGATGCCGCCGATCGCGATGCGCGGCACCCGGCGGTAGCGCGGCACGATCTGCGCCCGCGCTACGCCGCTAGCTGCGAGCGCGCCCGCGGTGGTGGAAGCCAGGAAGGTTCGACGTCGCATGGTGAGGTCTCCTCGGTCGCGTACAGAGAGGCAGGCGGGGTTAGAAGGCAGCGCTGATCGAGCCGGTGATGCCGAAGCCGCCGCCGATCAGGTAGGTGGGTGCCGATCCGGCGATCACGTTGCCCTGTCGGCTCGCGGTCGCCTGGGCGTTCGAGGTAACGCCCTGGATGCCGGACAGATACTTTCTGTCGGCGATGTTGGTGAGATTGAGCTGCAGCTGCGGCTTCTTGACGAAGCCGATCGACCCGAAGCGGTAGCCGATGCTCGCGTTGGCGGTCGCGAAACCGGGCAGCACCTCGTCGTTCATGAAGGTCGAGAATTGCTCGCTGATATAGGTGCCCTCGAACGAGGCGAAGAACGACCCGTCGTCGTAGTTCAGTCCGGCCGAGGTGACCCATTCGGGACTGAGCACCGCGCGCTTGCCCGCGGTCGGGAGGAAGACGCCGCGCACGGGGTAATCGTCCTTGGTCGTCGCATCGAGATACTGGCCCGAGACGTAGGGGCTGAAGCCGTGCCACGGCACCAGCCCGATCTCCGCCTCGACGCCGCGCGCCGACTGGTCACCGACGTTGACCGCGAAGCCGACGCTGGTGCCGTTGACGATCTGGCTACCCTGCACCAGTCGGTCGGTCAGGTCATAGTTGAACGCCGCTATGGTGAAGTGGACGAGGTCGCCGTGGTGGCGGAAGCCGATCTCCTGACCGAGTGAATATTCCGGCGTATAATTGCCCGACGGCGTGCTGGACGGCACGCCGGTCGCCGCATTGTAGATGTTGACGTAAGACGACACCGCCGAGGGCGCGCGGAACGCGGTGGTGATGTCCGCGAAGAGCTGGTTCTTGTCGTCCAGGCTGTAGCGGATCGAGCCCTGCGGCAGCGGGCGCTGACTCAGGCTCTCGGTGCGCATCGCGCTGCCGGGCAGCGGGCTGCGCGAGACGCGGTCGACCCAGACGTATTTGAAACCGGTGTTCACGAGCAGCCGATCGTCGTCGAGCTTCACCGTCATGTCGGCGTACACGCCGTGGACGTTCTGCTCGATCCGCGCGGCGAAGTTGCGGAACGTGTCGCCGCTGGCGGTCAGCACCGAGCCGCGGTCGCCATAAGGATCCTGGACGCCCCCCTCCGCGTCGGCGACCTGGAAAGCGGCCTTCTCGTCGTGGACGAAGTGCGAGTACCAATAGCCCAGCCGCAGCTGCGCCAGCCCCACATTCCAGCGCAGGTAGCTGTTCTGGCCGTAGGTCTTCTGATCGTAGCGATCGACGTTCATCACCGTGACGATCGCCTGGCCGGCCGCGGCCCCGGGCGCCTGCAACGGCCCGGCCGGCTGCGTGCCATAGAAGGCCGTGCGCAGGTTGAGGTTGCTCGCGCCGTTGATGATGCCGTGCGTGTAGAGGAAATAGGGCGTGGCGACGATGTCGAGCCGATCGGTCAGCTTGAAGCTGGACGGCGCACTGACATAGAGGCTCTGGCGATCGGCGACGCGCAGCCGGTAGTAATTGGGATTGCCGACGCCGGTCGCAGGGTCGACGCTGTAGCCCGCGTCGAAGTTGAAGTCGCGACCCGACTGCCGATATTGCGCCAGCGTCGGGTTGCGGGATCGGTCCGTCTTCTCCTCATTGTAGGTCGCCACCAGCGAGATCGTGTCGCCCGAGGCGAACTCCTTGACGATCTTGCTGTCGATATGGTGGCGCTCGGTCCGCCCCGGGCCGCGCCAGCTGCGGTTGTACGTGCGCGAGCCCGACACGAAGGCGCGCACGCCGGACGCGCCGATCTCACCGGTCTCCAGCCGGAGGAACTGTCGATTGAGGTCGTAGTTGCCGAGACTCGCCGACGCGAAGGCGCCCGCCGAGCGCGACGGCGCGATCAGTTCCTCCTGCAGTAGCGCGCCGACCGAATTGTAGACCGGCGCGGTGATATCGGTCGAGCCGCGGGTCAGATTGATCAGACCGATGTTCTCGCTGTCCGCCCACTCGCTGGGGAAGGCGCTGTACGACAGCTGGTCACCGATCGGCATGCCCTCGAAGTTGAAGCCGAGCGATGTCTGGCTGAGCCCGCGGATGGTCAGGTTGGGCGCGCTGCCGAAGGGGTCGCCGCTGCCCAGCACGACGCCGGGCAGATTGCGGATCAGCGTGAAGACGTTCGTGGTCGCCGCCTGCCGATCGATATAGTCGCGCGTGATTGTGCTGCGCAGCTTCGTGCCGGTCTGCACCGACATCAGGCCGCCGCCCGGCGTCGTGTTGGTCACGCCGTTGGCCGAGCTGCCGCGCCCGGTGACGACGATATCCGCCGCCGCGGCGTCGGCGGTGCCGTCGAATCGCTCGCGCGAGGCCGCCTGCGGGTCGCCCTCCGCCTGATCGACGACCTGAGCCCGGGCAGGCGCGCCGGTGAGCGCGGCGACGACCGCGGTGGCGAGCAGCAGCCCGGTGTGGCGTCGGATGGTCATGCGTCTGTCCCCTTCGTTGAGCGCGATGGTCCTTTCGTTCGTCCTGCGGTGGGATGCGGGCGCTATGGTCGCCTCGCGTCGCGCGGCCGCTCTGACGGCGGCCCTCGCGAGATCGGTCGGGATGCCCGAGGGCCCCGGTCAGAAGTTGGCGCGCACGCCCAGTCGGAAGGTGCGGCCGAGCACGTCGTACAGCAGCGAGTTGACGCCGGGGCTCACCCCGGTGGACGGCGCCGCGACGGGGTCCTTGTCGAGGAGATTGTCGACGCGGAAGAAGGCGCTGACCTCGCTGGTGAGATTGTAGCTGCCACCGAGATCGACGTAGAAGGCGCCCGGCATGCTGTTATCGTCGACGGTCGGGTTGTTGTTGGTCGAGACCGGGCAGCTGGTGCGGCACTCGATCCACTCGTTCGAGTAGACTCCGTCGCTGATGAAGCGCTCGGTCAAGGACAGGCTGAAGCGGTCGGTATCCCAGCTCTGCGTCAGCAGGCCCTTCCAGTCGGGCGTGGTGCCGCTGTTGACCCCGGCGGTGTCGATCGGGATCGAACCGACGACGTTGGACGTCGTCACCAGCTCGATGACGTGCGTGGCCAGGCCGCGCAACGTGACGCGCCCGGGCAGGCCGATCCCCGACAGCGGAAAACGATAGGACGCCTCGATGTCGAAGCCCTTGGTGCGGATGCTGGCGGCGTTGAACGCGGTGACCTGAACGTAGTTCGCGCCTGGCGTCGGGCTTTCGAGCAACGTGGCGGCGCATTGGTCCTGCGCGCCCTGCTCGCACAGGTCGACGATCTGTTGTGCGCCGAGCGAGATGATCGCGTCGCTGATTTTGATATCGTAATAGTCGACCGATACCGCGAAGCCGGGCAGCCAACTCGGCTCGGCATAGACGAACCCGATCTCGGTGCTGCGGCCGATCTCGGGCCGCAGGCCGGTGTTGCCGGCGACGCGGTTCTGGATGTTGATGACGTTGCCGCGATACAGCACGGTCGAGTTGGTGACGATCTGCGCCGCGAACAGCTCGCTCAGGTTGGGCGCGCGCACGTCGCGCGAGGTCACCGCGCGCAGGCGGAAGCCGTCGAGCGGGGTCTTCCACACGCCGCCGATCTTCCACGCCTCGACCGTGCCCGAGGTGGTATAGTCGGTGACGCGGATCGCGCCGTTGACATTGGCCTCGCCGAGGACGTCCGAGTCGAGGATCGGGACGTTGATCTCGGCATAGGCTTCCTTGACGCCGTAGCGGCCCCGCCCGGCCTTGTAGTTGCCCGCGTACCAGTTGTTGCCGATAGTGGTGTTGAGCAGCGGGTCGGCAGGATACAGCGCGGAGTTCGGCGTCGCCGCGCTCGCGCCGTTGCCATATGGGTCGGCAACGGTGCGGTAGATCTCCTCTCGGCCCTCGACGCCGAACGCGATCGCCACCGGTCCCGCCCAGGTCGAGAAAGGCTCGCCGGTCAGGTTGAAGCTGGCAACGTTCTGCTCCTGGCGCGAGCGCTGCCGCGGGCCGTTCTCGGGCATCACAAAGGCGTAAGCCGCGGCGGAGTTGGTGACGTCGCCAAAGGCGTTGAACGGCACGCATCCCGCCGCGCGCGCGACCGCGCTCCGGCACACGATGCTGCCGTCGGACGCGGTCACCGCGTCGATCGCGGCGTTGAAGTGCGGTTGCAGCGAGATGTTGCTGACGTCGACCGCGATCGTGCTCACGCCGTGCGCGCCATAGGCGTTGACGCGCCACTCGGTGCCGGCGATCGCCACCTTGCCGTCGACGCCGAGCACGTAGCGCTGCTGGTCGCGGCGTGTGCGAACGGTGATCGGATCCGCGAACTGACCGGTGACCGTGCCGAACTGGAAGCTGGTGATCCCGTTGGCGGCGCAGCCGTCACGCACGGCCGCGGGGAGGAAGGCGTTGTCGCACTGGACGGTCAGCCCGATACGCTCGGCGCCGCGATTGGGAAAGTTGCGCGACAGCACGCGCGCCAGCGTGGCGGTGGCGAACACCTCCATGCCATCGCTGACGTCGAAGCCGACGCGGCCGTAGCCGACCCCTCGCTCGAGCCTGCTGGCGAGGCTGGGCGACTCGCCAATCTGCGCGCTGAGGTCCCCGCCGACGCAGAAGGGGTTGAAGCACCCGGTCACCTGACCGTTGCCGAGTGGGCGACCGCCCGAGCCATAGGCGAACTGATAGGGCACGCCGCCGGGTCCGAAGGCGGTCCCCTGCAGCGGACCGGACGTGATCAGGCCGAATTTGGCGTATTGGAGCGGCTGCGCGCGGTTGATCAGCGTGTAGCGCGGCAGGCCGTCCACCGTCGCTGCGTTCGAGCGGCCGAGGAAGGCGGGCGCGTTGTACCAGTCGCGCCGGTTGACGCCGCCGGAGACGCCGAAGTCACCCGCCGGCGTGCCGCCCTCGTAGCTATATTCGCCGCTCACCTGAACGTGCAGCCGCCCGTCCTTGGAGGAGCCGCCCCAGGCGACCTGCGCGGTCAGGTTCGGATCGTCGCCGTAGGTGGTGATGCCGGTCTGCAGGTTCGCCCGGACGCCGGTGAACCGCTTGTTGGTGACGAAGTTGACCACGCCGCCGACCGCGTCCGATCCGTAGGACGCCGAGGCTCCGCCGGTCACCACATCGACCCGCTCCACCAGAAGCTGCGGGAATTGGCTGATATCGGGCACGCCGATGAAGTTGGCAGGGGTTACCCGTTGGCCGTCCAGCAGCGTGAGCGTGCGGAGCTCGCCGAGGCCCCGCAACGCGAAGGAACTCAGCCCCTGCTGACCGCTGCTGGTGCTGTTGCCGCGCGTCTGACGGCCCGAGCTGCCTTGCAACGCGGGCAACAGGCGGATCGCCTGGAAGAGGTTGGGCTGGGACAGCTTCTCGATGTCGTCGCGGTTCACCGTGGTCGTCGGCGTGGGCTGCGAGTAGCCGCGCGAGGCGAGACGCGAGCCCGTCACCGTGATGTCGGCGGTGGTAGCATCGTCCTGGGCCGGTGCGGCATCGGCCGCGGCGCCCGGTGGCTCTGTGGAAAGCGTAGGAACCGCGACGCTCTCGGCCTGCGCGAACGCTGCCCCCGGCGTGAGCAGCGCCGAGGCTGACGCGAGCAGCAGCAATGTGGTCTTCAAAGCCCAATTCCCCCGTTTGGAATGAACCCACCCTGCGAACGAAAATTTTGTAATTTGGTTATCTAATCAGCGGGCTTGGTTATAATGTCAATATAACCAATCGCGTAACATTCCTTTGCTGGCGGTGCTCGACACGATGCCCGCGCTTATGTCAGACCGCCGCGGCCGGGCGGCGTCGCGCTGGCTTGCGGAGTTCCGGCCATGCGTCGCTTGTTTCTGCCCGCTCTCGCGCTCGTCGCGGCCATGCCCGCGGCATCCGCGCCCCCGTCATCCGACGTCGTCGCCATCTGGGGTCGCGCTGCGCCAGGCTCAGAACGGCGCGCGGGGGAGCAGGAGCAACTTGAGGGCGGCGCATACGTCCACAACGTACACCGACCCTCGCTGACGATCCTCCGGCCGCGCAGCGAGCACGCGAACGGTACCGCGATCATCATCGTACCCGGCGGGGGGCACCGCATGCTGGTCTTCCAGAACGAGGGCATGGTGCCGGCGCGGATTCTCACCCGCTATGGCATCACGGTGTTCGTGCTGCGCTACCGTCTCGCGCGTGAGCCAGGCTCGACTTACACGATCGAGCGTGACGCCGCCGCCGACGCTCGGCGGGCGGTACGCTGGGTGCGAGCGCATGCCGCAGATTACGGCGTGAGCCCTCGCCGGATCGGACTGATGGGCTTCTCAGCGGGCGGCGAGCTGGTTTCGCTGGTCGCGGATAATCCCGAACCCGCGCACCGGGTGCCGGACGATCGCCTCGTGCGGGTGAGCGCTCGACCGGACTTCCAAGTGCTCGTCTACCCCGGCCCGCTCGGCATCCCTGCGACGGACCCGGCCCACGCACCGCCCGCCTTCATCGCGGCGGGCGCGCTCGACACGTGCTGCGCCGGCCCTGCCCTCGCCCTCTTCCAGCAACTTCAGCAAGCGGGACGGCCAGCCGAGCTCCATGTCTTCTCAGGCGTGGGGCATGGCTTCAATGTCGGCGTGCACGACGAGAGGTTATCTATTCAGCACTGGCCGGATCGACTCGCCGACTGGATGAGCGACGAGGGCTTCCTCAATGCCTCGCTTGATGAGCATGAGCCCCGGCATCCTTGACGCCTGGTGACTTAGTCGCGACGTGATCGAAGGTGATCTTGGATTAAGGCTGAAGCGGAAAGCGCGGTGACCCAAAAACAGTCACTGAATGCGTTGGGATCGCTCTCCAACTTTCGCCACTCGTTCACTTTGGCAGTCGAGACTCGACTGCCAACTTTAAAGGGTGAGTGGCTCGGCAGGTGTCCGTCGCGGCCATTCCCTTGTATCGCGATGCATCACGCGATAAGGCGGCCGACTGAAGCTTGTCAAGGATCTGGCTCTCCTCGCGCGCGATGTAGCTGCGGAGGTCGTCGACAAGCGGGCGGAACGCGGAGGCAAAGCCTCTTTGATCGTGCTCGATGCGGGCGCTCGGCCAGGCGCTGTTGAGACATACCAGCGCAGTACGCCATTGCTGCAGCTCGCGATGGAAGGCGGCTGCAATGCGCGGGCATAGAGATCCGGCGTCGACGGCCGCGCGAATGGTTCTGCCTTCCTCCTCGCAGTGCGTATTGACCAGGCGAGAGAAGCTCAGTCTCAGTCGGGCGAGACTGTCACGTCGGCATGGCTGCCGCGCCGACGCCTCAGCGAGGATCTCGGCAGCGAGATCGAGCATCTGGCGGTGCTCAGCCGCGTGGACAGCCTTCATGTACTTATCCGCCTGGTGACCAACATGATCATCGGATTGGCCGGAAGGCGTTAACGCGACTTATCGCCTGCGAGTACGAGTGCCGGCGATACGACCTTTGTAGGAGAACGCCGCGCATTGCCGCGCCCAGGCTGCCGAACGGGGTGTTCGCGCACCATTCGCGAGGTAGCCCAGCTTCTCACGATCTTAATCTGTCGCCGGCAATGTCGATCGCGAGATGCCTTCGCCGCTCCCAGTCCATGCGCCTCAACACGAGGACGCCTACGCCGAGCGGGTGGCTAGCCTGTTCGCGACGAGAATGCCTGCGACCATCATGAGCGCGCTCTTTTTGCTAGTCGCCACACTCGTGTCGGTGCGCTCGCGTGATGGCGCCGCGTCGTTGCTCCTTGCCCTCGGCGTGGCAGCCAGTGGCTGGCGGCTATGGCTCCTCTATCGCGGCCGAGCGCGCTGCGCCGCAGCGGCCCTGTCGAGGGCTGACGCGCGCGAGCTTGAGCGACGGTTTGGCGCGTCCTACCTCGCCTTCGCCGTGCTGTTCGGCTGCTTCGCGGCGCGCGCGCTGATGCTGCCCATCCCATCGCTTCACCTGCCAGTCGCGATCCTCGTCGTAGGCTATGCCGCAGGTGCTGTAGCCACCACGGCATTACGACCGCTGATCGCCGGTGGAAGCGTCCTTTTGGGCGTCCTGCCACCCGTCGTTGTCTTGGCCTTCTCGGCGGAGCCCGACCATGCGGTCGCGGCGCTGTGCCTCATCGCGCTGCTGACTGGCGGGCTTCGGAGCCTCACGAAGCGCCACCTTGCACAGGAGCGGCAGTCAGCCACAAGTTCTGCCTTTGCAGTGCTCGCGCGGCGCGACCACCTGACCGGTTTGATGAATCGCTTCGCGCTCGCAGAGGCGATTGCGAGCTTCGACCCCGCCGGTCCGTCCGTGGGCAGCTATGCGCTGCACTACCTCGATCTCGACGGCTTCAAGCAGATCAACGATCGGCTCGGCCATGCTGCGGGCGACGCGCTCCTCTGTGCCGTTGGGGAACGTCTGACCGCCTCTGCACAACGCGGTGACGCTGTCGCGCGTCTCGGTGGAGACGAGTTCGTCGTCATGCAAGTCGATGCCTCATCGTCGACGGTGATCGCCGAACGGGCCGACGACATCGTTCGTTGGCTGAGCGCGCCTTACCGGATCAACGGAAAGGTCGTCAGTGTCGGCGCCAGCATCGGTTCAAGCCGATCGTCGAGCCGCGCCTGCGAGATGAACTCCCTACTTGAGGAGGCAGACGCGGCGCTCCGACACAATAAGCTGTCGCGCGATCAGCGCCGATTATGGCCTAACGGTTACCAGCTTTTAGCGCGCGCTTGAGCTGTTATCTCCGTCAGCCTTTTGAGGAGCGGGGCGGTTGACCGACTGGGTAGACGATATCGAAAGGGTCCGTGATCCAAAGGCGTACCATGCGGATGACGTCGCTTCGATGGCGCCGCTGCGCGTGGCCGCACGCAGTTCCGAGGCGACGCAATCAGGTATTCTAGTGCCCAATGCCAAGGATCGCGCCTCCGATCAGGATACCGCTTGGACCGCGAGCCGATATCGTGAAGCCGAGCTCGCTCGCATCGTCGCCATAAAAGCCGCCCGCGACCGCCCCGTACTGAACCATGTTCCCGGTGCCAGTCACCTGGATCGAGCGTGTCACCAACTTGCCGCGGACGATGTCTGCAACGAAGTCGATCGTCAGCACAGTCCCACGATTGTCGGTGCGCTCATATTGCGAGAACTTGATCAGCCCCGTCACGTATGGCTGCTCACCGTCGAAGTAGACGTTGAGGACGCAGTCACCCACCAGCCGGCTCGGCGCCTCGCCGGTCGGGTAGACCGTCCCGAATAGCTCACCAACGTAACGCGAGCTTCCCTTCTCCGGGACAGAGCTCGTCAGCGTGTTCGAACCGAAGACGCGTATGCCGCGGAAGTTGGGGCTCCCAACCTCCAGCAGGCGTGCGTGCTTGGGCAGCATGCCGGTTGTACTGCTGGTGCCCGGGAGCTTCTCGACGGTTTCCGCGAGCGGCATAGCGAGCGGCTCGGAGTCACTCGGCGACGCCCACATCAACACTGGCATCTGTCGCGGTAGCGTTCCCAACTGCGTGAACCGCAGAACGGAGGACGCCTGATAGGTCGCCGGCGATGCTGAAATGCTGATGCCGCTGTGCGAGCCAAAGCCGCTGGCTCTGATCGTTTCATTGCCATCGAGGCGAAAGTCTTCGAAGCGTGTAGCTGTCGGCGAATTCGGATCGGACACGATGACCGGGGAGGAGCTTTCCGCGGGGATCGACATCTGAAGCACGCCCGACGCATCGGTGTCGACACCGACCTCAACCGTTGTGAAGCTGAGCGCCTTTGGAACCGGAGCTGGTGTAGGAGTCGCGGTGGGTGGCGAAGGCAACGATGCCTCCGGCGACGCGGTCGCACCTGTTGACGCCCCCCCGCCTCCGCCGCCGCACGCCGCGATCGCGAGACACGCGGCTAACACGAAGCCGTGCTTGAAAGCGATTATCTGTCGATGGCAATGGGTCAAGGCAACCTCCTGACAGGAGCCATGACAAGCCGCAGCTATTGATTGGTTAACCGACCTGGAATGTAAGACCGAAGTCGGAGATGTTGCTGCAGACTGCCGTCGAGGGTAGAGCTCGGGAGGCTCCCTGCCGGCGGGGAGCATCCGATTGGATGAAGCTATCCGCTAGCGGAAGTTGGCAAGCTGTCAGCTGAGCAGCTTCATCACACCTTGCCTAGATTGGTTTGCCTGGGCGAGCATGGCGATCGATGTTCGGGTGAGAATCTGCAACTTGGCGAGTGCTGTGGTCTCAGTCGAAAAATCAGCGTCCTCGACGCGACTGCGCGCCGCTGTGAGATTGGTGACGTGCGTGAGCGTGTTGTCGATCGCCGACTGCAGGCGGTTCTGCGACGAACCCAGCGATGCGCGCGCGCTCGAGACTTCAGCAATGGCATTGTCATAGTTGGAAAGCGAACCGCTCGTCGCGTCGTCGGTGAAGGTCAGGGCGGTGATGACGGCTAGCTTGGAGCTGCTGCCAGCGGAAAAGTCGGCCGACCTAACCGTGATGACGTCCCCACCATTCGCGCCACTCTGGATCGAGAACCCAGCGGCCGCTGTGACATCGAACAGCTTCTTGCCGTTGAACAACGTATCGGTGACGATGGAGCTGATCTGATGCATGAGCGCGGCTTGCTCCGCCCGGATCGATGAGAGGTCGCTCGCGGCATAGGTGTCACTGCCAGCCTGCACCGACAACTCGCGCATGCGCTGCAGCATGTTCGAGACCTCTCCTAGCGCGCCCTCCGCGGTCTGAGCTATCGAGAGGCCATCGCCGGCGTTGCGGACGCCCTGAAGGAAGCCACGGATCTGCGCCGCCATCGACGTGGTGATCGCAAGACCTGCGGCGTCATCCTTCGCCGCGTTGATGCGCTTACCCGTCGACAGCCGCTCCCAGGACACCGATAGCGCTTTGATGACGGTGTTGGACGCGGCGGTAGCACGAAGGGCCGATGTGTTCGAGTTGATCACCGTCATGGCGTTGACTCCCGATCGCGCTTACGCCGCACCTCACGCAGGCTTCTTGCGCCATTTAAAACGACACGGGCTCACCAACATTAAGTGTAGCAGAACCGTTCGGAGGGCACCCGCAGCACTGTTCTTTGTCACGAACGCTCATCCCTTAGACGATGGTCTAATGATGGGCTGGCGGTTTCAGCTTGTTAAGGGTGATCTTCTAACTCCGTCCTCGAGCAGAGTTCGCGCGGCATTGCGCATCTTCGAGGGACATACAGATGACCCATGTCAAACAGCTGCAGGGCAGCCTAGGCGTGCGAGCCCTTATCGGCCATGTTCTCCTTCTGAGCGGCGCCTTGGCGGCCGTACCCGCGAACGCGTCGACGCAGGGCAGCCTGGGCGCGACCTCGACGGGATCGGTGACGATCACCGCCAGCGTCGCCAACAGGGCGCAGATCACAGGTCTTACGGACGTCGCCTTCACCAACGTCGATCCCGGTAGCGCGGCGACCGCTTCACAGAACAACTGTGTGTGGAGCAACACCGCCACCAAGGGCTACAGCATCACCGCCACCGGGAGCGGCACCAGCGGCGCATTCACGCTCGCCAACGGCAGCCTGAGTGTGCCGTACACGGTGCAGTGGAGCGCCAGCAGCGGCCAGTCCAGCGGCACCGCGCTCACCGCTGGCACCGCATTGGCAGGCATGACCAGCACGGCCGCCAACCCGACCTGCAGCACCGGCGCGGCGACCACGTCGAGCCTGATCATCGCCATCTCGGCGGCCAATCTGCAGGGTATGACGTCGGCGACGAGCTACACCGGATCGCTCACGCTGCTCGTGACGCCGCAGTAGCCGGGCGCCTCGAGGCGGTCAGTGGCGACGATCCGGAGCATTGGGCAGGCAGCGGCGCTCTCGCTCGTCGCCGTAGCGTCCCCGAGCGTCGCGCAGAACGTCCAGGTCAACGGTCTCAGCGACGTGTCGTTCGGCTCGATTTCCGGGTTTGGCGCCGACCTGACGCGCAGCCAGTCGATCTGCGCCTTCAGCGGTCTGCTCGGGGGGCGCTACACCGTAACCGCGTCGGGGTCCGGCACCGGCGGCGCGTTCACGCTGGCCAACGGCGCCGCGCGGCTGCCGTACGAGGTACAGTGGAGCACTTCCGCCGGCCAGACGTCGGGGACAAACCTCGCCGCCAACGTCCCGCTCGCCGGTCAGACCATGCTGCTGAGCTGTCCGGTTCTGCAGACCACCAATGCGAGCCTGATCGTCATTCTGCGGTCCACCGCGCTCAGCGCAGCGACGGCGGGAAGCTACAGCGGTACGCTGACCGTGATCCTCTCGGCAAACTGACGTGCCGAGGTTAGCTGATCGTCACGCCCGTTCGTTTCGGCGCGCGCTGCTGGGTGGAGGCACGCTCCTATGGAGCGTCGTCGACGCCCAATCCGCAGGAGCTCTCGGCGCATCCGCGCCCCAGGTCACCGCGGCGATGCCCGCGGACTTCGCCGCACTTGCCGCCACGGATCAGGCCGTGGTGGACGTCTACGTCGCGGATCGGCGGATCGGCCAATTCGCCGCTGAGGTCGCAGCCGCCAACGTACGTCTGCTGACCCCGCAAGCAGTCGCCGCCGCAATCCCCGACCTGATCGATCGAGCCGCAGTCACTGCCATGTTGGATCAGCCATTGTCGATCGGCGCCCCTGCTCGCTGCGTCGATAGGTCAGGTTGCGTGGCGAAGGACGAGCCGCGCATCGTGGCTCGCTACGACGCCGCTGCGTTCCGTTTGACGCTTGCGCTGGACCCTCGCCTGCTCGTCGTGCGAGGCGAGAGCGCGCGCTATCTCGAGGACGAAGCGGATCCCCTCTCCGCGGTGGACACGCTCGGCGTTGCGGTCGCGGGCGGCGGCGGGCTTGGGACGGCCTACGCCTTCCGCAACCGCCTGGTCGCTGGGACGGGCCCGGTGCACCTGCTGTCGGACGCGTCGCTGTCGTCGTGGGATGGTGGACGTGTCGACACGCTGACTGCAGAGGTTGACCGTCGCGACATCCGGTTACGTGGCGGCATGTTCTATGCACCCGGCGTAGATCTGGTCGGACGTCGGCGCATCGTCGGGGTCGGCGTCGCCACGCAGTTCGACACGCGCGCCGACCGCGTCGCTCTCAGCGGCACACCTCTCATCGTCTTTCTGGCGCAGCGATCGCGCGTAGACCTTTACGTGCAGGGTCGACTGGTCAGCTCGCAGACGTACGATGGCGGCAACCAGTCGCTCGACACGAGCGCCCTCGCCGACGGCTCCTATCCCATCGAGCTGCGGATCCAGGAGGCCGGCGGGGCGAACCGGGTCGAGCAACGCTTCTTCACCAAGAGCGCGGCGCTCGCGCCGGCCGGCCGCATCGTGTTCGATGCGCAACTCGGCTTCCTGACCCGGGAGCGCGGCGCGCCCGCTGGCGAGCGCATCGCTATTGCAACCGGCGGTGCGCGCGGACGGATCGGGTCACACGTCGCCTGGGATGCGACCTTGATGGCCACTCGGACCAACTCGGTCGGAGAAGGCGGCTTGTCCTTGTTGACTGCAGCTGCACAGGCCCGGGTAGCGATCCTGGCATCGAGCCGAGGTGACAGGGGCGTGGTCGCACAGCTTACCTCCAGCGGAGCAAGTTCGCTCAGCTACAGTCTCGATCTTCGTCACGTTAGCAGCGTGACCGGGTCAGCGCTCGTCACCGCCAGCGAAACGAACGACGCTGTCGCGGCGCAGCTGATGCGCCCCCGCGCGGACGCAATGCAATCCAGCTACACGCAGCTGCTCGGCAGCCTGTCCTATTCGCTTCCGCGCGGGCAGATCGGCCTTTCGGCATTCCTGTTCGGCACGCCCGCGCGCGGCACGACCTACTCGTTCGGTCCGAGCGGGCGGTGGTCGGTGTTTCAGCGCGACCGGTTGCAGCTCTCGCTGGCGGGGCAGTACGCGCGCACGCAACGAGGCGAAGCCGTGTCTTTCGGTCTTCAACTCCAGCTGCTCGGGCCGCGTGCCGCGCTCACCACCGCGATCGGCGTCCAGCGCAGCGGTGCTAACGCCGACGATGGCGTCTCGCCGGTGATAGAAGCGGCGGCGTCGCTTCATCGCGACGACGTCCTCGGCGGAGCCGTCGATGCCGGTGCGCTGATGCAACGGGGCGCACGTGCCACGGTGCTTCAGCTGACCGGCGAGAGGCGCAGCTCGTTGGGAGTGGCGGCGGCATCTCTCACCGGCCGCACTGGAGCGGCCGGCAGCGGAATGCAGTACGGGCTGACCGCCCAGACCTCCTTTGGCGTCACCGGCCGGGGCATAGGTGTCGGCGCTCAGGGGCAGAACGACAGCCTGATCGTCGTCGCGGTCGCGGGTGCTCCGTCGGTCACGTTCGAGCTGCTGGTCGACGACGCGGTGCGGGGTACCGTGCGAGGCGGCCAGAAGCTCACGCTCGCGGTTCAGCCCTACCGGCGCTACCGCGTGCGGCTCCGCGCGGTCGCGGCCGAGCTGATCGCGTTCGATACGCAGACCCGCACTGTCGATGTGTTCCCCGGCAGCGTCGCCGCGCTCGACTGGACCGCCAAGGCGGTGCACGCGATGTTCGGCCGGCTGGTAGACGCCTCCGGCAGACCGATCGCAGACGCCGACATCACCGCTGACGACGCCGTCGCGGCGACTGACACGAATGGCTTTTTCCAGATCCAGGCTCCTGCCTACGCGCGTTTGACGGTCCGCAGTGGAGCCGGTCAGACCTGCACGGCGCGACTGCCGGGTGCCCGATCTGCTACCAGCTACATTCGCCTCGGAGACGTCCTATGCCAGCACTGACACGCCTCGCCGTTGCGCTACTCGCCACAGCTGTCGCCTCCGCTCCCGGAAGAGCCAACATCGTGCTGAGCCGGGTCGTGGTCGATCTTGCATCCGGCGCCGACCTCGCGCAGGACATCGAGATAGCGAACGACGACAAGGAAGTCGCCTATGTCGCCGTCGCGCCGTTCGAGATCGTGGCGCCGGGACTGCCCGGAGAACGTCGCGAGGCCGTCGTCGACCCTGAGACCGGAGGGCTGCTGGTCACCCCACAGCGGCTCATTTTACAACCGGGAGAGCGCAAGACGATCCGAGTTGCCGCGATCCGACCGCAAGGTGGCGTCGATCGCATCTTCCGGGTCACGATCAAGCCTGTGGCAGGCCCGGTCTCTGCACCGGTGACCGCGCTCAAACTACTGGTTGGCTATGACGTCCTCGTCATTCAGCGACCCGCCTCCCCCGTCGCACGCATCGTTCCCACGCGCGACGCCAGCTCTCTCACGCTGCGCAACGACGGCAACACCAACGCTGAGCTTTTTGATGGCAAAGTCTGCGCCGATGCCGCGCCGACGAGCTGCCGGCCGCTCCCATCGCGTCGACTCTACGCCGGTCAGACGTGGTCACAGCCGCTGGCCGTTAAGGGCAAGGTCACCTATCAGGTCGCAGCGGGTGCAAGCAGTCACCTTGAGACGTTCTGAGCTCTTCATGGACGACGTTCGCCACTCTGGAGCGATATGAGCGGCATAGCGTCAGTGCGCGCTTGTCGTGAACGGCTGGCGATTTGGCCTCGGTTCGACCTATAATCTGTCACCCGGAAGGATCGACCGATGTCTAACAAGTCGCTGAGGCTTTTTCGTTCGGCTAACTGATGCTAACCAAGCTTGAAGCGATGCTATGGTTAGCTTTCTGTAGAACTACGCAGCTATTGCTGACGGGCTGGTTAGCATAAGGCGGGATGGAAAGCTGATTGGATGCAGCGTTCATCTTTGAAGCACGACAAGGCGCTAGGCTACCGCTCGCCCGCACGAGTACATTACGCAACCCGCTTGGCTCCGTCATGCATTTAGGAGGCAACGACATATAATAGTAGCCAAACCGATTTGCTATGAACGATCCCTCAATCGTTCGCGGAGCTGGCGCCGTTGGTTTGACAGAGCCTATCGGAACGCCGGAGCGTTCTGGTGGTTGGCCGTGAAATCCCCGCTCACGAACCGACGAGCCGGCCAGAAGGCATGCTGCGGATCCTTAAGCTGGTGGCACTCGCGCCACGATAGCTTCCGGAGGCGCTGCTTCTTCAGCCTGGCGTATCGGGCTGACTTCCGATTGCTCAACCAGTTGCAAGACTCGCCGCCATTGCTCACGCACAGAGCCATGAGCCTGTAGACGCTGCCCTTCAGCCACGTCCCGAGCGCGCGTGCCAAACGTCTGCATTAATGCTGCGCTGAACGCTTCGAGGGCACCTAGCTGCTCGCTCATCGCAGATCGCCTTTTCCGTTCGGCCATCCCGCGCTTGTAGACCGCATCAATTAACGTACGTCAATCAGACGTTTGATCATCAGACCGTTCGCGTTAGCGAAAGGTCTAACGTAGCAGCGCCTGAACCTGCGCTGCTAAACTGAGCGGATCGAACGGCTTAGCAATCGTACTCACAGCGCCGGCGGCGGTGAAGCGATCGATGTCTAAAGAGCGGACGGAGGCCGTAAGAAAAGCAATTGGGGGTGCAATATCGATGAGGGCCTGAATGGCCTTCATTAAGGCCACACCTTCCATGTCGGGAAGATTGTTGTCGATCAGTATAAAATCCGGTCGCGGGGCGCTTTCCAGATGGCGCAACGCGTCTACGCCAGTACGCATGGGTGTGACTGTAAAATTCGGATCAAGATGCAACGCCATGACCGCTATGGCACTTATGTCAGGGTCATCCTCAACCAAGAGGATAAACTTAGCCGCTTCGGGCACGAACATCTCTCCTCAGCACGTGGATGAACATCAAGACCGGTTCTAGCTCTTACCGTCAAAGGTTTTTTGAACCATCTATGTTTAAATGAGACCCGTTCGCCAGCGCGCAGACGCAGCGGCTTGCCGCGCGCGCTCGTCGTTGATGCGGGCCAGCGCGAGCATCAATTCGGCGTCCGGCTCGCTGACGCCCTTCGCCAGCTCCCGGCATTGAGCAGCATCGTCCCGGTACTCGGCCGCTGAGCGAGGAAGGCAGGGCAGCATAGGCATGCGTGGAAGCTCGCACACTTAGCCGACCGCATCCATTAACTGCGGCTGTGATGCTGATTGAAAACTAGGGCCATACAGCCCCTACTCCGGTCGAATCTCGAGAGAGGTACGGTGCCTCCTCATCCGCGCGGGTGAGGTGCGCCTCGTCTTGCGCTATCCTTTCCGTAGGCCTCGGCCCCTAAAGCGAGGCCGTCCCGCGACCCGGCTGGCCTTTGAGGCTGGCCGGGTCCAACTGCGAACAAATTCTTCAGCAATCAGCCGTAGAAGGGCTCGTCGGCGTTGAACTCCCGACAGGCTGCGCCGGCGGACCTCACGAAGATGCCGGCGCAGCCCCTCTCCAGTGCTTCTCTCAAGCGCCCGGAGGCTGCTGACGCTCCCCGGCACTTGGTGTCACCTCAACGGCCGCTGCGATGAGCTGCTGAGCCAGGTCGATCGCCTCGCCGGCCTCCAGGGTCATGCAGCATGAAGCAGGTTTCTCCACGTCCACGAGGACCTTGCCGTCACTCGTCTCTACGTCGGCCATGTTACGTCTCCGGATCACCTTACGGGCTCACGAACGGCCTGGAATTGGCTTCCCCGTCCAGCCTTACGCCGACCTAGCCGTCGAAGCGCTTGCCACTTGCTGGCGAGTTGTACCCGTTGATCGATAAGGCAGCGAGTGTGAGGCCACTATCGTCCGTCACATCAATCTGCAGATAGCCTTCGCTCCAGAATGCCCCATCGACAATCGCCAATGCGCGACTGGCTTCCTCTACGGCTTGAGCCCTGGCAGCAGATAGGTCTGGAAGGTCGACAACCTTGTTGCCCAACTCCCCAGAGTCATCGCTAATCGTGAAATGGAAATTTGGCATGCGAGCTAAATGCGGTCACACCCACTTAGATGCCGACGCTAATGTAAGTTGGTTCGATTAGAAGCGCTTTCTCTCAAAACGCCAAATCACGCCGCTGTATCTCAGTGGCGAGTGTTTCGGCCTCAGGGCTCCCGGGCTCGCCCGAGCAGCTCAGGAACGCCTGCCGCAGACACTGGTCGCTCTCGGGCACAAACACCTGCCTCCCGCCAGGCCCATCCACGAGAACGTAGCTGTAGCGAACGCCTTGAACGTGCGTCGGGTCGGGCACGCTGGGCGTTTTCGCCCCAGCCTTAACGCTCGCAAGCGTGCCGCGTTGTGGGCCGCCGAACACGTAGAAGTGCTTCTGCCCTCCCTGGCGGCTAACCATCAGAAGTCCAGGCTCGCGCCGCTCCAGCGCCGTCGAGGTTCTCGGGATCAGGTTGGTTTACCGCATCCTCGTGCTGGACATCCGCAGCTTCGTGCCGACCCTCCGTGTCGCTCCGGATAATTCCATGCTCAACGCGGCTATCGTGAGCTCTGGCTTGGTGCTCGCGATTGGCGGCGTCCAGCCGTGCCTTGAGAAAGGTTCGCTCGCTCTTCTCCATGGATCAGATCCCTGTGCTTGCGGCGAGCGGGCTATTCGTACGACGGTACACATATACAGCTGCGATCCAGGTGGCGAGCGCTTCGGGCGCGAGCGGAGGCAAGTCCGGGCGCCTCGGCGAACGGTGGGGTGATGCGCCTGACCGACGTTGTCAACGTAATCGCCTCTGACGCGAGATCAGGCTAGTTTTCACCCGTTCGCTCGCTCGATGGCAGGCGGACGGGCTGTTATCCACGTTCGGCCGGCGTTCGAACCCTCTCCCCTGCCTGCTGAACGAACGTCCGGTTTTCTCATCCGGCTGCTCGATAGCGGACAGGCAGCTTTCCACCCCCGGCAGGCGCTCAAGCCCCCTGCCCTCCCTCCTGAACGAACGGCCGGTTTTCCCTGTCGACCGCCCGATAGCGGACGGGCAGTTATCCACCCTTACTGCGTCTGTTCTACATTCGTTCCCAGACTGGCTTCCCAATAATCAGCAGGTTGTGTGCGCCCGCCGCGGCGACCTCGAGCGCGCGCTTGGCGCTCTCCTGCCCGCGCACCTGGCGCAGGTCGGGGCCGTCGCGCCGCTCGATCACGTCGCCGGGGCGCGGCGCCGCGAGCAGTTGGCGGCCCTTGAGATGGTTGAGCAGTGCGATGAGGTCGGGCGCGGCGATCACCTCGAGGTGGCCCGCCCAGGCGGCCTCGCTGCCCTGGGCCGCGGGGCAGATCAGGCCCCTGCCCGCGGCGCCGGCGTGAAGCGCGGCGAGCAGCACTCCCGGCGACGGCGCCAGCCGCCCGTCGAGCCCGAGCTCGCCCACCACGACGTAGCGTTCCAGCGCCGCGGCATCGACCAGCCCCATCGCGGCGAGCAGCGCCAGCGCGACCGGCAGGTCGAAGTGCGAGCCCTCCTTGGGCAGGTCGGCCGGCGAGAGATTGACCGCAATGCGCTTGGGCGGGAGCGACAGGCCCATCGCGGCGATCGCGCCGCGCACGCGCTCGCGGCTCTCGCCAACCGCTTTGTCGGCGAGACCGACGAGGTTGAAGGCGGGGAGCCCTGGGATGAGCTGCACCTGCACCTCGACGGCGCGCGCCTCGAGCCCCAGATACGCCAGCGTGGAGACGATCGCGACCATGAAGCCGACGCAGACCGCGCCCGGCTCCGGCTTGTCAACGTGACGCACCCTCACCTGCTGACCCGGCGTGGCCGATCGCGCGCCCTACCCCGCGCGCGTTGACTTTCGCGCGCCGTTCGCTTAGCGGCCCGGATCGTTCGGGCCGTCCGCGTGGCGGCCCTTTGCCATTCGAATTCGGGAAATGACTCATGAAGCGGACCTTTCAGCCGAGCAATCTGGTGCGCGCCCGCCGTCACGGCTTCCGCGCGCGGATGGCCACGGTCGGCGGCCGGTCGGTGATCCGGGCGCGCCGCTCGCGCGGCCGCAAGAAGCTGTCGGCGTAATCGAGCGCTCGGCCGGCCCGGAGCCAACAATGGCTGTGGGCCGGATGACGAAGCGGTCGGATTATCTGGCCGCCAATGCCGGGCGTCGCGCACCGATGCCCGGCTTCGTGTTGCTGGTGAAGGCGCGCGACGACGGCGACTCCAGCATGCGGCTCGGCATTACCGTCACCAAGAAGGTGGGCAATGCCGTGGTGCGCAACCGCATCAAGCGGCGCTTTCGCGCGCTGGCGCGTGAGGTCCTGCCGAGCCACGGGACGGCGGGCGCCGACCACGTGCTGATCGGCCGGCTGGCCGCGAAGGACCGCGACTGGGCGCAGCTCGGCGCCGACCTCACCCGCGCGCTGGCGAAGACACGCAAGTGATCGCGCGCGCGCTTATCCTGGTGGCGCGCGCCTGGCAGCTGGGGCCGTCGCTGGTGCTGCCGCCCTCGTGCCGGTTCCAACCATCATGTTCCGCCTATGCAATCGAGGCGCTTGGCCGCTATGGCGCGGTCAAGGGCGGGTGGCTGGCGGTGCGGCGGATCGCGCGCTGTCACCCCTGGGGCGGGCACGGCCATGATCCGGTGCCATAAGGAAAGCTTGGGACGCCTGTGAAGGACGAGAGCAAGAACTTCGTGCTGTTCGCGGTCATCGCCGCGCTCATCCTGTTCGGATGGCCGCTGGTGCAGAGCCGCTTCTTCCCGACCGCGAACCCGCCCGCCACAAAGGTCGAGCAGGGCAAGTCGCGCGTGCTGCCGCAGCCGAACGCCGACCCGACGGCCGACTCGCCCGCCGCCCTACGCGATCGCCAGCAGGTGCTCGCGGAGAGCCCGCGCGTCCGCATCGAGACGCCCGCGCTCAAGGGCTCGATCAACCTCAAGGGCGCGCGGATCGATGATCTCGTGCTGACCCGCTACAACGAGACGGTCGCCAAGGACTCGCCACCCATCCGCCTGTTCTCGCCGGCGGGGACGCAGGACGCCTATTTCGCCGCCTTCGGCTGGCGCGACGAGGGGCTGCGCCCCCCCGCCGCCGATGCGGTGTGGACCGCCTCAGCGCCGCTGCTCACCCCGGGCAAGCCGGTGACGCTGACCGCCAGCAACGCGCAGGGCCAGCGCTTCGCGCTCGAGCTGGCGGTCGACAACGACTATCTCTTCACGGTCAAGCAGACCGTCGCCAACGCCGGCAGCGGCGTGGTGCCGGTCGCCGCCTACGGCCTCGTCAACCGCATCGGCGTGTCGAAGGATCCGGACAGCTGGACGATCCACACCGGGCCGATGTCGGTCAACAACGGCGCCGCACACTATAACCCCAATTTCAAGGACCTCGCCTCGGGTCCGGCGCGCTTCACCAGCAGCGGCGGCTGGCTCGGCTTTACCGACAAATACTGGCTTGCCGCGATGGTGCCCGACCAGGGTCGCGCGTTCGACGGCCAGTTCCGCGCCGGGCCGAACCAGAGCTACCAGGCCGATTTCACCACCGCGCCGCAGCTGCTGCCGCCGGGCCGCCAGCTGAGCCAGACCGCCAAGCTGTTCGCCGGCGCCAAGGAAGTGAAGCTGCTCGACCGCTACACCGACACCGGCGCGGTGACGAAGCTGGACTATGCGATCGACTGGGGCTGGTTCCGCCTCGTCGAAAAGCCGATTTTCTATTACCTCGATCTGCTGTTCCGGCTGATCGGCAACTTCGGCGTCGCGATCATCATCCTGACGCTGACGATCCGGCTGCTCGTCTTCCCGATCGCGCAGCGCCAGTTCGCCAGCATGG
This sequence comes from Sphingomonas sp. BK345, assembly GCF_014193845.1. Lineage (GTDB taxonomy): Bacteria > Pseudomonadota > Alphaproteobacteria > Sphingomonadales > Sphingomonadaceae > Sphingomonas. The sequence continues at coordinate 124,103 of NZ_JACHZX010000002.1, read as the reverse complement.
CGGCGGTGCGCGCGCTTCAGCCCAAGATGAAGGCGATCCAGGAGCGCTACAAGGACGACAAGCAGCGCCAGCAGCAGGAGATCATGGCGCTATACAAGGCGGAGAAGGTCAACCCGCTGGCGGGCTGCCTGCCGACGTTCATCCAGATCCCGATCTTCTACGCGCTGTACAAGGCGCTGCTGCTGACGATCGAGATGCGCCACCAGCCGTTTGCGCTGTGGATCAAGGACCTGTCCGCGCCCGACCCGGCGACGATCCTCAACCTGTTCGGCTATATCCCGATCACGCTGCCGCACTTCCTCGCCATCGGCGTGGTGCCGGTGCTGCTGGGCATCTCGATGTTCTTCCAGTTCCGGCTCAACCCGGCGCCGATGGACGATGCACAGAAGCAGGTGTTCGCGATCCTGCCCTGGGTGCTGATGTTCGTGATGGCGCCGTTCGCGGTCGGGCTGCAGATCTATTGGATCACCACCAACTGTATTTCGATCGCGCAGCAGAAGTGGCTCTACAGCCGCCATCCACAGCTCAAGCAGGCGCCGGCCAAGTGAGCGAGGACGGCGCCACCTTCGACGAGGAGCTGATCGAGGCGGCGCGCAAGCGCTTCGCCGGCCCGGTGGAATTTCTGAAGTCGGCGCCCGCGCTCGAGTACCTCCCGCCGGCGGAGATGCCCGAGGTAGCGTTCGCCGGGCGATCGAACGTCGGCAAATCGTCGCTGCTCAATGCTTTGGTCGGTCGCAAGGCGCTGGCCCGCACTTCGGTGACGCCGGGTCGGACGCAGGAGCTGAACTTCTTCGACGTCGGGGAGCCGGCGGTGTTCCGGCTGGTCGACATGCCCGGCTATGGCTTCGCCAAGGCGCCCAAGGACGTCGTCAAGAAGTGGCGCTTCCTGGTGAACGACTATCTGCGCGGGCGGCAGGCGCTCAAGCGCGCGCTGGTGCTGATCGACAGCCGGCACGGCATCAAGGAGGTCGACCGCGAAGTACTCGCGATGCTCGACAAGGCCGCGGTGAGCTACCGCCTGGTGCTGACCAAGGCGGACAAGGTGAAGGCCACCGACCTCGCCGAGGTGCTGGCGCGCACCGAGGAGGAAGCGCGCAAACGCCCGGCGGCGCACCCGCAGATCCTGCAGACGTCGAGCGAGACCGGTATGGGGATCGCCGAGCTGCGCGCGGCGGTGATCGAGTCGATCGGCTAGGCTGGGGCAGAGTTGAGGCGCGCGGGCATAGTCTACGCGATCGCCCATCCTCCTCTCGTCATTCCTGCGAAGGCAGGAACCCAGACACGCTGACGTTCGCGATGGAGCTGGGACGTCCGCGCGTCTGGATCCCCGCCTCCGCGGGGATGACGGAAGGAAAGCGGGACGGCCGGCGCTCGCCCGCACTCGGACGTCCGCCTTCAGGTTACCGCCGCTGCCGCTGTCGTTGGCATCTACGCGGCATCCGCGCACGCGCCGCCTTTGCTCAACCGTCTCAATGCGCCCGCGCGCGTTCCCGCGCCGCGGCGATCTGGCGGCGCAGCAGTTCGGAACGGCTCGGCGCGGCGACGGGCAAGTCGAACACCAGCCGCGGCGCCTGGACGAAAGCGGGTGCGCGCGCCGAGAGGTCGGCGGTGCACGGCGGCGTGGCGAGCGGGTCCAAGGTCATCGACATTACCCTCCGGCCGGAAATGGCCGACCGCGACGCTACACCGGACGTCACTGCCGCAGGCTCTACGAGGGCGGTTAACCGCACGCACACGCCCGCGGCGGCGACACGCGCGATTGCCCTCCTTGCCGCGCGCGCCTAACCAGCGGGAATGAAGCTGATCATCGGCAACAAGGCGTATTCCTCCTGGTCGCTGCGCGGATGGCTCGCCTGCCGCCAGTCGGGGCTCACCTTCGAGGAAGTGGTGGTGCCGCTTTACGACGAGGCGTGGGACAAGCGCCGCGAGGGCGACGAGTTCGCCCCCTCCTCGGGCAAGGTGCCGATCCTGTGGGACGGCGAGGCAGTGGTGTGGGACAGCCTCGCCATCGTCGACTATCTCGCCGACAAGGTCGGGCGTGCCCGCTTCTGGCCCGAGGACGAGGCGGCGCGCGCGATGGCCAGATCGATGGCGGCGGAGATGCACTCCAGCTTCGCGGCGCTGCGCCGCAAGCACGGCATGAACGTGCGCCAGATCTACCCGCCCGCCGCGATCGACGACGACGTGGTGGCCGACCTGACGCGCATCTTCGAGCTCTGGGCGCAGGCGCGCGCGCGATTCGGGGGTGCCGGCGAGGGCGACTTCCTGTTTGGCGCGTTCGGCGCGGCCGATATCATGTTCGCACCGGTGTGCACGCGAATCGTCACCTACTCGCTCCCCGCCCCCCGCTTCGCCGCCGCCTATATCGGCGCAGTGCTGCGCCATCCCTTTCTGCAGGACTGGATCGCCGGCGCGCAGGAGGAAGAGTGGGTGATCGAGAAGTTCGAGCAGCCGGTCGCCTAATGCGTCCCGTTGTCGTCGGGAGTCGGCTCGGCCTCGTAGCCGTGCAGCGGGTGCCAGCGCATCGCGATATCGGGATAATGGACCGTCGACGCCTCGGGCAGGCTCACCGCGAACAGCACGCAGGGCGAGTCGCTCTCGTTGCGGAGGTGGTGCGCGTTCGCCTCGCCCTTTCGAAAGGTGGCGATGTCGCCGGGGCGCATCGGGTGACGACCGGTGTCGTCGACCAGCACCGCCTCGCCGCTGAGCACGACCACCACCTCATCCTCGCCCTCGTGCCAGTGGCGCTGCGACGACCAACCGCCCGGCGGCACCGTGACATGCGTGGCGACGAAGTCGCTCAGCGCCACCGCCTCGGACAGCACGCGCACGGTGCGATCGGACGCCGCCGCCGCAAACGGCTCGGGATAGTCGCTCCCCTCATGCGACGGCAGGCGCTCGATATCGACCTTGGGCATAAAGGACTCCTCGCGTGATCGACGTGGTTCAACTCGCGGGCGCGCTGATCGCTGCGGAGAGCGTGACCCCGGCGCGCGGCGCGGTGTTCGACGTGATCGAGGCCGCGCTGCTGCCGCTCGGCTTCGCGGTCGAGCGCTTGGTCGCGGGAGAGGCGCCCGACGGGCCGGTCGAGAACCTGCTCGCGACTCGCGGCAGCGGGCGTCACCTGGCTTTCGCCGGTCACGTCGACGTCGTGCCCCCGGGACCGGGCTGGAGCACGGGCGCTTTCGAGCCGGTGATTGCCGACGGCGCGCTCCGCGGGCGCGGCGCGGTCGACATGAAGGGGGCGGTGGCTGCGTTCGTCGCCGCTGCGGCGCGCGTCGACGCCGACGCCGGCCAGTTGACGCTGATCATCACCGGCGACGAGGAGGGGCCCGCTACTTACGGCACGGTCGCGCTGATCGAGCGGATGCGCGCGCGCGGCCTGCTGCCCGACATGTGTCTGGTCGGCGAGCCCACCTCGGTCGCGGCGCTCGGCGACATGGTCAAGATCGGGCGGCGCGGCTCGGTCAATATCTGGATCGACGTGCCGGGCCGGCAGGGTCACGTCGCCTACCCGCACCTCGCCGACAACCCGATCCCGCCGCTGATCGCCGCGTTGACCGAGCTCGACGCGCTGGTGCTCGACACGGGCAGCGAGTGGTTCCAGCCCTCCAACCTCGAGATCACCGACGTCACGGTCGGCAATCCCGCGACCAACGTCATTCCCGCGCACGCCGGCGCGCGACTGAGCATCCGCTTCAACGACCTGCATCGCGGCGCCGACCTTGCGGCGCGGGTTGAGGCGCTCGTGCACACGCACGCGCCCGCCGCGCAGGTGGTGGCACGGATCTCGGGCGAGGCGTTCCTCACCGCGCCGGGGGCGCTGTCGGCGCTGGTCTCGGCGGCGATCCTCGAGGTGACGGGGCGAACGCCCGAGCTGTCCACTACCGGCGGCACCTCCGACGCGCGCTTCCTGCGCGCGCTATGCCCGGTGGTGGAGTTCGGCCTCCTCAACGCGACGATGCACAAGGCGGACGAGGCGGTGGCGCTCGACGATCTGGCGCGGCTGAGCGACATCTACGAGCGAGTGATCGAGCGCGCGTTCTCGGGGTGAGGCCAAGGTCGCCTCGTGCCCGAGATCTGAGACTGCCGTCATTCCGGCTCAAGGCCAGGATGACGAAGGCCGATGATAGGAGCGACGGTCGCCTTCTAGACCGTCCGCCTCACCGTTTCCGTCGCAGGATCACGTACAGCGCGCCCGCGCCACCGTGCCGCGGGTGGGCGTTGCGAACCGCTGCGATCGCACCGGCGTGACGCGAGAGCTGGAGCCAATCGAGTACCGAGGCACGGATCGCGCCGCGCGCGTGCGGGCGCTGGCTCTCCGGCCGCGGCGGCTTGCCCGTGACGAGCAGCACCACGCGCTCCCCGCGCGCGATGGCCGCGCCCAGGCCGAGGTCGAGCGCGCTATGCGCCGAGGCGAGCGTGTGGCCGTGCAGGTCGATCGTCCGCTCGGGCGCGACATGACCGGTCGCGAGCCGCCGATCCCAGCCGCGGTCGAGCGTCTCGCCGGGGCCGCGCGGCGCGGGCCGCACCGGCGCACTGACCGGAGTCGCCGCGGTCGCCCGTGCCGGCGCGATGGGCTCGGGCATCGGTGGCGCGGCGGCGACGGGCTCGGCCCGCCGTCCCGGCAGCGCGCGCACCGTGGCGCGCACGCGCGCCCACAGCGCTTCCTCGTCAGCGCCGAGGCGTCGACCCGCCACCCACGCCTCCCGCGGCGCGGCGCGCTACCCAGCGGTCGTAGCCGCCGACCGGCAACAGCAGGAAGGCGGTGCCGCGCGCGCTCATCCCGCCCGCGGTGGCGCGCGCCGCCTCACCCGCACCCCAGAAGGTGTCGACGCGGTTGGCGCCCTTGATCGCACCGCCGGTGTCCTGCGCGATCCACACGCCGTTAGCGTCGGTGCGATCCATCGAGAGGAAGATCGGCGCGCCGAGCGGCACGAAACGCGGGTCGGCGGCGACGGTGACGCCGCCGGTGACCGGCAAGCCGAGCGCACCGAGCGGCGGCCCGTCGAGTTCGCGGAAGAAGACGTAGCTCTTGTTCTCGCGCATGATCGCGCGGCCTTCTTCGGGATGCGCGTGGAGCCAGGCGACGATCCCCTGCATCGACGACTGCCCCGGTTCGAGCAGCCCGCGGCTCTTCATCAGCGCGCCGATCCCGGTATATTCGCGGCCGTTCTGCGTCTCATAGCCGATGCGCAGCACCTCACCGCCGCGCATCCGCACCAGCCCCGAACCCTGCACCTGAAGGAAGAACAGCTCGACCGGGTCCACGGCATAGCCGAGCACGCGCGCGCGGCCCTCCAGCGCGCCCTGCTCGATCGCGGTGCGATCGTAATATGGCACCAGCCGGCTGCCCTCGACACGCCCGCGGATCTTCTTGCCCACGAGCGTGTCGACGAAGCTGCCGAGGTCGACGTCGATCAGGTCGGTCGGGCGCGCGTAGATCGGCGCGTAGCCGGGCCGCGGCTCCCGCGAGCCCGCGATCTCAGGGATGTAATAGCCGGTGGCGAAGGCGCGGCCGTCGCCGACCTGAACCGCCTCGAACCAGCGCTGGAAGAAGGAAGCGGCGTCGCGGTCGGCGGCGGTCGACGCCGCGGTGCAGGCCGCCTGCCAGTCGGCGCCGAGCGTCAGCCCGCTCGAGTCGGTGCGGCGGACGAGACTGGGGCAGCTCAGCCGGAAAGCGGCGAGCGCGGCGCTGGCCTGGTCGCGCTCAAGTGGGAGCGTGCTGATCGCGGGGCCGCGCACGATGCCGTTGGCAGAGGCACTGACGGCGCCCGGCACGGCGATGCCCGGCATCGGTGCGAGCGGAGTAGACGCGACGGGCTGCCGCGCCGGCCGGTCGAGCGGATAGGAGGTCGGCGCGGGCGCGCGCGCCGGGCGTGAGGCGGGGGGGGCCGCGACCGGGCGGCTCGCGGTGCTACGTGGCGGTGTCGGCCGCTCGCCGGGCCCGACGCACGCCGCGACCACCATCGCACTCGCTACCGCGAGCGCCCCCCTCATCCGCATTCCGCCCCTTTCCCTGTCACGCCGTTGTTCGCGGCGTCCTCACGCCTCGTCGGTGTCCGCGAGGATCCAGTTCGGGTCGGCGTTCTTCACCTGGCGCACGAAAGTCCACACGTCGTGAGTCTCGACCGCATCGCTGGTCGAGCCCGCGACCACCTGGCCCTCGCCGTCGCGGGTCACGGCGGCGATATCGGCGTCGAAGCGTACCGTCACGCGTGCCTCGCCGGCGCCGACCGACGCCGACGCGATGCTGGCGCGCTCGATCGAGATCAGGCGGTTGTCGAGCACGTGACCGGCCGCCTGGCGCGCCTCGACCGCCTCCTGGAACGCGGCGAGCACGTCGGGCGCGACGAGCCCACGCAGCGCTTCGACGTCACCGCGCCAATAGGCTTCCAGGATCATGCGATAGGCCGACTTCGCGCCCTCGATGAAGCGGTTGACATCGAACTGCGGCTCGGCGGCGACGAGCGCGCGCAAGCCCGGCTCGGTGCCGCTGTCGAACGGCCGCATGACCGGCTCGCGCACCTCGGGCGTGACGTCCACGGTGCGCGGCAGCGCCGTCGCGCCGACTCGTTCCTCCGCCGGCTTGGGCAGCGGCTGCTCGTGGCCCGAGCGCTTGCCGAGGACCGAGTAGAGGCGCAGGGCGAGAAAGCCGGCAACCATGGCGAGCAGGACTACGTAGAACACGGCAACTCCAGACGGCTGGTCTGCGAAAACTCAACGTCGTACATAGGCATGACGGCGCCGAACATCAAACTGCCCTGGGTCAAATCGCCGGGGCGGCGATTGTATCCCGCCGACCGCGCTGCTAACCGCCGCTCACTGCCGCGCCCGGGCCACCGGCGCGCGCGACACAGGATCGGTGAAGGGACGGACGATGGACAGCCAGGACAATCTCGGCAACGAGCCGCTCGCCAACGGCGCGGACACGGGCCCGGCGGCGGGGCTGATCTCGCAGTACGTCAAGGACCTGTCGTTCGAGAACCCGAACGCGCCGGCGGTCTATCAGGAGCCCAACCCGCCCGAGATTAACGTCCAATTCGACATTGGCGCGGCGCAGGTGGGCGAGGAAGTCCATGAGGTGACGCTCAAGATCGAGGTGCGCGCCACTACCGGCGGCAAGACCGCCTTCATCGCCGAGCTCTCCTATGCGGGCCTGTTCGGGCTGCGCAACGTGCCGGCCGAGCATGTCCAGCCCTTCCTGCTCGGCGAAGGCCCGCGGCTGCTGTTCCCGTTCGCGCGCCGCGTCGTCGCCGACGCGATCCGCGACGGCGGCTTCCCGCCGCTGCTGCTCGAGCCGATCGACTTCAACGCGTTGTTCCTGCAGCAGGCGCAGGCGCAGGGCGTGTCGTTCGGCGGCGAGATCGGCCAGGCCTGAGGCCGATGCGCGGTGCTCCTGCGCAGGCAGGAGCCCAGGGCGGCGGGCGCTGCTCCCGTGGCTCTGGGTTCCCGCGTGCGCGGGAACACCGGCGGCCATTGACGCTATGAACCTCGCCAAAGCGCTCGGATCGGTCGGCGGGCTAACGCTCGCCAGCCGCGTGCTCGCGCTGGTGCGCGACACGCTGCAGGCGAGCTATGTCGGCGCCGGCTTTGCCTCCGACGCCTTCTTCGTCGCCTTCCGCCTGCCCAACATGTTCCGCGCCTTGTTCGCGGAGGGCGCCTTCTCCGCCGCCTTCATCCCCTTGTTCAACCGCAAGGTGGCCGAGGGTGGCGGTACGCCCGCGGGCGTCGACTTCGCCGAGCGCGCGCTGGCGGTGCTGTTCCCGGTGCTGCTCGTCTTCACTGCCGCGATGCTGATCGCGGCGTGGCCGATCACCTTGGCGCTTTCGGGCGGGTTCGACCGTCAGCAGCCGACGCCCGAGCAGTTCGCCTTCGCGGTGATGCTGTCGCGCTTCACCATCCCCTATCTCATGCTGATCTCGCTCGTCTCGCTCCTGGGCGGCATCCTCAACTCGCTCAATCGCTTCTGGGTGAATGCCGCGGCGCCGATCCTGCTCAACGTGGCGATGGTCGGCGCGCTTATCTTCTTTCACGGTGCGGACTCCTACGCGACCGCGCGGGTGCAGGCGATCTCGGTGACCGTGGGCGGCGCGTTCCAGCTCGCCTGGCTCTGGTGGGCGTGCGGTCGCGCCGGAGTCTCGCTCAGGCTGCGCCGACCGCGCGTCGACGACGACGTGAAGCGGCTGCTCACGCTGATCGTCCCCGCCGCGGCAGGTGCGGGCGCGGCGCAGGTCAATCTCGCCATCTCAACCGCGCTCGCGGGCTGGCTGCTGCCCGCAGGATCGATCTCCGCGATCTATTACGCCGACCGGCTCAACCAGCTGCCGCTCGGCATGATCGGCATCGGGCTCGGCACAATCCTGCTGCCGGTCGTGTCGCGGCTGCTGAGCGAGGGGCGCGAGGCCGAGGCGATGGAGACGCAGAACCGCGGGCTGGAACTCGCGCTATTCCTCACCTTGCCCGCCACCGCCGCCTTCGTCTTCGCCGCCGAGCCGATCGTGCGCGGACTGTTCCAGCACGGCGCCTTCACCGGCGCGGACAGCGCGCGCTCGGCGCAGGCGCTCGCCGCCTTCTCGCTCGGACTGCCCAGCTACGTACTGGTCAAGGTGCTCACCCCCGGCTTCTACGCGCGCGCCGACACGCGGACGCCGGTGCGGCTGGCGCTCTATTCGGTGGCGCTCAACCTCGTCGGCAACCTTGTGCTGATCCCGACGCTGGCGCATTGGAACATCGGCCAGATCGGCCCGCCGCTCGCCACCGCGCTGGCGTCGACGGTGAACGTCGCCTCACTGTACGTCGTGCTGGCGCGACGCGGCCATTTCGCGCTCGACCCGCAGCTCAAGCGCAAGGTGCCGCGGCTCGCCCTCGCCGCATTGCTGATGGGCGGGGCGCTGCTGCTGGTGACGCCGCTGGTCGACCCTTATCTCACCGGCAGCCTCGTCGTGCGCGGCGTCGCACTGGCGGTGCTGGTCGGCGCAGGCGTGGCGATCTACGCGCTCGCCTGTTTCGCCACCGGCGCGTTCCGTGTCGCCGACCTCCGTTCCCTCCTCCGTCGCAGAGCCTCGTCCCGATGACCAAGATGCGCGTCGTCTCCGGTATCAAGCCCACCGGCAACCTCCACCTCGGCAACTATCTGGGGGCGGTGAAGCAGTGGGTGGCGATGCAGGACCAGATCCAGGCGCAGGGGGGCGAGACGATGTACTTCATCGCCGACCTGCACGGCCTGACCGAGTTCATCGCGCCCGCCGAGCTGACCGCCAACACGATCGAGATGACCGCCACGCTGGTCGCCGCCGGAATCGACCCCGAGCGCTCGATCCTGTTCAACCAGGCGCGCGTGCCCGCGCACAGCGAACTCGCCTGGCTGCTCAACAATGTCGCGCGCGTCGGCTGGCTCAACCGCATGACCCAGTTCAAGGACAAGGCGGGGAAGAACCGCGAGGGCGCCAGCGTCGGGCTGTACGACTATCCCGTACTGATGGCCGCCGACGTGCTGCTCTACAACGGCACGCACGTGCCCGTCGGCGAGGACCAGAAGCAGCATCTCGAGCTGGCACGCGACATCGCGACCAAGTTCAACACCGATTATGACAGCGCGCTGTTCACCTTGCCCGAGCCGCTGATCAGCGCCGCGGCGCCGCGCATCATGTCGCTGCGTGACGCCGCGGCGAAGATGAGCAAGTCCAACCCGTCGGAACAGTCGCTGGTGAAGCTGATCGACAGCGACGAGATGATCGCGGACAAATTTCGCAAGGCGAAGACCGACCCCGACCTGCTCCCCGCGACGATGGAGGAGCTGGACGGCCGGCCCGAGGCGCGCAACCTGCTGACGATCTTCGCCGCGCTCGCCGACCGCACGCCGCAGGACGTGCTCGGCGAGTTCGCCGGCAAGGGCTTCGGCGCGTTCAAGCCGGCGCTGGCGGACCTGGCGGTGGCCACCCTCGCGCCGATCCGCGACGAGATGGTGCGGCTGCTCGACGACCGCGCCGCGATCGACTCGATCCTGGAGCGCGGCGCGGAGAAGGCGCGCGCGCTCGCGACACCGACGCTGAAGGCGGCGCAACGAGCAATGGGGTTGTTGGCGTAAGCTGCGCGGGAGCGATGGCGCATTCCGCCAAATGATGGCGCACCTAGATGCCCGGAGCGGTCTCTCATCCTCCCCTTTATGGGAAGGTAGCAGGCCGCAGGCGTGACGGAGGAATGACCCGATCGGTGAGTGAGCGCTGGACTCACCACCGGTGACACCCCGCCACCAGCCGTCGGCCGGTCCCCCCCCCTTGCAGGGAAGGACGTGCAGGCCAAGCTCGATAAAGTTGGCATCACTCTTGCTGAGCATCTCGCGAGCCGCGGCGACCGCGGCCCCGAGAGAGCGAGAGAGCGCATGACCGACACCACCACCCTGCCCGCCCCGCGCGACAATCTCTTCGGCGTGTGCGCCGCGGTCGGTGCGGACCTGGGCTTCAATCCGCTGTGGCTGCGCGCCGTCTTCGCGGGCGCTCTGCTGTTCAGCCTGGAAGCGGTGCTGGCGACCTATGCCGCGCTCGGCGTGATCGTGCTGGCCAGCCGGCTACTCTTCCCCGATCGCCGGCGCGCGACCGCCACTGCCGAGATCACGCCACTCCCCAGTGCGATCGCGCCGAGCCAGGAGGAGCCGCTGCGCCGCGCGGCGTGAGCGGCGCTCAGCCGCCGAGCTGGCCGAGCAGCAGGCGCACCGCGCCGTCGACCTCGCGGTCACTGTCGCGCAGCGCCTCGATCCGCTTCACCGCGTGTATCACGGTGGAGTGATCGCGCCCACCGAACTTGCGGCCGATCTCGGGCAGCGAGCGCGTGGTGAGTCGCTTGGCGAGATACATCGCGATCTGCCGCGGCCGCGCCACCGTCCGCGCGCGGCGCGCCGAGATCAGGTCGAGCGGCTTGAGTTCGAAATGGTCCGAGACCAGTTTCTGGATCTGGTCGATCGTCACGCGGCGCTGATGGCCCCGCAGCATGTCGCCGAGTGTCTGCGTCGCGAAGTCGAGGTCTATCGTCGCCCCGGTTAGCATCGCGTAAGCGGTGACCCGGGTAAGCGCCCCCTCCAGCTCGCGGATGCTCGCGGTGATCCGGGCCGCCAGCAGGTCGAGCACCGCGGCGGGCACGCGCACGTCGGGCATGTCCGCCACGCGGCGCGCGAGCACCTCGCGGCGCAGCGCCAGCGACGAGGGGCGGATGTCCGCCACCAGGCCGCCGCCGAGACGACCGAGGATGCGCGGCTCGATCCCCTCGAGCGCCTGGGGCGCGCGATCGGCGGCGATCACCAGCCGCTTACCCGCCGCCATGATCTCGTTGACGGTGTGGAAGAACTCCTCCTGCGTCGAGTCCTTGCCGGCGATGAACTGGAGGTCGTCGATCAGCAGCAGGTCGAGCCCGCGCAGCTTCATCTTGAACGCGAATGTGTCGCGCGCACGCACCGCGGCGACGAACTCGAACATGAAGCGCTCCGCCGACATGAGCATCACGCGCGCGCCCGGGTGCGCCGTCAGGAAGGCGTGCGCCACCGCGTTCATCAGATGGGTCTTGCCCTGTCCGGTCGCGCCGTGAAGGAACAGGGGGCTGAAGCGCACCGGACCGGGCTCGGCCAGCGCGCGCGCGGCGTTGACCGCGACCAGGTTCGACTCGTCCACCACAAAACGATCGAAGGTGAGCCGCGGATCAAGCTGCGGGCGCTCGCCGGCCTCGCCTGATCCCTCGGCGACCGGCTCGGCCGGTGCCGCGACCGCGGCGGGCGCGGTCAGCACGGCGGCGACCGGCGCGCGCGACGCGGTCTCGACCTCGACGCTGCGCACGCCCGGCAACACCGCGCGAAACTCGTGTACCAGCCGCTCGGCATAGTGGCTGCGCACCCAGTTGGTCATGAACGGCGATGGCAGCGTCAAGCGGACGTCGAGCGGGTCGGTCGCGTCGGCCAGCGCGATCGGCGCGAGCCACTGGTCGAAGAGCCGCGCCCCGGCGGACTGGCGCAGGTTGGCGCGCACCCGGGTCCAGGCCCGCGCCACGTCGCTCATCCCGTCCACTCGTTCCGCCACTTGCGCCACGCACAGCTCTCCCGTTGCCGCGAACGCGAGCGTTCGCGGATCCTTCATCCGCAAAGTCAAACGTCCCCCTGCCCGCGGCCCCTCGCGCGTCGGCTATCAGACGGTGTCTCTGTGCCGCGCCGGACGATCGCCGGTGCGGTTCGACAGGATTAGGAACAGCCGGCTGAGTCGATCAAGACCGGTCGCGGACACAAAATCGAAATAAAGAAGGTTGACTCGTCGGCAGCCGCGCAAATGCGTCAGATTTCGCACAAGACACTGTAATCGCTACTTTTTTATGGCGATCTGCCGATCGTATCGGGTGCGAATCGCAGGATTCCCGAGGCTTTTGGAAAGAAGCGTCGACCTGGTCTGGGGAACACCGAAAACGCATACGAAAACGCCCGCCGGGAGCGTCCCGGCGGGCGTTTTCGTAGCGCTGAGAACGCGTTAGATCAGGCGAGCCCGGCCACGCGCTTGGTCAGGCGCGAGAACTTCCGCGCCGCCGTGTTCTTGTGGAGTACGCCCTTGGCCACGCCGCGCGCGATCTCCGGCTGCGCCGCCTGCAGCGCAGTCGCCGCCCCGGCCTTGTCGCCGGCCGCGAGCGCTGCCTCGACCTTCTTCACGAAGGTGCGGATCCGGCCGACGCGGTTACCGTTGACTTCGGCCCGGCGCTCGTTGCGGCGGATGCGCTTCTTGGCTTGCGGCGTGTTCGCCATGAACGTCCTCTGACTGTTTCGAATCGATGAAAAGCAGGGCGGCCGGCAACACCGTCACCCTCGAAGGCGCGGCCCATAGCGCGGGTGCCGTGCAGCGTCAACTGCGCTGGCAGGCCGGGCACCAGAAGGTCGAGCGCCCGCCCTCGGCATAACGATGCACCGTCCCGCCGCAGCCGCACGGCTCGCCCTCTCGGCCATAGACCGCGAACTGCTTGGAAAAATAGCCGAGCTCGCCGTCGGGCCGGGCATAGTCACGCAGGCTCGATCCACCCGCCGCGATCGCGGACTCGAGCACCGCGCCGACCGCCTCGACCAATCGCTCCAGCCGCGACCGCGCGATCCGTCCCGCCGCGCGGCGCGGGTTGATCCGCGCGTGGTACAGTGCCTCGCACACGTAGATGTTGCCGAGGCCCGCGACGACGCGCTGGTCGAGCAGCGCGAGCTTGATCGAGGTCGTCTTCCCCGCCAGTGCGTCGCGCAGATAGTCGGCGGTGAAGGCGGGACCGAGCGGCTCGGGGCCGAGCGGGCCAAACGCGGGGAAGCGCGCCAGCTCGTCGGTGGGCCACAGGTCGACCGAGCCGAAGCGACGCGGATCGTTGAGCGCGAGCCGCCGCCCTGCCCCGGTGTCGATCAGCAAGTGATCGTGCGCGAGCAGCTCGGCCGGATCGACTCGCCAGCGCCCCGACATGCCAAGATGGAAAATCAGCGTGTCACCGCGATCGGTGTCGATCAGCCCGTATTTGGCGCGGCGCGACAGAGCGGTGACCCGCGCGCCGGTGAGCCGCTGGCGCAGCTCGGGCGGAAACGGCCGGCGCAGGTCGCCGCGGCGCGGCTCGACCCGCGCCAGCGTGGCGTCGAGCAGCACCGGGGTGAGCCCGCGCACGGTGGTCTCGACTTCGGGAAGTTCGGGCATATTGGCGATTTAGGCATCGCGCATCGGCGCGACTAGATCGCGCGATCGATGGCGAGATCAGCATGCTCGCCCCCTTCCCTCCCCCCAACGCACGCCCTAGAGCGACGGGCATGAGCGATACCCCCGGCAGCGCCGCCAGCGAGCGCGTGGTCTCCTTCGGTTACGAGGACGTCACCCCGGTCGAGAAGACCGCGCGCGTCCGCGGCGTCTTCTCCAACGTGGCGAGCCGCTACGATCTGATGAACGACGCCATGTCGGGGGGCATGCACCGACTGTGGAAGGACCGCTTCGTGCGCCGCGTGAAGCCGCGCGCGGGCGAGCAGATCCTCGACATGGCGGGCGGCACCGGCGACATCGCGTTCCGGCTGGCGCAGCACGGCGCCGCGGTGACGGTCGCCGACATCAACCCGGAGATGCTCGAGGTCGGCATGCGCCGCGCGCAGCAGCGCGGCATCGACGGCCTGGTGTGGACCGAGGCCAATGCCGAGACGCTAACCTTTCCCGACCGCTTCTTCGACGCCTATACGATCGCCTTCGGCATCCGCAACGTCACCGACATCCCCGCGGCGCTGCGTGAGGCGCATCGCGTGCTGCGCCGCGGCGGCCGTTTCTACTGCCTCGAATTCTCGACCACGCAATGGCCCGGCTTCGCGGAGGTGTACGACGCCTACTCGCACCGCATGGTACCGAAGCTCGGCCAGCTACTCGCCGGCGACTCAGACAGCTACCGTTATCTGATCGAGTCGATCCGCCGCTTCCCCGACATGCCCGCGTTCGAGCGGATGATCGGCGAGGCCGGTTTCGTGCAGACCCGCGTCGAGGCGGTGCTGGGCGGGCTGGTGGCGATCCATAGCGGCTGGAAGATGTGACCTCGCCCATTGTCCACACCTGGCGGCTGCTGAGCTGGGGGCGCACGCTGGCGCGCCACGGCGCGCTGCGTGGGCTCGAGCGCGATCCCAACACGCCGCCGCGGCTGCGCCGGCTGTTGCGGCTCGCGCGGCTCGGCGCGCGCGTGCCCGCGACGCCGCGCTACGCCGACGCCTTCGAGGCGCTGGGGCCAGCGGCGATCAAGTTCGGCCAGACGCTCGCCACCCGCCCCGACCTGGTCGGTGAGGAGGCCGCCCACGATCTCCTTCGGCTGCAGGACTCGATCCCGCCGGTGCCCTACGCAGCGATCTCGCAGGTGATGCGGACCAGCTTCGGTCGGCCGCTCGACACCTTGTTCCGCGAGATCGAGGAGGTGCCGGTCGGCTCGGCCTCGATCGCGCAGGTGCACCGCGCCGTGACCACCGACGGCCGGCGCGTCGCGGTCAAGGTGCTGCGTCCCGGCGTCGAGGAGGATTTCGCGCGCGCGATCGACACCTATGAGTGGGCCGCGGCGCAGATCGAGCCGATGGGCGGCGAGATAGCGCGGCTCCAGCCGCGACTGGTGATCGAGACGTTCAAACGCTGGACCGCGCGCGAGCTCAACTTCACGCGCGAAGCGGCCTCGGCGTCCGAGCTGGCCGAGACGATGACGGCCGAGCCCAAGTTCTTCGTCCCCGCGGTCGACTGGGCGCGTACCACGGGCAAGGTGCTGACGATCGAGTGGATCGACGGCATCAAATTGTCCGATCGGATGGCGCTGATCGAGGCCGGCTACGACCTGCGCGAGCTGGCGCGCGTGCTCGTCCACGCCTTCCTGCGCCAGGCGATCGCCGACGGTTTTTTCCACGCCGACCTGCACCAGGGCAATCTGTTCGCGCTGCCGGGCGACCAGGTCGCGGCGATCGACTTCGGCATCATGGGGCGCATCGACCGGCGCGCGCGCGTGTGGCTCGCCGAGATCCTCTACGGCCTGATCACCGGCAATTACCGTCGCGTCGCCGAGATCCACTTCGAGGCGCAATATGTCCCGGCGCACCACAGCGTTGAGGAGTTCGCCACCGCGCTGCGCGCGGTCGGCGAGCCGATGCGCGGGCTGCCGGTCAAAGACATGTCGATCGGCATGATGCTGGACGGGCTGTTCGGCATCACGCGCGACTTCGACATGGTCACCCAGCCGCACCTGCTACTGCTCCAGAAGACGATGGTGATGGTGGAGGGCGTCGCCACGGCGCTCGACCCCGACATCAACCTCTGGGTCACCGCCGCGCCGCTGGTCGAGGACTGGATCCGCACCGAGCTCGGCCCCGAGGCGGCGATCGCCGACCGGCTGGTCGCCGACGTGCGCACGCTGGCGCGGCTGCCCGAGCTGGTGCGGCGGATCGAGGCGCGCTTCCCCGCACCCGGCGGGGCGCCGCCGCGGCCACCGCTCAAGGAGATCCAGGTGGTGCGCGTCGGCGGGCGCTGGCGCTATGCGCTGGTCGGTGCGCTCGGCCTGGCCGCGGGTGCGGGCGCGATGCTGCTGGCGGCGCCGTGGTGACGCCCGCGCCGCTGCTGCTCGTCGCGCCGACCCGCCTCGGCCGGGTCGAGCGCGGCGCGGCGCGGTGGTGGTGCGCGGCGCTGTTGCTCAGCCTGATCGCGGCGCTCGGCCTATCCGAGACGAGCGCGCGACCCGCCGCCGAACTGCTCCACGACTCGATCGTCGCGGCGATCCGCCACGGTGGCCATTATTACGACACCTTCCGCGACTTGGCCCGCACGGCGCCCGACGGCGAGGACGCGCGCTCGCTGCCGCCGACGCTCGCCGTCGTCAGTGCCGCCGTGCCGAACGCGGCGATGCTGCTGCTGGTCGGCGCCGCGCTCGCCGGGCTGGTCGCGGTCGGCGTGCAACGGCTCGCCGCGCTGTTCGCCGGCGCCGCGGGCCAGGTGCTCGCGGCGCTGCTGCTCGTCGCCGGTACTGCCGCGGTAGCGTTGCTGTGGGAACAGACGCCGCACGCCGGGTGGGCTGCCTTGCTTGCCGCGTATGCCGTGCTGCTGCGCCGCGCCGAGCGCTGGGGCACTGCCGCCGCGCTCGGCTGCGCCGCCGCGGTGATCGATCCCGCCGCGCTGCTCGTGCCTGCGGTGATGGCGATTTTCGCGCTTCACGACGGCAGCGCGCGCGAGACGCTCGGCTGGCTCGTCGCGCTCGCGGTCGGCGGCGCGGTGCTGGGCTGCCACCTGTGGGCGATCGCTGCCGTCGTGCCGCCGGCGGCGGAGACGCTGCCGACGCTTCTCGCCCCGCCCGGCGCGCTGCCGCGACTGCTCGGCGCCGCGCTGCCGGGTGTCGCCCCCGGGCTAGCGGCGGCACTGCTGCTGCTCGCGCTGCTCGGCTGGGCGGCGCTGCCGCGCGCGCTCGGTCCGCGCGTGGTCGCGCTCGTGCTGGCAGGACTTGCCGCCGACGGGCGCGTCGCCGGTCTGCACAGCGCCACGCTCGCCGCCGCGCTGGTCGCCCCCGGGCTCGCGCTCGCGCCCGACGCGATCGCCGATCTGCTGCGGGGCGCGCCGGGACGTCGTCGCATCACGGTGACGAGGGTGACACGATGAGCCGCATCCTGCTGATCGTCGGCGGTGGGATCGCCGCCTACAAGTCGTGCGAGCTGGTGCGCGAGCTGCGTCGCCGCGGCCACCGGGTGCGCTGCGTGCTGACCGAGGGCGGCGCGCATTTCGTCACCGCGATGACGCTCGCCGCGCTGAGCGAGGACAAGGTCTACACCGACCTGTGGGACCTCAAGGACGAGGCCGAGATGGGCCACATCCAGCTGAGCCGCGAGGCCGATCTCGTTGTCGTCGCGCCCGCCACCGCCGACCTGCTCGCGCGCATGGCGGCGGGACTGGCGAACGATCTCGCCACCACGCTGCTGCTCGCCACCGACAAGCCGGTGCTGGCCGCGCCCGCGATGAACGTCCGCATGTGGCTGCACGCCGCGACCCAGCGCAACGTTTCACAGCTGCGTGGCGACGGCATCACGGTGATGGAGCCGGACGAGGGCGCGATGGCGTGCGGCGAGTTCGGTCCCGGCAGGCTGCCCGAGGCGCTGGCGATCGCTGATCGGATCGAGCACGAACTCGCGCCGCGCGCCGCGGGGGTGTTGGCGGGGCGGCACGTGCTGGTCACGGCGGGACCGACGCACGAGCCGATCGACCCGGTGCGCTACATCGCCAATCGCTCGTCGGGGAAGCAGGGGTTCGCGCTCGCCGCGGCGCTCGCCGAGCTCGGCGCGCGCGTCACGCTGGTGGCGGGTCCGGTGGCGCTCGCGACCCCCGCCGGGGTCAATCGGGTCGACGTGGAGACCGCGGCCGAGATGGCGGCGGCGGTCGACGCCGCGCTGCCCGCCGACGTCGCGGTGATGGTGGCGGCGGTGGCCGACTGGCGGGTCGAGCGGGCGGCGGCGCAGAAGCTGAAGAAGGACGGCGCCGCGCCGGCGCCACTCGCGCTGATCGCCAATCCCGACATCCTCGCCGGGCTCGCGACCGATCCACGCCGACCGCGCCTGCTGGTGGGGTTCGCCGCCGAGACCGAGCAGGTCGTCGCGCACGCCACCGCGAAGCGCGCGCGCAAGGGTGCCGACTGGATCGTCGCCAACGACGTCTCCGGCGACGTGATGGGCGGGGATGCCAACGCGGTGCAGCTCGTCACCGCGCAGGGGGTCGAGACCTGGGAGCGCTTGCCCAAGGCGGCGGTCGCGGCGCGGCTGGCGGAGCGGATCGCCGCCGCGCTGGCGGGCTGAGCGCGGCATCTCGCCCTCAGCGAACTGGGAATCACCGTGTTACCTTCTCTCTGCCGTCCGCGTCACTCCTCGAGATAGTGGAAGTAGCGGAAGTCGGCCGGCTGCCCGGTACCCGACATATCCTGGCAGGCCATACCGATGAACGTTCCCGTGAAATTGGGCAGACCGGGCAAGGTGGCCTCGTCGGAGAGCAGGTCTGCGGCGAAGGTCTCGGGTAGCCACGTCCACTCTGCGTCACCCTCGGCACGCACCGCGAAGCGCAGCCGCTCGTGATCCACCTCCGCGCGCAGCGCCACCAGCCCCGAGCCGATCGCGACCGACGCGCTCACCGTACTGACGCCCTCGTCGAGCGGCAGCACCGAGAGCACCTGCGCCAGCCGCTTCCCCGAGTCGTCAACGGTGAGATGGAGGAAGTGGAACTTGGTCGCGTTGTAATAGCAGACCAGGCCCGCGGCCTGCTGGAAATTGGCGGGGGCATAGTCGAGCAGGGTCTCCGCGGCGTAGCGGAAGGCGAGCGGGCGGCGTGCGACCAGCGCCTGGGTGAAGTGGCTGCCGATCGTCTCGCGCCCGTGCAGCCGCAGCCAGCCCGGCCGCGCGGTGAGGCTGAAGATCTGCTCGGGATAGGGCGTCCGCAGCCATTGGAACGCAGGCGGCAACGCCGCGTCGGTGAAATCGTCGCGCTCGCACGCCGGCGCCCGCTCGCCCTCGGCCGTGCCGACCGTGTCGACCGGCAGCGCGTCGCCGTTCAGCGTCCGCAGCCAGCCGTCCTCGCCCCAGCGCATCGGCTGGATCGCGGTCTCGCGCCCCAGCACGCAGCGATCGCTCGCGGGCAGCGGGCGCCCGCAGAGGTAAGTCAGCCAGGTGGTGCCGTCGGGCGCGTCGACCAGGTCGCCGTGGCCGGTCCGCTGCAAGGGCGCATCGGGCCGATCCTTGGCGGTGAGCACCGGGCCGTCGGGATGCGGCTCGTACGGGCCGAACAACGTGCGCGAGCGCGCCATCACCACCGCGTGGTTACGCTCGGTGCCGCCCTCGGCGACGAGGAGATAATACCAGCCGTCGCGCTTGTAGAGGTGGGGCCCCTCGGTGAAGCCCAGCGCGGTGCCGTGGAAGATGAGGCGGCGCCCGCCGATGAGGCGGCCGGCGGCGCGATCCAGCTCCTGCACCACGATCCCGCCGAAGCGGCCGCGGCCGGGACGATGGTCCCACAGCATGTTGAGCAGCCAGCTGCGCCCGTCGTCGTCGTGGAACAAGGCGGGGTCAAAGCCGCTGCTGTTGAGATGGACGGGATCGGACCAGTCGCCGTCGACCCGATCGCTCCACACCCAGAAATTGTGGAAGTCGCGCAGCGACACGCCCGTGGCGCCGCCGACCGTGGTGCGGCCATAGCGCTTCACGTCGGTGTAGACGAGGTGGAAGCGGCCGTCGGCATGGCTGAGGTCCGCGGCCCAGACACCGCAGGAATCGGGGTCGCCGCGCAGGTCGATCTGTGTTGCCCGGTTCAACGGGCGCGCCACCAGCTGCCAGTCGGCGAGGTCGCGCGAATGGTGGATCTGCACGCCCGGGAACCACTCGAAGGTCGAGGTGGCGAGGTAATAATCCGCGCCGACGCGGACGATCGACGGGTCGGGGTTGAACCCGCGCAGGATGGGATTGCGGATGGTCATGACGGCTTTCGGATGTTCGTCCAGAGCAGCGCGGCGCCGACGAGGTCGAGCAGGCCGAGCAGGATGAAGAAGGGCTGGTAGCCGACCTGATCGACCAATGCGCCCAGCACCAGGGTGAAGATCAGCACGCCAAGGTTGGCCGCCGTTCCCGAGATGCCGGTCGCGGTCGCCACCTGGTCTTGTGGAAATAGGTCGGAGACCATCGTGATCACGGTGACCGACAGCGTCTGGTGCGCGAAGCCGCCGAGACAGAGCAGCGCCACCGCCGCCACTGGGCTGGTCACGGTGCCGACGAAGATCATGCCCGTCATCAGCACCGCACCGAGCGTGAAGGCGCCGCGCCGCGCGTCGATCAGGCTCACCCCGCGGCGCTGCAGCCAGGCGACCACCACCGGGCCGAACAGGCAGCCGAGGTCGGCGGCGAGGAAGGGCAGCCAGGCGAACAATGCGATCTGCTTGAGGTCGAAGTGGCGCGCCTGGACGAGGTACAAGGGCATCCACAGCGACAGCATGCCCCACACCGGATCGGCGAGAAAGCGCGCCCCGGCGATCGCCCACAGGTTGCGCCGACGCAGCAGCTCGCCCAGCGGCGGTCGGCGGCGGTGCTGCGCCAGCGCCGCTTCCTGCCCGTCTGCGATCAGCTGTCGCTCGCCCGCCGAGATCAGGCGGTGGCGCGCGGGCGGCGCGTACCACAGCAGCCAGGCGACCACCCACAGCAGCCCCAGCCCACCGGCCACGAAGAAAGCGGCGCGCCAGCTGTGATGAAAGACCGCCCAGGCGACCAGCGGCGGCGCGAACACCGCGCCGAACGACGCGCCAATCTGGTAGATGCCCCCGGCGACGCCGCGCTCGCGCGCGGGGAACCACTCGGCGACGACCTTCATGCCGGCGGGCTGGGCCGAGCCCTCGACCAGCCCGAGCGCGCCGCGCAGACCGGCGAAGCCGAGCCAGCCGGTCGCCAGACCGTGCCCGACGGTGATCAGCGACCATAGCGCCACGAACAGGGTGAAGCCGATCTTCAGCCCGATCACGTCGAGCAGGTACCCCGCCACCGGCTGAAACATGATGCCGAGCTGGAACGCGCCGGTGATCCAGGAATATTGCGCCGAGGAGATCGACTGCTCGGCCATGATCGCGGGCGCGGCGACGCCCAGCACGCTGCGCGCGAGATAGTTGATCACCATCGCGCCGACGAACAGCGCGATGATCGTCCAACGCACATAGGGGAATCGCGCCACCCGCCCTCCTCGGTAACGTTACCAGCAGTGTCGTACGCGGACGGACCCGCCGCTGACAAGCGCTCGCTAGCAGATCGCGGCGCGACCGATACCATTGACGCACCCTCCCGCCGCGAGGCAGGTCGGTCCGCTGGAGGCGCGGTCGGCGGTCGACAGCGCGGAGGCGAGGATCGACGTGCCCCAGCCGAGAGGACGTCGCCGCGGGGTGACGATCATCCATGTGGCCAAACAGGCCGGCGTGTCGCCGATGACGGTCTCGCGCGTGATCAACGGCGATCCGGGCGTGCGCGAGGAGACGCGCGTGCTGGTCAACGCCACCATCCGCGAGCTCAACTACACGCCCAACCTGTCCGCGCGCAGCCTCGTCACCTCGCGCGAGCTGCGCATCGGCGTGATCTATGCCAACCCCAGCGCCGCCTTCATGAGCGGCTTTCTCGCCGGCGTGTTCGAGGAAGCCTCGGCACGCGCGGCGCAGCTGATCCTGCTCAAGGGCAAGCACGGCGGCGTGCCGACCCATGAAGAGATCGAGCAGCTCATCGCCTCCGGGATCGGCGGCGTGATCCTGACGCCGCCGCTGGGCGAGTCGGACGCGGTGCGACAGATCCTGCGCGACGCGGGGCTACCGCTGGCGGTCGTGGCAGGGCGCGTGGCCGATGCCATCTCGGTCGGCATCGACGATCGCCGCGCCGCGCACGACATGACGCGCCACCTGATCGCGCTCGGCCACCGCCGGCTCGGCTTCATCGTCGGCAACCCCGACCAGACCGCCAGCGCCGAGCGGCTGGCCGGCTTCAACGAGGCGGCGCGCGAGGCCGGGGTTGAAACCTGCGTCGCGCAGGGCGACTTCAGCTACGCCTCGGGGCTGGTCGCGGGCGAGCGCCTGCTCGACTCCGCCGCGCCGCCCAGCGCGATCTTCGCCAGCAACGACGACATGGCCGCTGCGGTCGTCTCGGTCGCGCATCGCCGTCACCTCGACGTGCCGCGCGACCTCACCGTCGCGGGCATGGACGACAGCATCGCCGCCACCACTTTGTGGCCGCCGCTGACGACGATTCGCCAGCCGGTGCAGGAGCTCGCGGGCGAGGCGCTGCGGCTGCTGATCGACGAGATGCGCGCGGCGCAGGGCAAGGGGCCGCGCTGCGTCGCGCGCGTGCTCGACCATGTCTTGGTCGAACGCGAATCCACTGCGCCGCCTCTGCACTGAGCGCTCAACGTGCTCCGGCGGACGCCGGAGCCCAGGGTCGCAAGCGCGTCGCTCGCGGCGCTGGGCTCCTACCGTCGCAGGAGCACGGGTGCGTCGAAACGCGTGACACGCTCCCCAGCGTCACTGCCGGCCGCGCGACTCGACGCTATAGCCATGCAACCCCATCGGATAGGGATTGACCGCCACGCGCGTCCCCATCTGCCCTTCCGGGCCGCCGAAGCTGGCGCGGTGCCAGCGGCCCTGTTTGGCGATCAGCACGTCGCCGGGGGCGGCCGCCTTGATCAGCGGTTCACCCTCGATCTGAAGGTCGACGTTGCCCTCCATCACGAACCAGAATTCGTCGTAGCCGACGTGAAAGTGGCCGAGGTTGGAGGAGGGCGGCGTCGGCGTGGCACGACCACGGATGTTGTTCACGAACAGGTGCTGCGTCGCGACGAAGGCGGTGGCGCGCGCGCCGCCCTGGACCACGTCCTTATAGTAATCGAGGTACAAGGGATTGGCCTCGTCGGGCGTGCCCGCCCCGCCCGCCGCCAGCCGCCGCTCGTAGTGGAAGCCACCCACGTCGCGCGGCCGCTCGGTCGTGCTCGCCACCGGATAGAGCGGCATGTCCGTCGCTGCATGGATCTCGAACCACAGAGCGGGCTGATCGCCGACGGTCTCTAACGTGAACGGCACGCGCAGCGGCACGTCGACCTCAAAGCCCTTGCCCGCGACGAAGCTCGGCTGTCCCGCGATCGCAACGCGCAGCCGCCCGCCCCACACGATGATCGCGGTGCGATTGTCGGAATAGGCGACCTCGGTCGTTCGCTTGCCGGCGCCCTGCTGGTGCCAGTCGGCGACGAGATCGCGGTTGCGCACGATCGGCTGCGACCAGTCGCTCGCGCCGCGGTGAAGCGCGAGCACGTCGGCGAGCTTCCACCACGGCCGGTTGGGCGAGTCATAGGCGGCGAAGGGCGTCTTCTTGGGCACCCACATCTCGACCGGCGCGGGCGGCGCCGGGCGCGGCGCCTGCGCAGTGAGGAGCAGCGCCGCGGCGGCTGCAGCGGCGACGCGCGCGCGGCGTCGGGTCAGATGGATCATGGTCGCTCCCCTCCTCTGTCGTGTCACTATGCCGCGGCGACCGCGGTATCTTGGCTCGGCGTGCGCTCGGCGCCGATCAGCCGACGTGGGTCGACGATCGCCCAGGCCGCGATGCCGAGCACCACCACACCCGCGCCGGTGCCGAACGCCGCGGCCCAGCCGTAGCGTGCGGCGATCCACGGCGTCAGCGAGGCGGTCAGCGCACCGCCGACCTGGCAGCCGACGTTCATCAGCCCCGACACGACGCCGGTGTGACGCCCCGCGATGTCCGCGGTGACCGACCAGAAGGAGCTCTGCGACAGGTAGATCGCGCCGCCGCCCAGCGCGAGCGTCAGCACCGCGAGCGGGGCGCTGTCGACCTGCGAGCCGATCAGCAGGAACAAGGCGGTCAGCGCGAAGGACAGCATCGCCAGACCCGATCGCCCCAAGTAGAGGCCGTGCCGCCGCGACACCGCGTCGTTGATCACGCCGCCGGCGAGGCAGCCGACCGTCATCGCCAGGAACGGCGCCATGCCGAAGACAGCGCTCGATTTCAGATCCAGCCCACGCGCTTCGGCGAGATAGATGAAGAACCAGCTGAAGAAGATCCAGATCACGTAACCGAACGCGAAATAGCTGAGGAACAGCCCCCACACCGCGCGGCTCGCCAGAATCGCGCGCCACGGGATCGGACCCGCGGCGTCCTCGGGCTCGCCGGGCAGGCCCGACTCGATGTGCGCCAGCTCGGCCGCGTTCACCGCGGGATGGTCCTGCGGCCGGTCGCGCGCGACCGTGAACCACACGATCGCCGCGACGAGGCCGATCAGTGCGCAGACGTAGAAGGAGGCGCGCCAGCCGCCATAAGCCACGACCGCGCTGATCAGCGGTGGGGTCAGCCCCGAGCCCGCGCCGACGCCCGCGAAGATCAGGCCGTTGGCCTTGCCGCGCTCCTGCGCCGGCACCCAGCGCGAGACGAACTGGTTGCCGGATGGGTAGACCGCCGCCTCGCCGATGCCGAGTCCGAAGCGGACCAGCATCAGCAGCGTGATCGCGTGCGCGCTGCCGGGCGGTACCCAGGCGGTGGCGACGCTGAACACACCCCACCACAGCAAGGCGAGCGTCAGCAGCCGGCGCGGCCCGATCCGCGCCGCGAGCCACCCCGCGGGCACCTGGAACGCGGCATAGCCGATCAGGAAGGCGCTGAAGATCCAGCCGAGCCGGATCTGGTCGATCGCATACTCCTGCCGCATCTGCACGCCGGCGACGGAGATGTTGGTACGATCGAGAAAGGCGATCGCGCTGATGACGAACAGCATCGCCACCAGTCTCACCCGGACGTTGCTGCGCCCCGCTCCCGTCATCACCGCTCTCCCGGACGCACGACGTCGACGCCGCATTATATCCTATATGATTCTGTGTAGAGCCGTTG
Source organism: Sphingomonas sp. BK345 (assembly GCF_014193845.1). Classification (GTDB taxonomy): domain Bacteria; phylum Pseudomonadota; class Alphaproteobacteria; order Sphingomonadales; family Sphingomonadaceae; genus Sphingomonas. The sequence continues at coordinate 99,193 of NZ_JACHZX010000002.1, read as the reverse complement.
TAAGCGTGCGTAAAGCCCGGCGAAGTTCGGCGTCAGAAGGGAGAGAAGGGGTGAAGGGGATCGGATCGCTCGCGCGCGGTGCGGCGCTGCTCACGTTGGTGCTGGCGGGCCCCGCGGGTGCGCAGCAGGCGACCGCCCCGCGCCCTCTGGCGGAGCGCATCGGCCACACCGACCCGGCGCGCTACCGGCAGCTCTCAAAGGTGCACGACGGTGCGGGCACCATGGCCTTCGCGCCGCTGCTCGGTGCCGACGCGCTCTCGACCAACCTCATCTTCGTGCACCGCGGCGTGATCGCGCCGCACAGCGGGATCGGGCAGCATTTCCACCACCAGTGCGAGGAGATGTTCGTCATCCTCGACGGGGAGGCACAGTTCACCGTCGACGGCCGCACCACCACGATCGCGGGACCGGCGGCGGTGCCTGATCGCATGGGCCACGCGCACGCGCTGTACAACGCGTCCGACCGCCCAGTGCAGTGGCTCAACATCAACGTCGGCCAGACCAAGCGCTACGACAATCTCGACCTCGGCGACTCGCGCGAGGGCGCCGCGCTCGACCGCGTCGCGCAGTTCGCCGCCGTCAGGTTCGATCGCGACAGGCTCAAGCTGCAGGGCGCGGTGCGCATGCGCCGGCTGCTCGGGCCCGAGGTCTTCACGACGCCCTGGGCGTTCGTCGACCATGTGCTGGTGCCCCCCGGCGCCGCGCTCGACGGCGCCGCCGCGCCCGGCATCAGCGAGATGGTCTATGTCATGGCCGGCGCGGGCGAGGCGCAGGTCGCCGGTGAGCGAGCGCCGCTGCGCGCCGGCGACGCGCTGCCGGTCGAGGTCGGCGCCGCGCGTACGCTGCGCGCCACCGGTGCCGCGCCGCTCGAACTGATGGTGGTCGGCGTCGCGCGCGATCTCGCCGCCAAGGCCGCCTACGCCGCTTCGCTTCCCCCCCGCTGACTCCCGGAAAGGACCTGCCGATGCAACGCCGCTCGCTCCTGCACCTGATCGCCGCGCTCGGCGCCGGCTCGGCCTTGCCCGGCGCCGCACGCGCCGCCGCGCCGACGCGGAAGCCGATCGTGCTCTACTGCGACCTCGCGGTCGATCCGGCGCGCGAGAAGGAGATGCTCGACGCCTTCCACCAGCATTTCCTCCCCGCGGCGCAGAGCTTCCGCGGGCGCGGGTTCATCGACCTGAAGATGCTCAAGCTTCGAACGGTGATCCAGGGCCAGCCCGCGCCGCCCGCCGGGGTGAATTATCGCTTCCAGCTCACCTATGAGAGTGAGGAGCAGCGCCAGGTGTGGATCCGCTCGGACGTGCACCAGCGCAACTGGCCGCTGATCGAGCGCACCGTGCTCAACCGCGACTATCTCGTCCTGCTGACCGATGCGGTATGAGCATGCGGACCGCCCCCCTGCTCGCGGCCGCGCTGCTCGCACCGCTCGCGCTCCACGCCCCCATCGCCGCCGCCCAAGAGGCGGGTCCGCGAGTCGAACGGCTCGACCCTTCGCTCGACGCGGTGATCACGCCGGGCACGAAGGTCGAGCGAGTCGCGACCGGCTTCGGTTTCACTGAGGGTCCGCTGTGGCACGACGGCCGCCTATGGTTCTCCGACGTCAGCGGCGACACGCTGCGCGCCGTCGACCCGGCCGGCCATGTCGAGGAGTTGATCGCCAACGCCGGCGGCCTGCCCGACCCACCCGCGGGCAAGAGCATCGGCCCCAACGGGATGGTGCCCGACCGCGACGGCAGCGTGCTGATGGCGCAGATGGGCGCGCGCCGCATCGTGCGCGTCGGCGCCGACCGCCGCGTCACACCGTTAATCGCCGACTATCTCGGCAAACGGCTCAACAGCCCTAACGATCTCGTCTTCGCCGCCGATGGCGCGCTGTGGTTCACCGACCCGCCGTTCGGGCTGTACAACGGGATGGACAGTGATCCGGCCAAGCAGCTGCCGTACAACGCGGTGTTCCGCTACGCCGGCGGCACCCTGACGCCGGTGATCACCGACCTCAAGCTCCCCAACGGTATCGGCTTCTCGCCGGACGGCCGCACCTTGTACGTCACCGATTACGGCCCCCCAGGCATGATCTACGCCTACGATGTCGGGCGCGGCGGAAGGCTCTCGCGGCGACGGGTGCTGATCAGCTTCCCCGCGGGCGGAGCCGGCGGCGCCGACGGGCTCAAGGTCGATCGCCGCGGCAACGTCTGGGCGACCGGGCCGGGCGGCATCCGCGTGATCTCGCCCGGGGGGAAGGTGCTCGGCCGTATCGTACTGCCCGAGGTCGCCGCCAACCTCGCTTTCGCGGGTGACGGGCACACGCTGTACATCACGGCCTCGACGAGCGTGTACCGGCTCCGCACGACCGTGGCGGGGGTGCTGCCGCGCTTCGCTCGGTAGCGAGCGGCGGCCCCCCTACTGCCTGTCTCAAACCGTCGCCCCACGTTAGCGTCATCCTGAACTGGATTCAGGATCCACCCGTCCGCACACTCAAGCACCAAGGCGCTCGCGCAACAGTGGATCCTGAGATAAGCTCAGGATGACGCCGGCGTTGGCTAAGCAAGTATCCCCGCAGGGATGCCTCCACGGCTGAGACGTCGTCGTCTTTCAATGTCCCGTCGCGCCGGCCTTTTTGTCGGTCGCCAGGTTGGCAACGAGATAGTCGCTCATCACCTTCTGCTCCTCGGGCGAGAGCTCCGCACCGCGATCGATCATCGACTGAACCAGCGCTGGCCACTCGGCCGCGGTCTTGTGCGCGGCGAAGACCTGGTTGGTGGTGTGGCAGAAGCCGCAGCGCTCGTTGATCAGGTCGAGCCCCGGGCCCGGCGCGGGCGCAGCGGCCGGCGTGGCGGGCTGCTGCGCCGCCAGCGCCACCGCGCCGAGCAGCGCGGTACCGGCGAAGGCGGCGCAGCCGGCGGCGAGGCGGACGATCGGGTCGATACGCGTCATGGCAGGCATCCTCAGCGGACCGCGAAGGCGACCACTTGGTCGCTGGTCGCGGGTTGGAAGGCGAAGCCGCCGGTCGCCACCGCGGCGACCATCTGACGACCGTCGGCGGCGCGATAGGTCATCGGCGTGCCGTAGTTGGAGGCGGGCAACGGTGCCGACCAGAGTAGCGCGCCGCTCTTGGTCTCGAAGGCGCGGATCGTGGCATCGCGCGTCGCGCCGATGAAGGTCAGCCCGCTCGCGGTGGTGATCGGCCCGCCCGCGCTGATCACGCCGTTCGCGGCAAAGGCGGGATCGTCGTTCTTGCCGAGCACCTTGCGCCACGCCACCGCGCCGGTGTCGACGTTCACCGCGACCAGCTCGCCCCACGGCCCCTTCTGGCAGGGATTGCCGGTCTCCTTGTCCTGAAAGTAGGCGTAGCCCGCCTTCATTCCCCAACTGCCGTCGGGCTGCTGCGCGAGCTGCTGCGGGCTGGCGAGATTGTTGACGTTGATCACGTACAGCCCGCTCTTCGGATCGAACGCGCCCCCGCCCCAATCGACCCCACCGAGGCTGCCGGGGAAGAAGTTGACCGCGCTGTCGGCGCGCAGGGGCTGGAACGGTCGGCTCGGCGCGATCGTCAGCTCGGCGACCAGCTTCTCGCACGCGACGCGGTGCGCGGGCGGACCGTCGATCAGGTCGGAAGCGGCGTAGCTGGTGCGTGCCAGGGGGGGCGGGGTGACCGGCATCGGCTGGGTCGGCCAGGGTTGCTCGCCGGGGACGTCGGTGTCGGTCGGGACCGGCACCTCGCGCACGTCGTACAGCGGCTTGCCGGTGACGCGGTCGAGGATGAACATCGTTGCGGTCTTGTTCATCACCGCGATCGCGGGGATCGTGCGGCCGCCGCGGCGCACCTCGATCAGCGTCGCGGTGGGCAGGTCGACGTCCCAGATGTCGTGGTGGACGGTCTGAAAATGCCAGAGGTACTTGCCCGTGCCCGCCTCCACCGCGACGATCGAGTTGCCGTACAGGTTCTGCCCCTTGCGGTCCCCGCCCCAGCGATCGAAGGTCGGCGCGCCGACGGGCAGGTAGGCGATGCCGCGCTTGTCGTCGACGAGCACGAAGGTCCAGACGTTCACTCCCGAGCGCTTCTGCCAGCTGTCGCCCTCCCAGGTGCCGAAGTTCGGCTCGCCCGGCTGCGGGATGGTGTGGAAGGTCCAGAGCAATTTGCCGGTGCGCGCGTCCCATCCGCGCACATCGCCGGCCGCCCCCTTGACCGGCATCTCCTGCACGCGCGAGCCCGTGATGATGACGTCGCGGTAGATCGCGGGCGGGCTGCTCATGCCGAGCGGCGCCCGCGTGCCGTTCATCACCTCGGGCGTCTTCATGTCGACGATCCCCGCGGTGCCGAAGCCGGCGGCGGGCTGACCCGTGGCGGCGTCGAGCGCGATCAGCTTGCCGCTGCGCGTGCCGAAGACGATCCGCGCGCCCGTCGCCTTCCCTCCAGGCCAATAAGCGACCCCGCGGGTCGAGGCCTGGTCGTTGCCGGGCAGCTGGAACACCCAGCGCTCGGCACCGGTGGCGGCGTCGAGCGCGACCACGCGCTTGTACGGGGTGGCGAGGTACATAACACCCTTCACCACCAGCGGCGTCGCTTCCGACGCAGAGAAGCCGGTGCGGAACTTGGCGGGGACGCTATCGGGCATCGGGATCGCCTCGCCGGTCGTACCGGCAGGACGCATGTGGTAGGTCCACACCTGCCGCATCTTGGCAACGTTCGCCGGCGTGATCTCGGCCAGCGGCGAGTGACGCGCATGGCTCTCGTCACGCCCATAGCCCTGCCAGTCGCCCTTGGCCTGCGCGAACACCGGAGCGCTTGCGCCCGACACTAGTGCCGCCGCCGTCAGCATCGTCCCCGCCCGCACGACGCGCTTCTCAGGGCGCTTGATCCTGCTCGCCACGCTCCGCTCTCCCAATCGGCAACATTGCGTTCCGCGCCGAGCGGCCACAACGTTGTCCTGTCATTTCAGGGGTGCTAGCAAGCCGCGCGATCCTATACAATATGATCTGTAGCGGATCGGCGCGGACCGAGGCCGCGTCACGCGTAAGGAGAGAGACATGCCGGACTTGCCGCTGAAGGGCCTGAGAGTGCTCGATATCTCGCAGGTAATGGCGGGGCCGTTCTGCTGCATGCTGCTCGGCGACATGGGTGCCGACGTGATCAAGATCGAACCGCCGCGCACCGGCGATTCGACCCGCCACTCGATGGGCTTCCGGCTCAAGGGCGAGGACAGCCCCGGCTTCCTCGCGCTCAACCGCAACAAGCGCAGCATCACGCTCGACCTCAAGGACGAGGCCGACCGGGCAGTGCTCTACGCCTTGGTGCAGACCGCCGACATCGTGGTCGAGAACGCACGCCCCGGCGTCGCGCAGCGGCTCGGCATCGACTATGACACGCTCGCCGCGCTCAACCCGCGGCTGATCTACGCCAGCATCTCCGGCTTTGGGCAGACCGGCCCCTGGGCGCAGCGCCCCGGCTTCGACCTGATCGCGCAGGCGATGTCGGGCGTGCTCAGCTCCAACGGCTTCCCGGGCATGGAGCCGGCCAAGAACTCGATCGCGGTGGCCGACCTCGGCGCGGGGCTCTTCTCGGTCTACGGCATCCTCAGCGCGGTGATCGGACGGCAGGCGTCGGGCCAGGGGCAGTATATCGACGCGTCGCTGCTCGAGGCCGCGATGGGGCTCTCGATCTGGGAGACGACCGAATATTGGGGCACCGGCCGCGCGCCCACGCCGATCGGCTCGGCCAACCGGATGTCCGCTCCCTATCAGGCGGTGCGCGCGTCGGACGATTGGTTCGTGATCGGCGCGGCGAACCAGGGCCTGTGGCTCAAGCTGCTCCAGGTGATCGGCCGTCCCGAGCTGCAGGAGGACGAGCGCTACGCCACCAACGCCGCGCGTGTGGCGAACCGCGAGGCGCTGATCGAGGAGCTGGCGCCGACCTTCGTGACGCGCACCAGCCAGGAGTGGATCGACGCGCTGCTCACCGCCGGCGTGCCCGCCGCGCCGATCCTCGACTATGGCGAGGCGGTGGCGAGCGAGCAGGCGGTCGCGCGCGACATGGTGATGCAGGTGCCGCACCCGGTCGAGGGCGAGTTCCGCGCGCTCGGCTTCCCGGTGAAGATGCGCGGCACACCGCAGGAGGTGCGCCTGCCCCCACCGCTGCTCAACGAGCATGACGACGAGATCCGCCGCGAGCTGGCCGAGCGCGGGCTGCTGCCCGCGACGACCGAGGCGATGGCGTGAGCGGGATCGTCGTCACGCGTGACGGTGACGCGGTCCATGTCCGCTTCGACAACCCGGCCGCGCACAACGCGCTGACCGGCGCGATGTGGCTCGCGCTGCGCGACGCCGCGCGCGCGGTCGCCGCCGATCCCAGCGTGCGGGTGGTCACCTTTCGCGGCACCGGCGGGAAGGCATTCATCTCGGGCACCGACATCACCAAGTTCGCGGACTATGCCGAGGGCGCGCAGGGTGTCGCGTATGAGCGCGAGATCGACGAGTGCATGGGCGCGATCGACGCCTTGCCGTGCACCACCATCGCGGTGGTGGAAGGCTGGGCGGTCGGCGGCGGGCTCAACATCAGCTCGGCGTGCGACTTCCGCGTGGCGACCCCCGACGCGCGCTTCGGCTCGCCGATCGGGCGGACGATCGGCAACTGCCTTTCCGCCGCGAGCCTGGCGCGGATCGGCGGGGCGGTGGGCGTGGCGGTGGCGCGGCGGATGGTGCTGCTCGGCGAGATCGTCGGGGCGGAGGAGCTCCGCGCGAGCGGCTTCCTGCTCAAGGTGGTGGAGCGCGACGCGCTCGACGCCGAGGTGGCGACCTTGTGCGCGCGCGCCGCGGAGAACGCGCCGCTGACGACTCGCGTGACGAAGGAAACGCTGCGGCGGATGACGTTCGACGGCCTGCCCACGATCGAACCGCTGATCGAGCAGGTGTACGGCAGCGCCGATTTCCGGCGCGGCGTAGCGGACTTTCTGGCGAAGACCAAGCGTGTACCGGCGTGGACAGGGGAGTGAGGGGCGGTCCGAAATCCTCCCCGCTCGCCGGGGGGGACCAGCCGCAGGCTGGTAGACGGGGCTCTCCGCGCACGCACCGGCTCGTCTGTGGAAGCCCCCTCCACCACGCCCTCCGGGCGCGGTCCCCCTCCCCGTGCCGGGGAGGATTTCGCCCCTACCCCACCGGCTTGGGCGCGATCACGATTCCGGCGGCCATCGGCTGGCTCGGCGGGAGCGGCAGCTTGCCCGCGGGGAAGCCGTTGACCTCGAAGATATAGGCCTGAATGTCGGCGACGGTCTTCCCGGGCAGACTGCCGGGCGCGCTCAGCGGCATCGTCGTCTTGATGCGCGAGAACAGGTCACCCGCCGACGTGCCGTTCCAATTGTTGAGGAAGCCGCCCCCCACCAACGCGGGCGCGACGTCGATGCCGGCAAGCGTATCGCCGTGGCAGGCGGCGCAATTCTCGGCATAGGCCACCTTCCCGCGCGCGGCCTGCTCGGCGGTGTAGACGCCGTTCCACACGTCGCGCTGGCCGCCCTGCGCGCGCACCACAACCGCGCTGCCGAACGCCAGCGCCGCCGCGCCGAGCGCCCAGAGGCCATATCGCGTTGTCCGCTCCATCATCACGCTACTCCCGGCAGTCGGTAGGCGACCAGCTCCGCGCTGGCATTGCCGCCGCCCGTGGCGACGACGATATACTGGCGTCCCTTGAGACGATAGGTCATCGGCGAGCCGCTCTGCGGCGCGGTCATGTACACCGCACCCTTCTCCTCGCCGGTGGCCTTGTCATAGGCCCGCAGCATCGCGCCGCGCAGGCCATATTCGTTGGTGTAGAAGCCCGCCTCGCCGCAGATCACCAGCGTCTTGGTGACGAGCGGCCCGAGATTGCCGGCCCGGCCCGTGCGCGGGATCTTGAGCCCCTTTAGCGCTGGATGGTTGCGCACGTTGTCGGGCGTCTCGCCGTGCGCGACCTGCCAGGCGAGGTCGCCCTTGCTGAGGTCGATCGCGGTGATCCGGCCGTAGGGCGGCTTGAGCAGCGGCAGGCCGTCGACGGCGAGGAAGCCGGGCGGCGGGCCCTTGGACGTGCCCGCGGGCTTGCCGCCCGCCGGGGCGCCCGCCGGGGGCGCCTCCAGGTTGCGCATCCTCGGGCCGCCGGCGCCCATCGCCGGCATCGCGCGCGCCTCGCGCCCGGCGACGCCGTGGACCTGCGGGAACTCGGACACCTTGGGATCGGCATTGGGCACGATCCCCATCAGCGAGGGCTGCGTCTTGGAATAGACGTAGACCATGTGCGTCTCCGGGTCGTAGCAGCCGCCCGGCCAGTTGGTCCCGCCCTGGACGCCGGGCGCCGAGATCGTGCCCCAGCGCCCCGGCTTGCTCACCGTCGGCGGCGTGAAGAGCGGGCCGATCTTGTAAGACTTCACGAACTCGACGGCCTTGGCGCGGAGCGCCGGGGTGAAGTCGATCAGGTCGTTCTCGCTCACGCCCTGCACGTCATAGGCGGGCGGCTTGGTCGGGACCGGCTGGGTCGGGCTGTACCATTCGCCGGGCACGTCGCCGCGCTCCACCTTGCGCTCGACGATCGGCCAGATCGGCTTGCCCGTCTCGCGGTCGAGCACATAAAGGAACGCCTGCTTGGTCGGCTGCGCGAGCGCCTTGACGGTACGTCCCCCCACCGGGATGTCGCACAGGATCGGCGCGCAGGGCACGTCGCGGTCCCACAGGCCGTGGTGGACGAACTGATAGTGCCAATGGCGCTGTCCGGTCTCGAGGTCGAGCGCCACCAGCGACTCACCGAACAGCGCGTTGCCGCGGCGGAACATGCCCATCTCGTCACCGGTCGGCAGCTCGACCGGGACATAGATCAGCCCGAGCTCCTCGTCGGCGGACATCTCGGCCCAGGCACCGCCGTTACCCGCCTCGTCGGCGTCGCCGTTGAGCCAGGTGTCGTAGCCGAACTCGCCCTTCTTCGGAATCGTGTGGAAGATCCACTTGCGCTTGCCGGTGCGCACGTCGAAGCCGCGGATATAGCCCTTCACGTTCTTGCGCACCGCCGGCACGTCGCCCGCGGTATGCGCCGCGCCGACCACCACCGTGTCGCGCGCCACCATGGGCGTGGCGTGGAGGCCGACGTCGGCGGTGTCGACGTCGAGCTCCTGGTCGAAATCCTTCTTCAAGTCGACAATGCCGTTGGTGCCGAAGTTCGGATCGGGGATGCCCGTGTTCGCGTCGAGCGAGACCAGCTGGTAGCCGATCGTAACGTAGAGAATCCGCTCGATCTTCCCGTCGGTCCAGTAGGATACGCCGTGGCCGGAGAGCTGGCGCGGCGAGTTGAGCGCGCGCTGGCCCTCGTCAAGGCGGTGCATCCACAGCAGCTCGCCGGTCGCGGCGTCGAGCGCGACGCAGTCGCGGCGCGAGCCGGCGGGAAGGAACAGCCGGCCCTTCACCAGCAGCGGGGTCGGCTCGAACTGATACTCCTTGCGCGCGCCGAAGACGTCGGTCTTGACGCTCCAGGCGATCTCGAGGTCATTGAAATTCTCGGCGTTGATCTGGTCGAGCGGCGAGTAACGCGTGTTCGCCTTGTCCGCGGCGTAGCTGCGCCACTCGGTGTCGGGCGGCGGCGCGTCCGCGTCCTGCATCGGCGCCGCTAGCGCCGCCGGGTCGATCGCCAGGATCAGCGCCGAGGCGGCGGTGCCCGCCAGCAGGTGGCGGCGGGTGAGACCGGGAATGCTCACCACGTCACCGCGATATATTTCGCCTCGCAATATTCGAGCAGGCCGTGGTGCGAGCCTTCGCGCCCGAGCCCGCTCTGCTTCATGCCGCCGAACGGCGCCGCGGCGTCCGACACCAGCCCGCGGTTGACCGCGACCATGCCGCACTCGATCCGCTCGGCCACCGCGAGCGCGCGCTTGAGATCGGCCGAGTATACATAGGCGGCGAGCCCGTATTCGGTATCGTTGGCGAGCGCGACCGCCTCGTCGGCGGTGTCGAACGCGGTCACCGCTGCGACGGGGCCGAACACCTCCTCACGCAGGATCTCGGAGCCTGGCTTGATGTCCGCGATTACCGAGGGCGGGTAGAAATAGCCGTCGCCGGCGGGGGTCTCACCGCCCAACTCGACGCGTGCGCCCTTGGCGACCGCGTCGGAGACGAGCCGCTCGATCTTGTCGACCGCCTTGCGGTTGATCATCGCGCCGCACTGCGTGGCGGGATCGGTCCCGGCGCCGACCTTCAGCGCGCCCATGCGCTCGACCAGTTTGGCCACGAAGGCGTCGTGGATGCCGCGCTGGACGTAAAAGCGGTTCGCCGCGGTGCAGGCCTCGCCGGCGTTGCGCATCTTGGCGACCATTGCGCCCTCGATCGCGGCGTCGAGGTCGGCGTCGTCGAACACCACGAAGGGCGCGTTGCCGCCGAGCTCCATCGACGAGCTGATCACCTGGTCCGCCGCCTCGCGCAGCAGCACGCGGCCGACCTGGGTGGAGCCGGTGAAGGAGAGCTTGCGCACGCGCGGGTCGTGCAGGATGGCGCTGCATACCGGGCCGGGCTGGCTGGTGGTGACGACGTTGACCACGCCCGCGGGGACGCCCGCGCGGCGCATGATCTCGGCCACCGCGAACGCGGTCAGCGGCGTCTCGGCGGCCGGCTTGAGGATGCAGGTACAGCCCGCCGCCAGCGCGGGCGCGATCTTGCGCGTCGCCATCGCCGCGGGAAAATTCCACGGCGTGATCAGCAGCGCGATGCCGATCGGCTGGTACTGCACCATGATGCGGTTCCCGCCCGCGGGCGAGGTCCCCAGCTCACCGGGGATCCGCACCGCCTCCTCGGCGTACCAGCGGAAGAATTCGGCGGCATAGGCCACCTCGCCGCGCGCGTCAGTCAGTGCCTTGCCGTTCTCGCGCGAGATCAGCTGCGCCAGCCACTCCTGCTGCGCCATCATCGCGTGGAAACAGGCGAGCAGCACGTCGGCGCGCTTGCGCGGCGCTGTCGCGGCCCAGTCCGCCGCAGCGGCAGCGGCGGCGTCCACCGCGGCGATCCCCTCCTCCACCGCGGCGTCGGCCACCTCGGTGAGGGTCGCGCCGGTGGCGGGATCGTCGACCGCAATGGTCGCGCCGCTCGCGGCAGCGGTCCAGCGCTCGCCGATCAGCAGGCCGGTGGGGATAGCGAACGGGCCGTCGCCCGGCGGAGTGTAGCTGGTCATCGGAGGCGTCCCGTGCATCAGGCGTGGAGGAGCGTGGCGCGGTCGCCGGCGAAGGCGGCACGCGTGATGGTCTGCATCGCGGCAAGATCGAGGGGCCGCGGGTTGTTCTTGATCAGCCGCGCCGCGTTGAGCGAATATTCCGCGACATGGTCCTGCTGGTCGGCGCGCAATCCCAGATCGGCGAGCGAGCGCGGGATGGCGATCCGCTGGAACAGCGCGTCCACCGCGTCGATGAACGCCTGCGCGCGCTCCCCCGGCGTCGCACCCGCGATCCCGACGAGTTCGGCGAGCTCGGCGAAGCCGTCGGCGCAGGCGGGACGGTTGAACTGCATGACATAGGGCAGCAGCGTCGCCACGCCCTGCCCGTGCGCGGTGTGCGTGAGGTTGCCGACCGGATATTGCAGCGCGTGCGCCGCGGCGGTCCCCGCGGTGCCGAAGGCGCAGCCCGCCGCAAGCGCGGCGAGCATGACGCCCTCGCGCGCCTCGATGTCGCTGCCATCGACGACGGCGCGCTCGAGGTAGCGGAACACGTTGGTCACCGCGAGCTTGGCGAAATGGTCGGAAAGCACGTTCTTGCCGACGAAGACGTGCTGCTCGGTCAGCATTGCGTCGATCGGGCGCGCCAGCGTGGTATAGGCCTCCACCGCGTGGGTCAGCGCGTCCGCTCCCGAGAAAGCGGTGAGCGCGGGCGGACAGGTAACGGTCAGCTCGGGGTCGCAGATCGCCACCTGCGCGATCAGGTGCGGGCTGGCGATGCCGACCTTGGCGCCGCGCTCCTCGTCCGCGACCACCGCTACCGGGGTCGCCTCCGAGCCGGTGCCGGAGGTGGTCGGCACCGCCACCAGCGGCATCACCGGGCCGGGCACCGCGAACTCGCCGTAGTAATCGCGCACGCTGCCGCCATGGGTGAGCAGCACCGCCGCCACCTTGGCGAGGTCGAGCGAGCTGCCGCCGCCGACGCCGATTACGACGTCGGGGTCGAAGCCGCTGGCGACGGAGACGCACGCGTCGATCGAGCGCAGCGGCAAGTCGGGCACGGTGCCGTCAAACACGCGCGTCTCCACCCCGTGCGCGGCGAGGTCGGCGAGCATCGCGGCGAACTCAGGCTGTGCGGCCTGGCGCTCGTCGGTGCAGAGCAACGCGCGGGTGCCGAGCCGCGCGGTCGCCGAGCCGAGCGCGGCACGCTGCCCGCGCCCGAACAGGATGGAGCGCGGCAGGCGCGCCGCACCGAACAGGGCGGGCGCGGTCGGGTCGGACGTCATCGAAGTGTCTCCAGAAGTCATGCCGCGGCGACCTCGTCGGCGGTGGCGAGCCGCCGCGACGCGTCGATCCGCAGGAAGAGAAGAGCCGCGATCGCGCACAGCACCGCGAGCACCATGAAGGCGGGGAACCAGCCGCTGACGGTGACGATATAGCCGGTCACCGCGGCGGCGATCGCCGCGCCGAGGTTGCCGAGCGTGTTCATTACCGCGGAGACCGAGCCGGCGAACTCGCCGCCGATGTCGAGCGTCACCGCCCAGGACACGCCGACGGTCAGCTCGAGCCCGAATACGGCGACGCAGAAGCAAATGATGCTCGCGATCGGCGCATCGATCGCGGCGGCGAGCGGCATCATGACCGCGGCGGTGACGAAGCCAATCACCGCGACGACGCGCCGCGCCATCTTGAGCCCGGCACCGCGCTTGACCAGCAGGTCCGAGGTCCAGCCGCCGGCGAGATCGCCCACCACACCCGCCATCAGCGGCAGGCTCGCGAAGAGCCCCATTACCGCGAGATCGTAGCCGCGCGCGTCGTGCAGGTATTTCGGGAACCAGGTCAGGAAGATGTTGATGCAGTAGGCATAGCAGAAATACATCGCCGACAGCGTCCACAGCTGTGGTTGGCGCAGCAGCCGACGCCACGGCACCTTGGCGCGCGCCGGGCCAGTGCCGAGCGCGCCCTCGATCAACGCGCGCTCGGTCGCGTTGACGCGGCGATGCTCGCGCGGCGTGTCGCGGTAATAGACGAACCAGCAGAACGCCCAGATCAGCCCGACGCCGGCGAACAGCAGGAACGGCATGCGCCAGCCGAAATCGACGATCAGCAGCGCCACGAACACCGGGGTCACCGCGCCGCCCAGCCGCGCACCGGCGTGAGTGAGCCCCTGCGCCCAGCCGCGCTCGGCGGGCAGCATCCAGCGCGACAGCGAGCGCGTTGCAATCGGGAAGGCCCCCGCCTCGCCGAGGCCGAACAGAAAGCGGCATACCATCATCGAGCCCGCCGACCAGGTCAGCGCGGTCGCGGCGGTGAAGGTCGACCACCACACCACCACCCCGGTAAGCGCGCGTCGCGGCCCGAAGCGGTCGCCAAGCCAGCCGCCGGGGATCTGGAACAGCGCGTAGGCGAACTGGAAGGCGGCGAAGATCCAGCCCATCGTGACGAGCGAGAAGCCATATTCCTTCTGGATCGACGGCGCCGCGGTCGCGATCACCACGCGGTCCATGTAGGTGATCAGATAGGCCAGCACGGTGAGCCACAACACCGCGTGGCGCACCCGCGTCGGGCGCAGCGTGCCCTCGCCCACTGCCGGTACGGGCTCCGCCAGCGCGCTCGCGGGGGTCACGGCTTGGCCGTGCCGCAGGCGTCGGCGGCGCGGCCAACGCAGGTCTGCCAGATCGTCGGCACCTTGCGCCCGGCGACATAGACCGCGTTGATCGAGCGCGTGTTACGGATGTCGCGCGTCGGGTCGCGATCGAGCACGAGCAGGTCGGCCCATTTGCCCGGCTCCAACAGGCCGCTCTCGTTCTCGCGCAGGAAGCTGGCGTTGGTGCCGGTCGCGGCGGTGAGCGCCTGGAGCGGGGTGAGCCCCGCCTTGACCATCAGCTCCAGCTCCCAATGCGCGAAATAGCCGGGGAAGCGAGCGGTCGGCCCGCTGTCGGTCCCCATGCCGTAGCGCACTCCGGCTTTCACTTCGGCGGCGAGGCTCGCCATCGCGTTGCGCAGCACGGGCGGATATTTCGGGAACAGCGGCGAGGCGGCGAGCTTCCGCTGGCGCTCCTGGCTCTTCAGCGTGGCGATCGTCGATGGCGCGACCCCGCGCGAGAAGAAGGGCTCGTCGACGAAGGGGAGCAGCGTGTAGGTGAAGCTCGCCTCGCGGCTGAGCGTCGAGGCGAGCTGCCACGTGCCGCGCCGCTTCATCGCGGCCGTCAGCGCCGGGTCGGCCACTCGGTCGCGCACCTGGTGCATGAAGACGTCGACGCCCTCGCGCGTCAGCTCCGCGGCGTTGTCGTAGTAGAAGATGTGCGCCGCCGCCTTCTTGTCCGCGGCGTGGGCGGCGTCGATCACCGCTTTGCTCACCTCGTACGGCATGCGCTTGGCGACGGTGCCGAACTCGTCGTCCATCCACAATTTGACGAAATCGTCGCCCTTGGCGGTCTCGCGCTGGACCATCGCGGTCGCCTCGGCCGGGGTGGCGACCGACTGCTCGAGCCCCGGCACACCGCCGTAGCTGCCCTTGTAGACCACACCGCGACCCGCCGTGTAGGCGCGCGCCCGGTCGATCCGGCCGGCGCGGCGCTGGTCGGCGATAACCTGGTGGATCAGGTCGCCGTCGGTGCCGAGCGTGTAGACCGAGGTGACGCCGTAGGCCGCGTACAGTTTGAGCTGCGCCTCGACGTTGGCGCGGTCGTAATATTTGGGGAAGCTCTGATCGACGCCGTCGACCAGGCCGAGATGGACGTGGCTGTCGATCAGGCCCGGCATCAGGAACTTGCCGCGCAGGTCCTCGACCGTAGCATCGCTCAGCCTGGGCCGTGCGGCGGAGGCGCCGACCCAGGTGATGCGGCCGTCGGTCATCACCAGGGCCTGGTCAGGGCGCGCCGCGCTGCCGGTGCCGTCGAACAGCGTGACATGGTCGAGTACCACCGTCTCCGCTGCGGCCCCGCCGCCGAGACACAGCGCCGCCAACGCGGCACCGACGCGGATCATCGCCCGCGCGCGACCTGGGCGAAACCGCCGCATCGCACTCCCCTCCATGTCATATCCTATATGATCTGACTAGGTAGGGGCTGGGGGACTGTCAAGCGTCGGGACGTACCGCCAGTCGAATGTTGTCAGGTGTTTGGCGTACCCTCCGCGAGCACGTCATCCATCCGCTGCTGCGAGCATAGGAGATGGTGGCGCACCGCCTGCTCGGCCGCGGCGGGATCGTGCGCCACCAACGCGTCGATGATGGCGCGATGCTCGCGCGCGGCCTCGTGCGGCGCGTTGGTGGCGTAGAGCGCGCGGAAGATGTGGAGGTGCGCGTGCAGCCGCTCGATCGTGTCCGCGATCAGGCGGTTGCCGCTGGCGGTCGCGATCAGCCGATGGAGCGCGGCATCGGCCTCGGCGAAGCGCGAATAGGCGCGCGCGTCCCCGTCCGCCACGCCCGACATGTCGCGATCGATCGCGCGCAAGGTCGCGATCGCTGCGTCGGTCATCGCCTCGGCGGCACGGGCGGCGGCGTAGGGCTCGATCAGCTGGCGCAGCGTGTAGAGATCGCGCACCTCTTGCCGCGTCATTTGCGGGCTGGCGCGGTAGCCGACGTTCGGCATCTTGTAGACCAACTTCTCCGCCTCGAGCTGGCTCATCGCCTCGCGCACCGGCGTCTGCGAGATGCCGAGCTGACGCGCGACGGTGTCGATCGCGATCCGCTCGCCCGGCGCAATCCTGAGGCTCATCAGCATGTCGAGCAGATGGTCATACGCGCGTTCCACCATCGTCGGCCCGGGCGCAGGCCGCGCGGCGCGGGATGGGATGGGAACGGAGCTCTTCGTGTCGATCTGCCGCAAGTGAGGTACGCCGGTCCGAGAGGGAAACGGCCTCAATCCTATAGGTTTTATACGATGAAGGTAAGTAGCGGCGGACGGCGACCCGCGCGCCTGAGGCACGCGGGCCGCCGGTCAGGTCAGAAGCTGAAGCGGACGCCCAGCCGGTAGGTCCGCCCGAGGACGTCGTACAGCGCCGGATTGACGAAAGACGGCGACTTGGCGGGATCGCGGTTGAAGAGGTTGTCCACCTTGGCATAGGCGGTGACTGCCTCGGTGATGTTGTACGTCCCGCCGACGTCCATGTAGAAGGCGCCGGGCATGAAGTTCTGGTCGATGGTGGGATGTTGCCTGGTCGACTCCGGGCAAGTGCCGGGCGCGCAGACGACATATTGGTTGCCGAGCGTGCCGTCGCTAAACCAGCGCTCCTGCACCAGCAGCGAGAAGTCGTCACCCTCGTAGGTCTGCACCGCCAGCCACTTCCAATCGGGCGTGTTGCCGTTGTTCACGCCCGCGGTGTCGTTGGGGATCTGGCCGGCAAGCCCGGTGTCGGTGACGAACTTGCTGATGTGCGTCGCCAGCGCGCGCACGGTGAGCCGCCCGGGCAGGCCCAACGGCCGCTGCCAGCGGTAGCTCGCCTCGATGTCGAAGCCCGAGGTGTCGATCGACGCCAGGTTGAAGGCCTGAACGTTGATGAAGTTCGGCCCCGCCTGGTTGTTGAGATTGAAGGCGCTGCACGTCTCGGGGAGGATGTTGCGATAGCACAGATCGACGATGTCGCCCGCCCCCAGGCTCGAGATGACGTCGGTGATCTTGAGCTTGTACCAGTCGAACGACAGGCTCAGGCCCGGCGCCCAGCTCGACCCGGAGAAGGAGATGCCCGCGGTGGTGTTGCGCGCGATCTCCGGCGTCAGGGCAGGGTTGCCAATCGTGTTCTGGATCGCGAGCACGTTGACGTTGCGGAACGGGTCGAAGAAGTTCGGCTGCGTCGTCGTCACCGGCGCGGCAAACAGCTCCGACAGATTCGGGGCGCGCACGTCGCGCGAGGTCACGCCGCGCAAGCGGAAGCCGTCGATCGGCAGGTCCCAGGTACCGCCGACCTTCCACGCCCAGACCGTGCCCGAGGTGCTGTAGTCGGTGACTCGCGCCGCGCCGTTGACGCTGGCGCGACCTACCGAGTCGCCGTTGAGCAGCGGTACGTCGACCTCGACGAACGCCTCCTTCACGCTATAGGCGCCGGTGCCGTTCTTGTAATTGCCGGCATACCAGTTGTTGCCCGCGGGCAATTGGACCGGATCGAACGGGTAGATCGAGTCGTACGGCTGGTTCTCGATACCCGCGCCATAAGGATCCGCGGTCACCTTGTAGAACTCGTGGCGGAACTCGCCGCCGAACGCGACCGACACCGGCCCCGCCCAGGAACTGAACGGCGACCCCGAGAAGTTGAGGCTGGCGACATCCTGCGTCTGGCGCGTGCGCTGGCGCGGGCCGTTGGCGGGCATGACGTAGTCGAGCGCCTGCTGCGACGGGTTGCCGCCGAAGACGTTGAGCGGCTGACAGCCCGCGGCGCGCGCAACCGGGTTGGCGCAGACGATCGCGCCGTCGAGCGTCGTGGCGTTGATCGCGTTGTTGTAGCGGTTGGTGAGCAGGATGTTGTCGACGTCGATCTTGGTACGGTTGGTGCCGTGCTCGACGTAGATGTCGTAGCTCCAGTCCGATCCGAACACCGGCTGGCGCCCCTTGGCGCCGACCACGAAGCGGTACTGGCGCCGATCGGTATGGACCTGGGTGTTGCCGAGCGCGGCGTTGCTGGTGCCGAACTGGAAGCTCGTGATCCCCGCGGTGGCGCAGGCCGCCTTGACCTGCGCGGGAACATAGGGATTGGCGCACTGGATCGTCAGCGCCGGGCGGTTCTGTCCGCCCACCGGCTGGTTGTTGGTCTTCACCTGCGCGATGTTCGAGGTGACGTAGATCTCGTTGTCGGGCGCGAAGTCGAAGCCGATCCGACCGTAGCTGTTGATGCGCTCCAGCCCCGACAGCAGCGAGCGCCCCGCGTCGACGTTGCCCGACAGATCACCGCCCTGGCAGAAACCGGCGAAACAGCCGATTACTGCTCCCGACGATGTCCGCGACGGCACGCCGTTCGAGCCGTACTGGAACTGGAACGGGCTGCCCGACTGGTCGAAGGCGATGCCCTGCAGCGGCCCAGCGGTGATCAGGCCGTATTTGGCGAAGGTGATCGACTGGGCATAGTCGCGCAACACGTACTGCGGCGAGCCATCGTTGGTGACGTTGCGGTTGACCAGCGTCGTCTGCTTGAACCAGTCGCGCCCGCCGGCCAGCCCGATGCCGAACTCGCCGCCGCCGACACCCTCGTCGCGCGCATATTCGGTGCTGCCGACGATGTGGAGCCGATCATCGAGCAGGCTGGTGCCCGCGGCGAGTTGGACGAGCACCTGCTCGTTGTCGCCATAGTCGGTGATGCCGCCTTGGACGTTGCCCTTCACGCCCTTGAAGCGTGTGTCGGTGATGAAGTTGACCACGCCGCCGACCGCGTCCGAACCGTAGGACGCGGAGGCGCCGCCGTTGACCACGTCGACTCGCTTGATCAGGAGCTGTGGGAACTGGCTGACGTCGGGCACGCCGGTGACGTTGGCGCCGACGACGCGCTGGCCGTCGATCAGCGTCAGCGTGCGGATCGCGCCCACGCCGCGCAGCGAGAAGGAGCTCAGCCCCTGCGCGCCGCTCGAGGTGCTGAAGGTGTTGACGCTGGTGCCGCTCGAGCCCTGTAGCGACGGCAGCTGCGCGATGGTGGTGAAGACGTTGGGCTGCGCGTTGGCCGCGATCGCACCGGAATCGATCACCGTCGTCGGCGTCGGCGCGGTGAAGCCGCCCGTGGTGATGCGCGATCCGGTGACGATGATGTCCTGCGCGGCGGCATCGCGCGCGCCCGCGCCGTCCTGCTCGGATCGCGCGGTGGAGCCGGCGGTGGTGTCGAGCTGCGGGGGCACCTCGGGCGGCGTCATCGCGGCGCCCGCTTCCTGCCCGGCGGGTGCCGACTGCGCCCAGGCGGCCGCCGGCAGCGCGATCGCGGTGACCAGCGCGGCGAAGGCCACGCCGCCCCGCATACCGGCGCGGCGTGCGCTAATGGTGGCTCTCATCATCGTCCCCTCCTCCAAGAGTTTGTATCGTTGATCTGTGATCGGCAGCAATGTGCGGCAGCCGGCTCCGCCATGAGCCGCACTCCTTCGCTTCGCCGTGATGAAAGTCGGCGCTTGTGACAAGTCATCGTTCCAGCGATCATCGATGACCCCGGTCCGGCGCTCGCCCGCGCTTCGTACCAGAAACTTCTCACATCGCTGCGGCGATGGTGCGTCACCCTCCTCCTCTCACACGCTCTCCCGTCGTTGGCGAACATACCTCTTCGATCGGCGGATCGAGTCGGCCACTAGCCTTGGACGGTAACGTTACCATCGAAGCGTAATCATGCTTCCTTTCGTGTCAACACTCTCTCGTGAATAAAAACTGTCAGCGGCTATTCGGTTGCTCAGCGCCGGCGACCCTTCGCCGCGAACAGATTAGGGCTCAAGAATCAACAGGTAAGATCGGGTCTGCCACTACCGATCGCGGAACAGCAATGGCGCCATCTGGTACAGGCTGCGGCGCCAGGACAGGAATTCGTGTCCGGTATCGGGCGACACGTAGAAGACGCTGTTGAGCCCTGCCCGCTTCAGCGCCTCGGCGTTGGCGCGCGGGTCGGTGCTCGGCCGTCCCGGCCCGCCGCGGGTGCGCCCGTCCTCGAGCTCGCGGCTGCCGTAGCTGACGAAGGTGAGCCGCACCTTGTCCTTGTAGCCCGGCGCCGCGGCGACGTCCTCGGGCGCGATGGTCCCGCCGCTCAGCAACCCGATCGCGCCGAACGTGTCGAGGTTCTTGGGCGCGATCAGCTTGGTCTCGAACCCGCCCATCGACAGTCCCGCCATCGCGCGATGCGGCGCATCGGCCTGCGTGCGATAGTGACGGTCGACATAGGGGATCAGCTCGTCGATCAGCACGCTGCGGAACGGCGTGATGTCGAAGCTGGCGAGTCCGCCCGGGCTGCCCGGCCGGACATCGTTGGTCATGCCATAGGTCATGACGATCAGGAACGGTCGCGCTTTGCCCGCGGCGATCAGATTGTCCATGATGAGGTTGGCGTGGCCCTGGTTGGACCAGGCGGTCTCGTCCTCGCCCCAGCCGTGCTGGAGATACAGCACCGGATAGCGCTTGCCATCCGCGGCGTCATAGCCGGGCGGCGTGTAGACGAAGGCGCGGCGATGCGTGCGCGTGCTCGGCGAGGCGAACAGGATCTGCTCGACGCGGCCGTGCGGCACGTCCTTCACCGCGTAGAAGTCGGCGTCGCGCGCCGGGATCTCGATCCCGCTCTCCCAGCGGGTCGAGCCATAGAAGTTGAGCGTGCCGGGATCGTTGAAGGTGCCGCCGTCGACGGTGAGGTGGTAGTAATGGAAGCCCTCGTCGAGCGGCCCCTCCGATGTGCCCGTCCAGCTGCCGTCCGCCGCCTTCGTCAGGACGGTGCCGCCGCGCCCGCCGAGGCCGAGACTGACTCGCACCGCCTTCGCGTCGGGCGCGGTGACGCGGAAGCGGACGTAGCCTTGCGAGTTGACCTGCGGATAGGCCTGGCCGGGCTGGTTGAGCGATGACGGTTTGAAATCCTCGGCGATCGCCGCGGAAGGTGCTGGCGGTGTCGTCTGCGCGCGCGCCGGCGCGGCGGCGATGAGGCACGCGATCATGGTGGCACGAGCTAGTCTCATCGCCCCTCTCCTCTCCCGGTTCGCGATGCTCTACACGGCTCGACGAATCCTATCTGATATGTTCTACAGCATTCCGGAAGGGGTGCAAGCGGTCGCGAGATTGGCCGGCGACGCATACGGCGCCCCGCTTCTTCATCCGCTGCCGGAGGAGGACGCGCTCCTTGTTATGGTAGCGGTAACTCGTACGATGCACTTGAACAAAAAGGGAGAGGCGAGATGCGGCGAGTCATTGGGCGGCTGGGCACAGCTGCCGCCGCGCTGCTGGCGATCACCGGTGTCACCGCCTCGGCGCAGGTCGCCCGCTTCGAGCGGTTCACCTACCAGGGACGCTCGCAGGAGCACGCGCCGCTGTCCGCCGGCCAGTACCGTAACCCCATCGTCAGCGGCTACTATCCAGACCCGTCGGTCACGCGCGTCGGGGACGATTACTACCTCGTCAACTCGTCGTTCGCGCACTTTCCCGGATTGCCCGTGTTCCACTCGAAGAACCTGGTGGACTGGACTCAGATCGGCAACGCGATCGACCGGCCGGACCAGCTCGACTTCACCGGTCGGCGCGTCTCGGAGGCGGTGTTCGCGCCGGACATCTCCTACCATGCCGGCGTCTTCTACATCGCCAACACCTGCGTTGCCTGCGGCGGCAACTTCATCATCACCGCGCGCGATCCCGCCGGCCCCTGGTCCAAGCCGATCTGGCTGCCGTTCGAGGGCATCGACCCGTCGATCTTCTGGGAGGGCGATCGCGCCTACATCATCAACAATCGCGCACCGAACGAGCCGCCACGCTACGACGGCCACCGCGCGCTGTGGGTGCAGGAGTATGACTGGCGCGCCGGCAAGATGGTCGGGGAGAGCACGCAGCTCGTCAACGGCGGGGTCGACCTCGCCACCAAGCCGGTGTGGATCGAAGGGCCGCACCTGCTGAAGAAGGACGGCCTCTATTATATCACCGCGGCGGAGGGCGGCACCGGCGACAACCACTCGCAGGTGGTGTTCCGCTCGAACGCGCTGCGCGGACCGTTCATACCCTATGCCGGCAATCCGATCCTGACCCAGCGCGACCTGCCCGCCGACCGCGCGCATCCGGTCACCTCGGCGGGACACGCCAAGCTGGTGCAGACGCAGAACGGCGACTGGTGGGCGACCTTCCTGGCGACGCGCCCCTACGCCGACGGTCATTACAACATCGGCCGCGAGACCTTCCTGCTGCCGGTGACGTGGCGTGCCGGCTGGCCGCACATCCTGGAGCGCGGCCGCGCGATCCCCTTCACCGCGGCGCGGCCCCGGCTTCCCGCCGGCCCCGCTCCCGCGCTGCCGACCAGCGGCGACTTCGGCTATGTCGACGAGTTCGACGGCGGCACACTCGGCATGCAGTGGATCGGCATCCGCACGCCGCGTCTGCCTTTCTACCGGGTCGCCGGGGGTGCGCTCGAGCTGAGCGCCGCCGCCCGATTCGGCGACCTGAGCGGGACGCCCGCCTTCCTCGGCCGGCGCCAGCAGCACCATGTCGCCACGGTATCGACGGTGCTGCGCTTCACCCCCGAGCGCGACGGCGCGCGCGCGGGGCTGGCGGCGGTGCAGAACGACCGCTCGTTGCTCGAGTTCGCGGTTACGCGCCTCGGCGGCAAGACGGTGGTGGCGCTGTACACGCGTGACTTGGCCGACAGCGACACTTTGATCGCCTCCGCGCCGGTCGACGCCGCCGGTGCGGTGACGCTGACGATCCGCGCCGACGGCGGGACGATGGCGTTCGACTATGCGACCGGCGGCGCGCGACGAACGCTGACCGAGCGGCTCGACACGACCTTCCTGAGCACGCAGCGTGCCGGCGGCTTCGTCGGCACCGTGGTCGGCCCGTTCGTCGAGGCGCCGTGAGAGAGAGCTGGTGACGGCATGTCGCGCAGTGCTCCCGCGGAAGCGCTAATTGCGTACGCGGCGGCGACACGTCGAACGAGAGCCGATCGAGCTCCTCCCCTTAAAGGGAGGGTTTGGAGTGAGGCCGCACCGGCGGCGCTCCGCTCGCAGAGGCGCTCCCCGGCCACTCCCCCGAAGGAAAGTGGTGCCTCCTGGCCGCGCCGCACCGCCCTATCCGCGTCGCAACTCCGGACCGCGCAGCCGCAGCACCTCGCCCGCGCCCAGTCGTGCGGTGACGTGGCCCGCCCCGACTCGCACCGTCACCGACCCCGCCGCCTCCGAGGTGACCGCGACACGCTCGACCGCCCCCGCGCGCCAGGTCAGATCGACCTGCCGTGCGCCGCGCGCGCGCAGCCCGCGCACCGTCCCGCTCGGCCAGGCGCGCGGCAGCGCTGGCAGCAGCAGGATCTCGTCGCCGCGGCTCTGCATCAGCATCTCGGCGATCGCGCGCGCGCCGCCGAAATTGCCGTCGATCTGGAACGGCGGGTGCGAGTCGAACAGGTTGGGATAGGTCCGCTCGGGGCCGAGCAGATAGGCGAGGATGCGGTGCGCATGCTCGCCGTCGCGCAGCCGCGCCCACAAATTGGCGCGCCACGCGGTCGCCCAGCCGGTCGACTCGTCGCCGCGCATTTCGAGCGAGCGCCGCGCCGCCGCGGCGAGCGAGGGGGTGCGCTCGACGTCGATCTGGGTACTCGGGAACAGGCCGTACAGGTGCGAGACGTGACGGTGGTGCGGCTCGGGCGCGGCGGCGTCCCAGTCTTCCTGCCACTCCTGCAATTGGCCCTGCGCGCCGATCTTGTCCGGCGCGAGCCGAGTGCGCGCCGTGGCGAGCTCGCCCGCGAAGGCGGCGTCCTTGCCGAGCAGCGCCGCGGCGCGCGCGGTCTGGTCGAACAGGTCGCGCAGGATCTGCTGGTCCATGGCCGGCCCGGCGCAGATCGCGGCGCCGCGCGGGTGGACGTTCTCCGGCGAGAGCGACGGGCTGGTCACCAGCCGCCCGCTCGCCGCGTCGACCTGGAGCGTGTCGAGGAAGAACAGCGCCGCGCCCTGCATCAGCGGGTAGACCGAGCGCAGATAGTCGAGGTCGCGGCCGTAGTCGTAGCGGTCCCACAGATGCGTGCAGAGCCACGCGCCGCCGGTCGGCCACAGGCCATATTGCGCGCCGTCGATCGGGGCGGTGGCGCGCCAGCCGTCGGTATTGTGGTGCGCCACCCAGCCGCGCGCACCGTACATCGCGCGTGCGGTACGCTCGCCCGTCACCGCCAGCTCGCGCACCATCTGCACCAGCGGCGCGGTGCACTCGGCCAGCGCGGTCGCCTCCGCCGGCCAATAGTTCATCTCAGTGTTAATGTTGATCGTGTACTTCGAGCCCCACGGCGGCTTGACGCTCTCGTTCCACAAGCCCTGCAGATTGGCGGGCTGGCCGCCGGGGCGCGACGAGCAGATCAGCAGATAGCGGCCATAGTCGAAGTAGAGCTGCGCCAGTTCGGGGTCGTCGCCCTGCTGGCTGGCGCGCACGCGCTCGTCGGTCGGTCGGTCGGCCGCGGCGGTGCGGCCGAGGTCGAGCGTGACGCGACGAAACAGTAGGCGGTGATCGCGCGCGGCGTCGTCAGCGATACGCGCGAACGGTTTCGTCGCCGCGCGCGCGAGCTGCGCCGCGGCGATCGCACCGGCGTCGCCGCCGACATCGTCGAAGCGGCGGTAACTCGTCGCCAGCGCGACCAGGATGATCACCGCGGCGGCGCCGCGCACCATCAGACGCGCGTCGCCCGCGCTCACGGAGCCACCATGCGCCGATACCCCTAAGCGCGCCGCCAGCCGCGTGGCGCCCGCCACGCCATGCTCGTCGGGCGCACGCGCGTCGAGCGCGAGCGTGTCACCGGCGGCGGTCACCGCGCCGCGCTGTGGCGTGGTGAGCGCGACGTCGAGGTCGATCGCGCCGGCGCGATCGGCGCTGAGCTCGATCGCGATCACCTGATCGACCGGTGAGGCCAGCACGCGTCGGCGGTATCGCACCCCGCCGGCGGTGAAAGTGGTGGTGGCCAGCGCCGCGTCGAGATCGAGCTCGCGGTGATAGTCGCTCGTCGCGCCGAGGCCCGGCAGCTCCAGGATCAGGTCGCCGATCGGCTGATACGACATCTGGCTGAGCGGCTGCGCCATCACCTTGGCGTTGGCGAGCGCCTGCGCCTCGGCATAGCGCCCCGCGGCGATCAGCCGGCGCACCTCGGGCAGCGCCGCACCCGCCGCCGGATTCACCGGATCATACGGCCCCCCGCCCCACAGGCTGCTCTCGTTAAGCTGGAGTCGCTCGCGCGCGGTGCCGCCGAACACCATCGCCCCGAGCCGGCCGTTGCCCACTGGCAGTGCCTCGGTCCACACCGTCGCGGGCTGCCGGTACCAGAGTCGCTGCCGGTCGGCCCCTCCTTCCTCGCCGCGCGCGGGCAGCGCCGCGAGCGCCGCCGTTCCCGCTGCTGCGCCGAGCGCGTCCCGCCGCGTCACCCCGTCCCGCTGAGTCATGATCGCCCTCCCCCGCTCAGCCGCGCAACAGCCGCATCACCATGGCGCGGATCCGCCCGCCCTGCCCGCGCGCGAGCAGCCCGTGCTGCGCCTCGGGCAGATGCGCGAGCGGGTGGCCGTCGGGGCGGAACACATAATGGTCGAAGAAGGCGCGCCATGCCGCGCGCTCGCGCTCGGGCCGCTCGGCGATAGCCGCGACCGCGAGCAACATCGCGGTGTAGGGCGCGTCGGGGCCGGCCCCGACCGCGTCCCACCAATAGTTCACCAGCACGTTGACCGGGCTGAGCGCCTCGACCTGGTGCCACCACAGCTTGGGAAGGTAGAGCGCGTCGCCGGGTTCGAGCTCGACCGTGGCCGCGCGCGTCCGCGTGGCGGCGAAGCGCGGGTAGCGCGGGTCGCCCGGCGCCGCGCCGACGGCGAGCCCAACCGGCTGCCCCGCCATATTGTGATCGATCGGGCCGACGTAGAGGTCACCGATCGCGTCGGGCGGGAACAGCGTGAACCGGCGCCGCCCCGCGACGACGCAGGCGAGATTGTCCGAATTGTCGTGGTGGCACGCCACGGTTGAGGCGTGGCCGAGCCAGATGCGGGGGCGCGCGGCAGCCGGGAGCAGCGGCATGGCATTGTCTTCCGCGAACCCTGGCAGGTAAGCGGCGGTGGGGAGCGATCCGAGATAGAGCGTCGCCGCGCCGTCGACGCCCGCGGTGTCGATCATGCGCCGCAGCGCCGCACCCACGCCGATCGTCTCGCGCGCGAAGTTGAAGCCGTCGAGTGCGTCCTCGTAGTAATAGCGACCGCCGATCGCAGGCGCGCCAACGAAGGCCTCCGCCGACTTTCCCGCGTCCAGCGCGACCACATAGTCGAGCAGCGCCGCGGGCGACCGGCCCGCCGCCCGTCTGACCGGCCAGTCGGCGCACAGCCCGCGCACCACGAACGGCTCGCACGCCGCGACAAGCTCACCGAAGCGGTCCGGCGCGCCGACCTCGGCGGACCTGTAATTCGCGACGGTAGCGCTCACGCGCCCACCAGCCGCTCGTTGCGCCGGTGCGCGAGCAGCGCGATCTGCGCGAGCGAGTTGACGAGCGTGCAAGCGTGATGAAGATGGCCGGCGCGAAACAGAACCAGCACCGTCGCGTCGTCGAGCTCCGCCAGCGCGTCGCGACTGACGGTGTACAGACCATCGAGGTGCAGCCGCTCGCCATCATCGAACGAGAGCGAGACGTCGATCGGCTCGATTAAGCGCGCGCCGAGCAACGCCGCCATCAGCGCCTCGCTCTCGGCCAACCCGGTATGGAGCAGCCCGAGCGCGCGCTGGACGCGGCGAAGATGCGCGGAGGGCGCCCTCTCCGCGTCGAACAGCGCCAGCTCTCCCTCCTCCGCGGCGAAGCGGGCATGGTCGAGGTCGATCGCGATGTC
Organism: Sphingomonas sp. BK345; assembly: GCF_014193845.1. Lineage (GTDB taxonomy): Bacteria > Pseudomonadota > Alphaproteobacteria > Sphingomonadales > Sphingomonadaceae > Sphingomonas. Next base: position 72,590 of record NZ_JACHZX010000002.1, on the reverse strand, counting down.
CTGCTCGACGGTGAAGAACCCCTCACGTTCGAGATCGAGCGGCATGATGCCGTCCATCGCGCCGCCGGCGTCCGTGACGAGGTTCTCGCCCGGCACCAGGCCGAGCAGCGCGCCGGCGTAGAAACGGCCGGTCTCGGGATGTTTGGTGAGCACGATCGGGCAGCGCGTCGCCACCTTGGCGAACTCGCTCGGCACGACCTGGACGAAATGACGTCCCGCGGCGCTGGCTCGGCGCATCGCGAGCGCGGCATGTCGCTCGCTCGCCAACAGCTCCCACACCGCCATGCCCCCTCCTCCTCGCCGGGCGCTCGCCTCGGCTCGCGCGAAGGATCAGCGGGCGCACGACCAGCGTCAAGTCGTTAGCGCTAAACTGATCCTATATGATCACTTGCCAGATCAGATTGGGCGGATATGTTAGCGCTACATCGAAGTGACAGCCGGGCCAGTCGAGTCGGGCGCACGCGATGATCGATCACGCCGGTGCCGCCGGTACAGAGGAGGAGAGGGGCCATGAGAGAGCCTGAGAGCGTACGTCCTGTCGGTCGCGGCGGACGCGCCACCACCCGTCGCACCCTGATCGCCGCGTGCAGCGGTGCCGCGCTCACCGCCGCGCTGATCGCGCCGGCGCCCGCGATGGCGCAGCAGGCCGACTCCGGCAGCGTGCAGAACAGCCAGGCGCAGCCCTCCGCGGGCGTGCAGCCGGCGGTCCCCTCCACCGCCAACACCACCAGCGCCAGCGAGGCAGGCCGCCCGCAGGACGAGGCCACCGCGCCCGACACCAACGGTGCCAACACCGCCGGCGACCAGGCTGGGCTGGACGGCGACACGACCCGCGACATCATCGTCACCGGCCTGCGCGGCTCGCTCCAGCGCAACCTCGACATCAAGCGCACCGCCACCGGCGTGGTCGACGCGATCTCGGCCGAGGACATCGGCAAATTTCCCGACACCAACGTCGCGGCGTCGCTCCAGCGCCTGCCCGGCGTGTCGATCCAGCGCTCGGGCACGCGCGGCGAGGCGACCGGCATCACCGTCCGCGGCTTCGGCGGCGACTTCAACACTACGCTGTACGACGGCCGCCGCATCTCGACCGGCACCGGCAACCGCCAGATCGACTTCTCGACCGTCGGCTCGGACTTCATCGGCCAGCTCAGCGTGCTGAAGACGCCCGACGTCACGCTGGCGTCGAGCTCGATCGGCGCCACCGTCGACATCCAGTTTCCCAAGCCGTTCGACCACCCCGGCCTGCGCGTCGCGGCGAGCGCGGCGGGATCGCTCCAGGACCGTTCGGGCAAGATCGTCCCGACCGCGGGCGTGCTCGTCAGCAACACCTTCGCCGGTGACACGCTGGGCGTGCTGGCCGACGTGATCTACACGCGGCGCGACACCAAGACCAACCGCGTCTCGGTCTCGGGTTGGGCCGGCGGCTTCTACGCGCCGTGCCAGCTGCAGGGCAGCACCGCCGCGAGCTGCGCGCCGACGAGCAACGCGGGCGCCGACGCGGCGCAGCGCCAGACCGTGGTGGGCTGGTTCCCGCAGCAATATGTCATCGACCAGCAGAACACCAAGGACGAGCGCGTCGACGCCCGCCTGGCGCTGCAATGGCATCCGTCCGAGGACGTGATGGTCACGCTCGACGACAATTTCTCGCGCCAGGAGATCGTCACGCGCTCCTCGGCGCTGGGTGTCTGGTTCAACCAGGGCGCGCTGCGCAACGTCGAGCTCGACGACAACGGCACCGCGATCGACTTTACCCAAGCGGGGTCGCCGACCGACTTCACCGCCGCGCTCAATACGCAGGTCCTGCGCACCAACCAGATCGGCGGCAACGTCAAATGGGACGTCAGCGAGAATTTCACGCTGGAGGGTGACCTTTCCTACGCAAAGAGCTGGCTCAACCCCGACGACGACACGATCGGCAGCCAGAACGGCGACATCGGCTACGGCGGCAATCTCGCCAACAACACCGGACTCCAGATCAACGGCAAGAGCACCAACAGCTTCCCGTCGCTCACGGTTGTCGGGCCGAACGGCAATGCCGCGGCGTTCGCCGATCCGACGCTGATCGGCTCGCATGTCACGGTCAACCAGACCCAGCAGAACACCGACGAGCTCAAGCAGGCGCGCTTCACCGCGACGTGGAAGCAGGACGACCTGACCATCCGCGCCGGCGGTCAGTACGTCGACGATCAGTTCCGCCTGTCGAACAAGAGCACCTTCACCAACAATTTCTGGCAGGCCTATTCGGGGTACGGCACGCCATCGGGCCAGGGCAGCGGGATCGCGCCGCTGCCGGCCTCGCTCTACCAGGGCAGCGTCTCGCTCGGGCGCAACTTCATCCCGGGCTTCAAGGGCTCGCTCCCGCCGTCGCTGATCGTGTTCAGCCCGGCCGCCTATCAGCAGTTCCTCAGCGGCCTCGGCAACCCGCAGATGCAGAACATCCCCGGCTTCAACTATGCAGCGGCTAGCACCACCGGACTGAGCGGCTTCACCGGCAGCTTCGATCAGCTGGTCGATCCCAACAGCCTCCAGAACATCAATGAGAAGACCTGGTCGCTCTACCTCAACGTCGCCTACACCGCGGACATCGCCGGCATGCCGTTCCACTTCGCGGCCGGCGTGCGTAACGAGAACACGCACCTGACCTCGACTGGCCAGGGGCGCCTCCCCGTCTCGATCTCGACCAGCGCCGCCGATCCGACGCTGCTGAGCGTGGCGTTCGGCGAGGTCTCGCCGATCAGCGCGAAAAGCAACTATTCGTACCTGCTCCCCACCGTCGACATGCGGCTCGAGGTCACGCCCGAGCTCCAGCTGCGCTTCGACGCGTCGCGCACGCTCACCCGACCGGGGCTCTCCACGCTCAACCCGGTGCTCGCGGTCGGCATCGGGCAGCGCGTCGGCGCGCTCACCGCCAGCGGCGGCAACCCCGCGCTGCAACCCTATCTCGCGGACAATTTCGACGTCGCCGCGGAATGGTATTACAAGCGCAACTCCTATCTTTCGGTCGACTTCTTCCTGAAGAACGTCAGCAACTTCATCGTGCAGGGCGTGACGCGCCAGGCGATCAACGGCGTGGTCGACCCGACCACCGGCAACGCCGCCAACTTCGCGGTCTCGCAGCAGGTCAACGGCCCTGACGCAACCGTGCGCGGCGTCGAGCTGGCATGGCAGCAGGTGTTCGGCGACACCGGCTTCGGCTTCCAGGCCAACGCCACGCTGGTCGACACCAACAAGCCGTACGATCAGACCGACATCTCGCAGACCGGCTTCGCGGTGACCGGCCTGGCGAACTCCGCCAATTTCGTCGGCTTCTATGACAAGAACGGCTTCCAGTTCCGCGCCGCGCTCAACTGGCGCGACGAGTATCTGCTGCAATTCGGGCAGAACCAGAATACCAGCCAGTTCGGCGCCGAGCCGACGTTCGTCAACTCGAGCCTCCAGCTCGATCTCTCGACCAGCTATGACATCAGCAAGACCTTCAGCGTCTTCGCCGCGGCGGAGAACCTGAACAACAACCAGCAGAGCACGCACGGCCGCTTCAGCAACCAGCTGCTCGACGTGTTCGATTATGGGCGCCGCTTCATCGTCGGCGGCCACGTCCGCTTCTGACCCGTCAACGACTCGGCCGTGGTGGCAGCACCGCGGCCGACGCGCTAAGGCCCGGTGCGACGGACGAAGGATGACAGGGCCGATGACGGAACGGGATGCGACGCGCGCGGTCGAGCTGCGCGTCATCGACGAGCGGCTGCACGAATGGGGACTGCCGCGCTACCAGACGGAGATGGCGGCGGGGATCGACCTGCACGCCTGCATCGACACGCCGCTGACGCTCCAGCCGCAGGCGCCCGCGGTGCTGATCCCCTCGGGCATCGCGCTGCTGATGAACGACCCCTATATGGCGGCGGTGCTGCTCGCCCGATCCGGTCTGGGCCATAAGAAGGGCCTGATCCTCGGCCAATCGGTGGGGTTGATCGACGCCGATTACGCCGACCAGATCTACATCAGCGCGTGGCTGCGCACCCCGCCGGGCTCCGCCCCGCTGGTGATCGAGCCGGGCGACCGGGTCGCTCAGCTCGTCTTCGTGCCGATCCTCCGGCCAGCGCTGCGCGTGGTGGAAGCCTTCTCGTCCGAGACGGGCCGTGGCCTTGGCGGATTCGGCTCGACCGGTTACGGTAGCGCCGCCACGCGGTCGCCCGCGAGCAAGTGAAGGGAGACCGGACGGACTTGTCGATGATCGATGGCGACTCGTGCCAGCGCCGCGCTCGCGACCTCGTCCGGCCGAGCGGCCTCACGATCGTGGCTCCGCCGCACTGTGAAATGACCGACCGGTGATCGTCGCGCTCGCGCTGCTGCTCCAGGGCTCTCCGCTCGCGCCGCCGACCGACTGGAGCGCGCTCCAGCAGGTGCCGCTGCTGCGCCGCTGGGAGCCGGGCGAGCAGGTCACCGCTTTTGTCCGCGACGAGGTGCGCGCGGGGCGCTGCGCGACGCCTGACACCAGGCGGATCACGGTCGATCTCGTCGTCTTCCTGGGTGCCGAGGGCGAGGTTCGCCGAATCGTGCCGCGCGCGATCGACTGCCCGACGGTGGAGCAATATGCCTCCGGGCTGACGCTGCGCGCGATGCGCGGCAACGTCGCCGAGGTGCCCGCCGCCGGTTGGTACCGCAGTTCGATCACCTTCGAGTGGCCGTGATGCTCAGCGCCGACGAACTCGCGCGCTACGCGCGCCATATCGTGTTGCCCGAGGTCGGCGGCGCCGGGCAGCTGCGGCTGCGGCGCGCGCGCGTGGTCGTCATCGGCGCCGGCGGGATCGGCTCGCCGGTGCTCCACTATCTCGGCGCCGCGGGCGTGGGGGGACTCGACGTGATCGACGACGACCGCGTCGACGCCAGCAACCTCCAGCGCCAGACGCTCTACACCACCGCCGATCTGGGCCAGGCCAAAGCCGAGGCGGCCGCGGCGGCGGTGGCGCGGCTCAACCCGCACGTGGCCGTGCGGCCGCTGGTGTCGCGCATCGACATCGCCAACGCCGCGACGCTGCTCGACGGTGCCGACGCGGTGATCGACGGAAGCGACAATTTCGACACGCGGCTCGCCGTCGCCGACGCGGCGCTGGCGCTGCGCGTTCCCTTGATCTCCGCCGCGGTCGGCCGGTTCGAGGGACAGATCGGCGTGTTCCGCGGCTGGGAGCCCGACCGGCCCTGCTATCGCTGCTTCGTCGGCGGTGCGCCGCAGCGCGACGGTCTCACCTGCGCCGAGGAAGGCGTGCTGGGACCGGTGACCGGGGTCGTGGGCAGCCTCGCCGCGCTCGAGGTGATCCGCCAGCTGGCGCCGTTCGGCGACGACAGCGCCGGCAAGCTGGTGCTGATCGACCTGCTCGCCCTGCGCTTCCGCACCTTGTCACTGCCCAAGGACCCGGGCTGCCCCTCCTGTGGAGCGGGCGCCGGCTGAGCGAGCGACGTCCGTGACGGTGAAGCGCGGTGCAGCGAACATGAGCCCGCCGCTGTACCGCGCTTCACCGCCGAAGCATTAGTTACCCCAAACGCTGCTGCGCGAAGGCGCGCACCGCCGGGCCGATGTCGTCGCGGGCGAGCGCCAGCGCGAGGTTCGCCATGATGAAGCCGGTCTTGTCGCCGCAGTCGAAGCGCTCGCCGTTGAAGGTGAAGCCGTGGAACGGCTGGCGGCCGATCAGCTTGGCCATGGCGTCGGTCAGCTGAATCTCGCCGCCGGCGCCCGTCTCCTTGGCGTCGAGGATCTGCATGACCTCGGGCTGGAGGATGTAGCGGCCCGGGATCATCAGGTTGGACGGGGCCGAGCCCGCGGCCGGCTTCTCGACCAGCGCGCTCACCTCGGTCAGCGCGCCGTCGCGCTGGCCCGGCGAGATGATGCCGTATTTGTTGGTCTCCTCCGGGGCGACCTCGAGCGCGCCGATGACGTTGCCGCCGACCTGCTGATAGGCGTCGACCATCTGCTTGAGGAAGTTGGGCGAGCCCACCATCAGCTCGTCCGGGAGCAGCACCGCGAACGGCTCGTCGCCGACGATCTCGCGCGCGCACCACACCGCGTGGCCGAGCCCGAGCGGCTCCTGCTGGCGAACATAAACCGGCGAACCCGGCTGCTGGCGGATCGTCTCGATCACCGCGAGGCTCTTGCCGCGGGCGCGCATCGTCGTCTCGAGCTCAAACGAGACGTCGAAATGGTCCTCCAGCGCGCCCTTGCCGCGCCCGGTGACGAAGATCAGCTGCTCGATGCCGGCCTCGAGCGCTTCCTCGACGGCATATTGGATCAGCGGCTTGTCGACGACCGTCAGCATCTCCTTCGGCATCGCCTTGGTCGCGGGGAGGAAGCGCGTCCCCAGTCCGGCGACGGGGAAGATGGCCTTACGCACGGGCTTGATGGTCATTCGGTCCTCCTGATGGCGCCGGCTGTTTACCGGCCGCCTTGGTTCGCGGCAAACCGTTAGCGCGCGTGTAACGACGCCGCGAGCCGATTCGTGTTGCGCTGCACCAAATCCGGGCCCTATGGGACGCTCAAGCGCGGTTGCTCCGTGCCGGCGCCGCGCTTATGGCGACGCGCTTCCGCATCCCGTGCCGGCTGCCCGCGACCATGCTGTCCAAATTTCTTCGTTCCCCCCGCCCGGCCCCGGCCGCGAGTTTCTCCGCTGCGTCCGGAGAGCGGCTGTATGCCATCGGCGACGTTCACGGCTGCCGCGACGAGCTGGAACGGCTGCTGGCGCTGATCGACGCCGATGACGCCGCCCAGGGTCCGGCCGAGACGTCGCTGATCTTCCTCGGCGATCTGGTCGACCGCGGACCTGATTCCGCCGGGGTGGTAGCACGGCTGCTCGAGCTCGCGCGGGAGCGCCCGGCCACGCGTTTCCTCAAGGGCAACCACGAGGAAGTGTTCCTGCTCGCGCTGGGCGGTGATCGCGAGGCGTTGCGACTGTTCTGCCGCGTCGGCGGCCGCGAGACGCTGATGAGCTACGGCCTGTCGCGGGAGGATTACGACGCGCTCGACTATGACGAATTGATGGAGCGGCTGCCCGACCTGGTGCCGGCGGCGCATCGCGACTTCCTCGACTCCTTCGAGGATCTCGTGATCTCCGGCGATTACGCCTTCGTCCACGCCGGGATCCGGCCCGAGGTCCCGATCGAGGAGCAGGTGCCCGCCGACCTGCGCTGGATCCGCGGCAGTTTCCTCGACTACCGCCGCCCGCATCCCAAGATGATCGTCCACGGCCACACCATCACCGACGACATCGACCGGCGCCCCAATCGCATCGGCATCGACACCGGCGCCTATGCCAGCGGGAAGCTCAGCGCGCTGGGGCTCGACGGCACAGACACGTGGACACTGCAAACCTGATCTCCAGCGTGGCGGATATACCATAGGATCGCCATAAACGCGCACCTCCCCCCTTGCTTTTCGTCTTCGCCTCGGTAAGTGACAGGCGGAATGCAAAGGGAGTTTGACATGCGTCTTGCCAAGTACATGCTCGCCGCTGCCGCCGCCACGATGGCGGTTGCTCCGGCGGTTGCCGCTCCGGCCAACCCGGCAGCGAGCCTGTCGGTCGCCAAGTCGGCGCGCGCCGGCTCGGCCTCGGCGAAGAAGAGCGACGTCGCTGGCGGCGGCATCATCGTCGCGGTCCTGGCGGCCGCTGCGGTTGTCGCGGGCATCGTCGTCGTCGCTGACGAGGACGACAGCGCGGACAGCAACTGAGCTGACCCAGCTCCCTCGGGAGTAAGAGATAGCGGCCTTTGGGCCGCTATTTTTTTGCCTGCTTTCCACATGCTTCCCCGCCGTCCTGCCATGACTCGGCCGCGATCAGGTACATACTGGCGCGCCTAGAGATCACGCCGATGCGGGCGGTTAAGATGATCGGTGCGCAGCGGGATGCGCAGCCTTGCCGGCCGTGATCTCGCGCTTGTACCGGGCAAAGGGCTGAGCGCCCCACCACATAACCGACCGAGCGCCACTCCGGAGGTCGAACGAGAAAGGGCGACCTCTCGGCCGCCCCCTACCCGTCTCTTCTCGTGACCGTCGACGCGCTCAGCGACCGCCGGGTGCCCCGCCCGGCATGCCGGGCATGCCGCCGCCAGGCATGCCGCCCATCATCTGCTGCTGCATCTGCAGCTGACGCAGCGTCGCCTCGGGAATGAAGTCCTGCAGTTCGACGTCGAAGACCAGCGTCGAGTTTGGCGGGATCGGTCCCGTGGAGCGCTCGCCATAGCCCAGCTCCGGCTTGATCCACAGGCGATACTTGCCGCCCTTGTGCATCAGCTTGAGCCCCTCGGAGAAGCCCGGCACCACGCCCGAGACCGGCAGCGGCGTCGGCTGCTGCGACTTGTCGAAGACCGTGCCGTCGAGCAACCGGCCCTCGTAGTTCACCAGCGTCACGTCGGCGTTGGTCGGGCTCGGCCCCTTGGCGTCGCCAGCCTTGAGCACCTTGTAGCGCAGCCCCGAGGGGGTCGTAATGATCCCGGTATCGCCCGCGCGCGCCAGCGCGACGCCGGCGACGAGCGCGATCAGCAGGCCGGCGACCAGCCACAGCACATAGGCGCGCTTGACCGGCTGAAGCGGGACGGCGGTGACGGTTGACATCGGTTCAGGACACCCCGGTTGCGCCGCCACCGGCGGCGATCACGTACGGCAGGCAGATACGTCAGCATCGGGCGGACGACGAGCGCCCATCACTGATCCCCGCGCCCGAGAACGCGGGGGCTGCCGCTTACCGTGCGCCGTCGCGCTCGGCGCGCTTGCGCTCCAGCTTGCGCGCACGACGAACCGCCGCGGCGCGCTCGCGCGCGCGCTTCTCCGACGGCTTCTCATAGTGGCGACGCAGCTTCATCTCGCGATACACACCCTCGCGCTGCAGCTTCTTCTTGAGCGCGCGGAGGGCCTGGTCGACGTTGTTGTCGCGAACGATGATCTGCATAAAACCGATAAACTCCGGATCAAACGGCTAAAGCGGCAGCGGACGAGGTCCGCGCCGAACACGCCGCCTCTAGCAGCATGGGTGCGCGCCCGCAAGCGCCGCTACTCAGCCAATCACCATCGGCGCGGGGATGACGCGGCGATGCTGCAGCGCGGGCACGCGCGCGCGCACCTCGCGCTGGATCTCGGGATCGATCTCGGCATAGCCGATCCCGGCGGCCTCGCCCATGTCGAGCAGCACCTCGCCCCAGGGATCGACCACCAGCGAGTGGCCGAAGGTGGCGCGCCCGTCCTCGTGAATCCCGCTCTGCGCCGCGGCGACGACATAGCACGCCGCCTCGATCGCGCGCGCGCGCAGCAGCACATGCCAGTGTGCTTCGCCGGTCGGCCGCGTGAACGAGGCGGGCACCGACAAGATCGCGGCGCCATTGTCCGACAGGGCGCGGTACAGGTCGGGGAAGCGCATGTCGTAGCAGATCGACAGGCCCATCCGTCCCAGCGGCGTCGCCGCCAGTACCGGCCGGTCGCCGGCCGCATAGGTCGCTGATTCGCGCCAGCTCTCACCGCTGGGCAGATCGACGTCGAAGAGGTGCATCTTGTCGTAACGGGCGCGGATGTTGCCCTGCGAATCGATGACGAAGCTGCGGTTGGCGTAGCGGGCGTCGTGGCGGCGCAGCGCGAGTGAGCCGAGTTGCACCCACACCCCCGCGCGCGTCGCTGCCTCGCGCACCGCGACCAGCACCTGGTCCTCACCCTCGCGCACGATCGACTGCGCCGCACGCGCGCGATCGCGGTCGAGCACGCCTGACATCTCGGGCGTGAACACCATCTCCGCGCCCTTCGCGCCCGCCTCCTCGATCGCCGCGGCCAGCGCCGCCGCGTTGCGCGCGGGGTCGATCCCGCTGGTGGTCTGGACAACCGCGATCCTGGTCAAACCTTACTCCTCGCCCGCTCTCCAAGAGCAACGCGGTTCGCCGCGCAAGTGTTGCACGCGCGACACAGGGAGCGGGTGAACGCGCTTTGTTGCAGCGGCGTCATCCGCGCGATACGCGTGGTCACCAGTCGGGTCGCCATGCCCGACGCCTCGCTCGCTCTCGCCCCGGACCCCGCCGTGGACCTCGCCACCCGCATCCTCATCGTCGACGACGATCCCGGCATCCGCGAGCTCACCGCCGCCTTCCTCGCCGGCCACGGCTATGTCGTCGACGTCGCAGCGGACGGCGTCGAGATGCGCGCGCGGCTCGAGCAGGAGAGCTACGCGCTGATCGTACTCGACGTGATGATGCCCGGTGAGGACGGTCTCTCGATCCTGCGCGCGCTCGACCGCTCGACCAGCCCGGCAGTGATCATCATGTCGGTGATCAGCGAGGAGGTGGATCGTATCGTCGGGCTCGAGATGGGCGCCGACGATTATGTCGCCAAGCCCGCCAACCCGCGCGAGCTGCTGGCGCGGATCCGCTCGGTCCTGCGGCGCAATCAGGCCGCGGCCAGCGCGGCGCCGAGCTCGGGGCGGCCCTATCTTCGCTTCGCGGGATGGCGGCTCGATCCGGTCGGGCGCCAGCTGTTCGACCCCGACCAGGTCGTCATCAACCTCTCGGACGGCGAGTTCCGCCTGCTGCTCGCCTTTGCCGAGCACCCGCGCCGCGTGCTCACCCGCGACCAGCTGCTCGACCTGTCGCGCGGGCTCAACGCCGAGCATTTCGACCGCGCGATCGACGTCCAGGTCAGCCGCCTGCGGCGCAAGCTCACCCGCGACGACGCGCCAGGGGGCGACGAGCTGATCCGCACCGTGCGCAACGAGGGCTATATGTTCACCAGCGACGTCGAGCGGCGCTGAGGCGCCGGCGATGACGCGCCCGGTCCGGCGAGCCCATTCGATCGCCCAGCCGATCTTCGCGCTGGTGATCGCCTCGGTGGTCGCCGCCACCGCGATCCTGTTCTTCGTCACCTTCAGCGGGCCGCCGCCGCGCGTGCCGCCGCGCCCGCTCGAGGCGATCACCGCGGCGCTGCGCGGCCTGCCGCCGCCGCCGCTGCCGCCCGAGTTCCTCCGCTTCCGCCCGCCCGGCGGTCGCTTTCGTGCATGGCGGATCGAGCCGCTGGAGACGCTCACGGCTGCCGCCGCGCCGACCCCACGCTGGCGCGAGAAGCCCGACGCGTTGACCCAGGCGCGCATCGCCGTGCTGCTCCACGTCGCACCGGGCGACGTGCTCGCTTTCACCGAGCTGAGCCCACGCGGCGGCGGGCGCGAGTTGTTCGGCTCCTTCACCATCGCCTGGCACCTGCCGCAGGGCTGGCGTGTGGTACGAAGCCCGGCGCTGCCGCTGTTCACGCGCTGGCACCTCAACACGCTGATCGCCATGCTGGTCGCGATCGTGGCCCTGTCGATCCCGGCGTGGATGCTGTCGCGCGCGATCTCGCGCCCGCTCGCCCGGCTCGCCGCCGCGGCCGACCGCGCCGGCACCGGCGCGCCGCTGCCGCCGCTGCCGGAGGGCGGGCGCGAGGTGCGCGAACTGGCGCACGCGGTCTCGACCATGCACGCGCGGCTCGCCAGCCACGCCGAGTCGCGCACCGCCATGCTGGCCGCGATCGCGCACGACCTCGGCACGCCGCTGTCGCGCCTGGCGTTCTGGGTGGAGCAGCTGCCCGACGGCGCGCGCGACCGCGCCGTCGCCGACATCGACGAGATGCGCGCGATGATCGCCGAGGTGCTCCGCTTCGCGCGCCACGACGTCGGCCGGCGCGAAGAGACGCTGGTCGAGCTGTCGAGCCTACTCGATAGCCTGGCTGAGGACATGGCAGTCGGCGGCGCCGCGGTGACGGTCGCGGCGGGGCCGCGCGCGGTGGTGAGCGGCGACCCGAGCGGACTGCGCCGCCTGTTCGCCAATCTGATCGGCAACGCGCTGCGCTACGGCGATTCCGCGGCGCTCGCCTGGCGGATCGAGGACGGGCGCGTCACCGTCACGGTCGCCGACCGCGGCCCCGGCATCGATCCGGCGCAGGCGGAAAGGCTGTTCGAGCCGTTCGTGCGCGGCGACCCCTCGCGCAACCGCTCGACCGGCGGCACCGGGCTGGGGCTGGCGATCGTCCGCTCGATCGCCGCGCGGCATGGCGGCACCGCCGTACTTGCCAACCGGGAGGAAGCGGCGGGCGCGGTCGCGACCGTGACACTGCCGCTGGCGCGCTGACACAATCGGCAACGTCGCGGAAGCGCGCCGACATCATGGCGTACGGCGCGGACGGCACGAGGGGCAGGCAACACGCCCCTTGTCGCTTTCTCCCTTCCGTCACCTCGGACTTGTTCCGGAGTCTAGCCCCCGACGCGCCTTGCGGCCGCGGATCATGCGGCTCGGTGGATCCCGGACCGGGTCCGGGATGACGATGAGGAGGGAGCGTCAGCCAGGGGCTCGACAGCGAAAGGGACCCCGATGCATTACGACGATCACGATCACGACCTCGGCCTCGCGCACGACCTCCAGGTCATGGAGCGATTGGTGCAGCGCCGCCGTGCGCTCAAATGGGTCGCGGGCGCGGGCACACTCGCGCTCGTGGCCGGCTGCGGCAGCGGCTCGGGCGAGGCCGAGACCGACATCGCGACCACGGCCACCGCGACGCCGACTCCCTCGCCCACGCCGACCCCCAGCCCGACGGCGAGCAGCAGCAGCACGACCGCAGGCTGCGTCCTCAACGCGAGCGAGACCGCTGGTCCCTACCCCGCCGACGGCACGAACTCGTCGAGCGGATCGACCTCGAACGTGCTCACCGCCACTGGAATCGTGCGCAGCGACATCCGCGCCAGCTTCCTCAGCACCAGCACCGTCGCCGCGGGGGTGCAGGTGACGCTCACGCTCACGCTCGTCGACGTCAACCAGTCCTGCGCGCCGCTCGCGGGCTACGCCATCTACCTGTGGCATTGCGATCGCGAGGGGCATTACTCGCTCTACACCGCCGCGGCGGAGAGCTATCTGCGCGGCGTGCAGGTGACCGACAGCAACGGTCAGGTGACCTTCACCACAATCTTTCCCGGCTGCTACGACGGGCGCTGGCCGCACATCCACTTCGAGGTCTTCTCCAGCCTCGCCAACGCGCTGGGCGGCCGCTACGCGGCGCTCACGTCACAGCTGGCCTTGCCGTCCTCGACCTGCGCGACCGTCTACGCCGATACCGCCACCTACCCGTCGAGCGCGAGCAACTTCGCGCGCGTGGCGCTATCGAGCGACAATGTCTTCGGCGACAACACCACCGCGCAGAACACGCAGATGACCCCGACCTTCACCGGCACGCCGACCGCCGGCTATGCCGCCACCGCGGTGATCGGCTTGGCGCGCTGAGGCAGGATAGCTAAGAGGCGCGCCATGACCGGCGCGCCCCTGATCCTGTACAACAGCCTGACCCGCGAGCCGGAGACCTTCCGCCCGATCGACCCGTCGAACGTGCGCGTCTACTCGTGCGGGCCGACGGTCTATCACTACGCGCACATCGGCAACCTGCGCGCCTATGTCTTCACCGACACGCTCGCGCGCGTCATCCGGTGGAAGGGGTGGCCGCTCACCCACGTCATCAACATTACCGACGTCGGCCATCTCACCTCCGACGCGGACGCTGGCGACGACAAGATGGAGGCCGCGGCGCGTGCCTCCGGGCGCGACATCTGGGCGATCGCGCGCCATTATACCGAGGCGTTCGAGCGCAACCTTGCCGAGCTCAATATCGTGCCGCCGACCCATCTGCCGCGCGCGACGGATCACGTCGCCGAGATGATCGCCTGGGGCGAGGCGATCGCGGAGCGTCACTGCTACCTGCTCGACGACGGGCTCTACTTCGACACCAGCACGGTGCCCGATTACGGCCGGCTCGCCGGCGGGCAGGACGATGCCGCGCACGCGCGCATCGAGGCGGTGGCGGGCAAGCGCCACCCGCAGGACTTCGCGATCTGGCGCCGTACCCCGGCGGGCGAGACGCGCCAGATGGAATGGGACTCGCCGTGGGGCCGCGGCGCGCCGGGCTGGCACCTCGAATGCTCGGTGATGAGCCGGCGCTATCTTGGCGCCGCCTTCGACATCCACACCGGCGGGATCGATCATCGCGAGATCCACCATCCCAACGAGATCGCGCAGAACCAGGCCTATTGCGACTGCGCCGACACCGGCGCGCAGATCTGGATGCACAACAATTTCGTCGTCGACCGCGGCGGCAAGATGAGCAAGTCGTCCGGCGAGTTCATGACGCTCGACCGGCTGGTCGAGCGCGGCTTCCACCCGCTCGCCTATCGGCTGATGTGCCTCCAGGCGCATTATCGCAGCGAGCTCGACTTCTCCTGGGAGAATTTGGCAGCGGCGCAGGTCCGGCTCAAGCGGCTGGTCCACGCCGTCGCGGCGCTGCGCGCGCGCGAGCCCGGCGTCTCCACGGGCGCGCCCACGGCGTATCGCGACCAGCTCGACGCCGCGCTGAGCGACGACCTCAACACGCCGCGCACGCTACCGGTGGTGGACGCGCTGCTCGCTGACAAGCGGGTCTCGGCGGTGGACCGGCTGGCGCTGCTCGACGAGGTCGACGGGCTGCTCGGTCTCGGGCTGGCGACACTGACGCGCGAGGCGCTGCGCGTCCGCCCGGCGAGCGCGACGATCGACGAGACCGAGATCGCCGCCGCCCTGGAGCAGCGTCGCGCCGCGCGCGCCGGGAAGGACTTCGCTCGCTCGGACTCGATCCGCGACGAACTCGCCGCGGCGGGAGTCGAGGTGATGGACGGGGATCCGCTGGGATGGGACTGGAAGATCACGATATAGGTCTTTGTCCGTTTCCTGTGCCCCCCGCGCAGGCCGGTGCCCAGCTGGGGAACGGTGGTAGCTCCCACAACGGCTTTCCCAACTGGGCCCCGGCCTTCGCCGGGACGCAGCAGGAGGGGCGAAGGCACCTCACCCGCCACGTTAGGAGGAATCGCTCATGAAGCTCGGGATCGAGGGACGTCGCGCCATCGTCTGCGCGTCAAGCCAGGGGCTCGGCCGCGCCTGCGCCGAGGCGCTCGCCGCCGCGGGCTGCGCGCTGGTGCTCAACGGGCGCGACGCCGACGCGCTCGCCGCCGCCGCCGCCGCGATCCGTGCCGCGCACGGCGTCGCGGTCGAGACGGTCGCCGGTGACGTCGCCGACGAGCAGGTCCAGGCCGCGCTGGTCGACGCCGCGGGCGGCGCGCCCGACATCCTCGTCAACAACAATGGCGGCCCGCCGCTGCGCGACTTCCGCGTGATCGACCGCGACGCGCTGCGCGCCGGGGTCGAGGCGAACATGATCACGCCGATCCGCCTCACCCAGCGCGTGGTCGACGGCATGGTCGAACGCGGCTTCGGGCGGATCGTCTGCATCACCTCCGCCTCGGTGAAGGCGCCGCTCGCCGGGCTCGACCTGTCGAGCGGGGCACGCGCCGGGCTGACCGGCTTCCTCGCCGGCGTCGCGCGGCAGGTGGCGCACGCCGATGTCACGATCAACTTCCTCCTGCCCGGCCAGTTCGCAACGCGCCGCCTCGAGAGCGTCCACACCGCGGCGGCGGAGAAGCAAGGCGTCGACGTCGCCGAGGCGGCGCGCCGCGGGGCCGAGCGGATCCCCGCACACCGCTACGGCGATCCCGCGGAGTTCGGCGCCGCCTGCGCCTTCCTCTGCTCCGCCAAGGCGGGCTATATCACGGGGCAGAGCCTCTTGATCGACGGGGGCGCCTATCCTGGTATCCTATGAGGCCGGATCGATACCGATGAACGTTGCGAGTCGCGCACGTTTCGTTCAAGGCGCGCGGCGAAACGGAAGGAAGATTACCGATGGCCATGTCATGGGCCCCCGACAGCTGGACCAAGGCCGAGGCGCGCCAGCTGCCTGACTATCCCGACACCGGCGCGCTCGCCGCCGCGACGCATCGGCTCGCCACCTTCCCGCCGCTCGTCTTCGCGGGTGAGGCGCGCAACCTCACCGCCGATCTCGCCAAGGTGGCGGAGGGCAAGGCCTTCCTGCTCCAAGGCGGCGACTGTGCCGAGAGTTTCGCCGAGTTCCACGCCAACAACATCCGCGACACGTTCCGCGTCATCCTGCAGATGGCGGTGGTGCTCACCTTCGCGTCGAAGCTGCCGGTGGTGAAGGTCGGGCGGATGGCGGGCCAATTCGCCAAGCCGCGCTCGACCCCGACCGAGGTGGTCGATGGCGTGGAATTGCCGAGCTACCGCGGTGACAACGTCAACGACATCGCCTTCACGCCCGAGTCGCGCCTGCCCGATCCCGAGCGGATGGTGCGCGCCTACGCGCAATCGGCCGCGACGCTCAACCTGCTGCGCGCCTTCGCACAGGGCGGTTATGCCAACCTCCACCAGGTGCATCGTTGGACCCACGACTTCATGGGTCGCAGCCCCTGGGCGAAGAAATATGCCGAGACGGCCGACCGCATCGGCGAGGCGCTCGACTTCATGGAAGCCTGCGGGATCAGCCCCGACACCGTGCCGCAGCTGTCGCAGACCACCTTCTACACCAGCCACGAGGCGCTGCTGCTCCCGTTCGAGCAGGCGCTGACGCGGCAGGATTCGCTCACCGGCGACTGGTACGACACCTCGGCCCATTTCCTCTGGATCGGCGACCGCACGCGCTTCGAGGGCTCGGCGCACGTCGAGTTCCTGCGCGGCATCGGCAACCCGATCGGCGTCAAGTGCGGGCCATCGCTCGACCCCGACGCGCTGCTGCGCATGCTCGACACGCTCAACCCAGGCCGCGTGCCGGGTCGGATGACGCTGATCACGCGGTACGGCTATGACAAGATCGAGGCGCATCTGCCGCGGCTGGTGCGCGCGGTGACGCGCGAGGGCCATTCGGTGGTGTGGAGCTGCGATCCGATGCACGGCAACACCGTCAAGGCGGCGAGCGGCTACAAGACCCGGCCGTTCGACCGCATCCTCGCGGAGGTGCGCGGCTTCTTCGCGGTCCACCGCGCCGAGGGCACGCACGCGGGCGGCATTCATGCCGAGATGACGGGGCAGAACGTCACCGAGTGCACCGGCGGCGCGATCGACGTGACCGAGCAGAGCCTGGCCGACCGCTATCACACCCACTGCGACCCGCGGCTCAATGCCGGGCAGAGCCTTGAGCTGGCCTTCCTCCTCGCGGAGATGCTCAACGCGGAGATGGCGGAGCGTCGCAAGGCGGCCTGATCGATGTCGCACCCAGGACCGCGCGAGAAAAGCACGCGACCTTGGGTGCGCCGCCGCGAAAGTCGCTTGACGACGCGTTCACCGCCTCCTAACAGCGCGCCTCCACACCGCGTACGGCCCCTTCGTCTAGCGGTCTAGGACGTCGCCCTCTCACGGCGAAAACACGGGTTCGAGTCCCGTAGGGGTCACCATTTCGGATCGTCCACCATGTGGACTGTGTCCGGCGCGATCGAGCGGCGCTTGACCGGACCTGTTGTACCGGTGAGGTCAAATTCGGTGGGGCCGTGCTGCCACCCGCCCGCTCGCTGATGCTAAGGCTTCCCTGCGGCCCTGGGCTCTTCGGAAGCATCCGTGGCGCTCTCCCGCCGGCATGGATCAGACGCGGCAGCGCCGCACCCCTTCTCGCCGAGCGCCTGTACAAAGTTGGGCCATCTCGGTTTAGATAGCTTATCCTTATTGATTTTCCTTTCTGGTACCTGAGCCAGAGGGGGAAGAATCATCGTGGTCATGGGTCTCATCCGGGGCGTCGTCGGCGCGCCGCTATCGCATGGTCGTAACAACGTCGGGAAAGGGCCTGAGCCAAAGACCCTCCCGACTGCAGGGCTGCTGCGGACGCTCGCCGCCCTGCCATTGGCCTGTGTGCGCAAGCGGGAGGCAGTCGCGGCCGCGCGGGTCGCCGCCGGCTATTGCGCCGACTGCGGCACGCTGCCCATCGGCGAAGAAGGTCTCTGTGAAGGCTGCTGGGTCGAGCAGCATGCTGGTCCCTGAGCCGACGCGATGCACGCGCCCGATCTGTCATCGTGCACCTCCATCTTGCCGGTCGATGGCGTAGCGACGACGAGGGCGAGGGTGTCGCCGCCACACCGCGACCCGGGTCTCTCCGGTTAACCGGACGTCATCGCGCGCGCGGCGGCTCGGCGCGACGCAGGCAGTCGGCGGCCTCGTCACGATAGGCACGCATCAGTTCGGGATCCTGCGCCTGCTCGGCGAGCAGCGCGTAACGGCGCGCACGCCGCAGCAGCTTGGTCCGGGTCTCGCCGTCCAGCGCGGGGGGGAACGGCGACATTCATTCACTCCGGACCACGGCGCGCGAAATCACGCGCCCGTCACAACCGTGCTGCCCCAGCGGAGCAGCGGCAACATCTCTTCGTGATATACCTCTCTGGCACGATCGCGGTCCGATCGGGGCAGCCGCTCAATCGAGCGAGTCGAGGCTCTCGATGACCCGATCCGCCTCGTCCGCAGCGGAGGCCGCTCGCACTTCGGCGTGGAGACCGCCGGCACGCACGATTCGCACCGTTTGCCACCCCAGCTGGCGCGGCGCGACGAAGTCTTTCGACGGATTGTCGGCGACATAGGTAAAGCGGCCGCTATCCAGGCCAAAGGCTGCCTCGAGATGGTTGAAGGCGCGCCGGCTCGGCTTCCAGGCCTCGCGCCCCCAGCGATCGGTACAGACCGCCTGGCGCACGCCGCGGCGGAACAGGTCGAGCGCGCGCAGCTTGCGGCGCTGCGCGTCAATGAAACCGTCGGTCACAATGGCCACCGCGGTGCCCGCGCTGCGCCGATCAAGGTAGCGCGCCGCGTCGGGCGCCAGCGCAATCCGCGGGCGGTGCTGGCGATACACCGCGAGCAGGCGCGCCACCAGCGCGGGCGTGGCGGGCTGACCGAGCGCCGCGAGCGAGTCGTCGAAGATCCGTTGCCGCGCTCCCGTTTCGAAACGCTCGCGCATCATGGGGCCGAGCCGGTCGAGCCCGAGCCGCGCACGCGCCCAGTCACCCGCCGCGGTGAGCCCGCTGACGACATAGTCGCGCTCGAGGTAGAGCGTATCGTCGAGGTCGAACACCACGACCCGCTCGAGTGGGGGCGACTCAGAGGAAGACGGCATCGTCGTAGCGCAGCATGGTCACCCCGGCGTCCCACGCGGCCGCCGCGCTCGTCGCTTGACCGAGCCGCTCCTCGAGCAACCAGCGCGCAAAGGTCGCGCCCGCGCGATGCGCCAGCGGGTAGCCGCCGCCGAACCGCGCGTTGATCTCGAATACTGAGGGGGCGCCGTCTGCATCGACGAAGGCCTGGAAGCACCACGCGCCGCGCACCCGTCCGCGCACCGCCTCGCCAAGCCGTCGCGCCACCTCGAGCAGCGCCTCGTGCCGCTCGGTCACGCCCTTCTCGACCTCGCCCGCACGCACCGTGACGCGGCGGTGCGGCACCGCGCAGCGCAGCGTGCCGGCGGCGTCGAAGAAGAGGTTGACGGTATATTCCTGCCCCTCAAGCAGGTGCTGGACGATATAGGGTTCCGGTCGCGGCAGCGCCGCCAGCTCGGCGAGAGAGCCGAGCCGCGCCAGGCCGCGGCTGGAGCTGCCCCCGCGCGGCTTGGCGATCGCGGGCCAGCGCCAGCCGGCGTCGACCGTCTCTGCCGCCGCGGTGGTCGGGGTGGGCACGCCGGCGCGATCGAGGAAGCGCGCGGTCTCGAGCTTGTCGCGCGCCATCGCGACCAGCTCGGCGTCGGCCACCGCGACGTGCGTGCCGACCGCTTCGAAGCGGTCACGCGCGCGCGCCAGCGCGTGAAGCTCGGTGTCGATCGTCGGCACCAGTAGGTGGATCCGCTCGCGCGCGCAGATCGCCAGCGTCGCCTCGACATAGGCCTCGGTCGTCGCCGCGGGCACGGCATGCGCGGCGTCGGCCGAGGCACAGGCGGCGCTCCACTCGGGCGCGAGGTCGGTGGCATGGACTTCGAGCGTCGCGCCCAGCGCCGCGGCCGACTCGCGGAAGCAGCGCAGCAGCGCGACCCGGCGCCCAGCCGAGCCTAGCAAGAGGCGGAGATCGGCCATCACCCGACCTCGCGGACGAGCACGAACGCCTCGGCGGCGTGGCGCCCGACACACGAGCCGCGCACCATCGCCAGCGCGCGCAGCGTCTCGATCGACCGCTCGTCGGGGAAGGCGTGGCACTGCGACTCGAAGCAGCGGAAGGCGTCGAGCTTGGCCTCCAGCGTGTCGGCGACGTCGACGAAGACGTTGGGCTGGAACGACGGCGCCAGATAGGGCGCGGCCCAGTTGGTCTCCGACACCGTCTCATAGGCGAGGACGCGCGCCGGATAATCGCTGCCGCGCGGCCGTGCCGCCACCATCGCCGCGTCGAAGATCAGCTGATGATCGCGGTGCAGGTCGCCGACGAATGGGACGAACAACGTGTCTGCGCGGGACGCGACCAGCGCGGCGCGGACCGCGGCGTTGATGTCGGCCTGCGCCACCCGGTCGAGCTCGACCGCGGGCAGATCGAGATAATGCGTCGTCGCCACACCGAGCAGCGCGTGCGCGGCCGCCGCCTCGCGCCGCACCGCCGCTACCTGCTCGGCGGCGAAGCGCGGCGCGGTGCCGCGCGTGACCACCGCCACCTCGACGTGACGCCCCCGCGCGGTCAGCCGCGCGATCGTGCCGCCGCAGCCGAGCACCTCGTCGTCGGGATGAGGCGCGAGCACCAGCGCGCGCTCGATCCGGTCCAGCATCATTCCCCCTTCGCTCACGCTCGTTATCCCAGCCGCACGTGGAGCGGCGGCGGGCCGGGCCGGTCGCGCTGCCAGCGTGTCACGCGCAGCAGTTCGCCGTCGCCGCAGCGCACCGTGAAGGTGACCTCGTCGCGCGCCACCACCTGCCCCGCGAACGCGGCGTCGTGGCCGCGGCCCGGCCGCGGCTCGGCGGCGAGAATGGTCACCTCGCCGCCCGCCGAGCGGGTGCGCGCGCCCGGATAGGGTTCGCCGCAGGCGCGGATCAGCCGGTCGATCGAAGCCGCGTCGTCGCGCCAGTCGATCTCGGCGTCCTCGGGACGGCGGCGCGCGGCATAGGTGGCATAGCGCTCGTCCTGCGGCGCGCCCGCGGCATCGCCGGCGGCGAGCCGCGTCAGCAGCGGCGGCAACATCGTGGCGAGCGCGGCCATGTGCTTGTCGTAGAGCGTCTGCGCTGTCTCGTCGCGCGCGACGTGGAAGAAGTGCTGCGCCAGGATGGGACCGCTGTCGGTGCCTTGGTCGATCACGAACAGGCTGCCCGCGGTGATCGGCTCGTCGAGCAGGATCGTCCAGGGGATCACGCCGCGCCCGCGCAGCCGCGGCAGGGCCGCGGGATGGTAGCCGACCGTGCCCATCGGCGCGACGGCGCGGAAGTCGGGGCCGCACAGCTGCGACCAGCCGATCACGAGGATCACGTCGGGCGCCAGCGCGCGCAGCCGGTCGAGCACCGCCGGCTCGTTGCAATTGGCGGCATGCACGACCTCGGCGCCGAGCGCGCGTGCCGCGTCGCCCAGGTCGACGAAGTCGGAATGGCGCGTGCTGAGCTCGGGCGGCAGCGTGACCAGCGCGGCGAGCGTCCAGTCCCTTGCCGCCGCCAGCGCGCGCAGCGCCACATGGGTGCTCTCAACCGCGCCGACGAGGATCGCCCGCATAGGCACTCCGTATGGCGTCCGCGTTGCGCCGCTCGCCGCCGCCGCCGGCGACGAGCAGGGTGCGGAATAGGATCTCCAGGTCGAGCCGCAGCCCGCGATGCTCGATATACCACAGGTCGAGCGCGAGCTTCTCCGCCTCGCTCAGCCGCGTGTTGCCGTTGACCTGCGCCCAGCCGGTCAGCCCGGGCCGCACGCGCGCGCGCGCCGCGCCCTGCTCGCCCGCGGCGGCGATCGTCACCGGCAGCAGCGGGCGCGGGCCGATCAGGCTCATCTCGCCGCGTAGCACGTTCCACAGCTGCGGCAGCTCGTCCATGCGGGTGGCGCGCAGGAAGCGCCCGGTCGGCAGCAGCCGCTGGTCGTCGGGCAGCAGCGCGCCGGCGGCGTCGCGCCGGTCGTTCATCGTTCGAAACTTGCGGAGCGGGAAGGGTCGCTGTGCCAGCCCCGAGCGCGCCTGCACGAACAGGATCGGCCGCCCCGCCACGGCCGCCTGCACCAGCGCGAGCAGCAGCAGCAGCGGCGCGACGAAGACCAGCCCGACCGCCGCGACGACGATGTCCACCGATCGCCGCGCGGTCACGCCGCGGCTTCCGCGAATGCCGGTCCCGCCGCCGCCGCCGTGTCCGGTCGGGTTGCTGACAGCTCCATCGTGTCGAGCAGCAGCCGGTTAACCCGCTCCACGGCGTAGCGCTCGGTGGCGACGCGGCGTGCCACCGCGCCCAACCGCGACGCGAGCGCGGGATCCGCGCAGAACCGCTCCATCGCGGCGGCCAGCGCGGCCGGATCGCGCGCCGGCACGACGAGCCCGTTCGCGCCCTGATCGATCGGATCGCGGCAGCCGGGGCGGTCGGTGGTAATCACCGCTCGCCCGCTCGCCATCGCCTCGAGGATCGTGCGGGGCAGCCCCTCGCGGTACCAGCTCGGCAGCACGAACACGCTCGCCTCGGCCAGGAAGGGGCGGACGTCGCGCGTCTCGCCGAGATAGTCGATCACGCCCTCCTCGGCCCAGCGCGCGATCTCGCCGGCGGTCACGCCGTCAGGACCGGGGTCAGTCGGCCCGAGCAGACGAAAGCGCGCCTGAGGGTAGCGCGCGCGCACCGCGCGTGCCGCCGCGACGAAATCGTCGACGCCCTTGGCGCGCAGCAGTCGCGCGATCATCAGGAACACCGGCCCGGGCGGCGGGGTTGTGCCCGCGAAGCGCGTGACGTCGACGCCGGAGCCCGGCACCTGGATCACGCGCGCGTCCGGCACGACGATGGCGTGGCGGAGCATCTCGGCGCGATCGTCACGGTTGAACACGAAGACCGCGCGCGCCTCGCGCACCGCCGCGCGGTAGAGCAGCGACACGCCGCGGCGCAGCAGTCGCATCCTCGGCGAGGCGTCCTCGCCGTAGACATGGCCGAGACCACTCACCATCGCGTAGAAGCGCGTGCGCGTCAGCCGCGCCGCGAGCCCGGCGTAGATGATCGGCTTCTGCGTGTAGGCGAGCACCACCTCGGGTCGCTCGGCGCGCAGCAGAGCGACGAGCGCGCGCAGCGTGCCGAGGTCCACGAGCGGGTTGAGCCCCACCCGGGCCATCGGCACCCGGCGCAGCGCCACGCCCATGTCGGCGAGACGCGCGCGCACCTGCGGGTCGTCATCGGGCGCGCAGGCGATCACCTCATGGCCGGCCGCGACCATGTCGGCGAGCAGCTGCCCGCGGAAATTGACCAGCGAGTAGGCCAGGCTCGCGACCACCACGACCCTCATGCGCGTGCCCTCGCCCAGTCACGCGCGGTCGGCGTCGAGCGCGCGGCGTCGCGGTAGAGCGCGGCGTAGCGGTCGACCACGTCGCGGATGTCATGACGGGCGCGGACGCGCGCGCGCGCGCGCTCGCCAAGCGCCACGCGCTGCGTCGCGGGCAGCGTGCCGAGCCGCACCAGCGCCGCCGCCAGCGCGGCGGCATCGCGCGGCGGCACCACCGCGCCGGTGTCACCGATCAGCTTGGCGCTGTCCCCCACGTCGGTGGCGACGCATGGTACGCCCGCCAGCATCGCCTCTCCCACTACGTTGGGGAAGCCTTCGCCCCAGGCTGAGGAGAGCGCGAGCAGGTCGAGTCCGCCGAGCCAGTCGGCGACGTCGCCGCGGTGACCGCGACGGATGACGATGTCCTCGGGCAGTCCGAAAGCGGCCGGCGCGAGCGCGGGATGCTCCTCCATCCCCTTGCCCACCAGCAGCACCCGCGCGGCGAGCCCTTGCCCGCGAGCCATCGCCACGGCGCGGAGCAGATTGGGCACGTCCTTCATCGGCGCCGCGCGCGCGACCATGCCGATCAACGGACCGTCGCCGCTGTCGACCCCGAGCCGGTCGCGCAACGTCGCGCGGGCGGCGGCGCGCGTCACCGGTGTGACGATGTCGAAGCCGTTGGGGATCACGCGCTGATCCGGCGCGCGGAAGCCGAGGCGACGGTACTGATCGGCCGCCGCGTGCGAGTTGTAGACGATCGCGCGCGCACCGCGCGACAGCAGCGCCTGCGTTCGCAAGACCAGCCGCGTCAGCGGCTTCTCCTCGGCGAGATCGGCGACCGAGTGGCGCACGTTCCAGATCACCGGCACGCGCAGCCACGGCCGCGCCAGCGCGGCGGCGAGCGTCGCGGCGAGCTGCGCGTGGTGCATCCAGGCGACGATCACGTCGGGGCGCCGCACCGCGATCGCGCGCGCGAGCGACAGCAAGGCGCGCGGCGACGGCATCCCCGCGGACATGCCAAGATCCGCCACCGGCGTACCGGTAGCCGCGATGCGCGCGCCGCCGTGCCCGGGCGCGATCAGCGACATTACCTCGGAACACAGATGCGGGTGGCGGCGCCCGTGCTCGAGCAGCCGCGCCAGCATCGTCTCCGCGCCGCCGACATCCAATCCCGTGATGACGTGCAGCACCCTCACCGGCCGCACCGCCCGCTACGTCGTCCCGCCACGATCAACACACTCCCCCGTACGCCGCGCATCCTAGCCGCACCCGGCGGCACCATGGCGTGACGATTGGGCACATCACCCCTTCGAGGGAGCGCGCGGGACCGGAAGAGCAGCGTCGCTGACCGATCGGAGAGCCGCCGGGAGCGAAGGAGCAGCGTGGCTCTCACCGGAATCGACGGCGCGCATCGCCGGATGCGTCCCACCATGCTGCGCCGCAACGGTCTACTCTCCTGCGGTCGCGTCCGGCGCCTGGGGGCAGGCAGGGGGAGCTTATGCCGCGGATCTTGAACTACCAACGTTACTCGCGGCGCGTGCGTCGCACCGCCAACCAGCTGTTCGACGCGGTGGCGATCGTCGCGTCGCTCGCGATCGCGCTGCTGCTGCGAATGAGCGGCGCGGTTCCCGCCTCGATGTGGGAAGGCCTGGTCTGGAGCGCGCCAGTGTTCATCGCGGTGGGGTTCCTGGTGTTCAACGCCACCGGCATCTACCGCCGCGTCTGGCGGCTCGCCTCGCTGCCCGACGCGCTGCTGCTGGTGGGCGCCGCCGCGCTGTCGGTGCTGCTGTCGGTCGGGCTACTCTCGGTCTCAGGGCACGCCACCTGGCTGCCGCTGTCGGTGCCGGTGATCCATTGGTTCGTCCTCTCCGCGACGATGACGGCGGCGCGGCTGTGGCGCCGCGTCGCCAGCGAGCTGCCGCGCCGCGCCCGCGCCGCCTCGGCCGCACCGCGCGGCGCCGCGACGATCGTGAGTCAGCAGCGCGCGCTGCTCGTCGGCCGGCCGGAGGACGTCGAGGTGCTGCTGCGCCAGATCGAGCAGGAGGAGAGCCCCGCCTATCTGCCCGTCGGTATCCTCGACCTCGACAGCCATGACGCCACGCTGCGGCTGCGCGGCGTGCCGATCCTCGGCATGGTCGACGCGATCGACCACGCGGTCGATATGCTCACCGCGCGCGACGAGCGCCCCAGCGTCGTGATCATCGCGGAAGGGCGCAACGGCAGCGGTGGGCTGCCAGGCGCACGCCGCGTCCAGCTCGTCAACGCGGCACAGGCGCTTCACCTGTCGGTGCGAAGCGCCACGCCGGACGCCAGCGTGCGCCAGTCGCTCGACGCCGAGTCGATCGACCTCGCCGACCTGCTCGAGCGCCCCGCCACCGACCTCGACGCCGCGGTCGCGGCGCGCGCGATCGAGGGCAAGCGCGTGCTGGTCACAGGCGCCGGCGGCACGATCGGACGCGAACTCACCCGCCAGATCGCGGCGATGAAGCCCTCCGACATCGTGCTGGTCGATTGCGGCGAGTACAACCTCTACCTCGTCGAGATGGAGCTGCGGGAGAACTACCCCCAGGTGCCGTGCACCGCGGTGCTGTGCTCGATCCGCCAGCGCCAGCACGTGATGGCAGTGTTCGAGCAATATATGCCCGACTACGTCTTCCACGCCGCCGCCTTGAAGCACGTGCCGCTGGTCGAGCTGAACGTCTGCGCCGGGATCATGACCAACGTGATCGGCACGCGCAACGTCGCCGACGCAGCGCTGCGCTTCGGCGCGCGTGCGTTCGTCCAGGTATCGACCGACAAGGCCGTCAATCCCGTCAGCGTGATGGGCGCGACCAAGCGGCTCGGGGAATTGTATGTCCAGGCGATGGACCTGCAGGGCTCGGGCCGACCCGACAGCCCGCGCTTCATGACGGTGCGGTTCGGCAACGTGCTGGGCTCGAGTGGCTCGCTGATCCCGCTGTTCCAGCGCCAGCTGGCGCGCCGCGCGCCGCTGACCGTCACGCATCCGGAGATCACCCGCTTCTTCATGACCGTCCACGAGGCGGTGCAGCTGGTGCTGCACAGCACCGCGCGCACGATGGAGCGCAACGTGCAGCGTGGACGGATCGTGGTGCTCGACATGGGTGAGCCGATCCGCATCCTCGACATCGCGCGGCGGATGATCAAGCTGGCCGGGCTGGTGCCCGACCGCGACGTGCCGATCCATATCGTCGGGCTGCGCCCGGGCGAGAAGCTGTACGAGGAGCTGTTCGACGCGCGCGAGCAGCGGCTGCCCTCCGCGATCGAGGGCGTGTTCGAGGCCGAGCCGATCCCCGTCCCCCTGCCCGCGCTCCAGGCGCAGTTCACGCGGCTGGCCGAGGCGGTCGGCGAGCATGATCAGGACCTGGCGCGCGCGCTGCTGTTCGAGCTGCTCGACCCCGATCGGATCGTCGCCGCCAAGCCCGCGGACGAGCATGCCGGGGCCGTCGTGCGCTCGCTTCACGGCAACCGCGAGGGGGCGGCGGCATGAGCGCCGGGCTTCATCAGGCGGCGGCATCGGCCGCGCTGCTTCACGCCGTCCCCGCCCCGATCGCGAGCCGCTGGCCCCGCTACGAGGCCGACGAGATCGCCGCCGTCGAGGCGGTGCTGCGCTCGGGCAAGGTCAACGCGCTCCACCACGGCGCGCACAACGCGCTGCTGCAGGACGGCTTCGCCGCGCTCTGCGCGATGCCGCACGCGATCGCGCTGGCGAACGGCACGCTGGCGCTGGAACTGGCGCTGCACGCGTTGAACGTCGGCATCGGAGACGAGGTGATCGTGCCCGCGCGCAGCTTCGTCGCCTCGGCGAGCTGCGTCGTCACGCGCGGCGCCACCCCGGTGTTCGCCGACGTCGATCCGGACACCCAGGCGCTCTCGGCCGAGACGATTGCGGCGCAGCTCACGCGGCGCACCAAGGCGATCATCGTCGTCCATCTCGGCGGACGGCCGGCAGACATGGCACCGATCGTTGAACTGGCGCGCGCACACGGGCTCCTGCTGATCGAGGACTGCGCCCAGGCACACGGCGCGACGATCGACGGCCGCGCGGTCGGGGGCTTCGGCGACGCCGCGGCCTTCTCCTTCTGCACCGACAAGATCATGTCGACCGGCGGTGAGGGCGGGCTGCTGCTGCTGCGCGAGGAGGCGGCGTGGCGTCGTGCCTGGTCGATGAAGGACCATGGCAAGGACGTGCGCGACCTCGGCGGCGGGGGCGGCAACACGGGCTTTCGCTGGCTGCACCACGAGGTCGGCAGCAACTATCGCCTCACCGAGATGCAGGCGGCGATCGGCGTCGCTCAGCTGGCCAAGCTGCCGGCGTGGCTCGACACGCGCCGGCGCAACGCCGCGGCCATCCTCGATCCGCTCCGCAGGCTCGACGCCGTCCGACTGGCCGAACCGCCGGCCGAGGTGGGCCATGCTTATTACAAATTTTACGCTTTCGTCCGGCCCGAGGCGCTCGCGCCGGGCTGGACGCGCGAGCGGATCGTCGCCGAGGCGATCGCGCGCGGCGTTCCCTGCCTCACCGGCAGCTGCCCCGAGATCTATCGCGAGCGCGCCTTCGTCGAGCGCGGGCTCGGCCGCGACACGCCGTTGCCCGTGGCGAAGCTGCTCGGCGAGACCAGCCTGATGCTGCCGGTCGACCCGACGCTCGACCAGGAGGAATGCCGCTACATGGGCGAGACGTTGCGCGCGATCGCGCTCGAGGCGATGGGGCGGACGCATGGTTGAGGGTCTGCCCAGCTTCCTGGTCATCGGCGCGGTCAAGGCCGCGACGACCTGGATCTCGCACCAGCTGCGCTGCCACCCCGAGCTGTGGCTTCCCGACGCCGAGCCGCATTTCTTCAGTGACGACTACGAGCGCGGGCTCGACCATTATCGCTCGCTGTTCGCGCCCGCCCCGGCGGGGCGGCGGATCGGTGAGAAATCGGCCGACTATCTCGCGCACCCCGAGGCCGCCGCGCGCATCGCGACGGTGCTGCCCGGCGTGCCGATGGTGGTGCAGCTGCGCGATCCCGTCGAGCGCGCCTATTCGGACTATTGCATGCTCTTCCGGCACGGTCGCGTCGCCGGCGACCCGCGCCGCTACCTCGAGAAGCGAGACCCGGCCGGCAAGCGCTTCCTCGACGGCGGCCTCTACGCCCAGCATCTCGCGCGCTTCCACGCCCATCACGCGCGCGATCGGATCGCCGTGTTCCTCTACGAGGACGTGATCGAGCAGCCCGAGGGCGTGATCGCGCGCGTGTGCGAGCATATCGGCGTGGACCCGCACATCGAGCCCGCCGCGGTGGCGAGCCGCCGTAACGACGGCGCGGCGGCGATGCTGCCGCTGCCCGTCCGTCGTGTGCTGCGCCCGATGCGCCCGTTGCTCGATCCCCTGCGGAGCAACCCGCTGCTGGCGCGGCTCCGCGGCACGATGGCGCGACCGGTGCGCTACCCGCCGCTGACGGTGGAGCTGCGCGCGCTGCTGCGCGACTATTACCGCGACGATGTGCTACAGCTGGAGTCGATGATCGGGCGCGACCTGTCGCGCTGGCGCACGGGCGCCGCGGCGGGGGCCAACGACGATCGAGTGACGGCGGCGTCCTGAGCGGACGATCGACCGAGTGACGCGTGAGGGGGGATGAAGGATGCGGACGTGGCTGGGGCTGGCGGCGGCGGGGCTGTCGCTGGCGGGATGTGCGAGCGAGTATCGCGGGCTGGCGCCGCTGCCCGAAGTGGCGGCGAGCGACTACCGGCTCGGACCGGGCGACGAGCTGCGCGTCAGCGTCTTCGGGCTCGACGCGGTGAACAACACCTATATCGTCAGTGACTCCGGGGCGATCGCACTGCCGCTGCTCGAGCCAATCGCGGTGAGCGGCGAGACGGTGCGCGAGGCCGAGCGCGCGATCGCCGCGGAGATCAGCCGCCGCCAGCTCGTCAACCAGCCGCGCGTCAGCGCGCAGGTGCAGAGCTATCGCCCCTTCTTCATTACCGGCCAGGTGCAGAAGCCGGGGCAATACGCCTATGTGCCCGGCATGACGTTGATGACCGCGGTGTCGATCGCGGGCGGCTACACCTTCCGCGCCGACACGGACCGCGCGGTCGTGCGCCGCGGCGGCAGCAAGGGTGTGGCGCAGCCCGATGCGCGCATCCTGCCGGGCGACGTCGTCACCGTGGCCGAGAGCACGCTGTGACGGCATCGTACGGGGCGGGAGCGCCGCCGTGTCGCTGAGGCTGCTGCGCTGCGTGCTGCTCACCGCCGGCGGGGCGATGTGCTGCGCGCAGTCGCCCGCGGACCCGCAGCGCTCCACCGCCATCGCCGATCTGCCCCGCCCCGGCTACGAGCCGCGCACCCTGACGCTCGGCGGGATCGTGGTGACGCCGCGAGTCGATCTGGGCGCGACCTACAACGACAACATCTTCGCGACGCGGACCGGCGAGATCGGCGACGTCGTGTTCAATCTCCAGCCCGCGCTGGAGGGGCGGCGCCAGACGACGAGCAGTGACCTGCGGCTCGCCGCCAACGCCAACCTCATCCGCTATGCGCGCTACGACCGCGAGAACGTCACCACCTTCCGTGGCCTGGCCGACTGGCGCGGCGACGTCGCGCCGCGCCAGTCGATCCGCGCGCGTGCCTCGTTCGACCGCAGTTACCAACGGCGCAGCGACCCGGAGGCGGACTTCGGCGCCGGGCGCCGGCCGACGCTCATCGACGTCGCCGAGGCCGGGCTCGACTATCGCTTCACCGGCGCGCGGCTCGGCATGCTCGCGAGCGCGACCGCGACCAATTACAACTTTCTCCCCGTCGCCGATGCGGATCGCGACCTCGCCGTCTACCGCGTCGCTTTGCGCGGCTCCTATGCGGTGAGCGGACGCACCAGCGTGTATCTGCAGGGCTATGCCGTACGGCGGGACGCGCGGCTCCGGGTCGATCGCTACGGGATCGACCGCGACGCCTCGACCGCGGGCGCGCTCGCCGGCGTCTCGTTCGACGTCAGCTCCCGCGTGCAGGGCGAGCTCGGGATCGGCGCCTTCCGCTCCGACCCGTCCGACCCGACGCTCCGCGCCTTCTCCGGGCTCGCCGCGAGCGGGCAGCTCACCTGGCAGCCGCGCGTGCGCACCGCGATCACGCTGGACGCCTTTCGCGGCGACGTGGCCACTATCCGCGCGGGTGCGATCGGGCGAGTCGATACCCGATTGAGCCTGGCGATCGACCAGGAGCTGCGCCACAACGTGCTCGCGCGCGCCGCGGTGGGCATCCGCGACATCGCCTATCGCGGCGCGATCGACCGCGACCAGCGCTTCCGCTTCGCCGAGCTGGAGGGCACCTACCTGCTCAACCGCCACCTAGCCGTGCTGGGCAACGGCAGCTTCACCCGGCGCGATGCCGACCAGCCGATCGAGCGGTTCAGCCGCTGGACCGCGACGCTCGGGTTGCGACTCACCTACTGAGGCACGCGCGCCGAGCAGCGAGTCGATCAACGCGCGCCACTCGGCGGTGATCGCGGCCGGTGCGTAGCGCGCCGATGCCGCCTTCGCCGCGGCGCCGATCCGCTCACGCAGCGCGGCGTCCGCCACCAATGTCTCCAGGGCGGCGGCGAGCGCGGCGACGTCACCCGCGGGGGCAAGCAGCCCGGTCTCGCCGTGCGCGATCATCTCGTCCGGGCCGAAGGCGCAGGCGAAGGCCGCCGCGGGGACACCGGCAGCCATCGCCTCGCCGAGCACGTTGGGCATGCCCTCGTAGCGCGACGACAGAGCGAACACCTCCGCCTGGTCGAGCCAGCCGCCCGGTGCCGCACTGTTGCCGGGGAGCGTGGCGCGCTGGCCAAGCCCCAGCGAGGCGACGTGCGTCTCGAGCGCAGCGCGCTCGGGCCCCTCGCCCCAGATCACCAGCTTCCAGTCGGAATGCGCTGGCGCGAGACGCGCGAAGGCGTCGATCAGCAGGTCGAAGCCCTTCTGGCGATCGAGCCGGCCGACGCCGACGATCGTCTGACCCGGTCGGCGCTCGCGCAAGGGCGCTGCCATCGGGTTGGCGATCACGCGCGCGCGGCGCCGCGCACGCGCGTCGAGCAGGCTCAGGCTCGCGCGTGTCTGCATGACGATCGCGTCGGCGCGCGGCAGCAGCGCGCGCAGCATCATCCCCCAGCCGCGGTTCGCCGGCTGCGCGCGCGGGTTGTTGCGCTCGGACACGATCAGCCGGTGCCGTCGGCCGAGCGAGGCGAGCAGCGCCACCACGTTGATCTTGGTGAGGAACGAGACGACCACGTCGGGGCGGAGCTCGCCCAGCGTCCCGCGCAGCGCGGCGGCGCGGCGCACGACCAGCAGCGGCCCGGGCGCCGATCCGGGCGGCAGGCCGAGCCGAACCAGCGGGACGCCCGCGGGAAAGGCGTGGAACACCGGGTCAGCGGGGCGGTCGAAGCTCACCACCGTCACCTCGTTGCCGCCGCGCACCAGCGCGGCCGCGATCAGGCTGACGACGCGCTCGGCACCGCCGGCACCGAGTCCGGCGAGCACGAAGACGATCGAGCGCGGGTCAGATGATGTGGAAATCGGTCGCTCCCAGCACAGGCTTGGTCGACAGGAGCGCGATCTGCACCATCGCCGCGCCGCCGGCGCCGTCCGCGTCATAATAGAGCGCGCCGGTGGCCTGGTTGTAGACGAGATGCTGGTCGGCGGTGGTCGCCGCGGCGCCGATCGCCAGCTCGGACGCCGTGATCGCGCCGGAGCGCCCGGCGAAAGCGGTGAAGACCGCGCCCGCGAGCACCAGCCTGTCCTCGCCCGTCACGAAGTCCTTGACCGTGTCGCGCTCGCTCGCCGCCCCGAGATAGTCGAACACGAAGCGGTCCGCGCCCGCGCCACCGATCAGTTCGTCGCTGCCCGCGCCCCCGACGAGCGTGTCCGCCCCCGCCCCGCCCTGGAGATAATCGCCGCCGGCCTCGCCGTAGAGCGTGTCGTTCCCCTCCATGCCGATCAGCAGGTCGCCGCCGAGCCCGCCGCGCATGACGTTGTCGCCCGCATTGCCGGTCATCGTGTTGGCGAAGTCGTTGCCGGTGGCGCTCAGGTTGGCGCTGCCCAGCATGGTGAGCTGCTCGACATTGGTCTCCAGCGTGAAGTCGACGCTGGTGTAGACCAGATCGGTTCCCTCGCCGTAATATTCGATCACCCGATCGCCCACGTCATCGACGTAGAAGGTGTCGGATCCGATCCCGCCGTACAGCAGGTCGGCCCCGCCCGCGCCGTCCAATATGTCGTTGTTGGCGTCGCCATACAGCACGTCGGAGCTGGCATTGCCGGTCAGCACGTCGTTCCCGCCGAGCCCGTGCATGGTCCACAGGTCGTTGGTGGGCGCGATGAAGGTATTGGCGCTGTTGCTGCCGGTATAGCTCTTCGGCTCGGGCAGATTGTTGAGCGAGATCGTAAAGCTGGCGTCGAAGGTCGCGCCGGCCCCGTCGGTGACTCGCGCCTGGATCAGGTGCGAGGTGGCGGTCTCATAGTCGAGCAGCGCGCCGTTCGCGACCGTCACCGCGCCGGTCGTCGCGTCGACCGCGAACCGGCCGCCGGCGTCGTCGACCAGACGGTAACGCAGCGTCTCGTCGTGATCGACGTCATAGCCGCTGAGCGTGCCGACGATCGTGCCCGCCGCGGCATTCTCGTCGACGCGGGCGCGATCCAGCGTCAGCGCCGAGGGCGCGTCGTTGGCGCCGACGAAGGTGAGCGTGACCGAGGCGGTGGAGGTCGCCCCCGCGCGATCGGCGACGGTATAGTCGAAGTGATCCACTACCGTCTCGCCCGCACGCAGCGCCTGGTAGCTCGAGGGAGTCGCCACCTGGATCGTCGTGCCCGCGAGCGTCAGCGCCAGCCCGGCGGCGGTGGTGCCCGCGACCGCGGTGAGGCGCAGCGTGTCGCCCGGATCGATGTCACGGTCGTTGGCGAGCAGCGCGGCCGCGGCGATGCTCGTCGCGCCCTCGTCGATCGAGAGCTGGTCCGCCGCTGCCACCGGCGCGTCGTTGACGTTGGCGACCTGGACGTTGACCCGCCCGATCGCGGACTCACCCGCACTGTCGGCGATCGTGTAGGTCAGCAGCGCGGTGCCGGCGAAGTTGGCCAGCGGCGTGAAGACGACATTGCCGTCGGCGTTGATCGCGGCGGTGCCGCCCGACAGCGCCGCCACCCCCGTCAGCGCGAAGGGCGCGCCGTTGGAGTCGGTGTCGTTCGCCAGAAGCGCGGCGGCGGCGATAACCGTGGTCTGGTCCTCGGTGGCCGCGACCGTGTCGGCGCGCGCGATCAGCACCGGCGGCGTGCCCTGCGAGGCGAGCGGGTCGAACAGCCGGTACTTGACGCCGGTCGCCTGGTCGTCGCCGCCCTGACCGCCGTAATCGGTCCAGCTCACCAGGAATCCGCCGTCGCCGGTGCCGGTGATCGCCGGATCGACCTGGCTGCCGAGCGTCTGATGATTGACCAGGAACTCGCCGCCCACCGCGGTGCCGTCGCCGGCGAACACCTGCGCTTTGATCCCGGCGGTGCCGCCCTCGGCGCCGACGCCGCTGTAATCCGCCCAGCCGATCGCGAAATTGCCGCCGGCGAGCGCGGTGATGGTCGGCGCGAGCTGACCCGCGAGCGTTGTCGTGTTGGCCAGCGTCTCGCCGCCGATTCGACCACCGGCGGCGTCGTACAACTGGAAACGGATCCCGAAATAATCGGCGTCGCCCCCGCGCGAGCTGTTGTCCGCCCAGGCGATCGCGAAGCCACCGGTCGACAGCGCCGCCACCACGGGGGCCTGCTGTGAGCCCGCGGTCTCGGTGTTGACCAGGAACTCGCCGCCGATCTTGCTGCCATCGCTGCCGAACAGCTGCGCCTTCACCGCGTCCTTGCTGGCGTCGCCGCCCTGCAAACTACCGTCGCGCCACGTCACGACGAAGCCGCCGCCTTGAAGTCCGGTGACCGCCGACGAGTCCTGCGCGCCGTTGGTGGCGGTGTTGACGAGCAGCTCGCCGCCGACATGATTGCCCGCGGCATCGTACACCTGCGCCTTGACGCTGGTGGCGCTGGCGTCGCCGCCCTGCAGGCTCGCGTCCGTCCAGGACACGACGAAGCCGCCGTTGGCCAGCGCGGCGATCACCGGCGCCTTCTGCGCGTTGATCGTGGCAGTGTTGACGAGCAGCTCGCCACCGACCGCCGCGCCGCTCGCGTCGAACAGCTGCGCCTTGACCGAGCTGGCCGAGCCGTCGCTGCCGGCGTTGGCATCGCTCCAGGTCACCGCGAAGCCGCCCGAGGCGAGCGCGGCCACCGCCGGGGCGTCCTGCGCATTCAGCGTCTGCGCATTGACGCGGAACTCGCCGCCGATCTTGCTGCCGTCCGCGGCGATGAGCTGCGCCTTGATCCCGAACGAGCTCGAGTCGCCGCCGACGCCGCTGCCGTCGGTCCAGACGATCACCGAGCGGCCGTCGGCCAGGGTCGCCACCGCGGGGGCGAGCTGGCTCGCGGCGATGTTGGTGTTGGCCAGCACCTCGGGCGCGCCGGAATAGCGATATTCGTTGACCGCGTCGGTCAGCCCGAAGGTGAAGGTTCTGTCGAACGTGTCGCCGAACGTGTCGGTCGCGCGCACTGTGATCGACACGACCGGGTTGGTCTCGTAGTCGAGCGCAAGGCTGTCCTCGACGATCAGCTTGTTGCCTTCGATCGCGAAGGCGCCGCCGGTGGAATCGTCCACCAGGCGATAGCTGTAGCTCGCGTTGAGCGCGCCCACGCCCGAGAAGACCGCGACGATGCTGTTCTCCACCTCGGTCTCGGAGAGCGCGTTGCGCGACACCTCGATGTCGGTGATCGCCGGCGTCGTCGGCGCGAACAGCCGCGCCTTAAGGCCGCCGTCGACGTCGCCTGAGGCGGTGCTGTAGTCGGTCCAGCCGACCAGCAGCGCTCCCGAGGCGAGCACCGTCACCGCGGGCATCTCCTGATTGCCGCTCACCACCTCGTTCGCCTGGAACTCGCCGCCCAGTTTCTGCCCGAGCGCGTCGAACAGCTGGGTCTTGATGCCGAAGCCGCTGGCGTCAGCGGCGATGTTGCTGTTGTCGCGCCAGCTCACCGCGAAGCCCCCATCGGCAGTGGCGGCGATGCTCGGCTGGTCCTGCGCGTTGAAGGTGGTGGTGTTGACGCGGAACTCGCTGGCCGTCCGAGCGCCGGTGGCATCGAAGATCTGGCCGCGCAGCCCCGAGGCGCTGGTGTCGCCGAGTCCGCTGTTGTCGCGCCACACGATCGCGAAGCCGCCGCCGGCGAGCGCGGTGATCACCGGCTGGTCCTGCGCGCCCAGCGTCGTGCTGTTGACGAGCAGCTCGCCGCCCAGCTTGGCGCCGGCGCTGGTAAAGAGTTGCGCCTTGATCGACGTGCCGCTCGAGTCCCCGCCGAGCCCGCTATAGTCGATCCAGGTCGAGACGAAGCCGCCCGAAGCCAGCCCGGCGAGCGCCGGTGCGACCTGGCTGCCGGTGATGGTGCTATTGACCAGGAACTCGCCGCCGATCTTGGTGCCGGTGACGGA
The DNA here is from genome assembly GCF_014193845.1 of Sphingomonas sp. BK345. Taxonomy (GTDB): domain Bacteria; phylum Pseudomonadota; class Alphaproteobacteria; order Sphingomonadales; family Sphingomonadaceae; genus Sphingomonas. Next base: position 36,799 of record NZ_JACHZX010000002.1, on the reverse strand, counting down.
GAACATCTGCGCGCGCACGCCGCTGCCCTTGGCGTCGGGCGCGGTCGCGCTGGCATCGACCCAGCTGACAATGAAATTGCCGCCCGCGAGTGCGGTGATGGTCGAGTCCGACTGTCCCGCCACGGTGGTGGTGTTGGCGAGGAACTCGCCGCCGACTCGCAGACCCGCAGCGTCGTAGATCTGCGCCTTGACCGAGCCACGATCGGCATCCCCGCCGAGGCCGCTGGCATCGCTCCACGTCACCACGAAGCCGCCGGTCTTCAGTGCGGTGACGCTGGCCCGGTCCTGGTTGTTGCCGGTGGCGCTGTTGATCAGGAACTCGGCGCCGACTGCGACGCCGGCCGAGTCGAAGCGCTGCGCCTTGACGCTGGTGCCCGACGAATCGCCCCCGCTGCCGCTCAGGTCAGTCCAGATCGCGACGAAGCCCCCGTCCGCCAGTGCGGCAAAGGACAAGTCGGTCTGCACCCCTGCCCACGTCGAGTTGACGCGGAACTCGCTACCCGCGCTCGTGAATGCGCCGTTTGCCATACGCCCCTCCCCCGAAAAGCGCCGTCCGCCCCCAGCGTGACCGGCGACGGGAGATTAGGTCCGAAGCGGTATCGCGGTAAGTGGGGTATCGGGGCGCGGGATGGCTCCGAAGGAGTAGTCCGCCTCAGCGCACGGTGACCAGCGCCGAGTCGATCGCATCACCGCCGTAGCGGCCGATACAGTCGATTTCATAGGCGCGTGTCGCCTTCACCCGAACGACGCGCGCACCCGTCTCGCCCGCCGCCGCACCGTCGAGCTTGCACGAGCGGATGTTCTCGCCGCTCCACCGCAGCGTCACCGCGCCGCCCATCCCGACCTGCGCGGGATTCGCGCTGAGGGCGATCGACGGCAGCGGCCCCGGGTCGGCGATCGCGCGACCGCAGGCCGGGCGCGGCACCAGCGACGGCTGCACCGTCATGGTCGCGCGATCGCCAGCCAACTCCGACAGATAGGCCTCCAGCTTGGTATAGCCGTCGCCCCCGAGCATGTTGCGATCGTTCGGGTTGGTCGGTGACAGGCCGTGCGCGAGCTCCCACTCGTCCGCGATGCCGTCGCCGTCGCGATCGGCCGGCGCGGCGCCGCCGGTGAGCGCAGGCCAGCCACCGACCTGCGCCGGATCGTCCAGCACCGCGCCGCGGCACGCGATCAGACCGGCGACGACGCGCGCGTCGGCCGCGTCGCGGCGCGGCCGCGTCGCTCCCACCGCGGCCACGACGCGCCGGTAAGCGGTGCCGGCGTCGTCGATCTCGCCCGCCGCCATCGAGAGCGTGCCGATCGGCGCCGTCGACACATAGCGCCAGTCGCCGGGCTCGAGCACCAGCCGCTCGTCGCCGAGGTCCTCTGGACGGTGGACGTCGAGGTTGCCGCGCAGGTGGATGCGGAAGCGCGCCGGATAGTCGCGGAAGTAGTTGAGCAAATAGAGCTGCGTGGTCGCCTCGGACGAGGGGCCCATGATCGCGCTGTTGCCGATGGCGTTGACGTCGAGGTCGCCGAAGCGCGTGTACAGCTCGGCGTTGTAGCGCACCGAGTTGAAGATCACGTTGTCGATCATGTCGAACTGCCCGCGCAGGTTGACCAGCGGGTTGCGGCGGACGTTGCTGGCGATGAGATTGTGGTGAAACGTCACCGCGTGCGCGCCATAGCCGAAATAGGTACCGCGGCTGTGCGGGCCGCGGTTGGCTTGGTTGAGCCCCTCGGCGAGGATCGACCATTGCACCGTCACGTTGCGCGTCTGGCCGCAGCGACCGGTCTCATGCCCGGCGCCGACGATGTTGATCCCCTCGTCGGTGGGCCAGGAGGTCGAGAGGTGATCCAGGATCACGTCGTGCGCGCCGCCGCTGATCTGGATCGTGTCGACGTTGTCGGATGCGCGCGGCGAGGCGCCCGGGCGCAGGCGGAAGTGGCGCAGCACCACGTCGTGCGTGCGCACCAGCATCGGCGCATTGCCCGAGGCGCCGTTGCGCAGCGCGATGCCGCCCGGCGAGGTCTGGCCGGCGATGGTGAGGAACGGCTGCGTCACCTTGATCCAGTCGCGCAGCACGATCGTGCCGCCGACCCGGAAGACGCAGGTGCGCGCGCCGCTGGCCTCGGCGCAGTCCCGCAGCGAGCCCGGCCCCGCGTCGGCGAGCGTCGTCACCGCGATCACGCGCCCGCCGCGCCCGCCGCGCGCGTACCGGCCGAAACCCTGCGCGCCGGGGAAGGCAGGCAGCGCGTGCGGCGCATCACTGGTGTCGCAGTCGACCGGGAAGCTTTCCTCCGCCGCCGCGGGCACCGCGACCCCGCCCTCGATCGCGGGGAGCAGCAGCGCGCCGAGCAGCAGCAGCGCGGCGACCAGCAGGGCTCGCATCCGCGTCATCTCACGCCTCGGCGCGGCGCGAGACCAGCGCGGCCACCGCTCGCGGCGTCCGCCGCACCGCACCCCCGTGCGCCATCGCCAGCGACAGGATCACCGGCACCGACCAGAGACGCGCGTACATGTGCGGGCTGGCGGCCGAGAAGATCAGGAAGGTCACCAGCACCGCCAGCACCAGCCCGGCGACGTCGCGCTCGCGCCGCAGCGTCGACAGCGCCACCATCACCAGCACCACCAGCATGCCGAGCCAGCCGAGCAGTGCGACCAGCCCCCCCTCGACCCATACCAGCAGGTACATGTTGTGCACCGGCGCCTTCAGCTTGCTGATCACGCGATGCTGATCGACGCCGACGCCGCTGAACGGGTGCTGCTCGATCATCGACCAGGCGTCGTCGATCAGCGCGACGCGGCCGGTGAAGGTCCCGGCCTCGCTGATGTCGCCGTTCTCGATCGCGCCGGCGACTCGCTTGTTGAAGGTCTCGGGCAGCATCAGCCCGGTCTGGCTCACCACAAGGGCGGCGGCGAACAGCCCGCCGACCACCCAGCGCGGCAGCCGGATGCCTGCGATCACGCCGAAGATCGCCAGACCGATCGCCGCGCTGGAGAAAGCGGTGAAGGAGGCGGTCAGCAGCAAGGACACCAGCAGCACCGCGAAGGCGACCAGCATTGCCGCGGTGCGCAGCCGCCCGGCGCGCCACAAGAACAGGACGAATGGCAGGGTCATCGCAATCGCTGCGCCGTTCCAATTGGCATCGGTGGCGAACACGCCGAGCCGGCGATTGCCCGAGAGGAAGTCGAGCCCCAGCACCTTGCGCGCGACTTCGAACGAGGCCTGGAACGAGACGTAGATGAGGATGCCGAACGCCTCCATCGCCACCATCCCCGCCACCAGCGCGCGCGCCAGCGTGGTGGCGTATTCGCGGCCATGTCCGGCGATCGCGAAGGGCAGCACCACCCAGGCGAAGGCATATTGCATCGCCACGATCAGCCAGCGCGACGGGTCGCGCGCGCCGAGCGAGGCGACCAGCAGCCCCGCCATCATCACCGTGAACGACATCAGCCACGCCGGCTGCAGCGCGCCGAACGGTTGCAGCGGCAGGCGGTGGCGCGAGGCGAGCAGGCCGAGGCCGAGCAGGAACAGCAGGTCGCTCAGCGTGAACATGATGTCGAGCGAGGGCCGCCACGACAGGTAGGAGGACAGCGCCACCGCGAGGATGATCGGCCGCGGCACCTCGGCGCCGGTCGCGGCCTGCGTCCGCGGCAACGGAAGCGCGACGGCGGTCACGCGCGCTGCGCCGTCATGGTCGCGTCGGTCGCGGGGTCACCGCGCGCGATCCGGTCGGCGCGGTAGATGCGCTGGCGGAAGAAGCGCTCATAGGGCCAGCGTTCGAGCCAGAGATGGACGACATGGCTCGCCACCAGCGACCCGCCGGCGACCAGCAGCGCGAAGGGCAGCATCGAGTGGAGCAGGTCGTCGGTGAACAGCCCGTGCCGCACGAACAGCTTGCGCAGCGCGAGATAGATATAAGGGTGGACCAGGTACAGGCTGTAGCTGATCGTGCCGAGATAGCCGAAGACACGGTTGCCGAGCAGCCGCTCGGTCCAGCTCCCCGGTGCCACCGCGCAGTAGAAATATGTGGCGGTTAATAGGATCAGCGGCACCACGACAGGGTCGCGGAAGTCGCGCCACCAATATTCGTAATGTGCGCGGCTCGCCAGAGCGGTCATGCCGGCGAAGGCGAGCAGCTCGACCCAGCGCATCGCGCGGCTGCCGTCGGGATAGCGCCAGCGCAGCAGCCGGATCGCGACACCGGCGACGAAGTAAAGCGCGATCGGGAAGGCCAGCACGAAGGCCAGCGCCGCCGTCACCGCCAGTGCCCCCGTCAGTCGGTCGCGCCGCTTAACCGCGAAGGTCACCACCGCGCAGGTGAGCGCGTAGAACATCACCTCGTAGCTCAGGCTCCACGCGTTGGGGGTGAGCTGGTCGGTGCCGGTGAAGAGGTTGGTGAAGGTGAAGCCCGCGACGACCGCCAGCGGCGTGTTGATCTTGGGATAGGCGTTCGTCACCGCGTTGAGCGCGACGAACAGCACCGACAGCACCGCGAAGAGCGGGTACAGGCGCAGCCCGCGCCGCAGCGCGAACTCGCCAGGGGCGTAGCGCAGCGCGCTCGGCAGGATGACGAAGCCGCTGATGACGAAGAACAGCATGACCCCGAAGGTGGCGAGATGCCAGGGCGCGCGGGTGAGCGCGACATAGGCCGCGTTGTCGGCGTAGACGTGGCGCGCCGGGCCGCCGATGATATGCGCGAACACCACCATCGCCGAGGCGAGCCCGCGGAGCCCATGCGCGGCCACGACATGCTCGCCGCGCGCTCCCTTACCAACGACCGAGGCCGAACCCACGCGCGCGCTCCTAGCTGATGCCGCGGCTCGGCGCGGCGAGCGACACCTCGGGGGCGTCGTGCCCGCGCGCGGGCTGCGAGCGGAAATGGTGATAAGCGTCGAACAGGATGTCGGCGTCGCGGCGGCTCGGCGACCAGTCGAGCGCGTCGCGCGTCGCGGCGGTGTCGAGCACATAGTCCGCGTCGGCGATCGCGAACTGTTCGGGGTAGAGCAGCGGGACGCCGGCCGCGTCCATCGTCGCCAGCGTGCGCTGCACCAGCCTGGCGGGGGTCGGCAGCACGACCGAGCGCGAGCCCGCGCGCGCGATCAGCGAGCGCAGCAGCTCACGCACCGTCGGCGGCTCGCTCGAGCCGAGGTTGAACGGCCCCGGCGGCAACCCGCGGTCGGCGGCGCGGATCAGCGCCGTGACGCAATCCTCCACCGCGATCATCTGGTAGCGGTTGCGCCCGCTCCCGATCATCGGCACCGGCAGCCCCAGCGCGATCAGCCGGAACAGCTTGGCGAGGATGCCGAGCCGCCCCGCCCCCGCGATCAGGCGCGGGCGGAAGACGGTGGCGCGCAGACCGAATTCGTCCGCCGCGGCCGCGATCAGCCGCTCCGCGCCCACCTTGCTGCGGCCATATGGTCCGATCGGCACCTGCTGGTGCGTCGGCGGCACCGGGGTGTGGACCGGCACGCCATAGGTCATGTCGGTCGAGACGAAGAGCAGCTGGCGCGTCCCGGCCGCACGCATCGCCGCCAGCAGCGCGCGCGTGCCCTCGACGTTCACCGCGGCGAACCAGCCGTCGCGGTCATGCCGCGGCACCGCACCGTGGAATTGGCGCGCCGCGAGGTGGTGCACCACGTCGTCGCGGCCGAGCCGGAGTCGCGCGAGGTCGTCGGTGCTCGCGATGTCGCCGAGCACCACCTCGTCGATCGCGGTGCGCGGCGCGACCTGGTCGAACACGGTGACCCGCTCGCCCCGCGCCGCGAGCGCGGCGGCGAGGCGCTCGCCGAGGAAGCCGGCGCCACCGGTAATGACGTGGCGGCGGGTCACGCCGTCTTCCCCACGACGAGCACACCGAGGCAGATCAGCGCGATCCCGGCCGCCCGCGCTGGCCCGACGGTCTCGCTGAGGAACAGCACGCCCAGCACGGCGGCGAGGACATAGCCCATCGACAGCATCGGATAGGCGACGCTCACCTGGGTCCGGCTCAGCACCACCAGCCACAGGCCGATGCTGGCGGCGTAGCAGGCCATGCCCGCCCACAGCCAAGGGTTGGCGACGAGGCTGGTCCCGAGCGCGATTGGCTCGGACAGCGCGGGAAGCGCGCGGAAGGTCATCGCCTTGCGCAGCGCCACCTGGGCGAGCGCGTTGAGCGAGACGCTGACGACGATGAGAGCGAACAGCGCCAGCGTCACGCGACCCGTCCTCCCACCGCGACGAGCCACAGCCCCGCCACCGCGCCGGCGTGCCACCAGCTCACCCGGTCGCGCAGCGCGAAGATCACCGGGTCGTCGTCGAGCGCGCCGCGGTGCGCGAGCAGCCAGACGCGCATGACCCATAGGCAGAGCACCGCGGGGATCACGTACAACGCGCCGTCGAGCGCGTAGAGCCCGCTCGGCATCGCGTCGACCGACATGTACATCACCATCACCAGCACCGACACGACGCCGGCGGCGACGCCGAGCGCGAGCGTCAGCGGCTCGTCGCCGGGCAGATAGCCGCGACCGTGCACCGGCCGCCCGCTGCGCGCCGCCTGCACCAGCTCGGCCGAGCGCTTCGCCAGCGCGAGCGAGAGGAACAGCGTCGCGGTGAAGGTCGCCAGCCACAGCGAGACGGGGTGGCCGATCACCACCATGCCGGCGACGACGCGCAGCGTGAACAGCGCTGCGATCGCGGCGACGTCGACCAGCGGCTCGCGCTTGAGCCGAAAGGAATAGAGCAAGGTCAATGCGGCGTAGCAGGACAGTGTCGCGCCGAACGCCGGCGCGAGCAGCCAGCCGCCGATCAGGCCCGCGCTCAGCAACCCCGCGGCGAGCGGCACCGCGGTAGCGAGGGGGATCAGGCCGGCGGCGAGCGCGCGATAGCGCTTGCTCGGGTGGCGGCGGTCGGCCGATAGATCGGCAAGGTCGTTGATCAGATAGGTCGCCGAGGCCACGACGCCGAACAACACGAAGGCGGCGATCGCCTGCAACAGCAGGGCCGGCGCGAGGAACTCGTGGCTCAGCACGATGGGCGCGAGCACGAGCAGGTTCTTGCTCCACTGGTGAAGGCGGAGCGCCTTCACCCAGTCGCGTGCGCGCACTGAACGGCGCGGCAGCAACTCGGGCACGATCCGCTCGTGCGCGAGCCGCCGCGCCACGCCGCGCCGGTCCCCCGCCAGCAGCGCGACATCCGCGCGACGCCACACGGGAACGTCGGCCAGGCTGTCGCCGACATAGTCGAAGCCGTTCGGGAAGCTTCGTGCGAGCGCCTCGGCCTTGGCCTCTGCCTTGAGGTTTGCGGTGCCGTCGCTGCCCGTGGCGCTGTCGAACAGCCCGGTCGCGGCGGCCACGCCATCGGCGATGAGCTGGTCGGCGGCGGTGACGAGATGAACCTCGCCGCCCGAGGCACGCCGACGCGCGATCGCCTCGACCACCGCCGGATCGAGCGGCAGCGCCTCGCAGTCGAGCCCGGCGTGAAGCATCGCGGCACGCTTGAAGGCAGCGCGGCCCTGACCCAGCGCGCGCGCCACCGTCGGGACCCGCCGGGGATAGCGGAAGGCGAGCGTGACCAGGCACTCGTGCAACGTGTCGGTCCGCACCAGGCTGTGATCGAGATCGACGACGAGCGGGCGGGATCGCGCCGGGGCGTCAACCCGCACCTCCGCCATCGCCAGAGTCGTCCCGTCGTCCATCGGCTGCCCCCAACCTTTCGTCCCCGCGGCGAGGATGCGAGATCCCGCCCGCGAAGTCGCACGGTCAGGCGGGTAAAGCCCGGCGCAACCGGGCTAATGCGATCGACGCCGGCTACCCCCAATGATCGCGCGCCCGCTCCGCCCGCGCGCTTCGTCCCGCGGAGACATCCGATACGATCAGGGCAGACACGGGGTCGGGGGTGAATGAATGGCGAGTGTGGCTGCGGCGATGATACCGGCGCGCGCAGGCGTGGCGACGCGATCGCGCGCGCTGCCCGCGGCGATGGTGGCGATCGGACTCGCGTTGGTCGGGCTGTTCGGCCGGCTAATGACTTACCCGCTGCGGCACGACGAGCAGATGTACCTGCCGATCGCCACCATGCTGGCGCACGGCCGGCTCTACGACGACTACGGCTTCAACAACCTGCCCAACCTGCCGCTGCTGATGCACGCGGTGCTGCGCGTCACCGGGGCGGAGCAGGTGCTGCTCGCCGGGCGGCTGACGATCTTCGCCGGCTGGCTGGTGGCGGCGACGGCAATGCTGTTGCTGGTGCGGCGGCTCACCCGCTCCTGGCCGCTCGGGGCGCTGGCCGCGCTGCTGCTGCTGACCCACCCGCTGCTGCTCGGCCCGGCGGGGATGCTGGTGACCAACAACTTCCTGCCGCTCGCGTTCGTGCTGATGGCGACCTACCTGCTGATCGCCGGCGCCGACCGCGACGTCCCCGCGCCGCTGCTCGTCGCGGCGAGCGGGCTGTGCCTCGGCGTCGCCGCGGGCTTCAAGGCCAATTACGTCTTCGCGCTGCCGCCGTTCGCGCTCGCCGCGCTGCTGGCACCGGCGCGGCTGCGGGCCGCGACGCGTATGCGGCGGGTGACCCTGCCCTTCGTCGCGGGCGGGATCGTCGGCGCGCTGCCGCCGCTGATCTACCTGGCGAAGGACCCCGGCGGCTTCGTCACGCACGTGCTCGGCTACCACAGCGGCCCCCACGTCGCTTACTGGACCGCCAACGCCGACCTCGACGGCGCCAAGATCCTCGACCTGCCGGGCAAGCTCGTGCTCGCCGCCAAGGTGTGGCTGGTCTCGCCCGCCGGACTGATCGCCGCCGCGCTGCTGCTCGCGGCGACCGCGGCGTGGCGGCTGCGCGGCTATGGCGCGGCGCGGGTGCGCTGGCCGCATCGACTGATCGTCGCGCTGCTCCTCGGCGGCGTGCTGGTCTCCTTCGTGCCGAGCCCCGCCTTCCCGCAATATTACGCGCCGCCGGTCCCCTTCGCGATCGCGCTGGCGGTGACGCTGGCGGGCCGGATCAAGGGCCGCTCCCGCGCCGCCGCGCTGCTGCTGCTGCTCGGCGCGCTGCTGCTGTCGGCGCCGCGGCTGGCGCTCGGCTGGCCTGACGCGGTGCGCAGCGCGCGCTGGACCGGCACGGTGACGCACGATCAGGGGCAGCGGCTCGCCGCCCTGCTCCGCGCCGAGCGCCGCGGTGCGACGATCGCGACGCTGGCACCGCTCTACGCGGTCGAGGGCGGGTTGGCGGTGCCCGCGGCACTCGCCACCGGGCCGCTGGTGTACCGGGTCGGCGATTACGTGCCACTGAGGCAGCGCCAGCACTACGCGAACTGGGTATCGCCGACCACGATCGACGAGCTGCTCGCCGCGTCGCCGCCGGCGGCGGTGCTGGTCGGCTTCGAGGGCAAGCTGGACGGGCCGCTCGCATCCTTCGCTCGGTCGCGCCGGTACCGCCGGATCGTGCTGCCGTGGCTCAGCGATCGCTACGGCAGCGGTACGCTCTACCTGGCGCCGGCGGCCAGCATCTCGTCGTAGACCGCCATGATCGCGTCGGCATGCGCCTGCTCGCCGAAGCGGGCGCGCGCGTCGGTCGCGGCGTCGCGCGCGATACGCGCCGCGAGCGCCGGCTCGCCCAGCACGCGCGCGCAGCCGTCGGCGAGCGCGTCGGCGTCCTCCGCCGCCACCAACAGTCCGGTGCGCTCGTGCGCGATCGCCTCGACATTGCCGCCCGAGCGAGTCGCCACCACCGGCGTGCCGACCAGCATGGCCTCCACCAGGGTGCGGCCGAACGGCTCGTCGACCGCGGGGACCATCAGGACGTCGCTCGCCGCCAGCCAATAGCCGCCCGGAGTACGGTGACCCAGGAGGTGGATCCGATCCGCCACCCCCGCGGCGGCGGCGCGCGCGCGCACCTGCTCGTCCATGCCGTCGAGCGCCTCGCCGAACATCACGCCGGCGACGTCGAGCTCGGGCCGGCGCGCGTGAAGCGCGGCGATCGCGTTGACGAACAGCAGCGGGCGCTTCCGCTCGATCATCACCCCGGCATAGGCGACGTAGCGCGTTCCCCCGCCCGGCGGGATCAGCGCGGCCAGCGCGGCGCGCGCCTCGGCGCGGTCATGCTGCATGTGATGGTCGAACGGGCTACGGATCACGCGCGTGCGCGCCGCGGCGGAGTAGCGCCCCGGCTTCGGCGCGGAGAAGGCCGATACCGACACGACGCGGTCGGCGAGCAGCGGCGCGACCATGCGCAGCCCCATCGCATCGGGCGCCCCGCGGTGGTGCCACAGCAGCCGCGCGCGCGCGAGCTTGGCGGCCAGTCCCCAGGTCGCATGGCTGCGCCCGTCGTTGCTGTGAACGATGCCGATCCCGCGCGCGCGCAGATAATCGCGCAGCCGCAGCGAGGTGGCGACCAGTCGCGCCGCCCCGGCGGGCGAGACGGCGCGACCGTGCACCATCTCGGGTGACAGCGGCGCGGGTTCGGTCGCGATCCCGGCCTCGGCGAAGAAGCGCGCCATTGCGCCGTCGGGATGCTGCAACAGCACCAGCGGCGTGTAGCGCGCGCGATCGAGCCGCCGGATCAGCCCGGCGGCCGAGACGTGGCTGCCGCCGATCAGGTCACCGACGAACGGGAAACAGACCGTCGTCACTCACTTGTTCCAGGCGGGCAGCTGTGCCTCCAGCGCGAGCCACTCGGCTTCGGCGCCGCCGTTGAAGCGATCGGCGATCTCGAGCCGCGCACCGTCGTCCGAGACGCGGAACAGCGTCGCGACGTGGCGCCGCTTGAGCGTCCGCGCCAGCAGCAGCCACGCGCCGGGGCCCGACAGGTAGCTCACCGTATGTGCGATGCCGAGGCGCAATTGCTCGACGCTGAAATAGCCCGGATGGAGCAGGTTGGCGACGCGCACCAGGTCGAAGCGGCGGTGATAGGCCGCGGTCGGCGCGAAGATGTCGTTGCACTCGATCGTCACGCGCGGGCGCTCGGCCAGCCGCGGGCTGACGAGCCGCACCGCGCTGGCACCGGAGGCGCCCGCCGCGACCAGCCGCCGCGCGCGCCCGCCGAGCGTGGCGTTAAGCGCGCTGCGTACGCCGCGCATCCCGGTGTAGCGGTCGGCGCGGCGGAACCACGGGCGCACCGGCAGGCCGAACAGATCGTGCTGGATCGGCGCGCCGCCGTCGTCGAGCAGCGTCCGCACTCCCGGGAGCACGCGGACGAGATGCCCGCTGACCGACCGGTCGGTCCCCGTCACGCGCGCGTCAATGCCCGCCTCGCGCAGCCGGTCGTAGAGCGCCAGCGTGGTCGTGCCCGAGGAGACACCGATGTCGAGCACCTCGCGGATCGGTCGCGCCGACTGGCGCAGCAGCGCGATGCAGGCGGCGTCGAGATCGGCGAAGCGATCGTGCGCGGTCGTCTTGTAGGTGGCATTGTTGGTGCGCAGCTCGTTGAAGAAGCTGTCCTCCTGCGCGGGCCAGATCTCCTTCGGATCGGCCGCGAAGAATCGCGCTGCGGTCATCGGCATGTTCAGTCCCCCCGGTCGGCGGGATCCTAGCAAAGCCGTAGTCGCGACCGGGCGGCGATTCGGGATTACGCCCGCGGGACGCCGCCGCGACCGCCCGTATGCGCTAGAACGAATCCGCACGACGGGGGAAAGGTGTGGCGGGCGAGCGGTTGAGGACGGCGGCGAGATGGGCGCTCACACCGGCACGGTGGCGCGCGCTGCTCGGCGAGCGGCGCGTCCGTGCGGTCGGGCATCTGCTCACCGGCACCGCCGCCACGGTAGGGATCACGCTGATCACGGTGGGGCTCGCGGCGCGCGCGCTCGGACCGGCTGGCTACGGCGTGCTCGCGCTGGTGCTGACGCTCGGGCAGGCGTGCGAGCGACTGCTCAGCTTCCAGTCGTGGCAGCCGCTGATCCGCTACGGCGCCGCGCTCGACTCGCCCGAGCACGAGGCCGACTATCGCAGCCTGCTGAAGTTCGGGCTGCTGCTGGATCTCGGCGGCGGCGCGCTCGCCTGGGCGGTGGCGAGCCTGTTGGTGCTGGCGGGCCGACTGCTGTTCCACCTCGACGGCGGCACGGTGCTGCTCGCGCTCGCCTATATGGTGTCGCTGCTGTTCAACCTGAACGGTATCAGCACCGCGATCTTTCGGCTGACCGGCCAGTTCCGGCTGGTCGCGCGGGTGCAGGTGATCAACGCCATGGTCCGCCTCGCCTGCGTCGCCGCTGCCTTTGCGGCGGGCGCCGGGCTGGCGAGCTTCGTGCTGATCTGGGCGGTGACTCAGGCGCTCGGCTCGCTGGCGAATTTCGCGACCGCCTGGTGGCTGCTGCGGCGCGCCGGACGTCACCGGCTGTGGCGCGCCTCGCTGGCAGGGCTGCGCGAGCGATTCCCCGGCCTGTGGCGCTTCGCGCTCGGCTCCAACCTGTCGCTCAGCCTGTGGGCCAGCGCGCAGCAGGTCGACACCTTGCTGGTCGGCTGGCTCGCCGACCCGGTCTCGGCGGGGCTCTTCCACATCGCCAAGCGGATCAGCCGAGTCGTCCAGCAGGTCGGCAGCCAGGTCGAATCGGTGGTCTACCCCGATCTCAGCCGGCTCGCCGCGGCGGGCGAGCAGCGCCAGTTCAACCGCGTGCTGCTCCAGACCGAGGCGATCCTGGCGGCGTTCGGCGGGGCCTGCTTCCTCGGCGCGCTGCTGCTCGCGCCGACGTTGCTGCGGCTCGCCGCCGGCCCCGGCTTCGCCGCCGCGGCGCCTCTGCTGACGGTGCAGATCCTCGCGGTCTCGCTGACGATCAGCGGCGCGGCGAGCCGTGCGGCGCTGCTCGCCAAGGGGGCGCAGTCGGCGGTGCTGCGCGTCGTCGGTGCGGCGACGGCGACCTTCTATCTCACCGCACCCTTCCTGGTGCTGTGGATCGGCGCGATGGGCGCCAACGTCGCGCATGTGCTGTTCGGCACGGTGTGGCTGGCGGGGCTGACGCTGTCGCTACGGCGCCTGCCGCGCCAGACGATCGGGGCGGCGGCGGTGGCTTAACGGCCAATGGCCGCGGCTCAGTAGGCGCGCGCCACCGCGAACTCGACGGCCTCGATCATCGAGTCCTTCGCCGCACTCTCGGGAAAGGCCGTGAGCGAGTCGATCGCGAGCTGGCCGTAGTGGCGCGCGCGCGCGAAGGTATCGTCCACCGCGCGCGACTGGCGCACGAGCGTTACCGCGCGGGCGAACTCCTCGTCGCCGGCGCGACGCCCGGAAACCGCGTCGCGCCAGAAAACGCGCTCGTCCTCGCCGCCGCGGGCGTAGGCGAGGATCACCGGCAAAGTCATCTTGCCCTCGCGAAAATCGTCGCCCGCGTCCTTGCCCATCGTGCCCGAGTCGCTGGTGTAATCGATCGCGTCGTCGACCAGCTGGAAGGCGATGCCGAGATTGCGGCCGTAGGAGTCGAGCGCCAGCTCCTCCGCCTCGCCGCGGTCGGCCACCACCGCGGCGATGCGGCAGGCAGCGGCGAACAGCGCCGCGGTCTTGGCGCCGATGATGTCGAGGTAGCGCTCCTCGCCCAGGTCGATCCGGCGCACCGCGGTGAGCTGGTTGACCTCGCCCTCGGCGATCACCGCGCTGGCGTTGGACAGGATCTCGAGCGCGCGCAGGCTGCCGCCCTCGACCATCAGCTCGAACGAGCGCGAGAACAGGAAGTCGCCGACCAGCACGCTGGCGGGATTGCCCCAGATGATGTTGGCGGTGCGCTTGCCGCGGCGCAGGTCGGAGCCGTCGACCACGTCGTCGTGGAGCAGAGTCGCGGTGTGGATGAACTCGACCGCGGCGGCGAGCAGGTGATGGCGAGTCCCGCCATAGCCCAGCAGCCGGGCTCCGGCGAGCGTCAGCATCGGGCGCAGGCGCTTGCCGCCCCCCGCGATCAGATGCCCCGCCAGCTCGGGGATCAGCGGGATCTCCGAGCGCATGCGGTCGACGATCACGCGGTTGACCGCCGCCATGTCCTCGGCGACCAGATCGATCATCGGATCGAGCGACGGCGACGTGCCGGCGAGACGGTGGAGAGTGGCGCTCATCTACGCTCGCCCTTAGGGGGTCGCACGCGCGCAACGCAAGCGCGGGCTTGCTGTTCGTCATCTCGATCAGCAAGGAGACCGCGCACGCGAGGGAGCCAGCGATGACCGACGACGTCCTGAAACGCTACCGCAAGAGCATCGACAATATCGATGCCGCCTTGGTCTGCCTGCTCGCCGAGCGCTTCAAGATCACCCAGGCGGTCGGCGAATATAAGGCGACGACGGGCCTGCCCGCGGCCGATCCGGGGCGCGAGGAGGCGCAGATCGCGCGGCTGCGGCGGCTCAGCGAGGAGGCCGAGCTCGATCCCGAATTCTCTGAGAAGTTTCTCCGCTTCATCATCGACGAGGTGATCCGCCACCACCGCGCCGCACAGCAGGGCTGAGCCGGCTCAGCGCGCCTGGAGTCGCTCGAGCCGCGCCACCACCATGCCGGCCTGGCGGCGGAGATAGCCGCGGTCGCTGGTGGAGAAGCGCTCGCGCGGCGCGCGATCGAACACGCACAAAGTGCCGAGCGGCAGGCCGGGGCCGGCGAGCAGCGGCGCCGCGGCGTAGAAGCGCAGCGAGTCGCGCTCGGTCAGCGCCGGATTGCCCGCGAAGCGGCGGTCAGCGGCGATGTCGGCGACGTGGAAGACCTCGCCCGGCGACAGGATGGCGTGGCCGCACAGCGAGGTGCGTCGGCTGTAGGCGCCGGCGGCATAGCCCGCCCCGGCGATGATGTAATGCCAGTCCTTGTAGACGATCGACACCGCCGCGGCATGGGTCTGCAGCGTCTCGCGCACGTCCTCGACCAGCGACTGGAGCGCGCCGTCGTCGCGGACGCCGAGCGCGCCCGACCCCTCGACCAAACGCTCGCGCGCCGGCTCGTCGGACGGCACAGACGCCGGCTCGTAGACGGTGATCCCCATGTAACCCTGCTGCCCTGCCGCGGAAGGAAGTGTGTAGCGCGGGATTGATGAAGGACACGCTTACATCGCCTCCGAAACGACAGTGATCGCGTCAACGGTCGCTCGGACGCGGCACCTTGTCGCGCTCGCGCGTTGGCGGCATCACCGACGCGTCCGGCGCCGGCAACGAGGAGACTGCATGGCCACGCTCGCCGCGCAGGTGCGCGAGAATATCGTCCTCTACGGCGCGCTCGCGGCAAACGTCGGGATCGCGATCGCCAAATTCGTCGCGGCCGGGATCTCGGGCTCGTCGTCGATGCTGACCGAGGGGGTCCACTCGCTGGTCGACAGCGGCAACCAGATCCTGCTGCTCTACGGCAAGAGCAAGGCACGCCGCGCCCCCGACGCCGCCCACCCGTTCGGCTATGGGCGCGAGCTGTATTTCTGGTCGTTCGTGGTGGCGATCCTGATCTTCGCGGTCGGCGCGGGCGTGTCGATCTACGAGGGCTGGAAGCACTGGCGCGAGCCCGAGCCGCTCGCCGATCCGATGCTCAACTATATCGTGCTGGCGATCGCCTTCGCGCTGGAGGGCACCTCATGGTTCATCGCGATGCGCGAGTTCGCCGCGGCCAAGGGCGACACCGGCTGGTGGCGCGCGATCCGCGAGTCGAAGGACCCGCCCGGCTTCATGGTGCTGTTCGAGGACTCGGCCGCTCTCGCCGGGCTCGTGATCGCCGCGATCGGCGTCTGGGCGAGCCACGCCTATGCCGACCCGAGGATCGACGGGCTCGCCTCGATCGCGATCGGCGCGATCCTGGCGCTGGTCGCAGTGCTGCTCGCGCGCGAGAGCAAGGGTCTGCTGATCGGCGAGCGCGCCGACCCGGCGGTGGTGGCGACGGTGCGCGCCGTGGTGGAACGCCAGCGCGGCGTCACCGCGGTGAACCATGTCCGCACGATCCACACCGCGCCCGACAGCATCTTCGTCGCGATCAGCGCCGACTTCGACGACTCGCTCACCATGGGCGAAGGCGAGCGGATGATCGAGGCGATCGAGGATCAGCTGCGCGCGGCCGAACCGCGGCTCTCCTCGATCTATATCCGGCCCGAGCGACGCGAGGACGCCGCCGCACTGGCGCCCGAGGCGCAGGCGTGATCGCACGCCGACTTGGGGCGCTGGCGGCGCTGCTGCTCGCGCTCGTCGCCTGGCCGGCGCAGGCAGCGGTGACGATGACCTTCTGGAGCCGCGACTTCGGCACCTACTTTCCGCACGCCTTCTTCCAACTGCGCGGCACGCTCGACGCCGGCGGGGCGCCGGTCGATGCGAGCTACGGCTTCACCGCGCGCTCGATCACGCCCGCGCTCCTCTTCGGCAACGTTCCCGGGCGGATCGAACGACCCAGGCTCAGCTACATGCAGGGCAGCAAGGTGCGCTTCGCAGTGACGCTGAACGACGCGCAATATGGCGCGGTGCTCGCGCTGGTGCGCGAGTGGGACGCGACAACCGGCGACTCGACCTACAATCTCGGCAAGCGCAACTGCGTCACGTTCGTGCGCGAGGCGGCGCGACGCGCCGGGCTGACGACCGTGGACTTTCCCAAGCTGATGAAGAAGCCGACGAGCTTTCTGCGTGCGGTGGCGGCGGCCAACGCGGCGGAGGTCGGCGTGATTGAGCAGGACGGCAAGACCTACCTCGCCGAGCACCCGCCGCTCGACGGCGTCGTGCCCGTGGCGGCGCCGGTGTCGACGCCGGGCACGCTGCCGGGGAAGAAGGCGGACGAGACCAAGAAGTAGCCGCCCTACCCCGCCGGCACGAGCTCCACCACGTCGAGCAGCGACTCGAACGCCGGCTGCGGCAGCGCCACGCGCCAGCGCGCCGGGCCGATCCGCTCGACCCAGCCGGCCAGGTCGCGCGCCGGCTCACGACCGTAAGGGTAGGGCCGCGCCTCGTCGCCGAGGATCATCACCCCCAGGAACACGGCGCGCAGCCCGTTGTCGGCGAAGATCACCCCGGTGGGGCGCTGCGAGCCGGTCAGCTTCTCCAGCCGGACCGTACCGCGCTCGTCGACCACGACGCGGCAGGCGAAGGCGGGATAGTCGACGTAATCGAGCTGTCCCGGCTGGCGCGCGCCGAGCTTGTACACACGGCAGCTGTAGCTCCCGGCCGGCGGGATGGGCTGATCCAGCGCGCGATCATAGTCGAACAGCGCGCCCTGCGCCGCGAGCGCCTCGGGCGCGGTGCGGCGGGCGGCGGCGAGCGCGCGCTGCCAGGTCTGGCGCCACGCGCGCAGCCGCTCGCGGTCGCCCGGCGTCGCGACGCGGCGCCAGTCGCTGCCAGCAGCGACCGGGATCAGCCGCGGCGCCGCGCTGTTGCCGCAGCCGAAGAGCGCGGCGGCGAGCGCGAGCGCGGTGGTGCGCCTCACGCCGCGGTCCAGCCACCATCAACCGACAGATTGGCGCCCGTGATCGCGCTCGCCGCGTCACCGCAGAGGAAGAGCACGAGCGCGGCAACCTGCTCCGACGTGACGAACTGCTTCGTCGGCTGCGCGGCGAGCAGCACGTCGTCGATCACCTGCTCGCGCGTCAGCCCGCGCGCCGCCATCGTCGCGGGGATCTGCTGCTCGACCAGGGGGGTCCAGACATAGCCGGGCGAGACGCAATTGGCGGTGATTCCGTCGGCCGCGGTCTCCAGCGCGACCGTCTTGGTCAGCCCGACCAGTCCGTGCTTGGCAGCGACATAGGCGGACTTGTTGGGACTGGCGACCAGACTGTGCGCCGAGGCAGTCGACACGATCCGGCCCCAGCCGCGCGCGCGCATGTGCGGCACCGCGGCGCGCATGGTGTGGAAGGCGCTGCTCAGGTTGATCGCGAGGATCGCGTCCCACTTCTCCGCCGGAAAGTCGGCGATCGCCGAGACGAATTGTATCCCGGCATTGTTGACGAGAATGTCGGGCCCGCCCCAGGCATGATGGGCTCGCTGGATCAGCGCTGCGATTTCGTCGGGGCGGGTCATGTCGGCGGGATCGTGCAGCGCTTCGGCGCCGCTCGCCCGCGTGAGCTCGGCGAGCGCGGTCGCGATCGCCTCTTCCTCGCCGAAGCCGTTGATCATGACCCGAGCGCCCTCGGCGGCGAGCGCACGCGCGATCGCCAGGCCGATCCCCGACGTCGACCCGGTCACCACGGCGCTCTTACCTGTCAGGATCATCCGCTCGTCTCCTCTGGCTGCCCCATCGGTGAGCCGGCACGCGCTTGCAACCCGCCAGCCCCCGAACGCATTCATGCCGTGACGGACACGAAACGCCTGGGGGGACCCGATCGATGCGGCTCGACGATTATGACAACGACATCAACGTCGGCGAGGCGCGCGGCGGCGGAGGGCTCGGCGGCGGTGGAGGCGGCGGCGGACTGTTGCTCGGCCTGCTGCCGCTGATCGGCAGCCGGTTCGGCTGCGGCGGCATCGTCGTGGTGCTGCTGCTGCTCGCGGTGTTCGGCGGGCTGGGCAACCTCGGCGGTCTGCTCAGCGGAGGCGGCACGACCTCCGCGCCAACAGCACAGGTGGGCACCTCCGAGGGTGGCGGGGTTCGTCAGATCTGCGACGCCTCGCCGCAGCGGCGCGAGACCTGCCAGGCGTTCAGCAACGCGCAGAACACCTGGGAGCAGATCTTCGCCAAGGAAGGGCAGCGCTTCAGCCCGCCGATGCTGCGCTTCTTCGACGGCAGCGGCCAGTCGGGCTGCGGCCAGGCGATGTCGGCCATGGGTCCGTTCTACTGCCCGACCGACAACGGCATCTATCTCGACACCGAGTTCTTCGACGAGCTGACCAACCGCTTCAAGGCGCCGGGCGATTTCGCGCAATATTACGTGATCGCGCACGAGTTCGGCCACCATATCCAGAAGCTGCTCGGCACCTCCGATCAGGTGCAGCGCGCCCAGGCGCGCGGCGGCGAGCGCGAGGGCAACGCGCTGTCGGTGCGGCTCGAGCTCCAGGCCGACTGCTACGCGGGTGTGTGGGCGGCGCAGAACCGCCAGCGGCTCGACCCCGGCGACGTCGAGGAAGGCATGCGCGCGGCGCAGGCGATCGGCGACGACACGCTCCAGAAGGAAGCGCAGGGCCGCGTCGTGCCCGACAGCTTCACCCATGGCACCTCGGCGCAGCGCCAGACCTGGCTGCGGCGTGGCATGGAGAGCGGCGACCCGGCGCAATGCGACACCTTCTCGGGCGCGATCTGAAACGGATGCGCTCTCCCCTCCTCTGTCACTGTCATCCCGGAACAGGTCCGGGGTGACGGTAAGAAGATAAGGTCGCCTCCTCCGCCGACCGGTACTCACCCAGGTTAGTAGCCGCATTTTAAGCATTTTCGATCACGTACGGCCAAGATCGGCGCGCGCGGCGCGCCTCCCTAAGCTGAATGAAGATCGGGTCTTTACATGCGAGCAGTGGCGAAGACGCTGGTGGGGCGGAGCCTGTCCGCCAAGGTAACGATGCTGATCGTGCTATCGCTCGGTCTGCTCGCGCTGGTGACCGCCGGCGTCACCGCGACGATCCTGGGCGCCAATGCCGAGCAGCGCGCCACCGAACGCCAGGAAGCGAACATGCGCGTCGCCTGGGACGTGCTTCACCGCCACGGCCGCGCCGCTCACGTCGAGGGCGACAGGCTGGTGATGGGCGCGCACGCGCTGAACGGCGACAATGACGCGGTCGACCATGTCAAGGCGCTGGTCGGCGGCACCGCCACGATCTTCCGCGGCGACACGCGCGTCGCCACCAACGTCAAGAACCCCGACGGCACGCGCGCGGTCGGCACCACGCTCACCAGTCAGGCGGTGCGCGACGCGGTGCTGCGCGACGGCAAGCCCTATCGCGGCCGCGCCGACATCCTCGGCACTCCGTTTTTCACCGCCTATGATCCGATCATCGACGCCAGTGGCAAGGTGATCGGCGTGCTCTACGTCGGCATTCCCGCGGCGCAGTTCCTCGCCGACCTCCATGAGGTGCAGTTCAGCATCGCGCTCGCCGCGCTGCTCGTCACCGTCGCGGCGGCGCTGGCCTGCCTCGCCGTGACGCGGCGCATGTTCCGGCCGCTGGGTGAGATGCGCGGCGCGATGGAGCAGCTCGCGCGCGGGGAGCTCCAGGTCACCGTCCCCGGGCTCGACCGCGGCGATGAGATCGGCACCATGGCCAAGTCGGTCAGCGTCTTTCGGGAGGGCGCGTTGGCCAAGGCCCGTGCCGACGCGGAGCAGCACGAGGTCGTCGAGACGCTCGCACGCCACCTCGCCGCGCTCGCCGCTGGGCAGCTCACCGCGCGCATCGAGGGCACCTTTCCCGACAGCTACGAGCGGCTTCGCGCCGACTACAACAATGCGCTCGACGAGATCCGCGGCGCGATCGGCGCGATTCGCGACGGCAGCGCCGCGGTGCATGGTCACACCGCCGAGCTGAGCCAGGCGTCCGACGACCTCTCGCGCCGCACCGAACACCAGGCCGCCAGCCTCGAGGAGACGTCGGCGGCGATGAGCGAGATCGCCGGCACCATGCGCCAGGCCGCCGACGGCGCCTCCAAGGCGCATGAGGCGATGGAGACGGTCCATGACGAGGCGCAGCGCGGCGGCGCGGTGGTGCGCGACGCGGTCGCGGCGATGGGGCGGCTGGAGCAGGCCTCGGCCGAGATCGGCGCGATCATCGCGGTGATCGATGCGATCGCCTTTCAGACCAACCTGCTCGCGCTCAACGCCGGGGTCGAGGCGGCACGCGCCGGCGACGCCGGCAAGGGCTTCGCGGTGGTCGCCAACGAGGTGCGCGCGCTCGCCGCGCGCTGCGCCGACGCCGCTACCGACGTGCGCCAGCGCATCACGCAGAGCGGCGAGCAGGTCGATGCCAGCGTCCGCCTCGTCAACGAGACCGGCGCCGCGCTCGGGCGGATCACCGGGCAGATCGGCGCGATCGGCGGCCTCGTGGCGGAGATCGCGACGTCGGCCCGTGCGCAGGCCAGCGGGCTCGACCAGATCGACGTGGCGCTCAACCAGATCGACGGCGTGACGCAGCAGAATGCCGCGATGGTGGAAGAGATCACCGCGGTGTCGCGCAACCTCGAGAGCGAGGCCGATTCGCTCACGCAGGAAGTATCGCGCTTCGTCGTCGACACGCGCGCGCTCGGCCGCGCCGAGGCACCGCGTCGCGCGCTCGCGGCCTGACCCGATCTGGATGGGATGGTGGTGACGCGCGTCGCGCGCCGGCGCTAGACTGATGACCAGCGGGATCAACCCGCATGGGGCGCGGGATGCGGACGATCTGGGGAGTAGCGTTGACGCTGGCGATGACGTTGGCCAGCCCCGCGATCGCCGCGCCGCGCACGCTCGCCGTGCCGGCGGACAAGGGATGGATGCACGCGCAGACCCGCCCGGTACTGCGCCCGCAGGTCGCCGACCTGACTCGACTGTCGCTGACCGACTCGACCTCCACCGAGCACGACGTCACCGCACAGTTCGAGAGCGCCGACCGTGCTACCGTCGCGACCCTGTACCTGTTCCACTCCGCGGTGCCGGATGTGTCGCTGTGGTTCGATCGCGCCCGCGCCACGCTCGAGTCACGCGACCTCTTCCGCCACGCCGCACCGGCGAGTGAGGCTCCGATCGCGTTCGCCGCGAGCGGCACCGTCGCCGCCGCGCTGCGCCAGACCTACGCGATCGTCGACGGCCCCAACCGCAGCACCGCGCTCGCGGTCATGCCGCTCGGCGAGTGGCTGGTGGTGCTGCGTATGACGAGCCGCGGCAACAGCGCCGCGCTCGATCGCCAGCTCACCGACGTCATCGCCGCGCTCCGCCTGCCCGCGGACGCCACGGCGCGTCCTGTCACGCCGATCGCCGCCTGCCCGAGCACGCTCGCCTACGGCAAGGCGAAGATGGTCAAGCCGGAGACGACCGATCTGCTGCTGTCCTTCATCGGGGCGATCGCGGCAGAGGAGAAGAAGCCCACGGACCAGGCCGCCCCTGCTTCGTATCGACCGTTGTGCCGCGAGGGCGAGCCCGGCGACGGCTATGCCGCCTATCGCCACGAGGACGAGACCGACGGCTATGCGGTGGCGATCCACGACGCCGGGCGGATCGCCTGGACTCGGCTGAGCGTGGCCTCTCAATTCGCGGCACAGCAGACCAAAGGCGAGAAGTTGGTCAAAGCCCCCAGCTTTGCCGTGACGCTGAGTGACGTCGACGGGCGCACGCTCACCTTCCCGTCCTTCACCGCACTGCCATCGCCCAAGCAGGTGTACGAGGACGTGGTCAAGCAGCGGCCACTCGGCAGCGCGCTGGGGAAACAGGTGACGCTCGACGCGAAAGCGATCCGGTAGAGCGAGTCTTCAGCTCGCCAACCGCGTGGCGCAGCGAGCCACCGTCCGACACGATCCGCGAGCTCGAGCGCATAGAGAAAGCCCCGGGCGTCACCGCCCGGGGCTTCCGTGTCGCGCAGGTCAACGACCCGCACGCGCAGCCGACTCGGTTCAGTACGTGCCCGAGAAGCTACGGTTGAGGTTGGTCGAGCCGCTGTCATCGCCGGTCGTCGCCGAACCCGACGTTGACGAGCCGGTGGTCGAACCAGACGCCGCCATGCTGCTGCCCGAGGTCGCGCTCGTGCCCGACGTGGCGCCGCGGCTCAGCGAACCGTCGCGCTGGCGGTCGCTGTCGTTGCCGCGATCGCCGTAGCCGAACATCGCCTGGTTCTTCTCCTCGGTGCGCCAGTGCTGCTTGGCCTCATCCGCGGTCTTGCTCAGCGTGACCTTCTTGTCCTCAACCGACTTGATCCAGCGCGACGGGATCGAGTGGTGCTGCCCACCCGCGTCGACGTCGTTCTTGGTCAGCAGAATGCGGTCGCCGCGTACCTTGTCGACGGTCCCGACATGGCTGCCGTCCGAGCCGACGACCTCGTCATGCTCCTGCACCTTGTCGAGCGAGTCGCGCTGGCCCTGACGCTCAGTCCGCCACGAGGCGAACTCGTTGTGGAACTTCGTCCGGTTCTCCTGCCGATACTCATCATAGTCGCGATCGAATGACGCGATCTGGCTCGAACGCCAGCTGTGATAGTCGCCGTCGCGATCGCGATCACCTTCGTTGCGCTGGTTGTAATAGCGCTCGTCGTAGCGGTTATCGGCCTCGCGGCGGCGTTCGGCGTCCTCGTCGCCGAACCAGCTGCGGACCTCGTCACCCGCGCGGGCCAGAAAGCCGCGCTCGTCGTAATCATAGCCCTGCGGCTGGCGGCCATAGTCGCGTCCGCCCTGCTGACGGCCGCCGCGATAATTGTCGTCGTCGGCGTGGCGGCGCGAGCCGACGTCCTCGAAGCGACGCCCGTCGGAGGCATAGCTGCCATGATACTCGGAGCCTTGCCCCTGCTGGCCATAGTTACGGCCCTGCGAGCCATAGCCCTGCTGGCCGTAGCCGCGGTTGCCATAATTCTGATTGCCATAGTCCTGACGCTGGAAGCGGTCGCGGTCCTGGCTCGAACCAGACCGGCCGTACTGCTGCGCGCCAAAGCGTCCGCGGTCACCGCCGCCGAAGCCGCCCTCACCATAGCCGCGGTCGCCGTAGCCGCGATCGCCGCGATCGCCGCGATTGTCGTCGCGGTAGCTGCTCGCATAACCGGCGTTGCCGTACTCGCGGCGGCCGTAGGAGCCGCGGTCGTCATCGTCGCGGTCGAACGCGCCGGACGCCTGATAATCGCGCGCACTGGAGTAGCTCTGGTTGCGGCCAGACCCATAGTCGCGACCATAGTCCTGTGTCTCACTGCGGCCGTAATAGTCGCCCTGGGGATTGGTACCGCGCGGATAGCGTTCGTAACCCATGATGGTTCTCCTACGTGACACGTCGCGCGGCGCCTTGCGTCGTCGCGAGCGGGCAGACTGACAAGGATCAACTGGGCCGATCGTTCCGACCGTTGCGCGCGCGCAACAGCTCCTCGTCGCAGCCGGCCAACAGCTCGCCCGCGCGACAGGATTTCTAAGACTTCGACGATTTCGTGTTGCGCCCCTCGGACACGCCGGCTAAGGGCGGCGCTCCCCGGCGATGCCGGGGAAGCGGGCGGGGCTGTAGCTCAGATGGGAGAGCGCTGCAATCGCACTGCAGAGGTCAGGGGTTCGATTCCCCTCAGCTCCACCACCCGCCCGATCGCTCCCCGCCCCGCCGATGAGGCGCATTCGCGGGAACACGCATGACCGATCACAACGATGACGCGATGCTGCCGCCGGCGATCCCCGCCGCGACGCTGATCGTGTTTCGTGACCGCGCAGGTCTGCCGCCCGAGCTGCTGCTGGTCGAGCGCTCGCCGCGGCTCGCCTTCGCGCCCGGCGCCACCGTTTTCCCCGGCGGGCGGGTCGACCCGGGCGACGTGGCGCTCGCCGGCGCGCTCGGGCCGACCGCCCCGGCCGACGCCGCCGCGCGCATTGCCGCGATCCGCGAGACGATCGAGGAGACCGGCGTCGCGATCGGCGTGGCCGAACCAGCCGCCGTCGACTCGATCCGCGCCGCGCTCCGCGACGGCGCGGCGCTTCGCGAGGCGCTGGACGGCAGCGCGCTTGACTTGGGCCAGTTGGTGCCGTTCGCGCGTTGGCGGCCGCGCGAGAACCACGCCCGCGTGTTCGATGCGCTCTTCTATCTCGCGCGCCTGCCTACCGACGCCCTGCCCGCCCGCGTCGACTCGACCGAGAACGTGCGGCTCGACTGGGCCAGCGCGCGCGAGACGCTCGACGCGGCCGCGCGCGGCGATCGTACCCTGATCTTCCCGACGCGCCGCAACCTCGAGCGGCTGGCGCAGTTTGCCAGCTACGACGAGGCGATGGCGCACGCGCGTGCCACGCCGGTGCGGCGGATCACGCCGTGGATCGAGCCGCGCGACGGAGTCGACTACCTCTGCATCCCCGACGATCTCGGCTATCCCATCACCGCCGAGCCGGTGGCCGTCGCGCGACGCGGCTGACCGCGGGCGCACGCCTGATGCGCGGCACGCGCCGCGCGCTCGCGACGGTGGTGGTGCTGGTGCTGCTCGCCGCGGCGGGGCTGATGGCGTGGAGCTACCTGCGCGGGCGCCCGCAGGACCTGCCCTGGACGCCGCTCGACCTCGGCCAGCCGATCGGCCTGTTCACCGGTCGCAAGCTCGCCGCGCTCGACGGCGCGCCGGCGCGCTGCGCCGCGCTGCTCCATCAGGCGGGGGTGCGGTACGCCGCCGTGCCGGCACGGCGACCCGCGGAGTCGCAGTGCGGCTATGACTCGGCGGTGCGGCTCGAGAACGGTGGCGCACGGCGGATCGCACTCGCCCCCGCCAGCGTCGCAGTCGCCTGCCCCGTCGCCGCGGCGCTGGCCGTGTGGGAATGGGACGTGGTCGCGCCCGCGGCGCAGCGTCACTTCGGCACGCGCGTCAGCCGGATCGAGCATCTCGGCAGCTACTCCTGCCGTCGCATGTACGGTCGCAGCAGCGGCGGCTGGAGCGAGCACGCTACCGCCAACGCGCTCGATATCGCCGCTTTTAAACTCGACGATGGCACGCGCGTCAGTGTGCTGCGCGACTGGCGTAGCGGCGGTGCCAAAGCGGCGTTCCTGCGCGACGTGCGCGACGGCGCCTGTCGCGTATTCGCCACGGTGCTCTCGCCCGACTATAACGCCGCTCATCGTGATCACCTCCACCTCGACCAGGCCACGCGCGGCGCGACGGGCTGGCGTGCGTGTCGGTAAGTCAGGGATCTCGCAACAGGGATGCGTCAAGGTCATTGACGCGTCGGTACCGTCCCGTCCGCGCGCCCGAATGACGTGCGGATGAGGGCTCCACTCACCCTTCGCCTCGACGCACGCGGCTGGGACTCACGCGAGGCGATGTGGCGCGCGCTGCTCGACGCGCTCGGCGCGCCCGCGTGGCACGGTGACAGCCTCGACGCGCTGTTCGACTCGCTGGTATCAGGGCTAAATCGCGTGCGCCCGCCGCTGCTCTTGGAGCTGGTCGGCGCGGCACAATGCCCTGCGGCGCTCGTGGCGTATCTGACCCGAGTCCGCGAGGTGTTCGCCGACGCGGGCGCTGCGTTGGGCGAGAAGGCCGAGCTGCGCTTCACGCCCGCCCCGCCGCGATCGCGCCCCCCTCGGGCGCGGTCGTGGCGTTAGCAGCGCTCAGTTGGGCAGCGCGGTGACATCGACCTTCTCGACCCAGGCCGGGAAGAAGGCGGGCTGCCGCGACGACCAGCCCGAGGCGGTCGCCGCCGCCTCGCTGATCGACTGGAGCAGCGCGCGGCGCAGCTCGGGGTGGAGATGCGGCATCGCCGCCGCGGCGCAGAAGGCGGAGGGCAGCCACGGCCGCACCTGCGCGCCGACCAGCCGCTCGTAGAGGAAGCGATAGGCCGAGAAGGTGGTAATCCGCCCTTGCCCGAGGTCGAAGGCGGAGAGCGTGATGAGCGGCGCGAGCAGCTGCTCGGCCGCCTCGAGCCCGCTGTCGTCCGGAACCAGTGCGCGGATCGCGGGCAGGCGGCGATAATGATGCGCCTGCGCGCGGATGCTCGCCGCCTCGACGACGTCGCGCGACCAACGAGTCATGGCGTCGTCGCGATCGAGGCCCACGTCGAGGCTGCGGCGCACATACCGCTGCGTCGCCGCCGCGAAGCCCGCGAACTCCTTCATCTCGGCCAATGTCATCGCGCCCTCGGCCGGCTTCCTTCTGGCACCCATGATCCGTACCCCGCCCCAGCGTTTCAACCGGGAGGATCATGCGCGAAAAGGGTTAACGCAGCCCTTAACGCGCGTGCCTTCCGATTGTCATCAATCCATCACGATCTGTGCCGCACCGCAACATGGATGCGACCAGCGGTTGTATCATGGCGGAAAAGACCTCTGAGGCGCGACTTTAGGGCAACATTCGAACGCTGGCGTTGGTTACTCGAAGTGGCGGGTTGGATCAAAACGCCGACGCGGTTTAGCGCATACGGGCGTCAGATCAGGAGAGGCAACGATGCTAGGAGACGGACGCGCGCTCCGCGCCAGCCTCCCACCGATCCCCGAACTAAACCGGAATGGCGATAGTTTTACGCGCGGGCCGCGACTTCCACGACCCGCCCGCTACTCTCACGCGTCGCGCTGACGCTCCGCTTCCTCCGCCTCGTCATAGCCCGACGACGGCGCGGGATCGTTCCGGCCGGGCTGCGTCGCCGAGACCGGGTCGGAGGCGTCCATCGACTCGTCCAGGCCCTGGTCGACCTTCGCGTCGGCGCTGTCGGGGTGCTTCTGCAGCCGCTTCTCGATCGAGCGATCCTGCCCGGCGTCCTGCCGCGGGTCCTTTGATCCGCCAGCGTTGCCGGCCTCCGGCGCTACCGAGAGGCTGTCGAGCGCGCGGTCATCGATCGGGCTCTGGTCGGTCATGTCTCTCTCCTGCGATGCTGGCAACAGTCTGACACGCCCAACGCGGCGCGCATGGTGCGCGTTCCTGCGCGATCAATCGGTCAGGCGCTCGACACGCACGGTCTGCGTCCACAGGTTGGCGGTGCCGAAGACGGTCATGAAGGCGATGTCGGTGGCGTCGCGGCCGACGGTCACCACCGCCATCTCGTCGGCGCGCGCCATGCCGGTGGCATCGACCAGGTGCCAGCTGCCATCGAGCCACAGCTCCGCGACCGCGTGGAAGTCGGGCGGGTCGACGCCGGGGGCGTAGACCGAGACGCAGCGCGCCGGGATCTCGGCTGCGCGCGCCAATGAAACGAGCAGGTGCGCATAGTCGCGGCAGACCCCACGCCCGGACGCGAAGGTTTCCATCGCCGAGGTGCGCGAGTCGGTGTCGCTGCCGTCGTAATGTAGGTGCCCGCGCACGAAGTCGGCGAGCGCGAGTGCCAGCGCACCGCCGCTCAGTCCCGCGAAGCGGCGACGGACGAGATGCTCGAAGCGGTTCGACTCGCAGTAGCGGCTCGGCAGAAGGTAGGGGATCGTCGCCGCGGGCAGCGACGTGACCGGCGTCGCCGGCAAGGCGGCAAGGTCGAGTACGGCGCGCTCGATCGCCACGACCGCCTCGTAGCGTGCCACGAGCCGACCCTCACCGCGTGCCCAGCAGCGCTGCCCGACCCCCTCCTCGCCCCCCACCGCGCGGATCGGATGATCCGACTCGATCATCAGCGCCTGCGTTTCAAGCCGCTGCGCCGGCAGCGCCGCGGCCTCGATCTGGAGCAACACGTCGGCCGGCTCCGGGAAGCCGTAGTCGAGAAGGACCTGGATCGACAGGCGCATGGAACGGGTCTCCGGCCCGCCACCGCGAACCCACAAGGGAAGGGGCCCGACGGTCGCCCGCCGAGCCCCTCCGTAACGCCGCCGATCGGGGATCGGCTACGCGGCTCAGTCGCGATTGCCGCCGAACAGCCGCAGGATGAAGAGGAACATGTTGATGAAGTCGAGGTAGAGGCTCAGCGCCGACATCACCACCGCCTTGCCGACCATCTCAGGGCCGTAGCCCGCGACCTGGAAGTACAGGCTCTTGGTGCGCTGCGTATCATAGGCGGTGAGGCCGGCGAACAGCAGCACGCCCACGATCGAGATCACCAGGCCGAGCGGGCCCGAGTTGACGAACAAGTTGATCAGGCTGGCGACGATCAGGCCGACCAGACCGATGATAAGAAACGCGCCGAACGCCGACAGGTCGCGCTTCGTCGTGTAGCCATAGAGGCTCAGCGCGGCGAAGCCCGCCGCAGTCGCCGCGAACGCCTGCGCGATCGCGACCGGCGAGTAGACGAAAAAGATCGACGACAGCGACAGACCCATCGCCACCGCGAAGCCCCAGAACATCGCCTTGAGCGTCGAGGTGGTGAACTTGCCCTGCCCGAAGCTCATCGCGAAGACGAAGCCGAGCGGCAGCAGCGCGATCACCCAACGCAGCGGTGACTGAAACGCGGCCTGGGCATAGCCCGACAGCGCGAACGCCAGCGCGACGATGCCGGTGAGCAGCACGCCCGACGCCATGTAATTATAGACGGACAGCATGTACGACCGCAGCCCGGCGTCG
Organism: Sphingomonas sp. BK345; assembly: GCF_014193845.1. Lineage (GTDB taxonomy): Bacteria > Pseudomonadota > Alphaproteobacteria > Sphingomonadales > Sphingomonadaceae > Sphingomonas. The sequence continues at coordinate 7,929 of NZ_JACHZX010000002.1, read as the reverse complement.
AACGCCGCGTCGCGGGTGCCCGAAGCGGTTCCGCCGAACGCGGCGGCGGAGGGCCGGGGATCGGACCAGTTGGCCATTGTCTTAAAACTCCTTCGCCCGGCACTCATGCCGGATGGCTCGAATATCGCCGCGCGCCGTTTCCTTTTCAAGGAACGGCCTCCCCGTTCCGACGACAGCAACCGTTCGTTACAGAGATTTCATGCACCGCCTGTTCGTCGCTCTCCGCCCTCCCCCGGCGATCCGCGCCGCGCTGCTCGCCGCCACGGGCGATGGGGTCGCGGGGGTGCGCTGGCAGGACGACGAGCAGCTACACCTGACGCTGCGCTTCATCGGCGAGGTCGAGCGTGCCCAGGCCGAGGACGTCGCCGCCGCGCTCGCTGGCGTTACCGCACCGGTACCAACGGTGCGGGTTGAGGGCGTTGGCGCGTTTGACCAGCGCGGGCGGGTCGACACCTTGTGGGCGCGGGTCGTGCCCGCCGAGCCGCTCGCCGCGCTCCACCGCAAGGTCGACCAGGCGCTGACCCGCGCCGCGGTGGTACCCGATCATCGCCGCTACCTGCCGCATATCACGCTGGCGCGGCTGGCCCGCCGCGGAGCCGACCCGGCCGCGGTGGCGCGCTGGATCGAGGCGCATGCCGCGCTCACGACGCCCGACTTCCGGCTCGAGCACCTGCTGCTATACGAGAGCCACCTCACCGCCGCGGGCGCGCGCTACGAGGCGGTGGCGCGCTGGGCGCTGGGGTGAGCCGCCGCTCTACTCCTGCGCGCTGACCTGCACCTCGACTTCGAGGCACTCACGCCCCTCGCCGAGCCGCGAGCCCGCCACCGGCGACGAGCCGGTCGCATCCAGCGCGACCGCGACGCGGACGTGATGCTCCTCGGGCGACTCGCCCAGCGTCGGATCGAACCCGACCCAGCCGAGATCGTCGACCCAGGCCTCGGCCCAGCCGTGCGGCGTGGCGCGGCGCCCGTCCTGCAGGTCGCAATAGCCGGTGACGTAGCGCGTCGGCACCGCGAGCGCGCGCGCAGCGGCGACGAACAGCTGCGCCAGGTCGCGCGGGGTCGCGCTCTCGCGCGCGAAGGCGTCGATCGCGGCGAGACCCGGATCGGGGCGCTCCGACGAGACGGCGAAGCGCTCGTGCAGCGCGCGGTTGAGCGCGTGCAGCGCGGGGATCGGCGCGGCGCCACCGACCGCCGCGCGCGCGAAGTCCTCGATCGCCGCGTCGGCCGCCGTCGTCGGGGTCGCGCGCAGGTAGAGCGCGGGCGGCAGCGGCTCGAACGTGCCGTGCAGCACGCCCCGCGACGTACTCGTCACCACCTCTCCCGCAACCGCGATCTCGATGACGTCGAGCGGCCCCTCGGCGTAGAGCATCGTGGTGCGATTGCCGAAACCGTCGCGGTGCTCGCGGAGGCGCGCGTCGCAGTCGACCGCGATATGCCACTCGGCGACGGTCTGGTCGTGGCTGTTGCGCGGCGTCATGCGCAGCAGCTGGACGATCCGCGCCTGCGGGGCGGTGAAGCGATAGCTCGTGCGATGCTCGATCGAGAGGCGCATCAGGCGAACTTGAACTGCCGGCCGATGGCAACGTGCAGGTGCGCGTTCTCGGCGATCACGGCCTGGAGGTGCTGGTGCAGGCCGGCGCTGATCACATCGCTGGTGCGCGTGCGGGCGATCCGCGCCGAGCGCGTGCGCGCCATCCGGTCCGCCTCCCCCTGGGTGCCGCTCGAGCGCGCCAGGCCGGTGAGCGCGGTGACGGTCTCCTCGGTCGCGGCGGCGACGCTGCGTGGTAGCTCGCCGCGGCTGAGCAGCAGGTCGATCACGTTCGCCGGGGCGAGCCCGTCGCTGTAGAGCCAGCGGTAAGCGGTCACCGCCGAGACGGTCTGGAGAATCGTGGTCCATTGGTCGCGGTCGACCGTGCCGCCGACCGGCTCGCCCGCGGGCAGCAGCAGATGATACTTCACGTCGAGCAGCCGCGCGGTGTTGTCGGTGCGCTCCACCGCCTGGCCGAGCCGGATGAACAGGGTCGTCTGGTTGCGCAGCATGCGGTGGACCGCGCCCTCGAAGCCGCGCGTCTCCGCCTTGACCGAATCGACCAGCGCCAGTGTCGTCGCGGGGTCGAGCCGCGCGACGCGCTGGTCGAACAGCAGCCAGGCGCCGTTGATCGCCTGCCACGCCTCGCGGCTGAGCGCGGTGCGGACCGCGCGGGCGTTGTCGCGCGCCATGCCAACGCAGCGCAGGATCGAGCCGGGGTGGCCGGCGTCGGCGAGCAGGAAGCGCGCCACCTCCTCGCGGGTCAGCTCGCCGCCGACCGCGGCGAAGGCGGGCTCAGTCTCGGTCACGGCCAGCGCCGAGCGCCACGCGTCCTCGCCCGCGGGGCGGGTGGAGAGCACGTCGAGCCGCAGTGTCGCCTCGACCAGCCGCGCGATGAAGTCGGCACGCTCGACGTAGCGACCGAGCCAGTAAAGCGAGGCGGCGGTGCGGCTGAGCATCAGCCCTGCCCGCCGAGCGTCTGGGTCATGCCGCCCATCGTCTGGGTGCCGGCGGACTGGGACATGGAAGGCGCGCCCGGCATCAGCACGAAACTGTCCTTGGTACCCCCGCCCTGCGACGAGTTGACCACCAGCGAGCCCTCGCGCAGCGCGACTCGGGTCAGTCCACCGGGCACCACCTGCACCCCGCGCGCGCCGCTCAGCACGAAGGGGCGAAAGTCGACGTGGCGCGGTGCGACGCCCTGCTCCACCAACGTCGGCACGGTCGAGAGCGCCAGCGTCGGCTGTGCGATATAGCGATGCGGCTCGGCCACCAGCGCGGCGCGGAAACGCTCGATCTCGCCCTTGGAGGCGGTCGGCCCGACCAGCATGCCATAGCCGCCCGAGCCGTCGACCAGCTTGACGACCAGCTCGTCGAGATGGTCGAGCACGTAGCGCAGCGCGTCGGGCTCGCGGCAGCGCCACGTCTCGACGATCGGCAGCTTGGCTTCGCCGCCCGAATAGAAGCGCACGATCTCGGGCATGTAGCTGTAGATCGCCTTGTCGTCGGCAATGCCGTTTCCGGGCGCGTTGATGATCGCGACATTGCCCGCGGCATAGGCGGCGATCAGCCCGGGCACGCCGAGCAGCGACTCGGGGCGGAACACCAGAGGATCGAGGAAGTCATCGTCGACGCGGCGGTAGATCACGTCGACCTTCACGCGCCCGGCGATGGTGCGCATGTAGACGAGATCGTCGTCGACGACGAGGTCGGCGGCCTCGACCAGCTCGATCCCCATCGAGTCGGCGAGGAAACTGTGCTCGTAATAGGCCGAATTATAGTGGCCCGGCGTGAGCAGCACGCAATTGGGGTGCTGCCCGCTGCCGCGCGGCGCGACCGACTTCATCGTCTCGAGCAGCATGTCGGGGTAGCTGTCGACCGCGGCGACGCGAAACTTGGCGAACAGCTCGGGGCAGAGCCGCACCATCGCCTCGCGGTTCTCGAGCATGTAGCTCACCCCCGAAGGCGTCCGCGCGTTGTCCTCGAGCACGTAGAACTGATCGGGCCCGGTGCGCACCAGGTCGATGCCGCAGATATGCGCCCAGACGTCGTGCGGCGGGCGGATGCCCGCGATCTCGGGGCGGAACTGCGGGTTGCCGAGGATCAGGTCGGCGGGAAGCACGCCTTCCTTGAGGATGCGGCGCTCGCCGTAGATGTCGACAAGGAAGGCGTTGATCGCCTCGACCCGCTGCACCAGTCCCTCGGACAGGCGCGCCCATTCGTCAGCGAGGAAGACGCGCGGCACGATGTCGAAGGGGATGATGCGCTCGCTTGCCTCGCTCTCACCGTAGACCGCGAAGGTGATGCCGAGCTGGCGGAAGGTGACCTCGGCGGAGCGCTGGCGCCGGCGGAGCTCGTCGGACGGCGTCTCGTCGAGCCAGCGACACAGGTCCGCCAGCTCGGGGCGGGCACCGTCGCGATCGGCCGCCCCCATGATCTCGTCGAACGCCGCTGTCCCCATCTACCCCCGTCAACTCACAAGCCGAGATTTCGACCCATGCTGGCGAAGTTGGTTGCGCTGCACAAGCGGCATATCGCCTCCGATCCGGCTCAGCGCTCGGCCGGCAGGGCGGCGAGCATCCCGCTGGTGAGCACCTGGGGCAGCACGCGCGGCGCGCCCCCGCCGGGCTTGTACCAGAGGTAGAGCGGCACGCCGGCGCGGTTGTGCGCCTCGATGAAGCGGCCGAGCACCGGGTCGCCGTCGGTCCAGTCACCGACCAGCACCGCCACCTTGCCGTGCTTGAACGCGGCGGCGGTGGTGGCGGTCTCGATCGCGGCCTTCTCGTTTACCTTGCAGGTGAGGCACCAGTCGGCCGTGAAATAGGCGAAGACCGGCTTGCCCTCCGCCCGCAGCGCGGCGAGTCGCGCCTCGCTGAACGGCTCCGCGCCGGGCAGCCCCGCCACCGCGCTGGCGCCGCTCGCCGCCGGTCGCACCAGCGCGACGCCGCCGAGCGCGAGCAGCAGCGCGACGCCGGCGGGCCACCAGGTCGCGCCGCGCCCGGCGTGCTGGCGCAGTCCGGTCCACCACAGACCGACCGCGGCGAGCAGGGTCGCGCCGAGGCCGAGCGTCATCCCGTCCACCCCGGCCTGGCGCCCCAGCACCCAGGCGAGCGCGAGCGCGGTCAGCCACATCGGCAGCGAAAGGATGCGCCGCAGCCGGGTCATCCACGCGCCGGGGCGCGGCAGCCGGGCGCGCAGCGCGGGTACGAAGCCGATCAGCAGGAAAGGCAGAGCAATCCCCAGCCCCAGTCCGGCGAACACCGCCAACGCTGCCGCGGCGGGCAGCACCAGCGCGGCGCCGAGCGCGGCGCCCATGAACGGCCCGGTGCACGGCGTCGCGACGAACGCCGCCAGCGCCCCGGTCGCGAACGCCCCCGCCGCGCCGCCCTTCGCAGCGAACTGCGGAGTCGGCAGCTCGAACAGCCCGGCGAGGTTGAGCGCGATCGCGGTGACGAGCAGCAGCAGCGCGCCGATCACGCGCGGGTCCTGCAGCTGGAACGCCCAACCCGCGCTCGATCCGGCCGCACGCAGGGCCAGCAGCCCGCCCCCAAGCCCGACGCACACCAGCAGCACGCCCGCGGTATAGGCCAGAGCCTCGCGCCGCGCGTGCGCCGCGCTCTCGCCCGAGCGGGCGAGGCCGAGCGCCTTGAGGCTGAGGATCGGGAAGACGCAAGGCATCACGTTGAGCAGCAGCCCGCCCAGGACCGCCCCGGCGAAGGCGACCAGCGCGGTCGCCAGCATCCCCTCACCGCCGCGCGGCGCCGCGACCGTGCCCGGCCGAGCGGTGAGCGCCAGCCCGCCGCCCTCGCCCGTGGCCAGCACGCCCGCGATCTCGCCCGTCGCCGGCTGCGCCGCGGCCTTGGTCTCCAGCGTCAGCGTGTCGCCGTCGCGTGTGACCGCCTGCGGCGCGGCATAGTCGATCGCGCCGCCGCTCGCCGGATAGAACCACACGCCGCTCGCGGCAGCGTCGGCCGGGAACGGCACGGCAAGCCGGAAGCGATCGCCGGCGTGCTGCCACGTCGCCGGCGTCGAGAGCGGGCGCGGCAGCGCGCGGCGCCAGCCGTCGAACGCGGCGCGACGCGCCGGATCGATCGCGCCGTCACCCACGGCGAGGTCGAGCGTGAGCGTCTGCGTCTCGGGAACGCAGATCTCCGCGGTGCAGACGAGATAATCGAGCTTGGCGACGAGCGGCAGCCGCGTGCCCGGCGCCAGCCCCGCGGGGACACGCAGCGTGGTCAGCAGCGCCCAAGGCTTCTCGTAGACATAGTTCATCAGCCCCGCGATCAGCAGCCGCGACGGCACCGGATAGTCGAGCTCACCCGCGCGCGCGTCGGCGGGCAGCGTCCAGGTCACGCGAGTCGGCACACCCGCGTCGCCGGGGTTGCGCCAATAGCCGTGCCATCCCGGCTGCGGTACGGCGCGGAACGCCAGCGCCACCGCGCTGCCCGCGGCGGGGCGGTCGCTCTCCGCCACCAAAGTCAGCGCGACATGGCGCGCGGGCTGCGCGAGCGCACCGCTGCCGCCGAGCAGTGTCACGAGGATGAAAAGCGCCACGCGCACAGCTTGCCTGACCATCGGACGCGGACCATAGCCGCGGTCGCTCCCGCATGCATCAAGGTTGGCCATGAAATCGCTCCTCCTCGCCCTGCTCGCCACCGCCACCGCGGTTCCCGCGACCGCGCAGACTGCCACCCCCGCCGCGCCGGCGTCTGCCGCGGCGCCGCGCACGCCGCCCAAGCTGATCGTGGCGATCTCGGTCGACCAGTTCTCCGCCGACCTGTTCGCGCAATATCGCAACCATTTCACCGACGGCATGGCGCGGCTGCTGACCGGCGTGGTGTTCCCCTCGGGTTATCAGAGCCATGCCGCGACCGAGACCTGCCCGGGTCACTCGACCATCCTGACCGGCATGCGGCCCGCTCATACCGGGATCATCGCCAACAACTGGCTCGACCAGAAGGTCGGCCGCGCCGACAAGACGGTCTATTGCGCCGAGGATGAGCGCGCCGGCGGCGACCACGAGCATTACACTCCCTCCGATCTCCACCTGAAGGTGCCGACGCTCGGCGACATGATGAAGCGCGCCAACCCGCAGTCGCGCGTCGTCGCGGTGGCGGGCAAGGACCGCGCCGCGATCATGATGGGAGGCCACAGCACCGACCAGATCTGGTTCTGGGGCGGGCAGAAGTTCATCTCCCTGGCGGGTCGGCAGGAACCAGCGGTGGTGGCCCGCGCCAACGCCGCCGTCGTGGCGCTGCTCGCCAAGCCGCAGGAGGCGCTGCCGCTGCCCGGTTACTGCAAGACGCTGTCGCGACCGATCGCGGTCGGCGGCCAGACGCTCGGCACCGGGCGGTTCGAGCGCGCCGCGGGCGACGCCAAGGTGTTCCGCGCCTCGCCCGCGCTCGACGGCGCGGTGTTCGCGCTCGCGGCGGCGATGATCGAGGACATGAAGCTCGGCCGCGGCCCCGCCACCGACCTGATCGCGGTCGGTGCCTCGGCGACCGACTATGTCGGCCACTCGCTCGGTACGCAGGGGTCGGAAATGTGCATCCAGATGGCGCAGCTCGACGAATCGATCGGCGGCTTCCTCGCCGAGCTCGATCGCACCGGCATCGACTATGAGGTGGTGCTCACCGCCGATCACGGCGCGCACGACATGACCGAGCGCCAGCAGCAGCGCGCGATGCCGATGGAGCAGCATGTCGCGCCCGACACCTCGGCGACAACGATCGGCGCCGCGATCGGGCGCGACCTCGGCATCGCCGGCCCGGTGCTGCTCGGGCCGGAAGGAGACGTCTATCTCGCCGATTCGGTGCCCGCGACGAAGCGCGCCCAGGTGCTGGCGGAAGCGAAGAAGCGCTTCCTCGCGCAGCCGCAGGTCGCCGCCGCCTTCACCCGCGACGAGCTCGCCGCCACCCGGATGGCCACCACCCCGCCCGAGACCTGGACGCTGATCGAGCGCGCGCGCGCCTCGTTCGATCCGGAGCGCTCGGGTGACCTGACCGTGCTGCTGCGCCCGCGCGTCACCACGATCAAGGCGCCGGGACCGGGCTATGTCGAGACCCATGGCAGCCCATGGGACTATGACCGCCGCGTGCCGATCCTGTTCTGGCGCAAGGGGATGGCCGGATTCGAGCAGCCTTTGTCGGTGGAGACGGTCGACATCGCGCCGACGCTGGCGGCGACGATCGGGCTGAAGGTGAGCGGCCTCGACGGCCGCTGCCTCGATCTCGACGCGGGGGCGGGCGACACCTGCCCGGCTGGGTGAGGTTGGAGCCGGCGGCCGCCCTGCTCCTCCTGCCGGCGTCATCAAGTCAGTTGTGACGCGGGGTGTGGGAGGTCGCGGAGGCGCGCGTTGGCGATGGTGACGATCTTTCGCATGACGGCGGCGAGGGCGA
>NZ_JACHZX010000001.1 GCF_014193845.1 Sphingomonas sp. BK345 | reverse complement strand
CAATGGTACTATCGCTCAAGCGATGGAAGAGTAGGTCGCCGCCAGGCATTGAAGCCAGCGCGTTGCAACACAAACCATCACATGAACCCATTCACACACACCGCTCTCCACCAAGGAGAGCGTGACGCGGGGTGGAGCAGCCCGGTAGCTCGTCAGGCTCATAACCTGAAGGTCACAGGTTCAAATCCTGTCCCCGCAACCAATCCAAACATACAATTGGCGCCCTCGGGCGCCTTTTGCTGTTTTGCGCTGTTGCGCGCCCCCGCAACCAACTCGAACATACAATCCTCGGTATCTTGGCCAGAGGTATGGTCCGCCTTGCTGCGGGCTCCCGCAACCACGTTCTGCAAACGACCGCCCTGGCTCAAGTCAGGGCGGTCGTTTGCTATGTGCAGGATCTGCGCGAGACGTCCGTGGACCAGCAGGTCGACGCCGCGGCCCTCCGCCCGCGGTTCCGCTGTGATCAGCTCGATGAGATTCCTGAGGGCGAGCCGCGCTTCGCCGGCCTCGAGCTCCGGCGCATTCAGGGCCTCGGTCAGCTTCTCGACGTTGCGGCAGTAGGCCTCGGCGAGATTGGGGTGCAGCGCGACCGCCGGTGTGACCTCCGCGTCCTCGAGCCGGCGGTCTATCTCGGCACGTTCTGCGAGCGCCGCCGCTAGGCGTCCCTTCATCTCGGCGTAACCGCCGATCCCGTCCGCCATCATGTCGGTCAGACGCTCGATGCGTCCGGTCACCTTGGCCCGCGCCCGCTCGACCTTTTCCTGGCTCGCGGCGATCTCCTTGCGGGCAGCCTCCGTGGTCAGCCGGTACTCCTCCACGAACGCCTCGACTAGGTCGGGCTGCAGGAGGCGGGTCCGGAGCGCGTCGAGCACGCGATGTTCGAGCTGCACCGTGCTGATCGTGCGCGTGTTTGAGCAGGTTCCCGTTGCTCGTGCTGTGCTGCATCCCCAGCGCTCCGCGCCGACCACGGTGAAGGTGCCACCGCATGTGCCGCACCTGACGAGGCCGGACAGTAGGCGCTTGCTGGGCCTCCGGCGCATGCCCGCGGCGCGCTCGGGCGCGTTCTCCAAGGCGGCCACCGCATCCCACACATGCTGCTCCACGATGCGTAGCTCGGGCACGACTTGGTGCTTCCACTCGCTCTCGGGGTTTGGACGGGATATGCGCTTGCGGGTTGCGGGGTCGCGCACGAACCGCTGCCGGTTGTAGACGATCCGCCCGACATAGAGCTCGTTATTGAGGATGCCGTTGCGTCGCTGCCGGCTGCCGCAGATCGTCGAGATGCGCCACGGCCCGCCGGTCGGCCCCGGAATGCGCTCGCGGTTGAGCTGCTTCACGATGAAGCTCGTGCTTCGGCCCTCCGCGCGCCAGATGAAGATGCGACGCACGATCTCCGCCTGTTCCGGCACGATCCGTCGCCGCCCGCGATCGATCTCGCCATTGGCGAGCACCTGGATGTCGGCCTCGTAGCCGTAGCAGAGCCCCCCCGGAATGCGCCCGGCGGCAACGCGCCCGACTTGGCCTCGCCGCGTCTTGTCGGCGAGGTTCTTGAGGAACACCGCTGACATGGTACCCGTGAAGCCGACCTGGAGTTCGCTGATCGGTCCCTCGGACACCGTCACCAACCGGCAGCCGGCGAACTCGACACGCTTCCAGATCGCCGCGATGTCTTCCTGGTCGCGGCTGATGCGGTCGAGCGCCTCGGACATGACGACGTCGAAGTCCGCGGCGCGCGCGACCATGGCGTTGAGGCCGGGCCGGTCGCGTGTCGCACCGGAAAGCGCGAAGTCCGGAAACACTTCGACGACGGTCCAGCCCTCGCGAGCGGCCCGCTCTCGGCAGAGCCGGACCTGGTCCTCAATCGAACGTTCGGATTGCCGATCCGAACTGTAGCGGGCGTAGATCGCCACTTTCGTGCCGATGGCCGTCATGCCAACGCTCCCAGGTTGCCCGCAGCCAGGCCGGCCGCGATGTTCATAGGTCGTCGGGTGACCGCACGACTGCGCGGACGCGCTCGGCATCCTTGCGCGCCAAGTCGCGGGCCAGCGCCTTGACGAACGCCAACAGTTCGGGGGGCGTCGAGGCCGGGATAGGATGGGTAGGCTCCACGCGTTCCGCCATGCGGTCTTGCCATGTGCGGCAGCCATGTAAGTCCCGCACGATATGGATAGCGTGGCTCTGCCGCCGGGAACGGCCTGGAAGCCGGAAGGGAGGGGCTGGAGTGATCCGGCGGGTGCCGGGGAAAAGGAGAAATCGTCATGTCCATGCTGCTCGTCATCGCTTTCGCCAATCTTGCCTCCCGCATCGTGCCGCGCCTGCTTGCCGAGGTGGTCGTAACCATCGTCGGCATGGTCATCGTTCTCGCCGGGCGTCGCGCCCGCCGAATGCTGCTGGAAAGTGCTTGTCCGGTTGGCGCCGTCGGCTGGGACCGGAAGCCGACCCGGGCCGAGGCCCGCGCGCTGCGGGGTGGGCTGAACGCTGCTCTCGACATGACAGTGTTCACGAGCCTGTTGCCGCACGTCTTGATCCGCGCGCATAAGCTCGCGGCGTTCTGAAGCCGCCACGACGGTTACGGGCGCGCCGGAGCAGACCAACGGGACAGCATGACAGGAGCAGGGGGTTCGCCGCGGGCCATCGCCGAACGGCTGCTGGCCACGGTCGATCCCGCGGCGTGGCAGCTGACCGGCGGGGCCGCGGCGTTCAGGATAGCGATTGCGGGAACCAGCATCGCATTCGATGCGAGCGCAGCCACCCTCGGAAAGGCGTTTGAGCAGCTCGCTTTCGCGGTCGAGGCGCGGATCGCGTTCGAGCGCGCCAGCGCCATGCTGGCGGCGGCCCCGACTGCCGGGCCGCTTCCTCTGTGGCTGGTCAGCGGGTCGGACGTGCTGGCACGCTGGCTCCGCTGGTCGGGATCGGAGAAGGCGCTCCGCAAGACGCTCCGCCTGAGTGACGCGCTGAGCCAGGCACCGGTCGCGGGCCATCTGGCGCGGCGGGCGCGGCGGCAGCTTGGCCAGTACGCTGCCAGGATCCGGGTCCGCCAGGGCGTGGCCGTGGCCGAGGCGATCGAGCTTGCCGAGCGCCCGGTTAGCGTTGCCGTCCTCGGAGAAAGAGCGTGCATCCGCATCAATGTCGGCGCATTCCCGGATACATTGCTCGGCGCTCTGCAGCAGGACAGCGGGCGCAATGCCCTGCGCAGCCTCTCGGAGGTCGTCGATCATCCTTTCATCGTTGCAGCCGACCTGAAGCTCACTGGCGTGCGCCATGCTGGCGCGGCGGTCGTGTTCGAGGTGGAGAGCCACCAAGCGCCGCTCGCACCGGTGCCGAAGGAGGCTTGGGCCGTCCTGCCGCGCGATGCCGATCCGGCGCACCCGTGGCGGCCGACGGCGAACGAGATTCGCGAGCATGACCGGCTGGTCGAAGCGGGACGAAGGCTGGTCGGCGGCCCGGCGTGAAGCACGTCCGCTCGCTCACGCGCCCGCGACGCGATCCGCGTTGATGATGGCGTTGCCGTCGGTCGCGTAGATGGCGTGATACTCGGCTTCGGTGTCGAGGTAGAAGCCGCGCAATTGCTTGTACTGGATGACCGCCAGCGTGCCGGCCAGCATGTTGAGGTCGGCGACCTGGATGTTGCTGCGGTAGAGCGCGTCGTCGGCATCGCCGGTCATCGGGATGCGGTCATGGGCGTGAACATGGTCGCGCATCACCGGGGTGCTGGTGGTGACGCGGACCAGCCCTATCAGCCGGTCGTCGACGAGGCTGAGCCCGAGGCCGCAGTCGATATAGGGCAGGTCGCGCGCCTCGAGCGTGGGTATGATGAAGGCACGGGCTGCGACGCTGTCGACGCAGACGAACACGAAGTCGGCCTCGCTAAGCAGATCGAGCGTGTCAGCCGTAAGATGCACCGGGTGCGCTTCGATGCCGGTATGCATGCGGCCATACACGCGGGCGAAATAGTCGACCTTGGTGAGCCCCACCTCGATGTCTTCGATTGCCATCGCGCCCGGCCAGCGAAACGCGTTGTGCTGCTCAGCCGCGTCGCCGTCGATCAGCAGGATGCGCGTCGCAGGCGTCTTGCTGACTAGATCGAGCACCACCGACCCGGTGCCGCCGAGCCCGACGATCGCGATCGTGCCGCCGACGAGCCGGTCCGACACCGCCTCGATGCCGGCGCGGGGCGAGGCGGTGTCCGGGTATACAAATGGGCTCGGGCGAATGCTGGCGTTCACGTCCTGCCGTCCTTAGCTGGCGAAGGTGGCATTGACGTTGACGAGGAGGCCCTCGGTGAGCGGCACGACGTCACCCGGCGTCAACAGACCGGTCAGCCCGCTGTCGAGCGCATGACGGTACGAAACCGTCGCCGAGCCGGGGCTCTGCCCCTCGCGATCGGGATAGGCGATGCGCAGTAGCTGCGCATAGCTGACGGTGCTGCCGCGCAGCGCGGTCCAGCGCCCGTTGATCGAGATCATCGTGCGGCCCGCCTCGGCGACGGGCTTCGGTGCGGAGCGTTCCGCCTCGCCGACAAGATACAGGGCGCGGCGACGCGGCGCGACTGCGGCCGGCAGGACCGACGGCAGGAGGGAGGTGCTTGACGAAACGGTGACGGCGGGCAGCATGGTCATTCTCCTTGTCTAGAAGGGTTGGGGGTCGAAGCGGCTGTCGGTCGGGCGCAGGCATCCGCGCAGCGCGTTGACCATGTCGGCATAGAGTGCCTTTGCGGACGAATAGGAATAGCGGGGCAACTGCTCGCTGATCCGATCCCATGAGCAGGCGCCGCTGCGCGGATCGATGCCGAGGTCGCCCATCGCCTCCAGACAGATCGAGAGCGCCAGCACATGATCCGTTCCGCCCGGAATCGGCCGCAGGGCGACCGCGTCCGCCTCCGGCGCGACCCACGACGGAACACCGCGTTGAAGGTCGCGCTGCAACACCCAGGTCACCTCGCCGAGGTCGACATCGATCCCTAGCCGATCCTCGCGCCAGCGGCGGCAGCGCGCCGGATCGAGCATCGCGTGGAGCCCGGCGAGGACATCGTCGCCGACCCGGTCGGCGCCGAGCACGGTGACGATGGGGTTGGCGCAGCGGGCGGTCGCCATCCCGATGGTGACGGGGGAGGCGCCGACCGCCTCGCCGATCTCGCCGGAAGCCGCGACATTGGCGGCGATGACGGGATCGGTAAGGTTGAGCACGGCGTGCGGCACCCCGGCGACGCGCGCCAGCCAGCGTGCGGCATGCGTGCGGCCCGCGCCGGGCACGCCGCCGAGGATCAGCGTGCCGCCGCCGAACCACGGCCGCTCGACAGCGAGCATCGCGGCGCAGCGTTCCCGCACCCAGTCGAGGAACTCGGGCTGATGCTCGTGCATGACCAGGAACGGAATGCCGTCGGGCCCGAGCCGGTCGCCGCCAAGCAGCGCGAACGGCTCGCCGAGTTCGAGCGGCAGCGGCTCGTCGCCCGAACCGTGGCCAACGATCATCGCAGGCGTCGCAGGCTGGAAAGCGGCGAGCGTCGCCATCAGTCGCCCCTCCACATCCGCAAGGGCCGCATGCCGCCGGCACCGCGGCCCTCTTTCTTCACGCGCCGCTCGGTCGCGAACATCTCGTCGACCAGCATCCGTGCGAGAGACTCGCCGCCATGTTCGGCAGCGTGATCGAGGAACGCGAGGAACCGATCCTTTTGCCAGCGCATCCAATCGCACAGACGGTCGCGCTCGATCGCGCGATCGTAGCGGATCGACCAGTCGGCCTCGCCGCTGCTCTTGCGCTGCAGTTCGAGCAGATGGCGGCCGTACTTGCCCTCGCGCGCGTAAAGGTTGACTATCAGGCGGTCGCGCGCGCGCTTCGCCTCCGCCTCCAGCGCCTCAGCGTGCTCGGCCACGGCCGCGGCGACGCGCGCCTTGGCGAGATCGTCCAGGGCCGCCCCGCCGAACATCATGGTAAGCCGTCCCAGAAAAGTGATGTCGAGCTCGCCCTCGCTCACGGCGTTCAGCAGCGCATCGCGCCCGTCCTCGTCGGCGAAGCCGCGACTCCAGATAACGACCGGTTCGGCATGGCTGCCGCGCGGCTGGACCAGCAGGTCGAGCATGTGATCGCCCTGCGTCCGCTCGCGAAAGCGAAAGGCGCTGTCGCGCGTATCGAGAATTGTCCTGCCATACATGTCGCGTAACAGATACGATCGTGTACGTTGCTTGTCAATGCTTCCGCTTGCCGTTCAGCGACGAACCGGGAATGCAGCGTCCATGCCCGTCGTACCCGCTTCCCGCTTGACGCTCCGCTACGCCCAGGCCGTGACCGTGCTGATGGCGGCGTGCGGAATCGATCCTGCCGCGCGATCGGCGTTCGCGGCGCGCGTCCGCCAGTTGCAGCGCCTCGGCATGCCGCCGCATCGGGAAGGGCGGGCCGATGGGCCCGCGTACGGGCTTGCGGAACTGACAGCCTTCGCCACCGCTGTCCGGCTGATGGCGGCATTCATGGTGCCCTCGCTTGCCGCCCGCTACGTCATCGAGTGCTGGCCGAGGCTGGCCCCGGCGCTCCTTGCCGGAGCGAGGGAGGCGCTGCCGGTCTCCTATCTCGCCCGACGACCGCTCGGCAACGAGACGGTCATCGTCATCGCCCCGAGCGCGCTCCACGATCTGGGCCGACAGGGCCGTCACGACGAGCGCTATGCTGGTACGCTCGGCGACATTGCCGTGGTCTCGCCGGCATCGGCCATCGACGCAGCCCGGCGCATGGGGGGCGGCGTCGTACTCGACACCACCGCATTCATGCCGAAGCTCGTCGCGGGCTTCGTCGATGCCGCGATCGCAACCGAGCAGGATACGATGCTTGAACTCGACCTGCTTCGCTTCGCGACCTGGGATTAATAACCGGGCGCGCAAAGGACGATCCTCGAGCCGTTGCCCCTAGGCGGAGCGGCACAGGATATGACCGGGTATGTCGTGGCGACACGCGGCGCGTCGCCAGGAATGCGTCCGGTGAAATCGGTCGCGAGGCGGCTCGGTAGCCACCACGACCCTCGCACGCGTTCGGCGAACCGCCGCTTCTGTTCTGGTGTGGCGCCGAACATCACGACCATCGCGCTGACCATGGTCGCTTCGGACCTGCCGTCCTCCCTGAAGAAGTGCGGACGCCCCTCGATGAAATACACGTCAGCCTCTTTCGACAGGACGTGGTGGAAGAGCCCGGTGTCGGTCTTGGCGGGAACTAGGCAGACGGCCGTCCCCACCTTGTGCTTCGACCACTGGTCGTGCGCCCGTTCAAGCCAGCGCTTCTGCTTGGACCAGGGCGGGTTGACGAACACGACGTCCCCTGACCAGTCGTCACGAAGGCCATCGTCGCCGCGGCGAACATCGAGATGCGCGCGTGGACGAACCGCGCTTGCCGGATGCCAACACGGGTCGAAGTCGATCCTGCCGAAACTCCGTTCGATCGCGCGGATTAAAGCCGGGGAGGTGAAGCGGTTGTCGCTGTCCTTCAACACAATCGCGTTCGCGAGTGTCTTCGGCTTGCGGGCACGGATAACCATAAGGGGCTCCTCATTGTCGGAGATTTGAAGAGACCCTGGCACCTGACAGCCCGGTCCGATCCGTTACCGGATCCACTGCCTCCCGATCGGGATAGGCATGCCGACCGCGTCGACGACGGCAGGCGTACAGCGGGTCAGGTATGCTCGCGTTCTTGCCGACTCGGCCTTTCCCCGGCGAGGGGTCGACGGCGTCTCGACGCAACGGGTGTCCGTGACAATATATCTAGAGATGTGGCCCGCTGCGTCAAGACAATGCGTACAAAGTTGTGGGGTTTTACAGATCCAACTTACAGGCGTCCTGTATCAAGCATTTTCAAGCCTTCGGCGTGCAAATGCTGCCTTGAGCTATGTGACCCATTTCCAGCCATTCAGCGGCCTTGTTGCGCTTCCCAACTTTGCCCATTCGTTCATGTGAACTGATCAAGCCCTAGGCGCCGCAGAGGTCGGCGCGGAACGACGTGATGTGGGACGAAGCCGCCATTCCGGTGAGAGCGGCGAACGACGGCTTTCGACGAGAGCGGACGCTCGCACCGGGCGTCGATGTTACAGTAGATTGGACAAGGTTGTCCGTGGCGCGACATGCATGAACGCTATGGTCTGTGGAGCTCGGTCTATGTGCGGTTCCGGCGCTGGGCCGAACAATGTGGGTGGGATCGCAACCGTATCGCGCGCATGTTCAGTCATCTCAAGCAGTGCCGCTGTGTCGCCACGCGCTACGACAAAACCGCCCTATTATTTGCAATCTTCGTCAACCTCGTAGCGAGGTGTAAATGGCTACCAAACTTTGTCAACGAGATCTAAAAGTTAAGCGTACACGCATCATTTTGGTTCGATGATATTGCGGTCGAGGCGGAAGCTGTTTCCCGTCCGGGCCAGATTTCGCAACTGCGGGTCGAGACGATATTGTCGCGGGTTCTTCGCCCTTGGCTGGGTCCATTGCGGATTCTCGATATCGTCCGACTGCGATAGCAGGAAGCCGAGCTTATACTTCTTCCAGTCAGGATCACTGTCTCTCGCGTCGGGTTTGAGCCCGCTCGCCACGACATAGGCATGGAGCTCGATCTTGAATGCGGCCAGCAATGCGGCCTCCCACGCGTCGCCATTCGCCTCGGCGGGAAGTGAGGCGGCAGCCTGCTCGTAGATCCGTCGCAAATGGCGGCTCGGCGCATCACCCGATATGATGGCCGACGGCTGATTGACATGCCACCGCATGATCAGCGCGATCATCAGCTCGGATGTGAAGACGCTGCCGATCGTTCGCCCCGTCGACGGATGAGTCCTGCTGTCCGTCGGGCTGACATCGTCTGGAAAACGGACCTTGTGAATGTCGCGTAGCCGCCGTTTCGCCATCTCGTAGAAGGCCCGGGTAAGGTCCCTGTCGCGCCGGCCTGCCTTCACCTGCCGGTAGAAGGAGCGCCACGACGGAAGATATTCGGTGATCTCCTGCGACGTGGCGGGCCGTACCTCGCCGCGATGGTCGGTGAATCCCAGGGGCACCGGATATTTCATCTCGCCATTGGGCGTCCGCACATGGTCCGCGATCTTCTTGTCGAGCGCCGCTGAGGTGTCGAGCCCGTTGTCGGTGAACACGGCGCTCGCCCTCCGGTGGCTCTGCTCGTCATAAAAGCGCAGATAGGCGACCAAGCCGCCCAGTTCATGCGGCGCGGTCGGGTTCGCGCCAGCCCCCGAGGCTGCCCAGTGGAACAGGCCGACCGAGAGATAACCCGCATCGAAGGCGTTGATGCCGTCGAGATAAGCCCAGCATTCCTCTTCGGCCACGGCCCGGATCACTTTGAACGTCGACCGCGTATCGACCAGCGACGTCTCCGACAGCAATGCGTCGCTTGCGATCCCGAGCATGCTCGATGGCGTGAACTCGGCGTCGGCGACCGCGACATAATCCTTGTTGTCCGTGTTGAGGGCCACGGGCCCTCCAAGATAACTTGTCGTATACCACCCGATGGGCTCGGCCTTCTGGATATCGAATCGGGCGCCCGGCCGGGCGAGGGCTGCGATATCCGCCGCGAACATGCGCGGACGGATATCGGGGAACTCGTTCCGAACCCACAGATCTTCCCGCACCGGCCGCGACCCTGCCTTGGGGAGGCCCTTGCTCAGTCCGGCGGCGTCCATGGCGAAGATGAGCAGCGGATTGTGAAACTGCTCGCGCGTCCAGAGCGCGACAAGGCCGCGGGTCTCCTGATTGGCGAGGCCGGTAATGCGATCCTTGTACGGGGCAGGATTGGCCGCGCAGCGAAAATTGCGCAAATCGCGCTCCGGGCGGACCGGCGGTCCCGGGCTGGCGCCCGCGATGAAGGCGCCGCCGGCGGCGATCTGGAGCTCGCGCAGCCTGAAGCTCAACGGGTGGGATATTGCCGACAGCGTGCCGAAGCCGATCGCATTCACGGCATCGCCGAATTTCGAAACCCAGGCCGTGCGGTCATATCGGCCCTGGAAAACGGCTGCGGCGGCGGCGCTCTCCGCGGCGGGATCGCGGACGATATCGACGATCTGGGATGCGATATGCTGCAGAAGCAGCCGGGTCGGAACCGCCTCGACCAGAGGTCTGGCGGGCGTGTCCGGCATCCTGCCACCCTCGGGGCATCGGCCAAGCGCGAGGCGAAGCTCGACTCTCGTCGCACCGCCCGGGGCATAACAAAGCTCGGGCATTTGCAACCTTTCGGCATCGTCCTGCGTCCCGTTCCAGGCCTTGCCGGCGCGCAGCGTCGGTTCGTAGGTGCCCGCAAGAAAGGCCGGAAGCACCGCCCTCTGCCAACCGACGTCGCCCGGCTCGATCTTGCGGCTGATGTCGACCTCCGGCATCGCATTCGCCAGCATCCCGTCGACCGGATCGAGAAGGGCCTCGCGCAGAAAAGCTTTTGTGAGCCGGACCGGACCATACCAGGCCGCCGTCGGTGCGGGACCGATCTCGGGGATCGCCATCGCCGCTTCGGCCGCTTTCAGATGCGTCGGTGCCAGCCACAGGACGATATGGCCGAGAATGCCGTCGAACGCCGCCAGCGAGTCTTCGGTGATCACACCCTTGGCATCGACGACGATCGGCGAGGTGGCCTGCCCGAGCGAGGCGGGATCGATCACGAAGCGCATCGTTCCGGGAAAGATCGGGCGCAGCTGCGGCATCGGCTGATCGACCGCGACATGACCGCGAAACAGGAGAGATTCGTCGACCGGCTCGGCGGCGACACCGGGCCATCCGCTCTCGATCGCTTCAGGCTGGGTGATCGTCTTTCGTTCATCGTCGGCGATGAAAAAGCGAAAGCGAAGCGGACCCCAAAGCTCGTCGGCCGCCATCGTTACAGGTCCACTTCGACAATGGCCGAGAGGCTGTTCACGCCGCGCGCCGAGGCCAACAGCCGGAATGCCCAGCGGCCCGGCGCCCCGCCCGGCGTGAAGTGATGACCATCCTGATCGGGGCGCAGCGCGATGCGCTCGAAATTGCGCGCGCCGGGTTTGCGGATCTGCAGCTCAAGCGCGGCATAGGGGTCGGGGTTGGACCAGGACAGCGCCACGCTCCCCGTGCTTGCCCGGCGTGCGACAAGGTTCGCAGGCGGGCGGAGTTCGCCTGTCGTCAGGCCGGTCTGGAAGTTCGACACATAGCCGTCTACGCGGCGGGTGATGCGGGCCAGAGGGTCGATCGGATCAAGCGCATGCCGGACAGCGCAGAGACGGACCTGCCACAAGGTGCCAGGTGCGAGATCAATCAGCTCGGTCTCGAACAGCGCTCCGCGTGCGGGCTTCAACATGGAGGGCAGATAATCCGCTACAGTGCGCCAACCCTGTTCGGAATCGGCGGCACCTTCGGGTGCGATCCGGACATCGATCCGGAAGCCGAGCCCGGTAAGGTCGCCCGCCTGCGTCCATTGCAGCCGCAGGGCTCGGTCGTGGATTGCCTGCGGCGGCGACAGGCTCGGTGGCGGCGCGATGCGAACATCCGGGACCCGGACGAGCGCCACCACGGACCATTCGCCAGGACGGTCGGCCTCCGAGATCGCGCGAACGCGATAGACCAGCCGGGTCGGCGCCTGCCCTGGAATTGTGGTGTCCGTCCAGCCATGGGTCAGCGCGCCGTTCGTCCGGCGAACGAACATCGTGTCGGGCGCTGCCCTCGCCGCGGCGATCAGGGCCTCGTCCGAACAGCCGGCGGCGAGGCCGAGGCGCGTGTCGAGGACATAGTCGACCTCATAGCGTTTCGCGCCGGCAACGGCGTCCCACCGAAGCGTGACAAGGGCATGCGGCTCGTATTGGCCGCCGCCTTGCGCCCAGAAGGTCCGGACTTTTTGTGGCTTGCCAGGCGGCGTGGCACAGAGAACCAGACAGGTCATCGTAGCCGACCGGATGCTCTCATGACCGGCGCCATTGGGTCCGTGCACATAGAAGGCATCGTCGAAGGCGGTCGCGTCGATGTCGAGCGCGCCCGACGAAAAGCCTGGGGGCAGATCCAGCAACCAACTTATCCTGTGCGAAGGCAGGACGAGCCCCGGCGACGCCTTGATTAGCGATTTGGCCCGCATCGCGCCGAGGCTTTGCCACTGGCCGAGAATTCTCGTCTCATGCGGCGCAAGCGCGTCGCGATTGACGTCGAATCTTCCCGACGCGTCGAGGCGCCCGGGCAGCGACAATCCCAGAACATGGACATAGAGCCGGGCGCTGGTGATCGGTGCAACCGGGTCCCTGGTGCTTATCGCGAAGTGGAGCTCATGCATCGACACCAGCCGCAGTTCGACCGGTATCGCAGGGTTCCGTGGCATGTGCCGGGTCGCCGTCGCGAAGACGGTCGGCGATATGGTCGAGGCATAGGCCGGTCCGATCGGCGGGTTCTCGCCTTTGGACCGCGCGACGGTCAACGAATAGCCGGCACCGGGATTGGCGGCCCGGATGAGGAAGCTCTTGCCGTCCACGATCAGGCGTTCGCCGATTATCGCGACTAGTTCATCATGCGGAATGACCGCCGGATCGCCGCTACGCCGCAGCGCAACCCGCGCCCGCAGATGTCCGTCCGCTCCCGCGATCCGCTCCGAACGGACGATCTCGAAAGCGCTAGTGCTCAGTCGCCGCCACCGCGCGAAGAGCGCGAAATCGACCGTATCGGGTGCGGCAAATTCGAGATCATGGCCCCAGTCGATGTCGCAGTCGACGGTCACCGAGCGGTCACCGGTCTGATAGTCAATCCGGTCGATCCCTTGGATCCGCGGCGGGTCCGGCGCGACGTCGTCAAGCAGCAGGGTGATCGCCGGTGATACGCCTCCGGGCGGTGCGTCGGGATCTGAAGGGTGGCCCGCAATCCCGAACAGGTCGATACCCCGCACGCGGTAAGCGAACCAGCCGATCATCGCGGGCTTGCCATAGTCGCGCGACTGGTCGTCGACCAGCTCGCCCCGGGCGATACTGCCATCTGCCAGCCGGTTTATCCCGAACCGCTCGTCGGGCATGCAGATCTCATAGTCCGCGCCCGGCGGCACCTGCGACGGAGGGGGAAGGTCAGCGCTGTCGGGGAAGCAGTATCGCTCGACGCGCCAGAATACGGGATCGTCGAGCGTCATCGCGCGAGGGCGTGGACCCGTCGGTGCGACGCGATCGCCGTCCGACGGCGCGGGCGTCCAGCTGATCACTGCGGTATTGCTGTGCGCGCGCTTGCCGAGCGCCGATCCACGCACGCGGTCCGCGAGTTCGACCAAGCCGGCCGCCGCAAGCGGTTCGGCGTCAGGCGGTGACCATCGGCCGCCCCTGCCGAGATGGCCTTTGAACATCTTGTGGCCGACAAGCCCTTTTGTGGGGCTCGCCGTCACATTGCGCGGCGGGGCGAGAGAACGCTCATAGAGGTCAACCCGCCGGCTCGCGATCTCGATCTGCGCGGCACCGAACCGCAGGCTATAGTTGATCTCGGCGGCTTGCGGCGTTCCGGCCGGCAAGAGGTTGTCCACGCCGAGCCCTGCGAACGCTGCGAAGCCGTAGTCGAGTGTCATCGCTTCGATCCGCTTGCGGGCGTCACGACGGTAGAAACGCCGGACCGCACGATATCGTGCGACGTTGGCCCTTTCCCCGCTCGCCTTCCAGTCGAGAAGATCGGCCCGCGTCGGCGGTGGCGCGCCCGGCCAGAAGCGCCGGGCGAGCTTCGTATCGGACCGGTGGCTGCCGCCCAACCGCTCGATGATCGTCTCCAGCTGCTTGTCTAGCTCGGCAAAGCAGGGATCGTTCAATGCGTAGAGCAGCAGCGCGCTCATGTCTTCGACCAGCGTCCCGGGCGCGAAGCGCGGCAGCATATTGAGGCCGACAGGCGTGCTCGACCGTTCTTGCGCCGCGTTACGGAGGGCTTCGGCGTCGATAATCCAGCCCTGCTGACCGTCTCTCTTGGCGCCCGGCGCCCCCACCAGCGGCATGCCGGCCAGAGGATAGATCTGCTCGGCAATCCCGTGATCGATCGTACGCCAGACCGAATAACATTCGGTGCCGAGCCCGAATCCCGGTGTGACCGCCCAGCGCAAGGCAACGACGAACCGATCGGAGACGGGCTGACGCTCGGGGCGCAACCGCCCGAACAGACTGGCTTGGAAGCTCATGACAGGACGTCCAGCCTTATGGTCCACAGAATAGGCCTGGCTAGGAGCCGCCCCTCGATGCTGCGCCGCGAGGCGGGCCTGTTAGCATCGGGCGCGTCATTCCACGCGAGCGAGACCTCAAGCGAGCCACCCAAGTCCTCGATCGGAACAGATGCCGCCAGGACGGCGATGGCCCGGGTGCGGTCGACATTATAGACCAGTGTCAGCCGAGCGGGGCCGATCGTCACCACCAGCCGATCGAGGCCGTCGTCGAGCGGTTCCGGGGACTCGATCAGTAGATAGGCAAGATCCTCGCCCCTGGTGACGAGGTCGATGCGCATCGTCGCAGCGCCAAGGACCGTCGGCGCCCCAAAGGACCGCGCAAGGTCATCGAACAGGTTCGAAGCCATGGCCACTGTCTGGACATAGCGGCGCGGGACAGGTGGCGGCACCGGCTGGGCGGCATGATCGGCAAAGTCCACGAACCGCGACGTGGTGAAACTCCAGCGGGCCAGGGCGTCTCCGATCAGCGACCCGCGGTCGGCCGGCAGCGGAGCGACGAGCTCGACACTATAGCGGGTGAGCGGGGACAGGCCGAGCGGTTTCATCGCGATCGGTAACACCAGGATCGGGCCGCTAGGAGGATCGCCAGGCTCGCATCCTTCGCCCAGACGGGCGTCGCGCCAATATCGGTCGGTGTCGCTTCCGCCGCGCGGTCCCTCGCGCCACGCTGTCGGCAGCAACGCGATATTCCCGGCTTCATCCAAGACCGGCTTGCCGTCGGCATCGAGCAGGCGCGCGCACAGATCGCGCCCGTCCAACTGATAAACCGTTTCAACCCAGTCCTCCTCGAACTGGACGATCAGATCATAGTGCCGATAGACCGGTCGCAATCCGTCGCGCGGATAGGTGTCGACGATCGCGCGCGACAGGGCGTCGCTCCACAACGGGGGTGGCAGAACGCCAAACTCGACGCTGTACGACGCATCGCTCCGGTCGACGGTGGCGGCCTGGCCGTTTTCGATGCTCGATCCCAGACCAATAGTCAGACGATAACGATGTCCGGGATGCAGGATTCGGTCGGCGACGCTGCCGTCCCATTCCTCCCGCGACGTGCCGTCGGTAACATCGTCGTGCGGATGCGAGGGAGAGGCTGCGATCTGCTCGCACCAGCACAGCTCGGCAAGGATGCGTTCGTCATTCCGCTTTGCGATGACGATGAGCCCGTCCTGGACAGGCAGCGCCTCCTCCAGCAGGTGCCATCGTTCGGGCGGCAGGCGGCTTTGGTCCCAATCGATCGATCCGATCAAGACTGTTGCAAGGCCGGGCGGCGCCCAGATGCGCAGCTCTTCATCATGGCGCAGGTCGGGGCCGACATCGCGGACGACGACGGGATCATGACGAAAGGGAGGCGCGTCCCACTGATACGCCCAACCATTGCGAAGCAGACCGCTGCCGCCGGGGGTCAGCCCGGACAGCGGAATGCATCTGCGGGTGAAAGCGTGCTGCGGCGTGCAATCGATCGGTGGCGTGTCCTCGACTCCGGCGCCGCTGTTCGAGCCGTCGCCGCTGAAGCGTTTTGACGTCCACAAGCCGATCAGGCTTTGCAGCGGCCGGCCGCCCCCAACATTGCCGGCTCCGTCCTCGCGCTCGGTCGGAGAGCGCAGGAAGGAGGTCCATAGCGGAACCGGCTGGCCGGGGTGCGCAAGGTCCACCAGTTCGAGGTCTATCAGCGTCCGCCGCGCATAATATGCGGAGATGTCCGAAAGCCGATCGGGAGCGGGATGCTTGATGAGCCCGAACGTCACGCGAGCCGCCAACGCCGGAGCGATCGTCATGCTGCCGGGGAAGCCAAGCATGATGACGCTGTGTGGATGGACCGGACCGAGACGCTGGGCTCCGCCCAGACCGGAGAGCAGCGCCGACACGACGCCGTCATCGACGACCTGGGGTTGAACCGCGGGACGCGGTGTCCATTGCCGCGGCCGGAAGCTCAGGTCGACCGGCAGCGCCGGCGCCTTCGGTGTCTCGTGGTCGGTCCAGCTGAAGCTGTACGACAGGCATATCTCGATCGTGTCGAACAGCAGGTCGATCTCAATACATTGGGTCAGCGCGACCTCGATCTGGAGCGGCTCGTCGATCTCGACTTCGATCCTGGAATCCACCGTGAAGGAAAGGGTCAGCCCGCAGGCCGACAGGCGCGCTCGGCCGAAGGCCCGCCCATCGCCCGAAACCTCGAGTGGGCCCCATGCCATCCTCAGGTCCGCCCGCAACGAGCCGACCAGTTCCGCATAGATGCTGCTCGTGCCGATGCGCAGTTCGATCGGCGCATAGCCACCCATCCGCACCTGCCGGAAACCGTCCAGTTCGAACCAGAATCCGGCCGAGAGCAGCCATTTCTCGTCGAGCTGCAGCAGCCTCGCCTCGACCGGCGAACCACGTTCGGGCGCTTGGCCGAGATAGGCCTTGAAGGCGAGCGGATCATTGAAGCGGAATTCGCCGCCGCCCCTGGCGTTGACGCCGAAGAAGGGCGGCATGTCCCAATCGGCGGCGAAGTCGAGGCGCAGAAGCTGTTCACCGGGCAGAATGGCGAGCAGCGCCGAGAGCGAGCCTTCCTTGTCCGAATTCATGCCCTCGCGTTTCGCGACCAGGCTCGCGGTCGCCGAGATGAAGAGCGCAAGCTCGGGAAGCGTCACGAGCAGTGCGCCCCGGCCCGATAGCATCCACCCGTCGTCGCTGGTGCCGACGACGACCCCGAGCCCGATCGCGGCAGCGCCTTCGTCGGCAATCCATTTGTCCGAAGTCGCCAATCCGATCGGTATCCCGGCGTCCTTGTCATGCTCGATGAAGAGATCGAAATATCGGCGCGGCCTGAGCGGCGGCGTCCGGTCGACCCTGAGCGACAGATTATAGGCGAGCAGCCCGGACACGCCGTAGAGCGAGAGCGCGGTCGCGCCGATCGGAATGCCCCCGGGGAAGACCTGCGCTTCAGCGGTCAGGAAGAAGGTGTTGAAGCCCTTCGCCTCCCGAATGTCGACCAGCACGTCGAGGCTCATGTCGAGCGCCTCGATGCTGAGCGCACCCTCGCCGCGAAAGCCGACGCCTTTCTCGTAGGAAAAACTCGCCGAGGCGTTGAACGCCCCTGGAACGCTGAATTCGACCCCGATCCCGTCGAACGAAAAACTGACATCGCCTCCACCGGGAATCCATCGGACGACGAGGCCCTCCACCGACGCGCCGGCGGGAATCCCGTCGACCAGCTTGACCCCCGCGCTCAGGCGAAGTTCGAGCGCCTTGGGATGGTCCCGCGGGCGTTCGAGCGAGAAGGACGTCACCGTCAGCTGAGCGATCTCCCAATCGACGCAGAAGGGAGCGGTGGTAGCAATCGAAGCGCCCCCGGCGAGCTTGAGGCCACCTTCATTGTCGATGCCGAGTTCGTCGAATTGCAGTTCGGGCCAGTCGTCCTCGAACAGCGGCTTCAAGGCTCCGCTCAGCCACAAGGTCGAATGCTTCGCGTCGGCGCTGACCTCGAGGCGCAGCGCGCGAACCTTGAGCTCGAGCAGCTTTTCGAATGATATGGTCGCGATAGCCGCCTGGGGCGCGGCCTCATCTTCGGCCTCGTCTCCGTCCTCCTCGGCGTCCGGCACAGGGGGCGGATCGCTGGCCCGTAGCGCGGCGACGACGCCGTCGCGGCTGATCCGGAAATCGGCGTCGAGCCACTGTGTGCCGCCGCCGCTTGCGAATTTTGAGATGTCGAGCGCGCCGGATAGCCGGGCTTCGTCCAGCCGCCCGTCCTCGAAGCGGATCGCCGCTTCCTCCAGCGTGAACGCCATGCCGAACAGCGTGGTGGAGATCGTGCCGCTGTTGCGAAAGGCGCCCCTCAGGCCGTTTTTGTCGACCCGCAGCTTCGTGGCTGAGAATTCGATCGGTCCGCCGCCATCCCTCTCGCCCCATGCCTCGGGGATCCGGATGGCGGCCTCGTCAACCGCAAGGCCGATATCGCCTGCCCCAAGCATGATCCCGTCGAGCTTGATCTGCAGCTCGGTCCCGGCAACCTTGGCCCAGCCGAGGCTGACCTTGTCGAAGCCCGTCAGGCGAAAGCCATCGCCATCGACGAGGACGCTACCATGGGTCGCGATCTGCGCGCCCTTTCCAGTGGCAGGGTCGAGCAGCAGCGACGGGTCGAACTCGAGCGCGAGCCCCAACCGATCCAGGCGAAGCGAACTTTCCTCGCCGATCCGTGCGATCCCGCGGACAGGGGGGCCGCCCCCGATATTGAGGCGAATCTGTGAAAAGCCGGGAAGGCTGAGGTTGAGACCCGCGGCGAAGTCGAACTCGGCGCCCAGAACGAAGGTGTCATTCTCGAGGGCGGTCCAGACCTGTCCGACATAGAGCTGCTCGAGAAGCGGGATGTCGGCGATCGGAAGCAGATTGTAGAGTGGGAAGTCGGCTGTTTCAATATAGTCGATCAGCAGACGGACAGAATGCCCTGGTCCCGGTGCCGCTCCGGCGATCGAGCGCGTGAGCTCCTCGGTACGAGACCGCGCATGCAACTCGGAAAGTGCAGTGGTGACATAACCCACGCGCGGGGGCCCTCAACTTTGTGCTAGCGCTCAACGTGGCATTCAACCGCCCGCGTTGCAATTGATTGTATCGGAGGCCGACCCACCGGTATTGAGAGCGGTGTGGTCGGCGAACTGGCTGCGGGCATAGGATGCGCTGCCTAGGATACACTGTTGATCCAGACGCTTTGTAAAAATTGGTGATCGATAAGGGATGGTTCGCCCCCTGATGAATTCGTAAGTAAGTCACAACGAGTTTGTCGTGATTTAGACTTAGTTATCTTACAAGGGGCGGCCCGAAATCAGTTTACATGCCTTGGCCCGCGACGTTCCCGACGCGACTGTCACGAACGACGTGATGAACAAACGGCGGGCTTCGGAGTCGAGGAAGGTATGTCGAGCGATTGACAATGAAGTGCCTTACCGATCGTCTGCTTCCGTCAGTTTCAGACGTTCACCGGAGATGGAGCGAGCGACTGGCATTGGTCGACAGCTGCCGCGAGCGGGACGACCCACATTCGGTCGTTTAGTGACCTAGTTCCGCTTATCGCCTTTGAACATTCGTTCATCAGCACCTGATCTTTTGAGGACGAACCTCGGGATGCTGTGCAGATGCGATCGGCTTCTAAGCCGAGAGAGCAAACTACCTGGGGTGCCCAAGCATGGAAGCCCAATCACGCCGGACAACGATCAAAGGGGCGGCAGGCATGCCGGGTGCGCAGATGTGGCCTTTGAGTGTCTGTTTGTTCGCAGCCCAGCGATTTATCACCGTGCTCACAATCAGGCCAACTAACTAGATTCTGGTTGGTTCGACAGTACCGAGCGCTGCGCTCCTCGGGCGTGAGGCGATCCGGAACAGGCTCTCCTTGTCGTCCGCCGCCCAAGCATGGCCATCGCAGGACCACATCTACCAATGTTTAGCTTCGACTGACCGCGCCCATTGGCTTATTAAGCGACCATGGAAGGAGAAGCCACGATCACGACCGGATCGCCAGCGCTCGCTTCAAGCGGCGAGCGCCTTCTCATGCGAGATCGCTTCGGATGACGCCGCAGCAGATCATCGAGAACGCGACGATACCGGGCACGCGAAGCATCCTTGTGCTGGGCAGCTTCGAGAAGCGCGTCACGGTCTACGCGCAGCAGGTGCGCGCTCTGAACCTCGTAGACGCTTTGCTTTCCGAAAACCTCATTCGCCCCGAAGGCGGTAAGGTCGCAATCATCGGCGGAGGGGCCGCAGGCATCACCGCTGCGGTGGCGCTGGCTCGAGCGACGCCCCGCCTCGACAGGCTGGATCTCTTCGAGCGGAGCCCAGCCGTGCTCGCCCTGCAGCATGGGAGCAGACGGTTTCTGCATCCGCATTTCTATGACTGGCCTGCGGCTGGCTCGGAAGCCGACAATGCCGGCCTTCCGATTATGAACTGGACGGCAGGACCGGCAGGCGACGTCGCCACGACCCTGCGCGCCGAGTTCGAGGCGGCGCGTCATAATTCGGTGCTGACGCTGCACGCCGACAGCACCGTGAGCAAGCTGGTGCCAAGCGCGCTCGGACCGATCCGAGTCGTCGTCGACAAGGGCTCCGCCGTCGGGCGCATCTACGATCTTGTCATTCTCGCCATCGGCTTTGGCCTTGAGGCTCATCTCGACGGCGAGACGCCGTCCTACTGGTCTCCTTCCGGTCTTGCGGCGCCGATCCTTACGCAGCTCCAGAACCCGCTGCTCTTCGTGTCCGGTAATGGCGACGGCGGCCTGGTCGACTTCCTGATGGCAGCTTTCAATGCGCTCGAGCATCACCAGATTGGCGCAACGCTCATGAACCTCGATCTGGGAGCCGCGCGCGCCGAGCTGGAGCTGATCGAGCATGAGGCCTGGGCCCCGGGGGCGGACGTGGACCTTCTGGCGGCATATCGCGCTCGGCTCGGCCCGCTCATTCCGGCCCCCGTTTGGCAGGAGATTGCCGACAGGCTTCGTCCGGGCGTCCGCATTCATCTCCACACAAACGAGGCTCGTCTGCTTCGCAGGACAACCGCGCTCCACAACCGGCTTGGCGTCTATCTAGTGCTCGAGGCTGATCGCGAGGTCGGCGGCAACGTGATCATGGTGACGACGGGCGCCGAATTCGAAGGCGGCATACCGAAGCGCGGCGAGGTGCGGATTGCCGGTCAGGCTCCCTTCGAGCCATGGCGCCGCTTTCTGCGGCTTGGTCCAGATTCGAAGCCCAACCTGAGGCCGTTCGAAAGTCTCCTCGCAGGCTATCCCGGCGCCGTGAACCCGCCGCTGTCGGCAACCCGGCCGGAGTCTCCGACCCTGACAGCGAGCGCCTCCGCACGCTTCGGTGGCCCCGCGCCGGCGCCGGCTGCAGAACCCACTCCTGCCGCGCCCGCGGCTGGCGCTGGGACACTAGTTGCCGGTGTCGCGCGAGCCGGGACGGGCGCTGTCCTCTGGTCCTGCGAGGTTGGGCCGGAAGAGGTTGGCCAGATCTGGTCCGGCGGGAGGATTGTCGCATTGCACTGCGACATCACTGCCGCCGACGCGGCCGCGTTGGCTCCGGTGCTGGCTCGATTGGGAGCCCATGCTGCCGGCTTCACGCTCTATACCAAGGATGTGGCGGGCTGGCGCGCCAGCTCGGGCGCGCTCTGCGCCAGCAAGGCCTTGCCGGGGCCCGATGTCGATATCCGATTCTCTGTCGCCGAGTGGCAAGCTGTCACGCTGCCGGGCCCGGGAGTCGAACTTGCCGCGCCGGTGCTCGCGGCAACCATCCAGAGCCGGCTTGACAGGGAGGTGCTGCGCCAGCTGCACGTGATCCTCTATGACATTCTTGGGCCGGCGGCGGTCCCGACCGGCTGGCCGATCGAGCCGGCGCTCCGGCAGCGCCTCTGGGATCAATGGAGCCAATGGCATACTGCGCTGGCCGCGAACGACGACTCGTGCCGGCGCTTCCTTCGCCTGCTGACCTCAGAGGACGACCGCCAGCCGGCAGGCGAGGCGGCGCTGGTGGGGCTTGGCCCCAAGACCCTCCGGCCGTTCATGACGACCTCCACCGTCTTCGCGCTCGCTTTCGCGGTAACCTCGGGAATCCCAGTGTCTCCCGCAGGCGTTCATCCAGGCAATCTCGCCTCCAAACAGCTGACGGGACACAGCTGTGGGGTAAGCTGGATCAATGAGCGCAGGCTCGGCATGCGCGGCGTCATGGAGCAGGGGTGGACGACCGGCGTGGTGCTGCTTTCGCAGTTGCGCGAGGCGGTGCGCATGATGGAGGGTGACCTCAGGATGGACCGGAGCATATCGGACGCAGCAGCAGTCGGCACCATCGCGCCCGGTGAGGAGCCGCTGAT
The DNA here is from genome assembly GCF_014193845.1 of Sphingomonas sp. BK345. Taxonomy (GTDB): domain Bacteria; phylum Pseudomonadota; class Alphaproteobacteria; order Sphingomonadales; family Sphingomonadaceae; genus Sphingomonas. Next base: position 1,135,399 of record NZ_JACHZX010000001.1, on the reverse strand, counting down.
CATTGGCGCGGACGATGGATTCGTGGCGGCGTTGGAGGCCGGCGAGCCTGAGCTGCGGGCCTATCTGCAGTCGATTATCCGCTGGCGGGCCGAGTCTTCTGCGCCAACGCTTGAGGAGGTTGATCATGACGCAGCGTGAGCGTCCGCCGCTGCTCCCGTTGATGATCGAGGCGGCCCGCGCCATCGGCGCGAGAGTCACGGACGCCCCCGAGCAGCTGTGCGGATCCCGCTTCAATTCCGAAGTTTTGAGCGATGCGATCGCGGGCGGGACGCTCGGCCGCCGGGAAGGTGATCTCCCGAACCACGTCGCCGCGGCGATGCTCGATGGAATTCCCGTGCTGTTCGGGACGCTATCCGGATCAGCACTGAAGACGAGCGTTGAACAGCAGATGCGGCGGTACAAGAACCAGGCCACCATCGCTCGGTCGTGGCTCGGCTCCGAAGCGCCGAACCTGCAGCTGTTCGTGACCGCTCCGAGCGGCGCGTTGCGCGACCCCGCCTGGCGACAGCTCGCGGCAGAGATCGAGGCTGACGATCGGACGTGCCGCAAGCTGGCCTGGCTTTTCGAGGGATCGCCCACAGTCGAGGATGCGAAGGGTTTCTTCGAACGCACCTTCATAGCGCGGCCGTGGCCAGCGACCCAATTGACGGAGCAGCTCGACAGCATGGCGAACATCCAGCTGCCCAACGGGTGGGAAGAGGCCATCGAAGATTCTGATCTCGACTTCAGCGGGCTCGTCGAGCGCTTGATCGAGCTGGAGCGGGGAGCGCCCGTATGAGCGATCTTTATCTTCGCAGCGTGGAGCTGTCGAACTTCCGCATCTACGGCGACAGCTACGCCTTCGAGCTGCCGGACGGACCTGGCGTGACGCTGATCACGGGCGCCAACGGGCTCGGAAAGACCAGCTTCTTCGATGGGGTCGAGTGGGCGCTCACTAACCAGGTCAGCCGGTTCCAGGACATTCCGGCCGACGCGAGGCGCAAGGAACCAGACCCTCTGACTCGCATAGGCGCGCCCGCGAACAGCCATCGGGTAAGCCTGCAGTTCAGCGACGGCGAGCCGATCGATCGTGGCGCCGGCTTCATTCCCGAGGAAGGTACGATCGCGCAGCTGCTGAAGCGCCCGGAATGGGCCGAGATCACCAACCTTCATGGCTATCTCTCGATCACCCATTTTCTTGGCCAGGCCGCGACGCAGCGCTTCTCGCTTCGCAAGCCCGACAAGCAATGGGAGGCCCTGAAAGGCCCTGCCGGGGTCGATCGCATCAACGCGCTTCGTGAGCGGATGAGCGGCCTCGGGGTGCGGCGAGCATTCACGCGCGCGATCGAGGATCGGACAAAGAAGCTTAGCGAGGCCTCGGATGCGCTCACGGGCTGGGCGGCCCTTCTGTCCGAGCGCGATCGCGCGAGGCAGCTCTCCTCATCCGATCAAGCTGTACCGCCTGCGGCATTGCGCGAGGCATCGGAGCAGCTGACCGCTCAGATCCTGCGGCTTGCGCCGGATGTCGCCTGGACGATGCCGGATGTCTCCACGGCGTCGGAGGCGCTGCTCGAGGCCGTGGCCGAGCTCCTTCGTGCTATTGAGCAGCGCGATCGTGTCGATACCGACGCGGTAGATGCGCTGGCGAAGATGGCTGCTGAATTTGAGGCCGCTGGTGCCGAGACGCTGACGCTGCGCGGCCTGGCCGAAACTATCGAGCTGCGCCGCGCCGCAGCCGTCGAGAAACTCCGCGAGGCCGAGGCCGCACACTTGCGGGCCACGACTACCCTCGCTGCATCGGAGCGCCAGGCAGCTCAGGCACAGGCTCGCTCCGTGACCCTCACGCGCGTCCGTGCCGCGCTCCGCCAGCTACAGGGATCGCAAGCTCGTCGAGCAGAGATAGATGAGCAGCTTGAGCGCTCCACAGCCGATACCGGTCGGATCGAAGCCGGCATCGCGGCTCTCAGAGGCAGCCTCAATCAAGCCACAGGCAAGCGGGCGGACCGCCGCGCGCTGTCTGATCACGTCACCCTTGCTCGGCGTCGAGCCGAGATCTCGGCGAAGCTTTCGATCACACGCGCCGAGATCGATCGCCTGACACCCCTGCTCGCGAGCAGGCAAGCGGGCGAGCTGCGCGCGCAGCGCGAGGAGCTAGTCAAGCAGTATGCCGCGGCCCAAGCCTTAATCACGCGCATCACTGCGGATCTGCGCGCGCATGACGATCGCGCGCAGGCGATCGCCGAGGCTGTGTCCGTGATCGCTCACCGGCTCAGCCATGACGACACCAGCTGCCCCGTGTGCGCCTCTCGATTCCCGCCTGGGCAGCTTGCTAAGCTGGCGAAAGAACAAAGCGCGGCCGACGCGCGCCCAGCATCGCAGCTCGCCAAGGAGCTGGCGGAGGCACAATTGGAGGGCGAGCGGCTGCGGCGGCAGACCGCGGACGTCGAGCGCACGATCGGCGAGCTTGAGCAGCTGCAGGCGACAATGGCAACCCTGCGCGGACGAGAGCAAGAGCAGCGCCAGCAGCTTGTGGAGGCCGGCGGCTCTGCCGACGGCGTGTACGACCAGAGCGATGCTCTTGTTCTCGAGCAGGAGCTTGTAGCGCTTGATGTGCAGCTTGAAGGGAGCGACACGCCCGAGCAGATCGAAGGTCGTTTGGCTGAAGCTGAAGCAGTCCAGAAGGCCGAGCTGGCGAAGCGGGTCACGTTGCAGCGATCACGCGACGTCGCCGACGAGGATATTGAGGCGGCGCGCGCGACCTTGCGCCAGCATGCTGAGATATGGGCTGACGATAGGGGCCTGCTCGTCGACCTCGATGCCGAGGAGGCGGGCGTCCAGCGTCAGCTCGCTGACCTTTCCCTCCGCATGGCGAGCGAGCGCGCCGCTGTGGACGACACCCGCTTGGCGCGTGACGCGCATCGTGAGGCAGAAGCGCGGGAGACCGACGCGCAGAACGCCTCGAACACGCGCCTGGACGGGCTGGCCGCAGTGCGGGCCGCACTCGCGAAGCGGTGGACGGAGGCCAGCCAGCGCGGCGAGCCCGATGCGGCGCGCGTCGCTCAGTGGCGTGCCCGGATTAAGGAGCGGACGGCGCAGCTTGAGCCGGCGCGCGCGGCACAGAATCAGCTGGTCGCAGGATACCGGAAATGGCTGAACGACGAGCAGCTGCGCCGGCTTGAGGAGCGGATCGCCGAGACCGTCAGCAAGGAGGGCGCGCCGTCAGAGCGCGAGGTGCGCCAGCTGCTCGAGAGACGCGCGGAGGAAGCGCGCCGTGAGCTCGACGTCACTCAGAGGGCTCGGGAGCGGATCGACGCTGTAGGGAGCCAGCTGCAGGAGCGAGCGGAGTCCTACGCCGACGAGGTACTGGTGCCGTTGAACGCGACGATCCAGCGGTTCGCGCGAACCCTGATGACCTGGGCTGACGCGTCAATCATCTACCGGGCGGAGCATCACGTGACACGTTCGGAGCTTCGGCCAGGGATTCTTCGAAGCGAGGCCGACGGATCGGTTACGCAGCTGGAGATGAACCCCAACCTGTACTTCAGCGAGGGTCAGCTATCCGCGCTAAGCGTCGCCGCCCTGCTCGCGGCCAGCACGACCTTTGGCTGGTCCCGCTGGCGCGGCCTGCTGCTCGACGATCCGCTGCAACACAATGACGTGATACACGCGAGCGCGTTCATGGACCTGCTCCGTCAGATGGTTCGTGAGCTAGGCTATCAGGTGATCCTGTCCACGCACGACAGCTCCGAAGCCGAGTTCCTTGGCAGGAAGTGCCGGAGCGCTGGGATCCCATATCATGTGCACGAGCTGGTGCCGCAAGGCGAAGGCGGACTGATCTCCAACGTGGCCTAGATGCTCTCGGGCGTGGGTGCGGAGTAAGGCTGAACGTCTGATTGTGGGCGCATACCTGCGGCTGGGTGCCGGCTGAACAAAGGGCGGCTTACTTCTCCTACGCGCCCGGAACCGGCCGTTCCGCTCTCCACCAGAAATCGGCTTTCGGCGCCCTGCCCCGCCTTCTGAACAAACGTCAGTTTACGAGGATCGCTGCCCGAAAGCGGCCATTCCGGTTTCCACCAATCAGGCCAGCCGGACCGCAGCACGGAGCGCCCAGAAGACTCGAGCGGCGAGATGAACATGGGGTAATCGCGGGAGCGAGCTACCTCGATCAGCGATGACGTGGAGGAAGGTGGCTGTTCCCCGGTAGATGAAGGTGCGGGCTCACGACGGGCAGCCGGGCCCATACATCGGAACGGAGAACAGCCATGGGTGAGTATATCGGGCTCGACGTATCGTTGAAAGAGACAGCGGTTTCGATCCGGCATGAAGGCAAGCGAGTGTGGCGCGGCAAATGCGCCTCGGATCCGCAGCTGCTCGCCGCGCTGATCCGCAAGCACGCCCCAGAGGTGGCGCGCGTGGTGTTCGAGACAGGACCGCTGTCGGTCTGGTTCTTTCATGCGCTGAGCGCGGAGGGGCTGCCGGCGATCTGCATCGACGCGCGCCATGCCAAGGCGGCGCTCGACATGGCGGCGAACAAGACGGATGCGAACGACGCCGACGGCCTGGCTCACCTGGCAGAGGTCGGGTTCTACAAGGAGGTACGGGTCAAGAGCTTCGACAGCATGCTCGCGCGCACGTTGGTCGCGGCGCGGACTCGCCTGGTGCGGATCGGCACCGAGCTGTCGAACCAGATCCGGGGCTTGATGAAGACGTTCGGGCTGGTCGTCCCGCCGGCGTCGGGCAGCAAGTTCGAGCGCCAGGTTGAGGCTCTGCTCGCCGGTAACGCCGACCTCGGCCGGATCATCCGGCCGCTACTCGATGCCTGGCGCGCCGTTCGCCTTCGCGCCGCGGAGCTGGGACGCAAACTGCTGGCGGACGCCCGGCGCAGCGATGCCTGCCAGCTGCTAATGTCCATTCCCGGTGTCGGCGTCGTGACCGCCACTTCGTTCATCACCGCCATCGAGGATCCGACCAACTTCAAGCGATCGCGATCTGTCGGCGCCTGGGTCGGATTGACCACCCGGCGCTACCAGTCGGGCGAGATCGACTATGACGGGCATATCTCGCGGCGAGGCGACAGCCATCTGCGGGGGCTGCTCTACGAAGCTGCGACCGTACTGCTGGTGCGGAGCCGATCCGAGTGCGACCTGCGCAAATGGGGGCTGCAGCTCCGCGAGCGGCTCGGCTTCAAACGCGCTGCGGTCGCCGTTGCGCGCAAGCTGGCCGTTATCATGCACACCATCCTGGTCACCGGCGAACCCTTCCAAGAGACACGCGCTTCAGCCTGACACCCGAGCTCGTCCGCGTCGCAAGGCGCTGCGAGACGTCCTGCCGGGACGTAGGCCGACCCACTCCGCGACGCTCGTTGCATCCGTTGCCCCAACGGCAGCAGAATGCGTGATGAACCTCGGAGGGGTCGCCCCGCGAAGCCCCATCATGCGGCGGCACATGCCGACCGCGAAGACGACCATGCTCCCGGCAGCGGCATCTCAGAAAACCCTTGCGCCCGACGCGATTAGACGACGAGCGGCCGCAGGTTAGCGGCGGGCAGGTTGCCCGGCCTGACCGTTGCTAGGTTCTCCTCACGAGAGGGCAGGAGCCGCGTTCGCCCGAGATCAGTCACTCGGACCAAACAGCGCCGTACCAGCGCACGCCGAGTAGTCCATGTACCCTCGTTGATGATGTAATCACCGGCCTGGGAGCAAGAACAGGACGGATTGCTGCTGCCCCGAGCAGGCCAGCGCGCCTTCCGGACGAAAGGTGCTGCTGAAGCGCGCGTCGCGTATGATGCCGTTCGCGGCTTCGTCGAAGATGAAGGGCGGGTAGGCGATCACGGCTCGCGGCGCGATCGTACGGCCATCCGGAGTGATGTCGAAGGAAGTGCGTACCCACCCCTCAAAGCCAAGCCGCTGTGCCTCCTGAGGAAAATCGCTGGCGCTGCCACTCATGCGCTGAACCGCGGGCTGCAGACCGACTGTCGCACATTGCTCGGCCGTAAGCCCGGTACGATCAAACACGGCACGCGCGCCAGCGACATCGCCCTTAGCAGCAAGGACGTTGGCCTCCTCGAGCAAGGCCGCGATCTTCAATGGATGGCGTGGCGGCAGAGCCGGGTCGCCGCTCACTGCTGCCACGAGAACGGCCGCGTCGGCAGGCGGGCCCTTGCGGTACGCGGGTTGGGCAATCAGCAATCGCAGCGTTGCCGCCGATAGCGGATCGCCAGAAACACCGGGCCGGGCCAGTAGGTCGCGCATCCGAGCCTTCCAGGACTCGCTATCCTCGTCGACTTTCTCGGGCGCGGCCATCTCGACGTAAGTGCGCACCGCAACCGGCGGCGAGAGCGATGCCACAGCCGTCCGCACGGTGGCATGAAGGGCTGGTCGCTCCTGTCCGTCGAGCACCGGATTGTCGCTCAGAGCCAGCGCGGCCTGCGCCTGGGCTACGGCATCGTTCTTGGTGTTCGCCGCGGCGAGCGCGGCGCGTTGCGTGGCAAGCGCCAACGCTGCGGGTTGGTCGGCCCACGGCGGGGTTGGCGCACCTTTCTCGGCCAGCCATGCCTCGAACGCTTCCTTGAGGGGCCGTGTCACTCCAGGCGCACCGTCCGCCTTGACGCAGCGCAACTCGACGCGGGTGGTGTAGCGGAACAGCGCGGGGATTTTTGCGACGTCCTCCGCTCGCCACGACCAGTCCGTTACCGCGCGAGCGAAGGCCAGTGCCTTCGCGCGATTGCCGTTGGTGTAGACCGGGGCGACACCGGCTACGTGCCCGTCGCGCTCCAGCGAAAACTCGACGATTGCCTCGTCCTCCGGGGCCAGCCCACCTTCGCCGCACGCCGGCGGATCCATCGACGCGGCTCTGGTGAACGGTGTGTCTCGCATCCGCCCGGCGCCGGTATAAGCGAGGTAGAGTCGCGCGTTGTCACGATCGTTGTTCTTTAACGCCGCGATTGCCAGGTCCGAGCGTGTCGAGATATCGTCGGCGCCGACACGGCTGGTCAGCCCACCCTGTTTGCTTAGGCTGTTCTTGAGCTCGGTATACGCCTCCCTGGCACGCCCCTCGTTCAGCAGGACGCGCGCGTGCACGGTCTGCACCGCCGCCAGGTCCTTCTTGCTGAGCGTCGGCTCGGCGAGCACCAGTGCGCGCGCCTCTTCGGCCGCGGCCAACGCGCGGCCGTCGTGATCGAACATCGTCACCAACGCCAGGCGCAGCAATGCCGGAACTCGCGACCCACCTTGCAACGGATCGGCCGCGGCGCGGTACTCCTTGGCTGCCTCATCATAGTCGAACGTGCGTTCAGCCAGGCGTGCGAGCGTCATGTGCGCCTCGTAGACGTCACCGGAAAACTCGACACCCTTGCCGGCAAGCACAGGCAATCCGCGCGCGATGGCTGCTTTGCCCTCTTCCACCTGCCCGAGATCAACCAGGCAGCGCCCGTTGCGCACGTCGATCGTGGCGGCGAGTAGAGGATTGCGGCTCTTCGCCATCGTGGCGAACACCTTCACGGCCTCGGCGCATCGGCCCTCCGCCACAGCCTGGCTCGCTGCATCGAAGCGCGCTTGTGCGCTCTGAGGCGCAGCTGCGGGCGCTTGCGCGGCTGCTGCCGCTTGACCCGCCAACGCCAGCGCGAGCAATGATATGGACATGACCCCTCCCTCGTTTGCGGCAGAGACATCACGGCACGACGGCGCTGTCGAGGGAAGAAGCGCACGCTGGCGTGCGGTTGGACGTGGAGTCGTCACCATTCTGGCATGCTTTGGCGGGCCGGCATTCGCGGCCGAACAGCCTGTCCGCTACCCGGAAAGCAGCGTGCTATTGCTCGTGGCTCCCTGGTGCGCTCCTTGTCACGCTGAGATCTCGCGGCTTGATGCGATCGCACAGGCGGCAAAACCGCGGGCAGTGCGTGTGCTCATGATAGAAGACGGACCACGTGCCCGGGCGATGTGGCGCGATGTTCCCGTGGTCTACCGCTGGTCGCCGCCAGCAGGTGAAGAGCGTCGTTACCGTACCGATGCCATGTCACGGGCGGTGGGTCTGCCGTTCGGGTTTGTGACTGATGCGAGTGGCCAGGTCTGCGCTGCGAAAGGTGGCGGCATGGATGCCGAGCGAGTGGGCCTTCTTATTGGCGATTGTGGGAAGCCCTAGCTGATTGATCTAGCAAATCGTCGGAGGGCGTTAGGTGGCCCTGGATGACCGTTTCTGGGTCCTCGCCACGAGAGCGCAGGGTGGCCGAAAGCGCGCAAAATCCGCCGTTCCGCCGCTCATGCTGTCGCGTTAGAACCGGACGCCCTTAGCTGGAGCAATATGTGTCCGACGATCCTTGGCTGAGCGCCTACGGTGAGCCGTATGACCCGCGACCTGCGATCAAGAAATGGGCTGACGGCGAGGCCGTTGACGCGCCGCGCGAACTCTGGGAGCAGCTATACCACCAGGGAAGTGTCAACTCAGCCTAATATGCGGCCGTCAGCGAAATAGTGCGGATGATGCAGGAGCAAGCTGCACCTGACTGGAAAGCGTATAATCTTTTGGCGTCAATCGAAGAGGCTCGAGGGACCGAGGGCAACCCTCCAATTCCTTTCGAACTGTCGCGTAACTACGAATGGGTTTGGGCAGCCTTACTCCCGATCGCGATGCGAGATCTTGGTCAATCGAACGACGACTTAGTTGTTCAGGGCGCTTTCGCCGTAGTCGCTTATGCCAAAGGCCAACGTTCGTTGGCAGCGTTCGCCCTATGCACGGAGGACGAGCGGAGGGAGATGTTGGACGGCTAGCGTCCGTTCCAACCCAATCTCAGCTCGAGAGCCGCCGGGCCGCTATCCTGACATCTCAGACGTTCGATGTGCTTCCAGCCGGCGTCCGGGGTACAAGGCCGAGATGGGGAGGGCTTTAGCCTATGGAAGGTACGGCGACCTTCTCGCGCTCGTCGCCCTACTCAGGAAGGGTCCAGCGGACCGCGACGACCTGATCGGATGCGATGCTGACGCCGAGTGCGTCTCGTGCCGGCGTGTAGCGCCCCATTCGAACCAGGAGGACGCAGGTGCCCTGGTCGAGCGCCTTGTTCCCGGACGTCTCCACCGGGGCACAGGTCTCCACCCGCCCGCCGGCGCTGACGTGGACAAGCGCCGCGACCCGACCCTCAGCGCGTTGTTTCTTCGCTTCGGGCGGGTAGTTCCAAGGCGCGAGAAGGTTCACGTAATCCTGCAAAAGCGCCGGTACCGTCACGTTCTTATTCCGCTCGGGGTCGACGCCGTAGCTCGCCAGGACGTCGCGTTGGCAGCGCTCCACTGCCTGCACAATCGCGCTCATCGAGCCGGTGTGCAGGTTGACGCGCATCTTGCCCCGCACCTCCAGACCGACCGTCTCGAAAACTCGCTTCGGCAAGTTAGCGATGAACGTCTCGACACCGAAGTCGTATTTTCCTGCGCCGTGCGGCGCGACTTGTATCGCCTTGCCGTCGACACGTTCCCCGCGGGGGCCGAAGACTAGCGTCACCGCGTCGCCAACGTGCGCACGGACGAGGACGGGAAGTCCGATCGTGACCATCACCTTCTTCTCCAAGGGCGGGCTAGCAACCGACACGTCGACCTGCCCCTCGCCGAAGGAGCGCTGCGCGATGCACGCGGCCGACGACGCGTCGAGCGCCCAGCGGCTACTCGGCTCTAGCGGCTGCGCGGGCGCCTGCGCGGCGGCCGCCGCGATGATCCACAGCATCATTCCTTGTCCTAGCACGGGATCGAGGATCCGCTATCGCAATCGCGCGTCCGAAAGCTTCCTGTCACCTAACCTGCCAGACTCGACCAGATGAATGGCTTTGCGGCGCGTCACGCGTGCGGCCGCGAAGATGAATGAGCGTCCGAAGTGGGGAGCCGGAGCCGACGCCGGCAGTGACCGCTTCTGGGTCCTCGGCACGAGAGGGCGGGCGTCGCAAGCGCCCAAACTTTGACGCTCAGGCAGGCAACCTGTTTTCCCGAAATCGGCCATTGGTTCAGCCCGACCGTTCCCGTTTCCCCATCCTCGAATGCCAATTTCGGGAAAGAGCAATTGGGAACATATTTCGGGAAAGCCGATGCCTCCGACGCCTCTCGGCATGGTGAGAAAGGCTACTGTCCCGCTACGGGTTCGTTTGCGGGAAGGCGGTCAGTTGGCTCGACGGGCCCCCAAATGGTCAAGGGCGGTCTCGACGGCCGCCAAGATGTCAGCCCCGACGCGCATGATCGGTAGCGGCGGATCGCCGATTGGCAGCGAGAGCCGGCTGGCGATGGCGTACATGAGGCGGAGGCTGCCGTGTGCCTTGAACAGCGACCATAGGGGCGAGAACGCTGCGTTGATCGCCGCAGCTTCGTCGCCATCGTCGTTCTGTGCTGCACGGGTCAGCCGCAGCGAAGGCCAGCCGGACGTGCATGCCCGTTTGCGGGAGCAGGCGGAGCAGGCGCGAGCCCTTGCATCTTTGTTTGCCCCGATCGCGGATGAACCCATTCCGGCGACGATGCGCGTCGCAGTCATCAGGGGACGACAACGCCAACCGCCTTGGCAACTCGCCATCTTCGCGTCGCTTCTGCTGGCGGTCGGGTTTGGCGGGGGCTGGTCGAGTGCGCGGTGGAGCGGCGAACCGCGCGCGGGCATCGCGGCGCTGGCCAACGAGGCGAGTGACAATTTCCGGGTCTATGCCGCCGACCGGATCCGACCGGCGGAAATCGGCCCCGACCAGCGCGCCATGCTGATCCGGTGGACCTCCGCCCGACTGGGTGAGCGCGTCACCATCCCGGACCTCAGCACAGCCGGTTACCGCTATGGCGGGGGGCGATTGGTCGCAACGCCCCACGGCCCTGCGGCACTACTCCTCTACGATGGACCGCAAGCGTCGAAGCTCGCGGTGCTGACGAGGCCTATGCAGATCGACAAGACCGCGAGCATGACCAGCACGTCCAGCGGGACCATGGGCCGGGTCACATGGGCGGTCGACGGGATCGGCTATAGTGTGGTGGGCGAGCGGCCTGCGGCCGAGCTGCATCCGATTGCCGATGAGGTCCGGCGGCAGGCCGATGCGGCGCTGGTGTCCTGATAGCGCCCTTGCTGCTTCTCAGCGCCGACAGGCACTGGGCGGTCCAGCGCGATCAGGGCTTGCGCTCGGCATCCTTCCTGTCGGCCTCGGCCGGCGTCAGGCGGGCCCGCTCGCGAATGCGCCGTTCCAGCGGAGCGCCGACGAACAGGACGAGCATAGCAAGGCTTACCCCGCCGATGATGAGCGGCCACACCGCCAACCCTGCCGCCGCGCCGATCGTGGCCGTGACCCAGATGCACGCGGCAGTCGCCAGTCCATGCACTTCCTGACCCTGGCCGACCCGCAGCACCGCGCCGGCACCGATGAAGCCGACGCCTGCCAGAATGCCCTGCATCGCCCGCCCTGCGGCGTCGGCGTTCACGTTCGGCAAGCCACTGTGCACGATCGCCTGCACGGCGATGCAACTCGCCAGACCGACCAGACCCAGCGTCCGCAAGCCCATGATCTGCCGGTTCTCGCGCGAGCGTTCCCAGCCGAGTACCATCCCGGCCGCGGTCGCCACCACCAGCCGCCCGATCGCATCGATCCAGAAGGCGATGTCCGATGCCGCTGACGCTTCGATCATTCGACCAGCACGTGCACGTGATGCCAGGCGGTGCACAGATAGCCGGCGAAGTTCCACATCGTGTCCGGCCGTTCGGGCTGTCCCTGTCCAGCCTCGTCGAAGGCGCGCACGACAAGATGCTGGCGCCCCTTCGCGAGCGTGGCGTCGAGGGTCCAGCGCCGCCAACCCCAGTGCGTCTCCGGATCATCGGCGAACGTCGCCTGCTGCCAGTCGCGACCACCGTTTACCGACACTTCGACCCGAGAGACGCGGCGATCATAGGCGATGGCATAGCCCTCGATCCGCACCTCCCCGGCCGGCAGGCTTTCGCCAGAGCCGGGCGCGCAGATCGCGGCGTTGAGCGGCATGGCATTGATGGTCAGACCCTGGCTCCAGTCGACGGTGTCGCTCGTCACATCGGCAGGAAAGAGCTTGTAGTCGTGCGCCTGGATCGGTGCGCCGGAGGGCGTGTCGCGCACCTCGATTCGTGTCAGCCATTTGGCGCTTCGCACCCCGGCATAGCCCGGCACCACCATGCGGAGCGGTGCGCCGTGTTCGGGCGTCAGCGGCTCGCCATTCATCGCCCAGGCAATGAGGACGTCGGGTTGCCGCGCCTTGTCCATGGCGATCGAGACCCCGAACAATGCTTCCTTGCCTTCGATGTCCACCTCGTCCGCGCCGGTGAACGCCACGAACAGGTCGGACGCGTCCGGCGCACCAACCGCATCCAGTACGTCAGACAGTCGTACGCCGGTCCACTCCGCATTGCCGATCGCGCCCACGTCCCACGGGTCGCCGGACGTTTTGGCGACCTGCTGGAGATCCGTGCGCCGGTTGCCGGCGCACTGGAGAACTGCCGTCACCGTGCGCGTGGCAAACGTGCTCTTCAGCTCCTCCACCGAGAAGGAGCGGCTCGCCATGCCCGTCCCGCTCACTTCGATCCGGTAATCGGCAGGCAGATCAGGCACCGCACCATGGCTGCGCACATAGAACAGCGCCTGCGGCGTCAGGAACCGCTCGATCAGCGCGCCGGGCGTCGGCTCGGCGTTGAAGGGATCGGATTTGCGCTCGATCATATCGGTCATGGACGATTAAACGCTGCGGGCGCGCGTATCGCTTCAGGTCTTCGAGACTATCGCAGACGAAGGGTTGCCGATCGTTCCGATATCCAGATTGGAACAAACAGATCAAACGGTTGGTCGTATCGATCAGATTGCGCGATGTAAGCTGCATGACCCTGGAGCAGCTCAGAATCTTCGTCGGTGTCGCCGAGCGAGAACACGTCACCAAGGCAGCGGAAGCGCTGAACGTCACGCAGTCCGCTGCCTCCGGCGCGGTTGCTGCCCTCGAAGCGCGCTACGGGGTTCCTCTGTTTCACCGCGTCGGGCGTGGCATCCAGCTGACCGAAGCAGGCCGCGGCTTTCTGGAGGAAGCGCGCGCGGTGCTGGGGCGGGCAGCGCAGGCCGAGACGATGCTGGCGGACTATGCCGGGCTTGCCCGTGGTTCATTGCGGATCGTCGCCAGCCAGACGATCGCGAGCTACTGGTTGCCGGCAAAGCTCGCCGCCTTCCACGAACGCCACCCGCAGATCGCGGTCGAGCTGGCGATCGACAACACCGAGGGCGCGGCAGCGCAGGTACTGAGCGGCGCGGCGGAGCTCGGTTTCGTCGAGGGCGAGGTGGACGAACCGGCGCTCGCCCACTGGAATGTCGGGCATGACCCGATGGTGCTGGTCGGCCGCGAGGACGCCGGGCGCGTCGACGAGGACTGGCTTCGGGCTGCACGCTGGATTGTCCGCGAGCAGGGTTCGGGCACGCGCTCGACCTTCGAGGACGTACTGCGAACGCGCGGGTTTGATCCGGCCCAGCTGACGGTAGCGATAACGCTGCCGTCCAACGAGGCGGTGCGTACCGCGGTCGAGGCCGGTGCCGGCGTCGCTGTGTTGTCGCGATTGGTCGTCGCACGCGCGCTCAAGGCCGGCGATCTGGTCGAGCTGCCGCTTGGGTTGCCTGACCGCGCCTTTCACGCGCTGCGCCACAAGGAACGCTATCGCACCCGCGCGGCTGACGCGCTGACGGACCTCATCAAGGAGCAGGTCGCATGAATGCCGACACCCCTTCGGTCCTGACCGGCCTCAAGCCGCTCAGCCGGCTCGACCATCCGCGCGAGATGATCCGCCAGTTCACGCCCAACTGGTTCGCCGCAACGATGGGCACGGGCATCCTCGCGCTCGCGCTGCCGCAGGTGCCCGGCATCGGACCTGCGCTGAAGCCGGTCGGCGAGGTGTTGTGGTTCTTCAACATCGCGCTCTTCGCGCTGTTCGCCGGCCTCTATGGTGCGCGCTGGGTGATGTTCGGGCACGAGGCGCGGCGCATCTTCGGGCACAATACCGTGTCGATGTTCATCGGGACCATCCCAATGGGCCTGGCGACGATCATCAATGGCTGCCTCGCTTTCGGGATCTCGCGCTTCGGTAACGGCATCGTGCCGGTCGCGCATGTCTTGTGGTGGATCGACGTCGCCATGTCGCTCGCATGCGGCGTGCTGATCCCGTATCTGATGTTCACCCGCCACGAGCACAGCTTGGACGGCATGACCGCGGTATGGCTGCTGCCGGTCGTCGCAGCCGAAGTGGCGGGTGCCAGCGGCGGGTTGCTCGCGCCGCATCTGACCGACGCGCGAGCGCAGCTAGTAACCCTTGCGACATCCTATGTGCTGTGGGCCTATTCGGTGCCGGTCGCGTTCGGCATCCTCGCCATCCTCATCCTGCGCATGGCGCTCCACAAGCTGCCGCAAGAGAGCATGGCGGCATCCTCCTGGCTGGCGCTGGGGCCGATCGGCACGGGGGCGTTGGGCATGCTGGTGCTCGGGGCGGATGCGCCGGCGATCCTCGCTGCACACGGGCTGGCCGGCGTCGGTAGCGTCGCGCAAGGGATCGGCGTTGTGGCCGGGCTCTGCCTGTGGGGCTTCGGCCTGTGGTGGCTGGCGCTCGCGACGCTCATCACCATCCGCTACTGGCGCGCCGGCGTCCCGTTCAACCTGGGCTGGTGGGGCTATACCTTTCCGCTCGGCGTCTACACCGTCGCCACCTTCCGCCTCGGCACGACGCTGAACCTTGGCTTCTTCGGTATCGTCGGCACGGTGCTGACGATCGCGCTCGCGGCGATGTGGCTGCTGGTTGGCGCCAAGACGCTCGCTGGGGCCTGGCGGGGCAACCTGTTCGTCTCCCCCTGCATCGCCACCCCGAACTGATCCGCCGTGATGATCGGATCAGTCGGTCCGATCACTTGCGAAACGCCCCTTCGATCCGCCAGCGTGGCTGGCCACAGGAGAGCCTTGTCATGGACAATTTCGACGCCGGGCTGGCGAGTGAGACCAGCCGTCGCCGCTTTCTCAGGCACGCCGCGCTAGGCACCGCCGGCCTTGCCGCCGCGCCTGCGCTGGCGCAGCAGCTCGTCGACCTTAAGCTGCCTGGGGGCAATGCCGAACGGCCGATGACCAGCGCCTTTCCCGGCAAGGGCAGCATGATCCTCCAGCGTGTCCATCCGCCCTTGCTGGAAACGCCGATGGACGTGTTCGACAAGTCGGTGTTCACGCCCAACGACCAGTTCTTCGTCCGCTGGCACTGGGCCGACATCCCGACCTCGATCGATGTCGAGACTTTCCGCCTCAACGTCTTCGGCCACGTCAACCGACCGCTGTCGATCAGTCTCGCCCAGCTGCTGCGCCTGCCACGGGTCGAGATGGCGGCGGTCAACCAGTGTTCGGGCAACAGCCGTGGGCTGTTCCAGCCGCGGGTCGCGGGTGCGCAATGGGGCAACGGCGCGATGGGCAACGCCAAATGGCTCGGCGTTCGCCTGCGCGACGTGCTCGACCTCGCCGGGGTCAAGACAGGCGCGGTGCAGGTGCGCTTCGGTGCGCTCGATCAGCCCGTGGTCGCTGGCGCCCCTGACTTCGAGAAGGCGCTCGACATCGACCATGCCCGCGACGGCGAAGTGATGATCGCCTTCGGCATGAACGGCGAGCAGCTGCCGCTCCTCAACGGCTTTCCCTGCCGGCTGATCGTGCCGGGCTGGTACTCGACCTATTGGGTCAAAATGCTGAACGCGATTGAGGTACTGCCCGGCCCTGACGACCAGTATTGGATGGCGAAGGCCTACAAGATCCCGGCGACACCCGGCGCGAATGTCGCGCCCGGTGCCAAGGACTTCCCGACCGTTCCCATCAACCGGATGATCCCGCGCAGCTGGATGACCAGCCTGCCTGATGGTCAGGCAATCGCCTATGAGGCCTCGATCCCGGTCGGCGGCATCGCGATGGGCGGCGACTGCGGCGTCGCCAAGGTCGATGTATCGTCGGACGGAAGCCGCACCTGGTACAGGACGACGCTCGGAGCGGACGAGGGCAGGTACAGCTTCCGTCGGTGGGATGGTCGCGTGCCGCTGCGACGCGGTGCCAACCCGATCATGGTGCGCTGCTGGAACACCAACGGTGTCGCCCAGCCGATGAAGCCGATCTGGAACCCGGGCGGGTTTATGCGCGGCAATATCGAGACCACCACCATCATCGCGGCCTGAGGAGCGAGTAGCATGAAGACCCCGTCTCCCGGCATCATGGCCGCTGGCCTGATCGGCCTGACCGGCATTATCCTCGTATCGATCGGTGCGCCGAGCAGCCGCAAGGCGCCTGCCCCGATCTCCGAAATGTCCGAGCCGGCGCCCCCCGCCAGCGTGTCGGCCCGCGGCTTCTCGCTTGCCTCGACCAGCGTCGACCTGCCGGTCGACGACGCGACCTACCCCGATGGTCCGCACGCCGACGTCATCAACGCCAACTGCACCTCGTGCCATTCGGCCAGCATGGTGCTGACCCAGCCTGCGTTATCAGCGGACCAGTGGAAGGCGACCGTCACCAAGATGCGTGAGGTGTACAAGGCGCCGGTGGCCGAGAAGGACGTCGACGCGATCGTTGCTTATCTCATCGCTATGCCGAGCCAGAAGGCGGCCCCTGCGACCGGCAAGGCGCAGGACCCCGACCCCAAGGTGGCTCCCGATGTCTCAGGTGGAACCGGCTAAGCGAGCCTCCTCCACAATCCCAAAACACCATCCCAATGGGAATGTCCGGGCCGTCTCGCCCAACGTTCCATTTAGAGAATGGAAGGAGGGTTAGGCGACCGGGAAAGCTCGCTTGCGAACTTGCCAGGTGATCGCCTTGCGCAGCACGTGGGATAACTGCTCGACCGAGTAGGGCTTGTGCAGCAGCTCGAACCCGTGCTGCCCATTTTGTGCAAGCACGTGACTATAGCCGCTGGTCAGGATGATCGGCACGTCGGGATAAAGGCGGCGAACCTCGCCGCCCAGCTCGATTCCGCCCATGCCGGGCATCACTACATCAGAGAAGATGACGTGGAAGCGGTCGCAATCCTCTCGTAGCAGGCCGAGCGCTGCACGACCGTCCGTCGCCAGCACGCTGTCATAGCCCAGTTCCGCCAGCGCAGCCGTTGCGAACTCGCCGACCTGCGCGTTATCCTCCACCACGAGGACGCACACGCCTTCACCATCGACCCGCTCGATTGCTTCAAGATCGATCGCCTCGCTACCGTCTGGATAGGCGCGTGGGAGATAAAGGGTAAAGGTCGTCCCCTTGCCCGGAACGCTATCCACCTTGATATCGCCGCCCGACTGCTTGGCGAAACCAATGACCTGACTAAGGCCCAAGCCAGTGCCTTCGCCGACGCCCTTCGTGGTGAAGAACGGCTCGAAAATGCGCTCAACCACATCGGCGGGGATGCCGCTGCCCGTGTCGGCGATCGTGAAGGCCACAAAGTCGCCAATCTGGGCGGCATGCCCCCGAAGCGCCGGGATGCCGGATACAGGTCCCATCGCGATCGTCAAATGCCCTTCGCCTTTCATCGCATCACGGGCGTTGATGCCCATGTTGATGATCGCCGTGTCGAACTGGCTGCGGTCCGCATCGATGAAGAAGGCCGCTTCCGGCACCTTGATGACGAGGACGATGCGCGACCCGGTCATGGTCCGCACCATGGTGGCGACTTCCTCCAGCGAGCTGCCGGCGTCGAATACCTCCGACCGGAGCGACTGGCGACGAGCGAAGGCGAGAAGCTGACTGGTCAATTTGGCCGCTCGTTCCGCCGTAATGCCGATTGCGTCGATGTATCGGCCCCGCTTCTCTGCCGGGAGGTTGTCGCGACGAAGCAGATCAACCGAGCCCCGTATGACGGTCAGCAGGTTGTTGAAGTCGTGCGCCACTCCGCCCGTAAGCTGGCCGATCGCTTCCAGCTTCTGGCTTTGGCGAAGCTGTTCCTGCGCTTCGGCGAGCTCCTGCTCAGCGCGGACCCGATCGTTGATATCGACGCCATGCTGGACCGCACCGACAATGTGCCCCTCCGCATCGCGTAACGGATTGTAGGATATCTCCCACATCGGCACCGCGTGATCCGGGTGACCGAACCGCTGGGTGACGGTGAAGTCCTCGCCCGCCAACGCACGATCCAGGTAGCTTCCGATAAGCAGGCCCTGGTCGGGCAGGAACAGCTCAGGGAAGGTGTCGCCAAGCCGGGCGCGATGCCCGTACACCCGGAAGAACTCGTCGCTGAATGCTTGGTTGAAGGCGATCACGGCATGGCGCGCGTCGAACGCGCATACCGGGTTGGGGTCGGATCGAACGATATCCTGATACAGCCGCAAGGCTGTCGACCCCTCCCGCTCGCGTTCCTTGCGCTGGGTTTCTTCCATGGCGGTGCACAGCAGCGCCACGATCTCGCCCTGCTCGCTCCGCACGGGCGAGAAGGAGAAGGTCCAGAAGGTCTCGACCATGCCGCTGCCGTCGCGAGCCATGAGCAGCGGCCGTTCGGTGAACTTTGATGCGGTGCCCGCAAACGTCTGGTCGATCGCGTCGCGCACGTCCTTGTAAACGTCGGCCCACACATCTGCGAAACGGCGTCCGATCGCACCAGTCAGCTTGTTGCCGAGCTGCGGCACGTAAGCGTTGTTGAAGAAGAACAGCCGCTCCGGTCCCCATGCGAACCACATCGCTTCCGGCGATGCGAGGATCAGCGACAGCAGGAAGCGGAAGGTCGCCGGCCATTGTTCCTGCAAACCGAGCGGGGACGCACCCCAATCGAATTCGCGCAACTGGCATGACGCCTTGCCATCTCCGGCGAACGAAAGCGGATCAGTCATTTACGATGCGTAGTGCATTCCTCTCGATCCGACCATGACTTGCCAGCTCTCAATGATCGTCAATCAACCGTGCTGTGGGAAGGCTCCAGCGACCTTGCTCCGACCGTCAACTGGAACTGCTGATCCGAGGGAGCCTTATGCGGCCAGCTTATGGAGCGAGGCGATCACGCGGTCCTGCCGGTACGGTTTCGCAAAGAACACCGTCTCCGCTGGCACAACCGTCCGCGGCGGCAAGGGCTTCCCCGATGTCATGATGATCTTGATCGGCGGCCAACGGTCGCGGATGCACGCGGCCAGTTTGATGCCGTCCAGGCCGCCGGGCATGTCGATGTCGGTGAAGACGATCCGGATGTCCGGCCTGCTCTCCAGGATCGCGATCGCCTCGGCAGCATTCGCCGCTTCCAGCGGTTCGTAGCCGGCATCCTCGACCACCTGCGCTGCAAACAGCCGCAGCAGCGGTTCGTCTTCGACGACGAGGACGATCGGTACGGAGCCTTGATGGGAGATGGTCATCGGTTCCCGCTACGCCTACGCCAGATGCTCGACGGAGGCCCGCAGGTCGGCCTCGAATCCATCGGGTTCATAACGGAGTTCGGTTCCGCCCGTTCCGGTCAGGCCGAGCCGTATCAGGCGAGAGCCGAAACCTTTTCGGGTCGGTGCGACGACGGGTGGACCGCCACGCTCGCGCCAGCGCACGATCAGCGATGCAGTCGGGCCGCTGCCCTCGATGATCCATGTCAGCTCGACGTGCCCGCCCTCCATGCAGAGCGAGCCATATTTGCACGCATTCGTCATCAGCTCGTGAATGACGAGCGAAAACGATAGCGCGGCACGCGCGCCCAGCGGCACCGAAGGGCCATCGAGAGACACGCGCTCGCCAAAGCCGACCGTTTCTACCACCGCCTCGGCCACGGTCCGCAGGTCTGCATCCTTCCAGCTTTTCTGAAGCAGCACGTCGTGTGCGGCGCTCAGCGCGACCAGTCGGCGCTCGAAACTCTCCACCGGCTCGCGCTCGGAAACGGCGCGCAGGGTCTGGCTGGCGATCGCCTGCACCATCGCGAGCATGTTCTTGAGGCGGTGGTTGATCTCGCCGTTGAGGATGCTCTGTTGCTGCTCGGCACGCAGGCGGGCGACACCGGCTTCGAGCCGGTCCGCGACGCTACGCAGGAACAGCAGCTCGTCGGGCGTCCATGTCCGTGGTCGTGCGGCATTGACGATGAAGATGGCGACCGTGCGCCCGCGTTCCCGAACCGGCATGTTCACCAGCGCGCCGATATCGAGTGCGTGCATCGCAGCGGTATTGCCCGAGGTGCGGTGATCGGTAGCCACGTCCTCGATGACCAGCGGTTCGCCGGCTACCAGATCGGAGCGCAAAGCGCCGTAATCCGCGAAGCGGTGACGCCCGGCGATGCTGGCGACGCCCGGCGCGGTCCAGTCCGCTTTCACATCGACGATCTCCACATCGGGATCGACCACGCCGAAGCTCGCTCGCTCCACCTGAAGGACGCGGCCAACGACGGCAGCCGCCGCGGCAGTCATCTCGACTGCCTCCTCGCTGGCCCGGATGCGCTCGCCAATTTCAATCAGCGCCGATTGCAGTTCCAGCAGGCGGGCGCTGATCTGCGCGGCGCGTCGAAGATCGAGCTGATCGGACACCTGCCGTCCGAGGGCGCGCAGGAGCGTCAACTGTTCGAGCGTCAGGCCTTCCGGGCGCGGTTCGGTATCGATCACGCAGAGCCGCCCAACGACGACACCGGAGCGCAGAACCAGCGGGGTGCCAGCGTAGAAGCCGAACGCCCGCTCACCAGTCACCAGCGGGTTCGTGGCGGTGCGGGGATCGCGCGTCAGATCAGGAATGATCAGCATGTCAGCTTCGTCGATGTCGATCTGGCATACCGACTCGGCGATCTCGGTTTCGCCCACGTCCAGGCCGACGCGCGCCTTGAACCATTGCCGGTCATGATCGAGGAGACTGATAAGCGCGATTGGCGTGTCACACGTCCGCGACGCAATGAACACGATGTCGTCGAACGCCTGCTCTTCGGGAGTGTCGAGCAACGCCAATTCTCTCAGCGCGTCTGCACGACGCGCAGCCTGACTCTGTGGCAATTCCCGCCCCTTCCAAAAGCCTGGCCGTCCCCCCGGACTTCCGGACCTGCATAGCCTTAGTCGGGTATGAGGCAGGCGGATACGAGCAAATTGCAGCGCAGGACGCCGGCCAAATTTGAGGCGATTAAGCGGGTGCGCGGAGGAGGCCGTCGTTTCAGATCAAGGCTGCCGGCGTATCAACTCGGACATCGTAGGGAGATTTTGAGAAAGCCATTCCTTTCCCGATATTCGATCGTTTTCGGGAAAAGGCTGTGCCGCGCAATGTCGGCTATCGCCCTCGGCGTTCCCGTAAGCAGACGTTCCGCTTTCCTGCCAAATGAATGCACGTCTGCATCCTGCCGCCCTAGCAGAATTACAGTCATCTCGCATTGGCAAGGAAGTCCCGTGACGCGGGCGGTATAGGGGGGCTGGTTGCTCAGGGGACTCATGATGGCTGTTACGATCACGCCATCGTCGTGAATGCGCGCGAGGCGGGATACCATGACGCCTCCAGACCGAGCCGAAGTGCGGTCGTGCCGGGATAGATCGCGACCTCGGCCCGCACGATCCGGGTCGCCTTCGCCGCGAGGAATATCCCACCGTCGCCGATCAGATCCGCTAGGCGATGGCCGGGCATGGCGGCCACAACGGTGTGCGGCAGAATCTGATCCCACAGCGTCAGCCGCACGTCGGCCGCGCCACGGCGCGGGCCGTCGTACACCAAGTCCTCGACGTAGCTGAACCGGTCGGTGTGATAGGTGAGCATGATCCTGCCGTAGCGCGTGCTGAAGAAGTCGCCCCTGCCGCCGTGGATCCTCGACTTGCGCGCGACCGGGAGGCGCTGCGCCGATGGCGTGGAGAGAGCGAGGCATTCGCCGCAGGTCCGCATCCTGAACCCGGCGCAGAATTCGCGGGCACTGATGTTCGCCATCAGCAGGAAGCGGAGGCCGCTGGCGGATATCCGCGGGTCACGTGCCATCATCCGCGCCGCCGCCCGGTTCACGTCCGGCTCCACGGGTTCGGCGCGGCGTCGTCGCTTCGGTCGGCGACGTCCTCCGCGATAAGCCGTTCGCGGGCGTCGCAGGCGAGCACCGGGTCGGCATTGGACACCCAGGCGACGACGTTCTTCTCCGTGCAGAAGCAGCGCAGTCCCTTGGCGGTCAGATACCAGTCCTTGGCCGGGCAGCTCGCACAGGCGGGCACGGGATCGGGATACACGCTGAGGGGCAGCTGGGCGAGGACGGGACTGTCGTGGCGTCCGACGAGCCGGCTGGCGGCTCCGAACCAGAGCTGGACCTCCTCAGTGGGTAACAGGTCGACGGCGTTGGATTGATCCGCCATCGTCAGGCGTCCTTGTCGAAGAAGGTCTTGATGACCTCCACCAGCTTCTCGTGGACGAGCCTCGCATATTCGAGCCGGTAGCTGGGATGCGCCTCGGCCATCGGCTTGAACTTGACGGTGAGGTCGCCGCGGTGTCCCGGCTGGATGGTGGCGATGACGCGGTCGTGGCGGTTGCGCACCTCGATCGCGGGGATCGCCACTTTGCCGGCGGCGGCGGCCTTCAGCTCGGCGGCGACGCGGGGGGCGGCATAGCCGTTGCCGGCGATCAGCGCGGCGCGGGTCAGGAGGGCCTCGCGGGTGTCGTCGTTCTCGATCAGCGGAGCGAGATCGATCCATTGGCTGAGGCTGATCTCGCGGCGGTCGGCGAAGGCGGCGAGGATAGGTTCGGGCGCCTTGCGGAAGGAGAGGCCACGCGACATCGTGGACTTGTCCACGCCGACCAGCCGGGCGAGCGCGCTGTCGGAGGTGACGATGCGCCGGCCGAGCAGCGTCTCCCAGCCGCCCGCCAAATCCCAGAAGCTCGGCCGGAGCGCCTCGCGGTCGTCGCGGTAGGCGATCCCGATCGCCTCATCGCGCGGAAGATCCGGATGAAGGCGGACGCGGAGCTGAAGCCCGGCGGCGAGGCAGGCGGCGCAGCGGCGCGAGCCGGCGAGGATCTCCACGATCCCGTCGGCGGCGGTCTCGCCATGTGCGTCGTTGATCTGGCCGACCGCCTTCAACTCGTCTGCGAGCCGCGCGATCGCGTCGGGCGCGTGCGGCGTGTCGACGCGCGGATTGAGCGGCGAGATGCGTACCGCGGCGGGATCGACGAGCACGACGCGCGTCGTCGAGCGCGGGGCGGTGGTAACGAGCGGCAACTGGTCGGTCATCCGGCGGTCCTCTTGGCTGGTGGTCAACCAGCCTTGGTCGAGGTCGTCGTGCGGCAGCCATGTAAGTGCGAGGGACATCGTGATCGCTCAGCGGACATGCGCGTGATCGGCGGTGATGCCGGCAAGCCCGGTCCACATCGGCACCAGGATGCGGCTCTGCAAACCGGCCGGGATGGGCATCCCGAACAGCCGGGGCATGGCGGTCCCCACCGCCTGGACCTCGCGGGCGATCAGGCCCGCGTGGACGACGTTGCCGAGCGCCAGCGGCGTCCACATCGGCGAACCGGCCGCGATCCAAGCGTGGATGTGCCTGTCGATCCCCGGCCTGAACCACAATGCAGGGATGAAGGTCTGCGCGACGGGCGTCAGCCCAGGCAGGACCTTTTGTCCCGTCAGAACCGCGACCAGCGGCCGGTCGTGGGACACGGCCTTACCCTTGCCGCCGGGCCAGATCCGCGCCTGGTCGACGAGACGCTCGAGCGACCGTCCCGCCGGTCCGCGGGCGCGATGGATTTTGAACGCCCGTCGGCGGACCGCGCCGCCATGATCGTCACGCTTTCCGACATGGCGGGCATGGCGAGCATCGAAATGGCCCAGCTCCACGTCGTCGGCGTTGCCCATCACGATCCCCGCCGTTCGCCAGGCATCGTCTCGCCCGTCGGTCGGCGTGTCGAGCGACTTCAGCATCGAGCGGACCAGTTCGCGATTGGCGGGACCGGCGTCCGCGACCGACAGCGGCACGCTGCCGATGCCGAGCTTCCGGCGACGGGCATCGGCGAGCGCGGCGAACCGGCTAATGCCGGGATCACGCGCGCCGCCGGGGAAGGTATCGACGAGCGGCGCGGCCAGCAGGTCGGACAGCATCAGCCCCATATAGACCGGCAGATCGCGATGGTAGGTGGCGGCGGTGTAGATGGGCTTGGCGAGCTCGGTTTCGGAGACGGTCGTCATCGTCGCCGGATCCTGCATCGCGGTGGCGAAGTCATAGTTCAGCCGACCTGCGACCAGCGTCGGCAGCGGATGCGTGGGATCGAAATGACCACCGGCGAGCAGTGCCTGCACCATGTGATGCGACAGCGCGCTGGAGCCGAGCAGGAAACCAGCGCGGGTACCGAGGCGTAGCGCGCGGCTGACCTTGACCGGATCGGCGAATTCGCGACGGCCCCGGCGCGCGTCGAGCCGGGGTCCGCCCGGAGCATCGAACAGGCGGCGTTTGAGCTCGAGACCGATTTCGCGCACTCGCGCCACCTCGAACAGCGATGCCATCGCGCCGAGCGGTCCGCCGAAGGTGAGCGGAAAGGCGCCGCAGGGGGCCGCCATCCACGGCAGCGCCTCGAACACGCGATCGAGGCGGCGGGTGACGACGAGCTTGTAGACGAGATCGGTCCGCACCCGGGCGAGCAGATCGATCCGGGCTTGCGGGTCCGGGTTCTGCAGGCGACTGAGATCGCCCGTCAGCAGACCCGACCACGATGGTGGCGCGTCGGTCGGGGTGCCGGCCATCGGTCGCTCGACCCGGTCGGCCAGCTCCTGCAGTTCGGCGGCGAACATCGCCGGGGCGAGCGGCTTTGCCCGTACTCGGACGGACAGCGCTTCGGCGATGCGGATCACCCGCAGGCCGATCGTCTCGGCCACGACGGTGAACAGGCCGATGGCCTCGACGATCCGACGCGCATGCTCGATGACCGACGCGATCTTCCGCTGCCGGTCGTGGTGCAACTGTCGCGGCTGTGCGGCGGCTTCTAACGCGGCGACACAGGACCGGAGCGGCTGAGCGATGGCCGCATTTGCCATACGGGCATTCTCGCGATGCTTCGGGTCGGTCGTCTCGCGCAGCCCCTCTTCGACGACGCGGTGGAAGGCGCGGATTATGTCGATGGTTGCACGCGCCACCTGTACCACGCCGCTGTCGGCGAGCGACGAACGGTTCCCCTGGCGCTGGATCATCCACGCGGCGCGCACCGCCGCGGCGGCCTGGCGCTCGGCGACGATCAGCTCGACCATCGGCCCGCCCGCATACAGCCTCTCGAGCCAGTTCGCGGCCCAGTTGATCTCCCAGCCGGCCACCTTCCAGAAGGCGGCGGGCGCATAGCGGATGCCGGTGATGTCGTAGAGCCAGCGCAAGATGTCGGCGGCGCTCTGCGACCGGGTGATGTGGCGGTGCGCGGCATCGTCCATGACGATCGCGCTGCCGTACCCGGCGACATATGCCGCGAAGTCCGGCTCGCGCGTGCCGACGATCGCCGCGCCGGTCCAGGTCGACACCGGTCCGTCGATCTCGCGACGCGGCAGGAACGCCTTGGCGAGCGACACGCCGGGCGGCACCACCGTGACCTGGTGAGGCGAAGCGGTGCCGTCGGGCAGGATGACGTCCGGCAGGATGATCCGCGCTCGGTGGGCGAGGCCTTCGATGTCTTCGCGGTCGTCGCGGTGAAGCGCGCGATCCGGGGTCATGCGTCGCCCTCCGTAAAGGCCTGGACGATCTCCCATCCGGCGAGAATGTTGGCGCGAGCTATCTTGGCCTGGTCCCAGCGCTCGACGATCTCGCGCAAGCCTTCGGCGCGGTTGACCAGCGTCACGATCTCCGCCTCGCGCGCGAGCAGACGCTCGGGAACGCGGGGATCGAACCGGTCGTAGATCGCGGCGAGCTGCGCCCGGACGGTCTGGAGCTCGGCGCGCTGCTGCACGACGTCGGTGATGACGACGCCGCCGACGGTGATCGACATCATGCCTCGTCCTCCCGGCTGAAGCGGAGGTTGGCGTCATGGTCGGCCAGCCAGTTGGCCGCGTGACCACGGGTGCGCTCGGTCGGGACCGCCACGTCCGTCTGGCGCGCGGTGGTGACGGCGAGGTGGCCCTGGCGCGACAGCGCCGGTTTCCAGCGCCAGTGGCGGCTGGGGTCGCGACGCTGGTGCTCGGCGAAGCGGCGGCAATCGTCGCGGTAGCGCGCCTCGCCGTCGCGGTGAAAGGCCGCGGCACCGCCCGCGGCGAGCGGCGCGCCGCCCGCGATGATGGCGGGCAACAGCAGCGCGCCGAACCGCCGGTCGGACTGACCTTTCGCGGCGTCGTCGAACAGGCAGCGCTTTGCCGCTGCGGTCAGGTCGTAGAGACCGCGATGACCATCGGCATGTCCGGGCGCCAGTCCGAAGACCTTGGCCGCTTGGCCCAGCCCCAGCTTGGGACGCTTGAGCCAGAACGGATCGATGCGGCCCTGCTTCAGCAGGCCCAAGTCCAACAGGAGGCGTTCGCCGGCGACCTCGAGCATCGGATTTGACGCACAGACACGGTGCAGTCGGCCGAGCAGATCTATCTCCCTATCGGCCGGCGATCCCGACGCTCCCAGCCGTGAGATCGCGTCACGCCAGTAGAGCGTGTGGAAGCCGAGCACGGACAGGATATGCTGGGAGTCGAAGCCCCGTTCGGCGAGCATCCCGCCATGGACATAGGCGGTGTAGTTGGGGTGGTAGCCAAGCGCCGCCTGTTCGGCAGCGAGCACGGCTGTCTGTACCAGCGCAGTCTCGCGTGCGTCCCGCGCATCCGCGAGCTCGCGCTCAACCGCAGCGATGAGAGCGTCGTCGGAAAGGGGTGTGATGTCGTTCGCCATAGCCGTGTCTCCTTCGAGACACGTCGACCACGTCCGCCGGTGCGACAGCCATGAAAGTCCCCGTCGCGTGAGCGCCGCGCAAGGGCTGGGGGAGCAGGGCAGGGAGGTGTCAGGCATCGGCGGCATCCAGCGTGTGCGCCGAGCCCGTGCCCAGCCTTGAGCTTATGGGTTGAAGGGGCCGCATTGCACAGCTGATTTTCACCCGCTCCGCAGACGTCACGGATCGGCAGCGCCGCCACGACACAGGCCGGCACTTTCCTGGCTGCGACACGACCCGTCGAACGATGGTGCCGGGCATGACGGCGCGATCCACGATCCGAGCGACGGCGATACATCGCAATCCGACGAGCGGCGTCTCACATCAGCAATACACCGTCGCCGAGCCAGCAGTTGATCCGAAGGTGCGTGCGCAGGGGCAGTTTCAGTCTGGGGGTGGGGGGCGCATTAAATGAAATCGCCTGCGTCGATTTCGGGCTGCTCCGTTGGTCTGGCCCCACCCCCACCCTTGTCTGAGTTCTTCGTTGTCCTGCCCGATGGCAGTTGCACCCCTGCAACGCCGGAGACGTGCCGGATCATCATGAAACAGGCGCGTTCCGAGACGCGCAAGCAGGCCAAGATCAAACGCCACGAGAAGGCGGTCGAGCTGCAGATGGCGCTCGAGGACCGCGCCGCCGCGCGGCGGCTGGAGTGGGAACTGGCCGAGCTGCACCGCGGATCGATCCGCTGGGCGGGGCGGTTCAAGGTCCGATCCGAACCGTTGCGGTCGGCGCGACGGACATCGCCGGTGGTGAAGCATCGCGGCGGTATGTCCGCGCGGCCGTCCAGTGTCGTCGTCGATATCCCACGCGCGCCGTCCTCTTGGGTCGTCGACGGGCTCGGCATGAAGGGCATCATCTGGCAGCAGAGCTACGTTGGTCGTAAGTCGCCGGGGTTCCGCCGCGGTGCGGCGCGAGCCCATTGGGACTATATCGTCCGCGACGAGGCGGTGCTGCTGGGAGCCGATGGCGAGCCCGTCATCGTTTCGAACATGGGCGAAGACTGGGTCGAGATCGGCGCCGCTTGGCAGGCGATGGAGGACGCGACGACCCGCGCCAACGGCAAGGTCCAGATCCGCTGCATCGCGCCGTTCGACAGCGACATGAGCGAGGCCGAGATGGTCGATGCGCTGACGCATTTCTGCAAGACCGTGCTCGATCCGCTCGACCTGCCGTATTCGGCGGCGATCCATCGGCCGCCCCCGGGCGGGGACAGCCGCAACTTCCATCCGCACATCGCGCTCAGCTTGCGTCCGATGCGGCGGGTCGAGCCCTATTGCTGGGACATCGCCGACGAGGTCTGCGGCGAGCTCGACGGGCGCGACGGCGTGCAGATGCTGCGCCATCTCTGGTCGCATTCGATGTCGGAGGCGGCGGAGCGTGTGGGGAGCAACCGGCGCTATACCGGCCTCGGCTACGGCGCGCGGGGGCTCGATCTCGACGCCGGCGAGCACCTCGGCGAAGCGCGGTCGGCGATCGTGGCGCGCGGCGGACAGGTCTTGGCGCATGAGCGCAATCGCTTGAAGCGCCAGCGCAATGCACTCCGCCGCGCCGTGCGCGACGCCGACCGCAAGATCGCCGCGCTGACGACCATCCGCGACGCCGCGCTGGCGCGGATCGCGCGGGCACAGGCGTCGCCGGTCATTGGCACGATCATCCGCGCAGCGCCTCCAGTCAGTCAGGCAACAGTGCGTCCGCCATCTAAAGCGGCGCGACCGGCTAGCACCTGTGCGCAGCCGCGCATCAAGCCTGCGCAGATCAGGGTGGCCGCTCACGCGGCCGTGCCGGCGCGAACGAGCACGCCGGCGGATGCTTTCGAGGAAAGGCGGGCGGCGCTGCCGCCGAGTGCATCGCCGCGCATCGCCGGCCAGCGCATCGCCGCGCCGCTCCCATGCTCCGTCACGGGGCTTGCTGTCTCCAATGCGCCAGTGGCTGAGCCGCGGCGGACCGGCTCGATCTCGGCAACCCAGGCGCAACACCGCACCGCTCATACCGCGGACGTCAGCCCGGCAGCGGAATTGCTCGCCTCCCGAACGCGGCGCGAGCATCGGACACACCGGGCCTCCACGCCCGTGCCCACGGCTACGCCGCTCATCGCCGCGACACCGTTACCGACATCGCGCACCATCGAGGACGACCTCCTCCACCGCCTCACCCGGGCTCGCACCCGCCGCGAGCGCGAACGTGTCGCGAAGCGTCGGCGCGACCGGCAGATGCTGCTCTCGGACAGGCCAACGCTCGCCGACCGGCCGCGGCTCGACCTGCTCGAAGCGTTCCCGGTGACGCCGGCTGCCACCATCCCGACCGCCACACTGGCGGAGGACCATGAGCGCCTGCGGCTGCTGATGCGCATCGATGCCTATGTCGCCGACTATGGCGGCGATCAGCTCGACATCGGGACGGCGGCCTTGAAGGCGATCGGGGCCGACGACGCTTGGCTGGCCCGGCCCTGGGTTCAGCGCGGGCTCGCGGTCGTTCGCTTGAAGCAGCAGGCGGTGGTTGCGGCGATGGTCGCCGACGCCGATGCGCGTCCGCTCGCCTATGCCAAAGCCGGCACGCGCTTCTGGCCGCGCGACCTCGACGCCGACCAGTTGCGCCGGCTCGACCGCTGGGCGAGCGACCCCGGCTTCCAGCAGGACGTGTTCGACGTCGAGCGCCGCATCTACCGGATGCATCAGGAGCGCGACGCGGCCGCACGACGGAGCAGTCCATCGTTCACGGGACGCGAGACCGTCGTGACCGGCTCCAGCATGGCCGGGCCGCCCTATGCCGACGGCTTCGGCGGCTGGAGCGACACCCCGCCACCCCCGTTCGTCCACCTCACCGTCGCACCGCGCATCGTGCCGTTCGATGTCGCGACCGGCGCTCCGAGCCAGGTGCTGCTGCGACTGCTGCACCGCTGTGGCACCCGGCCCCATACGCTTGCCTTCGCGGATGACGGCAAGCTGACCACGCTGCCCGGCGCATCCAGGACGATCGGACCGCTGATCCAGATCTGGCGCGACGACCCCCGGGTCGAAGCGCTGGTGGTCGAGACCGTCACCGCCAGCCGCGCCGCCGGCCAACCGGTCTGGCCCGAGCAGTACCGGCGGGCGATCCGACAGCTCGCGACTTCGGCCAGACCACGCGCGCCCAGGCCGAAGCGCCGGCGCGTCCCCCCCGCGCAGGGGCGAGACCGGTAGCCTCATGCCGCCGGCTGAATGGCCGGTCGGGCCGCAAGAGCAGAGACGTGAAGGAGAGGAAGTGAGCCGGAAGGTGATGGGGAAAATGCAGAAAGAGAGCATTTGACTCGTCCCTGACGGCTCCACGCCGGCGCGACGCCACCTGCGTGCAACCACGTCGAAGGGAAGTCCAATGACCGATACGATCACTATGCTCCGCCGCCGCGAGACGGCGGTACAGGCCTTGCGCCCGCGGCTGCCGTTCAACGCACGGCCGGTCTGCGCCGCTGGGCGTGAGAGCCGTTCCACCGAAGGGCCGTTCGCCACGCATTATACCGCCACGGCGTCCTGGCTGTACATTAACCGGATCAGCGGCAGCGACCGCTTCGGCAAGGTGCCGGACGGCTATGTCGAGCGCGGCGACCTGCTGGCCGCGGGCCGCTGCCATCCGCTCAAGATCCCGCCGCACCTGCGATCCGGCGATACGCTGTGGCGCGAGGCCGACACGGCCGCCGCGCTCGAAGGACCGCGCGGGATCGCGGCGACGCACATCGTCGCCGACCTGCCGCCCGTCGACGATCCTGCGCGCTGGACCTGGCTCATCGAGACCTTCGCGTTCCGGCATCTCGTCGACAAGGGGATGATCGTCGATTGGGCGGTTCACGTCCGGCGCGACGCGGAGGGCGGGTGGATCGGCACGCCGCATGTCCACCTGCTGGCGACCGCCCGCTTCTGGCGACAGGGCGGACGCCATGGTGCGCGGCACTGGCAGTGGTTCGCCAACGCCGCCCAGACCCGCGCCGTCGAGGATGCCTGGCTCCAGTTCATCGGGACGCGCGCCACCGCCGCCTGATCCCACCGACCACCATCGCGCCGACGCCCGTCGCCTCACCCGAGGCGGCGGGCGTTGCCGTTTCAAGGACCATCCGCATGAGCTTCTACCACTGCAATCCGAACACCCCAGGCGAGCGCCTCGCCCGCAAACTCGAGGCGATCGGCAGCTACCGCGTGCTGCGCCGTTTGCCCGATCCTGCCGACATCTGGTGCCGCTCGATGCCGGTGCCGGGCAATGTCTTCAAATTGGCAATTCTGGACTGCGAAACGACCGGCCTCGATCCGGAGCGCCATCGCATGATCGAGTTCGCCGTAGGCACGCTGACGATCGATCTCGATGGCGGCGACGTCGTCGATGTCGAGGCACCGCGGTCCTGGCTCGAGGATCCGGCCGAGGACCTGTCGATCGAGATCGAGCGGCTAACCCAAATTACCTCCGACATGCTGATCGGCCAGTGGTTCAGGGAAGATGAGATCGCGCAGGTGCTGACCGGCTGCGATGCCATCGTGGCGCATAACGCACCCTTCGACCGGGCGTTCGTCACCCGGCGGTTCCCGACGCTGGCGGCGCTGCCGTGGCTCTGCTCGATGCGCGAGGTGGACTGGCCCGAGCTCGGCTTCAGCGGCGGGCGCGGCATCGCGCATCTTCTCACCCAGGCCGGCTTCTACCTCCCCGATGCCCACCGCGCAGCCGCCGATGTCTGGGCGACCATCTGCCTGCTGGCCTCGGCGACAAACGACGGGTCAACGATTGCCGCCGCGCTCATCGAGCGCAGCCGGGGCGTCACGCATCGGCTTTACGCCACCCGCGCACCCTTCCAATGCAAGGATGTACTGAAGGCGGCGGGATACCGATGGTCGGCGGAGCGCCGTGCTTGGTGGATCGAGGGTGAACCCGAGCGGATCGCCAACGAGGCTGTGTGGCTGAGGGGGCTGTCCTCCGGCATCAATCCTCAAATCGAGAACGTCGATTGGATCAGCCGGTATCAGTAAGTGTCCTGTATGCCGTATCGACGTCTAGGGTAGCCAGATCATGGCGGCGGCGAGGTCTACGAAGCTGATGAAACTAGCTTTGCGGCGATTGTGGGGTCACGTCTCACCGAGTGGTGAAGCTTCGGCGTTGCGCGCGGCCTCGTTCAAGCTCTACTCGGCCATGCCGTCCGCCGAACCAGGCACGCTCGAGCACGACGTGTGGCGCAGCATATACGCTTTGGAAGACGCTCTGACGCTGGGACGGGGCAGGACGACTCTCCTGGGCAGGACGACTCTCCTGGGCAGGACGAGGCAGAAGATCGCACGGAACGGCGAGCTGAAGACGGTCGCCGATCTCGTCGTGGGGAGCGCCTCGGACGGGTTCACGATCCTCATCAACCGGGACATGGTCGACTACACCTTCGAGGCGGTGGCGCTGCGCCATCCCTAAAGTTTGACGATGCGGTCCTGACGGCCGCCATTAGAAGGCTCGGAACGTTGCAGCGGTAGGCCAAGCCGCTGGCACGAGCCCCACTGCTGAGTACTTTGCGCGCGCAAAGGTGCGGCGCTGACGAACGCACTGCGGATTACCGGGCACGTTATCGAGAATGGCCGCCGACATCGAGGTGCAATCTTCCGGCGAATCGAGCGGGCGCAGTGGCTCGTCAGGTACTCGCGCAGAATCCCAGTATTCGCGATAGACGACGGTTAAGCCTTCAGCCCCAGGAAAGATGATTCAGACATAGCGGGCGCCTCTCGCCGGGGCTTAACATCGGCCGAGACATCGGCCACACTCGACGAAAATTCGAGGTGGGGAATGGGGTCTGGTCAGCCGGCCGTGGGAAGCGACGGCTTCGAAGAGCTTGCCGCATTTGTGGCCGACGAGTGCGAGCGCCGGCTGCGCGCTTACGAGGCGCAGCCCCGGGACGCGAACGAGCACTTTGAGACAGAGGTCGAGGTCCTGTCCGGCGGCTACGCCTGGCGGCAGCTGTTCGAGCTCGTGCAGAACGCAGCCGACGCGATCGGCGAGGCGGGACACGACGCCGGACGCATCCAAATTACCCTGGAGGCCGACCGGATCATCGCAGCGAACACGGGCGCCCCGCTCGACCGCGGCGGGATCGTCGCCCTCCTAAATGCCCGAAGCTCGTCCAAGCGCGCAGGCCAGATCGGCCGCTTCGGCATCGGCTTTAAATCGCTCCTGAAGCTCGGCGGCTCGGTGGAGCTCGTCAGTCGCTCCGTCGGCCTTTGCTTCGATCCAGAGTGGTGTCGACGCACGATCAGGAGCCGTCTGGGGCTGGGTCCGGATGAGCGTGCGCCGGGGATGCGGCTCGCCAGGCCCGTCGACCCCGCCACCACAGGAGGCCCGCTCCGGCAAGACGGCGACTACAACTGGGCGACCACCGTGGTCACGGCCCTGATCACGGAGGGCCAAGTTCGCGAGCGCCTGGTCAAGGAGATGGCCGACTTCCCTGCGGAGTTCCTCCTGTTCCTCGACGCTGACGTGGAACTTGTTCTCGACGTAAGGGACGGGCCGCTGCGCATCATCACGCGGCGGCACGAGGGCGATCTGCTGATGGTCGGCGACGAGCAGAACGAGACTCGTTGGCGCATCTTCCAGCGGCGGGTGAGCATTGCCGATCGGGCAGCGATCGCCGACGCGCTCCACCTCCAGGCGCGCGACGAGGTCCCGCTCGCCTGGGCTGTGCCGGTGGGCGGCCGCGAGGCCGCGGGCCAGTTCTGGGCCTTCTTCCCGACACAGAGCCAGACGCTCGCGGAAGGTATTCTGAATGCGCCTTGGAAGCTCAACAGTGACCGGACGGGCGTCATACGCGGGGCCTGGAACGAGGCTCTGATGCGCGAGGCCGCTAAGCTGATCGCCGATCACATCGGCGACCTCGCGACCTTGGAGGATCCCGGTGTGCCGGTGGCTGCCCTCCCGAGACAGCTGGAGCGGCAGGACGAGATCGCCGCCTCTCTGGTCAGGCCACTCTGGGATCTGCTCGCGGCTCTGCCGATCGTCGCGGACGGGGCGGGGAAGCTGCGTCGGGCAACCGATCTGCTCCGCCATCCGACCCAGGACGCGGACCTCCTCCGCCGCTGGCATGAGATCGCCGGAGAGCTGCGGGCCGAGGCCTACGTGCACCCGACTTGCCAAACTGGCCGAAGCCGGGGCGCCCGACTTGCGACCCTCGCCCAGGAGGCCAGCAGGACGCCGGTCCCGGGCAGGGCCGGGGCTCTGATCATGACGCCAGCCGGGCGCTGGCTCGAGAGGGCCGCAAGCGCGAGACCGGAAGTCGCCATCCCGCTGCTCGCCCTGGTGAAGGAGGCGGTTGAGAGAAGGCTGCTACAGCTACAGGACCTCAGGGCCGCCGCGATAATCCCGACCGTATCGGGGCGGCTCGCCGCCGCCTCCAGCGCCATCATAACGTCCGCGGGAAGTGCCCCATCGGGTCTTGAGGCGGTCGCCCCCGCCATCGCGTCGGATGCGGCAAGCCGGGACGTCCTCACGCGCGTGCTGGGCGTGCGCGAGATGGCGGAGGACCTGTGGGGCGATGTCCTTGCCGGCGCCCTGTCGGCTGCGAAGACATCCGGTGGTGACCGGTGGCCGGCCTTCTGGTCCAACCTTGCCGAGGCGCCTGCGGAGGCCGCCAGGGCCTTCCTTTCGACGATAGTCGCCGGCGACCTTCGCTTTCGCGACCGGACCGGAGCATTCCGTCCGCGCGAGGAGCTCGTCGTCCCTGCGGACGACGAGGTCGGGGAGGTGCCCCCGCACCTCGCGCTGGACAGCGAGTTGCATGCAGCGCATGCCACGCTCCTGCCCGAGTGGCTGCTATCGCGGCTCCCCCCGGCGGGCGTGAGCTTCGGCGTCGAGCTCGCCGGCCCAGCGGGCAAGGTGATCGAGGCCTACTTCAGCCGGCTGCGCTCCCTCGGCTGGCCCAGAATGAAGGGCAGTCCGCAGTGGGGAAAGACGGGCGTCGTCCGAGCGCAGATCATAACCATGCCCCACGGCTGGAAGCTCCTACCCTTCGTGCCGGCCGGTCTTGCGGCAGATCTCACCGCCCAGTGCATCGAGGCGATGCGGAGGCAAGCGGCGTCGGTCGGGCTGGGCGAAGATAGCGTCTTCGAACCGGTCACCTTCGGCCACCTGACGCGTCGGGAGGCCTACGACGACTTCACGGCCCCGCACCCCTTCCTCGCGATCCTGGCGGAGCACGGACAGGTCCGGATCGGCGACGTGGTGGTGCCGCTCGCCAGCGCACCGATGGAAGTCGTGCACGCGATCGATGCGGCCGGACGGGGTGAAGGGGCCTCCATCGTCGCCTTCCGCCGAGCTTTTGAGGCCCCGACTGACCTCGACCCGCTCGGGCGGACCAAGCCAGGCGACCCTGTGCAGACAGCGGCAATCTGGAAGGCCGCGTTCATGCTTGTGTCGTGCGTTCAGGACCGGTTCGAGCGGCTCGGGCCCATGTGGGTACGCGCCGCGCTGGACGGGGCTGCCCCTGCCGTAATCCCGAGCCGCGACGGGCCGGTGCCGCTCGATCAGATCTTCGTAAGCGTCGACCCCGGTGGCGAACTGGGCGCCAGCGAGGACGGACGGATCGTGGTCCTGCCGAAGCAGGCCGCCGATGTCTGGATCGCCGCGGGCGCCCGCCTCCTGTCCGAGCACACGGAGACGTTCTACGACGACGCGCTCGGCACCCCCGGCCCGCTCACCGGGCTCTTCCCTGAGCTCGCTCCGCTCTTCGCGTCGTCCAGCGCGCCCGACGCTCTGTGGGTGTTCGGCCTCTCCGAGCGCAGCGGGCACCAGGACCGGCATCCACCGGTCGCGCAGGATGCGACCGGAGTTGTCCTCCTCGACCGCGAACGCATGAAGACATTTTCCTGGGCCGCGGGGATGCGCGCCCTCCTGGACGCGCTGCATGCCTTTGGCCTGCTCGGGACAGACCCGGCGCTCGCCCATGCGGCGCTCCAAAGCGCGCGCGCCACCGAGGCCCGCAAGCGGGTCCGCGCCGAGCCGACACCAGCGCTCCGCATTCTTCGGGCCGTCGGGGACGACGTCGCGGTGATCGCCGCCACGCTGCCGAAGCCCGCGGCGCGCGCGCTCGGAGGGTGCGCTGACCGCGTCACCGTCGCCGAGCTCGCCCTCGCCATCCACGGACCGACGATCCTGTCGCGCCTCCAGCAGGCGCTCGCCGCAGCCGGCCTCCAGCCACCGGAGCGATGGGGCAGCGAGAAGTCGCGCGAGTTCGCGACGGAGCTCGGCTTCCCGCCTGGATACGGCAGCAGCGCGAGCATCAGGAGGGAGCCCGAGCTGCTGGTGGCCCGTCCCTCCCCGCTTCCGGATTTGCATGACTATCAGAAGGACATCCTGTCCTCCCTCCGCGAGCTGGTGAGTGGGGGCGAGGGGCGGCGGCGCGCGGTGATCAGCCTGCCGACCGGCGGCGGTAAAACGCGCGTGGCCGCCGAGGCTGTGGTCCGCCTCATCCTAAACGGCGGCGGCGATCGCAGCGCCCTCTGGGTGGCCCAGACGGACGAGCTCTGCGAACAGGCGGTGCAATGTTTTCGGCAGCTTTGGTCGAATCTCGGCAATTACGGGGAGGATCTCAGGATAGCGCGGCTGTGGGCCGGCCAGCCGGACCCGCGCCCGCCGACTACGGACGAACCGGTCGTTGTCGTCGCGAGCATCCAGACGCTCAACCTACGCTTCGATGTCCGGGGGCTCGAATGGCTAAGCCGGCCCGGGATCGTCGTCATCGACGAGTGCCATCACGCGATCTCGCCGAGCTACAGCTCGCTCCTGCGCTGGCTCGACGTCCAGATCGGCTCCGAGACGGCGCGCGACCGGGAGCCCCCCGTGCTCGGGCTCAGCGCCACCCCCTGGCGCGGCCGCGATGAGGAGGAGTCGGCGAGACTCGCGGCGCGCTTCGACAAGCGCTGGATCCCGGCGGACCAAGCGGGACTTCACGACACGCTGCGGCAGCGGGGCGTGCTGGCCGAGATGCGCTACAGCCCCATCCACTACGACCGTCCAGTGGAGCTGAACGAGGCCGAGAGGCGGCACTTCGACCAGTATGGTGAACTGCCGGAACACCTGATTGAGCGGATCGGAGCAGACCCCGAGCGCAACAACCTCATCCTAAGGCACGTCCTCGCCAGCAGCGCGCACTCCATCCTGCTGTTCGCCAACTCGGTCGCCCACGCGCAGTATATGGCCGCGCGGCTTCACCTTGCCGGCTGCCCGGCCGCCGCGGTCAGCGGCGAGACCGACCGGCTGGCGCGCCAGCACTTCATCCGGCGCTTCCACGACGGAGAACTCCGGGTGCTGTGCAACCACTCGGTGCTCACCACCGGGTTCGACGCGCCAAGATCCGACATGATCCTCATCTCGCGTCCGGTATTCAGCGCCGTTCGTTACATGCAGATGGTCGGTCGCGGGCTCCGCGGACCCGCCAACGGCGGCACGGAGTACTGCGAGGTCGCGACGGTGGAGGACAACATCCTCACCTATCGGGACCGGCTCGCCTACCATTACTGCCGGCAGTTCTTCGAGGTCGAATCGGAGCGGGCTGCCGCGTGACCACCCCGCGCGCGAGGCCACGCCAGTTGACCGCATCCAAAGCGTTGGATAGCCTTCGATATTCAATTAGGGGCGCGTCGGGGGACATGATCAGGACCGGTGAAGCGTCCGCGTCGGGACGTGCGCCAGTCTGCGTGGTGCTTCCGTGAGGGCACCGCACACTCCGCGGCCCGGCCAGTCGCCCGTTTCTGCACGGTACCGGGCGAGATGAGCACGGTTCAGGTCGGCGTGCGCCGGGGAGGCAGGATCGTCGACACCATCGAGCGGCCGCTGCACGAGACCCCTCATGGGCCAGCCGTGAAGTATAAGCGCCACCTCTGGCGCGTGGCTGACGGCAACATCGACGTCGACGGCCCGTCGCTCGATGAGACTCATCCTGCATCCCCGAACCCTGTGGTGCCTCAGCCGGATCCGGGGCCGCCGCCCGACGACTCCGCCGTCCGCGAGCGCATCATCGCGGCGCCCGCGACCGCCCGGCAGCTAGTCGAGGCGGGACCAGGCACAGGGAAGACCGAACTGGCCGCGAGGCGACTCGCACGGCTGGTCGGACACGAGCTCGACCCTGGAGAGATCCTCGTGCTGAGCTTCTCCCGCAGCGCCGTGCGGACCCTGAGCCGACGCATCGGCCGGATCGACGACGCCGAGCCGCAGGTGATCGAGGAACTCCGGCACCTCTCGATCCGGACATTCGACTCCTGGGCCTTCCGAATGCTCCGCCTTCTCGGGGAGGCCCCAGGGGCGCTCCTCTCCCGGACGCACGACGCGAACATCGCGGCGCTGACCGCGATGGCGACGGGAGGTCGCCGCGACGATGTGCGACGTTTCGTCGGCGGCAGGCGTCACATCATTGTCGACGAGTTCCAAGACCTGCCCGGCGTCCGTGGTGACCTCGTCCTCGCTCTCCTCTCGCTTATGGCGTCGCCGGGCGAGCACGGCTGCGGCTTCACCATCCTCGGCGATCCCGCGCAGGCCATCTTCGGCTTCGCCAGCGGCGAGCGGGAGGACGGGACCCTGTTCCCGACCCCGCGGGAATACTGGGAAGAGGTCTGCCGGACCTATGCCGGCGACCTCGTCCAGGAGACGCTCGTACGCAATCATCGAGCCGATCCACCACTCGCCCGGCTGTCCGCCGGCCTGCGCTCCGTGCTCCTGGGGGACCGCCCGGATCGGGAGAAGCTCAGGGTCATGCTCACGGCCATCGCAAGACTTCCGGAGCCGGACCAGCCGCTCGGACGAGGGCTCCTAGAGGCGGCGACGGGCGGAAGCCGCGCCATCCTGACGCAGACGAACGGGGAGGCCGTGCGGGTCCTCCAGGCCCTCTACGGCAAAGACGTCGACGCCGCGACCGTTCCGGTCAGGCTCCGCGCCGGCCACCACGCCGCGCTGGCGCCAGCCTGGATCGCCGCGCTTCTGAGGAAGGTTCGCTCGACGTCTTTGCCCCGCTCGCAGTTCGGTCGCATATATGCGCACCTCGGCAAAATCTGGGGCGACGACGGCTGCGAGCGCGTCGGGCTTCCCGCGGAGGAAGTCGCCTGGATTCGCCTCGCGCGAGCGAGCGGGGCAGCCGAGGACGCGACGTCGATCGACCTTGCGCTGCTACGGGAGCGTCTGGCTTGGCCCGACGCCTTTCCCGACGACCAGCCAGTCGCCGACGATGGCATCATCGTCACCACCGTCCACCAGTCCAAAGGCATGGAGTTTGACGAGGTCACCCTTCTCGAGCCGGAGGAGCGAGCGTCGGACGACGAGGGCGGGGAGGGGGACCCGGGCGAGCGAGCGAGCGTTGCCTACGTGGGGATCAGTCGTGCGGCGCGGACGCTCGCCCGCGCCCCAGCGGGCCAGATCCACCGCGTGCCGGTCCACTGGAAATTCAGGGAAGAGCGCCGGCGGCTTTGCTGCCGGCAGAGGCAGTGGTTGAACGTGGAGATGGGGCTGCGCGGCGACATCGACCCGCTCGGCTTCGCCGATCCCGACCTGCTCGGCGGCGCGGAAGGCGTCGAGGACCTGCAGGCGTTCCTCCTCGCCGGTGCCGGCAGCCTCGCCGGACACAAGGTGATGCTGTGCAAGCACCGCCTTGAGGATCGCGCGGTGTGGCATATCCACCTGCAGGAGGAGACCGGGCCGGGCCGCCTTCTGGGGCGCACCGCCAACCAGCTGTCCACCGATCTCCTGAGCGTGCTGCACAAGCAAGGCTACAAGCTGCCGCGCACGATCATGAACCTGCGGATCTCGTCGGTCGGGACGGTCACTGCGGATGGCACGGGCCGCCTTGGCGAGCCGGAGAGGACCAGCGGCCTGTGGCTCGGAATCGGGCTGTTCGGGACTGGCGATTTCAAGACCTGGAAGGATGCAGATTGACGCGCCCTGACCACAGACCGGTCCGCAACGAACTCGTGCGGACCGCGATGGCTGTCCTGCTCGGCCCACTGACCATGGACGAGGAAATACCGTCTGCACCGGTCGACACCTATCTCACCGGCATCCTTTGGCCGGAGGGGGAGACCCTGGACGCCCTCGAAGACGACCAGGACGAAGGCGCGCCCTCGGACGTGGACAGCGAGACCGACGCGGGCGTGCCCGGCTACCGCGCGGTCCGGCCCTGCTCGCTCGGCCTCACCTTCGCCGCGGACGAGGACGCGACGATCCACGTCTCGACGGCGCAGAGCGCCCGCTACACGATGGTGGAGCGCGACCCCGAACCCGGCAGCCGCAGGAGGCGGCGGATGTGGACGCGGAAGCAGCTCGACTACCGGCACGAGATCACGCCCGGTGCGGCCGGCACGTGGCGGGTACACGAGTTCACCGCGCCGGACGGAGGCACGGTCCAGGACCCGTCTGTCTGCCTGCACGTCAGACGAAGGCTCGTCGGTGGGCAGCAGGTTCTGACGCTCACACTCATCAACAAGGCCCAGGCGACCGAGGACCGCATGCGGGACGAGTTCTGCCTGCTGCAGGCGGGACTGGAGGTGAAGGCAATCGCCGCAGACGGGGGCGGCGCGGTCCGTCCCAGGCCGTCCCCTATCCCTGCCGGTGCCGACGAGGACGCTCAGTCGGCCGCACTCCTCTACCGCGACGTGCTCGAATACGCCGCCGGTCACGGGGTCGCCGTCCAGTGGGAGCCCTCGGACGAGCGCCGGGTGGTGCACCTCGGAACCACATGGCTGCCCGCGGCGGCGGTGAAGGGGATGAGCGCCTCAGGGAGCGGGCTCCTCGGGACTTTCCTCCAGGCGCATCCCAGCGCTCTGTCGGCTGCCTGGCTGGCAAGGCCGGAGGGCCGGGAGGAGATCCTGGCCTCATTGCGCGAGTTCGCTGGCACCTATGGCAAATGGATCGAGACCACCCTGGACCCGCGGGTGTCGGGTTTCGGCGGCGATCTCCGCGTCGCCGCCGAACGCAACCTGGAGTGCTGCCGCGACACGCTCCGCCGGATGCGGGCCGGCGTTAACACGCTCGCCACCGATGACGCCGCATGGCTCGCGTTCACGCTGGCGAACGAGGCGATGGACCGGCAGTCTCGGTTCGCATCGAAAGGCGAGCGCGCGGGCCCGCTCAACTGGCGCCCCTTCCAGCTCGCCTACATCCTGATCGTCCTGCCCGGTGTGGTCGACGGCGGTGAGGCCGACCGGGACCGTGTCGACCTACTGTGGTTCCCGACCGGCGGCGGCAAGACGGAGGCCTACCTCGGTCTGACCGCCTTCCAGATTCTGCACCGCCGACTAATTGACGAGGGGCGGCGCGAGGAGGGCGGCGTCGACGTCCTGATGCGCTACACGCTCAGGCTCCTAACCGTGCAGCAGTTCCAGCGTGCGGCCGCGCTCATCTGCGCGTGTGACGCGCTTCGGGCCGAGCGCGACGACCTCGGCGACGCTCCGATCAGCCTCGGACTCTACGTCGGGGGGGATGCCACCCCCAACCGGGTCGCCGAAGCCATGACCGCGCTCGACCTCGAGCATGACGACCAGAAGCCGAAGTCCACCCCGCGCCAGCTGCTTGACTGCCCGGTGTGCGGAACCGAGCTGAACGCCACCTGCTACTACCGCGCGCCCGGCGACGCCGGCATCGAGATCCGCTGCCCAAAGATCGGGTGCCCGAGCGGCGGCGAGCCGCTGCCGGTGATGACGGTTGACGACTTCATCTACGACGCCCCGCCGAGCCTGCTGATCGGAACCATCGACAAGTTCGCGCAGCTGCCTCGACGGAAGGACCTGCGGGCCCTTTTCGGGCTTAACGGCGGTCTCAGGCCCGGCCTCATCATCCAGGACGAACTCCACCTCATCTCGGGCCCGCTGGGTTCGATGGCCGGTCTCTACGAGACGGTGGTCGACATGCTTTGCACCGCGGGCGGCGTGCGTCCGAAGGTGATCGGATCGACCGCCACGATCGGTCAGGCCGCCCGACAGGTGCGAGCGCTGTTCGACCGGCCCGTGCTGCAGTTCCCGCCGTCCGGCTTCCAGGCAAGCGACTCCTTCTTCGCGGTGCGCGACGAGGACGGTCCCGACCGACTCTACCTTGGGCTCTGCTCGGCCGGGCGAAGCCCCAAGTTCGCATTGCAGGCTGCCGCCGCCGCGCTGCTGCAGGGCATGGAGCACCTCGTGCAGAACGGCACGACGCCTCGGCTCGCCGATCCGTTTTGGACAAGCGTGCTCTACTTCAATAGCCTGCGCGAACTCGGCGGCGCGCACGTCCTCCTGCAGGACGACATCCCGCGACAGATCGCTTTCCTGGCGAGCAGGCTCGGTTCTACCCAGCGCTACCTCGAGACGGATGCGATAGAACTCAGCAGCCGCGTGTCCTCGCGAGACCTGCCGACCTACCTCGCGGAACTCGGCAACCCGCTGACCGACGGCGGCGACCCGTTCGATCCGGCGCCGCGCGACGCGGTCCTGGCGTCCAACATGATCTCGGTGGGCGTGGACGTGTCGCGGCTGGGGCTCATGCTGGTCAACGGCCAGCCGAAGTCGACCGCGGAATACATTCAGGCGAGCAGCCGCGTTGGCCGCGGCATCGACGGGCTCGTGCTGACGCTCTACAACTTCGGCCGCCCGCGCGACGTGTCGCACTTCGAG
Source organism: Sphingomonas sp. BK345 (assembly GCF_014193845.1). Taxonomy (GTDB): domain Bacteria; phylum Pseudomonadota; class Alphaproteobacteria; order Sphingomonadales; family Sphingomonadaceae; genus Sphingomonas. The sequence continues at coordinate 1,093,069 of NZ_JACHZX010000001.1, read as the reverse complement.
CACTTTCTCGCCTATCACGGCGCGCTCTACCGGAGCGTGGAGGCCACCAGCGTCACGCCATGGGCGCCTCGCGCCCGGGACAAGGCGCTGCACGCCGTCGTGGCGGCCGCAGTCCGGCACTTGGCCGTGGGGATGGACGACGACGACGCGGCGGCGGACTTCGACCCGCAGGCGGCCGACGTCGAACCACTGATCGCCGCGATCCGCGAGCGCGCCCGCTCCGCCTCGCTTGAGATCGAAGGGGAGGCCTCGGCCGAAGACATCGACGCGATAGTCTCCGACTGGGCGGCGCGCAGCCAGAACGCCAGGGCGTCCGGCACCGACCTCCTCTACTGGAAGCGCCCCGCTCCATACGGCCGGACCAAGGATCACCTGATGACCTCAGCCGAGGAGGGCGGGCAGCCCGGCGCGCTCGCCTGGAACACGCCGAACTCCATGCGAGAGGTCGAGCCATCCACCGCCTTCGCACTCAAGACCATGACCCGGAGGGCCTGATATGGCCAGAAGACCCCGTCTCGCGCCGACAGCCGCACCGGCGGACGCGATCGAGCCGCTCGGCAGCGTGCGCCGCTCCCAGCTCGTCTCCACCTTCGGCATCGGCGCCATCGTCGACCTGGAAAAGGGCTCCTTCATGCCCATGGGGCTGGAAGACTGGGAGCGGGTGAACTCGCTCCCGGCGCTACGGATCGGCGAGGAGCGTCTCCAGTCGATGCTAGGCGTCAGCCATTTCCGCGTCGGGCCGGTCAAGGAGCAGCTGGCCGGGACGATGCAGGTTCGCGCGCGTAGCGCAGCGCCGGCGGTCCGCTTCCCGGAATGGCACGAGTGCCCCAAATGCCACCGCATCGGCAGGGAGGGGGCGCCCTTCGAGCTGGCCGACGACGGCGCGCGACTACGCTGCACAGCTCACGGCAACAGGAGCACCTTCACGAACCCGGTCCGCTTCGTGGTGGCCTGCCGCAAGGGGCATCTCAGCGACTTCCCCTGGGAATGGTGGGCTCATCGCGGCCGTCAGGAGGGGATCTGCCCACGTCCGGTTCTGCGCCTCGGCTCGCACGGGCAGTCCGCCTCGCTCGCCGACCTGTTCGTAACCTGCGAGGGCTGCGGGACGGCTGACAGGCCGATGCGTGAATCGCTCGGCTCCGCCTTCGGCGCCGACGCGTTCGGCGGCTGGAAATGCGACGGGTTCAGACCGTGGCTCCACGACCTGCAGCCGGACTGTCGCGAGCCGGTCCGCGCGCTCCAGCGAGGTGCTTCGAACATCCACTTCGGCGTCATCGGCTCCGCTCTGTCGATCCCGCCCGCCTCCGAAGCAATCAACCAGATCATCGAGCAGTCGCGCATGTTCCTGGACGGCGTCCCCGACGCGGCGCTGCCTTCGGTGCTGATCGGGGTGTCGGCGACCTACGGCGTGCCGGTCGACCAGCTGCTCGCTGCCTACCGCCGGCTAAGGTCGATCGAGGATGGCGGGCCGCCACTGACCGAGCGGGCTGCGCGCGGACAGGAATACGACGCGCTCTCTCAGGACCGCGACGACCCGATCATCGGCGGGATCGTGCCGCAGTTCCAGAACGCGGTCCACTCACCGCCACCGACGATGGCAACTTGGTTCGACCTGATCGGCGCGGCTTCGCGCCTTCGCGAGGTGCGGGCGCTTGCCGGGTTTTCGCGGATCGAGCCGCATCCCGTCAGCGCCGACCGGGTGGCGGAGGCGATCCTGGAGGGAAAGGTGTCGCCGCTGTCCAAGACCCCGCGCTCCTGGCTCCCAGGCGCTGAGATCAGGGGCGAGGGCATCTTCCTGCGGTTCCGGACCGAGGCCGTCGACGGGTGGGTCGCGGCCAATCCCGTCGTGAGCGAGCGTGCGGGCATTCTGGACGCGCGCAGCCGCCAGATCGCCGAGCAGCGGGGCTACGAGCGCGACTACACGATCACGCCCCGGCTCCTCCTCGTGCATGCCTTCGCGCACGCCTTCATCCGCCAGATCTCCGTCGAGTGCGGCTATTCGGCCTCCGCGTTGAGGGAGCGGCTCTACGTGTCCGACAGCGACCGCGTCTTGAACGGAGTCCTCGTCTATACCGGCTCCCCTGACTCTGAGGGTAGCCTCGGCGGACTGGTGCGCCTCGCCGAGCCCGGGCTTCTCGAGCCGATCGTCATGCGCACGCTCGCGAACGCCGGCTGGTGCGGCAGCGATCCGGTGTGCCTGGAGAGCGATCCGAGACAGTCGGGCGAGCGGGTGAGCGCAGCCGCCTGCCACTGCTGCCTGCTCCTGCCCGAGACCGCCTGCGAGCGCTTCAACCGCGAACTCGACCGCGCCGTGCTGATTGGCGACGCGGAAGGCCGCTTCTCAGGGTTCTTCGGAACCATGGCTCCGGAGGCGCAATGGCAGTCCTGATTCCCGACGTCCCGGAGCGCTGCCCCAACAGCGAGCGGCATGTCTACGAGCGCCTGGGCCGCGAGCTGCCCGACGACTGCGTCGTCCTCCACTCGCTCGGGCTGCCCGGGCACGAGAAGAAGATCTGGGGCGAGGCTGACATGGTCGTCCTCTCCACGCTCGGGGTATTTGCGCTCGAGGTAAAGGGCGGCAAGGTGTCCTGTTCGGACGGCGTCTGGACCTTCTCCGGCGACTTCAAGAGCTACACCAAGCGCGAGAGCCCCTGGACTCAGGCATCAGGCGCGATGAACGCGGTCAAGTCCCGTCTTCAGGAGGCGAACGGATCCTTCAAGGACGTGCTCTTCGGCTTCGGCGTCGTCATGCCCTACACCGACTTCAGGCAGACGGGAGCGGAGATCATCCCCGAGGTGCTGCTCGACAAGCGCCACTTCCGCGACACGATCAGCCACTACATCTCCGCGCTCCAGAGGCACTGGCACGACGTCTGCGCCGACAGGCACCGCCGGAGTTACCGCGGGCTCAGGCCCGAGGAGATCAGGCTCGCCCGGCAGATCCTCAGGCCGGACCTCGATACAGCGCTTAGCCTCGGCGGCTACCTGACCGGGATCGAGGAGAGGCTCCTCTATCTTTCCAACGAGCAGATCCGCGTCTCGCGCAGGCTGGCCGCTAATCCGCGCACGGTGGCCCGCGGGGCGGCGGGGACGGGCAAGTCCGTCATCGCGCTCGAGAGGGCGCGACAGCTCGCAGCCGACGGCAAGCGGGTGCTCATGCTCTGCTTCAACCAGCTGCTCGCCAGCCACGTCAGGCAGGGACTCGCGGCCGGGCCAGCGGGCCCAAGGCCGGAGGTCCGGCACGTTCACGCCCTCTACCACGAACTGATCAAGTCCGCGGGCCTGCTGGACCGCCTCGGTTCAGAGGATTCCAGCCACCCCGACTTCTTCCCCAAGCGGTTCCCGGAGCTCGCCGCGGAGGCCCTCTGCGAGCAGGCGACGGGGAGATGGGACGTCATCGTCCTCGACGAGGCGCAGGACCTGCTGACGCCCGAGCACCTCGACGTGATCGACCTGCTCGTCGAAGGAGGGCTGCGCCGGGGGCGCTGGCACTTCTTTCTCGACCCCAATCAGAACATCTACGGCGTCGAGACGCAGGACGCCGTCGACCGGCGGCTGGCGGACTGCGCTCCGGCGTTCGACGATCTCTTCGAGAACTGCCGCAACACCCGTCAGGTGGCCGTCCAGGCGTCGATCGTCTCGGGCATAGATCTGGCGGTTGCGGGTGCGCCCGACGGACCGCAGTGTCCGGTCACCTACCACTCGGGCAGGGAGGAGGGGATCGCGCAGCTCGAGGAGATCATCCGCGATCTGACCGCGCAGGACGTCCCGTCCCGCGACATCGCCATCCTCTCCACAAGACGGCACGAGAACTCGATCATGGCTGGACGCAGGGAGATCGCCGGGCGCAGGCTCGCCGAACCCTCGGACGAGGCGGCACTTCGCTCCGGGGCGATCCTCTTCACGACTATGCACGCCTTCAAGGGTCTGGAACGCCAAGTAGTCATCGCGACCGACCTCGAAGACGTCGGGCACGAGCGCATGGCGATGCTCCACTACGCCGGCCTCTCGCGGGCGCGCACGCTCCTCCACGTCCTGATGCCGGCGTCCGAGCGCAGGGCCTACGATCGGCAGGCGGAGAAGTTCGGCCGAAACCTGCAGCAGCGGAGAGCCTGACGTTATCCACCGCAAAAGTGCACACTTGTGTTGACCCCGGGAGGCGCGGCGTTCATGATTCATCCCGCTCAAGGGAGGCGTTGGTGAGCGAGGCTGTCCGGGTCCAGGTGCTGATGCGTCCCGCCGAGGCGGAGCGGTTCGAGCGCTACTGCGCCCAGCGAGGTCACAAAAAGTCGACCCTGATCGCGCGGCTGATCCGCGATCATCTGGACCGGGAGGAGACGGTCCGGATCACAGGGAGGAAAAAGTGACCATAACCGCAGAGCAGGCCGTCCTCGGCAAGATCGCCCGCCTCCGCCACGGGGGCACGCCTCGCGTGCTCGATCTGTTCGCCGGCTGCGGCGGCCTGTCGCTCGGCTTCCACGCGGCAGGGTTCGCCATCGCGGGTGCCGTGGAGTTCGACAAGGACGCCGCAGCGTCCCACGGAGCGAACTTTCATCCCGGCGACCAGCGGCACGCACAGGCCCGCGACATAACGAAGCTCCCGCCGGAGGAGCTTGCCGCGGAGCTCGGTCTCGGGCCGGTTGGGAGCGCGATCGACGTGATAGTCGGCGGGCCGCCTTGCCAGGCTTTCGCCCGCGTGGGCCGCTCCAAGCTGCGCGAGATCGACGCGCATCCGGAAGCGTTCAAGCACGACGCCAGGGCGAGGCTCTACCTGGAATACCTCCACTACGTGGAGGCGTTCCGTCCGCTCGCCCTCCTCATGGAGAACGTGCCCGACATCCTGAACCACGGCGGACAGAACGTGGCGGAGGAGACCTGCGAGGTGCTCCGGGAGAAGGGCTACGTGGCGCGCTACACGCTGCTGAACTCTTCGCACTTCGGCGTTCCGCAGATGCGCGAGCGCATGATCCTGGTCGCCTACCGTCACGAGATCGCGGACGACGTCGCCTTTCCAGAGCCGACGCATCACATGGATCTGCCGTCCGGATACGCAAGTAGCCGGCAGGTCGCGCTAAAGCTGCTGCGCGGCGGTCTCCTGAACGCGGCGCACTGCTACACTGCGCCGCGCGAGACCCGCGAGCATCTTGCGCCCGCCGTCACCGCGCGGGAGGCGCTCTCGGACCTGCCGCCAATCACCGCGCACCTGGACGGAACCATGACACGCGGCGCGCGGCGCTTCGACACACGCGTTCCATACCCGAAGCGCAGGTCGCTGGGCGAATACGCCACCCTGATGAGGAGCTGGCCCGGGTTCGAGAACGCCGAAGGCCTGAGCGACCACGTCATCCGCTATCTGCCGCGGGACTGGAAGCTGTTCGCGCGCATGAACCCGGGCGATCAGTATCCAGAGGCGCACGCACATGCGGTCTCGATGTTCGAGGAGGAGATCCTCCGGCTCGCCGCCGCGGGAAAGGCGCCCCGCCGGAACTCCAGGGCGTGGGCGGACCTCCGCGCCTCGATCGTGCCGCCCTACGACGTCAGCAAGTTCCCGAACAAGTGGCGCAAGATGGAACCCGACCTGCCGGCGCGGACGCTGATGGCGCATCTGGGGAAGGACAGTTACAGCCACATCCATTACGACAGCGACCAGCGCCGCACGATCTCAGTCCGCGAGGCGGCCCGCCTGCAGTCCTTTCCGGACGGATTCGTCTTCAGGGGCACCATGAACCCAGCCTTCCGTCAAATCGGCAACGCGGTTCCGCCGCTTCTCGCCAAGGTCGTCGCGACCCGCATGCTGACGACGCTCAGGGCAGCAGTCCCAGGGGGCGCCGATGTCGTTTCGCGAGCGGGCTGATACCTTCTCCACAGCTGTCGCGAAGCAGTTCGGCGTCCTCAACAAGGCGGTCCGGGCGAGCTTCGGCGTCTCGAACAGTGCCAAGATCATCGAAGGCGGAATCCAACTCGGGGTGCTTAACCTCGAGAACTTCTCGCAAGGGAACGGACAGCTCGTGCTGGCGAGCATCCTCCGGTTCCCCCCGGAGGACGAGGTCTGGTTCGCCATTCAGGTGAAGGGTGACTTGCTGCCGCTCGTCGAGCGTCTGGAAGCGATGAAGGCACTGGGGCTCGCCGGCAAGGCGCAGGCTGCGGGCGAAGCCGACCCCGCCGACGCGGCAAACGTCCCCAATGGAACGGCGGCAGACACGCAGGCGTCCGAAGGCGCCGGACCGAGCCCGCAGGCCAGCCCTGGTGACATAACCTACGGCGCGCGCAACAACCTCGTGGCGATCTACCTTGCGCATGACGGCAGGCTATACCTGCGCAACCGGCAGTTCTGGGACACACTCCGGTTCGACCTCGCTCGGGTCGGACCCGGCATCGAGATAGACAGCATAGCGGTTGCCCTCTGGCCACCGGCCGCCTCGGCGCGACGCAGCCTCCTCGCGCGCGAATTCGTCGGCTACCTGGCCTCCCTGGTCGGCGCGGGGAAGGTGCACGAGCTCGCCGCGTGGACCGACGAGGAGCAGGTCGCCGCCTCCATGCGGCGTCTGCCTAGCACCGTCCCGCTGGTGGAGATCGAGACGGCGATCGCCGAGCAGGGCGGCCACTATCCGGCGAGCGAGGTCGGCCGCTTCCACGCCGGCCTGAGCTTTCTCGAGCGCAAGCACTTCGTCATCCTCGCGGGCCTGTCCGGCACAGGCAAAACGCAGCTCGCGCTTCAGTATGCCCGCGCCGTCCACGGGACTGCGTCAGGATCGCCCGATCCCTTCCTGTTCGTCTGCGCGGTCCGTCCCGAATGGACCGATCCCGGCAGCCTGCTGGGCTACTTCGACGTGCTCTCGGGCCGCTACGAGGTTCCACGTTTTCTCGAAGCTGTGCTGGTAGCCACCGCTCACCGGGACTCGCCCGTGTTCGTCGTCCTCGACGAGCTGAACCTCGCGAGAGTTGAATACTACCTGTCGGACATCCTCTCCGCGATGGAGACCGGCGAGCCAATGCAGCTGCACCAGAGCGGCGTTCCCCTCGAAGGGACGACTGGCACCCCCGTCCGTCGTGACCTGCCGCTCCCGCCGAACCTGTTCCTGATCGGAACGATCAACATCGACGAGACGACCAATCCGCTCAGCGCCAAGGTCCTCGACAGGGCGGTGGTGATCGACATGAGCGCCGTCGACCTGAAAGGCTTCCTCGACGCTCTCGCCGGCCGCGACGAGGCGCTGGCGCCAGCGATCGGCACCATGCGTGCCAAGCTGGAGGCCTTGGAGGCTATTCTCGCCCCCGAGGGCCTCGGCTTCGGATACAGGGTGGCGGAGGAGGCGGTGCGCTACTATGCGTTCGCCACGGCAAGCGCCGGGGCGAGTCCGGAAGGGGCGCTCGACGACATCCTGGCGCAGAAGGTGCTGGTGAAGCTGCGGGGCGGCGAGCGGCAGCGATCAATGCTGGCCGGCCTCGCGAAGGAGACCGCGGGGCTGCCCCGCTCCGGAAAAATGGTCGCTCAGGCGCTAGCCGATCTTGACGATCTTGGCTCCTTCCAAGTCGGCCGCTAGCGCTTGGAGCTGACGCTCCGCCTCAGCGACCCTGCATCGGGCGCCGCCTGGAGGGTATGGCCCGTTCCGGACGACATCCCGCCGGGTTCGGTTCGGGAAACGGGCGCCTACGTGTTCGAACTCTCCGGGCAAGACGTGGGCGAGGCCCAGCTCCTGGTCGATGGCAGCCGCTTGGAGGCGTTGCGGGGCACCCGCACGTGCGCTCGGTGGCGCTGGTCTCCCGGCTTCCAGGCCGGCGAGACGGAATTCGAGCTGCGCCTGCCCGACGGGCGGACGCGACGGGCCCGCATCGTCACAGATGCCGACACGCGGAAGCTCACCCGCGACGACTTCGACGCGATGGTCCGCGACATACTCGAGGACACCTTCGCGCTGTTCTCGCTGTCGCCGTTCCGGCGCGCGGTCTCGCGTGGAGCTGGCGGCCCGGTCCCACCAATTGCGCGTCTCGAGTTCCTGCGAACCCGCATAGGCGAGCTGGAGCAGGTGGTTGCGCGGATACGCCGCGCCCCCAGGCGGCGCCTGCGGGCCGAAGAGGCCGTCCTGCCCTGGCACAAGGCACGGCATGCGACCGGCACGGAGATAGTTCGGTCATTCAGAAGTGGGCGGGTGCTCCGGGAAAACCACCAGCCGCCCCGTCTACCGGTACAGCTGCGGGGCCATCTCCCCGAGCTCATCCGGGTCCGCAGGCGAACCGACACGTTCGATCTTCCCGAGCACCGGGAGATGGCGGCCTGCCTGCGATCTTGGCGCGACTGGCTGCGCGCGGTGTCGGGGCGCCTGTCCGCCGCCTCGCTCCCCGGCAGCGACGGTGCGGCCTGGGCAGCCCGCTTGCAGGCGCTCGCGCTCAGGGTGGAGCGGATGCGGCAGGAGGAGCCGTTCGCCGCGCTGCCGGACGCTCCCGCCACGCTCACAATCACCTCGCTGTTCCGCAACGACCCGACATATCGCGACTTCCATCGTCTGTGGCGGGACATGAACCTGGGGATCGCGTCCGTCTTCGGTGACTTCCTGGCCATGCCGCTCTCCCGCACGTTCGAACTCTACGAGCTGTGGTGCTACCTGCGGCTCGCACGCGCGGTCGCCGACAGGTGGGGTGTTGAAGGCGACGGGGTCTCGTCCCTGTTCGGGGTCGATGGAGCTGGCCTCACCATAGCGTCCTCGTCGTTGGTGCTCTCGGCCGGTGGAGGATGGCGCCTCGCCTTTCAGCCACGCTACGCGGAGTTCTGGACTAGGGGCGACGGCCGCGGCTCATACAGTCGCCCAATGACCCCGGACATAGCCCTGTGGCGGCAGGTAGACGGCGTGCCGACCCCGCTCGTCGTCCTGGATGCTAAGTATCGCGTAGACCAGGGACTCGCGGATGCCCTGACGTCCACCCATACCTATCGTGACGCAATCGTCGACACCAAGGGGGGTGTGGTCAACAGCGCCGTCGCCGAGGCCTACCTGCTCACCCCGCACCAGCCGGCGGCGGGCGGGCAGTTCGAGACTCTGCCCATGCCGGACAGGCTGTTCGCCCCGGACTACCACCGGGCGTTCCGGTTCGGGGCGCTCACCCTGCGCCCAGGGATGCAGGCGATCGAGGTCGCAGCCTCGCTGGACGCCATCGCGTCGGGTCTGGAGAGCTGAGTGGACGTTCACACGCCCGAGCGACGCAGCCACAACATGAGCCGGATCCGCTCGCGTGACACGAAGCCGGAATTGCTTCTGCGTCGGGCCCTTCATGCCCGCGGCCTGCGATACCGGCTGCACGTGCGCGATCTGCCAGGCCGCCCAGATCTGGTCTTTCCGGGAAAGAGGGCAGTGATCTTCGTGAACGGCTGCTTCTGGCACGGCCACGACTGCCCCTTGTTCAGGGTCCCGGCGACGCGAAGCGAATTCTGGATTGAGAAGATACGTGCAAACGTCGCCCGGGATCAGAGCGCGGGGGCGGCTCTTGAGGAGCTTGGATGGCGTCAACTTGTCGTATGGGAGTGCGCGCTGCGAGGACGCGCGAGGATGAAGCTGGAGGACCTCGCAACGCGCGCGGCAGGGTTCCTTCGATCCCAGCACCGCACGGACGAGATCGCGGGCGCATGGTCCTCCGCCACCTCCTTGATCACACCTGATCCCATCCGGGGTGACAGCGTCTGCGCCCCGAGGTCGTAATCTCCATCCCAGTGCCGTTATTGGGCTGAGGCGGGATGGTAGCCGAGCCGGAAAACCTTAGTCGAGCAGGGGGTCGGGCCCGGCTCTCTGGGTAGGCCGTCCATGCGGAAATCGTCCGTTGGCCCAGATCGCCAGCTGCTCCGCCCTTTTTAGGAAGGCGTCCCGGTCCCAGGACTGGTTCGCGCCGCCGAATTCTCGCGTGCTCTTGAACTTCGAGTCCTTGGTGAAACGCGTCCGCTTCATCGCGTAGGTCTGGTTGCCCAGCGACGAATTCATCTTCCCCGTGCATGGAACCAAGTTCGGCAAGGCATCGATATCGCTGGCCACGAAGTCCTCACCGTAAGACTTCTTCCAGTCAGCATCGGCACTCTGCGGCAGGACGTGCTCGATCGTCTCGATTGACCCGAGGGCATCACCTCCATGATAGGTGTCATATTCCAGCAGCAGGAACGGTGTTATAGCCGAGTTGTAGAGAGGCCTCGTCGCGATGGCCGCCGCGACCTCGCCGTCGTCCGGCCACGCAACTGTCTTGTGGGACGCGATCGCCCGCTCCACCGAAGCCGCGCAGACGTCGCCGCCGAGATCACTCCAGAGACGCTTGAAGACCGCATGCAAGCCGGTGGGCTCATGCCCGACAATCGCGCGTCGGACCAGAAAGCTCTCGACGACGTTAAGCACGGAGGTAGCCGCCTCCTCGCCGACCTCCCCGTCAATAACGGCGCGCCCCAAATGCATCGTGAACGGCAGGATGGAACTTGGCGCCCCGAGCTGCGCCAGCCTAGCGTAGCGCAGGCTCACGTCTTTGGGGAAGCCGCTCCGGTTGGACCCAAACAGTGTGTCCAGGTAGGGAGTCTTATACCGATCTAGCGATGCGATGATCTCTACCGGATCAGCGATCGTGTTCCACTGGTTTCTCAGATTGATGAAGACATCTGATTTTCGAAGGTTGGGATCTGTTATCAACCCGAAAGGGAATAAGAATTTCTCGAAGTGGCTGACGCCACTGATCTCGAACGAGCTGTAGAACGGCTGCCAGACTTCCTCGTCTATCCTTTCGACCTTCTCCGGAGCTTCGTCAGAAACCTTCCGGAAAATTTCGTTGCGGACGAGGTCGCCAATCTTCATCGGCTCCTGTTTAGAGTTCAGACTGTCGAATATCTTCGGGCCATCCGTCGGATCGATAACGTCGATCTGGACTACCGTGAAGCTATTCAGGAATACCTCATAGATCTGTCTCACGCGCTCCAAGCCGCCTTGCTCGAACTCGTCCACAAAGAAGCGCTTGAAACGATTGTAGTTGTTCCTGATCGGACCGCGGTTCGGACCATACGATGGTAGGGCGTTGAGGAAATGCGGTTTCAGCGCTTCGCAGAACTTCACGTCGGACCGCAGATCCTCTATCACGGCGGCCATCATCGAGCGATCCAGCCGGCTAGAGTGGATGCGCAGATTAGACTTCCGGTAATCCCGTCCAATCTGAAGGTAGTTCTGGGCTAGCTTAGCCGCCTCGTCGTATTCCTTACAGTTGGCGAGCACCTTGACCACGGCGGCCATGAACAGGAACGCGGTCGTCAGCCGCTGCTGCCCGTCTATGACCTCGAACACCTTCGGATCAGTCGGGTTGGCGCGCCGTCCATGCACTATGACGGCCCCGAGGAAATGCTTGTCCACGAGGCCATCAACGACACTGAGGATGTCGTCCAACAGGTTGTTGGCCTTGTCGGGTGCCCAGCGGTATTCACGCTGGAAGAACGGGATGAGGTATATGCCCGGCCCGATGGCAAGCACGTCCCCCAACGTGCTTTCCTGAGAGTTGGTCGTCAGACGTGTCATGCTTCCCCCGCCGCACACTCGGTTCAACCGATGGCACGGTAACTCATAGGTGCACGTTTCAGGTCTGCAAATGGGCAAGCACCTGTCATCCGCGCGCCCAACTGCGAGCGCGGCGGTCCTCCGGCACCGCATGGGCGCTCATACCTGCTTTCGGATCGCGCCGCGGTGTCCTGGCCGCGGCAGCCCCATAGGTTGCGGTAGCTCTCGTAGTCCATGTGGTGAACCAGCGCCGCCTTCCCGCCGAGTTCCGCCGCCGCCGCGCTGGCGGCGAAGCCGGTCTTGACGTCGTGCCCGACCCAGAGGTCGATCGCCCCGTCGAGACCCCCCGCCTGCAGCGCGGAGACGGCGCGACGACCAGCAGTAGCGTAGTGCAGAAGCGCCGCGCCGTCGACCGGGATCAGCGTCACGCCGTGTGCCGCCGCCTCCACTACCTCGGCGTCGCTGGCGCGATCCACAGCGCAGGCGACCTGGATGCGTCCACGCCCGACCAGTGCCAGCGCTTCCGCGGACGGCCTGTTGAAGGCGTTGATGCCACCCTCGGCCGTTCCCCACCGGGTGACAAAGGGTCAGCACGGCGTCGATGGTCGACCGACAGGCCGCGAAGGTCTGCTCCCATAAGGCCGGGTCGGATCTGCGGGCGGCCGGGGTCACCAGCCCGCGCGCCTTGCGGCGGAACGACGTCTCCAGGTCTGGGGGCGCGACCATGGGCGGGCCATAGCCTGCAGTCGGGCGGACTGCACGTGCCCGGTGGTCAGGTAGGCATGCTCCGCCTACCTCGGGTAGGTCATCACGCCTGAGCTACCGCGAATGTATGCTTCAGTCCGCTGCGTGTCCCCGCAACCAACCTTCCCCTTACCGACACTCCCCCGCAGCTCACCGCTGGCGGGGGATCATCGCGTTTGTCGCGCAAGTACGCCAGCTCACCGGGTCGTCGCGTAGAGCTGGCCGCGCACTTCGCGCGGCGCTAGGGCACGCTCCCCCTTACTGGAGAGCCGCATGACCGCGCTCGGCCTCGACTTCGGCACGACCAATACCGTCCTCGCGCGCATGGACGCTGGCGATATGGCGCCGATGCTCGTCGCGCTCGACGACAATGAGTCGATCTATCGCACCGCGCTGTGCTTCTGGCACGAGGCGGGCGCTCGCGACGGTCTCGCGGTAGCCGCTGGCCCTGCTGCGATACGCGAATATCTCGACTTCCCCGCCGACAGTCGGTTCCTCCAGTCGTTCAAGTCGGTGGCGGCCAGCACCTCGTTCGACACCGCGCCGGTGTTCGAGAAGCGTTACGGCTTCGAGCAGCTCGGGCGTCTGTTCCTAGCCCGGCTCGCTGAGGCGGCGGGCGGCGCGTTCGACCGTGTCGACCGCCTCGTCGTCGGTCGACCCGTCACCTATGCGGGGACGCGCCCCGACGCGGCGCTCGCGCGCCGCCGCTATGATGCCATGTTCGCCGGTATCGCGCACGAGATCCATTACGTCTATGAACCGCTCGCCGCCGCCTTCGCCGATGCCAGCGCGCTCGATCGCCCGGCGACTCTGCTGGTCGCGGATTTCGGGGGCGGTACGAGCGACTTCTCGGTCGTCCAGGTCGCCGCGCCGGGCGCAGTGCGGCGCTGTACGCCGCTCGCGCACGCCGGCGTCGGCATCGCGGGCGATCGTTTCGATGCGCGCATCGTCGATCAGCTCGTCCTGCCCCAACTCGGCAAGGGCGGGCGCTACCGCTCCTTCGACAAAGTGCTGGATATCCCCGCGGGCTGGTTCGCCGACGTCGCCGACTGGTCGCGACTGGCGCTCATGCGCAATCGGCGCACGCTCGCCGAGCTCGAGAAACTGCGACGCAGCGCGCTCGATCCCGAGGCGATCGCGCGGATGATCGCGCTCATCGAGCATGAGCAGGGCTATGCGCTGTACGACGCGGTCGGGCAGCTCAAGCGCGCGCTGAGCGGGGCCGAGCAGGCGCGTTTCCGCTTCGAAGGGGAGGGGATCGCGATCGATACCGAGGTGCGTCGTGCCGACTTCGAGCGCTGGATCGCCGACGACGTGGCCCGCATCGCCGCCACGCTGGACAGAGCGCTGGCGCGCGCCGCCTTGCCCGATCAGGCGATCGATCGCGTCTTCCTGACCGGCGGTACGTCGCTGGTCCCCGCCGTGCGGGCGCTGTTCGAGGCGCGCTTCGGTCCCGAGCGCATCGCATCGGGCGGCGAGCTCACCTCGATCGCGCACGGCCTCGCACAGGTGGCGCGGGAGGACGATCCCACCGTCTGGGTACAGGCGGAGGGATAGCCGCCCCGCGGTGCTGCCGGATGTGTCTGCGTCGGTGGCGCGTCAGTCGGCCACGCGCTCCATCAGCGCGACCGTCTGGGCCGAGAGCCGGCCGCGTGGCGCCGCACGCGGCAGCGTCACCAGGCGGCGCCGCTCGCCGCGTGCCGCCATCGCCACGCCGGCACCCAGCGCGCTGGCGACGAGCGCGCCCGCGGTGAGGAGCTGCGCCATCGCCCAGCCGAGCGTCAGCGCGCTCACGCGCCCGTCGCGCTGATCTTGGCGGCGGTGCCGCGGTCGCTGTCGCCGAGCTGGTTGCCGAGGCGTGTCATCGCCGAGCTCGCGGCAACAGCCACCAGCGCGGTGATCAGCCTACATCCGACCGCGGTGGCACCGCGGCGATTACCCCATAAGCGACGGAACATGGCAGCGCATCCTCGGCGCCCGTGCGGCGGGCCGGTCGCCACCGTCTTAACCAGGCGACGTTAACGCTTCGCCACCAGCCTCACGGCACCGACAGTGGGCCGGGCAGAGCGTGGGGGAACCAGCGCAGCAGCGCGTCGCACAACGCGGTGGCCACTGCCTCGGGTGAGCCGGTCGCCGTGCCGGCAGCGCGCGCGGTGCTGGCCTCGGCCGTCCACACCACCTGCGAGTCGGCTCGCAGCGAGACGGTGACGCGCAGCTTGGTCACCACCAAGGCGTGGAGCTGCTCCTTGCGCGAGGGCAGGCCGACTGAGAAGCCGCCGCCATGATAGACCGGCGGCGCCACCTCGGCGCCGCGCGACGCGACCACGCCATTCTCGCTCGCGCTCACCGCAAGCTCGGCGACGTAGCGGCTGTGTCCGGCGTCGGGCAGCGGGGTGAAGTCGGCGCGCGCCAGCGCTGCGGTAGCCGCCTCGACGTAGCGCGCCGCGGCGGGCACCGAGTCGCGGTCTCGCACCACCACCGCCACCGTGCCCGGCACCGGCGCCGCCGCGGCGGCGAGGAGCAGCAGCGGGGTCACGCCCTACGCCCCCCGCTCACAGGAAGCCCTGCGTCGAGTGGCCGACCACCGCGTGCGGGACATAGGCCTCCTCCAGTCGCGCGATCTCGCCCTCGCTGAGCCCCAGCTCCAGCGCGGCGATCGCGTCGTCGAGGTGCGCCGGCTTGGAAGCGCCGACGATCGGCGCCGACACCTCCGGCTTGGCGAGGACCCACGCCAGCGCGACCTGTGCGCGCGGCACGCGGCGCTCGGCCGCCACCGCCGCGACCGCCTCGACGACCCGGCGGTCAGCCGCGGCGGTATGCTCGTACAATGTCTTGCCGAATTCGTCAGTGCGCGAGCGCTCGGTCGCCTCGTCCCAGTCGCGCGTTAGTCGTCCGCGCGCGAGCGGACTCCACGGGATCACGCCCACCCCTTCCGCGGCGCAGAGCGGCAGCATCTCGCGCTCCTCCTCGCGGTACAGCAGGTTGAGATAGTTCTGCATCGTCGCGAAGCGGGTCCAGCCCTCCGCGTCGGCGACGTGGAGCATCGTGGCGAACTGCCACGCCGCCATCGACGACGCCCCGATGTAGCGCGCCTTGCCCGCCTTGACCACGTCGTGGAGCGCCTCGAGCGTCTCTTCTATCGGCACCTCGAAGTCGAAGCGGTGAATCTGGTAGAGGTCGACATAGTCGGTGCCGAGGCGGCGCAGGCTGGCGTCGATCTCGGTCATGATCGCCTTGCGGCTGAGCCCGCCGCCGTTGGGGCCGGGGCGCATCCGGCCGTGCACCTTGGTGGCGATCACCAGCTCCTCGCGCCGGCCGAATTCCTTGAGCGCGCGGCCGACGATCTCCTCCGAGGTCCCGTCGGAATAAACGTTGGCGGTGTCGAAGAAGTTGATCCCCGCCTCGACGGCCTTCCGCAGGATCGGGCGGCTCGCCTCCTCGTCCAGCGTCCAGCCGTGATTGCCGCGGTCGGGCACGCCGAAGGTCATGCAGCCGAGGCACAAGGGTGACACGTCCAGGCCGGTGGTGCCGAGTTTGCGATAGTCCATCTGGGTGCCTCGTCTCGAGTTCGCCTTGCCCGAACGTGCGGGATCGCGCCACGGTCCGTCGTTCACGCCGCGACCGCCGCCCCGGTCGGTAGCGGAGACGTCGGCGCGAGCCCATAAGCGACCGGGTCGTATCGGTGAGGCGCGCGGCGCCCCGGCGCGGTGGCCGCGACATAGGCGCGCATCGCCGCGCTCACCCCGGCGGTGAGCGGCAGCCCGAGCAGGCGGTAGACGCGGCGCATCTCGCCGAGCCAGTCCGCGCCGACGTCGTCATAGGCGAGGTCGAGCTGCGGCCCGTCGGCGCGCGCCCGCGCCACGGCGGTGCGCGCGGCGCGCAGCGCGACCTTGCGGCGCCACTCCGCGCCGATCCAGGCCGGGTCGACGTGGTGCGACTGCAGCCGCATCTGGTTGCACACCAGCGAGGCCGAGGAGGCCACCACCGCCTCGGTGTCGCGGTGCAGGTGGACCAGCCGTGCGTCCGGAAAGGCGCCGAGCAGGCTGGGCAGGTCCTGCGCGAACTGTGGCACCTTGAGGATCCACGGCCGCGCGCACCGCTCACGCCGCTGCCAGCGGATCGTCTGAAGCAACTGGCGGAACTCGGCGTAGACCGGCGCGGCATCGTCCTGCTCGACCGCGGCGGTGAAGCCCGGCACGCGCCACTGCGCCTCGAAGGCGGCGCCGAAGATCGAGACGTTGTGCAGCCCGATCTCCTCGTCGGCGGCGTCGAGGCTGGTGGGGTGGATCGCGGCGAAGTCGGGGTTGAGCGCGTGCGCGCAGGCGAGCCCCAGGCGGCCCTTGAGCCGGCGCGAGTCGAGCCGCGCCGCGCCCGCGCCGACGGGGTGCCAGCCCTCGTAGAAGCGCGTGTAGGTCAACCGCGGGTCGCAGGCGAGCAGCCGCTGCACGCGGGTGCTGCCCGAGCGCATCTGGCCCACCACGATCACCGGCGCGGCGATCGGCTGCGCCGCGATCTCGGGGTGGCGTCGCCACAGCGCGTGCGCGCGGAAGCGCGTGGCCAGTGCGCCGACGAGCTGGCCGTGCGCGATCGTCCGGCCGAGGCCGCTGAGCTGCGCCGGACCCTCGAGGTCGTCGCACAACAGCGCGAGCCGGCGGCGCCAGCCGACCCGGTCCTCGTCCGGTTCGACCCCCGCGCGCCGCACTGCCTTGGTGATCAGTACCGTCGGATCGAGGCTCGGCGTCTCGGCCCAGCCCGCCGCCCAGAGCCGACGGAGCGCCACATCGGCGACGCGGATCCGGGTCGAGGGCGGCCCCCGGTGCAGCGACGGGGGCGGAACGGCGGGGGGCAGCATCGAGCGAGAACGCGCTGCGTCGCCGCACGTGCCCTAAGCGCGCGACAGATAACAATAATTTACGAGGACACCGCCCGGCGGCGTTGCCCCGCTCGCCGGCGCGTTCCGGTCGGCGGAACCGCGCGCCGGCCCGCTCGTCTGCTCGCCGGGGTAGATCAAGGGGAAACACGACATGCGGCTGTTCGTCTTCGGGCTCGGCTATGCCGCCCGCGCCATCGCCGACGCGGCGGGGGCGCCGCTGCTCGCCACCACGCGCGACGGACGCGACGGCACGATCCGCTTCGACGACGCCGACGCCGTGCGCGCCGGGCTCGCCGCCGCCACGCACGTGCTCGCCTCCGTCCCGCCCGAGCGCGACGGCGCCGGCGACGATCCGGTGCTCGCGCGGTATGGCACGCTGCTCGGCCGGCGGTGGCTCGGCTATCTCTCCTCGACCGGCGTCTACGGCGACACCGCAGGTGCATGGGTCGACGAGAGCGCTCCCGCCGACCGCGGCCGCCGCGCCGGGCGCAATCGCGCCGACGCGGCCTGGCTGGCGCTCGGCGCGCACGTCTTCCGCCTGCCCGGCATCTACGGCCCCGGCCGTTCGCCGCTCGACCGGGTCGCCGCCGGCGCGGCGCGCCGAACCGGCGTGGCGGGTCAGGTGTTCAGCCGGGTCCACGTCGCCGACCTCGCGCGCGGCGTCGTGGCCGGCTTCGATGCGCCCGCCGGGGCCTATAATCTCGCCGACGACGTGCCAGCGCCGCAGGACGCGGTGCTCGAGCACGCCGCCCGGCTGCTGGGCGTGCCCGCACCGCCGATCGTCCCGGTGGACGCGCTCAGCCCGGCGGCGCGCGCTTTCCACGCCGAGAACCGTCGCGTCGCCAACGCGAAGGCCAAACGCGTGCTCGGCTGGCACCTGCTGTACCCCGACTATCGCGCCGGCCTGCGCGCGCTGAGCGCCACCACCAGCCCGATGCCGGCGAGCGCCGCCCCGGTCGCGGCCAGCGGCGTCCAGCGATAACCCTCGTACAAGGTCGACAGCAGCATCGCGATCACCGGCACGATCACGCTGTTGTAGGCGGCCTTGGCCGGGCCGATCACGCGGATGAGGCGGAAGTAGAGCGTGAAGGCCAGCGCCGAGGCGGCGATCCCCAGGTACAATACGCCCGCGACATAGCTCGGCCGCGGGTCGAACACTGGCGGGCCGGTGGTGAGCCAGGCCCAGCCCGCGTCCATGCCGGCGCCGATCAGCATCGCGGCGGCGAGCATCGGGACCATCGGGTAGCGCCGCGCGCGCTCGGTCGCCTGCATCACGTTCGACACCGAGGCCGAGAGGATCGCCACCAGGGTGAGTGCGATGCCCAGCACGGTCTGGTGCGCGCCGTTGGCGTCGCCGCGCGCCTCGCGCACGAACAGCAGCGCCACCCCCGCCATCGCGATCGCCGAGCCGAGCAACAGCTGCGGGCCCAGTCTCTGACCCAGGAAGATTCGCCCGAACAACGCGTTGGGCACCAGCAGCAGCGCGAAGGTGACCGCCACCAGGCCCGAGGTGATATGCTGCTCGGCGCGGTAGACGAAGTTGAAGTTCATCACGAACTGGAGCAGCCCGACGAGCGCGGCGAAGCGCCAGAAGCCGGGATCGCGGCGGTGCGCCCCGCCGAGCTCGCCGCGCCAGGCGGCGACCGCGGTGAGGGTCAGCCCGGCGACGAAAAAGCGATAGCTCACCGACCAGCTCGGCGGCACGCCCGCGCCGGCGAGCTGGTCGCGGATGACGATCCAGGTCGAGCCCCAGATCAGCGTGACGATCGCGAAGGGCACCAGCACCGCGGCGCGCGTGCTGTTGGGGCGGGGAGTCATGGCGCGGATGTGCCCGCGAGCGGAGCCCCTTCCCTTGCGGGAACCCCCGACCCCTCGCCTGAAGGGGAGGCGAGAAGTTCACCCCCCCTCACAGCGCCGCGATCGCCTCGGCGAGCGGGCGGATGGCCTCGGCGCGCTGGTCCCAGCTGATCACCAGCCGCGCCTCGCCCGGTCCCCAGTCGTAGAAGTCGAAGCCGAGCGACCGCAGCCGGGCCGCTTCCGCGGGCGTGACGCGCAGGAACACCTCGTTTGCCTCGACCGGGTGGACCAGCCGCTCCCCCGCCGCCTCGGCGAGCAGCGCCGCGCCCGCGTTGCTCGCGCGCGCGCAGTCGAGCCACAGGTCGCCGTCGAGCATGGCGAGCAGCTGCGCGGCGAGATAGCGCCCCTTGCTCAGCAGGTGCCCGGCGCGCTTGCGGCGGAACAGCGTCTCCTCCGCCAGCTCGGGGCGGAAGAAGACGAGCGCCTCGGCGTTCATCCCGCCATTCTTGACGAAGCCGAAGCTCAACGCGTCGATCCCGGCGCGCCAGGTGAGATCGGCGGGCGAGGCGCCGGTCGAGACCACCGCGTTGGCGAAGCGCGCGCCGTCCATGTGGAAGCCGAGCCCGCGCGCCGCCGCCAGCGACCCGAGCGCGGCGACCTCGGCGGGCGCGTAGACCCGGCCATATTCAGTCGCGTTGGTGATCGACAGCGCGTGCGGGCGCTGCTGGTGGACGTCGTAGCGCTGCAGGTCGAGCACCGCGGCGGCGGTCTCGGGCGTCAGCTTGGCGCCCCCGCCCTCGGCGAGCAGCAGCTTGGCGCCATGGGTGAAGAACTCGGGCGCGCCGCACTCGTCATTCTGGATGTGCGACTCGCGGTGGCACAGCACCGCGCCGTGCGGCGGGCACAGCGCCGCGAGCGCGAGGCAGTTGGCGGCGGTGCCGCTCGGCACCCACAGCACGCGCAGCGTCTCGGTCTCGAACAGCGCGGCGAAGCGCGCGTCGAGCGCCTTGGACCAGCGATCGCCGTCATAGGCGGTGTCGAGCCGGTCGGCATCGGCGAGGGCGCGCAGCACGGCGGGGTGAACCGGCGCGGCATTGTCGGAGAAGAAGCGCATGGTCAGTGCCTTCGGTCAGCCAAGCGGGGCGGTCAAGGTGGTGCCGGCGCGCGCGAATGTTGCGAATGTTGAGTCGCTGGCGTGTGTCGGGCGGGGAACGAGCGGGCGCGGACGGCGGCGCAGCGGAGTGCAGAGATGGTGGAGCATGCGACGGGGAATGGCATGAGCCTGGGCGTGTAGGACAGCGTCGCACGAAGATCTCGGTCGCGCGGCAGAGGCGGCGCCTGCGAGGCACGGCATCTGACCCACAGCGGTGGCGATCGCCGGCGGGGCGGCTTGTGCGGGCGGAACCGGGCTGTCACGCTGACGGCCAAAAGGGAGAAGGTCATGTCGGGTCGCACCGTCATCGGATCGCTGGTCAGCGCCGCGCTGCTGGTCGGGGCGGCGCTGCCGCGGGAGCCGGCGCGTGCCGCGACCGTGGCACGATCGCCGGTGCGCTGCACCCCGGCGGGCGAGCGATCCTGGGCCGCGTCGGGCGCGATCGTCACCGCCGGCGTGCCGACGCCGCCTCCGGTGTTCGCGCCGGGTGCGCCTCCGCCTCCGCCTCCGCCCCCGCCACCTCCACCTCCACCTCCGCCGCCACCTCCGCCCCAGCTTGGCAGCGCGCCCGCCGCGCCGCCGGCGCCCGGCTACACCGCCTCCGCCGTCGTCGCGCCGTCTGCCCCGTACGGCTCCGCCGCGAATCGCGAGCGCTACGAGGGTCGCGCCGTCGCCGCTGTGATGGACACCGCCACCGCGCCGGTCTCCACCTTCGCGATCGACGTCGACACCGGCGCCTATGCCAACGTCCGCCGCCTGCTCAACCAGGGCGCGACCGTGCCGCCCGAGGCGGTGCGGACCGAGGAGCTGATCAACTATTTCCGCTACGACTATCCGCGCTCGACCACGCCGGGGCAGCCGTTCAGCATCACCACCGACGTCGCGGTGACGCCGTGGAACCCGGCGACGCGGCTGCTGCGCGTCGGGTTACGCGGCGACGATCGCACCGCCGCCGCGCGTCCGCCGGCCAACCTCGTCTTCCTCGTCGACACCTCGGGTTCGATGGCGGAACCGGACAAGCTGCCGCTGGTGAAGACGGCATTGCGCGGGTTGGCGGAGCGGCTGCGCCCGGACGACCGCGTCGCGATCGTCGCCTATGCCGGCAGCGCCGGGATCGTGCTCGAGCCCACCGCGGACAAGCGCTTCGTCGAGGCGGCGCTCGCCTGCCTCGAGGCCGGCGGCTCGACTGCGGGCGGGCAGGGGATCGAGCTCGCTTATGCCACCGCGCGCGCGCACTTCCGCAAGGGCGGGATCAATCGCATCATCCTCGCCACCGACGGCGACTTCAACGTCGGCATCAGCGACACGCGCGCGCTGGAGGAACTGGTCAAGCGCCGCCGCGACGAGGGTATCACGCTGACCACGCTCGGCTTCGGCTCCGGCAACTACAATGACGCGATGATGGAGCGGATCGCCGACGTCGGGAACGGCAATTACGCCTATATCGACAATGCCATGGAGGCGCAGAAGGTGCTCGGCGACGAGCTCTCCGCCACGCTGGTGACGATCGCCAAGGACGTGAAGGTCCAGGTCGAGTTCAACCCGGCGCAGATCAGCCAGTATCGCCTGATCGGCTATGAGAACCGTGCGCTGCGCGAGGAGGATTTCCGCAACGACTCGGTTGACGCCGGCGACATGGGCGCGGGGCATCAGGTCACCGCGCTCTACGAGGTGGTGCCCGCCGGCACGCCGGGCTGGACCGCGCCGCACCGCTACGCCGCTCCTGCCGCCGGCGCCGCGGCGGGAGCGCGCGGCGGTGAGGCCTGTTACGTGCGGCTGCGCTACAAGGACCCGGACGGCACGCGCTCGCGCGAGCTGGCACGCGCGGTGCCGGCGCGCGCGCTCGCCGCGGCGTTGCCCGCGCGCGGCGACATGGCCTTCGTCGCCGCGGTCGCGGCCTATGGGCAGAAGCTGCGCGGCGACACGCTGCTCGGCGACTTCACCTTCGCCGACGCGCAGCGCCTCGCCGGGCGGCAGGAGGATTATTGGCGGCAGGAGTTCGTCCGCCTCGCCGGGCTCGCCGCCGCGGCGCGCTAGGCCGGCGCTCTGAGGAGCGGCAGCACGGGCGTGGCCGATCGGCCACACCGACGGTTTTTTCCAATTTCGTCGGACCTGCCGCGGCGGCGACCCGTTCGACCGGGTGAGGCGCCGATGGATCGCGCCTCTCTCACGAAGGTATCTCATGAAGACGTTGCTTCTGGCAGCCGTTGCTGCCGCTTTCCTCGTTCCCGCGGCCGCTCAGGCGCAGGACACCACCAGCGACGGGTCGCGCGCGTTCGGTATCGACCCGTATGTCGGCGTGATGGGCGGCTACGAGGGGTTCGAGAGCGATCCCGGTCACGGCATTCCCTATAACGCGCCGGGCAACCGTCTGAAGGGCGGGCTGGTCGAGGGCGTGGCGGGCGTCAACGTGCCGCTTGGTTCGTTCTTCGTCGGCGTCGAGGGCAACGCCGCCAAGGGCTTCACCGGCGATATCGACTGGGAATATGGCGTCCACGGCCGCGCCGGCGTGCGCGCGGGCGAGACCGGGCTGGTCTACGGCAAGGTCGGCTACCAGTGGGTCAATTTCGACCGCTACGGCTCGAACAGCGGTGACTATGGCCGCATGTCCTACGGCATCGGCGGCGAGTTCGGGCCGTCGGCGATCGGCCTCGACGGGCTGGTGAAGAAGGAGGGCGTGCGCTTCCGCGCCGAGATCTCGACGCGCGGCGACTTCGAGACGGTGCGCCCGATGGCCGGCGTGATCGCGCACTTCTGAGGCGTGCGTGCCGCCCCCGCGCGCGTGCTGTCGCGCGTGGGGGCGGCTCACGCGGAGGTGCGGAGGCGCAAAGAGGGCGCGCCTGCCGCGACGGCTGCTCGTCACCTGCATGACGGCCCTGACGCACGATGGCCCTGCGCCTCTGCGCAGATCCTTCAGCCCGTCTTCGCGTTTCGCGTGAACAAGATGCTGGAGAGCCGCTGACGCGGCGAACTGCGTCTCAGCGCCCCCGCGCCTCCGCGTGCATCTCCACCAAGCCCTCGGTCAGAACGCGCCCGGTCCGCCATCCTCCTCGAAGCCGTCGCCGCCTTCCCCGCCGCCGCGCTCGCCGCGACCCTCGTCTAGGCGCCGCCGCTCGGGCAGGCGCTCGCCGGGCGCGGGCGGGCGGGGCAGCTCGATGCCCATCTCGCGCAGCCGGTCGAGCGCGTCCTCGATCCGCGGCTGCGCGCCGTCGATCGCGCGGCCGACCTCGCCGCCCAGGTCGACGCCCATCTGGTCGAGCATGTTGCCCGGGTCGATCGGCGCCGCCGCTTCGTCCTCCACCGGCGCCACCGCGACCGGGATGTGCAGCGCCGACATCATGAACTGGCGCCAGATCTGCGCCGGGATGCCGCCGCCGTGCAGCCCCGGGTTGGGCGCGCTGTCGTCGCGCCCGACCCACACGCCCACCACCAGGTCGCCGGCGAAGCCGATGAACCAGCCGTCGCGGCCGCCCTGGCTCGTCCCGGTCTTGCCGAAGGCGCTGACCGGCAGATTGGCGCCGCGTCCGGTGCCGCGGATCGACGAGCCCAGCAAGGTGCGCATCTCGTCGCGGATCGTGGCGGGCATGGCGGTGTCGCGCCCAGCGATTGCCTCGTACCAGCTCGCGCCGCGCCCGCCCTCGACGCCGCGCGGCACCACCGGGTAGCGCCCGCTCGCCACCGCGGCATAGGCGCCGGTCAGCTCGAGCAGCGACACCTCGGAGGTGCCCAGCCCGATCGTCGCCTCGTTGGCGATCGGCGTGGTGATGCCGAGATCGCGCGCGGCACGGATCACGTTGCGCACGCCGACCTGCTGCGTCAGCCGCGCCGCCACCACGTTGGAGGAGCGTGCGAAGGCGCGCTGCAGCGTGATCGGGCCGAGGTAGCGGCCGTCGTCGTTGCGCGGCTTCCATCCCGCGATCTCGACCGGCGTGTCGTCCATCACCGTCGCGGGAGTCAGGCCCGAGCGCATCGCGGCGAGATAGACGAACAGCTTGAAGGTCGAGCCCGGCTGGCGCTTGGCCTGGACCGCGCGGTTGAATGCGCTGGCGCCGTAATCCTTGCCGCCGACCATCGCGACAACGGTGCCGTCGGGCTTCATCGCCACCAGCGCCGCCTGCATGCCGCGCAGCGTCGCCTGGCGCACGACGCGCTCGGCGGTGCGCTGGAAGCCGCGATCGAGCGTGGTGCGCACGGTGGCCTCGGTGCCCGACTCGCCCGCCACCTCGCGCGCCGAGGGCAGCACCCAGTCGGCGAAATAGGTGCCGGTCGGCAGCGTCTCAGGCCGCTCGGCGAGCACGCGCTGCGGCTGCACCCGGGCGGCCTCGTCCTGCGACAGGAAGCCGGCGTCGACCATCGCGCCGACCACCACCGCCTGGCGCGCGCGAGCGCCCTTGAGGTTGCCGGTCGGCGCCAGCCGCGACGGCGCCTTGACCAGCCCGGCCAGCATCGCCGCCTGCCCGACGTTGAGCTGCATCGGGGTGCGCCCGAAATAATGCTTCGACGCCGCGGTGATGCCGTAGACGTTGTCGCCGAAATAGACGTTGGAGAGATAGCGCGAGAGGATCTCGTCCTTGCTCAGCCACGCCTCCAGCCAGAAGGCGATCATCGCCTCGCGCAGCTTGCGCGCGGCGGTGCGGTCCGAGTCGAGGAAGGCGTTCTTGGCGAGTTGCTGCGTGATCGTCGAGCCGCCCTGGCGCACCCCGCCCGAGCCGAGATTGGCCCAGGCCGCGCGCGCGATGCCGCGCGGGTCGACGCCCCAGTGCGAGTAGAAGCGGCGGTCCTCGATCGCGAGGAACGCCTCGCGCACGTGCGCGGGCAGCTTGGCGGCGTCGACGGGCGCGCCGATGATCGCGCCGCGCCGCGCGATCGGCGTGCCGTCCGCGGCGGTGAGCGTGATCGAGGGCGGCGTCGGCGGCTTGAGCGAGCGCGACAGGGGCGCCGTCACCGCGAGCCAGATCACCGCCACCACGAACAGCATGATGAACGCCGCCGCGCCGCGCACCAGCCAGCGCCCCCAGCGCACGCGCCGCCACCATGGCCGCGGCGGCGGCAGCGGATCGGGCCAGCGCCGCCGCTCCTGCTGCCAGAAGCCGCCGTCGTCGCGCGAGGGTTCGTCCCACGGGCGCTCGTCGCGCGGTGGAGGCGGCGGCGGCGGGGCGCGATCGTCACGCCACGGATCGAAGGAGGGGAGCGGCGCGCCGTGCTCGTCGCTCACCGCGCCGGGCGAGTCGCCGCGCGTGTGATGGTAGCGGACGCGGCCGGGTTCGTAGGGGGGGCGCATGCTGCGAAGTGTCTTACAGCGATATGACAGTTGTCGCAAGGCGCGACCGCGTGCCATGAGGTCGCCAGCATGAGCGAGGAAGCGACAGGCGCGGGCGCGCCACTGGTGGTCGGGATCGGTGGTACGATCGGCGGCATCTCATCGACCGAGCGCGCGCTGCGCGTCGCGCTCGACGCCGCGCGCGAGGAGGGATTCCGCACGCGGCTGTTCGGCGGCGAGGACATGGCGCGGCTGCCGCTCTACGACCCGCGCGCGACCAGCCGCACGCCCGAGGAGCAGGCCTTCGTCGAGTCGGTGCGCCAGGCCTCGGCGGTGATCATCGCCAGCCCGGGCTATCACGGCAGCATCTCGGGCGTGGTCAAGAACGCGCTCGACCTGCTCGAGGAGACCGCGCGCGACCGGCGCCCGTATCTGGCCGACCTGCCGGTAGGGCTGATCGCCACCGCCTATGGCTGGCAGGCGACCGGCTCGACGATCGCGGCGCTGCGCTCGATCGTCCACGCGCTGCGCGGCTGGCCGACGCCGTTCGCCGCGGCGATCAACACCCAGCTCACCAAGTTCGACGACGCCGGCGGGGTCAGCGACCCGGCGGTGCGCGAGCAACTGCGGCTGATCGGGCGGCAGGTCGCGCGCTTCGCGCCGCTCGCCGGCGCGGTGCCGGCGGAGTGAATTACCACCGCCATGGATGTTATACTTTGTTGGTGAGCACAGTCACTTAGCGGAATCTTAGCCGTGTCGGGCGCAGGGTGGCCTCCTCGGCCGCTCATCTCGTTCGGCCGTCAGCGGGGGCGGCCCGGATGGTCGAGTGGTTCGGTCGGCACGCGCCGATTCGCGTGAAGTTCAAGGTCCTGACCTTGGTATATCTGGTGCTGTCGGGCGCCATCGCGGGGTGCGCCGCTTACGGCGTGCTCGCCGGCGCCGCGGCCGATCCGCGCCTCGTGATCGGCGGCGCGCTCGCCGGGGTGGTCGCCGTCGTCGCGGTGACGCTGATCGCCGCGCGGCTGATCTGCACGCCGTACGTCGAGACCGTGGTGCGGATGGAGGGGCTCGCCGCGGGCGACCTCGACAGCCCGGTCGATCACACCGCCAACCGCGACTGCGTCGGCCGCATGACCAAGGCGATGGCGATCTTCCGCGAGAGCTCGCTCGCCGCGCGCGAATGCGACACGCAGCGCCAGATGGCGTTGGCGATGGGCGAGGGGCTCGGCCGCCTCGCCGCGGGCGACCTCACCGCGCGGATCGAGGCCGAGCTCAGCGGGCCGTTCCTCAAGCTCAAGCACGACTTCAACGACGCCGTGACCGCGTTGCAGGCGACGATGAGCTCGGTCGCCCAGGTGTCCGAGGGCATCCACCGCGGCGCGGGCGAGATCAGCGCGGCGTCGGACGACCTGTCGCAGCGCACCGAGCAGCAGGCCGCGAGCCTGGAGGAGACCGCGGCGGCGATGGAGCAGATCACCGCCACCGTCCGCGAGACCGCGTCGGGCGCCGGCCGCGCCAACCAGATCGTCGGCGTCGCCCGTGCCGAGGCGGAGGAATCGGGCGCGGTGGTGCGTCGCGCGGTCGAGGCGATGGCGGGGATCGAGCGGACCTCGTCGGAGATCTCCGACATCATCGCGGTGATCGACGCGATCGCTTTCCAGACGAACCTGCTCGCGCTCAACGCGGGCGTCGAAGCGGCGCGCGCCGGGGACGCCGGCAAGGGCTTCGCGGTGGTCGCCTCCGAGGTGCGCGCGCTGGCGCAGCGCTCGGCCGAGGCCGCCAAGGACGTCAAGCAGCGCATCACCGCCTCGGTCGAGACGGTCGACGCCGGGGTCGCGCTGGTCAGCGAGACGGGTCGCTCGCTCGAGCGGATCATCGGTCGCATCGGCGAGATCAGCACCTTGGTGTCCGACATCTCCGGCTCGGCCGAGCAGCAGTCGCAGGGCCTCCAGCAGGTCAACACCGCCGTCGGCGAGATGGATGGCGTGACCCAGCGCAACGCCGCGATGGTGGAAGAGGCCACCGCGGCGGCGCGCAACCTGGCGGGCGAGGCGGACACGCTCGCCGCCGAGATCGCGCGCTTCACGCTCGGCGGTGCGCCGGTGGCGGCGCCGCGCGCGACCGTTCGCGCGCTGCCGACGCGCGCGGCCAGCCCGGCGCCGGCGCCGGTGCGTCGGCACGCGCCGGTCGCTCGGCGCGGTAGCGCGGCGGTCGCGGTGGCGGAGGACGACTGGTCATCGTTCTGAGCCTCGCCGCGGTGCTCCTGCGCACGCAGGAGCCCACGGGCTCTGGCGTGACGCTCTAGGCTCCGGCGTGCGCAGGAGCACCGCGCGCTTTCCTGATCCAAGCGGGCGCGGGGTGGGTTCGCCCCGCGATCACCACCCCGTTAATAGAACAACTTCCGCAACGACAGCCGCACGGTGCGCCCGATCGGGTCGAGATAGCCCGGCTGGAAGCCGATCGGCACCTCGCCGGCCTGGTCGGTGACTCGCTGGCGCGTGTTGAACAGGTTGTCGAGCTGCAGGCTGACGCGCGCGCCGCGCATCCAGGGGTGCGCGCGGACCCAGTCGATCCGGCCGCCCAGGTCGGCGAAGAGGCGCAGGTTGGCGGTGGCGATGCTGCCGAAGTCGAGCGTCTCCGGGGCCGCCGCGGTCCCGCCGTTGACGCGCGTGGCGCTCTGGTAATTGACCGAGATCCGCGCGCCGAGGCCGTTGTTGGTATAGCCGGCCTGGCCCTCGAGCTCGTGACGGGGCTGGCCGCCGGCGCTGCCGATCGCGTCGCCGTCGAGCAGGTTCAGCACCGGGCCGCTGTCCGCGACCGTGACCCGCTCTGTGAGATGCCAGGTGTGGTAGAGCGCGAACTGGAGCCGGCCGCCCGCCTGCGCGCCGCCGCCGCGCCCGAACCGCCCGAAGCCGCCGCCGCCTGGGCCGCCGCCCCCCGGACCGCCGCCAGCTCCCGACCCGCCGGGCGCGGTGCCGCTGCCGGCCGCGGGCGGCGCGCCGTCGCCGCCGCGCGCGGCGCTGCCGTCGGGCCGGGTGCGGTCGCCCGCTCCCTCGCGGCCGCCGCCCTCGCCGCCGCGCCGCTCGCCCGGCGGGCGCATGCCGGCGAAGGGATTGGGCCCGGTGCCGGCGCGGAACGCCTCCAGCTCCTTCTGGATCTTCGACTTGAGCCGGAACGACAGGTTGACGCCGTAGCGCAGCTGCGACGTCTCGCGACGCGCGAAGTTGATCGGGCGCGTGTCGATGCGCAGCAGATTGCCCTCGGCGTCGCGCGTGTAGCGATCGGGGAAGGCCGCCTCGATCGCCGCGGTGGCGCTGGGGAAGCTGGCGATCGGGTCGTCGGTCGTCTGGCGGGTGTAGTCGGCGCGGAAGCGGATGTCGCGCGCGCTCCACGGCCTGACGTCGAGCCCGACCTTGAGCGCGTGGCGCTCGTCCCGCACCAGCAGCGGGTTGCCGCCGGTCACCGTCGTCACCGTCGCGGTGGTGCCGCGGACATAGTCGAACACGCGCACGCCGGGGGTCGACACCACCGGGTTGCCGAGCTGCGCCGCGGTCGGCGCCTCGGCCTGGTCGGTCACCGAGGCGAGCAGCCGCACCGCCTCGATCGGGCGCCAGTTCGCGCCATAGCCATAGGTCCACAAGGTGCCGAAGTCGGAGACGCGGTCCGCCGCGACATTGCCGTTGAGCGAGAGATTGCCGAGGAAGGCCAGCACGCCCTCGGCGCGGCTGGCGATCGGCAGGTCGAGGTTGAGCTGGGTCGAGGCCAGGTCGCGCCCGATGTCGGCCGCGACCGGCGTGCCGAAGCGCACCGAGCGGCTCGAGAAGTCGCTCGTCGAGGCGCCGATGCGCAGGCTGGCGTTGGCGTCGCCCGCGGGCAGCGCGAACAGCGGCCCGCTCGCCAGCGCGTCGAGCCCCGCGGTGGTCGCGGTCGAGCGCGCGCTGTTGTCGGCCGAGCGGCCGAGCGTGAGCGGGCCATAGGGGTTCGCCGCCGGATCGAGTGCGTCGAGCCGCGCCTGGAAGGCGGCGGTGTCGAGTCCGGTCTGGGTGACGGTGTCGCTGGTGTCGCGGTCGACGTTGCCGGTCAGCGACCAGCGCCACCGTCCCTTGTCGCCGTTGAGCGTGCCGCCGAGATGGAGCTGCGTCGTTTCGACCTGCTGCCTCAGCGGCGCGATCGAGTCGGAGGCGCGCGTCAGCGTCACCGGTACCGCGAAGGGCGAGAAGGGGCTGCCCACCGGCAGCGCGAGGTCGAGCTCGGCGAGGCCACGCAGCGACTCGGTGCGGCTGTGATCGACCGTGGCGTTGAGCGTCGCCGCGACGTTGCCGAAGATCGTCGTGGCGTAGGTGCCGTTGGCGGAGAAGGTGCGCTCCTGCGGCAGCAGCGTGCGATAGGCCGACTGGTCGGTGGTGTTGCGCGTCGCGCTGAACTCGCCGAGCAGCGGCGCGCGCGTGGCGGCGATTGCGGGAACGCCGAGCGAGGTGGCGGTGCCGAACAGCGGGTCGATCGCGACTCGTCCGCGGGTGGCGACATTGCCCCCGATCGCCGCGGTGTTGGGCGAGGGCAGGATGTCGCGCTCGGCCTCGGTGAGCGAGTCGGCGTGGTTATATTCGAGATGGAGGTTGATGCGGCCCTGCTCGCGGATACGCAGCAGGTCGAGCTCGCCGCCGGGCGCGTTGCGCCCGCCCTCGGTGGCGAGCCGGTCCTCGATTTCGGTGGTGACCGCGCGGAAGCGGCGGCGCAGCACGAAGTTCACCACGCGCTGGTCGGCGCGATAGCCGTATTTGAGCGCGACCTCCTCGGGCAGGATGTCGACGCGCGCGATCGCCTCGGTCGGCAGGTCGCGGATCTCCTGGAAGCCCGAGATCCGCCGACCGTTGAGCAGCACCACCGGGGCGCCGCCGGCGCCGCGGCCCGAGCGGGTCTGCGGGCTGAGCTCGTTGAGCAGCTCGGTCACCGAGCTGACGCCGTAGCTGCGGATGTCGGCGGGGGAGAGCTGCTCCTCGGGGGTGATGTCGCCGACCACCGCGCCGCGCTGGGTCCGGGCGCCGGTGACGACGATGTCGGCGGGTTCGTCCTCGTTCTCGGCGGGGTCGTCGGCCGGCGCGGTGGCGGGGGTGGCCTGGCTCGACTGAGCGGCGGTGGCGGCGCCGGGCGCTGGGGTGGCGGCGGCGCTGCCGGTCGGCGCGACCGTGCCGGGCAGGTCGCGCTGCGCCGGCTGCTGCGCCGCCGCGGGCGCGGCCATCGGGGCGGCGGACGCCAGCAGAAGGTAGATCACGCGCATCACTCGCTCCCTGCCGGCGATATCGGGCCGGACGAGCGCGCTACGGCGGGTTTGTCGCACAATTATGCCGGGCGGGGTTGGTGTGGATGGTGTTGAGCGCGGCGGGATAACGATCCTCCCCTGAAAGGAGAGGATCTTCTCTACCCCACGATCCGCACCGGCACCGACTTGGCCGCGGGCACGTGGCTCTCCTCGGCGTGGTGCGCGAGCGCGATCAGCGGGTTGCACTCGGGATAATAGGCCGCGATGCAGCCCGGCGGCACGTCATATTCCACCACGATCAGGTCGCCGACGCGGCGCTCGTGATTGTCGCCCGCGTCGCTCGCCAGCGTCACCTTGGCACCCGCGGTGAGCCCGGCGCGCGCGATGTCGTCGCGGTTCATCAGCACCACCTGGCGCGTACCGTTGATGCCGCGGAAACGGTCCGAATAGCCGTAGATCGTGGTGTTGAACTGGTCGTTCGAGCGCAGCGTCAGCAAGCGGTAGCGCCCGTCGCTGTCGGTGAAGCCGGTGGCGTTGAGCACGTCGGGCACCAGGAACTCGGCCTTGCCGCTCTCCGTCTCGAAGACGCGCTCGGCGGCCTTGTTGCCCTTCCAGAAGCCGCCCTTCTCCTGGCGCAGCCGCTCGTTGAAGCGCGCGAAGAAATGCGGGATGGCCTTGGCGATCTCGTCGCGCACCAGCGCATAGTCGCCGACCCAGGCGTCCCAGTCGATCGCGGGGTTGGGCGGGAGCAGCGCCTTGGCGATGCCCGCGACGATCGCTGGCTCGGAGAGAAGGTGCGGGCTCGCCGGGTCGACCTTCCCGAGCGACGGGTGGATCACGCTGGTCGAATCCTCCATCGTCACGCGCTGGGGGCCGCTCGCCTGCAGGTCGCGCTCGATCCGGCCGAGGCAGGGCAGCAGCCAGGTCTCGCCCGCGGCGGGGATGAGGTGGCTGCGGTTGAGCTTGGTGGCGATCTGCACCGAGAGATCCAGGTTCGCCCAACCCTCCTCGAGCAGCTCGGTCTCGGGCGCGGCGCGGACGAA
This sequence comes from Sphingomonas sp. BK345, assembly GCF_014193845.1. GTDB lineage: Bacteria > Pseudomonadota > Alphaproteobacteria > Sphingomonadales > Sphingomonadaceae > Sphingomonas. The sequence goes on along the minus strand of NZ_JACHZX010000001.1, from coordinate 1,061,435 downwards.
ATTGCCGCCGAGCGAGACGAACGCCTTCACCGTGCCGTCGATGACGCCGGCGCACGCCTCGACGGTGTCGAGCCCCTTCTCGGTCGGCGGATCGAAACCGTAGAGTTCCTTGAGCTTCTCGACCGGCGCGAGCTCGGTCTTCTCGGTGATGCCGACGGTGCGCTGGCCCTGGACGTTGCTGTGCCCGCGCACCGGACACGGCCCCGCGCCGGGCTTGCCGATGTTGCCGCGGAGCAGCAGCAGGTTGACCAGCATGCGGACGTTGTCGACGCCCTTGACGTGCTGGGTCAGGCCCATGCCGTAGATCGCCATCGTCGCGGTGGAGCGCGCATAGGCCTCGGCGGCCTGCTCGAGCGCGGCGCGGGTCAGCCCCGATTCGCGCTCGATCTCGTCCCAGCCGGTCGCCCGCGCGCGCGCCTCGAAGGCGGCGTAATCGTGCGTGTGCGCCGTCACGAACTCGTGGTCGACATGGCCGTTCTCGATCACCCATTTGGCGATCCCCATCATCGCCGCGAGATCGCCGCCCGCCTTCACCTGGTGGTATTGCGTCGCGATCGGCGTCTCGCTGCGCGTCGCCATCTCGACCGGATTCTGCGGGTCGGTGAAGCGCTCCAGCCCGCGCTCGCGCAGGGGATTGAACACGATGATCTGCGCCCCGCGCTTGTGCACCGCGCGGAGCTGGTGGAGCATCCGCGGGCTGTTGGTGGCGACGTTCTGGCCGAAGTGCAGGATGCAGTCGGTGTGGTCGAAGTCTTCCAGCGTGGTGGTGCCGACCGGCACGCCGATCGCCGCCTTGAGCCCGACCGAGGTGGATTCATGGCACATGTTGGAGCTGTCGGGCAGGTTCTGGTTGCCGTACAGCCGCGCCATCAGCTGGTACATGTACGAGGTCTCGAGGCTGGCGCGGCCCGAGGCGTAGAACACCACCGAGCGCGGCGCGAGCGCCTTGAGCCGCGCCCCGATCGCGGCGAAGGCCTCCTCCCACGGCGCGACGACGTAGCGGTCGGTCGCGCGGTCGTACCTCATCGGGTGCGTCAGCCTTCCGGCTTCCTCCAGCCGATAGTCGCTCCAGCCGCGCAGTTCCGTCAGCGCATGGGCGCGGAAGAAGTCGGGGGTGACGCGCTGGCTGGTGATCTCCCAGGCGGTCGCCTTGGCGCCGTTCTCGCAGAATTCGGCGACGCTGGGCGGGTTGGGCTTGGACCAGGCGCAGCTGACGCACATGAAGCCGTCGGGCTTGTTCTGGCGCGTCAGCTCGGCGGTGGTGACCGCCACGTTCTTCTCGCGCGGGACGATGTCCGCCAGTGAGCGCATCGAGCCCCAGCCGCCCGCCGGGCCGTCATAGGGGGTGAAATCAGGGCGATCGTCGTGCTGCTTGGTCATGCGCGTCCTAACGCGTGGGATCCGAAAAGAGCACCGCATCCGAGCGCGCGAGCGAGACGAGCGTCAGCCCCGCCGCGGCGGCGCGGTCGAGCGCCAGGCTGGTCGCCGCCGACACCGTTACCAGCGTCGCGCAGCCCGCCAGCGCGGCCTTCTCGACCAGCTCGTAGGAGCAGCGCGACGACAGCAAAGCGAAGCCGTCGTCCCACGCCAGCCCGCCGCGCGCCATCGCGCCGATCAGCTTGTCGAAGGCATTGTGGCGGCCGACGTCCTCGCGCGCGAGCCGGATCGCACCCGCGGCATCGCACAGCATCGCGGCGTGCGCGGCACCGGTGGCGCGGTTGAGCGGCTGATGGTCGCGCATCGCCGCGAGCGCGGCGAAGATCGCCGTGGGCGCGACCGGTGCGCCGGTGACGTGCGGCAGCGCGCGGTGGACCGCGTCGAGATTGTCCATCCCGCACAGCCCGCACGAGCTGTCGCTGGCGCGGCGGCGCACCCGGTCGGCGACCGCGGCGGCGCGCGCGGGCGGCACCGCGAGCCGGGCGATCACGCCCTGCGCGGTCTCGACGAGGTCCAGCTCCGCGATCTCGTCCGCCGCCGCGACGATCCGCTCGGACAGCGCGAAGCCGGTGGCGAAGTCGGCGAGGTCGTCGGGAGTCGCCATCATCACCGCATAGCCGAGGCCGTTGACCTCGATCGCCACCGGATGCTCGGCGATCACCGCCCGGCGATGCGGGGCGGCGGTGCCGTCGGCGGCGACGCGGCGGAAGTCACGGTCCATCGGCGATCCCATGCCGCAGCCGCCGGCGCGGCGCCAGCGCGCGGGCAGCGGCGCTCGGCCGCCGCGCGTCGTGTTGACCTAAGTAGTACTGATTCTTTTCGAGTCGCGTCGCTCTTTGTGACGAATGTTGGTGCATCGCGACCAGATGAGCGCACAATGCGGGGCGAGTCGCAGCGTACCGTGACAGAGTCTCCACACCGGGAGGGATCACGCGATGACCACGATGGACGATCTCGATTACTATCGCCGCCGCGCCGAGCAGGAGAGCGCGGCCGCGCGCCACGCGCGCGACGCGCCGATGCGACGTCTCCACCTCGACCTCGCCTCGCGCTACGCCGAACGCATCGCCGAGGCGGAACAGCGCGCGCCGACACCGCGGGCGGGGGTGAACTAAGCGGCGCGGTCGTCGTGCCCCGGCGAAGGCCGGGGAACACGAAGGGTCAGGCTTCCGCCGCTCACTCCACGCGATAATGGATCGGCTTGAAGCTGCCGCCGTTCGACGCCGGCGCGGAGCAGGCGGTGAGGCCGATGATCAGGTCCATCCGTGCCTCGAGCGTGAGATGGTCGCCGGCGCGGCTGGTCGGCGGAAGCACCTCCAGCTTCCCCGTCGCGCCGTCGACAGGCACGTTCATGAAGCAGTTGAACGCCACCGGGATCATGTCCTCGGTCACGCCGTACGGCGCGAGCGCCTCGGCGAGGTTGCCGAAGCAGCCGCGATGCGGCGGCAGCTCCGGGTAGAAATGGTGGAACGTGTCGTAGGAGCACGGCGTCAGCAGGAAGTCGTGCCGCCCGACGGTGTCCTCCACGATCGCCAGCATCGGGCGCGAGCGGTTCGAGTAGAGCAGATGGCCGGCGGTGAGCCGGATCGTCTCGGCATAGTCGAAGGTGCGCCCCGAGGAGATCACCTCGCGCACGTCCTCGGCATTGTACCCCAGCAGGTCCGCCACCTGGACGCCGCGCGGGTCGATCACGGTGAGCCGCTGGCCCGCCAGCAGGCGGAAGGCGGTGCCGCTGCGCGGCGCGATCTCGATCGTCGCGCTCACGCGGGGTCGCTCCCGCCGGCATAATGGAACGGGCAGCGCCACGCCGAGTCGACCACGCGCCCGCTATACTGGCGCGCCTCGCTCAGCTCGCCGTGGCGCGCCAGCATCGGGTTGCGCGAGCCCGCGACTTTCTCGTCACGCACCATGATCGCCTCGCGCATCGTCTCGTAGCGACCGTCGGCGCGCAGCTGCTCGAACTGGTCGTGCAGGTTGAACACCATCGTCGGCCGCGCGAAACGCCGCGCCGGGCGCGAGGCGTTGGGGTGGAGGCCGACGACGAAGAAGGCCTCACCGCCGAAGCTCAACGAGAAATGCGGGCTGTCGGGATCATGGCTGACGCGACCGTCGTAGGACTGGCCGCGCCACACGTCCTTGTCGGAGAGCGACTGGATCCGCTCCCACAGCGCCGCCTCGAAGGTGGTCTCGTCGAGCACGTCAGGTCCCTCGAACACCACGGCATAGCTGCGGAACAGCGTCGGCTCGGCGCGATAGGCGGCGGCGAAGCGGACCAGCCCGTCGTGGATGCGCAGATCGTCCCACGCACTGTCGATGCGCGAGCAGGCGAGCACGTCCAGCGTCCCGCGCGCGAGCGCCGCCTTGGCGCCGACGCAGGGGAAGGATCGCTCGGCAACATGGCCGTGGAGCAGCGTCTCGAGCTCCTCCTGGGCCTGGTGCGTCCAGCGGAACAACGGTGTCTCGGGAGCAGGCATAGGGCCGAGGATACGGGTGGCGCCGATGAATCGTTCCGCCTAATCAAACTGATACGGATCAATGGGGGAGGTTTGGCGCGAAATGGCTGGTGCGCGGAACGGCCATGCGGGCGATCCAGAACTACCGCCCCGTCATCCCGGACTTGGTCCGGGATCCACTCTTCCGCGAGAGCGACGCGGTCTGAGTACGCGGCACGGTGGATCCCGGACCAAGTCCGGAATGACGGCAGGTAAGGTGATCAGGGTCGCCATACATATCGAGACCAACGAGGGACGTCGATACGAGCTTTCCTCAGAAACTATACACCAGCGACAATCGACTGAGCGTGTCGGTGCTGAGCCGTTCGTCGCGCGGCTCGCTCTCATATTGCACGGTGTAGGAGAATTTCGCCGAGAGCGGGCCGAGCAGCTTGGCCTCGAGCGCGCTGACGCTGCGCACCGTGCTGTTGTAATGTTCGAGATAGGCCGAGGCTTCCTGGCTCAGCCGCAGGCCGCCGATCAGCGTCCAGTTGAGATTCATGCTGCCGCGTGCGGCGAGGCTGCTCTGCATGAACTCGTCGGTGAAATCGGTCTGGCGGAAGGCGGGACCGGCCTCGAGGTCGAGCGTCAGCCCGGAGCGGCGGAACACGCCGTAGCCGGCCCCGACCGAGACCGCGTAGCGGCTGACATAGCCGAGGAAGCGATCCGACTCATAGCCGAGGTTGCCATAGATGTAGGCGCGGTCGCTGACCTTGTAATTGGGCTGGTAGCCGAAGGTGTAGCGCTCGCGGCTGGTGACGCCGTCGGTGCGCTGGAAGTCGGCCTGGCCGAGCAGCCGGTGGCGCCAGCGCAGCCCCTCGCGGGTGAGATCGGCCGAGCCGGTCAGCCCGGTGATGTTCGAGTTGCCGGTGGAGACGAACCCACCTGCCTCGACCTTGCCGGTCCACAGCTCGAACGCGCTGGCCTGCTGCAAGCGCTCGTCGTGCGCCCGCGCGCGCGCGGAGCGCCAGTCGCTCGCCTGTCGCAGCACCAGGTCGGCCGAGCCGGGATCGCCCGCGCGCGCGTATTTGACAATGGTGGCGACGCCGGCCTCGTCGTTGGCCGCGATCGCGGCGTCGAGCATGGCGCGGATCTCGGGCGGGATCGTCGGGCCGGGGATCTTCGCGAGGGTGACGCCCACGTCGCCGAGCGTCGGCGGCGGCACCTCGGGCTCGGGTGCCTCGACCACCACCGGGGGCAGTTCGAGCTCGGGCAGCCGCAGCGTGCCGCGCGCGCGCCGCGCCGCGCGGCGGCTTCTCGCCTGGGCGAGCGGCGCCGCCGCCGCGGCGGGGGCGGTGAGCGTGAGGGCAGAGAGCGTGAGCAGGATCATCGGTCGGGCGCGGTCGGTACGAGTGTCAGTCGCGTGCGATCACGCGTGCCGGGGCTGGGCTGACGTTCCGACCGACATTCATCTCTCACACTCCCGAGGCCTGCGGGCGGCATCGCGCGTCCGCGTCACGGCGCACTGGTGCGGGACCGACCAGGCAACGCCGATCTCCCTGCGACAGCGCAGCGCATAGAGCCGCTTGGTCGCGGGTGGAAGGGTGCGGCGCGCGCCGGCGCGACGAACTGCGCCAGGGCGAGAGGATCGTCCCGGCGCTCGCCGGATCATCCTGTCGGTCAGCCGCTGAGAGCGGAACGGCCGGCGACGGCCGCGCCGGCTGCCGGTGGGGGCGAGCTGAGCGCGGGGCCCCGTCACTGCAGACGCTTTCATAAAAAATGGCTCCCGAGGAAGGTCCTCGGGAGCCAGGGCAAGGCCAAGGGGAGCGGCCTAGAGGCTGAGGCGCAGGCCGAGCCGGAAGGTGCGGCCGAGCACGTCGTACAACACCGGGTTGAACCCGTACGTCACGCCGTTCTGCGGCGAGGGTTCGGGCGCCTTGTTGAAGAGATTGTCCACCTTGGCATAGGCGGAGATGCTCTTGCTGATGTTGAACGAGCCGCCGAGATCGACGTAGAGCGCGCCGGGCATCGTGTTGTCGCTGATCGTGGTGATGTTGCCGGTCGGATCCGGCGCCGGGCAGCTGCCCGGATCGCACTGGATATATTCGTTCGAGTAGACGCCGTCGGAGAACCAGCGCTCGGTCACCGACAGCGAGAAGTCGTCCGTGTCCCAGCTCTGGATCGCGAACACCTTCCAGTCGGGCACGTTGCCGCGGTTGTTGCCGGCCTGCTCGGTCGGGATCGTGCCGGGGAGGCCCGACGTCTCGGTGTAATGCAGCGTGCGCGTGGCGAGGCCGCGGATCGTGAAGGCGCCCGGCAGCCCGACGCCGCTGAGCGGGCGGCGATAGCTCGCCTCGATGTCGAAGCCGTTGGTGCGCACGCGCGCGAAGTTGAACAGCTGCTCGTTGACGAACAGCGGCCCGGCCGCGGCGTCGAGATTGAACGAGCCGCAGAACTGCGCGAGGTTCTGCAGGAAGCATTGGTTGATCGCCGACTGCCCGCTGAACGGCGTGATGATGCCTTCCACCTTGATGTTGTAATAGTCGAACGAGGCGCTGAAGCCCGGCAGGAAGCCGGCGGTGGTGCCGTCGAAGACGATGCCGCCGGTGGTGTTGCGCGAGGTCTCCGGCTTCAGCGCGGTGTTGCCGATCGTGTTCGACGGCGCCTGGACGAACTGCCCCGCGGTCGGCGAGCTGCCGGGCGCGCGCGGATCGAGGAAGGTGGCGTTGGCGAAGGTCGGCGTGCGGAACAGCTCGGATAGGTTGGGCGCGCGCACGTCGCGCGAGGTCACGCCGCGCAGCTTGATGCCGGTGAGCGGCGTGTCCCACGTGCCGCCGACCTTCCAGCTCGTGATCCAGCCCGAGGTGCTGTAGCGCGTCTGGCGGACGCCCGCGTTGATGTTGGCGCGGCCGATCTGGTCCTCGTTCGAGATCGGGATGTCGAGCTCGAGGAAACCCTCGTGCACGTTGTAGCGACCGGTGCCGTTCTTGTAGTTGCCGGCGTACCAATTGCCGCCGGTCAGCGTGTTCTGCGTGGGGTCGGCGGGATAGTCGGTGGTGTTCGGGTTCGCCGCGGTGACGCCGTTGCCGTACGGATCGGCCTTGGTGCGATACCATTCGCGGCGGTACTCGTAGCCGAAGGCGACCGACAGCGGACCCGCCCAGGTCGAGACCGGCTGGCCGTTGAAGCTGATCGCGCCCGCGTTCTGCGTCGACCAGGTGTGCTGATAGGGTCCGATCGCCGGCTTGACGTAGTTGAGCGCGGCCTCGGTCACGCCGCCGTCGCCGATGATGTTGAGCGGGACGCAGCCGGCGGCGCGCGCCGCCGCGTTGGCGCAGCCGATCGTGCCGTTGGGCAGCCGCACCGCCTGATAGGCCGCACGGAAGCGCGAGATGTTGAGCATGTTGTCGACGTGCAGGTCGGTGTAGTTGCGCCCGTACTCGTAGTAGGCGTCGTAGCTCCACTCGGTGCCGAGGCCGCGGAACTTGCCGTTGGCGCCGACGACGTAGCGCAGGTTGGTGCGCACCGGCTTGACCTCGATGAAGTCGCCGAGCTGCGCCAGCGCCGAGCCGTACTGGAACTGCGTGATGCCGGCGTTGGTGCAGGCCTGCTGGATCGACTGCGGCACGAACGGGTTGGCGTTGGCGTTGTTGAGGCCGCACTGGATCGTGAGGTTGGCCTGCTGGGCGTAGCCCGGGTTGGGCGAATTCTCCGAGCTGACGCGCGAGCCGTTGAACGTGAAGTAGACCTCGTTGTTGGGCGCGAAGTCGAAGCCGACGCGCGAGTAGTAATTGTAGCGCTCCAGCTTGGAGGCGAGGCTGGTGCCCGCGCCGACCACGCCGCTGGTGTCGCCGCCCGAGCAGAAGGAGGGCGTGCAGCCGGTCACCGCGCCGGTCCCGGTGGGCACGCCGTTCGAGCCGTACTGGAACTGATAGGGCTGGCCGTTGGCACCGAAGGCGGTGCCCTGGAGCGGGCCCGAGGTGATCAGGCCGAACTTCGAATATTGGTATTGCTGCGCGTTCTGGATGTAGAAAATGCGCGGCTGGCCCGCGGGCGTGTTGGTCACGCCGGTCTGCACGAACGCGGGCGAGTTGTACCAGTCGCGGCCGTTGGCGCCGACGATCCCGAACCCCGGGTTGGGCACGCCGCCCTGCCGGCCATATTCGGCGCTGACCACGACGTGGAGCCGGTCCTCGTAATAGCTGTTGCCCCAGGCCGCCTGGGCGGTGACGCCGGCGTCGTCGCCGTAGGTGGTGATGCTGCCCTGGAGGTTCGCCTTGAAGCCCTTGAAGCGCTTGTCGGTGATGAAGTTGACCACGCCGCCGACCGCGTCCGACCCGTAGGAGGCCGAGGCGCCGCCATTGACCACGTCGACGCGCTGGACGAGCAATTGCGGGAACTGGCTGACGTCGGGCACGCCCGAGTAATTGGCGCCGACGAAGCGCTGCCCGTCGAGCAGCGTCAGCGTGCGGATCGCGCCCAGACCGCGCAGCGAGAAGGAGCTCAGTCCCTGGATGCCGCTCGACGTGCTGCCCACCGAGGTGGCGCGCCCGGTCGATCCCTGCAGCGAGGGCAGCTGCGTGACCGCGTTGAAGATGTTGGGCTGCGCCAGCCGCTGCAGGTCGGCCGCGCCGATCACCTGCGTCGGCGTGGGCGCGTTGAAACCGCTCGAGGTGATGCGCGAGCCGGTGACGATGATGTCGCTGCCGGGCTCGGCGGCGGGATCGGGCTGGTCGACCGTCGCCGCGCTGTCGGCGGTGGCGGGGTCGGCGCCCGATGGCGTCGCGGCGGCCGAACCGGGCTGGATCGTCGGGGACGGTGCGGTCTGCGCGGCCGGTTCAGTCTGCGCCTGCGCCTGCGCCGGCATCGTCAATGCCATCGCAAGCGCCGCCCCGCTCGCCGCCATCAGGGCGCTTCGGCGGCATGCCGCCAGGCCGTGCCTCAGCTCCATCTCGAACGCCATCATGTCCAGACCCCTCCTCCCGTCATGGGAGAGGCAGGTCGACACCCCGCGCGGCGCATCGGCGACCCGATCGGTCCGGCGGTTGTTCCGCTCGAACCTGCGCTGCCGGCCGGGCGTCGCCGACCTGATCCTCTCCGTCCGTCGAGTTGTCTGACAGATCTGAATCATTGTCGACAGAAAAGTTGCAGTGTGTGCACCGTCGTTTCTTACAACGGCTGCGGCTCACCGTTGCGCGCGATCCACAACCGCGTGCATTGCTCCTGTACCTGCATGTAGCGGCGGTAGCGGTCGCGACCGAGCACGAAGGGATTGGTCTGACCGCCTCGCCGGTAGCGGAGCAGTTCGAGCCGCTCGAGTGCCTCGTAATGGAGCGGGTGGTTGCCGATCTGGCTGTCCACTCCGGCCGCGCGGGTCAGCCCGATCCACCGCCGGATCGATCCGACCTGCGCCGCGCGCAGCTCGGGTGTCCAGGGCAGGCCCGAGCCGCCGTAGAAGCCGACCATGTGGCGTCGCCCGCGATCGTGCACCGGGAAGATCGTCGAGAGCGTGCCGCGCGTGTGACCGGGGGTAACGTGGAAGCGGATCGGCACGCCGCCGATCACGCGCGACTCGCCGTCCGCTACCGCGATGTCGCGGCGCGGTGGCGGTCCCCAGCCGCGCACCGCGAGCCGCTGCGGCGACTGCATCTCGTCCCAGTCGGCGGCGGAGGCGATCACGCGCGCGCCATAGGTCTGCTGGAAATGCGCCGCGCCGCCGTAATGGTCGCCATGCGCGTGGCTGAGGATCACGTAGCGGACATCGCGCGGGTCGAGCCCCATCGCGCGCAGGTTGGGCTCGATCAGCGTGCGCGCCTCGTCGGCGTTGTTGAGCGAGTCGAACAGCACGATGCCGTCGCGCGTGCGCAGCGCCCAGGCCGAGACCGCCATCTGGCCGACCGAGAACAGCTCGTCGAACGCGGCGAAGGGCTCGACCATGCCGTTATATTGCTCGCCCTGCGTCCGCGGCTTGTAGCGCGCGTCGAGGATGCAGCGGTGCGCGAAGTCGACGAACAGGTCGTCGCGCGCGATCCGCCGCGCGGCGTCGAACGCGCGCGCCGCCGCGGCACGATCCTCCTTCGGGAAGGCGAGCGGGCGAGGATAGTCAACCGCGCTGGATGTCGGGGCGGGGGTGACGGCGAGCAGCGTGGCGAGCCAGGCGATGAGGGTCATTTCTCCTCCGGCAGCCCGAAGACATAGACAGCGTAGCCGGTGATCGGGCGATGCACCTCGGTCAGCATCGTCCCCGGCTTGAGCTGCGGGCTGCCACCGCCCAGCGCGGTGGTGACCGCGACATATTGCCGCCCGTCGACCGCGAAGGAGACGGGGAAGCCCTGCACCGTGGTGCCCAGCCGCGTCTTCCACAATGTCTCGCCGGTGCGGACGTCGACCGCGCGGAACACGCGGTCGAAGTCACCGACGAAGGCGAGGTTGCCCGCGGTCGACACCACCGAGGTGAGGAAGGGCGCGCGCTGCTGCACGGTCCACAGCGGCGCACGGTCGCGCGCGCGGTAGGCGGACAGCCGACCCAGATTGCCGCCGGTGCCGGGCATCTCGTAATAGACCTGGCTGCCGTTGCCGAGCATCAGCACGCAGCTCTGGCTGAGCGGGATCACCAGCGCGTCGCTCGGCTGGTGATAGCTCATCGCCTGCCAATTGTGCCCGCCCTCCGGGCCGGGGCACGAGGCGAGCCACTGGTCGGACTGCTGCTTCACCACGTCGTCACGGTAGCTCGGCCGGCCGGTCACCGGGTCGATCCGGGTGAAGACGTTCTGGAACACGGTCTCGGTCGCGCCGAGGAACTTGCCGCTGGCGCGGTCGAGCTGCCACAGGACGCCGGCCTTGCCGATCGTGAAGAGCGACTTGCGCTCGCCGTGGTCGACCAGCACGCGCTCGAACACCTCGTCGAGGTCGAACGTCTCGCCGGGGGCGTGGTTGAACCACCAGCGCAGCTTGCCCGTGCCGGGGTCGAGCGCGAGCGTGGAGTTGGCGTAATCGGTCGCTCCCGTGGCGGAGCCGCGCTCGTCTCGGCGCCACGGCTTGCCCTGCGCGGTGCCCCAGTAGGTGGTGTCGAGCGCGGGATCGTAGGTGCCCGCGATCCAGGTCTCCGATCCCTTGCGCTCGTCGTCGGGCAGCGCCCCCCAGCTGTCGCCGCCGGGCTGGCCGGTCAGCGCGACGGTGGTGAAGGTCCAGTCGCGCTTCCCCGTCGCGGCGTCGTAGGCGCTGATATAGCAATGGTCGGGCGTGCCCTTGCGCCCGCAGTTCGTCATGCCGACGATCACCTTGCCCTTGATGATGATCAGCCCGCCGGTGGAACGGCCGACGCCGGGCTTCTCGTCCGTGATATGCGTCTTCCAGACTTCCTCGCCGCTGCGCGCGTCGAGCGCATAGACCCAGCCCTCGGGCGTGTTGACGTAGAGGTTGGTGCCCCACAGACCCATCGCGCGCGTCTCCACCGAGGACGGGCCTGGCCCGGCGCTGGTGGGGAAGGGGCCGAGCCGGTTCTCCCACAACAGCTCGCCGTCGCGCGCGTCGAGCGCCTGGATGACGTTGCCGACGCCCCACATGTACATGATGCCGTCGTGGACGATGGGGGTGTCCTCCATCGTGCCGTTCTCGGGCATCGACCACATCCACTTGAGCTGGAGCCGCGCGACGTTCCCGGTGTCGATCTGCGCCAGCGGGCTGTAGCTCCACCCCTGGTAGTTGCGGCGGAACATCAGCCAGTCGCCCGGCGGCGGGTCGCGCAGCATCGCGTCGGTGACAGGGCGATAGCCGGCGATCGCTCCCCTGAGGCTCAGCCCCGGCTTGCTCGGCAGCACGAAGCGGCCGGGATCGGCGTACTTCACCTTCTGCCCCGGCGCGGCGAAGCCCGCCGAGGTGGCGGGGGCGGCGGCGCCGCCGGGGCCGTTGGCGGGGGCGGACTCCTTGGCACCGCCGATCTGCGCCTCCTGCGAAGCGGTGCTGCCGGCGGGCGCGCCGGTCGCGGCGGTGGACGGCGCGGCGGGGTCGGCGAAGGCGTCCGCGGGAGGCTTCCCGCTCGCTACCGCGCCGAGCAAGGTCGTCGCGCCGCGGTCGAGCGGCGTGTCGCCCGCGGGCGCGCCGTTGGCGTAGAGGATGTAGGCGACGATCGCGTCATAGGTCGCGTCGTCGAGGCTGGCGCCGCGGCCGTACGGCATCGAGGCGTGGATCTTGCTGTAGAGCGCCGCGACGGCGCGCTTGCCCCACACAGCGTTGAACGAGGCGCCGGTCAGCGCCGGCGCGTCGGTGGCGCCGGTAAGGTCGCTCTGGTGGCAGGCGGCGCATTGCTCGGCATAGGCGCTGCGCCCGGCGGCGACCTGCGCGCGGGTGAAGAAACCGCCGGGCTGCTGCGCGACCGCGATCGTGCCCGCGAGCGCGACACCGGCGGCGGCGAGCAGGAGCGCGGCGCGGGGGCGGAGGGCGAAGTGTCGCATGGTCAGCGCCGCGGCGTGTCGAGCTGCGGCAGGAACCAGGCGCCGCGCTGCGGCACGCCGGGGGTGGCGCGCGCGTGAGCGGGGAGCAGCCAGCCCCACAAGGTCCCCTTCGGCCCCCAGCTATAGCCCGGCGGCGCCTTCTCGCTGTCGATCTGGACGTACAGCCGCCCGGTGCGCAGCGCCGCGGCCTGTGCCTCGCTCAGCCGGTAGCGGCCAGCGATCGTCCCGTCGGTGTCGCCGCTCACCGTCAGCGCCAGCGCCTTTCTGCCCGGCACGCCGATCGCGGGGCCGATCAGCAGATGCGCCGCGGTGGCGCGCGACGGCAGCCCGCGGAAGCGGCCGCTGACGGTCAGCCGGGCGCCGTCGAGCCGCGCTTCCGCCTCGCCGCGGCCGGCGATCACCGCCTTGGTCTCGTCGTCGAGCGGCATCGGGCCGAGATCAGCCTGATAGTCGGCGGCGTGCGCCGAGGTGGCGAGGATCGCGGTCAACAGCAATCCCGCCAGCGTCCAGCGCATCCCGATCCTCCCCGCCACCCCGGCTCATCCTGCCGATGATCATCGTCAGTGTGCTTGACGTGATTTCAGATCGCATACAAGATTGCACCTGTCCATACAAACGGCGCGTCCACGGGCAGCGTCGCAAAAAGGAGAGTGGGATGAAAGGGTTGCTGTACCTGTGCGGCGCGCTCGCGGCGCTCGGCGGTGGCGTCGCGGCCTCTGCCCAATTCTCCGGGCGCGAGGATCCGATGCCGGTGACCCAGCCCAAGATGCCCGGCGAGTATTGGGCGCCCAAGCCCACGCAGCCGACCGCTTACAGCGCCCCCAACAAGGTCCATTGGAAGCTCGCCGACATCCGCGTGGCGCATCGCGGCCAGAGCGACTGGGTCCATCCCGTCGTGCGCAACCCCGAGCAGGACGCGGACTACGTCTCGCTCGGCGCGGGCAAGAAGACCAAGCCGCGCTTCTTCGCCGACGACCGCATCATGTTCATCGTGTGGGACGGCAGCCTGCGCGTGACGATCGACGGCGCCGAGCCCTTCACCGCGACCAAGGGCTTCATGGTCAGCGTGCCGTTCCGCCACGTCTATTCGGTCGAGAATGTCGGGCAGCAGCCGGCCATCTGGTTCGAGGTGCGCCAGGCCGGCACCGCGCCGCTCTATCCCGCTAGCGAGACCCCCGATCCGGTCAAGGGCCGCACCTATGTCAAGGTGACGGGCAATCCCGGCCCGGCGAAGGACCGCGACACCAACCCGATCTACGTCGACTTCTTCAAGACGATCGCGGTCGGCGACAAGCCGTACAACGGCAAGTTCGTGTGGGACGATCACTGGACCTCGAACATCCTGCGCGGCAAGGCCGCCGACGCGGTGCCGCCCGACACCAACAAGGGCCATTTCCACACCGAATGGACCGAGTTCTGGTTCATCATGGAAGGCAAGATCGGCTACAAGATCGAGGGCTATCCCTATTTCACCTCGGAGCCGGGTGACGTCGTGACCGCGGCGCGCGGGCGCTGGCACCGCGCCGGCAACGATCCCAGCGCGCCGATGTCGACCCGCATCCCGATCAACCCGCGCCCGGTCATCCTGCACAATTTCGAGCCGGCGCACTGAGGCGGCCGGCAGGGGATCGCGCGATGCGCTTCACACGACGCGCGCTGCTGGCGCTGCCGCCGCTCACGCTGCTGGCGCTGCGCGCGCCCCTCGCGGCGGCGCAGGTCAGCCCGCGGCGGCGCGCCCCCGGCGACACCGACTGGCGGCACTATGCCAACGATCTGGCGAGCACGCGCTACGCCGCGCTCGACCAGATCGACGCTACGAATTTCGACAGCCTCGAGGTGGCGTGGCGCTTCCGCACCGACTCGCTCGGCGCGCGCCCCGATTACCAGCTCGAGGCGACGCCGCTGGTGGTCAACGGCGTGATCTACTCCACCGCCGGGTCGCGCCGCGACGTGGTCGCGCTCGACGCCGCGACCGGCGAGCTGTTGTGGATCCATCGCGAGGACGAGGGCGAGCGCGCGCGCAAGGCACCGCGCCAGCTCTCCGGGCGCGGTGTCTCCTACTGGACCGACGGCACCGAGGAGCGGCTGCTCTACGTCACGATCGGCTACCGGCTGATCGCGCTCGACCCGCGCACCGGCCAGCGCATCCCCGGCTTCGGCAGCGACGGCGCGGTCGACCTCAAGACCGAGTTCGACCAGGAGATCGACCTGATCGAGGGCGACGTCGGGCTCAACTCGACCCCGCTCGTCGCCAAGGACACGGTCGTGGTCGGTGCCGCGCATACCGCTGGCAACGTCCCCAGGACGCGCGACAACGTCCGCGGCTACGTGCGCGGCTACGACGCGCGCACCGGGCGACGGAAGTGGATCTTCCACACCATCCCGCGCCCCGGCGAGTTCGGCTACGACACGTGGCTCGACGGAACGGCGGCGATCGGCAACGCCGGCATGTGGTGCCAGATCTCGGCCGATCCCGCGCTCAACCTCGCCTATCTCGGCATCGAGCTGCCGACCGGCGACGTCGGCGGCCAGTATCGCCGCGGACCGGGGCTGTTCGGCGAGAGCATCGTCGCGGTCGACCTCGATAGCGGCGAGCGCAAGTGGCACTACCAGCTCGTCCACCACGGGCTGTGGGACTATGACATCCCCTGCGCCGCGATGCTGCTCGACGTGCCGGTGGGTGGGCGCGTGCGGCAGCTGCTCGCGCAGCCGACCAAGCAGGGCTTCCTCTACGTGCTCGACCGCGCCACGGGGAAGCCGATCTGGCCGATCCCCGAGCGCAAGGTGCCCAAGGGCGACGTGCCCGGCGAATGGTATGCGCCGACCCAGCCGATCCCGTCGCGTCCTGCGGCCTATGACGTCCAGGGTGTCGGCGACGAGGACCTGATCGACTTCACCCCGGAGTTGCGCGCCAAGGCGCTGGCGCTGGCGAAGAACTATCGCCGCGGCCCGCTCTTCACCCCGGCCTCGATGTTCGACCGGGAGGGCACCTGGGGCACGCTCACCGCGCCCAACCTGACCGGCGGCACCAACTGGCCCGGCGGTGGCGCCGATCCCGAGACGGGCGTGGTCTACGTCTATTCCAAGACCGTGGCCGACGTGATGAGCGAGCTGCCGAACGACGACCCGAAGCGATCCGACTTCGCGGTCATCAACGTGCGCGGCATGCCCGACGCGCCGCGCCGTGGCGACCACACCTATGGCGCGCTGACGGTGGAGGGGCTGCCGCTGCTCAAGCCTCCTTACGGAAGGATCACCGCGATCGACCTCCGGCGCGGCGCGCATCTGTGGCAGGTGGCGCACGGCGAGACCCCCGACACGGTGCGCAACCATCCCAAGCTCAAGGGTTTGACCATCCCCAAGACGGGGCGCTCGGGCAACGTCGGGCCGCTGGTGACGAAGACGCTGGTGATCTGCGGCGAGCCCGGCGTCTTCACGCTGCCGGACGGGCGCCGCGGTGCGATGCTGTGCGCCTATGACAAGGCCAGCGGCGAGCAGAAGGGCGCGGTCTACATGCCCGCGGGCCAGACCGGCGCGCCGATGACCTACATGCTCGACCAGCGCCAGTACATCGTCATCGCGATCGGCGGCGGCGCGTACAGCAGCGAGCTGGTCGCCTTCCGTCTTCCCGCCGCGTGAGCGGCCATCCCCAGAGGTGCGCATGACCCAGCCGTCGCTCCGCCCGTTGCTCGCCGTCGCGCTGGTCGCGCTGCCCGCGGTGGCGCTGTCGCAGGCCGCGCCCACAAGTGTTTGGGGCGGCGTCTACACCGAGGCGCAGGTGCAGCGCGGCGCCGCGGTCTATGCCGCCAACTGCGCGAGCTGCCACGGCGACGCACTCGGCGGCAACGACCAGGCGCCGGCGCTGGCGGGCAGTGGCTTCCTCGCCAATTGGAACGGCCAGACCGCGGCGGCGCTGTTCACGCGGATCAAGACGACGATGCCGTTCGACAATCCCAACTCGCTCGGCGCCGCCAAGGTGGCCGACGTCGAGGCGATGATCCTGTCGAAGAACGGCTTCCCTGCGGGCGCGGCGGAGCTGCCGAGCGACGCGGGGGCGCTCGGCACGATCGCGATCACGCAGGACAAGCCGGGCGCATGAGCGCGCGCTGGCCCTTGCCGTCGCATGCGTCTATTGTATGCAAGATGTGTAAGGTGAATACACGAGAGCGCCGGGGGGCGGGGCGAGGATGATGACGGGCAATCAGCCACTGACGGGGATCCGGGTGCTCGACGTGTCGCAGGTGATGGCGGGGCCGTTCTGCTGCATGCTGCTGGGCGACATGGGTGCCGACGTCATCAAGGTGGAGCCGCCGCACGTCGGCGACAGCTCGCGCCGCTCGATGGGGTTCCGGCTCAAGGGCGAGGACAGTCCCGGCTTCCTCGCGCTCAACCGCAACAAGCGCAGCATCGTGCTCGACCTCAAGGACGCGGCCGACCGCGACACCTTCTACGCCCTGGTCGACACCGCCGACGTGCTGGTGGAGAACGGCCGTCCCGGCGTCGCCGCGCGGCTGGGCATGGGCTATGAGACGCTGCGCGCGCGCAACCCGCGGCTGATCTACGCCAGCATCTCGGGCTTCGGCGCGAGCGGACCCTGGGCGACGCGGCCCGGCTATGACCTCATCGCGCAGGCGATGTCGGGGCTGATCAGCGCGGTCGGCCTCCCCGACGCCGAACCGGTCAAGAACACCACGCCCGTCGGGGATCTCGGCTCGGCGCTGTTCGCGGCCTATGGCATCCTGTCCGCACTGTTCGTGCGCGAGCGCACCGGCGAGGGGCAGCTCGTCACCGCCTCGCTGTTCGAGGCCGCGCTCGGCCTGTCGGTGTGGGAGACCGCGGAGCTGTGGGGCACCGGCAAGAGTCCGCGCCCGCTCGGCAGCGCCAATCGCATGTCTGCGCCCTATCAGGCGGTGGAGGCGGCGGACGGCTGGTTCGTCTTCGCCGCCGCCAACCAGAAGCTGTGGCTCGCGCTGCTCGGCGTGATCGATCGCGGCGAGCTGGCGGACGACCCGCGCTTCGTCGACAACAGCGCGCGCGTCGGCAACGCGCGCGACCTGATCGAGCTGCTCCGTCCCAGCTTCCGCGCGCGCCCCGTCGCCGACTGGGTCGACGCGCTGCTCGCCGCCGGCGTGCCCGCCGGGCCGATCCTCGACTATGCGCAGTCGACCACCAGCGAGCACGCGCAGGCGCGCGCGATGGTGCAGGACATCCCGCACCCGGTGGAGGGCAGCATCAAGGCGCTCGGCTTTCCGGTGAAGCTGTCGGCGACCCCGCAGCAGGTGCGCTATCCCCCACCGCTGCTCGACCAGCACGGCGACGAGATCCGCGGCGAGCTGCGCGCGGCGGGCCGGCTGGCGCAGGGCGCGACGGCGTGAGCGCGGGCGTTACCCGCTACGAGAAGCAGGGCGCGGTCGCGCGCATCACCTTCGACCGCCCCGCGGCGTACAACGCGCTCACCTGGGACATGTGGCGCGGGCTGGGCGCGGCCTGCGCCGCGATCGCCGCCGACCGCGAGGTGCGGGTCGTCACGTTGCGCGGCGCGGGGGGCAAGGCGTTCGTCTCGGGCACCGACATCGCCGGCTTCCGCGACTTCACCGGCGGCGAACAGGGCGTCGCCTACGAGGCCGAGATGGACGGCTATGTCGGCGCGGTCGAGGCGCTGCCGCAGCCGGTGATCGCGATCGTCGACGGCTGGGCGGTCGGCGGCGGGCTGGCGCTGGCGTTCGCGAGCGACTTCCGCGTCGCGGCCGCGGGCGCGCGGTTCGGCTCGCCGCTGGCGCGGACGATCGGCAACTGCCTGTCCGCGCGCGGTTATGGCCGGCTGGTCCAGCATGCCGGCGTGGCGATGGCGAAGCGGCTGCTGCTCGGCGCCGAGATCGTCGACGCGGCCGAGCTGCACGCGCTCGGGCTGGTCAACGCGGTGGTCGCGCCCGCGGAGATCGACGCCACCGTCGCCGCGCTGGTCGAGCGGCTGCTCGCGCACGCGCCGCTGACGATGGCGGTGAGCAAGGAGGCGATCCGCCGCGCCGCCGTCGCCGCGCAGCCCGACATCGCCGACCTGATCGCGCGCGTCTACGGCAGCGCCGACTTCGCCGAGGGCGTGCGCGCTTTCCTCGCCAAGGACACGCCGCAGTGGCGTGGCGCGTGAGCGGGCGATGATCGCCGCCTCGGTCGACGATTTCCGGGAGATGGCGCGGCGGCGCCTGCCCGACTTCCTGTTCGAATATATCGACGGCGGCTCCTATGCCGAGGAGACGCTGCGCGCCAACACCGCCGATCTCGCCGCGCTGAAGCTGCGCCAGCGCGTGATGCGCGACGTCGACGGGCTCAGCCTAGGCACGACACTGATGGGGCAGGCGGCGGACTTCCCGGTGGCGCTCGCGCCGATCGGGCTCGCCGGGCTGTACGCGCGGCGCGGCGAGGTGCAGGCGGCGCGCGCGGCGGCGGCGGCGGGGGTGCCGTTCATCCTCTCCTCCTCGTCCTGCTGCGGGATCGAGGAGGTGGCCGCGGCGGCGCCGGTGATGCTCCAGCTCTACATCATCAAGGACCGCGGCTTCATGGAGGACCTGCTCGCGCGCACCGCCGCGCTGGGGGTCGAGACGCTGGTGCTGACGGTCGACCTGATCGTGCACAGCCCGCGCCGCCGCGATGTGCGCACTAGCCTGACCGGCGACCAGGGCGCGGCGGCGCGGCTGCGGCGCGCGGTGGAGATCGCACGCCATCCGGCGTGGGCATGGGACGTCGGCGTGCGCGGGCGGCCGCACACGCTCGGCAACTACGCCGCCAAGATGCCGGGCGGCGCCGGGCTGGCCGAGTTCACCGCCTGGGTCAGCCGCAACTTCGACGCCTCGGTCACCTGGGCCGACCTCGACTGGCTGCGCCGGCATTGGCGCGGGCGGCTCGTCATCAAGGGCGTGCTCGACGCCGAGGACGCGCGCGACGCGGTCGCGGCCGGGGCGGAGTCGATCATCGTCTCCAACCACGGCGGCCGTCAGCTCGACGGCGCGCCCTCCGCGATCGCCGCGCTGCCGCGCGTGGTGGCGGCGGTCGACGGCCGCGCCGAGGTGCTGATGGACGGCGGCATCCGCTCGGGGACCGACATCCTGCGCGCGCTCGCGCTCGGCGCGCGCGGCGTGCTGCTGGGGCGCGCCTGGGCCTATGCGCTCGGCGCGCAGGGCGGGGCGGGGGTGACGCGGATGCTCGCGCTGCTGCGCCACGAGCTGGCGGTGGCGATGGCGCTGGCGGGGCAGCGCGACGTGACGGCGGTGGGGCGCGACGTGCTGGTCGCCCCGCCGCGCTGAGCGACCCGCCGCGTGATGCTGGAACAGCCTGGGAGGATGACGATGCGACGGACGATGACGGGTGCGGCGCGATGGGCGCCGCTCGCCGCGCTGCTGCTGGCGGGCGCGGCGCGCGCGGAGCCGGTGCTCTACCGCGGCTTCACGCTGATCGACGGCACCGGCGCCGTGCCGCGCGCGGGGCAGGCGATGCTGGTCGAGGGCGCGCGGATCCGCTGGGTCGGCGCGCAGGGCAAGGCGCCGAAGCGCCGCGGCGTGCGCACCGTCGACCTCGGCGGCAAGTACCTGATGCCCGGGATCATCGATCTCCACATCCACATCGGCACGGTGCGCGACCTCGTCCAGAAGGCGGAGTATTTCACCCCCGAGTCGGTACGGCGCGACCTGCGCACCTACGCCGCCTTCGGCGTGACCACGGTACAGTCGATGGGCACCGACAAGGACAGCGTGCTCGCGATCCGCGACGCCGGCCGCGACGGTCCGCAGACGATGGCGCGGCTGCTGACCGCGGGGCAGGGGCTGGTGTTCAAGGGCGGCTATGGCGGCGTGCCGGGGATCAATCACCCCGTCGCCACGCCCGAGGAGGCGGCCGCCGAGGTCGACGCGCAGGCGCGCAAGGGCGTCGACTATATCAAGCTGTGGATGGACGACGAGCTCGGCGCGATGCCGAAGATGCCCTACGCGATCAGCAAGGCGATCATCGACGCCGGCCACCGCCGCGGCAAGCGCGTGCTCGCCCATGTCTTCTACCTCGCCGACGCCAAGATGCTGGTGGCGCAGGGGATCGACGGCTTCATGCACAGCGTGCGCGACAGGCCGGTCGACGCCGAGCTGATCGGGGCGATGAAGGCGCACGGCGTGTGGCAGGGCGCCGGCACGCTCAGCCGCGAGGCCGCGGTCTACGCCTTCGCCGCGGACAATCCGCGCACGCGCGACCCGTTCTTCCGCCAGGCCGCCGACCCCGCCACGATCGCGGGGCTGGAGAGTCCCGAGCGCGAGAAGTCGATCGCGTCGAGCCGCATCTATCCCGCGCTGCCGAGGATCGACGAGCAGGCGCGCGACAATGAAATGGCGCTGGCGCGCGCTGGGGTCCGCTACGGCTTCGGCACCGACGCGGGGCCGCCGGGGCGGCTGCCGGGCTATTCCGAACATTGGGAGCTGGAGCAGCTGGTGAAGGCGGGCTTCACCCCGGCGCAGGCGATCCACGCCGCGACCGGCCGCTCCGCGCAGTGGCTCGGCACCGGCGACCGCGGCGTGATCGCGACCGGCCGCCTCGCCGATTTCGTCGTGCTCGACGCCGACCCGACGCGCGACATCCGCAACAGCCGCCGCATCGCCGCGGTCTATGTCGGCGGCACCAAGGTACCGTCGGTCCGATGAGCGGGGTGCCGCTCGCCGCGGCGCCGGTGCCCGCATCCGCCGGCGCCCCCGCGGCGATGCGGCCGACGCGGGTGCGCCACGTCGTGCTGTGGCTCACCGTGCTGGCCTATATGATCACCTACATGGACCGCGTGGTCATCTCGGTGACCGGGCCGATGATCCAGCAGGAATATGGCATCGGCGACCGCGCCTGGGGCTGGGTGCTGGGCGTGTTCCAGATCGGCTATGCCTTGTTCCAGATCCCCGGTGGCTGGCTCGGCGACCGCTTCGGCCCGCGCCGCGTGCTCACCGCGGTGGTGATATGGTGGTCGAGCTTCACCGCGCTGACGACCGCGACTTGGAGCATCGGCTCGCTGATCGCCTGCCGCTTCCTGTTCGGCTGCGGCGAGGCGGGCGCCTTCCCCAACGCGACGCGCTCGCTCAGCCGCTGGATGCTGCCCGCCGAGCGCGGCTTCGCGCAGGGCGTGACCCACGCGGGCGCGCGGCTCGGCGCGGCGCTGACGCCGCTGCTGGTGGTATGGCTGATGATCCACCTCGGCTGGCGCGCGCCGTTCCTGATCTTCGCGGGGCTGGGACTGGTCTGGGCCGCGGTGTGGTTCGGCTATTACCGCGACCGGCCGCAGGATCATGCCGGCACCAACGCCGCCGAGCGCGAGATGATCGCGGCGGCGCTGGCGCCGCAGGCCGCGGCCGGCGCTACGGCGCGGGTGCCGTGGCGGCGCATCCTGGCGCAGCCGCAGCTCTGGCTGATCTCGGCGATGTATTTCTGCTACGCCTATTCGATCAACATCTTCCTGACATGGTTCCCCAAGTATCTCGGCGAGGTGCGCGATTTCGAGCTGGCGCGGATGGGGCTGTTCGCCAGCCTGCCGCTGATGGCGGGCGTGGTCGGAGACGTGGCGGGAGGTTGGGTGTCGGACCATCTGCTGCGGCGCACCGGCCGCGTCACCTGGGCGCGGCGCGCGGTGGCGGTGGTGGGCTTCGCGCTCGCCGCCGTGGCGATCCCCGCGGGGGTGCTGAGCCACTCGCCGCTGGTGAGCGTGGCCTGGTTCGCGCTCGCGGTGTTCGGGCTGGAGCTGACCGTCGGCGTCTCCTGGGCGCTGACGCTCGACGTCGGCGGGGTCTATGCCGGGTCGGTGTCCGCGGTGATGAACACGTTCGGCAATATCGGCGGCGCGCTCGCGGCGGTGATCACCGGCTATATCCTCCACTGGAGCGGGTGGAATGCGGCGATGTACGTGCTCGCCGCGCTGTCGGCGCTGGGCGGGCTGCTGTTCCTGCGGATCGACGCGTCGCGCCTGCTCTATCGCGGCGGCGGCTGAGCCCGTTGCCGCGGCGGCGTCACTCGGCGCCGGGCGCGCTCCTGTACGCCCGCGACCTTTGCTCGCGCCGCGCGCGCTTGCGCGCCTCCTGGATGCTGTTGGCCCCGTTGTCGAAGTGCGCCTCCATCAGCCGCGCGATCGCGGCGACGTCGCGGGCGCGGAAGGCGCGCTCGATCTCGACATGCTCCTGGAACGCCTCGGCCCAGCGCGCGTGGTCGAGCGTGCTGACGTGGCGCGCGCGCTCCGCCCGCGGCAGCAGCAGCCGCCACGCCAGCACCAGAGAGGTATTGCCGGAGGACTCGACGATATGCTCGTGGATCAGCCGGTTGGCTTCCAGATAGCGCGGCCGGTCGCGCACCTCGAAATAATGCGCCAGATCGCCCTGCAGCTCGGAGAGCACCTCCATGTCCTCGGGCCGCATCCGCTCGCACGCGAGCCGTGCCGCGAGCGACTCGAGCGCGCCGAGCACGCTGAAGACGTCCGAGGCGGCCTGTTCGTCGAGCTGGCTGACCTGCACCGTCCGGTTGGGCAGCAGCGTCACCAGTCCCTCTGCCGCCAGCGTCCGCAATGCCTCGCGAACGGGCGTGCGCGACGTGCCGAACTGCTCGCTGAGCGCGACCTCGCGGAGCGGTTCGCCGGGAGCGAGCTCGCCGGAGAGGATCATCCGGCGCAGCAGCGTGACCGCCTCCTGGTGGCGGTCACCCTTGCGCGCAGGCACGCGGACATCGATGGGAGGAGCCTCGGCGGACATTGCATGCTCATAACCGAACGTGTCGACAACGGCAAACCGGGGCGATGTCACGCGCGCCTTCGTGCCGGAGAAGACGAGGGACGCGCTGCACCGCCTCGCCGCAGCTCGAGCCCGCCGGCGGGGTGGCAACCCGAGCAGGGGCGGGCGCGCGTCGACGAACTCGCCCGCCTCGTCGTCCGCCTTCCGCACGCGGACCGAACCTGACGCCGCCGCGCGGGGCCGATCGCTTCGACGCGGAGAGAAGATACGATCACGGCGAAGGATCGCGCCTGCTGTGAATGGCCCTCTGAGAAACCGCGCGTCAGTCGGAGGAACAGCCCGACCGAGTACGCGAGGCCGCCTCTGTTTGCTCTGCCCGCCGCTGCGACGCGCTCGCTGGTCGGGTCGATCAGAGGACGCGCGACGGGAAGGCGGTGATGCGGAGCTTGGGCACACCGTAAGGCATCAAGACGAGCGTACGTCGGGCACCGGATGGCTTCGCTGCCGCCGGAGGGGGGCTTGCCGCACCATCCGTGATCCCCCACCCGTCGATCGGCACTGCCTGTGTGGTGAGGAGCACCGCGGGCGAGCGGCGCGAGAAGGGCACTGGCCCGACCGAGCGCTCGACACGCTCGAGGGGAGCGCCGGGTGTCACCGCGAACGCCCAGCGGCTGGCCGGACGGATCTCCCAGTCGGCGGTGAGCCCGCGCTGGCGCACCTTGGTCCACTTCTCCTCGATCGGCAGCGCGAACACCAGCGCACCGTCCTCGAAGCTGGTCCATCCTTCCGGAGAGACGACCGCGCGCGGGCTGCTGGTGAAGGCGAGCTCGATGCGATCGCCCGGCCGCCACTCGCGCTCGACGCGCACGAAGCCCCGGTCGGGCCGCGCCGGCTGCGCCTCGCCGTTGACGAGCACGCTCGTTTGCTGGGACCAGCCCGGGACCCGCAGCCGGATCGGGAAGGTCAACGGTCGCGCGGGCTCTACCGCGATGGCGACGGCATGGCGGAACGGATAGTCGGTCTCCTGCCGCAGCGTGACCGGCACGTCGCGCACTCGCGTCGCGACGGTGCAGGGCGCGTAGAGCGTCGCCGCCAGCCCGCCGTCGGCCGAGGCCATCCACAGATGGGTGGTCAGCTTGGGCCAGCCCTGGTGGAAGTTGGCGGTGCAGCAGCCGAAATGCGGCTCGAGCCCGAACATGTTCGATTCAGGCCCGTTGGTGGTCCAGGGACCGGGACCGTGGACGCATTGCACCTGGTTGGGCTGCTGATCGTACTGGTGCGCCCACATGTCGTCGGTGAAGGTGGCGGGCAGCGCGTTATAGGCGAGCCGCTCGATCCGGTCGGCCAGGTCCGCGTCGCCGGTGATCGCCAGCGCCTGTTCGAGCGAGTACATCGCCTCGACGATCGCGCACAATTCGACCCCCTGGCTCGGGCTGCGCCCGGCGAGATGCTCGTCGGCCGAGTAGATGCCGATCGGCAGCCCGTGATAGCGGTCGAGTGCGCCGAGCTGCCGCCGGATCGCGGCGCGATCCGCCGCGTCGCCCGACACCACCGACCAGACCGGCGAGACCTTGAGCGCCTGCGCGTTGTTGACGCCGTGGACCGAGAGCGCCGGATCCTTCAGCCCCTCGGGCACCTCGCCGGGCACGTCGGGCTTGTCGAGCCCGATCGCCCGTTTGCTGGTCTTGGTGCGATAGGGGTAATCGGCGAACAGCCCCTGCCAGTCATAGCCCTGCCGCTTGAGCAGCGCGGCCAGTTCGAGCAGGCTGGCCTCGCCGGTGCGATTGTACAGCCAGATCACCGATACGACCTGGTCCTGCCAGCGGAACTTGCCCCAGTCCTTCAGCGGGCGCGCGGGCAGGGCGTTCAGCTGCTGCGCGAAATAGGCGGTCATCAGCCGGAGCACGCGCGGGTCGCCGGTGAGCTCGTGATATTGGGTGAGCACCTTGAGCATCACCATGCGCGGCCACCAGTCGTCGTTGCTGGCGGGACCGAACATGCCGTCGGGGCGCTGGCTCGCCAGCGTCCACTCGACGAAGCGCTGCGCCTTCGCCTTGAGCGCGGGATCGTCGAGCTGCCACGCCAGCGGCAGCAGCCCGTCAAGGAAATAGGGGCCGCGCTCCCAGCTCTCGCCGGTGCCGCCGAGCCAGCCGCTGTTGGCGCCGACGTCGGGCCAGGTCTCGTCGAGCCGTCCGCCCATGCCGCGCGCCTGGATCTCGAGCTGGCGCCGCAGCCAGCCGGCGGGCTTGATCGCGCCGGTCGGCAGCGGCTGGAGCGGCTGCGGCGCGAGCGGGGCGCGGTTCTGCGTCAGCGGTGCCGCCTCAGGCGCGGCCCTAGGCGCGGCGTGGAGCGGGGCGAGCTTCGCGAGACCGGCGAGCGCCGCGCTCGCGGTGGTGGCGCGGAGCAGCGCGCGGCGGCTGATCGAATAGGCCATGTCTCTCGTCCTCGCTGTCCGGCTCACTTGGCGGCACGCGCGGCCCATTTGCGCCACAGCGCCGGGTCGTCGAGCATCTTGATGTACACGCCGCCGACCACCGCGCGCGCCTGGAAGCCGACCTGCGCGCCGTCCTTGGTCTCGTACCAGTCGCTCAGCGGCACGCGCGTCGGCGTCTCCTGCATGTAGCGGTGGAGCGGCTCGACCAGGCCCTCGAAGGTGGCGCGATCATCGGCCAGCGTGGCGCTCCACGTGATCCAGTCGAGCTTGGTGTAGGTCTTGCGGCTGTCGAGCGGCAGGCCGTACTTGCCCTGGTGGCGCTGGTAGAAGGCCAGCTCGCTGCGCCGGAGCGACGCCGGGAACAGCCCGCGGCCCAGCACCTTGTCCCACACCAGATTGTACTTCTGGCTCCACGTGCCGGGCTGGTCGAAGGCGAGTTTGGTGTGGTCGCCGTCCTGCGCCATCACCTGCCAGCGCGCCGCCATCTGCTTGGCGGTGGCGCGATAGCGCGCCGCGTCCTGCTTCTTGCCGAGCAGCCGTGCCAGCTCGGCATAAGCGTCGAGCGCGCTGATCGCCTTGATCGACAAATTGGTGTTGTGCGCGAGATGTCCGGCGAAATCGTCGGTGCTGAGCTGGTTCTCGGGGTCGAGCCCCTTGTCGCGGAGGAACTCGGCCCAGCGCGTCAGCAGCGGCCAGTAGCGCCGGGCGAAGTCGGCGTTGCCCTGCACCTTGGCGAGCGCGCCGATCATCAGCAGCATGTTGCCGCTCTCCTCGACCGGCATCTGGTCGTCCTCGCTGCGCTCCCCGCCGCCATAAACCTGCCCGTTGGCCTGCGGGTAGGTGCCGATATCGTGCGGCGCGAAGGGAAAGCGCCACCGCGGCATATTGGAATAGTCGAGGATCGGGCGCAGCTGCGCCTCGAGCAGGCGGGGGTTGAGCAGCAGAAAGAAGGGCGAGGTGGGATAGGTGATGTCCACCGTCGCGATGCAGCCGTTGCTGAAATTCTCCTTGGAGAAATAGAGCGGCGTGCCGTCGATGTCGGCGACCAGTTTGTGCGCCGCGAGCGTCTGGCGATACGCCAGCACCGCCAGCTCGGCATAGGCGCGGCCGCCGGCGCGCTCGAGGTCGGCGGTGAGCTCGCGGTCGAAGGCGGCGGCGCGCTCGCGCAGCACCGGCTCGTCGCGCTCGGAGACCTGGAGCAGCTGCGCCATCGTCATGCCGTCGCGGCGCCAGTAGGCGGGGAGGCGTCGCTTGAAATATTCGATCGAGTCGATGTCGTCATAGGCGAGCATCGCGCGCCGCGTCACCGGCTCGGCGCCGACGCTGCCGAGATCGAAGCGCGCCGCCAGCAACGGGCGGTTCTGGTGCGCCAGCCGCGGCATGGCGAGGTCGTCGGGCATCGGCGCGGCGCCATCGCGGAAGGCGGCGCGCTCGCCCTCGCCGATCGTCGCGGTGGTGGTGCCGGGCTGCTGCGGCACCGCGAGCTGCGCCCAGCCCCAGTCGATCCGCACGTTGTCGCCGACCTTCTGGAGCACCTGCTGCGAGGTGGTGCCGACGCGCAGTACCGCCATGTCGCCGACGCGGCTGCTGCCCCACACCACCTGCTGCTGCTCGTCGTTGACCGCGAGCTGCGCGCTGGCGTCGACATAGACCTGCACCGCGTGCGCGCGCCCGTCGGTCGAGCGCACCGTCCAGCTGAGATAGGTGACCGGGCGCGAGACGAGGTCGAGGTCGTCGGGCAGCGCGGGCGAGAGGAAGGTGGCGGTGAGCCGCACCCCGCCGCCGTCGAAGTCGTAGCTGGTGCGCGTCGGGGTGAGCTCGCGCGACACCTGCGTCATCGCGTCGCCGCGGCCGCCGCCCATGAAGCGCAGCGCCTTGCCGTCGACGCGGACCCAGCCGCTGATCTGCTGCTCGCTGCCGGTCCAGTGCCGCGTCGGCGCGTCGTTGAGCTTGTCGGTCAGGCTCCACAGGCTGAAGTACGGGTCGTGCGCCACCAGGGGGGTGGCGGGCGTGCGCACGGTGACCGGCGCCTGCGCGCGGAGCGGCGCGGCGAGCGGCAGTGCGACGAGGCCGGCGAGCGTGAACGCGCGGGCGGCGAGACGGGTGGCGGGCATCCTGGCTCCTGCGTGAGGGAGAGGCGACGGCATCAGAAGCGGAAGCGCGCGCCGAGCGAGAAGGTCCGCGCCTCGTAGCGGATGTCGCGCGGGTAGCTCTGCGTGTCGCTGAAGTTGCGGACGTTCTGGAACGGCACCCCGGTCAGGTTGGTGGCGTCGAAGGTGAAGGTCAGGAACTCGACCGGGGTGAAGGCGGCGGAGAAGTCGAGCCGCGCGGTCGCGCGCGTATATTCGCCGGCGACCGCCGACTCGCTCTCGGTGTTGTTGTAGAAGTTCACCCAGTCAGTGCGGTAATTGTACGCCAGTCGCGCCGACACCGGTCCCTTCTCGTAGAGCAGGTTGGCGTTGTAGGTCCATTTCGACGTGTTGGGCACCCGCACGAGCCGGCCCTGCTCGCCCAATACCGTCGGCAGCGCCTGCTTGCCGTCGAGATAGGTGCCGTTGAGCTGGGTGCCGAAGCCGCTCAACACGCCGGGCAGGAAGTCGAAGAAGGTGGTGAAGGCCAGCTCAACGCCCTGGATGCGTCCCTCGCCGGCATTCTCGGGGCGGGTCACCTGGATGTTGCCGAAGCCGGGGACCTGCTGGAACACCGTGTAGTTGCTGATGAAGCCCTTGAGGTCGCGGCGGAACACCGCGCCGGTCAGCGATCCGGTGCGGCTGAAATACCATTCCAGCGAGACGTCGTAGTTCTTCGACTGGATCGGCTCGAGGTCGATGTTGCCGCTGCTGCCGTTATAGTCGCCCAGATTCACCGAGTCGCGCTGGAGCACGAAGGCGGGATTGCTCTGGCCGAAGGTGGGGCGCGTGCGCGTCTCGGTGGCGGAGGCGCGGAACTGGAGCTGGTCGGTCAGCCGCGCGCGCAGGCTGACGTTGGGCAGCACGTCGACGTAATTCTTGCGATCGTCGGTGATGCGCACGTCGCCGTCGACCGAGCCGAGCCCGACCGTCTGGATGGTGGTGTTGACGACGCGCGCGCCGACCACGCCGTCGAGCGGGAGGCCGCCGAGCTCGAAGGCGTAGTGAAGCTGGCCATAGAAGGCATAGGATTTCTCGTCCGCGGCGAACTGCGTGGTATAGGGCGGCAGTGCCGGGTCCCACAATTCGGGGCGCTGGTCGGCGTTGCCGAGATTGCTGATCCGCAGACGGTCCTGCGCGAAGGCGCGCAGCGCCTCGATATTATCGAAGACGTCCTGCCCGCTGGGGGCGTACCATTGCCGCGTCGGCTGCGCGTCGCTGCCGCGGAAACCTTCCTTCACCAGCCCGCCCATGCCGATCGGCGCCGCGGTCAGCGGCACGCGCTGCGCGCGGATGTTGGCGTAGCGCGTGCCGTCGGCGAAGCTGCTCTTGCGCGTGGTGAAGCGCGTGCCGAACTGGATCTTGTCGATCCCGTCGAGATCGAAGTCGAGCTCGAGATCGTTGCGCCATTGCCAGCCCGAGCCGCGCCCTTCGCGACGCCGGTCGAAGATGCCGCGGATGACGTAATTGTTCGGGTCGGTCAGGTCGAAGCCCGGCAGCGAGAACTCGACCCCGCCATAGTCGCGGTCGATGTCGAAGCTGATGTCGGCGGTCGCCGGGTCGCGCGCGGCGAAGTCGAAGCCGTAGTCGGTGAAATAGTTTCGCGTGTCGGTATAAGCGATATCGGTGCTGAACCTGGCGTGCTCGCCCTTGATGCTGCCTCCGCCGGCGAACTGATAGGTGTTGGTGGTGCTGTGCGGCACGCCGCGGAACAGGTCGGTGCCGATCGAGCCCTCGCCGCCCGAGCGGGTGAGGCTCTTGACCTTGCCCGGATCGTCCTCGTCGAGCACGACGTTGCTGAAGGTCGGGTTGCCGTTGCGCAGCCGGATCGCGAGCTCGCTGTTCTGCTCGCGGCCGCGATAGCCCTGGTAGAGGCCCTCCAGGTACAGCTCGACGTTGGCGGCCGGGCGCCACTGCAGCGAGCCGTTCACCGACGGGCGCCAGCGCTTGCCGTTGTTGTAGAAGATGCCGACCGATTCCGGGATCTTGAAGTCGCGGCCGACGCCGGGGGTGGTGATCACCTGGCCGTCGACCGGCGTGTCGACGTCGCCGCTGTCCCATCGCGCCGAGGTGAGATAGTTGGTCTGCGTGTAGGACACGTTGATCAGCGCGCCGAATTCGCCGATCGGCGTGTCGAAGCGATCGGTGACCAACAGGCTGCCCTGCGGATCGACCCTGCGCGCCTGGTCGCCGTAGATGCCGCGGATCGAGCCGGCGATCTCGAAGCCGTCGAAGTCGAACGGACGGCGCGAGCGCACGTTGACGAGCCCGGCGATGCCGCCCTCGACCAGATCGGCGGTGGTCGCCTTGTAGACCTCGAGCCCGGCGAGCGAGGCGGCGGGGAAATCCTGGAACGCCACCTGGCGCCCCTCGGCGGTGTAGAGCTCGCGCCCGTTGAAGGTGGTGGTGACGTCGGGCAGGCCGCGTACGGAGACGCCGTTGGCCTCGTCCTGCGAGCGCGACACCTGCACGCCGGTGATCCGCGCCAGCGCCTCGGCGGCGTTGTTGTCGGGCAGCTTGCCGATGTCCTCGGCGACGACCGCATCGAGGATCTGGTCGGAGTCGCGCTTGAGTGCCTGCGCCCCCTGGACGCTGCGGCGCAGGCCGGTGACGACGATGTCCTCCTCGCCGACGGCCGGGGGTGCACTCGCGTCGGCGGCGGCGACTTGGCCGTCACTCGACGGTGGAGCCTCCTGCGTCGATGTCGCAAGATCCTGGGACCAAGCGGCCGATGTCCAGCTGAGCGCGCACGCGACCGCGAGCACGGACACAGAGTCCCTGATTGTCATTCTGTCTCTCCCGTGACCGCTTTTTCAGCGGCTTACGGGCAGGAGTACCGTGCACCGTTGATAAAAGAAAGCATATAATCAGATTATTCTGGAAGCGTTCTCACGCGCTGGAAAGGCTCAGCGTGCGGGGGCGCGACGTCACCCGCTCGCGCGCGCGTCTCGGTTGAAACTTCATGGACGAAAAGGGCGCAGGTAGTGGTCGCGGGGCGGACCAGCCGCCTTCCCGCGTGGTCGCGCGGGCGCGCGCCACAGAAAGTGTCGATGAAGCTACGAATAAGGCCGATGTTGATCGCTACATCGCTCGGCCCAATCGGTGCTTACACTGCCGCCTGCCCGCGCCTCACACCCGCATCGGCATCAGCACGTAGAGTGCGGGGCTCTTGTCGTTCTCGCGGATCAGCGTCGGCGCGGCGGCGTCGGCGAGGTGGACCTCCACCAGGTCGGTGTCGATCTGGCCGAGGATGTCGAGCAGATAGCGGCTGTTGAAGCCGATTTCGAACGGCATCGCGGCGTAGTCGCCCGGTACTTCCTCGGCGGCAGTGCCGTTCTCCGGGCTGGTCACCGACAGCGTGATCTTGTCGCGATCCAGCGCCATCTTCACCGCGCGCGTCTTCTCGGTGGCGATGGTCGAGACGCGGTCGACGCCCTGCATGAAGCTCTTCGGATCGAGCTTGAGGATCTTGTCGTTGGCGGTCGGGATCACGCGGCTGTAGTCGGGGAAGGTGCCGTCGATCAGCTTGGAGGTGAGGATCGCGCTGCCGAGATCGAAGCGGATCTTGGTGCCCGACAGCGACACGCCGACCGAGCCGTCCACCTCGTCGAGCAGTTTGCGCAGCTCGGCGATGCACTTCCGCGGGACGATCACGTCGGGCATGGCAGCGGCGCCCTCGGGCTGGTCGACCGTCACGCGCGCCAGCCGGTGCCCATCGGTCGCCGCCGCCTTGAGCACGCCCTCGGCGACGTGGAGGAAGATGCCGTTGAGATAGTAACGCGTCTCCTCGGTGGAGATGGCGAAGCGCGTCTTGTCGATGATCTGCTTGAGCGTATCGACCGGCAGCTCGAACTGGACCGGCAGCTCGCCCTCGGCGATCACCGGAAAATCGTCGCGCGGCAGCGTGCCGAGCGAGAAGCGCGCGCGCCCCGCCACGATCGTGACGCGGCCCTCGGCCGCGGCGAGCGAGACCTGAGATCCCTCGGGCAGCTTGCGCGCGATGTCGAACAGGGTGTGCGCCGAGACGGTCGTGGCACCGGGCTGGTCGACCGCGGCCGCGACGCTCTCGTTGATCTGGAGGTCGAGGTCGGTCGCCATCAGCCGCAGCTGGCCCTCGGCCGTGGCCTCGAGCAGCACGTTCGAGAGGATCGGGATGGTGTTGCGGCGCTCCACCACCGATTGCACGTGGCTCAGCCCCTTGAGCAGCGTCGCGCGTTCGATCGTCGCCTTCATCGTCACGTCCCCCGGGCCCGCAGGTCACTCACCAGGGGCAATTGGCCGACTCGTCCTAGCCAAAAGTGAAGGGCCGGAGCAAGCGCCCCGACCCTTCGCGTCTATATGAGGGCGTGGTGAGCCTCGTGTTCCTGCGCAGGCGGGAACCCAGGGTCACGCAGGCCGGCGCTGTCGGCTCTGGTCTCCTGCGTGCGCAGGAACACGATCGCCTCGGTTCCGCCCGCCCCGCCCGACGATCATCAGAAGCGGATGCCGAGGCCTGCCATCAGCTGGTGACGGTCGAGGTCGATGTTATAGCCCTCGATCTCGCCGTAATGCGAGTAGCGATACTCGCCCTTCACGAAGGCGGTCGGGGTGAGCTTGTACTCGAGCCCGGCGCCGAGGCGGAAGCCGTCGAGGTCGGCCTTGTCGACCAGCTCGTTGTCCGCGCCGGTATTGGGCTGGTAGCGGCTCTCGACGCGCGCGTTGGTGTAGCCGCCCTTGGCGTAGATCATCGCCGCGGGCGAGATCACGTAGCCGAGCCGTCCGCCGATATAAAGGTCGCGCCCCGCCTCGACCGAGAAGCGGTCGCCCGCGGTCACCTCGTTGTAGCTGCGGCTCTTGGTGGTCGCGTCGGTGATCTCGCCGTCGATCCCGTAGACGATGTTGCCGCGCTGGAAATCGTAGCCGAGCAGCGCGCCATAGGTGAAGCCCTCGCGGCCCTCGGAGTCGCCGTCGCCGCCGTCCTGCAGATTGTCGTAGCCGGCGAGCGCCTCGAGCCGCGGGCCGCTGAAGTCGCCGTTCTGTGCCAGCGCGGGGGTTGCCAGCGCGACGCCGAACGCGGCCGCG
This sequence comes from Sphingomonas sp. BK345, assembly GCF_014193845.1. Classification (GTDB taxonomy): domain Bacteria; phylum Pseudomonadota; class Alphaproteobacteria; order Sphingomonadales; family Sphingomonadaceae; genus Sphingomonas. The sequence continues at coordinate 1,028,759 of NZ_JACHZX010000001.1, read as the reverse complement.
GCGGTGGCAAATGCAAGCTTACGCATGTCTCACTCCAGTCCTCTCGCCCCGACCCTGGGGCGTGGGGGGTCAATTAGTTAACGCGCGCGTCGTTGCATGAACCTCACATAAACAGGAAAAACCGTTGCTCTCGGGCCACAGCGCTCCCTAGGTGGGGCGAGGAGGCGCGGATGGGGGCAGGGTCATGCTGATCGCGGCGGCGCTGGCACTGGCGGCGGAGCGCGGAGCGCTCGGCGTGTGGCAGCGCTGGGCGGCGTTGCGCGAGGGCGAGCCGCCGCGCTGCTTCGCGGTCGCGCAGCCGGTGCGCGACGACGGCACCACCGATCGCCGCGGCGGTTTCGCCAGCGTGGTAGCGCGCGCGAGGGCGACGCGCACGCCCAGCGTCTACTTCCGTCTGTCGCGCCCGCGCGGCGACGATGCGCGCGTGACGTTGGCGGTGGGCGAGCGCCGCTTCGCGCTGGCGGGCGACGTGACGAGCGCGCGCGCGCCCGACGCCGCGACCGACCGCGCGATCGTCGCGGCGCTGCGCGCGGGGCGGCTGATGACGCTCACCACCGCCGACCGCGCGGGACGGCCGATCGCGGACAGCTACACGCTCGCTGGCGCGCCGACCGCGATCGACGCGGCGCAGCTGGGGTGTGCGGGCGGCTAAGGGTGCTGCCCCCATAGGGAGAGAGTGAAGCCTGTTGGCCTATGACTGATCCTCCCCTGCAAGGGGAGGTGGCAGGCCGCAGGCCTGACGGAGGGGTGTCAGCGGTGGTGAGTCCTGCGACACTCGCCGACCGGGTCACCCCTCCGTCAGCGCTTCGCGCTGCCACCTCCCCCCACGGGGGAGGATCGACGGACGCCTTCTACGACGCAGCTCTCTCGCCCCACACCGAACTGGAAAAACCCACGCACATCGCCTATGTGCGCGCGATGCTGACAGAGCCGGCCGCCCCCATGCCCATCCCCGGGCACATCGATCCCGTGCCCGTCCCGCGCGCCGCGGCGACGCGCCCCGACGGTCGCATCGACCTGATCGGCCTGTCCAAGGACCAGCTGCGCGAGACGCTCGCCGCCGCCGGGCTCGACCCGCGGCAGGCCAAGCTGCGCGCCAAGCAGATCTGGCACTGGATGTACAATCGCGGTGCCACCGACTTCGCGCTGATGACCGACATCGCGAAGGCGCAGCATCCGTGGCTGACCGAGCGCTTCGTGATCGGCCGCCCCGAGGTGGTGGAGGCGCAGGTCTCCAGCGACGGCACGCGCAAGTGGCTGCTGCGCTCGCCCGACGGGCAGGATTACGAGGCGGTGTTCATCCCCGACGCCGATCGGGGCACGCTCTGCGTGTCGAGCCAGGTCGGCTGCACGCTCAACTGCACCTTCTGCCATACCGGCACGATGCGGCTGGTGCGCAACCTGACCGCGGGCGAGATCGTCGGCCAGGTCATGCTGGCGCGCGACTCGCTCGGCGAGTGGCCGAGCCAGCCCGAGGGCCGCATGCTCACCAACATCGTGATGATGGGCATGGGCGAGCCGCTCTACAATTTCGACGCGGTGCGCGACGCGCTCAAGCTCGTCATGGACGGTGACGGCCTCGCGCTCAGCAAGCGCCGCATCACGCTCTCCACCTCGGGCGTGGTGCCGATGATGGCGCGCGCGGGCGAGGAGATCGGGGTGAATCTCGCGGTGTCGCTGCACGCGGTGACCAAGGAGGTGCGCGACGAGATCGTGCCGCTCAACCGCAAATACGGCATCGAGCAGCTGCTCCAGGCGTGCGCCGACTATCCCGGCGCCAACAACGCGCGCCGGATCACGTTCGAGTATGTGATGCTCAAGGACAAGAACGACTCGGACGCGGAGGCGCACGAGCTGGTGCGGCTGCTGCGCCACTATCAGCTGCCCGCCAAGGTCAACCTGATCCCGTTCAATCCCTGGCCCGGTGCGGCTTACGAGACGTCGACGCCCGAGCGCGTGCGCCGTTTCAGCGAGATCATCTTCGAGGGCGGCATCTCCGCGCCGGTGCGTACCCCGCGCGGCCGCGACATCGATGCCGCCTGCGGCCAGCTCAAGACCGCGGCCGAGAAGAAGAGCCGCGCCGAGCTCGACCGGATCGCGGCGGAGAAGCAGGCGGCGCTTGGCTGAGTGGGGTGCGGTCGCGCTGGCGGCCGGGGCGGGCGCGGTCGGCGGCGCGATGAACGCGCTCGCGGGCGGCGGCACCTTCGCCACGCTGCCGGCGCTGCTCGGCCTCGGCCTGCCCGCCAATGTCGCCAACGCCACCTCGAACGTCGCGCTGCTGCCCGGCGCGGGCGCGAGCGTGTGGAGCTTCCGCGACGAGCTCGGCCCGGTCGCAGGCGTGTCGCTGCGCCGGCTGGCGGCGGTGACCTTCGTCGCCGGGCTGGTCGGCAGCACCTTGCTGGTGGTGACGCCCAGCCGCGCCTTCGACCTGATCGTGCCGTGGCTGCTGCTGGTGGCGCTGGTCGCGATCGTGCTCGGCCCGGCCGGGGCGGTGTGGCTGGCGCGGCGGGTCACGATCGGGCGGCGCAGCCTGTTCGTCGCCCAGGCGCTGCTCGGCACCTATGGCGGCTATTTCGGCGGCGGGGTCGGGATCATGCTGACCGCGACCTACGGCCTGCTTGCCGGCGCCAGCCCGCGCGCGCTGTTCGCGCCGCGCACGCTGATGCTGGCGATGGCGAATGGCGCGGCGGCGCTGGTGTTCATCACCACTGGACTGGTGCGCTGGCAGGCGGGCGCGCCGATGCTGCTGGGCGGGATCCTCGGCGGCTGGGCCGGCGCGAGCGTGGGCAAGCGACTGCCCGCGGGCGTGGTGCGCGGCTGGACGATCCTGGTCACCGCCGCCACCACCGCGGTGTTCTTCTGGCGCGCCTACGGCTGAGGCCGCGCGGCACCCCGCCGCGCTCTTGCGTCGCCAGCGAGCGATAATGCGCGATATCATCGCCGACGAAGACGATGAGCCACAGCGCCGCGACGAAGGCGGCGAGGATCGCCGGGAGGCGCAGCGCGCGCCGGCTCGGCAGCCTGGGATCGGCCATGCGCGACTCCGTCGAAGGCGACGGGCGGCTGAGCCTAGGCGCCGACGTCGCGCGCGCACTCACTTCGACCGAACGATGCTCGCGGCGTGCGCGGGAGAAACGGCAACCTTCCTAACCTTCATTGAGGACCCTTGATCGAGAGCAAGGGTAGCTGGTCGGGAAAGGAGCCGCTGATGCAGCGCTATTTCTTCAACGTGCGCGACGGCGTCTCGCATCCCGACACGATCGGCCAGGAATACAGAACGTTGGCGGACGCCCGCGTGGCGGCGGTGCGCTTCGCCGCCGACGTGATGCGCGACGAGGTCGATGCGCTGCTGCGCGGCCAGGACTGGCGGGTCGAGCTGGTCGACGCCGACAACGGGCTGGTCTTCTCGGTGATCGTCGCGACGGTCGGTACGGAGCCGGTGGCGTAAAACGATCGCTTGCTGACCGGCGTGCCCGGGACGACGCCGGAGTCGAGGGTTGCAGGAAGGGCGCTCGTGGCTCCGGGCTCCTGCGTGCGCAGGAGCCCGCCGGTGGGGAGAGCAGGCGCGACAATCTCCCGCTGCTCGGCGATCTCCGCGGCGTGCGACTCCAAGCTGGTATCGCAGCTCTCCCGTCGCTCAGCCCTTCGGCCGCTCCAGCCGGAACAGCTGCTCGGGCGTGATCTCGAAATAATCGGCCGGGCCGCCGCCGCGGGTGATCGGGCGCGCGCGCGCGGTCTGGTAGACGCCGTCGTCGATCAGCGCGCGATCGACGTGCACCGCCACCGCCTCGCCGAGCACCAGCCACGAGGGCAGCCGATCGCCGTGCCGCGCCTCGAGCTGTACCACCTGGGTGACGACGCACTCGAACTGCACCGGGCTCGCCGCGACGCGCGGCGGGCGCACCCTGGCGGAGGGGAGCGTCTCCAGCCCCGCCAGCGCGAACTCGTCCACGTCGGGCGGCGCCATCGCGGAGGAGGCGTTCATCGCCTCGGCGAGGTCACGCGTCGCCAGGTTCCACACGAACTCGCCGGTCTCGCGCGCGTTCGCCAGCGAGTCCTTTGCCCCCACCGAGCAGAACCCGACGATCGGCGGCTTGTAGTTGAACAGGTTGAAGAAGCTGTACGGCGCCAGGTTGCGCACGCCGTCATGCGAGACGGTGCTGATCCAGCCGATCGGGCGCGGTGCGACGATCGCGTTGAGCGGGTCGTGGCGAAGGCCGTGGCCCCGGGCGGGCTCGTAGAAATGCCATTCGGTCATAGGCTAACCTCTGCTAGGACAGGGGCATGGGTGCAACTGCCATTCATCGCCACCGGCTCGCCACGCGGCTGTGGCACTGGCTCAACGCGGTCGCCGTGTTCGTGCTGATCGGCTCGGGGCTCGGCATCTCCAACGCGCATCCCCGGCTCTACTGGGGACGCTACGGCGCCAATTTCGACCATGCCTGGGCGCAGTTGCCGCGCTTTCCCGCCTGGCTGACGATCCCGGCCAACTACAATCTCGCGATCTCGCGGCGCTGGCACCTGTTCTTCGCGTTGGTGCTGGCCTTCTCGCTGCTCGGCTACCTGATCGTGAGCCTGATCAACCGCCATATCCAGCGCGACCTGCGCCTGCGCCGCCGCGACCTCGCGCCGCGCCACATCGCCGCCGACGTGCGCGCGCACCTCGACCTGCGCTTCCACGATCCCGAGGCACCGGGCGAATATAACGTGCTGCAGAAGCTGAGCTATGTCGCGGTGATCTTCGTGCTGCTGCCGCTGGTGATCCTCACCGGGCTGGCGCTCTCGCCGGGGATGGACGCGGCCTGGCCGTGGCTGCTCGAGCTGTTCGGCGGGCGCCAGTCAGCGCGCTCGCTCCACTTCCTCGCGATGGCGGGACTGGCGCTGTTCACGGTGGTGCACTTGACGCTGGTGATCCTCGCCGGGGTCGGCAACGAGCTGCGCTCGATGATCACCGGCTGGTGGCGGGTGCCCGAATGATGCTGCGCCGGCGTCAGCTGCTCGCGCGCGGCGCGGTGGGGGGGAGCGCGCTGCTGCTCGGCGCGTGCGACCGCGTCATCGAGCGGCCCACGGTGCGCACGATCCTGTTCAAGGGCGAGGACATCCACCGCGGCCTCCAGCGCGCCTTGTTCGACCGCGACGCGCTCGCGCCCGAGTTCCGCCCCGATCAGATGTCGCCGCGCTTCCGCACCAACGGCACGCGCGACCCGGGCACCGACGCCTATGCCGCGCTGCGCGCCGGGCGCTTCGCCGACTGGCGGCTGACGGTCGACGGGCTGGTGGCGCGGCCGCTCGCTTTGTCGCTGAGCGACCTCGGCGCCTTCCCGCAGCGCGCGCAGATCACGCGGCACGACTGCGTCGAGGGGTGGAGCGCGATCGGCAAATGGCAGGGGCCGCGGCTCGCCGACGTGCTACGCGCCGCGGGGCTGAGCGACCGCGCGCGCTACGTCGTGTTCACCTGCGCGGACTATTACGGCGGGGCGCCCTATTATGAATCGATCGACCTGGTGGACGCCTTCCACCCGCAGACGATCCTGGCCTGGGCGATGAACGACCGCTTCCTCGACGTCGGCCATGGCGCGCCGCTGCGGCTGCGGGTGGAGCGCCAGCTGGGGTACAAGCAGGCCAAATATCTGATGCGCGTCACCGCGGTGGAGTCACTCGCCGGCGTCGGCAAGGGGCGCGGCGGCTATTGGGAAGACAATGTCGACTACGACTGGTGGGCGGGGATCTGAGCGGGTGAGGTGAGTCAACTCCTCCCCGGAAAGGGGGGACCGCCGCGCGCTAGCGCGGTGGTGGAGGGGGCTCTCCCCATGGTGCAGCGGTCATGGAGAGCCCCCTCCACCACCGCTTCGCGGCGGTCGCCCTCCCCGCTAGCGGGGAGGATCTTGAGGGTTCGTCCGCCCGTCCCCCCGCCGCCGCAGCGCGACGACGTAGACCACGACGGCGACCCCCGCGAACAGGAACCACTGCACCGCATAGGCGAGGTGGTTGTTGGGCACGCTCGCGGGATCGGGCGGCGCGTTCGCCGCCAGACCCGCCGCGGGGCGGTCGCTCACCAGCATCAGCTCGCGCGCGCGCGGTGCCATCACCGTCGCGATCAGCGGGCGCGCGTCGGGCGCGTGCGCGATCCAGCCGCGCACCTCGCCGCCGCGCCACGCCGGCTTGGTCTTGACGTCCCGCGTCGTGCCGATCTGCACGCGCAATCCCGGCCCCTCCGCCCCGGTTCGGCACATCGCGATCACGCGGAACCCCGCCGCGCCCGCCCCCGCGCGCTCTAACCCGACCGGCTGGAGGCAGAAGGCGCTCGCCCGGCGAAACAGCAGCGTCTCGTCGGGGAAGCGCGGGAAGGCGACCGGTGGCAGGCGCGGGTTGGCGGCGAGCTGCGCCAGCAGCGCCTCCTTCTGCGGCTTGCGCTCGAGCAGCTGCCACAGCCCCAGCGCCACCATCGCCGCCGCGGCGAGCGCGACCAGCAGCGTCGGCACGAGCGGCACCCGCCTCATTCCGCCACGCGCCCCTCGCGCGCGGCGTTGCGATACTCGGCCGCGATCAGCCAGCCCTTCGCCAGCCGCAGCGAGCCGATCACGCCCGCGAGCGTCAGCGGCACCCACAGCAGCGCATGGACCCACCACGGCGGACCGAACGAGAGCTCGAGCGTGATTGCCAGCGCGACCACGATCGTGCCCCAGATCAGGGTGAGGAAAGCGGCGGGGCCGTCACCGACGTTGAAGTCGGCGAGGCGAAGCCCGCAGGCGCCGCACCGCTCGGCGAAGCGCAACAGGCCCGCGAACAATGTCGGCGCGCCGCAGCGCGGGCAGAGGCCCTTCAGCCCGACGTCGAGCGGGCGCGGCGCGATCCGCTCCTCGCTCGACATATGCCTCAGCCCGCGTGGACCGGCGCGCCCCAGCCACCCCAGACGTAGATGGTGACGAACAGGAACAGCCACACCACGTCGACGAAATGCCAGTACCAGGCCGCCGCCTCGAAGCCGAAATGCTGCCGCGGCGTGAAGGCGCCGTTGTAGGCGCGGATCAGGTTGACGATCAGGAAGATCGTGCCGACCAGGACGTGGAAGCCGTGGAAGCCGGTCGCCATGAAGAACGCGGCGCCGTAGTTGATGCCCTTGAACGGGAACGGCGCGTGCATGTACTCATAGGCCTGGATGCTGCTGAACAGCACGCCGAGCACCACCGTCAGCCACAAGCCCTTGAGCACGCCGTCGCGGTCGCCCACGCCGAGCAGGCCCCAGAAGCCGCGCTTCTCGCCGCCGCGCTGGTCGTGGATCAGCGCGTGGTGCGCCCACGTCACCGTGGTGCCCGAGCACAGCAGGATCAGCGTGTTGAGCAGCGGGAACTCGAAGGGATTGATCACCTCCAGCCCCTTGGGCGGCCATTGGGCGGCGATCGCCGCGGCGCCCTCGGCGGCGCGCTCCACCTGGCCGTCGACGAAGGACATCGCGGTCGGGAACAGCGAGAAGTCGAAGAAGGCCCAGAACCAGCCGACGAAGAACATCACCTCGGAGGCGATGAACAGGATCATGCCGTAGCGGAAATGGAGTTGCACCACTGGCGTGTGGTCGCCGGCATGCGCCTCGCGGATCACCTGGTGCCACCAGCCGTACATGCAGAACAGCACCGCGGCGAGGCCGATCAGGAAGACCCAGCCGCCGGCCGTCGCCGAATGCATGTACATGATACCGCCGGTCGCCAGCACCAGCGCCGCCATCGAGCTGAGCAGCGGCCAGGGGCTGGGCGGCAGGATGTGGTACTCGTGGTTCTTGGCACCCGCCATGCGCGGCTCTCCCCGTTACGCTTATCGGCTCTCGTCTAGCCCGCTCGTCCGGCGGAATCCACCGGGTAAAATGTGTAGGAGAGCGTGATCGTCTGCACGTCCTTGGTGTCCGGATCGGTGAGGATCGCGGGATCGACGTAGAAGATCACCGGCATGCGCTGCGATTCGCCCGCCTTCAGCGTCTGCTGCGTGAAGCAGAAGCACTGGATCTTGGTGAAATATTTGCCGGCGATCGCGGGGGTGACGTTGTAGGTCGCGGTGCCGGTGGTCTCCTGCGCGGCGCGGCTGGTGGCGGCGAAGAAGGCCATGTCGCGCGCGCCGATCTCCACCACCTCCTGCTCGCGCTCAGGCTGGAAGCGCCACGGCAGCTTGGGGCTGGTGTTGGCGTCGAAGGCGATCGTGATCGAGCGGTGCACCCCGCCGGGCGCGCGCTCGGCGCGGCCGGTGGTGCCGTTGAGCCCGGTCGCCTGGCAGAACAGGCGGTAGAGTGGCACGCTGGCGAAGGCGAGCCCGGTCATGAAGCAGATGCCAAGCACCGCCAGCAGCGCGGTGCGGCCGGTGCGCGAGAGCCCCAGGAATGACCGCGGCACGCTCAATGCCCCATGCCCTGGTGGATCTTGGCGATCGTGATGAAGAAGATCAGCACCACGAAGGCGGCGAGCAGCAGCGCCACCACGATCGCGCGCGCCTTCTGCCGCTGCTGGACGAGCTTCTGTTCCTCCGGCGTCATGCCACCCACCGATCCACCACGAGCGCTCCGAACACGACGAACAGGTACAGGATCGAGAAGCCGAACAGTTGCTTCTCGTGGCGCATCGGCTTCACCGCGCTGGTCCGCCCGGCGGCGACCAGCGCCGCGAGCAGCGCGAAAACCGCGGTCATCGCGGTCGCGACCACGCCGTAGACGGGCCCGGCCAGCCCGAGCGGCCAGGGCGCCAGGGCCACCAGCGCCATCGGGATCGTGTACAGACCGATCTGGCGCCGCGTCACGCGCTCGCCCGCCACCACGGGGAGCATCGGCACGCCCGCGTTGGCGTAATCGGTCTTCACGAACAGCGCGAGCGCCCAGAAGTGCGGCGGCGTCCACAGGAACACGAGCGCGAACAGCAGCAGCGGCAGCAGCGCGACCTCGCCCGTCGCCGCGGCCCAGCCGATCAGCGGCGGGAAGGCGCCCGCGGCGCCGCCGATCACGATGTTCTGCGGCGTGCGCCGCTTCAGCCACACGGTGTAGATCAGCACGTAGAACAGGATCGAGACCGCCAGGATCGCCGCCGCGGCGAGATTGACCGCCAGCCCCATCAGGATCACCGAGAAGGCGCCGAGCCCGACGCCGAAGTGCAACGCGGATTGGCGCTCCATCCGCCCCGCCGGCAGCGGGCGCGCCGCGGTGCGCTTCATCACCGCGTCGAGATCGGCCTCGTACCATTGGTTGAGCGCCCCCGCCGCGCCCGCGCCGAGCGCGATGCACAGGATCGCGGTGAAGCCCAGCACCGGATCGACCGCGACCGGCGCCGCGAGCATCCCGCACAGGCCGGTGAAAACGACGAGCGTCATCACGCGCGGCTTGGTCAGCGCGAGGAAGTCGCGCCAATCGGCCGGGGGCAGGAGGGGAGCGGCAGTGGTCATCGCCCGCCGCTCCTACTCCGCTGAGGGGGCGAGGGAAAGGGCGCGCGGCGGGTTCTCAGCCGACGCGGTAGACCAGGATGTAGCCATTCGGGCCGCAGGTCTGGCCGTCGAAGCCGATGTTGACGAACTCGTGCGTCGTATAGGCGGTCAGCAGGCGGCTGAGTTCCTGCTCGCGCGCGAGCCCCTGGTCGGCGGGGATGACGAAATATCTGCCCGTGCAGTTCGGGACCTTGGGCATGTTAGGGAAGGCGAACAGGATCGTCGTGTCACTTGTGTAGGTCAGCACCTCACTGAGTTGCCCGCTGCTGTTCGTATTGTAGCTGTTGTCCGCCGCCGCGGGATTCGCAGTGACGACCGCGAGCGCGAGAGCGCAGCACGCCGGCCCCATCAGGAAGGCCCGGTGGCGGATCAGACGAACGGCTGCGTCGGACATCGCGCGATCTCCTATGATCAATTCATCATAGGAGGTGTGCGGGCAGCGCGGGTCTTCGCTCCCCTTTTTGGGCCGCATCGCGCGACGACGAGCAAGGATCGACATAGCGGGTCACCGAAGTCGAGGATGCCGACGTTCACTTCGTGGCTGCTCTACAATGAAGACGGTGACGCTGCCGTCGGAGTCTCACGTGCAACTACTTCTGCTTCTTTTGTTCGCGGTCGCGGCGCCCGTGGCGGGCCAGCAGCCCTCACAGGAACCGGCCAGAGCGCCTTCCCCAAGGGCACCGGATGGCGGAAAATGGCACTTCGGAAACCCAGACGACACTCAGAAGCTCCCGGCCCCAGTGAGTTCCCCGGCACCACCCATCTCCCCGCCGGCGAACGTCACCACCTATACCTATGACGCGCTCGGGCGGCTGGTGCAGAGCGACGTCTCCACCGACGGCGCGACAGTGACGACCAAGATCCAATATGATCCCGCCGGCAACCGTACGAATTATACAGTGACCGGTGCGAACCGCGCCGGTGACGACACCGGCGACGGTGCCGCCGTGATGAGGCCGACCGGCGTGGTGGTCGTGCCGCTCAACGGCCTTACGATCATCCCGCTGGACGCCGATACGTGAGGCCCGGACCATCGCAGCGGCGCTAGCGCTCGTCGTCCTGAACGTCGCCGCGCCGGCGGCGCGCGCCGCCAGCTTCTACTGCGACGCGGATCCGCACGCCTATCTCGGCGTCGGCGGCAACGGCTATGTCTACACGGGCGTGTCGAACGGCAGAGGCATCGCCATCACGGCCATCTGCAACCTCAGCAGCGCCGACGGCAATGTCACGCCGCAGGCCTGCTCCGCCTGGTATGCGCTGCTGCTCACCCAGCGCACCGCGGGCGGCAAGGCGCTGCCACATTTCAACACCGACGATCCGGGAAACGGCGCGCTTACTGGCTGCGCCGATTTCAAGAGCTGGGAACATCACACGCCCTACTTCATCCCGGCGCAGTGATCGCCCGATCGGCCGCAACGACCTGCGCCAGCCCGTCCGCCAGCGCGTCGAACACGGCGCGATAGCGCGCCCCGCCGCGCAGGTCCTCGTGCATCACGATCCACAGCGGCAGCGCGACGTCGAGCGCCTGAGGCAGCACGCGCACCAGCGCCGGATCGCGCCGCGCCACCGCGGTCTGGCAGATGCCGATGCCGAACCCCGCCGCGATCGCCGCGACGTGCGCGGCATCGCTGTCGGTGCGTAGCGCGAAGGCGGCGCGGTCGAGCCCCGGCAGCCAGCGCGCCGCCGCAGCGCGGGTGAAGGCGGTCTCGGTGTCGGGGCCGATCAGGTCATGGTCGCGCAGGTCCGCGGCGGTCGCGGGCGTGCCGCGTCGCGCGAGATAGTCGCGGTGCGCGTGCAAGCCGAGCCGCACCGCGCCGACTCGCCGCGCCACCAGCGCCTGCTGCGCCGGCTCGACCATCCGCACCGCGACGTCGGCGTGGCGCTGGAGCAGATCGTCGACCGAGTCGCTCAGCGACAGCTCGACCGCGAGCCGCGGGTAGGCGCGGCGCAGCGCGGCGAGGATCGGCGGCAGGTGCCACACGCCCACCGCCTGGCTCGCGCTGACCCGCACCACGCCCTCGGGCGCGTCGGGCGATCCTGTCCCGGCGCGGCGCAGCGCGGTCGCGGCGGCGACAAGCGCCTCGGCGTGCGGGCGCAGCGACAGCGCGCGATCGGTCGGCGACAGGCCGCGCGGCGAGCGCACGAACAGCGCGCCGCCCACCGCCTGCTCCAGCGCGGCGACGTGGCGCGCGACGCTCGGCTGCGTTAGCCCCAGCGCGCGTGCCGCGGCCGACAGCGAGTGCTCCCGCAGCACCGCGGCGAAGCTGCGATAGACGTCCCAGCTCGGCTCGTCGTTCATTCATTCGCGTATAGCAGACCACCGGTAATCGGCAATTTTCGATGAACCGGACGATCGCCATCCTCTGCCCATCACGAACAAGGAGCATAGTGATGAACGAGCGACTGGCCCTGATCCTCGGCGCTACCGGCGGCATCGGCGGCGCCACCGCGCGACGGCTGCTCGACCGCGGCTGGCGCGTCCGCGCGCTGGTGCGCGGCGACGCGGCGCGGCTGGACCCGCGCTGCGAGCCGTTCCGCGGCGACGCGCGTGACGCCGCCGCGGTCGCCGCTGCCGCGGTGGGCGCGTCGGCGATCGTCCACGCGGTCAACCCGCCGGGCTATCGCGACTGGGCCGGCCAGGTGCTGCCGATGCTCGACAGCACGATCGCCGCGGCGCGCGCGACCGGCGCCCGCGTGGTGCTGCCCGGCACGGTCTACAATTACGGTCCCGACGCCTTCCCGCTGGTCGCGGAGGACGCGCTCCAGCGGCCGGTCACGCGCAAGGGCGCGATCCGGGTCGAGCTCGAGCGACGCCTCGAGGCGCTGGCGGCGCGCGGCGCGGCGCCCGTGCTGATCGTGCGCGCGGGCGACTTCTTCGGCCCGGGCGCGGCGAACAACTGGTTCGCGCAGGGGCTGGTGACCCCCGGCGCGCGCCCGCGCGTGGTGCGCCAGCCCGGGCGGCGCGGGGTCGGGCATGCTTGGGCCTATCTGCCCGACGTGGCCGAGACGATCGCGCAACTGCTCGATCGCGCCGACCTGCCCGCCTTCGCGCGCTACCATATGGACGGCCAGTGGGACGCCGACGGGCGAGAGATGGTCGAGGCGATCGTGCGCGTGCTCGGCGACCCCGCGGTGCCGATCCGCCGGCTGCCGTGGTGGCAGCTGCGCCTCGCCGCACTGGTGGCGGAGACGCCGCGCGAGCTGATGGAGATGCGCTATCTGTGGCAGCGCCCGCTGCGACTCGACAACGCCCGGCTGGTGGCGACGGTGGGCCGGGAACCGCACACCCCGCTGGTGGAGGCGGTGCGCGCGACGCTGGCGAGCCTACGCTGCGTATGAACCTTCTAAGCGGCGACCGCACCCGCCGCGAACTGGGCGCGCAGGTCGGCGAGCGTTCCGGCGATATGATCGTGGAGCAGCCGCTCGTGCGCTGCGGCGTCGCGCGCCATCCAGCTGTCGATCAGCCCCTGATGCTCGACGTGCGCGCGCGCGTCGCGGCCCGCGGGGGCGAGATGCGCGACGGTGTAGCGCTCCGCCAGGATACCGAGCCGCTCGACCAGCGAGGTGGTCAGCCGCCGCCCGGCGGGGCGCACCAGCGCGATGTGGAAGACGCGGTTGCGCACTGCCACCTCGGCGAGGTTGCTCGACGCCGCCTCGTCGAGCGCGTGGAACGCCGCCAGTGCGCCCTGCCGCCCGGCCTCGTCCGCCGCCAGCGCCGCGCTCGCCGAGGCCGCCGGCTCGATCGAGAGGCGCAGCGCGAATATCTCGTCCGCCTGCGCCGCCGACATCGGCTGCACCGAATAGCCGCGATTGGCCTGGCTCGTCAGCAGTCCCTCCTGCTCGAGCCGCGCCAGTGCCTCGCGCAGCGGGATCTTGCTGACGCCCAGCTCGCTGGCGAGCGCGTCCTGGCGGATCGGCATGTTACCGCGCAGCTCGCCGGTGACGATGCGCTCGCGCACGATCTCAAACACGCGATCGGACAGGGTGCGGGCGATGATGCTAACGGGCATGACGGTCCTCGGAGCGGCACAGGGGACGTGCGCGATCGGCGTATAATCCCAGATGCGTAGTTAACGATCAATCAACAAGGCCGGTTGAGTGAATCCAGCTACTTGTGACGAGCCATCGTATACGATAGGGTGGATGATGAGAAGCGGTGTGGATGACCCGGTGATACGCATCCTGATCGTCGGCGGCGGCGTGGTCGGGCGCACGCTGGCGCTCGCGCTGGCGCATCGCGGCGCGGCGGTGACGCTGCTGGATCAGCGCGCTGCCGCGCCCGCCGCATCCTGGGGCAACGCCGGCCATATCGCTACCGAACAGGTCGAGCCGCTCGCCTCGCCCGCCACGCTGCGCGGCGTGCCGCGGCGATTGTTCTGGCGCGGCGGGTCGCTCAGCCTGCCGCCCGCGCAGGCGCGCGACTGGCTGCCCTTCGCGCTGCGGCTGACCTGGGCGTCGCGACCGGCGCGATACCGTCGCGGGCGCGCCGCATTGGGCGCGCTGCTCGCCGAGGCGTTGCCGGCGTGGCAGCGGCTCGCCGGCGCGCTGGGCGACCCTGCGCTGGTGCGCGCGGACGGTCATCTCGTCGCCTGGGAGAGCGACGCCAGCGCGGCGCGCGGCCTCGCGGCCTGGCAGGCGGCAGACACCGGCACCGCGACGGTTCACGCACTCGACGCCGCGACGCTGGCGCGCGTGCGCGCGCTCGCGCCGGGCGTGGCGGACGCCATCCGCTTCGCCGGCAGCGGGCAGGTGAGCGACCTCGACCGGCTCGCCGTCGCGTTCGACGCCGCGCTCGACGCCGCCGGCGTTCGGCGTGCGACCGGCACGGCAACGCTCGAGCGTACCGGCGATCGGGTGGCGGTGCCCGGCCATCCCGCCGATCACGTGGTCGTCGCGGCGGGGGTGGGGTCGCGCGCCCTGATGGCAGCGGCGGGCGAGCGCGCGCCGCTGATCGCCGAGCGCGGCTATCACGTCCGCGCCGCCGCCCACGGTTGGCCCGCCGACCTGCCGCCGCTCGTCTTCGAGGACTGCTCGATCATCGCCACGCGCTACGCCGATCGAGTCCAGCTCGCCGGGTTCGTCGAGTTCGGGCGCGCCGACGCGCCGCCCGACCCGCGCAAGTGGCAGCGGCTCGAGGCGCATGCCGCGGCGCTCGGGCTGCCGCTCGCCGCGCCGTTCGAGCGCTGGATGGGCGCACGCCCGACCCTGCCCGATTATCTCCCCGCGATCGGCCGCTCGACCCGTGCCGCCAACCTGTACTATTCCTTCGGCCACCAGCATCTCGGGCTGACGCTCGCGCCGGTCACCGCCGAGCTGCTGGCGGACACGATCGCGGGCGCGGCGCCCGCGATCGATCTCGCGCCCTACGATCTCCGCCGCTTCGGGACGCTCGCATGACCATCGGCACCTCCGACCCCGCCACCGAGCTCGCCGCGATCCGCCCGGCCCCGGCGGTGCCGCCGATCGCCGCGACCGAGCATCTCGCCCGGCTGGCGCGCGCGCGCGCGCTGGCGGGGGCGCTCGGACTCGACGCGCTGCTGGTCGGTGCGGGCGCGAGCCTGCGCTACTTCACCGGGGTAGGCTGGGGCGCGAGCGAGCGGATGGTGGCGCTGCTGCTGCCGGTCAGCGGCGACCCGCTGATGATCTGTCCCGCGTTCGAGCAGGGCTCGCTCGCCGCCGAGCTGGCGATCCCGGCCGAGACAGCGCTGTGGGAGGAGGACGAGGATCCGATCGCACTGGTGGCGCGCGCGCTCGCGCCGGGGGCGCGGCTCGCGCTCGACCCACTGCTGCCGTTCGGCTGGGGCGAGCGGCTGCGCGGCGTCGGGCTGGCGGTGAGCGACGGCGCGGCCGTGATCGACCGCTGCCGCATGGTCAAGTCCGCCGCCGAGCTCGCCTGCCTCGCCGCCGCCAAGGCGATGACGCTGGAGGTACAGCGCCGCGCCGCCGCGATCCTGCGCCCCGGCATCGCGGCGAGCGCGGTCAAGCGCTTCATCGACTCGGCGCACCAGGCGATCGGCGGGGGCGGCTCCTTCTTCTGCGCGGTGCAGTTCGGCGCGGCGACCGCCTATCCGCACGGCCTGCCGGGCGACCAGCTGCTCGAGGAGGACCAGTTGGTGCTGGTCGACACCGGCTGCCGCGTCCACGGCTACCATTCCGACATCACGCGCACCTACGCCTTCGGCCGAGTCGCGCCCGAGGTGTACGAGACCTTCGCGGTGGAGCGCGAGGCGCAGGCCGCCGCCTTCGCCGCGGTGCGGCCGGGAGTGACGTGCGAGGCGGTGGACGCCGCGGCGCGGACGGTGCTGGAGCGCGCCGGGCTCGGGCCGGGCTATCGGCTGCCGGGCCTGCCGCACCGCACCGGGCACGGCATCGGCCTCTCGATCCACGAACCCGCCTATCTCGTGCGCGGCGACCGCACCCCGCTGGAGCCGGGCATGTGCTTTTCCAACGAGCCGATGATCGTGGTGCCCGAGCGCTACGGCGTGCGGCTGGAGGATCATTTCCGCGTCACCGCCGACGGCGCGGCCTGGTTCACGCCGCCGCAGGAGTCGCTCGAGCGGCCGTTCGGCTGAGGGGGGCGCGGCCCGGATCGCGCTTCGAGACGAGGCTTCGACAGGCCCAGCCTCTCCTCAGCGCGCGGGCGGAGTCGCCACCGGCGCGCGTCCTAGGCCAGATCCTCCACGCGCGGGATGATGGTGCGCTCCACCGCCTCGTAATAGATCTCGATCGTGTCCTCGCTGGGGCCGCGCAGCCGCGCGCGGACCTTCTCGACCGGCGAGACGGTGATCACGCCGAGATCGAGCACCGGCGCGAACACGGGGCGGCCGCCGCCGAACAGGCCGAGGAAGCCGCGCCTGACCGGCGCCGCGGGCGTGTCGCGCCAGCGGCCGCCGAGTTGGCGGCGGATCACCTCGCCGACATAGCAGCCCGCTTCGGCGGCGACGCTCGCCGCCTTGCCCTTCGCCTGCCGCCGCGCGTCGAGCAGGCGATCGACCACCGCCAGGCTGTCGACCGAGTAATCGAGCGGCTCGCCCCGGTGCGCCGCCGCGAACCGTTCCGCCAGCCGCGCTACGTCCCCCATGTCATCACCCCGTCCCTCGTGGCATCAGCGCTCATTATAGGCGCGGCGCACGCGAGGTCGGGCGGCGCGTCACACCAGCACGTCGGCGGCGACCCGGATCACGCGCTCGACCCGCGCGCCGGTCGCGGCTTCCTCGTTGGAGAAGCCGTCGCGCAGCGCGAGCGCGCCGAAGTCGAGCCCGGTGGCGCGCTCCACCGCGGCGACCGAGCGCTGATAGGTCTTGTACGGCCCGAAGATCAGCTCGACGCGACCGAGATCGACGTCATGGTCGATCATATAGGCGGTCGCGGACGGCGTGCCGTCGTCGTGGACGAAGGCGATCACCTTCCAATAGGCCAAGGGGATGGCGACGCCGCGATAGACCGGGTCGTCGGCGCGGAACACCGGCCCGGTGAAGACGCTGGCGCGCTCGCGCTGGCGCCGCGTGTTGCCCAGCACCAGATCCTCCAGCCCGAGCCAGGTCTGCTGGTTGTAGGCGGAGAGCTGTGGCGCGCAGTTGGTGAAGTGGAAGGTGTCGCGGTTGGCGGTGGCGGCGTCGGTGCCCCAGTTGGGATCCTCGCGCCGTACCAG
The DNA here is from genome assembly GCF_014193845.1 of Sphingomonas sp. BK345. Classification (GTDB taxonomy): domain Bacteria; phylum Pseudomonadota; class Alphaproteobacteria; order Sphingomonadales; family Sphingomonadaceae; genus Sphingomonas. The sequence goes on along the minus strand of NZ_JACHZX010000001.1, from coordinate 1,011,655 downwards.
GTGGCCGCGGTCGAAGTCGTTGTCGGCGTACAGCTCCTCGCCGACCTGCGCCTCGGCGGGGAGGCGCCCGTCGAGCGCCCAGGGATCGCCGCCGCGCGGCACCGACACGCTCTGCGCGCCGTCGAGGTTGGCGGCAGTGAACAGCGCGAGACGCCGGCTGGCGGAGAGGACGAGCGAGAAGTGCGTGTAATCGAGCCGGCCGTCGTCGCGCCCGGGTACCGCGCGCACGTCGCTGCGCACGCCGGCGGTGGAGGGCAGCGCCACCGCGAAGTCGGGCAGGTGCGCGGGGTCGTAGCCGGCGCGGCCGGCGAAGTCGCTCGCCGGGGTGGTGCGCGCCGGCGCGGGGGCGAGCGTCGGCGCGGGCGGCGTGGCGACGGCGCCGGGCACCAGCGGGCGCAGGTCGCGCAGGCGAGGGCGGTAGGTCGAGATCGGCACGGTCGGTCTCCTGCGCTGTGATCGGACCGACCCGGTATAGCGATTTGCGTGACGGCGCCGCGACGGTGTCGCACCGCGCCGTCGCGCCATGCCGACCTGTTCGCGCGGGGTCGCCGGCGGGTATGGTTCATCCCGCCGGCGCGTCGTCGCTGCACCTCGCCGGTACGCTCCCTGAAGAGGAGCGTACCGGAACGATCATCCCCGCACGAACGCGAGCAGGTCGGCGTTGAGCACCTCGTGGTTCACGGTCAGCATGCCGTGCGAATAGCCGGGATAGATCTTGAGCGTCGCGTTCGGCAGCAGCTCGGCCGAGAGCACGCCGGCGTTCTGATAGGGCACGATCTGGTCGTCGTCGCCGTGCAGCACCAAGGTCGGCACCGTGATCGCGCGCAGGTCGTCGGTCTGGTCGGTCTCGGAGAAGGCCTTGATGCCCTCGTAATGCGCCTGGGCGCTGCCCGTCATCCCCTGCCGCCACCAATTGTCGACCACCGCGGGCTTCACCTCGGCGCCGTCGCGGTTGAAGCCGTAGAAGGGGCCGGCGGGCAGGTCGCGGTAGAAGGAGGCGCGGTCGGCGGCGAGCGCGGCGCGCAGCCCGTCGAACACCTCGATCGGCAGCCCGCCGGGGTAACGCTCGGTCTTGACCATGATCGGCGGCACCGCGCTGACCAGCACCGCCTTGGCGACGCGGCCCTGCGGCAGACCGTGGCGCGCGACATAGGCGGCGACCTCGCCGCCCCCGGTCGAGTGGCCGATGTGGATCGCGTTACGCAGGTCGAGGTGCTCGGCCACGGCGGCGGCGTCGGCGGCATAGGTGGCCATGTCATGGCCGTGATCGACCTGCGCCGAGCGGCCGTGGCCGCGACGATCGTGCGCGATCACGCGATAGCCCTGCGCCAGGAAGAACAGCATCTGATTGTCCCAGTCGTCCGACGACAGCGGCCAGCCGTGGTGGAACATGATCGGCTGCGCGTCCTTGGCGCCCCAGTCCTTGAAGAAGATCTCGGTCCCGTCCTGCGTGGTGATCGTCGGCATGGCTCGCTCCCTGTCTCGTGACTGTCGCCGGAAGGCGTCCGGCGATCAGAGAGTTACGCCAGCGAACCGAGTCGGGGGAGCGCGATAAGGTCGCGCTATCCGTTCGAGAAATTCGAACAGGCGCGGCCTGCGGACGATCGGGCAAGCCTCGCGGACGAAGCGGTTACCGTCGCCGCGTCGGCCACGCCATCTCGGGCGCGAACCCGACACGGAGCCACGATCCATGACACCCCCCATCGCGCTCACCGACTATCGCCTGCTCGGCCGCTCCGGCCTGCGCGTCTCGCCGCTCGCGCTCGGCACCATGACCTTCGGCGCCGACTGGGGCTGGGGCGCCGAGGAGGCGGAGGCGCGCCGCATCCTCGACCTCTACCTCGACCGCGGCGGCAACCTGATCGACACCGCGGTGAACTATACCAACGGCGAGTCGGAGCGGCTGCTCGGCCGCTTCCTGCGCGGCCGGCGCGAGCGCGCGGTGCTCGCCACCAAGTTCACCATGGCGCGTGATCCGGCGAACCCGAACTCGGGCGGCAACCACCGGCTCAACCTGGTGCGCTCGGTCGAGGCCAGCCTGCGCCAGCTCGACACCGACCGGATCGACCTGCTCTACCTCCACGCCTGGGACTTCACGACCGGGCCCGACGAGGTGCTGCGCGCGCTCGACGATCTCGTCCGCGCGGGCAAGCTGGTCTATGTCGGCCTGTGCAACACGCCGGCGTGGCGCGCGGCACAGCTGCAGACGATCGCCGACCTGCGCGGCTGGTCGCCGCTGGTGGCGCTGCAGATCGAGTACAGCCTGGTCGAGCGCACCGTCGAGCACGAGCTGATGCCGATGGCGCAGGCGCTGGGGCTCGGCGTGCTGCCCTGGTCGCCGCTGGGTGGCGGCATCCTCACCGGCAAGTACACGCGCGCCGACCTCTCCGACGAGAATGACGCCGATGTCGCCGCGACGCGCAAGGGCGTGATCGCCTCGACCGGCCACCTCAACGAGCGCTCGCTCGCGATCGCCGAGGTGGTCGGCGCGGTGGCGGCGGAGGCCGGGGCGTCGCGCTCGCAGGTCGCGCTCGCCTGGACGCTGCGCCACCCCGCGGTGACCGCGCCGGTGATGGGCGCGCGGACGCTGGCGCAGGCCGAGGACAATCTCGGCGCGCTGGCGGTGGTGCTCGACGACGACCAGCTCGCCAGGCTCGACGCGGCGAGCCGGCCCGCGCCGATCTTTCCCGAGCGCTTCATCGGGCGGCCGATGGCGCAGCAGCTGATCTTCGGCACGCACCCGGTGGCGACGCGGCGCTGAGCCGCGCCCGCCGCGCGCTCACCCGGCCGCGGCGTCGACATGCTCACCCGGCCGCGGCGGCGCGCAGCCGCCCGGCGTCGGCGGCGGGGGGCGCCCCGAACAGCCTCGCATAATCGCGGCTGAACTGCGACGGGCTCTCGTAACCCACGCGATAGCCCGCGCTCGCCGCCTCGATCGCCTCGCTCAGCATCAGCCGTCGCGCTTCCTGCAAGCGCAGCCGGGTGCGGAAGGCGAGCGGGCTCAGTCCGGTCACCGCCTTGAAATGGTGGTGAAAGGCCGAGCGGCTGAGCGCCGCCACCGCGGCCGCCTCGTCGACTGGGCAGCGCTCGCGATAATGGTCGCGGATCCACCTTATGGCGCGGCCGATCTGGCTCAGCCGCGTGTCGGCGCGCGCGAGCTGGCGCAGCGCCGCTCCCTCGGGCGCGGCGAGCAGGCGATAGTGGATCTCGCGCCGCACCAGCGGTGCCAGCGCGGCCGCGTCGGCGGGCGTGTCGAGCAGCGCGACCAGTCGGGTCGCAGCGTCGAGCAGCGCGGGCGCGGTGGTGCCGAGCGTCAGTCCGGGCGGCGCGCCCGCGTCGCCGCGCGCGGGGACCGGGTGATCGAGCGCCAGCTCGGCGAGCTCGCGCGCGTCGAGGTCGAGCTGGAGGCTTAGGTAAGGCGCCTCCCGGGACGCCGCGGTCACCGCGCCGACCACGGGCAGGCCGACCGAAGCGATCAGGTGGTGCGCCGGATCATAGTCGTAGACCGCGGTGCCGAGCAGCGCGCGCTTGCGACCCTGCGCGACGAAGCAGACCGTCGGTTCATAGACCACCGGCATCGGCAGCGTCGGCGTCGAGGCGCGGATCAGCGTGACGCCGGGGAGCGCGGTGCTGACGGTGCCGTCCGCCGGCAGGTGGCGCGCGATCGCGCGTGCGAGCGGCTCGCCGTGGGTCATCGCTTCTCCGTGATCGTACGCGCCGGCCGCCGCAAGCCGCAGCCGTTACCGCCGCGACGATCGGGCAAGGATCGCGGCGAATCCGACTCAGCCGAGCGCGCGGACATGGTCGATGAAGGCGCGCAGCGGCGGCGGGACCAGGCGGCGGCTCGAGTAATAGAGGAACGGGCCGGGGAAGCTCGGCCACCACTCGGCCAGTACCGGCACGAGCAAGCCGGCGGCGAGCGCGGGGGCGAGCCACTCTTCGAAGAGGTACACGATGCCGCCACCGCCCGTGGCGGCGTCGACGAGCAGGTCGGCGGCGCCCGCCACCCGCGCGATCAGCCGCGCGCGCGGTTCGATCCGCACCGCCTCTTCGTCGCGCTCGAACTCCCATGGGCTCGCCAGCGCGCCGCTCGAGAAGCGGCCGACCAGACAGTCGTGGTCGAGCAGCGCGCGCGGGTGCGCGGGGCGGCCGCGGCGGTCGAGATAGGCGGGCGCGGCCGCGGCGGCGAAGCGCTGCACGCGCGGCCCGATCGGCACCGCGATCATGTCCTGCTCGAGCCGCTCGTCGTAGCGGATGCCGGCGTCCGCGCCCGAGGCGAGGATGTCGACGAAGGAGTCCTCGGCATCGATCTCGACGCGGATGTCGGGGAAGGCGGCGAGGAAGCCGGGCAGGATCGATGGCAGCACGAGCTTGGCCGCGCTCACCGGCACGTTGAGCCGCAGCAGCCCGGTCGGTCGCTCGCGCAGCTCGTCGACCGAGCCGAGCGCCGCGGCGACCGAGTCGAGCGCGGGCGCGAGCCGCTCGAGCAGCCGCGCCCCGGCCTCGGTGGGCGCGACGCTGCGCGTGGTGCGGTGGAGCAGCCGCAGACCGACGCGCGCCTCGAGCCGGCGCAGCGCCTCGCTCAGCGTCGAGGCGCTCCGGCCGGTCGCCCGCGCGGCGTCGCGGAAGCCGCGCGCGCGCGCCACCGCGACGAAGGCCTCGAGGTCGGAGAGATCGGCGTCCATCGTTCGGCTTCCCGCACGGGTCGTCCCGATCTTCCCGACTAATCGGCACAATCGCAAGCGCTTATCTGCGTGTTCACGAACGAGGAGACGCACCATGGACGGTAACAGGACCTACAGGCTCGGCGATCGCGCGGTGCGCCGGCTCGGCTATGGCGCGATGCAGCTCGCCGGCCCCGGCGTGTTCGGCCCGCCGCGCGACCGCGACGCCGCACTGGCGGTGCTGCGCGCCGCGGTCGCTGCCGGGGTCGACCATATCGACACCAGCGACTTCTACGGGCCGCACGTCACCAACCAGCTGATCCGCGAGGCGCTGGCGCCCTATCCCGACGATCTGACGATCGTCACCAAGGTGGGCGCGGTGCGCGGGCCGGAGGGATCGTGGGACCCGGCGCCGTCGCCCGCCGCGCTGCGCGCCGCGGTCCACGACAATCTGCGCAACCTCGGGCTGGAGCAGCTCGCGGTGGTCAACTTCCGCGTCCACGACGGTAGCCACGGCCGCAGCGAGGGGTCGATCGCCGAGGGTTATGGCGCGTTGGCAGCGATGCGGGACGAGGGGCTGATCCGCCATCTCGGGATCAGCAACGCCACCGCCGCGCAGGTGGAGGAGGCGCGCGCGATCGCGCCGCTGGTGTGCGTGCAGAACATGTACAATCTCGCGCATCGCGAGGACGATTCGCTGATCGACCGGCTTGCGGCCGACGGCATCGCCTATGTCCCCTTCTTCCCGCTCGGCGGCTTCAGCCCGCTCCAGTCGGGCGCGCTCGACGCGGTGGCGGCGCGGCTGGGCGCGACGCCGATGCAGGTGGCGCTGGCGTGGCTGCTCCACCGCTCGCCCAACATCCTGCTGATCCCAGGCACGTCCTCCGTGGCGCACTTGCGCGAGAACCTCGCCGCGGCAGCGATCGTGCTCGACGCGGCGGCGCTGGACGCGCTCGACACGATCGGCGCGACACGGTGAGCGCGGGCCGCGTCGCGCGCCATGGCCAAGCGCGGCGCGGCAGGGCATAGCGGCGCCGCCATGACCGACTCCGCGCTGGCGCTCTACGTCCATTGGCCGTTCTGCGTCTCGAAATGCCCCTATTGCGACTTCAACAGCCACGTCCGCGCCGCGGTGGACCAAGAGGCGTGGCGCGACGCGCTGCTCGCCGACCTCGCGCATGAGGCGGCGGCGCTGCCGGGGCGGCGGCTCGGCTCGATCTTCTTCGGCGGCGGGACGCCCTCGCTGATGCCGCCTACCACCGTCGCCGCGGTGATCGAGGCCGCCACCGCCGCCTGGGCGCCGCTGCCCGACCTGGAGGTGACGCTCGAGGCCAATCCCTCCTCGGTCGAGGCGGCGCGCTTCGCCGACCTCGCCGCCGCGGGGGTGAACCGCGTCTCGCTCGGGCTGCAGGCGCTCGACGACGCCGCGCTGCACTTCCTCGGCCGCGCGCACGACGTCGCCGAGGCGCTCGGCGCGCTCGACGTCGCGCAGCGCCACTTCGCGCGGGTGAGCACCGACCTGATCTACGCGCGCCCCGACCAATCGCTCGCCGCCTGGGAGCGCGAGCTTCGGCAGGCGCTGGGCTTCGGCACCGAGCATCTGTCGCTCTATCAGCTCACGATCGAGCCGGGCACGCGCTTCCACACCGAGGCGGCGGCGGGGCGGCTGACCATCCCCGACGGCGACGCCGCCGCCGACCTGTTCGAGGCAACGCGCGCGATTACCGCCGCCGCCGGCCTGCCCGCCTATGAGGTGTCGAATCACGCCCGGCCGGGCGCGGAGAGCCGCCACAATCTCGCTTACTGGCGCTACCGCGACTATGCCGGCGTCGGGCCCGGCGCGCACGGCCGGCGGCAGGCGAGCGCGACGCAGCGCCACCGCAAGCCCGAGAACTGGCTCGGCGCGGTCGCGCGCAACGGCCACGGTCTCGTCAGCGAGGAGCCGCTCGCCCCGGAGGCGCGCGCGCGCGAGGCGCTGCTGATGGGGCTGCGGCTGGCCGAGGGCGTCGACCTGACCCGGGTGGCGCGGGTGACGGGGCTCGCGGTCGAGGCGATCGTCGACGCCGGCGCGATCGCGTCGCTATCGGGGCTGATCGCGCGCGACGGTGAGCGGCTGCGCGTGACCGAGGCGGGGATCCTGCTGCTCGACTCGATCCTGCCGCGCGTGGTGCGCTGAGGCCGGGCGCGCGCTCCCTCCCCTACATGGGAGGGCTGGGATGGGGCGCTTCCGCGGGCGGCGCGCTAACGATCGCGAGCGGCGCGCTTGCGGTAAGGCCCCACCCCCAATACCTCCCCTGAAGGGGGAGGGGAGCCGCTACTTCGTCAGCCCGACCGTCGTCGCCAGCCAGGCCGCCGCTTCTTCGGGCGACTTCTTGTCGCCGTCGCGGTCGACGAGGTAATTGGCCGAGCGCATTGCTGCCACCGGTATGCGTCCGACCAGCGGCGCCAGCGCGGCGCGGAAGCGCGCGTCGCCGCGTCGCGCGGGCGCCAGCAGCAGCACCGCGTCGTAGGAGGGGATCGCGCCGCGCGGGTCGCTCAGCACGGTGAGATGCTCCGCCGCGATCCGCCCGTCCGAGGAGAAAGCGCTGATCACGTCAACGCGCCCGCTCGCCAGCGCGCGGTACATGAAGGTCGGGCTGTACGGCGTCGCGGCGGCGAAGCGCAGCGGATAGGCGGCGCGGATCGCGGCCCATTCCGGCCGGTCGAGGAACTCGAGGTCGGCGCCGAGCCGCAGCCCCGGCGCCGCCGAGACCAGGTCGTCGAGCGAGGCGATCCCGCGCGCGCGTGCATCGGCGCCGCGCATCGCGAAGGCGTAGGCGTTCTCGAAGCCGAGGGTGCCCAGCAAAGCGACGCCGCGCGACCGCTCGGTCCAGCGCGCCAGCTCGGCCACCAGTCGCGCGCGCGGCGGGGTGTCGCGTCGTGCCATCGCGCCGGTCCACAAGGTGCCGGCGTAATCGACGTAGACGTCGACCGCGCCGCTCGCCACCGCGCCGAACGCCACCGCCGAGCCGAGCCCGTCGCGATAGGTCACGCTGTATCCCGCCCGCTCCAGCCGCGCGCCGATCAGCCGCGCGAGGATATATTGCTCGGAGAAGTTCTTGGCGCCAACCACCACCGCGCGCTCGCCGCCGCTCCCGCCGCGCCACAAGGGCGCGCTCGCGGCGACGCCCGTGGCGACCAGCAGCGCCAGCGCCGCCGCCATGCGCCGCCACTGCCGCCGCCCCGCCGCGCGCTCGGCGAAGCCCAGCAGCGCGTCGACCGCCAGCGCCAGCGCCGCCGCGCCGACGCAACCCGCCACCACCAGCGTCCAGGCCTGGGTCTGCAACCCCGCGAAGATCAGGTCACCCAGGCTCGGCTGGCCCACCGTGGTGGAGAGCGTCGCCGCGCCGATCGTCCACACCGCGGCGGTGCGCACCCCCGCCATGGCGACCGGCAGCACCAGCGGCGCCTCGACCCAGCGCAGCTTCTGCGCCGCGGTCATGCCGATCCCGTCCGCGGCGGTCAGCAGCGCGCGGTCGATCCCGGCGAGCCCGGTCACGAGGTTCCGCACGATCGGCAGCAGCGCGTAGAGCGTCAGCGCGAGCAAGGCGGGCAGGAAGCCGAGCGCGGGGATGCCGCCGCCCACCAGCGCGGAGAGCCACAGCAAAGCGGGGTAGAAGAGCGCGAGCAGCGCGAGGCTGGGGATGGTCTGCACCAGGCTCGCGAACCCCAGCACCGCCGCGCCGAGGTGGCGCCGCCGCGCCGCGAGCAGCCCGAGCGGCAGCGCCAGCGCGAGCGCGAGCAGCAGCGCCGCGAGCGCCAGCAGCAGGTGCTGCGCCGCCAGCGCCGGGACGCGGGCGAGTGCCTCGCTCATGCGCCGCCCTCACGCGCCAGCGCGGCGAGCCGCTCGGCCTGCGCGCGCGGCACCGCGACCAGCGCCGCGGCGCGCTCGCCGCCCGCGCCGGCGAGCAGCGCGGCGGGGGTCTCGTCGGCGACGACGCGGCCGCGCTCCATCACCAGCACGCGATCGGCGGCGAGCAGCGCCTCGGCCATGTCATGGGTGACCATCACCGTGGTCAGCCCGAGCTCGCGGTGGAGCCGCGCGACCGACTCCATCAGTGCCTCGCGCGTGACCGGGTCGAGCGCGCCGAAGGGCTCGTCCATCAGCAGCAGCCGCGGCCCGGTGACGAGCGCGCGCGCGACCCCGACGCGCTGGCGCTGCCCGCCCGAGAGTTCGGCTGGCCGCCGCGTCGCAAGCGCGGCGGGCAGGTCGACGAGGTCGAGCATCGCCGCGACTCGATCGTCGTCGCGCCGGCCGGCGACGCGCAGCGGCAGCGCGACATTCTCCGCCACGCTGAGGTGCGGGAACAGCCCGACCTCCTGGAAGACATAGCCGACCCGCCGCCGCAGCGCGGGCGGCGGCCCCTCCGCCACGTCGATGCCGTCGAGCGTGACCCGGCCCGCGCTCGGCACCACCAGCCGGTTGATTGTCTTGAGCAGCGTCGACTTGCCCGAGCCCGACGCGCCGACCAGCGCCACCAGGCTACCCGGCGCGACGGTCAGCGAGACGTCGTCCACCGCCGCGGTGCCGTCGGCATAGACCTTGGCGACGCGCTCGAACGCGATCGCCGGGCCGCTCGCCGGCAGGGGCAGCTTTTGTGCTGGCATCACGCGCGACGATGCGGGAAGCCTGCGCGACTAACAAGCGTCAAGACGCGGGAGAGCAGGATGAAGGCGATACTCGTCACCGGCGGCGGCTCGGGGATCGGTCGCGCGGTGGCGCAGCGCTTCGCCGCCGAGGGCTGGCGCGTCGGGCTCGCCGACATCGACCAGCGCGGGCTCGCCGCGACCGCCGCGCTGCTGCCGCGCGACCGCACCAGCACGCACCAGATGGACGTGCGCGACCCGGCCGAGTGGGAGCATGTGCTCGCCGAGTTCGCGGCGATCAGCGACGGGCGGCTCGACGTGCTGTTCAACAACGCCGGGGTGGCGGCGGGGGGCGCGTTCGGCGAGATCGGGGTCGAGGCGCTCGACCGCGTGATCGACGTCAACTTCCGCGGCGTCGCCTATGGCGCGCGGCTGGCGTACCCGTACCTGCGCGCGACCCCGGGATCGTGCCTGCTCAACACCGCCTCGGCCTCGGCGATCTACGGCTCGTCCGGGCTCGCGGTGTACTCGGCGACCAAGTTCGCGGTGCGCGGGCTGACCGAGGCGCTCGACGGCGAGTGGGCACGCGAGGGCATCCGCGTGCGCTCGCTGATGCCGGGGTTCATCGACACCGCGTTGCTGTCCGCGCCGGTCGCGGGCTCGAACCGCACCGCGCGCGAGGCGGTGGTGGCGGCGGGGCTCGAGTTCACCCCGGTCGAGGTGGTGGCGGAGCAGGCCTGGGCGGCGGTGCAGGGCGATCGGCTGCACACGATGGTCGGGCCGACCGCGCGGCGGCTCGCCTTCGCGGCGCGCTGGCTGCCGGGGCGGCTGCGGCGATCGATGCGGCGGCGGGTGATGCGGTGACGAAGAAATCCTCCCCGCTCGCGGGGAGGGGAACCGCGCGCGAAGCGCGTGGTGGAGGGGGGCGTCCGCAAACGAGCCTGTGCGTGTCTGGAGAGCCCCCTCCACCACCGCGCTAACGCACGGTGGTCCCCCTCCCCGCGAGCGGGGAGGATCTCATCTCAACCCCCCAAGATCGCGTCGATCGCGGTCGCCAGCTCGATGTCGCGCTCGGACAGGCCGCCCGCGTCGTGCGTCGTCAGCAGTATCTCCACCCGGTTCCAGACGTTGCTCCACTCGGGATGGTGGTCGGCGCGCTCCGCCAGCAGTGCCACCTGGGTCATAAAGCCGAACGCCTCGGCAAAGTCGGTGAAGACGATCGTGCGCGTGATCGCGTCGCGCGCGTCGTCATAGTCCCACTCGGGCAGGCCATCGAGCGCGTCGGCGCGCTCGGCCTCGCTGAGTTGTTCGATCGCCGCCATGTCGCGCTCCTCTCGCCGCCCACGCCGCTTGCCGCGGCCCGAGCGCGAGCGGTATGGCGCGGGGAATGAACGAGCAAGAGCCGATGGGCGCGGCGCCCTCCGCCGACGCGATCGAGGCGCACGCGCGCGCGGTGATCGCGCGCCTGCCCGACGCCTTCCGCCGCCATCTCGGCGACGTGGTGCTGCTGGTCGAGGAGGAGGCCGACGCCGAGACGCTCGCGGCGCTGGAGATCGATCACCCGCTCGACCTCACCGGGATCTACCACGGCCGCCCGATCGGCGAGAAGAGCGCCTTCGACAGCGCCGCGCTGCCCGACCGCATCCACCTCTACCGCCAAGCGATTTTGGCCGAATGGTGCGAGACCGGGGTGCGGCTCGACGAGCTCGTCGCGCATGTCACCATCCACGAGATCGGCCATCACTTCGGCCTCAGCGACGACGACATGCACGCGCTGGAAGAGGCGGTGGCGGATTGACGCTGCTGGCGGCGCGCGGGCTGACGGTGGCGCGCGGTGGGCGGCTGCTCGCCGAGGGCATCGAGCTGACGCTGGAACGCGGCGCGGCGGCGCTGGTCACCGGCCCGAACGGCGCGGGCAAGTCGTCGCTGCTACGCGTGTTCGCGGGGCTGCTCGCGCCCGCCGCGGGAACGGTGACGTGCGGCGGGCGCGTGGCGTGGATGGGCGAGGCCGCGGCGCTCGACCCCGAGCGCGCGCTCGCCGACGCGCTGCGCTTCTGGGCAGCGCAGGACGACGTGCCCGCGGCGGAGACGCGGGTCGCCGCTGCGTTGTCGGCGGTGGCGCTCGATGATCTCGCCGACGTGCCGGTGCGGCTGCTGTCCACCGGGCAGCGCCGCCGCGCCGCGCTGGCGCGCGTGGTCGCCTCGGGCGCGGAGCTGTGGCTGCTCGACGAGCCGGCGAGCGGGCTCGACGCCGCCGCGGTATCGCGGCTGGCGCTGCTGCTCGAGGGGCATCGCGGCGCCGGCGGCGCGGCGGTGGTGACGACGCACCAGCCGCTCGCGCTGCCGGGCGCGGTCGAGGTGGTGCTGTGACCGCGCTGATCTGGCGTGACGTGCGTCGATATTATGGGGGCGGGGGCGCGACCTTGCTGATCAGCTTTTTCCTGCTGGTCGCGACCTTGTTCCCTTTCGCGATCGGCCCCGACGCGACGCTGCTGGCGCGCGTCGGCGGCGGGGTGATCTGGGCGGCGGCGCTGCTCGCCGCGCTGCTGCCGGTCGAGCGGCTGGTCGCGCCCGACCTCGAGTCCGGGGTAATCGACCAACTCGTCGTCCGCGGCCGGACGCCGGCGACGGTCGCCCTGGCCAAGGTGGCGGCGCATTGGCTGGCGTTCGCGCCGCCGCTGCTGCTCGCGACATTGGTGGCGGCGGCTCTGCTCGATCTCTCGGCCGAGCAGCTGCTGCTGGTGCTGGCCGGGCTGGCGCTCGGGACGCCGGGGCTCGCGGCGCTGGCGGTGGCGACCGCGGCGCTCACCGCGGGGGTGCGCGGCGCGGGCGCGGTGGCGGGGCTGGTGATGCTGCCGCTCGCGGTGCCACTGCTGATCTTCGGCGCGGGAACGCTGACCGGCGGGGCCGGCGGTCTCCAACTGCTCGCCGCGACCAGCCTGGTGCTGCTCGTCGGCGCGCCGCTCGCCGCGGGCGCGGCGATTCGCGCTGCGCTGGAGTGATGGTCGCGCTGGCCTAGCCCGTGCTTCGACTTGCGGCCCATCGTGCGCCCGCGAGCGCGGGGCCGAGGCGCCACGACGTCGCGAACCATCGTTTCGTCCGCTTCGCCCCGGGATTCCGGCGGTCGCGGGGAACAGTCCGCTTTTGACATGGATCAAAGGAGCGACACCCGATCCCGATCGAGCGCGCGCCGCGGCTCCCGGTATTACACCCGATGCGCCCGCCGTGCCGCGCCGCCGCCCGCTACACTCGCCGCGGGGACATGACACGACTCGTGTGACACGAACATGGGGGCAGTAACGGTGCGTACACTCGCGGCATCCTTTCTTCTCGGCATCGCCGCGCTTGCGGGCACGCCCGCCGCGGCGGCGACGCTCGTCGGCAGCGTGCCCGGCGCCCCCGACCCGGGCGCCAGCGGCATACTGACGCTCGACTTCGAGGGCGCGCTGCCCGCCGGGATCGTCTTCGCCGCGGGGAGCACCTATCAGATCCTCCAGGGCTTCCAGCCCAAGCAGGGCTATGCGCCCGCGGGCGACCTGACGCGCTACCTCTCGGTGCCGGGCGGCGGCGTGGCGGGATCGGCGACGCTCGACTTCACCGACTTTGTCGGCGCCGCGCTGGGCGACTTCAGCTTCTACTGGGGCTCGATCGACCGCGCCAACGAACTGATCGTCGAGACCAGCGCGGGCGTGCTCAGCGTGCTGGGCAGCGACCTGATCACGCGCGGCTATGGCAGCGAGACCTCGGCGACGGGCAACCGCCGCGTCGCCGTCGCGCTGGCCGCGGGCGAGACGCTGCGCCGCCTGACCTTCAGCTCGCCGACCTCGTTCGAGCTCGACGACATCGTCTTCCAGCAGGCCACCGGCGGCGCGGTGCCGGAGCCGGCGACGTGGATGACGATGATCGCCGGACTCGGTCTGGTCGGCGCGATGCTGCGGCGGCGCGCGCGCCGCGGCGCAGCGGCCTGAGGCGCGCGCGATGGGCGCGCTGCCGCTCGTCGCGATCGACCCCGCGCCGGTGCGGCACACCGCCGCGGCGCGCGGCGGGGCCGCGTTGGTCCGACGCACCGCTGTAGCGGCGAGCGCGGGAACGCTGCTGCTCGGGCTGTTCGGGCGGATCATGGCCTTCCCGCTCGGTCACGACGAGCAGGGCCATGTCGCCGCGGCACGGCTGGTGTTCCGCGAGCCGCTGTACCAGACGCTCGGCTACAACCACTTCCCCGGCCTGCCGCTGCTGCTCGGCGGCGTCTATGTGCTGACCGGCGCGGACCATCTGCTGCTGGTCGGGCGGCTGCTGGTCGCGGCCTGCTGGATCGCCACCGCCGCGCTGCTGTGGGTCATGGCGCGCGCGCATGTCGCCGTGCCGCGCGAGCGCCTCCCCGCCGCGCTGTTCGCCGGGCTGGCGCTGGCGAGCGGCGGACTGCTCGACCCGGCGGGCATGCTCGTCACCAACAACTTCCTGCCGGTGCCGTTCGCGCTGTTCGGGCTGCACCTGCTGATCGTCGGGATGCGGCGCGAGCGGCCGGCGCCGGTGACCATCGCGGCGGCGGGGTGCAGCCTCGCGCTCGCGGTGATGATGAAGGTGGCGTTCGTCTTCGTGCTGCCCTGCGTCGGGGTCGCCGCGCTGCTGGTGCGGCGCGAGACGCTGTCGCTCGCCGAGCGACTCCGCACCGTAGTGATCCCGCTGCTGCTCGGCGGGCTGGTCGGCGGCACGCCGCTGCTGGTGTATCTCGCGCGCGAGCCCGAGGGGCTGCTGGCGCACACCATCCGCTATTTCACCGGACCGCACCGCGCCTATTGGCAGCAGGCGACCGAGCCCAAGGTGATGACGCTGGCGGGCAAGATCATGGTCGCCGACCAGGTGTGGCTCGGCGCCGGCGGCGCGCTCGCGCTGCTGCTGATCGCGCTGTTCGTCGCGGCGGCGTGGCGCGGGCAGCGCGAGCGCGGTGCGCCGGCCTGGCCGCTCGTGCTGTGCGGCGCGCTGGCGCTGTCGGGCGCGGCGCTGTCGTTCCTGCCGACCCCGGCCTTTCCGCAATATTACCTGCCGCCGCTGCCGTTCGTGGCGGCGACCGTGATCCTCGCCTACGCCGCCGTGCCCGCCAAGGCGCGCGCGCCCGCGACCGCGGCCCTGTGGGCGGGGGCGGCGATCTGCCTCCTCCTGCTCGGGCCGCGGCTGCTCGCGGGCGTGCCCGACTCGCTGCGGCCGGCGCGCTGGGCCGGGGTCGAGGTCCATGCTGACGGCGAGCGGCTGCGCGTGCTGGTCGGCGGCAGCGCCGCGCCGGTCGCGACGCTGGCGCCGATCCTGCCGCTCGAGGGTGGCCTGGCGATCTACCCCGAGTTCGCCAACGGGCCGTTCGTCTACCGGCTCGCACCCTATCTCGCGCCTGCGGACCGCCGCTGGTTCACCACCGCCGCGCCCGCGACGCTCGACGCGTTCCTCGCCGCACGGCCGCCGAGCGCGATCGTCACCGGCTGGGAGACGCCGTTCGATCCGGCGTTCGAGCGCTACGCGCTGGCGCACGGCTATCGCGCCGCGGCGCTGGTGACCGCCCGCGCCCACGCCTTCGTCGCACCGGGAGAGGTGAAGTGACGATGCGCGCTGTCCTGACGTCGCTCGCGGGGAGCGGCGCGCGGTTCGCCAGCGTCGGCGCGATCGCGACGCTGCTCGACGCCTGCCTGTTCCTGCTGCTCGCCGAGCTCGGCACCGACCCGGGGCTGAGCAACGTCGTGTCCTATGCGGTCGCTTCGGTGGTGAACTTCTGGCTCAACCGCGAGTGGACCTTCGCCGCGCGCGAGGGCGCGGTGCTGGCGCAGGCGCTGCGCTTCGCGATCATGGTGCTGATCGGGTTGACGCTGAGCACCGCCATCGTCGCCGAGGCGTCGCTGCTGATCGCGCCAGCCTTCGCCAAATTGCTCGCGATCGCGGTGGTGCTGCCGGTCAACTACACCGTGGCGCGGCTGCTGGTATTCCACCGCCCGGCGCGCACCGCGCTGGCCGAGGCCCGCGCGACGCGGCGGCGGTGAAGCGGCCGTGCGCGACTCACGCCGCGCTGTCGATGCCGAGCTCGCCGAGCTTGCGGTAGAGCGTCGAGCGTCCGATGCCGAGCCGTCGCGCCACCTCGGTCATGCGGCCGCGATAGTGCGTGATCGCCAGCCGGATCAGATCGGCCTCGATCTCCTCGATCGTGCGCAGGTGCCCGTCGGAGCGGAACAGGGGCACGCCCGCCGCCTCGCCGCCGCGGCTCGCCGCGCGCGGGCCGCGCTGGCCCAGCGCCGCGATCTGCGGGAAATCGGCGCGAGTCAGCGTGTCGCCGTCGCACTGCACCGCGGCGCGGAACAGCGCGTCCTGCAGCTGGCGCACGTTGTGCGGCCAGTCGTAGGTCATCAGCAGCATCACCGCGTCGTCGCTGATCGCGAGCTCGCGCAACCCCGGCTGGGTCGCGATCCGCTCGAGCAGGTGGCGCGTCAGCGCGGGGATGTCGCCGGCGCGCTCGCGCAGCGGCGGGATCACCACCGACACCGCGTTGAGGCGGTAGTAGAGGTCCTCGCGGAAGCGCCCGGCGGCGACCTCGTCGAGCAGGCGCTTGTTGGTGGCGGCGATCACGCGCACGTCGACCGCGCGCGCGTGGCGCCCGCCGAGCGGCAGCACCTCGCCCGACTGGAGCGCGGACAGCAGCCGGCGCTGCGCGTCGAGCGGCAGGTGATCGACCTCGTCGAGGAAGAGCGTGCCGCCGTCAGCCTCGACCATGCGGCCGGTCTTGCGCTGGAACGCGCCGGGGAAAGCGCCCTCCTCATGGCCGAACAGCGCGCTCTCGATCTGGTTGGCGGGAATCGCGCCGCAGTTGAGCGTGATCCGCGGCGCCTCCGCGCGCGGGCTGGCGGCGTGGATCGCCTCGGCGACGACTTCCTTGCCGACGCCGCTCTCGCCCTCGATCAGCACGGGGACGCGCGCGCGCGCCGCTTTGGCCGCGATCGTCAGCGCGGCGCGGAACTCGGGTGCGGTGCCGATGATCTCGTCGAAGCCCAGCATCGCCGGGATTTTCTCGGTCAGCGGGCGCAGCTCGCCCGCCGCAGTGGCGGCGACCGCGCGGTCGAGCGCCTGGAGCAGCCGTTCGGGCGCGAGCGGTTTGGCGAGATAGTCGGTCGCGCCGGCGCGCATCGCGTCCACCGCCTGCGCCACCGAGGCCTGCGCGGTGAGCATCAGGATCGGCAGCTGCGCGCGATAGCCGCGCAGCTCGCCGATCAGCTCGGCCGGGTCCCAGCCCGCGCTGCCCGGATCGAGCAGGATCGCGTCGAGCTGCATGCCGTCGGGCGTGGCGAGCGTCGCCACCGCCGCGGCGGGATCGTCCGCGAACACGATTCGCCACCCGCCGCGCGCGGCGAGCGTCGCGATCACGCGACGCTGTGCCGCGTCCTCGTCGATCAGCATCAGCAGACGTTGTCCGTTACGCGTCATGTCTGGCCTATCGTCCCGTGGCTCCCTGCCTATCGCCTAACCGCTGCGAGTAAAGGCGGGCTTAAGCCGCAACGGTGATATTGCCTCCGCGAGAGCGCGCCTCTACGCTGCCGAAGACGATAGTGACAAATATGAGGAAAAGATGGCGGAGAGTGGCGCGGGGCGCGGCGACATCAAGGCGCACGAGGCGACCTATTCCGGCATGATCGGCTGGTTGAAGTACGGCGCGGTGATCTGCTTTCTCCTCGCCTTCTTCGTTATCTGGCTGATCGCGTAACCGCGGCGTGAAGATCGCGGTCGTCAGCGAGCAGGCATCGGGCGAGCGCCGCGTCGCCGCCACGCCCGAGACCGCACGCAAGTTCATCGCGCTGGGCGCCGAGGTCGCGGTCGAGGCCGGCGCGGGTGCGGGCGCGGCGATCGCCGATCCGGACTATGCCGCCGCGGGCGCCGCGCTGGGCGACCGCGCCGCGACGCTGGCGGGCGCCGAGATCGTGCTGGCGGTGCAGCCGCCCGCGCCCGATTCGCTCGCCGGGATCGCGCCGGGCGCCTGGGTGGTGGCGATCATGGCGCCGTTCGGCGACGGTCGCGCGCGAGTCGAGGGCTATGCCGCGGCGGGCTACGAGGCGCTGGCGATGGACCTGATGCCGCGGATCACGCGCGCGCAGTCGATGGACGTGCTGTCGTCGCAGTCGAACCTGGCGGGCTACAAGGCGGTGATCGACGCCGCGGCGGAATATGGCCGCGCCTTCCCGATGATGATGACCGCGGCGGGCACCGTCTCGGCGGCGCGGGTGTTCGTGATGGGTGTCGGGGTCGCCGGGCTGCAGGCGATCGCCACGGCGCGGCGGCTCGGCGCGCAGGTCTCCGCCACCGACGTGCGCTCGGCGACCAAGGAGCAGATCCTGTCGCTCGGCGCCAAGCCGGTGTTCGTCGAGGCGGTGGCGGGGATCGAGGGCGAGGGCAGCGGCGGCTATGCCGGCGAGATGTCGTCCGAGTATCAGAAGGCGCAGGCCGAGCTGGTGTCGGCGCACATCGCCAAGCAGGATATCGTGATCACCACCGCGCTGATCCCGGGGCGCGCGGCGCCGCGGCTGGTCAGCGACGCGCAGCTGGCGACGATGCGCCCGGGCAGCGTGCTGGTCGACCTGGCGGTGGAACAGGGCGGCAACGTCGAGGGCGCGGTAGCGGGCGAGATCGTCGAGCGTCACGGCGTGCGCATCATCGGGCACCGCAACACGGCGTCGCGGCTCGCGGCCGATTCGGCGGCGCTCTATTCGCGCAACCTGTACAACTTCCTCTCGACCTTCTGGGACAAGGAGCAGGGCCGCCCGGTGCTCGACGCCGAGATCGGCGACGCGGTGCGGCTGACGCGCGGCGGCGCAGTGGTCAACGCGAGGCTGGTGTCGTGAGGGGGCCCCAATGTTCTCTTACAGACTAGAATGATGGTGGCGGACCTCCTTCTCGATCCTCCCCTGAAAGGGGAGGTGGCGCGCGAAGCGCGACGGAGGGGTATCGCCCGTCGTGAGTCCACCGACACTCGCCGGCCGGGTCACCCCTCCGTCAGGCCTGCGGCCTGCCACCTCCCCTCGCAGGGGAGGATCTAGGTGCTGCAAGGGCAAGAAGGTGTGGCCGCGCGGGCACGGGCAGCGCGACAGGCCATGTCGCTACCAGAAGTCCTTTTCTGGCGCGCGTTGCGTGACCGGCCAGGTGGCTTCAATTTCCGCCGCCAGCATCCGTCCGGCCCGTATGTCGCCGACTTCTACTGCCACGCCGCACGCCTGATCATCGAGCTCGACAGCGAGGCGCACGAGCGCGGCGACCGCCCCGCGCGCGACGCCGCCCGCGACGCCTGGTTCGCCCAACGCGGCCTCTTCACCGCCCGCCTCGCCGCGTGCGACGTGCTCGACGACCTCGACGCCGTCGTCCGCCACCTCGTCACGCTCGCCGCCACCCGCACCGCCGGAGCACAATGATGGACTTCGTCGCGATCCTGTCGATCTTCGTGCTGGCGTGTTTCGTCGGCTATTACGTCGTCTGGTCGGTCACGCCCGCGCTGCACACGCCGCTGATGGCGGTGACCAACGCCATCTCCAGCGTCATCATCGTCGGCGCGCTGATCGCGGGCGCGGCGGCGGGGAGCACCGGCTCGAAATGGCTCGGGCTCGCCGCGGTGGTGCTCGCCAGCGTCAACATCTTCGGCGGCTTCGCGGTGACGCAGCGGATGCTCGCCATGTACAGGAAGAAGGAACGGCCGGCACCGCGGCCGTGAGGGGGAGAGCCAAGTGGAGCATGTCGCGGTGAACCCCTGGGTCGCGCTGGCCTATCTCGTCGCCGGCGTGTGCTTCATCCTGGCGCTGCGCGGGCTCTCCAGCCCCGCCACCAGCCAGCGTGGCAACCGCCTCGGCATGATCGGCATGGGCGTGGCGGTGGTGACGACGCTCGTCACGCACGTGCCGCTCACCGCCACGCTGATCGAGGGCGCGGATTATGCCGCTTTGATCGCGCGCGTCGATTACGCCGCGGCGTTCGAGATCGTCGCCGCGATCGCGCTGGGCGCGGTGATCGGCGTCGGTGTGGCGCGGCGGATCGCGATGACTGCGATGCCGCAGCTCGTCGCCGCCTTCCACAGCCTGGTCGGGCTCGCCGCGGTGCTGGTCGCCGCGGCGGCTTTCCTCAACCCCGTCGCCTTCGGCATCGCGGTGCCGGTGCTCTTCCCCGATGGCAGCGCGGTGGCGCTGATCAACCCGGTCAGCCGGGTCGAGATGGGGCTCGGCGTGGCGATCGGCGCGATCACCTTCTCGGGCAGCGTGATCGCCTTTCTCAAGCTCAACGGCAACATGGGCGGCAAGCCGATCCTGCTGCCGGCGCGGCACGCGATCAACCTCGGCGTGCTCGCCGCGATCCTCCTGCTCGTGGCCTATTTCACCGTCGACCAGTCGCCCTGGGTGTTCTGGACGGTGACGCTGCTGTCGTTCGCGATCGGCTTCCTGCTGATCGTGCCGATCGGCGGCGCCGACATGCCGGTGGTCGTGTCGATGCTCAACAGCTATTCGGGCTGGGCCGCGGCGGCGATGGGATTCACGCTGCACAATAGCGCGATGATCATCACCGGCGCGCTGGTCGGCTCGTCCGGCGCGATCCTCAGCTACATCATGTGCCGCGCGATGAATCGCAGCTTCGTCAGCGTGATCGCGGGCGGTTTCGGCGCCGAGGCGGGCGCCGGCGGCGGCGGCGCGGCGGCGAGCGACCGCGCGTGGAAGCGCGGCTCGGCCGAGGACGCCGCCTTCCTGATGAGCCAGGCCGAGCAGGTGATCATCGTGCCCGGCTACGGCATGGCGGTGGCGCAGGCGCAGCACGTGCTGCGCGAAATGGCGGACAAGCTCAAGGCGCACGGCGTCCGCGTGAAATATGCCATCCACCCGGTGGCAGGGCGCATGCCCGGTCACATGAACGTGCTGCTCGCCGAGGCGAACGTCCCCTATGACGAGGTGTTCGAGCTGGAGGACATCAACTCCGAGTTCGCGCAGACCGACGTGGCGTTCGTGATCGGCGCCAACGACGTCACCAACCCGGCGGCGAAGACCGACCGTAGCTCGCCGATCTACGGCATGCCCGTGCTCGACGTCGAAAAGGCCAAAACGGTTCTCTTCATCAAGCGCTCGATGGGCGGAGTCGGCTATGCTGGAGTCGACAACGAGGTCTTCTACCGGGACAATACGATGATGCTGCTCGCCGACGCCAAGAAGATGGTGGAAGAGATCGTCAAGTCGCTCGACTGACGCCATGGCCCTGCCGTTCTATCATGCCGCCGGTCCGGCCACGCCCGCGTTCGCGCTCGCCAGCCTGAACGGCGCCGGTGCGCTCGACGCGCGCGAGGCGATCGCGCTGCTCGGCGGCACGATCGTCGCGCACCACCCGCTCGCCGAGGCGCCTGATGCGCTCGCCCGCTCCGACGGCGCGCCCGCGATCGTGCTCGACCTCGCCGGCGCCGACGACGCGCTGGCGCATGACGTCGTCGCCGCGGTGGACTCGCTCGCGGCGGCGCGGGGATGGCGTGTCATCGTCGCTTTCTCGCTGGCGCAGATCGATCCCGTCGTCGCCGCCTTGGGCGAGGAAGCGGGCGCGGTGCAGCTGCTGTGCGAGCCCGACCGCGCCGAGTGGATCGGCGCGCTCGCGGTGGCGGCTCACCTCGGCGGCGGAGGCGTGCGCTCGCCCGAGCGCGACTCCGAGCGGCTGGCGCGGCTCAGCGCCGAGGTGGCGCGGATCGCGGCGCTGCTGGCGCAGCTGAGCGACGGCGATGTCGGGCTCGACCGCGCCGAAGAGCCGCGGCTCGCCTTCCACGCCGCCCCCGCCGCCGCGGTGACGGTCACCGCCGCGCAGCTGCGCGCCGTGCTGCGCGCACGGCGGCTGCGCGACCGCTTCCTCGGCAAGGGCCTGTGCGAGGATCCCGCGTGGGACATGCTGCTCGACCTCTACGCCTCGCGGCTGGAGGGGCGGCGGGTCTCGGTCTCAAGCCTGTGCATCGCCGCCGCGGTGGCGCCGACCACCGCGCTGCGCTGGATCACGCGGCTGACCGAGCGGCGGCTGCTCGCGCGCACGCCCGATCCGGGCGACCGCCGCCGCGTCTTCATCGGGCTGACCGATGAGGCGGTGCGCGCGCTCCAGGCCTATCTCGGCGCGCTCGCGGAGGCGGGGCTGCCGCTGGCGTGAGCGGGGCGGGGAGGCGCCGTCACACGCCGACGATATAGCGACTCTTGCTGCGCATCACGGTTCGCAGCACCGCAATGACCGCCACGCAGATCCCCACCACGAGCAGGCTGATCAGCAACGCGTTGAGCAAAGTGGCGTCGATCACCACGCCCTTGCCCTCCAGCACGCGCAGCACGCTCGCGAAATAGCCATGGAGGAAGAAGATGCCGAAGGAATATTTGGCGAGCACGTCGATCACCACCGAGCGCAGCGCCTGGGTGCGCACCGTGACCGCGTGCATGCAGCCGAGCATCACGATCTTCACCGGCCATTGCGTGTGATCGTCGAGCCACGCGGACAGGCTCCACAGGCCGATCAGGAGCACCAGCGCGAGCGGCCAGAGCCGCCGCGCGACCGGCTCGATCTGCAGCCGGTAGCGTGACGCCACCATGCCGAAGAGGAAGATGGGCACGTAATGCGCCGCAGCGACCGGCGGCATCTCGTTGAACTCGGGACGCTCGAACAGCGTCATCGAGCCGACCAGCGCGAGCGGCAGCGCCAGCCAGTACGCGTTGTGGCGGTCGATCAGGCGCAGCAGCGGCGTTGCGGCGTAGATGATCATGATCATCGGCACGAACCACAGCGGCCCGAGGTGAAGTCCGGTGGCGTAGAGGTAGAGCGGCAGCTGCCAGGCCGCCAGCTGGCTGAGATCGACGTGCGGGTGCGTCTTGTGCCCGAACGCGTACACCGCGACCGCTGGGGCCGAGACGATCAAATAGGGGATCACCACGTTACGGACGCGACCCTCGAGGAAGGTGCGATAAGGCCGGTTGAGCGAGAGCGCGTGGAAAAGATAGCCGGCGGCGAAGGTGAAACCGATGTTGATCTCGCGGAAGTCGATCGTCACCGTCCTGGGCACGCTATGAAGCGCGCCCCACACGTGGGTGAGCACCACCATGAAGGCGGCGGCGGCGCGGATCTGCTGAATCGAGTAGATCAGCTCGCGCTTGTGATGCGTGGCGCTGTGCTGGACGGTCGCGCCGGTGCCGTCCGCGGACGCGGCTGCAAGATCCATGAATGTTGACCCCCGATAACCCAGCCCGGCACGGCGGCCGGATCCCTGCACCTCAACCTACGTCGAAAGCGCAGATTCCGCAAATTTGGGTCAGGAGTGCGTGCCTTGATGGGACTTGGCGGCGAGGGAGCTGGCAACGAGAGGGAAGCGCGGCCAGCACACTGTCGGCCAGGCTGGCGCCTTCGGGTTACGCCATGGCCGAGGGAACCACCGGTGCCTTGGCAGTCCTTTGTATCAGGAAGGCCCGCGTGATCCGTTGGCCGACCCTCTTGGTAAAGACTTCCACCGGCTCGAACGCGATGGCGGCGGCGATGCTGATCACGATCGACCCGACGGCGATGGCGAAGGCGGTGGCGCCATTCAGGAGACCGCGGTGCTCGCACCACACGATCGCGAATGAGGTCAGTGAAATCAGAACCGGAAAGTGGACGAGGTACACCGGGAACGAGACTTTACCGAGAAAACGAGAGAACCGGCCCGACAGCACCCACATGGCCAGCGGATTGCAGAAGATGGCGATGACAACGATCGGCGCGATGACAGGCGAAATGACGCCATCATAGTGCGTCGCCATCGCGAACCCGGAGGCGAGCGCGCCGACGGGGAGGATGACATAGCTGGCCGCTATCATCAGACGGTTCGTCGCCCAGCGCTGAACGATGCCGACCGAGCGAGCATAAGCGATCCAGATACCCAGGAGGAAGTCCGCGTACATACCGCACGGAAACGTCGCCAGCAGCAGAAGTCCGGCGAGGCTCACGACGAGGGCGGGCATGTGCCTGGTCGAGGACCAGGCGAAAAGTATCACGAAGGTGACGATCGAGCCGAGGAGTTCGATCGACATGGTCCACAGGAAGGGGCCGTATTGCTCGTTCGGATCCGACGACAGGAACACGCCATGGGTCGCGAACGAGATCATGCCCGTGAGGCTCATGGGCGCGAGCGCCATCTGGCTGAGCCACGCCGAACGGCGCACGATCTGCCCCGCTTCGACGTTGAACGTCAGACCGACGGTGACCAGTGTGAAGACGATGGCCGATACCGCGACGATCGGAATAAGCAGTCGAGGGATCCGGCGCAGGGCGAGACCGGTCACCTGATCGATGCCTCGACCGGCGAAGAAGCCCGAACTCAAGGCTTCCCCCGACAATACGAAAAATATGGCGACGGCGAGACGGCCGTTCAGGCAGGTTAGCACGGGGTTCTGAAAATGAGGGAAGCGAACACCGAACACTTCCCCGACGAAGTGGTATAGCAGCACTGCCAGTGCTGCCCAGCCACGAATACCGTCCAGCTCCGGCAGGCGTTTGCCCGCCTGCCGGTTCAACGTCGCCTGCATCTGTGAACCCCCCGGCCCCGATTTGGCACGGCCACTAGCAGGAGAAATCAGCCGCGAAAATCGCCACCGGCCTACAAGAACATCCGAAGTGACGCAGAGTTACCAACCAAACCGTTGCGAAATCGTTTGTGCCATGACCGATGCAGTGGTTGCGGGCATAAGCAGGTCTCTCAGCGCGAGCCGACGTTCGTACCTCTTGCTCCCTTCTATCGAGCGTGTAGAGGGAGCGCGTAACGGCGGTACCGAGGCATCCCTCGCGCCGGGCGCTTAGCTCAGCTGGTAGAGCGGCTCGTTTACACCGAGTAGGTCGGCGGTTCGAACCCGTCAGCGCCCACCACCGCCGTGCCGCCGCCCCCTCTTACCCCAGCCCGACCCAGCTGCTCGCCAGGTACAGCTCGATCATCCGCAGCCCCTTGGCGCTGAGCGTCACCAGCGAGCGGCGACGGTCGTCGACGTCGGCGCGGCGCACCACCAGCCCGCGCGACTCGAGCTTGCCGAGGCAGCGCAGCGCGGTGCTGGGCGGCACCGCGGCGCCGATGCAGGCGCTCGACACCGGCACCAGCGCGCCGCGGCCGTGATGGATGTAGAGATCGAGCAGCATGTCCCAGGCGGCCTCGCCGAACAGGTCGGTGCCGAACAGCCGGTCGCGCGAGCGGCGCTCCTGGTACATCAGCTCGGCGCGCTCGAGCAGCCCGGGCGCGGGTGCCGGCTGCTGCGCCTCCTTGGCGCGGAGTCGCTCGAGCAGCGCCTCGATCTCACGGATGGCGCAGCCCAGCTCCTCGCGCGTGGCAGGTTCGTGCCTCATCGGCCGCCTCCCGCCGCTGGTGGGTCCAGTCGAACTCGCGCGCCCCCGCGCGCAGCCGGCGGTGATGCCGCGCCACGCCGATCACCAGCAGCAGCAGCCCCGGATAGGCCAGCCACGCCGCCACGCGCGTGTAGACGATCGGCAGCACCGCCGGATCGTAGGCGCGCACGCCGTGAGTCATCACCGTCAGCGCGTGGAAGGCGGTGAGATACAGCGGCCAGAAGCGGTCCGCCGTGAGGCTCACCGCGACCAGCCCGGCGAGCAGCGCGGTGTCGATCGCCACCCGCTGCCACTCGACGTGAAAGTAGGTGTAACCGCGCACGTGCGGCAGCAGGTAGGAGGCGATCGCCGCCGTCAGCAGCAGCGCCGCCACCCAGCGTTCCGGCGCGCCGCCGCGCCGGAAGGCATAGAGGCAGGTGCCCAGCAGCACCGCGGCGAAGACGAGGACTCGCGTCATCGGCCGCTTTCCCGATCATGTTGATCACGTTCGCTCCGCCGCGGCTCAGGCGGTGAAGCCGGGGCGGGGGTCCTGCTTGTCGGTATCGCCGTACAGCCGCACGTCGAGCCCGCGCGCCTTGGCCAGCGCCTCGAGCAGGCGGTGGACGTCGGCGGTGGCGCCCTGCGCGCCGCTGATCTGCACCGCGACGTCGCTGATCCCGGCGCGGATCGACTTGCCGACGATCGGCGCGATGTTCTGCTCGATGCGCGCGTCGATGAGCGCCGCCATGAGCCGGCCGCACACCGCGAAGGCGCGGTCCTGCAGCATCTCGAGCTCGCGCAGCAGCGTGGCCACCGCCTCGACCTCGACCGAGGCGGACTCACCGCGCGAGCTGCGCGACGACGTCGCTGAGGGTGCGGACGAAGAGAGCGAAAAGACCGAAGCCGGTGACGAGGCCGAATATGATAGCGCCGAGCCAGAAGAGGCGCTGTGCGACAGTGAGGTCATTACCATCCCCTTTGCGGAACGGCAGCCACGAGGCGGCGGGGGCGTGTGTCGGCGCTCCCGTCCCGACCGTGGCGGCCGGTGCCGGTGCGTCATCGCCCGGCGGCGACGGCTCTGCGGTCGGCAGGGGGGTGGGGTCTCCCACCGAGAAGCGACCCCTCGCATCGGGGTGGGCGGCCTCATAGGCGGCCAGAGCGGCGGCCGCGGCGGGGCGGCCGCCGACGCCGAGCAGCGCGGTGGCCTCGGTGAGGTAGCCGCTGGCGGTATTCTCCGAGATGGCGAGCGCGCGCGCGATCTCCTTCACGCGGTAGCGCTGGTGGTAGAGGCGCAGGCATTCCCGTTGCCGGGTCGTCAGTTTGGCGAATCGGTCCGGCGACATGGTCCCGAGATGGGATAGCGCGCGATCCAAGTCATCAACCAAGATGCGGGGCGCGTGCCGCGGCGGGCCGCGGGCGCTGTCCTACATCGTCCAACATCTGCCACCCCGTCGCCTCGTTGGATCCGAGGGAGGGACGATGCGAGAGCTGGTGGAGCAGGTGATCGACTCGAGCGGGCGGCGCGGCGCGGTGGTGCGCGGCGCGCGGCGCGGGCGGACGGTGACGGTGAACCGGCGCGAGTCGCCGCTGGCGTGGCTCGCCGCGCGCGGGCTGGTCGACGCGCGCCAGGCCGAGGCGGGCGAGCGGCTGCGCGCCGATTACGAGCGCGCGCAGCTCGCCCCCGCGGTGACGATGCGCTGGGCGCCGCGCGTGGACAACGGCCGCGGCACCGCGCCCGACCCGGGCGAGGCGCAGCTCGCCGCCAAGCGCCGCTTCGACGCGGCGGTCGGCGCCGCGGGGCGCGGTCTGGCCGACGTGCTGTGGCGCGTGGTCTGCGCGGGCGAGTCGCTGCCCGACAGCGAGCGCGCGCTCGGCTGGCCGGCGCGCAGCGGACGGCTGGTGCTGTCGCTCGCGCTCGACCGGCTGGCGGATCATTACCGCCTGCCGTGATCCACGCCCCTTGCCCCGCGCCGTCAGCGCGGACACATAGGCGCGATGCGGCTGCGCTTCGTCAAATGCCATGGCTCGGGCAACGACTTCCCGCTGATCGACGCGCGCGACGCCGCGCTCGACGGCACCGACTGGGCGGGCGTGGCGCGCGCGCTCGCCGACCGCGCCGGTCCGGTCGGCGGCGACGGGCTGCTGCTGCTCACCCGCGGCGACGAACGCGCCGCCTTCGGCATGCGCATGTTCAATAGCGACGGCAGCGAGGCCGAGACCTGCCTCAACGGGCTGCGCTGCGTCGCGCGCGCGGGCTTCGCCGCGCTGGGGCTGGAACGCGCCACGGTGCGGCTCAAGACCAGCTACGCCGAGGTGGCGCTTGCCGAGGCGCTCGCGCCGGGCGTCTACACCGTCGCGGAGACCGCGGGGCCGGCCTCGCTCGACGCCGCCGCCTGGCCGCTGCGCGACGCGCCGGCGCGGATCGTCGAGGCGCGGGTGCCGCCGCTGCCGAGCGAGCGCGCCTTCACCGCGGTGGCGATGCCCAACCCGCACCTGGTCGCCTTCGTCGACACGGTCGACGAGGCCGAGCTGGTCGCGGTCGGGCAAGCGTGCGAGGCGGCGCCGCCGTGGCTGCCCAATCGCGCCAACGTCTCCTTTGTCGAGCTGCGCGGCGACGATCGGCTCTACGTCCGCACCTTCGAGCGCGGCGTCGGTCTGACCGACAGCTGCGGCAGCGCGATGGCGGCCTCGACCTACGCCGCGGGGCTGACCGGGCGCGTGGCGTTCGACCGCGCGCTGACGGTGTACAACCGCGGCGGCCTGGTGCGCGCGCGCGCGGGTGCGGACGCGATGGTGACGCTCCACGGGAACGCCACCTGGGAGTGGGAGGGCAGCGTCACCGTCGATCCCGCCCGCGGCGTCGCTGGCGAGTTGGCGGTAGACCGCCACGCCGCCGACGAGATCGCCGCCTGGGCGCGCGTGGTCGCGGCGGCGTAGGTCGGGCAGGGGGGGGGCAGGGCAGGCGACCCCTCCCCCGCCTCCGCCGTCATCCTGAGCTTATCTCAGGATCCACCCTTTCGCGCGTTCACACGCTGCTGAGCCAGTGGACCGGTGGATCCTGCGACAAGCTCAGGATGACGGCAGTTTGGGGAGCAGAAGCGGGCCCAGGATCCCCCCTCACTCCCCGCCGAGCTGCTCCAGCAGATCGGTCACCTTGCCGCGCAGCTCGGCGTCGCGCGTGATCTCGAGGATCGCACCCAGGCTGCGGCGCGCGCGCTCGTGGTCGCCGTCGACCAGCTCGAGCCGCGCGCGCTCCCACCAGCCGTGCGGCTGGTCGGGCGCGAACACCGTCATCCGCTCGTACAGCTCGAGCGCGCGGCGGCCCTTGCCGGCGAGCTCGGCGCGCGCCGCCTGGTTCTGGAGCAGACGCACCAGCACCGCGCGGTTGGGCATGGCGGCGACGTGGGTCACCGCGCGCCCCGGCCGCGCCGCCTCGAGCAGCGCCGACAGCCGCTCCGCGCCGACGCGCGCGCCGCCCGCGAAGGGGTCGACGATCACCGGCTCGCTCTCGGCCTCGATCAGCACCAGCACGTGGCCTGGCACGTCGAGCACGTCGGCGCTCCAGCCGAGCCGCCGCGCCGCGGCGACGTAGAGGATCGCCAGGCTCACCGGCAGCCCGCGGCGGCGCTCCAGCACCTGGAGCAGGTCGGCGTTGGCGGGGTCATCGTAGCTGGCGGAATCGCCGAGGAATCCGAACTCGCCCGCGAACACCTCGGCGAGCGCGTCGGCGCGCTCGAGCGAGGTCTCGGCGTCGGCGCCGGCGACGTCGAGCCGGGTCGCGATCGCCTCGAGCAGGTCGTGCGCGGGGGAGGGGTCTGTGTCGGGGTGGTCGAGCAGGGCGAGCAGCAGCGCGGCCTCGTCGAGCACGATATCGTCCTCGTCGATCAGGCCGAGGCGAAGGAGGTCGTCGGTCATATCGGCTGAGATGGGGGCGCGGGGCGCGACATGCGAGGGGCAGGCGTCGATGATCCTCCCCGGCACGGGGAGGGGACCATCGCGCAGCGATGGTGGAGGGGGCCCGCCCGACTCGAGCCGGTGCGTGTGCGGAGAGCCCCCTCCACCACCGCGCTGCGCGCGGCGGTCCCCCTCCCCGCTGAGCGGGGAGGATCTGTTCAGCTCCTCAGAACGAATCCTTCGCCGCGCGCCACCGCGCGAAGGTCGCCACGTCCGCTGCGCGCAGGAAAGGGTTGGTCGCGCGCTCGGCGGCCATCGTGGTCGGCACCGTCGCCTCGCCCGCGCCCCGGGCGCGGTCGACCTCGGCCACGCGCGCCACCAGCGCGGCATTCTCCGGCTCGACGGTCAGCGCGAAGCGGCCGTTGCTCTGCGTGTACTCGTGGCCGCAATAGACCGAGGTGGCGTCGGGCAGCGCGGCGAAGCGGCGCATGTTGGCGTACATCTGCGCCGCATCGCCCTCGAACAACCGCCCGCAGCCGAGCGCGAAAAAGGTGTCGCCGGTGAAGATCACCGCGTCGTCGGCGAGGTGGAGCGCGATATGGCCCGCGGTATGGCCCGGCACTTCCAGCACGGTGGCGCGATGCTGGCCGAGCGTGAGCGAGTCGCCCTCGCGCACGCCGCGGTCGAGCGGGTCGATCTTGGCGCGCTCCGCCTCGGGGCCGGTGACGGTCGCGCCGGTCGCTGCCTTCACCGCCGCGACGCCGCCGGTGTGATCGCGGTGCCAGTGCGTGATCCACACCTGCCCGATCGTCCAGTCGCGCGCCTGGGCGGCGTCGAGCACCGGGGCCGCGTCGCCGGGATCGACCACTGCGACCGCGCCGTCCTCGGCGCGCACCAGCCAGCTGTAATTGTCCTTGAGGACCGGCACGCGGACGATCTCTAGCATCACCACGTCCCCGTGTTGGGCATCGACGCCCAGGGCTCGGCCGGGGCGAGCGGCGCGCGCGCCTGGAGCAGCTCGATCGAGATGCCATCAGGCGTCTTCACGAAGGCCATATGGCCGTCGCGCGGCGGCCGGTTGATCGTCACCCCGGCGTCGGCGAACCGCTGGCAGGTCGCGTAGATGTCGTCGACGCGGTAGGCGAGATGGCCGAAGTTGCGACCGCCGGTGTAGACCTCGGCGGCGCTGCCGTCGGCGGGCGGCCAATTGTAGGTCAGCTCGACCTCGACGCGGCGCTCGCCGATCGCTTTATCTGCCTCGGCGGCGAGGAAGATCAGCGTGAACCGCCCCGCCTCATTGTCGATCCGGCGCACTTCGGTGAGGCCCAGCAGCGCGAAGAAGGCGACGGTCGCGTCGGGGTCGCTGACGCGGATCATGGTGTGGAGATATTGGGTCATTGTACCTTCCGTTGGTGGAGGCGGGCGGTGGTCAGACAGCGTGCGCTCGACCGCGGTTTCAATGGAATGAGCGAGGGCGATACTGGTTGCTCACTTCTGGACCATTCGGCCTAGCGAGCTATGCCAGTTCTCATCGTGCTCCCGCGCACGCGGGGGCCCAGGAGCCCCGATCGCCGCACGCCGCGGTCCTGCTTGACTCTGGGTTCCCGCCTCCGCGGGGAAAACAAGTGGAGGACCACGGGCGGTAGCGCGGTCTATTTCCCGCCAAACTGCGTCAGCGCCTGCGCCGCCGACTGACCGGCGGGCGAGTCGGGCGCGAGCCGCGCCGCTTCCTGCCACGCCGCCTTGGCGCGATCGGCGTCGCCGCCCGCCGCGGCGATATTGCCCGCCTCGAGCTGGACCGAGGCGTCGTCGGCGGAACGGCGCAGCGCCTGCGCGATGTCGGCGCGCGCGCGGCCGAGATCGCCGCCGCGCCGCGCCAAGGTGGCGGAGAGCAGCCACGCCAACGGGTCGTCGCCCGCGGTCGCCAGCGCCTGGTCGAGGTCGGTGCGCGCGCCGGCGGCGTCGCCCAGCGCGACCAGCGCGCGCGCGCGGTCGAGATGCGCCTCGCCGCGCTGCAGTTCCACCAACGTGCCCGCCGCCAGCGCGGCGTCGAGCGCGCCGCGCGCCTTGGCGGCGTCGCCCGCGGCCAGCCAAGCGTTGCCCGCCTGCGCCCAATAGTCCGCCGCGTGCGAGTCGTGCGCCAGCTCGGCGCCGCGCGCCGCCTCGGCGAAGGCCGCGCCCGCCTCGGCGTAGCGGTCCTGCGCCGCCAGCGCGAGCGCGAGGCACGCGCGCAGCCCCGCGCCACCGCGCCGCGCGCGCGCCTCCGCCGCGGCGGGGTCGCTGCGCGTCTCGGCCACGCAGCCCGCCGCGGGGTCGCTGCCCGCCACACCCGGGGGCGTCGCGGCTTGGGCGGTGAGCAGCAGCGCGGCGAGCGGGATCATGGCACCACATCCTCCACCGCGCGGATCAGCAGCGCGAGATCGTCCTCGCGCGACAGGCGGTGGTCGCCGTCCTTGACCAGCCAGGTCTGAACGTGCGGCGAACGGATCAGCTCGGCGAGCCGTGCCGAGCGAGGCCACGGCACGTCGGGGTCGGCCTGGCCGTGCAGCAGCCGCACTGGTCCATCGAACGCGATCGTTCCCGACATCAGCCGGTTGGCCTCGCCCGACTGCCAGAAGCGGCGGGTGTAGACGGTCGGTGCCGGGCCATAGGGGTTGGCGCGTTCGAGCCGGCCGTGCTCGAGCAGGTACATCTTCTCGTCCTGCGAGAAGCCCCAATCGGTGAAGTCGGGCGCGGTGGCGATCCCGACCAGTGCGGCGACACGCGCGGGGCGCGCCAGCGCGGCGAGCAGCATCACCCAGCCGCCCATCGACGAGCCGACCAGCACCACCGGCCCGTCGACATGGTCGATCATCGCCACCGCGTCGTCGCGCCAGTCGGCGAGCGCCTGCTCCTCGAACTTGCCGTCGGAGGCGCCGCAGCCGCCATAGTCGAAGCGCAGGAAGCCCTGGCCGCGTGCCTTGGCCCATCGCTCGAGCGCGAGCGCCTTGGTGCCGCTCATGTCGGAGGCATAGCCGGGGAGGAAGATCACCGTCGGCGCGGTGCCGGCGTGATGGTGGTAGGCGAGGCGCGGTCGCTTCGGCGCGGTGGTGACGATGCTCATGCGCCGTGGCTTAGACGCGGTGCAGCGCTTTGCGAAGGCGGGGAAGTCCGGCGGGTGGGTAGACGCCTCACCGTCACTCGCGTGCAGGCGTGGATCATGGTGGAGGAGGGAGGCGGCCGATCCTTCGATTGGAAGACCGGCTTCCGACCGAGCGGGTCCGCCCGCTCTCCCCGCCGCCTCAGATCACGTCGCCGGCGTAGAACAGGATGCCGATGCTGCTCGCCAGCAGGAAGGCGAGGTAGATCAGCCCGCCGCGGATCTTCACGCCCGATTTGCCGAAGCTCTGGTCACCGTGGTCGTCGTGCCGCATGGTCGCTCTCCCGTGCCGGTTCGGCATCGTAACCCGCTGAAAGCGCTAATGATCCGTCTCACGCGCGGCGACGCGCAGCAGCAGGTAGCCGGCCGCGCCCGACAGCAGCGAGCCCGTCAGCACGCCCAGCTTGGCCTCGGCCTGGAGCAGCGGCGCGCCGGCGAAGGCGAGCAGCGTGATGAAGATGCTCATCGTGAAGCCGATCCCGCACAGCAGAGCGACGCCGAGCAGCTGCAACCAGCCGGCATGCGCCGGCAGCTCGGCCCAGCGCAGTCGCACCGCGAGCGCGGCGAAGCCGAACACGCCCGCCACCTTGCCGAGCAGCAGCCCCGCCGCCACCCCCAGCGTCACCGGGGCGGCGAGCGCGCCGACTGGCAGGCCGAGCACCGGCACCGCGGCGTTGGCGAGCGCGAACAGCGGCAGGATGACGAAGGCGACCGGCGCGTGCAGCCGGTGCTCGAGCCGGCAGAGCGGGCTGCCCTCGCGCCCGTCCTGCGCCGGTATGGTGAAGGCCAGCATCACGCCCGCGAGCGTCGCGTGGACGCCCGAGCGCAGCACCAGCCACCACAGCAAGACGCCGAGCAGCAGATACGGGGTGAGCCGGGTCACGCCCGCGCGGTTGAGCAGCGTCAGCACGACCAGCACCGCGCCCGCCGCGACGAGGTAAGGCAGCGCCAGTGCACCGGTGTAGAACAGCGCGATGATCACCACTGCGCCGAGATCGTCGATGATCGCCAGCGCGGCGAGGAAGACGCGCAGTGAGGCGGGGACACGCTCCCCGAGCAGCGCGATGACGCCGAGCGCGAAGGCGATGTCCGTCGCCGCCGGGATCGCCCAGCCCTGCGTCGCGCCGCCGCGGTTGATCGCGAGGTAGAGCAGCGCGGGCGCCGCCATCCCGCCCGCGGCGGCGATGCCCGGCAGCAGCCGGCGTGACCAGGAGGCGAGCTGGCCGTGCAGCGTCTCGCGCTTGATCTCGAGCCCGACGAGCAGGAAGAACACCGCCATCAGCGCGTCGTTGATCCAGGCTTCCAGCGTGAGCGGTCCGACGTTGCCGTGGAGCAGCGCGGCATAACCGGGTCCGAGCGGCGAGTTCGCGAGCAGCAGCGCGAGCAGGGCGGCGGCGATCAGCACCGCGCCGCCGGCGGCCTGGCCGGTGAGGAAGCGGCGCAGCGCGCTGGCGCGCGACCGGGGCGGGTGGTTCGGCTGGGTGATGGCGCGGACTCCGGGCAGGCGTCGACGCGCTGGCGGCCCGACCAGCGCGAGAACCTGCCCGCGCTGGAGCAGCGCGGACACCCGCGGCGCGTATCGCATCGGGTATCCCCGGGGGCAAGGGCTAGCCGTGCTCCGGCGGACGCCGACGTTCAGGGTCGCGGGCGGGGCGGCGGTGGCGCTGGGCTCCTGCATGCGCGGGAGCCCGCCCGGTGGTGCCGACGATTAGGCGGGCGTCACCCGCTCGCCGCCTCCCCTTTCCGTCATCCCGGATCCGCCGACACGCTCGGGAGAGCCTTGGTCCGGGATCAACCGCGCCGCACGCTCTCCGGCCGGCGTGTGCGCGGGATGGTGGACCCTGAGACGAGCCCTGGATGACGGCGGTGGCGCTGGTTGACTCGGCGATGCTTGCCGCCCACCGCTCAGGCGATCGCGGACACCGACGGCTTTCCCGCCAGCCAGGCGTCGAGGTTGGCGAGCACCAGCGCCTCCATCGCCGCGCGGGCCTCGCGCGTCGCGCTGCCCTGATGCGGTGCCAGCACCACCTGCGGCAGCGCGCGCAGCGCCGCGGGCACGCGCGGCTCGTCGGCGAAGACGTCGAGCCCCGCGCCCGCGATCACGCCGCGCTCCAGCGCGCTCACCAGCGCCGCCTCGTCGACCAGGCTGCCGCGCGCGACGTTGACCAGCACGCCGCCCGCGCCGAGCGCGTCCAGCACCGCGGCGTCGATCGCGCGCTCGGTCGCTGCACCCCCCGGCGCGGCGAGGATCAGCACGTCGCACGCCGCCGCCAGCGCGGTGATGTCGGGCAGCCGCTGATAGGGCACGTCCTTGGCCGAACGCGCGCAATAGCCGATCCAGCCGGCGAAGGGCGCGGCGCGCGTCGCGATCGCACGGCCGATCTGCCCCAGGCCGAAGATGCCGACTCGCCGCCCCGTCGCGCGCCGCGCCAGTGGTACGCTCCAGCCCCCGTCGCGCACCGCGCGGTCGTTCGCCACCACCGCGCGTTCCGCCGCCAGCCACAGGGCGAGCGCGAGATCGGCGACGTCGTCGGTCAGCACCTCGGGCGTGATGGTCACGCGCACGCCGCGCGCGCGCGCCGCGTTGAGGTCGACGCCGTCGTGGCCGACGCCATGGATCGCGACGATCTCGAGCGCGGGCAGCCGGTCGCAGTCAGCCGCCCCCCAGCGCAGCGAGCCGCCGCCGACGACGGCACGCGTCGTCGCCGGCGCGGTGCCGCGGTGGAGCGTGAAGCGCGCCGCCAGCGCAGCCTCGAGCGCGGCGGACTGGGGCTGGGCAAGGAAGAGGTCGGGTCTGGCCATGGATCAGCGATAGACGGGATTGGTCCGGCACGCATCGTGTTCCTGCGCACGCGGGGATCCAGGGTGGCAGGGCGACCTGCCCGTGGGTCCGGGCTCCGGCGTTCGCAGGAGTCCCCTGGCGGTTCGTACGGCCACCACGTCGAGCGGTATCTTTGCCGCCGCTGTAGCGCTAACGCGATCGGCCCATGATCTCCGCTCTCTACCGTGATCCAGCCGAGCTGCCCGCGCCGCTGCGCTTCCTCGCCGGGGGCGGGCGCGCGACCGAGCTGATCCTTGCGCGCGACTGGACCGATCACCCGCTCGGCACGCCGGCCGACTGGCCCGAGGCGCTCAAGGCGACGCTGAGCACCGTGCTCAACTCGCCCGAGTCCATGATCCTCTGCTGGGGGGCGGAGGAGCTCACCTTCTTCTTCAACGAAACCTATTTTCCGCTGCTCGGGCCGCGTCTGGCCTGGGCGATGGGGGCGCCGTTCCGCACCGTCTGGGCGGACGCCTGGGCGCAGGCGAAGCCGATCATCGACGACGCCTTCGCCGGGCGCAGCCAGCGCTTCACCGACCTGCCGTGGAAGCTCGACACCGACCGCGGCCAGTCCGACACCTGGTTCACCTTCTCCTACTCGCGCGTGCTCGACTCAAGCGGTGGGGTGGCGGGCCTGTTTATCTTCACCAACGAGACCACCGAGCGCGTGCTGAGCGACGCCGCGCTGCGCCAGAGCGAGGAGCGGCTGCGGCTGGTGATCGAGGGCGCGCGCGACCACGTCATCTTCACCACCGACGCGGGCGGGGTGATCACCAGCTGGTCGGCGGGGGCGGAGGCGGTGCTCGGCTGGACGCCGGAGGAGGCGGTGGGTCAGCCCGCCGCGATGATCTTCACGCCCGAGGACCGCGCCGCGGGGGCCGACGTGCGCGAGATCACCGGCGCCGCGCGCGACGGCTGCGCGCCCGACGAGCGCTGGCACCTGCGCCGCGACGGCACGCGGGTGTTCCTCAACGGCTCGGTCCACCCGCTGCCCGCCGATGCGCAGGGGCAGGAGCGCGGTTTCATCAAGATCGCACGCGACGAGACCGCGCGCTGGCAGGCGCAGCAGGAGCTCGAGCGGCTCAACGCCACGCTCGAGCAGGAGGTCGCGGCGCGCACCGCCGACCGCAACCGGCTGTGGCAATTGTCGTCGGACATCATGCTCGTCGCCGGCTTCGACGGCACGATCGAGGCGGTCAATCCGGCGTGGACGCGGGTGTTGGGGTGGGCCGAGTTCGAGCTGCTCGGCCGCCCGATCTTCGCCTTCGTCCACCCCGACGACCTCGACGAGACGCGCGCCGCCGCGGCGGGGATCGGCGCCGGACAGGCGTTCGCGCGCTTCGACAACCGCTACCGCCACCGCGACGGCAGCTACCGCGACCTCGTCTGGGCGGCGGGGCCGGGCGACGGCAAGATCATTGCGGTCGGCCGCGACGCCACCGAGGAGAAGGCGCAGACCGCCGCGCTGGCGCTCGCCGAGGGACAGCTGCGCCAGGCGCAGAAGATGGAGGCCGTCGGCCAGCTCACCGGAGGGCTGGCGCACGATTTCAACAATCTGCTCACGGGCGTGATGGGCAATCTGGAGCTGGTGCAGGCGCGGCTGGCGCGCGGGCGGCACGACGACCTTGAGCGTTTTGTCCTCGCCGCGCAGGGTGCCAGCCGCCGCGCCGCGTCGCTGACCCAGCGGCTGCTGGCCTTCTCGCGCCGCCAGACGCTCGACCCGCGCCCGACCGACGTCAACCGGCTGATCGCGGGGATGGAGGAGCTGCTGCAGCGCTCGATCGGCCCGACCAGCGCGATCGAGGTGATCGCTGCGCCCGGGCTGTGGACCGCGATGATCGACGCCACCCAGCTGGAGAGCGCGATCCTGAACCTCGCCATCAACGCGCGCGACGCCATGCCCGACGCCGGCCGCGTGACGATCGCGACGGCCAATCGCTGGATCGACGAGTCGGATGCGCGCGAGCTCGAGCTGGAGCCGGGACCCTATCTCAGCGTCGCGGTGAGCGACACCGGCACCGGCATGGCGCCCGAGACGGTGGAGCGCGCGTTCGAGCCTTTCTTCACCACCAAGCCGATCGGCCAGGGGACGGGCCTGGGGCTGTCGATGATCTACGGCTTCGCGCGCCAGTCGGGCGGGCAGGTGCGCATCGACTCCGCGCTGGGCGCGGGCACCACGATCACCATCTATCTGCCGCGCCACGCCGGTGCCGCTCTCGGTGGTGAGGAGGAGGGCGTGGAAGACGCCGCCGCGGCGGTGCGCAGCGCGACCGTGCTGGTGGTCGACGACGAGACCACGATCCGCCACTTGATCGACGAGGTACTCGAGGAGGCGGGCTATACGGTGATTGGGGCCGCCGACGGCGCGGCCGGGCTGAAGGTGCTCGGCTCGGACGCGCCGATCGACCTGCTGATCACCGATGTCGGCCTGCCCGGCGGGCTCAACGGCCGCCAGGTGGCCGATGCGGCGCGCGCGCTGCGCCCCGGGCTGAAGGTGCTGTTCGTGACGGGCTATGCCGAGAATGTCGCGGTCGGCGGGGGGCATCTCGAGCCCGGCATGGAGCTGCTGACCAAACCCTTCACGATGCACGCGCTCACCGCCAAGGTAGCGGAGATGCTGGGCGCAACCGGCTGAGCGTCCGGCACGGCGCCGGACGGCCGCTCGCTCATATCGGGTAGCGACGCGGCGGGCGCGGGGTTGATCCGCGGCGCGACAGGCGTAAGGGCGACCGCGTCGCGCGCTCCCGTGCGACTCGGAGAAACGCGCACCGATGCCCCGATCTAGTCCCTTGTCCGACGACGGAGACAGTCGAAGCACCCGCTTCGCCGTCACCGCACGTCAGCGCACGGGTCCGTCGGTGGCTCGCGAGGTCGGCACGCGCTGACCTGAGCCGACCGCCGCCGGGTCCCGTCACCGGAACCCCGATGGAGGTCGCCATGACCCGATATGACCCGCGCGCCGTCGTGCGTTCGCCTGAACTCGACCTGTCTTCATCGCACGATCAGCGTGCTCCTGCGCACGCAGGAACCCAGCGCCGCGAGCCCGATCCCGGCGACCTTGAATCTCGGCGTTCGCGGGACCCCTGCAAAACCTTCCGTCATCCCGGACTTGGTCCGGGATCCACTGTGCCGCAGACAGCCGGTGCGTTGCTCTCGCGGAAGCGTGGATCCCGGAACAAGT
The DNA here is from genome assembly GCF_014193845.1 of Sphingomonas sp. BK345. Classification (GTDB taxonomy): domain Bacteria; phylum Pseudomonadota; class Alphaproteobacteria; order Sphingomonadales; family Sphingomonadaceae; genus Sphingomonas. The sequence goes on along the minus strand of NZ_JACHZX010000001.1, from coordinate 973,988 downwards.
CAGGAATGACGGAAGTGGGGGAGCGTTGCGCGGCTCTTGCAAGAGTGTCGCCTTTGCCGGATCATGGCCCGGGCGGGACCGATCCAGCTTTCGTCACCCTCAACAAGGACCAGCGCCTGCTCGCCCTTCGCGCCGCCGCGCGCGGGTGCGCGATCCGCGCCGCGCTCGCCGCCGCGCCACTCCACCGCGCCCGGCTGCTGCGCGCGATGGTGGCGGCGCGCCGCCGCGTCGCCTGACAGGATCGCCCGTGCTGTCCCGTCCGCTCGGCCGCACCGCCCCGCCGCTGGGAGCGCGTCGTATCGCACTCGGCTGGCCCGATCTCGCGCTCTTCGCGCTGCTCGCCGGCCTCGGCGCCGCGGTGGCCGCGGGCGCGCACGACGCGGTCGAGCCGCTCCGCCGGCTCCAGCTCGAGCCGATCACGCTCGATCCGCGCGCTCTGCCCTATTACGCGCTGCTCACCACGCTGCGGCTGTTCGCGGCGCTGGCGGCCTCGCTGGTGTTCAGCGTCGTGGTCGCCACCGCCGCCGCCAAGAGCCGCCGCGCCGAGCTGGTGATCGTCCCCGCGCTCGACATCCTCCAGTCGGTGCCGGTGCTGGGCTTCCTCACCTTCACCGTCACCGCCTTCATGGGGCTGTTCCCGGGCAGTCGGCTCGGCGTGGAATGCGCCGCGGTCTTCGCGATCTTCACCAGCCAGGCGTGGAACATCGCACTGAGCCTCTACCAGTCGTTGCGCCAGGTGCCCGACGACCTCGCCGAGGTGGCGCGCGGCTTCGGCCTGTCTCCGCTGCGCCGGCTGCTGCGGGTCGAGCTGCCCTTCGCCGCGCCGGGGCTGGTGTGGAACGCGATGCTGTCGATGTCGGGCGGCTGGTTCTTCGTCGTCGCCTCGGAGGCGATCAGCGTCGGGCGGACGCAGGTGATGCTGCCCGGCGTCGGCTCATGGCTGGGGCTGGCGATCGAGCGGCGCGATCTCGGCGCGGTGGCGCTGGCGGTGGCGACCATGGCGGCGGTGATCCTGCTGTACGACCAGCTCGTGTTCCGCCCCGCGATCGCCTGGGCCGATCGCTTCCGCGTCGAGCAGACCGCCAGCGTGGCGCCGCCGCGTTCCTGGCTGTTCGAGCTGCTGCGGCGCGCGCGGCTGCTGCCCGCACTGGTGAAGCCGTGGCGCGCCGTGGCGGGGGCGATGCTGCTGCTCGACCCAGCCCCGAGCGCTGCCGCCCAGCACCGCACGTTCGGCACGCGCGAGGACGCGGGGAAGCGAGCGGCGCGGTCGCAGCGGGTCTGGCAGGTGGCGGTCGCGCTCGCCGCGGCGGGCGCGGCGCTGCTCGCCGCGCGCTACCTGGCGGCGCGGCTGAGCCCGAGCGACGCTTGTCTAGTGCTGCGGCTCGCCTTCTACACGCTGGTGCGCGTGGCGGTGCTGATCGTCGCGGCGAGTCTCGTCTGGGTACCCATCGGCGTGTGGATCGGGCTGCGCCCCCGCTGGACCGCGCGCGCGCAGCCGGTCGCGCAATTCCTCGCGGCCTTCCCCGCCAACGTGCTGTTCCCGGTCGCGGTGGTGCTGATCGTGCGCTGGCACGCGAACCCGGACATCTGGCTCACCCCGCTGATCGGGCTCGGCACGCAATGGTACATCCTGTTCAACGTCATCGCCGGTGCCAGCGCGATCCCGAGCGACCTGCGCGAGGCGGCGCGGCTGTTCGGCCTCAGCGGCTGGGCATGGTGGCGGCGGCTGATCCTGCCCGCGATCTTCCCGTATTACGTCACCGGCGCGCTGACCGCGAGCGGCGGCTCGTGGAACGCCAGCATCGTCGCCGAGGCGGTGAGCTGGGGCTCCACGCGGCTCACCGCGGCGGGGCTGGGCAGCTATATCGCCGAGGCGACCGCGGCGGGGGACGAAGCGCGCGTGCTGCTCGGCATCCTCGTGATGTCCGCGCTGGTGATCGCGATCAACCGGGCGCTGTTCCGCCCGCTCTACCGGCTGGCCGAGCGCCGGCTGCGGCTGTCGTGAAGGAGGCGCCCATGGCGCAGCACAACCCACCGCTCGTCACCGTCGAGGCCTTGAGCCACCGCTACGGCGGGAGCGAGGGGCCGCCGATCCTCGACGACGTGGCGCTGACGGTGCACGAGCGCGAGGTGGTGGCGCTGCTCGGCCGCTCGGGCTCGGGCAAGTCGACGCTGCTGCGCTCGATCGCCGGGCTGGTGACGCCCGACGCGGGGACGCTGCGCTTCACCCCCGGCGCGGACGGGCGCGCGCGCTCGGTGGCGATGGTGTTCCAGTCGTTCGCGCTGATGCCGTGGCTGACCGTGCTGCAGAACGTCGAGCTCGGGCTGGAGGCGAAGAAGGTACCAGCGGCCGAGCGGCGCCGGCGCGCGCTCGCTGCGATCGATCTCATTGGGCTCGACGGCTTCGAGAACGCCTTCCCGCGCGAGCTGTCGGGCGGCATGCGCCAGCGCGTCGGGTTGGCGCGGGCGCTCGTGGTGGAGCCGTCGCTGCTGCTGATGGACGAGCCCTTCTCCGCGCTCGACGTGCTCACCGCCGAGACGCTGCGCAGCGACCTGATCGAGTGGTGGGGCGACGGGCGGCTCGGCATCGCCGCGGTGCTGATCGTCACGCACAATATCGAGGAGGCGGTGCTGATGAGCGACCGCGTGCTGGTGCTCTCCTCCAATCCCGGCCGGATCGTCGCCGAGTTCCGCGTCGGCCTGCCGCAGCCGCGCGACCGGCTCGATCCCGCCTTCCGCGACCTGGTCGAGCGGATCTACGCGCGCATGACCCAGCGCGTTGTGCCCGCGGCGGAGGAGGCGCACGCGCCGGCGCCGGCGCTCGGCCGTCCGCTCGCGCCCGTCTCGGTCACCGCGCTCGCCGGACTGATCGAGGAGGTGGAGGCGGCGCCGTTCGACGGGCGGGCGCCGCTCGCGGAGCTGGGCGACACGCTCCAGCTCGAGGTCGACGAGCTGTTCCCGATCGTCGAGACGCTGCAGCAGCTCGGCTTCGTCACGCTGGCGGAGGGTGAGGTAGCGCTCACCGCGGCGGGCGCGGGATTCGCGCAGGAAGACGTCGACCAGCGCAAGGCGATGTTCCGCGCCGCGCTGCTCGGCCATGTGCCGCTGGCCGGGGCGATCCGCGCCGCGCTCGACGCGCGCACGGGCCACCAGGTGCCGGCGCGGCTCTTCCGCGAGGAGCTGGAGGAGGCGCTCTCGCCCGACTTCGCCGAGGACACGCTGCGCGCGGTGACCGAATGGGGCCGCTACGCCGAGCTGTTCGCCTATGACGAGGCGGGCGACCTGTTCACGCTGGACGATCCGGGCTGAGGTACGGCGCATAGCCGGGCTTGGCGGGCGGCAAGATAAGGCACGCTCTCGCGCGACAAGGCCGTGCGCCGCCTTCCTAAGAGACGCTGACGTGCCGCGCCGCGCGTCAAGGGGATAGCAGCGTCGCGGCCTCGTCGAGGGTTCGATCATGCCGTCCGTCTCTTCCCGCCTGTCCGTCGCCGCCGCGCTCGCCGCCATCACCAGCCCGGCGCTGGCGCAGCAGGCCGCCGACGCGCCCGCCCAGGCGGCGGACGTGGTGGTCACCGGCTCGCGCGACCCGAACGTGACGGCGGGCCAGAGCGCGAGCCCGATCACGATCGTCTCGGATGCCGCGCTGCGCTCGATCGGGCTGCCCGACCTGCGCGACTCGCTCGTGCAGCTGGTGCCGTCGCTGTCGCGCCCGCTGCACGGGCTCGATCAGGCCTCTTTGGTCGACTCGATCAGCCTGCGCGGGCTCACCGCGGACCAGACCCTGGTGCTGGTCAACGGCAAGCGCCGCCACCCGACCGCGGCGGTGGTGCTCGATCCCGGCCCGCAGCAGGGCACCGCGCCGGTCGACCTCGACCTGCTCCCCGCCGCGGCGATCGCCCGCGTGGAAGTGCTCGAGGACGGCGCCGCCGCGCAATATGGCTCGGACGCGATCGCGGGAGTGATCAACCTGATCCTCCGCGACGACACCGCCAGCGAAGCGCGCGCGCTGGCGGGGCGAACCTATGCCGGCGACGGCGCATCGGGCACGCTGTCGGCCGGCGCGGGCGTGGCGCTGGGCGAGGGCGGGGACGCCCGCTGGACCGCCGAGCTGGTCCATCGCGACCGCACCGACCGCGAGGGCCGCGACACGCGCACGGGCCTGTACGACAATCCCGCGATCGGCGCGCCACGGACCGATCGGGCAGCGCTCGCGCTCGAGACCGACTACCGGCTCGGCGCGGCGACGCTGTACGGCGACGCCAGCTGGGCGCGCCGCGACGCGGGACGGCTCGCCTTTCGCCGGCTCGGCGACGTGCTCCCCGCGCTGTACCCGCGCGGCTTCCAGCCCGAGGAGACGATCGCCGAGCAGGACGCCGCCGCCACGATCGGCGCACGCGGCGGCGCGCGCGACGGCTGGCATTGGGACCTCAGCACGACGTACGGCAGCGACCGCATCGACCTGGGTCTGCGCGACACCGCCAATCTCGGGCTCTACGCCGCGACCGGCGCGACGCCGACCGCGGTGGCGATCGGGCGCTACCGCCTCGGGCAATGGACCAGCACGCTCGACCTGCGCCGACCGATCGCGCTGGCCTGGCTCGCCGCGCCGCTCCATCTCGCGCTGGGCGGGGAATATCGCCGCGAGACCTATGCGATCGATCCGGGCGAGCCGGCGGCCTATGTGCTCGGCGGGACGCAGGGCTATCAGGGGCTCTCGCCCGACAATCGCACGCGCGCTGATCGCTCGGTCGCTGCTGGCTATGCCGATCTGGAAGTGCCGCTCGCGCGCGCGTGGCGGCTCGACGCGGCGGGACGCTACGAACATTACAGCGATGCCGGCGAGACGCTGACGGGCAAGCTGGCGACGCGGCTCGCGCTCACGGACGCGATCGCGCTGCGCGCCAGCGCCGGGACCGGCTTCCGTGCGCCGACGCTGGCGCAGTCGCACTTCAGCAGCATCGTCGTCTCGCCCAGCTATGCCAACGCGCAGGTGGCGGTGACCTCCGCAGCGGCGCGCGCGCTCGGTGCCGCGCCGCTGCGCCCGGAGCGCTCGACGCATATCGGGGCGGGAGCGGTGGCGCACCTGCGCGACTCGCTCGACCTGACGCTCGACGGTTATCAGATCATCGTGCGCGATCGCATCGTCACCGGTGGCGCCTATACCGGCCGGACCGCGCTCGACGCGCTCGCGCTACAGGGGGTGACGCTGCCCGCCGAGCTGACGCCGGAGAGCACCGCGGTGCAATATTACGCCAACGGCGTGCGCACGCGGACGCGCGGCCTCGATCTGACGCTGCGCTACCACGCGGCGCTGGCGGGCGGCGCGACGCTCGACGCCGACCTGGCCGCGACCGCGGGGCGCACCGCGGTCACGCATGTCGGCCGCGACCAGCTCGGCCGCGCGCTGCTTGACGTGCAGGGTGTCGGCTATCTCACCACCGCCTATCCCGCGTCGCGCGTGATCGCCGGCGGCGCGGTGGCGACGTCGCGTTGGGACGTCACGCTGCACGAGCTCCGCTACGGCGCGACGCGCTCACAGCTGACCTACTATGCCGGCCCGGACGCCTTCTCGACCGAGCGCTTCCGAAATTTCACCAACGCGGCGCGCTGGGTGACCAACGTCGAGCTCGGCCTGCGTCTCGCCGGTTCGCTCCGCGCCGCGATCGGGGCGAGCAACCTGTTCGACGCGTATCCGTCGCGGCTGCCCGCGGCGAACTCGTACATCGGTGCGATGCGCTACGACCTGGCGAGCCAGCAGCTCGGGCAGGACGGCGGCTTCTACTACCTGCGGCTGCGGCTGGGTGCGTGAACCACGCGGCTCACTTCAGCAGCGCGTCGACCGCCTTGGCGTAGATCAGCGCGAGCTTGCCCTGGCCGCCCGCGCCGTTGGGGCCGCCGTCGGTGGGGTGGAGCCCGTCCTTGTAGAGCGTCTTGTCGAGCGGCGCGGTGTCGGGGCCCATCACGGGATCGGCGGCGAAGTCGATCACCGCGTCGATCTCATGCCCGACCGCGGCGCGGAGCTCGGCGTTGACGATCTGGCGACGCTCATTGTGGACGCTGGTATAGCGCGGCTGGTCGGGTATGTTGATCGGCAGCAGCGTGCCCACCGCCACCGTCACGCCCGCGGCCTTGAAGCGCGCGGTATAGCGGAACAGTTGCTCGAGCCAGGCGCGCGCACCGCCGGCAGCCTGGAGGTCGTTGGCGCCGATCAGCACGGTGAGCAGGCGCGGGTGGAGCGCGAGGTCGGCGTCGGCGCGTGCCTCCAGGTCGTTGACGCCCGAGCCGCCGACCGCCTTGCCGTAGAAAGTCACCTTGGGATGCGACGCGGCGTAGAGGCCGGTGTGACTGCCGCCCCAGAAGACCGAGATCGAGTCGCCCTCGGACAGCACGCCGCTGCCGCTCGCCGCCGGCGCGGCGGTGGCGCTCGGCGTGGCGGCGGGCGCGGGCTCGGCGGCCGCCGCCGAGTTCGGCATCGCGCTGGGCGACGCGCTCGGGGCGGGGGCGGGGGCGGGCGCGGGGGCGGCGATCGGTGTGGCCGCCGCGACCACAGCGACCGGTGCCGCGAGCGAGGCCGCCGCGGCGCTGCCACCGCCGCCGCCACACGCCGAGAGCGACGCGAAGGCGATCAGCGACGCGGCCCGGGTGAGGGGAAGGGGGCGCCGCAGCGGTCGGGTGCCAGCGGCCGGCGACATCGACGCGATCGTCATGGGGAAGCTCTCTCCTGCGCCGCGCCGCGGCCATCGAACGCGTGGTTACCGGCTCGTGGTTGACAAGAAGTAAATGGTTCCCGTCGCCCCGGACCCGTTCCCGCCACGATGAGGCGCGACATCACTGTCCAGAAGTGGAGCAGATTGTACATTAAAGCAAATGTAAGCCGCGTCGTGCCAGGGTCGGCGGGGTGATAGGGATCGGTCGGGCCGGTGGACGGGATCGCTCGCGACTCCCTCACCCATGTTGGCGACTGCGGCGAGTGGGGGCGGGGACTTGGCGAGAGGTGACGGGGCGCCCGGCGCACCGATGGGACATATCGCACCGCTCGACGGCATTCGCGCCTGCGCGGTGGCGATCGTGATGCTGTCGCATGCCGGCCTCGATCGGATCGTACCCGGCGGGCTGGGCGTCTCCGCTTTCTTCTTCCTGTCCGGCTATCTCATCACCACGCTGATGCGGGTCGAGCAGACGCGCACCCAGGCGGTGAGCCTGCGCGGTTTCTACGCGCGGCGCGTGCTGCGGATCGTGCCGCCGATGTGGATCACGCTCGGTCTCGGGCTGCTGCTGGTGCTCGCCGGTGTGCTGCCGGCGAGCGGGGGCAACGGGCTCGATGGGCGCGGCCTGGCGGCGCAGTTCCTCTTCCTCAACAACTATACCGACAGCTTCGGGCTGAGCGGCGCGGTGCCGGGCATGCCGGTCTGGTCGCTGGCGGTGGAGGAACATTATTACCTCGCCTTCCCGCTGCTGTACGTCGCGGTGCTGCGGCGGTTGCCCAACGCGCGCGCGGCGCAGCTGTGCCTCGCGCTCTGCATGCTGGTGCTGCTGGTGCGGGGCGCGCATGCGCTCGCCGGCAACCCGCTCGACCCGCTCTATTTTTGGTCGCACACGCGGGTCGACAGCATCCTCGCCGGCTCCTGCCTCGCGCTCCACCGCAACCCGGTGCTCGACGGCGCCGCGGCGTGGCGGCCGCGGCGGCGCGAGACCTTGCTGGCGGCGGCGCTGCTGCTCGCCACGCTGGCAATCCGCAATGAGCTGTTCCGCCAGACGATCCGCTACTCGCTCCAGTCGCTCGCCTTCTTCGTCCTGTTCGCGGCGGTGCTGCAGTCGCGCGGCCGGGTGGCGCGCTGGCTGTCGTCGGCGCCAATGAAGCTGGTCGGCGACTATTCGTACAGCCTGTATCTCTCGCATCTGCTGCTGCTGACGCTGGTGATGGCGCTGACCGGCACCGCGAGCCGCGGTGCGGCGGCGCTGATCGCCTACCCGCTCGCCTTCGTCTACGCCGCGGCGATGTACCGCTGGGTCGACCAGCCGCTGGCGCGGGTGCGGCGCGCGCTTCACCGCGGCGGCTACCGACTGCGGCCGATAGCGGCGCGTACCGTGGTGGTGTGAGGGGAGCGATCCTTCCCACGAGGGGTAAGGACAAGGTGGCTTGAGCGCTCCCTCCCCTCTCACTTCGCCTTCTTCGCCGCCCCCGCGGGTACGACCAGCTTGACCACGTCGTCGGGCGCGTCGTGCAGCTTGAGGTAGAGCGCGCCCGCCACCGGGTGCGGCACCGCCAGCTCGCCGCCGACGAAGCCGAGCGGCACCGTCTGCGGCTTCTGGAAGCCGGCCTCGTCCGCTACCTGCGCGATCAGGAACAGCTCCTGGCCGTGCAGCGTGCAGGTCGCGCCCTCACAGCGCAGCTCGGTCAGCTCGGGGAGCCGCACCACGCGCGCCAGCGGCTGCCAGTCGCCGACCAGCTCGCCCTGCACCAGCCGCATCTTGAGCGGCCCCGTCGCCGCCGCGCCGAGCGCCTCGCGCGGGGTGAGGCTGGCGACCGCGACGTCGCTGCCGATCAGCTGGAGCTTACCGCTCGCCACGCTGAGCTTGGCGCTGGCGGTGTCGTCGGCGGTCGCCACCTCGATCAGGTCGCCCGCGCTCAGCCGCGTGTTGACCGCGCGCGCCGAGAAGGTGAGCGTCGCCTCGGGCGCCAGCGCGAACTCGGGCAGCTCGAGCGCGAGCCGGTCGGGCGCCGCGGGCGCGGCGACGCTGCGGCTGACCAGCTCGAGCCGCGGCCGCGGCGGCGTGATCGTGGCGCGCACCGCGGTGGTGCGCCCATCCTTGAGCGTCACCTTGGCGTCGCTCGTCCCGGTCGGCACCGTCTCGGTGTTGGCGTCGGTGGTGAGCGCAAGTCGGTCGCCGCCGCTCATGTCGCGCGACAGCGCGCCCGCGGTGAAGGTCAGCCCCGCCACCTCGAGCGACGCGACCTGGTCGAGCCGCGCGCCGACCAGCCGCCCCTCCTTGTCGCCGGTGTAGAGCGTGAACCCCTCCAGCCGGCTCGCCTCGCTCTGGCCTTTGAGCGTCAGCTGCGCCGGCGCGCTGGCACCATAATGCGACACCAGCACGGTCAGGTCGCCCGGGCGCGCGCGCTGGAGCGGCAGCGTCGCGCTGATCTCGTCGGGCGCGCTGGCCTTCCACTCGACCGGCCTGATCGTGCCCGAGCGGTCGCGCAGCGCGACCTGCTCGACACAGGCGGCGGCGCCGCCGCGCAGCGTCAGCGGCGCGTCGCGGCCGACCACCACCGTGTCGTCGGGGCGCGGCTGCCACGCCGCCGGCGCGCCGTTCTGGAGCGGGAAGCGCGGGCCGGTGAACGTCTCGAAGCCCCAGCTGCCGGTCAGCGTCGCCTCGCCGATCGTGCTCGCGCCCAGCTTCTGCGCGTCGGGGCCGACGACGAGGCCGCCGCGCTCGGCGTCGGCGGTCACCGGCAGCTCCACCGTCCTGCCGTCCGCCAGCGCGAGCCGCAGCGTCAGCGCGCGCGCGTAATCGGTCGCGAACACCAGCGGCGCGTCCTCGAGCGGCAGCACCAGCCCGGGCCTGGCGAGGCACACCGCGTCCTTGAGCGCGGCGCGCAGCGGCGGCGGAGCGGCGGCGCCGATCGGCGGCAGCGGCGCCACCAGCACCGACTTGGGGTTCTGGAACGACGGCGGCGTGTTGAGCTGGAGCCGCAGCCGTTCGTTCTGCCCCACCGCCAGCGCGGGCGAATATTGATAGTCCGCGCTGCGGAACACGCCGAACAGCCGCGCGAAGTCGCGTGCCAGCGAGATGTACGGGCTGAACTCGCCTGCGCCGCCCTCCTTGGTGGCGGCGAGGCTGTAGGCGAACTGCGTGGTGGTGCCGCCGATCACGTCGATCATCGAGGCCGCGCCGCCGCCGGTCTGGAGCACCATGCCGTCGCGGTTCTGCGTCAGGCAGGAGGCCTGGAGCGCGCGGCTGCGCGCGAGGCAGTCGGCGTTGAGCTTGATCCCGAGCGAGCCGGCGAGCGCGGTGGAGACCGGGACGAGCCGCTCGGGCGCGCTCTCCTCGACGCGCGCGACGCCGTTGACGAAGGTCTCCAGCCGGGCGCGGTCGAGCGAGGCCTGATAGAGGTCCTGCGCGGCGCGGACGAACACGCCGGGGCGGCCGCGCACCGCCTTGACCAACGCGTTGTAGCCGCCGCCGGTCTCGGGCGCCATCAGCGCGATCGCCTGCTGCGCGCCCTCGGGCACCTTGACGCGGAGCGTGGCCTTCTTGGGGTTCCAGGTCTCGGCCTCGTAGAACCAGTTCTTGGGCGGCGGGTTGGTCGCGCCGCGCAGGAAGACGAGGACGAGCAGGTAGCGCGCGGCCTGGTCGGCGGGGAGGTCCGCCTTGAGCTCGAGCTGGTCGCCGACGCGCAAGGAGGGCACCTGGCCGATCGGCAGCGTCACCTTCTCGCGCGTCACCGCCATGGTCAGCGCCGGGCCGGCGAGGTCGAAGCTGTTGCCCTGCGCGCTCGCGGGGAGGGGCGACAGCACGAGCGAGGAGAGCGCCAGCAGCGCCAGCACGCGTTGAAGAAGAAGCCGCATCACCCCTCGCTATAGCCCAGCCGCGCGCGCCCGCGCCACCGCCGCCATGGGTGGCGCGCGATCTGGGCGAGGATGCGGCGGCGCGGTGGGGATGGTGGGGCGGGCGCGAATGGTGAGTCCTGTTGGAGCGAATGTTGCGAATGTTGAGTGGCCGGCGCGGTCGCGCATGGGTCGGGGCGGGGGCGGGGCGAAAACACGCCCGGCATGTCGCAGAATCGCCGAATGTAGGACAGTCGGAGGGGACGGAGCGCGCGCTAAAAGGGCGGCCGGGGCGTCGGCATGCCTGTTTGATACAGTGAAGTCACGCCCGAGGCGGAAGTGAGAGGCGACCGAGCGTCCTTCAGTTAGCTGGCCTTGGCACGTGGGTCCGAAAGCACTTTCGTGAGATCCTCGAGTAACTCCACGTAGAGGTGGTCGGTGTTCGCGATATCATCCTTCCACTCCTTTCGGGTCTGCGAGATAATGGCTCGCGATCGGTCGTCGCGCGCTTCATCGTCGCGGGAGCTGGAAGCGCTATCCGTCAGGACGGCGGTTAACGCTCTCTTCTGCCGACCGAAGGCCATGACCGCGCCGCGTGCTGCCGACACCCGTTCTGGTGTTGGTGCGGCCGCCGCTTCCTGTAGTGAGCCACGGGCGGCGGCCAACAGATCAGCGACAGGCGCTCGTATTTTCGTCCATCGATCGACCAGCCCCGCCAACCATCGCTGCGCCCCGGGATCGGCGATCGTGCCCCGATCTTCGAAGCAATCGGCGTAGCGCCAGAACAGTCCCTTATCGCTCGCGGGGCAATTGTTTTTCTCCATCGCCAAGGTCAATGCGGCTTCCGCATAGGCCTGGGCTGCTCTCGACTCGTCGCTACAATGCCAAAACCGACTAGCCCTGGGAGAACTCGCTTCAACGGCGCCGCTCCAACAGTGCGCGAGCGCGTTCGCTGCAGGCTTCGTGCGCTTGTTCTGGTCTGGAGCGAACGCGGCAATTTCGAGTGGCGCCAGGCGGCGCCACTCCTCAGGTGAGATGATGTAGGTCGTGCCGGTCCAATGCCGATATTGCGTCCGAAGCGTCAGCCTGCCGTCGTGATGGCGCTCGAGCTCGATGCCGGGGATCGGGAGGATGCCATAGGGATCGATCGGCAGGACGCGTCGGACGTCACGATCCCCGAAGATCATGTCGTCGATCGGGGTGAAGCCGTTCTCGACCATCAGGCGATGAGTAGCGTTCGAGTCCGGGTTCTGCGCAGCGGCAGGTCGATCGAGAAAGCCCGCCAACATAATCGCGCCAACTGCATGGAAGAGAGTTCGCATCGAAGAAACCTTGTTAGGGAATATCCGTGTGATGTGATCGGTCAACGTTGTTGCTGCGAGGGCGATCGGCAGGTGACGGGGAAGAATCGGGCGAACCATCACTTACGCCATCGCTGAAGCTCGTATAGGACTCGTCATAACCGTACCTTGGATCAGGGATCGGTGTGAGGCCGGCTTCTTTTTCAATCGCCTTTGCTATCGAGTTGGCGAGCTTTTCGCTTGCTGGGTAGGAGTCGTTTTCATCCAAGGTTCCATGGGAGGATTGCCACCTATTTTCTGCCTTGCCAGCGGCTGTGTTGTGAGCTAGTTCATGCAAAACTAAATATTGTGCAAGCTGGTTGTTGTAGTCAGATTGATTTGTTGAAGGTAGATATTCGCTTACTGTTTTAACGTTAAAGTGAGTTACCCCGTTCTTATCTGTGCTTGCTCCTCTTCCAGAGCCGTTAGGATAGTTTGCATTTGCAGGATCGTCTATCTGTATCTTTAGAGCAGACCAAAGTTTTTTTACTTCGGCACCTGTTACGGTTTTTGTCTTTCCGTTCGATAGTTTGACGCTTAATTCTTTTTTGTCATCAATTTTGGAAATCTGCGAATCCATAGCGTTAATCTGGTTCTTCAGGATTCCAATCACCCTTTTCTGGTCATCCGATGGCTGGTCGATCGCGACGGTCACGATGCGGTCGGCGAGCGACGGCACTGGCGCTGGTGACGTGTTCTCGGGCGCGGGTCGTTGCCCCTGCACGACGACATCGGGTGGTAAAGAGGAGTCCGTACTGGACGGAGGGGTAGGGGTGGACGTGTCAGGAGTGGAGCGCGGACCCTCGACGACGATGTCGGGCGGGGTGGAGTTGCTCCCGCAGTCGCCCCCGCCGCCGCCGCCCGTGCCGGTAAGCGACGGCGCCTCGTCCTTGAGTTTGGATGTCTTCCACGCGCCGCCTGTTCGGAGATGGTCGGGATACAGGCTCGGTCCGCTCGTGCCGCCGAGACGTAGAATATTGATGTCGGAGGCTGGCTTGTTCGAGCCAGCTAATCGCGACCTTGTGATCGTTGGCCGTCGCCTTCAGCTGCGGATCCCGCGACGATGCCGGATAGGACTGAAATCGCGATATCGTGTTCATCGATCGTCTCCTGAAAGGAAATGCAAAGAGATCACGTGATCTGGATTTCATCGTAGAGGCCGAACGGATTAGAGCGGTGTCGGCTTGTCGCGTCGTCGAGGCAGATCATCGATGCGAGGACGCGCGCTGCGATCGTGGCCAGCAACGTCGCCCCATCTGCGACCCACGCCGATCGCCAGCGCACCTCATCGTTAACCACCCCTCAACCAAATTCCGTCATCTCCTCGCCATCACGGGTCACAGGATCGGGCGAGGGTGATGACGGCGATCGGCGCGACTTCTGCGGCACAGGCGGGCGAGACGGTGGACGTCGCCATCATCGGCGCCGGCCCGGCGGGGCTCACCGCCGCCTATCTGCTCACCAAGGCGGGCTATAGCGTCGCGGTGCTCGAGAAGGACCGGCGCTACGTCGGCGGGATCAGCCGCACGGTCGAGCACCAGGGCTTCCGCTTCGATATCGGCGGGCACCGCTTCTTCTCCAAGTCGAAGGACGTGGTCGATCTCTGGAACGAGATCCTGCCGCACGACTTCATCGAGCGCCCGCGGATGAGCCGCATCTACTACGAGGGCAAGTTCTACAGCTACCCGCTGCGCGCGTTCGAGGCGCTCGGGCATCTCGGCATCGTCCGCTCCACTCTGTGCATGGCCAGCTTCGCCAAGGCGCGGCTGCTGCCGCGCCGGCGCGTGCGCAGCTTCGAGGACTGGACCGTCAACGCCTTCGGCCACAAGCTCTACTCGATCTTCTTCAAGACCTATACCGAGAAGGTATGGGGCATGCCGTGCGACGAGATGAGCGCCGACTGGGCGGCGCAGCGGATCAAGGGCCTGTCGCTCGGCAAGGCGGTGATCGACGGGGTCAAGCGCTCGCTCGGGCTCAACAGGCGCCCCAACGACGGGATGCAGACCAAGACCCTGCTCGAGAACTTCCGCTACCCGCGGCTCGGGCCGGGGATGATGTGGGAGGCGGCGCGCGACCGCGTCGTCGAGCGCGGCGGCACGGTGCTGATGGGCCATTCGCTGCGCCAGCTCCACCACCATGCGCCGAGCGGGCGCTGGACGGTGAGCGCGGACACCGACACCGGCATCGCGACGATCCACGCCGCGCACGTGATCTCCTCGGCGCCGATGCGCGAGCTCGCCAGCCGGCTCCACCCGTTGCCCGCGGCGCTGCCGGAGGCGGCGAACCTGAAGTATCGCGACTTCCTCACCGTCGCGCTGATGATCCGCTCGCCCGAGCTGTTCCCGGACAATTGGATCTACATCCACGATCCCAAGGTGAAGGTCGGCCGCATCCAGAACTTCCGCTCGTGGTCGCCCGAGATGGTGCCCGATCCCGCGATCGCCTGCGTCGGCCTGGAATATTTCTGCTTCGAGGGCGACGGGCTGTGGACGTCGAGCGACGAGCAACTGGTCGCGCTGGCGACGCGCGAGATGGCGGCGCTGGGGCTGTGCGACCCGTCGCACGTCGTCGGCGGCACCGTGGTGCGCCAGGAGAAGGCCTATCCCGTCTACGACGAGGATTATGCGCAGAACGTCGACATGCTGCGGCGCGAGCTGGAGGGGCGCTACCCGACGCTCCACTGCGTCGGCCGCAACGGCATGCACCGCTACAACAACCAGGACCACGCGATGATGACCGCGATGCTGACGGTCCGCAACATTCAGGCCGGCGCGCGCGTGTACGACACCTGGGCGGTCAACGAGGACGCGGAGTATCACGAGAGCGGGCGCGAGGGCGAGGCCGCGGCGCTGTCCAGCCTGCGCCAGGTGCCCGGGCGGATCGGCGCGGACGTGCGCCGCGCGGCGTGATGCGATGACGCTGCGGCGGCGCCCCGCCGTGTCGGTGCTCGCCGGCTGGCTGCTGATGTCGCTGCTGCTGGTCGCGGCGAGCTGGGACGCGATCCGCGTGCGGATGTTCCTCGACGCCGACGACGCGATGCGGCTGCTCGAGGTGCGCGACTGGCTCGGCGGGCAGGGCTGGTTCGACGTTGCACAGCACCGGCTCAACCGCGGCGACTTCCCGATGCACTGGTCGCGGCTGGTCGACCTGCCGCTGGCGGGCGCGATGCTGGCGCTGCGCCCGCTGCTGGGCGCGGGCGGCGCCGAGCGGGTGGCGCTGGTGCTGGTGCCGCTGCTGACGCTGCTGGCGGTGACCGCGCTCGCCGCGCTGCTGACGCGACGGCTCGCGGGGCGGGCGCGCGTGCCCTACGCGGTGCTGCTGGTGGCACTGGCCTCGCCGCTCTTGTTCCAGCTGCGCCCGCTCCGGATCGACCATCACGGCTGGCAGGTCGCCGCCGCCCTCGCCACCGCCGCGGCGCTGCTGGCGCCGCCGACGCGGCGCAGCGGCGCGCTCGCGGGCGCGGCGCTGGCGGTGCTGCTGACGATCTCGCTCGAGGGACTGCCGATCGCCGCCGCCACCGTGGGCATCGCCGCGCTCGGCTGGGCGTGGCGGCCGGCGCGCGGGGCGATGGTGGTGACGCTCGGCTGGACGCTGGCGGGCGCGGCGAGCGCGCTCCACCTCGCCACGCGCGGGCCGCTATGGGCGCAGCCGGCGTGCGACGCGGTGGCGCCGGCGTGGCTCGCGGTGCTGTGGGTCGCCGCGGCGGGGCTGACGGTGGCGGTGGGGGCGGGGCGATCGGTCGGGGGTGGACCGTTCGCCTCGTTCCTCCGGTCATCCCGGGTAGGATCCCAGCTCTTTCGGTCAGGACTCCTTGAGCCGGACGGTGGCGTTGTGCCCGATGGCGCAGGGGACGCGCGCCGCTCGCCGCTTCGCCTTCCTGCCTGTACAGGAACACCCGCCCAGCTGACGCTCCGTCTCCTTCTCCTCGCGCTTGCCGGTGCCGCCGCGGCGGCGACGCTGCTCGCGCTCGCCCCGGCTTGCCTCGCCGGGCCGTTCGCGACGCTGCCGCCGCTCGTGTATCGTCTGTGGTATCTCGACGTGCTCGAAGGCCGGCCGCTGTGGGACCAGCCGCCCGCGCTCGCCGCCGCCGCGATCGGCCTGCCGCTCGCCGGGCTAGCGGGCACCGCGCTGGCGCTGCATCGCCTGCCGCCGCGCGGGCTGACCGAGGCCGCGCGCGAGCGCTGGTGGCTCTACCTGCTGCTGCTGCTCGCCGCGACCGCGATCGCCGTCTGGGTGAGCCGCGCCGCCGCCACCGCCAACGCGCTCTCGGTGCCCGGCGCCGCGGTGCTGCTCGCGACCTTGCTGACGCGCGCGCGCCGGCTCACCGCGCCGTTGCCGCGCATGCTCGCCACGCTCGGCGCGCTGCTGCTCGCCTCGCCCGGCCAGGTCGCCGCCGCCGCGCTGTTGCTCGTGCCCGGCCCGGTCGAGCGCGCGCGCGACGACTCGCGCCGGCCGAGCTGTGCCACCGCCACCGACGTGCGCGCGCTCGCCGCGCCGCCGCCCGGCATCGTGTTCGCGCCGATCGACATCACCCCCGAGCTGCTGGTGAGCACGCGTCACCGCGCGATCGCGGGCGGCTATCACCGCGGCGCGCGCGCGATGGAGCGGGTGCTGCTCGGCTACACGCTGCCGCCCGATCGCGCGCGCGCGATCGTGGCGGCGAGCGGCGCCGACTATCTGATCGCCTGCCCCGGCCTGCCCGAGCTGGCACATTATCGCGCCGCCGCGCCCGACGGCCTGTGGGCGCGGCTGGAGCGCGGCGAGCGGGTCGCCTGGCTAACACCGCTCAAGGTGCGCGGTCCGGTGCTCGCGTGGCGTGTCGCGCGCGACCCCTTGCCCGCGGGGGCCGCGCGCCCTTAAGGCGCTCGCGATGCAGGCAGACCGGCTCCATTGGTGGCAGACGCGGTGGTTCGTGCTCGCCGCCATGGTGGCGGCGTGCGTGCCGCTGCTGTGGCCCGACATCCCCCCGATCGTCGACCTGCCCGGCCATATGGGGCGCTATCGCGTCCAGCTCGACCGCGGCGCGCACCCGTGGCTGATCGACTGGTACCAGTTCCGCTGGTCGCTGATCGGCAACCTTGGGGTCGACCTGCTGATCGAGCCGCTCGCGCCGCTGATCGGGCTGGAGCCGGCGGTCAAGCTGATCATCCTGACCATCCCCGCGCTCACCGTCGGCGGACTGCTGTGGATCGCGCGCGAGGTGCACGGGCGCATCCCGCCGACCGCCTTGTTCGCGCTGCCGCTCGCCTATGGCTATCCGTTCCACTTCGGCTTCGTGAATTTCGCCTTGTCGATGAGTTGGGCGCTGTGCCTGTTCGGCCTGTGGCTGCGGCTGGCGCGGCTGGGGCGGTTCACGCTGCGGGCGGCGCTGTTCGTGCCGCTGTCGTGCCTGTTGTGGGTGTGCCACACCTTCGGCTGGGGCGTGTTGGGCGTGCTCGCTTTCTCGAGCGAGCTGATCCGCCAGCACGACCTGCGCAAGGATCGGGCGGGGGGGCACTGGCTGGAGAGCTGGGTGCGCGCCGGTCTGGGCTGCGTGCCGCTGGCGCTGCCCATGGTGCTGATGGTGGCGTGGCGCTCGGGCGCGGATGTCACCGGGCAGACCGCCGACTTCTTCTACTGGCGCACCAAGATCGCCTGGATCGTGATGGCGCTGCGCGACCGCTGGCTGTGGTTCGACGTCGCCAGCATGGCGGTGATCTACCTCGTGCTGTTCAAGGCCGTGCGTGACCCGCGGATCGGCTATTCCCGCCACCTCGGCCTGTCCGCGCTGCTGATGCTGCTGGTGTACATCCTGCTGCCGCGGATCGTGTTCGGCTCGGCCTATGCCGACATGCGGATGGCGCCCTTCATGGTCGCGGTGGCGGTGATCGCGATCCGGCCCAAGCCCGGCGCGGACCTGCGCCACGCGGCTTTGCTCGCCGCCGCGGGGCTGAGCTTCTACGCGGTGCGCCTCACTGCCACGACGATCAGCTTCGCGCGCTTCGACGCCGACTATGACGCCGAGCTCGCGGCGCTGCCGCACGTGCCGATCGGAGCGCGGCTGATCAGCTTCGTCGGGCACAATTGCGTCAACGCCTGGCGCATGTCGCGGCTGGAGCATCTGCCCGCGATCGCGCTGGAGCGGCGGCTGGCCTATACCGACGACCAATGGTCGATGGCGGGGGCGCAACTGCTGACCGTGCGCTACGGCGAGGCGGGGCCTTATGCGCATGATCCGACGCAGATCGTCACCTCGGTGAAATGCCCGTACGAATGGTGGCGCCCGGCCAATTACGCGCTGGCGCGCTTCCCGCGCGACGCCTTTGACTATGTCTGGCTGATCCGCCCGCCGGCGTACAACCCGCGCTTCACCGCCGGCCTGGTGCCGGTGTGGCGGTCGCCGTCGAGCAACTCGGTGCTGTTCCGCGTCGACCATGATGCGCCGCCGATCGAGGCCAGCGACGAGGAGCTGGGCGTGCCCAAGTGGCTGATCGAGCGGATGCAACGCCGCCGCGAGCGGCTCGAGCGGCTGCGCGAGCGGCAGGAGCGCGAGCAGGAGCGGCTCGAGCGGCTGCGGGTGGAACAGGAGCGGTAGCAGGCCGGGACGGCGACGGATCGCCTATGATGACGGGGAGAACGTGCCTTGAGTTGATGGGTGCACGATAAATCGTTGCGACGGCGCGCGCGTGATTGTACGACCCCCATGAAGATCGAGCTCGACCCGGCCAAGGATCGCGCCAATATGAAGCGGCACGGCCTGTCGCTAAAGGCTGCCGCAGCGTTCGACTGGGAAACGGCGCTCGAACGCGAGGATGACCGTTTCGACTACGGTGAGGTTCGCTTCGTGGCGCTCGGATTCATCGCGGACCGGCTGCATGTGCTGGTGTTCGCTGAGGGATCTCACGATCTTGCGATACGCGCCATCAGCCTGCGCAGGGCGGAGAAGCACGAGGTGAGATTCTATCATGGCCTCCGTTGACACCGAGCACGACGATAATCCGCCGCTAGATGCGGCCTTCATGGCAGGGATGACGCCGTCGCGGCGCGGTCGGCCGCGATCGGAGGCACCGAAGGTGGAGGTCAAGATTCGCTTGGACGCCGCGACGGTCGCGCACCTGCGCGCGAGCGGCCCCGGCTGGCAGACCCGGGTCAACGCGGTGCTCGGTCGCCTGGTGTCGGCCGGCGAGATCTAGCGGGCCATCCAACGTCGGTCGTGCTCCGGCGCACGCCGGAGCACGTCAGCTCCGATGGCAAGGATCGTGGCATGAGCGCTACCGCTCGCTGGTGCGGCCTCACCCCCGCCGGAACGGGGTCATCTCGCCCAGGAACTCCTGCTCCTGCGCCACCGCGGCGCGCTCGCGGACGAGGAAGTCCGCCACCGCGCGGCGGAACGACGCGTCCGGGATGTAGTGCGCCGACCAGGTCGGCACCGGGACATAGCCGCGCGCCAGCTTGTGCTCGCCCTGCGCGCCCGCCTCGACCGTCTTCAGCCCGCGCGCGATCGCGGCGTCGATCGCCTGGTAATAGCACAGCTCGAAGTGGAGGAAGGGCACCTCCTCGGTGCAACCCCAGTAGCGGCCGTACAGCGCATCGTCGCCGATCAGGTTGAGCGCGCCCGCGATCGGCACCCCGTCGCGTTCGGCCAGGACCAGCAGCACGCGCTCGCCCAGCGCAGCGCCGAGCAGCGGGAAGAAGGCGCGGGTGAGATAGGGGCGGCCCCATTTGCGGCTGCCGGTGTCCTGGTAGAAGCGCCAGAAGACGTCCCACTCGCGCTGCCCGATCGCGGCGCCGCTGAGATGGCGGATCGTCAACCCCTCCGCAGCGGCGGCGCGCTCCTTGCGGATCGCCTTGCGCTTGCGGCTGGCGAGTTCGCCGAGGAAGTCGTCGAAGCTGGCATAGCCCTGGTTCTGCCAGTGATATTGCGTGCCCTCCCGGATCAGCCAGCCGGCGTGCTCGAACGGCGCGATCTGGTCGGGGGCAACGAACGTGGCGTGCGCCGAGGAGAGGTCGTGCCGGTCGGCCACCGCCTCCAGCGCGGCGATCAGCGCGGGCGCGGCATCGGGATCGCGCAGCAGCAGCCGCGGCCCCGGCACGGGGGTGAAGGGCACCGCGATTTGGAGCTTGGGGTAATAAGCACCGCCGGCGCGCTCCCACGCGTCGGCCCAGCCGTGGTCGAAGACATATTCGCCCTGGCTGTGGCTCTTGGCATAGGCCGGTGCGATCGCGGCGGGGGTGCCGTCGGCACCGTCGACCACCACCGGGATCGGCTGCCAGCCGCTGCGCCCGCCGACGCTGCCCGATTCCTCCAGCGCGGCGAGGAAGGCGTGGCTGAGGAAAGGGTTGGCGGTGCCGGCGCAGGCGTTCCACTGGTCGGCGGGGACGGCGCCGACCCCCTCGGCGATTCGCGCGGTGAGCGAGGTCATCGCCGCCTAATTAGGGCGGCGCGCGCTGGGGTTAAAGGACGCAGGCGCGGAGAGTGCGGTTTCGTCCGCCGGTTCGGTGCCGTCGATCGCCCCGCCCATCACCGTCATCCCGGGCTTGACCCGGGATCCATGGTGCCGGGCACGCATCGGCCGACGCTCTTGAGGAGAGATGGATCGCGCCTCGAGGCCGGGATGACGGTGATCACCCGGGCAGAGCGCGTCACTGCCTCTGACCGTCCAGCGTCAGAGCGAGGCGGCGACCTCGACGATGGCGTCGACCTCCACCGCGGCGCCGAGCGGCAGCGCCGCCACGCCCACCGCCGAGCGCGCGTGCTTGCCCGCGTCGCCGAACAGCTTGACCATCAGCTCGCTGGCGCCGTTGGCGACCTTGGGCTGGTCGGTGAAGTCGGCGGTGGAATTCACGAACACGCCCAGCTTCACCACCCGCGTGACCTGCTCGAGCGAGCCGAGGTGCGCCTTGAGCTGCGCCACCAGCATCAGCGCGCAGCGCTGCGCCGCGTCCTGCCCCTGCTCGAGCGAGACGTCGTCGCCGAGCCGGCCGGTGACGACCGCGCCGTCCTTGAAGGGCAGCTGGCCCGAAACGTGGAGGAACCCGCCCGCCGCCACGACGGGGACATAGGCGGCCACCGGGGCGGCGGCCTGGGGCAGCGTCAGGCCGAGCTCGGCGAGCGCGCGGTCGATACGATCGGTCATGCACTGTCCCTGCGGCGCGCGCCCGCGCGGGTCAAGTCGGGGACGGTCGAGTCCGGGTCGACGCCGCATCGCGCCGAACGCCGCGCCACATCGCGCCGGCTCAAAATTTCTCGCGACGCGCCGGGGCCCGCACGCCGCCCTTCCTATCATGGCCTCAGTTCGAGTGAGCACGTCCCGGTCCGGCAGCGCGCAGCGTGATGCCGGCGAGCGAAGGGGCGGCCGGGAGGGGGTGACGGAACATGGCAGACCAATCCTCGACTGATTCCGCCGTCGCTGTCGCGCACGGTACCGCAGCGATCGCGCGCCGCGAGGTCGTCCTCGCCGGCCTGGGCCTCCTCTCCAGCGCGAGTCTCGCCGCGGTGCTCGGCGGCGGGCGCGACGGCGACGTTGCGGCCGCTGGCAGTGAGGCGCTGGGCCCGATCGAGCGGCTTTCGCTGGGTGCGGGGGCGGTAGCGCCCGGCGAGGTATCGGGTGCGGCGCCGATCCTGCCGCTGCTGCCGGGCGGCGCGACCGATGCCTTCGCGCGGCTGATGGCCTATGATCCGGCGGCCGACCCGGATGCGGCCTATTTCCGCTCGACCGTGCCGCTCGCGCCGCGGATCGCGCCCTTCGCCGCCACGCAGGCGCACCCGCGGCTCGACCCGCGCGCCGGCGCCGCCACGCTGGCCACCACCAACCGCACGATCGCGCCCGACGTGCCCGACGTCTGGCGCGCGGTGCGACACGCGACCAGCCCGGCGGGCGGGGTGCAGGTCGCGCGGCGGCTCGGCGTGCACGACATCGTGGTGCAATGGGGCGGCACCGGGATCGTCCCCAACCCGGCGCTGACCGACGCGGCGCATCGCAACGGCGCGCTCTGCCTCGGGACGATCTGGCAGCCCGACGCGCGGCTGTTCGACGGCAGCGTGGTGCCGGTCGAGCGCGTCGCGGAGAAGCTGGTCGCGCTGGCGCGTTACTTCGGGTTCGACGGCTATTTCGTCAACCACGAGCTCGGCTCCGCCCAGGCCAAGGCGCAGGTCGCCGGGCTGATGGCGGCGATGCACGCGGCGGCGCGGCGCGCGCGCGTCGCGCCGTTCCATCTCCAGCATTACGACGGGCACGGCGACCTCAGGGACCTGTTCGCGCCCGACGCGAGCGGCGCCCCCGCCGCCGACACCGTGATGATCGACCAGGGCTGGAGCGGCTACAACGGACCGGGCGGCTGCTGCACCAGCTGGCCCGCCGACCCGGCGACGCTCGCGTCGGGCGCGAGCGCGTTCCAGCGCGCCCCCGAGGACGTCTTCTTCGGGCTGCAGCTCTATCCCGGGCCGGGGTTCATCGGCGTCGCGGCGCCGCGCGTGATCAGCCCGAACGGTGGGACCGGCCAGGAGGGGGGGACCGCACGCGGTGGCGGGCTCCAGCTTTACTCGGTCGACGACGGCTGCCTCAACCTGTGGCGCGCGCGCCAGGCCGCGCGCGGCGCCGCCTTCCTCGACGCGGCCGCCGACGTCGCGACGATCGAGCGGCTGGTCTACAGCGGCCAGACGCAGAACCCTGCGCTGTCGAACGCGCCGAGCGAAGCGCAGCAGGCGATGTACGACAGCGGCCGGCTCAGCTGGGGCGACACGACCTTCTACCGCCTGTCCGAATGGGCGACGACCGACGGCACGCTCGCGCGCTTCAGCCCCGACCAGGCCGACCTGCCGATCACCTACGGCGTGGCCAATTTCATCGCCGAGCGCTCGGTGATCGGCGCGGCACCGTTCGCCACGCATTTCAACGAGGGCGAGGGGCGGTCCTTCTTCGTCGAGGGGCGACGCGTCGGCGACGCCGCCTGGTTCAACCTCGGCATCCAGGACGTGCTGCCGACCTGGCAATGGTGGCGCGCGCCGTTCGACGGGCTGACCGACCGCGTCGCCGCGGCACTGCCCGGTCTGCTCGACGTCGGCCTCGATCAGGCGATCGCCTATGACGGCGGCTCGTCGCTGCGCGTGCACGGCCTGCTCGGCGCCGATGCGGCGACGCGGGTCCATCTGTTCAAGACCGACATCGCGGTGACGGGCGCGACCGCGGTCGAGCTCGTGACGCTCGCCAGCGCGGCGGACCGCGCGCGCTCCCGGCTCGGGCTGATCTTCGCCGACCGACCCGACCAGGCGGAGTGGCTGCCGCTGCCGCCGGGCTGGCCGGCCGCGGGCGAGGGCGGCTGGACGCTCAGCCGGCTCGCGCTCGGCCGCTTCGTCGGCCGCCGCGTGGCGAGCATCCTGCTCGGGTTCGAGCCCGGCGACAACGGCGCCGCGCCGTTCGACCTGCGCGTCGGGCGCTTCGCAGTCACCGCCCAGGATCACGTCTCGTTCGCGGCGCCGCGCGGGTTGCGGCTCGATCGCCGCGTCGTCGACGCCGCGACCGGCGCGATCGGGCTCGGGCTGCGCTGGGACGACGACGGGCGCTTCGACGTCTTCCGCGTCGACGCGCCAGGCGGCGCGCGCCGCTGGCTCGGGCGCATCGACGGTCGGTGTTTCTACGGCCCCGCCGCGCTGCCCGCGGGAACCACGTCGGCGATCATCGAGGTGCAGGCGATCGGCGAAAGCCGACGCGGCGGCGCGGCGCGGCTCCGCGTCTGATCCGGGGGGATCGCGGCCCGACGCGCGCGCCGGGCCACCAGTCAACGAGAGGGGAGACTACAATGACCATCCTGCGGCGGCTCGCGCTTCTGGCGAGCGTGTCCACGCTGACCCTGCTGCCGGCCGCCGCCTCGGCGCAGCAGCCCGTCGCTCCGGCGGCGGACCGCGCACCTTCCCCGCACGGGGACGAGACCGGCGCGCAGGATATCGTCGTCACCGGCATCCGCGCCAGCCTCGCCTCGGCGCTCTCCGCCAAGCGGCTCGCGCCCAACGTGATCGACAGCATCTCCGCCGAGGACGCGGGCAAGTTCCCCGAGGTGAACGTCGCCGAGTCGCTCCAGCGCGTGCCCGGCGTGCAGGTGGTGCGCGGCTTCGGCCTGGGGCAGCAGATCGCCGCGCGCGGGCTGGGGCCGGACTTCACCAACGTGCTGCTCGACGGGCGCACCCTGCCGTCCGACACCGGCGCCTGGTCGGCCGACGGCGGCGGGCGCGGGCGCAGCTTCAACTTCGACGTGCTGCCCGCCGACATGATCTCGCGCATCGACGTCAACAAGACGATGCTGCCGAGCCTGACCGAGGGCGGCATCGGCGCCACCGTCAACATCCTCACCCCGCGCCCGCTGACGATCGGGAAGAGCTATGGCGCGCTGTCGCTCAGCGGCATGACGGTGGAGCGCGCCCACACCGTCCGCCCCAATGTCAGCGGCCTCTATTCCTGGGTCAATCCGGCCAAGACCGTGGGCGTGCTGGTGTCCGGCTCCTACGCCGATTTCCGCATGTCGGGCGATTATGCGCGCATCAACCAATGGGATGCCGCCGCCTTCCACGTCGTCCGCGGCGGCGCCGCCGCGCCGGTGGTCACCTCGGAGCAGCTCAACGGCCCGCGGCAGGCGAGCTACGGCACCTATGACGGTGGCACGAAACGCTATTTCGGCAGCATCGCGCTCCAGGTCGCGCCGAGCGACCGGCTGACGCTGAGCGCCGACGGCTTCTACACGCGGCTGGACCAGAAGATCGGCGACTCGATCGTCAACCTCGTGTTCGGCAACACGATCATCGACCCGACGGTGGACCGCGACGGCATCGTCACCGCGGGCACCTATCCCGGGCAGGCGTCCCTGAATGCCCCCGCGGTCGCCGCCGCGCTGGCGGGGAGGCAGGTGGCGCAGCCGCAGAACCTCTCGGTGATCCGCTCGCGCGACCGGCTCGCGGAGAGCTATGACCTCGGCCTCAACGCGGCGTGGCGGCCGAGCGACGCGCTGACGATCACCGCCGATGTCTCCCACGGCCGCGCCACCGGCGACAAGCGCTTCGATCCCTATGTGCTGATCGGCAACTACGCCGCCAACGACGTCAGCTACGCCTTCAAGCAGGGCAATCCGCAGATCGCGACGAGCGACACGGTGTTCACCGATCCCGCGCGGATCCGGCTCGGCTATTCCGGCAATTGGGGGCAGACGGTCGACGATCGCCTCACCGAGGCGCAGCTGGGCGCGCGCTGGCGCCGGGGCGCGTCGGTGATCGGCGCGATCAGCCTCGGCGCGGACTATCAGGACCGCACCAAGGGGCAGGACAATGACAGCTCGCGCTCCGATCCCTATGACACGCTGACCTTCCCGGTCGACCCCTCGCTGCTGCGGCCGATGACGCTGGGCGACGACTTCCTGCACGGCGCGGTCAAGCCGCCGAGCCGCCAGTTTTTCGGCTATGATCCGCACCGGCTGATCGCGTGGCTGTCGCAGCCCGCGCAGCTCGACCGCCGCGGGCAATATAGCAGCAGCTACCTGCCGACGCGCGCCGCCGATGGGACGACCAGCTGCACCGGCAATTGCGCGCTGATCGGGTCCGACCCCAAGATGCCGGGCGGCCCGCTCGCGCTGGTGTACGATCCCGGCGGCAGCTTCGCGACGCGCGAGCGGGTCGCCGCCGGCTATGCCGACGCGACGCTGGCCGCGGGCGCGCTGTCGGGCAATGTCGGCGCGCGCCTCGTCCACGTCGACACCGAGTCGCGCGGTTACGGCTCCACCGTCACCGCGATCACGCTGCCGCCGGGCGGCACCAATTACGTGTTCGCCTATTCGCCCGCCGGCCCGCAGGCGCAGGGCGCGCGCTACACCGCGGTGCTGCCCTCGGCGAACCTGAGCTACGAGATCACCCCCGAGCTGCTGCTGCGCGGCGCGGTGGGGCGCGCGCTGAGCCGCGCCGACCTCAACGATCTGCGCTACGGCGAGTCATGGGGCGGGCAGGCCGGGCGGCTGACGCTGGGGCTGGGCAACCCGGCGCTCAAGCCACAGTTCGCGACCAATTACGACCTGTCGCTCGAATATTATCTCTCCAAGGTGAGCTACGTCTCGGTCACCGGCTTCCGCAAGGATCTCTCCGACCTGTTCCAGTCGCGCACGATCGAGGCGACGCTGCCGCTCGCGCCCGAGCGCGTCTTCGTCACCCAGACGGTCAATCTGGCGCGCGGGCGGGTCGACGGCGTCGAGGTGGCGGCGCAATATACGCTGGACGATCGCTTCGGCTGGCTCTCCGGCCTGGGCGCCAGCGCCAATTACACGCATGTCGACGCCACGACGCGCGGTGCCGCGGGCGCGTGCGGCTTCACCGGCATCTCGCCCGATTCGTACAATGCCAGCGGCTTCTACGATGACGGCCGGCTGGAGCTGCGCGCCTCGTACAATTGGCGCTCGCGCTGGACGATGGCGTGCGACTGGGGCGGGGCGGGGGTCGACCAGGTCCACGCCGCCTACGGCCAGGTCGATCTCGCGCTGCGATACAATTTCAACCCGATGCTGCAGCTCTTCGCCGACGTCACCAACCTGGGCGACGCCGACAGCCTGATCTACGGCGGGGTGGAGTCGCGCTTCATCGAGCGCGGCATCTCCTATCGCCGCGTCAACGCCGGGGCGCGGCTGCGCTTCTGACGGACGGACGGCGGCGCGCGCACGCGCTGGTCATGCCCGTGCCGCCGTCGTTTCCGCCGCGGGCGCGGGCTCGCCCGCGGCGAAGCGCTCGTCGATCCAGGCCTCGGCCGCGCGCCAGTCGTCGATCCGCGCGTGCGCCAGCGGTGCGGCGGGCACGCCCGCGGCGAGTGCGGGCTCGGCGATCATGTGGAGCCGCCACACGCCGGGCGCGTGCTTGGCCACCGATTCGTGGTGGTGCGGCAGGTCGTCGACGAAAACGGTCACCGGGTCGCCGTGCTCCGCCACCAGTCGTGCCACCGGGGCGCCCTTGCCGCCCTGGTTGCACTCGACCCGATGCGCGATCCCGAAGCGCTCCAGCTGTTCGATGCGGTGGGCGCGGCACTGGTCCTCGAGGTTGGTGAGGATGACGATGTCGGCGCGCTCGGCCAGCCGCGCCAGCGCCGCGCCGGCGTGCGGCACCAGCGTCTGGCGCGCCATCTCGGCGGGGAAGAAGCCGCCGAGATAGCCGAACATCTCCTCCTGCGTCAGCGCAGCGCCGCCGCGGCGGCGCATGTTCTTGGCCAGTTCCCAGCTGTCATAACGGAACTCGATGTCGTGCGCTTCGTCGAGCCAGGTGGCGAAGTGGCGCACCATGTGGAGTAAGACCTCGTCGCAGTCGCTGATCAGCAGCGGTCGGGTCATCGTGGCGCTTCCTCCAGTCGGGCGCGCGCCGCGACCAGCGCGGCCGGGGTGGTACCGGTCGCCGCGGCGCAGGCGAGAAGATCGGGTTCGTGCGCCTCGAGGAAGGCGAGGCACGCGGCGAGAACGGTAGGGTCGCGCAGCCGCGCGCGCAGGTCGTCGGGCGCGAGCCCCGTCACGCCGATCAGTCGCTCGGCGCGCAACGGTTCGTTAAGCGTCCAGGCGAGAGCGTCGAGCGCGATCGTGGCCGCGTCGGGCTGGTTTGGATCGGTTCGGACCATTATCTATCTGGCGTCAGAGGAGAAAGCGGCGCGTGGCCAAGCGGGTGCTCGTTGTCGAGGACAATGAACTCAATCTCAAGCTGTTCTGTGACCTGTTGCGGGCGCACGACTTCGCGGTCGAGCCGGTGCGCGACGGGCGCGAGGCGGTGGAGCGCACCCGCGCCTTCATGCCCGACCTGATCGTGATGGACATCCAGATGCCGCACGTCACCGGCTATGAGCTGATCCTCGAGCTGAAGGCCGACGCCGCGCTGCGCCATATCCCGGTGATGGCGGTGACCGCTTATGCCGGGCGCGAGGACGAGGATCGCATCCGCGCGGCCGGGGCGGACGCGTACATCTCCAAGCCGATCACCTTGGCGCGCTTCATCACCGCGGTGGGGGCGCTTGTGTGAGCAGCGCGGCGGTGCCGCCCGCGCGCGGCTGAGCGATACTCTCTGCCTCGTCCCTGTTCCCCGGCGAAAGCCGGGGTCCAGTTGGGGGACGCTGATGAGACCCACCGCCGCCTTCCCACCTGGGCCCCGGCTTTCGCCGGGGAACAGGCTCATGAGGCGAGGTAGAGCTCCGCGACCGCCCGCCATCGCCTCTACCCTACAGATCGAGCGCCCAGCCGTCGCGCCCGCGCGGGTCGGGCGCCTGCTCCGGCACGTAGCGGGTAGCGCCCGCGCCCAGCCGCAGGATCGTCCAGTCGCCGCGGCGGTCGACCGCCTCCAGCGCGCAGCCGCAGCGCTCGAACGCCGCCACCACCTCGCCGCGCTGCGTCTCGAGCAGCCCGGCGAGCACGATCGCGGCGCGCGGCGCGGCGATCGCCGCCACCTCGGGCGCCATCGAGATCAGCGGGCCGGCGAGGAGGTTGGCGATCACCAGGTCGTAGGGCGCGCGCGCCGCGATCGCCTCGGAGAGCGCGCCGTCCGCCACCACCAGCGCGATGTCGTCGACCGCGTTGGCCGCCATGTTCTCGCGCGTCACCGCGATCGCGGCGGGGTCGATGTCGGTCGCGGTCACCTGCGCCGCGGGCCAGAGATGCCGCGCGGCGAAGGCGAGCAGTCCGGTGCCGGTGCCAAGGTCGATGACGTTGCTCACCGTCCGGTCGGCGAGCGAGTCGAGCATCGCGAGGCAGCCCGAGGTGGTGGCGTGATGCCCCGTGCCGAACGCCTGGCCCGCGTCGATCAGGAAGGCGCGCCCGCCCGGCGGCACCTCCACGGGATGCGCGCTGGTGTGGACGACGAACCGCCCCTCGCTGATCGGCTCCAACCCGGCCTGGCTCAGCGTCACCCAGTCCTGCGCGGTGAGCGGGGTGACCGCCGGCTCGGTCGCCGCCGCGCTCGGCACCAGCGCGCGCAGCGCGGCCAGCATCGCGGCGTCGGGCTCGTGCTCCATGTACGCGTCGAGCCGCCAGCGCTCGCGATCGTCCTCGACCTCCTCGCTGGTCATCAGCACCGCGTCGATCGCGAGATCGTCGGCGGCGTCGATCGCCTCCGCCTCGGCGCGGGTGCACGGCAAGGTGACGCGCCAGCTGTCGATCGCCTCAGCGGACATAGCTGGCCCCGTTCACGTCGAGCACCGCCCCGGTCATCGACGGTGGCGCCTCGAGCGCGAGGAAGCGCGCCACCGCCGCCACTTCCTCGGGCTGGGCGACACGGCCGAGCGGGATGTCGGCGAGCAATTTGTCGCCGCCGCGGCTGGCGAGATAGTCGTCGGCCATGCCGGTCATGGTGAAGCCGGGGCAGATCGCGAAGGCGAGGATCTCGTCGCGGGCATAGCCGCGCGCGATCGTCTTGGTCATCGCCACCATGCCCGCCTTGGCGGCGGCATAATGCCAGTGTGCCGGGCTGTCGCCGCGATAGGCGGCGCGGCTGGCGACGTTGACCAGCCGTCCGCCGCGGCCGCCTTGCTGCCAGTGGCGCACCGCGAGCCGGCTGAGCTCGGCCGCGGCGGTGAGGTTGATCCGCAGCGTGCGCTCCCAGTTGGCGACCCAGTCGTCCGAGTCGAGCGGGTTGGCCTCGAACACGCCGGCGTTGTTGATCAGCACGTCGACGCGGCCGCCGAGCCGGTCGAGCGCGGCGTCCCACAGGCGCGCGGGGGCGGCGGGGTCGGCGAAGTCGGCGGCGAGGTCGCTCGCGGTGGCGTGGCGCGCGAGCACGACATCGGGGGTGGCGTCGAGCGTCGCGGCGATGGCGGCGCCGATGCCGCGGCTCGCGCCGGTGAGGAGGATGTTGACCATGCGGCCGCGATAGGACGGAAGCGGGGGGCGGGGCCAGAGGGTTGCGCGGGTGGGGGTGAGCCGGTTTGCCGCGAAGCGCTCTCGCCACGAGCGGGCGGTGCTTCGAGGCGCCGCTTCGACGGGCTCAGCGGCTCCTCAGCACGAACGGTGGGTCATTCCTTCGTTCGCGGCTCGGCGGCTCCTCAGCACGAACGGAGGGGTATGTTGTCCCGTTCGCGTTGAGGAGAGGCTGAGCCTGTCGAAGCCTCGTCTCGAAGCGTTATCGCACGCACCCTTACCCCTCGCTCGCCGAGAAGCTCTCGGCCGAGTCGCGCAGCGTGTCGAAGCGGTCGCCGATCTGCTCGAAGGCGTGGCCGAGCGAGACGATCTCGCCGGTGACGTCGTTGGTGTCCTCGCGGATCGCCGCGATCGTGTGCGACATCGAGTCGGCGGCGAGCGCGGTCTCGTCCACCGCGGCGGTGATCGCGGTGACGGTCTGCGCCTGCAGCTGCATCGCCGCGGTCACCTGCACCGCCGAGCGCCGGACCTTGCCCACCGTGTCCTTGATCGAGGCCGAGGTGTCGACCGTGACTCGCGTCGCGGCCTGGATCGCGGCGATCTTGGCGGCGATGTCGTCGGTGGCGCGCGCGGTCTGGCTGGCGAGGCTCTTCACCTCCTGCGCCACCACCGCGAAGCCGCGCCCGGCGTCGCCCGCGCGCGCCGCCTCAATCGTGGCGTTGAGCGCGAGCAGGTTGGTCTGCCCCGCGATGTCGCGGATGAGCCCCAGGATCGACTCGATCGACTTGGCATGGTCGCTCAGCGCCGCGCTGGCGCTCACCGCGTCCTCGGCCTGGGCGTTGGCATCCTCCAGCGTGATGGTACAGGCGCGCATGTCGTTCTGCACCGAGTCGATCGCGCGGATCAGCCCGGCCGCGGTCGCGGCGGCGTCGCGCATCGCCAGCGCGGACTGTTCCGCCGCCGTGGCGACCTCGCTGGTCTTGTCGAGCATGCCGCGGGTCGAGCCCGCTGCCGCGCGCGCCTTCTCGCGCACGATATGGCCGCGCGCGGCGATCGCGCCGATGCCGTCGCTGATGCTCGAGCGGAACGCCGCCGAGCGCTCGGCCCGGGCGGAGCGGACCGCGTCGAGCGAGAGCTCCCCCAGCCGCGACGCCATCAGGTCCGATTCCATCATCGCCAGCCGCAGCACGACATTGCTGAGCCGCTCCAGGCGGGCCGCGTCGCCGGCGCAGCCCGCGGCGAGCAGCGACAGCGTGTGGCCGTGTGCGCGGGTCAGCGCGGCGAGCAGCAGCGTGAGGGGCACGCCATTGGCCTGCGAGACGTCGACCTGACCGACCACCATCGCGTGCCAGCGGTCGCTGAACGGCTCGGTGTAGCGCAGCCGCATGTAATGGGTGGCGCGGCCGAGCTGGTCGGCGAGCCGCTCCGGGGGGATGTCCCGCGTCGCCGCGGGCAGCGTCGGCAGCGCCAGCAGATGGTCCCAGAAGGTGCGCGCGACCTGGCGCCATCCGTCGGTGGCGTCGAGCAGGTCGGCGATCTCGCGACACGCCGGCAGGATGCCGCCGTCCCAGTCGAAGTCGCCGACGCGATCGGCCAGGCCGCGCTCATCGTGGTGGACCATCCGCATCGACGCTCACTCGGACCGGGGAAGAGGGATCAGGCCGCGACCTTGCTGGCGAAGTCGCCGGCATGGCCGTCGAGCGCGCCGAGCCGGCCCGCGAGCGAGTCGAAGCCGGCGCCGAGCCGGTCGATCTCGGTCGCCACCGTCTCGGTGTCCTCGCGAATCGCGGCAATCGTGTGCGACATCGAGTCGGCGGCGAGCGCGGTCTCGTCCACCGCGGCGGTGATCGCGGTGACGGTCTGCGCCTGCGACTCCATCGCATGGCGGATCCGCGTCGCCGAATCCTGTACCTCGGCGACGGTGGTGCGGATCGAGGCCGAGGTGTCGACGGTGACTCGCGTCGCGGCCTGGATCGCGGCGATCTTGGCGGCGATGTCGTCGGTCGCCCGCGCGGTCTGGCTGGCGAGGCTCTTCACCTCCTGCGCCACCACCGCGAAGCCGCGCCCGGCGTCGCCCGCGCGCGCCGCCTCGATCGTGGCGTTGAGCGCGAGCAGGTTGGTCTGCCCCGCGATGTCGCGGATGAGCCCCAGGATCGACTCGATCGACTTGGCGTGGTCGCTCAGCGCGCCCGAGACGTTGACCGCGTCACCCGCCTGGCCGGCGGCACGAGTCGCGATGTCGGCGGCGACCTCGACCTCGGCGCGCGCGTCCTCGATCGCGCGGATCAGCCCGGCCGCGGTCGAGGCGGCGTCGCGCATCGCGACCGCGGACTGTTCCGCCGCGGCGGCGACCTCGCTGGTCTTGCCGAGCATGCCGCGCGCCGCCGACGAGGCGTGCGAGGCCTGGGCGCGGAGATGGTCGCCCTCGCGGGTGGTGTCCTCCACCGTCACCGCGATGCCGTCGCGGAACTCGGCGGCGAGCCGGTCGCGCGCCACCTGCGCGCGATGCTCGCGATAGGAAGCGTACATTTCCACCGTGATCTCGCCTTCCAGCGCGGAGAGCCGCATCAGCGTGTCGAGCATCTCGGGCAGGCGCGGATCGTCGCGCGCCACCGACGCCATCAGCACCTCCAGCGCGGCGCGGTCGCTGGCGCTGATCATCGACAGCAGCGCCATCGGGGTGACGTCAGCGGCGTAGGCGCCCGCCACCGAGCGCTCGATCGACTCGATCCAGGCGCGCTCGCGCGTGCGCAGGAAGCGGTTCTCGAGGAAGATGCAGCCGAGCTCGATCATCCGCTCGCTCTCGTGCTGTGCCCAGGAACGGCGGTCGGCGAAGCAGCGCTGCCACTGCTCCCAATAGGCCTGCGCGATCGCGCGAGCGCGCGGTGCCAGCGCCTCCCACACGTCGCGCGACGCCTGGGTCAGCCGCCCGTCGACGTCGAACACGCGGAAGCGGGCGGTGAGGTCGAAGGCGGCGGCGACCGATCCGATCGGCGGCAGGTCGTGGGACAAGGAGCGGCTCCCGCTGGGGTCAGAGTCGCGACCGTAGCTACCGCTCACGGGTTAATAGTGGGTTAGGCAACCACCGTCGTTTCCCTCGGGGGACCCGGCACCAAGCTTGCATCGGCGCGCCGCTGGACGCATAGGCAGCGCCAAATCTGTCCGTCGTTTTCGTCACCCGAGGAACCCAGCGCTTGGCCTCCAAACCCGCCCGCCCGCGCAGCCCGCATCTGTTCAGCGGCCCGCTGCGGCTGCACTATCGCTGGTCGCCGGCGATGACCGCCTCGATCTTCCACCGCGTCACCGGCGACGGCATGGCGACGGTGGGCACGCTGCTGCTCGTCTGGTGGCTCGCCGCGATCGCCGCCGGGCCGCAGGCGTACGGCGTGTTCCTCGACGTGTTCACCACCGCGAGCGGCGCGCTCAACCCGCTCGGCTGGATCGTCGGCGTCGGGCTGACCTGGTCGCTGTTCCAGCACATGATGAGCGGCATCCGCCACCTCATCCTCGACACCGGCGCGGCGTTCGAGCTGAAGGTCAACCGCACGCTGGCGGTGCTCACCTTCGTGATGTCGGTGCTGCTCACCGCGGGCTTCTGGTTTCTCCTCGTGGGGATCAAGTAAATGACGACCGAGATCGGCCGCGTCCGCGGGCTGGGCAGCGCGCACGCCGGCGCGCATCACTGGTGGCACCACAAGATTACCGCCGGCACCAATTTCCTGCTGCTGGT
This sequence comes from Sphingomonas sp. BK345, assembly GCF_014193845.1. Taxonomy (GTDB): domain Bacteria; phylum Pseudomonadota; class Alphaproteobacteria; order Sphingomonadales; family Sphingomonadaceae; genus Sphingomonas. Next base: position 940,545 of record NZ_JACHZX010000001.1, on the reverse strand, counting down.
GTGGTTCCTGGCGTCGATCGCCATGCTGCCGTCCTATGATCACACCACGGTGCGGCTGTGGCTCTCCTCGGCCTGGGCGGCGGTGCCGATGGCGCTGCTGATCGCCTCGGTGTTCTACCACTTCCGCCTCGGGCTGCAGACGGTGATCGAGGATTATTCGCACAAAGAGAACCGCTTCGTGCTGACGATCCTGCTCAACGTGTTCACCGCCGCGACCGCCGGGGTCGCCATCTTCTCGATCCTCAAGGTCGCCTTCGGAGCTGCCGCCTGATGTCCGACGCGTATAAGATCATCGACCACACCTATGACGCGGTGGTCGTCGGTGCGGGCGGCTCGGGGCTGCGCGCGACCATGGGGATCGCCGAGAGCGGGCTGAAGACCGCCTGCATCACCAAGGTGTTCCCCACGCGCAGCCACACCGTCGCGGCGCAGGGCGGGATCGCCGCCTCGCTCGGCAACAACTCGCCCGATCACTGGTCGTGGCACATGTTCGACACCGTCAAGGGCTCCGACTGGCTCGGCGACCAGGACGCGATCGAATATATGGTGCGCGAGGCGCCCGCCGCGGTCTACGAGCTGGAGCACGCCGGCGTGCCGTTCAGCCGCAACGACAACGGCACGATCTACCAGCGCCCGTTCGGCGGCCACATGCAGAACATGGGCGAGGGCCCGCCGGTGCAGCGTACCTGCGCCGCAGCGGACCGCACCGGCCACGCCATGCTCCACGCGCTCTACCAGCAGAGCCTGAAGTATGACGCGGACTTCTACGTCGAATATTTCGCGCTCGACCTCATCATGGAGAACGGCGCCTGCCGCGGCGTGATCGCGCTGTGCATGGAGGACGGCTCGATCCACCGCTTCCGCGCGCACGCGGTGGTGCTCGCCACCGGCGGCGGCGGGCGCGTCTACCAGTCGGCCACCTCGGCGCACACCTGCACCGGCGACGGCAACGGCATGGCACTGCGCGCCGGCCTGCCGCTGCAGGACATGGAGTTCGTGCAGTTCCACCCGACCGGCATCTACGGCGCGGGCGTGCTGATCACCGAGGGCGCGCGTGGCGAGGGCGGCTATCTCACCAACTCCGAGGGCGAGCGCTTCATGGAGCGCTACGCCCCCAGCGCCAAGGACCTCGCCAGCCGCGACGTCGTGGCGCGCTCGATGGCGATGGAGATGCGCGAGGGCCGCGGCGTCGGCAAGGAGAAGGACCATATCTTCCTCCACCTCGACCATATCGATCCCAAGGTGCTGCACGAGCGGCTGCCCGGCATCACCGAGACGGGCAAGATCTTTGCGGGCGTCGACCTGACGCGCCAGCCGCTGCCGGTCACCCCGACGGTCCATTACAACATGGGCGGCGTGCCGTGTAACTATCACGGCGAGGTCGTGCGGCTGCGCGACGGCGATCCCGACTCGGTCGTCCCCGGGCTGTTCGCGGTGGGCGAGGCGGCGTGCGTCTCGGTCCATGGCGCCAACCGCCTCGGCTCCAACTCGCTGATCGACCTCGTCGTGTTCGGCCGCGCTACCGGGCTGCGGCTGAAGGAGACGCTCAAGCCCGACACGCCGCACAACCCGCTGCCCAAGGGCTCGGAAGAGATGGCGCTGAGCCGGCTCGACCATTTCCGCCACGCCTCGGGCGGCACGCCGACCGCCAAGCTGCGCGGCGAGATGCAGCGGACGATGCAGCGCCACTGCGCGGTGTTCCGCGACTCGGCGCTGCTGGCGGAGGGCGTCGAGAAGATCGAGGCGATCTACCAGGGCGTCCAGGACGTCGGCGTGACCGATCGCTCGCTGATCTGGAACACCGACCTGGTGGAGACGCTCGAACTCGACAATCTGATCGGCCAAGCGGTGGTGACGATGAAGAGCGCGGCCAACCGCAAGGAGAGCCGCGGCGCGCACATGCACGAGGACTTCCCCGAGCGCGACGACGCCAACTGGATGAAGCACACGATCACGACCTTCGAGGGCTGGGGCGGCAAGAGCGGCGCCACCGCGATCGATTATCGCCCGGTGCACGACTACACGCTCACCGACGACGTCGACTACATCAAGCCGAAGAAGCGCGTCTACTGATCAACGCGCCTTGGTCGAGCCCTTAGAGGCTAATTCATCGAAGCTGAAGCGTGCTCCGGCGAACGCCGGAGCCCAGGGCGCCAGGGATGGCGCTCGTGGCTCTAGGCTCCTGCGTGCGCAGGAGCACGCTCGTGCTTCGATCAGATCCTGGCCGTGCCCGACCCGACCGCGGCGGCGCAGGAGCATTGCCAGCGTCGCAGGTGAGAGCGCCTCAACCGCGCCATGTCGCGCACCGCAAAGGCGAGCAAGGCCATGATGCGGACGGCCGGGCGCGGCTCGGATTAGGCGGCGCCGTCGAGCCGTTCGGCGAGCCAGCGCGCGATCAGCGCTTGGCGGGTGGTGCCGCTATCGGCGGCGAGCTGGTCGAGCCGGCGGACGCGCCACGTGGGCAGGTCGAGCGCGACACGCTCAATGTCGTTGATCCGCTCCGCCGCACTCCAGTCGATCAGGTCGCTGATGTCGTCCACCGCGTCGAAACGTCGGTCGAAGTCCTCACTGCTCATCTGCCCGCTCATAGGCTCTCGCTTCCTCCGGTCGCGCGCGGCGCACCGAGTTGATTCGGATCCGGTCGCCGCGCTCGGTCACCACAGCCGTCCGTCGATATGGCCGACGACCAGCCAGCGCGGCTTGACGAGGCCGATCGTCTCACCGGAATACGCAACGCCAGCGGATCATGCCACAGCGCCCGCGCGGTAGGAAAGTCGATGCCGAGCTTGAGCCGGTTCGCGGCACTCTTCGCGGCGTCGAACTCGAACACGCTCTGTCATAGACACGCGGAACGAGCCCACCTCCACCGCGCCCACGTTTTCTGCGCCGTAGGGAACCCTCGCCCCCGCCGTCGCTTACCGCCGCCATGACCGACAGCAACGCCGCTCGCTACCCGCTCCTCGCCATCCCGCACATTCAGCTCCACGGCACCGTGGACGACATGATGTATGCACGGTTCAAAGAGCAACTCGCCGCCGTGCCCGCCGAGGGCCCGATCGTCGTCTCGCTCACCACGCTCGGCGGCGACCCCGAGATGGCGCGCGCGATGGGCGACTCGATCCGCCTGCTGCGCGAATATACCGGCCGCGAGGCGCTGTTCCTCGGCAAGGTCGCGGTCTATTCCGCCGGCGCGACCTTCATGTCGGCCTTCCCGGTCGAGAATCGCTTCCTCACGCGCAACTCACGCCTGATGATCCACGAGCGCAGCATGACGAGCACGATCCAGCTCTCCGGCCCGCTCAATACGATCCCGCCGATCCTCAAGGCCAAGCTCAACGAGATTGCCGACTCGATCCGCATCCAGGAGGAGGGCTTCGCCGACCTCGTCCGCGGCAGCCAGGTGACGCTCGACGAGCTCAAGAAGCGCGCGCCCGACAATTGGTACATCGAGGCCAACGAGGCACGTGACCTCGGCCTGGTGCTCGACGTCATATGACATTCCCGCCGCCCGGTCAGCCCCTGCGCTGACCCACCGCGGCGCGCCTCACGCGAAGGCCGGCGCCTGGCGGAGCTGGTGATAGGCGCTGATCACCTTGGCCAGCATCGCCTCGTGGCTGCGGTCGCCGCCGTTGCGGTCGGGGTGATAGCGGCGCACCAGCTCGGAATAGCGGCGGCGCAGCGCGGCGCGGTCCGCGTCCGCCGCCAGACCGAGCGTCTCCAGGGCGCGCCGGTCCTCGCCCGACAACAGCTTGCCGTCGCTCCGCTCGGGCGCGGCGGCGCGGCGGAAGCGCGCGCCGATCGCGTCGAGCGGGTCGGTGAAGTCGGCCCAGCGCGGGCCCTGGTCGCCGCCGCCGGCGCGCGTGAAGGCGCGTGTCGCGTTCTCCCAGCCCGCCAGCGGGCGTTGCGCGTGGTGGATCTCGTCCGCTGTCATCCCGTCGAAGTAATTGTAGCCCGCGTTGAAGGCGCGGATATGGTCGAGGCAGAACCAGCGGAAGCGCGGCGGTCCCTCGCCGTGGCCCGCGCCCTCGAGCGGCGGCGCGCGGAACTCGCCCGGCTCGGTACAGCCGGGGTGCGCACATTCCTGCGCCGCGCCCTCGACGCGGCCGTGGAATCTCGTCTGCGGTCGATCCTTGTGGGGCTTCACTGAACTGCCGTCGCTTCCCGGACAAAGGAGGGTATATGGGGGCGATGACCGACGCTTCCACCGGGCCGATCGCGGCCGAGATCACCGCCCGTCTCACCGCGGCGCTCGCCCCGTCGCGGCTCGAGGTGATCAACGAGAGCGCGCTTCACCGCGGCCACGCCGGCGACGACGGCAGCGGCGAGAGCCACTTCCGCGTGCTGGTGGAGAGCCCCGCCTTCGCCGGTCGCTCGCGCGTCGAGCGCCAGCGGCTGGTCAACCGCGCGCTCGCCGAGCTGCTCGCCGACCACGTCCACGCGCTGGCGATCCGCGCCACCGCGCCGGGCGAGCCGGCGTGAGCGGCTACCGGCTGTGGTACTGGCCGACGATCCAGGGCCGCGGCGAGTTCGTCCGGCTCGCGCTCGAGGCGGGCGGGATCGCCTATGAGGACAGCGCGCGGGTGCATGGCGTCAAGGCGATGCTCGCCGACATGGCGGGGCACGCGCCGTTCGCGCCGTTCGCGCCGCCCTATCTGGTAGCGGACGGGCGCGCGGTGGCGCAGGTCGCCGACATCCTGCTCTACCTCGGCGGCCACCACGGGCTGGCGCCGGGCGACGCGGCGACGCGCTACTGGCTCCACCAGCTGCAGCTCACCGTCGCCGACCTCGTGGCGGAGGCGCACAACGTCCACCACCCGGTCGCCGCCATGGCCTATTACGAGGAACAGAAGCCCGAGGCGGCACGCGCCGCCGCCACGTTCCGCGACGAGCGAATCCCCAAATTCCTCGATCACTTCGAGGCGGCGACACGCGTCATCGAGGGCGAGTGGGTCGCGGGCGGGCGCTGGAGCTATGTCGACACCTCGCTGTTCCAGGTGATCGCGGGACTGCGCTATGCCTTTCCGCGGCGGATGGCGACGCTGGCGCCGCGCTACCCCGGTCTGGCGGCGCTGCACGACCGCGTCGCCGCGCTTCCCGGGGTGAACGCCTATCTCACCAGCGAGCGGCGGCTGCCGTTCAGCGAGGAGGGCATCTTCCGCCACTATCCCGAGCTCGACGGGGATTAAGCCGATCCTCCCCGCGGCGCGGGGAGGACTTCGGCGTCACCCCCGCAGCGAGTCGGGGACGATGCCGCCGCTCTGCTCCAGCGCGCGCATCACCGCGCGGTGGAGCCAGATGTTCATCTCGGCCGAGCCGTCGAGCTGGCCGGTATAGCCGAGCTCGGTGGCGAGCTCCTTGCGGTTGGACAGGCTCGAGTCGATGTCGAGCAGCTTCATCAGGTCGACGATCGAGGTGCGCCAGTTGAGGTCGGGGTTGCCCTTCGCCTGCGCGGTGGCGGTGAGCACCTGCTCGACGTCGACCGCGGCGGCCGGCGCCGCGGGCGCCGCGGGCGCCGCCGGTGCGGCGGGGGCAGCCGGCGTGGCGGGCGCGGCCGACGTGCCCGGCGTCGCCGGCGTGGCCGGGGTCGCCGGGGTGGCGGGTGCCTCCTTGTGGCCGCCGAACTGGCCGCCGAGCGGGCCCTTGTCGCCGAAGATCGCGCTCTTGATCGCGCCGAAGATGCTCATGTCACCAACTCCCATCTGATCCAGGTCGTCCCCGGCAACGTCGCGTCGCCATGAAGGTTCACCGTCGCATTCCGCCAGCAGCGCGTCCGCCTCGGCGATGCCCTCCTCGTAGCTGCCCCAATTGTCGGGATCGATCTCCTCCGGCGTCGGCGGCGTGCGCGCCGCCACGCGGATCCGGCGGATCAGCTCCACCTGCGTCGCGCTGAGCGGTGCGCCGCCGCGGCGCCGGTCCCACGCGCCCGCGGCCTGCTCGTCGCGCGTGCTCCGCGCGGTCGGCGGCGGCGGCACGCCCGCGCGCGCGGCGGCGGCGGTGAACCAGGCGTCGCGCGCGTCGAACAAGGCGTCATATTCGTCGTCGTCGTAGCGATCGGGGTTGGGCCCCATCGCGCGCGCCTCGGCCGGGCTGAGCGCGCGCGCATAGGCGCGATCGCCCGGCAGCCCCTGTTCCTCACCGACGAAGGCGTAGGGCGGCGGGAAGCGCGTGCGCCAGTCGCGCGCTTCCTCGTCCCACCACACCGGCGCGCTCGAATGTTGCGAATGTTGCGCCTCGGGCGAGTCCGCCGCCGGCGCCGGATCGGGCGCGGGCGGGGCGAGCACCACAAGCCCCGCCGCCTCGGCGCGCGCCCATTGCGCCGCGCTCCACGTGTGACGCGCCGCGGCGTCGAGGTCGGCGATGTCGACTTCCTCGGCGCGCGCGGCGGCGACGCGCTGGAACCGATCCGCCGCGGCGAGCGCAAGGATCGGCGCGAGCTCGCGCGCGAGCGCGTCGGCGGCGGCGGGGTCGGGCGAAGCGGCGGCGCCGTCGGGCGCGGCGGGGTCAGCGGAGGCGGCGCCGAGCAGCGCCTGCAGCGCGCCGCTGCGCCGCGCCAGGAACAGCCCGGCGCGCGCGGCGCCGCCCTCGGCCGCGACGCAGTCGAGGAAGGCGTCGAACTCCTGCGCGACCAGCCGCGCCGCCTGCGCGTCCGCCGCCGGCGCGGACTCGACCTGGCGGTCGAGCCGGTGGAGCAGCCCGAGCGCGAGCCGGTTGTCGTGGCGGTGGCGCGTGACGGTGGTGCCGTCGGCGCGGACATAGCTGTCGGTCTGGCCCTCCAGCGCGCGCACCATCAGCGTCTCGGCGACGGCCTCGCGCGCGACCAGCGTGGCGGCGCGCCAGCCGAGCGCGAAGGCGCTGCCCTTGGCCGAGCGGCGGAAGGCGAAGGCCGAGGTGGCGGAGAGCCCGACGCGCGCGGCGGCGCGCTCGACGCCGTGGCCTTCCGCGATGGCTTCGAGGAAGGCGCGCTGGCGCTCGGCGGACCAGCCGTCGGCGCGGCGGGAGGCGGTGAACGGGGCGGCGAGCGGGTCGGTGAGCGAGTCGGGGGCGGGGGGCTTGTCGGCCCGGCGGGCGGGGGCGGTGATGCCTTCCATCGGGGTCATGACGGTCATGGGCGCGGCTCGCTGCGGCTGGGGGAGGCGGCGAGGGTGCGCGGTGTTGGACGGTGTAGGACAGCGGGCGCCGCATCGGGTCGGCGGAAGATGAGCTCAGGGCTTGTCGGCGGTTATGTAGCTACATAATGTAGGGATGGAGATCAGCTTCGATCCGGAGAAACGGCGGAGGGCGCTCGAACGCCGCGGGCTCGACTTCGCGGACGCGGGGGCGGTGTTCGCCGGTCCGGTGGTCGAGTTCGAGGACGTCCGCTTCGCCTATCCGGAGCGCCGCTTCGCCACCTACGGTCTGCTCGACGGCCGCATGGTGGCGCTGGTGTGGACCGAGGCGGCGAATGGACGCCGCGTGATCTCGATGAGGAAGGCCAATGAGCGAGAACGTGCCCACTACGGACCCCGGCTGGCTCGACCCGGCGGATGACGCGCCCGAGATGACCGACGAGCTGTTCGAGATCGCCGAATTCTCGATCGGCGGCAAGGTCATCCGCCCCGCGACGGGCTATCTCGGCCCGAACGGCGTGGTGCGCGGCCGCCCGCCGCAGCGCGCGCGCGCCAAGCAGCAGGTGACGCTGCGGCTCGACCCCGACGTGGTCGAGCGCTTCCGCGCCGACGGGCCGGGGTGGCAGGGGCGGATGAACGAGGCGCTGCGCAAGGCGGCGGGGTTGTGATGTCGAACTACCGCGTCCGCTCCGCCGCCTCGTCGCTCGGCAGGGAGGTCCGCGAGGAACGCTGATGGGTGAGCTGAGACGCTACGACATCTTCGCCGACTATTTCCAATTCTATCTCTGGGATGGGCGCTACCATCCCGACGACCTCGGCGTCTTCACCGACGAGGAATGCGCGCGGCACGTCAAAATCGCGCCGCACGCGATCGTCATCATGCCGATCCGCAACATGACCGTGCCGGTTGCGCTCGACCTGCGCGACACGGCGCCCGCCGAGCCCGAACTGACCGAGTGGGATCACGTCGTCGACGTCAGCCTAGCACTGCCGTCGGGCGAGTTGGAGCTGGAAGGATGGCAGGAAGAGCCGATCGACCGGATCGCGGTCGCGCCGGGCAGCTATCGTGTCCGGCTCTGCCTCGGCGGCCTCGATACGCTGAGCGAGGACGGCCTGGACGGCGACGACCATTATCGGCTGACGCTCTGGCCCGCGCCCGAGGAGCCGCTCGTCGTGTGGAGACAGCACCTGCCGTCGCCGGATCGATCGTGATGGCGGCGACGCGTTCTCCGTCGAGCGTGTCGTCCGACTGAATCTAGTCGAGGATGGCGAGCAGGTCCGAGGTCGCGTCGTCCGTCCAGACGAGTGGGTGCATTATCTCCCGCGATGCCGATCGATGATCGCCCGCGCCATCGCCATCACTTCCTCATGCGGGATGCCCGGTTCGGTCGAGGCCATCGCCTTCTCGACCTTGGCGCGGAACCACGCGTCATAGGCAGCAGCCTCGTCGTGCGTCGTCGCGGTGGCCGTGTCGGTTGGTAGCTCCGCCATGCCTGCATAATGCTAGATGGCGGCCAGGGGTGGAAGCGCGCTCTCCGTTCTGCCTTGCCGCATTGCCTCAGATCGGCGCCTCGGGTAGGCGCGGCCCTGCGGTTCGCTCGCGAGCGGGACGCTCACCCGTCCGGGTCGCCCGCCAATACCTCCGCGCCAGAATGCCAGGGCGCGCAGCAGCTCGGGCCGGTGCGGCCTCACTCCGCCGCCTCGGCCTCCGCCTTCACGCCCGCCCCGCGCTTCCGCAGCAGCGGCGCCAGATACCGCCCGGTGTAGCTCCGCTTCTCCTTCACCACCTCCTCGGGCGTGCCGGCCGCGACGATCTCGCCGCCCTTGACGCCGCCCTCGGGCCCCAGGTCGATGATCCAGTCGGCGGTCTTGATCACGTCGAGGTTGTGCTCGATCACCACCACGGTGTTGCCCTGCTCCACCAAGGCGTGGAGCACCTCGAGCAATTTGCGCACGTCCTCGAAGTGCAGCCCCGTCGTCGGCTCGTCGAGGATGTACAGCGTGTTCCCCGTCGCGCGCCGCGACAGTTCCTTGGCGAGCTTGACCCGCTGCGCCTCGCCGCCCGAGAGCGTCGTCGCCTGCTGGCCGACCTTGACGTAGCCCAGCCCGACCTCGACCAGCATCGCCATCTTGTCGCGGATCGGCGGCACGTTGGCGAAGAAGCCCGCGGCGTCCTCCACCGTCATGTCGAGCACGTCGGCGATCGAGTGGCCCTTGAACTTCACCTCCAGCGTCTCGCGATTGTAGCGCGCGCCGTGGCACACGTCGCAGGTGACGTAGACGTCGGGGAGGAAGTGCATCTCGATCTTGAGCACGCCGTCGCCCTGGCACGCCTCGCAGCGCCCGCCCTTGACGTTGAAGCTGAACCGCCCCGGCTTGTAGCCGCGCGCGAGTGACTCAGGGAGCCCGGCGAACCAGTCGCGGATCTGGGTGAAGGCGCCCGTGTAGGTCGCCGGGTTCGAGCGCGGGGTGCGGCCGATCGGCGACTGGTCGATGTCGATCACCTTGTCGAGATGCTGCAGTCCGGTGATCTTGTCGTGCTTGCCCGCCAGCACGCGCGCGCCGTTGAGCTGGCGCGCCGCCCCCGCGAACAAGGTGTCGATGGTGAAGCTCGACTTGCCCGAGCCCGACACGCCGGTCACGCAGGTGAAGGTGCCGAGCGGGATCGAGGCGGTGACGCCGGTGAGGTTGTTGGCGCGCGCGTTGTGCACCGTCAGCTTCTTGCCCGAGCCCTTGCGGCGCTTGGCCGGCACCGGCACCTCGCGCACGCCGTTGAGATAGTCGGCGGTGATCGATCCCTCGCTCGCCAGCAGCTCGGGCAAGGTGCCCTGCGCCACCACCTGGCCGCCGCGCACGCCCGCGCCCGGCCCCATGTCGATGACATAGTCGGCGGTGCGGATCGCGTCCTCGTCGTGCTCGACCACCAGCACGGTGTTGCCGAGGTCGCGCAGCCGGCGCAGCGTGGCGAGCAGCATGTCGTTGTCGCGCTGGTGCAGCCCGATCGAGGGCTCGTCGAGCACGTACAGCACGCCGGAGAGCCCGCTGCCGATCTGCGAGGCGAGGCGGATGCGCTGGCTCTCGCCCCCTGAGAGCGTGCCCGAGGTGCGGTCGAGGTTGAGATAATCGAGCCCGACGTTGTTGAGGAAGCCGAGCCGCTCGATGATCTCCTTGAGGATCCGCTCGGCGATGGCGCGCTGCTGGTCGCCGAGATGGTTCGGCAGGTCGGTGAAGAAGGCGAGCGCGTCGACCACGCTCAGCCGGGTGGCGTGGCTGATGTCCTCGCCCGCGATCTTGACCGCGAGCGCCTCGGGCTTCAGCCGCGCGCCGTGGCAGGTCTCGCACGCCTGCGACGACTGGTACTTGGCGAGCTCCTCCTTGATCCACGCGCTCTCGGTGGAGAGCATGCGGCGGTTGAGGTTGCCGATCACGCCCTCGAACGGCTTCTTGACGTCGTAGCTCTTCTTGCCGTCGATGAAGGTGAGCGTCACCGGCTGGCCTTCCGTACCGTAGAGGATCTTGTCCGCCACCTCGGGGTGGAGCTCGCCCCAGGGCGTGTCGAGCGAGAAGCCGAACTCGCGCGCCAGGCTCGCCATCACCTGCATGTAATAGGGCGAGGGCGGGTTGCTCTTGGCCCAGGGCACCACCGCGCCCTTCTTGATGCTGAGCTCGTGGTTGGGGACGATCAGGTCCTCGTCGAACACCAGTTTCTCGCCGAGCCCGTCGCACGCCGGGCAGGCGCCCTGCGGGGCGTTGAACGAGAAGAGGCGCGGCTCGATCTCGGCGATGGTGAAGCCGCTGACCGGGCAGGCGAACTTCTCGGAGAAGACGATCCGCCCCGGCGGCGCGTGGTCGCCCAGCACGACGCTCTCGGGGGTGCGCGGCTCGACCGGATCGGCCGGGTCGACATAGGCGAGCCCGTCGGCGAGCTTGAGCGCGGTCTCGAAACTGTCGGCGAGCCGCGTCGCGACGTCCTCGCGCACCACCAGGCGATCGACCACCACCTCGATATCGTGCTTGTACTTCTTGTCGAGCGCGGGCGCCTCGTCGATCTCATGCACCGCGCCGTCGATGCGGACGCGGGTGAAGCCCGCTTTCTGCCACTCGGCCAGCTCCTTGCGATACTCGCCCTTGCGCCCGCGCACGACCGGCGCGAGCAGGTACAGCCGCGTCCCCTCGGGCAGCGCCATCACGCGGTCGACCATCTGGCTGACCGTCTGCGCCGCGATCGGCAGCCCGGTGACGGGCGAGTAGGGCACGCCGACGCGCGCCCACAGCAGCCGCATGTAATCGTAGATCTCGGTGACGGTGGCGACGGTCGAGCGCGGGTTGCGGCTGGTCGTCTTCTGCTCGATCGAGATCGCGGGGGAGAGGCCCTCGATATGGTCGACGTCGGGCTTCTGCATCAGCTCGAGGAACTGGCGCGCATAGGCCGAGAGTGACTCGACGTAGCGGCGCTGGCCCTCGGCGTAGATCGTGTCGAACGCCAGGCTCGACTTGCCCGAGCCCGACAGCCCCGTGATCACGGTGAGCGTGTCGCGCGGGATGTCGACCGACACGTCCTTGAGATTGTGCTCGCGCGCGCCGCGGACGGAGAGGGTGGTAAGGGCCATGCGGTTGTTTGTTCCAGATTTGTTCGGGCAGGTCCAGCGCCGGGCGCTTGCCCGCGCGATGTGGGACGCTAGGCTGCGGGCGACAAGGCGCGCACGGGCACGCGCCGGCACGGGAGCAAGCGATGCGGCAGGCTGAGCGGCGGAGCGGGCGGGCGCGCGGGCGAGCTGAGCGGCGCGGGGCGACGGCGGCGCGCGCGCTGGCCGGCGCGGCGTTGCTGGGGAGCGCGCTCGCGCTCGCTGCCGCGGCGCCGCCCGACCCCGCCCCGCTCGCCCCCGCCCCGCTCGCCCCCGCCCCGCTCGCCCCCGCCCCGCTCGCACCGCAGGGCAAATGGGTGGTCAATTACGGCGAGCGCGGCTGCGCGATGGCGCGCGCCTTCGGCCCGGCGGACGCGCCCGTGATCGTGGCGTGGCGCTCGCTGCCGTTCAGCGACCGCGTCGAGCTCAGCGTGCAGCGCCGCCTCGGCCAGCGCGGGCTGCGCCGCGGCGTGCTCACGATCGCGGTGGAGGGGCGCGGCGACCAGACCGTCTACGAGGCATTCAACGGCACCGGCGACAAGCTCCGCACGCTGCGCGGCTGGACCAACCCCGCGCTGTTCGCCGATCTGCCCGAGCGCGCGGTGCTGACGCTCACCCCCTCGAGCGAGCCCGCGCTGGCGGTGTCGCTGGTCGGCACCGCGCGCGCGCTCGCCGCGCTGGCGCGCTGCAACGACGATATCGCGCGCGGCTGGGGCATCGCGCCGGGCGAACGCGCGGCGGTGGCGACCGAGGCGCAGTCGCGCGGCGACCCGGCGCGCTTCATCGGCCCCGAGGATTACGCCAAGGCGGCGGTGGCGCGCGGCGAGCTCGGCACCTCGGCGCAAGTGTGGACGATCGCCACCGACGGGCGCGTCAGCGAGTGCCGCACCGTGATCCCGAGCGGCAGCGAGGCGCTCGACAAGGCCGGCTGCGACGCGGCGCGGCTGCGCGCGCGCTTCACCCCTGCGACGGGGCGCGACGGCCGGCCGATGACGAGCCACACCACCCAGGTGATCAGATGGGAGCTGCCCGGCGCGTGGCAGGACGATCCCGCCTATCGCGCCTATGTGCGCCAGCGCCGCGAGGCCGCGCGCGCCGAGGGTTGATCGCCCGCGCGCGTGTCTTACCTCTATGGCACACAGGAGGTGCGCATGGGCAAGAAGAAGGGTGCGGGCGGCAAGGGTTCGGGCGGGGGTTCGGGCGGGGGCTCGGGCGGGGGCGCCGGCAAGGACGCGGGCAAAGGCGCGGGCCGGTCGGCGAAGCTGCCCAAGGAGCTGTTCGGCGTGAAGCTGCCCAAGGAGCTGCGCCGCCAGGGCGAGGCGTGGATCGAGCGCGCCCAGTCGCCCGCTGGCCAGCAGGCGATCGCGAGCGCGCTGACTGCGGTGGCGGGCATGGCCGCGAGCGCGGTCGCGGCCAAGGCGGCGGAGAAGGCGGCGAGGAGCGCGGCGCCGGCGGGCGGCGCGGCGGAGGCGCAGGGTGCGGGCGCGGGAGCCGCGGCGGCGGGCGCCGGTGGTGGCCAGCGCACGCGCGAGCAGGAGATCGGCGACGCGGTGACGCGGGTGGCGACGGCGTTCTTCGGCGGGCTGAAGGGGCGGGGGTGATTAGGTGGATGGCTACGAGTTTGTCGCCGGCGACGCCTTCGATTCCTGTAGCTTTATCAAGCGGTCAAGTGCAGCCGCACTGTAGCGCTGATGTGGAACACCGCTTAGAATATACTTCTTGTAAAGACTAGCGTCGGTTTTAATGCCGGCTTCGGTAATCAGTTTTATGACCGATGACCTATTAAGAGCGGGAAACTTGCGAATTAGCTTTCCAGAAAAGACGTTAAACTCTAAAGAAAAGTGATCAAGTTCGTTGATTTTGCGAACGGCGACAACAGCGGCGCCGGGCGCATCTTCCGTTACAAGCCGGACGGCCTCACCCTGATTATTTGTTATGCGTAACGTGAGTTCCGGACCGTTGCCTTCAGGGTTGATGCGTAGCGTCGAGACCCCGGGGAAGATTGTGCGCCAACCCTCTCCATTGTTAATGCGAGCAACAGTTCTATCGAGGTCGCGATCCGTGGGCTGTGTCTTTTCGCCGCTTATAGAGCTTTCTAGAACAGCGAGAGTGCGTATGCGAGCTTTGGCATCAAGTCGCTTACGAGAGCCTGGAGAGACCATGCTTGCGATTTCGGCGAAATCGGCATCAAGCAACGCGCCGAATTCGGTAGGCGGCAGAGCAGATACAAGGCAAACTCGATCCGGAATGTCGTTTCGCAAGGGCAGGTTTAAAGCATTCTTGGTTATCTTTGAGAAAAGGGTAACCGCTGCTTGCGCGTAGACATAGAGCTGCCCCTCAGATGGCTCGACAATATAATGCTGAGCTGCGTCACGAAGATTGTTCAGGTTCTGTAGACTCATCGCTTCTTCGTCGTTGAGGCATTTAAGCTGGTGATCCGAAACGCATTTGCGGAGGCATTGATCGAAGCCAATTGTTAGGGCGCGATCGCGTTTGTCCCGGATGCTACCGTCCTTCGCAAGGATAACAGATTTCATCAAAAGCTCGAATGCTCTATCAAGAAAGATGAGCACTGCCTCCGCTCGTCCGCGATCCCAGCAGCGATTGAAATGATCTACCGCAAGAACAAGGGAATCAACGGCCTTTGTGTGGAGAGCTCTGGCTTCTCGCTTCATGCTTCCGTCCGAAAATTTCGTATCGTTTGAACCGTGTCTAGCCTCGGGCCCTCCTCTTCGATCAAGATTAATTCGCGTCGAAGTGGAGGGTTGTTGAACCTCATGCGTGTTGGCACAGGTTCTGGCTCCGAGGTCAGTGCCGGAAGGCCACAATGCACTTAGCATCGGCGATCTGCAAAGCTGGTGGAGGAGGGGGTACGACGACCATGCCCAACGACAAACGCCTCGCCGCCGAAGCCGCCGTCGCCGAGGTCACCCCCGGCCTCCTCGTCGGCCTCGGCACCGGCTCCACCGTCGCGTATTTCATCGACGCGCTCGCCGCGCGCGTCCGTGACGGGCTCGCGATCCGCGCCGTCGCCACCAGCCGCGCCAGCGAGGAGCGCGCGCGCGCCGCGGGCATCGCGGTCGACGACTTCGCCGATGTCGCGCAGGTCGACCTCACCGTCGACGGCGCCGACGAGCTCGACCCGCATTTCTACGCCATCAAGGGCGCGGGCGGCGCGCTGCTGCGCGAGAAGATCGTCGCCGCCGCCTCGGCGCGGATGGTGGTGATCGCGGACGGCGCCAAGCAGGTCGATGCGATCGGCGCCGCCAAGCTGCCGGTCGAGGTGATCCCCTTCGCGCGCGCCTTCGTCGCCGCGCGGCTCGCCGCGCTGGGCGCCGTCACGACCCAGCGCGACTCGCTCACCGACAACGGCAACCTCATCCTCGACGCGCGCTTCGCCGCCTTCCCCGAGCCGCGCGATCTCGCCCGTGCGCTCGAGGCCACCCCCGGCGTGATGGGGCACGGGCTGTTCCTCGACGAGGTCGACGCCGCCTACGTGGCGCGGGACGGCGTCGTTACGCGACTGGAACGCGCCGCGCCGAGGCGTTAAGGATGCGGTGAATCGGGCAACCGGCGGTGCGCCGGTGCGTTCGATCGCGCGAGGTCCGGGGCGGTGACGTGCCCGGCGCGCGCCTATATTCTCACGGTGCGATCGAACCTGTTGCGACTAGACGAGGCGAGGGGCTGACATGACTGATACCGCTACCATCAACGCGGACGTCCACGAGGACGGCAGCCCCGAGCGGCTCCAAATCGACACGATCCGCACCCTGTCGATGGACGCGGTCCAGAAGGCCAACTCGGGCCACCCCGGCACGCCGATGGCGCTCGCCCCGGTGGGCTGGACGCTGTGGACCCAGTTCCTCCGCTACGACCCGCGCCACGCCGACTGGCCCAACCGCGACCGCTTCGTGCTGTCGGTCGGCCACGCCTCGATGCTGCTCTACTCGCTGCTGTATCTCGCCGGGGTCGAGGAGATCGACGCGGACGGGCAGAAGAGCGGCAAGCCCGCGGTGAGCCTCGAGGACATCGAGCAGTTCCGCCAGCTCAACTCCAAGACGCCGGGCCACCCGGAGTATCGCCACACCACCGGCGTGGAGACCACCACCGGCCCGCTCGGCGCGGGCTGCGGCAATTCGGTCGGCATGGCGATCGCCGAGCGCTGGCTCGCGGCGCGCTACAACCGCCCGGGCTATGACCTGTTCTCGCATGACGTCTACGCGCTCTGCGGCGACGGCGACATGATGGAGGGCGTCGCGGCCGAGGCGGCGAGCCTCGCGGGGCATCTCAAGCTCAGCAACCTGTGCTGGATCTACGACAGCAACCATATCTCGATCGAGGGCGGCACCGATCTGGCGTTCGACGAGGACGTCGGCGCGCGCTTCCAGGCCTATGGCTGGAACGTGATCCACGTCGACGACGCCAATGACGTCGGCGCTTTGTCGGCCGCGATCGAGACGTTCAAGAAGACGGACGACCGGCCGACCTTCATCGTCGTCCACTCGGTGATCGGCTGGGGCAGCCCGCGCGCCGGCACCGAGAAGGCGCACGGCGAGCCGCTCGGCGCCGAGAATGTCGCCAAGACCAAGGAGGCCTATGGCTGGCCGGTCGACAAGGACTTCTACGTCCCCGCGGGCGTCAAGGAGGCGTTCGGCGAGGCGGTGGCGTCACGCGGCGGCACGGCGCGCGACGAGTGGGTCGCGCTGTTCGACCGCTATCGCGCCGAGTTCCCCGAGCAGGCGGGCGAGCTCGACCTGCTGCTCAAGGACGAACTGCCCGACGGCTGGGACAGCGAGATCCCGACCTTCGACGCCGACGCCAAGGGCGTGGCGAGCCGCGACGCGGGCGGCAAGGTGCTCAACGCGATCGTCAAGAAGGTGCCGTGGCTGGTCGGCGGCTCGGCCGACCTCGCCCCCTCGACCAAGACCGACGTGAAGGGCGCGCCCTCGTTCGAGGCGAACAATTACGGCGGGACGAACTTCCACTTCGGCGTGCGCGAGCATGCGATGGGCGCGGTGGTCAACGGCATGGCGCTGTCGCACCTGCGCGCCTACGGCTCCACCTTCCTGGTGTTCCTCGATTACATGCGCGCGCCGGTGCGGCTGGCGGCAATCATGGAGATCGGCGCGGTCTACGTCTTCACGCACGATTCGATCGGCGTCGGCGAGGACGGGCCGACCCACCAGCCGATCGAGCATCTCGCGACGATGCGCGCGATCCCGGGGCTCGACACGATCCGCCCGGGCGACGCCAACGAGGTGGCGGCGGCGTGGCGCGCGGTGATGAAGTCGGCCGACCACCCGACCGCGCTGGTGCTGTCGCGCCAGGCGCTGCCGACGCTCGACCGCTCGAAGTACGCGAGCGCGGACGGGATCGAGCAGGGCGCCTATGTGCTGGCCGACGCGGCCGAGGGCGGCGTGCCCGACGTGATCCTGATCGCGACCGGCTCGGAAGTGGGGCTCGCGGTGGCGGCCTATGAGCAGCTCGTCGGCGAGGGCGTGAAGGCGCGCGTCGTCTCGATGCCGAGCTGGTTCCGCTACGAGCGCCAGGACGCCGCCTACAAGGAGAGCGTGCTGCCCAAGGCGGTGACCGCGCGCGTCGCGATCGAGATGGCGGGCTCGCTCGGCTGGGACCGTTATGTCGGCTTCGAGGGGCGGCAGATCACCATGTCGACCTTCGGCGCCTCGGCCCCGCTGGCGAAGCTGCAGGACAAGTACGGCTTCACCGTCGAGAATGTCGTCAAGGTCGCCAAGGAGGCGATGGGGCGGTAGTCCGCAGGGGCGGCGAGCGGGCGGCCGTCGTGCCGGCGACCGCGCACGTCCGTCATCCCCGCCTCCGCGGGGATGACGTGAGAATGGAATGACGAGAGGGCGGGAGGGCGGCGCGGGCGCTCACCGCGGCGATAGAAGCCCCGCGCCCCGCACAGGCTTATTCTACGCCCCCGCCGCCCCTATATCGGCGGGACGCGCGACGAGATGGAGGAAGGCGAATGAGCAAGCTACAGGACCTCAGCAAGGCGG
Organism: Sphingomonas sp. BK345; assembly: GCF_014193845.1. Lineage (GTDB taxonomy): Bacteria > Pseudomonadota > Alphaproteobacteria > Sphingomonadales > Sphingomonadaceae > Sphingomonas. The sequence continues at coordinate 922,794 of NZ_JACHZX010000001.1, read as the reverse complement.
GCACCGCGGTGTGGCTCGACTTCGTCGACCGCAAGTTCCTCGCGCAGGGCGGGCTGCAGAAGCTGGTCGACGAGGACGGCCTGACCGGCGTCACCTCCAACCCGACGATCTTCGAGAAGGCGATGGGCGCGGGCGACGCCTATGACGAGGGCTTCGCCGCGTTCGATCGCGCCAACCCCGGCGCCGAGCCGATGGCGCGCTACGAGGCGCAGGCGATCAAGGACATCCAGGCGGCGTGCGACACGCTGCTGCCGGTCTACCAGCGGCTCGACGCGGCGGACGGCTATGTCAGCCTCGAGGTCTCGCCCTATCTCGCGCTCAAGGGCCCCGAGACCGCCGAGGAGGCCGAGCGGCTGTGGCAGGCGGTCGACCGCCCCAACCTGATGATCAAGATCCCCGGCACCGACGACGGCGTCCGCGCGATCCGCGACACGATCGCCAAGGGCATCAACGTCAACGTGACGCTGCTGTTCGGCGTCGAGGCGTACAAGCAGGTCGCGCACGCCTATGTCGAGGGCCTCGAGGAGCGCGTGAGCAAGGGCCTGTCGATCGACAAGATCGCCAGCGTCGCCAGCTTCTTCGTCAGCCGCATCGACAGCAAGATCGACGACAAGATCGATGCGGGGGTCGGCGGCGAGGAGGCCAAGGCGCTCAAGGGCAAGGTCGCGATCGCCAACGCCAAGCTGGCCTATGCCTGGTACGAGGAGTTCATCGCCTCCGACCGCTGGCAGAAGCTGGCGGCGAAGGGCGCGCGCCCGCAGCGGCTGCTCTGGGCCTCGACCGGTACCAAGAACCCGGACTATCCCGACACGCTCTACGTCGACCAGCTGATCGGGCCCGACACGGTCAACACCATGCCACCCAAGACGATGGACGCCTTTCGCGACCATGGCACGGTGGCGCCGACGCTCCAGCGGGACGTCGAGGACGCGCGCCACGTGATCGCGGAGCAGGCGCGGCTCGGTCTCGACCTCGACGCGGTGACCAAGGAGCTGGTCGACGAGGGCGTGGCGAGCTTCTCCAAGTCGTTCGACGACCTGCTCGCGGTGATCAAGTCGAAGCAGCCCGCCGCGGCGTGATGCCGGGGTGAGCCGGCAGGGGAGCGGCGGCGGCGGCGGGCGTGGCCGGCGCTCCGCTCCGGATCACGGCACATTGCGGGCGAGCGCCTGGCAGAGGCTCGCGCGTCCGTGCCCTTCGCTCCGCTGCCTCACCTATTCCCGTCATCCCCGCGGCGGCAGGGGTCCAGACGCGCTGACGTCTCGGCTCTATCGCCAGGTCCGCGCGTCTGGATTTCTGCCTGTGCAGGGATGACGAGGTGCGGGCGACGACGCATCCCCCGAATCACTCACATCGGCTGCGCACCCCCAAGCCCTCGGTCTCCGCCGCGGCCGCCCCACGCCAGCGGCCCCACCCCCGCCCGCCGCCGTCAGAACTGCGGACTCCGCGCCACACCCGCGCTTGTAAATTACCGTCGCGTCAAGTTCGGAGCGGCAGCGCTCCTGTCCCGCCTTGACACGCGTCGAGCCAGCGGCAAGACATCGTCGAGTGGATGACTTTATACGATGAACGGTGTCGCACGGGACTTTGCACGGGATGTCTGATGACCAGCGCACGCCAGTGATCCTGGTGGTGGACGACGAGCCGCTGGTGCGCAGCACCGTGTGCGAGCAACTCCAGAGCACCGGCTACAGCGTCCACACCGCTGCCTCGGGCGACGAGGCCTATGACATGATCAGCGAGGGGGTGCATTTCGACGTGCTGCTCACCGACGTGCGCATGCCCGGCACGATCGACGGTTTCGGGCTGGTGCGTCGCGTGCTCGCGCTGCTGCCGGACGCGCGCACGATCGTGATGTCGGGCTTCGTCGGCGACGACCATCTCGAGACCCGCGCCGCCGACCGCTTCATCGGCAAGCCCTTCACCATGGCGCGGCTGCAACGCGAGCTCAGCGAGCTGCTCAGCCCGGGGATGTGCTGAGCGCGCCCCCTTTCCCCAGCCGGCGCGCGACCCCATCTGACGCGCATCAAGCTCGGCAGATGGTTATCGGATCGCTGATGTGCTCCTGCACACGCAGGAGGCCGGAGCCGCGAGCATCTCGTTCCGTGACCTTGGGCTCCTGCGTGCGCAGGAGCACGGTTGAGCTTGGTGGGGCCGGCGTTTAGCAGCGCCGGGACCGCAGCGCGCCGTCTCGACGCCCCGGCGCGCGCACACGTTCTCCCGCGTCCACGGAGCCGCCCGCTTATGCCCGACTACGATTACGACCTCTTCGTCATCGGCGCCGGCTCGGGCGGCACCCGCGCGGCGCGCGTCGCCGCCGCGCACGGCGCCAGGGTCGCGGTGGCGGAGGAATATCGCGTCGGCGGTACCTGCGTGATCCGCGGCTGCGTGCCCAAGAAGCTGCTCGTCTACGGCGCGCATTTCGCCGAGGACCTGCGCGACGCGCGCCACTTCGGCTGGGACGTGCCGAGCGACTGCGCGTTCGACTGGCAGCGGCTGCGCGACAACGTGCTGCGCGAGGTGGATCGTATCAACGGCGCCTATACCCACACGCTGGAGAACGCGGGCGCCGAGATCATCCACCAGCGCGCCACCGTCTCCGGCCCCAACGAGGTGACGCTCGGCGACGGCACCACGCGCACGGCGAAGACGATCCTGATCGCGGTCGGCGCGCATCCCGCGGTGCCCTCCTGCCCCGGCCACGAGCACGGCATCACCTCCAACGAGGCGTTCCACCTCGATTCGGTGCCCAGGCGCGTGCTGATCGCGGGCGCGGGCTATATCGCCAACGAGTTCGCGGGCATCTTCCACCAGTTCGGTGCGCACGTCATCCTGATGAACCGCACCAAGGAGATCCTGCGCGGCTACGACCTGCAGATCCGCGACCGGCTGCTCCAGATCAGCATGACGAAGGGGCTGGAGTTCCGCTTCGACGCCACCTTCGAGGGGATCGAGAAGATGGACGACGGCTGTCTCAAGGTCAGCATGAGCGGGCACGAGCCCGCGATCGTCGACCTCGTCATGTTCGCCACCGGGCGCCGTCCCAACACTGCCGGGCTGGGGCTGGAGAGCGCGGGCGTCGAGCTCGACGAGCAGGGCGCGGTGAAGGTCGACGACGACAATCGCTCGACCTGCCCCTCGATCTTCGCGGTGGGCGACGTGACCAACCGCATCCAGCTCACGCCGATCGCGATCCGCGAGGGTCAGGCCTTCGCCGACCGGATGTACGGCGGCAAGGACACGCGGGTCGACTACGACTGCGTCCCCTCGGCGGTGTTCAGCCACCCCCCGATCGCGGGCGTGGGGCTGACCGAGAGCCAGGCGCGGCAGCAGCTCGGCTCGGTGAAGGTCTATTCGTCGGACTTCCGCCCGATGAAGAACGTGCTGGCGGGGCGCGACGAGCGCGCGCTCTACAAGATGGTGTGCGACGGCGAGACCGACCGCGTCGTCGGCATCCACATGATCGGGCCGGACGTGCCCGAGATCATCCAGGCCGCCGCGGTGGCGGTGAAGGCGGGGCTGACCAAGGCGCAGTTCGACGCCACCGTGGCGCTCCACCCGACCATGGCGGAGGAGCTGGTGCTGCTGCGGTGAGGGGGCGGTATGTTGCGATGGCGACGTGACGCTCGGGCATGAGGCGGGCGAGCGCGGCACGTGATGCCGGAGACGACATACCCGCTTGCCCCGTGCCGTTTGCGCCGAGGAGCGGCTGAGCTTGCTGAAGCCTCGTCTTGAACCACGCTTGCCGGTAGCGGCGGGGTGCTTCGAGACGCCGCTTCGACGGGCTCAGCGGCTCCTCAGTACGAACGGGGGGCGAACAGCTTCTCCGGTCGCCGCATCCAGGAGGACGCCGGGCGCGATCGCGCGGCTTCCGTGCCGCCGCACGAACCTCATCCCCGCCGCCGCCGATGCGCCAGGAAGAGCGGCAGCGCGGCCAGCCCGACCGCCCAGTGCGCCAGCGCCACCGCCGCGCGCGAGTCCTCGTCGGCGAGATAATAGAGCAGGTCGCCGCTGAGCGCGAGCGCGACCCCGGTGCCGAACAGCGCACCGCCCGACCAGCGCCGCCGCCGCGCGCGCCAGCCCGGTGCGACGTGGAGGCCGTAGAGCAGCCCCAGCAGCGCCACCGTCGCGGTCGCCGCCACGCCGTGCACGCGCAGCGCCCAGGGCTCGGCGGCGCTCGGCTCGGGTCCGAACTCGCCGGCGCGCTGGCCCCAATGGTGCAGCACCAGCCACGCCGCGCCGCTCGCCCACACGCTCAGCAGCACTGCCTGCGCGACCCGGCGCAGCCCGCGCGTCACGCCACGATCTCCTGCCACGCGCGGCCGGGGCGGTGGAGGAAGGCGCGCGCGCGCAGCCGCGCCACCAGCGGACCCGCCGCGGTGCCGCGGGCCAGCACCACCTTCGTCAGCGCGTCCGCCACGGCGCAGCGCGGCGCGGCGACGCTGGCGAAACCGCGAGGCAGCGGCGCGCCGCTCGTAGGGTCGCGGTGCTGCGGCGCGCCGCAGTCCGCGGTCGCGGCGGCGACGTCGCTGCTGGCGAGCGCGCCGTCGGCGATCAGCACCGCGACCGGCGGCGCGGCGTGGCGCGGCGCGAGCGCGACCCACTCGTCCGACCCGTAGCTGCGCAGGTCGCCGCCGGCGTTGACCGTGGCCGCCGCCACGCCGGCGCGGCGCAGCGCGGCGATCGCGCGATCGACCGCGAAGCCCTTGGCGATCCCGCCGAGGTCGAGCCGCAGCGGCCGCGCCACCGCCACCGCGCCGCGCGCCAGGTGGAGGTCGCGCCACGACGCCGCGCGCGGCGCCCCCGCCGGCGCGGGTACGACCGGGTCGAACGCGCCGTCGCTCGCGCGCGCCAGCGCCAGCGCGAGCCACAGGCAGCGCGCGGTGAGCGGATCGACCGGCACGCGCTCGCCCGCGCCGAGCCGCGCCACCGCGGCGAGGTCGCTGTCGTCGCGAAAGGCGCTGAGCCGCGTCTCCACCTCGGTGATCGCGGCGAAGGCGGACTCGACCGCGCGCTCCAGCTCGCCCGTCCCCTCTGCACGCACCGCGACGAGCGTGCCGAGCAGCGGACGGGCGCGCTCAATGCGGCGCAAAGACGATCCGGTCGGTGGCGAGCAGGCGGCGCACGCCGTCGGCGACGTGGCGCGCCGAGAGCGTACCGCCCGAGTTGTTGCGAATGTCCTGCCCCAGCGCGAGCGGCGCGCCGTCGCGCTTGCCAGTGAACTGCGCGCGCCACGCCGGGTCGCGCACCTTTCCTCCGTAACTCTCGCGATAGTCGAGGATCTCGAGCGCGCGCACCGCGCCGGCGGGGTCGAGCGCGAGCGCGAGCGTGATGTTCTCGTGCTTGCCCAGCACCTGGTCGACGATCAGCCGCGCCCCGTCGGGCGCGCGCCAGCTGTGCACCGTGCGCGCGTGGACGCTCACCCCCGAGCGCGCGCGGATCGCCGCCGCCTGCGCGTCGGTGAGCTCACGGTCGTCGCGCACCAGCGCCACGCCGGGGAAGAGCGCGGCCTTGGCCTGGTCGACCGTCATGTAGGTGGTCGCCCAGGCCGGGCTCGCCAGCACCGGCGCGGCGGCGAGCAGGACGAAGCGGCAGCGCATCCGAGCGGGCCTCAGAAGGGGATGCCGTATTTGAGCGTCACCTCGTCGCGCTCGTGGCTGCGCAGGAAGAGGTGGCGGCCGATGTCGCGACCGTCCTCGTCATAGCCGGGATCGCCCGCGACCTGGTGCAGCCAGCCGAGCGTCGCCCAGCCGTGCTGCCCGGCGAGGTGGAGCGTCGGCCCGACCCAGTAGACCGAATGCTCGTGGTGGATGAAATTGCCGTATTCGTTGTGGTTGCGCCCCTCGAGCCCGAGGTAGACCTTGGGCGCGACGCGCGTGGTGACGCCCAGCTCGTTGTTCCAGTCGAGCTCGCTGTTGGTGTCGTCGCGCCCGGCGAAGCGGATCGACTCGGCCTCGAGCACGAGGTTGTACGCGACGATCACGCGGTCCTCGGCGAAGTTCTTCTGCACGATCGCGCGCGTCTCCAGCTCGAACGTGCCCGGCGCGTAGCGCAGCCCGTTGTGGAGATCGTGGAAGTCGTACTCGGGCTCGATGTAGAGCGCGAGCCCCCAGCCGCCCTTGTTCTTGTACGGGCTGAGCGCGCGATAGACGAACTCGGCCGAGACGCTCTGCGGCGAGAAGCGGTGGCGCGTGAAGCCGGCGTCGGCGCTCGGGTCGTCGTCGTCGGGCGCGCCGGTGGCGTGCATCCGGTTGGAGTTGACGTAGAGCGAGGCCTGAAGATCGTCGGTGACGCCGACTTCCAGCTCGCTGCGGAAATCGGTGGCGTCATAATGGCCGAAGCGGCGGCCGGCGCGCTCGCGCACCACCTGCTCGACCTCGACATGGCCCTGCGGCGTGAGATCGGTGGTGTAGAGCCGCGAGAACATGCCCTCGCCGGCGCGGGCCGGCGCGGCGGCGAGGCACGCGCCGGCGAGCAGCGCAACGCCGAGCGCGCGCGCGTGAGATGTCATACGGATGGTTCCCCCGTGTCGGTTCTTGCGATCGGCTCGCATGTAGGCGGGGGTCGGGCGCGGTCACAAGCGACGGGTGACCCGCGGTGGGGAGGGGGGCGGGGGTGCTGGCAAATCCTCCCCGCATGGCGGGGAGGGGGACCGCCGGCCGCAGGCCGGTGGTGGAGGGGGCTCTCCGCGGGCGGGACAATCGCCAGTGCAATAACTCAGCGCGGCGCCTGCGGAAGCCCCCCTCCACCATCGCTCCGCGATGGTCCCCCTCCCCACGAGCGGGGAGGAATTGCGCTTGCCCCTTCACCCCGTGCCGAATGGCAGGATCGTCTCGTAGCGCGCCAGCTCGGGTGCGCCCGCGACGGTGGCGCCGCGGCGCAGCAGGAAGGCGTGGCGGACGATCTCGGCCTGCTGCTCCAGCCCGTAGCGCTCGAGCGGCCAGCCGGGGTGGATGGTGTAATGGTAGCGGCAGAACGGATGGCGCGCGAGCGGCAGGCACACGCCGCGCTGGTGCTGCCAGACGTGGCACAGCTCGTGGACGAACAACCCCTGCAGCCCCAGCGGCGCGGCGGCGAAATCCTCGCGCCACAGCTCGCCCGCGGGGTGGAAGTGGATCGTGCCGCGCGGTGCCATCACCACGTCGCGCGGCTGGAAGAACGCCCATTTCCGACGCGCCAGCCGCACCGGCGCATAATCGATCGCGTCGCCGTAGACCGAGCGCGCGAGATCGATCTCGCCGGGGGTGAGCGGGCGGGTCATGTGCGGGTCAAACGGGCGAGGCGGAGAAAGGGAGGCGCGCTCCGCCCCGTTTCGTGCCCCGGCGGACGATGCCGCGGCCGCCCTCGCCAACTCCGCCGCACCGCGCACCGCGGCTCACTCCGGCACGGCATCGCCCGCCGCGATCACGCGCGCGTCGGCGCGCACCGCGCTGCCGTCGGCGAAGCGAAGCGTCAGCGGCAGCGTGCCGCCGGGCGCGACGCTGGCGGGCAGGCCGAACAGCATGACGTGCTGCGCGCCGGGTGCGAAGGCGACGCTGCCGCGCGCGGGCACGCGCACGCTCGGCAGCGAGTCCATCGTCGCCATGCCGTTGCCGGTCATCCGGCTGGTGTGGAGCTCGGCGCGCGCGCCGCCCGGCGCCTCGACCTGCACCAGCGTGCTATCCTTCGCGCCACCGTGGAGCAGGAAATAGCCCGCCGCCGGCCGCCCCGGCACCGCCGCGAGCCGGACATAGGCGTCTCCCGCTACCGGTGCGCTCGGCTGCGCCGAGCAGGCGGCGAGCGACCCGGCCGCGAGCAGCGGCGCGGCGAAGGTCCATCGGCGTGCGGTCACGTGAGCGTCTCCTTTCCAGCGGTGTAGGTGCACCGAGCGAGCGGGGCAACGGCGGACCGCGGGGTGCACCACTCCATGGCCCTTGCCCGCGCCACGCGCCGCGATGGTGGGTCGGGCTTCCTCCCGGGCGCGGCTGCCGGACGCGAGTTGCACAGGGCGCCGAAAACATCCCAGAGTGACCCTATGATGAAGGAAGCGCCGTGCGACCGTCGTCCGCGCAGTCGTGGTGCGCGCCTCGTCCGCCTCTCGCCCGCGCCCTGCGGCGCGACCGCCACAGGAACGTGCCCCGTATGGTAGCCGTCGGACGACCCCTGATGATGGCGCTGCTCGCGCTTCTCCTTTCCGGCGCGGCGAGCGGGGCGGAAGCCAGGCGGCATCACAGACGCGGCACGCACCGCCCCGCTCATCATCGGACAGCGCCGGTGACCCGGCCGACCCCTTCCGTTCCTGTTTCCGTTCCCGTCGCCGCGACGGCCTCTCTCCCGATCGTCGGGGCGATCACACCGGCCATGATGCGCGGTGGGCTGGTCGCGGCGCTGCTGTCGGTCGTCGGCGCGGCCGCGGGCTGGTTTCACAGCCACCGCGACCGCCGCCGCCTGCTGCTCGCGGATCGAGAGTGGCGGAGGCGGGTCGCCGAGCTCGAGACGAGCCTCACCGCCGAGCGAAGCAGGGCCGCCGCGCTGTGGGTCGAGCGCGACGCGGCGCGGCAGACGCTGACCGAGTGGGAGCACCGCCGCGAGCAGGCGCAGGCGAATAGCGTGCAGGACACGGAGAACCAGCTGCGCTTCATCGGCGGAACCAGGCTCCACCCGAAGCCGCTGCTAAACGACGGAGAGGGACGACAGTTCTGGGCCTGTCTCGACTTCGTCCGAGGACGCGGCATGAAGGTCTGTCCGCAGGTCAACATGGGTGAATTCATCGGCACCGAGTGGGGCGATCACAGCGGGAGAGCCTTCCGATCGTTCAACAGCAAGCGGGTCGACCTGCTGATCTGCGGCGAGGACTGGCGGCCCCTCATCGCCGTGGAGCATCAGGGCAAGGGTCATTTCCAGGGCGACGCGGAAGACCGCGACCGCGTCAAGCGGCTTGCCCTTGACCGCGCCGGCATCGGCCTGGTGGAGACGTACGACGAGGACCATCGAGGGGCCGTCCTTGCCGCGCTGGAGCAGGAGCTCGCCAGGATCCTCGACGATCGCGCCGATCGCGCCGATCGCGCCGATCGCGGCGGATCAGGCGCGCCGCGACGTTGATCGCTCGCGCCCCGCCGCGCCCCCGCCATTGCCAGCCGCGCCCCCGCCACCTAGGTCCGCGCGATGGCCGCACCCATCCTCTCCTACGAAGACCTCGGGCTGGTGCAGGGCGCCGGCTGGCTGTTCCGCCACCTCGACCTGTTCATCGGCGAGCGCGACCGGCTCGCGCTGATCGGGCGCAACGGCGCCGGCAAGTCTACGTTGCTCAAGCTGATCGCCGGCGCGATCGACAGCGACGAGGGCCGCCGCACGATCGTGCCGGGCACCAAGGTGGTGATGCTCGAGCAGGACCCGGACCTCGCCGGCTTCGCCACCCTGGCCGATTACGTCCTCTCCGGCGAGCACCCGCCGCAGCCCTATGAGGCCGAGGCGATCGCGGGGCAGCTCGGCATCGACCTCACACGCGAGGCGCAGTCCGCCTCGGGCGGCGAGCGCCGCCGCGCCGCGATCGTGCGCGCGCTCGCGCTCGACCCCGACGTGCTGCTGCTCGACGAGCCGACCAACCACCTCGACGTCGCCGCGATCGAGTGGCTCGAGGACTGGCTCAAGCGCTTCAAGGGCGCCTTCGTCGTCATCAGCCACGACCGCACCTTCCTCACCCGGCTGACGCGCCAGACCCTGTGGCTCGACCGCGGCGAGCTGCGCCGCGCGGAGGTCGGCTTCGGCGGCTTCGAGGCGTGGACCGAGCAGGTCTATGCCGAGGAGGAGCGCAACGCCGCGCGGCTCGACGCCAAGCTCAAGATCGAGGAGCATTGGCTCCAGCGCGGCGTCACCGGGCGGCGCCGGCGCAACCAGGGCCGGCTCGCCAAGCTCAAGGAGATGCGCGCCGAGCGCGCCGCGATGACCGGTCCGCAGGGCGCCGCCGCGCTGTCGATCGCGAGCGACGACGTGAAGACCAAGGTGGTGATCGACGTCGAGCACGTCTCGAAGAGCTACGGCGAGCGTCCGATCATCCGCGACCTCAATTTGCGCGTCGCGCGCGGCGACCGGATCGGCATCGTCGGGCGCAACGGCGCGGGCAAGACGACGCTGCTGCGGCTGCTCACCGGCGAGATCGCGCCGGACGAGGGCACGATCCGGCGTGCCAAGACGCTCGACGGCATCGTCATCGACCAGCAGCGCAGCCTGATGGCGCCCGAGAAGACCGTGCGCGACGTCGTCGCCGACGGCGGCGAGTGGATCGACGTGCTCGGCACGCGCAAGCACCTCCACGGCTATCTCAAGGAGTTCCTGTTCGATCCCTCGCTGGCCGAGGCGAAGGTCGGCACGCTCTCGGGCGGCGAGCGCTCGCGGCTGCTGCTGGCGCGCGAGTTCGCGCGGCGCTCCAACCTGCTGGTGCTCGACGAGCCGACCAACGACCTCGACCTCGAGACGCTCGACCTGCTCCAGGAAGTGATCGCGGATTACGAGGGCACGGTGCTGATCGTCAGCCACGACCGCGACTTCCTCGACCGCACCGTGACGGTGACGCTGGGGCTCGACGGCTCGGGCCATGTCGACGTGGTCGCGGGCGGATACGAGGATTGGGAGCGGCAACGGCGCCCGCGCGTCGAGGCGGCGCGCAGGCCCGCGGCGAAAGCGGCGGCCGCGCCACCGCCGGCCGCGCCGCCGGCGCGCACCAAGCTCAGCTACAAGGATCAGCGCGACTATGAGCTGCTGCCCAGGCGCATCGAGGAGATCGACGCTACGATCGCGCGCGACGAGGCCGCGATGGCCGATCCGGGGCTGTACGCCCGCGATGCGGCCGCGTTCGACCGGCTGAGCAAGGGCATTGCCGCGCTGCGCGACGAGAAGGAGGCGGCCGAGCTGCGCTGGCTCGAGCTGGCGGAGAAGGTGGAAGGGTGAGGGGAGGCGCGCGAGGGGCGGGCGACTCGATCCTCTCCTATAAGGGGAGGTGGCAGGCCGCAGGCCTGACGGAGGGGTGACCCGGCTGGTTAGGGTCGGCGGACTCACGACTGGCGACACCCCTCCGTCAGCGCTGACGCGCTGCCACCTTCCCTTCCAGGGGAGGACGAGTTGCACGCCGTCACCGCCATCCCTACCGCCTCAGTCGTGCAGGATCGGGCCGAGCGCGTTGATGGTCAGCTGCAGGCTCAGCGCATGTTCCATCTGCGGCCGCGCGCCGCCCAGCCCGAAGCGGTACTGGTTGAGATAGCCGATATCGAGCATCACCTTGCGGCCGACGAAGGGCAGGGTCACGCCCGCCATGTTGCGCATCCGCTCATAGCCCGAGCGCTGGCCCCAGGCGGTGCTGTTGGGGACGATGAAGCTCTCGTGGCTGGCGTAGAGCGCGTAGCCGCGCGATCCCAGCGGGTGATTGTAGCGTGCCAGCGGACGGACGCGGACACCGATCTCGCTGCCGCCGGGATTGAAGCGCTCGTCGACGCGCAGGCGCCCGAGCAGCCGCCCGCGGGTCAGCACCACCTGCTGGCGCAGCCGGTTCTCGTGCACCGTCGGCCCGGAGGCGCTGTACAGCCCGACGTAGCGGTAGCCGATGCCCAGCTCGATCGCGGAGCTGAGCTTGTAGCCGAGCAGTCCGCCGACCTCGGTCTGGGTCAGACCCTCGATGCGGTCGCCCCAGCGGCCGATCTGCTCGAGCGTGACGCGCACCTCGGGGGTGAGCGGCACGACGAGGTTGACCTGCTCCCACAATTGGCGGTCCTCGACCTGCGCGGCGGCGGGCGCGGCGCAGAAGAGCAGGGCGGCGAGCGGCGCCGAGAGCAGCACCGCCGCGCGACGAGATGGCACCACCGAACCGTTCCTTCCCCGGATGAGCCGCGCGGCGCTACACGCGCCGGCGCCCGCTTGCCAGAGGCGAGCCGCGCGGCTGCGCCGATGCGGAACACAGGAAAGGGCGAGGCCGTCGCCGGCCCCGCCCTCGCTCTCCCCCGCACGGGACGCCACTGGTGCGGTCGGTCGCGCTAGGCTCCCTTCGCGACCGGAGCCGGGATCAGAAGTGCGCCACGATGCCGAGCGTCGGGCGGAAGCTGTTGGTCCAGCCGAAGGTCGAGACCTCGCCGCGCAGGCGGATGCCCGAGTTGCCGGTCAGGCCGCCGAGACCAATCTCCTTCGGGCCAACCTCGAAGCCGATGCCGTAGGTGACGTCGTGGAAGTCACGGTCGGTGTTCACGCGCTTGTCGAAATTGACCCACTGGTAGCCGACCTTGCCGTAGATCAGGCCGCTCTCGCCGGCGCGCAGGCCGAAGCGGCCGGCGGCGCCATACTGCCAGTCGATGTCGCCCGAGATGCCCTTGGCGACGTTGCCCTCGGCGCCGACGAAGAAGGCGCCGAGCGGCACGTTGGCGCCGACCAGTCCCTCGACCAGCGAGCCGTTCAGCTTGTTCCGGTTCGGCGCACCCGCGACGCTGTCGGTCTGGAACTCCTCCCAGCCGCCGCGCACCGCGACATAGGGCTCGAAGCCGAACGCCTTGCTGCCGTCGGGCGCCTGTGCGGTCGAGCTGTCGACCGGGGCGCTGGTGTCGGTCGCGGTGGCGTCCTGTGCCAGCGAGGGGGTGGCGACGAACGCGGCGGACGCGGCAACGGCCGCAAGAACGAGCTTACGCATACGGATTCCTCAAGATCAGTTTCGTTGTCCGGTGTGTGACGCCGCAGGCGCCCGGACCGGGGACCCACTGAACCGCGCGCGTTCGGCTTGGTTGCTGCGAAATCGTGCTGCGATGCGACGTGATCCCGAGGTGTGGCCGAAGTGACACGCTTTCTGTCGGAAACATGAACGCGACCGCGCCAATGTGGCGGAGATCGGGCGGCGATGCGGCGGGCGCGCCGCGGTCGTGGCGGGCATGGGGCGAGCGTGTGAGGGAGACTGCGTGGCGGCTCGGAGGGTCGTGCCTGGCCCAGTCGGCGACCGCTCAGCCCACCGCCGTCATCCCCGCGCAGGCGGGGATCCATAGGCGCTGACGTAGTGCCTCTATCGACAGGTTCGCGCGTCTGGATCCCCGCCTTGGCGGGGATGACGATGGGAGAAGGAGGGCGCGACCGGCCTGGAGCGATCGGCGCGCTCAGCTCCGCTCACTCCGCCTCGTACTTGATCTCCAGATAGCGCCGCTTGGTCGCGAGCGCGTCGAGGTCGCCTTGCGCGAGCTCCTCGCTCGTCGCCGCCAGCTCGCGCTCGATCACGCCGAGTCCCTCCACCAACTGCTGGTCGGGGGTGCGGCCGCCGCGCGCGGTGCCGCGCAGCGCCGGCGGGACGCGCGCATAGTCGCGCACGAAGTCCGGCAGCTGCTCGCCGATCAGCCGGCGCATGTCGGCCGCGGCGGGGGAGCCCTCGTCGAGCGCGGCGAGCTGGACGCCGAGCGTGTCGAGCCGCTGCTCGATCCGGTCGACCACCGCCAGCGCGGGCGCGGGCAGCGAGGGGCGCTGCGCGTCGAGCCAGCGCGCGGTCTGCGCCGGCAGCGCCTTGAGTTCGGAGCGCGCCAGCCGCTCGGGCGTCGGCACCGGCGTTGCCGGCGCGAAGGCGATCGCCAGCGTCGCCGCCAGCATCACCATGATCGCCGCCACCCCGCCGAACAGCCCGACGCCGAGCAGCGCCGCCACCAGCAGGATCGCGCCGTTCACCGCCGCGATCAGCGCCAGCCGCGCCTTCGCTCCCCCACGCCCGCGCCGCGGACGGCGCTGCACCGTCAGCACGCCGCGCCCGCTCACCCGGTCCGCCGCGGCGCGCGCGCCCGCGATCGCGGCGTCGGTGTCGTGGCTCGGCGGCAGCGTCACAGCGCCTCCAGCTTGAACTGCTCGGCCGGGCTGGCGAGGCTGTTGCGCGCCGCGCCCTCGGCGCGCGCGATATAGCCGCGCGACTTGTCGACCTCGCGCCCGAGCGTCTCCACCGTGCTCTTCATCGTGTCGAGCGACTTGAGCTTGAACGTGTCGATCGCGTCCATCGTGTCGTAGATGTTCTGGAAGGCGCGCTGCAGCGTCTCCAGCGGGATGGTCGAGGCCGCGGCCTGCTCGTGGATCGCCGCGGTGTTCTGGCGCAGCAGCTTGCCGGTCGAGTCGATCAGCCCGGCGGTGGTGGCGTTGAGCTGCGTGACCTGCTCCAGCACCAGCTTCTGGTTGGTCAGCGCCTGCGCCACCGTCACCGCGGTGCGCAGCGCCGCCACGGTGGTGGTGCTGGCACGGTCGACGCCCTTGATCAGCTCGACGTTGTTCTTCTTGACGAGGTCGAGCGCGAGATAGCCCTGCACCGTCACCGCCATCTGGGTGAGCAGGTCCTGCGTGCGCTGGCGCGCGTAGAAGAGCGCGGTCTCGCGGATCGCCTTGGCCTTGGCCGGATCCGTCGCGTCGAGCTCGTTGGCCTTGTCCTCCAGCCGCGCGTCCATCGCGCGCGCGAGGTGGATCATCTGCTCGAGCCGCCCCATCGACGCCCAGAGGTTGGCGCGCTCGGTGTCGATCGCGGCATTGTCCATCAGCAGCTCGTCCTTGCCCGACCCGAGGCTGCGCAGGATCGCGGCGATATGCGTCTGGCTGCTCTTATAGCCGTCGAAATAGTCGCGCATCTTCGAGCCGAACGGGATCACCCCGAACAGCTTCTGCGGCTTGGAGAGATTGCCGCGGCGGCCGGGATCGAGCTGTTCGACGGTGCGGCGCAGCTCGGCGAGGTCCTTGCCGACGCCCGCCTCCTTGTCCATCGCGCGCACCGGGCGGTCGAGGAAGCGGTTGGACTGGCCCGCGGCGTCGCGGATCTCCTTCTGTCCCATCGCGGTGATCGCGTCGACGCGCTTGCCGAACTCGGGCGAGTTGACGTCCTCGGCGAGCAATTGGTCGACGAAGGCATCGACGCGCTTTTCCAGCTCGCTGCGCGTGCCGGGATCGACTGGGACGAGGCCCGCGGCGCGCTCGCTCGGGACCGCGGGGACGGGATCGGGCGGGGTCAGCGTCAGCGCCGGCTCGGTGTCGGTACCGGGGGAGGTCGCCATGCTCGTCTCCTTCGTGCGTCGCGCGCTGTTGTCTCGCGGTGGCGCGCGCTGTTCAAGTGTGTTGTGGATGTAAGACGGTGCGGCGGGCTTGTCGAGGTGTGTGGGTGGCGGTGTCGACCGGTCCATGTCGCTCGTCGAGCGGCAGAGCGGCGAGATGGCCGGCGTCGCTTCCGATATCATCGACCTCACCCCGATCGCCGCGCTCGCCTGACCCGTCCGGCCCCGGCGCCCCATGCTGCGGGCGCGAAGGCTGGCGCCCGCGCTCACTTTCGGCTATGCGCGCCGGCGACATCGCCTGCGGCCGCCGCGGGCCACCTCAGGAATCCGTATGAACCTGCGCAACATCGCCATCATCGCGCACGTCGATCATGGCAAGACGACCCTCGTCGACCAGCTCTTCCGCCAGTCGGGCACGTTCCGCGACAACCAGCGCGTCGAGGAGCGCGCGATGGACTCGAACGACCTCGAGAAGGAGCGCGGGATCACCATCCTCGCCAAGCCGACCTCGATCGTGTGGAACGACACGCGCATCAACATCGTCGACACCCCCGGCCACGCCGACTTCGGCGGCGAGGTGGAGCGCATCCTCTCGATGGTCGACGGCGTGATCCTGCTGGTCGATTCGTCCGAGGGCGCGATGCCGCAGACCAAGTTCGTCACCGGCAAGGCGCTGGCGCTCGGCCTGCGCCCGATCGTGGTGGTCAACAAGATCGACCGTGCCGACGAGCGCACCCAGGAAGTGCTCGACGAGGTGTTCGACCTGTTCGTCTCGCTCGACGCCACCGACGAGCAGCTCGATTTCCCCGTGCTCTTCGCCTCGGGCCGCAACGGCTACGCCTCGACGGACCCCAAGGCGCGCGAGGGCACGCTGACGCCGATGTTCGAGAAGATCGTCGAGCACGTCCCCGCGCCCAAGGTCGATCTCGAGGCGCCGTTCACCTTCCTGGTGACGCTGCTCGACCGCGACAACTTCCTCGGCCGCATCCTGACCGGCCGCGTCAACTCGGGCGTGGTCAAGCTCAACCAGCCGATCCACGCGCTCGACAACGACGGCAACATCGTGGAGGCGGGGCGCGCCTCCAAGCTGATGTCGTTCCATGGGCTGGAGCGCGTGCCGGTCGAGGAGGCCCGCGCGGGCGAGATCATCAGCCTCGCCGGCCTCACCGTCGCCACCGTGGCCAACACGATCGCGGACACGTCGGTGAGCGAGCCGCTCCACGCGCAGCCAATCGACCCGCCGACGCTGTCGATGCGCTTCGCGGTCAACGACTCGCCGCTGGCGGGGCGCGAGGGCAGCAAGGTGACCAGCCGCATGATCCGTGATCGCCTGATGCGCGAGGCCGAGTCGAACGTCGCGATCAAGGTGACCGAGGCGGCCGACCGCGACAGCTTCGAGGTGGCGGGCCGCGGCGAGCTCCAGCTCGGCGTGCTGATCGAGACGATGCGCCGCGAGGGCTTCGAGCTCGGCATCAGCCGCCCGCGCGTGCTGTTCGGCGAGGACGAGGACGGCAAGAAGACCGAGCCGTACGAGACCGTCATCATCGACGTCGACGAGGAATATTCGGGCACGGTCGTCGAGAAGATGAACCTGCGCAAGGCCGAGCTGACCGACATGCGCCCGTCGGGCGGTGGCAAGACGCGCATCACCTTCTCCGCGCCGAGCCGCGGCATGATCGGCTATCACGGCGAGTTCCTGTCGGACACGCGCGGCACCGGCATCATGAACCGGCTGTTCGAGAAGTACGGCCCGCACAAGGGGACGATCGAGGGCCGCAAGAACGGCGTGCTGATCTCCAACGGCGCTGGCGAGGCGCAGGGCTATGCGCTCGGCCCGCTCGAGGACCGCGGCATCCTCTTCGTCGGCCACGGCGAGACGCTGTACGAAGGCATGGTCATCGGTGAGAACGCCAAGACGGACGACCTCGAGGTCAATCCGATGAAGGCGAAGCAGCTCACCAACTTCCGCGCGAGCGGCGGCAAGGACGACGCGATCCGCCTGACCCCGCCGAAGAAGATGACGCTGGAACAGGCGATCGCCTATATCGACGACGACGAGATGGTGGAGGTGACGCCGAAGTCGATCCGCCTGCGCAAGCGCTACCTTGACCCGCACGAGCGCAAGCGCGCCAGCCGCGCCAAGGTCGCCGCGTAAGGGGAGGGGGCGGGCGCACTCCTGGTCGCCGGCTTCATCGCATCGTTCCGGTCGTATCCCCGACGATCGTCATCCCAGCCTTGAGCCGGGATCCATGTTGCCGCGCGAGCAACGCTTCCGGTACTCGCGGCCGCCTGGATCCCGGATCAAGTCCGGGATGACGGCTGGTTGAGCCGCCCCGCACACCTCAGGACGAGATCCAAGGTGCCGCCCAGTGACCGACGGAACACATCGAGGACCGCGGAGATGCGCGACAGGTCCGTGCGGGAGAGTCTTTCTCGCCCAAAGCCCACCTAGGTTACCGAAACCTTGCCGCGCCGCCCGCAAACCGGCTAACGCGGCAGAATGTCCGCCGATTCCGTTCCCTCCGATCCGTCCAGCCACGATGACGTCGATCCCACGGGTCTCGCCGCCGGCAAACAGGCCGAAGGCACGATGGACACCGGCGCCAACGAGCCGACCGAGCGCAGCGGCCTGCATCACTGGCGCGAGAGCACGATCACCGATCCCGACCTGAACGACCGCGGCGGCGTCTTCTTCGCCGCGATCGAGATGACGCGGATGCCGATGATCCTCACCGATCCCAATCTGGACGACAATCCGATCGTCTTCGCCAACAAGGCGTTCCTCGACCTCACCGGTTACGAGGAGGAGGAGATCCTCGGGCGCAACTGCCGCTTCCTCCAGGGCTCGCAGACCGATCGCAACGCGGTGGCGGAGCTGCGCCATGCGGTCGAGAACAAGTCCGCGGTGGCGCTCGAGCTGCTCAACTATCGCCGCGACGGCACGCCCTTCTGGAACGCGGTGTTCGTCGGCCCGGTCTACGATACGGGCGGGACGCTGCGCTATTTCTTCGCCAGCCAGCTCGACGTGACGCGCCGGCGCAACACCGAGCAATCGTACCGCCAGGCCCAGAAGATGGAGTCGATCGGCCAGCTCACCGCGGGGCTGGCGCACGACTTCAACAACCTGCTCCAGGTGGTCAACGGCAATCTCGAGCTGGTCGCCACCGCGAAGGACCCCGCGCGCGCGCAGCGCTACGTCGCCGCGGCGCAGTCGGCGGCCGAGCGCGGCGCCAAGCTGACCCGCCAGCTGCTCGCCTTCGCGCGCAAGACCCGGCTGGAGCCGCGCCCGCTCGACCTGACCCAGCTCGTCTCCGAGTTCAGCGACCTGATCGAGAGCTCGGTCAACAAGCAGGTCGAGATCCATCTCAGCCTGCGACGCGGGCTCGCGCCGGTGGTGGTCGACCCCGACCAGCTCGAGATGGCGCTGCTCAACATCGTCAACAACGCACGCGACGCCATGCCCGACGGCGGGCTGGTGACGATCGCGACCCGCCCGCTCAAGCTCCAGCCGGTCGAGAATGGCGACGGCACCGGCGGCACCGCGCTGCGCGACGGGGTCGAGCTCGCCGCGGGCGACTATGTCGTGCTCGAGGTGCAGGACGAGGGCCATGGCATGTCGCCCGAGGTGATCGAGCGCGCCACCGAGCCTTTCTTCACCACCAAGGGTGTCGGCAGCGGCACCGGGCTGGGGCTGGCGATGGCGAGCGGCTTCGTGCGCCAGTCGGGCGGGCGGCTCGAGATCGAGAGCCGGCCGGGCGAGGGCACCACTGTCCGCATGCTCTTCCCCGGCAGTCACGCCGAGAAGCGCGAGTCGGCCGCACCCGAGCCGCACGTCGCCGCCAGCGCGATCGTCGATCCCGACACCGCGCGCCACATCCTGGTGGTGGAGGACAGCGACGAGGTGCTCGCGATCGCGCGCGAGATCCTGGAGAGCGCGGGCTATCACGTCTCCACCGCGACCAACGGCGAGCAGGCGCTGCGGCTGTTCGAGGAGATCCACCCGCGGGATCGCGTCGATCTGCTGTTCACCGATCTGGTGATGCCGGGCGGGATGAACGGGCTGGTGCTCGCCGACGCGGTGGTCGAGCGCGACGCCTCTGTCTCGGTGCTGATGACCACCGGCTATAATGAGGAGCTGGTGATCAACGGCCCGCGCGCGCGCGCCACCGACGTGCTGAGCAAGCCCTATCGCCGCGCCGAGCTGCTCGACCGCGTCAGCCAGGCGCTCAACCGTCGCGGCGAGCGCGGCGCGCGACGGCGCCGTTCCGACTTCGGCGCCGCGCAGGTCTGACGCGCGCGACCGCCGCCGTCGCGAATCTTGATGTCGATCAGTATAGCGGGCCGTGTCCGTCGGGCTGCCGTTTCCTGCACGAGCGGATCACGATCTTCGTTGGTATAAATGGTTTAACGCTGAACGTTCATGGTTCGTCTTGCTTTGATTGCTGCGTGGGAAGTCCCTGTAACTCTGTAAATTACTCATTTCGACGAGACGTATGCCGACGGACGGCGACGCTATTGGTTTCGTAAACTGTTGCTGGCACGAGTCGCCTATGAACGCGGCCTCGTCCCTCCATGCCAAGCGCGAGCGTGAGCGACTCGGGGCCCTCGCGCGGCTCCAGACCCTCGACACGCTGGCGGAGCCGATCTTCGAACGAGTCACGCGCGTGGCCGCGCTGGTGATGGGCGTGCCGTACAGCGCGGTGACGCTGCTCGACCAGCATCACGCGCGGTTCACGTCGCATTTCGGCCTTCCCTCGTGCGAGCTGCCGCGCGACGACTCGCTCTGCGCGCATACCCTGGCCTCGACCGAGCTGATGGAGGTGCTCGACCTGGCCGGGGACCCGCGCTTCGTCGATCACCCGATGGTGGCGGAGCATCCGGGGCTGCGCTTCTACGCCGGCGCCCCGCTGGTCACCTCGGACGGACATCATCTCGGCTCGCTCAATGTGCTCGACTCGCGTCGCCGCGCGCGCCTGTCGCTCACCGAGCGCGAGGCGCTGATCGCGCTCGCCCAGATCACGGTGGAGCTGATCGAGACGCGGCTGGCGCGATCCGCCGGCGAGATCGCGCGGCAGATGGTGGAGAGCGCGCCGGTGGCGGTGCTGTACGCCGACATCACCGGCAAGATCATCTACGCCAACGCGCTCACCGCGGCGATGCTGGGGACGCACCCGCTCGAGCTGATCGGCCGGTCGGCGGAGTCGCTTCTCCCGCACTGGCACCAGGAGGTGGCGACGCTCGCGCAGGACACCGGCGCCAGCACGCATCACGCCAGCGAGGCGCGCCACGCCGCGGGCTGGACGATCCCGGTCGAGCTGACGCTGTCGAGCTGCAAGCTCGGCGAGCAGATCGGCGGTTTTGGCATCGTCATGCGCGACGAGAGCGCCCAGCGCGCCCTGGAGCGCGAGAACGCCGAGGCACACGCCTTCCTCGACACGATCATCGACCATCTGCCCGCGATGCTGTTCGTCAAGGATAGCGCGACCGGCCGCTACCTGCTGACCAACCGCGCCGGCGAGGAGCTGATGGGGCGGCCGCGCGAGGAGATGATCGGGCGCACCGCGCGCGAGCTCTATCCGGCGTGCGGCAGCGCCTATGAGGAGCAGGATCGCGCCGCGTTGGCGAGCCCCAGTTCGGAGCAACGCTTCGATAACGAGTTCACCCGCTCCGACGGGCGGCGCGTGAGCCTGCGCACCACGCGGATCGTGCTCGACGGCCCCGACCGGCCCGCGCAATATCTGCTCGGCCTGTCGGAGGACGTCACCGAGGTGCGCCGCGCCGAGGCGGAGATCCTGCGGCTGGCGCATTTCGATTCGCTCACCGGGCTGGTCAACCGCCACAGCTACGTCGACCGGCTCAACGAGCTGATGGCGTCGGGCACCGAGCTGGCGCTGCTCGCGATCGATCTCGATCGCTTCAAGTCGGTCAACGACCAGTTCGGCCATGTCACCGGCGACCTGGTGCTCGCCGCGGTAGGCGAGCGGCTGCAGGGGCTGATCGAGCCGACCGACCTGGTCGCGCGCGCCGGCGGCGACGAGTTCATCGTGCTGGTGATCGGCGATGCCCCCGCCGCGCGCGCGCGCGCCGTGGCCGAGGGCGTGATCGCGGCGATGGCCCAACCCTTCCCGACGGCGATGGGCACCGCGCATCTCGGCGCCAGCGTCGGCATCGTGCTGGCGCCGACTCATGCCGCCACCACCTCCGAGCTGCGCCACTGCGGCGACGTCGCGCTGTACCAGGCGAAGAGCAGCGGGCGCGGCACGATCTGCTTCTACCACCCGTCGCTGGACGAGGCGGCGCGCGACCGCCGCGCGCTCGAGCTCGACCTGCGCGCGGCGATGGAGCGCGGCGAGATCACGCTGGTGTACCAGCCGGTGCTCCGCGTCGATACCGGCGCGATGGCGAGCGCCGAGGCGCTGGCGCGCTGGACCCACCCCACGCGTGGCCCGATCCGGCCCGACCTGTTCATCGCCATCGCCGAGGAGAGCGGGCTGATCGTCCCGCTCGGCCGCATGCTGCTGCGCCAGGCCTGCATCGACGCCGCCACCTGGCCCGACCATCTGGCGGTCGCGGTCAACCTCTCGCCGGTGCAGTTTCACGCCGGCGACGTCTACGACACGGTGATCGCCGCGCTGGCGGACAGCGGACTGCCGCCGCACCGGCTCAAGCTGGAGGTGACGGAGAATGTCGTGATGCACGACGTCGAGCGCACCTTCGTCGAGCTGGAGCGGCTGCGCGCCGCCGGGATCAAGATCCTGATGGACGATTTTGGCACCGGCTATTCGTCGCTCAGCTATTTCGAGCGCTTCCCGTTCGACAAGGTGAAGATCGACCAGTCGTTCGTGCGCGGGCTCGATACGTCGCGCGCGGCGGGGGCGATCATCAAGGCGATCGTCGGGCTCGGCGAGGCGCTCGGCATGGCGATCGTCGCCGAGGGCGTGGAGACCTGCGCTCAGCGCGACGCGCTGGTGCTGGCGGGCTGTACGCACCTCCAGGGCTATCTGTTCAGCCGCCCGGTGAGCTCCGCCAGCATCGCCGCGCTGGGGGCCGCCGGCCCCCACGCGCGCGCGCTCGCCGCCTGAGCTGCGCTCTCACATTTCGTCGTGCGCTCGCCACGCCCGGTCGCGCCGTTCGCCTATGATGCGCTCATAGCCCGCCGCGCGGCGGGCCGGGGGGTGCGAGTGGACGAGTGGATCCGGCCCTGGCGGCTGTACGCGGACTTCGACGGGCGCGCGACGCGGCGCGACTATTGGTTCTTCCATCTCGGTGCAGCGGGCGCGCTGGTCGCGGTGGGCACCTTGTCGCGGCTGGTCGAGGACTCGCTCGCTTGGCTGATCGCGGCGCTGCGGCTCGGTGAGAGCAATGCCGCGGCGCTGCTGCTGTTCGCGATCATGCTGATGCCGCTGCTGGCTGTGCCGATCCTGCTGGTGCCGAGCCTGGCGGTTAGCGCGCGCCGGCTGCGCGACCTTGGCCGCTCGCCGCGCTGGCTGCTGCTGCTGGTCGCGCCGTTCGGCGGCGTCGTGCTGCTCGCGCTGCTGGGGCTCGGCCGCGGGGGCGCGGCCGACGCCGAGGCCTTGACGCCGGCGTCGCCCGCCGCGAACGGCGCCGGCGTCTACGAGCTCGCCGAGCATGCGCGCCTTCCCGCCTGAGTCACGACGATGGAGGTTCCGATGCTGCCCGCTTATGTCACGCGACCGTTCCGGCTCTACGCGGTGTTCCGCGGGCGATCGACGCGGCGCGAATATTGGTGCTTCGCGGCGGTGGCGCTGGCGGCGATGCTTCTCGCCCTCATCGTCGCCGAGGCGCTGGAGCGCGCGCTCTCGCTCGGCGTGGCGACAAAGGACCTGATGGTGCTCCTTTACCTGCCCGTCGTGGCGGCGCTGGGCATCCCCGGATTGGCGGTGAAGGTCCGCCGACTGCACGATATCGGCCTGTCGGGCTGGTGGCTGCTGATCGGCTTCGTGCCGCTCATCGGCGGCTTCATCGACCTGTTCTTCGGCCTCAAGGCCGGCGACGCCGGCGAGAACCGCTTCGGCCCCGATCCGCGCGCCACCGAGCCGGTCGCGGACGCACCCGCGAGCGTGACGGTGGGCTGACCTAGCTCATGCGCCCGCGTCGGTGAGCCGCTCGAGCTGGTCGGGCGAGAGCGTCAGCGAGATCGCGCCGAGCAGCTCCTCGACCTGTCGCGCCGAGGTGGCGCTCGCGATCGGGGCGGTGACGCCGGGCTGCGCGATCAGCCATGCCAGCGCGACCTGCGCTAAGGTCGCGCCGGTCTCCTCCGCAACCGAGTCGAGCCCGGCCAGCACCGCGGCGCCCTTGCCCTCGAGCAGCTCGCCCATCTTCGCGCCGCGCACGCTCTGGGAGAGATCGTCGCGCGTGCGGTACTTGCCGGTGAGGAAGCCCGAGGCGAGGCCGTAATAGGGCACCACCCCGATGTTCTCGGTGACGCAATAATCCTGCAGCTCGCCCTCGAACTTGTGGCGGCTGACGAGATTATATTCGGGCTGCAGCACCTGATAATGCGGCAGCCCGGCGGCGCGCGCGCCTTCCACCGCCGACTTCAGCCGGGCGGCGTGGAAGTTGGAGGCGCCGAGCACGCGCACCTTGCCCGCCTCGACCAGCCGCGCGAACGCCTCGGCGACCGCCTCCTGCGGCTGCGCCTCGTCGTCGCGATGCGCGAAATAGAGGTCGATCCGGTCGGTGCCGAGCCGCCGCAGCGACGCCTCGCACGCCGCCGCGATCCGCGCCGGCGCCAGCCCCTCGCCGCCCTCGCCGGGCTGCATGCCGACCTTGGTGGCGATCAGCACCCGGTCGCGCTGGCCGCTGGCGCGCAGCCACTCGCCGATGATCGTCTCCGATTCACCGCCCCGATGGCCGTCGACCCAGGCGGAATAGACGTCGGCGGTGTCGATCATGGTGCCCCCGCCCGCGACGAAGGCGTCGAGCACCGCGAAGCTGGCGGCGCGGTCCGCGGTCCAGCCGAACACGTTGCCGCCGAGGACCAGCGGCGCGATCTTGAGGTCGGAGGCGCCGAGGCGGCGGAGGTCGGTCATGCGGGTCATCCGGAGGTGACCGCCGCCGCGCGCGCGGACGCGGCGACGGCGGGGTCGGTCAGGCTCAGTTGTCGCGCAGCTTCTCGCCCGCGCGCACCATCGCGTTGCCGGTTGCGTCGGCGGCGCGGTCACCGGTGTTGCTGAGCGCGTCGCCGGTGCGATCGCCCGCGTTGCTCAGCGCCGCGCCGGTGCGGTCGAGGCTGTTCTCGGCCGAGTTGAGCGCACGGTCGGTGGCGGCATCGACGTCGTCGACCGCGTTCGAGGTGGTGGCTGCGGTGTCGGCGGCCATCGTGTTCGCCGCCGCGGCGGACTGGTCCTGCGCCTTCTCGCTGCAGGCCGCGAGGCCCAGCGCGGTGGTGGCGGCGAGGGCGGCGATCAGCGTGCGCTTCATGGACATATCTCCCCTGTCGTTACGCCGGCACAAGAGCCGGGGGTGGGGCGCGAACGCGGCAGCGGGGGGAAAGGGTCCAAGGGAGGGGGCGGTGAGGTGGGCGGCACGATCCTCCCCGGTAAGGGGAGGTGGCAGCGCGCAGCGCTGACGGAGGGGTGTCGCCGGCGGTGAGTCTACCGACGCACGCCGGCCGGGTCACCCCTCCACCAGCCTTCGGCTGGTCCCCCGCCCCTTCCAGGGAGGATCTAGGCAGTCGACCCGCGATCCATCATTTGACCTCATATAAAGATATCTTTATATCTACTCGCCGGATGAAACACGCCCTCGCCATCTTCAGCGCGCTCGCCGACCCGTCGCGGCTGCGCATCGTCGCGCTGCTCGGCGCGATGGAGCTGTCGGTGGGCGAGCTGGCGCAGGTGCTGGGGCAGAGCCAGCCGCGCGTGTCGCGCCACGTCAAGATCCTGTGCGACGCCGGGCTGGCCGAGCGGCGCAAGGAGGGCAGCTGGGTGTTCGTCGCGCTCGGCGACCGCGAGCGGCTCGCGCCCGTGCTCGCCGCGCTCGACTCGCTCGGCGTCACCGAGGAGGCCGCGGCGGATCTCGCGCGGCTGGCGGCGGTGCGCGCCGATCGCGCCGCCGCGGCGGCGGGCTGGTTCGAGGCGAACGCCGCCGAGTGGGACGCGATCCGCTCGCTCCACGTCGCCGAGGAGCAGGTCGAGGCGGCGATGCGCGAGGTGCTCGCCGACGCGCCGCTCGGCCGGCTGATCGACATCGGCACCGGCACCGGGCGGATGATCGAGCTGTTCGCGCCCGGCGCCACCCACGCGCTGGGGATCGACAAGAGCAGCGAGATGCTGCGGCTGGCGCGCGCCAAACTGGGCGAGCAGGGGCTCGCCAACGCCGAGCTGCGCCAGGCCGACCTCTACGCGCTGCCGCTCGGCGACGGCGCCGCGGACGTGGCGATCCTCCACCATGTGCTGCATTTCGCGCAGCAGCCCGGCGCCGCGATCGCCGAGGCGGCGCGCGTGCTGGCGACGGGCGGGCGGCTGCTGATCGCGGACTTCGCGCCGCACGACCGCGAGGAGTTGCGCGCGCGCGACGCACACACGCGGCTGGGCTTCGCCGACGCGCAGATCGAGCGCTGGTTCGCCGCCGCCGGGCTGCTGCCGGCGCGAACCGAGACGCTCGAGGGCGGCGAACTGACGGTGAAATTATGGCTCGGCCGGAAGGCCGGCGAGCCGTGGCGAGAGGTGAAGGCGGCATGACATTCTCGGTCAACCAGCTCGAGGAGGCGCGCCGCGCGTTGGACGCGCCGCTCTACGCCGACGTCGGCGGCGACGTGGACGTCAGCTTCGAATTCTCGCCGCCCAAGAGCGAGAAGTCGGAGGAGACCTTGTGGCAGTCGATCGAGACGCTCTGCCCGCTCGGTCCGCGCTTCCTCTCGGTCACTTACGGCGCGGGCGGGTCGACGCGCGACCGCACCCACGCCACCGTCGCGCGGATCGCGCGCGAGACCGCGGTGCCCGCCGCGGCGCATCTCACCTGCGTCGAGGCGACGCGCGAGCAGATCGACGCGGTCGCGCAGGAATATTGGGCCGCGGGGGTGCGCCACATCGTCGCGCTGCGCGGTGATCCGCCCGCGGGCGCGGCGGACTATGCGCCGCACCCCGGCGGCTATGAGAATGCCGCCGCTTTGGTGGCGGGGCTGCGCCGGCTGCACCCGTTCGAGATCTCGGTGGCGGCCTATCCCGAGTGCCACCCCAGCTCGGCCGATCTCGCCGGCGACCTCGACAATCTCAAGCGCAAGCTCGACGCCGGCGCCAACCGCGCGATCACGCAGTTCTTCTTCGAGGCGGAGACCTTCTTCCGCTACCGCGACGCGGCGGCGGCGGCGGGGATCCAGGCCGAGATCGTGCCGGGGATCATGCCGATCGGCAGCTTCGCGGGCGTGCAGCGGATGGCGGCGATGTGCCGCACCGACGTGCCGGGCTGGCTGGCGCGGCTGTTCGAGGGGCTCGACGACCTGCCGGCCGCGCGCCAGCTGGTGGCGGCGACGGTGGCGGCCGAATTGTGCCGCAAGCTCTACGCCGGCGGCGTCAAGCAGCTCCACTTCTACACGATGAACAAGGCCGAGCTGAGCTACGCGATCTGCCACCTGCTCGGGGTGCGGGCGACGCCCCGGCAAGCGGCAGCGGCGGCGTGACCTTAGATCCTCCCCGGAACGGGGAGGGGGACCGCTCGCGGAGCGAGTGGTGGAGGGGGCTCTCCTCCGGATGCATCGCTGGTGGAGAGCCCCCTCCACCAGCCTTCGGCTGGTCCCCCTCCCCGCGATGCGGGGAGGATCGGAGATTGAGATGACCCCACGTGACACCTTCCTCGCCGAGGCGGCGAAGCGGATCCTGATCACCGACGGCGCCTTCGGCACCGAGATCCAGAACTGGAAGCTCTCCGAGGCGGACTATGCCGGCGCGCTGACGCTCGGCCACGACCAGAAGGGCAACAACGACATCCTCGCGCTGACCAAGCCGGAGGTGCCCGAGTCGATCCACCGCGCCTATTTCGAGGCGGGGGCGGACATCGCCGAGACCAACACCTTCTCCGCCAACCGTATCAGCCAGGCGGACTATGGCGCCGAGGGGCTGGTGCGCGAGATCAACGTCGAGAGCGCGCGGCTGGCGCGCCGCCTCGCCGACGAGTTCCAGGCGAGGGATGGCCGGCCCCGCTTCGTCGCCGGCGCGATCGGGCCGACCAACAAGACCTTGTCGCTCAGCCCCGACGTCAACGATCCCGGCTATCGCGAGATCGACTTCGACTATCTCAAGGACGTCTACCGCGAGCAGATCGACGCGCTGGTCGAGGGTGGAGCCGACTTCGTGCTGATCGAGACGGTGTTCGACACGCTCAACGCCAAGGCCGGGGTGATGGCGGCGATCGAGGCGGGCGCGGCGCTCGGGCGCGACCTGCCGATCATGCTGTCGATGACGCTGACCGACCTCTCCGGGCGCAACCTCTCGGGGCACACGGTGGAGGCGTTCTGGCACGCGATCCGCCACGCGCGCCCGCTGACGATCGGGCTCAACTGCTCGTTCGGTGCGGAGCAGCTGCGCCCGCACGTGCGTACGCTGAGCACGATCTGCGACACGCTGATCATGGTCTATCCCAACGCGGGCCTGCCCAACGAGCTCGGCGCCTATGACGAGGCGCCCGCGACCACCGCGGGGCTGGTGGCGGAATGGGCCGAGGCGGGGCAGGTCAACGTGCTGGGCGGCTGCTGCGGCTCGACCCCGGCGCATATCGCGGCGATCGCCGAGCGCGTCCGCGGCGTCGCCCCGCGCGCGATCCCCGCGCCGCCGGTGCAGACGCGGCTCGCCGGGCTGGAGCCGTTCACCATGGCGGCGTGACGGGCTAGGGGGGGCGGCGCCAGCGCCGCACCCTCGATCCTCCCCGGCACGGGGAGGGGGACCGCTCGCCGCAGGCGAGTGGTGGAGGGGACTCTCCACGCACGCTACACTCGGTAGGTTGCGACGCGCCCCATCAAGACGACCGCCGCGGAGGGGGCTCTCCGCTGGCGTTAGCGTACGCGGAGAGCCCCCTCCACCCCGCGCTGCGCGCGCGGTCCCCCTCCCCGCGAGCGGGGAGGATTTGAGAGAATGACATGACCGCTTCCTCCACCCGCTTCGTCAATGTCGGCGAGCGCACCAACGTCACCGGCTCGGCGGCGTTCAAGAAGATGATCATGGCGGGCGACTACACCCGCGCGGTCGAGGTCGCGCGCCAGCAGGTCGAGAACGGCGCGCAGGTGGTCGACGTCAACATGGACGAGGGGCTGCTCGACGCGCACCACGCCATGACCACCTTCCTCAAGCTGATCGCCGCCGAGCCCGATATCGCGCGCGTGCCGATCATGATCGACAGCTCGAAGTGGAGTGTGATCGAGGCCGGGCTCAAGTGCGTCTCGGGCAAGCCGATCGTCAACTCGATCAGCATGAAGGAGGGCGAGGAGCAGTTCCTCCACCACGCCCGGCTGTGCCACAACTACGGCGCGGCGGTGGTGGTGATGGCGTTCGACGAGGTCGGCCAGGCCGACACCCAGGCGCGCAAGGTCGAGATCTGCGCGCGCGCCTATGACCTGCTCACCGGCATCGGCTTCCCGCCCGAGGATATCATCTTCGATCCCAACGTGTTCGCGGTGGCGACCGGGATCGAGGAGCACAACAACTACGCCGTCGACTTCATCGAGGCGTGCCGCGAGATCAAGGCGCGCTGCCCGCACGTCCATATCTCGGGCGGGCTCTCCAATCTCAGCTTCTCGTTCCGCGGCAACGAGCCGGTGCGCCGCGCGATGCACTCGGTGTTCCTGTACCATGCCATCCCCGCGGGCATGGACATGGCGATCGTCAACGCCGGCCAGCTCGACGTGTACGACGCGATCGACCCCGAGCTGCGCACCGCCTGCGAGGACGTCATCCTCAACCGCGACCCCGAGGCGGGCGAGCGGCTGGTCGCGCTGGCCGAGCGCTTCCGCGGCACCGACGCGGTCGCGGAAAAAGCGGCGCAGGAGTGGCGCGGCTGGGACGTGGTCAAGCGGCTCGAGCACGCTCTGGTCAAGGGGATCGACGCGCACGTCGTCGACGACACCGAGGAGGCGCGCGCCGAGATCGCCGCGCGCGGCGGCCGCCCGATCGAGGTGATCGAGGGTCCGCTGATGCAGGGCATGAACGTGGTGGGCGACCTGTTCGGCTCGGGCAAGATGTTCCTGCCGCAGGTGGTGAAGAGCGCGCGCGTGATGAAGAAGGCGGTGGCGCACCTGCTGCCGTACATCGAGGCGGAGAAGGCCGCGGGCGGCGCCGAGCAGCGCGGCAAGGGTCGGATGGTGATCGCCACGGTGAAGGGCGACGTCCACGACATCGGCAAGAACATCGTCGGCGTCGTGCTCCAGTGCAACGGCTTCGAGGTGATCGACCTCGGCGTGATGGTGCCCTGGTCCAAGATCCTCGAGACCGCGCGCGAGCAGGACGCCGACATGATCGGCCTCTCCGGCCTGATCACCCCCTCGCTCGACGAGATGGTGACCGTGGCGGAGGAGATGCAGCGCGCCGGCATGACGATGCCGCTGATGATCGGCGGCGCGACCACCTCCAAGGTCCATACCGCGCTGCGCATCGCGCCGGCGTACACCGGACCGGTGGTGCATGTGCTCGACGCCAGCCGCGCGGTCGGTGTCGCCACCGCGCTGGTGTCGGAGACGCAGGCGGAGGGCTTCGTCGCCGGTGTCGCGGCGGAATATCAGGCGGTGCGCGACGCGCGCGAGGGCAAGGGCGCCAACGCGCTGCTGCCGCTGGAGGAGGCGCGCAAGCGCGGCTTCGCAGCGGACATGGCGCTCAAGGCGCCCCCGGCGAAGAAGCCCGGCGTCCATGTCTACGACGCCTGGGACCTCGCCGACCTCGCCGACTACATCGACTGGACGCCGTTCTTCCGCGCCTGGGAGCTGGCGGGCAATTACCCCGCGATCCTCGACGACGCGGTGGTCGGCGAGAGCGCGCGCTCGCTCTACGCCGACGCGCGCGCGATGCTCGACCGCATCGTCGCGGAGAAGTGGCTGACCGCGCGCGGCGTCGCCGGGCTGTGGCCGTGCCATCGCCATGACGACGACGTGTGGGTGCACGACCGCCACAGCGTCGACACGCGCTCGCCCGACGGTGGCAGCGTGCCCGACGGCATGCACACCCCCGACCTCGATCGCCGCAACGAGCATTCGACGCGGCTGCCGTTCCTGCGCCAGCAGATCGCCAAGCGCGAGGGGCGGGCGAACATGTGCCTCGCCGACTTCGTCGACCCCGCGGGCGACTGGATCGGCGGCTTCGCGGTCGGCATCCACGGCATCGACTCGCACCTCGCGCGCTACAAGCAGGACAACGACGACTATAATGACATCCTGCTCAAGGCGCTGGCGGACCGGCTGGCGGAGGCGTTCGCCGAGCGGCTCCACGCGCACGTCCGCACCGACCTGTGGGGCTATGCCCCTGACGAGCAGCTCACCAACGAGGCGATGATCCGCGAGCAGTATCGCGGCATCCGCCCCGCGCCGGGCTATCCCGCCTGCCCCGAGCACAGCCTCAAGCGCACGTTGTTCGACCTGCTCGAGGCCGAGAAGAACGTCGGGCTGGAACTGACCGAGAGCTACGCCATGCTGCCGACCGCGGCGGTGAGCGGCTTCTACTTCGGCCACGCGCAGGCGGAATATTTCGGCGTGGCGCGGATCGGGGAGGACCAGGTCGCCGACTATGCCCAGCGGCTCGGCGTCGACGTGCGGCAGGCGACGCGGCTGCTGCGGCCGAACCTGGATTGAGGCGGAATGACCGGTTGATGAAATAATTTGGCCGAGGCGCGAGCGACGGTTCGCCCTCTTCCTATCCTGACTCAAGCCGCCGCACGCGGGCAAGGGAAAGGAGACCGAAGATGATGCCGTCACTTGCCGGACGTAGCTGTCGCGCGCTGCTGCTGCTCTCCACCGCGCTTGAGCTGGTCCCGGCAGGCGCACGCGCGCAGGTCGCGGCGGACCCGAGCGGCATGGGGCGGGCGCCGGCGATCGTGATCAGCGACCCTGGTACCCCTGTGACGGCGCTCGATCCCGCCGGGGTGAACGGCGTCGGCCAGATGACGATCGACGAGGGCGGCGGTTATGTCGACGTCTGCACCGGCACGCTGGTGAACCCGCGCACCGTGGTGTTCGCGGCGCATTGCGTCAACGAGGCGGCGGCGTCGAAATACGGCGTCGGCGACGATCAGACCCACATCGCATTCTCGTTCAACGGCAACAACCGCGCCGCTCAGCGACGCTGGATCACGGAGGGGTCAACGCTGCACCGCACCGACACGGCCGGCGCGATCTACACGGTGAACCAGGTCGCCTATCACGCGGACTCGCTCGATCTCGGCCTGGGTGCCAATTATCTTCAGGCCGATGTCGCCGTCGCTTCGCTCGACACGCCGGCCAAGAACATTCCTACGTGGACTCTGCTGTTCTCCGCGCTACCTGCGCCGGACTCGATCGATGAGCTGACCGGCACCGGTTATCATGTGACGATCACCGGCTACGGCCATTACGGCACCGGGGACACCGGCCAGGTCGGTCCGCTCGACTTCCGCCGCCGGGTCGCCGAGAACATGATCGGCATGCTCGGCTCCGACAGTGACGTCGATGTCGGGCTCACGGGAACGGGATCCAATCTGCGGCAGCCGCTCTATTACATCGATTTCGACGACCCGCGACGCGGCACGGCAACGGCCGACCCGCGTGATTACAACCTGCTCAAGGACGTGGCGCAGCCCCATGAGGGGATGATCGCGCCGGGCGACTCGGGAGGGCCGCTCATCCTCGATCGCACCTACGGCGAGAAGACGGTTATCGGCGTCCTGTCAGGATACCGCTGGTTCAGCCACCAGAGGAACGCAGGCTACGGCAACATCGCCTTCTATCAGCCGCTCTATCTGTTCTGGGACTTCATCGTCGCGAACAACCCCTACCGTTACGTCGGCGCACTGGCCGGCGACGGCAGGTGGAACGATCCCGCGCATTGGCAGACGCTGGTCGACCCCGCTTATCGAGTGATCACCGATGGCAAGCTCGTCAACGGCGTGCCGATGACCGCTGGCGCCGGCATCGACGGACGCGGCGGCAGCTTCGGCCAAGTGTGCGATCAGGAACCCGATTACGACGTCTGCTTCGACCTAAGGACGCGCCACTATATCGTCGACGGGGTGGAGCGCCCCGACTGGGGATCACCGCCCGCGGACGAAGGGGCGGCGCCCGCACCGCTCCCCGCGCCGACGCTCGCCAACGGCCTGCTGGGCGCCACCGGCTTCGTGCCCGACAATATCGAGCCCGACGCCGCCACGCACCGCGGCGCGCGCTACTTCGACGTCACGCTCACGGCGCCCGGCACCACCACGCTCGACACCAGCGCCACGGTCGACAAGTTCACCGTCTCGGGCAGCGCCGCGCGGCTGTCGGTCGCGCCCGAGGGCCATCTCACCAGCCTGATCGAGGTCGACCAGCTCGCCGGCTTCGTCCATGTCGACGGCACGCTGACCACGCCGGGCGACTATCTGCTCGTCGCCGGCCAGCTCTCGGGCGGCGGGCGGATCGAGACGCCCTATCTCACCAGCGTCGCCGGCGTGATCGCGCCGGGGCAGGTGGGCACGATCGGCACGCTGCACATCGGCGGCAACCTGGTGCTCGCGTCGCAGAGCCTGCTGCTGATCGACGTCGGTGCGGCGCGCGCCGCCGACCGGGTCGCGGTGGAGGGCAAGGCGAGCCTCGGCGGCACGGTGGCGCTCGCGCCGGTGGCGGGGCATCGCGTCCGCGCCGGCGACGTCTACACGATCCTCACCGCCGACGAGGGCCTGTCCGGTCGCTTCGATGCGGCGGCGCGGCTGAGCGCGATCCTCGTGCCAACGCTACGCTACGACGACACGAGCGTGCGGGCGCGCGTCGACGCCGGGCGCTACGCCGACGTGGTCGCCTCGACCCGCGCGCAGCGCGGCTATGCCACCCTGCTGGATCGCGCGCGGCCGCACGCGGCGGCGCTCGCCGGCGTGTATGACGTGCTGGACCTGCAGGACGCGCCGACGATCCAGCACACGCTGGAGGCGCTGGCACCGCGCGCGGAGGGGCTCGACCGCGCGCTCGGCGCGCTCGCGCTCGACAATATGGCGCGCTTCTACCGCGCGCGGCTCGCCGCCGCCGACCCGCGGCGCGGCGCCGCCGGTGCGGGGCAGCTGACGCTCGCGGGCGCGCCGATCCAGCTCGCCGCGGCCGAGGCGGCGCGCCTGCCCGGCCAGCCGCCGGTCGCGAGCGACACCGCCGCCACCGTCGCCGCGCCGACGCGCCTGCCCGACAGCGTCGCGGCCTATCTCGCGGCGGGCTATCTCGACGGCAGTGCCGCCTCGACCCGCACCGCGCTCGCGCCGCGCGGCCGCGATCCGCTGTCGGGCTGGTATCTCGCCGGCGGGCTGGAGAGCGCGGTCGACGATCGCGCGCTGGTCGGGCTGGGCCTCTCGTTCACGCGCGTGACCGGCAGCACGGCAGTGGCGGGGCAGAGCGCCGAGGGCGAGCTGTACCAGGGCACGCTCTACGCCAAGCTCTCCGCCGCCGACGGCCTGTACCTCGACACGCAAGAGAGCGCCGGCCTGTGGCGACACGCCACACGACGCAGCGCCGATCTGGTCGGCAGCTCCACCACGCTGCGCAGCCGCGACCACGCGCTCGCCTATGGCGCGGAGATCGGTGCCGGGCACGACAGCGCGGTGGGGACGCTGCGCGTCGGGCCGCGCGTGGCGCTGCGCGCGAGCGCGCTCGACCTGGGGGCGGTGAGCGAGACCGGCGGCACCGCGGCGCTGCGGCTCGATCGCCGTCGCTACGCCAGCGTGCAGGGACGCGCCGGCGTGGCGCTGTCCGGCGGGGGCACGGTGCGGCCGTGGACGTCGGTCTATATGGTGCACGACTTCCGCGATCCGTCGCCGCTGCTGGGCGCCTCGTTCGCCGCGGTGCCGGATACCGACGTCGCCTTCGCGCTGCCCGGGCGCGATCGCGACTGGGCCGAGCTCGGGGCGGGGATCGCGCTGGACACCGGACGCGCGACGCTGACGCTCGGCGCCGACACCACGCTTCGGCGGCAGGACGTGCGCGATCAGGCGTACCGCGCCTCGGTGCGGGTGCGGTTCTAGACCGTACCGGCATCCAGCTGATCCTCCCCGTGGCCGAGGGCGATCGCAGGTGACGGTGTGACGCACCGGGCGTTCCACGTCCCGCCGTCATCCCGGCATCCATGTCTCCGCGAGAACGAAGGCCTATGCGTACGCGGCACCATGGAGCCCGGCTCAAGGCCGGGATGACAGCAGTTTCGCGGTGATCCCCTTCAGGGGGGCGCTGCGAGATCCGCTCCTGTGCTCCTGCGGAAGCAGCAGCCCGGAGTCACACACGCCACGAGGTTTTGTTCTGCTTGGCGCTGGGCTTCGGCGTCCGCTGGAGCACGCCTCAGCGTCGATGGATCGGGCCGCAGCGCGCCGCGGTGGCGCTCGTCACACCCGTCTGCGCCACGCAGCCGCTCCGCGCCTCACGCCTCGCGCGCACCCACCCCGCGACAGCGGTCGGAGCAGTAGCGCACCTGCTCCCAGTCGCGCGCCCATTTCTTGCGCCACGCGAAGGGGCGGTGGCAGCTCGCGCAGATCTTCTCGGGCAGGTGCGGTTTGCGATGCGCCATGCGGCACCAACAAGCGAGCGCGCGCGGCGCTCCGCGGCGGCGCTAACCGAATGACAACCCCGCTCCTTTACCAGCCGGTGCACCGCTTCCCGAGAGTGATCGCGCGCCGCCATGACCCAGATCCGTTCCCTCGCGCCGCTCGCCGCGGCGTTCCTGCTCGCCGGCTGCGGCGGTGGCAGTGGCCAGACCGGCGCCGCGGGCGCGGTGACGGTCGTGCCCTCCGCCGCGCCGGTGGTCACGCCCGCGCCGACGCCCGCGCCGACGGCGACCCAGACGCCGGCGCCCGCTCCCACGCCGACCCCCACGCCGGCGGCGGTCGCGATCCCGCCCGCGGCGGCGCCGACCTTCCAGTCGGTCGTCTACGTCGGCAACGACGTGCCCGACCTCGCCGCCTATGAGGCGTGGCTCGGCCGACCGACCGACGGCGTGCAATTGTTCAGCGGGCGCAACGGCTGGGCCGACTGGTCCGACTCGATCGGCTGGCTCGCCGACCGCTGGAAGGGCGTCGCGCGGACGCATTACTGGTCGATCCCGCTGTTCGCCGAGGGCGGCACGCTCGCCGCCGCCGCCGCGGGCGACTATGACCCGCGCTGGCGCGCCGCCGCGGCGACCTTGCTCGCCGCCAGCCCGGGCGGCTCGACCATCGCGGTGCGCACCGGCTGGGAGTTCAACGGCGACTGGCAACCCTGGGCGGCCAAGGGCAAGGAGGCCGACTATCGCGCCGCCTATCGCCGCTTCGTCGCCAGCTTCCGCGCGATATCGGACCGCTTCCGCTTCGAATGGACGCCCAATGTCGGCGACTTCGGCACCAACCCGGAGGACAGCTATCCCGGCGACGACGTCGTCGACCTGATCGGCATGGACTTCTACTACAATCACGAGTGGGATCCGGCCGACCCGGTCGCCGCCTTCAACTACAAGGTGGCCGAGCGCTACGGCCTGGCCTGGCACCAGGACTTCGCCGCGCGCCACGGCAAGCCGACCGCCTACGCCGAATGGGGCGTCAGCCGCGACTCGGACGCGCCCTATGTCACGCTCGCGCTCGCCTGGTTCGCCGCGCACCAGGTGGTCTACGCCTCCTACTGGAACTCGAACGCGGCCTATGCGGGCAAGCTGAGCGAGGGCCAATATCCCGCGGTGGCCAGCGCCTATCGCGTGCTGGGCGCGCGGTGACGGCGAGCAAGCGGTTGAAAAAATGTTGATCCTTTCGCCGACCCGGTTGCGCTCGGGGCGGCGCCGCGGCTAAGCGCGCGCCGCTCCCGTTCCCGGGGCAAGGGGGATCCATGCGTTAATATCGTCTCGCGGCACTCGGCGCCGCGCTCGCTCTCCTGTCCGCGCCGGCGGCGGCGCAGCTCACCGCCGAGGCCAATGGCGCCCGCGCCGAGGACCATTGGGGCGGCGAGCTGGGCGTCGGCTATGGACTGGGCGCGGCCGGCTTCAAGCTCACGCCCATGGTCGGCGCCTTCCTCTACGCCGGCGACACCGACCGCTACGTCCGCGACGACAACGGCAGCAACGCGCGCTGCCGTGACAGCGCGACCGGGCGCTACGCCGACGACGACCGCTGCGACAAGACGGTGGTGAAACCCTATGCCAAGCTCGAGGCCACCTATGCCATCCCGCTGGTCGCGACGCTGGGCGCGGGGCTGCGCGTGAGCGAGGCGGACACCACGCCGTACGGCACGGTGGCGTTCACGCTCGCGCCGCTGGTCAAGCTGAAGGGCAACGTCGGCGCCGGTTATTACGCGCTCGGGCTGCGCGTCGGGCTCTGATCACCCTTCTGGGTCAGTGCGCCGGCGCGGTGCGACTCCCTGCGCCCCGCGGCGCGGGCTCAGATCGGGCGCGTCGCCAGTGCCTTGCGGCCCGGACCCGGGCGACCCGCGCGGGCGCGGCTGAACCGCGGCTAACGCGCGCATTCAGCCCGCGCTCAAGCGCCGGCTTCTATCACGATCCTCGTCGCGGCCCATCGGGGCACGGCGGGTGACGGACAGGAGCTGGAGTGATGCTGGGGAAATTCTCGGTCGCCGTGGGATCGGTCGCGCTGGCGGTGGCGGCGCTCACCCCGGTGGCGGCGCAGGCGCAGCGCTACCACGAGCGCGAGGTCTACGAGCGCGACTATGACACGCGCGACGATGACCAGCGCCGCTACGACGACGACGGCTACCGCGACCATGCGCGCGCCTATCGCCGCGCCTATCGCGACGGCTGGAACCGCGAGCCGGCCTACGGTTACGACGATCGCGACCGCGGCTATGAGCGCTACGAGCGCCGCGTCTACGACGATCGCGGCCGCTACGACGACCGCCGCTATCGCTATGGTGGACGGTGCCAGAGCGGCACCACCGGCTCGATCGTCGGTGCGATCGCCGGCGGGCTGCTCGGCCGCACGATCGACCGCGGCGGCGACCGTACGCTGGGGACGGTGCTCGGCGCCGGCGCGGGCGCGCTCGCGGGCAATGCGGTGGAGCGCGCCGACAACGGCGATTACTGCCGGCGGTGAGGAGCGAGAGGACAGCGGGGTGTACTGCCCCGGTGCCGTCCTCCTTCGGCGGATGCGAGCCTCCCGACTAACCTTACCGTCATCCCGGACGTGGTCCGGGATCCACGGTTCCGCGAACCCGTCAACCGTTGCTCACGGGGAAGAGTGGATCCCGGACCAAGTCCGGGATGACGCAAGATGAAAAGCGACATGCAACGCACTTCGCTCGCTCTCGCGGCGATGCGGGAGGTTTCGTAGCGCGCAGTCTACCCTGCCGCCTCGGCGTGGCGCACGATCTCCTCGCACAGCGCATGCGTCCGCAGGATCGCGTCGGCGTCGACCGGGCGGCGCTCGCGCGCGGCGGTGAGGAAGTCGTCGCACATCGCCTCGAAGCCGCGCTGGCGCGCCACCGCGGTCCAGTCGCCGCGCCGTCGCCGCTGCTGCGTCCCGGCCGTGTCGATCCGCTCGGCGAGGTCGAGCACGCTGTGGCGCTCGCCTCCGCCGATCACGTCGAGCCGCTCCTCGTCGAGCCCGCTGTCGCGATGCATCAGGCCGATCGCGCCGAAGCCGTCGCCCGCCAGCGTGAGCGTGACGGCGTGGAGCCGCCCGTCCGCCACCTGCGTCTCGATCGCGTGGCGGCGCACCGCGCCGGGCGCGAGGAAGAGCAGGGTGTCGACGACGTGGATGAAGTCGTCGAACACCACCCGGCGCGCCTCGTCAGGCTGGCGATGGCGGTGTTTCTCCAGCGTGATCAGCGTGCCGCGGCCGCGCAGCGCGACGTAATCGGGCGCGAAGCGGCGGTTGAAGCCGAGCACCAGCGGCGTGCCGCGGCGGCGCGCCTGCTCCACCAGCACCTCCGCCGCGGCGAGTGTGTCGGCGAGCGGCTTGTCGACGAAGGTGGCGACGCCGCGATCGAGCAGCGTGGCGACCAGGTCCGGGTGCGCAGGCGTGGCGGCGTGGACGAAGGCGGCGTCGAAGCGGGTCGCGGCGAGCGCCGCGTCGAGGCTGGCGTGGTGATGCGGCAGGCGGTGCTCGCGCACGACCTGGTCGCGCACCGCGGGATCGCGCGTGGCGACGTGCAGCTCGATGTCGCCACGCGCCGCCAGCACGGGCAGGTACGCCTTGCGGGCGATGTCGCCCACTCCCACCATCAGCACTCGCATCATCATCTCCGCCGGTCGCGACCGTGCCGTAGCAGGCGACCGGCGCGAGCGGCAGATGGCGCGTACGGGCGGGCGGGAGACGTTCTCCCGCCTGCCGCGCGGCTCACTTCTTGGTGCGTGCGCGCTTCGGCGCCGCCGCGGCCGCAGTGTCCTCCTCCTCGTCGGGCTGTTCCTCGCCCGCCTCGCTCAGCGCCTCGCCGAGCGCCTTGAGCTTGTCCTGCTGCTTGTCGGCCTTGTCCGCGATCTTGGTCGTCGCGGCGCCGAGGCGGTGGAGCAGGTCGTGCACGCGGTCGGCGTCGGGCTCGCCCTTCTCCAGCTGCTTGCGCAGGGAGGCGAGGTCGCGGAGGATGCCCTTGGCGCCGGGCGTGTCGACCTCGGCCAGCGCGGCCTCCCAATCCTCCACCATCGTCGCGCCCTTGGCGGGCTTGGTGCTCTCCAGCCCGCGGTTGATCGCGTTCATCGTTCCGGCGAATTTGACGGCCATGGGGCTTCCTTCTCATCGCCGGGTCAGTCCGGCGCTCGTCAACGACGCGGCGGGTGAAAAGAACCCAGGTCTGTCAACTAAATCAGCCGGAGCCGCGGGCGCTGCGGCGCATTATGTCCGTGTCGCCACCGGGAGACGATGATGAAGGCCGCGCTGCTCGCTTCCGCCCTGCTGTTCCTCCCGCTGGGCGCCGCCGCGCAAAGCAGCCCCGAGGACAATGACAAACGCCCGGTCGCGGCGCATTTCTACGAGCTCACCCCGCGCAAGCCGGGCGCCGACTTCGCCGCGTCGCTGCGCGTGCCGAGCGGCTATCGCGCCGCGGTCTGGGCGAGCGACCTCGGCAACACGCGGATGCTCGCGGTGGCGCCCGACGGATCGGTGTACGTCAGCCGCCGCTCCGAGGCCGACATCATCCGCCTGGTCGACGCCGACGGCGACGGCCGCGCCGACGGCCCGCCCACCGTGATCGTCAACCGGCCGGGACTGCACGGGCTGACGATCCACGCCGGCCAGCTCTATTTCATGACCGCGCACGAGGTGTTCCGCGCGCCGCTCCGCCCCGACGGCGGCATCGGCGCGGTGGAGACGCTGATCGACGACCTGCCCGACGCCGGACAGCACCTCAACCGCACGCTGGCGGTCGGGCCCGACGAGATGCTGTACATCAGCGTCGGCTCGACCTGTAACGCCTGCGACGAGTCGAGCCAGGAGAATGCGACGCTGCTGCGCGCCAGCCTCGACGGCAAGCGCCGCTCGGTCTGGGCCTCGGGGCTGCGCAACACGATCGGCTTCGGCTGGCACCCGCGCACCGGCGCCTTATGGGGCTGGGACCAGGGGATCGACTGGCTCGGCAACGACATGCAGCGTGAGGAGATCAACCTGATCGAGCGCGGCCATCGCTACGGCTGGCCCTATGTGTTCGAGGACGGGAAACGGAACCCGCAGGACGAGCCGCCCGGCGGGCTGACCGCGGCGCGCTGGGCCGCTGCCTCGACCGCGCCCACGCTGATGCACGTCGCGCACTCGGCCGGGATGCAATGGGCCTTCCACCCGGGCGGCGGCTTCGGCCCCGACGCCGCCGGCGACGCCTTCGTCGCGCTGCGCGGCAGCTGGAACCGCAAGCCCGCCTCGGGCTATGAGCTCGCGCGCGTGCGCTTCGACGCCGCCGGGCGCCCGACGCGCGTGGAGAGCTTCGTCAGCGGCTTCATGAGCCGCGACGGCACCAGCCAATATGGCCGCCCGTGCGGCGTGGCGGTGCTGCGCGACGGCTCGCTGCTGCTCTCCGACGATGCCAACGGTATCCTCTACCGCATCAGCTACGACGGTGCCGCGGGCCAGGCCGCGCCGCTGGCGCCGCCGGCGGCGCCGATGCGCGAGCAGGCGGCGCGCGGCACCAACGTGCCGCTCGCGCTGGCGCGGCCCGAGACGGCGGCGCGCGGCGCGGCCTTCGCGGTGAACGCCGACGCCTTCGCCGACCAGGGCATGATCCCGCGCGAGCACAGCGAGTACGGCCTCGGCATCTCGCCCGCGCTGCGCTGGGGTGCGGTGCCCGGCGCGGCCAGCTACGCGATCCTGGTCGAGGATCCCGACGGCTCGGCCAAGCCGGTGGTGCACTGGCTGGCGTGGAACGTCCCGGCGGGCACGCACGCGCTGCCCGCCGGGCTGCAGGAGCGCGACCGGCTCAGCGGCGGCGCGCTCGAGGGCATGATGCAGGGCGCGACGACGCGCGGCACGGTCGGCTGGTACGGCCCGCGGCCGCCGAAGGGGGATCGACCGCACGCCTACCACTTCCAGGTGCTGGCGCTCGACCGCGCGCTCGACCTGCCGCTCGGCGCGACGCGCGACCAGCTGCTCGCCGCGGCGGCCGGGCACGTGCTCGCGCGCGGCGAGACGGTGGGGCGCTACGCCGAGGCGGATGCGCGATGACCGACGACGCCGCGCGCGCGCTCCTGCGCGACGATCAGCCACCCGCCGCGGGCGGGCTCCTCCGCGCGCTGTGGCACGGTGCACGCGGCGAGTGGGAGGCGGCGCACGCGATCGCGCAGGACGATCCGAGCGCCGCGGGTGCCTGGGTCCACGCCTGGCTCCACCGCGTCGAGGGTGACGACGGCAACGCGGCCTATTGGTACCGCCGCGCTGGCCGCCCGGCCGCCGCGGGGCCGACCGGGGACGAGGCGCGCGCGATTACCGCGGCGCTGCTGCGCGAGACGGGCGGGGAGTAGGCCGTGTCGTCATTCAGCTGATCCTCCCCTCGCAGGGGAGGTGGCAGGCCGAAGGCCTGATTGAGGGGTGTCGACGCCGGCGATCTCGCGCGCTCTTACCACGGGCGACACCCCTCCGTCAGCGCTGCGCGCTCGCAGGGCGGGCGAGATCGTGTCCCCCGGACACGACTTGGCCTGCCTGGAGCAAGCCAAAGCCGGCGCTCCCCTTCCAGGGAAGAATCGATAAGCCTCTCCCCGACTGTCGATACGATCTAGCGTCGAACGGGTGATCGAGCGCGTGGCTTCGGCGACGGCTGCCGCCGCCCGCGATCGCGCGCCTGGCCCTGGGCTCCCGCCTCCGCCGGTGCACCGCTCGCTCGTCCGCCCGCGCGCGACGACGGATATCCCGCCGCGCCCGGCGGTTCACCCGGCATGCAACGCCTCCGCCTCGCCGCCGCGCTCTGCCTCGCTCCCGCCGCCGCGTTCATCCCGGCGACCGTGTCCGCACGCGACGTCGCGCTCGGCGCCGACCTCGAACGCTTCGCCTATCCCGCGCCGGTGCATTGGTTCGCCGCCGACTCGCAGGGCGCGCGCGTGCGGATGGCCTATCTCGACGTGCCGCCCTCGGCCACGCCCAACGGCACGACCGTGGTGCTGCTCCATGGCAAGAACTTCTGCGCCGCCACCTGGTACGACACCGCGCGACGGCTCGCCGCGGCGGGCTATCGCGTGATCGCGCCCGACCAGATCGGCTTCTGCAAGTCCTCCAAGCCAGCGGGCTATCAGTATAGCTTCCATACCATGGCGGCGCTGACGCGCGCGCTGCTGGAGCGCGCGGGCGCGGGCCAGGTCGTGCTCGTCGGCCATTCCACCGGCGGCGTGCTCGCCGTGCGCTTCGCGTTGCTCTATCCCGACCGGGTCGCGCGGCTGGTGCTGGTGAACCCGCTCGGGCTCAACGACACGCTCGCGGAGGGGGTGCCCTACACCGATCTCGGCGCGCTGCGCGCCGAGGAGGCGAAGACCAGCGCGGCGACGATCAAGGCCTATCAGCTCCGCAACTATTATCACGGCGACTGGCGCCCCGCCTATGACCGCTGGGTGGCGATGCTGGCGGGGCAATATGCCGGCGCCGACGGCGACCGGGTGCGCGACGCGCAGGCGCGCCTGTCCGACATGATCCAGACCCAGCCGGTCGCCGCCGAGCTGCCGCGGCTGACGGTCCCGACCGTGCTGCTGATCGGGCAGCGCGACCGCACCGCCTTCCGCGCCGGCTCGGCGCCGCCCGAGCGACGCGCCGCGGTGCGCACCGTGCCGCAGGCGGCGGAGCAGGCGGTGGCGCGGATCCCGGGCGCGCGGCTGGTGCGGCTCGACCCGCTCGGCCATGCGCCGCAGGTGGAGGATCCCGACGGCTTCGTCGCCGCGCTGAGGGACGCGATCGCGCCGGCCGGGCGCTGAGCGGGCGACCGGCATCGTGCCTCGGCGATGTCTCCGCCGGCGCAGTAAGCCGCGTGACATCGAGCGGCGGAGGACGAAAGGGGTACCGCGTGGTGGGTCCGCCGGGGCTCGAACCCGGGACCTCTCGATTAAAAGTCGCTTGCTCTACCGACTGAGCTACGGACCCTCACGCGGTGCGCGTCGGCCTAGGCACCGCGCGCGGCTTGGTCAACCGGGCATGGAGCTGGCGCAGCGTCCGCCCGCTCGCCGGGTCGCGCCAGCGCGGCGCCAGCGCGGCAGTGGGCGCCAGCACGAAGTCGCGCGCGCGATAGGCCGGGTGCGGGATCGTCAGCCGCGGCGAGCGCCAGCGCCCGCCCGACCACAGGATCACGTCGAGGTCGATCACGCGCGCGCCCCAGCGACGGCCACGACGCCGCCCGAAGGCGCGCTCGATCGCCTTGAGCCGCGCCAGCAGCGCCTCGGGCGGCTCGTCGCTCGCGATCAGCGCCGCGCTGTTGGCGAAGGTGCGGGTCGAGGGGCCGAGCGGCGCGCTCGCGCGGATCGGCGCCGCGGTGCCGCCGAGCAGCGCCAGCGCCGCCGCCACTTCCGCGCGCGGCGCGCCGTGGCGCCCGCGCCGGTTGCTGCCGACGCCGATCAGATAGCGTTGCGCGTCGCTTGTCCGCTCCATGCCGCTGCGCCTATCGCACCGCGATGGACTTGGCACCCTCTCCGCTCGCCGCGACCGAGCCGCCGCGCGACTGCCCGCGCTGTCCGCGCCTCGTCGCGCTGCGTGAGCGGCTGCGAGTCGAGCAGCCCGACTGGTGGAACGCGCCCGTGCCCGCGCTGGGCGACGCGGCGGCGTGGCTGGTGATCGTCGGGCTCGTGCCCGGCCGCAGCGGCGCCAACCGCACCGGCCGCGCCTTCACCGGCGACGCCGCGGGCGCGCTGCTGTTCGCGACGCTGGCGCGCCTCGGCCTCGCGAGCACCGATCCGGACGGCGACGCGCCGGGGCTGGCCGGCGCGCTGATCCTCAACGCGGTGCGCTGCCTGCCGCCCGAGAACAAGCCGACCCCCGAGGAGGCGCGGGCGTGCCGCCCGTATCTCGCCGCGGGGGCGGCGGCGCTGCCCGCGGCGCGCGTGTACGTCGCGCTGGGGCAGCTGGCGCACCAGTCGACGATCAAGGCGCTCGGCGGGCGGCTGCCGAAGGCGCGCTTCGCGCACGGCGCCGAGCACCGCCTGCCCGACGGGCGCGTGGTGATCGATAGCTATCATTGCTCGCGCTACAACCAGCAGACCGGGCGGCTGACCCCGGCGATGCTCGAGGCGGTGTTCGCGCGCGCGCTCGCGCTGCGCGGGGACTGAGCGCAGGCCCGTCGCGAGGGCAAGCCGTGTTCCCGCGGCCGCGAGACCCTCTGCGACCGTTCCGTTCACCCATCGCGCATCGCTCTCGCGGTGGAGTGGATCGCGGAACATGCCCGGGATGACGTCCCCAAAGGACGTCGCAGGCATCTCCCGCGCGGACGGCAGCACGGGCGCGGCTCAGCTCGGGTGCGCCTCCGTCTCCGCCTCGGCGCGCGCCTCGACGCGGCGTTCGATCGCGCCGCCCGCCGCCGCCATCGCCCAGCTCGCCAGCCGCTCGGAGAGCCAGCCGATCGCCGCGCCGGCGACGACGTCGCTGGCGTAATGCGCGCCGCGCGTCACCTGGAGCGCGCCCGCCGCTCCCGCGGCGAGCCGCGCCGGCACGGTCGCGCCGGGCAGTTCGTGGCGCACCGCCTCCGCGATCGCCACCGCCCCGGCGGTGTGGCCCGACGGGAACGCATTTCGCGTCGTGTCGTCGGTGCCATGGCCCTTCTCCACGATCGGGTGGTCGCCCGCTTTAT
Source organism: Sphingomonas sp. BK345 (assembly GCF_014193845.1). GTDB lineage: Bacteria > Pseudomonadota > Alphaproteobacteria > Sphingomonadales > Sphingomonadaceae > Sphingomonas. The sequence goes on along the minus strand of NZ_JACHZX010000001.1, from coordinate 878,442 downwards.
TGGGGCGGACGCGGTCGACGCTCGCCTTCATCACCGTCTTGAGCCCGGTGGCGAGCAGGTGGCTGGTGACCATCCGCGCGCCGCTGCGCGCCATCGCCGGCCGGCGCAGCACCGCTCCGAGCGCGAGCGTGCCGAGCCCGAGCGCGAGCAGCGGCGGCTCGTCCGTCGCCTTGGCGAGCGGGGTGAGCGCGCGCACCGCGTTGCTGCCGGCGAGCGCGCGCACCGGTGCGAGCGCGTCATGCTCGCGCTTCGCCGCCTTCTTGACCGCCTTCTTCTTGCCCATCGCCGTTCCCGCTCCTGTTCGTCGCGGGCGCTAACGGTCTCGGCAGGGACCGGGTTGCGGTCCTCGCCGGCCATACAGAAGCCGTTTCCATGACGGATGGGCCCGCACCTCCATCCCGCGCGGAACCCGCGGCAGGTTGGTCCGGCTCCGTCATGCTCACCGTCGCGGAGGCGGCGCACCCCATCCGTCGCAGGTTCGACGTCAACGCCGCGGTGCCGCGCGGACCGCGGATGACCGCAGGCGCAGGCCCGCCCGGTGCGGGTCCGCACCAGCGGATCCTCGGACGGGCTCAGATGGCGGCAGATGGAGAGCGAGGGTTTCCCCTCCCGCACGCACTCCAGCGCGGCGGTAAAGGGCCGTGCGTCGTGGTGAACCAAGGGAGTTCCGCACGGCCCAGTATCGCCTCGCGGCGACGATCCAGCCATAATGGAGCAAGCCGCTCGAGTCAGACACATTGCAGACGTAATCGTGCCGAAGTGAGACTCACCCCTCGATCGCGTCGGTGAGCGCGGCGCGCGTGTCGGCGAGCGCGAGGTCGACCAGCCGGCGCATCGCCGCCGCCGCCTGGACGGTGTCGCCGTCGGCGATCGCGTCATACACCGCGGCATGCTCGGGGATCGGGTCGCGCGGCAGCGCGCGGTCGCGCTGCTTGAGCTGGGTGGTCCAGGCCACCGCCGCGGTGATCCCCGCCGACAGCGTCACCAGGGCGTCGTTGCGCGAGGCCGCCAGGATCGCGCCGTGGAAGTCGCGGTCGGCGGTCAGCCCCGCCTCGGTGGACAGCGTGTGCCGCCGCATCCGCCCCAGCGCGTCCTTGAGCGCCTTGAGATCCTCGCGGTCGCGGCGCTCGGCGGCGAAGGCGGCCGCGGCGGGCTCCACCACCGAGCGCAGCTCGAACAGGCTGCGCAGCAGCGCCATGTCGGGCTTGTCGGCGAAGGCCCAGGCGAGCACGTCGGGATCGAGCATGTTCCAGCGTCGCCGCGGCAGCACGCGCGTGCCGGTCTTGGGGCGGCTCTCCACCAGCCCCTTGGCGATCAGCCCCTGCACCGCCTCGCGATAGGCGCCGCGCGAGACGCCGTTGGTCTCGGCGAAGACGATCTCGCCAGGCAGCACGTCGCCCGGCGCATATTCGCCCGAGAGGATCGCGCGCCCCAGCATGTTGCCGATCGCGCCGCGCCAGCGCCGCCCGGTCGACTGCAGCGCGGCCTCCTGACCGGGTAGTTCGTTCACCGCTCTCTCCTCCGTCACGCCGCGGACAGTCGATACAGGCCCGCGCCGTGCGAGGCGAGCGTGCGCGCGAGCCGCCCGCTCGCGCTGCCGTCGTCGCGCCCCGACCACAGGTCGCGCACGCGCACGCGCACCGTGCCGGTGACGCCCAGCTCGCGCAGCGGCAGCGCCACCTCCTTCGCCTTGTCGGTGGTGTTGAACAGAGCGACATAATGGTCGCGGCTGCCCTCGGGCCGCGCCGACCAGATCCGCGTGCCGTCGGCGATGAAGTGCGGGCGGTTGTCGGTGCTGGCCTGGTTCACCGCCAGCACCTCGCGGTTGGTGAGCAGCGCCAGCGTCGCCGCGTCGAGGTGGCGCAGGTCGCCGCCCATGATCAGCGGCGAGCGCGCGATCGACCAGAGCGTCATCAGCGTGCGCTGCTCGTCGGGGGTGAATTTGGTGTCGCGCTTGCCCAGCGCGAGCCGGCCGAGCGGCAGCATGTCGGCGTCGGGCCAGGCGCCCGGGCGGCGCCACTGGTTCCAGTTCTCGAGCCGGGTGAACTGCGCCTCCAGCATTGCCCACTCGTCCCAGAAGTCGTCGCTGATCCGCCACATCTGCGCATACTCGCGGACGTGCGCGCCGCGTGCCACCGGCGTCTCGCCGGGCGAGAGGCTGAGCACGATCGGCCGACCGCAGCGCTGGATCGCACGATGCGCCGCCTCGATCTCGGGCGCGTGCGCGTCATAGGGGCGGCTCATGTCGTCCATCTTGACGAAGTCGACCCCCCAGGAAGCGTAGAGCGCGAAGATGCTGTCGTAATAGGCCTGTGCGCCGGGTTTGGTCATGTCGACGCCGTACATGTCGGGGTTCCACGGGCAGGTGCTCGAGATGTCGGCGACGTCGGCGGCGCGCAGCCTGGTGCCGAGCACGGGCAGGTTGCGCTTCACCGCCTCGCGCGGGATGCCGCGCATCACGTGGATGCCGAAGCGCATCCCCATCGCGTGCACCGCGGCGGCGAGCTGGGTGAAGCCCGAGCCATCCGCGCTCGACGGGAAGCGGTTGGGTGCGGGGATGACGCGGCCGTGCGCGTCGAGCGTCGGCGTGGCGACCTTGTTGTATTCGTAGCTGGTGGCGTTGGGCTCATACCATTGGATGTCGACGGTGAAGACGTCGTAGCCGAACGGCAGCAGCTTCTCGCGCATGATCGCCGCGGTCTCGCGCGCCTGCGCCTCGGTGATCGTGGTGGCGAAGCTGTTCCAGCTGTTCCACCCCATCGGCGGCCGCGGCGCGAGCGCCGCCCCGCTGCCGCGCGCGTCGGCCGCTGCCGGCGCCTGCTGCGCCGCCGCCGGCAGCGCGGTCACGGCGGCACTGCCGAGCCCCGCCGCCAGCATCGCGCGCCGGCTGAGTCGCACCTCGTCCATCATCCTCTCCTCCCGCTCGCGCGGCGGCTGGCCGGTGACCGGCTCCCTGCCCGCGATCTCGTGACCGAGCGTATCAATACTCAAACAATTGTCGAGAGGAGTCGCAAACGCATATCCTCCCCGCTCGGCGGGGGGGGGACCAGCCGAAGGCTGGTGGAGGGGGGCTTCCACGAGTGGTGCGCTCGCGGCACACTCCCTCCACCACCGGCCTGCGGCCGGCGGTCCCCCTCCCCGTGCCGGGGAGGATGTATCCGCCCATCGCTGCGCCGGGCACCTCGATGATCGTCCCGCCAAGAATCACCGATCCGGGTAACCCGTTCCGCTTGACACCCCACTACTCATACAAGATGATCAATCGGGCGAGGGCATAAGACCCCGCACTTCGGGAGAGGATCATGAGAGCTCGTCTGCTCGCGGGCGCGGCGCTGTTCGCCTGCGCCGCGTCGCCTGTGATGGCGCAATCGTCCAACGCCAACGCGGTCGCCCCCACCGGCACGCCGCAGGCGGACACCCCCGCCGAGCCGCAGGGCCCGTCCGAGACGCCGCCGGGCGCGGTGCCGCAGGACGGGGTCGAGGACATCGTCGTCACCGGCATTCGCAGCAGCCTGCGCTCCTCGCTCGCCACCAAGCGCAACGCCGAGAATATCGTCGATTCGATCACCGCCGAGGACACCGGCAAGTTCCCCGACACCAACATCGCCGACTCGCTCCAGCGCATCACCGGCGTGGCGATCGACCGCTCGGGCGGCGAGGGCCAGTTCATCACCGTCCGCGGCCTCGGCCCCGAGTTCAACACCGTGCTGGTCAACGGCCGCATCATGGCGACTGACAATCCCGGACGCGAATTCTCGTTCGACGTGTTGTCCTCGAACCTGATCCAGCGCGTCGACGTCTACAAGACCTCGCTGCCGCAGCTCCAGGAAGGCGGCATCGGCGCGACCGTCAACGTCGTCACCGCGCGGCCGCTCGACGGGCGCGCGGGCTTCCACGCCACGCTGGCGGCGGGCGGCATCTACGACTCGCTCGCCGACAAGGTCAGCCCGGACTTCTCGGGGATCGTCTCCTGGACCAACCCCGACAAGACCTTCGGCGCGTTGCTCTCGGCCTCCTACACCAACCGCAAGAGCCAGCTCGACTCGGCGCGCATCGGCGGCTGGATCCTCGGGTCACAGGGACTGATCGACGGCACCGCCAGCTCGACCGGCCTGACCACCGACGCGCTGGTCGACAGCCCGAACGACATCCACATCCCGCGCGAGTATAATTTCGATCGCGAGGAGGATAAGCGCGAGCGGATCAACGTGGCGGGCTCGATCCAGGGGCAGCTGACCGACCGGCTGCTGCTCACCGTCGACGGCATCTACTCGCAGTTCAACGTCTCGCAATACACGCGTCGCTACGGCGACTTCTTCACCGAGCGCTTCATCGGCGTCGAGACCGACGCGAACAACACGGTCACCGGTTTCAACCGTCCCGGTTCGGACTTCCTGGCCGCGAACCCCGGCCTGCTCGAGCCGGTGCCCGGCGTGTCGGACACGCGCGTGACGCGGCAGCAGAACGACAATATCGTCTGGACCAGCCAGCGCGAGACCGAGAGCTATCAGGTCGGCGCCAATCTCGCCTGGGACGTCTCCGACCAGCTCAAGCTCAAGCTCGACGCCTCCACCACCAGGGCGACGCAGCGCAACCCGTACAAGTTCGTCGTCGTCGGCTCGCTCGCGCAGACCTCGGTCCGGTTCGACCTCAACCCCGAGAACGACCTGCCGGGCCTCACCAACCTCGGCCCGATCACCGACGCCAGCCTGCTGCGCGCGCATTTCGCGCAGAACGACCTCACGCGCGTGAGCGACAAGGGCAGCGAGTTCCACGCCGACGGCGAGTGGAAGGCGGACCGCGGCATCCTGCAATCGCTGATGTTCGGCGCCTCCTACAACCAGCGCCGCAAGGTGCGCACCCGCTCGGACAATTCGGACACGGTCTGCACCTATTGCGGCTATGACATCCCGATCCCGTCCAACCTCGTCCAGCCCTATTCGCTCGGCAACTTCCTGCCCGGCGCCTCGGGCAGCGACGCCCTGCCGAAGGACTTCTTCACCTTCAACCAGGAGGACATCTTCGCCTTCCTGTCCGATCCCGCCAATCTGGTGCGCCCGCGCCAGGGGCGCACCGCGGAGGAGCAGGCGGCCGAGGCGGCGCGCGTCCAGGCGCTGGCGGGCGGCCCCTACGGCCGGCGCGACCGGCCGAACGCGCGGCTCGACGTCGAGGAGAAGGTGGTCGCGGCCTATCTCAACGCCAATTTCAAGGGCGACGACTGGTCGGGCAATGTCGGCGGCCGCTTCGTCAGCACGCGGCTGCGCTCGGCCGGTTTCGGGCAGCAGATCGTGCGCATCTTCGTCAACCCGGGCGACGACAATCTGAACTTCGTCTACACCGACCCGCAGGCGCTCAGCGTCCGCAACAGCTACACCGACTTCCTGCCCTCGGCGAACATCAAATATGCGATCACGCCGAAGATGCTCGCGCGCGCCGCGGTGTCGAAGACGGTGACCCGGCCGACGCTGACCTCGCTCGGCGTCGACAACAGCTATGGCGGACGGCTGACCAACGCGACGTCGAGCGGCGGCAACCCGGCGCTGCGCCCGTTCAAGTCGACCAACTATGACGTGTCGCTCGAATATTACATCACCGACGTGAGCTACGTCAGCGTCTCGGGCTTCTACAAGGCCTTCACCGATTTCCTCGAGAGCCAGACGCTGCCGGTGACGATCGCCGGCTTCGACTTCCTCGACACGCGCACGCGCAACGGCCAGAGCGGCTCGATCGCGGGCGTCGAGGTGGGGGGCCAGTATACGTTCGACCGGCTGCTGCCCGGCGCGCTGGGCGGCTTCGGCGTCGCGGGCAATTACACCTATGTGTCGAGCAACGTCGAGCGGGCCGAGGGCAGCGGTACCAACGCCAACAACTGCGGCTACAACGGGCTGTCGCCGCACTCCGCCAACGGCAGCCTGTTCTACGAGAAATACGGGCTCCAGGCGCGCGCCTCGTACAATTGGCGCTCGTCGTTCCTGCGCCAGTGTTTCGGCGCGGCGTCGCGGCCCGAGAACCGTGCTGCGTACGGCCAGCTCGACATGAGCGTCTCCTACGACGTCACGCCGGTGTTCCAGGTCTACGCGCAGGGGGTCAATCTCACCAACCAATATGTCCACGATTACTCGGTGATCGAGGACCGGCTGCTGATGCTGCAGAACACCGGCTCGCGCTACCTGTTCGGCGTGCGCGCCCGCTTCTGATCGCTAGATCCTCCCCGCTCGCGGGGAGGGGGACCAGCCGAAGGCTGGTGGAGGGGAGCTTCCGCAGGCGCGGCGCTGCGGGGCGAGCCCCCTCCACCACCGCGCTGGCGCGCGGCGGTCCCCCTCCCCGTGCCGCGGAGGAGTTTCTCACCCCCGCGTCTTGGTCACCGTCTTCTGTGCGCGCGCCTGCTTGGCATAGTGATGGTGCGCGACCGCGCAGCCGGCCGCCGCGCCGAGCACCGCATGGCCCTTGCCGACGAGATGCCCGGCCACGCCGCCCGCCGCGGCGCCGCGCACACAGCCCTTGGCGAGCGCGGGCGAGGCCGTGGCCAGCACCAGCGGGACCGCGAGGAGAGAGAGCATCCGCATGAGAACCTCCGTCGTTCAGTGATGCCCTGTCCTACGCGCCGCCGGCCGGGGTGTTGCGTTAAACTTCCGTCATGTCGCGACCATGGCCGCGCGCCAGCATGCGGATGAAGTAAGCGACGCTTTCCGGCGGCGGCACGCGGCGGCGTGACCGGCACCGCCGCATGGGGCTAGCCGTCTGTCGCGAGGCCGGGCGAGCTGAACCATGCTCCGGCGAACGCCCGAGCCTGGCGCCGCGAAGCGCGCCGCTGGGTGCTCTGGGCTCCTGCCTGCGCAGGAGCACGCCGGCACCAGCGCGCGCGGCTCGTCGTAGCGGCGCGCAGGAGGCTCGATCCGTTGACCTCTCGGTAAGGTTCGCGGCCTAGCTGGCGCTGCGGGGCACGGAGGCGCATTTGGCAATCTTGGACTCACTCGCCGGCTTCATCGACAATAACGGCCTGGCCGAGGCCTTCGCCGCCAAGGCGGAGGATCCCGCCAAGGCGCGTCGCCCGCTGCTCGACGGCATCCGCCGCGCGCGCGAGCAGTTCGCCGCCCGCGCGGGTGACGGCGCGCGTGTCGCCAGCCGCTGGTGGCAGCTGCAGAACGGCGTGGTCGCGCTCACCGTCAAGATCGGCGGCGACGTGCTGCCGCTCAACGGCGCCGCCACCAACCACCTGCCCGAGGGCGTCTTCGCCGCCTTCCTCGACGCGCTCGAGCAGGCGGTCGAGGCGGGCGAGCTCGACGAGGCGCTGCGCGCGCGCCAGGCCGAGCGCGCGCGGCCGGCGCGCGGCGCGGAGCCGGCGCAGCGCCAGCGCGTCCCCGGCCGCCACCCCAGCAACGACCGCGAGGACTGGGACAGCCTCACCTGGGCAGAGCGGCAGAAGGTCAGCGCCTTCTACCGCGAGGGCCGCAACCCCGACGGCAGCGTCATCGCCACCGCCGGCTACAAGCCCGACGCGCCGATCGCGGGCTGAGCAGCGCGCTGAGCACCGGGCGGCATCATATAGTCGCGCGTGAGCGGCAACGCCTCGCGCCGGCGGGTGAGCTGGATCTGATAGTTGAGGTGCCCGTCGTGGCGGAAGGCGACCAGCGCGCCCGCGAGATAGAAGCGCCACATGCGATAGAAGCGCGCGTCGTACAGCGTCTCGATCGCGTCGCGCGCGGCCTCGACGCGCGCCAGCCATCGGTCGATCGTCAGCGCATAATGCAGCCGCAGCGTCTCGACGTCGGTCACCCATAGCCGCGCGTCCTCGATCGCGGGGGTAATCTGGCTGAGCGCGGGGACGTAGCCGCCGGGGAAGATGTAGCGCGCGAGCCAGCGGTCGGTCGCGGCGGGGCCGTCGGCGCGGCCGATGGTGTGGAGCAGCATCACCCCGTCGTCGGCGAGCAGCGCGCGGCAGTGGCGGAAGAAGGCGCGATAGTGCGGCGGGCCGACATGCTCGAACATGCCGACCGACACGATCCGGTCGAACGTCCCGCGCACGTCGCGATAGTCGAGCAGCTCGAAGCGGACATGGTCCGCCACCCCGGCCTCCTCCGCGCGCCGCCGCGCCACCGCGACCTGCTGCTCGGAGAGCGTGATCCCCAGTACCTCGACCCCGGCGACGCGGTGCAGGTGGAGTGCCAGGCCACCCCAGCCGCAGCCGATGTCGAGTACGCGATCGCCCGGGCGCAGCGCGAGCTTGTCGGTGATGTGGCGCAGCTTGGCCGCCTGCGCCTGCTCCAGCGTGGCGTCGGGCGCGTCGAAATAGGCGCAGCTGTAGTGCAGGTCGGGATCGAGGAAGAGCGCGTACAGCTCGGTCGAGAGGTCGTAATGGTGCGCGACGTTGCGGCGCGCCCGGCGACGCCAGTTGATCCCGGTGAGCCAGGCGCTGCGCCGCCACGGCCGCCACCAGCGCAGGTCGGCGGCGGCGTCGTCGTCCCAGTGGGTGTTGCGCCCGATCAGGTCGAGGAACCCGCTGATGTCGTCGCCGTCGATCTGCATGCGCCCGTCGACATAGGCTTCGCCCAGCGCCAGCGCCGGGTCCAGCGCGGCGCGGCGAGGCGTCGCCTGATCGCGGAAGCGGATCGTCGCGTCGGGCGCGGCGGGCGCGGGCTCGCCGAAGCGGTGCGTGCGCCCGGCGGCGTCGACCACCACGAGCACGCCGCGCCGGATCAGCCGGCGCAGCAGGAAAGCGAGCAGCCGCATCGCCGCAGGCTAGCCGAGACGCGGCGCGCTGCCAACGTGGCGCGCGGGTTGACAGCGCGCGCCGGTGGTGGCTGATTGGGCGCCATGGGGGCTGCGACCTCCCCATGAGGCGTCAGCCGAAGGTTCGCGTCCAGCATCATCCTGCCGAGGACGCACCGTGCCCGCACACCACGCCATCTCCCCCGACACGCTCGCCCGGCGCGTCGCGCTGCCCGGCGCCCCGGCGATCCTCGACCTGCGCGACGCGCCCGCCGCGACTCTCCCCGGCGGGCGCGTGCTCGGCGTCGCGACGCGACCGACCGCGCCGGCCGGGCGTGCGGTCGTGGTGGTGGACGAGGCGGGCGGTGCCCCCGCGGCCGCGGCGGTCGCGCTGCTGCGGAGCGACGGCGTCCGCGCCGAGCGGCTGGAGGGCGGCTTCGCGGCCTGGGCGAGCGCGGGATGGCCAACGGTGGCGCTGGCGCATCTGCCGCCGCGCCACGACGACGGCCGCACGTGGTGGGTCACGCGCGCGCGACCCAAGGTGGACCGGATCGCCTGCCCCTGGCTGATCCGCCGCTTCATCGATCCGGACGCGCGCTTCCTCTACGTCGCGCCGGGCGAGGTGCTGGCGGTCGCGGCGGCCGAGCGTGCCGAGCCGTTCGACGTCGCGGGCGAGGGCGTGGTGTGGACGCACCGCGGCGAGCGCTGCAGCTTCGACGCGCTGGTCGACGGCTTCGGACTCGCCGGTCACGCCCCGCTCGCGCGCTTGGCCGCGATCGTGCGGGGTGCCGACACCGACCGGCTCGACCTCGCGCCGGAAGCGGCGGGGCTGCTCGCGCTGTCGCTCGGCCTGTCGCGGCTCCACGACGACGACCACGCGCAGCTCGAGGCGGGGCTGACGCTCTACGACGCGCTGTATCGCTGGTGCCGCGACGCGCAGGGCGAGCGCCACGACGCGCGCTCGCACCGGCCCGCGTCCGCCACGGTGACCGCGTGAGCGCGCGCGTCCCCGCCGCGCCGGGCCGGCCCGAGCCGGTGACGCTGCGCGCCGCGACCCGCGTGTGGTGGCGCATCGCGCTGCTCTCCTTCGGTGGCCCGGCCGGGCAGATCGCGGTGATGCACCGCATCCTGGTCGACGAGCAGCGCTGGATCGGCGAGCAACGCTTCCTCCACGCGCTCAACTATTGCATGCTGCTGCCCGGCCCCGAGGCGCAGCAGCTCGCCACCTATATCGGCTGGCTGATGCACCGCACGCGCGGCGGCATCGTCGCTGGCGTGCTGTTCGTGCTGCCCGGCGCGGCGGCGATCATGGCGCTGAGCTGGGTCTATGTCCTCTACGGCCGTGTCGGCATCGTCGCTGCGCTGTTCGACGGGCTCAAGGCCGCGGTGCTCGCGGTGGTGCTGCAGGCGGTGGCGCGGATCGGCGCGCGCGCGCTGCGCAGCACGCCGGCGCGGCTGCTCGCCGCGCTCGCCTTCGTGCTGATCTTCTTCCTCGGCGCGCCGTTCCCGCTGATCGTGCTGGGCGCCGGCGTGATCGGCTGGTGGTCGGCGCGGCGCGGCGGCACCGCCTTCCGTCCCGGCGGCCACGGTGGATCAGGCGGCGCGGGCGTGGCCGACGCCGACACGCTGCTGGGCGAGGACCTGCCCGCGCACGCGCGGCCGGGCTGGCGCGCGACGCTGCGGACCACGTTGCTGTGGCTCGCTCTGTGGCTGGTGCCGGTGGTGGCGCTGCGCGTCGCGCTCGGCCCCGACGACGTGTTCGCGCGCATCGCCACCTTCTTCGCGACGATGGCGACGGTGACCTTCGGCGGCGCCTATGCGGTGCTCGCCTATGTCGCGCAGCAGGCGGTCGATCAGTACGGCTGGCTGGCCCCGCGCGAGATGCTCGACGGGCTCGGCCTCGCCGAGACCACCCCCGGGCCGCTGATCATGGTGCTCCAGTTCGTCGGCTTCCTCGCCGCCTATCGCGACCCCGGCGGGATGGCGCCGCTGCTCGCCGCGACGTTGGGCGGGCTGCTCGCCACCTGGGTGACGTTCGCGCCGTGCTTCCTGTGGATCTTCCTCGGCGCGCCCTTCATCGAGCGGCTGCGCGGCAACGCCGCGGTGGGCGGCGCGCTGGCGGCGATCACCGCCGCGGTGGTCGGGGTCGTGCTCAACCTCGCCTTGTGGTTCGCGCTGCACACCTTGTTCCGCGCCACCGTGGCGGTGCACGCGGGGCCGTTCCGCTTCGACGCGCCGGTGCTCGCGGCCCTCGACCCGTACGCGCTGGCGTTGGCGCTCGCCGCCGCTGTCGCGCTGTTCCGCACGCGCGCGGGCGTCATCGCGACGCTGCTGGCGAGCGCGCTCGGCGGCCTCGCGCTTCACCTTGCCGGAGCAATGCCATGAGATCCTCGCCACTTCTCCACGCCGCGCTCGCGGGTGCGATCGGGCTCGCCGCCGCCACGCCCGCGCGCGCCGAGGACGACGCCCAGGCCTGGGCCGCGGTGATCGCCTCGGGGCCGGTGCGCGGCGACCTGTTCCTCTGGCTCGAGGGACAGGCGCGCGCCACCGACGAGGTGGGCGGTGGCAGCCAGCTGATCCTGCGCCCCGCGATCGGCGCGCGGATCGGGCGCGACGCGCACGCGGTGGCGGGCTACGCCTTCGTCCGCACCGACCCGGCGCGGGGCACGCTCAGCCGCGAGCACCGGCCGTGGCAGCAGGTGCAGTTCGCGCCGGTCCGCCACCGTGACGGCACGCCGCTGCTGATCAGCCGCACCCGGCTGGAGCAGCGCATGGTCGAGGGACGCGACGGCACCAGCTGGCGGCTGCGCCAGTTCGTCCGGCTGCAGCTGCCGGTGCGCGGCGGCAGCCCGGTGCAGCTGGTCGGCACCACCGAGGGCTTCGTCAACCTCAACGCGACCCGCTGGGGCGTGCGCGACGGCGTCGACCAGTGGCGCACCTTCGTCGGCGTGGGCTTCCCGGTGCTGCCACGCGCGCGGCTCGAGCCCGGCTATCTCAACCAGCGGATCGTCCGGACGGGCGAGGACCGCGTCAACCATGTGCTGAGCGCGACCTTGTTCGTCCGGCTGTGATCGCGGTCGGCGCGCAAGAGGCCTCTGGCGCGGTGCGCGCGCCGGTGCGACAAGCGGCGTCAGGATAGAGGAGAGGTCAGCGATGCGGCGGATCATCGACACCATCGCCGTGGCCGCCGCGGGCGCGCTGCTGGTCGGCGCCAGCCCGCCGGGCACGACCGAGGTGGCGAGCGGCGCGGCGGTGCGCGCGCAGGTCGCGGCGATGCTCGCCGAGATGCGCCCCGACCAGGGTTTCCTGTGGCGCCCGCTGGTGCGCGACGGCGCGCGCGTCGCCGCGATCGAGGTGTGGAAGAAGCCCGGCCGTCCCGCGGTGCACCCGGCCGAGGCGGAATATGCGACGGTGCTGGAGGGCGCGGGCACGCTGGTATCGGGCGGCACGCTCGTCGCGCCGGTCACGCGCCCCAACGGCATGATCGAGGGCGAGCGGATCGCGGGCGGCACCACGCGCGCGCTCGCGCCGGGCGACGTGCTGCTGATCCCCGCGGGCGTGCCGCACTGGTTCGGGATCACGGGCGATCATCTGGTGCTGCTCGGCACCAAGTTGCCGGCGGAGCGCTAGCCGCGTCGCGTCGTCACCCGCCCCTTGCGCCGCGTCGCGCCGGGCGGCACGGGGCGGCGATGCACGCCGACACCGACCTGGAGACCGCGCTGCTCGGCCCGCTGGTGGCGGAGCGGACGTGCGGCGACTGCACCGTCTGCTGTACCGTGCTCAACGTCGCCTCGCCCGACTTCAGCAAGCCGGCCGACACGCCCTGCGCGCATCTCGGCGCGCGCGGCTGCACCATCCACGCGGTACGCCCGCGCATCTGCCGCGACTGGTATTGCGGCTGGCGGCGCGTCGCCGCCATGCCGGACGCGGCACGGCCCGACCGCTCCGGGCTGCTCGTCTCGCTCGGCTTCGAGCGCGCGCCGCGCAACTGCCTCGAGGGGGTCGCGATCACGGTGCGACGGCTCGAGGGCAGCAGCGCGATCGAGGACGGCACCGCCGCCGCGGTGCTCGATGCCCTGTGCGACCGCCTCGTCCCCGTCTGGTTCAGCGACGGTGCGCGCAAGATGCTGATGCACCCGGAGGCCGAGGTCGCCGGCCACGTGCTCGCCGGCACGCCCCCGCCTGCGCCGCTCGCCGCTGAGGTGGCGGCGTGGCGCGCGCGCTACGCCGCGTTCGCGGCGCCGCCGCCGGCCGAGGCGCCCTAGCCGCCGAAGACTGGTCGGCATGTCGTTGTCCGAGTTGCAAATTTTCTCCTCACCCACGTTACTGATCGAGCCGATCGGGCGGTGTAGCGTGGCGCCATGCTGGAGCCGAGCCGCCCGATCACGCGTGACCCGCCGGGCATTCCCTGCGGTCGCGCGCGCCGGTGCGGGGAGCGATGAGCGCCCCGGTCACGCTGTCGCCCGCGCAGGTGGTGCTGGTCCGCGCCAGCTACGCCGCCATCACGCGGATGGAGCAGGATTATTCGGCGCGCTTCTATCACCGGCTGCTGGAGCGTCATCCCTTCACCCGCGCGCTGTTCCCCGACGACCTGACGCGCCAGATCAGCGTGTTCCGCCTCACCGTTGACGCGCTGATCGCGCAGCTCGACCAGCCCGAGGCCCAACCCGGGGCGGCGCGCGCGGCGCTGGCGGCGCTCGGCCAGCGCCACGTCGGCTACGGCGTGCTGACGCACCATTACGCCTATGTCGGCGAGGTGCTGCTCGACACTTTCGCCGAGATGGCGGGCGACCGCTTCGACACCGCGACCCGCGCCGCCTGGGAGACGCTCTACGCCGGCGTGGCGGAGGCGATGCTCGACCCGCCCGCCCCCGCGGCCGAGCGCGTGCCTTGACGGTGGCGACCGGCGTGCCGACCTACGTCGTCGACAGGAGATAGCGGATGGTCGAGGCTCGGTGGAACGGCGCGCTGATCGCGCGCAGCGACGACACCGTCGTGGTGGAAGGAAACCACTATTTCCCGGCCGAGGCGGTCGACGCCGCGCTGCTGCGCCCGAGCGACACGACCTCGATCTGCCCGTGGAAGGGCGTCGCGCATTACCACAGCCTCAGCGTCGACGGCGCCGACAATATCGACGCCGCCTGGTATTACCCCGACCCGAAACCCGAGGCGGCGGCGATCCGTGGGCGCATCGCCTTCTGGAAGGGCGTGACGATCGGCTGACGCGCGACCCCGCCGCGGCGGGCGGCATCGCGCCGGCACCCGCGGCGGCGCCGCGCGCAGGGGGCGACGACGGGCGCAGGCGTCGCGCCCCCCGAAGCTTCCTCGTGCGTTGGCGGCGCATGAGCCACCACCATGACCGCTATGCCTATCGCCCGATCGTCGATCGCCCCGTCTACGACTGGCCCGGCGGCCGCCGGCTCGCGATCTATCTGGGCGTCAACCACGAGGTGTTCCGCTTCGGCAAGGGTCTGGGCGCGCAGCTCGCCCCCGCGCACGGCGAGCCCGACGTGCTCAACTACGCCTGGCGCGACTATGGCAATCGCGTCGGGGCGTGGCGTCTGTTCGAGCTGTTCGATCGACTGGAGCTGCGCACCACCGCGCTGCTCAACGCCGAGGTGCTCGATCGCTGCCCCGGCCTCGCCGAGGCCTGCCGTGACCGCGGCGACGAGATCGCGGCGCACGGTGCCAGCAACGCGCAGGCGCAGGGCGAGATGGGGCGGCGTGGCGAGGCGTCGATGATCGCGCGGGTGACCGAGCGGCTGGCCGCGCTCGGCGTGACCCCGACCGGATGGCTCGGCCCGTGGATCTCGGAGAGCGAGCGCACCCCCGACCTGCTCGCGCGCCACGGCTATCGCTACGTGCTCGACTGGGCGCACGACGACCAGCCGACGCGGCTCTCGACCCGCCACGGCGGGCTGCTCTCCATCCCTTACTCGCAGGAGGTCAACGACATCCCCGCGATCGTCGCGCGCCACCAGGAGGCAGAGACCTTCGCCGCGATGATCCGCGCCGCGGTGACGCAGCTGCTCTCCGAGTGCGACCGCCGCCCGCTGGTGCTCGGCATCGCGCTCCACCCGTACATCATGGGGCAGCCACACCGCACACCCGCGCTCGCGCGCGTGCTGACCGAGCTGCGCGAGGCCGACGACCCGCGCATCTGGTGGACCACCGCGGGCGCGATCGCCGCGCACGTCGAGGCGAACGACCTCGCAGCGTGAACGCGTCCTCGGCGTCGAGCGGCGCGCCCGACGGAACTAGGCCGCTGTCGGCACACGATGATTCAGGTTGAGTGGGCGTTAACTAAGCGTAGCATCATCGGTGCCCGATCATCGGGCGGGAGGATGGGTCCGATGCGTTCGCTCTCTTTCGTCGTCGCTGCCGCCGCACTGCTCGCGGGCACCACGCCCGCGCTCGCCGCGGCGTGCAAGGATCCCAAGACCGGCAAGTTCGTCAAATGCGCCACCGCCCCGGCCAAGGCGACCAAGTGCAAGAACGCCAAGGGCCAGTTCGCCAAATGCGGCACGCCCGGCGCCAAGCCGGCCTGAGGGCAGCGGCGGCCGGCGGGCCGCGCCACCCGACCGACCCGGCATTTCGACGTAAACTACGGAATGTTAAGGTAAGGAGCTCAGCCCTATCCCATAGCGGATAGGAGAGAGATGATCGAGGTCGCCGCCCGAGTCTATCGCACGCGTCGCGCCGGTGAGCGGTACGACACGGACGCGCCGTCGACGCTGCGCGGCGCGTCGCAGGTGCCGCTCGACGTGGTGGTCGACCAGATCTCGCTCTCGGGCTGCCATATCCTCACCCCCGAGGAGGTGAGCGTCGGCGAGCTGATCTCGCTCGGCATCGCGGGGCTGGGGCGGGTCGAGGCGCTGGTGGTACGCCGCACCCGCACCGGCTACGGCTGCGCCTTCATCAGCCACGTGCCCCCCAGCCTGCTCGCGCGCGTCGGCGAGGACACGCCGGTGGTGGCGCTGTCCGACGACCGGCCGCTCCACGTCTTCGACGCGGACGCCGACGTGCCCGACGTCGAGAAGCTGCCGATCCGCACGCGCTTCCTGCTGATCGCCGGCTTCTGCGCGCTGAGCTGGATCGCCATCATCACCTTCATCGCCGCGATCTGAGGCGGGCGCGACGCGCCTATAAGAGAGAGCGACGCGATCGGGACGAGGCGGTGGGGCGAGGGTCGGGGATCGGCAGGCGAGCCAGCGGCGGTCCTTCCCGCACGCTGCGCTGCGCCGTCGCGCTGGCGTTCGCCGCGCCCGCCAGCGCGCAGCCCGGCGACTCGCGCATCCAGTCGATCGCCTATCGCGACGATCAGGTCGTCCGCCTTCGCGCCGCGCCGGGTTATCAGGTGACGATCGAGCTCGCCTCCGACGAGCGGATCGGCAACCATCGCGCTGGGCGACGGCGCGGCCTGGCAGGTGACCGCGAACAAGGCGGGCAACCTGCTGTTCGTGAAGCCGCTCCAGCTGAACGCGCCGACCAACATGACGGTGGCGACCGACGTGCGGCGCTATCAGTTCGAGCTCGTCGGCGTGGCGGAGCCCGGCGGTGACCTGCCCTCCGCGATCCGCTTCCGCTACCCGGCCGGGCCGGGCGCCGGCGCGCTGCCGGGCGGCAGCGTCGCGGCGACGGGACCGATGATCGCGGACTATCGGCTGAGCGGCCAGCGCGCGCTCTATCCCGCGGCGATCAGCGACGACGGCACCCGCACCTTCATCGAATGGCCCGCGGACGGGCCGCTGCCCGCGGTCTATCGTCGCGACCGCGGCACCGAGACGCTGCTCAACGGCAACATGCGCGGCAAGTTCTTCGTTCTGGACGAAGTGGTCGGCGAGCTGGTCTTCCGGCTCGACCGGCAGCGCGCGTGCGCCGAGCGGCTGCCGCCCGCCGCCGCTCCCTCCGGCCCGGAGCGACGGTGATCGTCACCCCGCCGCTGGCTGACCCGGCCGCGGGCGCGCCGCTGGCGGACGCGGCCGCGTGGGTCGTCGCGGCCGCGACCGGCGAGCTCGCCACCGGCGCGGCGACGCTGGCGGTCGCGGGGCTCGGGCTGCTGCTGCTGCAAGGGCGGCTGCCGCTGCGTCGCGCGGGACGCGCGCTGCTCGGCTGCTTCCTGATCTTCGGTGCCGGTCCGGTGGCGGCGGGGCTGCTGCACGCCGCCGCGGCGACGTCCGAGCGCGAGGCGGTCGCAGACCTCCCGGCCGCACCGCCCCCGCGCCTCGCCGCGCCCGCACAGCCCGAGGAATATGACCCCTATGCCGGCGCCGCGGTGCCGGTGCGGTGAGGCGCGACAGCGACGAACAGCACATGCCCCATGCGACACATGGTGGGCCTGTCGATCGGTCTGCTGGCGCCGGCGTGGACGCGCGGTGCTCATCTACACGACCGAGCCGGTGAATATCGCCGCATCGGCTATGTCGACCTGCGCTGACCGCGGCTCGGCTTACCCCCGCACGTACCTGAAATACCAGACCTCATGCCCCTGGCGCCGCGCCTTGCGCTCGTAGCGCGTCTCGGGCCAGTCGGCCGGGCGCTCGAGGAAATCGGCGGGAGTCGTCGCGGTCCAGGTGAAGTCGCGGCGCTGGTCCATGATCATCATCGCCCAGCGGCAGTAGGTCGGATCGTCGGTGCCGAGGCGGAACTCCGCCCCCGGCTTGAGCTTGCGCGCGATCAGGTCGAGCGGGCCGTGGTTCATCATCCGCCGCTTGGCGTGGCGCGCCTTGGGCCAGGGATCGGGGTGGAGCAGATAGACCCGATCGAGCGACTCGTCGGGCAGCCGCTCCACCGCCTCGAGCGCGTCGCCCATGTGGATCCGCACGTTGCCGAGCGCGCGGTCGCGCACGTGGCCGAGCGCGCCGACCACGCCGTTGAGGAAGGGCTCGCAGCCGATGAAGCCGGTGCCCGGCGCCGCCGCCGCCTGCGCGGCGAGATGCTCGCCCGCGCCGAAGCCGATCTCGAGCTGGAGCGGGCGGTCGTCGCCGAACAGTACGCGCGAGTCGAGCGCGCCGCTCTCGGGCAGCGCCAGCCGGGGCAGCAGTTCTTCCACCAGCGCGGCCTGGCCGGCGCGCAGCGCATGGCCCTGGCGGCGGCCGTAGAGGCGTCGGATCGTTGTGGGATCGTTCATGCAGCGCCGCCTATCGCCTCGCGCGCCAAAACGAAACGCGGGAAACGGAGATCGACGATGCGAGCGTGGGTGATCGGCGCGATGACGGCAGGGATCACGGCGGGCGCGGTGGCGCTGCCGGCGGCGGGCGTGGCGCAGCTGCGCGCGCTCGGCGCGGTGTCGATGCAGCGGGTCGACGGCGCGTGGAAGCCCGCCGCCTTCCTGTGCGACTCGACCGACCGCGACTGGGCGATCGCGATGTCTCCGCCCGACCGCGACGGCCAGGTGACGCTCACCAGCTACGCCAAGCCCGGACTGGCGACGCATCGCGCGACGGTGCGCGTCGGCCAGGGCGACGCGGGCATGGGGCACGTCTGGTACACGCTGACCAACGCCGCGGGGCGCGAGGTCGGCGCGGTCGAGACGGTCAGCCCGCAGATGGTCGAGCCCGGCGCGACCACGCCGACGGTGGTGTCGCTGCGCTACGGCCCGACCACCAGCCAGTGCCGCTTCGCCGCGCAGACGCGCGTGCTGGGGGTCACTGCCAAGCGCTCGATCCAGGTCACCGGCGACGCGCGCGGCGGCTATCGCTATTCCAGCTACAACCACGATGCCGAGCTCGGCGCGGTCGACGTGCCCTGGGGCGGCCGCGGCACGCGCGCCTCGCTGACGATCGACGGCGGTCGCGTGATCGATAGCGCGCGCGAGCGACGCACCTACCAGTTCGAGCGCGACGGCTTCGTCTATCGCGTGATCGCCTCGCTCGAGCCGGCGCAGGGCGGCGGCGCGGTGCAGGTGTGGCGCGACGGGCGGCTGCTGCTGGAGGAGCCGTTCGCGGCCTATACCGCGGCGGGGTGAGCGGCGCCGCCACGCGACACTGGTCTGGCTCCGCGAAGCGTCAGGCTGAACCCGGTCCGGCATCCACCGGCCCGCCCGCGCCGGTGCCCGGGCGAACGCGGCACGATGGGGCCTCGGGCCGATTACAGGATGGCGGCCAGTAGGTTGGGGGGCGTCGATGCCCGTCGGGACGACGGGGGGAGGCGGGCGCCATTCGGTGGGTCTCAGCGCCCGGGCGCGCGCCGCCCGAAGCTGCCCGGCGCGACGCGGCGTATCGGCGCCACCGCCGGCGGGAACTTCTCCAGCAGCCGCTGCACGCGATAGACCACTTCCTCGGGGTCGCACGGCTTCTTGAGATAGTCGTTGCAGCCGGCGAAATAGGCGAGCTGCACGTCCTGGTCGTTGCGCCGCCCGGTCAGCATCAGCACCGGCAGGTCGAACAATTGTGGCGACTTGCGCAGCTCCTGCAGCAGCAGCACGCCGCTCAGCTCGGGCATGCTGCAGTCGAGCACGACCAGATCGGGCCGGCGCGCCTTGATCGCGCGCAGCGCGTCGCGGCTGTCGGTCAGCGCGCCCGCGGTGTGACCGGCGGCGCGCAGTGCGTCGCACACCAGCTCGCCCCAGATGTCGTCGTCGTCGGCGACGATGATATGCGCCATGGTCCCGTGATCTCCGCGATGAGGCGCGGGATGCCATCAAATGGCGAACGGCCGGTTAACGATGCGGTGCGCCGCGGAGGCGTCGCCCTCAGGAGAGCAGTTTCGGCCCGTCCTTCTGAAGCTTCTCGCGCAGCGGCTCGGCGAACATGGCGAGCAGCCCGGGCAGCTCGAACACCGCGTGGACGTTATTGTCCGCCACGTCGAGCCGCACGCCGACGCGCTGCCCCATGCCCTCGACGGTGAAGTGGAGCGTGTCGCCGTCCCAGCGATGCTCGGTGACGTGGCCGCCGGGGACATAGCCGGCGAGCTTGCCGAACCCGCCCTCGATCCGCTGCTTGGCGCCGGCGCGGCCGAGCTGGTGCGGCAGATCGACCTCGACCGGGCGGCTCATGCCACCGCCTCCGGTACGCGCGCGGCGGTGGCGAAGAGCTGCGAGTCGTCGGCGAAGGCCTTGAACTCCAGCGCGTTGCCGCTGGGATCGCGGAAGAACATGGTGGCCTGCTCGCCCGCCTGGCCCTGGAAGCGGACGTGCGGCGCGATGCCGAAGCGCACTCCCGCCGCCTCGACGCGCGCGGCGAGCGCCTGCCAGTCCGCCATGGTCAGTACGATGCCGAAGTGCGGCACGGGCACGTCATGGCCGTCGACCGGGTTGGTCACCGCGACCGGCTGCGCGGCGGGATCGAGATGCGCGACGATCTGGTGGCCGCCGAAGTCGAAGTCGATCCAGGACTCGCTTGAGCGCCCCTCCGCGCAGCCCAGCACGCCGCCGTAGAAGGCGCGCGCTTCGGCGAGGTCGTGGACCGGGAAGGCGAGGTGAAAGGGGCGCAGCGTCATGGAATGGGTGTACCTCATGCGGCGCTGCCGGGGAAAGGGGCGAGCGAGTCGCGCGATTGGGCGCACTCGGCCTGCGGCCACATGCCCCTCACGTCACCAGCTTGCGCAGCGCCGCCAGCGTGTCGGCTTCGGCGGCGGGCTTGTCGGTGCGAATTCGCGCGATCCGCGGGAAGCGCATCGCCAGTCCGGACTTGTGCCGCTTCGACTCGTGGATCGAGTCGAACGCCACCTCCAGCACCAGCGACTTCTCCACCTCGCGCACCGGGCCGAAGCGGTTGAGCGTGTGCTGGCGCACGAAGCGGTCGAGCTGCGCGATCTCCTGGTCGGTGATGCCCTGATAGGCCTTGCCCACCGGCAGCAGCTCGCCCTCGTCGGTCCAGCAGCCGAAGGTATAGTCGCTGTACCAGCTCGAGCGCCGGCCGTTGCCGCGCTGCGCGTACATCATCACGCAGTCGGCGGTGAGCGGGTCACGCTTCCATTTGTACCACAGCCCGGCGCGGCGCCCCGCCACGTAAGGCGAGTCGCGGCGCTTGAGCATCACGCCCTCGATCGCGGCGTCGCGCGCGCCGGCGCGGATCCCCTCCAGCGCGGTGAAATCCTCCGCCGCGATCACGCTGCTGACGTCGAAGCGGGTCGGGTCGAGCCGCGCCGCGAACGCCTCCAGCCGCGCGCGCCGCTCGGTCCAGGGCAAAGCGCGCAGGTCCTCGGCGCCGTCGAACAGGATGTCATAGAGCCGGACGAAGGCGGGCGCCTCCTCCAGCATCTTGGCCGAGACCAGCTTGCGCCCGAGCCGCTGCTGCAGCGCGTTGAAGCTGCCCGCACCCTCGCCCTCGCTCTCGCCCAGCCGCGCGCCCTGCGCATCGCCGCGCACCATCAGCTCGCCGTCGACCACGCCGTAGGTCGCGAAGGCCGCGGCCACGTCGGGGAAGGCGGCGGTGACGTCGTCGCCGGTGCGGCTGTACAGCCGCGTCGCGCCCGCGACATGGACGAGCTGGACGCGGATGCCGTCCCACTTCCACTCCGCGGCATAATCGGCGAGGTCGACGCGCAGGTCCTCGAGCGGATGCGCCAGCATGAAGGGGCGGAACACCGGCACGTCCGCCGGGGTCGGCTGCTCGCCGGTGCCCTCGGCCCAGGCGAACAGGGTGGGGTAGGGCGGGGCGAGCCCGTGCCACACCTCCTCCACCGCCTCGACGTCGAGCCCGAACGCGTCGGCCAGCGCCTGTTTCGCGAGCCGCGCCGAGACACCGACGCGCAGCGCGCCGGTGGCCAGCTTGAGCAGCGCGAACCGCTCCTCGGCGTCGAGCCGGTCGAGCATGCCCGCGAGCGCGGCGGGCGCGTCCGAGCGCGACAGGTGCATGAGCCGGTCGACCACCGTGCCGACGGTCAGCGGCGTGACGTCGGTCGGCGGCACGTCCGGCACCGGCCAGAGCAGCGCCACCGTCTCGGCGGTGTCGCCGACATAGTCGCGGCTCATGCGGAACAGCACCGGGTCGACGCGCGACTCGATCAGCGCGCGGATCAGCGCCGGCTTGACCGCGGGCAGGTCGAGGTCGCCCGTCAGCGCCGCCATCGCCCAGCCGCGGTCGGGGTCGCGCGTGGCGCGGAGGTAATTGCCGATCAGCTTGAGCTTGGCGTTGCGCCCGCGGGTGTAGATCAGCGAGTCGAGGAGCGCGGCGAAGGCGTGCATGCGGTGCTAACGCTCCACTCGCCCGCGCGTCTCAGTCCAGCGTGTCCTTGACCTTCTTGCCCGCGGTGATGCCGAGCACGAGGAAGATCAGGAAGAGCGCCAGCGCGATGAAGAACAGGATCTTGGCGATCCCGACGAAGGCGCCGCCGATGCCGCCGAAGCCGAGCGCGCCGAGCAGCAGCCCGACGACGAGGAAGATCACGGCCAGTTTCAGCATCGCTCGGCTCCTTCTACGGTTAGTGCGGTCAGGCCTTGCGGCTGGCCTCGAACAGGAACCAGGCGCGTTCCTCGGCCTGGTCGGTCCAGTCGTCGACGATGCCGCTGGTGGCATTGTCCTTCGCCTCTTCGGCGGCTTCCTTGACGTCGCGGAAGCGCTGGACGAGCGTGAGATTGTCGTCGCGCAGCTCGGCCAGCATCTGCTCGGGCGCGACGAAATCGGCGTCATTGTCGCGGATCGAGCTCCGCCGCGCGATGTCGCCGATCGAGCGCAGCGTGGTGTTGCCGGTCTTGCGCACGCGCTCGGCGATCGCGTCGGTGGCGCCGAGGATCTGCGCCGCCTGATCGTCGAGCAGCAGGTGATAGTCGCGGAAGTGCGGCCCCGACACGTGCCAGTGGAAGTTCTTGGTTTTCAGATACAGCGCATAGCTGTCGGCCAGCGCAGCGTTGAGCGCGTCGGCGACGCTGCGGGTGTCGTTGCGCGCGAGGTCGGTGGGGGTATCGAGGGCGGGATTGGTATCGGCCACGGGCGGCTCCGTCGTTTCACTGATCGGGAGCGAAACGATGTGGGGCGCGATTGGGTCCGGTCAAGGCAAGGGAGGCAAGCTCCTCCCCTGCAAGGGGAGGGGGACCGCCGCGCGCAGCGCGGTGGTGGAGGGGGGCTGCCACAGTCGCTGCGCTGCGGGGAGATCCCCCTCCACCAGCCTTCAGCTGGTCCCCCTCCCCGCAAGCGGGGAGGATCTTGAGCGTTTACGCCGCCAGCCGCACCGCGCAGGCGGCGGCGAAGGCGCGCGAGGTCGCCTCGTCCTGCGCGCCGCTCGCCACCGCCTCGCCGAGCAGGCCGAGCCAGTCGTGGACCAGCACGCCGCGCTCGCCGCGGCCGATCGCGGTGCCGAGCGACTGTGCCACCGTCACCACCGGCAGCAGCCGGTGCTGCTCGGCGGCGACGCGGATGCCGTCGAGTTCGGGCGCGAGCCGCGCCGGCCCGGCGCGCCAGTCGATCGCGGCGATGCGCCGCGCCAGATGCGCCTTGATCGCGAGGATATCCATGTCGTCCATGCGCGTGATCCTGCTCGGGTGAGTCCCGATCCGCACACCCTGCGCCCGCGCCCCTTACCTTATGCTTAATGCCGCGCCGCACTTGACTCCGCGTGCCGCATGCGCCAAGCGCCCGCGTCTGACGCGGCGAGGCAAGCTTCGCCGCTTTCTTGTTTCATTCGCTTAGGAACCGGTCATGGCCAAGCCGACCACCGTCAAGATCAAGCTCGTCAGCTCGGCTGACACCGGCTTCTTCTACGTCACCAAGAAGAACCCGCGCACCAAGACCGAGAAGCTGAGCTTCAACAAGTACGACCCCGTCGTGCGCAAGCACGTCGCGTTCAAGGAAGCCAAGATCAAGTAAGCGTCGCGGGCGGCGCGGCCGTCCGTCGCCGGCTGATCGCGGGAGCCGCGGGCGTCAGGCCGGCGGCTCTTTTCGCGTGGGTGCCGCCTCGGGGTCGGGCCTCTGGGCCGATGCTCCTGCGTGCGCGGGAGCACCGGTTCGCGCGCGCTAGCGCTTGTCCCCGCTCGGCTCGGCGTCGATCGTCTGCGGCGGTCGCGGGTGCGTGCCGTGCTCCGGCGCGTCGGGGTCGGTCAGCAGTTCCTCGACCGTCTCTTCCACCGCGTCGTCGTGGTCCGGCTCGGGCATCGATCCTCTCCTCACTCGGCGGCGAGATTCTCGCCGCGCACCTGGTAGTAGCTGGCGACGCGATCGGCATAGGCCTGGTCGAACACCGGCGCATTATTGGCCCAGCTCGGCCCGCCCTCGAGCAGGCGGCGGTCGATCGTCACGACGTAACGGTCGCGCACCGGATCGAACTGCAGCAGCGCGAAGGGCAGGGGATAGAAGCTCTTGCCCATGCCGAGGAAGCCGCCGAGGCTGAGCACCGCGTGGGTCGCGCGCCCCGACGCCTTGTGCACCATGAAGGCATGGACCGCGCCGAGATGGTCGCCGTCGCGGCTGTCCACCTTCATCGTCTCCCCCAGATTCGACTGGACGAGGATCTGGGTCGGCGCGTCGTCGGCCATCGGTGACTCCATCAACAAACGTTATCAGTCGAGAACCGCCCGCGCCGCGCCGCGGTTCCGCGCGGTTGAGCGCGCCCGTCGCTTCCGGCATAGGCCCCGATCGTGCCTCGATACTTTTCCTCGCGCGCGCGCCTCGCGCCGCTCACCGCCATGCTGACGTTCGCCGCCGGCTGCGTGCCGCAGGTGACTCCGCCGCCGCCCGCGCCCGCGCCGACTCCTGCGCCCGCGCCGCCGCCTCCGCCGCCGGCCCCCGCGCCCGCGCCGCTCGCGGCGGAGTGGCAGGACTGGCCGCGCACGCCGGGGACGTGGCGCTACACGCGCGACGCCGCCGGCACGGTCGCCAGCTTCGGCACCGGCACGACCGCGGTCGCCACCGCGCGCTGCGACCGCGCCGCGCGCACGGTGACGCTGACCCGGGTCGGCGGCGTCGCCGCGCCGCTCACGGTGCGCACCAGCGCGACGACACGCACGTTGCCCGCGACCGCGGTGGCGGGCGGCGCGGGGGTGGCGCTCCAGGCGAGCGACCGGCTGCTCGACGCGATGGTGTTCAGCCGTGGCCGCTTCACGCTGGAGCAGCCGGGCAGCGCGCCGCTGGTGCTGCCGCCCTGGGCCGAGCTGGCGCGCGTGATCGAGGACTGCCGCGGGTGAGGGGCTGAGCGGTCACGTGCCTACGTGCATAGGGCTACCACCCACGGACGGATGGACCGAACCGCTGCAACACGCCTCCCGCCGTCATCCCGGACTTGGCCCGGGATCCACTCTTCAGCACGAGCAACGCCTTCTGCGTTCGCGGCAGGCTGGATCCCGGAACAAGTCCGGGATGACGAAGGGGGTGTGAAACCGGTCGCCCGATCGGCGGATGTCGGGAAGCCCACGCAGAGGCCGGCGAGAACAGCGACCTGGGTATAAGCGGCGCGTCGATGCATCGAGTGAGCCCGGCACCGCCAACTGTCCCGCCCTAACGCGAAAACCGAGCGTGCGAGAATCGTACAATCCGGCCCGCAACACAAGACTTGTATCCGAGTCGCGCGCGGCTCACATTGACCGTGCGGTTCGCGAGGACCGCGCTCGTTATCAATCAGCGAAAGGAGGTGATCCGATGTCTCATGGTTCAGCAATGGGGTCGGTTCAGTTCGTTCGGGGGACGCGCTTCTGACGGTACGGTCTGCCTCGGGGGGTATCCTCCCCCTGACAACGAGGTAGGTCATTCTGTCGGAGGCCTGCATGGTCTCCCGGGCTGGAGCTCTCCGGCCGCTGACCATGTTTAGGGGTTGTCGGGCACCGCTTCGGCGGGGTCCGGCAACCTCTTCTCATATCTGGCATGGGTGAGAAGGGGAGCGGGGGTTGGGCAGGCTCGCACGGTTCGGTCAGGCGGCGCGGCGGCTCGGCGCGATCGTCGCCGACGAGGGGCCGCTCGAGGCGGCGCGGCGACTGCTGCGCCGCGCGCGCCCGGGTACCGGGCTCGGCGACTATCTCGCCGCCAAGGCCGCGCGCGACGCCGCCTATGACTCGGCCCACGACAGCGACACCGGCGGAGTCCAGCGGCTCTACACGCTCGCGATCGACAGCCCCAACGCGCGCTACGGCATCGACCATGTCGCCTCCGACCCCGACGTGTTCGCGGCGGCGATGGCGCTGGTCGACGGCGACCTGTCGCGCTTCCATTTCCTCGACCTCGGCTCGGGCAAGGGGCGCGCGCTGCTGCTCGCCTGCGACTATCCATTCCGCGCCGTCACCGGCGTGGAGTTCGCCGCCGAGCTGCACGCCACCGCGACGCGCAACCTCGCGCGCCGCGGCGACCCGCGCGCGAGCGCGCTGCTGGGCGACGCCACCGCGGTCGCGCTCCCCGACGGCGACCTGCTCGTCTATCTCTTCAACCCGTTCGAGGAGGCGATCATCCGCGCGGTGGCGCGGCGGCTGGCGGCGCTGCCGCCCGAGCGCGACGTGCGGCTGCTGTACGTCACCCCGCGCCACCGCGATGCGCTGGCGGCGGAGGGCTGGCGCGTCGCCGCCGGGGCGGGCGAGGCGGTGCTGTTCCGGCGCGACTGAGCCGCGGCGCCGGTCACAGGTCGACGCCCAGCGACGCTCCTGTTGCGGGTTTGTACCGGCTATGTCATTCTTCCGTTCGAACCTGAGTCGTTCAGGCCGATCGGAAGGAAAGCCGCGATGCAGCGGATCTATCTGTGGCTGGCTGCGATAGCAGCGCGTCGTAACAAGATCCTGCATGCGCACCCGAGAGTCGTGCATCGACTAGATAAGAGCTGTCTCGCGGTCTTGCTGATGGTGATGCTGTACGGTTTCGTCCTCGTCCCGCTGCAATATCTGCTCGTCCTCCTTCATTATGCGAGCGCCGGGCTACACGGGACGGACACGCTCTACCTCCAGACGGGACAGCGCCTTGCCTTGGTGCTCGGTGGGTTCGTCATGCTGATGGCGAGCGTACGGGCGGCCGGCGCGGCGCGCGGCGTCATGAAGACCTTCGAGGGACACCGCTGGACCTTGCTGGTCATGGCAACATTGGCGCTCAGCCTGCCGCTGGTCATCGGTGGGGTGGTGGCGAAAAGCGTTGCGCTATTAGGCGTGACGCGCGGCGATCATCTCTGGATCGCGGTCTACCTGACGGCATGGACCGCCGCGATCGTTCAGATCTGCGCGGCAATCGCCGCGCCTGCCGCTCCCGCGTGGGAGCAGGAGCCGTTCAAACGGCGTTAGCAGGACGGCCGAGACCTTGGGCGACGGCGGCGGTGCCCCATGACAGGGAGCACCGCCGCCCGGCTCACGCCGGCTGCAACAATCGCTCCCGCGCGATCTTCTCGCGCCACACCAGCGGCGCGAGCTGGTGGACATTCTGCCCCTCGGCGTCGACCGCGACGGTGACCGGGAAATCGCTCACCTCGAACTCGTAGATCGCCTCCATCCCGAGGTCCGCGAAGCCGACGACCTTGCTGCCCTTGATGGCGCGCGCGACCAGATAGGCCGCGCCGCCGACCGCCATCAGATAGGCGCTCTGGTGATCGCGGATCGCCTCGGTCGCGGCCGGGCCGCGCTCGGCCTTGCCGACCATCGCGAGCAGGCCCTGCTCGAGCATCATGCGCGTGAACTTGTCCATCCGCGTCGCCGTGGTCGGCCCCGCCGGCCCGACCACTTCCTCGCCGACCGGATCGACCGGGCCGACGTAATAGATCACGCGCCCCTTGAACTCGACCGGCAGTGGCTCGCCCTTCGCCAGCATGTCGGCGATGCGCTTGTGCGCGGCGTCGCGCCCGGTGAGCATCTTGCCGTTGAGCAGCAGCCGGTCGCCGTGCTTCCACGTCCGCACCACCTCGGGCGTCAGCGTGTCGAGGTCGACGCGGATCGCGGCGCTGTCGGGCTGCCAGTCGACCTGCGGCCAGTCGGCGAGCTTTGGCGCCTCCAGGTACACCGGCCCCGAGCCGTCGAGCGTGAAGTGTGCGTGGCGGGTCGCGGCGCAGTTCGGGATCATCGCCACCGGCTTGGACGCGGCGTGGGTCGGCCAGTCGAGGATCTTGACGTCGAGGATGGTCGAGAGCCCGCCCAGCCCCTGCGCGCCGATGCCGAGCGCGTTGACCTTGTCGAACAGCTCGATGCGCAGCGCCTCCAGGTCGTTCTTCGGCCCGCGCGCCTTGAGCTGCGCCATGTCGATCTGGCCCATCAGCGATTCCTTGGCGAGCACCATCGCCTTCTCCGCGGTGCCACCGATGCCGATGCCGAGCATCCCCGGCGGGCACCAGCCCGCGCCCATCTGCGGGAGCATCTCGAGCACCCAGTCGACGATCGAGTCGCTGGGGTTCATCATCTTGAACTTGGACTTGTTCTCGCTGCCGCCGCCCTTGGCCGCGACGTCGATGTGCACCTTGTCGCCCGGCACCAACTCGACGTGGAGCACGCTCGGCGTATTGTCGCGCGTGTTGCGCCGGGTGAAGGCGGGGTCGGCCAGGATCGAGGCGCGCAGCTTGTTCTCGGGGTGGAGATAGGCGCGGCGCACGCCCTCGTCGACGACCTCCTGGAGCGAGCGCCGGCTCTCCAGCCGGCAGTCCTGCCCCCATTTGACGAAGACGGTGACGATGCCAGTATCCTGGCAGATCGGGCGGTGCCCCTCGGCACACATCCGGCTGTTGGTGAGGATCTGCGCCATCGCGTCCTTGGCGGCGGGGCTCTGCTCCGCGGCATAGGCCTCGCCCAGCGCGCGGATGTAATCCATCGGATGGTAGTAACTGATGAACTGGAGCGCGTCGGCCACGCTCTCGATCAGGTCGGCTTCGCGGATCGTCGTCATGCGCGCGGCTGTACGACGCTGCCGGGGGACGGGCAACTGTTGGGGCGGGGCGCGATGGGGCACCTTGGGCGGTGACGATCCCGGGCGGGTACCAGTGACTTCCCCCTTCGCAGCTTTCCTCACCCCGTCATCCCGGACCTGGTCCGGGATCCACGGTGCCGCATCCTCTTGGGACGTTGCTTTCGCGGACGGGTGGATCCCGGACCAAGTCCGGGATGACGGACGGTGAAGAGCGTCGAGGGTCTGCTCCACCTCTTCGCTTCCGAGACTATGGGAACGCCGCCAATCCCGAGCACATCGGGGCAGTCGCGACCGTCCCCGCTCCACGCTCCGCCCGGCGCAAAGGAAAACGCAAGGATGTCGCGGTAGGACAAGGCCATGCGCCCGCCCGCCCCCGACCGAGACGAACCGACCGGCGGCCCGCGCGCGCTCGCCGAGGCGCTCGGGCTCGCGCCCGCGTCGGACGCGCTGGTGGAGGAGTCGCGCCTTGCCGCGCTCGCCGCCAGCGCCGCGCTGTGGCCCGCCGTCGCGGCGGTGCTGGTGCTCGCACCGCTCACGCTGCTGGTGCGCGCCTCCGCCAGCACCGCCGCGGCGGGGCTGGCATGGTGCGTCGCGCCGGCCGTGCTGCTCGCGATCGGCTGCTGGGCAGTCGCGGCGCACCCGCGCGCGGCGGCGAGCCCGAGCCATTGGCGCATCGCCACCGTCAGCGCCGGCGGCAGCGCGATCGCGCTCTTGCTCGCGCTCGGCGCGCACGCCGCCGCGACGCTCCCGCCCGCACTGCACCCCGCCGCCGGCGTGGCGGGTGCCGCCGCGCTGATCGCGCTGGCGCTCGCGCTCCAGCCGCTGCGTGCCGCCGCGCTGGCGCTGGTGGTGACGCTCGCGCTCGCCGCGGTGGCGCTCACCGGCGCCGCGCCGCTGCCGGCCGCGCTCGCGCTCGGCACCGCCGCGGCGGTGGCGCTCGCGATCGGCCGTGCCGCGCTCGTCCGCCAGCGCGCGCTCGCCGAGCGGCGGCAGCGCCGCGACGCCGAGCGACGCGACAGCCGCCTCGTCGCCGAATATGAGGCGCACGGCGCCGGCTGGTTCTGGCAGAGCGACCGTCGCGGCCGGCTCACCTATCTCTCCGACAAGGTCGCGCGCGAGCTGCGCGCGCTCGGCATCGAGCCGATCGGCGCCCCGCTCACCGACGTGTTCCGCGTCGACTCGGCCTGGGTCGAGACCGAGCGGACGCTGAGCTTCCACCTCTCGTCGCGCACCTCCTTCACCGATTACTCGGTGCGCCCGGCCGCGGGGGGCAGCGGCGCCGAGCGCTGGTGGTCGATCTCGGGCCGCCCCGCGCGCGACGAGCTCGACCGCTTCCAGGGCTTCATCGGCGCGGGCTCGGACCTGACCGAGCAGCGCCGCGCCGAGGCCGAGATCAAGCGGCTCGCCTTGTTCGACGCGCTCACCGGCATCGCCAACCGCCAGCGCATGCGGCTCGCGCTCGAGCAGACGCTGGCGCAGGCGCAGGCGGGCGGCACTCACCCGACCGGTCTGTTCCTGCTCGACCTCGACCGCTTCAAGGCGGTCAACGATACGCTCGGCCACCAGGTCGGCGACGAGCTGCTCAAGGAAGTCGCGCAGCGGCTGCAGCGCACCATCGGCGACGCCGGTCTGGTCGGGCGGCTCGGCGGCGACGAGTTCAAGGTGATCGTCCCCAACGAGGGCGACCGCGACCGGCTCGGCGCGCTGGCGCAGCGCGTGATCGCGGCGTTGTCGCTGCCCTATCACATCGACCGCTCGACCTTGTCGATCGGCTGCTCGGTCGGCGTCGCGATCGCTCCCGCCGACGGCGCGGCGCAGGAAGAGCTGGTGCGCAACGCCGACCTCGCGCTCTACGCCGCCAAGGCCGACGGGCGCGGCGTCCACCGTTTCTATCGCGAGGAGCTGCTGCACGGCGCGCAGAACCGCAAGCGGCTGGAGGACGACCTGCGCCGCGCGCTCGCCGCGGGCCAGTTCCGCCTCGCCTACCAGCCGGTAGTGTCGACCGCGGACGCGCGCATCATGGGCTATGAGGCGCTGGTGCGCTGGGACCATCCGCAGCGCGGGGCCGTCAGCCCCGCCGAGTTCATCCCGGTGGCAGAGGAATGCGGGCTGATCGAGGCGATCGGCGCGTGGGTGCTCGACACCGCCTGTGCCGAGGCGGCGGGCTGGCCCGATCACGTCCGGGTCGCGGTCAACGTCTCGCCGATCCAGTTCGCCAACCCGCGGCTGCCGGCGCTGGTGGCGGGCGCGCTCGCCGCGACGGGGCTGGCGCCGCACCGGCTCGAGCTGGAGATCACCGAGGGCGTGTTCCTCAACGAGGATGCCTCGTCGGAGCAGATGTTCCGCGCGCTCAAGGCGCTGGGCGTGCGGCTCGCGCTCGACGACTTCGGCACCGGTTATTCCAGCCTCGGCTATCTGCGCAAGGCGCCGTTCGACAAGATCAAGATCGACCAGAGCTTCGTGCGCGGCGCGATCCAGCCGGGCAACCGCAACGCCGCCATCATCCGCGCGATCGTCAGCCTGGCCGAGACGCTCGGCATGGAGACGACCGCGGAAGGGGTCGAGCAGCAGGACGAGATCGTGCTGATCCGCGGCCTGGGGTGCAGCCATATCCAGGGCTATGTCTACGGTCGCCCCGCCGATGCCGGCACGGTGCGCGCGCAGCTCGCCGAGGCGGAGGGCTATGCGGTGCCGATCGGGCACAAGACCAGCCGCGCGCCGCGCCACCGCGTGCTGCGCTCGGCGCGGCTCGAGCTGGCGGGCGAGCGCGCCGAGGTGCGCGTGCGCAACATCTCGCCGGCGGGGGCGATGATCGATGGCGTCGACCTGCCCGCGGCCGCGATCGGCTATCCGGTCGCGCTGGAGCTGGAGGACGGGCTGGCGCTGGCGGCGACGCTGCGCTGGGTCGACGACGAGGGCCGCGCCGGGCTCCAGTTCGACGCGGCGTTCGACCTGGAGTGGCTCAATCAGCCGGTGCCGCGTCGCGCGGCGTGAGCGGGCAAGGGCGGGGCGTCCTCAATCCTCGTCATCCCGGACTTGGTCCGGGATCCACCGTTTCCGCATACTCTGAAAGCGTTTCTTATGCGGAAGAGTGGATCCCGGACCAGGTCCGGGATGACGGAAGGTGAAGAGCGTTTCGGAAGTTCCGCAGAGCTATGCCTCGTCGGAAGGACGAGCTGCCTTCGACCCCTTAACTTCCGTTTAGGCGGTCTCGAGCGACCCGACGATCGTGGCAGGCTCGCGCTGCGGCAGCGGCGGCATGCCGAGGCGGCGCACGTCGATCGCGCTCACCCCCGCCAGCAGCACGTCGCCGAAGCCGCGGTCACCGGTCTCGACCAGGATGCCCGCGTGAGTCTGCCGCACCATCGCCCACTCGACCAAACGCGCCCGCACCCGTGCGCCGCGCACCAGCACCAGCGCGATCACCCCGGTCGAGTCG
Organism: Sphingomonas sp. BK345; assembly: GCF_014193845.1. Taxonomy (GTDB): domain Bacteria; phylum Pseudomonadota; class Alphaproteobacteria; order Sphingomonadales; family Sphingomonadaceae; genus Sphingomonas. Next base: position 846,567 of record NZ_JACHZX010000001.1, on the reverse strand, counting down.
ATCACCAGCGCGGCGCGGCCGTCCTCCGCGATCACCGCGTCGAAGGCGGCGAAGCGCGGCAGCGCGACGCCGACCGCCTCGATCGCCTCGTCGACCGATCGCATCATCCGGTGCGCCCGGCCGAGGCCGAGCCATGCCGCCAGCCCCATCGTACCGGCTCAGCCGCGCCGCGCCACCGCGTCGAGCAGGGGACGCAGGTTGGTGAGGTCATAGCCCGCCGCCGCCGCCTTGGCGGTGAGCGAGTCGGCGTCGTCGCCGCGCGCCGCGCCGGCGAGCGCCCACAGGTTGCACGAGCGCGTGCCCGAGCGGCAATAGGCCAGCACCGGGCCGCCCGCCGCAGCCAGCGCCGCGGTCATCGCCTCGACCTGCGGCAGCGAGAAGCCGGCGTGGGTGATCGGGATCGCGGTGTAGCGCAGCCCCGCCGCCTCGGCCGCGGCGCGGATCGACTCGCCGTCGGGCTGGCCGGGTTCCTCGCCGTCGGGGCGGTTGTTGACGACGGCTTTGTAGCCGGCGGCGGCGATGGCGGGCAGGTCCTCGGGCCGGATCTGCGGCGCGACCGCGATCGTCTCGTCGATGATGCGCAACATAGGATGGTGCCTCTAGCGCGGACGGGCCGCCGCGTCACTGATCCCGTTCGTCCCGTCGCGGGAGAGCAACGCTTAGCGGCGGACGGGCGCGACGGCGAGGGGGAAGAGCGGCCGGTGGGTGAGGGGGCGAAATCCTCCCCGGCACGGGGAGGGGGACCGCTCGCCGCAGGCGAGTGGTGGAGGGGGCTTTCCACGCAGCGCAGCGTCGGTGGAGACCCCCTCCACCATGCTGCGCATGGTCCCCTCCCCGCGAGCGGGGAGGATTTAGGTCTCCCGACCCGGCGCAACTCACCCCCTCACCCCGCTCCCTTCAGCACGTCGAGGAACGCCTGGCCGTAGGCGTCGAGCTTGCGCTGCCCCACCCCCGCGATCCGCCCCAGCGCGGCGAGCGAGGTCGGGCGCAGTGCCGCCATCTCGCGCAGCGCCGAGTCGTGGAAGATCACATAGGGCGGCACGCCCGCTTCCTTCGCCAGCTCGCGCCGGCACGCGCGCAGCGCCTCGAACACGGGATCGTCGACCGGGTTGGGCGTCGCGCCGGCGCGCCCGCCGCGGCGGCGCTCGCGCTTGGGCGGCTCGACCAGCGGCAGCGTCGCCTCGCCCTTCAGCAGCGCACGCGCCGCCGGGCCGAACTCGAGCCCGCCGTGATGGTTGGTGCGCAACGCGTCCTTGAGCAGCAGGGCGCGCCCGACCGGCTTGAGCAGCGCCAGCTCGTCGCCGTCGACGATGTTCCACACCGACAATTGCTCGTGCCCGTTCATCAGGCTGCGCTCGCTCGACTGGCCGGTGAGCACCTGCTCGATATAGGTCGCGCCGAACATCTGCCCGGTGCGGAATACCGCCGAGAGATATTTGCGTGCCGTTTCCGTCGCGTCGAGCGCGGCCGGGGGCGAGAGGCAGTTGTCGCAATTGCCGCAGCGCTCGGGCGGGTGCTCGCCGAAGTGGCGCAGCAGGATGGCGCGGCGGCAGCCCGCGGTCTCCACCAAAGCGCCGAGCGCGGCGAGCCGCTGGCGCTCGCCGGGCTGGCGCTGCGGCTCGACCTCGCCGATGCGCTGCCGCGCGCGCGCGAAATCCTCTGCGCCCCAGAAGAGATGCGCCACCGCCGGGTCGCCGTCGCGCCCGGCGCGGCCGGTCTCCTGGTAATAGGCCTCGATCGACTTGGGCAGGCCGGCATGCGCGACGAAGCGGACGTCGGGCTTGTCGATCCCCATGCCGAAGGCGACCGTGGCGCACATCACCATGTCCTCCGACGCGACGAAATCGGCCTGGTTGCGCGCGCGCACCGCCGGGTCGAGCCCGGCGTGATAGGCCCGCACCGGGCGCCCGGTGATCGCGGTGAGCTGCGCCGCCATCTTCTCGGTCGCGGCGCGGGTCTGGACGTAGACGATGCCGGGGCCGGGCGTGTCGCGCACCACGTCGGCGATCTGGCGCGTGCTGTTGTCCTTGGGGCGGATCGCGTAGCGGATGTTCGGCCGGTCGAACCCCGCGACGATCATGCCGTCCTGCGGGATGCCGAGCTGCTCGAGGATGTCGGCGCGGGTGTGCGCGTCGGCGGTGGCGGTCAGCGCCAGCCGCGGCACCTCGGGGAAGGCGTCGAGCAATGGGCGCAGCAGGCGATAGTCGGGGCGGAAATCGTGCCCCCACTCGCTGACGCAATGCGCCTCGTCGATCGCGAACAACGCGGGGCGGCCGCGCTCGAGCAGGTCGCGGAAGTCGGCGGTGGAGGCGCGCTCGGGCGCGACGTACAGCAGGTCGAGCCCGCCATCGAGGTAGCGCCCGCGCGTCTCGGCCTTGTTCTCGTCGACGCTGGTCAGCGTGGCGGCGCGCAGGCCGACCGCGGTGGCGGCGCGGAGCTGGTCGTGCATCAGCGCGATCAGCGGGCTGACGACCACGCACGTCCCCTCCAGCATCGCCGAGGGCAGCTGGTAGCAGAGCGACTTGCCCGCGCCGGTCGGCATCACCGCCAGCGTGCGCTCGCCCGCGAGCACGCGCGTGACGACCTGCTCCTGCACGCCGCGGAAGGCGGGGAAGCCGAAGATCGTCTGGAGCTGGGGAAGCGGGTCGAGCGCCATGGGCGCGCCCGACCTAGGCGCGCGCGCGGCCGAGGGCAACCGGCGCGGTGACGCGGCGGGGCGAGCGGGCGGGGGAACGCGCGGCGGGGGCGGGGCGTAGTGCGGGCATGCTCTCAGGACGACCGATGACCCCGCGCCCGAACCTCGCGCTCTTCACCTTCGGCGCCGCGGCGCTGCTCGCCGCGTGTGAGCGCGAGCCCGCCGACGGCGCCGCGGCCGCGGTGGAGGCGCAGGCCACGCCCGCCGCGCCGGTGGCGCGCGCGCCCGACGCGCCCGCGGCGGCGCCCGGCCAGTGAGCGTCGAGCGCGTCCGCGACAATCGCTCCGAGCAGGAGTTCGAGCTCACCGTGGCGGGCGAGCGCGCGGTCGCGGCCTATCAGCTCGAGGGCGACACGATCGTCTTCACGCACACCTTGGTGCCGCTCGCGATCGAGGGGCGGGGGGTAGGCTCGCGGCTGATCCGCGCCGCGCTGGACTCCGCGCGCGACCAGGGCCTGCGCGTCGTGCCGCAATGCCCGTTCGTCCGCGCCTTCATCGAGCGCCATCCGGAGTATCGCGATCTGGTGCGGTGAGCGGGAGGTGAGGGGAGCGACACTGCTCTCCTTCTTTGCCGTCATCCTGAACTCGTTTCAGGATCCACGGTCCCGCGAGCGCCGCGGTCGGTGAGCGCGCCGCAGGGTGGATCCTGAAACAAGTTCAGGATGACGCTGATGACAAGGAGGCCGTTAGGTGGCGATCGTCACCCCCTCACGCCGCGCGCGCCATCCGCCACGCCGCGGCGATCTCCTCCAGCTCCGACGCCACCGCGCGGAACGGCTCGCCGTCGGTGCCGATGCTGGCGTCCACCACCTGGCGGCGGCAGCCGGCGTAGAAGCGCGCCAGCGTGCGCGAGACGTCGCCGCCGCGCTCGAAGTCGAGGTTCGCCTCCAGCGCGAAGAGGATCGCGGTGGCGCGGGTCACGCGCTCGCTGCGCGTGGCGAACTGGCGGTTGTCGGCCGCCCAGGCGGCGACGCGCAGCGCCTGGGTGAGCTCCTCGTACAGCAGCTGGACGAGCGCGGGGCCGTCGGCCGCGGCGGTGCGGCCGGCGAGGTCGATCTCGCGATAGGTGCGCGCCGGATCGCGCAGCAGGGCGGAAGCATAGGCCATGGTCGTCTATCTCTCGCTCAACCCGTCGACTTGGTCCAGTTGTCGATCTGCTGCTGCATGAACGACTGCGTGGCTTTGTAGGCGGAGACGCGCGCGTTCATGCTGGAGAACTGCTGCGTCAGCCGCGTCGTCAACTTCGTCGCCTGGTCGTCGACGTTGCTCTTCTGCTTGCCCAGGTCCGACTGCGCCTGGAGGAAGCGCGTGGACGAGGCACCCAGGCCGTAGATCGTGCTGCCGGTGTTGAGGTCGAGCGACTTCATCGCCGCGTACAGTCCGGTGGCGCCGCTGCTGCTCTTGGTGAACATCGCCTCGACCGCCTCGGGCGCGTTCTTCATCGCGCTGCTCAGCGCGTCGTCGTTGACCTCGAGCTCGCCGGTGCGCGTCGTGCGCACGCCGATCGCTGCGAGCGTCGCCGGCGAGCCCGCGGCCGCGCCGGGCAGCAGCACGCGGCTGGTCAGCCCCTGCAACGTGCGCAGCAGCGTCTTGGCGGCGGGATCGGCGCGGAGCTGGCCGTTGATCGGATCGGTCTGCTCCTTCACCACCGCCAGCACCTGATTGTAGGTGTCGACGAAGTCCTTCACCGCGCTGGTCAGCGCGCTGTCGGGGCGCGTCGAGGTGAGGTTGGTGGTGCCGGTGCCGGTCAGGCTGAGCTTCACGCCCGCGATCAGGTCGCTGACCTCGTTGCTGCCGCGCTCGACCGATACGCCGTCCACCACCAGCTTGGCGTTGCCCGCCTGGCTCGAGACGGTCGTCTTGTTGCCGGTGCCGAAGCCGGTGTCGAACTGCGCCAGCGCGCCGGCCGGGTCGCTCGCCGCCAGCGTGAAGGCCTGCGCCGCGCCGGTGGTGCCCTTGAGCGAGAGATAGGCGCCGCCGTCCGCGTCGTTGATCACCGTGGCGGTGACGCCCGCCTTCTTGGCGTTGATCGCGGCGGCGATGCCCGACAGCGAGTTGTTGCTCGAGTCGATCGAGATCGCGAACGACTTGGCCGAGCCGTCGCTGTTGGTGCCAGCGGTGAAGCCGGTCATCGCGCCGCCGCTGGTGGTGGCGGTGCCGAGCGTCAGCGTCAGCGTGCCGGTGCCGAAGGTGGCGGTGGACGGCGACGCGATCTTGGCGCTGGTGGCGATCTGCGCGGTGGCGAGCGCGTTGACGGTGACGCTGCTGTTGAGCCCCGACGCCGAGGTGCCCGCGACCGGGCTGGCGGTGGCGACCCCGCTCATCGAACTGCTGGGCTGGGTCGCGAGCGTGCCGCCCTCGACGAGGTTCTCGAGCGCCTTGGTGAAGTCCGAGATCGTGCTCTTGAGCGTCGCCACGCCCGAGATCTGCGCGGTGAGCGTGTCGCTCTTGGAGGTAAGCTGCGCGCGTTTCTGCGCGAACTGCGCGTCGACCAGCTGGGTGACGAGCGCGCCGGTATCGACCCCCGAGCCCGAGCCGAGCGAGGTGAGGACCGAGTTGGCCGCCGACTGGTTGACCGACGAGGTCGACGACGTCTTGGTCGTCGACGTCGTGGCGGTCGCTGCCGTGCTGCTGCTGGTGCTGCTGATCGTCGTCGCCATGATGCCCCTCTAAACGACCGCTCGCGGCAGAAATTTACCCCTGTTTCTTGCCATTCTCGTCGAACCGCGCGGTGAGCGGCACGTCGACCGGCGGCATTCGCCCGCCGGCGCGCTCGTTGAGCCCGAAGACGAAGGCTAGCACGGTGGCGATCGCGACGTACAGGTCGTCGCGCACCTCCTGCCCCTCGCGGCTGGTGTAATAGACCGCGCGGGCGAGCGCGGGATATTCGAGCACGGGCAGGCTCATCTCGGCGGCGGCCTCGCGGATCGCCAGCGCGGTGGCGTTGCGGCCCTTGGCCACCACCACCGGCACCTGGTCGCGCCCGCGGTCGTAGCGCAGCGCCACCGCGAAATGGGTCGGGTTGGTGAGCACCACGTGCGCCTCGGTCAGCGCCTGGCGCATGCCGCCCGAGAGCATCGCACGCTGCTTGGCGCGCAGATGCCCCTTCATCTCGGGGTTGCCCTCGCTCTCCTTGTGCTCGTCGCGCACCTCCTGCTTGGTCATGCGCAGCTTGCGCAGCAGCTGGAGGATCTGCGTCGGCACGTCGAACAAGGCGATCGCCACCAGCCCCATCGCCATGACGAGCAGCACGTTGGTCATCGTCGCGCCCAGCCCGGCGAGCGCCACCGGCAGGTTCGAGGCGGCCAGGCCGAAGCTGAAATGCGCGGTCTTCCACACCATCCAGGTGCCGATCGAGCCGAGCAGGATCACCTTGAGCAGCGACTTGCCGAGCTCGATCCAGCCCGACATGCCGATGATGCGCTTGAGCCCCGAGGCCGGGTTGATCCGCGAGGCCTTGGGCGCGAGCAGCGAACCGTTGAAGCCGAAGCTGCCGAGCCCGGCCTGGCTGACCACCGCCGCGGCGATCGTGATCGCGAACAAGGTGCCGAGCGGCATGGCGAGCTTCCACCCCGCCTCGACCAGCGGTCGCCACGGCGCGAAATCCTCGACGTCGGCGCGGTCGAAGGTGAGGCTGGAGGCCATCACGCCGCGGCACGCCGCCAGCAGCGCGGGGCCGAAGAACATCAGCCACGCCACGCCCGCCAGCACCACCAAGGCGGTGGCGAGGTCGCGGCTCTTGAGGATGTCGCCCTTCTCGCGTGCGTCCTTGCGACGCTTGTCGGTCGGGGCTTCTGTCTTGTCGCCACCCTCCGACATCAGCGCGCCCCCGCGAGCACGAGGCTCTGCGCCGCGGCGAGGCCCTCGCGGACGATGACCTGCATATAGTCACCCATCGCCGGCAGCGCGATCGCGAGGCTGATCACGCCGGCGGCGAGGCTGACCGGCAACCCCACGGAGAAGAGGTTGAGCGACGGCGCCGAGCGCGACACCATCCCCATCACCAGGTTGAGGCACAAGAGCAGGAAGCCGACCGGCAGCGCCAGCAGCAGCCCGGCGACGAAGGCGTAGCTGCCGAACAGCGCGATGTCGCGCAGCTGGCCGGCCGCCAGCCACGAGGCGCCGGGCGGCAGCGCGCGATAGCTGCGCACCACCAGGTCGACCAGCACCAGATGCCCGTCGAGCGAGAGGAACAGCAACGTCATCATGATCGACAGGAACTGGCCGATCGCGGGGCTGGAGCGGCCCGAATTGGGGTCGATCATGTTGGCGAAGCCGATCCCCATCGAGCCGCCGATGATCTCGCCCGCCACCAGCGGCGCGGCGAAGGCGATCTGGAGCACGAAGCCGATCGCCAGCCCGACCAGCGCCTCGGCCGCGACCGCGACGAAGGTGGCGAGCGCGAACACCGTCTGCGGCACCTGCACGGGCGTGGTGCCGAGCACCAGCACCGCGATCGCGCCCGACAGCGCGACCCGCACGGTGAGCGGCACCGAGACGTTGCTGAACACGGGCGCGGCGACGAACGCCGCGCCGACGCGGATCATCACGAAGATCATCGCCCACAGCTGCGGCTCGATGGCGAGGCCGAAGCCGAGCATCTAGCGCCGGGGCTCGATGTTCCGTGTTCCTGCGCAGGCAGGAGCACGGCGCCCGGGGGAGCGACACCGTTCCCCCTCACGCTTGATCCCCGGCGAACGCCGGGGTCCAGTTGGGTGGAGCGCTGTGGCCGGCACGGAACGTCCCCCACCTGGGCCCCGGCCTTCCCCGGGGAACCGAAGAGAAGAAGGAGGGGGCAGCACGGTCACGCGCTCACCGCACCAGATCGGGGATGCGCGCGAAGATCTCGGTGGTGAAGTCGCTCAGCAGCCCCAGGATCATCGCGCCGAACACCATGATCGACACCGCCACCACCACCAGCTTGGGGACGAAGCTCAGCGTCTGCTCGTTGATCGAGGTGGCCGCCTGGACCATGCCGAGGATCAGTCCGGAGAGCAGCGCCGGGATCAGGATCGGCGCCGCGGCGAGCGCGAGCACCCACATCGTCTGGTTGGCGACGGTCAGGAAATAGTCGGCGTCGACGAGCGGGTGCATGCGGGCTCTCTATGGCGTCACCCCGGACGCGGGGTCGGGACAGGCGCGCTATGGCGGAACTTGGTTAACGCACCTCTACCACTAGGTCGCGAAACTGTTGGCGAGACTGCCCATCGTCAGCGCCCAGCCGTCGACCAGCACGAACAGCAGCAGCTTGAACGGCAGCGAGATGATCGTCGGGCTCAGCATCGCCATGCCCAGCGCCATCAGCACGGTGGCCACCACCAGGTCGATCACGATGAAGGGCAGGAAGACGAGGAAGCCGATCTGGAACGCGGTCTTCAGCTCGGAGGTCACGTAGGCCGGCAGCAGCACCGAATAGGGGATGTCGCGCGGGCTGGCATAGGGGCCGGACTTGGCCATCTCGGCGAACATGGTGACGTCCTTCACGCGCGTCTGCTTCTCCATGAAGGCGTGGAGCGGCGCGCCGGCGGCCTGGATCAGCTGCGTGCCGCCGATGCGCCCCTGCGAATAGGGCTGGATCGCGGTGGTGTTGATCTGGTTGATCGCGGGCGCCATCACGAAGAAGCTGAGGAACAGCGACAGGCCGATCAGCACCTGGTTGGGCGGCGTCTGCTGCAGCCCCATCGCCTGCCGCAGGATCGACAGCACGATGATGATGCGGGTGAAGCTCGTCATCATCAGCACGATCCCGGGCAGGATCGTGAGCAACCCCATGATGATGAGCACTTGCAGCGACAGCGACAGCGAGCCGTTGCCGGGCGTGCTCGAGGCGTCGCCGCGCGAGAGCTGGCCGAGCGCGCGGTCGACCGCGTCGCCGACGCCGGGCGCGGGCGCCGCGGGCGCGCCGGGCGGTGGCGCGGCGGGTCCGGAGGGAGCCGCGACCTGGGCGAGCGCGGGGAAGGCGACGCACAGCATCACCGCAATGGCGGCGAGCGCGAGCAGCACCCGCCAGGCGTGCTGGCGCTTGGCCGCGCGCGCGCGGATCAGCGCCGCGGTGCCGCCGGTGCGCGTGACGGTATAGGTCTGTTGCATCAGTGGCATCCGCATCCTCCTCCCCAGCGTCATCCTGAACTCGTTTCAGGATCCACTCCGCCCAGCTTGCCGCGGCTTCCAGCCCTGCGGCACGGTGGATCCTGAAACGAGTTCAGGATGACGGAAGGAGAGGGCGCTCACTAAATCCTCCCCGCATGGCGGGGAGGGGGACCGCTCGCCGGAGGCGAGTGGTGGAGGGGGTTCGCCACGCAGCGCAGCGTCCGTGGAAACCCCCCTCCACCACCGGCCTGCGGCCGGCGGTCCCCCTCCCCGTTCCGGGGAGGATCTCATCGCACCCCCGCTCACCGGCGGAACTCCCGCGCCAGCGCGCGCGCCGCCTCGACCGGGTCGGCCGGTGCGGCGGCGCCCTCGCCGGTCGCGGGCGTCTTGTCGACCAGGGTCACGCCGCCGCGCCCGACCGAGACGAGCAGGCGGCTGCCCTCGAAATCGATCACCGCGAGTCGCAGCCCGGGTGAGATCATCATCGTCTCGCGCACCGCGATCATCCGGGTCGCGGTCTTGCCCGGCAGCCGGGTCTCGAGCCGCCGCCACAGATACAGGCACCCGATCATCAAGCCGCAGACCAGCGGCAGCAGCACCACCAGCTTGAGGATATAGGTCCACATCATACGCGCGTCGCCTCTCAGCCCCGCTTCTCGGGCGCGACCAGCTCGGTCATCTTCACCCCGAAGCGGTCGCCCACCGTGACGACTTCGCCGCGTCCGATCAACGTGCCGTTAACCAGAACATCCAGCAATTCGCCCGCCTGGCGGTCGAGCTCGATCACGCTGGCCTCGCCCAGCGCGAGCAGTTCGCGCAGCGACAAGGTGGTGGAGCCGATCTCCACCGTCAGCTTGACGTCGACGTCCTGGAGCATCCGCAGGTTGGCGGCGACCGCCGCGTCGATCGTGAAGCCGCTCGTCATATCGTTCATAGCAGGGGTCCTTCGAGCTTGGAGATGCGGATCGCGGCGCGACCGTTGGAGGTGCCGACCGTGCCCATGCCGAGCGCGACGCCGCCGATCACGATCGGCACGTCGGGGCCGAAGCTGATCGGGATGACGTCGCCTTCCTTGAGGTCCATTAGCTTGGCGAGCGAGATCGTCGGCTCGGCCAGCACCGAGCGCACCGGCAGCCGCACGCCCATCGCGGCGCGGGTCAGCTGGGTGCGCCACTCGGCGTCGACCTCGGCGGGCTTGGCCACCACCTTGCCGGTGAGCGCGACGGTGTGCGGCTTGAGCGTGGCGACGGGGTAGAGCACGTCGACGAACAGCGGCTTGGCGCTGCCGCGCGCGAGGCCGAAGCGGGTCGAGATCACCACGTCGTCGCCCTCGATCCCCTGGATCAGGTTGGAGCCCAGCTCGCACCGCTCGGCGCCGAAGCGCGCGCGCGCCAGCGGCTCCCACGCGCTCTGCAACGTGCGCGCCATCGCGGCGGCGACGCGTTGCGCCAGCACGTCGGCGGCGGGAGTGAACTCGAGCGCGAGCATCGGCGAGACGTCGCCGGTGCCGCCGAAGAACAGGTCGAGCAGTTCGGCGACGAACTGCGAGTCGAGCACCACCAGCAGCGGGCGGCCGTCCATCGTCAGCGGCAGATAGGCGGTCAGCTTGTCGCCGCGCGCGGCGCGATAGTCGGCGAGGCGCAGCACCTCGAGCGGCTCCGCCCAGGTGCGCGTCTCGCTGCGCCAATAGCCCTCGAACACCTGGCGCACCCCGCGCGCGGCGCGCGCCGAGAGATGTTGCAGCGTGTGGAGGTCGCCGAAGGGATGCAGCTTGCCCGCCGCCCCCGACCCGGCGCCGAGGTTGGTCACGCCGACCGGAGAGTCGGTGCGCCCACGCCCGCGCCGCTCGGTGGCGTCGGGCTCCAGGCCGAAGTCGGAGAGGTCGGGCTCGTTAACCATGCCCGGTCACTGAACCACGAAGTTGGTAAAGTAGACGTTAGCGATGCCGCCGAATCCCTCTTTTTCGCGCAGAGTCTGATTGATCGACGCGACCAGCCGCTTCTGGAGCTGCTGCTTGCCGGCGCTGGTGAAGACCTGATCCTCGGTCGTGTCGCCCAGCGTCATGAGAATCGCCGAGCGAATCGCGATGTCGTTGGTCTTCAGGTTGTTGATGACCTTGTCGTCATAGGGCGTCGACACCGCGATGCCGACCTGGACGAAGTGCACCGAGTCCTGGAGGTTGGAGGTGAACTCCTTGTCCATCGCGTAGTAGTTGGAGGCGTACGGCTCGCCGCCGGCGCCCTCGGGGGTGGGGGCGCCGTGGTCCTCGCTCTTGGCCTCGCCGCCCTCGGCGCTCTCGCCGCCGCCGTGGCCGCCCTCGCCACCCTCGCCGCCCTCGCCGCCTTCACCGGCGCGCTTCTGCTCGCTCTTGGGGACGAGATGGGGCTTGTTGGGATCCTCCTTGAGCGCGGGGTGCGCGCCGCCGCCGCCGACCAGCCCGGAGTTGGCGGCGTACAGGCCGGCGCCGACGCCGCCGCCCAGCAGGACGACGACGCCGACGACGCCGACCAGGATCGTCTTCATCTTGCCCTTCTTCTTGGGCGCGGCAGCTTCGGTGTCACTCATCGGTCATTCCCTCGGTTCAGGCGATACGGTCGTCGGTGGAGGCCGCGTCGGCGACGCGGCGGGCGGAGGCGGGGGCACGCGGCGCGCGCTGCTGCTGCGCCTGCGGCTGCTGGCGATCGGGCTGCTGGCCGGCGTGGCTGCCGTGCGACTGGCCGGCGGCGGTCTGCGACGCCTGCGACCCGCCGGACGAGGCTTGGCCCTGCTGCGGCGTGCTGCCGGCGCCGGTGCCCCCTGAACCATTGCCCGAGGTCGCGCCGCCGCCGTGCTGGAGCTTGATGCCGCGCTGCTCGGCCATCTCCTGGAGGCGCGGCTGCGCCTCGGCGAGCAGCGCGCGGGTCTGCGGCTGCTCGGCGACGAGCTGGACCTGCACGGTGTCGCCATCGCGCCGCAGCGCGACGTCGATCGCGCCGAGCGCGTCGGGGACGAGCCGGATGCGCACGTCATTGGCATTGGCCATGTCGCGCAGCATCTCGATACGGTGGATCATCGCCTCGGGCCAGCGCCCGTGCGTCATGTCGAGCGGCTGCTGGGTGGCGGGCTGCGGCGCGGCGACCGCGGCGGCGGTGATCGCGCCGGTGGCGGGCTGGGCGAGCTGCGCGGTCGGCAGCGGCTCGGCGGGCGCGGCGCGCTCGTCGGCGGTGACGGCGCGGTGGATCGCGTCGGCGAAGGTACGCGCCGCGCTCGCGATCGGGGGCGCCGCCGGAGCGAGCGTGGGAGCGGTCGCGGGCGCCGGCGCGACCGCGGCGCGCGGCGCTGGCTCGAGCGTCGGCGTGGCGGTCGACTCGGGTGCGACGGTCGCCACCGGGTCGGCCGGCGCGGCGCCGGAGAGGGCGACCGGCGCCGGGGCGGGCGACGCCGACGTGGCGAGCGGCAGCGGTGCGTCGACCCGCGCCGGCGCCGCCGCGGCGATGACGGGCGGGACGCTGGCGACAGGCGCGGCGGGCGCCGCGGCGGCGACCGGGGCGGCGGCGGCGGACGGACGCGCCGTCGACGATGCGGCGGGGGAGCCGGCCGCGCGCGGGGCGGGGCTCGTCACCGGCGCGCGCTCGCTGCCGCGCGCCGCCGCGGCGGGCGCGGTCTCGGTCGCGACGGCGGGCTGCGGCGCTGGCCGAACGCCGGCAGGCTCGCTCGACGGTGCAGTGGCGGGAGGGGCGGCCGCGATCGAGGACGGTGCCGGCGCGGTGACGCCCGGAGCGATCTCGTCCGCCACGGTGACCGGGGCCGACGCCGGTTGCGCGGCGCCGTTGGGGCGCGACGAGGCGTCGGTCGAGTCGGCGCGGCGCGCGGTGGCGCGTGAGGGCGCGGGGCCGGGGTCGGTCGCGGCACTGACGGTCGCGGTCGCGTCGCCGGGCGACGTCGTCGCGGCGCTCGGCCCGGCCGTGTCGGGTGCGGGGTGCGACCGCGCGGTGCGCCCAGGGACCGCTGGCGTGGGGAGCGGCGACCCGGCGGCAGTGCCGGGCGCGGACGCGGTGGCGCGCCTCGGGGCGGCGTCACCTGCCGCGTCGCGCGGCATCGGCGCCGGCGCGGCGGCGACCGACTCGGCCGCCGGGACGGGCGAACCGCCCCGGCTGGCGCGCCCGTCGTCGGCGGCGGCCGCCTGCGGCGGCGCCGTCGGCGCCGCGGGTGTCGGCGTCGCCGCCGTCGTGGGTGCCGCCCCGGCGGGCGGAGCGCTGCCCGGCCGAGCTTCGGCCGCGATCGGGTCGCGCGGGATGGGTGAAGGGGTGGGCGCCGCCTCGCGTGTCACGGCGGCGCGCGCCGGCGCGGCGATCGCCGTCGCGACGGACGCGGCGGCAGCCTCGGTGGTCGCCGCTGACGCGCTCGGCGCGGGCGCGACCGGCAGCGCGGTCGGGGGCGGCGGGTCGGCCGCCACGACCGGCGTCGCCGGCGGCAGCTCGCCCGGCGCCACCGTCGGGGTCTCGGCCGCCGCCGGTTCCGCCGTCGCCGTCTCCTCCGCGGTCGAGGCGCGGTCCGCCGCGAGCGACGGCGCGGCAGCGGCGACGGTCTCGCGCGCCGGCGCGGGCAGTTCGGGCGCGATCGCGCGCCGTACCGCCGCGGTGCGGCCCAGCACGGCGCCCGCGGGCAGCGGCACGCTGTGACGCGGTGCCGCCGGCGCGGCGACCGCGTCGGCGAGCACGGGCGCGGGCGGCACGTCCAGCCCGGTGGCGTCGGCGAGCCAGGCGAGCGCGGCTTCGCCCGTCGGACCCGCCGCGGGCAGCGCGCCCTCGCCGGGCGCGAGCGGCAAGTCGCTGCCGGGAACGGCAAGCGCCTGCCGCTCACCGCCCGCGGCTGCCGCCGCGACGTCGAGCCCGGGCGCGACGAGATCGAGGAAGGTGCCGCCCGCCACCGCGAGCCTGGCGCGCCCGCCCGCCGCGGCGGCGAGCGACTCGCCGGCGGGGGCGCCGGGGGTCGCCAGCGCGCCGGGGGCGGCGGTCAGCAGCAGGCTCGCGATCGTGGTCAAGGCAGGCTCCGGGCGCTGGTGGAAGGATACGGCCCACCATCAGCAAGAGCCGTGCCGTTTGCGCGGAGGCGGAGGAGTGCCCGACCGGCGGAGCCGCTTGGTGCGGCGGCGCGCAGGCTTTATAGTAAGGGCATGGCCAGCCTGCTCGCGCTCCAGGACCCGCGCTTCCTCACCGCCGAGGAGTTCCTCCAGATCGACTTCGGTCCGGAGCTGCGCGCCGAGCTCGACGATGGCGTGATCCGCATGATGACGGGCGGCTCGCGCGAACACGCACGGGTGCAGGCCAACATCATCAGTTTCTTGCGGGAACGCGTCCGGGGCAGCGGCTGTCATGCCTATGGTTCAGACATGGCGGTCGCCACGCACGACCGCTCGGTGCGCTACCCGGACGTGACGGTGGACTGCGGTGCGGCGGGAGACCGCGAGTCGGACACGCGGCTGACCGCGCCGCGGGTGATCGTCGAGGTGCTCTCGCCCTCCACGCGCGACCACGATCTCCGCGTCAAGAAAGAGGAATATCGCGCGCTGCCGAGCGTCGACACGATCCTGTTCGTCGATCCCGGCGAGGAATGGGTGATCGTCAGCCAGCGCGTCGAGGGCGGGTGGATCGACACGGTGCCCGCGCGCCGCGACGTGGCGCTGCCGTCGCTCGCGATCGTGCTGCCCGCCGACGAGACGTTTGCGCGCGACTGATCGCGCGCTCGCGCGTTCGGGGGCGATGGCGACGCACGCACCGACTCCCACGGACCGGTCGATCCCGATCGACAGCCTCGTCTTCGGCTTCGGCCCGATGCTGCCGCTCGTCGCCGCCGGCGTCGGTGCCTGGGTGCTGCCCGCATCCTGGGGCGTGCTCGCGGTGCGGCTGGCGATCATCTGGGGCGCGCTGATCCTGTCGTTCATCGGCGGGGTGCGGCGCGGCTTCGGCTTCGCGCGCCCTCAGGCTTCGACCGCGGTCGAGCTCGCCGCCGCCGTGGCCTATGTCACGATCGCGGGGCTGGCGCTGCTGGTACCCTATGCGGCCACCGCGGTGGCGCTGCTCGCCGCGGGCTACGCGCTGGCGGCGCTGCTCGACCGCCGCGCCGCACTGCGCGGCGACGCGCCGGCGCATTTCGCGCGGCTGCGCGTACCCCAGCTGCTGATCGGTTGCGCCGGGCTGGCCGCCTGCTGGGCCTGGGTGGTGACTCGCTGAGAATTACGGTGCTTGGCGCGTCGACGCGTTACCGCCTTGCTGCCGTGTTTCACGAAGAACGGCTAAAGGTGGAACAGTTACGCGGTTAACGCCAATTGCCGCACCGCACAAAGGGCCGTACGGGACCCAAGCGCCCGCCGGGGTGTTGTCACGGACGAAGCGGGCGCCGCGCGCGCCCCGGGGGAAAGGGAATAACGTTGACCGAGATCGTGCCGGTGATCCTCTCGGGTGGATCGGGTACCCGTTTGTGGCCGATGTCGCGGCCCGAGAAGCCCAAACAGCTGCTGGCGCTGACCGCGGACGAGACGATGCTCCAGCTCACCGCGGCACGTGCGCACGGCGACGCCTTCGCCGCGCCCGTGGTGGTCGCCAACGCCGCGCACGCCGATGAGGTGGAGGCGCAGCTCGCCGGCATCGGGGCGGCGCCGAGCGCGCTGATCCTCGAGCCGACGGGCCGCAACACCGCGCCCGCGATCGCGCTCGCCGCGCTGGTGGCGAAGGGCAACAGCCCGCTGCTGGTGATGCCGTCGGACCATGTCATCGCCGACCGCGAGGCGTTCCACGCCGCGATCCATGCCGCGCTGCCGCTGGTCGAGCAGGGCTGGCTGGTCACCTTCGGCATCACCCCCGACGCGCCCGAGACCGGCTATGGCTATATCAAGGTGGGCGAGGAGATCGCCGCGGGCGTCCACCGCGTGGCGCGCTTCGTCGAGAAGCCGAAGCGCGACGTCGCCGAAGCGATGGTGGCGGCGGGCGACCATGCCTGGAACGGCGGCATCTTCCTGTTCTGCGCCGAGGCCTATCTGGCGGCGCTGGAGGCGCACCGGCCTGATATCCTGGCGGCGGTGAAGCGCTCGCTCGACGGTGCGCGGCACGACGGCGCGCGCATCTATCCCGACGCCGAGGCCTTCGCCGCCTCGCCCTCCGACTCGATCGACTATGCGGTGATGGAGAAGGCCGAGCGGGTCGCGGTGGTGCCGGTGGCGATGGGCTGGAGCGACGTCGGCAGCTGGGACGCGCTGCACGCGATCAGCGCGGGCGACGCCGGCGGCAACGTCGTCGCGGGTGAGGTGCTCCTGCTCGACACGCGCAACTGCCTGGTGCGCAGCGACGGCGCCAAGGTGGCGATGGTCGGGGTCGAGGACCTGATCGTGGTCGCCAGCGGCAGCGACATCCTGATCCTGCCGCGCGGCCGCAGCCAGGACGTCAAGCTGCTGCTCGAGGCGATGAAGCGGTAGGGGCGGTCCGGATCGGCTCTATTCTCCCGCGCAAGGGGAGGTGGCAGCTCGCAGGGCTGACGGAGGGGTGATCCGGCCGGCGAGTGTCGCTGAACTCACAACCGGTGACACCCCTCCGTCACGCCTTCGGCATGCCACCACCCCTTGCAGGGGAGGATTGTGGCCCCTCAGCCGATCAGCAGCCCTGCCAGCGCGGCGCTCATCAGGTTCGCCAGGCTCCCCGCCGCCAGCGCGCGCAGGCCGAGCCGCGCGATCGTTGGGCGCTGGTTGGGCGCGAGGCTGCCCGTCACCGCCATCTGGATCGCGATCGACGAGAAATTGGCGAAGCCGCACAGGGCGAAGGTGACGATCGCGATGGTGCGCGGGCTGAGCTGCGCCGCCTGCTTGCCGAGATCGATATAGGCGACGAACTCGTTGAGCACGATCTTCTCGCCGAACAGTCCGCCCGCGATGCCGGCCTCGCGCCAGGGCACGTTGAGCAGGAACATCACCGGCTGGAAGACATAGCCGAGCAGCCCCTGGAAGCTCAGCTCGGGATGGCCGAACCAGCCGCCGACGCCGCCGAGCAGCCCGTTGGCGAGTGCCACCAGCGCGACGAAGGCGAGCACCATCGCGCCCACCGCCACCGCCAGTTTCACCCCGGTCTGCGCCCCCTGCGCCGCCGCCATGATCAGGTTGGCGGGCTTCTCCTCGTCGTGCGTCGCGTCGGGCAGTGGCTCGCCCGCGACCGGGTGCGCCGCCTCGCTCGGCAGCGCCGCCGGCCCGATCCCCGCGGCGGTGCGGCGATGGTCGGCCAGCGCGACCTCGCGCGGCTCGCCCGGCACGTCGCCCAGCGCCAGTTCGCCCTCGGGCGGGAGGCAACGGTCGGGCATGATGATCTTGGCCATCAGGATCCCGCCCGGCGCCGCCATGAAGCTGGCGGCGAGCAGATAGTCGATGCTGATGCCCATCGAGGCATAGGCGGCCAGGATCGTCCCGGCCACGCCCGCCATGCCGCTGGTCATCACGGTGAAGACCTGCGGCGGCGTGAGCCCGGCGAGATAGGGGCGGATCACCAGCGGCGACTCGCTCTGGCCGACGAAGATGTTGGCGGCGGCGCACAGGCTCTCCACCTTGCTGGTGCCGATCAGCTTCTCGATCGCGCCGCCGAGCCAGCGCACCACCAGCTGCATCACGCCGAGATAATAGAGGATCGACACCAGGCTGGCGAAGAAGATGATCACCGGCAGCGCGGCGATGGCGAAGCTCTGCCCACCCACCGCGGGGCTGGCGAGATTGCCGAACAGGAACTCGGTGCCGCGCTGCGAATAGCCGAGCAGCGCGGCGACGCCCGCCGAGGCACCGGCGAGCGCGGCGCGCCCGGGCGTCCAGTAGAGCACGATCACCGCGATCAGCGCCTGGAGCGCGAAGGCGCTGCCGACGACGCGCGGCCGGATCGCGCGACGGTCGGCGGAGAGCAGCACCGCGAGCAGCAGGATCACCGCGATGCCCGCGAGACCGATCAGAATTCTCTGCATTCGTCTTCTTTGATGTGAGCCGCGGAAGGAGGCGCGGCGAGGGCGCGCACGCGGGGGCCGATCATACAGCGGTGGCCGCGCGCCGCCAGCCATGTTTGCGCGAGTTGGGCAAGGGTGTGCCGGTTTCGCAACGGGTTGGGGGGCATGATCCTCCCCTGCAAGGGGAGGTGGCAGCGCGCAGCGCTGACGGAGGGGTGTCCCCACAAGTGAGTCCACCTACCATCGCCAGCGGCGACACCCCTCCGTCAGGCCTGCGGCCTGCCACCTCCCCTTGCAGGGGAGGATTAGCTTGCCGCACAACACCTTCCCCACCTCACCCGAGCCCGCTACGACGCGTCACGATGGCCTCCGCTCCCCACGCCCCGATCCCGCGCTCGCTGTTCGCCTTGTCGATCTTCTACGGCGGGATGGTCTGCATCGCCGGGGTGCTCGGCAACAAGCAGGTGTCGCTCGGGCCGATCTCGGCGCTGGGGCCGCTGGTCGGGTTGCCGCCGCTCGCGGTGGAGGCGGGGATCTTCGCCTTCCTGCTGCTGGTGGTCACCTCCAGCGCGGTCGCCGAGCTGCACGGGCAGAAGGTCGCCGGCAGGCTCGTGCTGATGGGCTTCGTGCCCTTGCTCGTCTCGATGGTGCTGACGCTGGTGGTGCTCGAGCTGCCCGCCGCGCCCGAGATGGACCGCGCGCATCTCGCCGCGTTCGAGCAGATGATGGGCGCGACGCCGTGGATCTGGGCCGGCGGCATCGTCGCCTACGGCGTGTCGCAGACGCTCAACGTCACGATCTTCTCGTGGCTCAAGGGACGCGAGGGCGGGCGGCTGCTGTGGTTCCGCGCCGCCACCGCCAGCGCGCTCAGCCAGATCGTCGACTCGGTGCTGTTCATCTCGATCGCCTTCGGCCTCTCCGCGGTGGGCTGGCTGATGGCGGGGCAGATGCTGGCCAAGGTGGTGCTGTCGATCGTGCTGGTGCCGCCGCTGATCTACCTGATGGTCGCGCTCGGCCGCCGGCTCGACGGCTGACCTTTCGCGCCCGCGCCCGCGCCGCTATGGCGCCGCGGATGACCGACCCGACCCCCGCCGCCGCCCCGATCGCTGCCGTGCCCCCGTCGCTCAAGGCCGAGACGCTGGTCGAGGCGCTGCCGTACCTCCAGCGCTACGCCGGCAAGACCTTCGTGGTGAAATACGGCGGCCATGCGATGGGCGAGCCCGAGGCGCAGGCCGATTTCGCCGAGGACGTGGTGCTGCTCAAGGCGGTCGGCATCAACCCGGTGGTGGTGCACGGGGGTGGGCCGCAGATCGGCAGCATGCTCAAGCGGCTGGGCGTCGAATCGCGGTTCGTCGACGGCTTGCGCGTGACCGACGCGGAGACCGCGCAGATCGCCGAGATGGTCCTCGCCGGATCGATCAACAAGGAGATCGTCGGCTGGATCGGCCGCGCCGGCGGGCGCGCGGTCGGCATCTCGGGCAAGGACGCCGGGCTCGTGCTGGCCGAGAAGGTCGGCGGGCGCGACCCCGACCCGCTGCAAGGGATCGAGCGCAAGGTCGACCTCGGCTTCGTCGGCGAGCCGGTCGCGGTGGACCGCCGCATCATCGACTCGCTCAGCCGCGACGGCATCATCCCGGTGATCGCGCCGATCGGCATCGGCGCCGACGGCCACACCTACAACATCAACGCGGACACGATGGCGGGCGCGATCGCCGCGGCGCTGGGCGCGGCGCGCTTCTTCCTGCTGACCGACGTGGCCGGCGTGCTCGACCGCGACGGCGAGCTGCTCACCGACCTCGACCCGGCCGCGATCAAGCGGCTGCGCGAGGAGGGCACGATCAGGGGCGGGATGATTCCCAAGCTGGAGACCTGCGTCGCCGCGGTCGAGGCCGGGGTGGACGCGGCGGTGGTGCTCGACGGGCGCGTGCCACACGCGATGCTGCTCGAGATCTTCACGCGGCGCGGCGCGGGCACGCTGATCCGGCGGTGAGGGGGCGGGCGTAGATCCTCCCCGCTCGCGGGGAGGGGGACCGCGCCCGCAGGGCGTGGTGGAGGGGGTGCTCCGCGAACGCACCGGCTCGTACGCGGAAGCCCCCCTCCACCATGCTGCGCATGGTCCCCCTCCCCGCAAAGCGGGGAGGATTTGCCCTGCTCCTACCATGCCAACCACACCCCGCTGGCACAGACCCTGCCAGTGCCCTATATGACCGATACACCATCACGGAGACGCCGCGCGTGCTGACGCTCACCATCATCCAGATCCTGCAGGTGCTGATCTCGTTCGTGCGCTGGATCATCATCATCCAGTTCATCCTGTCGCTGCTGATCGTGTTCAACATCATCAACACCTCCAGCCCGTTCATCCGCGGGCTGCACGACGGGCTCGACCGGCTGACCGAGCCGCTCTACCGCCCGATCCGCCGCATGCTGCCCGCCACCGGCGGGATCGACTTCGCGCCGATGGTGGTGCTGCTCGGGCTGGTGATCCTCAACATCATCCTCAACAACATCGCCGCGAGCGTGCTGGTGGGCGCCGCCGTCTGAGCGCCTGGCGCGCGACCGCGGACGGGATCGCGCTCGCGGTGCGCGTGACGCCGCGCGGCGGGCGCGACTCGCTGGTGGCGGGGACAGAGGAGCATCTCGCCGCGCGGCTCGCCGCCGCCCCGGTCGACGGCGCCGCCAACGACGCGCTGGTGGCGCTGGTGGCGCGCCACTTCGGTGTGGCGAAGCGCGACGTGGCGCTGGTCGCGGGGCAAACCGCGCGGCTCAAGCGGCTGACGATCAAAGGCGATCCCGCGACGCTGGCACAGCGCGCCGCTTCGCTCTATGCGGCCGAGTCATGACCGCCCGCCTCATCGACGGAAAAGCCTTCGCCGCCGCGCTGCGCGACCGTGTCGCCACCGCCGCCGCCGCCTTCACCTCGGCCGCCGGGCGCCAGCCCGGGCTGGCGGTGGTGCTGGTCGGCGAGGACCCCGCCTCCTCGGTCTACGTCCGCTCCAAGGGCAAGGCGACGCTGGCCGCGGGCATGGCGAGCTTCGAGCACCGTCTCCCCGCCGACACGACGCAGGAAACGCTGGTCGCCCTGGTCGACCGGCTCAACGCCGACCCGGCGGTGGACGGCATCCTCGTCCAGCTGCCGCTGCCGCGCCACATCGACGAGCGCGCGGTGATCGCGCGGGTCGATCCCGACAAGGACGTCGACGGCTTCCACCCGCTCAACGCCGGGCGGCTCGCCACCGGGCTCGACGCTTTGGTGCCGTGCACCCCGCTCGGCTGTCTGATGCTGCTGCGCGACGTCCACCCGCATCTCGCCGGTCTGGAGGCGGTGGTGATCGGCCGCTCGAACATCGTCGGCAAGCCGATGGCGGCGCTGCTGCTGCAGGAGAGCTGCACGGTGACGACGGTGCACAGCCGCACCCGCGACGTGATGGCGCACGTGCGCATGGCCGACATCGTCGTCGCCGCGGTCGGCATCCCCGGCTTCGTCCAGCCCGAGTGGATCAAGCCCGGCGCGACCGTGATCGACGTCGGCATCAACCGGGTCGAGGGCGGGCTGGTGGGCGACGTCGACCCGCGCGTCGCCGAGGTGGCGGGGGCGATCACCCCGGTGCCGGGCGGGGTCGGGCCGATGACGATCGCGGTGCTGCTGCGCAACACCGTGGTGGCGGCGTCGCGCCGCGCCGGGCTGGCGGTGGACGCGTCGCTCTGAGATGGTCGAGCTGTTCGTCTCGTCCTTCGTCACCTTGTTCCTGATCATCGACCCGCCCGGCTGCGCGCCGATCTTCGCCGGGCTGACCGCGGGCGCGACCCCGGCGCACCGCCGCGCCATGGCGATCCGCGCGGTGATGGTGGCGGCGGGCATCCTGCTGCTGTTCGCGCTGGCGGGCGAGCCGCTGCTCCACGCGCTCGGCATCGAGCTCGCCTCGTTCCGCATCGCGGGCGGGCTGATGCTGTTCCTGATCGCGCTCGAGATGGTGTTCGAGAAGCGCACCCAGCGCCGCGAGGACCGCGCCGCCAAGGTGACCGCGGAGGAGGCCGACGACGTCTCGATCTTTCCGATGGCGATGCCGATGATCGCGGGGCCGGGCTCGATCGCGACGGTGATGCTGCTGATGGCGCGCAGCAACGGCTTCGAGCGCTCGGCGGTGGTGATGGCGGCGCTGGGCGCCAACCTGCTGCTGATGCTGGGCTCGCTGCTGGCGGCGGGGCCGATCATGCGGATCCTCGGCGCCAAGATCGAGGCGGTGATCACGCGGCTGCTCGGCGTGCTGCTGGCCGCGCTGGCGGTGCAATTCGTGATCGACGGCGTGGTCGAGCAGCTGCGCTGAGGACGCGCCGAAGCGACGGCGGCACGATCTCTCCGTCGCCGGTCAGGCGATCGCGCAGACGAGCGCCTCACGGTGTGCGCGACCTCGTGCTCCTCGCTCCGCCGGCGCACCGTGCCCGCCCCGCCCAGCGCCCACGCCTTCGCGCCACCGCCAGCGCCACCGCGCCCGCCAGCGCGAGCACCGGCCAGCCGCCGGGATCGTGCCACAGGTAGCGCAGCGCCGCGGCCAGCGCGGCCAGCCCCACCAGCGCGCGCGCGACCGGCGCGTGCAGCCGCCGCGCCCACCACGCCGCCAGCAGCAGCGCCGCCGCGGCGTTGAGCGCGAGCCAGGCGTAGGACTCCAGCGGCGGCAGCGCGCCGAGCAGCGGCAGCTTCACCGTGGCATAGCCCGTCATGCGCCGCGGGAAGCAGTCGGCGGCGAGGTGCACACCGATGCCCGCGGCGATCCCGCAGGCAGCCGCGCGCCGGCGCCAGGCGAGCAGCAGCAGCGCGGGCAGCAGGCTGTGCGTCAGCGCGCTGCGGTGGCCGAGCCCGAGCCGCAGGTCGACGTCGGGCAGCGTCAGCCCGACCGCGAGCGCGGCCAGCGTGACGAGCGCGGCGACGGCGGGTGGCGGGGAGATGGAGGGCTCGGGTGACGGCATCGGTAGGGCCGCTGCCACGCCCTAGCGCCGCGGTCACCCTGAAGCGTGACCCGACGAGGCGGCGTCCTCCCTTCCGCTGGCGTGTTGCCGTTCAGCGCCCACGACGTGAACGCATCTCCCCTCCCTTGAAGGGAAGGGGCTGCTACGCGCCACATCCCCGCCCGCGCGCGCCCTCCTGCCACCGCGCCGCCCCGACACAGTCGCGCGCCGCGCGCCCACGAAGCCGCTTCCCCCGCGCCGCGCTTTCGGCCTAAGCGGGCGGGCATGTGGCAGCTCTACCAGTTCCCTCTGTGCCCGTTCACGCGCAAGGTCCGCACGCTCCTCAACGAGAAGGACGTCGGCTATCAGCTGATGCGCGAGAACCCGTGGGAGCGGCGCGACGCCTTCATCGACATGAACCCCGCCGGCCAGACCCCGGTGATGACCGACAACGAGCGCGGCGTCGTGCTCGTCGACTCGATGGCGATCTGCGAATATTTCGAGGAGACCGTCGAGCGCGTCGCGATGATCAACGGCACCGCCGCCAACCGCGCCGAGATCCGCCGGCTGGTCGCCTGGTTCGACACGCATTTCTACCGCGACGTGACCCAGCCGCTGCTCGACGAGCGGATGATCAAGCGCGTCGTCCACCGCACCACGCCGGACGCGTCGCGGTTGCGCGAGGCGATGAAATCCTCGGTCGGCCACCTCGACTACATCGATTTCCTGCTCGATCATCGCAAGTGGATCGCCGGCGCGACGATCAGCCTCGCCGACCTCGCCGCGGCGGCGCAGATCTCGGTCGCGGACTATCTCGGCGGCATCGACTGGACCGGCCATGCGCATACCAAGGCATGGTATTCGGCGTTCAAGAGCCGGCGCAGCTTCCGCCCGCTGCTGGCCGAGCGCATCACCGGGATCGAGCCGCCCAGCTATTACGAGAATCCGGACTTCTGATGCACGTCACGCACGACCCTGCCGCCGCGGCCGCGCCCGAGATCGCGTTCGACGACTTCCTCAAGGTGGACGTGCGCGTCGGCACGATCGTGTCGGCCGAACCCTATCCCGAGGCGCGCAAGCCCGCCTACAAGCTGCTGATCGACTTCGGCGCCGCGATCGGCCGCAAGCGCTCCTCGGCGCAGATCACCGAGCACTACGCGGTCGAGGAGCTGGTCGGGCGGCAGGTCGCCGCGGTGGTCAACTTCCCGCCGCGCCAGATCGGCAAGTTCCTCTCCGAGGTGCTGACGCTCGGCTTCCCCGACGCCGCGGGCAAGGTGGTGCTGGTGGCGCCGAGCGAGCGCGTGCCCGACGGCGGGCGGCTGTTCTGATGCGCCAGGCGGCCGGCGAGATCGTGGTGGCGACGCGCGGCGCCGGGCTGGTCGAGATCACGCGCGAGGTGGCGGCGTGGCTCGAGGGCGAGGCGATCGCGACCGGGCTGCTCACCGTCTTCTGCCGTCACACCTCGGCCTCGCTGCTGATCAACGAGAACGCCGCTCCCGCGGTGCGCCGCGACCTCGAGCGCTGGCTGGCGCGCGTGGCGCCCGAGTCGCGCGACTATGAGCATGACGACGAGGGACCCGACGACATGCCCGCGCATCTGCGCAGCGTGCTCACCGGCGTGTCGCTGTCGATCCCGGTGGCGCGCGGCCAGATGGTGCTGGGGACATGGCAGGGCGTCTACCTCGCCGAGCACCGCGCCGCGCCACATCGCCGCCGCGTGGCGCTGCACGTGATCGGCGAGTGAGGGTCTAGATCCGCCCCGCTCGCGGCTCGCCGCAGGCGAGTGGTGGAGGGGGATCTCCCCGCAGCGCAGGGCCTGTGGAGGCCCCCCTCCACCAGCCTGCGGCTGTCGTGCGGGTGGAATGGCCCCGGTAATTCCCGCCATGTCCTGGGGACATGGCGACCTGCACGACCCTCCCCGCCAAGCGGGGAGGAGTGGCACACCCGCCCCACGGTCACAGCTAACCCTCTGTTAGTCCTGCGCTGATAGCGATATCACGGAAAATAATAACGAGGGAGAGCGCCGCATGGCGGAGGCGGGGACGGCGTTGGTCGGGCATGTCGGGCGCAAGCGCATGCGCTTCGCGCTCACCGACGCGGCCGGGCAGGTGCGGCGCGACAGCGTGCGCGGCTTCACCGCCGACACCACCGTCAGCATCTCCGGCGCGATCATGGACTTCCTTCGCGACGCCCGGCCCGACGCGCCGCCGCGCCGCTCCGCCTTCGCGGTGGCGGGGCTGCCGCGCGGCGAGACCGTATCGATCACGCGCGGGCGCTGGTACGTGTCGCGCTCGGGGCTGCGCGGCATGCTCGGGCACGCGCCGCTGATCCTCAACGATTTCGAGGCCGAGGCCTGGGCGTTCCATGGCGCCGACGTGCGCGCCGAGGAGCGGTTCGCCGGCGACGAACCCTCGCTGCGCCGCGCCGGCACCTATTGCGTGCTCGGGATGACCTCGGGCCTGGGTGTCTCGGTGCTGAGCCGCGACGCCGCGGGGGCGGTGCGCGTGCTGGCCACCGAGGCAGGGCATGGCGGCTTCATCGCGGTGAGCGAGGAGCTGGCGCGGCTCGCCGCCGAGATCTTCCCCGGGCGCTACCCGGTGGTGGCGGAGGACCTGCTCTCCGCGCCCGGGCTGGTGCGCCTGTACGAGACGCTGGCGCGCCGCCGCGGCACCGCGCCGCGCTGGACCAGCGCCGAGGACATCACGCGCGCGATGGCCGCCGACCCGCTCGCGGGCGAGGCCTGCACCTGGCTGTGCCGAGCCTTCTGGAGCTACGCCGGCCAGCTGACGATCGTCTATGGCGCGTGGGACGGGGTGATCGTCACCGGCGGCGTGGCGGCGGCGCTGCGCCCGCTGCTGCGGCTGGCGGAGATGGCGCCGCTGTTCGCGGGGAGCGGCAAATATGCGCGGCTGCTGGCGACCGTGCCGCGGGTCTATGCCGCGCTCGACGACGGCGAGCTGGCCGGCGCGGCCGAGGCGTTGCGGCACCTGGGGTGAGGGGCCGGGAGCGTTCGACGTGCGCTCGCCTCATTCTGCCCGTCATCCCCGCGCAGGCGGGGATCCAGACGCGCCGTCGTCCCGTTCGATATCGCGACCGTCGCGTCTCTGGATCCCTGCCGTCGCAGGAATGACGGTGTGGGACGGGCCAGGCACCGCGCCGCGCCGCCGATACCGCCGCCACGCCTCCCCCGCTACGCCGGCTCCGCCAGCGTCAGGATCGACACGCCGATCGGCATCGGCACCCGCCCGACCAGGTGGCGCTCGACACGGAAGACGCGCTCGAACAAGGCGTTGAGCGGCGCCGCCGGGGGCGAATCGTCGCTGTCGTCGCGCCCGGTCAGTCGCCCCGCCAGACGCGCCGCGGCGGCGAGCGGGAACAGCAGCGAGTTGAAATAGGTCAGCCCGCGCTCCTTCAGCCCGGCGGCGCGGATCGCGCGCACCAGCGTGGGCTTGGAATAACGGCGGTGGTGATGGTTCACCACGTCGTGCGCGCTCCACATCCACTGGTGCGCGGGCACCGCGATCAGGATCTTGCCGCCCGGCTTCAGGCACGCGCGCATCGCCGCCAGCGCGGCGACGTCGTCCTCGATATGCTCCACCACGTCGAGCACCGCGACCAGGTCATAGGCGCCGCGCTCGACGCCCGGCAGTTCGGGCAGCGGCGCGGCGCCGACCGCGCGGCCGAGCCGCTCGCTCGCGATCGCGCGCGCGGCGGGGTCGATCTCGATCGCGTCGACCGTGCCGAACTGCGCCAGCATCGGCAGGTTGTGCCCGGTGCCGCAGCCGATCTCGAGGATGCGCGCGTTCGCGGGCAGATGCGCCTCGCGCGTGAGGAAATCGGCGAGCACGTCGCGGCGCGCGCGATACCACCAGTGGGTCGAGTCGTGCTCCGCCATGCGGTCGTAGACGCGGCGGTCCATCAGCGATCAGCCTTCATGTTTACGCGAACACCCAGTTGCGCTGGAGCCAGAAGGTCAGCAGCGGCACCACCGACACCGCGGGTACCAGCGGCCACCATGTCGGGCCATGGAAGAAGGGGCCGGTCACCAGCACCCAGGTGAACCCCTGCTGCAGGAAGAAGCCGAACAGCTGCACCAGGAAGAAGCGCCGCGCGGTGCGCGCGCTGCGCGTGCCATGGCCGCGGAAGCTCACCGCGCCGTGCGCGAACCGTCCGATGAAGGTCACGCTGAGGAAGGCGACCACCACCGCCAGGTTGGGGTTCATCACATAGGTGGCGAGCGGCCAGTAGACCACCGCGTACAGCGCGGTCATCACCCCGCCCGTCACGCCGAAGCGCACCAGCTGCCAGATCATCTCGCGCTGTGAGGAGGACGCCGGCGGCGGGGACGACGGGGATGAGTGAGACGCTGCCAAAACCTTGCCCTTTGCGCCGCCGGGGCTAGACGCGGCTGCGGCTCTATCGCGCGCGGCGGCCGGAAGGAAGCGTTTTGGATATGCAGGGGCGGGACGCCGGGCCGGGTGAGCGCCACAGCGCGCGTGACGGGCTGGAGCGAGCGGCGCGCGTGATCGATCGCGACTGGCTGCGCCTCTCGCTGCTCGTCTGGGTCGCGATCGCGGCCTGGTTCGTGTGGAAGCGCTGGGCCGCGATCCACTGGCTGTCGCTCGGCGACACCGACGACAACATGCGGCTGATGCAGGTGCGCGCGCTGCTGAACGGCCAGGGCTGGTACGACCTGCGCGACTATCGGCTCGACCCGCCGGGCGGGTTCGACATCCACTGGTCGCGCCTGGTCGACCTGCCGATCGCGGGGCTGATCCTGCTGCTGCGCCCGCTGGTCGGCTACGCGGAGGCGGAGCGGCTGGCGTGCGGCATCGCGCCGCTGCTGCCCGCGGCGGTGACGCTGGTGGCGCTCGGCGCGACGCTGCGGCGGCTGATTCACCCGCTCGCCTGGGTGCTGGCGCCGGCGCTGTTCCTCGCCACCAACGTGACGCTCGGCATGTTCCTGCCCGATCGGATCGACCATCACGGCTGGCAGCTGGCGATGCTCGCGGTGACGGTGGCGGGCCTGTGCGACCCGCGCGGCGCGCGCGGCGGCGCGCTGGTGGGGATCGCCACCGCGGTGTCGCTGACGATCGGGCTGGAGATGCTGCCCTATGCCGCGATGTCGGGCGCGATCATCGCGCTCGCCTGGGTGATCGATCGCGGCGAGCGCGACCGGCTCGCGGTCTACGCGCTGACGCTCGCGGGCGGCGGCGCGGCGGGCTATGCCGGCTTCGCCTCCTACGCCAACCGCGTCCTGCGCTGCGACGCGCTCACCCCGGTGTGGCTGTCGGTGGTGGTGCTGGCGGGCGGGCTGCTGTTGCTGCTCGCGCTGGCCGACCCGAAGAAGCCGGCGGTGCGGCTGGTGCTGGCGCTGGCGGCGGGCGCGGCGGTCGCGGCGTTCTTCGCGCTCGCCTTCCCGCAATGCCTCGGCCGGCCCGAGCAGGTGTCGGACGAGCTCTACACCACCTGGCTCGCCAATGTGCGCGAGGCCAAGCCGATCTACCGCCACCCGCTGCGCATCGCGCTGCCGATCGTGACGCTGCCGATCATCGGGCTGATCGGCGCGCTGCTGGCGACATGGCGCGCGCGGCGCACGCCCGCTCTGCGCGGCTGGGCCGCGGTCGCGCTGTTCGGCGCCTTCGCCGCGCTGATGCTGCTGTGGCAGGCGCGCGCCGGTCCGGCGGCGCAGCTGCTCGCCATCCCCGGCGCGGCGGGGCTGGCGTGGGCGACGCTGCCCTGGCTGCTGGCGCCGCGCTTCTGGCCGGCGAAGGCGTTCGCGGCGGTGGCGGTGTTCGTGCTGGTGTCGGGCAGCTTCACCCAGCTGGCGATCGACTGGTTCCAGATCGACCGGCCCAGCGCCTATGTCCGCCGCGTCAACAAGGCGACCGGGCGGTGCATGACGATCCCCGCGATGGCGCCGCTCGACCGGCTGCCGCGCCAGACTATCTTCACCTTCGTCGACATCGGCCCGCGGCTGATCACGCTGACCCACCACGACGCGATCGCCGGGCCGTACCACCGCAACGGTGACGCGATCCTCGACGTCCACCACGCCTTCAAGGGCACGCCCGAGCAGGCGCGCGCGATCATGAAGCGCCACGGCGCGACCTTGCTGCTGGTGTGCCCGGACATGGCGGAATCGACCAA
Source organism: Sphingomonas sp. BK345 (assembly GCF_014193845.1). Classification (GTDB taxonomy): domain Bacteria; phylum Pseudomonadota; class Alphaproteobacteria; order Sphingomonadales; family Sphingomonadaceae; genus Sphingomonas. The sequence continues at coordinate 817,740 of NZ_JACHZX010000001.1, read as the reverse complement.
CTATCGCGCTAAGGCGCCGGGCGGCTTCTACGCGCGGCTGGCGCGCGGCGAGCGGTTCGACTGGCTGGTGCCGGTGCCGCTGAAGAAGGGCTCGCCGTTCCGCGCGTTCCGGATCGAGTAGGACCGCTCCGCCGAGAGGGGAGGAGCGTCACGGCACTATTCTCTCCCGCCCCTCAGGAGCTCGTGGCGAGATCGCCCGACGTGCGGGTTCGGTGGCCGTGTTGCGGCGAACGCGGGGACCCAGGGGCAAGCAGAACGGCTCCGGGCGGTGTGTGCGATGCTGCGCTCCAGCTTTCGCCGGAGCACAGGACCGAAAGGTGCAGCGATCCCCGTGAGGGAGGGGGTGAGGTATGGCGCCTCCTCAGGCGCCGCGTCCGCGAGGGGACTTCACTTCACCCCGTATCCCGTCACGAGAAGGGAAGATCACTCCGCCGCCACCAGCGTCTCCGCGTCGTCGAGCGGGTGCGCCAGCCGGGTGAGCATCTCGCGCGGCACCACCTGCCAGATCGAGGCGATCGTGCGCTCCCAGTCGTCGAGCAGCCCGCGCGACCAGCGGCTGTCGGTCGCGACCGCATGCTCGGCGATGAGCGAGCGCAGCTGCTCCTCCCAGTGCGCCGCGGCGACGCGCTGCCACGTGATGTTCTCGGGGTTGGCGGAGCGCGCGAAGCTGCCGTCGGCGTCGTAGACGAACGCCATGCCCCCGGTCATACCCGCGCCGAAGTTCGCGCCGACCGCGCCCAGCACCACCGCCGTGCCGCCGGTCATATATTCGCAGCCGTTGGCGCCGCAGCCCTCCACCACCACGGTCGCGCCCGAGTTGCGCACCGCGAACCGCTCCCCGGCCTGGCCCGCCGCGAACAGCTTGCCCGAGGTGGCGCCGTACAGCACGGTGTTGCCCAGGATGGTGTTCTCCTGGCTGCGCAGCGGCGAGGACACCGCCGGGCGGACGATGATCGTGCCGCCCGACAGCCCCTTGCCGACATAGTCGTTGGCGTCGCCGAACACCTCCAGCGTGATGCCGCGGCACAGGAAAGCGCCGAGCGACTGGCCCGCCGAGCCGCGCAGCCGGATCGTCACGTGCCCGTCCGCCAGCGTCGACATGCCGAACTTGCGCGTGATCTCGCTGGAGAGGCGCGTGCCGACCGCGCGGTGGGTGTTGCGCACCGAGTAGGTGAGCTGCATCTTCTCGCCGCGCGAGAAGACCGGCGCGCCGTCCTTGATGATCTGCGCGTCGAGGCTGTCGGGCACCTCGTTGCGGAAGGTGCTGAGCGAGAAGCGGCGCTCGGCGTCGGTGGCGTCGACCTTGGCGAGGATCGGGTTGAGGTCGAGGTCGTCGAGATGCTCGGCGCCGCGGCTGACCTGGCGCAGCAGCTCGGTGCGGCCGATCACCTCGTCGAGGCTGCGCACGCCGAGCCGGGCGAGGATGTCGCGCACCTCCTCGGCGATGAAGGTCATCAGGTTGATCACCTTCTCGGGCGTGCCGACGAACTTCTGCCGCAGCGCCTCGTCCTGCGTGCAGACGCCGACCGGGCAGGTGTTCGAGTGGCACTGGCGCACCATGATGCAACCCATCGCCACCAGGCTGAGCGTGCCGATGCCGAACTCCTCCGCGCCCAGGATCGCGGCGACGACGATGTCGCGCCCGGTCTTGAGCCCGCCGTCGGCGCGCAGTTTGATCCGCCCGCGCAGCCCGTTGAGCGTGAGCACCTGGTTGACCTCGGAGAGCCCCATCTCCCACGGCGTGCCGGCGTATTTGATGCTGGTCTGCGGGGAAGCGCCGGTGCCGCCGACATGGCCCGAGACGAGGATGACGTCGGCGTGCGCCTTGGCCACGCCCGCCGCGACCGTGCCGATCCCCGCCGAGCTGACCAGCTTGACGCAGACGCGCGCGCGCGGGTTGATCTGCTTGAGGTCGTAGATCAGCTGCGCCAGGTCCTCGATCGAGTAGATGTCGTGGTGCGGCGGCGGGCTGATCAGCGTCACGCCCGGGGTGGCGTGGCGCAGCTTGGCGATGAACTCGGTCACCTTGAAGCCGGGCAGCTGGCCACCCTCGCCGGGCTTGGCGCCCTGCGCGACCTTAATCTCGATCTCGTCGCAGGCGTTGAGATACTCGGCCGTCACGCCGAAGCGCCCGCTGGCGATCTGCTTGATCACCGAGTTGGCGTTGTCGCCGTTGGCATAGGGCGTGTAGCGCGCCTTGTCCTCGCCGCCCTCGCCCGACACCGCCTTGGCGCCGATCCGGTTCATCGCGATCGCCAGCGTCTCGTGCGCCTCGGGCGAGAGTGCGCCGAGCGACATGCCCGGGGTGACGAAGCGCTTGCGGATCTCGGTGATCGCCTCGACCTGGTCGACCGGCACGCCTTCGTTGGGGAAGTTGAACTGGAGCAGGTCGCGCAGGTAGATCGGCGGCAGGTCGGCCACCCCGCGCGAGAATTGCAGGTAGCTCGAGTAGCTGTCGGTCGCCACCGCGGTCTGCAGCAGGTGCATCAGCTGCGCCGAATAGGCATGCGCCTCGCCGCTGTGGCGCTGGCGGTAGAAGCCGCCGATCGGCAGCGTCGCCACCGCCTGATCGTACGCCGCCTCGTGACGCTCGGTGGCGTTGACGTGGAGCGAGGCATAGCCCTCGCCCGAGATCTTGGCCGGCATGCCCGGGAACAGGTCGTTGACGAGGCTGCGGCTGAGCCCGACCGCCTCGAAGTTGTAGCCGCCGCGATAGCTGGAGATCACCGAGATCCCCATCTTGCTGAGAATCTTGAGCAGGCCCTCCTCGATCGCCTTCTTGTGCCGCGCGAGGCAGTCCTCGAGCGAGAGTTTGCCGAACAGCCCGCGGGCGTGGCGGTCGGCGATCGCGGCCTCGGCGAGATAGGCGTTCACCGTGGTGGCGCCGACGCCGATCAGCACCGCGTAATAATGCGTGTCGAGGCACTCGGCCGCGCGCACGTTGACCGAGGCGTAGGAGCGCAGGCCGCGGCGGACGAGGTGCGTGTGCACCGCCGCGGCGGCGAGCACGCCCGGGATCGCGACGCGGTCCTCGCTGATATGCTCGTCGGTGAGGAACAGCTCGCTCTTGCCCTCGCGCACCGCCTGCTCGGCCTGGTTGCGGATGCGCTGGATCGCGGCGCGCAGCTTCTCGGGGCCGCCGCCCGCCTCGAAGGTGCAGTCGATGTCGGCCGCGGCCTGGCCGAAATAGCCCTTGAGCCGCGCCCAGTCGGTCGAGGTCAGCACCGGGCTGTCGAGCACCAGCACGCGCTCGCGCCGGTCCTCGGTGTCGAGGATGTTGGCGAGGTTGCCGAAGCGCGTGCGCAGCGACATCACGTACCGCTCGCGCAAGGGATCGATCGGCGGGTTGGTCACCTGGCTGAAGTTCTGGCGGAAGAATTGGCTGATCAGGCGCGGCTTGTCCGAGATCACCGCGAGCGGCGTGTCGTCCCCCATCGAGCCGATCGCTTCCTTGCCGCTCTCCACCATCGGCGACAGGATCAGCTCCATGTCCTCGATCGTCTGGCCGGCGGCGACCTGGCGCCGCGTGAGGTCGGCGCGGGCGTAGCGCGTCAGCGTGTCGACCGGGGCGGGGGGCAGGTCGGCCATGGTGGAGAACTCACCGATCATCGCGGCATAATCCTGCTCGGCGGCGATCCGGTCCTTCACCTCGCGGTCGCGCAGCACGCGGCCCTCGTGCAGGTCGACCGCGATCATCTGCCCCGGCCCCAGCCGGCCCTTGGCGATCACCGTGCTCTCGGGCACCACCACCATGCCCGCCTCCGAGCCGACGATCAGCAGCCCGTCGGCGGTCTCGGTGAAGCGCAGCGGGCGCAGCGCGTTGCGGTCGACCCCGCCGACCGCCCAGCGCCCGTCGGTCATCGCCAGCGCGGCGGGGCCGTCCCACGGCTCCATCACCGAGGCGAGATATTGGTACATCGCGTGGTGCGCGGGTGGCATGTCGTCCGAATAGGCCTCGGGCACCAGCATCAGCTTGGCGGTGGGCGCGTCGCGGCCCGAGCGGCAGATCGCCTCGAAGGTGGCGTCGAGCGCGGCGGTGTCGGACGCGCCGGCGGGGATCACCGGCTTGATGTCCTCCGAATGCTCGCCGAACGCGATCGAGGCCATGCGGATCTCGTGGCTGAGCATCCAGTTCTTGTTGCCGCGCACGGTGTTGATCTCGCCGTTGTGGGCGAGGCAGCGGAACGGCTGCGCCAGCCACCATTGCGGGAAGGTGTTGGTGGAATAGCGCTGGTGGAAGATCGCGACGCGGCTCTCGAAGCGCTGGTCCTGCAGGTCGGGGTAGAAGACCGACAGGCTCTCGGCGAGGAACAGCCCCTTGTAGATAATCGAGCGGCAGCTCAGCGAGCAGACGTAGAAGCCCTGGATCTGCGCCGCGATCACGCGCTTCTCGATGCGGCGGCGGACGAGATACAGGTTCTTCTCGAACTCCTCGGCCGAGACCTGGTCCGGCAGCGGGCCGGCGATCATGATCTGCTCGATCTCGGGGCGCGTGGACTGCGCCTTGAGCCCGATCACCGACACGTCGACCGGCACCTGGCGCCAGCCGTAGATGGTATAGCCCGCCTCGATGATCGCGCTCTCGACGATGGTGCGGCAGGTCTCCTGCGCGCCGAGATCGGTGCGCGGCAGGAACACCATGCCGACGGCGAGGCGGTTGGGGAGCAGCTTGTGCCCGCTGGCGGCGACGCAATCGTCGAAGAAGCGCACCGGCAGGTCGACGTGGAGGCCCGCGCCGTCGCCGGTCTTGCCGTCGGCGTCGACCGCGCCGCGGTGCCACACCGCCTTGAGCGCGTCGATCGCGGACTGGACGACGCGGCGCGAGGCGCGCCCGTCGGTGGCGGCGACGAGGCCGACGCCGCACGCGTCACCCTCGAACTCGGGGCGGTACATGCCGTGCGTGGCGAGGTGGGTGCGGGGATCGGTCATGCCAAATAACCCTTGGTATGAAGCGTCGGTAGAAGACCATCGCGGATGGAGCGGAGCAGCGGCACCGCCGCCAGCGCATCGAAGACGCGTTCACGCTGTTCGGTGGGGCTGACGGGATATTCATGCGCCAAGCGGTGGCGCAGCCGCACGAGCCCGGACCAGGCCGCCGCATCGGCGAGCATCCCGTACTTTTCCATACGGTTCGCGATGTCGCGCGCGGTCATCTCGGAGATGTCGATCTGTTCGGCGATCAGATACGTCCGAAAGATGCGGGCGAGCAGATCCTGCGCCTGTTCTACCGCCTTGAGCAGGGCGCGCGCGCCTGTGGCGCGCAGGTCATCGAGTGCCGCGAAGTCGACGGCCGTCTCGGGCAACGTACCGAGGATGCGGGCAGCGACGTCCGCACCGCGCAGCACCGAGTCGAGCGCGGTCGTCAGCTTCGTGAGCAGGACGCCCTCCGGCGCGGTCACAGCACCACCCCATCGCGATAGGCGATCTGCTCGAACGGGCCGAGCGGCTCACCGCGCACGCTGAAGACCTTGTCGACGCGCTGCGGCTCGATGCGCTGGAACAGCTTGTCCTCGAAGCGGTCGAGTTCGGCGTCGGTGCCGCGACCGGGATCGACTTCGAAGTGCAGGTCGATGTCGCCGCCGCGCCGATCGTCGCGCACGCGGCTGCCGAACAGGCGCACCACCGCGCCCTCGCCGAACGCCTCGCGCGCGGCTTCCTTGATCGCGGCGACATAGTCGGGCGGCAGCCTCATCGCGCGCGCCGCGTCACTGCCGCGCCTCCGCCTGCACCGCCGCGATCTCCCTGGCGAGATCGCCGGTGCTCGCCTGTGCCTGGCGCATCGCGTCCGTCATCATCTGGCGCTGGAAGGCGGCGACGTCGGGATCGCTCATGACCGACATCGACGTCTGGGCATAGGCGGCGCCGGTCGGCGTGGCGAAGAAGCGCTCGATCTCGCCGAGCTGCGTCACGTCGAAGCGGCGCGCATAGGCGCGCGCCATCGCTTCCACCATCCCCGGCATCGAGTCACGGATCAGCGCCAGCGAGCGCTGCTCCTGCGCGTCCATGAAGCGATCGAACACCGCCTTCATCTTGGCGTTCTCCCGCAGCATGGCACCCAGCTGCGGGCTCTGCGCCATGCCCTCGCGCATGTTCGCCATCATCGGCGCGACCATCGCGGAGACCGTCGCCGCGCGGGTCGCGGGCGGCATCAGCCGGTCGAGCACGCGCCGCGCGGCGGCGAGCCGAGCCGGTTCGGGCGCGGCGATGGCGGCCGGGCCGGGCGCGCCGGTCTGCGCCGCGGCCGGCGCGGCGGCCAGCGCCAGTGCGGCGAGGAGAACGGGCCGCGCGATCACGCCGCGACCTTCTCGCTCTTCGCCTTCGCCTTCAGATACTGGTGCATCGTCGCCGCCACGTCGCGGCCGTCGCGGATCGCCCACACCACCAGGCTGGCGCCGCGGACGATGTCGCCCGCCGCGAACACGCCGTCGAGGCTGGTCATCAGCGTCTTGGAGTCGACCAGCACCGTGCCCCAGCGGGTCACGCCCAGCTCGGCCGCGTCCCACAGCCGCGGCAGCTCCTCGGCATCGAAGCCGAGCGCCTTGATGACCAGGTCCGCCTTCATCGTCTCGGCGCCGCCGGGGGCGACCTCGGGGGCGCGCCGCCCGCTCGCGTCGGGCGCGCCGAGCCGCATGCGGTTGACCTCGACCGCGCCGACCTTGCCCTCCGCGCCCGTGAACTTGGCCGGCGCGGCGAGCCAGACGAACTCGACGCCCTCTTCCTCGGCGTTGGCGACCTCGCGCTGCGAGCCCGGCATGTTGGCGCGGTCGCGGCGGTAGAGGCACTTCACGCTGGTGGCGCCCTGGCGGATCGCGGTGCGGACGCAGTCCATCGCGGTGTCGCCGCCGCCGATCACCACCACGTCGCGCCCGGCGGCGTTGAGCGAGCCGTCCTCGAAGGCGGGGACGTGGTCGCCGAAGCCCTTGCGGTTCGACGCGGTGAGGAAGTCGAGCGCGGGCACGACCCCGCCCAGCTCGTTGCCGGCGAGGTCGATCGCGCGCGCCTGGTAGACGCCGGTCGCGATCAGCAGCGAATCGTGGCGCGCGCGCAGCTCGTCGAGCGTGGCGTCGCGGCCAACCTCGAAGCCCTCGTGGAAGACGATCCCGCCCGCCTTGAGCCGCTCGACCCGGCGCATGACCACGGGCTTCTCCAGCTTGAAGCCGGGGATGCCGTAGGTCAGCAGCCCGCCGGCGCGGTCATGGCGGTCGTAGACGTGGACCTCATAGCCGTGGCCGCGCAGATATTCCGCCGCGGTGAGCCCGGCCGGACCCGCGCCGATCACGCCGACCGACTGGCCGCGCGCGGGGCCCGGGACGAGCGGCTCGACCCAGCCCTCCTCCCAGGCGGTATCGGTGATGAACTTCTCGACCGAGCCGATCGTCACCGCGCCGTGGCCGCTGAACTCGATCACGCAATTGCCCTCGCACAGCCGGTCCTGCGGGCAGATGCGGCCGCAGATCTCGGGCATCGTCGAGGTGGCGTTGCTCAGCTCATAGGCCTCGCGCAGCCGGCCCTCGGCGGTGAGCCGCAGCCAGTCGGGGATATGGTTGTGGAGCGGGCAGTGGACCGAGCAATAGGGCACGCCGCACTGCGAGCAGCGCCCCGCCTGGTCCTCCGCCGCGGGGGTGGCGTAGCGCTCGGCGATCTCGCGGAAATCGTCGGCGCGATCGGCCGCCCCGCGCTTGGCGGGATAGGATTGCGCGCGATCCACGAACTTGAGCATGTCGGCCATCGGTGTCCTCCGACAGCCGACGTCTCACACCGACATAGGTGAGTCACGCACTTTCTGGCCGATACGTCAGCAAAGCTGCCGAAAAAACTTCGATTGTTGCGTGCTCACGCAGCGTCCTTCCACTTGGACGTGAGAAGAAGGTCCGCTTCGGCTCAATGCATCGCGAGCAGGATGAGCGCGAGCGTGCCCGCACCGATGCGGTACCAGGCGAAGGGTGCGAAACCGTGCTTCGTCACCACGCCCATGAACCAGCGGATCACCAGCAGCGCGACGACGAAGGCGACGACGAAGCCGATCGCGATCGCGCCGTAATCGACGTGGCCGGGCAGGTCGCGGCTCTTCCACAAAGCCAGCGTGGTGGCGCCGAGCATCGTCGGGATGGCGAGGAAGAAGCTGTACTCGGCGGCGGTCTCCTGGTCGACGCGCATCGCGCGCGCGCCCATGATCGTCGCGCCCGAGCGGCTGACGCCCGGGATCATCGAGATGCACTGGACGACCCCGATGCCGAGCGCGACGCGCCACGACATCGTCTCCACCTCGCTCTTGGGGGCGGGGGGGACGGTGCGCTCGATGAACAGGATCGCGAGACCGCCGACGATCAGCGCCACCGCCACCACGGTCGGCCCGATGCCGGGCGCCTCGAGCACCTTGCGGATCGAGGAATAAGCGATCGCGCCGACGACGGCGGAGGGCAGGAAGCCGAGCAGCACGTTGCGGGTGAAGCGGATCGCGCCGGGATCGCGCCGCAGCAGCCCCTCGCCGACCTTGAGGAAGCGCCGCCAGAACAGCACGATCACCGCCAGGATCGCGCCCAGCTGGATGACGATGTCGAAGGTGGCGTCGGCCTCCTTCAGCCCCAGCAGCGCGCCGGCGAGCACGAGATGCCCGGTGGAGGAGACGGGCAGGAACTCGGTGACCCCCTCGACGATGCCGAGGAGGATGGTGATCAGCAGGTCGTTCAATGTCTTTCTCCCCCCCGAGCTCACCGGCGCGTCTCCCGCGCGCCGATCAGCCCGCGGTCTGGTTGATCATGCTGAAGCGCCCCGCCTTGCGGTAGCGCACCAGCCAGTTGGGCGCGACCGCGTCGATCGGGGTCGGCTCGACGCCGAGCGCGGCCAGCCCCTCGGCGCCCTGGCCGACGACGCTGTCGTGGCCGAGCAGCTTCCACTGGTCGCCCGAGATCGGCGTCAGCGGCAGCGCGGCGAGCAAGGCGCCCGCGCCGTCGGGCACGGTCACGAAGTGCGGGCGGCGGCCGATATGCTCGGCGACGCGGCGGTTGAGCTCGAGCATCGTCAGCACCTCGGGACCGCCCAGCTCGTAGGTGTGGCCGGCGTGCGCGTCGCGGTCCGCGATGGCGGCGAACACCGCCTGCGCGACGTCGACGACATAGACCGGCTGGAAGCGCGCCGCGGGGCGCAGCACCGGCACCACCGGCAGCCGCGCGATCATCCCGGCGAAGCGGTTGAGGAACTGGTCCTCGCGCCCGAACACGGTGGACGGGCGCAGGATCGTCGCGGACGGATCAGCCTGCCGCACCGCCTGCTCGCCCGCGCCCTTGGTGCGCGCGTAGACCGAGTCGCCGCCGGCGTCGGCGCCGATCGCGGAGACATGGACCAGCGCGGCCCCCGCGTCGCGCGCCGCCTCGGCGACGATGCGCGCGCCGTCGACGTGGACGCGCTGGAGGTTGCCCGCGAAGGTGCCGACCAGGTTGACCACCGCGTCCGCGCCCGCGACCGCGCGCTGGATCGTCTCGGGCCGCGCGATGTCGGCGGCGACGAACTGGGTCTGCCCCAGCCCGCCGAGCGGCTTGATGAAGAACGCCTGGCGCGGGTCGCGCTGCGCCACGCGGACGCGCGCGCCGGTCTTGAGCAGGGCCTGCGCGACATAGCGGCCGAGGAACCCCCCGCCGCCGATCAGCGTGACCAGTCTGTCGTTCATGCCGTCCTTCATCTCGAACGCCTTTCCGCTACGCGCGCCGCTCTGCCCGCCGCGCCCGCCGATGACAAGGCCGGATGCGGCAGTGCGGCGAGGATCGTGAAAATGCGTGTTGACAAGGGCGCCGACCACCCCCTAGAGGCGCCGGCCTACCCCGTGCCCAGATGGCGGAATTGGTAGACGCACCAGCTTCAGGTGCTGGCGATCGCAAGGTCGTGGAGGTTCGAGTCCTCTTCTGGGCACCATTTCCCGCAGAGCTGATCTACGCCCCACCGCGGTGACCCGCGGCGGCGGATGGACGCAGTTGCCGCGCGCGCGGCGCGCGATCGAGGCGACCTTCGGGACGAGCCCGGACCGATCCAGATCGCCGTCGTGCGACCGAGCCGAAACGGCGGCTCTTATCTGCTCCGTCGCGGCGGGTGTTCCGACGCGTCACCCTGGGTCAACGCGCGCGCCGCGCACGCTGACCCGCGGCGGTGATCGCGCGGCGGCACCGGATTGCCTTGTTGGAGAATGTTGCTCAAATGTTCTCGCCGCGTCTACGGCGGAGCGACACGATGAACATGCCCAGAGCATATCTACCCGCGGGCTTGGATCCCGCGGAACGACGGCGCGTATTCTCGATCTGGCTGCGCACCGGGAGGCTGCCGACGCTCCGCGAGGACGGCGTCGAGTTAAAGTTCAATCCGTGGCATGATCCACGTGACGGCCGCTTCACGTCGAATCCAGGTGGTGACGGCGGCACGAAGATCGCGCTCACCGAGGATCGGGAGCTGCCGCCGGTTCGCACGCGGGCGGAGGCTGAGGCGTGGCGCGCCGAGCAGCTCTCGCGTCATGGCGACCGGTCAGACAATCGCGCCGCGATCGAGGCGCGATATCAGCAGTATCTGCGTGCACTGGCGGCTCAGCCGCACGATCCGGCGGCGGCGGCGGTCGACTTCGCCGCGGGTGTCGGGGAGGGCGTAGCCGATGTCGGGAGGAGCAGCGCCGCCGGCCTCAAAGCCGCGCTTACCACCAATCCACTGATCACGATCGCGCAGACCAACGCGGGTGTGGCTGCGATGATCGACGGGATGATATCGGCGGAGGACACGCCGTCTGGGAAGTGGAGGATGCGAAGCGCGCGGCGATCGCGAGAAGAATGATAAGGAAGGTTGGAACGAGAAGGATAAGCGTGAGGATTGTGTAACCATGACGATAATGGATCTCGCCCGCATCTACGCGACGGTTTACATCTTCATCGAGCAGATTGGTGAAGAACTGCTGGATCTCGACGCCAACGTCAGCCTCGGAGAATATACAGGAGATGCCCTCGACCATGTGGGACTGGAGCAGCTCCCTTCGTTGATCGCCGCGTTCGATGCCGTCGCCGACACGCTGGACGGCGAAGAGGCCTCGATCGTCCGTGACATATCGGAGAGTCATGGGCTCCAGGACCAATCGGAGCTACCGCAACGAATCGAGGCGAACATCGTTCGCCAGCGCGCAGTCTGCCAAGCCGCCGGTATCTCCCCGATCGCGGCGGTGGCGGCGCGTATCGTGACGGTCTTCACCTTGCTGCTCGAGCGTTTCGGTGACGAGGAGATCGAGCCCGGCGTCGACGACGAGGGGATGCGGCGGCTCGCGGCGACGCTCCACGCGCTGCCGCCGGAGTCGCTCGCCGAGCTGATCGCCGCCTTCGACGTGATCGCGCCCGATTTCACCAGCGACGCCGAGGCCGTCCGCGCGATCCCGCGCGACTTCAAGCTGCGGGAGGCGCTGGCGGGCGCGGCCCCGCTGGTGGAGGCGCCCGCGACGCTGCGCCGCGCGCGCGCCGGGCTACCGCCCCGCGTCTCCGTGCCGCGGCTGATCGGGTGACGATACTGCGTGCGGCAAGGCCGGTGAACCTTCGCGGACGGCGAGCTCCTGAAGCCGCGGGCAGGAAGGACGGGGCAGGCGACCATAGGCGAATGGTCGCGGAGAGAGACCGCACGGCGCTCGCCACGCCGCCGTGGACCCCTGCGCGCAGGCGCCATGGGCAAGACGGCCCACCACCCCCGTCCCGCTCCAGCACAGCCGAGCGCCGCGCGCCGTTGCGACCCCGCCTTGCACCGCGAGTCGCGGGCGCTAGGAGCGCTCGTTGTGTCCTCGCAACGAACCGTCGTCCTGCTCGCCGCCGCGCTGCTCGCGCGCTCCTCCGTCGACCTCCCCGCCCGCGCCGAGCCGTCGCGACTCGCGCCGCCGCCGCGCGCCGGCGCGACCGAGTGGCGCCAGCGGATCGATCCCGCCCCGCGCGGCCCGCTGCTGCTGCGCCAGGCGATGCTCGACGAGCACAATCGCGCCCGCGCCGAGCTGGCGCTGCCGCCGCTCGCCTGGGACGAGACGCTCGCGCGCGCCGCCGAGGCGTATGCCCGCGAGCTGGCGCGCACCGGCCGCTTCGCCCACGCCGCGCAGCCGCGTGGCCGCCAGCGCCAGGGCGAGAACCTGTTCGCCGGCACGCGCGACGCCTACGCCTATGCCGAGATGGTGCGCTGGTGGCTCGACGAGCGCCGGGCCTATGTCAACGCGCCGTCGCCGCGCTTCAGCCGCACCGGGCGCTGGCAGGACGCGGTGCATTACGCGCAGATCGTGTGGCGCGGCACCGCGCGGCTCGGCTGCGCGCTGGCGGCGGGGCGGCGCGACGACGTGCTCGTCTGCCGCTACGCCCCCGCGGGCGAGACGATCGGCGAGACGGCCTATTGAGGCGGCGCCACCGGAGCCCGCCGCGCGCTAGCCCGGCGCCGCCGCCGAGCCGGCGAGCAGCCCGCCGTCGATCGTCAGCTCGGCGCCGGTGAGATAGGTCGCCTCGTCGGAGGCAAGCATCACCGCCACCGCGGCGACCTCTTCGGCCTGACCGAAGCGGCGCAAGGGCGTGTCCGCCACCAGCGCGCGCATCCGCTCTGCGCGCGCCGGTCCCTCGCCCAGCATCGGCTCCCACATCGGGGTGAGGATCGCACCGGGGTGGATCGAGTTGCAGCGGATCGCCCAGCCCTGCTGCGCGCAGTAGAGCGCGACGCTCTTGCTGTGGTTGCGCACCGCCGCCTTGGACGCGGCATAGGCGGCAGCGCCGGGCACCCCTACCATCCCCGAGCGCGACGAGACGTTGATGATCGCGCCGCGGCCCGCCGCCTTCATCGCGCCGATCGCGTAGCGGCAGCCGAGGAAGGTCCCGTCGAGGTTGACGCGGTGGACCGCGCGCCAGTCCGCCAGCGTGGCATGTTCGGGGTCGTGCGCGACGGCACCCGCCTCGAAGCCGGTCACGCCCGCGTTGTTGACCAGCACGTCGAGCGCGGGAAGGTCGCGCGCGAGCCGCGCCCAGTCGCCCTCCTCGCGCACGTCGAGCGCGCGGAAGCTACAGCCGACCGCGGCGGCGGCATCGGCGCCGGCGGGCGCGTCCAGGTCGGTGAGGATCACGCGCGCGCCCTCGGCGTGGAAGCGCGCGGCGATGGCGCGGCCGATGCCGCGCGCCGCGCCGGTGACGACGCAGGTCTTGTCGTTCAATCGTGTCATGTCGGTCTCTGGTCAGGAGAGAAGGGGGCGGCACGCGCCGCCGGGCCGGGCCGCCTCAGCGGCGATGCGGGACCATGGGCGTCGACTCCGTTGACCGGGTGGCAAGATAGCGCGCCTACGTGGCGAGGGAAGCTGCGGCGGCGCGAGACGGGGGCGGGTGGATCGCCGGCTTTGTCATCGAAGACGCGGGCGGGTGCAAGGAGTCGCGCGACGGAAGAGGCGTCGCCGCGTCCGCGGAAAGGGCGCGCAGAAGGACGTCCCTGGCTCAGATCAGCCCGCCGCACTCTCTCCGTCATCGCGGACTGGGTCCGGGATCCACCGTGCCGCTCACTCCGCACCCGTTGCTCCAGCGGATCAGTGGATCCCGGACTTAGTCCGGGATGACGGCAGGGGAAGGGGAGGGGGCCCGCCCCCGCCAGGCGCCTGGATTGCAGATGAGTTAGTGAGATTGCCCCTCCCTCAGCAACATCCCGTTACTTTTCGTCCGCCGCCGCGTTCTTGCTCTCGATCAACGAGGAAGCGAGTTATGGGGCGGTTGCTCACCGTGGCGCTGGCATGGGTCGTCGCGATCCTCGGCGGGTTCTTCGCGGTCGCGGGCGGGGTGCTCGCGTCGCTCGGCGGCTCGCCGTATTACGTCATCGCCGGTATCGCGATGGTGGCGAGCGGGGCGTTGCTCGGGCGCGGCCACCCCGCCGGGCGCTGGCTCTATGTGGCGGTCTGGGTCGGCACGTTGCTGTGGGCGCTGTGGGAGGTCGGGCTCGACGGGCTGCAGCTGATCCCGCGGCTGGTCGCGCCGACCGTGCTGCTCGCGCTGGTGCTGCTGACCGGCTGGCGGCGCGGGCCGCGCGCACGCTCGCGTGCGGTGCCGGCGGTGGCCGCGGGCGTGGCCGCGCTCGCCGGGCTCGGTCTGATGCTCGGCCACCAGGACGTCGCCGCGCAGGGGGCGACGCCGGGGAGCGCACCGCGTGCCACCCTCGCCGCGGCACCGACCGGCGCGGCCGACGCCGACTGGCGCGACTATGGCGGCACGCCCGCGGGGCGGCGCTACTCGGCGCTGGCCGACATCACGCCGCAGAATGTCGCCCAGCTCCAGCTCGCCTGGACGCAGCGCACCGGCGACCTGCCGATGCCCGCCGAGGCGACCGAGCACAAACGCGAATACCATTCCGAGTCGACCCCGATCCACATCGGCGACACGCTCTACACCTGCACGCCGCACTCCTTCGTCCAGGCGATCGACGCCACCACGGGCAAGACCAAGTGGAGCTGGCACGAGGCCGCCAAGGTCGAGGGCAACAACTATCTGGTCTGCCGCGGCGTCACCTATTTCGAGGCGCCCGCCGGCACGGCCTGCCCGCGGCGCATCTTCGCGCCGACCTTCGACGCGCGGCTGGTCGCGCTCGACGCCGACACCGGCCGGCCGTGCCCGAGCTTCGGCCAGGGCGGCGCGATCGACATGCGCGCCAACATGGGCGTGTCCAAGCCCTCCGACCAGATCGGCACCACGCCGCCGGTCGTGGTGAACGGCCGGCTGATCATCGGCGAGCGCATCACCGACAACGTCAACCGCGACATTCCCTCGGGCGTGGTGCGCGCCTACGACCCGGTCTCGGGCGCGCCGGTCTGGGCGTGGGACGTCGGCCGCTCGCCCGACGCGATCGCGCCGCTGCCCGCCGGGCAGGTCTATACCCGCGGCACGCCCAACGTGTGGGGCGCGATCACCGCCGACCCCGACAACGGCCTGGTCTATCTCGGCACCGGCAACGCCTCGCCCGATTACTGGATCGGCTACCGCCGCCCGTTCGACGACCGCTTCGGCAGCGCGATCGTCGCGCTCGAGGCGCAGACGGGCAAGCTGCGCTGGGTGCGCCAGCTGGTTCACCGCGACATGTGGGACATGGACCTGCCGATCGGCCCGTCGCTGTTCGACTATCGCGCACCGAACGGTCAGGTGATTCCGGCGCTGATCCAGACCACCAAGATGGGGCAGGTGTTCTTTCTCAACCGGCTGACCGGCGCGCCGATCGCCGCGATCACCGAGCGCAAGGTGCGCACCGACGGCGCGACGCCGGGCGTGCGCGTGTCGCCGACCCAGCCCTTCTCGACCGGCATGCCGAGCTTCACCCCGCCCGCGCCGACCGAGGTGGCGACCTGGGGCGCGACGCCGATCGACCAGCTCTTCTGCCGCATCGACATCCGCCGCGCGCAGGGCACCGGCATCTACCAGCCGATGGGGCTCAAGCCGATCATCGGCCACCCGGCGTTCGACGGCGTCACCGACTGGGGCGGCGCGGCGGTTGACCCGGTGCGCGGGGTGATGACGGTCAACACGATGGAGATGCCGTTCAAGCTGTGGCTGATGCGCCGCGACGACCCGCGCGCGGCGAAGCTGATGAAGCAGAAGCAGGGCGGCGAGAACGCGATGCAGGCGCAGCTGCAGACGCAGTACAACACGCCGTACGTCGCGGTGGTCAAGGCGTGGGTCGGCATCTTCGGCGCGCCCTGTGTGGCGCCGCCCTGGGGTCATCTCACCGCGGTCGACCTCGGCACGCGCAAGGTGCTGTGGCGCGAGGTGCTGGGCACCGCGCGCGACACCGGGCTGTTCGGCTCGCACCTCGGCGTGCCGCTCAAGACCGGCGTGCCCAACCTCGGCGGCTCGATCATCACCGCGGGCGGGCTGGCCTTCATCGGCGCCACCACCGACCAATATCTGCGCGCCTTCGATCTCAGCACCGGCAAGGTGGTGTGGAAGGCGCGACTGCCCGCCGGCGCGCAGGCGACGCCGATGACCTATCGCGGGCGCGACGGGCGGCAGTACGTCGTGATCACCGCGGGCGGCCACGGCGCGCTGGGGACGCGGTACGGGGATTACACGCTGGCGTACGCGTTGCCGCGGACGTGAGAAGGGGCATGTGGCGGGGTGCCGAGGTGAGGCGAACCGCTTGGTGAGGCGGTGAACTGCGGCGGCAGGCTCGTGCCCCGGCGAAGGCCGGGGCCCAGTTGGGGGCGGCTGATGGCTCGAACATGAGCCGTGTCACCCGGCGCGGGCGCCCGCCGGAGCATGGTGCGCGGGATGCTCCGCTCACTCCGATGCCGCCACCCGCGCGTCTGTCGGATCGAGGTGAGAGACGCTGGCGGAACTCACGTCGGCCTTCCCGACTGGGCCCCGGCCTCCGTCGGGGCACTGCGCCGGAAGGAAGCTCCACTCAGCCCACTGCCGCCACCCCGGCGGACGCCGGGGTCCAGCCGGGGGACGTGCGTGAGTCCCGCCGAAGCCATCCCACCTGAGCCCCGGCGTGCGCCGGGGCGGTCTCGTGGGTCGGGACCCGCTAGCGGCGCAAGAGCGTCGCCCGGCTCAGAACACCGCCGCGACCAGCTGCCGGAAGGCGTCGCCGCGATGGCTGATCTCGTTCTTCGCCGGCTCGTCCATCTCGCCGAAGGTGGCGTCGTGCCCGTCGGGGCGGAACACCGGGTCGTAGCCATGGCCCTTGTCGCCGCGCGGCGGCCACACCAGCGTCCCGTCGACGCGGCCCTCGAACCACTCGACGTGGCCGTCGGGCCAGGCCAGCGCCAGCGCGCAGACGAAATGCGCGGTGCGCGGCGCGTCGGGCAGCGCGGCGAGCTTGTCCTCGACCAGGCGCATCGCGTGGCCGAAGTCCTTGGTCTCGCCGCCCCAGCGCGCCGAGAAGATGCCGGGATCACCGTTCAGCGCGTCGACGCACAGCCCGCTGTCGTCGGCCAGCGCGGGCAGCCCCGACAGGTCCGCCGCGGCGCGCGCCTTGAGCTCGGCGTTCATCACGAAGGTGGTGCCGGTCTCCTCGGGCTCGGGCAGGTCGAGCTCGCCCGCGGAGACGACGTCGAGCCCGCGCCCCTCGAGCAGGGCGGCGATCTCGCGCACCTTGCCCTGGTTGTGGCTGGCGATCACGAGCTTGCCCGGGGCGAGCTTGCGGATCGCCTGCGGCTCCTTCCCCTCGCCGCTCACGCGACCGCCTTCGCCTGCGCGGCGAAGATGTCGGTGCAGCCGATCCGCGCCAGCCGCAGCAGGCGGAGCAGCGCCTCCTCGTCATAGGTGGCGTGCTCGGCGGTGGCCTGCGCCTCGGCGATATGGCCGTTCTCGAGCAGCACGAAATTGGCGTCGGCGTCGGCGTTCGAATCCTCGTCGTAATCGAGGTCGAGCACGGGGTTGCCCTGGTAGATGCCGCACGACACCGCCGCCACCTTCTGGCGGATCGGGTCGGCGGCGAGCTTGCCGTCGCGGAGCAGTGCGTCCACCGCGAGCCGCAGCGCCACCCAGGCGCCCGAGATCGAGGCGGTGCGGGTGCCGCCGTCGGCCTGGATCACGTCGCAGTCGAGCGTGATCTGGCGTTCGCCGAGCAGCGCCATGTCGGTGACGGCGCGCAAGCTACGGCCGATCAGCCGCTGGATCTCCTGGGTGCGGCCCGACTGCTTGCCCTTGGCGGCCTCGCGGCTGCTGCGCGTGTGCGTGGCGCGCGGCAGCATGCCGTACTCGGCGGTGACCCAGCCCTGGCCCTTGCCGCGCAGGAACGGCGGCACGCGCTCCTCGACCGAGGCGGTGACCAGCACCTTGGTGTCGCCGAAGCCGATCAGCACCGATCCCTCGGCGTGGCGCGTGAAGCGCGGCTCGATCGTGATCGCGCGCATCTGGTCGGGGGTGCGGCCGCTGGGGCGCATGAAACTCTCCTCAAGCTCGGACGGTGCCGGCCCTAGCCGCGTTGCCGCCGCCGCGCCAGCGGGTTGCGGGGAGGGGAAGAACTCCCTCCCCTTCGGGGGAGGGCGGGGTGGGGCCTCGCCGCGGATGCTTCGCTTGAGGAAGCGCCCCACCCCGGCGCTCCCCTGAAGGGGCGGGAGAACTCCGCTCTTCCGCCCTATCGCTACCGCCCGTAACGCGCGGCGAAGTCGCGGTCGGACATCACGAGGTAGCGCACCATGTCGACGATCGAGAGCGGCACCGTCACCAGCGCGCCGATCACGGTGAAGGTCAGCACCGCCATGATGATCCCCGAGGTGACCCGGCCGAGATAGAAGCGGTGGATGCCGAAGATGCCGAACAGGAAGGCCAGTACCGCGGCGATATATCTGTTGCGGTCGGTGGTCGGCGCCGGCGCAGCGGCGGCGGGCAGCGCCGCGGCGGCCGGCGCGACCGGCACCGGGAAGACGTTGCGCGCGCGCCCGGCCGCCGCCTCGAAGTCGACCAGCTGCCCGCGCATCGGCTCGCCGTGCTGCGCCCAGTCCTCGGGCGCGAAGGTGTAGCGTTCGCCGTCCTCGCCCGCGACCAGCCCGTCGCCGCTGCGTACGTCGACCCCGAGTATCTGCCCGCGCATCCGTGACTCCGTCGTGTCGCGCCGGTGTTCCCGCAGCCGCGCGCGAAAGGCAAGGGAGGAGCCGGGGGGGGCACTGTCCCACCCGCGTCGTGCTCCCGCGCCGCGCGCGCTTCGTGGCCCCGAGCTCGCGAGCGCAGGAGCACGGGAGGAGGAACCTACAGCAGCAGTTCCTGCGGCGTCATGCGGCCGACATGGCCGCCGCCGCGGCGTCGCGCCATCTCGGTCTCGGCGGTGTAGCGCACGTCGGGGTCGCGGTCGGTGAGGAACTTGACCAGGCTCTCCTCCTCGATCTCGCGCCACTCCTTGCCGCGGTCGGGGCCGTAGCGGACGCGCGGCAGCAGCCCGGGCTCGCTGGTCCACTGGATCAGCTGCGCGACCGAGGCCTCGTTGAGCTGGTCGCGCAGGTGATGCGCGGTGACATAGGCGTCGGGGAAGGCACGGTGCGCGGGCAGGCCTCGCTCATGTTCCAGCCCGGCGGGCTTGCGCCAGTAGCGCAGTACCTGGTTGGAGAAGCTCGGGCTGTCGGGCCACAGCCGCAGCGCGCACTTCCAGGTGCAGATCCAGTCGGCGCCATGGGTCAGCGCGGGGGTGCAGAACTGCTCCTCGAAGGCCGAGCGGTGCGCCGCCAGCGCGACGCGGCGCGGATAGGGATCGAGCACCTGCCGCGCGACGTCATGCCACCACGGCGCGTCGGCGACGTCCTCGTCGCGGATATGGTGCACCGCCTGGGTGATCGCGGGCATCGGCCGGCCGGGGTTGACGAGGATGTTGCCGCCCTCGCCGTACAGCTCCCACCGCCCGTCCGCGCCGAGCGCGACGTCCTGCCAGCCGACCTCGCACACCGCGTGCGCGGGCGGGGCGGAGCCGGTGGTCTCGAGGTCGATGACGCGGACGATCTGCGGCTGCGGGCGACGGGCGTAGCTCATGTGCCGCGCTATGTGGGGCGGCGGCGGGGGGATTGCCAGCGTGAGGTGGGAGGGCATGTCCCTTGCCCCTGCCGTCATCCTGAGCTCGTCCCAGGATCCACCGGGCAGCGCATCCCGGCGGTAATGGCCACGAGCGACGGTGCCGCGAGCATGTCCGTCGCCGCGGCAGCCGCGCGTCTTGCTGATGGCTGATCGCTCCGCGCTAACCCGTGCGCGCGTGCTGAAATCGGTGGCCCTGCGCTCCGGCGTTCGCCGGAGCATGCTGACAGTCGGGAAGAGGTAGGTCGAACGCACTCGCGGGGGCGCGTGCGGACGAGTGGATCCTGAAACGAGTTCAGGATGACGGCACGGGGGGAGCGGTGAGCGCCTTGGTACCAGCGACGCCGGTGCGGGGCGGCGGGCGCAGCGCTCCGGATCACCGCGCCGGCCTGCCGCCTCAACTCAGCGGCGGAACGGGTCCTCGAACGGCGACACCGGGCCGCGCAGCTCGCCCGCCTCGGCCGCCTCGGCGTCGCGTGCGGCCTGCTCGCGCTCGGCGCGGAGCGAGGCGATCAGCGCCTCGCGGTCGCCGTCGAGCCGCGGGTCGTTGGCCTGCTGCTCGATCCCCGCCGCCTTGGCCGCCTTGGCCACCGCCGCGTCGAGCTCGCGCTGCGTGGTGAGGCCGAGCGTCACCGGATCCTTCGGCGTGATGTTGCCGATGTTCCAGTGACTGCGGTCGCGGATCGCGGCGATGGTGGTGCGCGTCGTGCCGATCAGGTTGCTGATCGCGCCGTCGCTGATCTCGGGGTGGTTGCGGATGATCCAGGCGATGCCGTCGGGCTTGTCCTGGCGCTTGCTGACCGGCGTGTAGCGCGGACCCTTGGTGCGGCGTACCTGGTCGGGGCCCTTGGTCATCTTCATGCGATAGGCGGGGCTGGCCTGCGCCTTGTCGATCTCTTCCTGGGTCACCTCGTGCGCGCGGACGGGGTCGCGCCCGGTCAGCTTGGTGGCGGCGGTGTCGTCCGCGATCGCCTGGACCTCGAGGATGTGCAGCCCGCAGAAGTCGGCGATCTGCTCGAACGAGAGCGAGGTGTTGTCGACCAGCCAGGAAGCGGTGGCGTGGGGCATGAGCGGCTGGGCCATGCGGAATACTCCATAAATGCAAAGGGCCGCCCCTTCCCGGAGCGGCCGCCTGTTGCCGAACGACTTAGTGCCTGGCGCGCGCGAGGGCAAGCGGGCGTGGAGGCGGGCCCCAGGTGGCGACGGGCGAGCCCGCTAGGGTGCGAGCGCCTCGATGATGCGACAGTCGGCGACGGTGCCGCCGCCGCACGACTCGATCACGGCCTTGAGCTCGCGGCGCAGTGCGATGAGATCGGCGATCTTCCGTTCCACCTCGCGCAGATGCTCGTCCGCGATCCGGTCGATCCCGGCGCAATCGTTGCGTCGGTCGTCGGCGAGGCCGAGCAGCGCGCGGACCTGGTCGAGCGAGAAGCCGAGCGCGCGCGCGCGGCGGATGAAGGAGAGGCGGCCGAGCGCTCCCGTGCCGTAGATGCGATAATTGCCGGCGCTGCGCGGCGGCCGCGGCAGGAGCCCGATCCGCTCATAGTAACGCACCGTCTCGACCGTGGTGTCGGTGGCCTTGCCCAGCGCGCCGATCGTGTAGGACATGGCTTGACCCTGTAGCTGCTACAGACCCTAGATGGAGCGTCACCGGACGAAGACGAGGTGACGACATGGCGGGCGGTTGTTGCGGCGGATGTGCGGTGGCGGCGGTGCGGCAGGACGACCGGCCGTGGCGGCGTGCGCTGTGGATCGCGCTGGCGCTCAACGCCGGCATGTTCATGATCGAGATCGCGGCCGGGGTCTCGGCGGGATCGGTGTCGCTCAGGGCGGACGCGCTCGACTTCCTCGGCGACACCGCGAATTACGCGATCAGCCTGGGAGTCGCGGGATCGGCGCCGCGTTGGCGGGCGCGGGCGGCGCTGGCGAAGGGCGGCTCGCTGCTGCTGCTCGGCGCCTGGATCCTCGGCAGCACCGTCTGGATGGCGCTCCGCGGCACGCTGCCGAAGGCCGAGACGATGGGCGCGATCGGCGCGCTCGCGCTGGTGGCCAACCTGCTCTGCGCCGCACTGCTCTGGCGCCACCGCCACGGCGAGGCCAACCGCCGCTCGGTGTGGATCTGCTCGCGCAACGACGCGATCGGCAACGTCGCGGTGGTTGCGGCCGCGCTCGGCGTGTTCGGCACGCGGACGGCCTGGCCCGACATCGCCGTCGCGGCGATCCTCGCCGGGCTGGGGCTGTCCGGTGGCGGGCAGATCATGCGACAGGCGCTCACCGAGCTGCGCGAGGATCGGTCCGTGCCGGCGACGGACGCGAAGGTCGGCGAGACCGCGTGACGGCGGCACGGAGGCGCGGTGACGTCGGCGCGGTCGGAGGCGACCCGCCCGCGCCGTGCGGGGAGCCATAGGCGATAGGCTCGTCGCGCTCGGCTCGCCCGGAGCATGATCCGCCACGTTCGATACCCGAGACAGCGCCTGCCCCAGCAGCAGTCCAGTGCCGCGAACGCCGTTCTCGCAGCGCTGGGCTCCGGCGTGGCCGCGACACGCTTCAGCGTCGATGGATCGAACCTTACGCCACCATCCGCAGCGTCGCCCCGAACGGCGCGAGTGCGTCGAGGAACTGGCGCGCGCTCGCCGCCCAGGTGAAGCCCGCCCCCGCCGCCGCGCAGGCGGCGCGGTCGAGCGTCAGCGCGCGCGCGATCGCCTCTTCCAGCCGCTCCGCCATCGCGCCGGTGGCGGCGGCCAGCACGTCGACTGGGCCGGGCACCGGATAGGCCGCCACCGGCGTGCCGCACGCCAGCGCCTCGATCATCACCAGCCCGAACGTGTCGGTGCGGCTCGGGAAGACCAGCACGTCGGCGGCGCGATAGGCCGCGGCGAGGTCGTCGCCGAACAGCGTGCCGAGGAACAAGGCGTCGGGGAAGCGGCGCTCGAGCGCGGCGCGCGCCGGGCCGTCGCCCACCACCACCTTCGTGCCGGGCGCGTCGGCGGCGAGGAAGGCCTCGACGTTCTTCTCCACCGCGACGCGGCCGACGTGGAGCAGCACCGGCGCGCCGCCCGCCGCCCGCGCCGCCGCCATCCGCGGCGCCACCGCGCCCTCGGGCCGGAACGCCGGGCCGACGCCGCGGCCCCAGCGCTTCACCCGCGTCAGCCCGTGCGTGCGCAGCGTGCGCTCGATCGTGGCGGTGGAGACGAGCACCGCCGCCGCGGGATCGTGGAACCAGCGCACGTAGCGCCACACCCATTCCGGGTCCGCGCCGGTGCGCGCCGCGACATAGTCCGGGAATTGCGTGTGATAGGCGGTGGTGAAGGGCAGGCGCCGGGCGCGGCACCAGCGCCGCGCCGAGAGGCCGAGCGGGCCCTCGGTGGCGATATGCACCGCCTCCGCGCCGAACGCCGTGATCCGCCGCCCCACCGCCGCGGGGGTCATCAGCGCGAGCCGGATCTCGGGATAGGTCGGGCAGGGCAGCGACGGCGCGCCGCTCGGCGAGACCACCAGCACCTCGTGCCCGCCCGCGCGCAGCTCGGCGATCACCGCCTCCAGCGTGCGCACCACGCCGTTGACCTGCGGCGCCCAGGCATCGGTGACGATCGCGATCCGCATCGCGCGCGGCTCAGGCGGCGAGCGCCGCGCGCGCGGGCACCGGGGCGGCGAGCGCGACCGCGGGGCGCTGCTCGCGCCGGCGCATCTCCTCGCCCCAGTCGAGGATCTCCATCCGCCCGTCGTGATGCTCGACCAGCGCGGTGCAGCCCTCGACCCAGTCGCCGTCGTTGTAATAGGCCACGCCCGCGATCTCGCGCATCTCGGCGGTGTGGATATGGCCGCACACCACGCCCTGCACGCCGCGGCTGCCCGCCGCCTCGGCGACGATCTCCTCGAAGCGTGAGATGAACGCCACCGCGTTCTTCACCTTGGCCTTGGCGTGCTTGCTGAGCGACCAATACGGCATGCCCCAGCGTCGCCGCACCGCGCTGACCCAGCGGTTGAGCGCCATCAGCATCGTGTACGCCGCGTCGCCGACATGCGCGAGCCAGCGGTGCGACAAGGTGATCGCGTCGAACTCGTCGCCGTGGAGCACCAGCAGGCGGCGGCCGTCGGCGGTCTCGTGGATCGCCTTGCGGCGGATCTGGATGCCGCCGAAGTCGAGCCCGGCGAACTGGCGGAACATCTCGTCGTGGTTGCCCGGGATATAGACCATCCGCGTGCCGCGGCGCGCGCGCTTCATCAGCCGCCAGATCACGTCATTGTGCGCGGCGGGCCAGTAGAAGCGCTTCTTGAGCTGCCAGCCGTCGATGATGTCGCCGACCAGGTACATGGTCGCGCTGTCGACATGGTCGAGGAAGTCGATCAGCATGTCGGCGTTGCAGCCGCGCGTGCCGAGATGCACGTCGCTGATCCACACGGTGCGGTAGCGGCGGCGCGCGCCGGTGACGTGCTCGGGCCGATGAGGCCGCCCCTCGGCGTCGAACAGATCGGCGATGTCGCCCAGCGGCAGGCCCGCGGTGAGCGCGCTGATCGAGTGAACCGTCGTCGGCATGGCAGCCCTCCCTCGCTGCCCCGTTCTACGCCGCCTGTGTTACGCGCATGTCTCCGCGGCTTGACGCTGGGGTGACGCGGACGTGACGGTTCGGCGTCACGGCGAGGTAGCGCGGGGGCGCGGCGACCCGATGTGGGGGCGGGTGAGGGCGGCGTCCGCTCGCATCCTCCCGTTTCCGTTCGCGCTGAGGAGCGGCTGAGCTCGTCGAAGCTCAGTCTCGAAGCGGCGCCACAAGCGGGACGGCATGTGCTTCGAGACGGCGCTCCGACAGGCTCAGCGCCTCCCCAGCACGAACGGCGTGGCGTGGGGCGGGAACATCGCACGGAGAGGCCGAAGACGCGGCCTCGCACCTTCAGGATCTGGCCGCGGTCTCGCCCGCCCGTCCGCCCGCTCAGTCGCGGTCGAGCAGCGCGTCGGTGCCGCGGCGGACACCCTCCACCGTGGCGGCGAAGACGAGGTGCGACGCCAGCGTGTAGAGATTGCCCTTCGCCTCCGCCTCGGGCCACGGCCCCCAGCCAGCGGCGGGGACGAGCAGGTCGTCGAGCAGCAGCATCGTCATCGCGCCGAACGGCAGGCCGAAGCCGGTCGCGGTCTCGGGCCAGCGTTCCGCCGCGGCGACATAGCCGATCCCGAGCGCGGCGCCGACGCCATAGTGCATCGCGCCCCCCGCGAGCCGGCGGTGCTTCTGCGTCACCGGCCGCCCCTCGACGACCTGGCTGACGCTGTCGGCGGCCTTGACCGTGGCGGGATCGTCGTTGCCGCCGCTCTGCCCCAGCGCGGGGGCGGCGGCCGCCTGAAACCGGTCCATCGCGAAGGAGGCGACAAGCCCGGCGCCGAGGCCGATCGCGACGGTGGTGAGGAGCGAGCGCATGAGGGTCTCCGATGGTGGCGGAGGGCGCAACGCGCGAGGGCGGGGAGCGGGTGCGGGCAGGTGCGATCCTCCCCGCTTGGCGGAGAGGACTCAATCCTCCCCGCCAAGCGGGGAGGGGGACCAGCCGCAGGCTGGTGGAGGGGGCTTTCCGCGAGCGCAGCGCCTCGTGGATGAGGCTCCCCTGCCAACGCTGCGCTGCGCGGCCACCCCCCTCCACCACCGCGCTGCGCGCGGCGGTCCCCCTCCCCGCCGTGCGGGGAGGATCTCAGCGCCTGATGACTCAGTCCGTCAGAACTTCCACCCCAGCGTCGCCTGCACGGTGCGGCGGTTGCCGTACCAGCACCATTGGTAATTGGCGAAGCAGGAGGTGAGATAGCTCTTGTCGAAGATGTTGGTGGCGTTGACAGCCAGGCTCAGCCCACGCAGCCCCGGCGCCGCGGCGCCGAGGTCGTAGCGCACCAGCGCGTCGTAGACGGTATAGCCCGGGCTGTTGCGCGGGCCCGCCGCCGCCTCGCCGAAGCTCGGCGTATAGACGCCGGCATAGGCCTCGTCGGCGTGGCGCAGCGCGCCGCCCAGCGTCAGGCCGGTGAAGGGGCCGCCGGGCGCGGTCCAGTCGAGGTTGACCGAGGTGCCGCCGCGCCCGACCGTCTCCAGCCCGCGGCCGACGCGCGACGGATCCTGCGGGTCGCTCGTCACGCGCACGCGCTGGTGGCTGAAGGCGCCGCGCACCGTGAAGCCGTGGCCGAGCGGCGCGAAGCCCTCCAGCTCGACGCCGGTGGAGCGCACCTCGCCGGTCTGCCGCGACACGGTGAAATCGGGTGTGGAGGTCAGCACGTTGGTCTGGTCGATGCGGAACCAGGCGGCGCTGAGCAGGATCGGCGTGCCGGGCACGCTGAACTTGGCGCCCGCCTCGATCTGCTTGCCGAGCGACGGGTCGGGCAGGCCGGGCGTGCCGTCGTCGCGTAGCACCTGGCCGCTCTGCGGCTGGAACGAGGTGGAATAGCTCACGTACGGCGCCAGCCCGAACGGCAGCGTGTACAGCGCGGCGGCGCGCCACGTGAACTTCTCGTCGCGTTGCGTCGACCCGGACTGGGTGCGCTCGCGCGCATAGGCCCAGTCCTGCCGCCCGCCGAGCGTCACGCGCAGCGCGCCGAGCGAGAGCTGGTCCTGCGCGTACACGCCCTGCTGGCGCTGGCGCGTGTCGTAATTGCCGCCGAACGGGGTGGGGACCGTCGCGGGGGTCTGCGGCGTCGCGACCGTGCCGTAGACCGGCTGATAGACGTCCAGCGCCGGCGCGCTGCCGAAGGCGTAGAGCTCGGTCGAGTGCGCCACCTGGCGGTCGACGCCGATCAGCAGCTGGTGCTCGATCGGGCCGGTGCGGAAGGCGCCGCTGAGCTGGTTGTCATAGGTCCAGTTGTCGAGCTCCTCGTCGGTGGCATAGGAGGCGCGATTGTAGACGCGCAGCCCCGCGTCCGCGGGCGCGCCGCTGACGTAGATCAAGCCCAGCCGCGCGGTGACGTTCTGGTAGCGGCCCGAGGCGCGGAAGCTCCATCCGCCGCCGAAGTCGTGGCGGAAGATATAGGTGCCCGACGCCTGCTCGCGGCGCCAGCGGTTGCCCGCCTCGCCGCCGTCGAAGCGAGTCGACAGCCGGCCGTTGGGATTGTCGATCAGCGTGCCGAGCGCGGGGAACACGCCATAGGCGCCGTTGTGCGGATCGTGCGAGTAATTGCCCAGCAGCGTCAGCGTGGTGGCGCCGCCCGCGCCGAGCGTCACCGCGCCCGAGATGGTCTGGCGCTCGCGCCGGCTGAAGCGCTGCTGCGTGTCGGCGCCGTTGACGCTGCCGTAGACGCGCCACAGCACGTTCTCGCCCGCGCGCCCGCCGATGTCGGCGTCGACGCGGTAGAGGTCGAAGGTGCCGTAGCTCGCCGCGACCGCGCCGTAGAGCGGCGCGTCGACCGGCAGCTTGCTCGACTGCGCCACCAGCCCGCCCGGCGAGGACTGGCCGTAGAGCACCGAGGCGGGCCCCTTGAGCACCTCGAACCGGTCGAGCCGCGACACGTCGACCTGGGGCGAGACATAGCCGGTCGGGCTGCCGAACTGGCGCAGCCCGTCGAGGAACACCGCGGCGTCGAAGCCGCGCAGCTTGAACTGGTCGTACACCTCCGCGCTGGAGCCGCGCGTCTCGGGCGTGACGCCGGCGACGAAGCGCAGCGCCTGGTTGAGGTTCTGCAGCCCGAGCCCGGCGATGTCCGCGGCGGTGACGACGCTGACCGACTGCGGCGTCTGCGCCAGCGGCGCGCTGCTCTTGGTGGCGGAGGAGGCGATGTCGCGCGTCTGCACCCCGGTGACGACGACGTCGTCGCCGACCTGCTGCTGGTCGGGGGCGGCGGTGGTGGCGGCGGAGTCGACGGCGGCGTCGGTCGCGGCGGGGACGAGCGGCGAGTCGGGCGCGGCGGCGAGCGCCGGGAGCGGGCAGAGCGCGCTGGCGGCGAGCAAGGCGCGGACGAGACGATAATGCATGTGAGAACCCCTTCCGATCTGGGCTCTATCGCTTGTGCGAACGAGTATCAATAGCTTGTCACGAGTGTTGGAGCCGTCGCGAGCGCGGGCGTCCGCCCATCTGCGTCAGGAAAAGCGACACCGATCCTGCCAGAAAGGTCCGATCCGGACTCTCTTTCATCGTGCTCGCCGGCGTGCTATAAGGGCAGAGGAGCGGGATCGTAGCGACCGCCGCTTCTTGTCGACCAAGGCGTCTAGAGTTCACGCAGAAACTGGTCGCGCGTCCTGGCCGATCATCCATGAACTGGAGATCGTCATGAAGCATTGTTCGATAGTGATCGCCGCGGTCTGTGCGTCGTTCCCGTCGACCGCCCCGGCGCAGCCGCCGCAGGGAGAGGTGACGGTGAGGGGAGACCAGCTGCCACGCGAACGCTGGGCCGCCGCGGTGACGCGGCGGCTCGAGGCGGAGCTGCTGCGACAACACGAGCCGCTGTGGACGAACGATCCCGCGTCGGGCGGCATCGTGTCGGTCCGGTTCACGCTGGACGAGCGCCATCGGCCCGTGGCCCCCACCCTCGCGCGGACCTCGAAGGACCGTCGGTTGGACCGAGTCGCGCTGCGTGCGATCGGCCGGTTAGGCGAGCTCCCCGCGCTCGCGTGGGGCGCGGGTGCGGCCCCGACGGTCCAGGCCAATATCATCTTCGCCTCTGATTACCTCGACTACAGGAACAAGCTGACATTGCTGCGCAGGGAGATCCGCCTCGCGCGCGCGACGGCCGGACCGGAGCGGCTCGCCGCGGTCGTCATGATCGGGGCGGCGGCGAGCTGATCGCCCGCTCGGCCACGTCCCGCCGCGCCGCGCGGCAGGGCGTGGTCCGGCACCGCCCGGTGTGCTGGGGTGACGCCGCTCGGTATCGGCGGCCCGGCCGTCATGGGACGGCTTGTGCCGCTGCCGGCGGCTGGGTATGACGCCGCTCGTTCCATCCGGCGGGATGCTGGAAAGCCAGCGTGGCGGACGTTGGAACGGCCGGTGGGGAAAGCCAGAAAGCGGCGCTTTCCCGCGGGTATGCGGGTATAGCACAATGGTAGTGCAGCAGCCTTCCAAGCTGAATACACGGGTTCGATTCCCGTTACCCGCTCCACCCTGGAGTGGAGCGTCGCGGCGGCGAGAGCTGATCCACCGGGCGAACTGTCCGAGTATCGCGAGGAGCGGCCGCTCCGCTTCCGAGTTCGCCGATCGAAACATCGGGCAGTGATGCTCAGCTCCCCCTACAGGACAGCTCTTCGCCAGCTCACGTGCTCGGCAACCGGAGCCAGGTCCTCGATCCCGTATGACGCAAGAGGACCGTGTGCTAGCCTCAAGTGCCACCACAACCGTCGAGCCCGACAGCGGGATCCGAGGAGTGCGAGATGCGTCAGTGGATTGTGTCAGCCGCGGTCGGCGCTGCCTTCCTGGGCTGTGGCTCAGGCGCCGCGAGCCCAGCGCAGGGCGTGGCGTCGGGCATCTATGGTGGAGACCTACGGAGCGACCACGCCTTCGAGGCGATCGACAGCGCGACCGAGGGCCTTCCCAACTCGACACGGATCACCGCTCGCATGAGGCTGCGCAAGTCTGTTGCCGTATCCCGGATCAGAATATCGACCGCAGGGGATCGGATCGGGATCGCTTATGATGCCAAGGCACCCATCACCCTCTGGATCGGTGAAGAGCCGGTCACGTGGAAGCTGACCGACGTTCTTGTCTTTCAGGTATCGGCAAGAAGGGATGGTGACGCGCTCTCCATAAGGTTCCGCGGCGAGGACAGCGGTCGGACGACCACCTATCGCACCGTCGGTCGGGATCTGGAGGAAGAGACCACCATGATCGTCCCGCATCTCTCGACACCGATCGTCTTCAGGCGGGTCTTTCATCGAGAGACCTGACAGGTTCCCGTAAGCCCCCCTGCATCCGTCGCGCGCGCGCCCGCGTATCTCCGCGCGTAACAGGAGAGCGGCCGATGCCCGAGCCAGCGCGAGTCGCGCGCAGCATCGCGATCGGGGGCGGGCGGCGCGTGGTGCTTTACGCCCCCGCCGCCGAGGATGACGCGCGCGCGCGCAACCTCGTCTGCCTCGATCGCGCCGGGCGCGTGGTGTGGCGCGGCGAGCTGCCGCCCGCGGCCGAGCCCGACCGTTTCGTCGCGGTGGAGCGCGACGGCGACTCGCTCCAGGTCGAGACGCTCAGCGGGCGCCGCCTGTCGATCAGCCCCGGCACCGGGCGCGCGCTCGGCTGAGCGGCGCCGCCGGCGGCGAGACGACACTTGACAGCGCGACGCTGTTCGCGTACAAAGCATGAACATCGAGATGATGTGAGTCGGGCCGGGCGGTTCGGGGGCGAGGCTCCCGCCGCGCCGGCCCGTTCGCGTTTCAGCGGGAGATCGGCGATGCGGGGCGAACGCTCGGACGGGGCGGGGACGCGCGCGCGTGCGCCCGACGCCCGCGCAGCAGGGGGCGAGGCCGCGACGTTCGCGCTCGGCGGCGCCGCCCGCTCGGCCGGCGGTCGCGCGGCGCCCTCAGCCGCCGCCTCCGAACCGTTCGTGCCCGGCGGCGCGGTGCGCGCGGCCCCGCTCGACGCCGTCACCCGCGCGTTCTTTCTCGACCAGCTCGCCATGCTCGGCTGTCCGGCGCGCGCCGCGGCGGCGGTCGGCGTCGCGCTCGTCTCGGCCTATGCGCTGCGGCGGCGCAACGCGCGCTTCGCCGCCGCCTGGCGCGACGCGCTCGCGATCGGGTATGAGCGGCTCGAGGCGGAGGCGCTGCGCGACCTGCTCGAGCGCGAGACGCCGCTCGATCTCGCCGCCGCGCTGGCGCTGCTCGACCGCCACCGCGCCGCCGCCGCCGGCGCCGTGCCGGTCGCGCCGCCGCGCGCGGCGCGCCGCCAGCGTGACCCGCTCGGTCCCGCCGGGGCCGAGCTGGCGCGCCGGCTGAAGCTCTATGCCGGCGTCACCCCGCGTGTCCGTCGCGCCCCGGTGTCGCCCGCGGCGGCCGCCGAGGTCGACGCGGTCGAGCGCGCCGCGGCGGCGGACTGGGACGAGCGGGAGGAAGCGGTCGCCGTCCCCGCCGACCGCGACGCGGACGTCGGCGCGGACGCGGTGGCCTCGAGCGCAGGCGCCGGCGCCGCCGAAAGGGCCGGTTCCGACCCGCGCGTCGACACGGACGCGGCGGGCAGGGGCACAGGCTCCGATGCGCGCGCCGCTCCGGCCACGGACAGTGTTGCTGCCATCGCCTCCGAGTCGACGCCGGACTCATCCTGTTCTGCCGCCCCCGCGGGGGCGCAGGAGCCTCGAGCGCCGCAAGTGGCGATCCTGCTCGATCCTGGGGCGCCGCCGCCACGAGCGCTCTGCGACAGCGTCGCTGCCGCTCCTTCCCTCCATGGTCTTCCGGCGCACGCGGGAGGCGAGGGTCAAGCAGACCGCCGACGGGCGACGTCCAACCCTCCCGGGCTCGCGCAAGCGCGGGAGCACGACGGGACGATCCCGCCGCGGGAACAGGATCCGTCCGACGATCGACGCGGACACGTTCACGAGGCTTCGCCGAACGCCGGGTGGCCCACAGCCGCGGACCCGTCCGTCACCGCGATCTGCTCGGCGACGCACGAAGCGCGGCCCAAGCGGTCGAGCGCGTCGGAAGAACGGGAGAACCGCTCCGCCGTCAATATCCCCGTCCGCCCGCTCGGTTCGGTCGCGCCGCTGCGAGCGGCGCCGCCCGTCGCGGTCGGTGCCGCCGTCCCCGACATTCCGCCAGCCGGGTTCGACGCCCGCGACGGTGCGCGCCGTTCCGCCTGCCCGGCTGCAGCGCCGCCCCACGGCGTCAGCGCCGCGCCGCGCCCGCGGGTGTGGGCATGACCGCGCCGCTCACGCGCTCGCTACGCGCGCTGCGTCGGTTCGATCCCGCCGACGCCGCGCCGGTGTTCGAGACGCTGGACGAGGCGACCCGCGGCGCGCTCGTCGCCGACTGGGCGAGCTGGGCGCATCCGGGGCAGCTCGCGCCGGACGGCGACTGGCGCGTGTGGCTGATCCAGGCCGGGCGCGGCTTCGGCAAGACCCGCGCCGGCGCCGAGTGGGTCGCCGCGATGGCGCGCGCGCGGCCGGAGGCGCGGATCGCGCTGGTCGGCGCCACCGAGGAGGACGCGCGGCGCGTGATGGTGGAGGGGCCGAGCGGGCTGCTCGCGGTGGCGCGGTACGCCGGCGGTGCGGTGTGGCGGCCGAGCCTGGGCGAGCTGCGCTTCGATGGCGGCGCGGTGGCGCAAGTCTATTCCGCCGCCGCACCCGAGGGGCTGCGCGGCCCCGAGCATCATCTCGCCTGGGCCGACGAGCTCGGCAAATGGCGCGGCGCCGCCGCCTGGGACAATCTGATGCTGGGGCTGCGGCTCGGCGAGTCGCCGCGCACGCTGGTGACGACGACGCCGCGCGCCACCGCGCTGCTGCGCCGCCTCGCCGCCGCGCCCGACACCGCGGTGACGCGCGGGCGCACGCGCGACAACCCGCATCTGCCGCACGCCTTCGTCGCGGCGGTCGCGGCGCAGTACGGCGCGACCCGGCTCGGCCGGCAGGAGCTCGACGGCGAGCTGATCGAGGACGTCGCCGGCGCGCTCTGGCCGCGCGCGCTGCTCGAGCGCCAGCGCGCCGCCGCGGTGCCGGTGCTGGTGCGCGTGGTGGTGGGGGTCGACCCGCCCGCGGGCAGCGACGGCGACGCCTGCGGCATCGTCGCCGCCGGGCTGGGGCGCGACGGCCACGGCTATGTGCTGGAAGACGCGAGCGTGACCGGCGCCAGCCCCGAGCGCTGGGCGCGCGCGGTCGCCGCCTGCGCCGCGCGCCACGCCGCCGAGCGCGTGGTGGCCGAGGCCAACCAGGGCGGCGAGATGGTGGCGCAGGTGCTGCGCGCCGCCGACGCCGCTTTGCCGCTGCGGCTGGTCCACGCCACGCGCGGCAAGGCGGCGCGCGCCGAGCCGGTGGCGGCGCTCTACGAGACCGGGCGGGTATGGCACGCGCGCGCCTTCCCTGCGCTGGAGGACGAGCTCGCCGGGCTGGTCGCGGGCGGCGGCTACGAGGGTCCGGGCCGCTCGCCCGACCGCGCCGACGCCTGCGTCTGGGCGCTCACCGCGCTGCTGCTGGGCGAGGGCGGCGCGGTGCGGGTGCGCGTGCTGTGAGGGTGAGCGGCGTCGGGCGGCTTGATCCACGCTAAGGCCGGGCGCGCGGCGCGGTGGCAGGATGCGCGGAGGATGGAACGTGTCTTCGCCGCGCTCGCGACCCGGATCGCGTCTGCCTCGGGCCAGCCGGTGACGTTCGCGCTGGCGCTGGTCACGATCCTCGCCTGGGCGGTGACGGGGCCGATCTTTGGCTGGTCGGACACGTGGCAGCTGATCATCAACACCGGCACCTCGCT
The DNA here is from genome assembly GCF_014193845.1 of Sphingomonas sp. BK345. Taxonomy (GTDB): domain Bacteria; phylum Pseudomonadota; class Alphaproteobacteria; order Sphingomonadales; family Sphingomonadaceae; genus Sphingomonas. The sequence continues at coordinate 784,916 of NZ_JACHZX010000001.1, read as the reverse complement.
GGTGACCTTCCTGATGGTGTTCGTGATCCAGAACTCGCAGAACCGCGACGCCGCGGCGGTGCAGGCCAAGCTCGACGAGATCATCCGCGCGCTCGACCAGGCGCGCGGCGAGTTCATCGGCATCGAGCATATGACCGACCGCCAGATCGAGGCGATCCGCGCCGCGCTGGAGAAGGAGGCGGGGCACGAGCCGGGCAAGGTCGGCACCGTCGACGACAGCGTGGAGACGCTGCTGAAGCGGCGGTAGGTAGCGACGCGCGGGCGCGGTTCTCCTCTGCGTCGGTCACGGCGGGAACAGGACCTGCGCCGCGTTGACCGTGGCTCGCCTGACGTCGCTATGACCGCTCCTTCGTCATCCCTGCGAAGGCAGGGATCCATACACGCTGACGTGGCGGCTTCCTTGACGGTCCACGCGTCTGGATCCCCGCCTGCGCGGGGATGACGGTTGAGGTGGGGGCGCGGGTGACGGTCGCGGTCGGCGCGGGGATGACGGTCGGGGGAGGACGGTCGAGGTTCGGGCGGGAGTGCCGGTCGGGTTGGCGTGGTGCGAACGGCCGCGACATGCCGGTCGGATGGGCTTGGCGCGCGCCCCGTGCCGCCGACGTCGCCGCTTGCCGCACCCGTCCCACGGCCCGCTTTCGGCGCGGTCACCACCGCCGCCCGCCGACACCGCCGACACCACCAATCGAGGAGACCCTTGCATGGCCTGGTTCCGCAAGACCGCGCCCGCCCCCGCGGCGGCGCGGCCGCCGCTCGCGCGCGCGTCGGGCATCGCCGCGCCGCCGCCGCCCGCCGCCTGGCCGCAGGGCTATGAGGCGCAGGTGCGCGCGGGCTATTGCGGCAACGCCATCGCGCAGCGCGCGGTGCGGCTCGTCGCCGAGAGCGTCGCCAGCGCGCCGCTCGCCTGCGACGACGACGGGCTGCGCGGGCTGATCGCCGCGCCCGGGCTGCTCGAGACCGTCGCGGCGCAGCTGCTGCTCCACGGCAACGCCTTCGTCCAGCCGCTGCGCGACGCCGATGGCACACTCGCCGCGCTCTACCCGCTGCGCCCCGAGCGGGTGAGCGTCGAGCTCGGCGCCGACGGCTGGCCCGCCGCCTTCCTCTACCGCGTCGGCGCGCGCGCCACCCGGCTCGCGCCCGAGGCGGTGATCCACCTGCGTCGCTTCCATCCGCTCGACGACCATTACGGCCTGGGCTGCCTCGGCGCCGCCGCGCCCGCGGTGGCGATCCACAATGCCGCGGCGGCGTGGAGCAAGGCGCTGCTCGACAATGCCGCGCGGCCCTCGGGCGCGCTGGTGTATGACGCGCGCGACGGCGCGGCGCTCTCGCCCGACCAGTTCCGCCGGTTGCGCGACGAGATGGACGCGGGCTTCGCCGGCGCGAGCAACGCCGGCCGGCCGCTGCTGCTGGAAGGCGGGCTGACGTGGCAACCCCTCAGCCTCACCCCGGCCGACATGGACTTCGCGGGCACCAAGGCGGCGGCGGCGCGCGAGATCGCGCTGGCCTTCGGGGTGCCGCCGATGCTGCTCGGCCTGCCCGGCGACTCGACCCATGCCAATTACGCCGAGGCCAATCGCGCCTTGTGGCGGCTGACCGTGCTGCCGCTCGCCGACGCGATCCTCACCGGGCTCGCCGCCGGGCTGGCGCGCTGGTGCGGCGACGCGACGGTGCGGGTCGACCTCGACCGCGTGCCCGCGCTGGCCGAGGACCGCGAGCGGCTGTGGCGGATGGCGGCGGCGGCGGACTTCCTCACGCCCGAGGAGAAGCGCGCGATGGTGGACTGGCAATGAGCGCGGCGCACGACGAGGGCAGCGCCGCGGTGCTGGCGCAGCTGCTCGCCCAGCTGGCGGCGGAAGGCGCCGACCCGGCGGGGCTGCGCGCGGTGGCCGAGCAGGCCGGCGAACTGGGCGCGACGCGCGCGCTCACCCGGCTCGGGCTCGCCGACGCGGGCGCGGCGGGCGACGTCGCCGCGCTGCGCGAGCTGCTCCAGACGTGGCGCGCGGCGAAGCGCTCGGCGTGGCGCGCGCTGCTCGGCTGGGTGACGCGGACGCTCGGCGCGCTGCTGCTGCTCGGGCTGGCGATGCGGCTCGGCGTCGACCTCGGCGGGGACGGCAAGTGAGCGGCGGTTTCCGCTGCGGCGGCTATGCTGCGTTGTGGGACCGCGTCGATCGCGCCGGCGACGTGCTGCGCGCGGGCGTGTTCGGCGCCGCCCCGCGCCTCGTGCCGCTGCTGTGCCAGCATCGCGGCGCGCCGGTGGGGGCGCTGCTGCGGCTCGAGCCGGACGCGCGCGGGCTGCTGGTGGCAGCGCGGGTCGACGACGCGGCGGTGGCGCGCGCGGTGCGCGGCGGCGCGTTGCCGGGCTTCTCGGTGGCGTATCGCGCGCGGACCGTGCGCCAGGGCGCGCACCGCGCGATCGTCGCGGCCGAGCTGGTCGAGGTCAGCCTCGTCGCGGTGCCGATGCAGCCCGGGGCATTGGTCGACTGGTGGGCGGGCGACCCGCCCGCGCTCACGTCCGGCACGCTCGGCACGGCGCCGTCGTGACGCTCCCGCGAGGACGCGGGGGAGCGACCGTCTCAGCGTCCCCGTCGTCGCTCGACGCTGCCGCCCGTGCTCACGAGCGCGACGGCTCCATCACAGCCTCACTCACCCCAAGAAGGAGACCGACCATGACCGACACCGTCGACGCGCGCCCGCTGCTGGAGGGCGCACGGCCCGAGGGCGACGAGGCCTTCGCGCGCTATCTCCGCACCGGCGCCACGCTGGAGACCAAGGCCTTCACCGGCACCACCGGGGAGCAGGGCGGGGTGGCGATCCCGACCCAGCTCGATGCCACGATCGACGCGCAGCTCGTCGGCCTCAGCCCGATCCGCGCCATCGCCAACGTGGTGCAGGTCGGCAGCGCGGGCTATCGCAAGCTGATCACCAGCGGCGGCACGCCCGCCGGCTGGGCCGGCGAGACCGATCCGCGCCCCGTCACCGCGACGCCGACCTTCCACGAGCTGGTCCCGCCCGGCGGCGAGCTCTACGCCAACCCCAGCGCGAGCCAGGCGATGCTCGACGACGCGCTGTTCGACAGCGAGGCGTGGCTCGCCGGCGAGATCGCGACCGAGTTCGCCAAGGCGGAGGGCGCCGCCTTCGTGAGCGGCAGCGGGGTGGGGCGGCCGCGCGGCTTCCTGACCTCGCCCGCCAGCGCGGAGGCGGACGGCGCGCGCGCATTCGGCACGCTGCAATATCTCGCCAGCGGCGCGGCCGGGGCGTTCGCGGGGGATCCGGGCGAGCGGCTGATCGACCTCGTCCAGGCGCTGCGCGCGCCCTATCGGCAGGGCGCGTGCTTCGTGATGAACGCCGCCACCGCCGCGCAGGTGCGCAAGGTGAAGACGCGCGACGGCCAGTTCCTGTGGCAGCCCGGGCTGGCGGCGGCGCAGCCCGCCACGCTGCTCGGCTATCCCGTGGTGGAGGCGGAGGACATGCCCGACGTGGCGGCGGGCAGCGCCTCGATCGCGTTCGGCAACTTCCGGCTCGGCTATCTGATCGCCGATCGCGGCGACACCGCGGTGCTGCGCGACCCGTACAGCAACAAGCCCTTCGTCACCTTCTACGCGACCCGCCGCGTGGCCGGCTGCGTGAGCGACAGCGACGCGATCAAGCTGCTTAAGTTCGTGGAGAAGTGAGGAGCTAACTCCTCCCCGCACGGCGGGGAGGGGGACCGCCCGGCGCAGCCGGGTGGTGGAGGGGGCTCTCCGCTAACTCACCGGCGCGTGAGTGGACAGCCCCCTCCACCAAGCTTCGCATGGTCCCCCTCCCCGTGCCGGGGAGGATCTAGTTCTACCCACATCAGGAGACCCGTCATGCCGATCCTCAGCGGCGCGCCCGGCACGGTGGCGCTGGGCGAGGCCGATCGCGCCGCCTCGCTCGCCGCGCTGCGCGCCGAGCTGCGCGCCGCCGCCACCGATGACGACGCGCTCGCGCTCGCGCTGGTCGAGACCGCGCTCGGCGCCGCCGAGCTGTTCCTCGGCCAGGTGCTGATCGCGCGCGCGCTGGTCGCGGCGCTGCCCGCGCGCGCCGCGTGGCAGCCGCTGCCCGCGCGCCCGGTGCGCCACGTCGAGGCGCCTGCCGCGGCGATGGTCGACATCGACGAGCAGGGCACCGGCTGGGTCCGCACCGCCGCGCCGGTCGAGATCACCTTCACCGCCGGGCTGGCGGGCGACTGGGCCGGGCTGCCGCCCGCGCTGCGCCACGGCGCGGTGCTGCTCGCGGCCTATCTCTTCGCCGATCGCGGCGGCGCGACGCCGCTGCCCGCCGCGGTGACCGCGCTGTGGCGACCGCACCGGACGCTGCGGCTGGCCGCGGAGGCGCGCGCGTGAGCGGCGCGGTGGAGCGGATCGCCGCGCGTCACGTCGCCGCGGCCCGCACGCGCGTCGCGGCGCGGCTGCGCGCGCTGCTGCCCGGCGCGCGGGTCGAGCTCGTCGACGAGGGCGTCGCGGTGAGCGGGCGCGGGCTGGTGCGGCGCTGGCTCGCCGACCCGCGGCTCGGCTGGTGGCGCGCGTGAGCGGCGCGGCGGAGGGCGCCTCCGCGGCGCTGCGCGCGGCGGCGCTGGCGGCGCTGCGCGACATCGGCGTGACGCGCGTGTTCGACGGCAGCGCGCCGCGCGCGGCGGTGCCCTATGCGCTGCTGCGCGAGCTCGCCGCGACCGACTGGGGCAGCAAGACGCACGACGGGCGCGAGCTGCGGCTGGGCGTGACGATCCGCGACGAGGGCGAGAACGGCGCGCGCGCCGAGCGGCTCGCGGCGGCGGCGGAGGCGGCGTTGCTCGCGTTGCCGGCGCGCGCGGGCGCGTGGCAGGTGGTGAGCGTCGCCCCGGTGCGGCTCGCGCTGGTGGCGGAGGCGCCGGCGCGCTGGGCCGCGCTGGTCGACGTCCGCGTAAGGATGCTGCGGGCGGGGTGAGGAGGGCGGCGCTGGCGCTCGGCGTGGTCGAGACCAGCGACACTCGCGTGTCGCCGCCGAGCACGACCGCCTCCCTCCATCGTTCCTCCTCTTTCCGTCATCCTTGCTCCCTCCGTCATCCCCGCGAAGGCGGGGATCCAGACGCGCGGGTCTCACGATCGAAGAGCGGCGCGGACGGCTCTGCCTTCTTCCCGCGTGCTCAGCGGCCTGGGTTTCGGCGCCGATGTCCACGAAGGAGCCGGCGCGTCAGCGTGTCTGGATCCCCGCCCTCGCGGGGATGACGGGAATAGAACGCGGATCACGGGATTGGCCGCCGCGGATCACATCATCAACCAGGAGAACCGACATGGCAGCGGAGAGAGGCAGCGCGTTCCTGCTCAAGGTGGCGGACGGCGCGGGCGGCCATCGCACCGTCGCGGGGCTGCGCACCACGCAGCTCAGCGTCAACGGCGAGGCGGTCGCGATCACCAACAAGGATTCGGGCGGCTGGCGCGAACTGCTCTCCGGCGCGGGCGTGCGCTCGGTCAGCGTCGCCGCGGCGGGGATCTTCACCGGCTCCGCCGCGGAGGCGCGCGTGCGCGCCAGCGCGCTGGCGGGAACGCTCGACGACTATCGGCTCACCTTCGAGAGCGGCGAGGCGCTGGCCGGGCGCTTCCTCGTCACCAAGCTCGACTATGCCGGCGATTACAACGGCGAGCGCAGCTACACGCTGGCGCTGGAGAGCTCGGGCGCGGTGGTGGCGGCATGAGCGCGGCCGCGAACCCCGCGCCCGCCAATCCCGCGAGGGGCGAGGCGGCGATCCGCGTCGCGGGGGAGACCTTGGTGCTGCGCCCGAGCTTCGCCGCGCTGGTCGCCGCCGAGCAGGAGCTGGGGCCGCTGTTCGCGCTGGTCGAGCGCGCCGCGGCGGGGCAGCTCGCGCTGGCCGAGCTGGCGGCGCTGTTCTGGCACTGCCGCCACGACTGGCCCGCGGCGCTGACGCGCGACGCGCTCGGCGACGCGCTGGTGGCCCGCGGGCTCGCCGCCGCCACGCCGGCGTTCCACGCGCTGCTGCGCCAGGTGCTCGCGGGACGATGAGCGCGCCTGAGAGCGACGAGATGGCCGACGCCACCTTCGCGGCGGCGGCGACGCGGCTCGCCGGGCTGGCCGCGCTCGCGCTCGGCTGGCGCCCGGACGAATTCTGGCGCGCCACGCCCGCCGAGCTCGCCGCGCCGGGCGAAGCGCTCGCGCCCGAGCGACCCCCGCCCCCCGGCGCCGCGCTGCGCGCGCGCTTGCAGGAGATGTTCCCCGATGGATGAGGAGATCGAGCGGCTGGTGATCGGCGTGCGCGCCGACACCGCCGGGTTCGCGCGCGACCTCGACACGATGCGCGGCCAGGTCGAGGGCCCGTTCGCGCTCGGCGCCGCGCGCGCCGGGCGCGGGCTGGAGCACGCGCTGCTCGAGGCGGTGCGCAAGGGCAAGCTTGGGCTGGACGAGCTGCGCGGCGTGACGATGGGGGCGATGGACGCGGTGGCGCGCGCGGCGCTGCGCGATGGCGTCGCCAGCGTCACCGGCGGCGGCGGCGCGACCGGGCTGCTCACCGGATTGCTCGGCGGGCTGTTCGGACTGGGCCACGGCGGGGGCGGCGGGCGCGAGCGTGGCGCGCCGATGCCGTCCTTCCCGATCCAGCGAAGCGCCGGTGGGATCGACCTGCTGCGCGAGACCGCGGCGCCATCGCGCCGCGGCGACCTGCGGCTCGCCATCACGGTCAACGCGCACGCGGGCGAGGCGCCGCGCGCGCTGGAGCGATCGGCACGGCAGGTGGCGCGCGCGGTGCGCGCCGCGCTCGAGGAGGCGGAGTGATGCCCTATTGGCTCGCCACGCAGCGCGCCGAGCAGGCGACCGACTGGCTCACCCGCTTCGACCCGCGCTACTGGACGGTCAACTTCCCGCGCCCGATGATGGCGGCGGCGACCAACCCCGCGCCCGACGTGCTGCGCGTCGACGCGGTCTTCTACCGCCGCGATGATCTCGCCGGGATCATCTGGGAGAGCCTCGACCGCCACGACCATCCGTTGCTCGGCTACGACACCGCGCGCGACTATCGCGCCTGCCGGCTGCGCTTCCGCTGGCGCTCGGCGGGGGTGCGCGCGCTCGACCAGGTCGACGGGCCGACGCTGACGATCGAGGGGCGCGACGCCGCCGGGCAGGCGCGCGCCTGGTACGTGCGGCTGTGGAACTACGCCGAGGGCGCGCCCGAGGACGCCGAGGTGACGCTCGACTTCGCCGCGCTCGACGCCGGCTTCGCGCTGCCCGCCGACCGCGACCCGGTCTGGGCCGGCGACATCGACCGCCTGTTCGTCTCGCTGGTCGCGCCCGGCTACGACCACGCCGCCGCGCCGCTCGACACGCCGGCGGAGGGCTGGGCCGAGCTCAGCGGCATCACCGTCGACGGCGCGGGCGCGGTGCTGGCGATCGGCGACGTGGTGGTGCCCGCGCACGACCTGCGCGTGGCGAGCGGCTACGACGACCATTACCACCTCACCCCGGCGCGGCTGCTGCGCAACGCGCTCCAGCTCGGCTATCGCGGCGCGATCGACCATTATGTCGGGATGAGCCACTATTTCCGGCTCGAGGCGGTGGGCGGTGGCGCGGACACGCGCTGGCTGGTGAGCCGCCGCGGCGGCACGCTCAACGCGCCCTGCGCCGCCTGGCACGCCGATCTGGCGCGGCGCGCGGCGCGGCTCGGCTATGAGCTGATCTGGTCGCTCTCCTACGAGCTGCTCGACCGGCATTGCTGGGACGACTGGAAACAGCGCGCCGCCGATGGCGCCCCCGCGCTGACCGGCTGGGACCCACCCTCGACGCTGCTGTCGCCGACCCACGCGGGCGCGATGGACTATCTGCACGCGGTGGCGCGCGCCTTCGTCGCGATCGGCGTGGGCGCAGGGCTGGTACCGCGCTTCCAGGTCGGCGAGCCGTGGTGGTGGATCACCGCCGACGCGCGACCCTGCCTCTACGACGCGAGCGCGCGCGCCGCGCTCCAGCCGGTGGCGGTTCCCTCGCTGCGTGGCGCGTTCGACGCCGCGCAGCTCGCGACGCTCGACCGCGCCGCCGCCGCGCTGGCGCGCTCCACCGCCGCGCTGGTGGCGGCGGTGTGCGGCGACTGGCCGGAGTGCGTGACCTATCTGCTGATCTACCTGCCGACCCTGCTCGATCCCGCCATGCCGGGCGCGCGGCGGCTCAACCTGCCGAGCGACTGGGCCGCGCCCGCCTTCGACCGGCTCCAGCTCGAGGATTACGACTGGGTCACCGCGGGCGCGACCGGCGCGAGCGAGCGCGGTGCCGCGCTGGTGGGCGCGACGCTCGGCTACCCGGCGGAGCGGCAGGAGTATCTCGCCGGCTTCGTGCTGCGCGCCGACGACAGCGGCGAATGGGCGCCGATCCTCGCCGCGGCAGCGGCGGCGCGGCGGCGCGGCGTGGCGGCGCGCTACCTCTGGGCGCTGCCGCAGGTGCTGCGCGACGGGCTGGTCTACTGGCAGGGGGAGGATGACATGGACGCGTTCGACGACGTGCTGTTCCCGCTCGCGCTGGGGCGCGAGGCCGAGGTGGCGCCGGGCTTCTCCACCGCGGTGACGACCAGCGCGGGCGGGCACGAGACCCGCAACGTCGCCTGGGCCGAGGCGCGCACGCGCTACGATGTCGGCCCCGGCGTGCGCAGCGAGGCCGATATCGCGCTGCTGCTCGCTTTCTATCGCGCGCGCCAGGGGCCGGCGCGCGGCTTCCGGCTGCGCGACCCGTTCGACTGGCAGGCGCGCGAGGTCGTGCTGGGGCACGGCGACGGCGCGACGCGGCGCTTCGCGCTGGTGACGCGCTACGGCGCGGCGACGCGGCGGATCACGCGGCCGGTGGCGGGGAGCTTGCGCGTCGCAGTGGCGGGGGCGGCGACCGCGGCGTTCACGCTCGAGCCGCTCGGCATGATCGTGCTCGACGACGCGCCCGCGGCCGGCGCGGCGGTGACCGCGTCGTTCGACTTCGACGTGCCGGTGCGCTTCGCCGAGGACCGGCTGAGCGTCGCGCGCGCCACCTATCTGGCAGGCAGCGCACACAGCGTGCCGCTGGTGGAGCTGCGCGAGGCATGAGCGACCGGGTGCTGGCGCTGGCGCTGTGCTGGCGGCTCGAGCGGCGCGACGGCGTCACGCTGGCGCTGACCGCGCACGACCGCGACCTCGTCATCGACGGGCTGGTGTATCGCGCCGCGCCGCGGATGACGCCCTCCGCGGTGGCGCTGGGCAGCGGGCTCGACGCCGACACGATGGCGGCGGAGGGCGCCTTCACCGCCGCGGCGATCACCGCGCGCGACCTTGCCGACGGGCGCTGGGACGGCGCGCGCGTGGTCTGCTTGGCGATCGACTGGAGCGATCCGGGTGCCGCGCCGCTCCCGCTCGGCGAGGGGCGGATCGGCGCCGTGACCGCGCGCGACCGCGACTTCACCGCCGAGCTGAGCGGCGCGCAGGCGCGGCTCGACCGCCCCGCGGTGGAACTCACCGCCCCGACCTGCCGCGCCGAGCTGGGCGACCGCCGTTGCCGCGTGATGATGGCGGAGCGGCGGCGCTTCGCGCGCGTGGTCGCGGCGGAGGGAGTGGCGGTGACGCTCGACGCGGCGGAGCCGGTGGCGGGGGCCTTTGCGGGGGGCGTGCTGCGCTGGTTCGGCGGCGGCAACGCCGGGCTGGTGAGCGCGGTGGCGACCTCCGCGGGCGTGGGCGTGACGCTGGACGAAGCGCCGCCGCACGCGGTGGCGGCGGGGACGCTGGTGGAGCTTGTGGAGGGCTGCGACAAGAGGCTCGCGTCCTGCGCGGGGCGGTTCGGCAATTCGGTCAACTTCCGCGGCGAGCCCTATGTGCCAGGGAACGACCTGCTGACGCGCTATCCGGCGGGGTGAGGGGAGCTGGCGTGGCGGAGATCGGCGCAGAGGGAGATCCTCGCGGGATCGAGACCTCCTCAATCCTCCCCGGCACGGAGCGTCGGGTCGAGTCGTCCGCCGGACGATCCTTGACCATGCAGGACATGGTCAACCCGATGCTGGGAACCGCCGCGCGCAGCGCAGTCGCGGAGGGGGGCTTCCGCACTCGCGCCGGCCCGCTTGCGGAAGCCCCCCTCCGTCAGCGCTTCGCGCTGCCACCTCCCCGCTCGCGGGGAGGATCTTGCGTCCTCGCCGCCGCGCGCTCGCTGATCGGCGTGCGCTTCCGCGCGCAGGGGCGTGACCCGGCGCTCGGGCTCGACTGCGTCGGGCTGGTCGCGGTGGCGCTCGCGCGCGCCGGGGCCGAGGTGACGCTGCCGCGCGACTATCGCCTGCGCCGCGGCACGCTGCCGCCGCTCGCGCTGCCGCCCGGGCTGGTCGCGTGCGACGGCGCGCGGCCGGGCGACGTGCTGCTGCTGCGCGTCTCGCCGGCGCAGCTCCACCTCGCGCTGCGAGCCGAGCGCGGCCTCCTCCACGCCGACAACGTCGCCGGCCGCGTGGTGGAGCGCCCGGGCGAGGCGCCGTGGCCGCTGGTGGCGGCGTGGCGCTGGCGCGGGTGAGCGGGGCTGGTCGCACGCGACAGGGTTCCCCGGCAAAGGCCGGGGCTCAGGTGGGGGACGATGCTGGCAGGCCGAGGCGTTCCGCCGCCATCGACCCACCCGCTGTCCGCCGGGACAGAGCGCCGGGAGCGGCGCTTCGTCCGGGATCCGCCCGGCGAGCGAGGTCGCGCGGTTCCGGTCCCGTGAGCGACCACCCCGGCGGACGCCGCGGTCCAGCTGGGTAACGTCCGCGAACCTCACGCCGGCCTTCCCAGCTGGGCCCCGGCCTTCGCCGGGGCACGAGGCGCCCCCAACGTCGCGCGCCAACCGCATCACCATGGAGACGCACCCGCATGGCCACGCTCGTCCTCTCCACGCTCGGCCGCGCGGTCGGCGGGCCGATCGGCGGCGCGATCGGCGGGCTGCTCGGGCACCAGCTCGACCGTGTGCTGTTCGCGCCGCGCCACCGCGCCGGGCCGCGGCTGGCCGAGCCGCGCGTGCAGAGCGCCGCCTACGCCACGCCGCTGCCGCTGCTGTTCGGCGTGACCCGGGTGGGCGGCACCCTGCTGTGGTCGACCGAACCCGCCCCCGCCGCTCACGCCGCGCACGGCAAGAGCGGGCGCGGCGGGGGCGCGGGCTACACCGCGTCCTTCGCGGTGGCGCTGTCGGCGCGCGCGATCGTCGACGTGCGGCGCATCTGGGCCGACGGCCAGCTGCTGCGCGGTGCCGCGGGCGACTGGAAGAGCGCTACCGACTTCCGCCTCTACCATGGTACCGAGGACCAGCTGCCCGACCCGCTGATCGCCGCGCACGCGCCCGACGCGCCCGCGTTCCGCGGCATCGCCTATGCGGTGTTCGAGCAGCTTCAGCTCGCCGACTTCGGCGGGCGCGTACCGATGCTGTCATTCGAGGTGGTCGCCGACGCGGCGCCGGTGCGCGTCGGCGACGTCGCGCGCGCGATCGGGGCTGGCGCCATCGTCGGCCCCGGCCCCGACGCCACCGTCGACGGCTATGCCGCCAGCGGCGATAGCGTCGCGGGCGCGCTGGCGCCGCTGGCGAGCCTCACCGGCGGCTGGTTCGTCGCGGTGCCCGGCGGGGTCGCGCTCGCCGACCGCTGCGACGCGACGCTCGCCCTCGACGACCCGATCGCGCGCGCGACGCTGCGCCGCCCGGTCGAGACCGCGCCGCGCGCCGTGACGGTGGCGTATTACGACGCCGCGCGCGACTATCAGGTCGGCGCCCAGCACGCGCGGCGCGGCGGCGCGGGCTGGCGCGAGGAGACGGTGGAGCTGCCCGCGACGGTCTCCGCCGCGCGCGCCGCCGCGCTGGCGCGCGACACGCTGCGTCGCGCCGAGCGCGCGCGCGTGTCGTGCACGGTGACGCTCGACGCGCGCGCGCTGGCGGCGCGGCCCGGCGTCGCGGTGCGGATCGACGGCGAGGCGGCGGTGTGGCGGGTGACGCGCGCGCGCTACGAGCAGCACGCGGTGACGCTCGAGCTCGCCGCGCTCGACGATGCGCCCATCGAGGCGGCGCCGGCCGACGCGGGAGCGGCGCGGTGCGCGCCCGACGTCGCGGTCGGCGCGACCCTGCTCGAGCTCGCCGAGCTGCCGCCGCTCGACGACACCGCGCCCGCGGTAGAAGGCGTGACGGTGTTCACCGCGGGCACCGCGCCGGGCTGGCGCCGCGCCGCGCTGCTGGTGAGCGACGACGCCGGGGCGAGCTGGAGCGCGGCGGGCGACACCGCGCCGGCGGCGGTGATCGGCGCGCTGGCGTCGCCGCTCGCGCACGCGCCGGGGACGCTGGTGGACCGCGCCAACACGATCGAGCTGCTGCTCGCGCATGACGACATGGCGCTGGAATCGTGCGGCCCGCGCGCGCTCGACCGCGGTGCCAACCTCGCCCTGGTCGGCGACGAGCTGGTGCAGTTCGCCGACGCGCGCCAGCTCGCGCCGCGGCGCTGGCGCCTCGCCACGCTGCTGCGCGCGCGCCGCGGCACCGCGGCGGCGGCCTGGCCCGCGGGCGCGCGCTTCGTGCTGGTGGAGCGCGCGAGCAGCGTCGTTGTGGCGCCGCCGGGCGCGCGCGCGGGCGACACGCTGCGCCTGCTCGCCGCGTGGGCGGGCGACGCCGCGCCGGTGGGCGCCGAGCGCGTGCTCGACGGCAGCGCGCTGGCACCGCCCGCGCCGGTGCACCTGCGCGCGCGCGCCACGGCGGACGGGGCGACGCTGCTGCGCTGGGTGCGCCGCAGCCGATATGGCTGGCGCTGGGACGAGGCCCCGGTGCCGCTCGGGGAGGAGCGCGAGCTGTATGTCGTGACGCTCGACGACGTGCGCCGAGTCACGGTGGCGGCGCCGGCGCTGCTGCTGCCGGCGGGGCACGGCGTGCGCCGCGTGGCGGTTCGGCAACAGGGCACGCTGGCGCTCTCGCGCGCGGCGGAGCTGGTGCTGAGAGGGTAAGAAGGTGTGATCGCGCAGGGCGGCGGCGGCGCAGCGGGGGTGCGCGCGGCCCGTCGGCTGGCGCCCCTCACGGCCTCGATGCGACGGCGCTGGAGCGCGGGCGCCGGCTCGTCCCGGCTTCGCGTCAGCACCGCTCGGCCACCACAAGGCAAGCAGGAGACGTTCGATGAGCGACGACACGACCGCGCGGCTGGCGCTGCCGCTGCTGGTGAGCGGCCAGGCGCACAAGGAGGAGACGCACAACGAGGCGCTCGCGCTGATCGACCTCGCGCTGTGCTGCGCGGTGGAGGCGAGCGGCGTCGACGCGCCACCCGAGGCGCCGCTGCCGGGGCAGTGCTGGATCGTCGGCGCCGCGCCGCGCGGCGCCTGGGCGGGGCAGGCGGGCGCGTTCACCGGATGGACCGGCGCGGGCTGGCAGTTCGTCGCGCCGCGCGAGGGGCTGCGCGCCTGGGACCGAGCGCGCCAGTGCGTCCTCGCCTACACCGCCGCGGGGTGGGAGAGCGGCGTCATGCGCGCCGCGCGCGTGCTGGTCGACGGGCAGCAGGTGGTCGGCGCGCGCGCGGCCGCGATCGCCGATCCGGGGCAAGGCGAGGGCGACCAAGTGGCGCGCGCCTGTCTCGCCAACATCCTGGCAGCACTGCGTGCACACGGACTTATCGCGTCGTGAGCATCGGCGGTGGTGTTGTAATCGCGCAACAGCACTCGGGATTTGTCAGCTTGTTCGGAAACCAACTAGCCGATAGTGAGTTTGCGCTGTCCGTAGTGACACCATGGAAAGGGGATTATGATGCGTAAGCTTGCCATGATCATGGCGCTTGCCTCCACCGCCCTCGCCACGCCCGCGCTCGCGCGCGACAAGGCGTGGTACGTAGGCGTGGAAGGCGGCGCGATGATCGTCGAGGATATCGATTGGGATATCGCTGGCTCGACCACCTCGCTGACCGGCACCGGTACGACGGATTCCAAGTACGGCTGGGACGTCGACGGGATCATCGGTTATGACTTCGGCGCGTTCCGCCTCGAGACCGAGGTCGGCTACCGTCGCGCGTCGGTCGACAGCTTCCGGACCACCGCTGGCGTGCCGATCAGCGGCACCGCGCAGCTGCCGGCGGGCACCTATGACAATGTCGGCGGCCGCACCTCGGCGCTGAGCTTCATGGTCAACGGTCTGCTCGACTTCGGTGAGGACGACGGCCTGCAGGGCTTCGTCGGCGGCGGCGCCGGCGTGGCGCGGGTCCAGGCGCGCCTGAACCCGAGCAACTCGTACACGCTGCTCGACGACTCGGACACGGTGTTCGCCTGGCAGGCGCTCGCGGGTATCCGCGCGCCGCTCAGCGATCACCTCGACGTCTCGCTGAAGTATCGCTTCTTCAACGCGGACAACGTCGAGCTGTTCGACGCGCGCGGCAGCTCGTACGACGGTCGCTTCCGGTCGCACAGCCTGCTCGGCGGCGTGACCTACAACTTCGGCGCACCGGAGGAGGCTGCTCCGCCGCCGCCGCCGCCGCCGCCGCCGCCGCCGCCTCCGCCCCCGCCGCCGCCGCCGCCGCCTGAGGTGGTCTGCTCGCCGGGTCCGTTCATCGTGTTCTTCGAGTGGGACAAGTCGGACATCACCCCGGAGGCCGCGTCGATCCTCGACAACGCCGTCACCCAGTATCAGAACTGCCAGAACGCGCAGGTCATGCTGGCGGGTCACGCCGACCGTTCGGGTTCGGCCAAGTACAACGTGGGGCTGTCGCAGCGCCGCGCGGACTCGGTCAAGGCGTACCTGACCTCGAAGGCGATCCCGGAGAACGTGATCAGCACCGAGGCGTTCGGCGAGAGCCGCCCGCGCGTCGACACCGCCGACGGTGTCCGCGAGGTGCAGAACCGCCGCGTGGAGATCACCTACGGTCCGGGTGCGGGCCAGTAAGGTCGATCGCTACGGCGAACGAGATGGGGAGGTCGGCGCGAGCCGGCCTCCCTTTTTCGTTAAGATCAGGGCTAGGCGCCAGTCCGCTACGTCCTGTTGTTCCGACCGGTCGTTGCGGTGAAGAGGACCGGCGACATGGTCCCTTGAGCAGGCCCTTGCGCGCAACGAGCCGTCGCCCTCCACGTGGCGAGCGTCGCGGCTACCGGATACCACCAGTCCTCGGGCGGTCAGGCGCGACAGGCGGATTCCCGGCGCCGTCGAGCGTGATGCTCGAACGAAACGACCGCAGAGGCGCGTGGGTCGCTCCTGCTGGTAAGGGCCACGCGGTATCCCGCTATCGCTGTTCTGTACTCCTGCGCACGCAGAGGCCGAGGATGTCGCGCCTGATCCAGCATTGCTCTGCTTGGTCCGGGGTGCCGGCATTCGCCGGAACACACTGACGCGGCGCGCAGGTCGAGTTCCCTCGCGATGATGTCGCCGAGCGAAGGTGTCAGTCTGCAGCGCCGACGAGGAGCGCCGCTGCCGCCAGACACGTCAGCCGCGATGTCTCTCCTCAATAAGGCGCGCACTTGCGGCGGCGGGCGTGGCCCTTGGGGGTGAGCACGAGATGGCCGAGACGTTCGCGCACGAGCCCCTCGCGCATCATCATTCCGATCGTGTCGGGGTGCTGGCTCCGCGAGACGATGAGGCTGCTGCCCGCGCTGCGCGCGGTCCAGAGGATCTGTTCGAGCTGCTCGGCCATGGATTGGCCGAGAACGTCCACGTTCATCATTTCACCCCCACGGGCGCTCGGGCGATCTTGCTGATTTATTCTATCGCAAGAAGCCCCTAGTCAGAACCGATTCGCCGATGTTCGCGGCAGATCATTAACCCAATTCGACGAAGATAAGGTTAATAGATTCGACAAGAACGCCGTGGGACGAGCGAGTCGAGCGACGGATCGAGCCGCGGACGCCACCGCGCGGGGCGGTGGCGCCAAGTCGAGCATGGATCAGAAGCGGGTGCGCAGAGTCACGCCATAGGTGCGCGGCTCGGCCAGGAACGACGAGAACAGTTGATTGCCGACGCCGCCGAAGCTGCGCACCTGCTCGAGGCTGCCCGCGCCCTGGAACGGCGTGTTGAACGCCACCTGCTGATAATCGGTGTTGAGCAGGTTCTGTGCCCAGACCTCGACCGCCCAGCGCTCGTCGCGCCCGCGCAGCCCGACGCGCGCGTTGACCAAGGTGAAGCCGTCCTGGATCTTCTCGGCGAACAGATCCGAGCCAGTGTTATAGTCCGACGACGTGCGCTGATCGACGTAGAACAACGCGCTCATCCCACTGTCACCGATCGGCGGCGTCCAGCTCAGCGACGTCGTGATCACGTTCCGCGGTGCGTTCGAGATCTGTGCGCCCGAGAGCAGGAACAACGCCGGGTCGAGCGCCGCGCCCGCGTCCGAGCCGACCAGATTGCGGCGATATTTGGTCTCGGCCAGCGTATAGCCCATCGCGAAGGCGAGATGCTCGACCGGATAGATCCCGGCCTCCAGCTCGACGCCCTGGCTGCGCACGCCGTACTTGACGTCGCCGGTGCAGACGCCGGTCGTCGCGCTGGAGTCGCGGTCGGCACCGTTCAGGCTTTCCGAGCAGGAGCCGATATTCTCGACGACATAGTTGGTGCCGTTGAAGGTGTTGAGCTGGAAGTTCTTGAACTCCGAGCGGAACGCCGCGGCATTGAAGGTGAAGGTGCGGCTCGAATATTTAAAGCCGACCTCATAGGCGTTGACCGTCTCCGGATCGAAGCGCAGCCGCCCCGCGTCGATATTGGCGATCGTCGCGGGATTATAGGCGTCGCCCAGGTCGGAGCGGTCGAGGTTGTAGCCGCCCGCCTTGTAGCCGCGCGAGTAGCTGGCATAGGTCATCAGCCGGTCGCTCGGTTTCCAGCTCAGCACCGCGGTGCCGGTGAACTGGCTCTCGCTGAAATCGTCCGCGATCTGGCGGCCGTTGAGCGCGGCCGAGCTGTTGCCGGTGCAGGCGAGCGTGGCGATGCCGCGGGTGAGCGCGGCGAGTTGCGCGTTGTTGAAGAGGTTGCCCGCGGGGCCGGCGCCGAGCAGGGTCTGGATCTGCGGGCAGACGGTGTTGTTGTTGCCGAAGCTGGCATCGAACTTCTTGCGCTCGTGCGTCCAGCGCAGGCCGCCGGTGAGCGAGAGCGTGTCGCTCAGCTTGAAGATGTTATGCGTGAACAGCGCGAAGCTCTGGCTGTCCTGGTTGTAGACGTCGCGCGTGGTGCCGAGGTCGTTGAGCGTGCCCAGCAGGCGGATGTTGGCGAGCAGCAGCGGCGTCGCGGCGCCGAACGCCGGGGTCGTCCCGGGCACCTGCCCCGAGAGGATCGCGGTGCCGGCGGCGCTGAGGCAGCCGGGATTGGCGGGGTTGCGCAGCGCGGCATTGGGGTTGATCGTGGCAACGATGCGGCACGCCGCGAAGGCACCATAGTCGCGGCCGAACTTGAGGTTGTCGACGACCTGCAGGTCTTCCTTGCTGTAGAAGCCGCCGATCAACCAGTTGAGCCGGTCGCCGAAGGCCTCGCCGTTGAGCCGCAACTCTTGGGTGAAGGTGTGGAACTGGCGGTAGTTGTTGCCGTCGTTCGGACGATAGCCGATGTCGAGCACGTTATAGTCGATGTCGCTCGCGCCGTCCGACTTGTACTCGCGATAGGCGGTGATCGAGGTGAGCGAGGCGCCGCCCAGGTTCCAGTCGATCTGGCCCGAGCCGCCATAGTCCTTGGTCACGTTCGAATAGGCGCGCCCCGGCGTGTTGGCGATGCGGCGGCTGTACGGGTCGCTCCCGCTCGGGAAGACCGAGCCCGCGGGATAACCGCGCAGCGCGGCGAGCGAGGTCATCACGCTGACGATACGGTTACCGGCCGGGTTGATGGCATAGTCGCCGGGGGTGCCGGGCGTGGGGTCGATCTTCTCGCGCGTGTCGACATAGACCGCGCCGCAGCATTTCTCGTCGCGGCGGGTGTAGTCGCCGATTAGCCGCAGCGAGAAATTGGACGAGGGCTCGAGCAGCAGTTGGCCGCGGACGAAATAGCGGTCACGGTTGTTGAAATCGGTGTCGTTGGCGACGTCCTGGTAGAAGCCGTCGCGCTTCTGCCACACGCCGTCGACGCGAAAGGCGAGCACGTCCTTGATGATCGGGCCGGTCAGCGCCCCTGCCGCGCGCCAGAAGTCGTAATTGCCGTAGGTGCCCTCGGCATAGCCGCCGAAGTCGAACGACGGCGCCTTGGTGTAGATGTTGATCGCGCCCGCCGAGGAGTTGCGCCCCGACAGCGTGCCCTGCGGCCCGCGCAGCACCTCGATCCGGTCGACCTCGCCGAGGTCGTTGAGGCCCGAGCCGGTGCGGCTGCGGTAGACGCCGTCGATGAACACCGCCACCGAGCTCTCCAGCCCGGGGTTGTCGCCGACCGTGCCGACGCCGCGGACGCGCGCCGAGGCGTTGGCCTCCGATCCGGTGGAGGAGACGTTGAGCGAGGGGGCGAGCTGCGCCATCTGACGGATATCGGTCGCGCCCGAATTCTGCAGTGCCTGCTGGCTCACCGCGTTGATCGAGATCGGCACGTCGGCGAGCCGCTCGGAGCGGCGGGTGGCGGTGACGACGATGTCGTTGGCGTTGAGCTCGCGCGTGTCGCCGGCCTGGTTCGATGCGGTGTCGCTCTGCCCGTCGACGGCGGCATTGCTGGTCACCGGGCTGGCCTGCTGTGCCAGCGCGGGCGCCGCGACGATCATCGCGGCCGACGACAAGAGGATGTTGCTCAGTCGCATGGCGGTCCCTCTCCCAAGGTCCTGTTATCCCGACCCTCGTTTTCGAAGGTTCGGTATTGGGGAGAGATTAGCGCACGCCTAAGGTTCGTCTAGCGCTTTCGTGCCCGGCGTGGTGATTTTCAATATCGGGTGTGGAGCGCGCGCAACGCCGCGGCGGCGCGACGCTACGGAATGCAGGCGGGCCGCGGCGCGTGGCCGCGGCCCGATCGGCTCACTTGGGCGCGAGCACCATCAGCATCTGCCGGCCTTCCATGCGCGGATAGGCCTCGACCTTAGCGACCTCGGCGACCTGCTCGGCGACGCGCTGGAGCACGTTCATGCCGAGCTGGCCGTGGCTCAGCTCGCGGCCGCGGAAGCGCATCGTGACCTTGACCTTGTCGCCCTCGCCGATGAACTCCGCCACCTTCTTCATCTTGGTGTCGTAATCGTGATCGTCGATGTTGGGACGCATCTTGATCTCTTTGATCTCCTGCGTCTTCTGCGACTTGCGTGCGAGGTTCGCCTTTTTCTGCGCCTCGTACTTGAACTTGCCGACGTCGAGGAACTTGGCGACGGGCGGATCAGCGTTGGGCGACACCTCGACGAGATCGAGCCCGACCTCGCGCGCCTGCTCCATCGCCTCGCGCGTGTACATCACGCCGAGGTTCTCGCCCTCGTGGTCGATCACGCGGACCTTGGGGCTCTGGATCCACTCGTTGAAGCGGGGCCCGTTCATCGGAGGCGCCTGCATCGGCCGGCGCATCATGGGGGGAGGTATAGGTAAATCTCCGTTGGCTGTTCTGCCGGCCAATATAAGGGAGAATGCGCGCTTTTAGAAGGGGCGGCGAGTCATCGCGGCGGCTGGCGGTGCGCGGGGGCGTCGAGCAGGCTGCGCGTGGCGCGATCGCGGTTGTCGATCTCGGCGCGCGCCGAGTCGGACAGGCCCCCGCCGGCGGCGTAGCGCGCGCCGATCGCGGCGTTGACGTCCACCTCGGCCTCGGCGCGGCGGGCATCCCCGCGGGACAGGCGACCGGCGCGCCGCTCGCGCGTGATGCTGTCGCGCGTGGTGGAGAGATCGGGCGCCACGCCCGAGTCGGGGCGTGGCTTCGGCGCGATCGGTCCGGGACGCTGCGCCGCGGCGGGAGCGGCGAGGAGGAGTGGCAGGAGGAGCAGAAGGGCGGAGCGCATCGACGTTTCTCCCAAGATCGGAACGGCTGCTCCAACCAACACCCCCACACGGGTCAGCCCGTGCCCGCCCGCCTCAGCGCAGGTCGGGCGGAGTCGCCTCCCCGCGCAGCATCGCCACCGCCTCCTCGAGCGTCAGCGCCTCCTGCGCCTGGCTGCCGAGCCGGCGCAGCGCGACCTTGCGCTCCTCCGCCTCGCGCTTGCCGACCACCAGCAGCACCGGCACCTTCGCCACCGAATGCTCGCGCACCTTGTAGTTGATCTTCTCGTTGCGCGTGTCGGTCTCCACCCGGATCCCGGCCGCGCGCAGCGCCGCCGCCACCTCGGCGGCGTAATCGTCCGCGTCGGAGACGATCGTCGCCACCACCGCCTGCACCGGTGCCAGCCACAGCGGGAAGCGCCCGGCGTGGTGCTCGATCAGGATGCCGATGAAGCGCTCGAACGTGCCGAGGATCGCGCGGTGGAGCATCACCGGGCGGTGGCGCTGGCCGTCCTCGCCGACGTAGCTGGCGTCCAGCCGCTCGGGCAGCACGCGGTCCGACTGGATCGTGCCGACCTGCCACGTCCGCCCGATCGCGTCGGTGAGGTGGAACTCGAGCTTGGGGGCGTAGAAGGCGCCCTCGCCGGGCAGCTCCTCGAACCTCGCCTTGATCGCGTCCGACAGCCCCGAGGCATGCACCGCGTCGCGCAGCTCCTGCTCGGACGTGTCCCACATCGCGTCGTCGCCGAAGCGCTTGTCGGGGCGCAGCGCCAGCTTCACCGCATAATCCTCGAAGCCGAGGTCGCGGTAGACGCTGTCGAGCAGCTCGCAGAACTTGCGCACTTCCTCGACCAGCTGGTCCTCGCGCACGAAGATATGCGCGTCGTCCTGGGTGAACTGGCGCACGCGCATGATGCCGTGGAGCGCGCCGTGCGGCTCGTTGCGGTGGCAGCAGCCGAACTCG
Source organism: Sphingomonas sp. BK345 (assembly GCF_014193845.1). Taxonomy (GTDB): domain Bacteria; phylum Pseudomonadota; class Alphaproteobacteria; order Sphingomonadales; family Sphingomonadaceae; genus Sphingomonas. Next base: position 764,162 of record NZ_JACHZX010000001.1, on the reverse strand, counting down.
GCCATGCGGATCGGCAGGTCGCGGTAGCTCTTGATGCCCTGCTTGAAGATCAGCACGTGCGCCGGGCAGTTCATCGGCTTGAGCGCCATCAGGTCGCCCTCGCCCGACAGCACCGGCCCCTCTTCCTCAACGTTGGGGATCTCGTCGGGGACGACGAACATGTTCTCGCGATACTTGCCCCAGTGGCCCGACTGCTCCCACTGGCGCGAGTCCATCAGCTGCGGCGTCTTCACCTCGGCGTAATCGGCGGCGTCGAGACGGCGGCGCATATAGGCCTCGAGCTGGCGCCACAGCACGAAGCCCTTGGGGTGCCAGAACACCGAACCCTGCGCCTCGGCCTGGAGGTGGAACAGGTCCATGTCCTGGCCGATGCGGCGATGGTCGCGCTTGGCCGCCTCCTCCAGCATGTGGAGGTGCGCGTCGAGCTGCTTCTTGTTGAGCCAGCCGGTGCCGTAGATGCGGCTGAGCATCGCGTTCTTCTGGTCGCCGCGCCAATATGCGCCCGAGACGCGCGTCAGCTTGAACGCCTGCGGGTCGAGCCGCCCGGTCGTGGGCATGTGCGGGCCGCGGCACATGTCGAGCCACTGGCCCTGGCGATAGATCGTCAGCTCCTCGTGATCGGGCAGCTCGGCGGCCCATTCGGCCTTGAAGGTCTCGCCCTGCCGCTGCCACGTCTCGATCAGCTGCTCGCGCGTCCATACCTCGCGCGTGAACGGCTCGTTGCGCGCGATGATGCGGCGCATCTCCTCCTCGATCGCGGGCAGGTCCTCGTCGGTGAACGGGCGCTCCTTCGGCGCGAAGTCGTAGTAGAAGCCGTCGTCGGTGGCGGGGCCGAAGGTGATCTGCGTGCCCGGGAAGAGATGCTGCACCGCCTCGGCGAGCACGTGCGCCAGATCGTGCCGCGCCAGCTCGAGCGCCTCGGCCTCGTCGCGCTGCGTCACCAGCGCCAGCGTTGAATCCTGCGTCAGCGGGCGCGAGAGGTCGCGCAGCTCGCCGTCGACTCGCGCCGCGATCGCGGCCTTGGCCAGCCCGGGCCCGATCGCGGCGGCGATCGCCGCGGGCGTGGTGCCCGGCTCCACCTCGCGGACCGAACCGTCGGGCAGCGTGATCGAGAGCATGTCCATGGAGTATCTTCCTGCGAGAACCGTGGGGCACGCCCTAAGGCGCGCGTGGAGCGACGAAAAGGGGGAGCCTGCCCGGCGTGGCGCGGGCGGCGGGGCGCGTCAGCGGGTGACGCGCGCGCCGGCCGTGGGCCGCGCCGGGATGCTAGTAGTGAGCCGGGCCGTGCGCATGATGGCGCCGATATAGCGGCGCGCGCGGCGCGGCGCCAGCTTGGGCTTATCCGCGGCGGGCGCGTCCCTATATCCTGTGGATGCCCGTGGACGTCTCGGCCAACCCGCATTTCTACCTGCTGCTCGGCGCCCTGCTGGTGGCGGCGATCGTGGCGCGGCGCGTGCCGCTGCTGCGCACCTTGGTGAGCCTGGCGGTGTGGGGCGGGCTGGCGGTGCTGCTCTATACGGTGATGGTGGAGCGCGAGCGCTTCGACCCCTGGCTCGGCCGCGTCGCCGCCGCGCTCGACGTCGAGAGCCAGCAGGTCTCGGGCAGCGAGACGCGGGTCAAGATGAGCCCCGACGGTCATTTCTACGTGCGCGCGCGGCTCGGCCCGCCGGGGGCGACGGTGGAGCGGCGGCTGCTGGTCGACAGCGGCGCAACGATCACCGCGCTGTCGCCCGCTACCGCGGCGGCGGCGGGGGTGGAGGTGCGGCCGGCGACCTTCCCGCTGCTGCTCAAGACCGCCAACGGCACGATCCGCGCCGACACGGGGGCGCTCGCCGAGCTGCGCTTCGGCAACGTGGTAGCGCGCGACCTCGCGGTGGTGGTGTCGCCCGCCTTCGGCGACGTCGACGTGGTGGGGATGAACTTCCTGTCGCGGCTGAGCGCGTGGCGGGTCGAGGGACGCACGCTGATCCTCACGCCGCACCACCCTCAGGAGGCGTAGGGGGGGCGGAGGCGGAGGCGGGCGGTGATTCGACGGTGAGAATGGTCCCTGTCGCCCAACACTGACCGTCACCCCGGCGGAAGCCGGGGTCCAGTTGGGGGACGTCAGTAAGTCCCACGACGGCCTACCCATCTGAGCCCCGGCCTCCGCCGGGGCGACGGTGTGGGGGAAACCGCCCCTCGACACACCGACCGCCTAGGCTCGCGCCGTCCCCTTCCCCACGCTGACCCACCGCGGCGATCGCGCGTCATCGTCGATTGCCTTGTTGGAGAATGTTGCTCAGATGTTCTCGCCGCGTCAGCAGAGCGGGGCGGCACGATGAACATGGAGCGGGCATGGATACCGGCGGGGGTGAGCCCCGCTGAACGACGGCGCTTATTCTCGATCTGGATACGGACGGGGCGGATCCCGACCCACCGCGACGACGGCGTCGAGCTGAAGTTCAACCCCTGGCACGACCCGCGCGACGGTCGCTTCACGTCCGGGCCGGGCGGCGAGGCGGCGGCGCGCGACGGACCGTCGGAACGAGTAGGTGAGGGCGGCGGCGGCGCGGGAGAGGGCGGCGGCGTCGTCCGCTCGGACGGCGTCTACCGGCCGGGTGAGCCGGGGCCGACGCTGATCCCGATCGGCGCGCCGGAGCCGCCCGAGACGCGCGGCGGCAACATCCGCGCCTTCGAGGATCCGATGACGCTGGATGAGCTGCCGATCCTGCGTGACACGCCGGCCGGTGCCTTGCTGGCGCCGTTGGACGGCTTCCTGAACATAACAGGCCCTGGCGCAGAGATCCGTACCGCCCTCATGCGCGCGCAGGCGGACAAGATTCTCGCGGACATTAAGGCGCTGGATCCGAACTTCGTTTACCAATCGTTCCAGTTCCCGTCCACCGAGGCGGGTCAGCGACGCCTCATCGATGACCTTCGCTTCAATCGGGCTGTTGTTATGATGCGTGTCAAAGGTGATCTTGGGCCGTTGCGAGTCGAGGCTGTCCGAACAATGCAGCAGATCGCTGATGACGCCTATGTCGACGGTAGTGCGAGACTTGCGGCTTCTGCTCTGCCGGTCCGGCTTCACGAGCGGGAGGCCTTAGGCAATTTTATCGATCAAGAAGTCCGTAGGGGCTTAAGACGACGGTTCAACGCCGCTGGAGTGGTAACGTCCGGAGGTGCGCAGATCGCCGTAAACAGAAGAGAGTATCTAAGCGAAGGATCGGGCTTTCGTATTCCTGATCTTCGCATCGGTGATGTATTTTTTGATGTTTCGCTGTCAGAAAAAAGGATGAGTGACAGTCAGGTGCGTCAATTCTTTGAGGGTAGGTCGAGGCCTTCTGCGGTTGTCATCGTCAGGCCTCAGCAGGAAGGCGGTAGTTACATCATAAGGAGGGCAAAGTGATGATCGAGGAAGAAGAGAATATTGTTTATAGAAGCTCTATTACCAATCCTCAGCCTTATGTGCCGCAAGCGCTGAGCGAGATCGAGGATCAGCTTGGATCGATGATGCTCAAATCGCCTCACTTCAAAGACACGACCGGGTATTTTCCAGACACGAGCCTCGAGTCGAACTTTTTCGAGCTTAATAGTGGCCTAGACCGTATGCGCGAGAAGCTCGGGGAGGATGTTCACGGCAAGGCAATCGAGCTGTCAGGCCGCGCGAAGGCGTTGTTTTTACAAGCACCAGATATTGGCAGCGAGAAGACGAGGGAAGGCAATCGGCTGCTCGACGAGATCGATCAGCTGATCAACGCGGTGCGACGCCACCGCTACGAGAGCGGTCTCAAGGACGATGACGGCGAGGTGACCGGCGACTGACGGTCTGCTGTGGCGAGCGGCTGGCGGGATGCCGAATGGACGGCACGTCCGACCGGCAGGTTTAAAGATCTCGCGCTACGGGGGTTTGCCATTTGCAGTCGCGATTGTCAGGGCAACGCAGGAGGGGTAATGCCTCCCGGAGGGAAGCTGCAGAATGAACGACGCGGAGGAAGAAGATTACTTCTTTAGCAGTTCTATCACTAAGCCGAGGCCATATATCCAGAAACGCTTGGTGAGATTTACGACCAGCTCGGGGCGATGGTATTGCACGTCTCCAGAAAGTTCAAAAAGAAAACCGGCTACTTTCCGGAAACGTTCCTCGAGGCGGACTTCTATGAGTTGAACAATGGCCTGGAGCTCGTGCGAGAGAAGCGGGGCGAGGACAATTACGCCAAGGCGATCGACATGTCCGCGCGGGCCAAGGCGCTGTTCGAAGCCGATCCCGATATGAAGACGGGGCAAGCCGAAGAGGGGATCGTGCTGCTCGACGAGATCAGCGACCTGATCAGGGACGCTCGGCGCCGACGGGTCAGGGCGAAGCTGAAGGATGACCTGGGCGAGGTGAGCGGCGACTGACGCGCGACGAGCGCCGGCGATCGGTCGGGAACCGGTAGCTGGAGGAGGGGCGAGTTGGACGGCCCGCGGTGCCTTCCACAGGCACCTCCCCACCTGGGTCCCGGCCTGCGCCGGGGAACAGGAGGCACTACGCCGCCCTTTGCCGCCCCCTACCGCCGCGGCACCGGCGCGGGCGCGTCCTCCAGCGCCTTCATCTCGGCGCGCACGTCCTCGGCGCGCCGGCGGTCGATCAGCTTCTCCACCGCATTCTGGTCGCGCCTGGCCGATCGGGTGACCTCGCCGCTGCGCTCGGCGTGCTGCTCGGCCATGCGGACGCGGTTCACCGCCGCCTCGGCCGAGCGCTGCAGCCGCTCGCGGAAATGCGCCGCGGCGGCGAGGTTGACCGCGCCGGTCGCCGCGGTCGGCACCGGCGCCACCGCGTCGACCAGCTGGCCGATGCGGTGCGCCAGCTGAGTCTCGCTCGTCAGCTGCGCCCGCGCGCGCGCCTCGTCGGCGCGCGCCAGCCCGAGCTGGAGCGTGCGCACGCGGTGCAGCCGCTTGAGCCGCGCGGCGTCAGCCATCGCCGAACACGCCGACCAGCTCGGCCGCGGCGTCCGCCAGCGGCACCACCTGCGACGTCTCCTGGCGGATGAACTCGGTGATCGCGGGGTAATAGGCGATGGCATTGTCGATCGCGGCGTCGCTGCCCGAGCGATAGGCGCCCATCAGCACCAGGTCGCGGTTCTCCTCGTAGGTGGCGAGATGGCGGCGCAGCGCGCGCGCGGCCTGCTGGTGCTCGGCGGGCACGATGTCGTTCATCACGCGGCTGATCGACTTGGAGACGTCGATCGCGGGATAGACCGCGCGCTCCGCCATCGCGCGGCTCAGCACGATATGCCCGTCGAGGATCGAGCGCGCCGAGTCGACCACGGGATCGTTGCCGTCGTCGCCGTCGGCCAGCACGGTGTAGATGCCGGTGATCGAGCCGCCGGTGTTCACGTCCGAGCCGGCACGCTCCAGCAGGTTGGGCAGCATCGCGATGGCGGAGGGCGGATAGCCGCGCGCCGAGGCGGGCTCGCCCAGCGCCAGCCCGATCTCGCGCCCGGCGTGCGCCACGCGGGTGAGCGAGTCGATGATCAGCAGCACCTTCTTGCCCTCGGCGCGAAAGGCTTCGGCGATCGCGGTGGCGCGCAGCGCGCCGCGGATGCGCAGCACCGGCGAGTGGTTGGCGGGCACCGCCACGACCACCGCGCGCTGCCGCGCCTCGCCCGCCACCTTGGTCTCGAGGAAATCGGCGACCTCGCGCGAGCGCTCGCCGATCAGCCCGATCACGATCACGTCGGCCTGCGCCGCGCGCACCATCATGCCGAGCAGCACCGACTTGCCGACGCCCGAGCCCGCCATGATGCCGACGCGCTGGCCCTGGCCGACGGTGAGCAGCCCGTTGATCGCGCGCACGCCGACGTCGAGCGGGGCGAGCACGCGACCGCGGTCGAGCGGCGACTGCATGTGCCCCGCGAGCGGCCAGCGTCCGGCGCCGCGGATCGGGCCGAGCCCGTCGATCGGGACGCCCGAGCCGTCGACCACGCGCCCCAGCAGCGCTGCGCCGACCTCGGCCTCGCCCGGCGGGCCGAGCGGGCGCACCGGCGCGTTGGGCAGCAGCGCGGCGGGGCCGCCCAGGTTCATCATCAGCGTGCGGCCGTTGCGGAAGCCGATCACCTCGGCCTCGACCTGCGCGGTGCCCGCGGCGCCGATGCGGCACACGGTGCCGACCGGCAGCGACAGCCCCACCGCCTCCATCAGCAGCCCGTCGTAGGACGACAGCCGCCCCGAGACCTTGGCGGCGAAGCGCGGCGCGGCCTCGGCCAGCGTGGCGAGGTAATCGTCGGCGAAGCGGTTCAGCACGCGGGCACCGCCGCGCGCTCGATCGCCGCCGTCAGCTGCTCCATCCACAGCGCGGGGCCGTCCTCGACGATCGTCGAGGCCGCTTCCATGACGAAGCTGCCGCGCGCCACCGCGGCGTCGCCGACCGGGAAGATCGTGTCGGGCAGCAACCCGGCGAGCAGCGCGACGTCCTCCGGGTTGACCCGCAGCATCGCCGACTCGCTCGCGTCGGCGAGCAGGTCGACCGCGGCCTCGACGCGCGCGGCGAGCAGCGGGCCGGAGACGCCGGTCTCGCCCACCACCGCGGTGACGAGCGTCAGCACGGTACGGCGCAGCGTCTCGGCCAGTGCGGCGCGGTCGATCGCGCCGCCGCCGCGCAGCTGCGCGGCGACGCCGTCGAGCAAGGCGCGGTCGCGCGCCGCCTCGGCCTGCGCGGCGTGGGTAGCGGCGGCGAAGCCCTCCTCATAACCCTCCGAGCGCGCGGCCTCGACCTGCTCGAGGCAGGGCAGCGGCTGCCCCGCGGGGTCGAGCATGTCCCAGCCCGCGGTCGGGTCGCTCGCCGGATCGGCCGGCGCGAAATGGCGCGGCTGCTCGGCGGTTGCGGCCGTCTCGGGCGGGCGCGCGCCGAACGCCTGCTCGATCCGCGCGATCAGGTCGGCGGGGGTGAAGCCGCCGGTGGACTCGGACTGCGCGCGCGCGCGCGTGGTGGCGGCCGCGTCGGCACGTGCCGGCAGCCCGATGACGAACGTCGCCTCAGACATAATCGTCGTCACCTGCCCCCATGTTGATCGTACCGTCCTTGGCGAGGTTGCGCGCGATCTGGATGATCACCTTCTGCGCCTCGAGCACCTCGCTCAGCTTCATCGGGCCGCGCGCCTCCATGTCGTCGCGGATGCCGTCGGCGGCGCGCGCCGACATGCAGCCGAGGATGCGGTTGCGCGCCGCCTCGTCCACGCCCTTGAGCGCGCGCGTCAGCGTGTCGCCGTCGACGTTGCGGATCAGCGTGCCCAGCGACTTGTCGTCGAGCTCCAGCAGATTGTCGAAGACGAACATCGCCTCCTCGATCTGGCGCGCGATGTCGCGGTCCATCTTGAGCAGCTTGGGCATGACGCGCTGCTCGGTCGCCTTGCGCGCGCCCTGCAGGATCTTGGCCGCCTCGCGCGCGCCGCCGAGCTGGAGCCCGCCGACCGGGCCGCCGCCGCTGCCGCCGCCGCCGCTGCGCGACGCGATCAGCGTGCGCAGCGTCTCGACCGCCTCGGGCGTGATCGGGCCGAGCTTGGCGATGCGGTGGAGGATGTCGGGCTGGACCGCCTCGGGCAGCAGCTCGAGCACCTGGCCGCCGACCGCGGGGTCGAGGTTGGCGATCAGCACCGCGGCGATCTGCGGGTGTTCCTTGTCGAGCATCGTCGCGATCTCGCTGGCGTCGAGCCAGTCGAGCAGGTCGATCTCGCACACCGCCTCGGGCGGGGTGATCTGCGCCAGCACGCTCTCGGCCTTCTCGCGGCCGAGCGCGCGGGTCATCACGGCCTCCACCTTGGGACCGGGGTTGAAGGTGATGCCGGTGCGCTCGCGCGCGCGCCCGACGAAATCGTCGAGCACCAGCTCCACCTCCTGCTCGCTGACGTCGGCCACCGCGAACATCGCGCTGCCCAATTTGCGGACTTCCTCGGGATCGAGCTTCTGGAGGATCGCGGCGGCTTCCTCCTCCCCGACGAGCATCATCAGCACCGCGGCGCGCTCGACGCCGGTGAAGGTGCGCGGGGCAGCGGCGACCGCGCTCACGACTTGGCCTCGGCGGTGATCATGTCACGCACCGCCAGCGCCGCGCGCGCGGGATTGTCGCGGGTGAAGCCGCGCACCGCGCCGATCCGCTCCTCGTAGCTGCGGCTGGTCTCGATCTGGTCGAGGCTGACCGGCGGCGCCACCGCGATGCCGGCCTCGCCCATCAGCGGCTGCCCGTCGGCGCCGACCAGCGGCTGGCCGTCCTCGCCGAGCAGCGGGGCACCCGAGGTGGAGGCCTGCGCCGCGAGCGCCGCGGGGCTGGCGTCCTCGCGCTTCTTCATCAGCGCCTTGGCGATCGGGCGCACGCCGAGCAGCAGCACCAGCAGCGCGATGATCAGCGCGGTGACGTTGCGCGCCAGCACCGGCAGCCAGGCATTGTCGTACCACTTGGGCGCGTCGTTCGCGTCGGTGGCGTCGGCGAACTTGCGGCTGATCACCGTGACATTGTCGTTGCGGGTCTGGTCGAAGCCCACCGCGCTCTTTACCAGATCGTTGATCTGGTTGATCTCCATCGCGTTGCGCTTGCCCTTCTCCGGGTCGCGCAGCAGCACCGCGACCGACAGGCGCTTGATGTTGCCCGGCGCCGCGCGGGTGACCGAGACCTCCTTGTTGAGGTCATAGGCGCGCTGGAACGAGTCGGTCTGCTTGGCCGGGTCGGGCGCGGGCCCGCCGGCCACGGGCTGTGGCTGCGGGGTGCCGGGCGCGCCGGTGGCGGGCTGCGGCGTCGACAGCTGCGAGGCCGGCGGCGGCGTGTTGCTCAGCGCGCCGGGGATGCCCGCGGGCGCCTGGCCGCTCGCCATGTTGCCGGTCCAGTTGCCGGTCTCGGCGCGCAGGCGGCCGTCCTTGTCATAGCTCTCGCGCGTCGCGCTGGTCTCGTCGAGGTTGACGTCGGCCTGCACCTCGGCGGTGAAATTCCCCGCACCGACCAGCGGGGTGAGCAGCTGGATCAGCTGCTGGCGATACTTGTCCTCGACGCGGCGCTGGAACTCGATGCGCTTGTCGTTGGCGGCGTCGGCACCGTCGCCCGACTTGGTGAGCAGGCCGCCGAGCTGGTCGACCACGGTGACCGAATCGGGCTTCATCCCCGGCACCGACGAGGCGACCAGGTTGACGATCGAGCTGACCTGCGCGTCGCTCAGCGAGCGCCCGCCCTGTAGCTTGAGCACCACCGAGGCGGAGGGCGCGGCATTGTCGCGCACGAACACGCTGGCCTCGGGCATGGCGAGGTGGACACGCGCCTCGGCGACCGAGTCGATCTCCTGGATCGAGCGGGCGAGCTCGGTCTCGCGCGCCTGGCGCAGCCGCTCGCCCTCGACCGCGCGGCTGACGCCCATCGGCAGCTGGTCGAGGATCGCGTAGCCGCCCGGCGCCGCCTTGGGCAGGCCTTGGCCGGCGAGCAGCATCCGCGCCTTGCTGAAATCCTCCTCGTTGACGGTCAGCGCGTCCGACGAGGAATCGACGTGGCTGGTGATGTTGGCGGCGCTGAGCGCGCTGGTCACCGCGGCCTTGTCCGAGTCGGGCAGACCGGAGAACAGCACCTTCTGCGGCGGGGTCGACAGCGCCGACCAGGCCAGGCCGGCGGCGCCGATCAGACCGACCATCAGCGCCATCGGGCCGGCGCGGCGCACCGCGGGCTGCGCGAACACGCCCTGGATCTGGCGCAGCGGGTTGGCGAACTTCTCCGGCACCAGCGTGATCGCGGCGGGGTTCTGCGGCGAGGGGGTGAGAGCGTTGCTCATATCAGACCGGCATGCTCATGATGTCCTTGTAGGCGGACAGGATCTTGTTGCGGACCTGCAGCGTCGCCTCGAAGCCGACCGAGGCCTCCTGGCGCGCCAGCATGACCTTGGCGATGTCGACGGTCTCGCCGCGCTCGTAGGACTCGCTCAGCGCCGAGGCCTTCTGCTGGCCGTCGTTCACCTTGGCGAGCGCGGTCTGCATCGTGTCGGCGAAGCTGGTCGCGTTGGCCGAGGCGCTCTGCGGCGCGGCGGCCGGGGCGGCGGCACCGGCGCGGCTCAGCGCGGCGTTGCGCTCGAGGATCTGCGCGCGCAGCGCCATGACGCGGTCGATGCCGCCGACGCCTCCCACCGCGCTCATGCCGAGATCGCCCGCTGCGTGCCGGACGCGAGATCGTCACCCTGCTCGCGCGCCTTGGCGAGACGGTAGCGCAACGTCCGCTCGGAGATGCCGAGCCGCTTGGCGGTCTCGATCCGGCTGCCGCCGCACGCCGCCAGCGTCTCGCGGATCGCGGCGAACTCGGAGAGCTGGACCACCTGGCCCAGCGTGGCGTCGTCGACCGGCTGCGCGACGGGCGCGAGGCGCGGCGCGCTCGGGCGGTCGAACACGATGTGCGCCGCCTCGATCGTGTCGCCGCCGCAGAACAGCAGCGCGCGCTGGATCACGTTCTCGAGCTCGCGGACGTTGCCGGGCCAGTCGTGCGCGACCAGCGTCGCGATCGCCTCGTCGCTCGGCCACGGCACCACCGGACGGTTGCCGGCGTGGCGCAGGATCATCGTCGCGGCGAGCGCGGGGATGTCCTGCGCGCGCTCGGCCAGCGCCTTGGTGGTGAGCGGGAAGACCGACAGGCGGTAGTAGAGGTCGGCGCGGAAGCGGCCCGCCGCCACCTCCTCCTGGAGGTCGCGGTTGGCGCAGGCGATGACGCGCACGTCGACCGGCTGCGGCATGGTCGCGCCGATCGGCACCACCTCGCGCTCCTGCAGCACGCGCAGCAGCTTGGCCTGGAGGTTGAGCGGCATCTCGGCGACCTCGTCGAGCAGCAAAGTCCCGCCGTTGGCGGCGCGGAAGAAGCCGTCGCCGCCCGAGGAGGCGCCGGTGAAGCTGCCCTTCTGGTGGCCGAACAGCATCGCCTCGAGCATGGTCTCGGGAAGCGCGGCGCAGTTGATCGCGATGAACGGGCCGTCGCGCCGCTCCGACTGGAGGTGGATGGTGCGCGCCAGCACTTCCTTGCCGGTCCCGGTCGGGCCGTTGATCAGCACGGTGATGTCGGCCTGGGCGACGCGCTCGGCCAGCGCCAGCAGCGCGAGCGACTCGGGGTCGGCGGCGGTCGGCAGCTCGGGGCCGCCGATCAGCGCGCGGGCGAAGGCGTTGCCGACGGTGGCGTCCTCGTGGCCGTAGGCGATGCGCGCGGGCTGACCGTCGCGGAACGGGAGCACCTCGCGCTGGCCGCTGCCGACGATCAGCGTGCGCGCCGGCGCCGGGATCGGCTCGCCGGCGGCGACGAGGTAGCTCACCCCCGCCTGCGGCCGGGCGGCGGCGGGCTGGATGGCGAAGCCCTGCGCGCGCAGCGAGGACACGAGCGTCAGGTGCTCGCGCTCCACACTGGCTGACGGCATGATCGAACGCATCGGAAATATCCCTCGAATCTCGAAGGCTTGAATGCGCCGCCAGTGGTTAACGCGGAGTATAATTGCCGGCGACCGGCAGGTTTTTTCCGGGGGCGCGAGCGTCCGCGTCACGCGCGCGCGTACGTAGGGGAGGGGCTCGGGGCAGGGTCGGGGCCTCGCCGGTGCGGGTCAAAGAATTTCGCTAAAGCTCCGTCGGGCACGGTCGTTTGAGGCGGTGACGGCGCGGCCACCTGCTCATTCGGGGGCGGCGGGACGGGCCGAGCAGACGGAGATTTTGCCATGACCGTGATCAACTCGAACACCTCGGCGCTGCGCGCCACCACCGCCTCGAACAGCGCCAACAAGGCCCTGTCGGTCTCGATGGAGCGCCTGTCGACCGGCAAGCGCATCAACTCGGCGAAGGACGACGCCGCCGGTCTGGCGATCAGCAACTCGATGACGTCGCAGATCCGCGGCATGAGCCAGGGCATCCGCAACTCGAACGACGGCATCTCGATGGCGCAGACCGCGGAAGGCGCGCTGGGCGAGGTCTCGAACATGCTGCAGCGCATGCGCGAGCTGACCGTCCAGGCCGCCAACGGCACCTATTCGTCGACCGACACCGACTCGATCCGCTCGGAGCAGTCGGCGCTGAAGGCGCAGATCAGCTCGATCGTCACCACCACGGCGTTCAACGGCAAGAAGCTGTTCGACGCGGCGGCAGCGACCGGCTTCGACATTCAGACCGGCGCGAACAGCGGCGACACCGTGAAGCTGCAGTCGGTCAACTTCGGCGACGCCGCGTCCAAGCTGAACATCGTCACCACCAAGACGTTCGCCGACGCCTCCACCAGCGCCTCGCTCGACGACTATGATGCGGCGATCGCCGAGGTGTCGGGTGCGCGCGCCTCGCTGGGTTCGGCGCAGAACCGGCTCGAGTCGGCGGTGAACAACGCGACGGCGAACGTCACCAACCTCACCGACGCGCGCAGCCGCATCGAGGACGCCGACTTCTCGACCGAGACCACCGCGCTCGCCAAGTCGCAGATCCTCAACCAGGCCTCCACCGCGATGCTGGCGCAGGCCAACCAGTCGCAGCAGGGCGTGATGAAGCTGCTCGGCTAATCGCCGACGCCCGCCGCCGGCCCCTCGCCCCCGAACAAGGCGGGGCCGGCGCCGGAGTGAGATGAGTGGAGATACGGAACCCCCGTCAGCGATGCTGGCGGGGGTTTCGCGTTTTGAACTCGGTCGCGAGCTAAGCGGAAAGGTAGATCCTCCCCGCATGGCGGGGAGGGGGACCGCCGCGCGCAGCGCGGTGGTGGAGGGGAGCTTCCGCATACGGGCCGGTGCGTGTGCGGAGAACCCCCTCCACCACTCGCCTCCGGCGAGCGGTCCCCCTCCCCGTGCCGGGGAGGATTTATGGGTACCGCCTCGAAAACGCTAAATCTCCCGCCGGATCGGTCGTTTGTAGGGGAGACGGCACGGCCACCTGCGTATTCGGGGGCGGCGAGCGGGCCGGGCAGATGGAGATAGTCCCATGACCGTGATCAACTCGAACACCTCGGCGCTGCGCGCCACCGCCGCCTCGAACAGCGCCAACAAGGCGTTGTCGGTCTCGATGGAGCGCCTGTCGACCGGCAAGCGCATCAACTCGGCCAAGGACGACGCCGCCGGTCTGGCGATCAGCAACTCGATGACGTCGCAGATCCGCGGCATGAGCCAGGGCATCCGCAACGCCAACGACGGCATCTCGATGGCGCAGACCGCGGAAGGCGCGCTGGGCGAGGTCTCGAACATGCTGCAGCGCATGCGCGAGCTGACCGTGCAGGCGAGCAACGGCACCTATGCCGCGGCCGACGTCTCGTCGATCCGCGCCGAGCAGTTGGCGCTCAAGGACCAGATCAGCTCGATCGTCACCACCACCGCGTTCAACGGCAAGAAGCTGTTCGACTCGACCGCGGCGACCGGCTTCGACATCCAGACCGGCGCGAACTCGGGCGACAAGGTCACGCTGAAGTCGGTCGACTTCACCGCCGCGGGTGGCCTGAAGACGGTGACCGACCTGAGCTTCGCCGACGCCACCGCCGCCAACAACGCGACGCTGGACCAGTATGACACCGCGATCGCGCAGGTCTCGAGCGCGCGCGCCTCGCTGGGTTCGGCGCAGAACCGGCTCGAGTCGGCGGTGAACAACGCGACGGCGAACGTCACCAATCTCACCGACGCGCGCAGCCGCATCGAGGACGCCGACTTCTCGACCGAGACCACCGCGCTGGCGAAGTCGCAGATCCTCAACCAGGCCTCCACCGCGATGCTGGCGCAGGCCAACCAGTCGCAGCAGGGCGTGATGAAGCTGCTCGGCTAATCGCCGACGCCCGTCGCCGGCCCCTCGCCCCCGAACATGGCGGGGCCGGCGCCGGGATGAGCTCAGTGGACCGCGGGACCCCCGTCAGCGTGGCTGGCGGGGGTTCTCGTTGGTGGAGAGCACGCGACGGGAAAAATCCTCTCCGCTCGCGGGGAGGGGGACCACCGGCCGAAGGCCGGTGGTGGAGGGGGTTCCCCACGCAGCGCACCGCTTGCGGAAGCCCCCCTCCACCATGCTGCGCATGGTCCCCCTCCCCGCGAGCGGGGAGGATCTTAGGTGGCTCAAACGGGCTGGCGCCCCCTCACTCCCCGCCCTGGACGGTGAAGTCGTCGGGATTGTCCTCCGGCTCGCCTTCCGGGAGCTGGTCGACGCTCGGGTCGGCGGGGGCGTCGCGGTCGCGCTCGGGCTCAAGAAGCGGGGCGGCGGCGGGGTCGGGCTGGCGTGGGTCGGTCATGGGCGGCTCCTCTCGGGCATGATCGCGGGGCAACGCCCGCGCCCACGCCCGGATCCCGCCGCGATCCCGCCTCAGCCGCGCGTCATCGCCTTCTTCAGCCGCGCGTGCGCGCTCGACTTGATCTGGCACACGCGCGCGGCGCCGACGCCGAGCACCTGGCCGATCTCCTCGAGGTTGAGCTCCTCGACGTGGTAAAGCTGGATCACCATCTGCTCGCGCTCGGGCAGCGAGGCGATCGCGGCGATCAGCCGGTCGCGCGTCTGCGCCTCGGACAGCTGCTCGAAGGCGTCGGGCGTGTCGCTGGCGAACCACGGCTGGTCGTCGGCATAGACCTCGTCGATCGACTCGTAACGCACCGCCTCGGCGGCGGCATAGTCGGTGCGCAGCTTCTCCGGCGTCACCTCCAGCTTGGCGGCGACCTCGCGGTCGGTCGGCGCGCGGCCATATTCGTGGCTCAGCTGGTTGACCGCGCGGGCATACTCGCGCTTGCGGCGGATCGCGCCGCGCGTCATCGCGGCGTGGCGGCGCAGCTCGTCGATCATCGCGCCGCGCAGCCGCGTCACGAGATATTGCTTGAGCGTCACCTGGCCGCGGTCCTCGAAGGCGGCAACCGCCTCGACCAGCGCGACCAGCCCGACCTGGACCAGGTCCTCCACCTCGATCGCGGTCGAGACCGAGCCGTGGACGTGCCACGCCAGCCGGCGGACGAGCGGCAGGTGCTGCTGCACCAGCGCGTTCTCGTCGCGCTTGCGCGGACGCGAGTAGGTCAGCGGCGCGGTCATCGCGGCGGGCGCCGAGGAAGAGGCCGGGGCGATCGCGGGCTGGGCAGCGGCGAAGGCGCCGCGCATCGGCTCGGCGCTCATGCCGCCAGCGCCTGCGGCTGGTGCTGGCCGCCGATGATCGCGACGACCTCGACGGCCTTGTCCTCGGGCACTTCGAAGAAGCTCATGACAGGGGTATCCGGAAGAACGGTGCGGATGAGTTTGCGGACGGCGACGCGGATCGCGGGCTGCACGACGAGCGCGAACGGCTTGGCCTCGGCCATCAGCGGCTGCGCCGCATCCTGGAGCGCGTCGACGATGCGGCGGCCGAGCTCGGGCTCGATCACCTGGCGGCTGGGATCGCTGCGCAGCCCCTGGCCGAGCAATTGCTCCAGCCCGCCCTCGAGCGTCATGACGCGCAGCGGCTCGCGCACGCCGGCCAGCTTGGCGATGATCAGCGGGCCCAGCTCGGGGCGGATCAGCTCGATCAGCTCGACCGGATCGTGCGTCTTCTGCGCGGCCATCGAGATCGCGGCGGCGATGCGGCGGAACTCGCGCAGCTGGATGCCCTCGGACAGCAGCCCCTTGAGCACCGCCACCAGGGCGGTCTGCGGCAGTGGCGCCAGCGCGGCGACCAGCTGCGGCGCGCGCTCCTTGAGCCCGTCGAGCAGCGACTGCACCTCGTCCGCGCCGAGCAGGTCGGCGGCGTTGGCGCCGAGCGCGTGGTTGAGATGCGTCGCCATCACCGTGCCGGCGTCGACCACGAGATAGCCCTGACCGGTCGCGGCATCGGCGTCGCCCGGCGAGATCCAGGTGGCGTCGAGCCCGAAGGTCGGGTCCTTGGCCTTCTTGCCGATCAGCTCGCCGAAGCCCTGGCCGGTGTCGAGCGCGAGCATCTCGTCGGGCGAGACCTGGTCCTCGCCGACGCACACGCCGCCGAGCATCACGCGATAGGTGTAGGGTGCGAGGTTGATGTCGTCGCGCACGCGCACCTGCGGCACCACGAAGCCCAGCTCCTTGCTCAGCTGGCGGCGCACGCCGGTGAGGCGGCTCATCAGCGGCGCGCCGCGGCGCTCGTCCACCAGCGGCACCAGGCCGTAGCCGACGTCGAGGTTGACCATCATCGCCTCGGTCACCTCGTCCCAGCCGATCTTCGACGGATCGGGCTGCTCGACCTGAACCGGAGCCTCGACGATCTGCGGGCGCTTGGCGTTCTGGTGGAGCTTCCACGCGGCGAAGCCGGCGGTGGCGGCGAGCGGCAGGATGACGAAGTGCGGCATGCCGGGCAGCAGCCCGAGCAAGGTCAGGATCACCGCCACCGGCGCCCAGGTGCGCGCCGAGCCGAACTGGCCGCCGATCTGGCCGGCGAGGTCCTTGTCCGAGCTGACGCGGGTGACGATCGAGGCGGCGGCGATCGAGAGCAGCAGCGCGGGCACCTGCGCCACCAGCGCGTCGCCGATCGCCAGCATGGTGTAGCTCTGCGCCGCCTTGGCGATGGTCAGCCCGTGGCTGACCGGGCCGAGGATCAGACCGCCGACGATATTGGCGGCGAGGATCAGCAGGCCGGCGACCGCGTCACCCTTCACGAACTTGGACGAACCGTCCATCGAGCCGTAGAAGTCGGCCTCGGTGGCGACCTCGACGCGGCGCTTCTTGGCGTCGTCGGGGGTGATCAGGCCCGCGTTGAGGTCGGCGTCGATCGCCATCTGCTTGCCGGGCAGCGCGTCGAGCGTGAAGCGCGCCGACACCTCGGAGACGCGGCCGGCGCCCTTGGTGACCACGATCAGGTTGATGATGACGATGATCGCGAAGACGAACAGGCCGACGACATAGTCGCCGCCGATCACGAACGAGCCGAACGCCTCGATCACATGCCCCGCCGCGGCCGAGCCGGTGTGGCCGTGAACCAGCACGATGCGCGTCGAGGCGACGTTGAGGCCGAGCCGGAACAGCGTCGCGAACAGCAGCACCGTCGGGAAGGACGAGAAGTCGAGCGGCTTCTCGGCGTTGAGCGCCACCATCAGCACCGCGAGGCTGATCGTGATGTTCATGATGAAGAACACGTCCAGCATGAAGGCCGGGATCGGCACCACCATGAGAACGACGAGCAGCAGGATCGCGAAGGGCAGCGCGGCCTGGCGCGCGTGGCTGAGCAGCTTCATCGGATCAGTTCCCCATCCGTGCGAGCATCATGTAGGCGAGCCGCGCGTTGGCGGGGGTCGGCCGGAGCAGGCTGGCCTGCTGCGCCTGGCTGCCCTTGATCTGGCCGAGCGTCGATTTGGCCCAGGCGAGCGCGTCGGTCGCGCTCTCGCCCGCGCCGGTGACGACGGTGTTCTCGTCGCCCATCGCCAGCGCCTGCGCGGCGAACTGCAGCCGGTCGGACGGCGAGGCCGCGCCGACCGGGGCGGCGCCGTCGCCCAGCTTGCCGGCGAAGCGCTGGTACACCTCGCCGAGCGAGCGTGCGGAGCCGTCGCTGTCGAAGAAGACGCCGCGATTGGCGCGCGCGGCGGCGGGGAAGAGCGAGGCGGCGCTGCGCTCGGGGTTGTTCTGCATCGCCGAGAGGAAGGTGCGCGCGCCGCCCAGCCCGAGGAAGTGCGCCATATAGAGGTCGGTGCCGGTCGCCGTGCGGCCGGTCGACGCCTCGATCGCGTCCTTGTTGTCGCTGGCATGCTCGGCCGCCATCAGCGAGGCGACCTCGGGATCGTTGCGCAGCCCCAGCACCGCGGCGCGGTTGCCGCCGCTGACGGTGAAGCGCCCGCCCGACTGCTGGATGCTGTCCGCCGCCCAGCCCAGGCCATGCTCGCTGCCGTGCTTCTTCACCACCGCGAGCCAGCTCTGCTCGACGAACTGGTACAGGCCCGAGGCGGAGGAGGTGCTGGCGCGCGCGCTGGCGTTGAGCCCGCTCTCGATCTTGGCCTGGCCAAGGAGATAGTTGAAGTCGACGCCGGTGCGCTGCGCCGCGCGCTGGATCGCGGAGGTAACGCGGCCGGTGGCCGGGGTGAGCGCGGAGACGGTCATGCCCTGCGTGAAGCAAGAGGCGTGCCAGATGGAGCGTCGCAGGGCCGCAGGGTATCAACGATCCCCCCTGCAAGGGGAGGTGGCAGCGCGTCAGCGCTGACGGAGGGGTGTCGCGGCCGGTTAGGTCGCGGTCCCTCACCGCCGGGGACACCCCTCCGTCAGGCCTGCGGCCTGCCACCTCCCCTTGCAGGGGGGGATCGAAGCGCAGTCGGGTCCTTCCCCCTTACGCGTAAGCCAAGCCCGCGCGGCCGTAGGCGCCGCCGCCCTGGCCGGAAAGAAGTTGCAGGCGGCGGCGGACATTTGCCGCCATCAGGTTGACGTAGATGCGGCAGGTGTCGTTGAGCCGGTCGGCCTCCTCGACCAGCCCGCGCAGCTCGGCATCGGCCGGGCCGTCGCCGAGCGACCGGAGCGTCTCGATCGCGCGCAGCTTGTTGCCGGTGGCGCGCTCCAGCCCGGCCATGTCGTTGGCCTTCAACGCCGCGATCTCGGCGTGGAGCATGTCGATCACGCGCACCAGCGCGTCACGCCTGTTCATTGGCCATCCAGTCGAAACGAAGTGCGATGAACTGGTCCGCGATGGTCGCGGGCGAGAGCGGGAAGGTGCCGTTGGCGATCGCGGTCTTGATCTGCTGCACGCGATCCCCGTCGACCGGCGGCTCCGCCGCGAGCGACTTGGCGAGCGTCTGCGGCGCCACGGTCGCGGTCGTCGCGCTGCTGGCGACCGGGGCGGCGGCCGGCATCGGCGCGCTGACGCGCGTCACGCCGGCGACCCGCAGGTCGTTCGCCTTGATCGTCGATGTTCCTACCGCTTCCACCATCTCTGCACCTGTCGGTCCCCGTGGACATCGGGAAAAACGACAGGCTGTGGCGCGACTTTAGCACTTTTTTATCGCCGCTCATTCGGGCCAGCCGGGCAGCGTCGCGCGCCCCGCCTCGACCGCCACCGCCTGCACCGGGCGGGGCGCGTCGTCCACCTTGATCATCACGCGCGCGCCGGGGGCGGCGTCGGCGATCGCGACGCCCTCGCGCGTGATCGCGAAGCCGTCGCTGCCCGCCTCGATCGTCACCGCGTCACCGCGGCGGATCACCGGGTCCGCGCGTACCGGCATCGCGGCGGCCGCGGCGGTACGCGGCGCCACCGCACCGGCGGCACGTGGCGGCGCGATCACGGGGACGAACAGCCGCCACGACGGGCCGGCGCAGGCGATCACTACGGCGTCATGCGCCTCGGTGCGCCACGACATCGCCACCATCGGGCAGGCGGCGAGCCGCAGCCGCGCGTCGACCGGGGCGCGCGCGCCGCCCTCGCTGCCGATCGGGCGCGCGGTGAAGGCGGCGACGGCGCGGTCGAGCGCTTCGGTGTCCTGGAAGCCGGCGCCGGTGGCGGCGGCGGCGAGAAGAAGGGCGGCGATCATGGCTTTTTCCCTTGTTCGCCCGCGAACGCGAGCGTGACGAGTACCTGGCGGCGGCCGGGGCGCACCGCGGTGGCGAGGCCGAGCCGCGCGTCGGGCACGCCCGCGGTGGCCAGCGCCGCGGCAACCGCGCGCGCGCGATCGGCGGCGAGGAGGGTGGCGCTGCGCGAGCGCGGGTCGACGTCCGCGGCGGTGCCGTCGGTCGCGCCGGTGACGGTGAGGCTCACGCGCGGGTCGCGCAGCTCGGCACGCGCCCAGGCGGCGAGCGCGGCGGGCGTGCCGGGGGGCGTCGCGCTGCCCGGCGCGAAGCCGCTCACGCCGTAGCTCGCCACCGGCATCGCGGCGGGCGCCTCGGCGCCGAAGCCCTCCGCCAGCCCGGCCGCGAGCGCGCGCGGGTCGAGCTGCTGGTTGGCCTGGAGCAGCACGAAGAAGCCGACGAGCAGCAAGGCGAGATCGGCCAGCGTCATCAGCCACAGCGCGCGCGCGGGCGCCTCGTCGGCGAGCAGATCGTCGTCGCTCATGCTGCCCGCTCGTGCGAGACGATGTCGGCGTCCTCGGCCGCGTCGCCCGCGACGGCGACGGGCTCGGGCGCGGGGTGGAGCCGCGCGCCGGCGCGCACGCGCGGCGCCTCGCGCGCGGCGAGCTCGGCCAGCGGAGCGACGAGGCGCGCGCGCTCGAGCGCCTCGGCCCGTGCGGCGGCGCGCAGACGGGTGGCGATCGGCATGGCGACGAGGTTGGCGAGCAGCGCGCCATATAAGGTAGCGAGCAGCGCGACCGCCATCGCCGCGCCGATCGCGCCCGGGTCGCTCATCCGCGTGAACATCGCGACCAGCCCGACCAAGGTGCCGACCATGCCGAGCGCCGGCGCGGCCTCGGCGACGCCGGTCCAGCAGTCGGTGACGAGGCGGTGGCGCTCGATGCGGGCGCGCCGCGCGGTATCGAGCGCGGCGACCACCGCGTCCGGCTGCGCGCCGTCGACGATCAGTGCCACCGCGGCGGCGACGTCGCCGTCGTGGATCACGCTGCGGTCGAGCGCGTGGACGCCGTGACGCGCGGCGATGCGGCTGAGCGCGGCGATCTGGTCGAGCCGTGTGTCGGCGCGGAAGCGGCGGCGCGGCAGCACGCGCAGCGCGAGCAAAGCGCGGCCGAGGTCGCGCGCGGGAGTTCGAAGCGCCGCGGCGAGCGCGGTGCCGCCGAATACGATCGCGAGCGCGGCGGGGTCGAGGAACATGCCGGGAGTCATGCCCGCGTCGTTGCAAGGGGCGGGCCAGTTCGGTGCGCGATCGTGAGGAGGTCGGCGCTTCATCCTCTACCGCTCCGGCGCACGCCGGGGGCCAGGTGGGAAGGCGGCAGTGGCGCTCACCCCCTCCACTAGCGTCATCCTGAGACGAGTTCAGCATGAAGGAAGGAGGGGGGAGTGAGGAGAGCCCCACTCCGCTCGTGCCCCGGCGGAGGCCGGGGGCCAGTTGCGCGGACCTGCGTGGGTCTCACCACCGCCTTCCCACCTGGGCTCCGGCCTTCGCCGAGCACGGTAGCGTTCGCGGTCCTGCGAGCTCCTGGCCACCGGTCCAGCAGCTATCCGGCGACCACCCGTCAGCGCCGTTTGCCGGCAAACCGCGCCGGCAACCGGCAAGCCCTTGCCGCTCCGCACCCCCCGGCCCCCGATCCGCCCCGCACGAAGCAATTGGCACGCGGCTTGCTGACATTCCCGCGAAGGCGACGGGCGATCCCCGTCTCGCATGGAGGTTCGGCCAGTGGCTGAGAGTTTGTTCGGAGTTCACGGAGCAGCCCTGGAGGTGCGCAGCCAGCGCATGGGCGTGCTCGCGTCGAACATCGCCAACGCGTCCACGCCCAATTTCAAGGCCCGCGACATCGACTTCCAGGCCGCGCTCGGTGCGGTCGAGCAGCGCGGCGCGGACGGTGTCGGCGACGCGCTGAAGTATCGCGTGCCGACCCAGCCCTCGATGGACGGCAATACGGTGGAGCTCTCCACCGAGCAGACCGCCTTCGCCGAGAACGCGGTCCAGTATCAGACGACGCTCTCGTTCCTCAACGGGCGCATCGGCCAGATCACGCGCGCGCTGAAGGGGGAGTAAGACGATGTCCGGCTCCCCGCTCACCATCTTCCAGGTCGCCGGCCGCGCGATGTCGGCGCAGCTGACCCGGATGAACACCACCGCCTCCAACCTCGCCAACGCGGGCGGCGTCGCGGGCTCGGAGGAGGCCGCCTACAAGACGATGAAGCCGGTGTTCCGCACCAGCTTCGACGCGGCCAGCGGGCTCTCCACCACCGACGTGCAGCAGATCGTCACCGCCGGCGAGGCGCCGACCAAGCGCTACGATCCCGGCAGCCCGATGGCGAACAAGGACGGCTACGTCTTCGACGCCGCGGTCGATGAGTCGCGCGAGCTGGTCGACATGATGGAGACCGCGCGCACCTACCAGAACAACGTCGAGGTCATGCAGACCGCCAAGACGCTGATCCTCGACACCCTCAAGATGGGCCGCTGATCATGACCAGCATCACCGCCAACACCTCCGCCACCGACAAGGCCACGCAGGACGCGATCTTCGCCTCGGCCGGCGTGGCGCGCTCGAACACCACCACCGCCGCGGGCGTCAGCGCCACCACCGGCAAGTCGACGCTGGGTCAGAAGGACTTCATCGCGCTGATGACCGCACAGCTGGCCTATCAGGACCCGTTCAACCCGGTCGACAACACGCAGATGGTCGCGCAGATGGCGCAATTCTCGTCGGTCGCGGGCATCAGCGAGATGAACCAGACGCTGTCGGGCATCAGCGGGCGGCTCAACTCCACCACTGCCACCGACGCGATGGGCTATGTCGGCCGCACCGTGCTGACCGCTGGCACGACCGCCTATGAGCGCACCTCGGGCGGGATCGCCGGCGCTGTCGAGCTGGCCGGCGACGCGACCGACGTCGACGTCTCGATCGCCGACAAGGACGGCCGAGTCGTCAAGAACATCCAGCTCGGCGCCCAGGCGGCGGGCGAGGCCAGCTACAGCTGGGACGGCAAGGACGACGCCGGCAACAAGATCGAGAACGGTCCCTACACCGTCTCTGTCGAGGCGGCGAAGGGCTCGGCCCTGGTCGACGCCACCTCGCTCGTCTGGGCGCCGGTGGAATCCGCCAGCCTGCCCGCCGGCGGCGCGCCCGTCCTCAACGTCACCGGGCTCGGCACGGTCGACCCGTCCGCGGTCCGCAAGGTCGCCTAACCCCTTCTTTCCCTCGTCCCGCTTTCCCCAGGAGCACGCACCATGTCCTTCTTCACCTCGCTCTCCGGTCTCCAGGCCATGCAGACCGACATGTCGGTCATCAGCCACAACCTCGCCAACGTCTCCACCAACGGTTTCAAGAAGAGCCGCACCGCCTTCGCCGACGTGATCTCGTCGAACGTGTCGACCGACCCGCGCAAGATGGTCGGTTCGGGCGTGTCGGTGAAGGGCACGGTGCAGCAGTTCAGCGACGGCTCGTCGAACCAGACCAAGAGCGCGCTCGACATGCAGATCCTGGGCGAGGGCTTCTTCGTGGTGAAGTCGACCGGCCTGTCGGACCAGGTCAACTATACCCGCACCGGCGCCTTCACCGTGGACGAGAGCCGCAACGTGATCGACGCGCAGGGCAGCTACCTGATGGTCTACCCCGTCGACAACGACGGCAACGTCACGGCGACCGGCGACAAGTCGCTGACCAACCTGCAGATCCAGCCGACCAGCGGCACCCCGAAGATGACCAACAACGTCGCCACCAAGGTGCAGATCCCGTCCACCGCGACGGTGAAGGACCCGGCCGCGTTCAAGCGCACCGACACGACGACGTACAACAACTCGGTCGCCACGCGCATCTACGACGCCAACGGCAACCCGATGACGATGACGAGCTATTACGTCCGCACCAAGGAGGGCGAGCCCGCCGCGACGCCGCCGAACACCGGCACGTGGCAGGTCTTCACCTACGTCGGCGACCAGATGCTGACGCCGCAGGGCCAGACCTCGGCCGGCCCGATCACCCAGGTGTACGACACCAAGGGCGCGCTGACGGGCGCGCAGACGATCCAGTTCGAGGATTTCATCCCCGCCTCGGGCGCCGCGGCGCAGGGCATCTCGCTCGACCTCACCGGCTCGACCCAGACCGCGGCGGCGGCGGCGGTGAGCGCACGCACGCAGGACGGCGTCGCGGTCGGCCAGCTGGTCGGCATCACCGTCGACGACGCGGGCATCATCAAGGCGAGCTACTCGAACTCGGACATCGTGCCGCTGGGCAAGGTGGCGATCGCCAAGTTCTCGGCGCCGACCGGGCTGCGCCAGGCCGGCAGCAACTATTGGCAGGCGACCGGCATCTCGGGGAAGGCGACGCTCGGCTTCGCCGCGGCGGAGGGCTTCGGCAGCCTGAAGTCGGGCCAGCTCGAGGGCTCCAACGTCGATATCACCGAAGAGCTTGTTAACCTTATTGCGGCACAGCGCAACTTCCAGGCGAACGCCAAGGCCCTGGATACGGCGACTCAGGTCTCGCAGTCGATCCTCAACATCCGCGCGTAAGCACGGGGGCGGGGTTCTAGGAGAGGATGTAAGTGGACAAGCTGGTCTACACCGCGGCGACGGGCCTGCGCGCGCACATGCAGGCGCAGGCCGCGATCGCCAACAACATGGCGAACGCGTCCACCACCGGCTTCCGCGCCGACCGCGTCTCGTTCGACCGCATCATCCTCTCCGACGGCACGTCGCAGCTGTCGGCGCGCGCGCCCACCTCGGAGGAGGTGCGCGATGCCGACCGCGCGCCGGGCGCGATGCAGCAGACCGGTCGCCCGCTCGACGTCGCGCTGGGCGACCGCGACACCTGGCTCACCGTCCAGGGTGCCGACGGCAGCGAGGCATACAGCCGCCGCGGCGACTTCACCGTCTCCGAATCGGGCACGCTCCAGACCGGCGACGGCTTCCTGGTGATGGGATCGAGCGGCCCGATCACGCTGCCGCCCTATGAGTCGGTGTCGATCGGCTCGGACGGCTCGGTCTCGATCGTGCCGCAGGGCGACAAGAGCGGGCAGCCGCAGGTGATCGACCGGCTCAAGCTGGTCTCCTCGGCCGGGTCCGACACGGTGAAGGGGCTCGACAACCTGCTCCACGTGCGCGGCGGCGGCACGCTGCCCGAGAACCTCGACGGCAAGGTCACCGCGGGCGCGCTCGAGGGATCGAACGTCAACATGACCGAGGCGCTGGTCGACATGATCGAGAACCAGCGCAGCTACGAGCTCCAGGCCAACCTGCTCAAGGAGGCCAAATCCATGGACGAGTCGAGCGCATCGGTGATGCGCCTGCCGGGCTGAGGAAGGATTAGACCATGACCACGTCCGCCATGCACATCGCGCGTACCGGGCTCGACGCCCAGGACACGCGCATGCGAGTGATCTCGAACAACCTCGCCAACGTCAGCACCACCGGCTTCAAGCGCGACCGCGCCTCGTTCGAGACGCTGTCGTACCAGGTCGTCACCGCCGCTGGCGCGCAGTCGACCGCGGAGAGCAAATACGCCACCGGGCTCAACCTCGGCACCGGCGTGCGCGTGCAGGGCACGTCGCGCACCGAGACGCAGGGCTCGATGAACCAGACCGGCAACAGCCTCGACCTCGCGCTCGACGGTGACGGCTATTTTCAGGTGCAGATGCCCGGCGGCCAGCTCGGCTACACGCGCGCGGGCAATTTCTCGCGCTCGCCCGAGGGGCTGCTGATCACCAGTCAGGGCTATCAGGTGATGCCGGGCATCACCGTGCCCGCCAACGCCACGCAGATCACGATCGGGCTCGACGGCACCGTCTCGGCCACCGTGCCGGGGCAGGACCAGGCGCAGAACCTCGGCCAGATCCAGGTCGCCAGCTTTCCCAACCCGGCGGGGCTGACCGCGACGGGCGACAATTTCCTCACCGAGAGCGCCGCCAGCGGCGCCGCCAACCTCGGCGTGCCGGGCGAGGACGGTCGCGGCCGCGTCCGCCAGGGCACGCTGGAGGCGAGCAACGTCAACGTCGTGGAAGAGCTGGTCGACATGATCGAGACCCAGCGCGCCTATGAGGTCAACTCGAAGATGATCTCGGCGACCGACGACATGCTGAAATACGTTAACCAAAATCTGTCATAGACTCGGCGATGACCTCGACCATGTCTCTCCGCCGCCGCGCGCGGGTCGCCCTAAACGCCGCGCTCGGCGCGCTCGCCGCCGCCGCGCTGGTGCCCGCGCCCGCGCATGCCGGGCTTCTCGGCAAGGTGCTCAAGAAGAAGCCGGCGGAGGATTTCTCTGCGGTGCACGCACCCGCCCAGCCGCCCGCGCCGCCCGCCGCCAACGGGTCGATCTTCCAGGTCGCCGACGGCTATGCCGCGCTCTACGAGGGGTGGCGCGCGCGCCGCGTCGGCGACCCGCTGACAATCGTGCTGGTGGAGCGCACCGCCGCCTCCAAGTCGTCCTCGTCCAAGCTCGCCTCGGACGGCAGCTTCTCGCTCACCCCGCCGTCGACCGGCCCGCTCGGCGGGATCGTCAGCGGCACCGACGTGGGCTCGAGTGGCAAGCGCGGCTTCAACGGCAGCGGCACCGCGGACCAGGCCAACTCGCTCTCGGGCGAGGTCTCGGTCACCGTCGCCGAAGTCTACCCCAACGGCACGATGCTGGTGCGCGGGCAGAAGCGCGTGACGCTCAACCGTGGCGACGAGTTCGTCCAGATCAAGGGCATCGTCCGTACCGCCGACGTCGACCGTGACAATCGCGTGCCCTCCACCCGCGTCGCCGACGCGCAGATCGCCTATACCGGCAAGGGCGACGTCGCACGGTCCAGCCGGCAGGGCTGGCTGTCCCGCTTCTTTCAGGTCGTGAGCCCGTTCTGATGATCCGCCAGCTGCTCCTCGCGCTCGCCGCGCTCGCCGCCGCGCTCGCCGGCCCTGCCCACGCCGACCGGATCAAGGATCTCGGCGGCTTCCAGGGCATCCGCGCCAACCAGCTGACCGGCTACGGCGTCGTGGTCGGCCTGCCCGGCACCGGCGACGACAATCTCGAATATACCGTCCAGTCGGTGAAGGCGGTGGCGTCGCGCTTCGGGCTCCAGCTGCCCGCGGGCGTCAACCCCGGCCTCAAGAACGCCGCGGTGGTGCTGATCACCGCCGAGCTGCCTGCCTTCGCCAAGCCCGGGCAGCGGATCGACATCACCGTCGCCTCGATGGGCAAGGCCAAGAGCTTGCGCGGCGGCAGCCTGGTGCTGACGCCGCTGCTCGGCGCCGACGGGCAGGTCTACGCCATGGCGCAGGGCAATCTCGCGGTCGGCGGGCTCGGCGCCGAGGGCGCGGACGGCTCCAAGATCGTCGTCAACATCCCCTCGACTGGCCGCATCCCCGAGGGCGCGACCGTGGAGCGCGCGGTCGCGACCGGCTTCGCCGACACGCCCTTCGTCACCTACAACCTCCAGCGCGCCGACTTCACCACCGCGCAGAACGTCGCCGCCTCGATCAACCGCAAGTTCGGCGCCGGCACCGCGCAGGCGATCGACGCGGTATCCGTGGCGGTGCGCGCGCCGACCGGCGCGGACGTGCGCGCCACGCTGATGAGCGAGATCGAGAACCTCGACGTCGCCTCGGCCGAGCCGCCCGCCAAGGTGATCGTCAACGCGCGCACCGGCACGGTGGTGATCAACTCGGCGGTGCGCGTCGGCGCGGCGGCGGTGACGCACGGCAAGCTCACCGTCCGCATCGACGAGAACCAGCGCATCAGCCAGCCCGCGCCGCTCAGCCAGGGCCAGACCGCGCTGGAGAACCGCTCCAACGTCCAGGTCTCGGAGGAGAAGAAGCCGATGTTCCTGCTCGCGCCCGGCCCCAAGCTGGCCGACGTGGTGAAGGCGGTGAACGCCATCGGCGCGAGCCCCGCGGACCTGGTCGCGATCCTCGAGGCGCTCAAGGAGGCCGGCGCGCTCAAGGCCGAGCTGGTGGTGCTCTGATGGGCGACTCACCGGTCAACGGGATCCCTGCGAGTGTTGGGGGCGTCGCGATCACCGGCAAGACCGGGCTCGACACCGGGCTCAGCCGCACCGCGACCAAGGCCAACCTCGACAAGGCCGCGCAGCAGTTCGAATCGGTGTTCACCGGCATGATGCTGAAGTCGATGCGCCAGGCCAAACTCGCCGACCCACTGTTCGACAGCAAGGCGCTCACCACCTTCCGCGACATGTCGGACCAGAAGGTGGTGCAGGAGATGGCGACCC
The DNA here is from genome assembly GCF_014193845.1 of Sphingomonas sp. BK345. Lineage (GTDB taxonomy): Bacteria > Pseudomonadota > Alphaproteobacteria > Sphingomonadales > Sphingomonadaceae > Sphingomonas. Next base: position 736,532 of record NZ_JACHZX010000001.1, on the reverse strand, counting down.
ACAAACCGATCGGCATCGGCGCCGCGATGAGCAAGTTCCTCGCGCAATCTCAACCTGATCTTAACGGGAATCATGGCACGCCGGTGGAATGAGTGATCTGCTCTCCATCGGCGCTTCGGGCGTCCGCGCGTACCAGACCGCGCTGACGACGACGTCGGAGAACATCGCCAACGCCGGCAACGCGTCCTACGTGCGGCGCAGCGCGACGATCCGCGAGGTGCAGACCAGCAACGGCTGGAACTCGTCGCTCAACGGCATGGGCGCGGTGGTCGACGGGATCGCGCGCAACAGCAGCCCCTATCTCGAGGCCTCGGTGCGCAGCGCCAGCTCGGACGCCAAGAAGACCGAGGCGAGCACGGTCTGGCTCGAGCGGATCGAGGGCGCGATGACCGGCGGCGCACTGTCGACCAACCTGACCGGCTTCTTCGCGGCGAGCACCGCGCTCCAGGCCGAGCCGACCTCGAGCGCGCTGCGCGCCGGCATGCTGGGCAGCGCCGCGACGCTGGCCGACTCGTTCAAGGTCACCGCCAAGGCACTCGACGACGGCATGGCCGAGCTCGACACCAAGGCGCAGCAGACGGTGGGCGAGCTCAACCGGCTGAGCCAGGCGCTGCTCAAGGTCAACCAGGGCATCGTCAAGTCGCAGCCGGGCTCGGCCGCGGTGGCGGGGCTGGCCGACCAGCGCGACGACCTGCTCCAGCAGATGAGTGCGCTGACCGAGGTCAACGTCCAGGTCGACGATTTCGGCCGCGCCACCGTGCGCGCCGGCGCCAGCAACGGCCCTGTGCTGGTCGATCCGAAAGAGGCGAGCGAGATGAGCTACGCGCGCACCGGCGGCAACGCGGTGCTCAACGTGCTCAAGCCGAGCGGCGTCGCGGTCCAGGCCAATCCCGAGGGCGGCGCGCTGGCGGGCATGGTCGAGGGCGCGCAGCGGATCGCCGCCACGCGCGACCAGCTCGGCGCGATCGCCGCCGATCTCACCACCAGCGTCAACGACCTGCAGAAGCAGGGGCAGGATCTCACCGGCGCGCAGGGCAAGCCCTTCTTCGCCAACACCAGCGACCCGGCCGACTTCTCGGTCGCGCTGACCGACGGCAGCCAGATTGCCGCGGCCAAGACCGGCGGGGGCGTGCGCGACTCGTCCAACCTCGCCGCGCTCGCCGCGCTGCGCACCGGCAACCAGTTCGAGAGCAAGGTCCAGGCGCTCACCACCGACAATGCCGCGACTCTGAAGCAGCGCCGGCTGGTGGGCGACGCGCAGACCGCGATCTACGACGGCGCGGTGACCGCGCGGTCCGAGGCCTCGGGGGTCAACCTCGACTCGGAGGCGGTCGATCTCGTCCGCTTCCAGCAGGCCTATCAGGCGTCCAGCCGCGTGATCCAGGTCGCGCGCGAGACCTTCCAGTCGATCCTCGAGATCAGGTAAGCCGCCATGCAGATCTCCAGCAACCTCCTATACGATCGCTCCGCCGCCCGGATGGGCGCGCTGATGACGACCGCGACCAAGCTGCAGACCCAGATCGCCACCGGCAAGAAGATCAGCTCGCCGTCCGAGAATGTCGCGGTGGCGCAGCAGCTCGCCGAGTTCGACCGCAAGGACGCCGATGCGGGCGCGTTCAAGACCAACCTCGATCTCGCCGGCTCGCTGCTCAAGCAGGCCGACGGTACGATGGGCTCGATCACGGAGCAGATGCAGCGCGCCACCGAGCTGGTGAACAACGCCGCCACCGACACGCTCGGCGCGTCGGATCGCAAGGTGATCGGCGACCAGCTCCAGTCGGTGATCGCGACGCTGGTCTCGCTCGGCAACACCAACGACCTGCGCGGCCAGCCGCTGTTCGGCAGCGCGGCGGGAACGCCCGCGGTGATCGACAACAAGGACGGCACCTTCACCTACAATACCGCGCCCAGCCTGTCGGAGGTGCCGATCGGCGAGAACGGCCTGTCGATCCAGCCGACCGAGACCGCGGCGCGGATCTTCACCTCGGGCAAGGGCGACACGCTGGCGATGCTGTCGGCGCTGGCCACCGCGTTGCAGGCGGGCGAGCCGACCGGCGAGAAGGCACGCGCCGCGATCGACTCGCTCAAGACCGCGAGCGATCAGGTCTCGACCGTACAGGCCTCGGTTGGCGCGCGCGCGGCGCGGGTCGATCTCCAGCAGAACCTGCTGACCAACGCCAGCGTCGACCGCGCCGAGCTGCGCTCGACACTGGAGGACACCGACGTCACCCAGGCGTACACCGAGCTGTCCAAGACGATGACGATCCTGTCGGCGACCCAGGCGAGCTTCTCCAAGCTGTCGCAGCTGTCGCTGTTCACCTACCTGCGCTGATCACGGCCTCGTACTCCTGCATGCGCAGGAGCACGTAAGAGCGCGGAGGAACCGCCGTCGTCCCGCAGCATTGATGCAGCGCAACGACGAGGGTCAATCCACATGGGTGCTACCACCATCGGCGCGCTGATCGGCGGCGCGATCGACGCCATGTCCGGCGACGACAGCGCTGCGGACGGGGCGCTCTACGGCGCGATCACCGCCAACGTCCTCAAGCTCGTCCTGCCCGTCGCGTTCACCTACGCGGTCGGCTGGGGCGTGCTGAAGGGGCTGGAGACGCTCGGCGACACCATCTCGGAAAGGGTGAAGGCATGATCAGGACCATCATCGGCGCGCTGCTCGGGCGCGAACTCGACCGGCGCGACGGTCGCGGCGGCGTCGGCGGCGCGATGGTCGGCGCGCTGGCGACCCGCGCGGTGACCCGGATGGGGCCGCTCGGCATGGCACTGGGCGGCGCCTATGTGGCGAAAAAGGCCTATGACCGCCACCGCGCGACCCGCGCGGGCGTGCCGCCGCGGGCGTAACGCCAATCCTCCCTGCGAGCGGGGAGGGGGACCGCTCGCCGCAGGCGAGTGGTGGAGGGGGCTTTCCCCGCAGCGCAGCGCCTGCGGAAGCCCCCCTCCACCAGCCTTCGGCTGGTCCCCCCTCCCCGCTCGCTGGGAGGATTGAGAGCTCACCCCCATTCGGCGCCGTCATGCTCGCCCAGCCGTGGGCTCGCCCGCTCCGCGACCGCCCGCGTGCCGTCGAGCACGATCGGCGTCGCCAGCCCCGGCAGTCCCTGCACCAGCAGTCGCATGCCGCGCGCGACCACCTGCGGGTCGGCGAACACCTCGTCGATGCGATTGACCGGCCCGACCGGCACCCCCGCCGCTTCCAGCGCGGCGAGCAGCGCGGCGCTCGTCCAGGTCAGCGTCCGCTCGATCAGGACCGGCAGCAACGCGGCGCGGTTCGCCACGCGCGCCGGATTGGTGGCGAAGCGCGCGTCCTCCGCCAGCGTCGGGATCGCGAGCACCGCGCACAGCCGCGCGAATTGGCGATCGTTGCCCACCGCCACGATCAGGTCGCCGTCGCTGGTCGGGAAGCTCTGGTACGGCGCGAGATTGGCGTGGCCGTTGCCCATCCGCCTCGGCACCGCGCCGCCGACCATCCAGTTGAGCGCCTGGTTCGCCAGCACGCCGACCTGTGTGTCGAGCAGCGCCATGTCGATGTGCGTGCCTGCGCCGGTGCGATCGCGCGCGTGCAGCCCGGCGAGGATCGCGACGGTGGCGTAGACGCCGGTGAACAGGTCGGCGGTGGCGACGCCGGTCTTCTGCGGCGGGCCGTCGGGCTCGCCGGTGATCGACATCATCCCGCCCATGCCCTGGACGATGAAGTCGTAGCCGGCACGCGCGGCGTAGGGGCCGGTCTGGCCGAAGCCGGTGATCGAGCACACGATCAGCCGCGGGTGGCGCGCGCGCAGCGTCGCCGCGTCGAGCCCGTATTTGACGAGGCCGCCGAGCTTGTAATTCTCGATCACCACGTCGGCCCCGGCGGCGAGCGCGGCGACGCGCGCCTGGCCTTCAGACGTGGCGATGTCGATCGCGACCGAGCGCTTGCCGCGGTTGCAGGCATGGTAATAGGCCGCCGACAGGTCGCTGCCGTCGGGGCCGCGGACGAAGGGTGGCCCCCAGTGGCGCGTGTCGTCGCCCTCGCCGGGGCGCTCGACCTTGATCACGTCGGCGCCGAGATCGGCGAGCAGCTGCCCCGCCCAGGGGCCGGCGAGGATGCGCGCCAGCTCGAGCACGCGCAGGCCGGCGAGGGGGCGGGGAGTGTCGGTCATCCCAGCGGTGTAGCGACGCGCGGCGCGGTGCAGAAGGGTGCCACGACGGTTGAAGCCGCCGCGCCCGCGGCATAGAGACGCAGCCCATCCTTGAGACAGAGAGGCCGCCCCATGAAGACCCGCGCCGCCGTCGCGTTCGAGGCCAAGCGGCCGCTCGAGATCGTCGAGCTCGACCTGGAGGGACCGAAGGCCGGCGAGGTGCTGGTCGAGATCATGGCCACCGGCATCTGCCACACCGACGCCTATACGCTCGACGGGCTCGACAGCGAGGGGCTGTTCCCCAGCGTGCTCGGCCACGAGGGCTGCGGCGTGGTGCGCGAGGTGGGCGCGGGCGTCACCAGCGTGGTGCCGGGCGACCACGTCATCCCGCTCTACACGCCCGAATGCCGCCAGTGTAAGTCGTGCCTCAGCCAGAAAACCAACCTGTGCACCGCGATCCGCGCGACCCAGGGCAAGGGGCTGATGCCCGACGGCACCACCCGCTTCAGCTACAAGGGCCAGCCGATCTACCATTACATGGGCTGCTCGACCTTCTCCAACTTCACCGTGCTGCCCGAGATCGCGGTCGCCAAGATCCGCCCCGACGCGCCGTTCGACACCAGCTGCTACATCGGCTGCGGCGTCACCACCGGGGTGGGCGCGGTGGTCAACACTGCCAAGGTCGAGCCGGGCGCGACCGTGATCGTGTTCGGGCTCGGCGGAATCGGGCTCAACGTGATCCAGGGCGCCAGGCTGGCCGGCGCGCACCGCATCATCGGCGTCGACATCAACCCCGACCGCGAGGACTGGGGCCGCCGCTTCGGCATGACCGACTTCGTCAACCCGCGCGACGTGGGCGACCTCGTCCCGCACCTGATCGCCATGACCGACGGCGGCGGCGACTATACGTTCGACTGCACCGGCAACACCGTGGTGATGCGCCAGGCGCTGGAGAGCGCGCACCGCGGCTGGGGCGAGTCGATCGTGATCGGCGTCGCCGAGGCGGGCAAGGAGATCGCGACGCGCCCGTTCCAGCTCGTCACCGGGCGAGTGTGGAAGGGCACCGCCTTCGGCGGCGCGCGCGGGCGCACCGACGTGCCCAAGATCGTCGACTGGTACATGGACGGGATGATCCAGATCGACCCGATGATCACGCACCGGCTCAGCCTCGACGAGATTAACAAGGGCTTCGACCTGATGCACGCCGGCGAGAGCATCCGCAGCGTGGTGGTTTATTAATCCTCTCCGGCACGGGGAGGGGGACCAGCCGCAGGCTGGTGGAGGGGGTTCTCCGCGAGCGCTGCGCTGCGTGGCGAGCCCCTTCCACCACCGCGCTGCGCGCGGCGGTCCCCCTCCCCGCCAAGCGGGGAGGAGTTTAGGAGAGAGATCATGTTCAGCCACGTCATGCTCGGCGCAGACGACATCGCCGCCGCCCAGACCTTCTACGACGCGACGCTGGGGGCGCTCGGCGCGGCGCCGGGCGTGATCGACGAGTGGGGACGGTTGGTCTACGCGCACGACGGCGGCCGCTTCCTGGTCACGCGCCCGATCGACGGCCAGCCCGCCAGCCACGCCAACGGCGGGACGCTCGGGTTCCGCGCGACCTCGCCCGAGCAGGTCGAGGCGTGGCACGCCGCTGGTGTCGCCAGCGGCGGTACCGCGATCGAGGCGCCGCCGGGCGTGCGCCACGTCACCGGCGGGCGCGAGCTGTACCTCGCCTATCTGCGCGACCCCGCGGGCAACAAGGTCTGCGCGACCCATCGCGTCGCCTGAGCGGAGGAGGAAGCATGGAGACCGTCTCGACCGCGCGCGCGCATGGCGGCACGCAGGGCGTCTACCGCCACCGCAGCGGCGCGACCGGCACCGACATGACCTTCTCGGTCTACGTCCCCGATCACGCGCCGGGCGCGACGCTGCCGGTCGTCTGGTACCTCTCCGGGCTGACCTGTACCCACGCCAACGTCACCGACAAGGGCGAATATCGCGCGCGCTGCGCACGCCACGGTCTGATCTTCGTCGCGCCCGACACCAGTCCGCGCGGCGACGAGGTGCCCGACGAGGACCGCTGGGACTTCGCCAAGGGTGCCGGCTTCTACGTCGACGCCACCGCGGCGCCCTGGTCGACGCATTACCGCATGTGGTCCTATGTCACCGCGGAGCTGCCCGCGCTAATCGAGGCCGAATTCCCAGTCGATGCGGCGCGCCAGTCGATCATGGGCCATTCGATGGGCGGGCACGGCGCGTTGACCGCGGCGCTGCGTCACCCAGGCCGCTACCGCGCGGTATCCGCCTTCGCGCCGATCGTCGCGCCGACGCAGGTGCCCTGGGGCGAGGCGCTCGACCGCTACCTCGGCGACGACGCCGCGGCGAAGCGCCGCCACGACGCGGTCGCGCTGATCGAGGACGGCGCGCGCGTGCCCGAGCTGCTGGTCGACCAAGGCGAGGCCGACGCCTTCCTCGCCGAGCAGCTCCGCCCGGAACTGCTCGCGCGCGCCTGCGCGGCGGCGGGCATCCCGCTCGAGCTGCGGATGCGCGCGGGCTACGACCATTCGTACCTGTTCGTGTCGACGTTCATGGGCGAGCAGCTCGACTGGCACGCGGCGCGGCTGAGGGGCTGAGCAGCGCCGACGCCGGACGCCGTCCTCCTCCCCGTCAGGGGAGGATCGGGGTGGGGCGTTCCCACGAACGTAGCGTCTGCGGAGAAGCCCCACCCCAACCCCTTCCCTGACGGGGAGGGACTCATTCCGAGAAGGTAGGCAACCCCGCCCCCTCGCGAGGACCGGCGCGGGGCCGCGGCGATCAGAACGAGAAGCGCACGCCGGCGTCGTAGCGCGGCCCGAAGTTCTGGTATTGCAGCAGCTGGTTATCGAAGCGGCCGGTGGTGTAATATTTGGCGTTGAACAGGTTGGTGCCCTCCACGAACACCTGGGCGTAAGGCGTCACGTTCACCGCGACACTGCCGTCGAACTGGCCATAGTCGCGCACGAAGATCGGCTCGTTGCCCGCGCCGCCGGCGAGCTCGCGCAGGAAGCGCTCGCGGCGGTTATAGGCGATGCGCGCCGAGATGCCGTACTTCTCGTAGAAGACGGTGGCATTCTGCGAGTTGCCGATCCCCTCCGCGGCGAACGACTGGCCCACCTGGCTGACGTCGAAGTCGCGGTTGGTGCTGACGAAGGTGGCATTGGCCTGGACGCCGAAGCCGCTCAGCACGCCCGGCAGCCAGTCGAACGTGTGCACCAGGTTGAGCTCGAGCCCCTTGATGTCGAGCGACTGGGCGTTGCGCGGCCGCCGCACGCTGAAGCGCGCGGTGTTCTGGTCGACGATCAGGCCACCCACCGGCAGCCCGACGCCCTGCGCGTTGCCCGCATTGCGGATCGGGAACAGTTCGTCGCCGAACAGCTGGATGATGAAATCGTCCACCTTCTTGTAGAACACCGCCGCCGACAGCGTGGTCGTCCGCGTCGGATACCATTCGAGCGACAAATCGAGGTTCTTCGCCTGGTATGGCTTGAGATTGGGGTTGCCGCCGCTCGCGGTGAGCGTGGCCGGGCGCAGCGTGCCGATGTCGAGGCTCGGCGCGAGGTCGCCGATCGCCGGGCGGGTCAGCGTCTTGTAGGCGGCGAAGCGGACCTGCAGCTCCTGCGTGAAGTTGAGCCGCGCGTTGAGCGCGGGCAGGAAGTTGCTGTACGACGATTTCTGCGAGATCGGCGTGCCGGTCGGGCTCGCGAAGACGCCGACGTAGATGGTCGGATCGGTCGGCGGGTTGCCCTGGGTCGGGGTGAGGTCGACCAGCTGGCGCTGGCTGCCCGACGAGGTCAGCTCGGTATATTCGTAGCGCGCGCCGACGTTGACCAGCCACGGCATGCTGCCGAGTTCACCCGAGAAGTCGACGTCGGCGTAGCTCGCCCACACCGTCTCCTTCACGCGGGTGCCCGGCTGGGGCGCGACGGCATAGCCGTTGGTCGCGGCGTAGCGCGCCGCGGTCGTGCCCGGTGCGAGATTATACTTGGCGTCGAGCGCCGAGGTCGCCGCCGGGCTCGCCAGGAAGTTGAGGTATTTGAACGCGTCATAGGTGAGGAAGGTGGTCGGCACCGAGCCGCTCGGCGCGCCCAGCCCCTTCACCGTGAAGGGCGACAGCAGCGACGAGTCGGCCAGCGTCGGATAGCCGCAATAGACGCAGCCGACGTCGTCGCCCGAGGTGACCGCGACGTTGGTCTTGTCGCGTGTCGTGCTCATCAGGCCGAAGCGCACCGTCTGAAGCACGCCCAGCGCGGGCTTCCACTCGTTGTTCCAGCGATATTCCTGCACCTTCTCGGTGACGTCGTTGCCGTTGATCCCCGCGATATGGGTGCGGCCGAGCGCCGGGTTGGTGAGCACGCCGTCGGCGAAGCCGTTGACCGTGGGGATGCCGTTCCCGTCCGCCTGGGTGAAGGAATAAGGCGTGGGCGTCCCGATCACGGTGAAATAGGAGCCGCCGCCGCCCGCGTTCTTGGCGCGCGAGTAGGACGCGTCGATCACCATCTTGAAGTTGTTGGCCGGGTTCCACTCGGCGTTGAAGCCGCCCTCCCAGGTCGTCGTCTCGCGCAGCGCGCCGGAGGAGATGAAATCGGCGTTGCCGTTGGTGGTGAGCGAGGTGACGGTACGATTGTCGTCGATCGTCGCCGCGGTGTAGCTGGTCGGCTCGAACCAGGCACCGAGCGCGCGCGTCTTCGAGTCGCTCTTGAACTTGTTGTACAGGCCGTCGAGCGTGAAGGTCAGCTCGTCGGTGGGCTGATATTGCGCCACCACCGTCGCGCCGAGGCGGGTGCGGTCGTCGCGCGCGGTGTTCACGTCGAAGTTGCGCGGCGCATACACGTTGGTCGCGATCGGGTTGCTGTTCGGCCCGACCGAGCTGTTGGGCAGATAGCCGTCGTTGCTGACCGAGGCGATCTGCGCGATGCGGCGCTGGTACGAGACCGAGGCGAGCAGGCCGATCGTGCCGTCGGCGAAGGTGTTGCTGATCAACCCGAAGCCCTGCGGCGTGAACTTGTCGCTGTTCTTCTCGTACAAGGCCTTGCCGGTGGCGATCACCTTGAAGCCCTTGAGCGCGAGCGGGCGCGGCGTCTGCACGTTGATCGTCGCGCCGATGCCGCCGCCCTGCAGCGGCGCCTGCGCGGTTTTGTACACCTGCGCGCCGCTGATCAGCTCGGCCGGGATCAGGTCGAACGAGAAGGCGCGGTTGTAATTGTCGCTGGCGAAGCTGCGGCCGTTGAACAGCACCGTGTTGAACGCCGGCCCCAGGCCGCGCACGCTGACCTGCGCGCCCTCGCCGTTGGTGCGGTCGATCGCGACGCCGGGGATGCGCTGGAGCGACTCGGCGACGTTCGCGTCCGGGAACTTGCCGAGGTCCTCCGAGGAGATCGCGTCGAGGATGCCGACCGCGTCGCGCTTCTGCGCGGCGGAGGAGGCGATGCTGCCGCGGATGCCGGTGACGACGATGTCACCCGCCGTGCCGTCGGCGTCGGCCTGGCCGGGCGGGGCGGAGACCGCGGGCGGCGCCTCCTGCGCCAGCACCGGTGTCGCGGCGATCAGCGCGCCGATCGCGCATCCCATGCCGCCCGAGAAAAGAAAAGCACGCGCCGTCACTTGCCGAAAGCTGGTCGCCACCGTCATCCTCCCCTATCGCAGCCACACTTGTTATGCGTGTGCTGTCGAAAACAGTCTCACGGATATATCTGACAAATACAAGTGGGATCGATTACGTAAACGACGCGAAGACGTCGCAGTGGAGAGGTTCGAGAGGGATAATGTCGCCAAATCAACGGCATGACGACGCGCCCGTGACTGAAGTGGTAGTGGTCGGCGGCGGCTCGGCAGGATGGATCGCGGCGTGTCGACTCGCCGCCCAGGCGCAGCGCACGCGCAGCGGCGTCGCGGTGACGCTGGTGGAGTCCGCCCGCATCCCCACCGTCGGGGTCGGCGAGGGCACCTGGCCGACGATGCGCAACACCTTGGCAAAGATCGGGATCTCCGAGACCGACTTCGTCCGCGGCTGCGACGCGGCGTTCAAACAGGGTGCGCGTTTCGCCGGCTGGACCGATGATTCGCCGGGCGAGGGCTATTACCACCCGCTCAACCCGCCAGCGGGCGCGACCGAGCTCGACCTCGCGCCGCACTGGCTCGCCCAGTCGGGCGCGCCGGAGGCGGCGGACTTCGCCACCTGGGTCGACTTCCAAGCGACGCTCTGCGACGCCGGGCTCGCGCCCAAGTCGATCACCACGCCCGAGTGGGTCGGCCAGGCGAATTACGCCTATCATCTCGACGCGGGCAAGTTTGCCACGCTGCTGCGCGAGCACGCGGTCGAGCGGCTCGGCGTGCGCCACGTGCTCGGCGACGTCGCTCGTGTCGAGCAGGCCGAGGGCGGCGACGTCACCGCACTGGTGCTCGCCGACGGCGCCGCGATCGCGGGCGATCTCTTCGTCGACTGCACCGGCTTCGCCGCGCTGCTGATCGGCGGCGTGTACGAGGTCCCGTTCCGGCGCTGCGGCGACGTGCTGTTCGCCGACCGCGCCATCGCGCTCCAGGTGCCGTACGACAGCGAGGACGCGCCGATCACCTGCCACACCGTCTCCACCGCGCAGGCGGCGGGGTGGATCTGGGACATCGGGCTGTGGACCCGCCGCGGCGTCGGCCATGTCTACAGCAGCGCGCATATCGGCGACGACGAGGCCGAGGCGGCGCTGCGCCGCTATGTCGGCCCCGCCGCCGACTCGCTCACCGCGCGCCGGATCACGATCGACGGCGGGCACCGCGAGCGTTTCTGGCAGAACAATGTCGTCGCGGTCGGGCTGTCGGCGGGGTTCATCGAGCCGCTCGAGGCCTCGGCGCTGATGCTGATCGAGGCGTCGATGGACGCGATCGCCGACCGGCTGCCGCGCACGCGCGGCGCGATGCGCGTCGCCGCGCGCCAGTTCAACGCCGCCTTCACGCACCATTGGGCGCGCATCATCGAGTTCCTCAAGCTTCACTACGCGATCACCAAGCGCACCGACACCGACTTCTGGCGCGACAATGCCTCGCCCGCGACCTGGCCCGACGGTCTGGCGGAGCGGCTGGAGCTGTGGCGCACGCAGCCGCCCGCACCGCAGGACTTCGAGCACGCGCGCGAGGTCTTCTCCTGGCCGAGCTACCAATATGTGCTCCACGGCATGCGCTTCGACGCGCACTACGCGCGGGTCGACCCGGCCGCGCCCGAGAGCGCGCTGGCGCGGCGCCACCTCGCCCGCGCCGAACGCGCGCGCGCCGAGGCGATGCAGCGGCTGCCGCGCCACCGCGACCTGATCCGCGCGGTGCGCGAGCACGGGTTGCAGGCGGTATGAGCCCACCGGTCGCGCTCGATCCCGCGCGCCACGGTGCGCTGCGCTTCGACGCGGCGGCGGCGGGGCGGGGGCGGGCGATCGCGCAGCTCGGGCGCGGCGAGATCGCGGTGGCGGCATGCGACATGCCCCTGTGCTTCGCCAAGGACGGCGGCACTGGCCGCTTCAACCTGGTCGCGCTGATGGCGCTGGGCGGCGACAACCTCTTCGCCGGCGCGGGCGGCTTCCACGCCACCTACATGCCGCAGGCGGTGCTGCTCGGCGCCTTCCGCCTCGCCGAGGGCGGCAGCGGGCTCGCGATCGACCCCGCCGACGCGTCGCTGGGTGCGCGCGGCGCGGCTCTGGTGGAGGGCGGCGCGGCGACGCCTTTGGTGCTTGAACTGCGCGACGCGTTGCGGCGGCTGGTCGAGGATGTCGCGGCGGCGCACGCGCTGGCGGAGGCGTTCGCGAAGCACCGGCTGCTGCGGCCGTGGCGGCTGGTGCTGCGCCGCGCCGACGCACGCGAGCACGCGCTCGACGGGCTCTACACGATCGACGAGGAGGCGCTCGCCGCGCTGGACGCGGCGGCGGTGGTGGCGCTCCACCGCGACGCGTCGCTCGCCGCGGCGGCGGTGATCGCCGCCTCGCGCCACCAGCTCGAGCGGCTGCGCCAGCTCCACGATGCCGCACATCCGGACGCTCGGATCGTCGCGGGGGAGCTGCCGCGGGACGACTGACCGCGCGGCTCGGCTCGACAAACACGTTATATAGTGTATTAACGCAGCATGGCAGCGCTGAGCAGCGACGACTCGCCGGTCTATCTCCGGCTACGCGGCACGATCGCCGCGGCGATCCTGCGCGGCGACTATGCCGCCGGCGACCAGCTCCCCTCGGTGCGCGCGCTCGCCGCCGAGCATGGCGCCAACCCGCTCACCGTCGCCAAGGCCTATCAGAGCTTCCAGGACGACGGCTATGTCGAGGTGCGCCGCGGCGTCGGCATGTTCGTGCTGGCGGGGGCGGCGGAGCGACTGCGCCGCGCCGAGCGCGAGGATTTCGTCGCGCACCAGTGGCCGCGTATCCGCGAGCGGATCGACCTGCTCGGGCTCGACGCGACCGACCTGCTCGAACGAGTCGCCGGCTGAGGCGTTGTCCGGCGTGATGCGACGCCTGATCTCCCTCGCGGCCTTTGCCGCGCTCGCCGCCTGCCAGCAGCAGCCCGACCAGCCCACCAATGCGGCGCCCGCCGCGACGCCGAGCGCGTCGCCCAGCGTCGCTGCCACGCCGGTCGCCGCGCTGGCGCGCTACGTCGGCCACTATCCGACCGACGCGGTGGAGGGGGGCGGCAGCTTCCTCGCTGACCCGGCGGTGCGCGCGGCGGTGGCGGGAGCGGTGTCCGACGCGGCGGTGCGCGCGCGCGTGCTCGACACCGACGTCACCGCCACGCCGATCGCCGAGGTCGAGGGGCGCGTGCTCTCCTATGGCTGCGAACCGCACAATTGCGGGCCGCACAATTGGGCGATCGCGCTGACCCCCGACGGTGGCTCGGGCGCGGTCTGCTACTACGACGAGGACCGCAAGGTGGCGCGCTGGTATCCCGCGGGCGCGGGACCGAACCCGGCGAGCGGGTGCCCGTCGGGGGAGTGAGCGGGCCGCCTGGGGCTGAGGTCGCTCCGCGGAGTCGACGCCCGTGCCCCGGCGCAGGCCGGGGCCCAGGCGGGAAGGCCGGGGTGAGTCTCATGGACGTCCACCAACTGGGCGCCGGCCTGCGCCGGGGTTGAGCTAGGAAGAGGCGAAGCGCGTCTTTCATTTTTACGCGAACTCGAGCCCCTTAGAATGCTCCCGCCGGCAGCGCGTACAGCACTTCCGCGCTCGCGTTCGCCGCGGCTTCCAGCCCGAGCGCCTCGGGCACGATCTGGTCGAGGTAGAAGGCGCAGGCCGCGCGCTTCACCGCGTCGGCCGTGGACACCGCCGCCTGGCGCTCCATCAGCCAGCCGCATGAGGCCACCGACAGCATCGTCAGGAAGGGATAGCTCGCCGCCTGGCGGTCGTCCGCGCTCGCGCCCTGCAGCCGCCGCCCGACCGCCTCGCAGGCGTCGACCAGCCGCACCAGCGCGGGATGGCGCGCGTCGCGGCGCAGGTCCGCGATCAGGTCGGCGAAGGCGCCGCCGTTGGCGAGCGACAGCTTGCGCCCGACCAGGTCGGCCGCCTGGATCCCGTTCGTTCCCTCGTAGATCGGGGTGATCCGCGCGTCGCGGAAGAACTGCGCCGCGCCGGTCTCCTCGACATAGCCCATCCCGCCGTGGACCTGCACGCCCAGGCTGGCCACCTCGTTGCCGAGATCGGTGGCATGCGCCTTGGCGAGCGGGGTCATCATCTCGAGCCGCTCGCGCGCCTTGGCGTCGCCCAGCGTGGCGCGGTCGACCTGGCCGCAGGCGTAATAGACCAGAGCGCGCGCCGCCATCGTCTGCGCCTTCATCCGCAGCAGCATGCGGCGCACGTCGGCATGCTCGATGATCGCCGCGGGGGCGCCGTCGCGCGCGCCCTGGACACGGTCGCGCGCGTAGGCCGCGGCCTTCTGCGTCGCGCCCTCGGCCACCTGCACGCCCTGGACGCCGACGTTAAGGCGCGCGTTATTCATCATCGTGAACATCGCGCGCATCCCGCCATATTCGGGGCCGATCAGCTCGCCGACGCAGTCGCCGTTGTCGCCGAACGACAGCACGCAGGTGGGCGAGGCGTGGAGCCCCAGCTTATGTTCGATCGACACCGCGCGCACGTCGTTGGGCGCACCGTCGAGCCGTACCTTGGGGACGAGGAACAGCGAGATGCCGCGCGTCCCCGCGGGCGCATCGGGCGTGCGCGCCAGCACGAGATGGACGATGTTGTCGGCGAGATCGTGGTCGCCGAAGCTGATGAAGATCTTGGTCCCGTTGATCAGGTACGTGCCATCCCCACGCGGTGTCGCGGTGGTGCGCAGCGCGCCGACGTCGCTGCCCGCCTGCGGCTCGGTGAGGTTCATCGTGCCCGTCCATTCGCCGCTGGCGAGCTTGGGCAGGTAGGTCGCCTGCTGCTCGGGCGTGCCGTGGTGCGCCAGCGCCTCGATCGCGCCCACGGTGAGGATCGGCGCGAGCGCGAAGCCCATGTTGGCGGTGCCGAGCGTCTCCAGCACCGCGGCCTGGACGACGAAGGGCAGGCCCTGGCCGCCCCAGCGCTCGTCGACCCCGATCGTGCCCCAGCCACCCTCGACATAGGCCTGGTAGGCGGCGCGATAGCCCTCGGGCATGACCACGCCTTCCGGGGTCCAGCGCGCGCCGACGCGGTCGCCTGCGATGGCGAGCGGCGCCCATTCGCCTTCCGCGAACGCGCCGATGCCCTCGAGCACCGCCTCGACCGTGTCGGCGCTGGCGGCGGCGAAGCGCTCGTGCCGCGCGATCTCGTCGAGCACGACGACGTGATCGAGGACGAAGCGCTGATCGGCGATGGCGGGGACGAAGGTCATTTCTCTCTCCTGTGCGCCCTCGCTATACCCGGTGCGATGAGCGCTCAACTCCCCGAGATCCGACGCTACGGCACGGCCGCGGTCGCGGCCGCGGCGGCGGCGATCCGCGCCGGCGGGATCGTCGCGGTGCCGACCGAGACGGTCTACGGCCTCGCCGCCGACGCGCGTGATTCGGCCGCCGTGGCGCGGATCTACGCCGCCAAAGGACGGCCCAGCTTCAACCCGCTGATCGTCCACGTGCTCGACCTCGCCGCGGCGGAGCGGCTGGCGGTGTTCGACGACGACGCGCGCGCGCTGGCGGCGCGCTTCTGGCCGGGGCCGCTGACGCTGGTGCTGCCGCTGCGTGGGCAGGCGAGCGGGGGGGCGGGAGTGGCCTCGCTCGTCACCGCCGGGCTCGACACGATCGCGCTGCGCGTGCCGGCGCACCGCGCGATGCGCGCGCTGCTGGCGGCGAGCGGCGCGCCGCTGGCGGCGCCCTCCGCCAATACGAGCAACGCGATCAGCCCGACCCGCGCCGAGCACGTCGCGGCGAGCCTCGGCGCGGCGGTGCCGCTGATCCTCGACGACGGCGCGACCGAGGCGGGGGTGGAGTCGACGATCGTCGCGGGGCGGACGATCCTGCGCCCCGGCCCGGTCACCGCGGAGAGGCTGGGCGAGGTGCTGGCGGTCGCGCCGGGCACGACCGCGCACGTCAGCGCGCCGGGGCAGCTCGCGACCCACTACGCGCCGCGCAAGCCGCTGCGGCTGGCGGCGATGACCGCGGACGCGGACGAGTGGCTGATCGGCTATGGCGCGGTCGCGGGCGACGACACGTTGTCGGCGACGGGCGACCCGGTCGAGGCGGCGGCGCGGCTGTTCGATGCGCTGCACCGCGCCGACGCGAGCGCGCGCGCGCGGATCGCGGTGGCGCCGGTGCCCGAGGCGGGCGTGGGCGTGGCGATCAACGACCGACTGCGGCGCGCGGCGCGGCGTTAGGCGGCGGCGCGGTGTCTTCTTTGGATGCAGGAACCCAAGGCGGCGAGCGGATCGCGTGTCACCCGGGTCTCCTGCGTGCGCAGGAGCATGGGTGGCATGAGGGAAGATGTCTTGCCAGGCGCGTCGCCTCCGTCATCCCGGACCTGGTCCGGGATCCAGCGTGCCGCGTACTCAGATGGCGTTGCTCACGCGGACGAGTGGATCCCGGACCAGGTCCGGGATGACGGGAAGGGCATGATGGAGTGCCCATACCGGCTCCCGGCGCGAGGCGAGGATGACGTGATGTCCGCGACGAAGCCCCCACACCCGCTTCGTCCTCCCGGACTTGTTCCGGGATCCAGCGTTCCGCGTACTCAGGCTACGTTGCTCCCGTGGACGAGTGAATCCCGGGACACGTCCGGGATGACGGAGGAAACGGAGGAAGGGAGCGCGGCCAGCAGATCGGTGGCCGGCGCACCCGGCCACCTCCTGAATCCAGGCCGGCCACCCCACTCTTACGCCGCCGGCGCGCTCGCCTTGCTGCGCGCGGCGAAGCTCTTGCGCAGCTTCTGCAGCTTGGGGGGGATCACCGCCAAGCAATAGGGGTTCGACCGGCCAGAGGTCTCCCAATAGTCCTGGTGATAGCCCTCGGCGGGGTACCAGTCGCCGAACTCCTCGATCGTGGTCACGATCTTGCCCGGGACCGTCTCCTGCGCACGCGCGATCGCCTGGTTGGCCTGCTCCTCCTGCATCACCGTCTCGGGGAATATCGCCGAGCGGTACTGCGTGCCGACGTCATTGCCCTGGCGGTTGAGCTGCGTCGGGTCGTGCGTGGCGAAGAAGATATCGAGCAGGTCGGCGTAGCTCACCTGCGCGGGGTCGAAGCCGACGCGGATCGCCTCGGCGTGGCCGGTGTCGCCGCCGCACACCTGCTTGTAGGTCGGGTCGGGGACGTGGCCGCCGATATAGCCGCTCTCGACGCTCTCGACCCCGATCACGTCCTTGAACACCGCCTCGGTGCACCAGAAGCAGCCACCCGCCAGCGTCGCATATTCCGTCATGAAAAGCGTCTCCTTTGCGTGTCATGTAGGAAGCCGCTAGGCGGCGGCAACGGCACGGGAGACAGGCATGACGCAGGACGCGACGCTCGACGGCAAGGTGATGGTGACCGGCGGTGCCGGCTATATCGGCAGCCACGCCGTGCTCGCGCTGCTCGACTCGGGCTATGACGTGGTCGTCATCGACAATCTCGTCACCGGCTTCGACTGGGCGGTCGACCCGCGCGCCGCCTTCGTCAACGTCGCGGTCGAGGACGCGCGCGTGCGCGACGTGATCCGCGAGCACAACGTCCGCGCGATCATGCATTTCGCCGGCTCGGTCGTGGTGCCCGAGTCGGTCATCGACCCGCTCAAATATTATCGCAACAACACCGCGGCGACGCGCAGCCTGATCGAGAGCGCGGTGGCCGAGGGCGTGCCGCACTTCATCTTCTCGTCGACCGCGGCAACCTATGGCACGCCCGAGCGCGTTCCCGTCGCCGAGAACGACCCCAAGGTGCCGATCAATCCCTACGGCATGTCCAAGCTGATGACCGAGCATATGCTCAAGGACGTCTCGGCGGCGCATCCGATGAATCACTGCTGCCTGCGCTATTTCAACGTCGCCGGCGCGGACCCGCAGGGGCGCAGCGGCCAGTCGACCGTCGGCGCGACCCACCTGATCAAGATCGCGGTCGAGGCGGCGACGGGCAAGCGCGCCGCGGTGTCGGTCTACGGCACCGACTTCCCGACCAGCGACGGCACCGGGGTGCGCGACTATATCCACGTCAGCGACCTCGCCGAGGCGCATGTCGCCGCGCTCAAGCTGCTGGTCGACCGGCCGGGCGAGAGCCACACGCTCAACTGCGGCTACGGCCGCGGCTTCTCGGTGCTCGAGGTGCTCGACGCGGTCGACCGCGTCACCAACCACCCGATCGAGCGCCGGCTGGAGGGTCGCCGCGCGGGCGACCCGGCCGAGCTGGTCGCGGACAACGCCGCCATCCTGCGCACGATCGAATGGGCGCCGCGCCGCGACGACCTGGAAGGGATCGTCCGCGACGCGCTGGCGTGGGAGCGGCAGCTGGCCGAACGCGCGCGGTGACGTGGCGCTCGCTCCTGTTCGTGCCGGGCGACCGCCCGGAGCGGATGGAGAAAGCGCTCGGGCTCGGCGCCGACGCGCTGATCCTCGACCTGGAGGATTCGGTCGCGCCCGCCGCCAAGCCGGCGGCGCGCGACGCGGTGCGGAGGTTGATCGAGCGGGCGCCGGGCGGGCCGGCGCTGCTGGTGCGGGTCAACCCGGTCGCGACCGAGGCGTTCGCCGCCGACGTCGCCGCGTTGGCGGGCGCGCCGCTGATCGGCGTGGTGCTGCCCAAGGCGGAGGGGCGCGCCACCGTGGCCGCGCTCCGCGAGGCGCTGCCGGGCGACTATCCGGTGCTGCCTATCGCGACCGAGACGCCGCGCGCGGTCTTCGCGCTCGGCGACTATGACGGCGCCGGGCTGGCGGGGCTGACCTGGGGCGCGGAGGACTTGCCCGCGGCGATCGGGGCGTCGTCGTCGCGCGAGGCCGACGGCGGCTATACCGATCCGTACAGGGTGGTGCGCGCGCTCGCGCTCTTCGCCGCGCACGCCGCCGGGGTGCCCGCGATCGAGACGGTCTATCCCGACTTCCGCGACCTCGACGGGCTCGGCGCCTATGCCGCGCGTGGCCGGCGCGACGGCTTCACGGGCATGATGGCGATCCATCCCGCGCAGGTGGCGGTGATCAACGCCGCGTTCACGCCGAGCGAGGCAGAGCTCGCGGCGGCGCGGCGCGTGGTCGCGCTGTTCGAAACCAATCCGGGCGCGGGCGCGCTCCAGCTCGACGGCCGCATGGTCGACGCGCCGCACCTGGCCGCGGCGCGGCGGCTGCTCGCGGCGGCGCGCGCGGACTAGCGCGCGAACCTCGTCGCCGAGATCGCGGTGCTCCTTCGGACGCGGGAGCCCAGAGCCACGCCCGTCACGCTCGTGAACCCGGGCTCCGGCGTCCGCCGGAGCACGAGAACGCGTCGCTGGATCGACGGCTAACGCGCCAGCGAACGCCGCAGCGTCGCGCCGAGCCACCACCACAGCGCCGCCCATCCGGTGCCGGCGCACCAGCCTGCCAGCACGTCCGACGGCCAGTGCACGCCGAGGTACACGCGGCTCACCCCGATCGATCCGGTCAGCAGGGTCGCGATCGCGAAGATGTAGCTGCGCACCGCGCGACCGTCCGCCACCTGCGCCACCAGCCCGGCGAGCGTGAGATACACCAGCGCGCTGTTGGTGGCGTGCCCGCTCGGGAAGCTGAGACCGGTGACCTGGACGAGATGGTCGACCAGCTCGGGCCGCGGCCGGCCGACCCAGTATTTCGCCTGCGCCGCGATGATCGAGCCGCTGATCGTCGCCGCCGCGATCAGCGCCGCGGTGAGCCACAGCCGCCGCACCAGCAGCAGCCCGATCGTCCCCGCCACCACCAGCGTCAGCACCGTGCCGCTGCCCAGCGCGGTGACGTCGATCAGTGCGGCGTGCAGCCAGCGCGGGCCGATCGGCTGCGCCGGGTCGCCGGGCACGCGCAGCGCGAGCATGATCGCGCGATCCCAGGCGAGCGGCGCACCGCCCGCGACCAGCCGCGCGAGCAGCGCCACGCCGACCAGCCCGGCGAGGCCGAGCGCGATCCACAGGACGGGCGGGGCGGGCGGGGCCTCGCGTGGCTCCTCGGCGGGAACGGCGCGGTCGATCATCGTCTGCATGGTCGGCGACAACGAGCGAGCGGTGCGGGCGCTGCGTGGAGGAGGCGAAATTCGCCCGAGGGGAAAGACCGCGCTGGCTACAGCGACATGGATCAGGCTGGGTTGCTGACGGCGCAGGTGTGACGGGGCGCTCACACCATTGTCCTCTCGCCCGCGACGTATCGCCCAATTTCGTCCGTCATCCCCGCGGAGGCGGGGATCCATACACGCCGACGTGCCGGCTCTTTCACGAAGGTCCGCGCGTCTGGATCCCTGCCTCCGCAGGGATGACGGGGGTACCGCGAAAGCCCGGTCGCCCGCGCGCCGCCGACCCTTAGTGTCGCTTACACCAGCGATTACCATGCGATGCGCCCCACCCGCAGCATCGCCGCGGCAACAAAATGTCGCAACCGGTCGCCGCCCCCGATTGACGAAGCCACCCGCCGCAGCGCAGCATGCCCGTGATACAGTCGCAACAATGGGGGCATTGTGGTGGTGAGCTTCAAACGTCGCGTGCTGGTGCAGCTTCTCGCGTCGGCCGCGATCGCGTCCCCGGCGGCGGCTCAGGGCACGGCGTCCGACCAGGTCGCCGCCGCGCCGACCGGCTCGGGCCAGACCACCCAGGCCGACGTGCCGCAGAACAGCAGCACCACCGACGGCGACATCATCGTCACCGCGCAGAAGCGCGACGAGAACATCCAGAACGTGCCGATCAGCATCCAGGCCATCGGCACGCGCCGGCTGGATCAGCTCAACGTCTCGAACTTCAACGAATATACTCAGCTGCTGCCATCGGTGGCGTTCCAGTCGTCGCAGCCCGGCGTCACCACCGTCTACATGCGCGGCGTCGCCTCGGGCGGCGACGGCAACCACTCGGGCTCGCTGCCCTCGGTCGGCACCTATCTCGACGAGCAGCCCGTCACCACGATCGGCGGCACGCTCGACATCCACATCTACGACGTCGCGCGGATCGAGAGCCTCGCCGGCCCGCAGGGCACGCTCTACGGCGCGTCGAGCGAGGCGGGGACGATCCGCATCATCACCAACAAGCCCGACACCGCCGGCTTCTACGGCCGCGTCGACGGCGAGGTGAACAGCGTCCGCTCGGGCGGGATCGGCTATACCACCGAGGGGATGCTCAACATCCCGATCAGCGAGCGCATGGCGCTGCGCGTGGTCGGCTTCTACCAGCGCGACGCCGGCTTCATCGACAACGTGCCCGGCACGCGCAGCTTCCTGCCCCAGCCCGGCGGCATCACCGTCACCAACGACCAGTTCGTCGAGAAGGACTATAACGACACCGAGACCTATGGCGGCCGCGCCGCGCTCAAGATCGACCTCGACGACAATTGGACCGCGACGCCGACCTTCCTCTACCAGGAACAGCGCAGCCACGGCAGCTACGCCTTCGACCCGAAGGTCGGCGACCTCGAGGTGCAGCATTTCTACCCCGAATATCGCAAGGATCGCTTCGCCCAGGCGGCGCTGACGATCGAGGGGCAGCTCGGCAACTGGGACGTGACCTATGCCGGCGCCTATCTCGACCGCCGCGCCGAGCAGTCGACCGACTATACCGATTACTCGGAAGCCTATGACTCGCTCTACTCGTCGGTCGGCGGGCTGGCGGGCTATTTCTACTACCAGGACGCCGCCGGCAACACCGTCGACCCACGCCAGCGCGTCGTCGGGCGCGACCATTTCAAGAAGACCAGCCAAGAGCTGCGCGTCGCCTCGCCCGCGGACCAGCCCTTCCGGATCGTCGCGGGTGGCTTCTACCAGCGGCAGAGCAACCTGATCTTCCAGGACTATCAGATCCCCAACCTGGGCCCGGACGTGTCGGTCAACGGCTATACCGGCACGCTGTGGCTGACCCGCCAGCACCGCGTCGACAAGGATTACGCGGTGTTCGGCGAGGCGAGCTACGACCTCACGCCGCGGCTGACGCTGACCGCGGGCGGGCGCGCCTTCATCTACGACAATTCGCTCGTCGGCTTCTTCGGCTTCGGCCGCAATCCCGGCGTCGATCCCGAGGACGGCCGGCCCTATACGGCCTCGCCGTTCAACGCCGCGGGCAGCTCGCGCACCGGCGTGGCGAGCTGCTATCTCGCCGGCGGCGGCACACTGCGCGACGCCTATCTTAACGGCGGCGACACCAGCGCCTTCCTGACGACCAAGGATGTCGGCGGTATCCCCTGCGCCAACCTCGGCGTGGTCAAGGGCAACACGGTGGTGCCCAAGCGCGCCGATGGCCAGGGCGTGACCTACCGCTTCAACGCGACGTGGAAGCCGACCGACCTGTTGCTGCTCTACGCGACCTGGTCGAAGGGCTTCCGGCCCGGCGGGATCAACCGGCGCGGCGACGTCGGCGACTATGACGCCGACTTCCTCACCAACTACGAGCTCGGCTGGAAGACGACCTGGCTCGACGGGCGGTTGCGCATCAACGGCGCGGTGTACCAGCAGGACTGGGACCAGTTCCAGTTCGCCTTCCTGGGCGAGAACAGCTTCACCGTGATCCAGAACGGCCCCGACGCGCGCATCCGCGGCATCGAGATGGACGCCAACGTCAGCGCCGGGCCGCTCTCCTTCACCGCCTCGGGCGCCTATACCGACGCCAAGACACGCACCGATCTGTGCCGGACGGTCACCTGCATCGGCGACGGCAGCGACGTGGTCGCCGCGGCGGGCCGGCGCCTGCCGATCACGCCGCGCTTCAAGCTGAGCGCGACCGCGCGCTACACCGTCCCCATCGGCGCGGCGAAGGCCTACCTTCAGGGGCTGGTGGCGCACCAGAGCTCGGCGGCGTCGGACATCCGGCTCAGCGTCGAGGAGGTCGGCACCGGCCGTCTCGCCAATCCGTCGGCGGAGATCGGCCGGCTGCCCGCCTACACCACGGGCAATCTCGCGCTGGGAGCGGACTGGGGCAAATACACGCTCGAGCTGTTCGCGCGTAACCTGTGGGACGAGCGCGGCCAGATCGCCCGCTTCGTCCAATGCGGCTCCTGCTACCAGCGGCCCTATGCCGTGCCGATCACCCCGCGCACGATCGGGCTGCGGCTGGGCGCGAAGTTCTGAGGGGCGGTGCAGCGTCAGTCATCCCCTGCAATGCCATCCTGAAACGAGTTCAGGATGACGCCGGGAAGAGGGGCGGCCGGCGCGGCACCCCGGTCCGCCCGCGACGCCCGGTCCGGCGCGCGGTGATCCGGGCGCGGCGACCGTCATCGTCGCGCAGAGCGTACCGCGACGCCGTCAACTCGCTGGCGGTGGGGCATAACGCCCGGTAGACCGGCGCGATGACCGGATCGCCGCACGAGGAGGAGGACGCCCGCTGGTTCCGCCGCGCCGCGATGGCGGCGGGGCACGCCATCGTCGTCACCGGACCCGAGGTCGAGCGCCCGGGGCCGGTGATCCGCTTCGTCAACGCGGCGATGTGTGCGCTGACCGGCTATGCCGAGCACGAACTGCTCGGGGCGACGCCGCGGATCCTCCAGGGCCCCGAGACCGATCGCGCGGTGCTCGCCGCGCTCCGGGACGCGCTGCGCGCCGGCCGCGGCTATGCCGGCGAGGCGGTCAACTATCGCAAGGACGGCACGCGCTACGTCGTCGACTGGACGATCGACCCGATCCGCGACGCCGCGGGTGCGATCGAGGGCTGGATCGGCGTGCAACGCGACGTCACGGCCGAGCGCGGCCGCGACATCGAGCGTGCCGCGGCGGAAGCGCGGCTGCGCGCGATCTTCTCCGCCGCCTCGGTCGGCCTGTCCGAGGTCGACCAGCAGGGACGTTTCCTGCGCGTCAACCAGGAGCTGTGTCGTCTGCTCGGCCGCAACGAGGCCGAGCTGCTGCGCCTCGGCGTCGCCGACGTGACCCAGCCGGCCTATCTCGCCCCCTCCGTCGCCGCAGTGGAACGCGCGCTGGCGAGCGGGCGCACCGCCACGCTCGACAAATGCTACCATCGCTCCGACGGCACCAGCGTCTGGGCGAACAGCAGCATCACCCCGCTCGGTGCGCCGGGCGATCCGGCGCGCTCGCTGCTGGTCGTCACGATCGATCTTACTGCGCGCAAGCGCGCCGAGGCGGCGCTGCGCGAGAGCGAGGCGCGCTTCCGGCAGTTCGGCGCCGCGTCGGCCGACGCTTTGTGGGTGCGCGACGCGCGCGACCTGCGCATCGAATATGCCAGCCCCGCCTTCGAGCGCCTGTACGGCCTGCCGTTGGCGACGGTCGGCGGCCGCGACGACCTGCGCCGCGTCGCGCGGCTGATCCTGCCCGCCGACCGCGCCGGCGCGATCGACGCGGTGCGCCGCGTCCGCGCGGGCGCGACCGTCACCGCCGAGTTCCGTATCCGCCGTGCCGCCGACGGCGCGGTGCGCTGGGTGCGTGACACCGCTTTCCCGATCCGCGACGGCGAGGGCCGGGTCCACCGCATCGGCGGGATCAGCGAGGATGCCACCGCGGCCAAGGCGAGCTCGGACCGGCTCGAGGTGCTCGTCGCCGAGCTGCAGCACCGGACGCGTAACCTGCTCGGCGTCGTCCGCGGCCTGTCGAACCAGCTGATCGCGAGCAGCGCCTCGCTCGACGATTTCGCCGGCCGGTTCGATGACCGGCTGCGCGCGCTGGCGCGGGTCAACGGGCTGCTCGCGCGGCTCAGCGAGGGGGATCGCATCACCTTCGACGAGCTGGCGCGGAGCGAGCTCGAGTCGCTCGGCGGCGCCGACTGGCTCGGCTCGGGACGGGTGACCATGACCGGGCCGGTCGGCGTGCGGCTGCGCTCCAGCACGGTGCAGACCTTCGCGCTCGCGCTCCACGAACTCGCCACCAACGCACTCAAATATGGCGCGCTGTCGCCGCGGGGCGGGCGGCTGGCGCTGGACTGGCGAGTCGCGGCGGACGGGGGCTCGCCGATGCTGCACGTCACCTGGCACGAGAGCGGGGTCGCGCGCGATCCCGTCGCCGACGCGCCGGCGCCGGGCGGCGGCTATGGGCGCGAGCTGATCGAGCATGCCTTGCCCTATCAGCTCGGCGCGCGCACCCGCTTCGCGCTGCGCGACGACGGCGTCCATTGCGAGATCGCGCTGCCCGCCTCGCGCGGTTCCGAAACCGCGCGCGCTGCGCTAGAGCCGGAGCCAGAGACCGGCCGCGCCGGGCACGACATCGGAGAGGATTGAACACCGCATGACCCAGATGGGCCGGTTCGACTGGGCAGACCCGTTCCTGCTCGACGATCAGCTGAGCGAGGACGAGCGGATGGTACGCGACACCGCGCGTGCGTACGCGGAGGACAAGCTCGCGCCGCGCATCGTCGAGGCGTTCGCCAACGAGCACACCGATCCCGCGATCTTCCGCGAGATGGGGGCGCTGGGGCTGCTCGGCCCGACCATCCCGGAGGAATATGGCGGCGTCGGCGCCTCCTATGTCGCCTATGGGCTGGTGGCGCGCGAGGTGGAGCGGATCGACTCAGGGTATCGCTCGATGATGAGCGTGCAGTCGAGCCTCGTGATGTACCCGATCTACGCCTATGGCTCGGAGGAGCAGCGCCATCGCTGGCTGCCCGGGCTGGCGCGCGGCGAGCTGATCGGCTGCTTCGGCCTCACCGAGCCCGACGCCGGCTCGGACCCCGGCGGCATGACGACGCGCGCGCGCAAGGTGGACGGCGGCTACGTGCTCTCGGGCGCCAAGACGTGGATCTCGAACAGCCCGATCGCGGACGTGTTCGTGATCTGGGCCAAGAGCGACGCGCACGACGGCGCGATCCGCGGCTTCGTGCTGGAGAAGGGCGCGAAGGGGCTCGCCACGCCCAAGATCGAGGGCAAATTGAGCTTGCGCGCCTCGATCACCGGGATGGTGATGATGGACGAGGTCGAGGTCGGCGAGGACGCGCTGCTGCCGAACGTGGCGGGGCTGAAGGGGCCGTTCGGCTGTCTCAATCGCGCGCGCTTCGGGATCAGCTGGGGCGCGCTGGGCGCGGCGGAATATTGCTTCCACGCCGCGCGCCAATACGGGCTCGACCGCCGGCAGTTCGGCACGCCGCTCGCCGGGCGCCAGCTGTTCCAGAAGAAGCTGGCCGACATGGAGACCGAGATCGCGCTCGGGCTGCAGGCGAGCCTGCGCGTCGGGCGGCTGATGGACGAGGGCCGGTTCGCGCCCGAGATGGTCTCGCTGGTCAAGCGCAACAACGTCGGCAAGGCGCTCGACGTCGCGCGCGCGGCGCGCGACATGCACGGCGGCAACGGCATCTCGGGCGAGTATCAGGTGATGCGCCATCTGATGAACCTCGAGACGGTCAACACCTATGAGGGCGCGCACGACGTCCACGCGCTGATCCTCGGACGGGCGATCACCGGCATCGCGGCCTTCTGAGAGCGCGAATCCTCCCCGGCACGGGGAGGGGGACCGCCGCGCGTAGCGCGGTGGTGGAGGGGGCTCTCCGCGTCGCGCAGCGCTGATGGCGGTGCGTCTCACTCAGCGCAGCGTTCGTGGAGCCCCCCCTCCACCATGCTTTGCATGGTCCCCCTCCCCGCGAGCGGGGAGGATCTCGGAACTTCGCGCGCTTCACCCCGGTTGTCGCTCGCATCGCGTCAGGAGCGTGTGAAATGGCGAAGCAGAGCAAGGCGCAGCAGGAGACGGTCGAGCGCGTCATGCACGAGTTCGCGGAAGGCGAGCTGGAGACCAGCGCGGGACGCAAGGTCAGCAGTCGCCAACAGGCGATCGCGATCGGGCTGAGCGAGGCCGGCGCGTCGAACCACCAGACCCCTGCGCAGAACAGGCGCCGAAAGGGCGAAGCGGAGCGGCGCGAGCGCGGGCAGGGGCCGAGCAAGGCCGATCTGTACGAGCGCGCGAAGAAGGCGGACGTGCCGGGCCGCTCGACGATGAGCAAGGCTCAGCTGGAGAAGGCGCTCGGTTGAAGGCGCCGGGTTGCCCGCGCTGTCGCGCCGCTTCCCACCCCCCGACATACACATCGCCGTCATCCCGGACTTGTTCCGGGATCCACTCCGCCGCGAGAGCCGCCGTCCAGGAGTGCGCGGAAGAGTGGATCCCGGAACAAGTCCGGGATGACGGAAGGGGGAAGCGGCGGCAGCATACCCACTGACGGGCGCCGCAACTCTGAGAGCTGCGGCCGCCCCCCTCAATAGGCCGCGGTGAAGCGTGCGCGCGGGTGGCGGTGCTGCTCCAGCTCGTCGACCATCGCGATCGCATAGTCGGCGAAGCTGATCCGACTCTGCCCCTCCTCGTCGACCACCAGCTCGTCGCCGCCGAGCCGGAAGCGGCCGGTGCGCGGCCCCTCCTCGATCAGCGCGGCCGGCGAGAAGAAGGTCCAGTCGATGTCCTCCACCGTGCGCAACGCGTCGAGGAAGCGGACCCCGCCCATCGCCATGTCGCGCCACGCCGCCGGGAAATCGGGCGAATCGATCAGCCGGCCGCCGTCGGCGGTGCGCAGGCTCGCCGCGCCACCGGTGACCAGCAGCCGCGCCACGCCGGCGGTGCGGAGCGCGCCCAGCAGCGTCTCCGCGGTGACGTCGAAGTGGAGCGCGCTGATCACCGCGTCGTGGCCGCGGACCAGCCCGGCCAGCGCGTCGGCGTCGCGTGCGTCACCCGCCACCGCGGTGACGCCGTCGGCCGCGGGGATCGCCTCAGGATGGCGCGCGATTGCGGTGACCTGATGGCCGCGCCGCGCCAGCTCGCGCGTGATCTCCCTGCCCGCGCGACCGCTCGCGCCCAGCACCGCTACCTTCATCTCGCCCTCCGTGGATGGTTTCCAACGGTGACCTACTTGGCTAGGGCGAGGCACCATGCAAGACGGCACTTCCGCCTCACCTGGTCACCTCGGCGATACCGCGCGCGGTGACGCTTACGCCGCCGACTGCCCGACGCGGCGCCTGCTCGACCGGGTCGGCGACAAATGGAGCGTGCTGATCCTGCTGCTGCTCGGCGACTCGCCGCGCCGCTTCAGCGAGCTCAAGCGCCGCGTCGCGGGCGTGTCGCAGAAGATGCTGAGCCAGACGCTGCGCTCGCTCGAGCGCGACGGGCTGGTGACTCGCGAGGTCGAGGCCAGCGTGCCGATCAAGGTGGTTTATCGCGTCACGCCGCTCGGGCGCGAGCTGCTCGGCGCGCTGCGCCAGATGATCGACTGGGCCGAGACGCGGATGGGCGCGGTCGCGGCGGCGCAGGCGCGCTACGACACGCGCGACGAGGCCGCGGCGGAGATGGTAGCGCTCTCCGAATGATACTGTTAACCCTCTGGTCCACGGCGCCGAAAGCGTCGACAGCAGAGGGAGAGGGACATGCGCGAGGCCGACCGCCGCACCATCATCGCCGGGCTCGGGATGGGGCTCGCTGCCGCCGCGAGCGGCGCCTGCGCCGCGCCGTCGCGCGACCGCAAGATCGGCTATGCCGTGGTCGGGCTGGGCCGCTACGCCGAGCTGATCATGTCCAAGTTCGCCGAATGCGACCACTCGCGCCTGGTCGCACTGGTCAGCGGCACGCCCGCCAAGCTCGAGAAGTTCGGTGCGCAGTACAACATTCCGAAGACGCACCGCTACAGCTATGCCACCTTCGACACGATCCGCGACAATCCCGACATCGACGTGGTCTACGTCATCCTGCCCAATTCGATGCACGCCGAATATGTCGTGCGCGCCGCCAAGGCGGGCAAGCACGTGATGTGCGAGAAGCCGATGGCGGTCTCGGTAGCGGAATGCCAGACGATGATCGACGCCTGCCGCGCCGCCAAGCGCAAGCTGATGATCGGCTATCGCTCGCGCTTCCAGCCGCACAACATGCTCGCGATCCAGCTGGCGCAGAGCGGCTTCGTCGGCAAGACGCAGATCATCACCTCGGAGCACGGCTTCACCATCCAGCCCAACCAGTGGCGGCTCGACCGCCCGCTGTCGGGCGGCGGCTCGCTGATGGACATCGGCATCTACAGCCTCAACGCGGCGCGCTATCTCGCCGGCGAGAACCCGGTCGAGGTCAGCGCGATCGAGTCGACCGACCGCTCCGACCCGCGCTTCCGCACGGTGGAGGACAAGATCTCCTTCCTGCTGCGCTTTCCCTCGGGGATCGAGGCGACCTGCGTGTCGAGCTACAATTCCAACCACAACGCCTATCGCGTCACCGGCACCAAGGGCTGGATCGAGCTCGAGCCCGCCACCTCGTACGAGGGGCAGAAGATGCGGATCAACCGCGACGGCCGCACCGAACCGCGCGACCCGCCCGCGGGCAAGGCGCAGCACGCCGGACAGCTCGACCATCTCGCCGAGTGCATCCTCGACGACAAGGAGCCGCTGACCGGCGGCGAGGAGGGGCTCGCCGACCTGCGCGTGATCGAGGCGATCTACCGCTCGGCGCGCGAGGGCCAGCGCGTGCGGCTGGTATGACGGTCCTCACCCGGCGCGCGGCGCTGGCGGGACTGGGCGCGGGACTGGGCGCGGGGGCGCTGCTCGCGAGCGCCGCGCGCGCGGCCGAGCCGCCGCCGATGGGGGTGCTGCGGCTCGACCCGCGGCTCGACGCGATCATCCCGCGCGGCGCGACGATCGAGACGCTCGCCACCGGCTATCGCTGGGCCGAGGGGCCGGTGTGGGTCGCGAAGGGCGACTATCTGCTCTTCTCCGACGTACCCGCGAACGTCGTCCACCGCTGGTCGCGCCGCGACGGCGCGCGGCCGTTCCTCGATCCGGCGGGCCTGCAGACGCCGATCCCGCCCGCGATCCGCGAGGCCGGCGCCAACGGGCTCGCGCTCGATCGCCAGGGCCGGCTGATCGTCGCGGACAGCGGCACGCGCGCGATCGTCCGCGTCGACCTCGCGACCAAGAAGCGGACGGTGCTGGCCGAGCGCTATCGCGGCAAGCGCTTCAATAGCCCCAACGACGTGGTCGTGGCGCGCTCGGGGGCGATCTACTTCACCGACCCGACCTACGGCTTCGCCGCCGGCCCCGACTCGCCGCTGCGCGAGCTCGACGTGATGGGGCTGTACCGGCTCGATCCCGACGGCACGGTGACGCTGCTCGACGGCGCGCGGCGCTTCCCCAACGGCGTCGGCCTCTCGCCCGACGAGCGGACTTTGTACCTGTCCTGCTCGGACGACGCCGCGCCGCTGGTCTGGGCCTATGCGCTCGACGCGCGCGGCCGGCCGACGGGATCGCGCGTGTTCAGCGACATGCGCGCGGACAAGGCGAAGGGCTGGGCCGGCGCGCCCGACGGGATGGACGTCGCGGCGGCAGGCCACCTGTTCGTCAGCGGGCCGGGCGGCATGCACGTGCTGAGCCCAGCGGGCGAGCCACTCGGCATCATCGGCAACGGCAAGCCGATCGCCAACGCCTGCGTCGGCGAGGGCGGGCGCAGCCTGTTCCTGACGGCGTCGGACCGCATCTGCCGCGTCGCGCTGGTGGGGTGATCGGGGCGCTCATTCGCGCGGGGGGAGCCGGGCTACGCGCGCTGCCTATCGCCGCGGAAGGTAGCCTCAGCGTCCGGCAATCGTGCCTATGATCGCGCCACCTGCGCGTCTGGATCCCCGCCTGCGCGGGGATGACGGAGGAGATAGGCGACGGATCTTACCACTTCGATCCGTCATCCCCGCGAATTTAGTTCGTCATCCCCGCGCACTTAATTCCGTCATCCTCGCGAAGGCGGGGGTCCAGACGCGCTGTCTCGAGCGAGGGAGCACGCCGCTCGCCGCACTGTGGCGCGGAAGCAACCCTCCCAGATCAACGATCCACCGCAGCCCGCCGCGTGTCGACACGAGTCCGCGCGCGACCTACATGCATGGTTAACGGCGCCACCCGAGCGCCGCAGCAGAGGGAGAAGAAGCATGCGGTCCACCCACGCCACACGGCTGCTCAGCGGCGCCGCCACCGTCGCGATGACGCTGCTCGCCGCGCCCGCGCTCGCCCAGACCGGCGCCGCACCCGGCGTCACGCCTGACCCCGCCCAGGACACCGCGCAGCGCTCGCAGCCCGATACGGGCATCGTCGACACCACCGCCCCGACCGGCGATGATATCATCGTCGTCGGCACCGCCGGCGGCGGCACGCGGCGGCAGGACGCCGCCTTCGCGGTCACCACGCTCAGCGACGACGCGATCGAGCGCGCCGCGCCCAACAGCACCGCCGACCTGCTCCGCACCGTCCCCGGCGTGATGGCGGAGAGCTCGGGCGGGCAGAACGGCGCCAATATCTTCGTGCGCGGCTACCCCTCGGGCGGCGACGCGCAATTCGTGACCTTCCAGCTCGGCGGCGTGCCGATCTTCCCGCCCTCGACCCTGTCCTTCCTCGAGAACTCGCAGCTGATCCGGCTCGACGAGACGGTGCAGCGGGTCGAGGCGGTGCGCGGCGGCACCGGCTCGCTCTTCTCCAACGGCCAGCCCGGCCTGACCGTCAACGTCGTGCCGCGCACCGGCGGCAGCGCGCTCCACGGCCTCGCCAAATTCTCCTACACCGACTATGACGAGGCACGCGGCGACGCCTGGGTGTCGGGCCCGCTCGGCGAGAACACCGGCTTCATGATCGGCGGCTTCTACGCGCAGGGCAACGGCATCCGCGACCCAGGCTTCCGCGCCGAGAAGGGCGGTCAGGTCACCGCCAACATCCACCATGATTTCGAGGGGCGCGGCTCGGTCGAGGTCTATGCGCGCTACCTCAACGATCGCGGCCAGTGGCTGCTGCCGATCCCGGTGATCCAGGACGGGCGCAAGATCAGCGCCTATCCCGGCTTCGACGCGGGCACCGGCACCTTGCTCGGGCCGGAGACGCGGCTGACGCGCAACGTCCAGGGCAACACCGTCAACCTCGAGAACGGCCGCGGCGCCGACGTGATCAACACCGGCATCACCTTCGACTATGAGGTGGCGGACGGCCTGCGCGTGCGCGAGCGGATGAGCTATCTCGGCGGGCGCGCCGACACGGTCGGGCTCGTCCCCGACGGTCCGCCCACCGCCGCCTCGGCGATGGCAACCGCGCTCGGCGGCGCGGGCTCGACCGTCGCCTCGCTCAGCTTCGTCAATGGCGGCGGCGCGGTCGCCTCGGGCACGGACACGCAGGTGATGCGCGCGGGCATCTGGAGCGTGCAGAAGAAGATCACCTCCTTCGTCGCCGACACCGCGCTGGAGTGGAAGGCCGGCGGCAACAAGCTGACCGGCGGCTTCTACTACGCCGATTACACCACGCGCGACCAATGGGCGCTGGGCAACCAGGTGCTGCTCACCGCCGAGCCGCGCGCGCGGCTGCTCAACCTGACGCTCAACGGCGGGCGCACCGCGACGCAGAACGGCTTCACCAGCGGCGACGGCTTCCTGGTCGACGCTTATTACAAGGGGTCGGACCTCGCCTTCTACGCGGTCGACGAGCTGCAGATCACATCGCAGCTGCGCGTCGACGGCGGCCTGCGCTACCAGAAGCATATCGTCGACGGCAATTTGCGCACCCCGGCGGCGACCCAGGTCAACCTCGATGGCAACCCCAACACGCTGTACGACAATGCGGTCAACGTGTTCGGCGAGCGCCGCGCGCTCGACCCGTTCCGCGAGGGGCGCTGGTCGTGGACCGCGGGTGCCAACTACGACTTCACGTCGCAGGTCGGCGTGTTCGCGCGCTACAGCCGCGGCCACAGCTTCCCGCAGTTCGACAACCTGCGCGAGGGGCTGACGATCGTCGCCAAGGTCGACACCTACGAGGGTGGTCTCAAGGTCTCGATGCCGTGGCTCAACCTCTACGCCACCGTGTTCCACAACAAGTTCGACGGGCTGGCGACGACGCAGCTGATCAACAACGTCGCGCTGAGCCAGGTCGGCGGCGCCAAGGCGACCGGCGTCGAGCTGGAGGGCGCGCTGCGCCCGTTCGCGGGCTTCAGCCTGGCGGCGGCCGGGACGTTCCTCGACGGCACCTACCAGGACTTCTTCACCGGCGGCGGCGCGATCGACAACACCGGCAATCGCGTGCAGCGCCAGCCGCGCTGGATGTGGCGCGTGACGCCGTCCTACGAGCTGCCGGTGGGGAGCCTGCGGCCGTCGCTGTTCGCGACGCTGCAATATACCGGCGACCGCTTCTCCGACCCCGAGAACCAGCAGCTGCTGCCGCGCTTCTACCAGCTCGACGCGGGCGTGTCGGTCGAGGTGGCGGAGCGGATCCGGCTGCAGGTGACGGGCAACAACCTCACCAACGAGATCGGGCTGACCGAGGGCAACCCGCGCATCATCGGCTCGCAGGGGACCGGGCCGGTGCTGGCGCGCCCGATCCTCGGCCGCTCGCTCCGCTTCAGCGCGGCGCTGAGCTTCTGAGGGGGGGCGTCACTCCCCTTCGGAAGGCAAACCGCGCCACTCTCTCCCGTCATCCCGGACTTGTTCCGGGATCCACGGTGCCGCTCATGCTGACGTCGTTGTGCTCGCGGAGGAGTGGATCCCGGAACACGTCCGGGATGACGGTAGAAGGTGGGATGTCCGCCCGTGGCAAAAGCGGATCTCCTGCCGCCGCCATACGTCAGAGCCGCTAACGTATCGGCTTGCCCCGCTCCCTTACGTGCCGCATACAATAAGATAATTGCTTTCGAATGGCGCGACTCTCGGAGCTCAGCCCGGAGCGCGGGACGAAGGCGGTGAGCGCGCAAGCCTCTGCAACGACGCACGCGAAGGAGAGACGATGACGATCAGCGAGGGGATCAGCCGCCGCACGTGGCTGGCCGGGGCGGCGGCCACGGCGATGGCAGGGGCGCTGCCGGGCGTCGCGCAGGCGGCGCGGCGCCGCAAGGCGGGCGACAAGATCAACATCGCGGTGATCGGCGCGGGCGGCATGGGCGCCGCCAACGCCTCGCGGCTGACCGGCGAGAATATCGTCGCAGCGTGCGACGTCGATTTCGACCATGTCGCCAAGTCGCTGCTCGGCCGCGACGGCAACACCAACCCCGAGCGCGTCGCGCTGCGCGCCGCCTATGACAAGGCCGAGCATTTCAGCGACTATCGCAAGCTGTTCGACAAGCGGAAGGACATCGAGGCGGTCCTGATCGCCACGCCCGACCACCATCACGCGGTCGCGGCCAAGATGGCGATGGAGCGCGGGCTCCACGTCTATGTCCAGAAGCCGCTGACCTATACGGTCGCGGAGAGTCGCATGCTGGCCGAGCTGGCGCGCAAGAACCCCAAGCTGGTCACGCAGATGGGCAACCAGGGCCACTCGGGCGACGACGGTCGCCGCGTGGTCGAGCTGCTGCGCGGCGGCGCCATCGGCAACGTGCGCGAGGTCCATGCCTGGACCAACCGCCCGATCTGGCCGCAGGGCATCGCGCGCCCCGATCCGGTGGCCAAGCCCGCCAGCCTCGACTGGGACCTGTGGCTCGGGCCGGCCTCGGTCGACTGGGGCTACAACCCTGATTACGCCCACTTCAACTGGCGTGGGTGGACCCCGTTCGGTACCGGCGCGCTGGGCGACATGGGCGCGCACCTGCTCGACTTCCCGGTGTGGGCGCTCGAGCCCGGCCTGCCGACGCGGGTGGAGACGCGCCACTCGCGCTGGGCGTCGCGCGACCAGCCGGCGCAGCCGGGCAGCTGGCCGCTGGCGGGGCTGACCTTCTTCGAGTTCGGCAACGCCAAGGGCGGGCCGATCAAGCTCACCTGGTACGACGGCGGGCTGATGCCGCCGACGCCGCACGACCTGCCCGCCGAGGTGACGATGACGCCCGACGGCGGCGTGCTCTACGTCGGCGATCAGGGCATGCTGATGCACGAGACCTATGGCGAGAAGCCGGTGGTGTTCGGCGCCGGCGCGGCCGAGCGCGCTGCGGCGGTGCCGCGCTCGCTGCCGCGGATCGAGGGCGGGCTGCAGGGGCATGAGCGCAACTGGCTCGCTGCGATCCGCGGCGAGACGCAGGCGTCGTGCCCGTTCGCTTATGCCACCACGCTCAACGAGACGATGCTCCTGGGCATGGTTGCGCTGCGTGCCGGTCGGCCGATCACGTACGACGGCAACGCCGCTCGGATCACCGACGCGGCGGAGGCGAACACGCTGCTGACGCGTGACTATCGGAGCGGTTGGACGATCTGAGGGGGGGGAGTGGGCCTCGCCGGAAAGACCGTTGAACAATCCTCCCCTGGAAGGGGAGGTGGCAGGCCGAAGGCCTGACGGAAGGGTGACGCCGTTGGTGAGTCCAGCGCGCTTCGCCGACGGCGACACCCCTCCGTCGCGCTACGCGCGCCACCTCCCCTTCCAGGGGAGGATCTATTCTCGCTCCCTCACGTCGCCCTCACGATGCCTGCGCCGCGCCGGGGACGAGGTACCACGCCCCGTCCACCAGGATCACGCGCGACGCCGCGCCGTCGCGCCCGTCCACCGCGCGTGGCGCGCCCGCCGCGGTGACGCGACGGCGCGGCACGCGCTCGGTCAGGAGGATATCGTACGACTTGATCAGCCGGTAGAGCGTGGTTCGCCCGATGCGCAGCCGCTGCGCCGCATGGGTCAGATTGTTATCGGTGGCGAGCAGCGCCGCCAGGATCGCGTCGCGCTGTGCCGCGGCCATCGTGCCGCTGATCTGCCAGTCCGGAACACTCATTCGAGCACCTGTCACCGCACCGGAACGGCCCCATGGGGCGCGTCTATAGCCGGCCATCAGGTTAAGCCGTGCCATACGTCAGATCAACGCGCTATTAATCACCATTTCACGTGAAGTTCAGGTCTGGGGGGCGGAGGCGAGCCGCCGCTCAGCAGCAGCGACCACCGCCGCCGCGGTAGCGCGCCGCCTCGCGCTCGCGGAAGAACTGCGCGCGCGTCATCGCCTCGCGCCCGGGATGATGCTCGGCGAGGTGGCGTCGATAGGCGTCATAGTCGGGCTGGCCGACCATCAGCCGTGCGGTCTGCGCCAGCCGGCGCCACAGCGCGCTCACGCGGTCGCTCCCGCCGGCGGGATCTCGCTGACGCTCGGCCGGTCGAGCCGCCGTACCGCCAGGCAGGTGCGCACCGCGTAGACCAGGATCGCCGCCACCACCGCGAGGAACAGCGCGCACAGCGCCGCGTCGATCCGGTCGTTGAGCACGATCCGGTGCATCTCGGCGAGCGTCTTGGCGGGCTTGAGCACCTCGCCCCGCGCGGCGGCGACGGCGAAGCGGCGCGCGTGCGCCAGGAAGCCGATCGCGGGATCGGGGTGCGCCAGCTTCATCAGACCGGCGGTGCCGGTGCACAGCACCAGCCAGGTCGCGGGCAGCACCGTCACCGCGGCGTAGCGCGCGCGTTTCATGCGGAACAGCACCACGGTGGCGAGCAGCAGCGCCACCGCGGCGAGCATCTGGTTGGAGATGCCGAACAGCGGCCACAAGGTGTTCACGCCGCCCAGCGGGTCGGTCACCCCCTGGTAGAGGAAGAAGCCCCAGGCGCCGACGCACAGCAGCGTCGCGACCAGCCCGGGCACGAAGCCGCGCGTATCCCCGAAGCGCGGCACCGCCAGCGCGAGCAGGTCCTGCAGCATGAAGCGTCCTGCGCGCGTGCCCGCATCGACCGCGGTGAGGATGAAGAGCGCCTCGAACAGGATCGCGAAATGATACCAGAAGGCCTTCATCGCGGGGCCGCCGATCGCGTGCGAGAAGATCTCGGCCATCGCCACCGCCAGCGTCGGCGCGCCGCCGGCGCGGCTGATGATCGTGGTCTCACCGACCTGGCGCGCGGTCTCGGTCAGCGTCTCGGGCGATACGGGGAAGCCCATCCCGGTCACCGCCGCGGCGGCGGTGGCGGGATCGCCCGCGGTGATCGCGGCGGGGGCGTTCATCGCGAAATAGATGCCGGGATCGAGGATGCACGCCGCGACCAGCGCCATGATCGCCACCGCGCTCTCCATCAGCATCGCGCCATAGCCGATGAAGGCGGCGTCGCCCTCGCTCGCGATCAGCTTGGGCGTGGTGCCACTGGCGATCAGCGCGTGGAAGCCCGACACCGCGCCGCACGCGATGGTGATGAACAGGAAGGGGAACAGCGGCCCGGCCCAGACCGGCCCGCGGCCCGTGGCGGCGAAGTCGGTGAGTGCGGGCATGCGCAGCGGTGGCGCCAGCAGCACGATGCCGACCGCCAGCGCCGCGATCGCGCCGATCTTGAGGAAGGTCGAGAGATAGTCGCGCGGCGCCAGCAGCAGCCACACCGGCAGCAGCGACGCCACCGCGCCGTAGCCGATCAGCCCGACGCATAGCGCCACCGGCGTCAGCGTGAACCACGGCGCGAGGCTCGCGCTCGCCGCGACCGACTGGCCGAGCAGGATCGCCGCGACGAGCCCGACGACGCCGATCACCGACACCTCGCCGATCGCGCCCGGTCGCAACCAGCGCGTGTAGCCACCCATCACCATGGCGAGCGGCACGGTGGCGACCACGGTGAACAGCCCCCAGGGGCTCTCCGCCAGCGCGCGCACGACGATCAGCGCGAGCACCGCGAGGATGATCACCATGATCATGAAGGCGCCGACGAGCGCGATCGTGCCCGGCACCGCGCCCATCTCCATTCGGATCAGCTCGCCGAGCGAGCGCCCGTCGCGCCGCATCGAGATGAACAGCACCATGAAGTCCTGCACCGCGCCGGCCAGCACCACGCCGGCGAGGATCCACAGGGTCCCCGGCAGATAGCCCATCTGCGCGGCGAGCACCGGCCCGACCAGCGGCCCCGCGCCCGCGATCGCCGCGAAATGGTGGCCGAAGAGCACGCGCCGGTCGGTCGCGACATAGTCGAGCCCGTCGGCGCGGCGCACGGCCGGCGTGGCGCGCGCCGGGTCGACCCCGACGACGACGCGCGCGATGTAGCGGGCGTAATAGCGGTAGGCGACGAGGTACACGCAGAGCGCCGCGGCGACGATCCACAGCGCGTTGACCGGCTCGCCGCGCACCGACGCGACCACGCCGAGGCAGGCGGCGCCGGCGAGCGCGAGCAGGATCCATGGTAGGTGCCTGGTCATCGTCGCTCGCTCCCCGCTCTCACGCTCCCGCTATGCGCGCTCAGGCCCGGCGCGATCAACGGGGCACGTGTCAGAAGCGCAGCCCCAGCTCCAGCCCGATCGTGCGGCGCTCGTTGAAGAAGCCGCCGGTTCCCACCAGCCTGGTATATTCGCGATAGAACAGGTGCTGCTCGTCGAATAGGTTGCGGCTCCACAGCGCCAGCTCGACCGCGGCGCCGGGCGAGACGGCGACGTCGGTCAGCGCGACGCGGCCATTCACCACCACGTCGGCGGCGCCGCGCGGCTGGCGCCGGTCACGCTCCGGATCGTTGTAGTTGGCGTAGAAGCCCGAGTCGGCGTTGGCATCCAAATGCGCGCGCAGCGTCCCGCCGGGCACGTCGGCGTTATAGTCGAACGCGCCGCTGATCGCGTCGCGCGGCGTGCAGACCGGGTAGAGCCGCACCGGCGTCGTCACCACCAGACCGTCGGTCTGCGGGAACGGGTTGGCGGTCGGCGGGATACGCAGGTCGGTGCGCGCATAAGAGGCGGTGAGCGTCAGCCCCGTCGTCGGTGCGAGCGTGAGATCGGCCTCGGCACCGCGCAGCCGGCCGCGACCGGGGGCGTTGAAGGTCTCGGTGGTGGTACGCGTCGACTCCAGCACGCGACCGGCCTGATCCTTCTGCAGGTACTTGGCGGTGAAATCGACCTGGATGCCGGCGTAGCTGCCGGCATAGACCGCCAGGTTGAGCCGCGCGCGGCGATCGAACCACTCGCTCTTGGTGCCGAGCTCCCACACCGAGACGCTCTCCGGCGCGAAGGGCGCGTACGTGAGCGAGCGCGAGTTGGCGCCGCCCGAGCGATAGCCGGTGCTCCACTTGGCGTAGGCGTGGAGGTCGGGCCCGGCGTCAGCGGCGAGCGTCACCATCGGGTCGAGGCGCGACCAGCGCGCGTCGAGCCCGCGCGGTGCCACCACGCCGTTGACGCTCGGCGTCCTGTTGTTGACGATGTAGAGGCTGCCCGCCTTGGCGTCGCGCGACCAGCGTAGCCCGCCGGTGAGATGCAGCCACGCGTCGGCCAGCGGCGGCGTCCATGTGGCGTGGCCGAAGGCGCCGAGGCTCTCGGCGGTGACCCGGCTGGCGCGGTCGATCGGCTGCGTCGCGGGCGTCAGCGAGAGCAGGGTGGCGGCGGTGCCCCGCTCGTTCCAGCGCATCGTGTTGAACGCCTGCGCCTGATCGCCGACCCGCTCGCGAAAATAGAGTGCGCCGGCGAGATAGTGGAGCTGCGGCGTCTCGCCGATCAGCTGCACCTCCTGGCTCCACTGGCGCTGATCGAACGCCGCCAGGCTGTAGCGCGCGAAGGCGCTGCGCGGCGCGAACACCGACTTGGTCGCCGAGCCGTTGTCATATTGCGACTGGGTCATGGCACGCGACGCGCTGATCGACTTGAGCTCCAGCCCAGGCGCGGCCTGCCAGTCGAGCGTGAGGCGGTGTCCGTGGGTACGGCCGACGCTGTCCTGCTGCGGCACGCCGACGGCGGCGACCCGGACCCGGCGCGGCGTGATCGGCTGCGCCGGCGCCTGCGGCTTCGTGTCGGTGGTGACCGTCTGGTAGTAGAGCGGGGAGGAGCCGTCATAGGCGGTGTCGAACGCATAGTCCGCGCTGAGCCCCTCGACCGGGTGCCACAGCGCCGCGAGGTGCGCGCCGCGGCGGTCGTAGAAGTCGAACGGCGTCTGGCCGGTCAGCGGGTTGCGCACCAGTCCGCCGCGTGCGGTGACGAGCCCGTCGAGCTTCACCGCCACGCCGGCAGCGCGGGCAGGTCGAGGTGGACCTCGCCGCTGTACGCGCCCGCATCGCCGATCCCCGCGCCGGCGCGCAGCTTCAGTTCGCCGCTCGGCGCGCGGGTGACGATGTTGACCGCGCCGCCCTCGGTGTTGCGGCCGAACAGCGTACCCTGCGGCCCGTTTAGCACCTCCAGGCTGGCGACGTCGTACAAAGCGGTGCCGAGACCCTGCGCGCGGCCGAGATAGACGCCGTCGACATAGACGCCGACGCCCTGGTCGCGCGCGGGCTGGTTGCTGTCGGCGAGCACGCCGACGCCGCGTATGTTCACGATCAGCGCAGAAGTGCGCGAGTAGAAGGGCGCGACCCGCAGCGACGGGATCGCGCCGTCGCGCAGGTCGCCGAGCGACTGGACGTGGCGATCGCGCAGCGCGGTCGAGTCGAGCACCGACACCGCGATGGGGGTTTCTTGCAGGTCGGTGCGGCGGCGCTGCGCGGTCACGATCACCTCGCCGAGCGCGGGGGCGGGGTCGGTCGCGGTATCGCCGGTGGGTAAAGGAGCGGGCGGCAGCGTCTGCGCCGCGGCGGGCGCGCAGAGCAGGGCCCCGGCGATCGACAGGAGAAAGGCATCGTAACGGTAGAAGATGGTCATGGTCCACACCCCGGTTGCCGGCGCGGGAGCTAGGCCTGCTCGGCGACAGTCGGGTGA
Source organism: Sphingomonas sp. BK345 (assembly GCF_014193845.1). Lineage (GTDB taxonomy): Bacteria > Pseudomonadota > Alphaproteobacteria > Sphingomonadales > Sphingomonadaceae > Sphingomonas. The sequence goes on along the minus strand of NZ_JACHZX010000001.1, from coordinate 696,461 downwards.
CCGGGCGAGGCGGTTCGCCGTCTTGGGTTATCCGCTCTGCTCGGGCGGGCATGGCCCGCGCAGCTCGTGCCCTGCAGAGGTTGGAGCCTGGGTGGGAAACGGTAGCGACCTGAGCCCCGACCTCGCCGTATCGGGGTTTCGGCCTCCGCCGGGCACGAGGCTGTTGTCCTCAGGTCGCCGCGGCTGCGGCGGCCGCGCGGAGCGGCTCGGGCGCGCTGTCCGGCGCAGGCGCGGCGCGCTCCGATCCGCGCGGGTCGGCGCCGTGGCGGTTGGGGCCGCGCGTGCCCGGCAGCAGCAGCAGCGGGGCCGCCACCGGGACAAGCAGCCACCAGCCCGAGCGATCGGCGTCATGCAACCGGCGCGCGTGCACCGCGACGCCCGGCGCGGCACCGAACAGCAGCACGAAGCCCAGCGCCGCGAGCAGCACGCCGCCTCGCGCCATCTCGGGGCGCAGGTCGAGCGCGCCGAGCCAGGGCGCGGCGAGATCGGGCGCGTGCCAGGCGAGCGCCAGCGCGGCGAGCAGCGTGAGGTCGAAACCGAACAGCTCGCGCCGCGTCGCGCGCCCGGCGAGCTCGCCGTAGAGCCGCCACGGCCGGGTGAGATGCTCCATCGCTCGCCTCCCTCGACGCGCCTGCGCCGTAGGGGAAACTTAGCGTGGGGGCGGGGTAGGGCGGCGATGTCGAGCGGGGCAGTGGCCCGTTCTGGCGGGCGGCGATGGGCGCGGCGCCCGAGCGCGTGAACCGACTCACTCAGCTGTCACACGCCCCGTCGCTCAGTCGCGTCGCACGCCCACGTCGCGGAAGGCGCGCGGCTCGATCGGCGGGATGGCCGACTCGTTGAGCGCGCACTGCCACAAACCGACGTCGATCCAGCGTCCCTGCTTGTAGCCGACCTCGCGGTACACGCCGGCACGTCGGAAGCCGACCGCCTCGTGCAGCGTGATCGAGGCGTCGTTGGGCAGCGCGATCACACCGATCGCCTGGGTGAAACCCTGCGCGCGCAGTGTGTCGACCAGCGCCTCGTACAGCAACCGGCCGACGCCCTGCCGCTGCGTCGCGCCGGCGGCGTAGATCGAGGTCTCGACGACGTAGCGATAGGCCGGACGGTCGCGGAAGCGCGTGGCATAAGCGTAGGCGAGCAGCCCGCGCTCGCCGCCGTCCTCGCCGCGCGAGACCGCGACCATCCAGGGGTAATAGCCGTCCCACTCGAGGATGCGGTCGCGCATCGCCGCGGCGTCGGGCGCCTCACTCTCGAACGAGACCGTACCCTGCAGCACATAGGGCGCGTAGATCGCAGCGATCGCGGCGGCGTCGTCGGCAGTGGCGGCGCGGATCGCGATCGGGCCGGGCGGCATTACAGCCCCACCTTGGCGAGCACGAGCTGGAGCAAGGTCCGGTCCGCCGCGCTGGCGCGCACCGGGCCGAGCCCGGCGCACTCGAGGCATTGCGCGCGCACGGTCGCGCCGGTCAGCATCCGCTGCGCGTCGCCGAGCGCGACCGCGAACGCCTGCTGACGCTGCCACGCCAGCTGGCCGACCGCGTCGGCGGGAGCGCCGGCGTCGTCGTCGTCCTCCTGGCTGGCCAGCTGCTGCGCGATCTGCGCGGCGAAGCCCGGTTTCTTGTCGAGATAGACCACCGGCGGCTTGTCCTGGTCGAGCTTGGCGCGACGCGCCGCCTCCCTCACCGCGGCGTCGAGCCCGCCGAAGCGGTCGACCAGCTTGAGCTGGTGCGCGATCCCGCCGACCCAGACGCGACCCTGGCCGATCTCGTTGACCCGCTCGACGGGCAGCCGGCGCGACTGCGACACGCGCGTCAGGAACTCGCGATAGCCGTGCTCGATGCCCGACTGCACCACCGCGTCGAGCTGCGGCGTGGTGCCGGCGAGCAGGTCGGGCTGGCCCGACAGCGGCGTGGTCTTAACTCCGTCCGCCGAGAGGCCGATCTTGGCGAGCGTGTTCTCGAACGTGGGAATGATGCCGAAGATGCCGATCGAGCCGGTGATCGTGCCGGGCTCGGCGAAGATTACGTCGCCCGGGGTCGACACCCAATAGCCGCCCGAGGCGGCGAGCCCGCCCATCGACACCACCACCGGCAGGCCGCGGCGCTTGGCCTCCAGCACCGCCAGCCGGATCTTCTCCGAGGCCAGCACCGACCCGCCCGGCGAGTCGACGCGCAGCACCAAAGCCTTGAGCTTGTTGTCGATCATGCCCTGATAGAGCAGCTTGGCGATCGTGTCGCCCCCGGCGGTGCCGGGCTGCGCCTCGCCGTCGACGATCTCGCCCGCGACGGTGAGCACGCCGATCTGACCGGTCTTGGGCAGCGGCGCGGCGTCGACATAGGGCTGATATTTGATCGTGCGGAACCAGCCCGCGGGCTTGCCGTCGTCCCCGCCGGCGAGCTGCGCGACGCGGCGGCCGAAGGCGACGCGGTCGCCGAGCTTGTCGACCAGCCCGGTGGCGACATTGGCCTGGGCGACATCGCCCTGCGCCTGCTGGACGAGCTGCGCCGGCTGCGCCAGCCACGGCGCCACCTGCGCCTTGGGCCGCGCGCTCGCGATCGACTCGCGCCACTGCTGGAAGAGCGTGCCGTACAGTTCCTGGCTGGCGGCGCGCGCCTCCGGGCTCTGGTCGGTGCGGGTATAGGGCTCCACCGCCGACTTGAACTTGCCGACACGATAGACGTGCGCGTTGACCCCGATCTTGTCGAGCAGCCCCTTGTAGTAGAGCTGGCTGCCGCCCGGGCCGGCAAAGATCGTCCCGCCCAGCGGGTTCATCCAGATCTCGCTCGCCGCCGAGGCGAGGCGATAGCCCGCGTCGGTGTAAGCGGTGGCATAGGCCAGCACCGGCTTGCCCGCCTTGCGCGCGCGCAGCAGCGCGTCCTGCACTTCGCCGAGCGACGCCGGATAGCCGCCGCCGAACTTGTCGAGATCGAGCACGATCGCCTTGACGCGGTCGTCCTGGGCCGCCGAGTCGATCGCGCGCAGCAGGTCGCGCAGGCGATATTGCTTGCCGATCTGCTGACCGCTGAGCAGCGCGGTGGGCTGGATCTCCTCCGGCTGCTCGACGATCGGGCCGTCGAGCGCGAGCAGCAAGGCGCCGTCCTTGATCGCGCCGGGGCGCGAGCGCGCGTTGAGCGCGGCGAACAGCAGAGCGAAGAACAGCAGCATCGCCGCGAGCACCAGCGCGTCCTTGATGCCCACCAGCAGCTTCCAGGCGCCGCGCACCAGTTTCATCGTGATTATCACCTTCTCGCGGGAGAGTCGCGCGGCGTCCAGCCTAGCCCGGCGTGTATCAAGTGAGCAATACGCTTTGGGTTGCCCAGAACGCCTGACCTCCCAGCTTCGGTCACGCGGAGGAGCGAGCCGGCACCGTCGCGGCCTCGTCTCGGCAGGCACGAGCCGCCACGACCGCGGTCGCGACTGTTCCAGCGCTGCCGCTCGAAAATTTCCGTATCCGATCGGCGCCGCCCGCCATGCCGCTCCTAAGGAGCACTCAAGTCACGGCTTTGCAGTGACGGCGATGTCGCGCCGCAGGCGGGTGAGCATGCGCTGCGGACCAGCAACGGCGCGGCACGCGGGGGTCTACAGGGGCAGAATTCGATGATGTTGGTCAAGTCCGCGCGCACGACGGTATTACATGGCATCTCCACCGTCGCGGTGCTGACCGCGGTCGCCGCCTCCGCACAGACGAAGGACGCCGCGGCGCCGGACATCGACCAGCGGCAGTCCGGAGCGCCCTTCGAGCCGCGCAACGAGATCGTCGTGACGGGTACCCTGTTCCGCGACTCGAACACGACCTTGATCTCGCCGGCCACGGTGCTGACCGCGGCGACACTCGAGCGCGCCAACATCACCACCGCGCAGGAAGCGATCCGCTCGGTGTCGGCCGACGGCGCGGGCTCGATCTCGACCGGCTTTCGCAACGGCTTCTCGGCCGGGGGCGCCGCGGTGTCGCTGCGCGGTCTCGGCGTGTCCTCGACGGTGATACTGATCGACGGGCTGCGCTCGGCCAACTTCCCGCTCAACGACGACGGGCACAACGCCTATGTCGACCTCAACTCGATCCCGCTCAGCACCGTCGACCATATCGAGGTGCTGAAGGACGGCGCCTCCTCCACGTACGGCGCGGACGCGATCGGCGGCGTGGTCAACCTGATCAGCCGGAAGAACGTCCAGGGCATCGACGGTTCGGTCCAGGCCGGCACCACCGCGCACGGCGACGGCTCGCATTATCGCGCCACGCTGACCGCGGGGTTCGGCGACTATAAGGAGCAGGGCTTCAACTTCTACCTTAACAGCGAGTACACGTCCGACGGTTTCATCACCAATCACTCGCGCGGTTACCCCTTCAACACGCTCGATCTCCGTCCGAGCGGCCTGGCCGATCGCAACCGCAACGACGACTCTTTGACTGCCGCGAACCCCCAGGCGGTGGTCACGCGGGTGACGCAGAGCGATCTCAACGATCCGCTCACCGGCCGGGCCGGAGCGCCACTCACCAAACAATATCAGCTGCTCGATCCGAACGGCTGCCCGCACGGTACCTTCACCTCGACCGAGAAGGACGCGCAGGGCGTCGGCTGCGCGCACAACCTCGTCGACGATTATTCGATCATCCAGCCGCGCCAGCAGCGTTACTCGACCACCGGCCGGCTCACCGCGCGGCTGGGCGATCGGCTCGAGATGTTCGCGAGCGGCAGCTATTCGCACTCTGACCTGAGCATCACCGGCGCGCCGTCCGCGATCCGCCAGATCCAGCCGTTCGGCGGCTCCCCCCACGATCGCGTCGAACAATCCGGGGATCGTGCTGCCGGTCTATGTCTGCGCGGCCGGGGTGAACTGCGCCGTCGCGGCCGACCGGAGGCTGAACCCGAACAATCCCTACGCCGCCGCTTATGCCGACCACCCCGGCGAGGGGGCCGCGCGCATCTATTACCTGTTCGGCGACATCCCGGGCGCGAGCGAGCGCTACGTCGACGTGTTCCGCGCCACCGCCGGTATCTCGGGGACGTTGGGAGAGGGCCTCAGCTTCCGCCTCAACGGCGTCTACGCGCGCGACAATTTCAACCTCACGCAGCATGGTGCGATCAGCATCCGGGGCTTGCTGAGCGCGATCAACACCGGCGCCTATGACTTCGTCCATCCGGAGCAGAACAGCGCGGCGGCGCGGGCGCAGGTCTCGCCCGACCGCATCACGCCGTCCTCCTCGACCGTGGCGACGGTCGGCGGATCGCTCATCAAGGCGGTGACGGCGCTGGGCGGCGGCGACCTCAACGTCGGCGCCGGCTTCCAGCTGCGCCGCGAGACGCTGATGAATCGCAGCCAGAACGCGGACCAGAGCTACTACGGGCTGAACACCTCCTCGGCCCAGGGCCGCCAGACCGTGAGCGCGGGCTTCTTCGAGGTGAACGCACCGTTCACGCGCGGCCTCGATGTCGATCTGTCCGGCCGGTACGACCATTACTCGCAGGGCTACGGTCATTTCTCGCCCAAGCTCGGCGCCAAGCTCACGCCGGTCGAGCCGATCGCGTTTCGCGCCACATACTCGCAGGGATTTCGCGCGCCGACGTTCGCCGAGAACAATCCGCTCAGCAGCTATGCCGGCTTCTCGACCTTCTCTCCGCCGGCGAGCTTCGTCGCGGCGCATGCCGGCAACGCGAGTTATGGCACCAGCTACAGCATCGGCAGCGGGGCGAGGGGCAATCCTGACATCCTGCCGGAGGTCTCGCGGAGTCTTACGTTCGGCACCATCATCAAGCCCGCGCGCTGGCTCGACCTGACCGTCGATTACTATCACATCAAGAAGTCGAACCTGATCGTCAGTGGCCCGCGCCGGAGCGAGGCGATAGCGGCCTATTACAGCCAGCCCAACAAGGCCGCCGGCTGCGATGCGCTTGCCAGGGTGGCCAAGGGATACGCCTGCAACGTCGTCGACGCGCCCGACCCGGCCAACCCCGAGGCCCTGCCGCGTCTGCTCGTGTTCGACGTGCCATACGTCAACGCCAACGACGAGGTGAGCTCGGGCCTCGACGTGCAGGCCAACGCGCGGATCCGGCTGGCGTCCGGCGTCCGCCTGATCGAGCGTCTCGACGCCACCCGCGTGCTCCGGCTCGACCTGGTGACGCCCGATGGCGTGGTGCAGCGTTACGCAGGGACGCTCGGACCATATGAGCTGTCGTCGGGCAGCGGCACGCCGCGGATCCGCGGCAATTGGCAGAACGCGCTGGAGGTCGGCGCCTTCTCGCTCGCGACGACGACCTATTATGTGGGCCGGATCAAGCAGGTCGCGGCCGATCGCATCGCGCCCGTGGGCGGCGTGATCGACCTCTCGTGCCAGCATACGCTGGCACCGATCAACAAGGGCGGTGACGTCGGCACGCAATGCTATGTGCGGCCGTTCCTCTACGTCGACCTGAACGCGGGCGTGACCGTGAACGACCAGCTGCGCTTCTTCCTGAACGTGGAGAACGTCACCGACGCACGCGCGCCGCTCGCGTCGGCGGCCTACGGCAGCAATCCGAACTACCTGAGCAGCTGGCATTATGCCGGGCTGGTCGGGCGCAACTTCAGCGCGGGCGCGAGCGTGCGTTTCTGAGGGCGCGCGGCGGAGAGTAGCCGCTGTCACGGTAGCGGCCCCGCTTCGAGACGCCACTTCGACGGGCTCAGTGGCTCCTCAGCACGAACGGTGGCGGATCGGTCGCTTCCGTTCGCGCTGAAGAGAGCACGAACGGTGGCGGATCGGTCGCCTTCCGTTCGCGCTGAGGAGGGGCTGAGCTCGCCGAAGCTTCGTCTCGAAGCGCAGCCGCGAGGCTGCCGCCGCGCCCGTCGCCGCGCCCCGGCGAACACCCGCGTGCACCGCGGCACAATCTCCTCTACGGCACGCCGCGATGCATGGTGCCGCCACCCTCCACCCACTGACCGAGCGGGCGCCCGCCACGTGGCAGCGCGAGCTGCGCGCACTCGCCGCGCTGGCGGGGCCGCTGGTCGGCGCCAACCTGCTCCAGATGGCGGTGTTCGCGATCGACGTCGTGTTCGTCGCGCGGCTCGGGCCGGTCGAGTTCGCCGCCGCCACGCTGGGCGTGTTCCTGTTCAACCTGCTCGCCTTCGCGCTGGTCGGGCTGGTCGGCGCGGCCGAGCCGCTGATCGCTGCCGCGCTCGGGCGCCGCATCGGCGCGGTGCGGCAGGTGCGGCGCTCGTTCCGCATGGCTTTGTGGCTCGCCGCGGCGGGTTCGCTGGTGGTGATCGCGCTGCTCAACCTCGCCGAGCCGATCCTGCGCCTCGCCGGGCAGGACGCCGCAGTGGCGGCGCGCGCGGGCAGCTTCTGCCGCTTGCTCTCGCTCGCCGCGCCCTTCGCGGTGGCGGCGGCGCTGATGCGGCTCACCGCCGCCGCGCTCGGGCGGCCGGGCTGGGCGCTGGTGGTGACCTTGCTCGCGCTCGGCGTCGCGGTCACCGCCAACTGGTGCCTCGTCTTCGGCAACGCCGGCTTCCCCGCGCTGGGGCTGGAGGGCGCCGCGATCGCGAGCCTGCTCACCTCGCTCGCCACCGCGGCGAGCTACGCGGTGATCCTGTCGACCGATCGCCGGCTGCGCCGCTTCCACCTGTTCGGCAATTGGTGGCGCACCGAATGGCCGCGGATGATCGAGATCGCCAAGCTCGGCGCGCCGATCGCGCTCGGCTGGATGGCGGAGGGCGGCCTGTTCGGCGGCGCCGCGCTGCTGATGGGGCTGATCTCGGTCACCGCGATCGACGCGCACGCGGTCGCCCTCAACATCGCCGCGGTCGCCTTCCAGGTCCCGTTCGGGCTGGCGCAGGCGGCGACGATCCGCGTCGGCTTGGCCTATGGCGCCGCCGACCCGCGCTGGGTCGGGCGCGCGGGCGGGGTCGCGACCGTGTCCGGCATCGCGGTGATGGTCGTCAGCGCCTCGATCCTCTGGGCGGTGCCGGGGGTGCTGGTGCGCGCCTATGTCGATCCGGCGCGCGAGGTGGCGGTGGCCGCGCTCGCGGTCGAACTGCTCGGCGTCGCCGCGGTGTTCCAGCTGGTCGACGGCGCGCAGGCGGTCGCCGCCGGCGTGCTGCGCGGCGTGCAGGACACGCGCGTGCCGATGATGATCCAGGTGTTCGGCTATTGGGTGATCGGCTTCGGCATCGCCGCGCTGCTCGGCTTCACCTTTGGCTGGGGCGCGATCGGCATCTGGTGGGGGCTCGCCGCCGGGCTCGGCGTCGTCTCGGCGCTGCTGATCTGGCGCTGGTCGGTGCGCGCGCGGCTCGGCCTGCTGCCTGACCCGGCCGCACGCACGGCCTGACGCACGGTTCCCGAAAAATCGCGCAACCCCGGTTGACCGCCGCGGGCACGCCCCACATATGCGGGGCGCTGGCACTCGCCCCACGGGAGTGCCAAACAACTGTCACATACCTTTAGAGAGGTAAGAGCAATGAACTTTCGTCCGTTGCACGACCGCGTTCTCGTCCGCCGCGTTGAGGCGGAAGAGAAGACGGCCGGCGGGATCATCATCCCGGACACCGCCAAGGAGAAGCCGCAGGAGGGCGAGGTCGTCGCCGCCGGCACCGGTGTCAAGGCCGAGGACGGCAAGGTCACCCCGCTCGACGTCAAGGCCGGCGACCGCATCCTGTTCGGCAAGTGGTCGGGCACCGAGGTCAAGGTCAACGGCGAGGACCTGCTGATCATGAAGGAGTCGGACATCCTCGGCGTCATCGCCTGAGACCGTCCCGGCAACTCAACGTTATCAACAATCGTTCATCTGAAAGGGTAGCCACATGGCAGCCAAGGACGTGAAATTCGGCCGCGACGCGCGCGAGCGCATCCTGCGCGGCGTCGACATCCTCGCCGACGCGGTGAAGGTCACGCTGGGGCCGAAGGGCCGCAACGTCGTGATCGACAAGAGCTTCGGCGCGCCCCGCATCACCAAGGACGGTGTGTCGGTCGCCAAGGAGATCGAGCTCAAGGACAAGTTCGAGAACATGGGCGCGCAGATGGTGCGCGAAGTGGCCTCGAAGACCAACGACATCGCGGGTGACGGCACCACCACCGCCACCGTGCTGGCGCAGGCGATCGTCCGCGAGGGCATGAAGTCGGTCGCGGCCGGCATGAACCCGATGGACCTGAAGCGCGGCATCGACCTGGCGGTGACCAAGGTCGTCGCCGATCTCCAGGCGCGCTCCAAGCCCGTCTCGGGCTCGCAGGAAGTCGCGCAGGTCGGCATCATCTCGGCCAACGGCGACCGTGAGGTCGGCGAGAAGATCGCCGAGGCGATGGAGAAGGTCGGCAAGGAAGGTGTCATCACCGTCGAGGAGGCCAAGGGCCTCGAGTTCGAGCTGGACGTCGTCGAGGGCATGCAGTTCGACCGCGGCTATCTGTCGCCGTACTTCATCACCAACCCGGAGAAGATGTCGGTCGAGCTCAACGACCCGTACATCCTGATCCACGAGAAGAAGCTGTCGTCGCTTCAGGCGATGCTGCCGATCCTCGAGGCGGTGGTGCAGTCGGGCCGTCCGCTGCTGATCATCGCCGAGGACATCGAGGGCGAGGCGCTCGCCACGCTCGTGGTGAACAAGCTGCGCGGCGGCCTCAAGGTCGCGGCCGTCAAGGCGCCGGGCTTCGGCGATCGCCGCAAGGCGATGCTCGAGGACATCGCGATCCTGACCAAGGGCGAGGTCGTCAGCGAGGATCTCGGCATCAAGCTCGAGAGCGTCACGCTCGGCATGCTCGGCACCGCCAAGCGCGTGTCGATCGACAAGGACAACACCACCATCGTCGACGGTGCGGGTGATGCCGAGTCGATCAAGGGCCGCACCGAGGCGATCCGCCAGCAGATCGAGGTGACCACCTCGGACTATGACCGCGAGAAGCTCCAGGAGCGCCTGGCCAAGCTGGCCGGCGGCGTGGCGGTGATCAAGGTCGGCGGTTCGACCGAGGTCGAGGTGAAGGAGCGCAAGGATCGCGTCGACGACGCGCTGCATGCGACCCGCGCCGCAGTCGAGGAAGGCATCGTCCCGGGCGGCGGCACCGCGCTGCTGTACGCGACCAAGGCGCTCGACGGTCTCAACGGCGAGAACGACGACCAGACGCGCGGCGTCGACATCGTCCGCAAGTCGCTGACCTCGCTGGTCCGCCAGATCGCGCAGAACGCCGGTCACGACGGTGCGGTGGTCTCGGGCAAGCTGCTCGACGGCAACGACACCTCGCTCGGCTTCAACGCCGCGACCGACACCTACGAGAACCTGGTCCAGGCCGGCGTGATCGACCCGACCAAGGTGGTGCGCACCGCGCTGCAGAACGCCGCGTCGGTGGCGGGCCTGCTGATCACCACCGAGGCGACCGTCTCGGAGCTGCCCGAGGACAAGGCTCCGGCCATGCCCGCCGGCGGCGGCATGGGCGGCATGGGCGGCATGGACTTCTAAGCCGCTGACGGTCCCGCGCCGGCTCAGGCCGGGGCGGGGCCAGTCACGGTCGGTCCGCCGATCCGTCTCGCACGAGACGAGCGACACCCGGGCAGTATGCGCTGCCCGGGTGTTGTCGTATGGGGGCAGGGGCGTTGCGCTTTATCGCATCACCTGTTCCCCGGCCAAGGCCGGGGCCCAGTCGGGAGGGCCGTAGTGGGATTTACTCGCGTCCCCCATCTGGGCCCCGGCCTTCGCCGGGGAACAGGAAGAGGGAATGAGGTGGATCAACGATGACCGCCCCTCACGCCACCCCGAACGGCACCACCCGGTTCGTCTGCGTGTGCCCCACCTCGGCGCGGCCGAGATACGGCACCCCCAGCTCGCCGCACCAGCGCGTCATCATCCCGTCGAGCGGCTCGCCCCAGGCGGGGTCGTTCTCCTTCACCGCGGTCACCGCGCCGAGCCGTACGCCCGCCAGGCTGCGCAGCTGGGTGGCGTTGCCGAGCGTGAACAGCATGCGGTCGATCGCGTACATCGCCTCGGACACCTCCTCGACGATCAGCACATGGTCGGCGAGGTCGGGGAGGTAGGGCGTGCCGACCAGCGCGGCGAGGATCGAGAGGTTGAACGCCGCCGCGGGACGGCCGTCGAGCCCCGGCTCCAGCCCGGCGCGGTCGCGCCGCGCGAACCAGCCGAGCGCGCGCGCCACCGTCGCGTCGCCACCGTGGCGCCGGATATCGCTCGCCATCGGCCCGTGCACCGGATGGCCGATCCGCCGCGCGTAGAGCGCGCCGAGCAGAAAGCCGACGTCGGAATAGCCGAGATAGGTCTTGCGCCGCGCCGCCTCGCCCAGCTGCGGCATGATCGTCGCGAGCAACCGGTTCGAGCCATAGCCGCCGCGCAGGAACCAGATGCCGTCGAAGGCGGGATCGTTGGCGTACTCGAGGAAGGCGGCGGCGCGCACCGCATCCGAGCCGGCGAAATGCCCGTCGTGCGCGTAGCATTGCGGGTGGAAGACCAGATCGATCTCGGGGAAGGCGAGCGCGGCGAAGGCCGAGACCGGCGCGATCACGTCCGGGTTGGCGACGCTGCTCGCCGCCAGCACTCCGATCCGCATCGCGCACACTCCCGCTTGCCACCCGCCCGGTGAAGGCGGATAGCCCGGCGCCATGCATGACGGCAACGTGGCGGACCAGCGTTTCTTTCTGGTGGGTATCGGCGGATCGGGGATGATGCCGCTGGCGATGATCCTGCGCGGGCGCGGCGCGACCGTCGAACGGAAGAGATTATCACTCTGAAAATGCCGTGATGGCGTAGTCAACGGTTTCCTAATCGCAGATATAAGTGAAATCGTCATCCAACAATGTACAATTGCGTCAGCCTCATCAAGTGAGCGAGGCATAGTGATGACTGAGGTAGATACTGCGGAATTGGTGTATCACACAGCCGGAGCCGGTCCGTGTCCGCAGCCAGATGGTCAGCCATGCGAGGAAGGCACCGAGCCCGGGCCCGAAGTCGTGGTCGTCGGGAAGAACCCGCCACCCGCCGCTGACGTCGGCACACCGATCATCATCGGCGGCGGTACACCCACGCCGCCGACATTCAAAGTAAGCGGTCGTACATGGTGTCAGCCGGCGAAGAGCGGGTTCGACGACGCAATGAACAAGCTTTATGAAGGCTCGGCAACCGCCAGGCAGGTGATCGACCAGGCGCACTCAAACAACGCAGCCTTTAATCTAATCAGGATTGATACGGCGGATGGTGGCAAACAGGATCTGTTTGACACTCAAAACAACACTGTGTCGTGGGATCCCTTTTCTTACCCTAGCTGGGATGAAAATGGAGTGACTAAGTCTGTTCCCGCGGTTCTGGCGCTGGCGCACGAGATATGTCATGCCGCTTTGCCCGGATCTCCCGAAATGGATGCAATCGATAAGGCGAACAAGATTGCCACCGGATATAACGGCTACTTTGGCACTAAGTTTGAGGCAGGCCGAACCACGCATGGTGATGGAAAATATACGAACACTGACTCGATTGCCTCTACAACCTATTCGATCTCGCGGGGGGATCAGAGCTGTGGTTAACCGATCCAAGTAATTAGAACGTTGAAGGACGGCTCATGCTTAATCTTATTGCCGCGCTCCCGCTGGTGTCGTTGGCGCTGACGCAAGGCGGCATCGAAGTCGTGCGCCGTCCTCCCTCGCTTACCCTTCCTACCTGCCGTCTAGGCAAGCAATACAGGCGGGTCGAGCGGCTAAACGCGGCGCCGGCGATTGCGGATGAGTTCGCGCGTCAGCATCTGCGCATCGCGGAGAGGGACGCTCCTTTTCGACTCAACGATGTAGCCGCGGCGACGAGCCCGCCGGAGCGGCAGTTCCTCCGCGCCTATATGGGACGGCACGAGACAATCGTCTGGTATTATCTCGGCGGGCTTGTTGGCGGGGTGCGGGTAGTGCGGCTCATCGGCGACGACCGGTCCGCCGGCGGCGCACGGTGGCATCTCAGCGGTGACATTCTCTTGGGACCACCCTGTGCCGCAACTCGCGCGCTCTTGGCGGGTGTCCGCTCGACCGGACAGCAATTCTGAGCGTCGCACGGCGAAGTCCCGACACTCCCGCTTGCCACCCGCCCGGTGAAGGCGGATAGCCCGGCGCCATGCATGACGGCAACGTGGCGGACCAGCGTTTCTTTCTGGTGGGTATCGGCGGATCGGGGATGATGCCGCTGGCGATGATCCTGCGCGGGCGCGGTGCGACCGTCGCGGGCAGCGACCGCGGGCTCGACCAGGGCCGTGTCCCCGCCAAGTTCGAGGCGCTGCGCGCGCTCGGCATCGATCTCTTCGCGCAGGACGGCAGCGGCGTCACCGCGCCCGAGCAGATCGTGGTCGCCTCCGCCGCGGTGGAGGAAACCGTGGCCGACATGGTCGCGGCGGCGCGGCTCGGCTGCCGGCGGCTGTCGCGCGCCGAGCTCAACGCGCGGCTGTTCAACGCCAGCGCGCTGCCGATCGGCGTGGCGGGGACGAGCGGCAAGTCGACCGTCACCGGCATGATCGCCGCGATCCTCGGCGCTGCCGGGCGCGACCCGACGGTGATGAACGGCGCGGTGATGAAGCATGTCGCGCGCGCCGACCGCCCCTTCGCCAGCGCGCTGGTGGGGCAGGGCGACGCCTATGTGAGCGAGGTCGACGAGAGCGACGGCTCGATCGCGCTCTACGCGCCGCAGGTGGCGGTGCTGAACAACGTCAGCCTCGATCACAAGTCGCTCGACGAGCTCAACGCGCTGTTCGGCGACTTCCTCGCCAAGGCGCACCACGCCGTGGTCAACGCCGACAATGCCGACGCCGCGACGCTGGCGCTGCGCCTGCCGCCCGCGCGCGTGGCTCGCTTCTCGCTGCGCGACGCGGGCGCGGACCTGTACGCCGACGGGGTCGAGGAGGCCCCGTTCGCCGCGCGCTTCACGCTTCACCACCGCGACGAGCGCCGAGCGGTGGCGCTGCAGGTGCCGGGGCGCCACAACGTTGCCAACGCGCTGGCGGCGATCGGCGCGGCGCTGGCGGCGGGGGTCTCGCTCGACGCCGCAGTGGCGGGGGTGGAGCGGTTCGAGGGCCTGCGCCGCCGCTTCGATCTCGTCGGCAGCGCCGCGGGCGTGACGGTGATCGACGACTTCGGGCACAATCCCGACAAGATCGCCGCGACGCTCGACACGCTCCACGCCTTTCCCGGTCGGCTGATCGTGCTGTTCCAGCCGCACGGCTACGGCCCGCTCAAGGTGATGCGCGTCGAGCTGGCGGCGATGTTCGCGGGGCGACTGGCGGCAGACGACCTGCTGGTGCTGCCCGACCCGGTCTACCAGGGCGGCACGGTGACGCGCGAGGTGACCAGCGCCGACGTGGTGCGCGACGTGGGCGTGGCGGGGCGGCAGGCGATCCACATCCCCGATCGCGCGAGCGCGGCGGCGCACTGCGTCGCGGTGGCGCGGCCGGGGGACCGGATCGTGGTGATGGGCGCGCGCGACGACACGCTGTCGCTGCTCGCGGCGGAGATGGTGGCGATGCTGGACGGGCGGGGCGGCTAGATCCTCCCCGCAAGGGAAGGGGGACCGCTGCCGCAGGCGAGTGGCTCTCCACCTGGCGCAGCGCTTGTGGAAGCCCCCCTCCACCACGCCGCTTCGCGGCGCGGTCCCCCTCCCCGTGCCGGGGAGGATCTCAGTAGCTTACCCCAGCGCCGCCGCCGCCACCGCGCGCGCGTCCGCCCGGTCGCCCGCGCTCGCCTCCGCCAGCGCCAGCTCCGCCGCGAGCTCGCGCTCCAGCGCCGCCCGGCGGGCCACGCGTGCCGCATTGTCGAAGGCCTGCGCCGGGTTCTTCGAGTAGGTCGCGAACAGCTCTCCCGCTGCCACGTCCTCCAGCCACTTGCCCTCCAGCGGCAGCGCCAGCTGCCGCGCCGCCGCGACGAGCACCTCCCTCGGCGCGGCGAAGAAGCGCTCGGCGTCGAGCGAGCGGGCGTTCGGCCACGCTGCCAGCGCTGCCGCGAAGCGCGTCATCTGCGCCGACCACAGCCGCGCCGCCCGAACCGCGTCGGGTGCGCCCGCGAGGTCGCCGAGGTGCGGCGCCAAGTCGGTTGTGACGCGCCGCAGCCACGCGCGGTGCGTGTCGCTGCGCAGGATCGCGAGCGCATAGTCGCGCAGCGGGAAGTAGAGCAGGATCGCGCGCGCCTCCGGTTGCGCCGCCGCCAGCGCGGGCAGCAGGAAATTGACGGGCACGTTGGCCTTGACCAGCGTCGGCGCGTCGTCGCGGTAGCGCCGGCCCAGCATCGCCCCGACCAGCGCCAGCCGCGCCGGGTCGGGCGCGAGCGCGGTCTGGCGCAGCGCCTGCGGCTCGCGCAGCACCAACCCGCCCTCGACAGAGTCGAGCGCGCGCGCCAGCAGCGTCGAGCCGCAGTGCGCGACATGGAAGATCCAGGCGGTCGCGCGCGGCGCGGGCGGATCGCGCAGCATCGCCACCGGCAGCCGCATCTCCTGCGGCGCCGCCGGGGCGATCCGCGCGTCGAGGAAGATCGAGCGGTGATAGGCGGCGCGGTCCATCGGCACGAACACCGCCGCGTCGCGCTCGAAGCGCTGGAGATAATGGTCGGGCGAGGCGTACAGGTCGGCGAGCGTCAGGGCCATGGCACGCTATAGCGCCGACGGTCGCTCCTCGCTAATCCAGTAAGTTATGCCGGATATCACGCTGCCGGGGCCGGGCCGCCCTCATGTCCTGATCGTGGCCGAGGACGCCGAGCGGCTCGCCGCGCTCGACCGCGACGAGGTCGTCGACCTGTATCGCACGCACGGCGCGCTGCTGTTCCGCGGCTTCGGCGCCGACGTCGACTCGTTCCGCCACTTCGCCAAGCGTTTCTGCCGCACCGCCGTGGTCAACGAGAGTCCCGGCCGCAAGCCGATCGATCCCGCCGCCAACATCCACACCGTCGACGGCGGCACCGGCGCCTTCGCGCTCCACCCCGAGCTGTCGCGCGAGCCGTGGAAGCCCGACGCCGCCTTCTTCGCCTGCCTCTCAGCACCGACCCGCGGCGGGCAGACGACGATCTGCGACGGCGTCGCGCTGGCGCGCGAACTGCCCGAGGCGGTGCGCGCCGGGCTGCTGCACCGCCGGCTGCTGTACATCAAGCCGGTCTGGCCCTCGCTGCTGCGCTACTGGCTCGGCACCGAGACACCGAGCGACTCGCAGCTTGCGGCGCCGCCGTCCGCCTGCCCCTATCAGTTCCGGCGTTTCCCCGACGGCACGATCGTGCGCTTCTTCTCGCGCCCGGCGCTGCACCGGCCGATGTTCGCCGACGCGCCCGCCTTCGGCAATTTCCTGCTGTTCGCGCGCTTCAACAACAACCGGCCGGACCATCCCGTGCTCGACGACGGGCGCCCGGTGCCCGAGGCGTGGCTGCAGGCGATCAAGGCGGTCGGTGACCGGCTGATGGTACCGGTCGAGTGGCGGAACGGCGACGTGCTGATGCTCGACAACACGCGCTTCCTGCACGGCCGCACCGCGATCACCGATCCCGGGGAGCGGCTGATCGCGACCTATTTCGGCTACGTCGATTTCGCGCGGCCCGATCCCGAGGAGCCGGCCGACGCGATCTGGCGCCGCGAGGATTTCGCCCCGCCGCTGCCGCCCGATCACCCGCGGCTGCGCGAGCAGGGGATGCGATAGGGGCGGCGCGAGGGTGGGGCCCGCACTCTCTACCGTCATCCCGGCCTTGAGCCGGGATCCATCGCGCCGCATACACCACCACTGAGGCGCTCGTGGCACCATGGATCCCGGCTCAGGGCCGGGATGACGAGAAAAGCCCCCCTCAGAACAGCCCGAGCGCCGCCACTTCCTCCTTCGCCAGGTCGATCCCGAACATCAGGCTGAGCCGCATGCGATAGACGCGCGGGTCGGTGATCTCGCCCGCGGCGGTGTTGCCGGCGGCGCGGCGGCGGTAGGCGCGGTCGGTCAGCGCGGCGAAGCCGTGCGGCAGCACGATGCTCACCACCGCGCGCTGGGTGAAGCGGCTCGCCGGCGCACTCATCGCCCAGTGGTTGCTCATCGCCAGGTCGCTGTCGTGCACCGCCTCGGTGGTGAAGCTGTACTGCGGCTGCCAGCTCGTGCCGTTCCACCCCGCCGCGGTGCGCCCGTCGGTGCTGACCGGATCGCCGTCGCGCAACAGCAGCCAGCCGCCGTCGTCCTCGCGCGCCAGCCGGAAGCGCGCGCCGTCGGGCGCGGTCGCCTCCTGGTCGGCGACCAGCGGCATAACCGGCGCGTAGCTCGCGCCGAAGCCGGTGTCGGCGATCCACTCGGCGCCGTCGATCGTCACCAGCGACAGCGCGTGGTTGCGCGGCGGGGTCGCCTCGGCGCCGAGCCACACGCGCGCGAGCAGCGGGCGCGCCGTCATCTCCAGGGCGGCGAGCGCGTCGAGCAGCAGCCGGTTGTGCTCGAAGCAATAGCCGCCGCGGCGCGAGGCGACGAGCTTGGCCGCGACGGAATCGCCGTCGATCGCGATCGCGCGGCCGAGCCGCACGTCGAGATTCTCGAACGGGATGGTGAGCCGGTGCGCGAGCTGGAGCCGCGCCAGCCCCGCGGCGTCGCGGGTGGGGCGCGCCGGCAGCTCGATGCGGGCGAGATAGGCGTCGAGGTCGAACATGCTGCCGCGCTACCTCAGCCGCGCGCGGATGAGAACGGATTTGACCGCAAACCTTTGCACCGGCATCCCCGGCCTCTGACAGGACAGGAGGCGAGGATGGACGAGGTGACCGGGCTGGAACTGCGCTCGACCGTGGACGAGGGCGGCACGCTGACATTGTCGCTCGAACCGGTGACACTGTCGCCGCCGCAGGGCGACGAACTGATCGTCCGCGTCGAGGCGGCGCCGATCAACCCCTCCGATCTCGGGCTGCTGCTCGGCCCGGCGGACGTCGCCACGCTGGCGCGCGGCGGCAGCGCGGAGCGGCCCGAGCTGCGCTTCCAGGTGCCGCGCGAGCGGATCGGCGGCGTGCGCGCGCGGCTCGGCCAGTCGCTGCCGGTCGGCAACGAGGGCGCGGGCACGGTCATCGCCGCGGGTCCGGAGGCGCAGGCGCTGGTGGGGCGCACGGTCGGGATGATGGGCGGCGCGATGTACGCCCAGTATCGCAAACTGCGCGCGCGCGACGTGGTGCCGCTGCCCGACGGTGCCAGCGCGGCGGACGGCGCGGCGATGTTCGTCAACCCGCTGACCGCGCTCAGCTTCGTCGAGACGTCGCGGCAGGAGGGGCATAGCGCGATCGTTCACACCGCGGCGGCGTCGAACCTCGGGCAGATGCTTCAGAAGATCTGCCTCGCCGACGGCGTTCCGCTGGTCAACGTGGTGCGCAGCGAGGCGCAGGCGGCGCTGCTGCGCGATATCGGCGCCGCCCACGTGCTCGACAGCCGCGCCGAGGACTTCCGCCGCCGTCTCGCCGACGCGATCGCGGAGACCGGCGCGACAATCGCGTTCGACGCGCTCGGCGGCGGCACGCTCGGCAGCGACATTGTCCAGGCGATGGAGCAGGCCGCCAACCGCCGCGCCACCGAGTACAGCCGCTACGGCTCGACCGTGTTCAAGCAGCTGTACATCTACGGCGCGCTCGACACCGCGCCGACGACGCTCAACCGGCTGGCGTTCGGCTTCCAGTGGAGCGTCTCGGGCTTCCTGCTGACGCCGTGGCTGCAGAAGGCCGGGCGCGAGACGGTGGCGCGGATGCGCCAGCGCGTGGTCGACGAGCTGACCACCACCTTCGCCAGTCGCTACACCCGCACGATCGGCCTGGCCGAGGCGCTCGATCCCGACGTGCTGCGCGCCTATGAGCGCAAGGCGACCGGAGAAAAGTATCTGATCGACCCAACGCGATGAGGCGGCGGGGCGCGGCGGCGAGGCCCCGCGCCTTAAGTACCGCCGTCATCCCGAACTTGTTTCGGGATCCACCCGGCCGCACACTCAAGTGCCGGGGGGTGTGCGGGACGGTGGATCCTGAGACGAGCTCGGGATGACGCCGGTTCATCGGGGAGGTGCGCGGCGGGAAGGTGCGCTCAGCGCCCCGAACCACCCGTCATCCCGCACTCGATCTGGGATCCATGCTTCCGCAGGCGCCATCCTTGGAGCCGAAAGCGCGATCGGCGGCGCGCTTAACGCGTGCGCGCTTCCTCGAACGACGGCGTGCGCGGCGCGATGGATCCCGGCTCAAGTCCGGGATGACGGTAGAAGGGCGGACGGGCCGGCTTCCCTACCGCAGCAGTTCGTCGCGCACCCGGATCGCGTGGATCGACAGCCGCACCTCCACCATGAAGGCGACGAAGGCGGCGATCAGCAGCGACATCGCCAGGATGAAACTGAACGCCACCCACTGGCCGATATGATAGCGGGTCAGCGCGCCGACGAAGAGCATCGCCACCACGGTGCAGGTCGCTACCGCGCTCGCCACCGCCAGGAACAGCGAGGCGTTGATCACCTTCATGCGCCGCGCCAGCCGACGCAGCTCGGCGGCGGCGCGGGTGCGGTCATCGCGCTGGAGCGCGGGGTGACGCTCCTCCAGCACGCGCGCGCGATCGATCACGCGCGCCAGCCGCCCGGTCAGCACGTTGAGCAGCGCGCCGATGCCGGTGAGCATGAAGACGGGGCTGAGCGAGGCCTGGATCGCCTCGGCGATGGTGGGCAGAGCGGGAGCATAGGGCATCGCGAGGACTGTGCCGCGCCGCCGCGGCGCGCACAACTGTCGCTCCGACCCGACGCCAGCAACATTGGCCGTATCGCCTGTGATGAATCATTGCGCCCGCGCCCGGCTTCGTTGAAGCGGGCGCACACGCCCTCATCTCGGTGATGCCACCGGGCAGCATGGCCCGGGGCAGCGCAAGGAGAAGACTATGTACGTTCCCCTCGTCGCCGGGCTCGCCCTGGCGCTCACCGCGACCGAGCCGGTGCCCGCCGCCGCCCCTGACACGGCCCATCAGGTCCAGCTCGATCATCGCGGGCAGCGCGTCGACGTGACCTATCGCAGCGACGTCAGCGTGACTCACCGCCAGGTCGGCGCGGTCGGCGCGCCGGGCCGGCCCAGCGCGCTGCGCTGCGCCTGGCAGGCCTCGGTCGCGGTGCAGCGCGAGGCGCGTCATCCCGCCGGCCACGTGCTGGCGCGCACCGTCAGCGCCGAGAAGCCGCTGACCGGCTCGCGCCCCGGCTGGTGCTCCACGCAGAAGGACGCGATCGCGCAGGACGTCGCGGCGCGCAGCGGCACGATGCGCGAGCATCTGCTCGCCGTCGCCGCGCGCGACCAGGACTCGCTGGTCGCCGAGCTCGACGCGGCGCATGACCGGGTGCGCGGCTGAGTGCGGCAGCGTCCCTTCCTGCTGGCGGCGCTGACCGGCGCCGCCCTCGTTTCCCCGGCGGCGGCGCAGGTCGCGCCGCACGCCGGCGTCGAGGTCGCGACCGACGAGCGCCGGCGCGGGCTGAGCTGGAGCGACTCGCAGCTCGCTCCCGCCGCCTGGGCGCGGATCGACCTGCCCTCCGGCATCGACCTGGGCGCGCGGGTCACCGGCACGCGCGGCGACCCGCGCCACGGCGGCGCCGACGCGGTGATCGAGCCGACGCTCGGCTATAGCAGGCTCGCCGGCGGCTTCCGGCTCGACGGCTTCGTCACGGGGCATCTGTTCACCGGCGCGGGCGGGGCGCTCGACTATGGTGAGCTCGGCGCCGGCGCCAGCTACACGCTCGGCCCGATCGAGGCAGGCGCGGAGGCGCGTTACGCGCCGTCGCAGAGCGCGATCGGCGG
Source organism: Sphingomonas sp. BK345 (assembly GCF_014193845.1). GTDB lineage: Bacteria > Pseudomonadota > Alphaproteobacteria > Sphingomonadales > Sphingomonadaceae > Sphingomonas. The sequence continues at coordinate 675,755 of NZ_JACHZX010000001.1, read as the reverse complement.
CGACAATCTCTATCTCGGCGTGCGCGGGCGCGTCGGCATCCCGGCCACCCCCTGGACGCTCGCCGCCAGCCTCGGCCGCTCCTCGGGCAGCGTCGACGATCCGGTCCGCGCGGCGCGGCTGCGGCCGACCGGCAGCTACCGCGACTGGTCGGTGGGGCTCGAGCACATTACCGGCCCGGTGACGCTCGCGCTGGTCTATACCGGCACCGACATCAGCGACGACGCGGTGGTGATCTCGCCCTATGCGGCGCTCGACCATGCCGGTGACCGGATCGCGGCGCGGGCATCGATCGGCTTCTGAGCGCTGTGCGGTATCGCGGGCGGGCTCTTCGGCGGTAAGAGGTTAAGCGACAAATTGGATTGATCCTCCCCTGCAAGGGGAGGTGGCAGGCCGCAGGCCTGACGGAGGGGTGACCCGGCCAAGGAGTGACGCTGGACTCACGACCGGCGACACCCCTCCGTCAGCGCTGACGCGCTGCCACCTCCCCTTGCAGGGGAAGATCAGACACCGCGCCGGGAGGCACATGGACCTGCTCGCCCTCGCCGACTTCACCCTGGTCGCCCGCCACGGCGGTGTCGGCCGCGCCGCGCGCGCCGCGGGGCGGCCCAAGGCGACCTTGTCACGCCGCGTCGCCGAGCTGGAGGCGGCGCTCGACCTGCGGCTGTTCGAGCGCGGCGCACGCGCGCTCAAGCTGACCGAGGAAGGGCGTGCGCTGTACGAGCGCACCGCCGCGCTGCTCACCGAGCTGGACGAGACCGCCGCCGCGGTGGCGGCGGGCGGCCGGTCACCGCGCGGGCGGCTCAAGGTGAGCGCGCCCCTGCTCTTCTCGCAGACCGCGATGGGGCGGCTGGCGGCCGGGTTCGCGCTGGCGCACCCCGAGGTGCGGCTCGAGGTGACCAGCGAGGATCGCGCGGTTGACCTGGTCGAGGAGGGCTATGACCTCGTCATCCGCGTCGACCCGGCGCCCGACGCCGCGTTGGTTGGGCGCCCCTTCCTGCGCGACCGGCTGGTGGCGGTCGCCGCGCCCGGCGTGGCGCCGCCCGAAGCGGGTGAGCGCGCCCCCGCGGTGGTGCGCGGCGCCGTGGGTGAGGGAGCCGAGTGGCGGCTGCGCCCCGGCGGCGTGGCGGGAAGCGTCGCGGTGGCGCCGGTGCTCGGCCTGTCCTCGCTGGTGATGGTGCGCGACGCCGCGCTGGCGGGCGTCGGCGCGGCGCGGCTGCCGATCTCGCTCGTCGCGCGTGACCTCGCCGCGGGGCGGCTGGCGCTGTGGGGCGAGCTCGACGCCGCCCCGATCCGATTATGGGCGCTCTACCCGACGCGGCGGCTGCTGAGCGCGCGCGTCGCCGCCTTCCTGGACCATCTCCGCGCCGCTTTCCCGACCGGCAGCGCAGAGGAGCTCGCCGCCTTTCTCGCCGACTGACGCCCGCTATCGCACGGCACGATAAGCCTCTACAGCCGTCGCGGGGCAAGGGGAGGAGCAGGACCGATGGCGCGACCGCCGCAGCGCGACCTCACCGCCGGGCCGATCGGGCGCACGTTGCTGCTGTTCGCGCTGCCGACGCTCGGCTCGAGCGTGCTCCAGTCGCTCAATGGCTCGATCAACGCGATCTGGATCGGGCAATTCCTCGGCGAGCGCGCGCTGGCCGCGACCACCAACGCCAACATCATCATGTTCCTGCTGATCGCCGCGGTGTTCGGCTTCGGCATGGCGGCGACGATCCTGATCGGCCAGAACATGGGGCGGCGCGATCTCGACGCGGTGCGGCGCGTGCTCGGCACCTCGCTCGGGCTGTTCGCGGGCGTGTCGGTGGTGACGCTGCTGGTCGGCTGGTTCGCCGCGCCCGCGATCCTGCGCGCGCTCGCCACGCCCTCGGAGGTCTACCCGCTCGCGCTCGCCTATCTGCGCGTGATCTTCGTCGCGATGCCGCCGGGCTTCCTCTCGGTGCTGCTGACGATGGCGCTGCGCGGCACCGGCGACTCGATCACCCCGCTCAAGTTCATGGCGCTGGGCTCGGCCATCGACGTGGTGCTCAACCCGCTGCTGATCCGGGGGGTGGGGCCGCTGCCGGCGCTGGGGATCGAGGGCTCGGCGCTGGCAACGCTGCTCGCCAACAGCGTCTCGCTGCTCGCGCTGCTCGGCTATATCTACCGCCGCGACCTGCCGGTGCGGCTGCGCGGGGCGGAGTGGCGCTACGTCCTGCCCGATCCCGCGCTGCTGCGCACGATCGTCGCCAAGGGTATCCCAATGGGATTGCAGATGCTGGTGGTCTCCACCTCGGCGCTGGCGATGATCGGGCTGGTCAACCGCCACGGCACCGCCACCACCGCCGCTTACGGCGCGGCGAACCAATTGTGGACCTACGTGCAGATGCCCGCGATGGCGGTGGGCGCGGCGGTGAGCGCGATGGCGGCGCAGAATATCGGCGCGGGGCGGTGGGATCGGGTCGGGCGGATCACGCGCACCGGCATCCTCACCAACCTGGCGCTGACCGGCGGGCTGGTCGCGCTGCTGACGCTGCTCGACCGCCACGTGCTGTGGCTGTTCCTCGGGCAGGACGGCGGCGCGGTCGACATCGCGGCGCGGATCAACCTCATCGCCGGATGGAGCTTCGTGCTGTTCGGCGTGTCGATGGTGCTGTCCGCCACGGTGCGCGCCAACGGTGCGGTGATCGGGCCGTTGGTGATCCTGGCCGTCGCGATGTTCCCGCTGCGGCTGGGCATGGCGGCGGGGCTGTCGCCGCGCTGGGGCGCGGACGCGATCTGGTGGAGCTTTCCGGCCGGCTCGGTCGGCTCGATGCTGCTGATGATCGGCTTCTACCTCCACGGTGGTTGGCGCCGCGGCCGATTGCCCGCGACGCCGCACGAGACCGAGGAGAAGGCGCTGGCGCACGCCGAGCCCACCGCCAAGTCGATACCGGTGGGGTGAGAGGAGGGCGGGTCCGGCGCACGGCTTGATCCCAGAGCGCCGATGGCTGCGGCCGCCTCATCCGCTTGCGTCATCCTGCACTCGTTTCAGGATCTACCCGTCCGCGCTCACGCCGGCGGGGGCGCTCGCGGCACGGTGGATCCTGAGACAAGCTCAGGATGACGCTTAGGGGGAGGGGAGGGCGTCGCGCTCGGACCGCTCCACTGCGCCTGCCGCGCATTCATGCCCTCACGGCACCGCCGCGCTCTCGCGCGCGAGCTGGCGGCGATCCGCGGCCCAGGCGCGCATCATCGACTGGGTGCAGCCGGTCTGCCCGCCGGTGCCGACCGCGGAGCAGGTGTCCGGCAGCCCGCCGGCGACCCGACCGACCTCGTCCATGGTGGCGACGCGGTTGACCCAGCTCTGGTTCTTCGCGGCGATCTCGGCACGGCGCAGCGGCTTGGGGATGCGATAGGGTTCGTCGAGCGGGGCGCACACCACCACCTCGTCGCCGGCGGGCCTGGGGCATGCCTCGCCGGGCGCGAGCGCGACGCTGCGGACGCGCTGCGGCGGTGGCGGCACGGCGGCCTCCGGTGCGGTGCCGGCCAGAAGGACCGCGGCGAGCAGAAGGGTCATCATCGTCTCCTCCCCGCCGCGGTCGAGTAAGGCGCCGCCCGCCCACCGGGAGGAGAAACGGGCGACGCGAGGTGCGGACAGCACGGGAACGCCGCGACCTCGGCCCCGTGGTGGCGGGCACGCCGCATCGCAGGATTGCGGCATGTGTCGGCGCCGCAACCTTTGTCGCGAAAAAATGCCCGCCCATGACACGGGTGGACAGGCGACCGCCGCGATCTACAAGTGCGCGCGACACGCGATGCGCGGCGGATGGGAGAGACACGGGTGCAGCTTGCCACGATCGACGTCTTGGTGGTCGTCGCCTACGCCATCTTCATCTTCGCGCTGGCGCAATGGGTCAGCCGCGACAAGGCGGGCGCCGGGCCGAAGAACACCACCGACTATTTCCTCGCCTCCAAGAACCTGCCGTGGTGGGCGATCGGCGCCAGCCTGATCGCGGCCAATATCTCGGCCGAGCAGATCGTCGGCATGTCGGGCTCGGGCTATGCCATCGGGCTCGCGATCGCCTCCTACGAGTGGATGGCGGCGCTGACGCTGCTGATCGTCGGCAAGTTCTTCCTGCCGATCTTCCTGCGCAACGAGATCTACACGATGCCGCAGTTCCTCGAGCGGCGCTACGGCCCCTCGATCCGGACGCTGATGGCGCTGTTCTGGCTGGCGCTGTACGTCTTCGTGAATCTCACCAGCATCATCTGGCTCGGCTCGATTGCGGTGACCAAGGTGGCGGGGGTCGACCAGAATATCGCGCTGGTGGTGCTCGGCGCCTTCGCGTTGCTGTACCAGCTCAAGGGCGGGTTGAAGGCGGTGGCGCTGACCGACATCGTGCAGGTGACGCTGCTGGTGCTCGGCGGGCTGATCATCGCCTATCTCACGCTCGGCGAGCTGGGGCAGGGCGCCGGTCTCGCCGCGGGCTTCGCGCGGCTGACCCGCGAGCTGCCCGGCCATTTCGAGATGATCCTGTCGCGCGACAACCCGCATTACATGGACCTGCCCGGCCTGTCGGTGCTGATCGGCGGGATGTGGATCGCCAACCTCAGCTACTGGGGTTTCAACCAGTACATCATCCAGCGCGCGCTCGCGGCCAAGTCGCTGGCCGAGGCGCAGAAGGGCGTGCTGTTCGCGTCCTTCCTCAAGCTGCTGATGCCGATCATCATCGTGCTGCCCGGCATCGCCGCGGTGGTGCTCGCGCCCGGGCTGGCCAAGCCCGACGAGGCCTATCCGACGATGATGCGGCTGCTGCCGACCGGGCTGCTCGGCCTCGTCTTCGCCGCGCTGGTGGCGGCGATCATCGCCTCCACCGCCTCCAAGATCAACTCGATCGCGACCATCTTCACGCTCGACGTCTGGGCCAAGTTCAAGCGCCGCCCGTCCGCGGCGGAGGATGGCGCGGTCGACGATTCGCGACTGGTGCTGGTCGGGCGCGTCGCCGCGATGGTGGCGACGGTGATCGCGATCCTCACCGCGCGCCCGCTGGTCGGATCCTCCGAGCAGGCGTTCCAGTTCATCCAGGAGTTCACCGGCTTCTTCACGCCGGGCATCACCGTGATCTTCCTGCTCGGCCTGTTCTGGAAGCGCGCCAACGAGGCCGGCGCGATCATCGCCGCGGTCGCCTCGGTGCTGCTGTCCTGGGGGTTCAAGCTGCTGCTGCCCGGGCTGCCGTTCATGGACCGGATGGGGCTGGTGTTCCTGATCGCGCTGGCGCTGGCGGTGGGCGCCTCGCTGGCGACGCCGCGGCGCGACGACCGCGACACGATCGTCACCGGCGACGTGCGCTACGCCACCAGCGCGGCGTTCAACGTTGGCGCGCTGGCGCTCGTGCTGATCCTGGTGGCGCTGTACGCGACCTTCTGGTGAGCGCGGCGCGCTCGTGCACGCGCAGGAACACGCCGCGGCTCAGAGCCGCGCGCGGTACAGCGAGTGGTGCGTCAGCACGTAGAGCGCGGTGCCGTCGCGGCTGAGCAGCAGCTGGAGCGGGCGCTCGGGCACGTCGATCCGGCCGAGCGCTGCCCCGTCAGCGCCGTAGACGAACACCTGCCCATTGGCGACGTACACGCGCCCGCGCGCGTCGGCGACGACGCTCTCGCCGCCGCGCTCGGCGAACACGCGCAGGTCGGTCAGCGCGCCGCCGGCGCCGACGAGCGCGCTGTAGGTGCGCGCCTCCGAGGCGTTGCTGACGTAGCTGCGCTCGCCCACGCGCGCCGCGACCAGGCCGTAGCCGTCGAGCGCGTGCGAGAAGCGCCGCGCGCGGAAGTCGGGCGGACCCTGCTGGAACACGCGCCACGCCGGCAGCGCGAGCGTGCCATCGGGTGCGACCGACGCGCGTGCCGGGGCGGTGGCGACGTCCCGCGCGAACAGCTGTCCGAGCGTGGTGAAGCGGTCGGTCGCCGGATCGTACTGGTCGCGGAACTCGCCGTTGACCCACCAGGCGCCCGGCAGCAGCACGCGCGACGTGCCCGTCGCGACGGGCGTGGGCGCGATCACGTCGAGCGCCAGCTCGCTCGTGCCGGGGCGGAAGGACGAGACGGTGCCGTCGCGCCCCGCCGCCGAGAGCACCAGCAGGTCGCCCGCGTCGTCGGCGGCGAGGCTGACCGCGTCGAGCGTGGTGTCGCGCTCGATGCCGAGTCCGCGCGCCGCCGACCAGCGGTAGATGCGCTGCTGGAGGCGGTCGACGAAATAGAGCGTGCCGTCGGGCGCGATCGTGCCGCCGCCCGCCGCGTCGAAGCCGCCGGCGAGCTTCTCGACCGTGCCCCCGGCCGCATTCGCCGCCGCGGGCGCGGCTGGCGTCGTGCTCGCCGGCACGTCGAAGGCGGCGAACTCGCGCTCGCGCACCTGCGCGCCGCCGCTCACGTCGACGATCGCGTTCTCGTACGGGAATTTGTTGGCGCGCAGGAAGGTGGCGCAGCCGTTCTCGTCGCAGGTCGCCAGCCCGCTCTCGGCGTTGACGTGTATGTTGCGGAAGCGGATGTCGCGTGCGCCGTACAGCGTCACCGCCGCGGGCAGCGCCTTGGCGGTACGGGTGACGCGATAGGCGTGGAGATTGGCGACGAGGATATCGTGCGAGTCGCGGATCTCGAGCGCGACCGCGTCGCGGCTCTCGCCGCCCTCCTCCTCCGTCTGCGGCGCGATCAACTGCCAGTTCGCCACGCGGTTCAGCGCGATCTCGACGCGGCCGTGGTGCTCGGACGACATCTGGTACACGCGCCCGGGCGCGGTCGTGTCGGAGACGTACAGCCCCGCCTGGGCGTAGGTGTTGGGCGTCCACAGGCCATTGAAGGTGCCGCCGCCGCCGCGCGTCACCCAAAGGCTGGGATATTGCGCGTCCCAGCGCTTGGCCGGATCGGCGTCGCCCGTGGCGTTGGCGTTATAGGGGTTGAAGCGCACCCCGCCGGCGAGATCGGTGCCGTGGCCACCCTGGAACTTGACGTCGTCGACCAGCGAGTCAGCCCCCGCGGTCCATAGCAGGGCGGTGGCGCGTGGGTTGATCCCGCCGGTGGCGAGGCCGACGCCGCTGACGATCGCGTCGCCGCCGTCGGCGCTCGCCAGCAGCGCTTTGGGCGCGCCGATGCCCTGATAGGCGGGGGTGTTCTCGCGCAACAGGATTTGGGTGAGATTGGGGTGGAGCGCGACCAGCACGCTGTCGCGCCGCAGCCGCAGCGTGTCGCTCACCACGTAGCGGCCGGCGGGCAGGTAGACGGTGCGGTGCGCATCGATCGCGCGCTGCAGCGCCGCGGTGTCGTCGCTCCGGTCATCGCCCTTGGCGCCGGCGTCGCGCGCGTTGAACCACTCGCGCGTCGCGGGCAGCGCGCGGATCGCGTCGGCGCGGCGCGGTGGCAGCGCGGCGAGCCGCTCGGCCGCCATCGTGGTGCGCGGCGTGCCCATCGTGGCATAGCCGTCGACGGCGAGGCCGTGGCTGAAGCTGGTCACGCGATAGCTGGGGCCGGCGCCGCGCCGCTCGGTGCCGCTGTCGCGCAAGCGCGCGAACACCGGGGTGCGGCGTGCCAGCGCGTTCTCGAACGTCACCTGCGTGTAGGCGTTGTTCTCGTTGGAGACGATCACGCCCGCGCGCGACACGTTCTCGAAACGCACGTCCTGGCCGAACAACCAGTCGCCGTAGCCGCGATCGATCTCGACGCCGACAGGCGTGTCGCGGAATGCCACGTTGACCAGCGTCAGCCCCGCCTCATGCTCGCGGATCGCGGCGTCGCGCTGGCCGGCGAAGCTCGAGTCGATCAAGGTGAACGGCCAGGCCGGCGAGGGCTTCTCGGCGAGGATGCCGTAGCGGCCGCCACGGAAATGCAGGTCGCGCGCGACATTGGCGACCTGGTACAGGCCCGCCAGCGCGGGGCCGAGGTCGAAGTCCATGTGGCTGAGATACGCGTGCTGCGCGGCGTGGAAGCGGATCGCCGCAGTGGCCGGGTTGCCCTTGCCGACCGCGACGTCGACGTTGCTGATGGCGGAGTAGAAGGTGCCGGGATTGGCGTCGGCGATGGCGGGGTCGAACGGCACGCTGCCCGCGACGGGGAAAGGGATGCGGCGCGGCGGCGCGGCGCCGACGCGCCCGCCCTCGCTGCGCCCGCCCGCGCCCGAGCGGCGCGCGCCGGCGAAGACGATCATGTGCGCGACGCCCTTCTGGAAACCCGGCGAGTCGGCACCGAGCGCGATCACCGGCCGCCGCGCGCCGACGCCGAACAGCCGCACGCCCGGCCACAGGAAGATCGTGCGCGTGATGCGGTAACGGCCCTGCGGCAGGAAGACGATGCCGCCGCCGCCCTGGTCGGCCGCGGCGTCGATCGCCTGCTGGAGCGCGGCGCTGTCGTCGGCGCGACCGTCGCCGACGCCTCGCACCATGGTGGCGCGCGGGTCGAGCGGCGCGGTGACGAAGGCGGAGACGCCGCGCGCCGGTGCCGCAGCGGCGGGGGCGGCAAGCGCCGCGAGCAGGAGCGGGGCGAGCAGGAGAGGGGCGAGCAGGCGATGGGCGGACATGTCGGTGGCCTCTCCTCGCCGCCCGCGCGGCGTGCGACCCGGCTTCCTGAGTGTAAGTGACGGACGGCAAGGAAGGAATTGCGACGAAGGTCGCGATTGGAAACGATGGCTCACAACGCCGCCGCCTGCCCCCGTCATCCTGAGCTTGTCTCAGGATCCACCCTGCCGCGATCCCAGGTGCCGGTGGCGCTGGTGGAATCGTGGATCCAGAGACGAGCTCAGGATGACGCCAGTGAGGGCGGGGGTGGCCCCCTTCGGGCGCTTGTTCAATGAGTATCGCACGGCGACGATCTCGCGGCCGGAGCGCTACGTGCCGGTCTCGCCTATGTGGAAGCCAGCCACCATCCGCTGGCGCCGTCGCGCGCGATCGGCCATGCTGCGGACGCGCGCCGCGGGAGCCGGCGCGGCAGGGGAGCGCGCCGTGACCTTCTTCGAGAGCCTGCTCGCGCTGCTCGGCGTCGCGGTGCTGCTGCTCCAGCTCGCGCGCCGTACCAGCATCCCCTATCCCGCGCTGCTCGCCGCCGCGGGCGTGGCGCTCGCCTGGCTGCCCGGCGCGCCGACGATCGCGCTCGACCCGCACACCGCGCTCGCCCTGTTCATCGCGCCGATCCTGATCGACGCCGCGTTCGACTTTCCCGTCGGCACGGTGATGCGGCTGTGGCGGCCGCTCACCGCGCTGGCGCTGGTGGCGGTGCTGCTGAGCGCGGGGGCGGTGACCTGGCTCGGCGTCGCGCTCGCCGGGCTGCCGGTCTATGCCGCGCTCGCGCTCGGCGCGATCGTCGCCCCGCCTGACGCCGCCGCGGCCACCGCGATCTCGGGCAGCGTCAGGATGCCGCGCCGCACCGTCGCGGTGCTCAAGGGCGAGAGCCTGCTCAACGACGCCTCCGCGCTGCTGCTCTACACCGCCGCGATCCTGGTGGAGAGCCATGGCGGGATCGACGGCGGGCTGGCGCTGCGCGTCGGCGTCGCAGTCCCCGGCGGGGTGCTGCTCGGCTACCTGCTCGCGCTGGCGATTCGCCGCATCCAGCCGCTGGTCTGGGGCACGCTGAGCGGCAACATCTTCCAGTTTGTCTCGGGCTTCGCCGCCTGGCTGGTGGCCGAGCGGCTGGGCCTGTCGGCGGTGCTGTGCCTCGTCACCTTCGCCATGACGATCGCGCGCTCGGCCGGGCTGGTGACGCCGCCGCGCGCGCGGCTGCACGATTTCGCGGTTTGGGAGACGGCGGTGTTCCTGCTCAACGTGCTCGCCTTCCTGCTGATGGGCTTCCAGGCGCGCACGATCGTGGGCGGCATGGCACCCGAGCGGCTGCGCGAGGCGGCGGTGTTCGCCGCCGCGGTGGTGGCCTGCCTGATCGTCGTGCGCATGGCCTGGGTGCTGATCTACAACCGGCTCGCCTTCCACTTTCCCAAGCTGCGCGGCGACTATCCCGCCACGGGGCTGGCGCAGAGCGTGGTGGTGGGCTGGTGCGGCATGCGCGGCATCGTCACGCTCGCCACCGCCTTCGCGCTGCCAGGCCATTTCCCGCAGCGCGACCTGATCGTGCTCACCGCCTTCGCGGTCGTGCTCGCGACGCTGGTGGTGCAGGGGATGACGCTGGCGCCGCTGGTGCGCTGGCTCGGGCTCGACGGCGACGACGGGCTGGGCGAGGAGCTGGCGCGCGCGCGTGTCGCGATGGCGGAGGCGGCGCTGGCGCGGATCGGCGACGCGCCGGGTGCGGCGGCGGACCACTGGCGCTACGGCCTCGCGACCAAGCGCGACGCGATGCGGGCCGGCGGCGACGCGCGCGCGGGCGAGGAGAAGCGCCAGCTCGGCCTCGCCGCGGTGGCGTGCCAGCGCGAGCGGCTCGAGGAACTGCGCGAGGCGCAGGAGGTGGGCGCCGACTCTTTTCTGGTGCTGCAGGAGGAGCTCGACTTCACCGAGATGAGCCTGCGCACCGAGGAGGAGCGCCGCATCGAGGAGGCATGAGCGGCGCGCGACTCGCCCTGGCGCGAAAGCGACTCGGTTGGGCGCGAAGCGCGGGCGGGCGGGTCGTGCTGCCGTGGGCGCCGCCGCGGTACGGGCGTACGATCGAAGCGGGGACACAACAGAAGGGGCCCGACCGTGCGTTTCCAGCAGAGCGCGCCCGCCGCATCGATCACTTGGGCGCTGTTCATCGCCGTGCTGCTCGCGGGTTGCTCACGCCACGCCGCGCCGCCGCCGACCGCGGCGGCCGCGCCACCACCCGTCGTCGCGATGGTGCCCGCGCCGCTCCCAACTGGCGCACGGCCGGGGATGAACGTCCCGGCGCGCCTGCCCGACGGCAGCTACCCCACGCCCAACCGCGCGCTCAGCGGCGCGGGGGCGGTGTGGCACCTGCGCAGCGCGCTCAACGTCGCCGCGCTCGCCTGCCGCGGCGCGCAGGAGGCGACGATCATCGCGCAGTACAATGCGATGCTCGCCGCGCGGAAGGTCGAGTTCGCCAGCGCGCAGGCGACGCTCCAGGCCGAGTATCGCGCCGGTGGTGGCGACTGGCAGGACCGGTTCGACGACCAGATGACCCGGCTCTATAATTTCTTTGCGCAGGACTTGGCGCGCGACGCCTTCTGCGCCGGCGCGGCGGACACGCTGGGCGCGATGGCGACGGTGCCGGCGGCGACGCTGCCGGGCTTCGCGGCGGAGCGGCTGGCGGCGCTGGAGCGGCCGTTCACCGACTTCTTCGCCGCCTATGACCGCTGGCGCGCCGGCCAGCTCGTCCCCGCCACCGTCGCGGCCGCGACCGCGCCGCCGCCGCCGCGGGCGGTCGCCGGGACCGCGGGGTAGGCGTCGGCTTCGCGGATCGGGTTGCCGCGGCCGCGCTCCAAACGCCGACCGCGGCTGTGAGGCGTTACCCCTCTACGCTGGGGTCATCCTGACCTCCTTTCAGGATCCACCGTGCCGCGCGAGATCTGGCGGCGGCGCTCGCGGGCCGGTGGATCTTGAGACAAGCTCAGGATGACGGCAGAGGGTTGGGGAGAGGACGCCTTACCAGCCGCTCCCATCGCGCTGACGCGGCAACGGGGCTGCCACACCCCCGCTTGCGAAGCCGCGCCGCGCCTTCTACCCAGACAATCATAATACCAACATGATACCGGAGCGCGACATGACACGCACGCGGACCCCTCGCCCCCTGTGGCTCGCCGCCGCGCTCGCCGGCACCGCGGTGACGTCCGCCTCGGCGCAGGTGCCGACGCTCCCCGCGATCTTTCCCGCGCCCACGTCGATGGCGCTGACCGGCGGCCGCGTCGCGCTCGACCGCGCCGCGGTGCTGGTGGTCGCGCCCGGCACCGCGCCGGAGACGGTGGCGCTGGTACGCGCCGCGCTCACCGCCGCGGGCGTCACCCAGGTCACCATCGCGAACCGGCTGCCCGCCACGCTCGCAGCGCTCCACGTCGTCGTCGGGACGAGCGACGCCGTCGCGGTGCGCGACTCGCTCGCGCGCGCGGGCGCCTCTGCCGACGACCGGCCGGAGGGCTACACGCTCGTCGCGCGCCCCGACGCGGCGGGCGGCGGGCTGATCGCGCTCGCCGGGCACGATGCCGACGGGCTGTTCCACGCCGCGCAGACCTTGCACCAGCTCGCGCGCCGCGGCGAGGTGCCGGGGCTGGTGATCCAGGACCATCCTGCCATGCCGATCCGCGGCACGATCGAGGGCTTCTACGGCAAGCCCTGGACGCAGGAGGACCGGATCCGTCACCTCGACTTCCTCGCGAGCGTCAAGGCGAACACCTACGTCTACAGCCCCAAAGACGACCCTTATGCGCGCGACCGCTGGCGCGAGCCCTATCCGGCGGCGACGCTGGCCGAGCTGGGCACGCTGGCCGCGGCGGCGAAGCGCGATCACGTCAATTTCGTCTATGCCATCTCGCCGGGGCCGACGGTGTGCTTCTCCGACCCCGCCGACGCCGCCGCGCTGGAGCGCAAGTTCGACGCGCTGCGCGGCATCGGCGTGCGCAGCTTCTACGTCGCGCTCGACGACATCGAGTATAAGAAGTGGAACTGCGCGAAGGACGAGGCCGCGTTCGGCGCCTCGGGGGCGGCCGCCGCTGGCACGGCGCAGGCGCGGCTGCTCAACGCGGTGCAGCGCGACCTGATCGCGAAGGACCGCGCCGCGCCGCCGCTGATCATGGTGCCGACCGAATATTACGACGCCAAGGAAACGCCCTACAAGGCCGCGCTGCGGCAGGAACTCGACCCGCGCGTGGTGGTGCAATGGACCGGCACCGACGTGGTGCCGCCCGCGATCTCGATCGGCGACGCCAAGACCGCGACCACGGCGTTCGGGCGCAAGACGCTGTTGTGGGACAATTACCCGGTCAACGATTACGCCCAGACCACCGGCCGGCTGCTGCTGGCCCCGTATGCGCGGCGCGAGGCGGGGCTCGCGGGCGAGCTGAGCGGCATCCTCTCCAACCCGATGAACCAGGAGGCGCCCAGCCGCGTCGCGGTGGCGGGCGTCGCGGCGTTCGCGTGGAACGACCGCGGCTACGACCCGTCGCAGGGCTGGCGCTTCGCCGCGGACGCGCTGTCGGGTAGTGACGCGCGCACCGCGGCGGCGCTGCTCGACTTCTTCGACACACAGCATCTCGCCCCCACCTTCGGCAGCCAGCCGTGGCAGGAGCAGGCGCCGCGGCTCAAGGCGCTGCTCGACGGCGTCCGCTTCGCGCTGGCCGACGGCGACGATGCGGCGCGGCGCGAGGCGATCGCGGCGCTGGCGGCGCGCGCCGACGCGCTGGCGGCCGCGCCCGACACGATCCGTGCCGGCGTGATCGACCTCGGCTTCGCGGCGCAGGCGGCGCCGTGGCTCGAGGCGACCGCTCTGTGGGGCCGCGCGCTCCAGCTCACCGCGGCCGGACTGGGCGCGGCGCTCGACCGCAGCGCTGCCGCATCACGCGACTTCGCCGCGGCGGGGCAACTGGCGGCACAGGCGGCGGCGGTGAAGACGATCCCCGGCGCGACGAGGTTCGACGGCACGGTGAAGGTGGCGGATGGCGTGCTCGACCGCTTCGTCGCGGATGCGCCGGGGCTGGTGGGCGCGGCGCGGGCGCGGGACTGAGGGCCGCGTGCCGTTAGTCCGGACGATGCCGACGAAATCCTCCCCTGCAAGGGGAGGTGGCAGGCCGTAGGCCTGACGGAGGGGTGTTGCCGCTCGTGAGCCTCGATAGACTCACCCCTGGCGACACCCCTCCGTTGCGCTGCGCGCGCCACCTCCCCTTGCAGGGGAGGATTGGAGAGGAGGCTTCCTCAGCCTCGCGCCACTTCCGCATAGGGCATCACCAGCGTCCCGTCGGGTGCGGCGGTGTAGGTGGTCTGCGTGGGGTAGGCGATGCCGATCTTCTCGTCGGCGAAGCGCCGCATGATCGCCACCATCAGCCGGTCGCGCGTGGCGTGCGCGGTGGCCCAGTCGTCCCCCGGCGTGTCGACCTGGAGCGCATAGTCGAGGCTCGAGGCGCCGAACGTCTCGAAGCCGCACCGCGCCACCTTGGCGCCCTCGGCCTCGACCAGCTCGGTCAGGATCGCGGGCACGCGCGCCAGCGTGTCGGGCGGTGTCTCGTAGGTGACGCCGATCGTGTAGGACACGCGGACGTGATCGCGCAGCGAGGTGTTCTGGATCTCCTTGTCGAGCAGGTTGCGGTTCGAGATGATCCGCAGCTCGCCGGTAAAGGAGCGGATCCGCGTCGATTTCAGCCCGATCGACTCGATCACGCCGCTGGTGGTGCCGTAGCTGACCTTGTCGCCGCGGCGGAACGGGCGGTCGAAGATGATCGCCAGCGCGGCGAACAGGTCGGCGAAGATGCCCTGCGCGGCGAGACCGATCGCGATGCCGCCGACGCCGAGCCCCGCCACCAGCCCGGTGACGTTGACCCCGAGATTGTCGAGCACCACCACCAGCGCGATCGCGAACACCGCGACGCTGACGAGGAGGCGGATCAGCCCCATCGCGCTCATCAGCGCCTCGCCGGTGTAATGTTCGCCGCGGGTGCGATGCTCGATCGCGCCGAGGATCAGCTCGCGCGCCCAGATCGCGCCCTGGAAGGTGACCGCCACCTTGAACAGGAAGGCGATCGTCGCGTCCAGCTCGGGCGGGGTGGCGGCATAGCCGCTCACCAGCCGCGCCGAGAGCATGACGATGAAGAAGGCGTTGGTGCGCTCCACCGCGCGCCCCAGCACCGCCGACCAGCCCTTGCCCGAGGCGCTGCGCCGCGCCAGCCGCGGACCGAACGCACGTAGCCAGAACAGCAGCAGCGCGAGCGCCACGCCGATGCCGAGCGCAATCAGGATCTGCAGCCAATGCTCCTGCAGCCAGGTGACGCTCGCGCCGAGCAGCGCCTGAAGCTGGTCGCCGACGCGGCCGGCGTCGATCGACGCGGCCGGCTTGGTCGCGGCCGCCTTGGTGTCACTCATCTCAGGCCGCCTTCAACTCGCACGCACCGGTTTGCTCCAGGAAGGCGATCAGCCCGCGTTCGGTGCGGGTCAGATACTGGCTGGCGCGCGGTAGCCGCAGCGTCTGCCGGAACGCCGCCTGCGCGGCTTTGTCCTTGCCGAGCTCGATCAGCGCGGGATGCACGTAGGATTTGCGCGCAATCGCGGGGGTGTTGCCGAGCCGCTCGACCACCGGCTCGAGCATCGTCTTGAGCCCGATCGGCGCGGGCGCCTCGACCAGCGCCTCGAACGCCACGACGCTTGCGCCCCAGGTGCGGAAATGCTTGGCGGTGAAGCCGTCGCCCATCGCCTCGCGGAGATAGGCGTTGACGTCCGACGAGGTCACCGCATGCGGCGCGCCGTCGTCCCCGACGTATTGGAACAGCTTTTGTCCGGGCAGGTCCTGGCACTTCTTGACGAAGCGCGCGAGGCTGCCGTCGGTGATGCGCAGCTTGCGGGTCTTGCCCGACTTGGCCTTGTACTGGAGCGCCAGCGTGCTGCCCTTGATCTGCGCGTGGCGGTCACGCAGCGTGGTCAGGCCGTAGCTCTTGTTGGTCTTGGCGTAGGTCTCGTTGCCGATGCGCAGTGCCGCCATGTCGAGCAGTTTGACGATGGCGGCGACGGTGCGCTCCTTGCTGTGCGTGCGTTTATCGAGATCGGCCTCGACGCGCGCGCGCAGCTTCGTCAGCGCGCGGCCGAACGGGGCGCAGAGGTCGTATTTGGCCGCCTCCTGCTGCGCGCGGTAGTCGAGATGGTAGCGATATTGCTTGCGCCCCTTCTCGTCCCAGCCGACCGCCTGGATATGCCCGGTCGGGTCCGGGCAGAACCAGGCGTCGGTATAGGCAGGGGGCAGGCCGATCGCGTTGAGCCGGTCGATCTCGTCGCGGTCGGAGATGCGCGCGCCGTCGGAATCGTAATAGGCCCAGGCGCCGTGCCGCGTTTTCTTGCGCGTGATACCGGGCTCACCGTCGTCGAAATAGACGATGTGGCAGCCGTTTCCGGTCGTGCGCTCCGCTTCTACGCTCATGTCGCGGGAAATGCGCGGGCTGCCGCATCGTTCCGGAACGGGCGTGCGGCGGCGGGGTTGGGACCGCGTCGAACCGACACGTATCAGGAGATTTCCCATGGCCGACCTGTCGCAAGCCCGCGTGCTGATGCTCGCCGCCGACGGCTTCGAGACGGTGGAGCTGTTCGAGCCGCGTCAGGCGCTGGAAGCCGCCGGCGTCACCGTGACGCTCGCCTCGATCAAGCGCGACCCGATCCAGGGCATGAAGCAGGACATCAACCAGGCCGAGACCGCCACGCCCGACCTCACGCTCGACGAGGTCGAGGTCGACGACTACGACGCGCTGGTGCTGCCGGGCGGCGTCGCCAACCCGGACAAGCTGCGCGTCGAGGCCAAGGCGGTGCAGATCGTCCAGGATTTCATGGACGAGGACAAGATCGTCGCGGCGATCTGCCACGCGCCCTGGCTGCTCGCCGAGGCCGACGTGATCGACGGGCGCCGGCTGACCGGCTTCGAGTCGATCCGCACCGACCTGGAGAATGCCGGCGGCGAGGTGGTCGACGAGGAGGTCGTGGTCGACGACAATCTCATCACCAGCCGCAAGCCCGACGACATCCCCGCCTTCAACAAGGCGATCCTCGCTGCGCTGACCGAGGAGCTCGGCGCCGACGAGGAGGAGGAAGAGGAGGCGTAAGGGTCTCAAGATCCTCCCCTGCAAGGGGAGGATTGTAGGTTACGCCCCCACCGCCTCGACCACGCTCGCGAAGCCGTCGCGCGCGAGGCACGCCGCCAGCTCGGACACGATCCGCCGCGGCAGCCCCGGCCCGTCGTAGATCAGCGCGGTATAGACCTGCACCAGGCTCGCCCCGGCGCGGATCCGCGCATAGGCCTCCGCCCCGCTGTCGATCCCGCCGGCCGCGATCAACGGCAGGGCGCCACCCGTGGCGCGGCGGAAGTCGGCGAGCCGCTCGGCTGCGAGCGACCGCAGCGGTGCGCCCGACAGCCCGCCGGCCTCGCCCGCGTGTGCGCTCCGCAAGGGCGGGCGGCTCACCGTGGTGTTGCTCACGATCAGCGCGTCCACGCCCGCGTCGAGCGCGGCGCGCGCGATCGAGTCGACCAGCGCCGTCTCGAGATCGGGCGCCACCTTGAGGAACAGCGGCGTGGCGCCGCGCGCGGCGACGCAGGCGGCGAGCAGCTCGGCCAGCGCGGCGCCGTGCTGCAGGTCGCGCAGCCCCGGCGTGTTGGGCGAGCTGACGTTGATCGTGACATAGTCCGCCACCGGCGCCGCGGCGCTCACCCCCGCGACATAGTCGGCGACGCGGTCGGCCGCGTCCTTGTTGGCGCCGACGTTGATCCCGAGCACGCCACCGTAGCGCCGCGCCGCCGCGGCGCGCGCCACGCCCGCGGCGAGCCCGCCGTTGTTGAAGCCCATGCGGTTGATGATCGCGCGGTCCTCGGCCAGCCGGAACAGCCGCGGGCGCGGGTTGCCGGGCTGCGCGCGCGGCGTGAGCGTGCCGACCTCGACCGAGCCGAAGCCGAGCCGCATCAGCCCGGCGATCGCGCGCGCGTCCTTGTCGAGCCCGGCGGCGAGCCCGACCGGGTTGGGGAAATCGATCCCGACGACGCGCGTCGGCAGCCGCGGCATCGCGCTACCCAGCGGCCCGCCCAGCGTGCCCCAGCGCGCTAGGGCGCCGAGCGCGACGTCGTGCGCGCGCTCGGGCGGCAGCGCCAACGTGGCGCGGTGGAGGAGGGAGGAGATCGCCATATCGCGTCTGTCGTCCCCTCCCGAGGCGAGATCAAGCCGTACGAATTGTAAAGATTCGACTTGAGCGAGATGAATCTATCCAATCCTTCCGCGACGAGTCGTGTGCATAACGCGACTGCGACCCGAAGGGCTTCCGAACGGAAGTTCTTTCCTCAAGGGCCCGGCAGCCTCTGCCGGGCCCTTTTTTTGCGCCCGGCGCGAACCCGCGCGGTTGATTTCGCGCCGAAGGGCGGCCACATGCCAATCGGAACGATCTACTCCGATTTGAGAGTCGATCGCAACTGCTTAGCTGGGAACGATGCGCCTCTCGAGCCTGACCGATTATGCCGTGGTGCTGCTCACCGCCGCCGCGCGCCACTGCGGCGGGCTGGCGCGGATGAACGCCACGTCGCTCGCCGAGGAGACCGGCGTGCCGCTGCCCACTGCGCAGAAGCTGGTCAGCCGGCTCGCGGCGGCGGGGCTGATCGACAGCACGCGTGGCACCGGCGGCGGGATCCGGCTGGCGCGCCCGCCCGCGATGATCACGCTGGCGGACGTGGTCGAGGCGGTGGAGGGGCCGATCGCGCTCACCGCCTGCGTCGACGCCGCCGAGCACGACTGCGCGATCGAGGGCAATTGCCGCGTCAAGCCGCACTGGAACGCGGTCAATCAGGCGGTGCGCGGCGCGCTCGCGGGGGTGACGCTGGCGTCGCTCGCCGCCGCGCCCACGCCCGCGCCCGAACAGATGAAGGTTGAGGCATAACATGGCCACGAAGAACGCCGAGGCCCATGCGGCCGTCGCCAAGAAGTATGAGTGGGGCTTCGCCACCGACATCGAGCAGGACTTCGCGCCCAAGGGGCTGAGCGAGGATACCGTCCGCTATATCAGCGCCAAGAAGAACGAGCCCGAGTGGATGCTCGACTGGCGGCTCAAGGCGTTCCGCCTGTGGCAGACGATGCAGGCGCCCGACTGGGCCAAGCTCAACGTGCCGCCGATCGACTATCAGGACGCGTACTACTACGCCGAGCCCAAGCAGAAGAAGACGATCGCGTCGCTCGACGAGCTCGACCCCGAGATCCGTCGCACCTACGAGAAGCTCGGCATCCCGATCAAGGAGCAGGAAGTGCTCGCGGGGGTCGAGGGCGCGCGCAAGGTCGCGGTCGACGCGGTGTTCGACTCGGTCTCGGTCGCGACCACCTTCCGCGAGGAGCTCAAGGCGGCGGGGGTGATCTTCCTGTCGATCAGCGAGGCGATCCGCGAATACCCTGACCTCGTCCGCAAGTGGCTGGGCAAGGTCGTGCCGCAGCGCGACAATTACTTCGCGACGCTCAACTCGGCGGTCTTCTCAGACGGCACCTTCGTCTACGTGCCCGAGGGCGTGCGCTGCCCGATGGAGCTCTCCACTTATTTCCGCATCAACGCCGAGAATACCGGCCAGTTCGAGCGCACGCTGATCGTCGCCGACAAGGGCGCGTATGTCAGTTATCTCGAGGGCTGCACCGCGCCGATGCGCGACGAGAACCAGCTCCACGCCGCGGTGGTCGAGCTGGTCGCGCTCGACGACGCCGAGATCAAATATTCGACCGTGCAGAACTGGTATCCCGGCGACGAGAACGGCGTCGGCGGCATCTACAACTTCGTCACCAAGCGCGCGCTCTGCCAGGGCAGGAACAGCAAGGTGAGCTGGACCCAGGTCGAGACCGGCTCTGCGATCACCTGGAAGTACCCGAGCTGCGTGCTCGCGGGCGAGAACAGCGTCGGCGAGTTCTACTCGGTGGCGGTGACCAACAACCGCCAGCAGGCCGATACCGGCACCAAGATGATCCACCTCGGCAAGGGCTCGCGCTCGACGATCGTGTCGAAGGGCATCTCGGCGGGGCGGTCGGACAATACCTATCGCGGGCTGGTGCGCGTCGCGCCGACCGCGGAGGGCGTGCGCAACTTCACTCAGTGCGACTCGCTGCTGCTGTCGGACCAGTGCGGCGCGCACACCGTGCCGTACATCGAGGTGCGCAACCCCTCGGCGCAGATCGAGCATGAGGCGACGACCTCGAAGATCAGCGAGGATCAGCTATTCTACGCGATGTCGCGCGGGCTCGACGCCGAGGCCGCGGTGGCGCTGATCGTCAACGGCTTCGCGCGCGAGGTGCTGCAGCAGCTGCCGATGGAGTTCGCGGTCGAGGCGCAGAAGCTGCTCGGGATCTCGCTCGAGGGGAGCGTGGGGTAACGTTTCGTCCTTCCGTCACCCCGGGCCTGTTCCGGGTGCCAGCCGTCGGCGCGCCTGACGGTCGGTAGGTTGGCGGAAGGGTCGATCCCGGAACACGTCCGGGTTGACGATGGAATAGGCAACGGCCTCCCTGCAGGGGAGGGGCTTCAGGAATGACGATGCTCACGATTGACAACCTTCATGCCGAGATCGACGGCAAGCCGATCCTTAAGGGCCTCACGCTCCAGGTGGACGCGGGCGAGATCCACGCGATCATGGGGCCCAACGGCGCAGGCAAGTCGACGCTCGGCTACGTCCTCGGCGGGCGGCCCGGCTATGAGGTGACCGCGGGCTCGGTCACGTTCAACGGCGAGGACCTGCTCGACAAGGAGCCGCACGAGCGCGCCGCCGCGGGCGTGTTCCTCGGCTTCCAATATCCGGTCGAGATCCCGGGCGTGTCCAACGTCCAGTTCCTGCGCGAGAGCCTCAACGCGCAGCGCGCGGTCCGCGGGGAGAAGCCGTTGTCGGGCGCGGAGTTCCTCAAGGTGGCGCGCGCGCAGGCCGACGCACTCGGGCTCCAGCAGGACATGCTCAAGCGTCCGGTCAACGTCGGCTTCTCGGGCGGCGAGAAGAAGCGCAACGAGATGGTGCAGATGGGGATCATCGACCCCAGGTTCGCGATCCTCGACGAGACCGACTCGGGCCTCGACATCGATGCGCTGCGCGTGGTCGGCGACGGCATCAACCGCATCATGCGCCAGCCGGACAAGGCGGTGCTGCTGATCACCCACTATCAGCGGCTTCTCGATTATGTCCGGCCTGACCGCGTCCACGTGCTGGCGGACGGGCGCATCACGCGATCGGGCGGCCCGGAGCTGGCGCAGCAGCTCGAGCGCGAGGGCTATGCCGAGGTGGCGGCGTGATGATGTTGTTCACGCGAAGCCGCGAAGACGCGAAGAAGATGGTTCACGCGGAGGCGCGGAGACGCGGAGGTGTCGCGCGCGTGGCAGCGCGCCCTCATCACCATACGCGATGTGATGCGGCGGCGCTGGCGCGACGGGGCGCAAAGCCTCCGCGTCTCCGCGCCTCCGCGTGCGAACCTCTTCGCGTCTTCGCGTCTTCGCGTGAACCGAATCACATGGGAGCCGCCGCATGAGCGTGCTCGACCTTCCCTCCAATCGCGAGGAGGCATGGCGCTGGGCCGATCTCGGCGGGATCGCCGCGGCCGCCGCGCTCGCGCCGGTCGCGCGCCCCGACGCGCAGTTCCTCGACCTGCCCGGCGCCAAGCTCCTGTTCGTTGACGGTGAGCTCGACGAAGGTGCGAGCGAGCTCCACCGCGTCAGCGTCGGCGCGATCGCCCCGAGCGACCACGCGCTCGGCCGGCGCGCCGCGCGCGGCTGGACGCTCACGCTCGATGCGCAGGCGGTCGCCGACCCGGTCCAGGTCGTCCATGTCGCCACCGGTGCGGAGAACCATCTCGGCGCCGCGATCGAGCTGGGCGACGACGCGGTCGCGCAGCTGGTCGAGACGTTCGTGGGCGCGGGCTGGTCGAACCGCTTCACCAGCGTCCGGCTGGGGCGCGGCGCGCGGCTGTCGCGCGCGGTGCGGCTGACCCAGGCGGCGGGCTTCGTCTCGCTGCGCGACGAGATCGTGCTCGGCCAGGCGGCGAGCTTCAACGGCACCGTGCTCGCCGCGGGCGACCAGGGCGCGCGCGTCGACGCCGCGCTGACGCTGGCGGGCGAGGGCGGTTACGCCGAGTTCGGCGGTGCGTTGCTCACCCGCGACCGGCTCCAGCAGGAATGCGCGGTGCGCGTGCGCCACGCCGAGCCCAACGGCCAGTCGCACCAATTGTGGCGCGCGGTCGCGGCGGACCAGTCGCAGGCGAGCCTCGCCGCGGCGGTGGAGGTGGCGCGCCACGCGCAGAAGACCGACGGCGAGCAGTCGCTGCGCGGGCTGCTGCTCCACCGCACCGCGACGGTGAACCTCAAGCCCGAGCTGGAGATCTTCGCCGACGACGTGAAATGCGCGCACGGCGCGACCGTGGGCGAACTCGACGCGCGCGCGCTCTTCTACATGGAGAGCCGCGGCATCCCGGCGGCGCGCGCCAAGGCGCTGCTGACGCACGCCTTCGTGGCGGACGCGCTCGACCGCATCGCCGACGAGACGGTACGGGAGGCGTTCGCGGCCGACGCTGCCGCGTGGCTGGAGCGCGCGCTGTGACCCTGTCCTACGCGCGAGCCCGGTGCGATGAGGCGGTGGTGACAACTCCCGGCTCCTCGAACACCGACGCGCGCGTGGGGCGCGGGCGACTCAACATTCGCAATATTGGCGGGGGCGAGCTGGACCGGCTCACCCCCGCCCGTCATCCCGGACTTGATCCGGTATCCATCTCTCCGTGTACCCAGCGGCTGATGCGTGCGCGGAACCATGGACCCCGGATCAAGTCCGGGGTGACGGCAGAGAAGTGGCGGGCGTCGGTCCCCCGCCGCCCCACACCCTCCTCCCGACTCAACTTACTCAACATTGGGGAGCGCGCATGACCGTCCTGACCGCCGATCCCGCCGCGCGCCCGCTCGACGTCGTCGCGGATTTTCCCGCCATCCCCGCCGGCTGGGCCTATCTCGACACCGCCGCCACGGCGCAGAAGCCGCGCGCGGTGATCGACGCGATCACGCGCGGTTACGACACCGATTACGCCACCGTCCACCGCGGCGTGTACCAGCGCTCCGCCGACATGACCCTGGCCTATGAGGCGGCGCGCGAGACCGTCGCGCGCTTCGTCAACGCTACGCCCGACGAGATCGTCTTCGTCCGCGGCGCCACCGAGGCGATCAACCTCGTCGCCCAGTCGTTCGCGGGCACGACGCTGAAAGCCGGCGACCGCATCCTGCTCTCCACGCTCGAGCACCACAGCAACATCGTGCCGTGGCAGATGGTGGCCGAGCGGGTCGGCGCCGCGATCGACGTCGTCCCGCTCACCGCCGACCAGCGCATCGACCTCGACGCCATGGCACGGATGCTCCGCCCCGAGCACAAGCTCGTCGCGCTCGCGCACGTCTCCAACGTGCTTGGCTCGGTACTCGACGTGCGCGGCGCGAGCGAACTCGCGCACGCGGTCGGCGCGACGATCCTGATTGACGGCTGCCAGGCGGTGGCGCGGCTGCCGGTCGACGTGCGCGCGCTCGGCTGCGACTTCTACGTCTTCTCCGGGCACAAGCTGTACGGCCCGACCGGGATCGGCGTGCTGTGGGGCCGGCGCGCGCTGCTCGACGCGATGCCGCCCTACCAGGGCGGCGGCTCGATGATCGATCGCGTGTCGTTCGAGCGCACCACCTACGCCCCCGCGCCGACGCGGTTCGAGGCGGGGACGCCGCACATCGTCGGCGCGCTCGGGCTGGCCGCGGCGATCGACTATGTGCAGGGGATCGGGCTCGAGCGCATCCACGCGCACGAGACCGCGCTGGTGGCGCAGGCGCGTGAGGCGCTCGGCCGCATCAACTCGGTGCGCGTGCTCGGGCCGGCGGACAGCGCCGGGATCGTCTCCTTCGCGATGGAGGGGGTGCATCCGCACGACATCGGCACCATCTTGGACGAGTCGAAGGTGGCGATCCGCGCCGGCCATCATTGCGCGCAGCCGCTGATGGCGGCGCTGAAGGTCGAGGCGACCGCGCGCGCCAGCTTCGGCGTGTACAACGGCCCGGACGACGTCGCCGCGCTCGCCGCGGGGATCGAGCGCGTGGCCCGGATCTTCGGATGACGGTTTTGGATAGGGACGAGGGACGATGAGCGACCCGATCAAGGTCGAGGAAGTCGAGACGGTGCAGGCGCCGCCGCGCGCCAAGGTGTCCGACGCGGTCGAGCCTGCAGGCGGGGAGGGGCGGCAGCGTGACTATCTCGCCGGCTTCCTGGCGCAGCAGCCCGCCGGCGGCGAGGCGCCGCACGAGCCCGGCGGCGCGCTCTATGAGGGCGTGATCGACGCGCTCAAGGAGATCTACGACCCCGAGATCCCGGTCAACATCTACGACCTGGGTCTGATCTACGCCGTCGAGGTGACCGACTCCGGCCAGGCGACGGTGACCATGACGCTGACGACGCCGAACTGCCCGGTCGCCGAGTCGATGCCGGGCGAGGTGGAGATGCGCGTCGCCGCCGTGCCGGGCATCGCCTTCGCCGACGTCAACCTGGTGTGGGATCCGCCCTGGGACCCGCAGAAGATGTCCGACGACGCCAAGCTCGAACTGGGGATGCTGTGATGGCCACCACCCTGCGTGCGCGCCCCGCGGCGCTGAACCTGACGGCGAGCGCCGAGGCGCGGATCGCCGAGCTGATGGGCAAGGCCCCGGAAGGCGCGGTCGGCGTGAAGCTTTCGACGCCGCGGCGCGGCTGCTCGGGGCTGGCCTATTCGGTCGATTACGTCGAGGCGGCGAGCGCGATGGACGAGCGGATCGAGACGCCGGGCGGGGTGCTGTTCGTCGACGGCGCGTCGCTGCTGTACCTGATCGGCTCGACGATGGACTGGGTCGAGGACGATTTCACCGCGGGGTTCGTGTTCAACAATCCCAACGCGAAGGGCGCGTGCGGCTGCGGGGAGAGCTTCACGGTGTGAGGGGCTGGGGGACACGACAGTGATCGCTCCCGCTCCTCTTCCTCCGTCATTCCCGCGAAGGCGGGAATCCAGACACGCTGACGTCTGGTCATGAGGCGCGACGTTCGCGCCTATGGATCCCCGCCTCCGCGGGGATGACGTACGGTAAGGGGCACGCCGGAGGTCGAAAGGGGTGTGTGGTCCTCAGGCGACCGGCGGCTGTGCAGAGGTAACCCTTCAACCCCTTCACCTCGCGCAACATTTCTCCACGGACCCTCCGCCGCGCTGCGGCGTTGCCCGGTATAATGCGAGTCGACCTTTCCTCCGCCGACCTGTGGCGCTCCTTCCGCGCCGACTGGTGGGGCCAGCTGAAGCGCGCCTACACCGCCTCGGACGCCGATAATCTCGGGCTGATCGCGGCCGGAGCCGCCTTCTACATCATCTCCTCGATCGCGCCGATCCTCGCGGTGACGGTGCTCGGCTACGGCCTGTTCGCGGACGCTCAGACGGTGCAGGAGGACATCCGCGCGCTGTTCGCCGCTTTCCCGCGCGATGTGGCGGTGCTGATCGGCCAGCAGCTCGACACGGTCGTCTCGGGCTCGCAGGGCAAGAAGGGGCTAGGCATCATCCTTGCGCTGGCCATCGCGCTGTACGGCGGCAGCAAGGCCGCGACCTCGATGATGACCGCGCTGAACGTCGCCTATGAGGTGAAGGACAAGCGCAGCTTCGTGACCTGGACGCTGACCTCCTTCGCGATCGTGCTCGCCGGCGTCGTGCTGGTGCTGACCGGCATCGCCGCGAGCGCGCTCGCCGCGTTCATCGGCACGCTGATCCCGTGGTTCCCCGCGGTGGTGCTGGTGGTGATCCGGATCGCGACCTATCTCGCGCTCGCACTGCTGGTGATCACCGGCGCGTCGCTGCTGTTCCGCTTCGGTCCCTATCGCCCGCGCGCGCGGCTGCGCTGGGCGACGCCGGGCACGGTGGTGGCCACCGCGGTGTGGTTGCTCGCCAACGTCGGGTTCAGCCTCTACGTCGCCAATTTCGGCAATTACGGCGCGACCTACGGCTCGCTGAGCGCGATCATCGTGGTGCTGACCTGGCTGTGGATCAGCGTCTACGCCTTCCTGCTCGGCGCCGCGCTCGACGTGCAGGCCTATCGCGGACGGCCCGATCATCCCGCCATCTCGGACATAGCCACCGCGGCGCCGCGCGGTTAGGGTCGGCACCGACATCATCGCCCGGGGGCCAGACACTTGACCGCGACCACCGACGTCAGCGAGCGCGGGCCGCTCGCGCTCGCCATCATCGACACGCTCGTCCACCGCATCGGCAAGGACGAGCGCGCCGCGCGCCCGCACGACTGGCTCGAGGCGACGATCCTCACGCTGCGCAACGAGATCATCGAGCGCTGGATGGCCTCCACTAAGCAGGCGCACGCCGCTGGCGCCAAGCGGGTCTATTATCTCAGCCTCGAGTTCCTGATCGGTCGGCTGCTGCGCGACACGCTCGCCAACCTGCGTCACCGCGATGAAGTCGGTGCGGCGTTGCGCCAGCTCGGCGTCGATCTCGGCGCGCTCGAGGAGCTGGAGCCCGACGCCGCCCTCGGCAACGGCGGCCTGGGGCGGCTCGCGGCCTGTTTCATGGAGAGCCTGGCGACGCTCGACCTGCCCGCCTACGGCTACGGCATCCGCTACGTGAACGGCATGTTCCGCCAGCGCATCGACGACGGCTGGCAGGTCGAGCTGCCCGAGACCTGGCTGGCGCATGGCAATCCCTGGGAGTTCGAGCGGCGCGAGAGCGCCTATTTCGTCGGCTTCGGCGGCGAGGTGACCGGCGACGAGGCCGGCCGTGTCCACTGGCAGCCCGGCGAGGCGGTCGAGGCGGTCGCGGTCGATACGCCCGTGGTCGGCTGGCGCGGCAAGCGCGTCAACACGCTGCGGCTGTGGACCGCGCGCAGCCTCGACCCGTTCAAGCTCGATGCCTTCAACCGCGGCGACTTCGAGGGCGCGATGGCGGACCAGCTCCGCGCCGACAGCCTGGTGCGCGTGCTCTACCCCAACGACTCCACCGCGGCCGGGCAGGAGCTGCGGCTGCGCCAGGAATATTTCTTCTCCTCGGCGTCGATCCAGGACATCGTTCGCCGCCACATCCAGTATTTCGGCGACATCCGCACGCTGCCCGATCGCGCCGCGATTCAGCTCAACGACACCCATCCCGCGGTGGCGGTGGCCGAGCTGATGCGGCTGCTGGTCGATCACCACGAGCTCGACATGGATGCGGCCTGGGCGATCACCCGCGCCACCTTCGGCTACACCAACCACACCTTGCTGCCCGAGGCGCTGGAGAGCTGGCCGCTGCCGCTGTTCGAGCGGCTGCTGCCGCGCCACATGCAATTGGTCTACGCGATCAACGCCAAGCTGCTGCGCGAGGCGCGCGCCGCCGAGGGGATAGACGACCGCGCCATCGCCGCGATCAGCCTGATCGACGAGGGCGGCGAGCGCCGCGTGCGGATGGCCAACCTCGCCTTCGCGGGCGCGCACAGCGTGAACGGCGTGGCGGCGCTGCACACGCAGCTGATGAAGTCGACCGTCTTCGCCGACCTCCACCGCCTCTATCCCGACCGGATCAACAACAAGACCAACGGCATCACGCCGCGGCGCTGGCTGCAGGGCTGCAACCCCGCGTTGACCGCATTGATCACGGAGGCGATCGGGCCGGAGTTCACCGACGACGCGCAGAAACTGCCCGCGCTCGCCCCCTTTGCCGAGGACGCGGGATTCCGCGAGAAGTTCGCCGCGGTGAAGCGCGCCAACAAGGTCGCGCTGGCCGAGCATGTCCGCGACACGATCGGGCTGCGGCTCGATCCCGACGCGATCTTCGACGTCCAGATCAAACGCATCCACGAATACAAACGCCAGCTGCTCAATCTGGTCGAGACGGTGGCGCTGTACGACCAGATCCGCAGCCATCCCGAGCGCGACTGGACCCCGCGCGTGAAGCTGTTCGCGGGCAAGGCGGCGTCGAGCTACGTCAACGCCAAGCTGATCATCAAGCTGGCCAACGACGTGGCGCGGCGGATCAACGGCGATCCCAGCATCGGCGGGCTGCTCAAGGTGGCATTCCTGCCCAATTACAACGTCAGCCTCGCCGAGCGGATGGTGCCGGCGGCCGATCTCTCCGAGCAGATCTCCACCGCGGGCATGGAGGCCTCGGGCACGGGTAACATGAAGTTCGCGCTTAACGGTGCTCTGACGATCGGCACGCTCGACGGCGCCAATATCGAGATCCGCGACCATGTCGGCGCCGACAACATCGTGATCTTCGGGATGACCGCGGAGGAGGTAGCAGCGAAGCGCGCAGGTGGGTATTCGCCGCGCGCGGTGATCGAAAATTCGGCGGAGCTGGCGCAGGCGGTGAACGCGATCGCCTCTGGCGTGTTTTCCCCGGATGACCCGAACCGCTACCGCGATCTCATGAACGGCCTGTACGACCACGACTGGTTCATGGTCGCGGCCGACTTCGACGCCTATGCCGCCGCGCAGCGCGAGGTCGACCGCCGCTGGGGCGATCGCGATGGGTGGCAGCGCAGCGCGATCCGCAACACCGCCAACATGGGCTGGTTCTCGTCCGATCGAACGATCGGCGAGTATGCGCGCGAGATCTGGGGCGTGCTGTGAGGCCGCCGGCGGCAGCGATCGACGCGCTGCTCGACGGCACCAGCGCCGATCCCTTCGCGTTGCTTGGCGCGCATGCCGGACCGGGTGGCACGTTCGCGCGCGCCTGGATCCCGGGCGCGGAGAGCGCCGAGCCGCACACGCTCGCGGGCGCGCCGCTCGGTATGCTCGACCGCGTCGATGACCGCGGCCTGTTCGAGGGCGTGATCGAGGGCGATCCCCAGCCGCTGCGCTACCGCGCGCGCGGCGGCGGGGCGGAATGGTGGGTGACCGATCCGTACAGCTTCGGTCCCGTGCTCGGCCCGGTCGACGACCTGCTGATGAACGAGGGGACGCACTTCCGCCTCTACGACAAGCTCGGCGCGCACCTGCTCCACCACGAGGGCGCCGACGGCGTGCATTTCGCGGTATGGGCGCCCAACGCGCGGCGCGTCGCCTTGGTGGGGGACTTCAACGACTGGGACGCGCGCCGCCATGGCATGCGGCTGCGCGCCGACACCGGCGTGTGGGAAATCTTCCTCCCCGATATCGGCGCCGGGCGCGCCTACAAATACGCCATCACCGGGCCGGACGGCGTGATGCAGCCGCTCAAGGCCGACCCGTACGCCTTCGCCGCCGAGCTGCGCCCCAAGACCGCCTCGCTCACCACCGCGCCGCCGACCCATGAATGGGGCGATGCGGCGCACCGCGACGCCTGGGCCTCGGTCGACCCGCGGCGCGTGCCGATCAGCATCTACGAGGTCCACGCGGGCAGCTGGGACCGCGACGAGAACGGCTGGTATCTCAGCTGGGACGAGCTTGCCGAGCGGCTGATCCCCTATGCCGTGGCGATGGGCTTCACGCACATCGAGTTCAT
Source organism: Sphingomonas sp. BK345 (assembly GCF_014193845.1). GTDB lineage: Bacteria > Pseudomonadota > Alphaproteobacteria > Sphingomonadales > Sphingomonadaceae > Sphingomonas. The sequence continues at coordinate 646,725 of NZ_JACHZX010000001.1, read as the reverse complement.
GCCGATCTCGGAACATCCCTATGATCCGAGCTGGGGCTATCAGACCACCGGCCTGTTCGCGCCGAGCGCGCGCTTCGGCGACCATGAGGGGTTCGCGCGCTTCGTCGACGGCGCGCACCGCGCCGGGCTGGGCGTGCTGCTCGACTGGGTGCCCGCGCACTTCCCGACCGACGCGCACGGGCTCGCGCATTTCGACGGCACCGCTTTGTACGAGCACCAGGACCCGCGGCTCGGCTATCACCCCGACTGGAACACCGCGATCTACAATTTCGGGCGGCGCGAGGTCTCCGCGTTTCTGGTCAACAACGCTTTGTTCTGGGCCGAGCGCTACCATGTCGACGGGCTGCGCGTCGATGCGGTGGCGTCGATGCTGTACCGCGACTATTCGCGCAAGGCCGGCGAGTGGATCCCCAACACAGAGGGCGGGCGCGAGAACTGGGAAGCGGTGGAGTTCCTGCGTGCCACCAACAAGGCGGTCTACGCGCGCCACCCCGGCGTGATCACCGTCGCGGAGGAATCGACCAGCTGGCCCGGCGTGACCACGCCCGCCTATGACGAGGGCGCCGCCAGCGCGCTCGGCTTCGGCTTCAAGTGGAACATGGGCTGGATGCACGACACGCTCCAGTACATGGCGCGCGACCCGATCCACCGCCGCCACCACCACCACAATATCACCTTCGGGCTGGTCTACGCCTTCAGCGAGAATTTCGTCCTGCCGATCAGCCACGACGAGGTGGTGCATGGCAAGGGTTCGATGCTCACCAAGATGGCCGGCGACGACTGGCAGAAGTTCGCCAACCTGCGCGCCTATTACGCGATGATGTGGGGCTATCCCGGCAAGAAGCTGCTGTTCATGGGGCAGGAGTTCGCACAGCGCCAGGAATGGAGCGAGGAGCGCGCGCTCGACTGGGGGCTGACCAACTCATCCGCGCACGACGGCGTGCGCAAGCTCGTGCGCGATCTCAACAAGGTCTACCGCGAGCACCGCGCGCTGCATGCCCGCGACTGCGAGCCCGAGGGGTTCGAGTGGCTGATCGGCGATGACGCGGAGAACTCGGTGTTCGCCTGGCTGCGGCGTGCGCCCGGTGCGCCGCCGGTGGCGGTGATCGTCAACATGACGCCAGTGGCGCGGATGCCCTATCGCGTGCCGCTGCCGCTCGAAGGGCGCTGGCGCGAGCTGATCAACTCGGACGCGCAGGAATATTGGGGATCGGGGCTCGGCAATCTCGGTGGCGTCGTCGCGGCGGCGGGCTATGCTGACGTTACCCTGCCGCCGCTGGCGACCGTGATGCTGGAGTTCGAAGGGTGAGCAGCGCTCAGAAGAGCCGCGTGAGCACCGCGATGATCATGGCCCAGGCCAGGATCGAGGGAATAATGGCCGTCATCAACCCGCGGATCAGACCGTCGGGCGAACGATACGGATATGCGCGATCCATTGCAGATCCTCTCTTATCATTGTCGTTCCTTGATACGCCATCACTGACTGAGCAACGCGGAATCTGCTCGAGCGTTCCGAACCTAACCGGCCGACGCGCGGCAGTAAAGACGATACAGGGAGGAGTCTGACGTGGACGAACGCAGAGGTCAGCCGCTGGCACGCGACGCCATGGCCTATGTTCTGGCCGGCGGTCGCGGGAGCCGCCTCAAGGAACTTACCGATACGCGAGCGAAACCAGCCGTCTATTTCGGCGGCAAGAGCCGGATCATCGATTTCGCGCTGTCCAACGCGATCAACTCGGGCATCCGGCGGATCGGCGTCGCGACACAGTACAAGGCGCATTCGCTGATCCGCCACCTGCAGCGTGGATGGAACTTCCTCCGCCCCGAGCGCAACGAGAGCTTCGACATCCTGCCCGCCTCGCAGCGGATCAGCGAGTTTCAATGGTACGAGGGCACCGCCGACGCGGTCTATCAGAACATCGACATCATCCAGGACATCGCGCCCGAGTTCATGGTGATCCTGGCGGGCGATCACATCTACAAGATGGACTATGAGATCATGCTGCGCCAGCACTGCGACAGCGGTGCCGACGTCACCGTGGCGTGCCTCGAGGTGCCGCGGCACGAGGCCAGCGCGTTCGGCGTAATGCACGTCGACGAGCAGGATCGCATCATCGATTTCGTCGAGAAGCCCGCCGATCCGCCCTCGATCCCGGGCCAGCCCGATCGCGCGCTCGCCAGCCTCGGCATCTACGTGTTCCACACGCGGCTGCTGATCGACCAGCTGCGTCGCGACGCAGCGACGGAAGGGTCGGCGCGCGACTTCGGCAAGGACATCATCCCGTACCTGGTCAAGAACGGCAACGCCTATGCGCACCGCTTCTCCGCCAGCTGCGTCCGCTCGCCCGACGAGCCCGCGGCCTATTGGCGCGACGTCGGCACGGTGGACGCTTATTGGGAAGCGAGCATCGACCTCACCGACGTCGTGCCGCAGCTCGACCTCTACGATCGCGAGTGGCCGCTGTGGACCTATTCCGAGCTGACCCCGCCGGCCAAGTTCGTCCACGATATCGAGGGGCGGCGCGGCCAGGCGGTGTCGAGCCTGATCGCGGGCGACACGATCATCTCGGGCTCGAACGTGCATCGCAGCTTGGTGTCGACCGGGGTGCGGGCGCACAGCTTCTCGTCGCTGGACGAGGCGGTGGTGCTGCCGCATTGTCACATCGGCCGCGGCGCCCAGCTGAGCAAGGTGGTGCTCGATCGCGGTGTGATCATCCCCGACGGGCTGATCGTCGGCGAGGATCCGGAGCTTGACGCCCATCGGTTCCGCCGCACCGAGAAGGGCGTCTGCCTGATCACCCAGCCGATGATCGATCGCCTCGGCTGACATGGCGCTCTCGGTCCTCTCGGTCGCGTCCGAGGCCTATCCGCTGGTGAAGACCGGGGGGCTGGGCGACGTGGTCGGCGCGCTGCCCGCCGCGCTCGCGCCGCATGGCGTCGACGTGACCACCTTCCTGCCGGGCTATCCGCGAGTCCTCGCCGCGCTGGAGGCTGATGCCGTCAAGCGTGCGCGTGCTCCGGCGAACGCCGGAGCCCAGAGTCACAAGGGTGACGAGCGCGGCCCTGGGCTCCTGCGTGCGCAGGAGCTCGATGGTTCAGGCGAGGTGAGTCACGGATGGGGCGCGCCGCTGCACCGCTGGCCGGACCTTCTCGGCGCGCCGGCGCAGCTGCTCGAGGGCGAGATCGCGGGACATCGCCTGCTCGTGCTCGACGCGCCCGGCTATTTCGCGCGTGAGGGCGGGCCGTACGGCGACCCGGCCGCGCGCGACTGGGACGACAACTGGCGCCGCTTCGCCGCCTTCGCGCGCGCCGCGGCGGACGTGGCGGGTGGCGCGGTGGGGAGCGAGCGCTTCGACGTGCTCCACGCGCACGACTGGCAGTCCGGGCTGGCGCCGGCCTATCTCCGCTTCGCGCCGCCCGCGGCGGACGTGCCGCGCACGGTGATGACGATTCACAACATCGCCTTCCAGGGGCGCTATGACGCCGGCATCTTCGCCTCGCTGGCGTTGCCCGCGCACGCCTTCGCGGTCGACGGTGTCGAATATTATGGCGGCGTCGGCTACCTCAAGGCGGGGCTCGAGTCCGCCGACGCGATCACCACGGTGAGCCCGACCTACGCGCGCGAGATCCTCTCGCCCGATTTCGGCATGGGGCTGGAGGGGCTGATGCGCACGCGCCAGCGCCGCGTCAGCGGGATCGTCAACGGCATCGACACCGCGGTGTGGTCGCCGTCCGCCGACCCGTCGCTGCCGGCGCGCTACGATGCCGCCACGCTCGCCCGCCGCGTCACCAACAAGCGCGCGGTGGAGGAGGCCTTCGACCTCGACGCCGGTGACGGCCCGATCTTCTGCGTCGTCAGCCGGCTGACGTGGCAGAAGGGGATGGACGTGCTCGCCGACGCGATCCCTGCACTGGTCGAGCGCGGCGCGCGGCTCGCGCTGCTCGGCTCGGGCGACGCCTGGCTCGAACAGGCCTTCCGCGACGCCGCCGAGCGCTTCCCCGGCCAGATCGGCGTGCGGCTCGGCTATGACGAGGCGCTGTCGCACCTGCTCCAGGCGGGCAGCGACGCGATCCTGATCCCGTCGCGCTTCGAGCCGTGCGGACTGACCCAGCTCTACGGCCTCGCCTATGGCTGCGTCCCCGTGGTGGCGCGCACCGGCGGGCTCGCCGACACCGTGATCCACGCCAATGCCGCCGCGCTCGCGGCCGGTGTTGCCACGGGTATTCAGTTCGATACCGTCACCTACGAGTCACTGGTGGGTGCGATCGCACTGGCGACCGACCTCTACGCCGATGCCGAGCGCTGGGAGCAGATCCAGCGCGCCGGCATGGCGGCCGATTTCTCATGGGCGACGAGCGGTCGCCGTTACGCGTCATTGTACAGGGAGCTGCTCGCCGCATGATCGTCACCACCGCTACCACGCCGTTCGACGACCAGAAGCCCGGCACCTCGGGGCTGCGCAAGAAGGTGCGCGTGTTCGAGCAGCCGAACTACGCCGAGAACTTCATCCAGTCGGTGTTTGACGTGGTCGAGGGCAAGCAGGGCGCGACGCTCGTGATCGGCGGCGACGGTCGCTACCTCAACCGGGTCGTGATCCAGAAGGCGATCCGCATGGCCGCGGCCGCGGGCTTCGCACGCGTCGTGGTGGGGCAGGGCGGCATCCTCTCGACCCCCGCCGCCTCGAACGTGATCCGCCAGCGCGGCGCGCTCGGCGGGCTGGTGCTGTCGGCGAGCCACAATCCCGGCGGCCCCGACGAGGACTTCGGGATCAAGTACAATGTCGCGAACGGCGGCCCAGCGCCCGAAAAGGTGACCGAGGCGATCCACGCGCGCACGGTGTCGCTCAGCGAGTGGCACGCCGCCGACAGCGCCGACATCGACCTCGACACGCTCGGCGAGGTCACGGTGGAGGGCATGGCGGTCGAGGTGATCGACCCCGTCGCCGACTATGCCGCGCAGATGGAGCAGCTGTTCGACTTCGCCGCGATCCGCTCCGCCGGGCTGACGGTGGCGTTCGACGCGATGAGCGCGGTGACCGGGCCGTACGCGATCGAGATCCTCGAGCGCCGGCTCGGCTTCGCGCCGGGCACGGTGCGCAACGGTACGCCGCTGGAGGATTTCGGCGGCCATCATCCCGACCCCAACCTCGTCCACGCGCATGAGCTGTACGAGCTGATGATGTCCGCCGACGCGCCCGACTTCGGCGCGGCCTCGGACGGCGACGGCGACCGCAACCTGATCATCGGGCGCAACCGCTTCGTCACGCCCTCGGACAGCCTCGCGATGCTCGCCGCCAACGCGCATCTCGCGCCGGGGTACAAGGACGGGCTCAAGGGCATCGCGCGCTCGATGCCGACCAGCGCCGCGGCCGACCGCGTCGCCGAGAAGCTCGGCATCCCCGCCTATGAGACGCCGACCGGCTGGAAGTTCTTCGGCAACCTGCTCGACGCGGGCATGGCGACGATCTGCGGCGAGGAGAGCGCGGGCACCGGCAGCGACCATGTCCGCGAGAAGGACGGGCTGTGGGCGGTGCTGCTGTGGCTCAACATCCTGGCGGCGACGGGCAAGAGCGTCGACCAGATCGCGCGCGCGCATTGGGCCACCTACGGCCGCAACTATTACGCGCGCCACGACTATGAGGGCGTCGACAGCGCCGCCGCGGACACGCTGATGCGCGAGCTGCGCGGCAAGCTGGCGACACTGCCGGGAACGAGCGTCGCCGGGCTGACGATCGCCGAGGCCGACGACTTCGCCTATGAGGACCCGACCGACGGTTCGACCAGCCGCAACCAGGGCGTGCGCGTGCTTTTCGAGGGCGGCAGCCGTGTCGTCTTCCGTCTCTCTGGCACGGGCACCAGCGGCGCGACGCTGCGCGTCTACCTCGAGCGCTACGAGCCCGCGGGCGGCGACCTCGACGCCGAGACCGCCGACATGCTCGCCGACATCGTCGCCGCGGCCGAGCAGCTCGCCGCGATCCGCCAGCACACCGGCCGCGAGCGCCCCGACGTCGTGACGTGACCGCGACGATCGAGGCGGGCGGCGTCACCTTCGCGGTGCGCGCGCCCGCCGCGGCGGCGCTGTGGCTGTGCCTGTTCGACGGCGAGCAGGAACAGCGCGTCGCGATGGCGCGCGACGGTGAGGACTGGCGCGTCCACGTCACCGGCGTCGGCGAGGGTGTGCGCTACGGCTTCCGCGCCGAGGGCGACGCGCCGTTCGACGTGGCCAAGCTGCTCGTCGACCCGCACGCGACCGAGCTCGACCGAGCCTTCGCCTACGATCCGCGGCTGGCCGCGTACGGCGCCGACACCGCCTCGCTGGTGCCCAAGGCGATCGTGCGCGCGCCGCTGCCGCCGCGCGATCTGCCGCCGCTCACGCGTGCGGGCGGGCTGATCTACGAGATCAACGTCCGCGGCTTCACCATGCTGCATCCCGAGGTGCCCGCGGCGCAGCGCGGCACCGTCGCGGCGCTGGCGCACCCCGCGGTGATCGCGCACCTGCGCAAGATCGGGGTCGACGCGGTCGAGCTGATGCCGATCACCGCTTGGATCGACGAGCGCCACCTGCCGCCGCTCGGGCTGCGCAACGCCTGGGGCTACAACCCAGGGGCGCCGATGGCGCTCGACCCGCGGCTGGTGCCCGGCGGCATGCGCGAGCTGCGCGCCACGGTCGCGGCGCTGCGCGCGGCGGGGATCGGCACGATCCTCGACCTGGTCTTCAACCACACTGGCGAGAGCGACCGGCTCGGCCCGACGCTGTCGCTGCGCGGGCTCGACGACAGCGCTTATGCGCGCGCGCCGGACGGCACGCTGATCAACGATACCGGCACGGGCAACACGCTCGATTTCGCGCGGGGCTGGGTGCGCGCGCTGGTGTGCGACTCGCTGCGCCACTTCGTCGCACAAGCGGGGGTGGACGGCTTCCGCTTCGATCTCGCCACGGTGATGGCGCGCGGCCCCGGCTTCGCCGCCGACGCGCCGATCTTCGCCGAGATCGCCGCCGACCCGCTGCTCCACGACCGCGTGATGATCGCCGAGCCATGGGACACCGGGCCGGGTGGCTACCAGCTCGGCGCCTTTCCGGAAGGCTGGTGGGAGTGGAACGACCGCTACCGCGACGACGTGCGCCGTTTCTGGCGCGGCGACGGCGGCGCGGGGGCGCTGGCGACGCGGCTGTCGGGATCGAGCGACGTGTTCGGCGCCGAGCGCACGCGCGGGGTAAGCTTCGTCGCCGCGCACGACGGCTTCACGCTCGCCGACCTCGTCGCGCACGCCGAGCGCCACAACCTCGCCAACGGCGAGGACAATCGCGACGGCCACGGCGGCGAGATCGCGTGGAACAACGGCGTCGAGGGTGCGAGTGACGATCCCGCGGTACGGGCGCGGCGTGCCGCCGACGCGCGCGCGCTGCTGGCAACGCTGTTCGCCACCCGTGGTACCATCATGCTCACCGCGGGCGACGAGTTCGGCCGCACCCAGCGCGGTAACAACAACGCCTATGCGCAGGACAACGCCACCATTTGGCTCGACTGGGCGGGACGCGACGTCGCGCTGGAGGATGTCGTCGCCGCGCTGGCGGCACGGCGTCGCGCGCTACCCGCGCTGCGCGATCCGACGCTACGGCACGATGCGCGCTGGTATCGGCTCGACGGCGCGCCGATGCGCGACGCCGACTGGGAGGGCGCCGACGGTGTCGAGCTGCGGCTGCCGGAGTTCACCGTCCGCGTCGACCGGACGGCGCGGCAGGTCGAGCTACGCGCGACCCCGCTCAGCCGCTGATCGCGACCGGTGCGGCGTTGCTGCTCGCCTCGACGACTCGGCGCAACTCGTGCGAGTTCAGCGTCTTCATGAACTCGCAGCCGAACACGTCACCGTCGTTCCAGGCGATCCGCGCGTGATGCTCGCTGCCCCCCGGCAGCGACAATTTGAGCAAGGTCCCGACGGCGAGCGGCAAAGAGATGCGCGCGCGCAGCCCGTTCGCCGAGACGTCGAGGATGGTGACCGAGATCGCGACGCGCGCCATCGCGCGGCACTCGGTGCTGAAGCGCGGGTCGCGCCGGTTGTCGATACTGGGCTGCGAGGCCACGCGGAACATCCCCCCTTGGTGTCGGGACGGAAGGTAGCATCTGCTGGTTAACGATCGGTAAGGCGGGATGAACGCGGCGAAAGGTGTGGAGCGGGTGACGCCCGCCGAGCCGGAGCAGCGCGTGCTCCACCGGCGGCACATGGCGGGGCGGCAGCGGCACCGCTTCGAGCAGCCAAGCGCTGGCATGATCGCCCGTGATGTCGCGGCCGATCGCGCGCTGCGGCGAACCTCAGCTCCCGTGGCGCGTCAGGGTCGCGCGCCGCGGTGGGGCAGGCGAGGGTCGCGCCGCGCGTTCGAGCCGGAAGCGCGCGAGCTGGTGGCCGAGGTCGGCGGCGCGCTCGGCCAGGTCGATCGAGGCGGCGTCGGTCTGCTGCGCCATCGCGGCATTGTCCTGCGTCATCCGGCTCATCTCGCTCACCGCGGCATTGACCTGCCCGAGCCCCGCCGCCTGCTTGCGCCCGCTGTCGGCGACGCGCGCGACCAGCGCGCGGGCGTCGTCCACGCGCGTCAGGATGTGGCGCAGCGCGGCGTCGGTCTCGCCGACCAGCCGCACCCCCGTGGCGATCTCGCCCCCGACCGCGCCGACGCGCGCCTTCACCTCACGCGCGGCCTCGGCCGAGCGCTGCGCCAGTGCGCGCACCTCCTCCGCCACCACCGCGAAACCGCGGCCGGCGTCGCCCGCACGCGCCGCCTCCACGCCCGCGTTGAGCGCGAGCAGGTTGGTCTGGAAGGCGATGCCGTCGATCAGCGCGATGATCTCGCCGATCTCGGCGCCGCTGCGCTCGATGCCGTGCATCGCCGCGATCGCGCGTTGCGCCACGTCGCCGCTCGCCGCGGCCGCCGCGCTCGCCTCCGCGGCGAGCTGATCGGCGCGCGTGCCGTCCTCCGCCGCGGCGGCGACATCGCGGGTGAGCTCCTGCAAGGCGGCGGCGCTCTGCTCCAGCGCGGCGGCCTGGCGCTCAGTCCGCTCGGCGAGCGACTCGGCGCCGGCGCGGATCACCTGCGTCTCCGCCTCGATCGCGCCGGCCCGCTCGCGCACCGCGGTTACGATCGCGCGGAGATCGACCAGCACCTGGTTATACGCGGCGCGTACCGGCTCGTAGCGCTCCGACAGCGCGGTCGCGATCGGCTGGCTGAGGTCGCCGCCGGCCAGCCGCGCGAGGCCGGCCGTGATCGCGCCGATCAGCGCGTCGATCTCGCTGATGTCGATGCAGGTCACGATCATCGCCGGTCGGCCGTGGCGCTGGGCCAGGAAGAGCGAAACGAGCGCCGGGAATTGCGTTCCGTCCTTGCGCAATCCGCGGAACGGCATGCGGGCCACGCCGGCGCGCTGCGCCTCCTTCATGAGCGCGCCGACCGCGGCCTTGGTCGGCTCGCCGTCGGCCTGCAGCTCGGGCGAGGTGAGCCCCAGCGGCTGACCGATGAATTCCTCGCGCGTGCGGCCGAACAGGCGGAGCGTGGCCGGATTGCAGTCGACGTAACGGCCGTCCTGCACGATGTAGATCGCCTCAGGCGACGCCTCGAAATAGAGTTCGGCGGTGGATTGGCCGCGACGGCCCGATGTCCAGCTGCGCACGTTGATGCTGCCCCCTCCCGACCCCTTTCACTATCCTAGTGCAGCGGCGCGCGGTGCAGCGGCGTGTCTGACCCGGGGTGGGGAGGAGAATCGCGTCGGTGGCGCTACGCCGCTCGCTCCTTCATCTCGACCCGCTCCAGCGCGCCGAGGAACTCGCTCGCCCACCAGGTCACGTCCTGCGACTGGACGCCTTCCATCAGCGCCTCCCAGCGGCGCACGCGCTCGTCGCGCGGCATGCGCAGCGCCTGCCAGATCGCGTCGGACACCTCCTCCGCGCTATACGGGTTCACCAGCAGCGCCTCGGGCATCTGCTCGGCCGCGCCGGCGAAGCGCGACAGCACCAGCACGCCGGGGTCGGCCGGGTCCTGCGCGGCGACATATTCCTTCGCCACCAGGTTCATGCCGTCGCGCAGCGGGGTCACCAGTCCGATCTTGGCGGCGCGGTAGATGCCGGCGAGCTGGTCGCGCGGATAGCCCTGGTTGACGTAGCGGATCGGCACCCAGTCGACGTCGGCATATTCGCCGTTGATTCGCCCCGAGATCTGCTCGAGCGAGGTGCGGATGCGCTGGTAGCTTTCCACGGAGACGCGGCTCGGCGGCGCCACCTGGAGGAGGAACACCTCCTTGCGCTCCTCGGGATGCTCGATCAGGAAGCGCTCATAGCCGAGGAAGCGCTCCTCCAGTCCCTTGGAATAGTCGAGCCGGTCGACGCCGACGATCATGTCGCGTCCGGTCGCGCTGTCGCGCATGCGCCGATAGGCGAGCCGCGCCGCGACGCCCTTCGACATCTCGGCGAACTCGGCGGCGTCGATCCCGATCGGGCAGGCGACCAGCTTGACGCAGCGGTCGCCCAGCCGGGCGATGCCGTCCTCGTCGACGGTGGCGCCCATGTCGTGCACCGCGAAGTCGCGGAACGAGTCGAGCCACTCCGCGGTGTGGAAGCCGATCAGGTCGTAGGCGAACAAGGTCTCCACCAGCTCCTGCGCGTTGGGCAGGGTGCCGAGCAGCCGGCGCGGCGGCCAGGGAATGTGGAGGAAGAAGCCGATCTTGTTGCGGCAGCCGCGCTGGCGCAGCTCGGCGCCGAGCGGGAACATGTGATAGTCCTGGATCCACACCAGGTCGTCGGGCTCGATCAGCGGGCGGACGGTGTCGGCGAAACGCTGGTTGGTGCGCTGGTAGCCGCCGGCGAACTCGCGCTCATATTCCGCCAGGTCGATGCGATAGTGGAACAGCGGCCACAGCGTGCGGTTGGCGTAGCCGTCGTAATATTCTTGGACGTCCTGCTCCTCCAGGTCGACCGTCGCGGTGGTCACGCCCTGGTTGCGCTGGAAGTTGATGTGGCCGGTGAAATGGTCGGTCTGCTCGCCCGACCAGCCGAACCACAGCCCGCCGCGGTCGCGCAGCGCCGCCGCCATCGCCACCGCCAGCCCGCCCTGCGCGCCCGAGGTCGAGCCCTTTGGAGCGGTGACACGGTTCGAGATGACGATCAGTCGACTCAACGGATACTACTCCACGGTTTGCTCAGCATGGCGGCGCAATTGATCATGCCGACCAGCGAATAGGTCTGCGGATAGTTGCCCCACAGTTCCCCACTGTGGGGATCGATGTCCTCGGAGAGCAGCCCGGCCGCGGTGCAGCGAGTCAGCATTTCCTCGAACAGGGCGCGTGCCTCGTCGCTGCGCCCGGTGAGGTACAGCGCCTCGATCAGCCAGAAGGTACAGACGTTGAAGGCGGTCTCGGGCAGGCCGAAATCGTCCTCGGTGTCGTAGCGCAACATGGTCGAGCCGCGCCGCAGGCCCGTCTCGATCGCGGAGAGCGTGTCGAGGAAGCGCGGGTCGTCCGCCTCGAGGAAGCGCAGGTCGAGCAGCTGGAGCACGCTGGCGTCGAGGTCGTCGCCCGCGAAGGTGGCGGACATGCGCCGCGTCTCCTCGCGCCAGGCGGCGCTCTCGATGCGGTCGCGGATCACCTGCGCGCGCTCGGCCCAGACCGCCTGGCGCTCGGCCAGCCCGAGCCGCTCGGCGGCGTTGGCGAGCCGGTCGCACGCCGCCCAGCACATCGCGCTGGAATAGGTGTGGACGCTCTGGCGCGTGCGCAGCTCCCACAGGCCCGCGTCGGGCTGGTCGTAATAGGCCCAGGCGCGCTCGCCGACTCGCTCCAGCGCCTCGAAATCCTCGACGCCGCTCAGCCGGAACAGGCGATGGTCGAAGAAGGCGTGGACCGAGCAGAGCACGATCTGGCCATAGGCGTCGTGCTGGATCTGCTCGGCCGCCTGGTTGCCGACGCGCACCGGCCCCATGCCGCGATAGCCGGCGAGCTGCTCCTCGATCCGCTCCGGCAGCTCGGCCTCGCCGAGCACGCCGTACAGCGGCTGGATATGCCCGCCGCGCGCCGCGTCGACGATGTTGCGGAGGTAGCCGAGATAGCCCTCCAGCACGTCGAGGGCGCCGAGCCGGTTGAGCGCCTGCACGGTGTAATAAGCGTCGCGGATCCAGCAGTAACGATAGTCCCAGTTGCGCTGCGACCCGGCGTGCTCGGGCACCGAGGTGGTCAGCGCCGCGACGATCGCGCCGGTCTCCTCGTGCTGGCACAGTTTGAGCGTGATCGCGCAGCGGATCACCGTCTCCTGCCACTCCAGCGGCACGGCGAGCCCGCGCACCCAGCCCTGCCACTCCTGCGTGGTGCGGTAGAGCATCAGGTCGACGGTGCTGGCGAGATCGCCCTGGAAGCTCTCGTCCGGCCCGAGGAAGAAGTGGAGCGGGCGCTCGACGCGGAAGGCGTGCTCGCCCTGCACCATCGCGATCGGCGCGGTAGTGGTGAGCCGCAGCGCGATCGTGTCGAGCAGCAGCCGCAGGTGGTTGGAGCCGCCGATCTGCTCGCGGCAGCCGCCGCCCCAGCCGCAGGTGGGGCGCAGCTTCACCCGCACGCGCGGGCTGCCCGCGACGGGGCGGATGATCCGTGCGTAGCCGACCGGGCGATAGGTGCGCCCCTCGCGCTGGAAGCGCGGACAGAAGTCGATCACCTCGATCGCGCCGCCGTGGCTGTCCACGTGGCGCGTGACCAGGATCGGGGTGTTGCGGATATATTCCTGCTCGACCGAGACGCTGTCCTCGATCTCGATGCCCCAATAGCCGCTGTCGGGCGCCTCGCCGCCGAGCAGCGACGAGAAGAGCGGGTCACCGTCGACGCGCGGCACGCAGCCCCAGACGAAGCGCCCCTGCCGGTCCACCAGCGCGCTCACCTGGCAATTGCCGATCGGCCACAGGTCGAGGTTGGTCATCATGTCTCCGTCGGGTGAGGGGAGGGACAGGCAGCGGCGAGCCAGGCGAGCGCGGCGGCGACGTCGTCGAGCCGATAGGCGGCGGCGGTGTCGCGCGCCGGGCCCACGAGCACGCCCGCGCCGCCCAGGGCACGCGCGGCGGCGAAGCCCGCCTCGTCGGTCACGTCGTCCCCCATGAACACAGGACGCGTGTGGCGCCGCGCGGGTTCCGCCATCAGCAGGTCCACCGCGCTGCCCTTGTCGCGCCCGCGCAGGCGCAGCTCGGCCACCATCTTGCCGTGCTGCACCATGAGACCGTGCGTCGCGGCGAGTTCGTCGGCGAGCGCGGTGACTGCGGCCTGCGCGTCGGTAGCCTGACGATAGTGGAGGCCGACGCCGAAGGGCTTGTCCTCGATCAGCACGCCGGGGTGCTGCGCGGCGAGAGCGCGCGCGGCGGCGAGCGCCTGGTCGAGCGCGGGCGGACGCTCGGGGGCGTAGCAGCCGCCGTCGGCGCCCGCGATCTCCAGCCCGTGGCTGCCGGCGACGGTGAGCAGTGCGGGGGCGAGCAGGGCACGCACCTCCGCCACCGGCCGCCCGCTGACGATCGCGACGCGCCCGTCGAGCGCGTCGATGAGGCGTGCGAGCAGCGACGGCACGTGCGGCGCGACCGCGACCGCGTCGGGGGTATCGGCGATCTCGACCAGGGTGCCGTCGAAGTCGAGGAAGAGGCTGGCGCCGTCGAGCAGGTCGGCGGGCGGGGGCGAGAGCGCGGTCATGCCGCGCGTGGTGACGGCATGTGCGGGGCGATGCAATGGGGTGCGGGGGCGCAAATTCCTCCCCGGCACGGGGAGGGGGACCGCCGGCCGCAGGCCGGTGGTGGAGGGGGCTCGCCGCACACGAGCCGAAGCGTTGGTGGAGAGCCCCCTCCGTCAGCGCTTCGCGCTGCCACCTCCCCGCCATGCGGGGAGGACTGCGTCACTGATCGACCCACTCCGTCAAAGTCACGCCTTTAATCGATTTTACTCGCGTCATCGGAACGTCCTATCCCGCCATTAACGGTGGCGTACCGCCGCGCACGAGCGCGCGGGCCACGACTGAGGAGAGCGAGCATGGACGCGAAGACGGGCGAAGTAGGCGGCGGCTGCCCGGTGGTCGGGCACGGCGGGGGCAATCGCTCGAAGCGCCAGGGCAATCGCGAATGGTGGCCGGAGGGGCTCAGCCTCACCGCGCTCAACCAGCATTCGCCGCGCTCCAACCCGCTCGGCGCCGACTTCGACTATGCCGCGGCGTTCGCGACGCTCGATCTCGACGCGGTGATGGCCGATCTCAAGGCGCTGATGACCGACTCGCAGGACTGGTGGCCCGCGGACTTCGGCCACTACGGCGGCCTGTTCATCCGGCTCGCCTGGCATTCGGCGGGCACCTATCGCATCACCGACGGGCGCGGCGGCGCGGGCGGCGGGCAGCAGCGCTTCGCTCCGCTCAACTCCTGGCCCGACAATGCCAGCCTCGACAAGGGCCGCCGCCTGCTGTGGCCGATCAAGCAGAAGTACGGCAACGCGCTGAGCTGGGCCGACCTGTTCGTGCTCGTCGGCAATGCCGCGCTCGAGTCGATGGGGTTCAAGACCTTCGGCTTCGCCGGCGGCCGCGCCGACACCTGGGAGCCCGAGGAGCTGTTCTGGGGCCCCGAGGGCACGTGGCTCGGCGACGAGCGCTACTCGGGCGAGCGCCAGCTCCACCCCGGGCTCGGCGCGGTGCAGATGGGCCTCATCTACGTCAACCCCGAGGGGCCCAACGGCGAGCCCGACCCGGCGCGCTCGGCGCACGACATCCGCGAGACGTTCGGCCGCATGGCGATGAACGACGAGGAGACGGTCGCGCTGATCGCGGGCGGCCACACCTTCGGCAAGACGCACGGCGCGGGAGACCCGTCGTTCATCGGTGCGGAGCCCGAGGGCGCGGTGATCGAGGACCAGGGGCTCGGCTGGCGCAGCAAGTTCGAGAGCGGCGTCGGCGCGCACGCGATCACCTCAGGGCTCGAGGTGACGTGGAGCCAGACGCCGACGCAATGGTCGAACCGCTATTTCGAGAATCTGTTCGGCTTCGAATGGGAGCTGACCAAGAGCCCCGCGGGCGCGCACCAGTGGATCGCCAAGGACGCCCCCGAGGACGTGCCCGACGCGTTCGATCCGAACAGGAAGCACCGCCCGACGATGCTCACCTCGGACATCGCGCTCCGAGCGGACCCCGCCTATGAGAAGATCTCGCGCCGCTTCCTCGAGAACCCGGACGAGTTCGCCGATGCCTTCGCGCGCGCCTGGTTCAAGCTGACCCACCGCGACATGGGGCCGCGCGAGCGCTACCTCGGCAAGCTCGTGCCGCAGGAGGTGCTGATCTGGCAGGACCCGATCCCGGCGCTC
This sequence comes from Sphingomonas sp. BK345, assembly GCF_014193845.1. Taxonomy (GTDB): domain Bacteria; phylum Pseudomonadota; class Alphaproteobacteria; order Sphingomonadales; family Sphingomonadaceae; genus Sphingomonas. Next base: position 631,390 of record NZ_JACHZX010000001.1, on the reverse strand, counting down.
GACCATCCCGTGATCGAGGCGGGCGAGATCGCCGAGCTCAAGTCCAAGCTGCTTGGGCTCGGCTTCACCGTGCCGCAGCTGGTGTCGGTGGCCTGGGCCTCGGCCTCGACCTTCCGCGGCTCGGACAAGCGCGGCGGTGCCAATGGCGCGCGGGTCCGCTTCGCGCCGCAGAAGGACTGGGACGTCAACGATCCCGCGCTGCTGGCGCAGGTCCTGCCCAAGCTGGAGCAGGTCAAGGCCGAGTTCGACGCCGCTGCCACCGGCGGCAAGAAGGTGTCGATCGCCGACCTGATCGTGCTGGCGGGCACCGCTGCGGTCGAGAAGGCGGCGCGTGACGGCGGCGTCGACGTCGAGGTGCCGTTCACCCCCGGCCGCATGGACGCCAGCGAGGAGTGGACCGACGCCCACTCGTTCCAGGCGCTCAAGCCGATGGCCGACGGCTTCCGCAACTATTACTGGGACGGCGCCTTCATGGCTCCGGAGGAGGCGCTGGTCGACAAGGCACAGCTGATGCGGCTGACCGCGCCGGAGATGACCGTGCTGGTCGGCGGGCTGCGCGTGCTCGGCGCCAACGCCTTCGGCGCCAAGGAGGGCGTGTTCACCGACCGCGTCGGCGTGCTGAGCAACGACTTCTTCGTCAACCTGCTGACGATGGAGAATGAGTGGGTCGCGACCGAGTCGAACAACCGCTTCCAGGGCCTGAACCGCAAGACCAAGGCGCCGACCTGGACCGCCACCCGCGTCGACCTGATCTTCGGCTCGCAGTCCGAGCTGCGCGCCCAGGCCGAGGTCTATGCCCAGTCGGACTCGAAGGAGAAGATGGTCCGCGACTTCGTCAAGGCGTGGGACAAGGTGATGAACGCCGATCGCATCGACCAGCTCAAGCCGGCCGACGCGTTCAGCCAGAAGCTGTCCGCCTGAGCTGACGGCGCGACCCCGCTCTACGTCGGCGGGGTCGCGTCTTCCGTGATAACCTGATCCAGTCCTTTGTGTCGCTACCGTGCTCCTGCGCAAGCAGGAGCCCAGGGCCACGAGCGTCGTCCCTGCAACCCTGGGCTCCGGCGTTCGCCGGAGCACGGTCCGGCTTCACCTTAGCAGAAGCGGCGGCATGGTACGCCGCGCCGCTTCACCTCCCACTCCCGGCCCGCTACAGCGCTCGCCGAGAAGCGGCGGCCGCCGAGCCGTCGCCGGCATGAGAGGCGCACGCGCCGCACGGGAGACGGACATGGACAGGATCGGCGTGATCGGCGCGGGGCAGATGGGGGCGGGGATCGCGCAGGTCGCCGCCGCGGCGGGCGCGCACGTGCTGCTCGCCGACGTCGATCAGGCGCGCGCCGCCAAGGGACGCGACGGCGTCGCCAAGCGGCTGGACCGCGACGTCGCCAAGGAGAAGATCGACGCCACCGCGCGCGACGCCACGCTCGCGCGGATCGAGCCGGTGGCCGGCTATGACGCGATGGCCGACTGCGCGCTGGTGATCGAGGCGGCGACCGAGCGCGAGGAGATCAAGCGCGCGATCTTCGCCGGCGTCGGCGAGGTGCTGGGCGCGGACGCGATCCTGGCGACCAACACCTCGTCGATCCCGATCACGCGGCTGGCGCAGGCGGCGCCCGACGCGGCGCGCTTCATCGGCGTCCACTTCTTCAATCCCGTCCCGGTCATGGGGCTGATCGAGGTGATCCGCGGCCTCGCCACCGCGGACGCCACCGTCGCCGCGATCGAGCGTTTCGCCGCGCGGCTGGGCAAGCGCGTGGTCCACGCCAGCGACGCGCCGGGCTTCATCGTCAACCGCGTGCTGATGCCGTACATCAACGAGGCGGTGTTCGCGCTGGGCGAGGGCGTCGCGACGATCCCCGACATCGACGCCGCCTGCCAGCTCGGGCTCAACCATCCGATGGGGCCGCTGACGCTGGCCGACTTCATCGGGCTCGACACCTGCCTGGAGATCACGCGCGTGCTGTTCGAGGGCACCGGCGATCCCAAGTTCCGCCCCGCGCCGCTGCTGGTGAAGTACGTCGAGGCGGGCTGGTACGGGCGCAAGAGCGGCCGCGGTTTCTACGATTACGGCGGCGAGACGCCGGTGCCGACGCGGTGAGACGCTAAGATCCTTCCCGGCACGGGGAGGGGGACCATCGCGCAGCGATGGTCGAGGGGGGCTTCCGCATACGAGCCGGATTCGTGTGCGGAGAGCCCCCTCCACCACCGGCCTGCGGCCGGCGGTCCCCCTCCCCGTGCCGGGGAGGATTTACCCCTCGCTTGACGTGCCCGTTCCGGCCACCCACCCTCGCGCGTACACGTAAGGACCGCTACCGACCGCTTATGCAGCTCGTCATCGTCGAATCGCCCGCCAAGGCGAAGACCATCGAAAAGTACCTCGGCTCCGACTATCGCGTGCTCGCGAGCTACGGCCATATCCGCGACCTGCCGCCGCGCGACGGGTCGGTGAACCCCGACGAGGGGTTCGCGATGGAATGGGAGAATTACGCGGACAAGGCCAAGCAGCTCAAGGCGATCGCCGATCTCGCCAAGGGCGCCGACCGGCTGATCCTCGCGACCGATCCGGATCGCGAGGGCGAGGCGATCTCGTGGCACGTGCAGGAGGTGCTGGCCAAGCGCAAGGTGCTACCCAAGGACGTCCAGCGAGTCACCTTCAACGCGATCACCAAGCCCGCGGTGACGCAGGCGATGGCCAACCCGCGCCAGCTCGATACCGACCTGATCGACGCCTATCGCGCGCGCCGCGCGCTCGACTATCTCGTCGGCTTCACGCTCTCGCCGGTGCTGTGGCGCAAGCTGCCCGGCGCCAAGTCGGCGGGGCGCGTCCAGTCGGTCGCGCTGCGGCTGATCGTCTCGCGCGAGCGCGAGATCGAGGCGTTCCGCGCGCAGGAATATTGGTCGGTCACGGCGAACCTCGAGCACGACGGCACGCCCTTCGTCGCGCGGCTGGTGCAATGGGAGGGCAGGAAGCTCGACCGGCTCTCGATCGGCAACGAGGGCGACGCGCTGCGCGCCAAGGCCGACGTCGAGGCCGGCAACTTCTCGGTCCAGTCGGTCGAGACCAAGCCGGCGACGCGTAATCCGCCGCCGCCCTTCACCACCTCGACGCTGCAGCAGGAGGCGGCGCGCAAGCTCGGCTTCTCCGCCGACCACACGATGCGGATCGCGCAGCAGCTCTACGAGGACGGTGCGATCACCTATATGCGGACCGACGGCGTGCAGATGGACGGCAGCGCCATCTCCGCCGCGCGCGCCGCGATCGCCGCGCGCTACGACGGCGGCTACGTCCCCGACACGCCGCGGATGTACCAGACCAAGGCGAAGAACGCGCAGGAAGCGCACGAGGCGATCCGCCCGACCGACTTCTCGCGCGACCGCGTCGGCTCGGGCGACCACGCGCGGCTGTACGACCTGGTGTGGAAGCGCGCGCTGGCGAGCCAGATGGCCTCGGCGCGGATGGAGCGCACGACGGTGGAGCTCGCCGACGGCACCGGGCGCCACGTGCTGCGCGCCACCGGGCAGGTGGTGCTCTTCCCCGGCTATCTCGCGCTCTACGAGGAGGGGCAAGATGATAGCCAGGACGAGGACGCCCGGCGCCTGCCGCGGCTGCGCGAGGGCGACTCGCCCGCCAAGAAGGGTGTCGAGGCCGAGCAGCATTTCACCCAGCCGCCGCCGCGCTTCTCCGAGGCGTCGCTGGTCAAGCGCATGGAGGAGCTGGGGATCGGCCGGCCCTCGACCTATGCCTCGATCATCAAGACGCTCAAGGACCGTGCCTACGTCCGCGTCGAGAAGAACCGCTTCTTCGCCGAGGAGAGCGGCCGACTGGTGACCGCCTTCCTCGAGCGCTTCTTCGAGCGCTACGTCGGCTATGATTTCACCGCGGGCCTCGAGGAGGAGCTGGACGACGTCTCGGGCGGGCGCGCGCAGTGGCAGGCGGTGCTCGAGGCGTTCTGGCGCGACTTCAAGCCGCGTACCGCCGAGGTGATGGAGCAGAAGCCGAGCGAGGTCACCGCGCAGCTCGACCAGTTCCTCGCGCCCTATCTCTTCCCCGACAAGGCCGACGGTACCGACCCGCGGCTGTGCCCGGCATGCCATGTCGGCAGCCTGGCGCTGCGCGGCGGCAAGTTCGGCGCGTTCATCGCGTGCAGCAACTATCCCGAGTGCAAGTTCACGCGCCGCTTCGCGCAGGGCGGCGAGGCGACCGAGGACGCGACCCCCGAGCAGCTCGGCCACGATCCCGAGACAGGGCTGCCGGTCGAGCGCAAATCCGGGCGCTTCGGCCCGTACATTCAGCTCGGCGACGGCAAGGACGCGAAACGCGCCTCGATCCCCAAGGACATCGGCGAGCTCGACCTGGAGATGGCGCTCAAGCTGCTCCACCTGCCGCGCGTGATCGGCCAGCACCCGGAGACGGGCAAGGACATCGCCGCCAGCATCGGGCGCTACGGCCCGTACCTGGTGCACGAGGGCAAGTATGCGCGGCTGCAATCGACCGCCGAGGTGTTCGAGACCGGCATGAACGCCGCGGTGGTGAAGCTCGCCGAGGCGGCGGCGGGAGGCGGGCGGCCGCAGCGCGGCGCGGCGCGGGCGCCGCTCAAGGTGCTCGGCGCGCACCCGCGGACCGAGGCCGAGCTGCGGCTGATGGAGGGGCGCTATGGGCCCTATGTGACGGATGGCACCACCAACGCGACCCTGCCCAAGACGATCGCGCCCGATCAGCTGACGCTGGAGGAGGCAGCGCAGCTGATCGACGACCGCGCCGCCGCGGCACCGGCGAAGAAGCCGGTCAAGAAGAAGGCGTCGGCGAAGAAGCCGGCCGCGGCGAAGGAGGCGGGGGCCGCGAAGGCGCCGGCCAAAAAGGCTGCCGCCAAGAAGGCGCCGGCGGAGAAGGCGGCGGCGAAGAAGTAGGAGCGCTCCGATCCTCCCCGCTAGGCGGGGAGGGGGCGCGAGGGCGAGATGGTGTCCCCCGGACACCATCTTGGCTTGCCGGGGGCAAGCCAAAGCCCTCACGCTCGCCGAAGGCGAGTGGTGGAGGGGGCTCGCCCCGCACGACCCGGCTCGCTCGCGGCGCGCCCCCTCCCGTCAGCGCTTCGCGCTGCCACCTCCCCGTGCCGGGGAGGATTGAGAGGGCTCACAACCTCGCGATTCGTCATCCTGAACTCGTTTCAGGATCCACCCGTCCGCGCTCTCCTCGCGCCGCTGGGTAGGCGGGACCGTGGATCCTGAGACGAGCTCAGGATGACGGCAGAGGGCAGGGGAGGAGCATCACGCCTGTCGCCGCGGCGCCGTTATCGACCGGGTGCCTCGGGTCAGCGTGGCTCAGGCGGCGCGGCGGGTACCCAGCGCGAGCACGTCGCGCGCGGCGCGCTGCGCTGTCGCGATCTCGCGCGCGGTCATGTCCTCGGCCACCTCGGCCCGCGCCGCGGCGGCCGCCTCATGGCCGCGTGCGGCGGCGAGGTTGAACCACTTGTGCGCCTCGATCAGGTCGAGCGTCGCGCCGGCGGTGCCGGTCGAATAGGCCACGCCCAGGTCATAAGCGGCGTCCTCGTTGCCGCGGGTCGCCTCGGCGGTACGGCGGGCGAGCAGCGCGCCCTCGAAATCGGTCAGCATCTCGGACTACCCCTCTAATCCTTGGAATGAGGGTGTTTTCGCTGATTCGAGTCTCTAATTGGTTAATCGGTTAATGCGACTTCAGTCGAACTTATCCAGGATCGACCGCGAGATTGTCGATCAGCCGCGTGTTGCCGAGCCGGGCCGCCGCGAGCAGTTGCCGCCGCCGACCCGCCGCCGGTTCGGGCGAGAGCGTCTCGGCGTCGACCAGCGCGACATAGTCGACCTCGAACCCCGCCGCGGTCAGCGTCGCGGTGGCGTCGTCGAGCGCCTTGGCCGAGTCGGTGCCGCCGCGGATCGCGCGGGCCGCGATGCCAAGCGCGCGCGGCAGCGCCACCGCCTTCTGGCGCTCCTCGGGTGAGAGGTAGACGTTGCGCGACGAGAGCGCGAGCCCGTCGTCCTCGCGCTGGGTCGGCACGCCGGTGATCTCGACGTCGAAGTCGAGGTCGGCCACCAAGCGGCGCACCACGGCGAGCTGCTGGAAGTCCTTCTCGCCGAAATAGGCGCGCGTCGGGCGTACCTGGTTGAACAGCTTGGCGACGACGGTGGCGACGCCGTCGAAATGGCCCGGCCGCGCCGCGCCGTCGAGCCCCTCGCTCACCCCGCTGACCGAGACGGTCGTGGCGAAGCCGTCGGGGTACATCTGCTCCACCGGCGGCAGCCACAGCAGGTCGCAGCCCGCCTCACCCAGCATGGCGATGTCGCTGGTCTCCTTGCGCGGGTAGCGCGACAGGTCCTCGCCCGCGCCGAACTGGCGCGGATTGACGAAGATCGACGCCACCACCGTCGTGCCCGGCCGGCGCGCCGCCTCGACCAGCGCGATATGGCCGGCGTGCAGCGCCCCCATGGTCGGCACCAGCGCCACCTCGCGGCCGCTCGCGCGCGCCGCTTCCAGCGCCGCGCGGAGCCCGGCGAGCTCCCGATATATCTCCACCCGTTACCCCTCGAAACTCGCGGCGTCGGGTTCTATGGTCGCGACGAACCGCGATCAATCAGGGATGCGACGAATTGTCCGATACCGTTGCAGGCGTGCACGACGAGAGCCCGGGCGCGGGGGCGCCGGGCGGGCGCACGCACGTCATCGTCTTCGCCAACGAGAAGGGCGGGACGGGCAAGAGCACCACCGCGGTCCATGTCGCGATCGCGCTCGCGGCGAAGGGCGCGCGCGTCGCCTGCATCGACCTCGACCATCGCCAGCGCACGCTCGGCCGCTATCTCGAGAACCGCGAGTCGACGGTGCAGCGCTCGGCGATCGACCTGCCGCTGCCCGATCACGCCACGGGTGACGGCCGCGCCGACGGCATCTTCGCCGAGCTCTACCAGCGCTTCACCGACGGCTACGACTTCCTGGTGATCGACACGCCCGGTCGCGACGACCCCGCGGCGCGGCTCGCGGCGGCGCTGTCGAACACGCTGGTGACGCCGATGAACGACAGTTTCGTCGACTTCGACCTGATCGGACAGGTCGATCCCGAGACCTACAAGGTCACCCGGCCGAGCTTCTACTCCGAGCTGATCTGGGACGCGCGCAAGGCGCGCGCGCGCGAGGACGGCACCACGATCGACTGGGTCGTGCTGCGCAACCGCCTGCAATATCTGGAGGCGCGCAACATGCGCCGCGTGTCGGAGGCGCTCGACCAGCTCGCCCGGCGCGTCGGCTTCCGCATCATCCCGGGCCTGGGCGAGCGCGTGATCTACCGCGAGCTCTTTCCCAAGGGGCTGACGCTGCTCGACGCCAAGGCGTTCGGCGGGATGGGGCTGAGCCACGTCGCCGCGCGCCAGGAGCTGCGCGAGATGATGGCCGCGCTGGCATTGCCCGAGTCCACGATGCCGCTGTTCGCGTGAGGGGGCGGGAAGAGGCCGTGTTCCTGCTGAGACAGGAACCCAGAGCGCCGACCGCTACGCTGCGTGACCCTAGGCTCCTGCGTGCGCAGGAGCACGTGGCGTATGAGGCGAGCGCCTTCTCCAACCACCCCCCGTCATCCCGAACTTGTCTCGTGTACGCGCTTTGGCTCACCCCCGGTGAGCCAAGATCGTTTCCGGGGGACACGATCTCGCGCGTGCACCACTGTGCCGCGTACTCAGATGCGGCGGAAGTCACGGACGGGTCGATCCTGAAACGAGTTCAGGATGACGCCTCGCGGGGGAGCAGGGCGGGGTCATCGGTGGTCCTCGCACCCTGCCGCCCGGACTGGACACTCGCCGGCGCCGACTCACGCTTATGCTGAAGTGGCTCCTCCTCCTCGCGATCGTCTACGCCGCCTGGCGCTTCCTCCGCCCGGCGCCCAAGCGTCAGCGCTCGCCGCTGGCCGAGGCGCGGGCGCTGCTCGGCGTCACGCACGACGCCGACGAGGCGGCGATCCGTGCCGCGCATCGTCGCCTCATCTCCGAGATCCACCCGGACCGCGGCGGCTCGCCCGAGCGCGCGCGCCAGGCCAACGCCGCGCGCGACACGCTGCTCGCGCGCCTGCGCCGCGACTGACGGGATCGCCGGCATGAGCCACCGCTTCGACCCCGTGATCCTGCGCGAATATGACGTGCGCGGCACCGTCGGCACCAACCTGTCGGACGCGGACGCCTATGCCGTCGGCCGCAGCTTCGCCACGCGGCTGCGGCGCGCCGGCGGGACCAGCGTCGCGGTCGGTTACGACGGGCGCACCCACTCGCCCGCGCTCGAGGCGGCGCTTGTGCGCGGTTTGAGCGAGGGCGGCGTCGACGTGGTGCGGGTCGGGCTGGGACCATCGCCGATGCTCTATTATGCCGCGGCGACGCTCGGGGTCGACGGCGGGGTGCAGGTGACCGGCAGCCACAACCCGCGCGACGACAACGGTTTCAAGCTGGTGCTCCGTGGCGACAGCTTCTTCGGCGACGACATCACCGACCTGGCGCGCCTCGCCGCGGCGGGCGACTGGACCAGCGGGCAGGGCAGGGTGAGCGAGCGCGATGTTCGCGCCGATTATGTCGACCGGCTGCTCGCGGGCGATCCGGAGCGCGGCGAGGGACGGCCGCTCCGCGTCGGCTGGGACGCGGGCAGCGGCGCGGCGGGCGAGGTGGTGCGCGCGCTCACCGCGCGCCTGCCGGGGGAGCACCACCTGCTGTTCTGCGAGATCGACGGCAACTTCCCCCACCATCACCCCGACCCGACGGTCGAGGCCAATCTCGCCGACCTCAAGGCGCTGATCGCGCGCGAGAGGCTCGACCTCGGCTTCGCCTTCGACGGCGACGGCGACCGGATCGGCGCGGTCGACGCCGCGGGCCGTGTGCTGTGGGGCGACGAGATCCTCGCGCTGCTCGCCGCGCCCTTGCTCGAGGAGCTGCCCGGCGCGACGATCGTCGCCGACGTGAAATCGAGCGACGCATTGTTCGACCGCATCGCCGCGCTGGGCGGCAAGGCGCTGATGTGGCGCACCGGCCATAGCGAGATGAAGTCGAAGATGAAGGAGGTGGGCGCGCCGCTCGCGGGCGAGCTGTCGGGCCACATCTTCTTCGCGCACGGCTATTACGGCTTCGACGACGCGCTGTACGCGGCGGTGCGGCTGCTGCGCGCGGTGCGGCGCGCGGGTCAGCCGCTCGCGGACCTGCGCGCCGCGCTGCCGCCGCGCTGCACCACGCCCGAGTGGCGCGTCCCGGTCGACGAGGCGCGCAAGCTCGCAGTGGTGGCCGAGGTGGCGGCGCGGCTCGACGCCGCTGCCGCGCGCGTCGATCGTACCGACGGCGTGCGCGTGTCGGTCGACGACGGCTGGTGGCTGCTGCGCGCGTCGAATACTCAGGCGGCGCTGACCCTGCGCGCCGAGGCGCGCGACGAGGCGGGGCTGGCGCGGCTGGTGGCGGCGATCGACGCGGAGCTGGCGGCGAGCGGGGTGCGGCGGTAGCGCGACGCGCGGGGACTATGACGAGACGGCCTCGCTCCGTTCGCTGACGTCATGCTGAACTTGGGTCAGCATCCACTGTTTTGCGAGCGCGACGGTCGTTGAACGCGCGGCACAGTGGATCCTGAAACCAGTTCAGGATGACGGCAGAGAGCTGGCAAGCGAGCGTCGCCGCCGCCGCGCTACCCCCCGCTCGGCCCTGGCAACCAGCTCAGGTCGACCGCGGCGAGCCGGTCGACGTGGTTGGCGCTGCGCATCAGCCGCGCTTCGTCGAGCAGCGTCACCCGGCCGCCCGAGCGCGCGATCAGTCCCTGCTCCTCGAGCTGGCGCAGCATGCGGTTGACGTGCACCGCGGTGAGACCGGTGGCGTCGCCGATCTCCTCCTGCGTCAGCCCCAGCGCGAAGGTGTCGCCAGTGTTCTCGTCCTGGCGGCGGATGCGGTCGCGCAGGTCGAGCAGCACCGCCGCGACGCGCGCGCGCGCCGACATCCGACCCAAACCGGCGAGACGATCGGTCAGCGTCGCGCGCTCGACCTGCTCGAGCGCGGCGAGCGCCAGCGCGACGCGGGGGAAGCGGAAGACGATGTCGGCTACCTGCGTGCGGTCGATCGGCACCACCACGCTGTCCGCCAGCGCGAGGAGCGCGTGCGGCGCCTTGCCAAAGGCGATCACCGCCATGCCGGTGAGGTCGCCGGGGAAGATGAAGCGCAGGATCTGCCGGCTGCCGTCGTCCAGCAAAACATAGGCGATCAGCATGCCGCTCTTCAGCGCGAACAGCTCGGTGGAGCGTTCATTCTCCCGCACCAGCGTCATCCCCTTGCGGACGGTGCGCTCGCGCTCACCCAGCTGGTCTAGCGCCGCGCGCTCGGGCGCGGTGAGGATTATCATGTCGCCGATCCTGTCGGCGAGGCTACGCGCTGGCACCCGGTGGATATCCCCTTGATCTGTGCGTTCGTTACGCGGGCAATCGACCAACGTGCATTAAAACCGATCAAGCGCACGCGGGGGTCACCATGTTCGCTCATCCTTGGCGACCGCGCGGGGCTTCGATAGAGCGGGGCGATGGATCGCATTCTTATCCGCGGCGGTAACCGCCTGAACGGTCGTCTTCCCATCTCCGGCGCCAAGAACGCCGCGCTGACGCTGATGCCCTGCGCCCTGCTCACCGACGAGCCGCTGACGCTGCGCAACCTGCCGCGGCTCGCCGACGTCGACGGCTTCGGCCATCTGCTCAACCAGCTCGGCGCCTCGACCACGATCGAGGGCAGCCGGCCGGAGGATTTCGGCCGCGTGATGACGATCCGCGCCGGCCAGCTCAGCTCGACCGAGGCGCCCTATGACATCGTGCGCAAGATGCGCGCCTCGATCCTGGTGCTCGGCCCGATCCTGGCGCGCGCGGGGCAGGCGCGGGTCTCGCTGCCGGGCGGCTGCGCCATCGGCAATCGCCCGATCGACCTGCACCTCAAGGCGCTCCAGGCGATCGGCGCCGAGCTGGAGATGTCGGCCGGCTATGTCACCGCCACCGCGCCGGGCGGCCGCCTCGAGGGCGGGCGCTACACCTTCCCGATCGTGTCGGTGGGCGCGACCGAGAACGTTCTGATGGCGGCGGTGACCGCGCGGGGCAGCAGCCGCATCGAGAACGCCGCGCGCGAGCCCGAGATCGTCGACCTGTGCCGCTGCCTCGTCGCGATGGGCGCGCGTATCGAGGGGATCGGCACCGAGACGCTCGAGATCGAGGGCGTCGCCGAGCTGCACGGCGCCACGTATGGCGTGATGCCCGACCGGATCGAGGCAGGCAGCTACGCCTGTGCCGCGGCGGTGACCGGCGGCACGGTCGAGCTCGCCAACGTCAACGCCGCCGACATGGGCGCGACGCTGGACGCGCTGCGCGCGGCGGGCGTGGGGATCGAGGAGCGGCGCGACTCGATCGTGGTGACGAGCGAGGGCAAGCTGGCGCCGCTGACGCTCTCCACCGCACCTTACCCGGGCTTCGCGACCGACATGCAGGCGCAGTTCATGGCGATGCTGTGCAAGGCCGAGGGCGCCAGCGTGCTGACCGAGACGATCTTCGAGAACCGCTACATGCACGTGCCCGAGCTGGCGCGGATGGGGGCGGACATCCAGGTGCACGGCCGCACCGCGGTGGTGAAGGGGGTCGATCGCCTGGTCGGAGCGCCGGTGATGGCGACCGACCTGCGCGCGTCGATGAGCCTGATCATCGCCGGGCTGGTGGCGGAGGGCGAGACCAGCGTCGCGCGCGTCTACCACCTCGACCGCGGCTATGAGCGGCTCGAGGAGAAGCTGTCGGCGGTGGGGGCCGATATCGAGCGCGACTCGGGGGGGTGATAAGGCGGCGGGCGCGCGTCCTCGCGCGCTTTCTCTGAGTCTTTCTCCCGTATCCTCAAACCCGCGCCGTCATCCCGGACCTGTTCCGGAATCCACCGGTCCGCGTACTCGGAAGGCGTTCCGCTCGCGGACGAGTGGATCCCGGAACAAGTCCGGGATGACGGCAGAGGCAGGAGGCGCATCCCCTCACCTGTCGCGCCATCCGCCCGCCCTCCGTCGCTCACCCCAGCGGCGCGTCGCGCTTCGCCAGCAGCGGCGGTGCATAGGGCAGCGGCGCGTTCGCGGGCATCGTCGCCAGCTCGGTCGCGATCGCGTCGGCGCGCGCCTTGGCGGACGGGTGGGTGCGGCTGCGGAAGAAGCCGCCGTCGATCTTGCCGCCCTCCTCGCGCCAGAAGCGCACCGCCAGCTGCGGGTCCCAGCCCGCGTTGCGGAGCAGATAGGCGCCGAGCAGATCGGCCTCGGTCTCGGTCTGGCGGAACAGCCGGCCGTTGCGACCCAGTTCGGCGAACAGCCCCCACTTAACGCCGGCCGCCTCCAGCCGCGCGCGGTGGCGCAGGATGGCGTGGGCCAGCTCGTGCGCGACCACCACCGCTACCTGATCGTCGCCGAACAGCTCGAACAATCTCCCGCCGACCTGCACCACGCGACCGTCGGACGAGGCACCAAGCTTGTTGCCCGCGAGCACCTCGAACTCGACGCGGCAGCCCACCCGCGGCTGCACGGTCACCGACCGCTCGGCGCCGGCACGGCGGAGCGTCAGCGCGAGCGGTGCGGTCGGGGGGCGCGACGCGAGCAGCGCTTGCGCCGCATCGCGAGTCACGCTCGTCGTCGAGTCACCGCCGGCCGGCGCCGCGACCGCGGTGCCGTCGATCGCGATCAGCCCGTCATCGGCCGCCACCCCCGCGGTCGCCGCCGGGGCGGCCGGCACCACCAGCTCGACCGCCACCGGCGCGGCGAAGGCGGCACGCAACGCGGGGGGATATTGGTCGGCGGCGTGGAGGGTGGCGCCGATCACCGGCTGCTGGTCGCGGCACAAGGGCGCGTTGGCCGTCGTCAGCCGCCACGCGATCGCGGCGAGCCGTTGGTCGACCTCGAGCAATGTCGGCTCGGCCGCGGCGGGAACGGCGGCGAGCAGCGCGGCGGGGAGAAGGGAAGCGAACAGGAACAGGAGACGCATCGGGGCAGGATCACTCGCGCTGGCGGAACGCCGCCGGCTCGATGCCGTGACGCTGTAGTCTGTCATAGAGGCTGCGGCGCGGGAGCTGAAGCTCGGCGGCGGCGGCGCCGACGTCGCCGCGCACCCGGTCGAGCGCGGCGCGGATCGTCGCCGCCTCGAAACGGTCGACGCGCTCGGCGAGCGGCAGCTGGTCGGCCGCGCTCGGCGTCCCCTCCGCCACCCCGAGCACGACGCGCGTGGCATAGTTGCGCAGCTCGCGGACGTTGCCGGTCCAGTCGTCGGCGACGAGCCGCGCCTCTACCGCGGGGTCGATGTTGGGCCGCTCCCGCCCGAACCGCTCCGCCGCCTCGCCGAGGAAATAGGCGAACAGCAGCGGCACGTCGGCGCGGCGCTCGCGCAGCGGCGGGATGCGCAGCCGCACCGTCTCCAGCCGGTAGAGCAGATCGGCGCGGAACCGTCCCTCGGCCACCGCGGCGGCGAGATCGGTCTTGGCCGCGGCGACGACGCGCAGGTTGACCACGCGCGGCGCGCCGCCGGGCTGGGGCAGCTCGCGCTCCTCGACCACGCGCAGCAGCTTGCCCTGGAGCGCGGGCGACATGCTGTCGATCTCGTCGAGGAAGAGCGTGCCGCGGTCGGCGTCGGCGACCCGGCCGGGCTGGGCGCGGCTGCCGAACAGCGCCTCGTCCGCCACCGCGTCGGGCAAAGCGGCGCAGTCGACGGCGACGAACTGGCGCGCGCGACGGTGACTCCAGCGGTGCAGCAGCAGCGCGACCAGCTCCTTGCCCGTGCCGGTCTCGCCCTCGACCAGCACGTCGACGTCGACGTCGGCGAGCTGGCGGATCGTGTCGCGCAGCCGCACCATCGCGGGCGTGTCGCCGATCAGCGGGTAATGCGTCTCGGCCTCGGCCGCGGCGACGCGCAGCCGGCGGTTCTCCAGCACCAGCCGGCGCATCTCGAGCGCGCGGCGCGCGCTGGCGATCAGATGGTCGGCGGCGAAGGGCTTGGCGATGAAGTCGAACGCGCCCTGCTTGAGCGCGGCCACCGCCATCGCGATGTCGCCGTGGCCGGTCATCAGGATCACCGGCAGCTCGGGATCGCGCGCCGCCACCTCCTCGAACAGCGCATGGCCGTCCATCCTGGGCATGCGGATGTCGCTGACGACGATGCCGCGGAAATCGGCGTCGAGCTGCGCCAGCGCTGCGCGCGCGTCGCCATACGGCTCGACGTCGATGCCGGCGATCGCGAAGCTGTCGGCCAGCGCGGTGCGCAGGCCATCGTCGTCGTCGATCAGCACGACGCGGAGCGGTGACTCGCTCATGCGCGTCGCACCGTCGCGCGGAACGCCGCGCCGCCGAGCGGCGAGGGAACGATCCGCAGCGTGCCGTCGAACTGCGCGATGATGTCGCGCGCGATGCCGAGCCCGAGCCCGAGCCCGTCGGGGCGCCCCGTGACGAAGGGGCTGAACACCTCGTCGCCCAGCGCCGGGTCGATCCCCGGCCCGTTGTCCGCCACGGTCAGCTCCACCCACTCCTCCCTCGTCGTCACGGTCAGCGCGACGCGCGGGTCGGCGCGCCCGGCGAGCGCGTCGACCGCGTTGTTGATCAGATTGACCAGCACCTGTTCGAGCCGCACGCGTCCGGCGAACACGTTCGGCTGTCCCGGCGGGGGCCAGTCGAGCGCCACGCGCGCGGCGCGCAGGCGGTCGCCCACCAGCAGCCGCGTGCCGTCGATCACGTCGTCGAGCGCGATCGGTCCCGCGGTGCCGCTGCCGCGGCGGGCGAAGCGACGCATCTCCTGCGTGATCGTGCCGATCCGCTCGGTCAGCGCCACTGCGCTGTCGAGGTTGGCGGCGACGCGCTCGGTGCGCTGCTGCGCGAGATGGTGGCGCGCGTTCTCGGCGAGCGTGCGGATCGTCGCCACCGGCTGGTTGATCTCATGCGCTAGCCCCGCGGTGATCGAGCCGAGCGAGGCGAGCCGGTTGGCCTGTGCCAGCTCCTCGCGCGCGGCGCGGAAGCGGCGGTCGGCGTCCTCGCGCCGCGCCATCGCCGCGCTGAGCTCGGCGGTGCGCGCCGCCACCGCCTGCTCGAGCCGGGCGCGATCCGCCGTGGCGCGCGCGATCCGGCTGGTCCGCCACAGCCACAGCGCCGCGACCAGCGCCATCAGCAGCACCGCGGTGGCGGTGGCGAGTCGCGCGAGATTGGCGGCGTCGCGCAGCGCGCGCGTGACGGGCACGAGATGGAGCAGCCGCCAGCCCGCATGTGCCGCGGGCACCGCGGTGAGGCGCAGCGGCGCGCCATCGGGCGCGACGGCGTCGCTGCCGGCGAGGCGGTAGCGGGTCGGCGCGAGCGGGCGATCGAGGAACTGGCCGGTGCGGCGGATCGCGGCGAGCGTCGCGGGGGGCAGCGGCGCGAGCACGTGGAGCGCGGCGCGCGGGTCGGTCGCGGCGAGCACGATGCCGCGCTCGTCGGCGAGCAGGGTCTCGCCGGGATCATTGGCCCAGGCGCGCGTGATCGCGTCGAACTCGACCTTCACCACCACGACGCCGAGCGGCTCCGCGGCGCCGTCGATCCGCCGCGCCATGAACAGCCCGGGCCGCCCGCTGACGTTGCCGAGCGCGAAATGCTCCGCCGCGCCGTCGCGCATCGCCTGCTGGAAATAGGGGCGGAAGCGGTAGTCGTGGCCGACGAAGCTCTGCGCGCCGGCGGCGTTGGACGCGGAGACGGTGAGGCCGCGCGAGTCGATCGCGTAGATCACCGGCGCGCCGGTGCGCCGCGCGAGCGAGGCGAGCTTGTCGTCGAGCCGCGTCGCCGCGCGGGAGGCGGCGCCCTGCACCAGCGCGTCGCGCAGGTCGCCATATTCGCTCAGCACGATCGGCAGCAGGCGGAACTTGGCGAGCTCGCTGTCGATCAGCCGCGCCTGCTGGCGCGCGGTGCGCAGCGCCTCGTCCTCCACCCGGTCGAGCGCGC
Organism: Sphingomonas sp. BK345; assembly: GCF_014193845.1. Classification (GTDB taxonomy): domain Bacteria; phylum Pseudomonadota; class Alphaproteobacteria; order Sphingomonadales; family Sphingomonadaceae; genus Sphingomonas. The sequence continues at coordinate 615,426 of NZ_JACHZX010000001.1, read as the reverse complement.
GCTGCCGCGTCACGTGCGCCGCGGCGAGATAGAACAGCGCGCCGAGCAGCACGACCGCGAGCGCGGCGAGCAGCAGACCGGGGCGACGCGGTGGGAACACGCGTGCGGGATACCGCATCGGGGTCGCCGAGACCATGCGGAAACCCGCGCCTCGTCGTGCCCAGAGCCGCGGAAATCCTAGGATGAGCGTGTTTTCGCCCGCCCGGTCGCGGCGACGTACGATGGCCGCGAGAGCGACGGCCGCCGTCACGCCGGGTCGAGCCGCCAGCCCGTGGAGAGGTCATGATACGAGTTTCACTGATGTCGAGCGCGCTGCTCGCCCCCGCGCTTTTGGCGGCGGCGCCCGCGGGCGCGCAGGCGGGCGCTCCCGTGGGCGGCGGCAAGGCCGCGCCCGCGACGCCGATCGCGTCGGAATACCCCGCTGCCGGGATCGGCGAGGGCACCGCGCAGGGCAAGTACAACGTCTCGCGCTGGGCCGAGGACTGGCGCGCGATGGCCGATGCGGACCAGCGCGACGACCCGCTCGACCGGCTCAAGTATCTGCCGCTGACTGAGGACGGCTCGGTCTATCTCTCGCTCTCGGGCGAGCTCCGCTACCGCGTCCAGGCGACCACCAACCCCGACCTGCGCGACCGCGCGGCGCAGCGGCAGGAGCGGCTGCGCGTCTTCGCCGGCGCCGACCTCCACCTCGGCGAGCATGTCCGCGTCTTCGGCGAGCTCGCCAAGGCGCGGGTGGACGGCGTCAACATCGGCACGCCCGCGGGCAACCTGCGCAACGCGCTGACGCTGTCGCAGGGCTTCGGCGAGGTCTATGGCACGATCGGCGGCGCGTCCGTGGGCGTGCGCGCCGGGCGGCAGGAATTCTCCGACGGGCCCAACCTGCTCACCTCGGTGCGCGACGATCCCACGCTCCACTTCGTGCTCGACGGCGTCCGCGCCTATGCGCGCGGCCGGCGCGTGCGCGCCGACGTGTTCGACCTGCGCTACATCGCCTACGGCCAGCAGCAGCTGAGCGACGACCGCACCGACGGCGCGCGGCGCTTCAGCGGCGTCACTTTCGGCTATGCGGTGCCGAGCGATTTCCTCGGCGGCTCCAAGCTGTTCTTCGACCCCTTCGTCTGGCGGCTGCGCAACCGCGCGGCGAGCTGGAACGGCACGGTCGCGCGCGAGGAGCGGATGTTCTACGGCCTCCACCTCTACGGCGACGCCGGGCCGGTCACGGTCGACTGGACCGTGAACCATCAGGGCGGCACGTTCGGGGATCGCCCGATCAGCGCGTGGCAGGCCTTCGTCGCGCAGACCTACCGCCTCGGCAAGGCGGCGAGCGCGCCGCGGGTCGGGGTCCACCTCGACTATGCCAGCGGCGGGGGCGCCTATGACGGCGGCACGCTGCGCACCGCGAGCGGGCTCTACGGCAACAACATCTACTACAGCTACCAGCTGTTTCTGACGCCGACCAACCTGATGTCGGTCTCGCCCAACGTCTCGTTCAGCCCGGTCAAGGCGCTGCGCGTCACGGGCGAGTACACGATGGCGTGGCGCGCGACGGAGAAGGACGCGGTGTACCGCGCCTCGGGCGCCGCCTTCGCCGGCACGCAGGACGTGGCGGGGAGGCGCATCGCCGACCTGATGCGCTTCCAGGCGATCTGGGCGGTGACGCCGCGGGTGAGCGTCACCGGGCGCTACGAGCATCTGATCGCCAAGGACGCGCTGACGCGGGCGGGGTATAATAGCTCGGACTTCCTCGCAGCGTGGCTGAGCCTGCGGTTCTGATGGGGCAGTTCGACGATCCTCCCCGGCACGGGGAGGGGGACCAGCCGCAGGCTGGTGGAGGGGGGCTTCCGCAGGCGCTGCACTTCGCGGGGAGCCCCCTCCACCACCGCGCTGGCGCGCGGCGGTCCCCCTCCCCGCCAAGCGGGAGGATTGTTGGCGCCTCCACCACCGACGCGATAACGTACACACGATGAGGAGAGACGCCATGGCCGTCGCGCCGCCCACCGCCCCCGAGGCCGCCCCCGTCGCCGGCCGGCTCAAGTCGATTATCGGCGGCTCGACCGGTAACCTGGTCGAGTGGTTCGACTGGTACGTCTATTCCGCGTTCACGCTCTATTTCGTCAGGCATTTCTTTCCCAAGGACGATCCGACCGCGCAGCTGCTGAGCGCGGCGGCGGTGTTCGCGGTGGGCTTCGTGATGCGCCCGATCGGCGCGTGGATCATGGGCATCTACGCCGATCGCCGCGGGCGCAAGGCGGGGCTGACCTTGTCGGTGACGCTGATGTGCACCGGCTCGCTGATCATCGCCTGCTCCCCCGGCATCGAGACGATCGGCTATGGCGCGCCCGCGCTGCTGGTGCTGGCGCGGCTGATGCAGGGGCTGTCGGTCGGCGGCGAATATGGCGCCAGCGCGACCTATCTGTCCGAGATGGCGGGCAAGGAGCGGCGCGGCTTCTTCTCGTCATTCCAGTATGTCACGCTGATCTCGGGGCAGCTGCTCGCGATCCTGCTGCTGGTGGTGCTGCAATCGGTGATGAGCGAGCAGGCGCTGACCAGCTGGGGTTGGCGCATCCCCTTCGCGATTGGCGCGGTGCTGGCGCTGGTGGTGTTCTGGCTGCGCCGCGGGCTGGCCGAGACGCAGAGTTTCGAGAAGGTCAAGGCGAGCGACGCGCCCAAGTCGGGCTTCGGCACGCTGCTGCGCCGCCATCCGCGCGAGACGGCGCTGGTGATGCTGCTCACCGCCGGGGGCACGCTCGCCTTCTACGCTTACTCGATCTACATGCAGAAGTTTCTGGTCAACACCTCGGGCTTCTCCAAGGAGACCGCGACCCAGATCAACGCGGTGACCTTGTTCGCCTTCATGCTGCTCCAGCCGGTCGCGGGCGGGCTGTCCGACCGGATCGGGCGCAAGCCGCTGATGGTCGCGTTCGGCGTGGCGGGCGTGCTGTTCACCTATCCGATCTTCTCCGCGCTGGAGCACACGCGCGACGCGACCGTCGCGGGGCTGCTGGTGATGGCGGCGCTGGTGATCGTTACCGGCTATACCTCGATCAACGCGGTGGTGAAGGCGGAGCTGTTCCCCGCGCACATCCGCGCGCTGGGGGTGGCGCTGCCCTACGCGCTGGCCAACACGATCTTCGGCGGAACGGCGGAATATGTCGCGCTGAGCTTCAAGCAGCACGGCTGGGAGCAGGGCTTCTATTGGTACGTCACGGTGATGATCGGCGTGTCGCTGCTGGTCTACCTGCGCATGCGCGACACGGGCAAGGCGAGCCTGATCGCGGAGGATTGAGGGCAAGATCCTCCCCGGTACGGGGAGGGGGACCGCTCGCCGTAGGCGAGTGGTGGAGGGGGATCTCCGCGAACGCACCGCCTCGTATGCGGACGCCCCCCTCCACCAGCCTTCGGCTGGTCCCCCTCCCCGCCATGCGGGGAGGACCTAAGGGCCGCTCACCCCATCGTCAGCACGATCTTGCCGATATGGTCGCCGCTCTCCATCCGCCGGTGCGCCTCGGCGGCCTCCGCCAGCGGGAAGCTGCGGTCCATCACCGGCTTGAGCTTGCCCGCCGCGGCGAAGGGCCACACCGTGCGCGCGATCTCGTCGGTGACCAGCGCCTTGAAGCCGGCGTCGCGCGCGCGCAGCGTCGAGCCGGTCAGCGTCAGCCGCCGCCGCATGATCTCGAACAACGGCACGGTCGCGTTGGCGCCGCGCTGCACCGCGATCGAGACGTGGCGGCCGTCCTCGGCGAGGCACTGGAGGTTGCGCGGCACATAGTCGCCGCCCACCATGTCGAGCACCGCCGCGCAGCCGCGCCCCTCGGTGATGTCGCGGACGCGCGCGACGAAATCCTCCGAGCGATAGTTGATCGCATGGTCGGCGCCGAGCCGCCGCGCCGCCGCGGCCTTCTCGTCCGAGCCGACGGTAACGATGATCTCCAGCCCGAAGAGGTTGGAGAGCGTGATCGCCATCGTGCCGATGCCGCTGGTGCCGCCGTGCACCAGCACGGTGTCGCCCTCCATCGCGAAGGCACGCTCGAAGAGGTTGGTCCATACCGTGTAGAGCGTCTCGGGCAGCGCCGCCGCCTCGGTCATCGACAGCGCCTCGGGCACGGGCAGCGCCTGGCCCGCGGGCACCAGCGCATAGTCGGCGTAAGCGCCGCCCGCGACGAGCGCGCAGACCGGCTGGCCGAGCAGCACCGGCTCCACGCCGTCGCCGAGCGCCACCACCTCGCCCGCCAGCTCGAGCCCGAGCACGCTCGGCGCGCCGGGGGGCGGGGGATAGTTGCCCTGGCGCTGCAGCACGTCGGGACGGTTGACCCCCGCCGCGGCGACTCGCACCAGCAGCTCGCCCGCGCCCGGTCGCGGCACCGCGCGCTCGACCGGCACCAGGACCTCCGGGCCGCCGGACTCCGCGGGATCGATCGCCAGCATCACCTCGGGCAGGTCGGTCATCGCTAGGGCAACCCTTTCATTCTGGCGTCTTCCCCGCCTTATGGCCGGCGCGGCGAGGGCGTCAACGCGCACGCCACACTCGGGTTCGCCGCGGCTTGACTCCGCGCCGCCCCGGTAGGACGATCCGCACATGGACCTAGACGACATCCTCGGCCCGCAGCGGGACGACCCGCTCGCCGCGCTGCTGCGCGAGGATCTCGACCGACTTTCGGTCATCGAGCTGGAGGCGCGCGCCGACGCGCTGGAGGGCGAGATCGCGCGGGTCCGGCGCAAAATAGACGGGGCCGTTAACCATCGCGCAAGCGCGGACGCGCTATTCAAGCGATGAACGCTGGCGCACTGGGCTGGCGAACGATCGCTCCCGGTGCGGAGGCCAGCGCTTGATGCGGGGCCAATCAATCACGACATTCGTGACGATGGGCCGCGTGTCCTCACGCGGCTCGCTAGGAGTAATCTGATGCCCTCATTCGCCAGCGCTCTCGAGACCACGCTGCACAAGGCGCTCGAGGCCGCTTCCTCGCGCCGCCATGAATATGCCACGCTGGAGCACCTGCTGCTCGCGCTGATCGACGACGAGCACGCCAGCCAGGTGATGTCCGCGTGCGGCGTCGACCTCGGCGAGCTCAAGACCACGGTCGCGCATTACCTCGACACCGAGCTCGGCGCGCTGCGCGTCGACGCCACGACCGACCCGTCGCCCACCTCGGGCTTCCAGCGCGTCGTACAGCGCGCGATCCTGCACGTCCAGTCGTCCGGCCGCGACGAGGTGACCGGCGCCAACGTGCTGGTCGCGCTCTTCTCCGAGCGCGAGAGCTACGCGGTCTATTTCCTCCAGCAGCAGGACATGAGCCGCCTCGACGCGGTCAGCTTCATCAGCCACGGCGTCGGCAAGGGCGCCGCCACCCCCGAGGCCACCAGCGTGAAGGGCGCGGCCGAGGAGGAGAAGAAGGAGAAGGCGGACACGTCGGGCAAGAAGGGCGAGAGCGCGCTCAAGCAGTTCACCGTCGACCTCAACGAGAAAGCGAAGGTCGGCAAGGTCGACCCGCTGATCGGCCGCATGGCAGAGGTGGACCGCACGGTGCAGATCCTGTGCCGGCGTTCCAAGAACAACCCGCTCTATGTCGGCGATCCCGGCGTCGGGAAGACAGCGATCGCGGAGGGGCTGGCGCGCAAGATCGTCGAGGGCGACGTACCCGAGGTGCTCAAGCCCGCGGTGATCTACTCGCTCGACATGGGCGCGCTGCTCGCCGGCACCCGCTACCGCGGTGACTTCGAGGAGCGGCTCAAGGCGGTGGTCAACGAGCTGGAGAAGCTGCCCGACGCGGTGCTCTTCATCGACGAGATCCACACCGTGATCGGCGCGGGCGCGACCAGCGGCGGCGCGATGGACGCGTCCAACCTGCTCAAGCCGGCGCTGTCCGGCGGCACGATCCGCTGCATCGGCTCGACCACCTACAAGGAGTTCCGCAACCACTTCGAGAAGGACCGCGCGCTGCTGCGGCGCTTCCAGAAGATCGACGTCAACGAGCCCTCGATCGAGGACACGATCAAGATCCTCGCAGGCCTGCGCTCGGCGTTCGAGGACCATCACTCGGTCAAGTACACGCCCGACGCGATCAAGTCGGCGGTGGAGCTGAGCGCGCGCTACATCAACGACCGCAAGCTGCCCGACAAGGCGATCGACGTGATCGACGAGGTCGGCGCGATGCAGATGCTGGTGCCGCCGTCGAAGCGCAAGAAGACGATCACCGCCAAGGAGATCGAGGCGGTGATCGCGACGATGGCGCGGATCCCGCCGAAGAGCGTGTCGACCGACGACAAGAAGCAGCTCGAGACGCTCGAGACCGACCTGAAGCGCGTGGTGTTCGGCCAGAATGCCGCGATCGAGAAGCTGTCGTCGGCGATCAAATTGGCGCGCGCGGGGCTGCGCGAGCCGGAGAAGCCGATCGGCAACTATCTCTTCTCCGGCCCGACCGGCGTCGGCAAGACCGAGGTGGCCAAGCAGCTCTCGACCATCCTGGGCATCCCGCTCCAGCGCTTCGACATGAGCGAGTATATGGAGCGCCACTCGGTCAGCCGGCTGATCGGTGCGCCCCCGGGCTATGTCGGCTTCGACCAGGGCGGCCTGCTGACCGACGCGGTCGACCAGAACCCGCACTGCGTGCTGCTGCTCGACGAGATCGAGAAGGCGCACCCCGATCTGTTCAACATCCTCTTGCAGGTGATGGACAACGGGCGGCTCACCGACCAGCACGGCAAGACCGTCGACTTCCGCAACGTCATCCTGATCATGACGACCAACGCGGGCGCGGCGGACATGGCGCGCGAGACGGTCGGCTTCGGCAACCTCACCCGCGAGGGCGAGGACGAGCAGGCGGTGCAGAAGATGTTCACGCCCGAGTTCCGCAACCGGCTCGATGCGATCGTGCCGTTCGGCTACCTGCCGCCCGAGGTGGTGGCGCGCGTGGTGGACAAGTTCATCCTCCAGCTGGAGCTCCAGCTGGCCGACCGCGACGTCCACATCAAGCTCGACGACGAGGCCAAGAAGTGGCTGACCGACAAGGGCTATGACAAGCTGTACGGCGCGCGTCCGATGGGTCGCCTGATCCAGGAGAAGATCAAGCAGCCGCTCGCCGAGGAACTGCTGTTCGGCAAATTGGTCCACGGCGGCGAGGTGACGGTGAAGCTGAAGGAGGGCGCGCTCTCCTTCGCGATCGAGCCCGCCGCGCCGAAGAAGCCGGGCAAGAAGAAGGGCGGTAAGGCCGCGCCGGTCGAGGCGGGCTGAGGCGAGGGCTGACGAGGGGGCGGGGGACGAGCGTTCCCCGCCGCCGTCCAGAGAGGTGACACTCTCCTCGCATGGAACATTGTTCCCCGGCGAAGGCCGAGGTCCGGGTGGGAAGGTGGTGGTGAGAGCCATGACCGTCCCCGGCTCGGCCCCGGCCTCCGCCGGGGAACACCCTTTACGACGGCTGGCTACGTTGCCTCCCGTTGCCTTCCGCTCCAGTGAAGCGACACAGTCCGACATGACCTGGGCAGGTGCGGCGGCGACGCGCGCTTTTTCTCGTCGCATCACGCAACATATGATCGCGCCGTTAACCTTCCCTTCGGGTTGGCCCTGTTACGCCGATTGTCATGAACGGGGGGACGGTCATCCGCTGGATCGCGCGCGCGCTCGCTCTGCTCGGCGCCTTTGTCGCGCTCGCGCCCCCGGCCGCGGCGCTGGCGGGGACGCCGCTCGCGACCTGTTTCCGCCACGCGCTGCCCCATGAACGTGCCGCCGCGGTGCTCGCCGATCCGCGCGGCTTCGATTGCACCAGCGACCAGCGGAGCGCCGGACCGGGCGATTACTGGGTGCTCGCGCCGCGCCTGCCCGTGATCGCGCGCGGCTCGCTGATCCGCTCCGCCAGCGTCTGGCAGGACGCCGCGACGCTCCACGTCCGCTACGCCGACGGCACGACACGCTCGACCGGCTTCACCAGCGCGACCGCGTGGCAGCGGCTCAAGCTCGGCGCGGTGTTCGAGCTGGCGCTGCCGGATCATGCCGCGCGGCCCGTCGCGCTGCTGTGGCATGTTCGCGGCGCGCCGGTCACGCGCGGCATCGTCATCGACCCGCGCGTCGCGACGCCGGCGCAGTCGACGCGGATGGAGGTGGCGATGGCCGCCTTCTACGCCGCCTTCGCCGGGCTGTGCGTGGCGCTGCTGATGTCCAACCTCGCGCTCGGCGCGGCGCTGCGCCAGCGCTTCCACCCGCCCTATTGCGCGATGGTGCTGTGCCTGCTGGCCTATGGTGTCAGCTCCTCCGGGCTGCTCGGCCAGCTCACGGGCATGGACAACAACCTGCGGCTGCGGCTCAACACCGCGCTGCTGGCGCTGGCGCTCAGCTTCGCGATCCTGTTCGCGCGGCGCTTCTTCCACCCGCGCGTGTTCGCCGGCTGGGTCGGGCGCACGGCGACGTCGTCGGTCGGTGCGGTACTGGTGACCGCGACGCTCTATTGCACGCTGATGCCCCGGGCATCGCACTGGCTCGACGCCGCGCTGACCGCCAGCTTCGCCGCGGTGGCAGCCCTGGCGCTGCCGCTGCTGTGGCGCGGCTGGCGCGCCGACACGCCGCACGCGCGCGTGTTCATGCTCGCCTGGGGCACGCCGCTCGCTTTCGCCGGGCTGCGCGTCGCGCAGGCGGCGGGGCTGGTGCGCTGGAACTTCTTCATCGACAATTCGACCCTGCTGGCGATGGCGCTCGAGGCGTCATGCAGCGCGCTGGTGATCGCGTGGCGCATCAAGCTGGTGGTGGAGGAGCGGGACGCCGCGCGCGAGCAGGAGATGCTGGCGCGGCTGCTCGCCGACAGCGACCCGTTGACCGGGCTGATGAACCGCCGCAGCTTCCTGCGCGAGGCGATCGGGCGCGCCGAGCCCCAGCTGCTCGTGCTGATCGACATCGATCATTTCAAGCAGGTCAACGATACGCTCGGCCACGACGGCGGCGACGAGGTGCTGCGCGTCTTCGCGCGCGCGCTGCTCGCGGTGGTGCCCGACGACGCGCTGGTGGCGCGCGTGGGCGGCGAGGAGTTCGCGGTGCTGACCGGCGCCGGGCGCGACGACCTGCCCGACCAGATCCTCGGCGCGGTGCGCGCGGCCCGGATGCCATTCGATCTCGCCGTCACCGCCTCGCTGGGCAGCGAGCGCGGCACGATCGCGACCGAGGCGGAGTGGAAGCGACTGTATCGCCGCGCCGACGACGCGCTCTACGCCGCCAAGACGGCGGGTCGCGATCGCGTGCGCTGGGCCGCGGCGGCTTAGTCGAGAGCTGGAGACAGCTAGGGCTGGGTCCATGGTGGCGCGGCGCGGCGTGGAGGGCGGGAGCCTGACTGATCCGAGCTGGGCGCCTCGTACAGAAGACCTGTCGAAAAGCGGTTGTCTCACCCCTCCATTCGTCATCCCCGCGCAGGCGGGGATCCAGACACGCTGACGTTCTGTTCTTCTCACGGCGCTCCACGCGTCTGGATCCCTGCTTTCGCAGGGATGACGGAGGAGGAAGCGGGCGCGGTCAGCGACGAGCGTCTCGGCGAACCCCGGCGACGGAACGGCGGAGGGGGGCGCCGTACTGGCATGATGACGGCTCCAGGCAACCCTACGTCTCATCCGGCGCCGGCGCGCGACGCTTCCTTACACCCCCGCTTCCCGCATCGGTACGGCCACGCTAAGCTCCGCACACACCACAGCGAGTCCTGTCATGACCCAGCCGCCAGACCTTCGTCGCCGCCGCGCCGTGATCGGCGGATTGGCGCTGCTGCTGCTCGCCATGGCGCACCGCGAGACGCCGATGATCGGCACGCTCACGATCCATGCCGACGGCGCGCATCTGCCGCGCGTGACAGCCGACGCCGCCCCCGCGCTGCGCCCGCTCGCCGCCGCGGTCGTCCTGCTCGGAGAATATCTGGTACGCTGACCGCTTGTCGCTGGCGGCGCGGTTGCTTACAGCGATGTCAATGACGGACGAGCACGCCTGGCAGGACGCCTATTGCCACCCGGTGCCCTGGGCCACCGGCTTCGCGCCGCGATCGATGATCGACCTGTTCGAGGATTCGGTACGCCAGCACGGCTCGCGCCCCGCGATCGACTTCCTCGGGCGCCACTATAGCTACGACGAGCTCGCCGACGGCGTGCGGCGTGTCGCCACCGGCCTTGCCGCGCTCGGCTATGGCAAGGGCGATCGTATCGGGCTGTTCCTGCCCAACACGCCCCATTATCTCGCGGCCTATCACGGCGCGCTGCGGCTGGGCTGCACCGTCGTCAACTTCTCGCCGCTCTACACCGTCGACGAGCTCTGCCACCAGGTCGAGGACTCGGGCACGCGGCTGCTGTTCACCCTCTCCGCCACCGCGCTGCTGCCCAACGCGCTGGCGGTGCTCGACAAGAGCGGGCTCGAGCGGCTGGTGGTCGGCTCGGTCGCGGGTGTGCTGCCACCCGCCAAGTCGGTCGCCTACCGCCTGCTGAAGCGGCGCGAGGTGGCGCCGCGCCCGGCCGACCCGCGCGTGCTCGCTTTCTCGCAGCTGATCGCCAACGACGGCGCGCTGCCCCCTGCCGCAATCGCGCCCGAGCGCGACGTCGCGCTGATCCAGTACACCGGCGGCACCACCGGCGTGCCCAAGGGCGCGATGCTGACCCATGCCAATGTCTCGGCCAACGCTCGCCAGGTGGCCTGCCTCGACCCGCACCGGGACCAGACCGATCGCATCCTCGGCGTGCTGCCGCTGTTCCACGTTTTCGCGAACACCTGCGTGATGAACCGCACGATCGTGACCGGCGGCGAGATGGTGCTGCTGCCGCGCTTCGACGCCGGCCAGGCGCTAGCCGCGATCGCGCGGACGCGACCGACCTCGCTGCCGGGCGTGCCGACCATGTACCAGGCGCTGCTCGACCATCCCTCGCTGGCCAAGACCGACCTGACCAGCCTGCGCGTCTGCATCTCGGGCGGCGCGCCGCTCAACGCCGAGCTGAAGGTGCGCTGGGAGGCGGCGACCGGCTCGACGCTGGTGGAGGGCTATGGCCTGTCGGAGAGCACCGGCGTGCTCACCACCAACCCCTATGATCCGCCGCAGAAGCCCGGCACGATCGGCCAGCCCTTGCCGTCGACCCGCATCCGGCTGGTCGACAAGGAGGATGCCACGCGCGAGGCGCCGCCGGGCGAGCCCGGCGAGATCGTCGCGCTGGGCCCGCAGATCATGGCGGGCTATTGGAACCGTCCCGACGCCGACGCGACCACCTTCGCGCTCGACTCGCAGGGGCGGCGCTGGCTGCGCACCGGCGACGTCGGCACGATCGACTCGGACGGCTTCATCGCCATCGTCGACCGGCTCAAGGACATGATCGCGGTCGGCGGGTTCAAGGTCTTCCCGAGCCAGATCGAGGCGATCCTCTACCATCATCCGGCGGTGCGCGAGGCGCTGGTGATCGGCATGGCCGATACCTATCGCGGCGAGGTGCCGCGCGCCTATGTCACCCTGACCGAGGAGGCGGGCGCGATCGACGGCGCGGCGCTGCGCGACTGGCTCAACCCGCAGTTGGGCAAGCACGAGCGCGTCGACCGCGTGGTGGTGCGCGCCGCCTTGCCCAAGACGATGATCGGCAAGCTCAGCCGCAAGGACCTGGTGGCGGAGATCCGTGCCGAGATGGCATCGCCGCCGATCACGCCGAGCTGAGGCGAGTGCGCCGTCGACGCGATCGTCGACGTCGTCCCGCCGTCATCCTGAACTCGTTTCAGGATCCACTGTGCCGCTGACCCAACAGGCGAGGCGTTCGCGGGACGGTAGATCCTGAAACGAGTTCAGGATGACGCAAGTGGGAGGTCGGCGCAGGTGCCGCTGCTGATCCCTTCACGCGATCGTCCGGCGAGAACGCGTCCGCACCGCACAGCGTGTGCAGGCGCCAGTCGGCCTCCCTACTTCCCCTCGAGCGCCGCGCCGATCGCGTCGGCCGGGCGCGAGAGCAGCCCGTAGACGCCCTGCGCCGCGATCACCGCCAGCGTCACGCCGACGAGTGCCATCACGATGAACTGGAAGGCGGAGGCGAAGGCGCGCGAGCGCTCCACCTGGCGCGCCATCTGCGCCTCGTGCGCGAGGCGGCGCTCGGCGCGGCGCTCGCCGGCGTCCGGCTCGGCTTTCTGCTGCGGCCGGCTGGCGAGCCGCGGCTCGTCGACCAGCGCCTTGACCGACAGCCGCTCCTGCGACTTGATGCCGAAGAAGCGGCCCTTGGCCCATTGCACGCGGCCGACGATCACGATCGTGCCGCGGCGGATCTCGACATAGCTGCCGGACTGCGGCGGCTCGTCGCAACCGCCCATCAGCCCGCGCGACGAAACGTTGTGAATGACGACGTCGACCCACTTCGCCCCCAGCCGCATCCGCGACGGGATCAGGACCGTGATCCGCTCCTCGCGCGGGCGAAAGCCAGATTGTAGCGCCGCGAGCACCGTCGTCGCATTCCCTCATCGCTGAACCAGATGGCGGCTATGCCACCGGCGGCGCGAAGAAGCCGTTAACGCGGCAGCGATCGTGACCCGTTTCGGCGATCAGAGCATCCCGAGCGCCTGCATGTACACCTCGAGGATCGACTGCTCCTCCTGGTACTCCTCGCGCTTCTGCTTGCGGATCTTCATGATCTGGCGGATCGCCTTGGCGTCATAACCGCGGCTCTTGGCCTCGGCGAAGACGTCCTTGATGTCGTCGGCGATGCCCTTCTTCTCTTCCTCGAGCCGCTCGGCGCGCTCGATCAGCAGCCGCAGCTCGTCCGCCGCGACCGCACCGCCGCCCATGCCCTCGCCCCGCTCTTCCGCCATCTCACTGTCTTCCTCGAAAATATGACGCCGCCCGCGGGCGCAGGCGAATCGCACTGCGGCGGACGGCGAGGTTCGCCCCTGATCGGGTGAGGGGGCGCGTCTATCCGGGTGCGCGCGCGGGCTCAAGTGTGGCGGTGCGGACGCAGTGAGGGAGTGGCGCTCCGTTCGCGCTGAGGAGCGGCTGAGCCCGTCGAAGTCGCGTCTCGAAGCGCCTTTACCGTCTGCGGCATCAGGTGCTTCGAGACGGCCCTTCGCCAAGCTCAGTGCCTCCTCAGCACGAACGGGTCAGGGGTTTTACTCTCCGCTCACCCACCCTTCGCCACCACCCCGCGGTGCATGACGAAGTCGACGGCCTCCAGTCGACGCACGTCGTCGAGCGGCGAGCCGGAGACCGCGATCAGGTCGGCGCGCTTGCCCGGCGCGATCACGCCCAGGTCGTCGCGGCCGAGCAGGTCGGCCGCCGCGACGGTCGCGCTGCGGATCGCCTGCGCCGGGGTCATGCCGAGGTCGACGAGGTGCGCGAACTCGGTGGCGTTGTCGCCGTGGCGCGACACGCCGCTGTCGGTGCCGAAGGCGAATTTCACCCCCGCCGCCCAGGCCTTCTTGTGGTTGGCGTGGAGCGCCGCCGCCGCCGCCTCGGCCTTGGGGATGGTGGCCGGCGGCAGCGCACCGGCGCGCGCCTGCGCGAGCGCCGCCAGCGGCGCGATCTCGGTCGGCACCAGATAGGCGTTATGCGCCTTGAACAGCCGGATCGTCTCGTCGTCGAGGTAGCTGGCGTGTTCGACCGAGTCGACGCCCGCCTCCAGCGCCGCCTTGGTGCCCTCGGCGGCGTGGCTGTGCGCGGTGGCCTTGCGCCCCAGCGCGTGCGCGGTCTCGACGATGGCGCGCATCTCCTCGGGCGTCATCGCGCGGCCGAGCCCGCCGGCGACGTTCGACAGCACGCCCCCGGTCGCAGCGAACTTGATCACCTGGGCGCCCAGCCCGACCTGCGCGCGCACCGCGCGGCGGCAGTCGTCCGGCCCGTCGCAGACGTTGATCTGATGCGCGTGCACCGCGTCGGCCCATTCCTCGGCGAGTCCGTTGCCGCCGTCCCCGTGCCCGCCGGTCACCGAGATCATCGACCCGGCGTTGACGATCGTCGGCCCGACCACGTCGCCGCGCTCGACCGCGTCACGCAGCGCGCGGATGCCGCGCGGATCACCGCCGAGGTCGCGCACGGTGGTGAAGCCCGCCTCGAGCGTGCGGCGCGCGTTGACCACCGCCGTCATCAGGTCGTCGGCCGAGTCGGTGTTGAGCCGGGTCAGCCGCTCGCGCAGCGGGTCGCCGCCGATGCCCCAGAGGTGGACGTGCATGTCGATCAGTCCCGGCAGGACGAATTCACGCGACAGGTCGACCAGCCGCGCGCCCGCGGGCGGCGGGACGAGCCCGTCGCGCACCTCGGCGATCACGCCGTCGCGCACGATCACGGTGCTGGGACCGCGCGGGCGCTCGCCGGGCCGGTCGAGCAGCTGGCCGGCGTGGACGTAGATGAGCGTCGGTACGGGCGTGGCGGACGCCGCGGGCGGGGCCGGCTGTTGCGCGCCGGCCCCGGCGGCGAGCGCGAGTGCGAGTGTGACGGCGAGTATTCTCGGCATGTTGCCCCCTGTTTTGGTGGGGCGAGGCTAGGCTGCCGCGCGGGGTTCGTCACGGGGGTGATGTGAGTGGGAGAGGCGACGCCTGCTCCGTGCCCGCCTGGTCATGCTCCCCCCCATCCACGTCCCTGTTCCTCCCCCTCACGCCCCTAACGTCATCCCCGCGAAGGCGGGGATCCAGACACGCTGACGCTCGTGCAAGGGCCGCCACGTCAGCGTCTATGGATCCCCGCCTGCGCGGGGATGACGAGGGGGGGCGAGAGGCGACGAGCCAAAAGGCAGAGGGACGGTGGGCGGAGAGGCGCGATGGCGGAGAGATACGGGCGGGGAGTATGGTGGAGAGGTGCCGGGAGGGGCGGAGGAGTAACCCGCTAGCAGAGAGCGACCCCCGGCTTCGTTCCGCCTCCTCCCGCGCCCCGCTACCCCTTCTTACGCCGGGATCTGCTGCGAGATGCAGTGGAAGCTGCCGCCCCCCGTCAGGATCGCGTCGGCGCGCAGCCCGACCACCTCGCGATCGGGGAAGAGCGCGCGCACGGCGGCGACGCCCGCCTCATCCTGTGGCGTGCCGTACACTGGAACGACCACCGCGGCGTTGCCGATGTAGAAGTTCATGTAGCTCGCCGGCACCACCTCCTCGTCACGTAGCACGCGGCCGGGCGAGGGGATCTCGACCACCTCCACCCCCGCGGCGCGCGCGCGCGCCGCGGCGTCCTGGTAGACGCGCCAGTTCGGGTCGTTCTCCGCGCCGACCGGCAGCGCCAGCCGGTTCGGGCCGACGAAGCGCGCAAGGTTGTCGACATGGCCGTCGGTATGGTCGTTGAGCAGCCCGTCGCCCAGCCACAGCACGCGCGTGTAGCCCAGGTCCGCGGCGAGCCGGCGCTCCACCGCTTCCTTGGTCAGCGCGGGGTTGCGGTTGGGGTTGAGCAGGCACTGCTCGGTGGTGACGACCAGACCGGTGCCGTCGCCGTCGATCGCGCCGCCCTCGAGCACCCACTCGCACGGCAGCACGATCAGCCCGCGCGCGCGCGCCAGCCGCGCGCCGATGTCGTCGTCGCCGGGCAGGTCGTATTTGCCGCCCCAGCCGTTGAACTGGAAGTCGCGCGCGCGCCCGTCGCCGTCGACGATCGGGGCGGTGTCGCGCAGCCAGATGTCACCGAACGGCTGCACCAGCACCTCGGCGAAGGGCGCGAGCGCGCGCGCCGCCGGGGCCGCCTCGGCGTCGGCGGCGACGAGCAGCACCTGCTCGCCGCGCCCCTCGGCATGGACCGCGCGCGCGAAGGCGGCGACCTCGTCGCGCGCCTGGTCGAGATCGTCCTGCCACAGCTCGGGATGGCTCGGGAAACCGATCCACACCGCCTGGTGCGGCGCCCATTCGGGCAGCGGGGTACGGGACACGGTCGTCACTCCTGTTCAGCGCGCGGTGGCGCGGCTGCGGTCGCGGATCGCGCGGAACTCGTCGCCCGCGACCCAGTTGGGCCAGGCGTCGCTCTCGGCCAGCGCGCGACCGATCGAGTAATAGAGCTGCACGTCCCGCACCGTCCCCGCCCAGTTCCAGTTCGGATCATATTCGTCCTTGGGGCCGTGGTAGCGGTGCTCCTCATAGTCCTTCGCCGCGGCGGCGCCCGCGGCCTTGCCGCCCGCCACCAGATCGTCGCCCGCGTCGAAATAGATCATCGGCACGCCGCGCTTGGCGAGGCTGAAATGGTCGGAGCGATAGTAGAAGCCCTTCTCCGGCGTGGGCTCGTCCGAGGCATAGCGTCCCTGCGCCTTGAGCGCCGCGTCGAGGTACGCGTCGAGCTCGGACTTGCCCTTGCCGACCACCACCACGTTCTTCGCCGGGCCGGCGAGCGACAGCGCGTCCATATTGACCCCGCCGACGGTGCGCGCGAGCGGGTAGAGCGGGTTGGCGGCGTAATATTCGGAGCCGAGCAGCCCCGATTCCTCGCCCGTCACCGCGACGAAGACCTGGCTGCGCGCCGCCGGCCCGGCCTTGGCGTTGGCCTCGGCGAGCGCGACCAGCGCGGCGGTGCCGCTGGCATTGTCGATCGCGCCGTTGCAGATGTCGTCGCCGTCGGGCGCGGCCTCGCAATGGCCGAGATGGTCCCAGTGCGCGCTGTAGAGGACGTAGTCGTCGGGGCGGGTCTTGCCCGGCAGCACGCCGACGACGTTGCGCGACATGTGCTTGCGCACCGTCTCGTCGAACGACACCGAGGCGGTCACACCCTTGAGCGGCACGGCGCGGAAGCCCTTGCGCGCGGCCGCGGCGGCGAGCTGGTCGAAGTCGAGCTTCTCGCGCGCGAACAGCGCCTTCGCCTGGTCGTACTGGATCCAGCCGATCGCTGCGCTCTGGTCGGCATGGCCGTCGGCCGCGTCGGCGACCTGCTGCGCGCCGGTCCAGCTCGACTGAACCACGTTCCAGCCGTAGGCCGCGGGTTCGGTCTGGTGGACGATCAGCGCGGCCGCGGCGCCCTGTCGTGCCGCCTCCTCGAACTTGTAGGTCCAGCGCCCGTAATAGGTCATCGCGCGGCCGTTGAAGGTGCCGCCGACGGTGGGCGTGCGCCAGTCGGGATCGTTGATGAGGATCAGCACCGTCTTGCCGCGCACGTCGACCCCGGCATAGTCGTTCCATCCCTTCTCGGGCGCGTTGACGCCGTAACCGACGAAGACGACGTCGCTGTCCTTCACCTCCTCGCTTGGGGCAATGCGATGGCTGCCCACCACCATCTGCGGCCCGTACTGGAGGCTGAGCGGCGCGCCCGCGCCCTTGAAGACGAGCGGCGAGACGTTGCGCGCGGTCAGCTCGACCAGCGGCACGTCCTGGAACCAGCTGCCCTTGTTCCCGGGCTTCAGCCCTGCCGCGGCGAAGCGCTTCGCGAGATAGGCGACCGTCTTCTCCTCGCCCGCGGTGCCCGGCGCGCGGCCCTCGTACGCGTCCGACGATAACTCTTTCGTCACCTCTTTGAGTGTCTGCTCGGCGATCGGCGCGGTCGGCACCGTCTGCGCCGCGGCGGCGCTCGCCGCGGCGAGCGCGAGCAGGGACAGGGACGAGAGACGCAGGCGCATGGACGTACTCCGGGAGGATACCGGCGCCTCATGCCAAGCTGGCTCAGCGCTGTCCACGCGGGCCTTGCGGCGCGCGCGGCGCCGGATAGATTTGTGATGGGGAACAGGGGGAAGATGTGATGAAGGGGAAGACGGGGGCGGCGCTGTGCGCGCTGCTCGCGGGGTTCGCCGGCCAGGCCGCGAGCGCGGCGCCGGCAGGGACGGACGGCGCGTCGGCGCCGGCGGCGCCCACCACGGGCGATCTGGCGAGCCGCTTCGGCGCGCGCGAGCATGTCGGCCAGGTCAGCCTGGCGCCCGACGGCGCGCACATCGCCTATATCAGCGCGACCTCGGGACGCGGCAGCGCGGTGCGGTTGATCGACGTCGCGAAGCAGCGCGAGGAGATGGTCGACCTCGGCAACGGCGAGCGACTGACCCCGTCGATGTGCGGCTGGGCCTCCTCCGCGCGGCTCGTCTGCAAGTTCCGCGGCGTCGCCGACTATTACGACAAGCAGGTGGGCTATTCGCGGCTGTTCGCCTTCGACGCCGACGGCGGCCACCCGCTGTACCTCGGCCGCAAGAGCCGGCTCGGCGCGACCCGCCTCAACCAGTTCGACGGCGACGTGATCGACTGGCGCGGGGGCGACGGCTGGGTGCTGATGCAGCGCGACTTCATCCCGGAGCGAGGTGACGGCTTCAACGCCAGCTCGGTGTCGCGCGACGGGCTCGGCGTCGAGCTGGTCGACAGCAGCACGGGCAAGGCGCAGCTGATCGAGCGCCCGGTGGCCGACGCCGAGGACTGGCTGGCCGACGGCCAGGGCCACATCCGCGTCCGCGAGACGATGCCGCGGCGCGAGGACGGCGAGCTCAAGGGCGACACCGTCTACAGCTATCGCGCGACCGGCCAGGACGCGTGGAAGCCGTTCAGCACCTCGCGCCAGGACGGCCCCAGCGTGCTCGAGCCGCTCGCGGTCGACGGCACGCGCGACGTGGCGTTCGCGACCCGGCGGCTCGACGGGCGACTCGCGCTCTACAGCGTGGCGCTCGACGGTTCGATGAAGGCGAACCTGGTGTGGAGCAATCCCGAGGTCGATGTCGGCGGAATCGCGCGGATCGGGCGGCACGGGCGCGTGATCGGCGCCACCTACGTGACCGATCGTCGCCAGACCGACTATTTCGATCCGGAGTACAAGACGCTCGCCGCCAAGCTGGCGAAGGCGCTGCCCAAGTCGCCGCTGATCGGCCTGGTCGGTGCCACCGCGGACGAGAGCCGGCTGCTGGTCTATGCCGGCAGCGACGTCGATCCCGGCATGTATTACCTCTACACCAAGGCCAAGCGCACGCTCGACCCGCTGATCGCGGCGCGTCCCGAGCTGGAGGGTGTGCCGCTCGGCCAAATGACCTCGGTCAAGTTCCCCGCGGTGGACGGCACGATGGTGCCCGCCTATCTCACGCTGCCACCCGGCGGCGCGACCAAGGGGCTGCCCGCGATCGTGATGCCGCACGGTGGGCCAGCCTATCGCGACGAATGGGGTTTCGACTGGCTCGTCCAGTTCTTCGCCGCCTCGGGCTATGCGGTGCTCCAGCCGCAGTTCCGCGGCTCGACCGGCTACGGTGACGCCTGGTTCGCCAACAACGGCTTCCGCTCGTGGGAGCTGGCGATCGGCGACGTCAGCGACGCGGGGCGCTGGCTGGTCAAGCAGGGGATCGCCGATCCGGCCAAGCTCGGCATCGTCGGCTGGTCCTACGGCGGCTATGCCGCGTTGCAGAGCAACGTCGTCGACCCCGACCTGTTCAAGGCGGTGGTGGCGATCGCGCCGGTGACCGACCTCGGCCGCACCAAGCAGGAGAGCGAGGGCTTCAGCAACCACGCCATGGTCGAACGCCAGATCGGCTCGGGCGAGAATATCGGCAAGGGCTCGCCCGCGCGCCACGCCGACCGCTTCAAGGCGCCGGTGCTGCTGTTCCACGGCGACCGCGACCTCAACGTCGGGGTGGGCCAGTCGAAGCTGATGGACAAGAGGCTGCGCGGCGCGGGCAAGGCCTCGATGCTGGTGGTGTACGAGGGATTGGACCACCAGCTCGACGACGACCGCGCACGCGCCGAGATGCTGCGCAAGAGCGACGGCTTCCTGCGCGCCGCCTTCGCGGCGAAGTGACGGGGGGGAGGAGGCGAGATGGGGTACATCGTGACCTGTGCGCCTTCGCAGCTATGGCTCTGCGCCGCGCTCCTGGGCGCCGGGACCTTCCCAGAAACGGTGTGCGATTGATCCTCCCCCGCACGGCAGCGCGTCAGCGCTCACGGACGGATGAGCCGGTCGACGAGGGGCAGGTGGACTCAAGACCGGCGAAACCCCTCCGTCAGCGCTGACGCGTTGACGCCTTGTATCTCAAGAATGAGGCATAGAGGCGGTTGCGGGTTGGGTAGGCGGTGACCCACCCCGCGCCGTTCGCGAGCGCGTTTTACCATCCAGGTTGCCGAGACCGCAGGGGAGCATGGCCCGGACGGATCTTCATCAGCCCGCACGGTTGCGAGGGGTTCTACCCCGCACGCGCGACGAAGGGAGCAAAGATGACGTCTCAGCCGGTGTTCGTCGGGAGCGACGTGAGCAAGGCCAGGCCCCATCTACGCCTGTGGCCGAGCCAGGAGTGGTTGAGCTTCTCCAACGATGACGAGGGTATCCAGGCTTGGGTGCGGCACGTGGCGGGGCTGAAGTCCGAAGCGGTCGGACTGGAGGCCTGCGGCGACTACGAATCCGCCGCGCTCGCCGCGCTCGCCGCGCTCGACGGCGAGAGCGGCACCACCCGTGGCCAGCGACGCACCGCCGGCCGCAAACCGCTGCACGACGCCGCTTACATGGCCGCCCTTGTGACCGGTCAGCACTAGCCCGTCATGAAGGCCTTCAAACGGGGCATCGCCGAAGCCGGCAAGCCATCCAAGCTCAGCGTCGTCGCCGCCAACCGAAAGCCCTTCACCACCCTCAACGCCACGCTCAAACATGATCAGCCTTGGACCGCCTGAAAGACGGTTGCTCCCCTTCAAGGGCAGGATCTCGCTTCCCTACGCCGCCGCGCGCGCTTCCCGCCGCGCGGCCGCGGCCTGTGCCACCGCGCGCTCCAGCGCGGCGAGCGTGAACGGCTTGCGCAGCACCGGGTGCCCTCCGAGGTCGATCGCCTCGTCGGCGCCGCCCGCGAACCCGGTGACGAACAGCACCGGCACGCGCGCGTGGGTCGCGGCCAGTTCGGCGACCATCTCGGGGCCCGTCAGCGTCGGCATCAGCACGTCGGAGAGGATCAGGTCGACCCGGTCCATCCCGGCGAGCAGTGCGGCGGCGCGGGTCGGGTCGTCACACGCGCGGGGATGATGCCCCAGCTCGCTGAGCGCATCCATCGTCGCGGGCAACACGCGTGGGTCGTCCTCCACCACCAGGATGTGCAGGCCCGCCGGGTTCTGCACGGGCGCGACCGGCGCCGCGCTGACGGGCATCAGCGGTGCGGACGCCGTGGGTTGCGCGCGCTCGCGCGGCAGCAGCAGCGTCACCGTGGTGCCGAGCCCCACCACCGAGTCGACCGACACGTCGCCGCCCAGTCCGCGCGCGAAGGAGAAGACCTGGCTCAGCCCCAGACCCGTGCCCTTGCCGACCGGCTTGGTGGTGAAGAAGGGCTCGAACACGCGCTCGACCACGTCGGGTGTCATGCCGCAGCCGGTGTCGCTCACCGCGAGCGCGACGTAATCCGCGCTCGCGACGGTGCGGCGCAGCGCGCGAATCGTGAGCGTGCCGCGCCCCTCCATCGCGTCGCGCGCGTTGACCGCGAGGTTGACCAGCGAGTTCTCGAGCTGAACCCGGTCGGCGCGCGTGCACCAGCCGTCGCTCTCGTCGCCGAACCGGACCGTGACGCCGTCGCCCAGCGTTCGCCCGATCAGGTCCGCGAGCCCCTCGAACAGCGGCGCGGCGGCGATCGGCTCGGGGTTGATCGCGGTCTCGCGCGCGAAGGCGAGCAGCTGCTGGGTGAGCGCGGCGGCACGCTGGGCGCCGTCGTGCGCGCTCGAGAGATGGCGCGCGGCGGTCTTCGGGTCGATCGTCACGGCGCGCTGCGCCAGCTCGATCCCGCCCAGCACCACCGCGAGCATATTGTTGAAGTCGTGCGCGATGCCGCCGGTCAGCTGGCCCACCGCCTCCATCTTCTGAATCTGGCGCAGGCGCGCCTCCTGCGCGCGCAGCTCCTCGGTCGCCTGCGCCACTGCGCTGGCGAGTTCCTCCGCACGGTCGCGCTGCGCGTCGGCCTCGGCGCGCGCCACCGCATGCTCGGACAGCGCCGACACCACCGCCCAACCGAGCCAGATCACCCCGACCACCAGCAGCAGCCCGAAGGCGGCGAGCACCTTGGCGATGATGCTCGATCGCCGCACCGAGGCCTGGGCGTGGCTGGTGCGCGCCTCGAGCAGCACGCGCTCCTGCGCCACCAGCGCGTCGAGCCCTTCGTTGATTCGCGTCAGCGAGTCGGCCTTGCTGCTGTGGTAGAAGCGCGCCAGCGCCTGGTTGTTCTTGCGATAGTTGGTGTTCAGCGCGGTGAGCGCGAGCTCGTCGCCGCGCTCGCGGAAAGCGTCGCGGATCTCGCCGAGGTGGCGCGACTGAACGGCATTGTCGTGCGTCAGCTTCTCGAGCCGGTCGATCGTCTCGTCGGCGCGGCGCCAGTCCTCGAAATAGAGCCGCCCGAGCTGCTGGTCGCCCGAGATGACGTAGCGGCCCAGCGATGCCTCCGAGCGGGCGATCGTGCCCTGCAGCGTGCGGACCAGGATCATCACGTCGTAGCTGTGGCGTTGCGCCGCCAGCGCGTCGTCGCGGCGATGATTGGCCTCGCGCAGCGTCAGCAGCAGCGCGGCGAGCACCGCGACGCCCAGCAGGCCCAACACCCACAGGGCGATCGTCCCCCAGGTGGAGGTCGGGCCTCCGCGCTCGGCGTCCTCGTCGGTCACCGGCGGCGGTTTACCGCCGTTTACCTTACTAAAGGTTAAAACGCCCGGCTCAGGCCGCCGTGATCGCCCCGACTTGCTGACCCGCCGCGGCGAACATCGCGACCACGCGGTCGATCTGTTCGGCGCTGTGCTCGGCGCAGATCGAGCAGCGCAGCAGGAACGTGCCCGTCGGCGTCGCGGGCGGGCGCGCGACGTTGACGTACAGCCCGGCCTCGAGCAGCCCCTGCCACATCGCCACCGCCTGCTCCTGGTCCTCCAGGATCACCGCGACGATCGCCGAGTCGGGCGCCGCGGTGCCCAGGCGGAAGCCCAGCGTCTTGAGCCCGCCGTGCAGCCGCCGCGCATTGTCCCACAGCCGCGCGCGCTTGTCGTGCGCGTGCATCAGCTTGCGCACCGAGGTGGCGGCGGTGGCGACCACCGACGGCGGCAGCGAGGCGGTGAAGATGTACGGGCGGCAGGACAGGCGTAGCGCCTCGAACTTGGGATGGTTCGAGATGCAGAAGCCGCCGACGGTGCCGACCGACTTGGAGAAGGTGCCGATCACGAAATCGACGTCGTCGCCGAGCGTCAGGCCCAGCTCCTCGTACACGCCGCGGCCGTGTTCGCCGAAGAAGCCCATCGAGTGTGCCTCGTCGACCAGCACCATGCAGCCGTGCTTGCGCGCCACCGCGACCATCTCGCGCAGCGGCGCGATGTCGCCCAGCATCGAGTAGACGCCCTCGAGCACGACCAGCTTGCCCGGCTCCTTGGGCAAACGGCCGAGCCGCTTGTCGAGGTCCTCGACCGAATTGTGGCGGAACCGGACGATCTCGGCGTCGCCCATCTTGCAGCCGTCGTAGATCGAGGCGTGGCTGTCGGCGTCGAGAATGACATATTCGCCGCGGCCCGCGATCGTCGAGATCACGCCGAGGTTGGCCTGATAGCCGGTGGAGAACACCATCGCGTGCGCGGCGCCGTAGAACTCGCGCAGCGCGTCCTCGGCGTCGACATGGTCGCGGAAGGTGCCGTTGAGCATGCGGCTGCCATTGGTGCCGCTGCCGAACTGCTCCAGCGCGCGCTTCCCCGCCGCGATCACGTCGGGGTCGAAGGTCATGCCCATGTAATTGTAGGTGCCGAGCAGGATCGTCTCCTGCCCGCGGATCACCGCGGTGGTGGGCGAGCGCACCTCCTCCATGACGATGCCGAAGGGATCGCGCACGCCCGACGACATCAGCTTGTCGCGCTCGGCGATCAGCGGGTCGAACTTGGCGAACAGGTCGTGCGCGGTCGGCGCGGGCGCGACGGTCTCGGGCAGCGCCTCGGGCTGGAGGCCGGTCTCGGTCATCGTATTCAGCCCCGCAGCTTCTCGACCGCGTCGGCGAGCTGCCCCACGGTCTCGATCTCGGCCTGCATGTTCATCGTGATGATGATGTCGAACTCGTCCTCGATCGCGGCGACGAAGTCCATGACGGTGAGCGAGTCCCACTCCAGATCGCCCTGGAAGGTGGTCGCCTCGGTGATCTCGATGCCCTTCTTGTTGAAGGGTTCGATCTGCGTGCGGAGCGTGTCGAGGATCGTGCTGCGGTCGGTCATGGGCTCGGCTGTGGCCTTGAAATGCGGCGGATGTCGGGCCGCGCTATAGCAGGCCCTGGGCGCGATACCATCGCGCCGTGGCGGCCAGCCCCTCCGCCGCGCCGATCCGCGCGCGCCACAGCTCGGCCGGGGGCGCCTGGGCCGGATCGGCGGTCCAGTCGGGGTGGACCATATAAGCCACGCGGTCGGCCGTCAGCTTTGCGCCCGAACCGCGGAACAGCGCGTCGCCGCGCGCGGCGAGGCGGAGCAGCGCGGCGGGCAGCGGCAGCGGCAGCGCGCGGCGACCGACCGCGGCGGCGATCGCGCGCGCGAACTCGGTGTAGCGCAGCGCGCCGTCGGGGCTGGCGGGCTCGTAGATGGCGTGCGCACCCGTTCCCGGCCGCTCGGCAAGCGTCAGCAGCAACCGCGCGAGGTCGTCGACGTGGATGATCGAGAGCCGGCCGTTGGGGGGCAAGGGCACCATGCCGCGCCGCGCCGCGCGGAACAGGTCGCGCTGCTCCATGTCGCCCGGGCCGTAGACGCCGGGCGGGCGGACGATCGTCCAGTCGAGCCCGCTGGCGGCCACCTCCGCCTCCGCGCCCGCCTTCGACCAGCCGTAATTCGACAGCCTCGGCTCGCGCGCTGCGAGCGAGGAGACGTGGACGAAGCGCGCGACTCCCCAAACCTTGGCCGCCTCGACCACGGTTCGCGTGCCCTCGATGTTGGCAGCGGCGAAGCCGGCGCGGTCGGGTGCGTTCACCGCGCCGGCGACATGGACCACCGCGTCGGCGGTCGACACCAGCCCCGAGACTGCCGCCGCCTCGTCGAGCGCGCCCGCCACCCAGGTCACGCCGTCCCGCTCCGCCTGCGCCCGCCGCGCCAGCGCGCGCACTTGGTGTCCGGCGGCGAGCGCCTGCTGCAGCAGCGCGCCGCCGACGAAGCCGGTCGCGCCGGTCAGCGCCAGGATCACAGCAGCGCCATATGGTTGCGGTGGACCAGCGCGGCGCGCGGGGCATAGCCGAGGATCGCCGCCTGCTCGTCGCTGCGCCGTCCGAGCAGTCGCGCCGCCTCGCCGGCGTCATATTCGGCGAGGCCGCGCGCGATCGTTCCCGCCGGGCCCTCGATGGTGACGAGATCGCCGCGCGCGAACTCGCCCTCCACCCGCGTCACCCCGGCGGCGAGCAGGCTGCGACCCTCGGTCAGCGCGCGCGCCGCGCCGGCGTCGACGTGGAGCGCGCCGCGCGCGGTCAGCCCGCCGGCGAGCCACGCCTTGCGCGCGGGCGCGGCGCGCTCGGCGACGAAGAGCGTGTGCCGCGCCGCGGCCGACAGCGGCGCCTCGGCGCCCCCCGAGGCGATCGCGAGCGCCGCGCCCGCGGCATTGGCGATCCGCGCCGCCGCGATCTTGGAGACCATCCCGCCCGAGCCCATGCCCGAGGCCGAGCCGCGATCGGCCATCGCCTCGATCGCGGCGTCGATGCGCTCGACGCGGGCGATGTGCTGAGCGCCGGGCAGCGCGGGGTTGCGGTCGTACAGGCCGTCGACGTCGGAGAGCAGCACCACGCCCTGCGCCGCCGCGGCTTGCGCCACGCGCGCGGCGAGCCGGTCGTTGTCGCCGAAGCGGATCTCCTCGGTGGCGACCGAGTCGTTCTCGTTGATCACGGGCACGACGCCGAGCTGGAGCAAGCGGTTGAGCGTCGCCGCGGCGTTTAGGTAGCGGCGCCGCTCCTCCAGATCGCCGAGTGTCACCAGCATCTGCGCCGCGGTCAGCCCGCGCGCGCCGAGCACCTCGGCCCACACGCCGGCGAGCGCGATCTGCCCGGTCGCGGCGGCCGCCTGCGCGTCCTCCAGGCTGGCGCGCCCGCCCTTGGCGAGACCGAGCCGGCGTGCGCCGAGCGCGATCGCGCCCGAGGAGACCACCGCGACCTGCTGCCCGGCGGCGACGCGCTCGGCGATGGCGGCGGCAATCGTCTCGAGCCAGGCGCGGCGCACGCCGCCGGCGTCGTCGACGAGCAGCGCCGAGCCGATCTTGACGATCAGGCGCGGGCAGGCGGTGGGCGGGAACAGCGACATGGCGCGGCGAGCGGTAGCGCGCGCGTGCGCCGGGCTCAATCGCGCGCGAAGATCTCGGCGTGAGGGAGGGTGAGGTTCAGCGCGGGCAGGGCGAGATCGAGCAGCGAGTCATGCGCGACGTCGTTCCATGCGCGCGGCCCGGTGCGCTGGAGCACGCGCAGGCGCTCGGCCGCGATGTCGACGAACACGATCGTGTCGACGCTGGGAAGGGCTCTGTACTCCTCCAGCTTGACGGTGAGATCGGTACGCACGGTGCTGCCGGAGATGACCTCGAAGAGGACGTAAGGATCGGCGAAGGCGCGCTCGTTGTCGTAGGACGGGTCGCTCTTGCCGTGGAAGACGGCCACGTCGGGTCGTCGTACCGAAAGGTCGCCGATGCGTGTCGCCAGCTGCGAGGAATAGGCGGCGAACCCCGAACCACGTAGGCTGGTCGCGAGAAAGGTCAGGACGTTGCCGGCCACTTCGCCATGGCGCTTGGTCGCGCCAGTGATGATCCGAATGACGCCGCGGTCGAGCTCCGCCTTCTCCTCGCCGAAGTCGATCGAGAGGAAGGGCTCGGCCGTGAGCGGCGCGTAGATTGGCATGATGCCCGCGGACATACTCTCACCATCATAGCGGCGTAAGCGCGGCGCGTTATCCTCACGAATAGTCGACCTGCCACTGCCGTCATCCCGGACTTGGTCCGGGATCCACGGCGCCGCGCACTCAAGTGCGGCGATGCCTGCGGGCTGGTGAGTCCGGACCAAGTCCGGGATGACGGCAGGAAAGGGTATGATGCCCTCTACCGTCCTCGTCTCACCCCCGCAGCGGCGACCATTCCAGCGCTTCCTCCTCGCCGTCGTCGTCGACCGGCGACCCGCTCGTCGGAATCGCCTCGAGCAACTTGTCGAGCGCCCAGTCGACACCGACGCCGCTCGCGCCCGAGAGCGGGATCACCTCGGCGCCGCTCGCTTCCTCCAGCTCCGCCGCCAGCGCCGCGATCAATTCGTCGTCGAGCGTGTCGATCTTGTTGAGCGCGACCACGACGGGCTTGTCCTCGAGCCCGCCGCCATAGGCTGCCAGCTCGTCGCGCACGATGCGGTAGCTCTCCGCCACGTCGTCGTCATTGGCGTCGATGAGGTGGAGCAGCACGCGGCAGCGCTCGATATGGCCGAGGAAGCGGTCGCCGATGCCCGCGCCCTCGGCGGCGCCCTCGATCAGCCCGGGGATGTCGGCGACGACGAATTCGCGCTGCTTGTGGCGCACCACGCCGAGCTGCGGACGAGTCGTGGTGAAGGCATAGGCGCCCACCTTGGCCTGGGCGTTGGTGACCTGGTTGATGAAGGTCGACTTGCCCGCGTTGGGCAAGCCCACCAGCCCCGCGTCGGCGAGCAGCTTGAGCCGCAGCCATACCCAGGCCTCGTCGCTGGGCCAGCCGGTGCCGTGCTGGTGCGGCGCGCGGTTGGTCGAGGTCTTGTAGCTGGCGTTACCGCGCCCGCCGTCCCCGCCGCGCAGGAACACGATCCGCTCGCCCACCTTGGTGAGATCGGCCAGCAGCGTGCGCTCCTCGTCGTCGGCGAGGATCTGCGTGCCGACCGGCACCTTGATGACGAGGTCCTTGCCGCCCCCACCGGTGCGGTTGCTGCCCGATCCGCCGGTGCCGCGCGGCGCGCGGAAATGCTGGGTGTAGCGGAAGTCGATCAGCGTGTTCAGCCCGGCGACCGCCTCGAAGACGATGTCGCCGCCCTTGCCGCCGTCGCCGCCGTCGGGGCCGCCATATTCGATGTACTTCTCGCGCCGGAAGCTGACCGCGCCGGGGCCGCCCGCGCCCGAGCGCACGAAAATCTTTGCCTGATCGAGGAAATGCATGGCGCGCTCCGTACCGCGTCGTGGCGGTGAAAGCGACAGGCGCGTGGGCGCGGGTTGCCTGCCGCTCCGGGCTGGCCGTAGGAGCAGACGACGGCGCATCGGGCGCCGATGGAGCGCACGTTGGTCGACAGCAGCTGGAACCGGGGCGGAGCAGTGATGGCTGGCGAATGCCGCGACGCCGGACCGAGCGCCGAGGAGCGCGCCCGGTCGAGCGAGGCACGCGCCGCGATGCGCGCCGAGGCGATGACGGCACGGCTCGAGTCGCGCGCGGCCGCACGCGAGGCGCAGGCGCAGGAGCGCGAGGCGGCGCGCCGCTCGCGCCGCGAGGCCGCGGCGGCGCTGGCCGAGCGCGACCCGCATCGCGCCGCCGCCGAGCGCAAGCGCGGCTCGGGGCGGCGCGACGTGGTGCGGCAGGACCGCGACGTCAGCGGCTATGCTACGCTGGTCGACGGCGAGCGGATCCGCACGCTCGCGGCGCGCGGCGCGAGCGTCGCCGGACTCGCCGCGGTGTTCGGCCTGGGCGAAGACGAGATCGCGCGGGTGCTCGCCGCGGACGCGGAGGAGGCATGATGGCGGCGGTGTGGGACGCAGCTGCGGTGCGCCTCTGGCTGGAGCGCCGGATCGAGGCGGCGCGCGCCGACCAGGTCACCGCCGAACGCCACGGCCGCGTGGGCCACGACGATTGCGACCAGGCCGCGGCCGAGGAGATGGTGTGCGCGGCGCTGCTGCGCGGTGGGGCGAGCGACAGCCAGGATTCGCTGACCGCCGCGCTGAAGGCGCTGCAGGACAAGGACGAGTTCATCTGGCGCGGCGTCTACGACGATCGCAAGTTCGACCGTCACGCGCGCGGGCAGATCCGCAAGCTGATGAAGATGGCGAAGACCAACTCGGGATTCGAGCGGCTCGGCCATTATCAGTGAGGCGGCGGTCGCCCGCCACATGACTACGGGTCCGGCACCCGAAGGTACCGGACCCGCGCCCTCCTACTCTACGCGAGGGAACTCGTGGCGGTCGGGACGGTGAGGCCGCTCGGCCACGCCCGCCCCTGTAACCGCAAGAAGTTAACGGCAGTACCGCGGGTTGTTCGACTTCTCGATCGCGTTGCCCGCGACCGCGCCGCCGACACCGCCCAGCACCGTGCCGAGCGTGCGGTCACCGCGCGAGTCGATCACCCGGCCGAGCAGGCCGCCGGCGATCGCGCCAACCACCGTCCCGGTGGTGCCGCCCGAGCAGCGCTGGTTGTAATTGTACCGGCGTGAGTCGCCGCGGCGGTCATAGTCGCGGTAGCTGCTGCGATCGTAGCGATAGTCACGATAGTCGCGGTCATAGCGGCCGTAACGCTGCGCGTCGGCGGCGGTCGGCACGATCGCGGCGGTACCCATCGCGAGCGCGGCGCCAGCCAGAGCGAGATTCTTGAACATCTGTCATCTCCCGTTTGCTTGTTCCGGTCGGCGGGGCTTCCCGTCGATGATGCGGTTATGCTCGAGTCGCGTTGAGCCGACCCTGAATGCGCCCGTTATCGAAGGTTCATCCTCCTTTCCCCCGCGGCATGCCTCCCGTAGAGCGCCGCGATGCGCTGGTTCCTCTCCCTGCTCGCGGTGCTGCTGCTGGTGCCGGGCTGGACGGGCGAGGCGCGGCTGCCGGTCCTGTCACCCGACGCCACGGTGCGGGCGCGCTGGCTCGCGCCGGCGGGCGGTTGGCCACGACGGATCGGCCTGCTCCAACCGGTCGGCGCACTCGCGCTCAGCTCGGATGACCATGCCTTCGGCGGCTATTCGGCGCTGGCGCTGCGCGGTGACGAGGCGGTGCTGCTGAGCGACGGCGGCCAGTTTCTTCGCCTCAGCATCGCGGGCCGGCACCTTCGCAAGCGCGCGATCGTCACGCTGCGCGAGGGGCCCGGTACCGGCTGGATGAAGGAGGATAGAGACAGCGAATCGCTGGTGCTCGACCGGACCACGGGCGTCGTCTGGATCGGCTACGAGCGCGTGAACGCGATCTGGCGCTACGCCCCCGACCTTCAACACGCGCTGGGCGCAGTGGCGCCCCGACCGATGCGCTATTGGGGCGCCAATACCGGACCCGAATCGCTGGTACGGCTCAATGACGGCCGCTTCCTCGTTATCCAGGAAGGCTGGCGGGGCATGATCGAGCCGCGCAACGCGTTATTGTTCGACGGCGATCCGACCGTGTCCGGCGACTATGGCAGACCGCTACACTATCGCCCGCCCGAGGGCTTCGCGCCGAGCGACGCCGCCGTGCTGCCCAACGGCGATGTGCTGGTGCTCAACCGGCGCTGGCACTTCCCACCGCTGCGATTCGACTCGGTGCTGGTGCGGATCGCGCGCGACTCGATCCGCCCCGGCGCGCTGCTCGCCGGACCGATCGTGGCCGATCTCAGCCCGATCATGGAGCGGGAGAATGCCGAGGGCATAGCGGTGACGGTGGAGCGCGGCGCGACGATGATCTGGGTGGTCACCGACAATGACATGTCACGCTGGCGCCCGACCGTGCTCGCCAAGTTCCGCTGGCTCGGCTGAGCCGCGCACGCGAAGCGGCCCGCCGTCACGGGGACGGCGGGCCGCGATCGATCGGATCGGAGAAGCGGATCAGGCCGCGACGGCGGCTGCGCGCTTCTTCACGATATCGCGCTTCAGGCGACGCGCCTTGAGCGACAGCTTGTCGTCCGAGGTCTTGACCAGCCAGTTGTCCAGCCCGCCGTTATGCTCGACCGAGCGCAGCCCGTGGGTCGAGACGCGCAGCGACACCGAACGCTCCAGCGCGTCCGACAGCAGCGTGACGTTCTGCAGGTTCGGCAGGAACGTGCGCTTGGTCTTATTGTTGGCGTGGGAGACGTTGTGCCCCACCTGCCGGCCCTTGCCGGTCAGCTCGCAGATGCGCGACATGTGATCGATCCTGAATATCGGTTGCCCGGAAAGTGGGGCGCGATAGCCCGCGGCGGCGGATCGGTCAAGCGATCACGCGTTCGGCCAACTCGGGCCAGCGGCAACCTCGCTCCCGGCGGCGCGTTGTAGCGGCACAAGCGTTGTTGCGCTAACGTACCGATCGGGAGGATATCACATGCGCATGTTGCTCGCTCTGGTGGGGATCGCGGCCCTGGTGCTGCTCGCCGCGATGATGCTGGGGTTCGTCAAGTTCGATCAGACGCAGACCGCGCAGCTGCCGCGGCTCGAGGGCGGCCAGGCGCCCAAGTTCGAGGCGGACGTCGCCAAGGTCAGCGTCGGCACCGAGAACAAGACGGTCGAAGTGCCCAAGGTGGACATCCAGAAGCCCGGCGAGCAGCGCTGACCCTGAGCGGCGTCGAGCCGCTCGGGGTGGTCGAGGAGCGCGCGGCACGCTAGGTGCGCCGGCATGTTCCCGCTGCCTCCCGCGATGCGTCAGGCGCTCGACGCCGCGCGTGACGCCGCGGCGCGCGGCGAGGTGCCGGTGGGGGCCGTGGTGATGTGCGGCGAACAGGTCGTCGCCGTGGCGGCCAACGCGCCGCGCGCGCTCTGTGACCCGACGGCCCATGCCGAGATGCTCGCGATTCGCGCCGCCGCGCGCGCGCTCGGCCGCGACCGGCTGGAGGATTGCGACCTCTGGGTGACGCTCGAACCCTGCGCGATGTGCGCTGGCGCGATCGCGCACGCGCGGGTCGCACGGCTCTATTTTGGCGCGGACGACGCCAAGGGCGGCGCGGTGGAGCACGGGCCGCGCTTCTTCGCGCAGCCGACCTGTCACCATCGCCCGGAAGTCTATGCCGGCATCGGTGCGGGCGAGTCGGCGATGCTGCTCCGCGACTTCTTCTCGGCGCGGCGCGCGGGCTGAGCGATCGGACGTGGCCTGCCCGAACACGCCCGCCACCTAGACGCTCGATGAACGCCACATTCCGGCACGGTTCACCGCGGCTCGGTTAACTCCCGCAACAGGCTCGCATCACTCTGCGTTGGACCCATCATGCGAACCGAGTTGAGGAGGTCTTGAGATGTCGGGACTGTGGAAGAAGGCGGGGCTCGCCACCGTGCTGGTCGCAACCGCGCTGACCAGCGCCGCGCCTGCCCAGGCGCAGCGCTACTGGCGCCATCGCGACCGCGGCGGTGATACGGCGGCGGGCGCGCTGATCGGCGGCGTGATCGGGCTGGGACTGGGCGCGGCGATCGCGTCGAGCAACAACCGTGACCGTTACTATGACCGCTACGACCGCGACTATTACGCCGATCGGGGCTATTATGACCGCGGCTATTACCCGGCGCCGCCGCCCCGCGTCTATTATCGCGAATATGCCCCGCCGCCGCGGGCTTATTACTACGAGCCGCGCGGTTATTACCGCGACTATGATCGGCCGCGCGGTTACTACGGTTACGGCTACTGACCCATCGGGCGGCGCGGGAGCGATCCCGCGCCGTTTTTTGTTGGCCTGAGCGTGCAGATTGCGGCATGGCGCCGCGCCATGACCGACACGCCTCCCGACCATCTCTCGATCGACCCGTCGAGCCCGCACTTCGACCAGGCCGCGCTCCAGCGCGGGGTCGGCATCCGCTTCAAGGGCGTCGAGCGCCGCGACGTCGAGGAATACAGCATGTCCGAGGGCTGGATTCGCGTCGCGCTCGGCAAGAAGGTCGACCGCCACGGCCGTCCGCTGACGATCAAGCTCACGGGCCCGGTCGAGGCCTGGTTCGAGCGCGGCGGCGAGGATGAAGGCGCGGAGGGAGCGGGCGAGTAAGCCCCTTCATTCCTCCCCTGCAAGGGGAGGAGGACCGCGCCCGAAGAGCATGGTGGAGGGGTGTCGCCGGTGGTGAGCCGAGCGACGCTCGCCGACGGGGTCACCCCTCCGTCGCGCTACGCGCGCCACCTCCCCTTTCAGGGGAGGATTGAACCCCAGCCGCCCCCTCAGTTCGCGCTTTCCAGCGTCTCGCTCGCCTCCATCCAGCGCAGCTCGACCGTGTCGAGCACCGCCTGCACGTCGCCGCGCATCCGGCTCAGCTCGCCCATCGGCTTGCCGCGCCAGCGCGGGTCTGCGCCGCCCGGGTCCGCCATCGCGCGCTCGATGCCAGAGCGCTCCGCGGTAAGCCGCGCGATCTCCGCCTCCAGCTCGCGCACCGTCTTGCGCAAGGCGGCGTCGCGGTCGCGCCGCTCCGCCGCAGCCTTCTTGTCGGCCTTGCGCTCGGCCTTGCTCATCCCCGGCTTGGCGGGATCGCCCTTGAGCACGAAGGCGATGTAATCGTCGAGGCTGCCGTCGAACTCGCGCGCGGTGCCCTCGTCGACCAGCACCAGCCGGTCGGCGGTGAGTTCGAGCATGTGGCGGTCGTGGCTGACCAGCACCACCGCGCCCGAATAGGCGTTGAGCGCCTGCACCAATGCCTCGCGCGCGTCGACGTCGAGGTGGTTGGTGGGCTCGTCGAGGATCAGCAGGTGCGGCGCCTCGCGCGTGATCAGTGCCAGCGCCAGCCGCGCGCGCTCGCCGCCGGAGAGCTTGCCCACCTTGGTGGTCGCCTTGTCGCCCGAGAAGCCGAAGCGGCCGAGCTGCGCGCGCACCGCGGCGGGCGTCGCGCCCTTCATGATGCGCGTCATATGCTCGAGCGGCGTGTCGTCGGTGTCGAGCTCCTCGACCTGATATTGCGTGAAATAGCCGACCTTCATCTTGGGGGTCGCGTTCATCGCGCCCTCCAGCGGGGTCAGCTGCGCCGCGAGCAGCCGCGCCAGCGTGGTCTTGCCGTTGCCGTTGCGCCCGAGCAGCGCGATCCGATCGTCCGGATCGAGCCGCAGGTTGAGCCGCTTGAGGATCGGGGTCGCGTTATAACCCACGCTGGCGAGATCGAGCGTGATCAGCGGCGGACGCAGCTCGCTCGGATCGGGGAAGCCGAACGACAGCGTCGGATCGTTCGCCATCTCCGCGATCGGCTGCATCTTGGCGAGCATCTTCTGCCGGCTCTGCGCCTGCTTGGCGGTCGACGCGCGGGCCGAGTTCTTGGCGATGTACGACTGCAATTTCTCTCGCTGCGCCGCCTGGTTGGCACGCGCTGCCTCCAGCTGCGCCATGCGCTCGGCGCGCTGGCGCTCGAACGCGTCATAGCCGCCCGGGTACAGCGTGATCTTGCCGCCCTGGAGGTGAAGGATGTGGTCGACGACGTTGTTGAGGAAGTCGCGCTCGTGGCTGACCACGACGATCGTCGCGGGATAGCCCTTGAGGAAGTCCTCCAGCCACATCACCGCCTCGAGATCGAGGTGGTTCGACGGCTCGTCGAGCAGGAGCAGGTCGGGCTGGGAGAAGAGCAGGGCGGCAAGCGCGACGCGCATCTTCCACCCGCCCGAGAAGCTGTCGAGCGGGCGCTGCTGCATCTCCTCGTCGAAGCCGAGGCCGATCAGGATCTGCGCGGCGCGGGCGGGGGCGGTATAAGCGTCGATCGCGATCAGCCGCTCGTAGACGTCGCCGAGCCGGTCGGGATCCTCGCACGTCTCGCTCTCGATCATCAGCGCGGCGCGCTCGAGGTCGGCGGCGATCACCGTGTCGAAGGGTGTGGCGTCGCCCGCGGGCGCCTCCTGCGCGATATAGCCGAGCCGCGCGCCCTTGGGCATGTCCGCGGAGCCGTCGTCGGGTTCGAGCTGGCCCGCGATGACGCGCACCAGCGTCGACTTGCCCGCGCCGTTGCGCCCGATCAGGCCGACGCGGCTGCCGGGCGGCAGCGCCGCGGTCGCGCCGTCGAGGATCGTGCGCCCGCCGAGGCGCACGGTGATGCCGTTGAGGTTGAGCATGCGCGCGCGTCTACCCGATCGCGGCGGGGGCGGGAAGGTGGGTTGGATGGGCACCTCCCCCCTCTTCCGTCATCCCGGCGAAGGCCGGGATGACGGAAGAGGGGGGACGCCCTAACGGGGCGGAGCGGAGCGGGTACCGTGCTCCTGCGCACGCAGGAGCCTCGGGGGCGCGGGCCCGTCGCTGAGTAACCCCGGGTTCCTGCATGAGCAGGAACACCGCTTACCCCTCGAACTGACGTCCGACATGCGCCTCGCCGCGCGCCTCGGCGAGCCGCTGCTGGCGGTGGCGCTCGGCGTAGCCGGCGCGCTGCGCGTCGCCGCGCGAGTCGTGGCAGGCGGGACAGCTCACCCCCTCGACATACAGCGGCGAGGCGCGGTCGCCCGGGCTCACCGGCATACGGCAGGCGTGGCACAGCAGGTGCGTCCCCGGCGTGAGGCCGTGACCGACCGCGACGCGCTGGTCGAACACGAAGCATTCGCCCGACCAGCGGCTCTCCGCCGCGGGCACTTCTTCGAGATAGCGCAGGATGCCGCCGTCGAGATGGTGGACCTGCTCGATGCCCTCGCGCCTGAGCAGCGCGGTCGACTTCTCGCAGCGGATGCCGCCGGTGCAGAACATCGCCACGCGCGTCTTGCCTGCCAGCAACGTGTCGCGGTTGGAACGGAACCAGGCGGGAAAGTCGGCGAAGCTCGCGGTGCCCGGGTCGACCGCGCCGGCGAAGCTGCCGACTCGCACCTCATAGGCGTTGCGCGTATCGATCACGAGCGTGGCGGGATCGTCGATCAGCGCGTTCCAATCGGCCGGCGCGACATAGTGGCCCGACTCGGTGAGCGGGTCGACCGGCTCGCCCATCGTGACGATCTCGCGCTTCACCTTTACCTTGAGCCGGTGGAATGGCGGGGCGTCCGCCCAGCTGTGCTTGAGCGACAGCGCGCCACCCGGCAGCGCGCGGATCGGCGCGAGCAGCCGGTCGAGCGCCGCGGGCGTGCCCGCGACGGTGCCGTTCACCCCCTCGCTCGCGAGCAGCAGCGTGCCGCGCACGCCGCCCGCGCGCGCGATCTCCAGCAGCGGGCCACGCAGCGCGTGCGGGTCGTCGAGCCGCGCGAAACGGTAGAGCGCGTCGACGCGGACGGGCGCGTCGCTCAATGGACGAAGCGCGCCACCACGTCGCGGTAGCTGCGGCTCACCTTCACGCTCGCGCCCGAGTCGAGCACCAGGAAACACTCGCCGTTGGTGTGCGGCTTGACCTGCTTGACGAGGTCGAGGTTGACGATCGTCGAGCGGTGGATGCGCTGGAACCGGCGCGGGTCGAGCCTTTTCTCGAGATCCTTCATCGTCTCGCGCAGGATCAGCGTGTTGTCGCCGGTGTAGATGCACATGTAATCGCCCGCGGCGTCGATCCGTTCGATCGTGTCGACGTCGACGCGGAAGATCTGGCCGCGATCCTTGATGTTGATCATCTTCTCGAAACGGCTGGCGTTGACCGCGTCGCCGCCGCCGTCGCCCATCTCAGCGGCCGCCTGCGGCGCATGCTCGGCGAGCACCTCCTTTAGCTTCTCCGCCTCGCCGACGCTCTGCCGCTCGGACAGGCGCTGGCGCACGCGGTCGAGCGTGTCGGCCAGCCGCGCCTCCTCCACCGGCTTCATCAGATAATCGGTCGCCTGCGCCTCGAAGGCGCGGATCGCGTGGTCCGAATAGGCCGTGACGAACACGAAGAGCGGCGGCTCGACGTCCATCAGTCCCTGCACCACCGAGAAACCGTCGAACCCCGGCATCTGAATGTCGAGGAAGACGAGGTCGGGCTTGTGGGTCTTGATCGCGCTGATCGCCTCGCGCCCGTTCTGGCACTTGGCGATGATCTCGACGTCGTCGTGCGCCGCGAGGCGGAGCTCGAGCCCCTGGATCGCGAGCGGCTCGTCGTCGACGAGGATGGTACGAATGGTCATCACACCTCTCTATTCGGTACGTCGCGCTGGTACGGGATCTCGATCTCGACCCCGAACCCGCCCGTCGGCATGGCCCGCACATCGAAGCGGTGGTCAGGCCCGTAAGCCTGTGCCAGCCGTTCCCTGATATTGGCGATGCCGACGCCGGTGGAAAGGCTTGGCCGCGATTTGGTCGGCATCAAGCCCGGACCGGTGTCGGATACGCCGAGCAGCACCCTGTCGCCGACGAGCCGCGCGGTGACGCAGATCTCGGCGCCATCCTCCTGCGGCGTGACGGCATATTTGATCGCATTCTCGACCAGCGGCTGGAGCAGCAGCGACGGCAGTCGCGCCTTCTCGACCGCCGCGTCGACCTCGAACTTGGGGCGCAGCCGCTCCTCGAAGCGCATCTTCTCGATCTCGAGGTACAGCTTCAACGTCTCCACCTCCTGCGCGACGGTGACGTGCGCGGTCGGCTCGTTGGCGAGCGTGTAGCGCAGGAACGAGGCGAGCCGCGACAGCATCGCGTTGGCGCGCTCGGTCTGCTTGAGCAGCACCAGTGTCGAGATCGAGTTGAGCGTGTTGAACAGGAAATGCGGGTTGAGCTGGTAGCGCAGCATCGCCAGCTGCGCGCTCGAGGCCTGGTTCTCGAGATGCTCCATCTGATCGATCTGGTCCTCGACGATCAGGTAGAAGTTGATGCCGAAATACAGCGCCGACCAGCCCGCCAGCACGGTGAAGTTGAGGAACAGCGTGGCGAGCAGCACCGACAGGTCGATGCCCGGCGCGGCGAGCTTGATCAGGCTGAACGAGAAAGCGTCGAGCGTGGCGTAGAGGAAGGTCGCGGCCGACAGCGTGAAGATCGACAGCATGATGCCCGTCACGCGCGGCAGCCGGCGGTAGAAGCCGTACAGCGTCGAGAGCAGCAGCGTGATGCAGTAGCCCACGATCGACTCGATGATCACCGGCACGATCGACTTGAGCGTGAAGCTGACCGACAGCGACGAGACCGAGCGCAGCAGCATGTAGCCGGTCCAGCCCGCCGCCTGGAGCTTCCAGAAGGCGGCAGCCTTGTCCTCGAAGAAGGGGCGCACGAACAGCTGGCGCGCGGGCAGCTGGCGCACCGGCGCGGCTGCGCTGGTCGGGGGCGGGGCGGAAGCGGTAGGCGCGGGGGGCGCATGGGTCGCGGAGGTCGCCATCGCGTCCCCCTCTACACCGGCGAACCGCTTGGCGCAAAAGGAAGGCCGCCGCCCCGGACTGGGACGGCGGCCTGGTCGGGTCAAACGGGCGGCGAGCTTAGAAGGTGAAGCGGGCGCCGACGCGGATCGTGTAGAGCGACTGCGACGCGTAGATCGTGTCGCTCGGCGTCGCGTTGGGCAGTGCGTAGCGATACTGGGCGCAGGTGTTGCTGCCCACCGTCACGCAGCTCACCCGCGCCGCCACCGCGGTATAGGGGAACTGATACTCGCGGATCTGCCCCCAGTTCTTGTTGAGCAGGTTGGTGAAGTTCTCGATATCCGCGAACACCTCGAAGCGCGAGTTGCCCACGAAGGTCGGGACCTCCTGGCCGACGTGCAGGTCGATCCGGGTGAACCACTTGGAGTTGAACGCGTTACGCGGTGCGATCTTGCCGCGGTACTTGGCCAGCCCCGAGTCCTCGAAGAACTGGTTGAGCGTCGCCGCCGTGGTCGGGTTGTCATAAGTGACGAGGGGATCGTCGATCCCGGTCGGCACGTACATCAGGTAGCGCGAGTTCGAACCGGTGGTGCCGAAGATCGCGCTGCGCCCGCTCGACGTGTCCTGCATCGTGTAGCTGTACGGGCGACCGATGCGGGTCTCGCCGAACAGCGACAGGCGCGTCTTGTAGTCGCCGACGAAGGCGTGATCGAACGTCACGTCATATTTGAAGTTGTGCCGGACCTCGTCGTTCGACGTGCCATAGGCCGCGCCATTGGCGTCGAGGAAGGCGCCGTTGGCATAGTTCGAGCCGGCGGTCGACGAAGTCGCCGGGGTGCGATCCTTGATGTTCTGGTAAGTGTAGCTCGCACCCAGGTAGAGACCGAAGTCGAACTGCTTGTTGATCCGCGCGACGCCGACGTAGCTGCGGCCGCGCCCGGTGTTGGTCAGCAGGATGTCGTTGAACGTGTCCGTCGGCGTGGTCAGCGAGGTGTAGCGGACGCGACCGTCGGGGGTGCGCGCCGCGGTCGGGACCGAGCGGATGTCGGTCCAGAACACCTGGTCGCGCACGTCCGACCAGAAGAAGTCGCCGCCGAAGGTCCAGCCGCCGCCGAGGAACTGCGGCGTGTAGTCGAGCGACAGCGTGCCGCGCCACTGCGACGGCAGGCGGAAGTTCGGCGCCACCGCGTTGGTCGCCGCCGCCGAGACGCCGCCGGCCAGATAGGTGTTCGCCGCGGTCGGGATCGTCCCGCCGTTGACGTTGCTCAGGATCGCCTGGCCGACCGCCTGCGACGGCAGGCCGGTACCCTCGTACGTGCCGTTGTTGATCTGGCGCACGTCGATCACGTTGGACGCGATACCCGTGTTGGAGAAGCTGTTCGACGTGTAGACGTCGGGCGCGCCCCCGCCGAAGATGCCGATGCCGCCGCGCAGGCTGATCTCACGCACCGGCTTCCAGTCGAACCCGAAGCGCGGCTGGAACAGCCCGCGGCCGGACAGGAACGCCTGGTTGGTGAAGCCGTAGCGCTGGGTGAAGGTGGCGTTCAGCGGCGGGCGGCTGTGGCTGCCGTACAGGTCGTAGCGCATGCCGTAGGCGAAGTTCAGCGTCGGGGTGATGCTCCAGACGTCCTGCACGCCGAAGGCATATTGCCAATAGTTGAACTGCGCCGCGGCGTTGTTCGGATCGAGCGACGGCACCGCGTTGGTGTAGCCGAAGCGCTGCGCGTTGCCCGCCTGGAAGTCGGCCAGCGAGTCGAAATAATAGGAGCCGGTGGTGCCGGCGCGCGGGCTAGACGAGCTGAGGAAAGCGTTGAACACGTCGACGTGCTGGATGTCGGTGAAGATCCGCAGGTCATGGCCCTCGCGGGTCACGCGGGCCTGGAGCGTACCGCCCCAAGTCTCGGTGCTAAGCGCGTTGAACTGGCGCGACACGTCCGGACCGAACGAGACCGTGGCATAGCCCGGCGCGCAGTTGAGCGAGGCGCCGGCGCCCGCGGCGCCGGGGTTGGCGCGGTCCGACGTCGGTGCGGTGCAGACGCGCATCTCGGCGAAGCCGCGGCCCTGCAGCGGGTCCTGGATGCGCGTGTACTTCTTGTAGAAGCCGCGCGCCTCCGTGGAGAAGCTGTCCGACCAGTCCGAGTTCAGCTGGATCACGCCGGTGTGCAGCTTGTTGCCCTGAAGATAGGCGTTGGACGCGAGTCCGAGGCTGGGCGAGCTGGGATTGGCGCTGGTGTTGTTGGTGAGGACGATCGAGTCCTCGGCGTAGCTGTAGGTCAGCGCCAGTCGCTGCGTGTCCGACAGATTGGCGTCGATCCGCGCGACGAGGCGGTCGTCCTTGTCCTGGTTGCTGCTGACGACGCCGCCGGTGTCATAGCCGTAGCGCGACTGCGCGATCGCCGAGACGTTGTTGATGTCGGCGAGTGACAGGTTGGGGATGGTGGTGCCGGCGTTGGCGTCGCTGGGACCCTCGGCGATCGGGCGCGGCGCGCGCAGGCGCTCGCCCGCGACCATGAAGAACAACCGGTCCTTGATGATCGGGCCGGAGAGCTCGGCGCCGTAATTCTCATACTTGTAGTTGGGCAGGATCACCTCGCCGGTGGGCACGCCCGGGCCCGCCTTGGTCTTGGTGCCGCTCAGCTCGTCCGCCGAATAGGAGTAGAAGCCGGTGCCGTGGAACTCGTTGGTGCCGGACTTGAGGATGACGTTGACGACGCCGCCCTGGAAGTTGCCCTCGCGCACGTCATACGGGGCGACCTTGGTCTGGAACTGGCCGATCGCGTCGAGCGGGATCGGCGAGCGGCGGCTCGGCAGACCGTCCGGGTTGAGCCCGAAATTGTCGGTGATCGGCACGCCGTCGACGGTGAAGCGGTTGAAGCGCGCGTTCTGGCCGGCGAAGCTGACCGCACGGCCGCCGCTGGGCGTGTCGTCGAGGCGGGCGAGCGGGTCGCGGCGCATCAGGTCGCGGATGTCGCGGTTGACCGAGGCGATGGTGCCGATCTTCTCCGCGTTGAGGACGGTCGCCGGGCCCTGGCTGACGGTGCGCGCGCTCGGGATCGAGGCCGCGGTGACGACGATGTCGGTGCCCTCGGCGGTCAGCTCGATCGGCAGGTCGAAGGTCTGCGCGACGATCGTGGTCACGTCGGTGACGGTGGTGTCGGCATAGCCGGTGGCACGGACCGTGATCGAATAGGGGCCGCCCGGGCGCAGGCCGGTGGCGTTGAAGCCGCCCTTCGAGTCGGTGGTGGTGGTCGAGCGCGTGCCCGAGGGGACGTTGACGACCTCGACCGTCGCGCCGGCCACCGGGGCGCCGTCGCCCGTCACGGTGCCGCGGATCGTCGAGGTGGTTTCCTGCGCCATGGCAGCGGCGGGCGCGACGAGTGCGACCAGCGCCGCGCCTACGAGAAGGTTGTTTCGCATCGGATGATGTCCCCTATGGCGCATGGCCTGGTGCGCGACGGAATTCGTCGTCGTTGGGCGCGCCGATGACCTCCGATTATGTCTCTTACATGACAGCGGAAAGTGCTTTCGTCCTGCGCTGCAACACTGTCGCCGAGCGTTGCATAAATGCGACAGCGAAGATGCCGTATACGGTGTCGATCCACCCACTCAGCGGCGGTTGAACAGCCGCTTCCACGCCGGCGTCGGGCTGCCCGACTGGAGCACGCCGCGACGGAACAGCCGCGCGCCCACGGTGATGAAGATCGCTACCCACAAGGCCTGCCACGCCAGTGCGGCGGCATGCGGCCACAGTGCCGAGTCGCTCGCCGCGCGGCCGGCCATCGCGAACGGCGAGGACAGCGGGAACAGCTCGGCGAGCATCGCCACCCAGCTGCCCGGATGCGAGATCGCCGCCGAGGAGAGCGCGAACATCGCCACCTGGATGATCGTGATCGGCAGCGACAGCATCTGGATCTCGCGCATCGTCGCCGCCTGCGCGCCGACGCCGAGGAAGACCGAGCCGAGCAGCAGATAGGCCATGGTGAAATAGCCGCCGAACAGCAGCGCGAACCAGCCGCCGCCCACCGCGGGCGCGAGCGTGCGCAGCGAATCGCCGATGTCGCCGGGCAGCAGCGCGCCGAGCTGGCTGATCACCACGCCCCAGAAGGTGACGAACAGTACCGCCACGCCGAACATGCCGACCAGCTTGCCCAGGAACACGCTCTCCAGCGGCACCGCGGCGGCGAGCACCTCGATCACCTTGTTGTTGCGCTCCTCGGCCATCGTGCCGGCGACCTGGCCGGACAGGAACAGCGTGAGGAAGAAGATCCCGAATACCGCGAAGAAGCCCGTCGCCTTGCGCACGCCCTGCGACGGCGCGCTGGTCTGCACCGCGGTGAGCGTCGCCGCCGCGGGCGCGGTGCCGGCGCGCTCGGCCAGCGCGGCATCGCGCGCGAGGCCGGCGAGGTAGCGCGCGCCGCCGCGGCTGCCCGCGGCGTAGAGCACCGCCGGGCGATCGAGCGGGCCGTAGAGCACCGCGGCGACGTCGACCGTATCGTGGCCGTGCGCGCCCGCGGCGAGCGCCGCGGCGGCCTGACGCGCCGGATCGGGGGCGGGAGCGCGCGCCTCGACCTGCGGCTGGCGCGAGTCGCCGGCGAGCAGCGGTCGCCAGCGCGCGTCGGCGTCGAGCACGCGCCGCGCCGTCGCGGCGGGCAGCAGCACCACCAGTCGGGTGCGCGCGGCCGAACTGTCCGACGCGCTCGCCGCGCCCATGCCGCCGACCGCGCCGAACGACGCCATGATCAGCGGCGCGAACAGGAACAGCAGGAAGATCGGGGTGAAGACGGTGGCGACGAAGTCGCGGCGCGCGATCGTCAGCGTCTGGCGGAGATGGCGGCGAAGCTGGGTCACGCGCGCGCCTCCTGCTCGCCGACGACTCGCACGAAGGCCTCGTGCAGCCCCGGTCGCTCGATCGACAGGCCGGCGATGCCGTGACCGGCCGCGATCAGCCGGGTGAGCACCGCCTCGATCCCGTCGGGCGGGAGCTGGAAGCGCCAGCCCTCGCCGTCGCTACGCGCGTCGGCTGGGAGCAGCGCGGCGATCGCCGGGTCGGCGCGGTGCGGCACGTAATGGACGTGCTGCGGCAGCAGCGCGCGCGCCTCGTCGACGGTGCCCTCGAAGCGGCGCTGCCCGCGCGCGATGATCGCGAGCCGGTCGCACAGCCGCTGCGCGTGCTGCATGACGTGGGTGGAGAAGAGGATGGTGGCGCCGCGCGCCTGCTCGGCACGGATCAGCGCCTCCAGCCGCTCCTGGTTGACCGGGTCGAGCCCGGAGAACGGCTCGTCGAGCACGAGCAGGTCTGGGCGGTGGACGACCGCGCCGAGCAGCTGGACCAGCTGCGCCATGCCCTTGGAGAGCTTGCGGATCTTGCCGTCGATCGCGTGGCCCAGCCCGGCCGCCTCGAGCAGCTCGGCGGCGCGCGCGCGGCCGGTGCGCCACTCCAGCCCGCGCAGCGCGCCCATGAAGGCGATCGCCTCGCGCGCGGTCATCGAGGGGTACAGCCCGCGCTCCTCGGGCAGATAGCCGACGCGGTCGCCGACGTCGCGCGGGGCGTCGCTGCCGAGCAGGCGGCGCTTGCCCGAGTCGGGCTCGATGATGCCGAGCAGCATGCGCAACGTCGTGGTCTTGCCCGCACCGTTGGGGCCGAGCACGCCGTAGATCGCGCCTTCAGGTACCACGAGATCGACGCCGTCCACCACGCGCCGCTCGCCGTAGCGTTTCACCAGCGCCTCGGCGCTGACCGCGATCCCGTTATCCGCCACCCGACGCCCCCTTGTCGCGGCCGAGCCTAGGCGAGCGCGCGCGCCAGGGCCAGCGCGGAAGGGAGGGGTTGCTCCCGCGCAGATCCTCCCCGCTCGGCGGGGAGGGGGACCGCCGGCAAAGCCGGTGGTGGAGGGGGTTCTCCCCACAGTGCAGCGCTTGTGGAAGCCCCCCCTCCACCATGCTTCGCATGGTCCCCCTCCCCGTGCCGGGGAGGATCTGCGCGAGCGACGACGGCGGGTAGGGCGTCTCTATCGCCTGCCTCGCTGACGCTTGACCGCCGCTACTTCCCTCCCTCCCGCCGCGCCAGCGCCGCGACGCAGCTGGCCCGATCGATCGAGCGGCCGTCGCGCTGGCGCGAGTCGACCCAGGTCACCTTGGCCT
Source organism: Sphingomonas sp. BK345 (assembly GCF_014193845.1). GTDB lineage: Bacteria > Pseudomonadota > Alphaproteobacteria > Sphingomonadales > Sphingomonadaceae > Sphingomonas. The sequence goes on along the minus strand of NZ_JACHZX010000001.1, from coordinate 571,532 downwards.
CGCCGCTGCCCGTGCTGGGCGGATAGAGATAAGCGTCGAGGATGCAGATCGCGCTGGAGAATTGCAGCTTGCGCGCGGTGCCCTCGCGCACGTCGGCGTCGGGCGGGCCGAAGCTGCGCACCAGCGCGGCGGCGTCCTGCCCGATCACGCTCTCCAGACCGAGGCTCGGCAGCGCCGCCGCGACCGGCTGCGGCCGCGGCGCGGTGGTGGGCGCGGTGGCGGTACAGCCCGCGATCGCGAGCGCGGGGAGCAGCGCGGCGACACGGCGGGACGGGATCATCGACGGGCTCCGTGGTACAAATGCGTCGCCATCGCCGCGCCGAGCACGGGGGCGAGGACGTTGAGCAGCGGAACCACGAACAGCGCGGTGCCGGCAAGCCCCAGCACGAAGCGGCGCCCGCCGGTCGCCGCGCGCCAGTCTCGCATCGCCGCGCGCGGCAGGTGGCGCGCCGCCACCATGTCGCCGAGGTCGCGCCCGAGCAGCCACGCGTTGACCAGGAAGAACAGCGCCGCGGTGCCGACCCCGGTGACGAGCAGCGCGAGATAGACCGGCAGCAGCAGCAGGTTGACCAGCACGAAGCGCGTCGCCGAGCCGAGCCCCATCGCCAGCCCGCGCGCCAGCGGCACCTCGCGCGCGCTCGCCGCCGCCGCGGGATAGTGGCGCCGCTCGACCGCCGCGACGATGTTGTCGGCGAACAGTCCGACTACCAGGATCGCGATCGCGCGGAACAGCAGCCAGAAGGCCAGCGCGGTCGCCATCACCGCGGCCAGCCCCGCCATCGCGCCGTGATAGGCCCAGCCGGCCAGCGCGGCGTCGACCAGCCACCACAGGCCGAGCGCCAGCGCCGCGAACAGCGCGAGCGTCACCGCCAGCGACTGCGCCAACACGCGCAGCACCGGCGGGTCGCCGAGCTGACCGATCGAGAGCAGCAGCGCGCGCAGCATCGTGGCGCAGCGATGCGCCCTGCGCCGCGGTTGCGCAAGCCGCGGGCGCCGGATAGGCGGGCGCTTTCCCGGACAGCAGGACCATTCCCTTGACCGAACCCCGTTACGACGTCGTCGCGATCGGCAACGCCATCGTCGACATCCTCTCGCCCGCGAGCGACGCCTTCGTCGCCGAGAACGGCATGACCAAGGGGGCGATGGCGCTGGTCTTCTCGCCCGAGGAAGCCGACACGCTCTACGCCAAGATGGGGCCGGGGCAGGAGGTTTCGGGCGGGTCGGCGGCGAACACGATCGCGGGCATGGCGGCACTGGGCGCGTCCTGCGCCTTCATCGGCCAGGTCGCCGACGACCAGCTCGGCGACGTCTTCGCGCACGACATCCGCGCCGCGGGTATCCGCTTCGACACGCCCGCGCGCGCCGGCGCGCCGACCACCGGCCGCTGCCTGATCTTCGTCACGCCCGACGGGCAGCGCACGATGAACACCTTCCTCGGCGCCTCGCACTATCTGCCCGAGGCGGCGCTGGACCGCGCGCTGATCGCGGACGCGCGCTACCTCTATCTCGAGGGCTATCTGTGGGATCCGGAGGAGCCGCGCGCGGCGATGCGCGCCGCGATCGACGTCGCGCGCGCGGCGGGGCGCAAGGTGGCCTTCACGCTCTCCGCCGAGTTCGTCATCGACCGCCACCGCGCCGCCTTCCACGCACTGATCGACGCCGGGTTGATCGACCTGCTGTTCGCCAACGAGGCGGAGATCATGTCGCTGACCGAGACGGGCGACGTTGAGGCGGCGATCGCGGCGGTGAAGGACAAGGTGCCGCTGGTGGTGGTCACGCTGAGCGAGCGCGGCGCCACCGCGATCGCGGGCGACGAGCGCGTCACGGTGCCGGCGCAGCCGATCGACAAGGTGGTCGACACCACCGGCGCGGGCGACCTGTTCGCGGCGGGCTTCCTGTTCGGCCAGGCGCGCGGCAAGTCGCTGGAGGCGTCGCTGACGCTCGGTGCGATCTGCGCCGCCGAGGTGATCCAGCATTTCGGCGCGCGCCCGATCGTCGACCTGAAGGCGATCACCGCGGCGGTGTGAAGGGGGCGAGAAGCGAGGGGGCCGCGGCCTACGTCGGCCCTCCCTACCTTCTTCCGTCGTCCCGGACTTGTTCCGGGATCCACTGCTCCGCAAGGGCAACGCCTGCAGGATGAGCGGCACGGTGGATTCCGGACCGAGTCCGGTCTGACGGACGTGGGTAGCCAGCCGCTGTGGCGCGATCGAGCAAACGCGGTCGGTGAGACGCAGCGTGAGACTCATCTCTCCACCCACCTCCCACCGCATGTCATTGAACTGACCCAGTAACGTCATCGCGCCGCAAGATGACGCTCGCACAGCGCACCGCAGACGGGCGGATCAGCGCCCGCTGGGGAACGATCACATGAACCGTACGATGCTGCTCGCGGGCGCGGCCGCGCTCGCTTTCCCGGCGGTGCCCGCCGCGGCGCAGGACTCGCAGATCGTGCGCGACGGCACGGGCGCCGCGCCCGCTGCCGCCGCCGCTGCGCTCGCGGACCCGGCTTCCGGCGCGGGCGCCGACCCGGCGACGACCGATGATACCGCCGCGACCGATGTCGTCGTCACCGGCGCGGTGACCCGATCGGTCACGCAGATCGGCAACGTCGAAATCCAGAAGATTCTGCCCGGCATCAGCCCGCTCAAGGCGCTCCAGACGCTGCCCGGCGTGACCTATCTGACCGCCGACCCGTGGGGCAACAACGAGCAGAACATCTCGCTCTTCATCCACGGCTTCAACGCGCAGCAGCTCGGCTACACGCTCGACGGCGTCCCGCTCGGCGACCAGCAATACGGCAATTACAACGGGCTGAGCCCACAGCGCGCGATCATCTCGGAGAATGTCGGCCGCGTCACGTTGGCCTCGGGCGCGGGCGACCTCGGCACCGCCTCGACCAGCAACCTCGGCGGCACGATCGACACCTTCTCGAGCGACCCGCGCGCCGACTTCGGCCTCACCGCGGCGCAGACCGTCGGCAGCTACCAGGCGACGCGCTCCTATCTGCGCCTCGACAGCGGCGACATCGGGCAGAACACGCGCCTCTACGTCTCGGGCGTGCGCCAGCGCGCGCGGGCGTGGGACTTCAACGGCTATCAGAACGGCTGGCAGGGCAATGCGAAGCTGGTTCACGACGACAGCCGTGGCAAGCTGACCGCCTATTTCGCTTATTCGGACAAGACCGAGCCCAACGAGGATGCCACCGTCGTCGCGGCCAACCAGGCGTTCCAGCCCTATATCCGGCCGTTCCTCTACTCGGACCTGGCCAACACGCTAAAATATTTCAACAATCAATATGCCTATAACGGCGCGCCCAGCTATGCCGCCGCGGGCAGCAACTACAGCAACTATTACGGCGGCGCGCTGCGCACCGACTATCTCGGCTACGCCAAATACGACTGGCGCGCCTCCGACCGGGTGACCTGGTCGAACCAGGTGTACTTCCACCACAATGACGGCGTCGGCATCATCGCCGGCCCGATCACCGCCGCCGGCCTGCCGCTGCTGTTCTCTTATTATTACCCGGGCGCCGCCGGGAGCAGCCCGACCTCGCCGACCAACCTCGCGCGGCTGTCGACGATCTTCGGCAACTCCGGGCTGGCGACGCGCACCACCGAATATCGCATCGATCGCTACGGCGGCCTGTCGACGCTCAAGGTCGAGCTCGGCAACCACCAGATCGAGCTGGGCGGCTGGTACGAGCGGCAGAGCTCGTCGAGCTATCGCCGCTGGTACGCCTTCGACATCAACGACCCCAGCTCGGTCTACCGCCGCCCCAACAGCTACGCCGACCCGCTGATCACGCAGTACGGCAGCGAGGTGCGCGTCGAGGAAATCCAGACGCATATCCAGGACGCCTGGCAGGTCGTGCCGACGCTGCTGGTGCAGGCGGGCTTCAAGAGCACCTTCCAGAAGGCGCGCCAGGCGGTGCCGGTGCAGCCGATCCCGGGCTCGTTCACCGGCTCGCGCGAGCTGCCGGTCGGCCGGCTCAACACCGACGAGTGGTTCCTGCCCCAGGCGGGCGTGCTCTGGGACGTCACCGCGAGCGAGCAGGTGTTCGTCAACGCGCAGAAGAACATCCGCCAGTTCCAGACGAGCGCGGCGGCGGGCCTGTCGCCCTTCGCGCTGGGCAGCCAGACACTGTTCGAGGCGTTCAAGGACCAGACCAAGCCCGAGACGAGCTGGACCTACGAGGGCGGCGTGCGCACCCGCCGCGCGCTCGATCTCGGCCCGGTCACGGGCTTCGAGGGCCAGATCAGCTATTATCACGTCGACTTCTCGAACCGGCTGCTGGGCGTCAGCCCGACCCAGACGATCAGCGCGGTGGCGAGCGGCGCGACCATCCTCGCCAACGTCGGCAGCGTGACCACCGATGGTGTCGACGTCGCCGGCACGCTGCGCTTCGGCGACACGGTCTCGCTGTACAATGCCCTGTCGTACAACAACTCGCGCTACGACGACGATTACACCGTCGGCGCCGCGCAGACGGTGGTGCCGACCGCGGGCAAGAAGGTGCCGGGCTCGCCCGAGTGGCTCAACAAAACGGTGGCGACGCTGCGCACCGACGGCGTCGAGTTGCAGCTGATCGGCGACTATATCGGCAAGCGCTATGCCACTTATACCAACGACCTCAGCGTGAAGGGCTATTTCACGCTTTCCGGCCGGATCGGCTTCGACATGCCGCTGTCGGGCGAGGGGCTGGCGAAGAAGCTGGGGGTGAGCCTCAACGTCACCAATCTCACCGACCAGCGCGGCGCCAGCACGATCAGCATCGGCGCCGCGAGCGGGACGTACAATTTCTTCCCCGTCGCGCCGCGCCAGGTGTTCGCCACGATCACTGCTGCGTTCTGAGCGGAGGAGCAAACGTTTCTCTCGCTCCGTCATCCCGGACCCGTTCCGGGATCCACCGTGCCGCATACTTAGGAGGCGTTACTCTCGCCGACGAGTGGATCCCGGACCAGGTCCGGGACGACGGTGATAGGAGCACACGGCGTGCGATCAGACCGTTGGCGCCGACAGAGGGAGCCTCGGACCGCCATTCCCATCGACGGCCGGCCCCGCATCGCCTAACGCCGCGCGCATGATCGCGCATCTCAAGGGGCTGGTCGCGTCGACCGGGATCGACCACGCGGTGATCGAGGTCGCGGGGGTCGGCTATCTCGTCGGCGCCTCGGCGCGCACGCTCGCCGCGCTGCCGCCCGCGGGCGAGGCCTGCCTCGTCCATACCGAGCTGCTGGTCGGCGAGGATTTTCTGCGGCTGGTCGGCTTCGCCAGCGCGGCCGAGCGCGACTGGTTCCGGCTGCTCACCGGCGTGCAGGGGGTGGGGGCGCGGGTCGCGCTGGCGATCCTCTCCGCGCTCGAGCCCAACGACCTCAGCCGCGCGGTGATGGCGCAGGACAAGGCGACGGTGGCGCGCGCCAACGGAGTCGGCCCCAAGCTGGCCGAGCGGATCGTGCGCGAGCTCAAGGACAAGGTCGGCGGCGTCGCGCTTGGCCCGGCCGCGGCGGCGCAGGTGGTGCCCGCGGGGGCGAGCGTTGACGCGGTGTCGGCGCTGCTCAACCTCGGCTTCCGCCCCGCCGAGGCGAGCGCCGCGGTCGCCGCGGCGGAGGAGGAGCTGGGCGCGAGCGCCGGGCTCGACGCGCTGGTGCGGCTCGCGCTGCGCAAGGCGGCGAAGTAGCCGAGCAGGGACGCGGCGCACGTCGGTCCTCCCCTGCAAGGAGAGGTGGCAGGCCGCAGGCCTGACGGAGGGGTGACCCGGCCGGCGAGGTCGGGAGGACTCACCGCCGGCGACACCCCTCCGTCAGTGCGACGCACTGCCACCTCCCCTTGCAGGGGAGGACCGAGTCACCTCTCAGAACGTCAGTGTCGCTCTTACCGCCCCGCAGGCGCTCCCGCACCGCCGCCGGCACCGCGGCCGCGACCGCCGCGACGGCGACGATTGCCGCCGCCGTTGCCGCCGGCCGGACCGGCGCTCGCGTTGGCGTAGTTGCGGCCCTGCGGCGAGCCCGCGGTCGGGCGCGGCGCGTGCGTGGCCCGCGGACGCGCCGGCGGACGCGATCCGCACGGACGGTCCTCGCGCGGCGCGGGATCGGCGCCGATCGCCTTGACGCGCTCGCTCTTGAGCTGCTCGGCGCGGCGCAGGAAGTCCTCGGGCAGCTCATGCTGCGTCACCTTCTGGCGAGTCAGCTTCTCGATGTCCTTGAGGTAGGGTCGCTCGTCGTCCGCGCAGAAGGCGATCGCCTCGCCGCTGCGTCCGGCGCGCGCGGTGCGGCCGATGCGGTGGACATATTGCTCGGGCACGTTGGGCAGCTCGAAGTTGAACACATGGCTCACCCCCGAGACGTCGATGCCGCGCGCGGCGATGTCGGTGGCAACCAGGATCGGCACCTCGCCCGCCTTAAACGCCGCCAGCGCGCGCTCGCGCTGCGGCTGCGACTTGTTGCCGTGGATCGCGTTGGCGGCGATGCCGTTGCCCGCGAGCAGCTTCACGACACGATCGGCGCCGTGCTTGGTGCGCGTGAACACCAGCGCCCGGTCGATCTTGGTCTCGCGCAGCAGGATGGTGAGCAGCGCCTGCTTCTCGGTCTGGTTGCAGAAGATCACCGACTGGTCGACGCGCTCCGCGGTGGTCGACTGCGGCACCACCGAGACGGTCGCCGGATCGGTGAGGAACTGGTCGGCGAGCTGGCGGATCGACGGCGGCATCGTCGCCGAGAAAAACAGCGACTGGCGCTTGCGCGGCAGCATGCGCACGATCTTCTTGAGCGCGTGGATGAAGCCGAGGTCGAGCATCTGGTCGGCCTCGTCGAGCACGAGGATCTCGAGCATCGACAGGTTGAGGAAGCCCTGCTCGATCACGTCGATCAGGCGACCCGGCGTGGCGACCAGGATATCGACGCCGCGCGCGACGTCGTTGCGGTTCTTGGCGATGCTGGTGCCGCCGAACACGGTCGCCACCGACATCTTGGAGAACTGGCCGTAGCCGCGCGCCGACTCGGCGATCTGGCTGGCCAGCTCGCGCGTCGGCGCCAGCACCAGCATGCGGCAGTGCGTCGGCAGCACGCGCTTGTTCGCCTCGGACAGGCGCTGGATCGACGGCAGCACGAAGGCCGCGGTCTTGCCGGTGCCGGTCTGCGCGATGCCGAGCAGGTCCTTGCCCTCGAGCAGCAGCGGGATGCTGTCGCGCTGGATCGGGGTGGGCTCGCTATAGCCCTTGGCCTCGAGCGCGCGGACGAGCGGCTCGGCCAGGCCGAGATGGGAGAATGACATGTGAAAATCCTGCGAAACAGGCCCACCGCGCGCCGCGAGGACGCACGGGTGGCGGGGGGAGAATGACGCCCCGCGTGACTTGGGAAGCCCTGAAACAACAACCGAGACGGAGCCTGAGCCCGCGAGGGCCCGATCACGCTGCATACGTCTCGATGCGGCGCAGATGGCGCAGGTGCAGCAAAAAGTCAAGGTCGCGGCGTTGAACCCCTGGCCCAGGATGGTGTTTGGACGGGGGTGACCTTCCCCGAGCAGCCTCTCTGACATGACCCAACCACCCGTATCGACGCCGCGCCCACGCGCGCCCGCCGAGGCGCCCAGCATCGGGCGCTGGGACTGGGATATCCGCGCCGATCGCGTCACCTCCGACGTCGGCTTCGCCGCGCTATATGGCGTCGCCCCCGAGCTGGCGCGCGACGGCGCGCCGATCGCCGACTTCTTCGGCGGCATCCATCCCGACGACCTGCCGCGCGTGCGCGAGGCGATCGACCACAGCATCGCCAGCGGCGCGCCGTTCGAGGCCGAGTATCGCCTCGTCGACGCGGAGGGGCGGACGCGCTGGGTCGCGGCGCAGGGGCGCGTCGACCGCGATGCCGCGGGCGCGGCGGTCCACTTCCCCGGCGTCAGCTTCGACATCGACCAGCGCAAGCGGGCCGAGCTGCGCCTCGCCGCGCTGGTGGAGCTGGGCGACCGGCTGCGCGAGCCCGGCGACGCCGGCGACCTCGCGCTCGCCGCCGCCAAGGTACTGGGCCGCGCGCTCGACGTCAGCCGCGCCGGCTATGGCATCGTCGACGCGGTGGCGGAGACGATCACCACCGAGCGCGCCTTCTGCGCGCCGGGGATCGATCCGCTCCCCGCGGTGCTGCACTTCCGCGACTATGGCTCGTACATCGAGGACCTGAAGCGCGGCGTCACCGTCGCGATCGAGGACGTGCGGCTCGACCCGCGCACGCGCGACACCGCCGAGGGCCTGCGCCAGCTCGCCGCCATGTCCTTCATCAACATGCCGGTGACCGAGCAGGGCGGCTTTGTCGCTTTGCTGTACCTCAACCACGCCCAGCCGCGTCGGTGGACCGACGAGGAACAGGGCTTCGTCCGCGAGGTGGCCGAGCGGACGCGCGACGCGGTCGAGCGCCGCCGCGCCGAGCGCGAGCTGGCCGATCTCACCGCGCATCTCGAGCAGGAGGTGGAGGCGCGCACCACCGAACTGATGCGCGCCGAGGAGCAGCTGCGCCAGGCGCATAAGATGGAGGCGGTGGGCCAGCTCACCGGCGGCCTCGCGCACGATTTCAACAATCTGCTGACCGGCATCTCGGGCGCGCTGGAGATGATCCAGGTGCGCGTGGCGCAGGGCCGCGTCGCCGAGCTCGATCGCTACGTCACCGCAGCGCAGGGCGCGACGCGCCGCGCCGCGGCGCTGACGCACCGGCTGCTCGCCTTCTCGCGCCGGCAGACGCTCGACCCGCGCCCGACCGACGTCAACCGGCTGGTCAGCGACATGGAGGATCTGGTCCGCCGCACCGTCGGGCCGGCGATCACGCTGGAGGTGGTCGGCGCGGCGGGGCTGTGGGACGCGCTGGTCGATCCCAACCAGCTCGAGAACGCGCTGCTCAACCTGTGCATCAACGCGCGTGACGCGATGCCCGAGGGCGGCCGTATCACGATCGAGACCGCCAACCGCTGGCTCGACGAGCGCGGGGCGCGCGAGCGCGACCTGCCGCCCGGCCAGTATCTCTCGCTCTGCGTCAGCGATACCGGCACGGGCATGACGCCCGAGGTGCAGGCGCGCGCCTTCGATCCCTTCTACACCACCAAGCCGCTGGGCGAGGGGACGGGGCTGGGCCTGTCGATGATCTACGGCTTCGCGCGCCAGTCGGGCGGGCAGGCGCGCATCTACAGCGAGGTCGGGCAGGGGACGACCGTCTGCATCTACCTGCCGCGGCACTATGGCGCGGCCGGCGGTGAGGAGGAGGCGGCGCTGCCGCTCGACCAAGCGCCGGCGGCGCAGGGCACGCCGGTGGTGCTGGTCGTCGACGACGAGCCGACGATCCGGATGCTGGTGGTCGAGGTGCTCGCCGGGCTGGGCTATGCCACGCTGGAGGCGGGCGACGGCGCGGCGGCGCTGCGGCTGCTCGGCGCGGGCGCGCGGCCCGACCTGCTGGTGACCGACGTCGGCCTGCCGGGGCAGATGAACGGCCGCCAGGTCGCCGATGCCGCGCTGGCGCTGATGCCCGCGCTGAAGGTGCTGTTCATCACCGGCTATGCCGAGAATGCGGTGATCGGCGGCGGCCAGCTCGCGCCCAACATGGGGCTGCTCACCAAGCCCTTCGCGATGGAGGCACTGGCCGGAAAGGTGCGCGCGCTGCTGGCGGGGTGATCGAATGTGAAAGTAGGGCAGTATCTTTGGTTGGCAATTCAAGCTCGGCCTGTTGGTGTCGCTGGCAAGTTTTCGGAAAGTGAAAGATCTAGGAATAAACAGCTGTGATGACGGGTCGCGCAAACTGTTTCACCTATATCGTTAATGTGACTGCTTTGAGGATTGGTCACTTAATAATGAGGTGTCTCTTTGAAGAAAAAATGTATTAGCGTGATCTGCGCTGTGGCGCTCGCGTCGAGCGCGCAGGCGGGCCAACGCGTTCAGCTTCGGCAGTGGAACCAGGATGCGACGCCACGTGAGCGGCCGCTTCGCCCACAAGAGGCCGCGCCGGACGTGTCAGAGTTAGCGATCTATGCCATGGCGTCGACGACGGCCGGGGGTGGCTGGGAGTATCCCGCCGGAAGTATGAGCACGACATACAACTACGGGGGTAAATTCTTCCGAGTCGCCGTTGTCGAGATGGGTTATGCTTCCTGGCGAAAAGCGTCGTACAAGGGGAATTATCTTCCATTCTCAGCTAATTATCAAGAGGACACGATCCGTGGCGGAACTGCTACGGCACGTGAGAGCTGCAGCGCAGGTCAAACCGTCATTGGCTACATTGAATATTGGAAGTTAGACGGGGAAACCGGAGGCGGAAAATTCTACTATGAGACATCCGGCGGCACTGGTGCTAGTGGCGTGAGTACGCAGATCTACATCAAGTTATATGATGCTGGTCGTAACATGGTTACGGCCAGCACATTCATCAAGAAGCCAGCTGATACTTGCGTAACGTGTCTAAAACGCCGGAAACGAAACCGGCATTCTTGGTTCTGCCGGATTGCTGGTAGAAGGCTAAGTTACTAGAAAAATCATTAACGAAGTCGCGTGGCGAGTTTTCCACTGTATCCCATGCTGGTGAGTTCATGAATAAGCCGCCTGCATGCCACTTCATCTGGAATAACTGGTCAATATCGATATCGCCGCGATTAAACATTTTCATGGCCTCACGAGCGAATTGCTTGGGGCGCATGTGGTGAAAGTCGAGGACGGCATCGTCTTGGCTGGCACCGTTGGTCATCCAATCGTCTTTTGCTCGTAGCACCGGGACGGAATTCGGCCGTGGTAAAAACCTAGTCGGTCGGGCATCCGTCATACTCGACATCAGTAAGGTGAGGTCGGATAGCAGCGTGCTCATCTACAATCTCCGCTGTCGCATGGGCCGGTCGGGGAGCGTGTCGAGCCGAGCGACCGGGTCTCTCATTATAGACGGTGAGTCGTCGACCACGTCGCGTCGCTCCGAGCGCGGGGACGGCTATGCCGTCTCCGGTGGCGTCGGCTCAACAATCGCGATACGCCTAACGCGGAGAGGAGCAGCGCATGAAACTCGCCAGCCTGAAAGAGGGGCGCGACGGTCGCCTCGTCGTGGTCTCGGACGACCTCGCCTGGTACGCCGACGCGGCGCACCTCTGCCCCACGCTCCAGGCCGCGCTGGACGACTGGGAGCGCGTCGCGCCCACACTCGAGCTGCTCGCCACCGATCTGCGCAACGAGGCGATTCCGCGCGCGCGCTTTCACGAGCATGACGCTGCCGCGCCGCTGCCGCGCGCCTATCAATGGGCCGACGGCTCGGCCTATGTGAACCATGTCGCGCTGGTGCGGCAGGCGCGCGGCGCCGCGCTGCCGGAGAGCTACTGGCACGATCCGTTGCTCTACCAGGGCGGCTCGGACTCCTTCCTCGGCGCGCGCGACCCGATCGCGCTCGCCGACGAGAGCTGGGACGCCGACTTCGAGGCCGAAGTCGTGGTCGTCACCGGCGACGTACCGCAGGGCACGACACGCGACGCCGCACTCGGGCTGATCCGGCTGGTGGGCCTGACCAACGACGTGTCGCTGCGCGGGCTGATCGCGGGCGAGGTGGCGAAAGGCTTCGGCTTCTTCCAGTCCAAGCCCGCCTCCTCCTTCTCGCCGGTGTTCGTCACGCCCGATTCGCTTGGCGCGTGGTGGCGGGACGGCAAGCTCCACCGCCGGCTGATGGTCGAGCGGAACGGCCAGCCGTTCGGCCGAGCCGAGGCGGGCGAGGACATGACCTTCGACTTCGGCGCGCTGATCGCACACGCGGCGCGGACGCGCCGGCTCGGCGCGGGCACGATCATCGGCTCGGGCACCGTTTCCAACCGCGACGCCAAGGGCGGTCCCGGCCGCCCGGTGAGCGAGGGGGGACTGGGTTACTCCTGCATCGCCGAGCAGCGCGCGGTCGAGACGCTGCGCGGCGGTGAGGCGACCACCCGCTTCCTGCAACGCGACGACACGGTGCGGATCTGGGCCGAGGACGATCGCCACCACACGATCTTCGGCGCCATCGAACAGGTGGTCGAGTGAGCGGTCGGGACATCGGCGCGTCCGCGGCGCGCGGTCGCCGCCCGAGCGCCGACGGTCCCGTCCCCTGCGCCGTGCTCGTGCGAAGGCAGGAGCCCTGGGCCGAACAGTGCGTCGGGTCGAGACGTGCGGATCGCTGGAGCTCCCGCGTGCGCGGCAGCACGGTAGCGGCAGCGGCGCTGATGCTCGCGCTGCTGCCCGCCGTCGCTGCGGCCCAGACGGCCGCCTCGCCCGCCGCTTCCGCCATCCCCGCCGCGACGCGCGCCTATCCCGCCTCGCCCGCCGAGCTATTCGGCGCGCTGTTCGACCAGGTGCAGCGCCGCCGGCTCTTCCCCGACGGCAAGACTTTCGCCGACGCCACGCCGAAGCGCAGCCCCGCCGCGATCATGGCCGATTACGCGCGTGCCGGCGCGCTCGACGATGGCGGGCTGCGCGCCTTCGTGCTCGCCAACTTCGACGTGCCCGAGCCGGGTCGCACCGCGCCCCCCAGCGCGGCGCGGCCGCGGCTCGCCGAGCACATCCGCGCGCTCTGGCCGCAGCTCACCCGGCCGCCGCTGAGCCCGCCGCCGGGCTCCTCCGCGCTCGCGCTGCCGCACCGTTACGTCGTGCCGGGCGGGCGCTTCCGCGAGATGTATTACTGGGACAGCTATTTCACGATGCTGGGCCTGGAGGCGGACGGCCAGCGGCCACTCACCCGCGACATGATCGAGAATTTCGTCTCGCTGGTCGAGCGCTACGGCCACGTCCCCAACGGGACGCGGACCTATTACGTCACTCGCTCGCAGCCGCCGTTCCTTTATCTCATGATGGGGCTGGTGCGCGACGTCGACCGCACCACCCAGGCGCGCTGGCTCGACGCCCTGCTCACCGAGCATCGTTTCTGGATCGAGCAGCGTTCCGCGACCATGCCCGACGGCGCGCGCCTCCAGCATTACGGCGACGGCAAGTCGACCCCGCGCGACGAGAGCTATCGCGAGGACGTCGCGACCGGCGAGGGCGATCCGCGCGTCTACAAGGACCTGCGCGCCGGCGCGGAGAGCGGCTGGGACTATAGCTCGCGCTGGTTCGGCGACGGGCGGACGCTGGCGACGATCGACACGACGAAGATCGTCCCGGCCGATCTCAACAGCCTGCTCTACGGCATGGAGCGCGCGATCGCGGCGCGCTGCCGTGCGCTGGCGCGACCCTGCGCGGCGACGTTCGAGCGCGCCGCGACGACCCGCCAGCGGGCGATCGAGCGCTGGCTGTGGAGCGAGCGCGACGGCCGCTACGGCGACTATGACCTTGCCACCGCACGGCTGCGCGCCGGCGTCACGGCGGCGACGGCCTACCCGCTGTTCACCGACGTGGCGTCGCGGACGCGCGGCGCGCGGGTCGCGCAGACGATCGAGCGCGACCTGCTCGCCGCCAACGGGCTGCGCACCACCGCCGCGGCGACCGGGCAGCAGTGGGACAAGCCGAACGGCTGGGCGCCGTTGCAATGGGTCGCGGTGGAGGGGCTGCGTCGCTACGGCGCCGAGCGCGTGGCGCGACAGATCGGCACGCGCTTCCTCGCTACGGTGGAGCGCGAGTATCGCGCCTCGGGCAAGCTGCTCGAGAAATATGACGTCGAGGAGAGCCGCGCGGGCGGCGGCGGCGAATATCCGACGCAGGACGGCTTCGGCTGGACCAACGGCGTCACCCGCGCGCTACAGCAGCGCTACGGGCAGGACGGGCAATAGGCGTCTGCCTCAACCCGCGGTCCCGCAGGGCCATTCGACGAGGACCCGGCCGTTCGGGAACGTGGTGATACAACCGCAGTCGCTGCCGTCGCAGATCAGCTCGACCGTCTGGAGCCGGCGCTCGCCGCGCTTCACCGTCTTGGCCTCGAACTTGAGCGCATCCTCGGGCACTTCGCCGAGCCCGACGGCGCCGCGAAAGATCGTGGCCAACTCGTCGAGCCGCTCCTTGATCTCGCTCGATAGGCGCGTGACGCGCGCGGATTCGGACTCGTCGAGCTCGTGTTGACGCTGTTCTGTCATGATCGCCTCCAGTGTTGACGCTGGAACGGGCGAGACGCTGCGCTTTCTTGTTGACTGAGTCAATCGGGCAAGTCGGCTGGGTGCGCGGGTAAACCTTACACTATACTGTGCCACCACAGTTGAATGCGGTACTTTTCTACAAAGGTGCCGCGACGAGATCCATTCGCCCCGTCGCCGCCGCGAGTGCGGCGAGCATCTCGGCGCGCAGCGCGGCGCGCATCCGGCGTCGGCGCCGCGTGCGCGAGCGGTGCTTGCCCGAGACCTCGCCCTCCTCCGGTTCCTCGCGGCGTGGGTCGACCAGGAAGAAGTCGGCGGCGGTGCGCTCGCCGTCGAGCTTGGCCCAGAGCTCGTCATAGTCGAGCGAGCTCGACCGTCCGTCCACGACATAGCCGGCCGCCACCTGGGTCCGGTTCGACGGGCCGGCCAGCAGCGCGGCGCCGAGCGCCTCTGCCAGCGTCGCCGCGGCGAGCAGCAGCAGCGTCGGTGCGGCGATCTCGCCGTTGGCGCGCGCGGCGTAGCGCAGCTCCTCGCGCACCTGATAGCCGCCCTGCAGCCCGCCGACGAGCAGCACCGGCACGTCCGCGGCGCCGACCAGCGCGCCGCTCACCAGCGCGAAGGTCAGCGTGAACAGCCGCTGCCCGTCGAGCAGGAAGGCGAGCTCCACCTCGCCTTCCATCGGCGCCAGTCGCGCGGGGGTGAGCAGCACCGCGTGGTGGCGGCCCTCCTCATCGTGCCGCTCCCACAGCGTGAACGGCGCCCGCCACAGCGTGGCGCCGTGTGCCGCGGCGTGGCGGCCGACGAAGTCATGGTGGTGGATCAGCGCGGCGAGCCGCTGGCGGCGGCTGAGCGGGGTGGCAAGATAGGCGCCGACATATTTGAACGACCCATGACGCGCGCCGGCGTCCTTGGACGCGGCGACGCCGGCGCGACGCGCGCGCGACATGGCGCGTCGCAGCCGCACCTGTTCGACCGGGTGTCGCAGCAGGCCGAGCAGCTGGCGCGCGCGTCGCGACGGCTTAAGTGCCAGCATGCGTGCCTCGACGATCGGAGCCCGTGCTCATCCGTTCTGTTGTCCTGCGTCCCGGCTGCGATCGCGTCCGCAGCGGCCAGGGGCCGGGATCGCGCCGCCGGGCGATGTTGTAAAGCAACGGAAAGTTCAAGCTAAATTGCTGTGGGTTGGGACGGTCGCCGCGAAGCGGCACGATCCGCCGTCTCAGCGCGGGACAAAGCCGCGGCGGCGCTCTCCGCGCCCGATCACCGCGAAGCCGATGAAGGCGGCGAGCAGGCCGGGGTCCTCGACCCCCGCGAGCGCGCGCTTGACCGTCGTGAGAAAGTCGGCCGCGGCGGGGATGTCGTCGACGCGGCGATAGTCCATCGCCCACTCGCCAAACTGCCGCGCGGCGACGGGACCATCGCTGACATAGCCGATCGCGTGGTGGCGCGGGTCGCGCGCGATGCGTACCATCAGCGCGCGCAACGCGGCCCCTTCGCCCTCGATCGCCTGGATGAAGCGCGTCCCGTCGTGGAGCAGCAGGCCGGTGATGCCGGCGCCGCGGTTGCGCTCGGCCGCGGCACGGCACAGCGCCGCCGCCGCGTCGTCGGAGAGCGGCGCAGTGGCGCGGATGATATAGACGATCTGGTGCAGGGCAGCGGCCATAAGCGGGTCGTCCGAGAGAGTGGGCGGCGCGCGTCGGCCATCGGCACGATGACGCTAAATGCTTGTCGAAGATTGTAGATAGTTGCGGTCAGTGAAAGTCGTGGCTGGCGATCGGGATCACGTCGTCGCGCCGCTCGCGGAAGTGATAGTCGGAGCGCGGGCGCGGCTGCCAGCCCTTGTCGCCGCGGTCGGGCGCGCCGGGGTAGGTGGCGCCGTCGCCGCGCGCCACCAGCCGCGGCAGGTCGACGTCGCCGACCGAGCGCAGCATCGCGGTGAGATCGGTGACCCGGTCGACGATGACGTGGATCACCGCGCCTTCCTGCTGCACGCACCCCTTCAGGCTGACCATCGCCGACGACATCACGGTGCGGCGCTGCGCCTCGAAGCGATCGGGCCAGAGGATGCCGTTGGCGACCCCGGTCTCGTCCTCGATCGTGATGAAGAGCACGCCCTTGGCCGAGCCGGGGCGCTGGCGCACCAGGATGATGCCGGCGACCTCGACCATCTTGCCATGCTTGCCGGCGAGATCGCCGCAGCGAGTCACCCGCGCGTCGTCGAGCCGCGGGCGCAGGAACTCGAGCGGGTGCGCGCGCAGCGACATCTGCGTGGCGCGATAATCCTCCACCACCTCGCGCCCCTGGGTGAGCTTGGCGAGCGTCACCGGCTCCTCGCGGCGCTCGATCCCGGCGAGCAGCGGCAGCGGCGTCTCGCCCAGCCCGCGGATCGCCCAGAGCGCCTGGCGCCGGTCGAGCCCAAGCGCGTGAAAGGCGTCCGCGCGCGCCAGTTTCTCGAGCGTCGCCAGCGGCACGCCCGAGCGGCGCCACAGGTCCTCGACCGAGCGGAACGGCGCGTGGGCGCGCGCGGTGAGGATCCGCCCGGCGTCCTCGCCGGACAGGCCGTGGATCACGCGCAGGCCGAGCCGCAGCGGGGCGAACCGAAGCGGAGATGAGGAGGGTTCAATCTTACCCGCGTCGCTAGCCTCAGCCCCACGCCGCACGCTCAACCCGCGCGCCGCCAGCGACTCCCCCCTCTCCACCAGCGCGGTGTCCCACTCGCTCTCCAGCACGCAGGGCGGGCGCACCTCCACGCCGTGCGCGCGTGCGTCGCGGACGATCTGCGCGGGGGCGTAGAATCCCATCGGCTGCGCGTTGAGCAGCGCCGCGCAGAACACGTCGGGGTGGTGGCATTTCATCCACGACGAGGCGTAGGCGATCTTGGCGAAGCTGGCGGCGTGGCTCTCGGGGAAGCCGTAGCTGCCGAAGCCCTCGATCTGCGCCACCAGCCGCTCGGCGAAGGCCTCGCTGATGCCGTTGCCGCGCATCCCTGCGATCAGCCGCTCGCGGAAGCGCCCGACCCCGCCGGTCAGCTTGAAGGTCGCCATCGCGCGGCGCAGCTCGTCGGCCTCGCCGGGTGTGAAGCCGCCGGCGATGATCGCGACCTGCATCGCCTGCTCCTGGAACAAGGGCACGCCCAGCGTCTTCTCCAGCACCGCGCGCAGCGCCTCATTGGGATATTCCACCGTCTCGCGGCCCTCGCGGCGCTTGAGATAGGGGTGGACCATGTTGCCCTGGATCGGCCCCGGCCGCACGATCGCGACCTGGATGGCGATGTCGTAGAAGGTCTTCGGCTTCATCCGCGGCAGCATGCTCATCTGTGCGCGGCTCTCGATCTGGAATACGCCGAGCGTGTCGGCCTGCTGGATCATCCGGTAGGTCGCCGGATCGTCGCCCTGCAACGGCGCGCTGGCAAGGTCCATGTCGACGTTCTTGTGCGCGGCGAGCAGGTCGAAGGCGCGGCGCATGCAGCCCAGCATGCCGAGCCCGAGAATGTCGACCTTCATGAAGCCGAGCTCCTCGATGTCGGCCTTCTCCCACTCGATCACGCGGCGGTCCACCATCGCGGCGGGCTCGATCGGGACGAGCTGGTGGAGCGGGTCGCGCGTCAGCACGAAGCCGCCGGGGTGTTGCGACAGGTGGCGCGGCGTGCCGATCAGCTGCTTGGCGAGATCGAGCGCGAGCGCCAGCCGCGGCTCGGCGGCGTCGAGGTGGAGCGCCGCGACATGCTCGGTCGGCACGCCCTCGTTCGACCAGCCCCAGACCTGGCTGGCGAGTGCGCCGGTCATGTCCTCGGGCAGGCCGAGCACCTTGCCCACCTCGCGGATCGCGCCGCGGGTGCGAAAGCGGCTGACCACCGCGGTCAGCGCGGCATGGTCGTGGCCGTAGCTCTCGTAGATCCACTGGATCACTTCCTCGCGCCGCTCGTGCTCGAAATCGATGTCGATGTCGGGCGGCTCGCTGCGCTCCTCCGAGATGAAGCGCTCGAATAGCAATTGGTGCTTGATCGGGTCGATCGAGGTGATGCCGAGCACGTAGCAGATGATCGAATTGGCCGCGCTGCCGCGCCCCTGGCACAGGATCTGCTGCCCGCGCGCGAAGCTGACGATCGAGTTGACCGTGAGGAAATAGGGCGCGTAGCTCATCCGCTCGACCAGCGTCAGCTCGTGCTCGAGCTGCTCGGCGTAGCGCGCCGGGGGCGTGCCCTCGAACAGGCGCGCCAGCGCGTCGCGCGAGAGGCGGGCGAGTGCTTCCTGCGCGCTGCGCCCGCTCATCACCAGCTCGTCGGGATATTGGTATTGCAGCTCGCGCAGCGAGAAGGTGCAGCGCTCGACGATCGCCGCCGCGGCGGCGATCGCCTCGGGCCGGTCGCGGAACAGCCGCGCCATCGCGCCCGGCGGCTTGAGGTGGCGGTCGGCGCTGCGCTCGCGGCGGAGGCCGAGTTCGTCGATCGTGCACTTCTCGCGGATCGCGGTGACGACGTCCTGGAGCATGCGCTGCTCGGGTGCGTGGTACAGCACGTCGCCGCTGGCGAGCGGAGTCAGCCCGTGCGCGCGCGCTGCCTCGCTCAGCCGGTGCAGTCGCAGCTGCTCGCCGGGGCGGCGGTAATGGGTGAGGCAGACGTGGCCGGCGTCGCCGAACAGGTCGGCCATCCAGCGCATCGGCTCGGGGTCGGGCGCGTGGCCCGGGACCAGCGCGGCGACCAGCCCCTTGGCGTGCGCGGCGACGTCCTCCCAGTGGAGGAAGCAGCGCCCCTTCTCGCCGCGTTGCGCGTCGGCGCGCGCCTTGCCGCGGCTGAGCAGCTCGGTCAGCCGCGACCAGCCGGCGCGGTCCTCGGGCCAGACCAGCAGCGAGGCGCCGTCGACCAGGTCGAGCCGGCAGCCCGGGATCGAGCGCACCTCGAGCCCGCTGTCGCGGCGCACCTGGTCGCAGGCGTAGAGCGCTCGCACCACGCCCGCGACCGAGTTGCGGTCGACCACGCCCAGCGCGGGCATCCCCATCGCCGCCGCGGTGGCGACGAGCTGCTCGCACGACGAGGCGCCGCGCAGGAACGAGAAATGCGTGGTGACCTGGAGCTCGCTGTACGTCACGGGTCGAACCGACTAGATGAGATGGTCAGTTGGAGGCGCGGATGGGCAAGGTCGTCGGCATCACCGAGTTCAAGGCGCGCTGCCTCGCGCTGCTGGGCGAGATGGAGCGCAGCGGCGAGCCGCTGACGATCACGCGGCGCGGTCGCCCCGCGCTGACGCTCACCGCGCGCGAGCTGCGCGCCGACGATGCCGGGCCGTTCGGCGCGATGCGGGGCACGGTGGCGGTTCACGGCGACATCGTCGCGCCGCTCGAGCCGGACGACGGCGCGCGTGACGCGGCGTGGGACTCGCTCGGCTTCGCGGCGCGCGCCGACACGCCGCCGCGGTGATCCTGCTCGACACGCATGTCGTGATCTGGGCGGTCGACGACTCGCCGCGGCTGGGCGCGCGCGCCCGCGCGTCGATCGCGGGGGATGACGACCGTCGCGTCTCGGCGATGGTGGCGTGGGAGATCGCGATGCTCGTCGATCGCGGCCGGCTGGTGCTCGCCCTGCCGCTCGACACATGGGTCGAGCGCAGCCTCGCGAGCCTCGCGGCGCGTGACGTGCCCGTGTCGCGCGCGATCGCGCTGGAGGCGGGGCGGCTCGGCAACGGCCTCCACGGCGACCCATGCGACCGGCTGATGGTGGCGACCGCGCGCGCGCTCGACGCCGCGCTGATCACGGCGGACGAGCATATCCTGCGCTATGCCGCGGCGGGGCATGTCCGTGCGATCGACGCGCGGGGGTGAGGGGGTAGAGGTGACGTTCGGGGGGAGTCGCTGAGAGTCGTAGCAGTGCCAGGCGTTGCCGCCCGGTACAGCAGTGATGGAAGCGATACGGCGACCACACCCGCTACCGTCGCCCCGGCGGAAGCCGGGGCCCAGGTGGAGGACGCCGGTGAGTCTCACGAAAGCCTTCCCAACTGCTCCCCGGCCTCCGCCGGGGCGACGCGAGAGGAGGGCGGCGGCGCGTAGGTCGCCGGTGTAATCGAGTGGAGGAGGGAGGGGATCGTCTCCCACCATCATGCTCCTGTGTCGGCAGGAACACAGACCCGCGCGGCGCATCGTCCGCCGCATGCGAGCCCACCCGACGGTACCTTCCGCCGTGTTCCCGCGTACGCGGGAACCCAGGGCCAAGCGGCACGCCGTCCACCAACTGCGGGCACAGTCGTCGGCGCTCGATACCCTAGGCTCCTGCGTGCGCGGGAGCACCGCGGCGAAGAGTCGGCCGCCGACGCCGTCGCACCACGGCCTACCCCGCACCGGCGGGAGGCAACGCCCGCTCACCCGAACGTCCCGTGCATGTACCAGGTCAGGTCGCCGGTCGCGCCGCGCTCGCCGTCGCCGCGGCGGAACAACCAGTAGCGCCGGCCCGCCTCGTCCTCGACCTGGTAATAGTCGCGCACCGCGTCGCGCTCGCCGCGGCGGCGCCACCACTCGCCCGCGATCCGCTCGGGCCCGTCGCCGCACACCACGACATGCGACTCGCCGCGCCAGGTGAAGCGCTTGGGTGGCTGGTCGGGTAGCTCGGCCAGGACATGGTCGAGCGGCTCGGGGCGGCGCAGCAGCCGCGTCGGGCGCGGCCAGCGCGGGTGCCACGGATGGTCCGCGTCGCGCGTGTCGAGCCGGCGCACGTCGTCGCGGCGCAGCGTCGGCGCGGCGCGCTCGGGCGGGTCGAGCGGCGCGGCACCCGCCACCGAGCGCTCGGGCACGTCGCTCTCCACCGCGCGCGCGCGCCACAGCCGCGCCGCGCCGATGCGGTTGACGATCGCGTCCACCAGGGGCGCCAGGTCGGGGCGCTCGCCCTCGGCAAGGTCGCCGTCGAGATACTCGGGCGCGAGCGGGTCGGCGCGCTGGACGTGGAGCGTCAGCGCCTCGATCCCGAAGCCGGGGTCGATCCGCTCGACGCGGCGCAGCAGCAGCCGGCGCAGGTGATCGCGCGCGCGCGTCGGCCGCGCGAAGCCGACCCGCAGCGTCTGCACCGCGGCGTCGACCCGCGTGGCGGCGAGCAGCAGCTGGCGCGCGCCGCGCCCCGCGCGCGCCAGCTCGGCGGCGAGCCGGTCGACCAATTGCCCGATCCAGTGCGCGATCGGCTCGGCGGTGAGCAGCGGCTCGGCGAAGCGCTGCTCCACCGTGATCGCCACCGGCGGCACCACCGGGGCGAGCGGCTCGGGCGCGCGCCCGCTCGCCTGGTCGAGCCGCTGTGCCAGCGCGGTGCCGAAGCGGCGCGCCAGCGGCGCGCGCGGCAGCGCGGCGAGCTGGCCGACGGTGTCGACGCCGAGCCGGCGCAGCAGCTCGAGCGCGCGCTCGTCGACGCGGAGCGACGCCACCGGCAGCGGCGCGAGCGCGTCGAGCGTCGCGCCCGGCGGCAGGATCGTCACGCCGCCCTGCTCGGGCTCGGCATGGTGCGCGCAGGCCCAGGCGGCGCCCGCGGTATCGGCGATCGCGACGCGCGCGGTGATTCCGAGCCGCGCGAGTAGCCGCACCAGCCGCCGCGCCAGCCGTGACTCGCCGCCGTGGAGATGCGCCACGCCGGTGAGGTCGAGCAGCAGCGACTGCGAGTCCTCGATCGCCACCACCGGCGTCCAGCGCCGCGCCAGCGCGACCGCGAGCCGATGCAGCGCGCGCTGGTCGCCCTCCGGGTCGGCGTCGCGCACGACGATCTCGGGGGTAGCGGCGCGCACCTGCGTCAGCGCCATGCCGGGCTCGACCCCGATCGCGCGCGCCGCGGCGGAGGCGGCGGCGATCTCGACCCGGCTGCCCACCTTCTGGACGGTGACGAGCGGCGGCGCGATGTCGTATGCGGGGCCGGGAGGGGCGGCCGCGGCGGGGTCGCGGCAGACGCGCGCGACCGTGCCCGCGGTGGTGCGGCCGGTGTCGAAGAAGGCGGCGACCTCCTTCACCGCGGCGCCGGGGTCGTTCGAGCCGGGTCGGCGCTCCTTGGCGGCGGTCTTGTCCGGGTGCGGCCCGTCGCCGGGATAGCGGATCGCGGGCATCGCGTTCCACGCGCCGCTCAGCGCGGGGGAGACGTGGGAGACGCGCGAGGCGGGGTGGGGCGCGGGTACGGCGGGGGTGTCTGAGATGGAAGCCGCAGGACCGTCAATTGCGGTGGAGACGTGCGCCACGAGGCGGACGGTGGGGTTCGCACCCTCTCGCGCTTTGCCGTCATCCCGGACCTGTTCCGGGATCCAGTTTTCCGCGCCCGCCTCGGCCGCTGAAGGCGCGGGACCGTGGATACTGGGAAACGTCCGGGATGACGGAGCGAAGGAGGGCGAGGGGCGCGCCTCGTCACCGCGGCCCTGCGCGGAGAGCCGTCGTCCCGCGCGAGTCGCCGCCGGTTCGCTCGCGGCACCCTGGATCCCGGAACACGTCCGGGACGACGAGGCGAAAGAGGGTAAGGGGCGCGCGTCGTCACCCCGACCTTGCGCCGCGGTCCATCGTGCCGCGGGCACCGGGGTGGGTTGGCTCGCGGTACCCTGGGCTCTGTCTGACGGCGACAAGGGGGGTGACGGTCGCGCCCCGGCCGCACTGCTGCCGCGCTCGCGCTGGCGTGAGGTCGGCCGCACGCCCTCGCCGCAGGTGCGCACCGGCGCCATCACCGGCTCGGGCCAGCCGCTCGACTTGCCCCCATCGTCGCCGGGCAGCCGCTTGAACGGATGCTCCGCCGCCTCGCTGCGGCGGCCCATCTCGCGCATCGGCGGGCGCTGGTGCGGCGCGATCGCGGCGACGCGGCGCGCGACGTCGGCACGCGTCTCGCCCGCCCAGCACGCCCCCGCGCCGCCGGTCGCCTCGTCGACGCCGCGCAGCGGGCCGGGCAGATAGCCGCCGTCGTCGCGCGCCCAGCGCGCGCCCGGGCGCCAGCCGGTGTTGCGCGGCGCGTCGCACTGTTTGCCGCCCTGCTCGGCGTCACCCGCCGCCTTCAGCGCGGCGAGGTCGAGCGCCACGCGCTCAGGCGGCGGCGCGAGCGCCGGCTCTGCCCGCCGCAGCCGGTCGATCGACCAGTCGGGCAGGTAGAGCGATGCGACCCGTCTCATCGCATGCCTCCACGATTGTCTGAAAAGATTCGCCGTTGCGTTGCCGCACCAGCGCGAGATCCCAGCGCGCGCGCCCGACGCCCGCCACCGGCAGCGGCGCCGAGGGGGCGGAGCCGACGCGCCAGCGCGTCACCGCCGCGGACGGCACCGCGAGCGGGTCAGCGCCCTCGCGCGCGTGGCGCTTGAGCAGCAGGGCGATGGTGCGCCCGCCCTCGGCGGCAAGCTGGAGCCGCCGCGTCGAGGCCATCGCCGCGCGGCGCGTCTCGCCGATCACCGCGCCGAGCGCGCGGTGGCGCAGGCCTTCCTCCATCAGCGCGAGCACCTCGGCGTCGTCGCTCGCCTCGGCGTATAGCACGCGATCGGGCGCGAGACCCGACTGGTAGAGGCCGGGCGCGAACAGGTCGCGCCGCCGCACCACCCACAGGACCGGTCCCCAGGCGCGCGCGGCGACGCCGGCGAGGAAGAGCGTGGCCGAGGCGTCG
This sequence comes from Sphingomonas sp. BK345, assembly GCF_014193845.1. Taxonomy (GTDB): domain Bacteria; phylum Pseudomonadota; class Alphaproteobacteria; order Sphingomonadales; family Sphingomonadaceae; genus Sphingomonas. The sequence goes on along the minus strand of NZ_JACHZX010000001.1, from coordinate 547,930 downwards.
TCGCCCATCGCGGGGGTGGCGGCGGCGACCTCGTGCAGCGCGTCGAGCCGCAGCCCGCCGTTGGCGAGCCGCTCGTCGACCGCGGGCACGCCGAACGGCAGTACCGGGCGACGGCGATGGCCGTCGCCCTCGATCGCGCTGAGCGTATCGCGCAGGGACTGGAGGACGCTCGACTCGGACACAGGTGACGACTCGCTGGTGGAGCGTCGTTCTTACTTTGTTCTAATGGGTTGAGTCGAGTCCGTGATGCTCAGAAGGCGATTCGTCCCCGCGCGTACAGATAACGCCCGTTGACCCCGATCGGCGAGAGCGGATCGTAGGCGAGATTGCCCGCACCGTTGATCGCGTCGCCGGACGGCGCCGGATAGGCGTCGGCGAGATTGATCCCGCCGACCGCGAGGCGCAGCCGTGGCGACAGCGAGAAGGACCATTCCGCGTCGAGCGACCAGCGCGCGGCGAACCGCTGCGACGGCGTGTCCCCCGCACCGAAATCGAACTGGTGGGTGACCGCGCCGAAGCGCGTCGCGCGGAGCATCGCCGACCATGGTTCGCGGCCCAGCTCGGCACCGAGGATCAGCTTGTCACGCGGCGCCGCGCCGTCGAGCGTGTTCGCCTCCTCCAGCCCGACCAACGCACCGCTGATCCCGTGCGCGGCGAGCTGCGGCGGCGGCGCCGCGACGCGTCGGATCGCACTGGCGGCATAGCTGTAGCCGGCAGACAGCGTGAGCCGTGCCGCGCCAAGCGCCAACCGCTGCTCGCCCGTCGCCTCGATCCCGCGGGTGCGCAGATCCACCGCATTGGTGAAGAAGTTGATCGCGTCGTACCGCTCCAGCCCGAGCGCCGCGCGCGCGGCTTCGTCCAGCGCGGTGAGATCGAACCGCTCGGACAAGGTGAGCCGGCGCCGCACCTGGATCTGGAAGAGGTCGAGCGTCAGTCGCAGCCCCCCCGCAGGGGCGGCGACGATCCCGCCGGACAGGTTGAGACTGCGCTCCGCCCGCAGCGGCGCCGCGCCGAGCGCCCGCGCCGCCGGACTGTCCACCGCCAGCGTCGCGATGCGGCGAAGCTGTCCGCCCGCGCCGAAGCCGAGCGTGGTGGAGGACAGGCCGCGCTGCGCCAGCGCGGGCGCCCGGAAGCTGTTCGAGACCGAGCCGCGCAGCGCGACCCCGTGCCCCAGCGCGGCGCGCCACGCCGCTTTGCCGGCGAGCGCGGCACCCGCGTCGCTATACCGTTCCGCGCGCGCCGCCAGGTCGACCGTGATCCCCGGCAGCGGCTCGGTGCTGGTCTCGACATAGCCCGCCGCCACCGACCGCGCGACGCGGCGCGCGTCCTCGGGCGTTAGGCCGGGGCCGGCCTGTGCGCCGGGCTGAAGCCCGAGCATAGCGGGATCGGCGAGCGGCCCGACGGCATAGGAGGCAGGGTCGCCCGGCCCGGCGCGCCAGCGCTCTTGCCGCAGCTCGATCCCGCCCGAGACCGTCAGCGGCACGGCCAGCCCGACCTCATAGTCGCGGGTGAGATCGAGGTCGCCGACCAGCTGGTCCGAGCGCAGCGAGGTGAGATGGAAGCGCGTGGGGCTCGCCGCGCCGAGCGAGTAATTGACGCTCTCGCGCAGGTCATCGTCGATCGCGTTGGCGCCATAGGTGACGCTCCCGTCCACCCGCCACCCGCCGACGGCGCCGCGCAGCCCGAGCGTGCCCGAGCCGTCCCGGTCGTGTATCACCGACACCGGGCGGAAGCCGGCGGTGCCACCCGGCTGCGCGACCGGCAGATAATCGTCGCCGTCGCCGTCGACGATGACGGGCCAGCGGAAGAAGTTGCTCCCCAGTGCCCGCCGCACCTGCGCGATGCCGAAGCCGTAGAGCGTGAGCCCCGGCGCGACCGACGTCTCCGCATTGTACCACAGGTGGAAGCCCGAGGCGGCGGGGTCGCCCAGCTTGAACAGCCGCCGGCCGAGCAGGCGCGTGTTGCGCGGATCGGTCGCGCTGCCGTTCGACAGATAGTAGCCGCCGCGATCGTACCCGGCGCGGTCGGTGCCCTGCTGGTGCGACCAGTCGCCGCCCACCGTCAGGAAGCCGTCGCCGAGCCCGGTGCCGAGTTCCAGCGCGGCCTGGACCGTCGCGCCGTCACGCAGCCGCCGGCCGATCGCGCCGGGTGCGGTGAGATTGCTGCCATAGCTCAGATCGGCGATCGCGCCGCTGGCCCGCCGGTCGAGCCCCAGATCGATCACGCCGGCGATCGCGTCGGAGCCATATTGCGCACCCGCCCCGTCGCGCAGCACGTCGACGCGTGCGATCGCGCCGGTGGGCAGCGTGGCGAGATCGACCGGGGCGGTGCCGCGACCGATCGTGGAGTCGAGCGCCAGCGTCGACGTGGTATGATAGCGTTTGCCGTTGACGAGGACGAGCAGCTGGTCGGGCGACAGGCCGCGCAGCTGCGCCGCGCGTACCGCGTCGCCGACCCCGGAATTCGACTGGCGCGGGAAGTTGACGCTCGGCACCAGCTGCTCGAGCGCCTGTCCGAGATCCCCCGCCGGGCTCGCCTGACGGATCGTGTCGCCGCCGATCACGTCCACGGGCACCGCACTCTCCGCCACGCTGCGCGGCGCACCGCGGGCGGCGATCACGGTGACGTCCGCTGGCGCGTCGATGTTCGCGAAGGTCGCGGTCTGCGCCGCGGCGGGACTGCTCGCCAGCAGCACGAACGCAGTGCCGCCGATCCACTCCATTCCCACCAGGGCCGTGCCGCGCGCTCTCGTCATCTCCCATCCTATGAGGGGATGATGACCGAGCCAGCGGGAACACCGGAAAAATACGAGCGGGCCGACGCCCCGGGCACGGGCGTTCGGGCACGCCATGCGCCCGGGCCGTGGCAGGCCGGGGCGGTGGTGGTCGGGATGGTGGTGGGCGCGGGCATCTTCCGCTCTGCGGCGGCGGTCGGTGCCGCGCTCGGCAGCGCGCCCGCGATATATGCCGCGTGGCTGGCGGGCGGGATGGTCGCGCTCGCCGGCGCGCTCTGCTACGCCGAGCTCAGCACCGCTTTCCCGCACGAAGGCGGCGACTATCGCTTCCTCAAGGAAGCCTTTGGCGACACGATCGCCTTCCTGTTCGGCTGGTCGCGTTTCACGGTAATCTTCACCGCCTCGGCGGCGATGCTCGCGTTCGTGAGCACCGACTATCTCGCCGCGCTGGTGCCGATGGGATCCATTGCGCGGGCGGCGGTCGCGGTGGCGGCGGTGCTGCTGCTGGGGCTGCTCAATCTGCGCGGGCTGGCGACGAGCGTGCGCGGCGAGGTGGTGCTCGTCGCGCTCGTCATCATCGCGCTGCTCGCACTGGGCGGGGCGGGGGTGTGGCTGCGCGGCGTCGATGCTCCCGCACCGGGGACGATGCCGCGCCCGGGCGGCGTCGGCACCGCGATGATCTACGTGATGCTCGCTTACGGCGGCTTCAACGACGCAGCGACGCTCTCGGCCGAGGTGCGGCGCCCGCGCGACATCACCTATGCGCTGGTCGGCGGCATGGCGGCGGTGACCGCACTCTACCTGATCGCCAACTGGGCTTACCTGACCGTACTCGGACCTGCCGGGCTGGCCACCAGCGCCGCGCCCGCGGCGGCGGTGATGCGCCGCGCGCTCGGACCGGCCGGCGAGATCGCGATGGTAGCGGCGGTGGTGGTGGCGACCGCGGCGATCCTCAACGCATTGTTCCTGGTGGGCGGGCGCACGCTCACCGCGCTCGCGGGCGACACGCCGGCACTCGCGCGGCTGGGGCGGTGGGACAGCGCGCGCGGGGTCGCGCCGGCGGCGGTGCGGTGCCAGGTCGCGCTCACGCTGCCGCTGATCCTGTGGGGCGCCAGCACGCCCGCGGGCTTCGCGGCCATGGTCGACTATATGGCGCCGGTCTACTGGCTGTTCCTGACGCTGAGCGGCGCCGCGCTGCCGATCCTGCGCGTCCGCCGCGCCAGCGTGCCGCGGCCGTACCGCGCGCCGCTCGCACCGCTGCTGTCGATGGTCTTCACCGCCGCGGCCGGCGCCATCTTCGTCGCGAGCATGGTGCACGTCGGCGGCACGGGACGCGCGGTGAGCGCCGGCCTCTTGGCGATCGGGATCGTGACCCGCGCGACGCTGAACCGGTTCGACGCGACAGGCGCGAGGTCCAGGTAAAGCATCAAGGGGCTTCCGCTTCGCTTGAAATATAATTACAAGCCCGACGAAGCCTCCCGGACCCAATCGGGCGGCGAGGAGAGTGGACCTTGGGCGACGCCCGCAACCTGAAGCCGCTGACGCTGCACGTCCCCGAGCCGCGCTTCCGCCCCGGCGACGCGGCCGATTTCGGCGACCTGGAGGTGCCGCCCGCGGGCGCCGCGCCGCGCCCCGACACCGCCGCGCCGCCGCGCGACTTCACCGACCTCGCCTATACGATGGTGCGCGTGCTCGACGAGCAGCACCAGGCGGTCGGGCCGTGGAACCCGCGGCTCAGCCCCGACACGCTGCGCCGCATGCTGCGCCACATGGCGACGGTGCGCGCCTTCGACGAGCGCATGTTCCGCGCGCAGCGCCAGGGCAAGACCAGCTTCTACATGAAGTCGCTCGGCGAGGAGGCGGTGGCGGTGGCCGCGGCGCACGCGCTCGACGCCGACGACATGTGCTTCCCCTCCTATCGCCAGCAGGGGCTGCTGATCGCGCGCGGCTGCCCGCTGGTCGACATGATGAACCAGATCTACTCGAACACCGGCGACAAGCTGCAGGGCAAGCAGCTGCCGATCATGTACTCGGAGAAGCGCTTCGGCTTCTTCTCGATCTCGGGCAATCTCACCACGCAATATCCCCAGGCGGTGGGCTGGGCGATGGCCTCGGCCTCCAAGGGCGACACGCGCATCGCCGCGACCTGGTGCGGCGAGGGCTCCACCGCGGAGGGCGACTTCCACTCGGCGCTGACCTTCGCCACCGTCTATCGCGCGCCGGTGATCTTCAACGTCGTGAACAACCAATGGGCGATCTCGAGCTTCTCGGGCTTCGCCGGGGCGGAGGCGACCACCTTCGCGGCGCGCGCGATCGGCTATGGCATTGCCGGGCTGCGGGTCGACGGCAACGACCCGCTCGCGGTCTATGCCGCGACACTCTGGGCGGCGGAGCGCGCGCGCACCAACGTCGGGCCGACGCTGATCGAGCATTTCACCTATCGCGCCGAGGGCCACTCCACCTCCGACGACCCGTCGCAATATCGCTCCACCGGCGAGCCGAACGCCTGGCCGCTGGGCGACCCGATCCGCCGGCTGAAGGACCATCTGGTCGCGGTCGGCGAATGGGACGAGGTGCGGCAGGAGGCGATGGACCGCGCGGTCGCCGAAGAGGTCCGCGCCGCGCAGAAGGCGGCGGAGGCGAATGGCATCCTCGGCCACGGCCTGGCGCAGCCGCTCGACTCACTGTTCGACGGCGTGTTCGAGGAGATGCCCTGGCACTTGCGCGAGCAGCGCCAGATGATGATCGACGAGGAAGCCGCGAGCGGCCGGCCGTGGGCGCGGACGTGACGATGGCACTCCCAATCCTCCCCAGAACGGGGAGGGGGACCGCCTCGCGTCAGCGTGGTGGTGGAGGGGGCTCTCCGCGGACGACAGCGCTGGTGGAGAGCCCCCTCCACCACGCCGCTTCGCGTCGCGGTCCCCCTCCCCGCGAGCGGGGAGGATTTGGATACTGACATGACCGACGCGATCGACACCCCCACCACCACCCGCATGAACATGATTCAGGCGATCAATTCGGCGATGGACGAGATGATGGCGCGCGACCCCGACGTGATCGTGATGGGGGAGGACGTCGGCTATTTCGGCGGCGTCTTCCGCGCCACCGCGGGGCTGCAGAAGAAGTACGGCAAGACCCGCGTGTTCGACACGCCGATCACCGAGATCGGCATCGTCGGCGTCGCGATCGGCATGGGCGCCTATGGCCTGCGCCCGGTGCCCGAGATCCAGTTCGCCGATTATATCTATCCCGCGCTCGACCAGCTCGTTTCCGAGGCGGCGCGGCTGCGCTATCGCTCGGCCGGCGACTTCACCGCGCCGATCACGGTGCGCTCGCCCTATGGCGGCGGCATTTTCGGCGGGCAGACGCACTCGCAGTCGCCCGAGGGCATCTTCACGCACGTCTCGGGGATCAAGACGGTGATCCCCTCGACCCCGTACGACGCCAAGGGGCTGCTGATCGCCGCGATCGAGGACAATGACCCCGTGCTCTTCCTCGAGCCCAAGCGGATCTACAACGGCCCCTTCAACGGCCATTGGGACCGCCCGGCGGAGAATTGGTCGAAGCATCCCGGCGGCGAGGTGCCGACGGGCTATTACACCGTCCCGCTCGGCCTGGCGAAGACGGTGCGCGAGGGGGATGCGGTGACGATGCTCGCCTACGGCACGATGGTGCACGTCTGCGCACAGGTGGTGGCCGACACCGGCGTCGACGCCGAGATCATCGACCTGCGCACGCTGGTCCCGCTCGACATCGAAGCGATCGAGCGTTCGGTGAGGAAGACCGGCCGCTGCATGGTGGTGCACGAGGCGACGCGCACCGGCGGCTTCGGCGCCGAGCTCGCCGCCTTGGTGCAGGAGCGCTGCTTCTACCATCTCGAGGCGCCGGTCGAGCGAGTCACCGGCTTCGACACGCCCTACCCGCACAGCCTGGAATGGGCCTATTTCCCCGGCCCGGTGCGGATCGGCCAGGCGCTCAAGAAGATTCTCAAGGACTAAACCCACATGGCGCGCTTCACCTTCAAGCTGCCCGACATCGGCGAGGGCATTTCCGAGGCCGAGATCGTCGCCTGGCACGTCCAGGTCGGCGATCGCGTCGAGGAAGACCAGCAGCTCGCCGACATGATGACCGACAAGGCCACCGTCGAGATGGAGAGCCCGGTCGCGGGCGTGGTGGTCGAGCGCGCGGGCGAGGTCGGCGACCAGGTCTCGATCGGCGCGCCGCTGGTGGTGATCGAGACCGACGGGGAGGGAGCGGATGCCGCTGACGTGCCGCCCCCGGTGCAGGAGGACACGCTCGAAGCGGAGAATCCGGGAGTGGAGGAGAGCCAAATCCTCCCCGGGACGGGGAGGGGGACCGCGCCCGCAGGGCGTGGTGGAGGGGGGACTCCGCGAACGCTGCCGGCGGAGGAGCTCCCTCCAGCTGCCGCTCCGCCCGCGGAGCCCCCCCTCCACCATCAGCCTTCGGCTGACGGTCCCCCTCCCCGTTCCGGGGAGGATTTGGGTCGCCCCGTTCTCGCCTCCCCCGCCGTGCGCGCCCGCGCGCGTGACCTCGGCGTCGACCTCGCGCGGGTCCGCGTCGCCGAGGGCGACCGCATTCGCCACGCCGATCTCGACGCCTTCCTCCGCTACGGCGGTGGCGACGGCTACCACCCGCCCCACGTGAGCCGCGCGCGCGACGACGAGCAGGTCCGCGTCATCGGCATGCGCCGCCGCATCGCCGAGAACATGGCCGCGGCGAAGCGCCACATCCCGCATTTCACCTATGTCGAGGAGATCGAGGTCACCGCGCTGGAGGCGCTGCGCGCGCAGCTCAACGCGCGCCGCGGCGAGCGGCCCAAGCTGACCTTGCTCCCGCTGCTGATCGTGGCGCTGTGCCGCACCTTGCCCGACTTCCCGATGCTCAACGCGCGCTACGACGACGAGGCCGGCGTGGTGACGCGCCACGGCCGCGTCCATCTCGGCATGGCGGCGCAGACCGACGCCGGGCTGACCGTGCCGGTGATCCGCGACGCGCAGGACCGCAACGTCTGGCAGCTCGCCACCGAGATCGCGCGACTCGCCGCCGCGGCACGCGCGGGCAAGCTGCGCCCCGACGAGCTCGGCAACGGCACGATCACGCTCACCTCGCTAGGCCCGCTCGGCGGGATCGCGACCACGCCGGTGATCAACCGACCCGAGGTGGCGATCATAGGCCCGAACAAGATCGTCGAGCGCCCCGTCTTTGTCGCCCCCGAAGAGGCTGGGCGCGGCGATGCCATCCGCAGGGCCAAGCTGATGAATCTCTCGATCAGCTGCGATCACCGCGTGGTCGACGGGCACGATGCGGCCAGCTTCGTGCAGGCATTGAAGGGGCTTATCGAGGCGCCGGCGCTGCTCTTCGTCGACTGAGCCGGCGGGCGCGGCTAGGGTCGAGGCCATGCACCTCGACCTGCTCCAGTCGATCAGCCTGTGCGGCGACAGCGCCTCGCCCAACGACGACCGCGCCGGCGCGAGCGCGCGCTGCGCCTGGGTGATCGACGGCGCCACCGATCTCGCTCCGCCCGGGCTGCTCGGTGATCGCGGTGGGGCGGCCTGGTTAGCAGCGACCGCCGACGCCGCCTTCGGGCTGGGCGAGGCCGCCGACCTGCGCGCCACCTGCGCCTCGGTGTATGAGACCGTGGCGACGCGCTACGCGGCCGAGCGGCGGCGTGAACCCGCGGGCGCGTGGGAACTGCCGAGCGCCTCGTTCGCGGCGATCCAGCTCGTCGGCGACTCGCTCGAGGTGGCCTGGGCGGGCGACTGCGCGATCCTGCGCGCGCGCGCGGACGGTGCGGTCGACTGGCTCACCCCCGCACCCGACCGCGCGGCGGAGAGCGCCGAGGCGGCGGCACTGGGTGAGGCGCTCGGCGGCGTGCGGACGCCGGCGATGATCGCGGATCGTCGCGCCGCGCGCGAGCGACCTGGGCGGCGCGTGCTCGGCGTCGACGCTGCGGCCGCGGCGGCCGCGACCGACCACGCCCGCGTCGCGCTCGCGCCGGGTGACGGTCTGCTTCTGATGAGCGACGGCTTCGCCGCGCTGGTCGACAGCTACGACGCGTATGACGCGCCGGGGCTGATGGCGGCGGTGCGCACGCGGGGGATGGCGGCGTTGGCCGAGGAGTTGCGCGCGATCGAGCGGGACGACGCCGACTGCCGACGCTTCCCGCGTTTCAAGCGAAGTGACGATGCCACGGCGTTATGGGTACGGGTGGGGCCGCACCCTCGGCTATGAAAGAGGCGGTCGCCTTAGCGGAACGCCGCATCCACGTTCGTCATCCCGTGGTCGGGCCCGGGATGACGCGCACGACCGTTATCGGGGTTACGCCTCCTACACTCGGCGGCCGCTGAATAGCTGCACCAGCCCGACGATGATCGCCACCACGAGCAGGATGTGGATCAACCCGCCGGCGACATGAAGGCTGAAGCCCAGCAGCCAAAGCACCAGGAGAATAACGGCGATCGTCCAGAGCATCGAAGTACCTCCTGTGTTGGGAGAGGAAAACACTCGCTGCCGGCTACTGTTCCGCGCCCCGGCAACAATTCGTTACAGGCAAAAGCGCGTGCCGCTCAGCGGCGGCCGGTGAACAGCTGCACCAGACCGACGATCAGCGCGATCACCAGCAGCAGGTGGATCAAGCCATGGGTGAGGTGGAAGCTGAAGCCCAGCAGCCACACGATCACCAGGATGACGACGATCGTCCACAGCATCGCTCACTCCGCGCTCGATCCACGCTCATTATAGCGCGGACGGGCGCGCCCGGATCAGCGCGCCGCGGTGACTCGCCAGATCGCGTTGCCGACGTCGTCGGCCACCAGCAATGCGCCGGTGCGGTCGGTGATCACGCCGACGGGCCGGCCGTGCGCGTCGCCGTCCGGCGTGACGAAGCCGGTCAGCACGTCGGCTGGCTTGGCCCCCTTCACCGGCCAGCCCGCCGCGTCGAACGGCACGAACACCACCTTGTAGCCCGACAGCGGCTTGCGGTTCCACGAGCCGTGCTCGCCGACGAAGGCGCCCTGCGCGAACTGCCCACCCAGCTTGGCGTCGCCCGCGAAGCTCAGCCCCAGCGCGGCGACGTGCGGGCCCAGCGCATAGTCGGGGCGCTTCACGTATTGCTGCAGCTCGGGGTTCTTCGGCTCCACCCGCGTGTCGACGTAGCCGCCCCAATAATACCAGGGCCATCCGAAGTTGTCGCCCAGCTCCACCGCGGTGAGATAGTCGGGGACGAGATCGGAGCCGAGCATGTCGCGCTCGTTCACCACGGTCCACAGCCGGTTGGTGCCGGGGACCAGCGCCATGCCGTTGGGGTTGCGCAGCCCGGTGGCGAAGACGCGGAAGGTCTTCTCCTTGGGATAGACCTGGAGGATCGCGGCCCGGAACTTCTCGCGCGCGAACCCGCCCTCGGCGACGTTCGAGGCCGAGCCGACCGAGACGTACAGGGTGCGCCCATCCTCGGCCGGAATGACGTTGCGCGCCCAGTGGTTGCCGCCGCCGGGCAGCTTCACCACCAGCTCGGGCTTGGCGGTGATGCTGGTCGCGCCCTCGGTATAGGGCACGCGCACCAGCGAGTCGGTGTTGGCGACGTAGAGCTGGCCGTCGAACAGCGCCATGCCGGAGGGCGAGGTGAGCCCGGTCATGAACACGGTGCGGGTCTCGGCGCGACCATCGCCGTCGGCGTCGCGCAGCAACGTGATGCGATTAGCCGAGGGGCCGCCCGCACCGACCTTGCCGAGCAGGTGGCGCATCACCCAACCCTGGATCCCACCACCCTCGCGCGGCGGCGAGTTGGTCTCGGCCACCAGCACGTCACCGTTGGGGAGGCGGTAGAGCCAGCGCGGATGGTCGAGCCCGGTGGCGAAGGCGGCGACGCGCAGCCCTGCCGCGGGCGTCGGCGCCTCGCCCGCCTTCCAGCCGATCGGGTCGGCAGTTTTGACCGTGGGCAGCGTCTGCTCGCGCGGCGGCGTGATCGTCGGCCGCGCGCCGCTCACCGCGGCCACGTCGAGCCGTGCGGCGTCGGGCCAGGCGAGATAGGCGACGACGCCGATCGCGGCGAGGACAAGGAGGCCGAGCACGGCGAGGATGTGTCTGCGCATGCCACCGGATGTAGGGCCAAGCCGCGGCCCGCGCCACCGTCGCGTGCGTTGCCGCCGACCCCCGCACCGGTGTAGCGTCGCGCGGCTCGGGGGGAGGAGCGCGATGCACGGCGGATCGAGCAGCGGGGCGAGCGGGGCGAGCGGGGCAGCGGCGGCGGACGCGCTCGCGGCGCGCCCGGCGCGCGCGCCCGACCATGCCACCGAGGCGGCGATCCTCTCGGCGCTCGCGCACGACCTGGCCGATCATCCCGCCGAGCTGCTCCAGCGGCTGACCGACCAGATCGTCACGCACGGGATGGCCGGCTCGGCCGGGGTCAGCCTGCGTGAGCCGAACGGCTTCCGCTGGGACGCGCTGTCGGGCGCCTGGGCGCGTTATCGCGGCGGCGGCATGCCGCTCGACGCCAGCCCGTGCGGGGTCGCGATCGCGCGCGACGCGGCGCTGCTGTTCGAGCGGCCGCAGGAGCTGTTCGCGGGTGCCGCGCTCGACCCGCCCGTACGCGAGCTGCTGCTCGTGCCGTTCCACCGCGACGGCCGCGCCGCCGGCACCTTGTGGCTGCTCGCCCACGCGCCCGACCGCGCCTTCGACCGGGAGGACGCGCGCTTGCTCACCAGCCTCGCCCATTTCGCCGCGAGCGCGCTGGTGCTGCGCCAGCGCACCGCTGAGCTGGCGCGCGGGCGCGACCTGTTGCGGGCGACGATGGACGCCTCGACCGACATGATCCAGGTGTTCGAGGCGGTGCGCGACGAGCGCGGCGAGATCGTCGACTTCCGCTGGCTGCTCAACAACCACACCTCCGAGAGCACCTATGGCGAGGTTCGCGGCCAGAGCCTGCTGGAGCGCAATCCCGGGGTGATCGAGGAAGGGATCTTCGCTACCTTCAAGCACGTCACCGAGACGGGCGAGCCGCGCCAGGACGAGCGCCACTATGTCCACGAGCAGTTCGACAGCTGGTTTCTCCAGACCGTCGTCAAGCTCGACGACGGCGTCGCCACCACCACCAAGGACATCGGCGCCTGGAAGAACGCGCAGGAGGAGCTGCTGCGGCTCCGCGACGCCGCGGCGCAGGACCGGCTGCGCCAGAGCGAAGAGCGGCTGCGCCAGTTCGGCGAGGCCTCGCACGACGTGCTGTGGATCCGCGACGCGGCGACGCTGCGCTGGGAATATCTCACCCCGGCGTTCGAGACCGTCTACGGGCTGAGCCCCGACCGCGCGATCGCGGGCGACGCGGCGCAGAGCTGGCTCGATCTCGTCCACCCCGAGGACCGCCCCCTGGCCGAGGCGGCGATGGCGCGCGTGCGCGGTGGCGAGCATGTCAGCTTCGATTACCGCCTCCACCGCCCGGTCGACGGCGCGACGCGCTGGATCCGCGACACGGCCTTCCCGATCCGCGACGGCGGCGCGGTGACGCTCATCGGCGGCATCGGCGAGGACATCACCGAGGTGCGGCAGGCCGCCGAGGCGGTGCGGCGCAGCGAGGAGCGGCTGCGCAGCGCGGTCGAGGTCGGTCGGCTCGGACTGTGGGACTGGGATGTCCGCACCGGCGAGGTGCACTGGTCCGACGAGCATTTCCGCATGCAGGGCTTCGCGGTCGGCGAGATCCAGCCGAGCTACGAGGCCTGGCGCGACCGGCTGCACCCGGAGGATCGCGCCGGCGTGGAGGCGGCGCTCCGCGCGGCGATGGAGGGGCATAGGGAGTATAGCCGCGAGTTCCGCATCGTCCGGCGCGACGGCACCGTGCGCTGGCACGACGCGCGCGGCCGCTTCTTCTACGACGCCGACGGCGCGATCCGCATGGTGGGCGCGATGGTCGACGTCACCGACCGGCGCGAGTGGGAGGAGCGCCAGGCGGTGCTGATCGCCGAGCTCCAGCATCGCACGCGCAACCTGATGGGGGTGGTGCGCTCGATCGCGGACAATATGGCGCGGACGAGCACCGACCTCGCCGACTTCCGCACGCGCTTCACCGACCGGCTCGACGCTCTGGCGCGCGTGCAGGCGTTGCTGTCGCGGCTCAACGACGTCGACCGGGTCACCTTCGACGACCTGCTGCGAAGCGAGCTGACCGCGATGGGCGGGATCGAGCGGGCGACGCTCGACGGCCCCGCCGGAGTCCGGCTGCGCTCCTCGACGGTGCAGACCTTGGCGATGGCGCTGCACGAGCTCGCCACCAACGCGGTGAAATATGGCGCGCTCGGGCAGCCCGGCGGGCAACTGACGGTGACGTGGCGGCTGGAGCCGGCCGGGCCGGGCCTGCGGCCGTGGCTCCACATCGACTGGCGCGAGCGCGGCGTGGCGATGCCCGCGGCGGGCGGCGCCACGAGCGGCGGCGGGCAGGGGCGCGAGCTGATCGAGCAGGCACTGCCCTATCAGCTCGGCGCCCGCACCGCGCTGACGCTGGAGCGCGACGGTGCGCATTGCACGATCGCCCTGCCGGTCTCGGCGCATTCGGCCGAGGGATGAGCCGTCGCGCGTCGCGGCTGGTCTAAGCCGCGCGCGCGCGCTAACCGCCGGCGCCGTGGCCACGCCCCGATTCCTCCTGCCGCCCGAGGGCAAGATCGCACCCCGGCTCACCGCGCTGCTGGTGCCCGGCTTCCTCGCGCTGCTCGCCGCGGGCGGCGGCGCTGCCTGGGTGACGCGGCAGAACCAGGTGCACACCCGCGCCGTGGTCCATACCTACGAGGTCGAGAAGGCGGTGCTGGAAGTGCGCCGCGTGATCGAGGAGGCCGAGGCGACGCGGCGCGGAGCACTGCTCGCCCCCGCCACCGCGGCCTACCGCGAGGGCTATCACCGCGCCACCGCCGAGCTGCCGCAGCGGCTGGTGACGCTGGCGCGACTCACCGCCGACAATCCGCGCCAGCGCGACAATCTCGCCGGGCTCCAGCTTCAGCTCGGCGCGCTGGCGCAGCGTCGCGCCGAGACGATGGCGCTGGTCGAGCGCGGCGACCAGCGCGCCGCCCTCGCTGCCTTTCGCGCCGACACCGAGGCGAGCAGCATGCGCGCGGTGCGCTTTCTGATGAACCGCATGGCGCGTGAGGAACGTCGCCTCCTCGCCATCCGCGACCGGGAGCTGCGCGTCACCGAGCGCGCTTTCTACGCGGTGCTGGTGCTCGCCGCGGTGCTGCTCGCCGCGCTGGCGGTGGTCGCGCTGCTCACCGTGCTGGCCTATACGCGCGACCTGGCGCGCTCGCGCGACGCCACCCAGTCGCTGGCGGACAGCCTTGAGGAGATGGTAGCGGAGCGTACCGAGGATCTCACCCGCGCCAACGAGGAGATCCAGCGTTTCGCCTATATCGTCAGCCACGACCTGCGCTCGCCGCTGGTCAACGTGATGGGCTTCACCGCCGAGCTGGAAGCGGCGACGGGCCAGCTCGGCGCGCTGGTCGATACGGTCGAGGCCGAGGCGCCGCAGCTGCTCAGCGAGGAGGCGCGGCTGTCGGCGCGCGAGGACCTGCCCGAGGCGATCGGCTTCATCCGCGCCTCGACGCAGAAGATGGACCGTCTGATCAACGCCATCCTCCAGCTCTCGCGGCAGGGCCGGCGCCAGCTCGCGGCCGAGCGGATCGACGTGGCGCAGCTGGTCGGCCAGATCCGCGACACGCTCGCGCACCGGCTCGCCGACGTCGAGGCCACGCTGGACGTGGCGGGGACGCTGCCCGAGGTGATCAGCGACCGCTTCTCGCTCGACCAGGTGTTCTCCAACCTGATCGAGAATGCGGTCAAGTACCTGCGCCCGGGCGTGCCCGGGCGGATCACGGTGAGTGGGCGCCGCGAGGCGCAGCGGGTGATCTATGCCATCGCCGACAACGGCCGCGGCATCGATCCGCGCGACCATGCGCGCGTGTTCGACCTGTTCCGTCGCTCGGGCGCGCAGGACAGACCGGGCGAGGGGATCGGGCTCGCCACGGTGCGCGCGCTGGTGTTTCGATTGGGCGGCACGATCAGCGTCGAGTCCAACCTGGGACAGGGCGCGACCTTCACGCTATCACTACCACTGACGCTGGAGTCGCAACGTCCTGAAGGGCAGGGTAAAAACGAATGAACGCGCATCAGTCGGTCGGCATCGTCATGATCGAGGACGACGAGGGCCACGCGCGCCTCATCGAGAAGAACATCCGGCGCGCCGGCATTCTCAACGAGATCCGTCACTTCACCGACGGTACCAGCGCGCTCGACTATATCTTCAACGATCCGGTCGGCCCTGCGCTGAGCGGTCCGGCGCTGATCCTGCTCGATCTCAACCTGCCCGACATGAGCGGCACCGACATCCTGACACGGATCAAGAACAGCGACGGCCCGGTCAAGCGCACCCCCGTGGTGGTGCTGACCACCACCGACGATTCGCGCGAGATCCAGCGCTGCTACGATCTCGGCGCCAACGTCTACATCACGAAGCCGGTGAACTACGAGAGCTTCGCCCAGGCGATCCGCCAGCTCGGGCTGTTCCTCTCGGTGATCCAGGTGCCCGACCTCGACGGGGCGAACTGAGCGGCCCGTGACCATCGCCGCCGGCACCCGCATCCTCTACATCGACGACGACGCCGGCATCCGCCGGCTGGTGAGTCGCGCGCTCGAGCGGCGCGGCTATCAGGTCGCCACCGCCGACGGCGGCGAGGCGGGGGTGGCGGCGGCCGCGGCCGAGCATTTCGACCTGGTCGCCGTCGATCACTATATGCCGGGGATCGACGGGCTGGAGACGCTCGAGCGGCTCCACGCGCTGCCCACGCCCCCGGCGGTGGTCTACGTCAGCGGGTCGGAGGAGACGCGGGTCGCGGTGGCGGCCTTGCGCGCGGGCGCGGCCGATTATGTGGTGAAGACGCCGGGCGACGACTTCTTCGACCTGCTCGACGCCACTTTCCGCCAGGTGCTAGCGCGCACCGAGGTCGAGGCGCTCAAGACCCGCGCCGAAGCCGAGCTGCGCGCCAGCAACGCGCGGCTGGAGGCGCTGCTGGCTGAGGTGAACCACCGCGTCGCCAACTCGCTCCAGCTCGTGTCGGCGATGGTGCGGATGCAGTCGAGCGCGCTGGAGGATCCGGGCGCGCGCGCCGCGCTGGAAGACACGCAGCGGCGCATCAGCGCGATCGCGCAGGTCCACCGCCGGCTCTACACCGGCGACGACGTCGAGCATGTCGAGATGCGCGACTATCTCGCGCAGCTGATCGAGGAGCTGGGCGCGACCTGGTCCACCAGCGAGGCGCCGCGACGGCTGAGCCTCGCCGCCGAGCCGCTGCGGCTGCCGACCGACCGGGCGGTGTCGCTCGGCGTGATCGTCACCGAGCTGGTGAGCAACGCCTGCAAATACGCCTATCCCGGCGGCGACGGCGAGGTGCGCATCGCGCTGGCGCGCGACGGCGAGCTGCGCTTCCGCCTGGTGGTGGAGGACGACGGGATCGGCATCGGCGACGATGGACCCAAGGGCACCGGCGTGGGGTCGCGGCTGATTCGCGCCATGGCGCAGAGCCTCGACGCCGCGCTCGACTATGACGCCGCGCACCCCGGCACACGCGCGGTGCTGGCGGCGGCGATCCGGTAAAGGGCAGGCGCTGCCCGACGAGCGGGGAGGACGTTGCCCGTCCCACCCGCCGCAATTGTCAAATGACTGCAACAACAGCCTGTTCTAGGAAGTCCCACGCGCCGCGCGCAGAGGTGGCGCCGTCAGGGAGATCACCGAATGTCGCGTCTCATCAACTTGGTCGCGGGTGTCGCCGCGATCCTCGCGCTGCCCGCCGCCGCGGTCGCCGCGCCCGCCGCCAACCCGGCCTCCTCGCTCTCGGTTGCGCGCTCGGCACGCGCCGCCAGCGGCAGCGCCAATGCCAGCAAGATCGGCGCCGAGGTGCCGACCACCACGCTGATCAGCATCGGCATCCTCGCCGCGCTGACCGGTATCGTGCTGCTCGTCGCCGACAATGGTGACGACAACAACGACAATAGCGACAGCAACTGATCGAAGGTCGGTCGGCGCGGTGCCCCCCCGGGAACCGCGCCGACCCATCTACGGCGCGGCTCAGCGCGCCAACTGCAACACCATCTCAGCCGCCACCGCGACCGTGGCCCAGCTCGCTGCGGTCAGCACCGCGAGCACCGAGTAACGCCGACGCGTCGACATCATGCCGTTCATCATCATCCCCTCCCGATGTTGTCCGGGCAGATTACGCAAACGGTCGCGCCGCTAAAAGCGAGTCGCACTGACGCATTTTTCATATTTTCCCGCTTTGGTTCAGCGGCTTCGTCATCGGTCAGCGAAGCAGCGTGAGTGCCAGCGCGTTCGCGCCGGCGAGCAGCACCCAACTCGCCGCGACCAGCACGATCAGCAGCGCGGTACGCCGTCGCCGCGGCCATTTTTCGTTCGGCATCGCCCGTCCCTCGCTCGCCCGTCCACTGCCTCTTCTCGTAGCGGGGGCAAGCCGATCGGCGCGGCGAAGGCGCGGGAAAATCGGGCGAAGAGCTTTCGGCTTCGCCCCACCGCGGCGCGGGTGATTGCCGTCGTGGCGCGAGGTGATTAGGGCAGGGCATGACCGACACGCTCGCTCCCGCCGCCGCTCCCGCCACCGACGCCGCGAGCGGCGCCGCGCGCCTCGCCCGCCGCATGGCGCGCGGCGCCGCTTTCCTCGGCAGCGAGGTGGCGATCATGGCGGGGGCGATGTCGTGGGTGAGCGAGCGCCACCTCGTCGCGGCCATGTCCAACGCCGGCGGCTTCGGCGTGATCGCCTGCGGCGCGATGACGCCCGCGCTGCTCGACGCCGAGATCGCCGGCACCAAGTCGCTCACCGACAAGCCGTTCGGCGTCAATCTCATCACCATGCACCCCGCGCTGGAGGAGCTGATCGCGGTGTGCGCGCGCCACGGCGTCGGCCATGTCGTGCTCGCCGGCGGCCTGCCGCCCAAGGGCTCGCTCGAGGCGATCAAGGCCGGCGGCGCCAAGGTGATCTGCTTCGCGCCGACGCTCGCGCTGGCCAAGAAGCTGATCCGCTCGGGCGTCGACGCGCTGGTGATCGAGGGGATGGAGGCGGGCGGCCATATCGGCCCGGTCTCGACCAGCGTGCTCGCGCAAGAGATGCTGCCCGAGATCGCGGGCCAGGTGCCGGTGTTCGTCGCCGGCGGGATCGGGCGCGGCGAGGCGATCGCGGGCTATCTCGACATGGGCGCGGCCGGCGTCCAGCTCGGCACGCGGTTCGTCTGCGCCACCGAGTCGATCGCGCATCCGAAATTCAAGCAGGCGTTCATCCGCGCCAGCGCGCGCGACGCGGTCGCCAGCGTCCAGATCGACCCGCGCTTGCCGGTGATCCCGGTGCGCGCGCTCAAGAATGCGGGCGGCGAGCTGTTCACCGCCAAGCAGCGCGAGGTAGCCTCGTCGCTCGACGAGGGGCGCGTCGCGATGGCCGAGGCGCAACTGCAGATCGAACATTATTGGGCGGGTGCGCTCCGCCGCGCGGTGATCGACGGCGACGTCGAGCACGGCAGCGTGATGGCGGGCCAGTCGGTCGGCATGGTCACCAAGGAGGAGCCGATCGCCGACATCATCGCCGCGCTGATGGCCGAGGCGGCGCACGCGCTGGAGCGCCGCGCCGGCTGACATGTCCGCGGCTTGACGCGTGATGCAACGTCGGCGCGCGTCGCTGGTTGGGGCGGGCGAGGAGACCCACGATCTTCCATCTGATCTTCGCGACGCCCTGCCTCTACGTCGTCGTTCGCACGCTCTGGCCGCTCGCGCTGCCGCTCTGGGCCAAGGGCGGGGTCGCGGTGCTGCTGCTCGCCGCGTCGCAGTTTCATTATTGGAGCAAACTGTCGTCCGGCTCGGTGTTCGCGCCCGAGTTCCCCCGCGCGATCGTCGTGCTGTTCAACTGGGCGTTCGGCGCCATCGTGCTGCTGTTCGCCCTCCAGCTGCTGCTCGATCTCGGGCTGCTGGTGGCGCAGCTGGTCCGCCGCGGCGCGACGCTGCCCGACCGTGCGCGCTACGCCGCCGCGGCGTCGGCGGCGGTACTCGCGGCGATCGGCGTCGCCAACGCGCTGCGCCAGCCGCCGGTGCGCGACGTGACCGTCGCCATCGCCGGGTTGCCGCCGCGCTTCGACGGCTATCGGCTGCTCCAGCTCAGCGACCTGCACCTCAGCAGGCTGTTCCCGGCGCGCTGGGCCGAGGCGATGGTGGCGCGCGCCAATGCCGCGGGCGCCGACCTTGTCGTCGTCACCGGCGACTTCATCGACGGCTCGGTCGCGATGCGCCGCGACGATGTCACTCCGCTCGCCGCGCTGCGCGCGCCCGACGGCATCTGGGCGGTGCCGGGCAACCATGAATATTTCTTCGATTACGACGCCTGGATGCGGCACCTCGCCGGCCTGGGTGTGCGGCTGCTGCCGAACGCGCACGCCGTGCTGGAGCGCGGCGGCGAGCGGCTGGTGCTCGCCGGCGTGACCGATGCCTCGGCGGCGGCAACCGGACACGCTGCGCCTGACCTTGCCGCCGCGCTGGCGGGCACGCCCGCGGGCGTGCCGGTGGTGCTGCTCGACCACCAGCCGCGCAACGCCCGCGCCGCGGCGGCGCGCGGCGTGGCGCTCCAGCTCTCGGGGCACACGCACGGCGGGATGATCGTCGGGCTCGACCGATTGGTGGCGCGCGGCAACGACGGCTTCGTGTCGCGCCGCTACCAGGTCGGCGCGATGACGCTGTACGTCAGCAACGGCACTGCGCTGTGGCCCGGCTTCGCGCTGCGGCTGGGACGCCCGTCCGAGATGACGCGGATCACGCTGCGGCGCGCGGGTTAGGCGGACCGCGTCGGTTGGCCGACCTGCGCCGCGGCACGGTTCGACTGCCCGGATCGGGCCCTAACCCTCGGAATCTAGCCCCGTCAGCCGCTTGTGCACTGCGGCGGGGAGGACGATAGGGCAGGCATGACGTCCCTTTCCGCCCCGCACCCGCACCCCGCGCCGCAGGGCATGCACCCGCGCGAATTCGTCGCCTTCATCGCGGCGCTGATGGGGGTGAACGCGCTCGGCGTCGATCTCATGCTGCCCGCGCTCGCCGACATCGGCCACGACCTGGCGGTGAGCGCGGCCAACCACCGTCAGTGGATCGTCACCGTCTACATGATGGGCTTCGGCCTGGGGCAGCTGCTCTACGGCCCGCTCGCCGACCGCTACGGCCGCCGCCCGGTGCTGATCGTGACGCTCGTGGGCTTCGTCGCCGCCAGCGTCTTCGCGGCGAGCGCCGCCACCTTCCCCGCCTTGCTCGGCGCGCGCCTGCTGCAGGGACTGATGTCGGCCTCGACCCGCGTGCTGGCGGTGGCGATCGTGCGCGACACCGCCTCCGGTCGGCAGATGGCGCGGACCATGTCGATCGCGCAGATGATCTTCTTCATCGTGCCGATCATGGCGCCGACGCTGGGGCAGGGCCTGCTCGCCTTCGGGCCGTGGCGCTTCATCTTCTACGCGCTCGGCGGGTTCGCCGCCTTCGTGCTGAGCTGGACGCTGCTGCGCGTGCCCGAGACGCTGGCGGCCGAGCGGCGCGTCGCCATCTCGACCGCCAACCTGCGCGCCAACTATCGCCAGACGCTGACCAACCGCTATTCCGCCGGCTATGCCGTGGCGGCGTCGCTGACGTTCGGCGGGATCATCGCCTTCGTGTCCTCGGCGCAGCAGATCTTCGTCGACGAGTTCGGCGCGGGCGACCGCTTCACCCTGCTGTTCGCGCTGTGCGCGGGTGCGATGGGCTGCGCCTCGTTCGCCAATAGCCGGCTGGTCGAGCGGCTCGGCACCCGGCTGATCTCGCAGACGGCGGTGCTGGCGCTGATCGCGCTGTCGGTGCTGCACCTGCTGGTGATCACCGCGGGATGGGAGACGCTGGTAAGTTATATCGTCTTCCAGGCGTTGAGCATGACCTGCATCGGCCTGTGTGGCTCGAACTTCGGCGCGATGGCGATGGAGCCGGTCGGGCATATCGCGGGCACCGCCTCGTCGGTGCAGGGCTTCATCACCAGCATCGGCGCGGTGCTGGTGGGCAGCGCGATCGGCCAGTCTTACGCGGGGACGACGCTGCCGCTGGCGCTGGGATATCTCGCGATCGGGGTCGCGGTGCTGGCGCTGGTGTGGGTGATCGAGGGCGGTCAGCTGTTCCGCGCGCGGATGGGGTGAGGGACCGACAATCCTCCCCGGCACGGGGAGGAGTTCGTCGTCAGAACCCCGACCAGTCGTCGGTCACCGCGGTCGCACGCGCGCCGGCGAGGCGGCGTACCCCGGCCGCGGCGCGCTGCTGCAACTGGTGGACCGGGCTCGCCGCGCGCGGTGCGGCACCGACGCGGAAGCGGGACACCTGCTGCGCCAGCGAGTCGGCCTCCACCGCCAGGCTGCGCGCCGCGGCGGTCGCCTCCTCCACCATCGCGGCGTTCTGCTGGGTGACGTTGTCCATCTCGGCCACCGCGGTGTTGACCTGCTGGAGCCCGGTCGCCTGCTGCTCGGCGGCGGTGGCGATGGTGCGCACCAGCCCGCTGAGCTCGCCGACGCGCGCGCTGATGCGCGCCAGCGCGTCGCCCGCGGCGTTGACGAGCGTGACGCCGGCGTCGACCTGACCGGTCGCGGCGGTGATCTTGCCCTTCACGTCGCGCGCCGCCTCGGCGGAGCGTTGCGCCAGCGCGCGCACCTCGGAGGCGACCACCGCGAAGCCCTTGCCCGCGTCGCCCGCTCGTGCCGCCTCGACCCCTGCGTTGAGCGCGAGCAGGTTGGTCTGGAAGGCGATCGCGTCGATCACGCCGATGATCTCACCGATCTCGCTCGAGGCGCGCTCGATCCCGCCCATCGCCGCCACCGCGCGCTCGACCACCTCGGCGGACTGCTCGGCCTCGACCCGCGCCGCCTCGACCGTCTGGTTGGCCTGCGCCGCGCTCGCCGCCGTCTCCTTCACGGTGGAGGTGATCTCCTCCATCGCCGCGGCGGTCTCCTCCAGGCTCGCGGCCTGCTGCTCGGTGCGCTGCGAGAGATCGTCGGAGGCGGCGCGAATGTCGGCAGCACCGTCGTTGATGCCGTTGGTGGCGCTGGTCACCGCGCCCATCACCTGCGCCATCGCGTCCATCGCGGCGTTGAAGTCCTGCTCCAGCTTCGCATAGGCGGGCGGGAAGCCGCTGAAGCGCGCGGCGAGATCGGCGTCGGCGAGCCGCGCGAGGCCGTCGCCCACCTCGGCGAACACCGCCTGGCGCTCCTGCTCGTCGCGCGCCTTCTCCACCGCGGCGTCGCGGAACACCGCCACCGCGCGCGCCATCGTGCCGATCTCGTCGCGGCGGTCGGCGCTGGGCAGCGCCACCTGATGGCGGCCCGCGGCCAGCTCCTCCATCACCGAAGCGATCGCCACCACCGGCCGCGCGATCGAACGCGACAGCAGCATGCCCATTGCGCCCGCCAGCGCCACCGCGATCGCGCCGCCGAGCGCGAGCGCCAGCGTCACCATCGTCTCGGCGTGGCGCTGTGCGGCGTCCTGCTGGTCGACCCAGGCCTGCTGCGCCGCCTGGATCTCCTTGATCGAGTCGCGCATCGCGCCGAGCTGCTTGGAGCCGGCGAGCTCGCGCGCCTGCTCGCGCGTCGCCGGCTCGGCGAAGGCGGCGAGCGTCGGCTCCACCTTGGTGCGCTGCCATGTCTCTACCGCGGCGAGGAAGCGGCGCACGCGCTCGGCCTGATCGGGCCGCGCGGCGTGGCGATTGAACTCGGCCGCGGCGGCGGTGATCGCCGCCGCATTCTCCTTGTAGGTGTCCAGGAAGGCCGGCTTGCCGAGAAGCACATAGCCGCGCACCGCGCTCTGCCCCTCGACCACGCCATTGAGCATGTCGTCGGCATGGTCGGAGGCGAGCTTCGCCTCGTCGCGCGTCGCCGCCACCTGGTGGAGCGTGCGGACGTTGGCGAAGACCACGAGGCTGACGATCGAGAAGGTCGCGATCAACACCGCGAAGGCGAGCGCGAGCTTGCGGGGGATAGCGATATTACGAATGGTCACGAAGCTCTCCTGGCGATCGTGACGTGGTAGCCGCGCGGAGTTAAGGGCCGACTAACTTTGCGACCAAAGACTTATTATCCCGCATATTTCACGCTATCCGCTCCGTGTTCCGTGTTAACTACATCGCAAGCCGGCGCGCTTACCGACGGGGCATGGTTCACCTGTCACCGCTGACCCGCCGCCTCGCCGCGGCCACCCTCGCGGCGCCTTCCGCGCTGTCGCTCGAAGCCGCTCCCGCGCTCGCCGACCCGATCAAACTCACCCCGACCGAGGACGTGCGCCTGCGCTACGAGCGGGTCGAGCAGGACGGTATCGCGCGCGCCGCGGACGCGGTGACGATCCGCGTGCGCAGCGGCGTGGCGGCGAGCAGCGGGCCGTGGTCGGCGCTGGTCGAGGCGCAGGGCAATCTCGCCATCGTCGACCATTATGACGACACCGTCGGCAACGGTGCTGGCTATCCCACGGTCGGCGATCCGGAGAATATCGCGCTGTACCGCGCGCAGTTGCAGTACAAGTCGGCGCCGCTCACGCTCACCGGCGGGCGCCAGAAGATCGGGCTGGAGGACGAGCGCTTCGTCGGCGCCGCCGCGATCCGGCAGAATTCGCGCTCGTTCGACGCGGTGCGCGGCCAACTCAGCCTGACCAAGCACCTGCGTGCCGACCTCACTTATGCATGGAGCGTGCGAACGCCCAGCGGGATCAACGGCCGCGGCGCCAAGCCGACCGCGATCGACGGCGACAACGTCTTCGCGCTGCTGGCGCAGGACACGCCGCTCGGCACGCTGACCGGCTTCGCCTATCTGATCGATCAGGACGAGGCCGCGGTGCAGGGCTATCGCCTGTCGAGCCAGAGCTACGGCGCGCGACTGGTGGGGTCGCGCGCGCTCGCGCCCAAGGTGAAGGGCTCGTGGCAGCTGAGCTATGCCACCCAGTCGGACTATCACCGCAACCCCAACGATTATCGCGCCGATTACTACCTCGTCGACGGTGCGCTGGACGTGCACGCGCTGCACGTCGGCGCGGGCTATGAGGTGCTCGGCGCGGGCAACGGCACCGCGCTCACCTCGTTCCAGACGCCGCTCGCCTCGATCTTCAAGTTCCAGGGCTGGGCGGACAGGCTCACCACCACCCCGCCCGACGGCGTGCGCGACCTGTACGGCAGCCTTGGCTGGGGCTGGCCCAAGCTGGGTGCGTTCAAGGCGGTGGGCGTGCAGGCGGTGTACCACCGCTTCGACGCCGAGCGCGTCGACCGCCGCTACGGCGACGAGGTCGACCTGCTCGCCTCGGCCAAGCTGGCGCGCTACGGCGTTTCGGCGCGCTACGCCACGTACCGGGCGGTCGGCTTCGCCACCGACACGCAGAAACTGTGGCTGGAGCTCACCTGGGCATTGTGACGCGAAACGGGCCGGTGTCGCCGGGAAGAAGCAGAGCGCCGCGCTCAGATCGGCTTTCCCCGACCCGGCCCCTCCCGATACGGCAACAGCAACCGGTCCTTCACGGATGAGCGCGGCCCCGAGACCATCGGCTAAGTGATTGAAGGGCGCCAGTTTCATTGTGTTTCGGTGTCGCGTTCCGACTGGATCCGGAAACGTTGCCGCAACATCCACCCCGGCTTGACTGGGTCGCTCCGTGTAGGCGACTCTGCTTGGCGGACGCACCGACGCGACGCTTGCCGTTCATCGCGTCATCGACACCGAGCGGTCGACCCCTCGACATGACGTCGTACTAACCCAGCAGCCACCGCATCAGCATCGTCATCGCACAGCAGTTCGCGACATAGACCGCGAACGTGCTCCAGCCGCAGGCTGGCGAGCGGAAGAGCTTGCCGGCGCGAGCCAGGCGCGGCCTTACACGCATACGGCGCTGTCCGACAGCGAGTGCGCTGCCGCAGCCGAGCTCCTTACCGCCTCACCGATCAGCAGCATCACTGGTTCGCGCGCGCCGACGGCCTCGACCAGAAAGGCGAGGGCGTCGAGCCGGCCATGAACCACACGTTCCTGCGGCAGCGAGGCGTTCACTACGACGAGCACCGGCGTATCGGCGCGGCGCCCCGCGGCGATCAGCTGCCGCGCGACCGAGCCGGCCGCGGCGCGCCCCATGTACACCGCGAGCGTCGCGCCCGCATCCGCCAGCACCGCTGCGTCGAGTTGGCCCGGCGCGCCCGTGTCGAGGTGTGCGGTGACGAACACCAGCCGACGGGCGAGGCGGCGCGACGTCAGCGCGCTTCCGCCCGCCGCGGCCGCGGCGCTGGCGGCGGTCACGCCGGGACAGATCCGTACCGGCACGCCCGCCGTCCGGCACGCTGCCATCTCCTCCGCGGTGCGGCCGAAGATGGCGGGATCGCCGCCCTTCAGCCTGACGACGCGCGCTCCCTCCCGCGCGGCGGCGACGATCAATCCGTCGATCGTCTCCTGCGCGACCGAGTGACGCCCCGACCGCTTGCCGACGCTGACACAACGCGCGTCCGGCGCGACGAGATCGAGCACGCCCGCGCCCACCAGCGCATCGTGAAACACCACGTCCGCCGCGCCGATCAGCCGCGCGGCCTTGCGCGTGAGCAATTCCGGGTCGCCCGGGCCGGCGCCGACCAGCCACACCATGCCCGGCGGAAAAT
Organism: Sphingomonas sp. BK345; assembly: GCF_014193845.1. Classification (GTDB taxonomy): domain Bacteria; phylum Pseudomonadota; class Alphaproteobacteria; order Sphingomonadales; family Sphingomonadaceae; genus Sphingomonas. The sequence goes on along the minus strand of NZ_JACHZX010000001.1, from coordinate 522,502 downwards.
CGTCATGCGGCATCGTTCGTCTCCGTGGCGAGAAGGCGCGCCAGCGCCGGGCGGCACGAGCCGCAGTTGGTGCCCGCGCCGAGCGCAGCACCGATCGCGGCGACATTGGCGAGCGACTGGTCGCGGATCGCGGCAGTGATCGTGCGCAGCGCGACGTCGAAGCAGGCGCAGACGATCGGCCCGCGATCCGCCGCGCCGCCGGGCGGGCGTCCGGCGAGCAAGGTCGGCGCGGCGGGTGCGTTCAGCTGGGCGATCAGCCAGTCGCGCGGCGGCAACTCGCCGGTCGCGGTGACGAACAGCGCGGCACGGAGCCGGCCCTCTGCCAACACCGCCACGCGCCGGGTCCCGCGCGCGCGGTCGGCGGCCTCGATCCGCTCGCCCGCCGGGAGGCAGGCCTCTAACGGGGCGAGCGCACTGTCGCCGGCGAGTTCCCACAGGCTGCCGGTGGCGAGGGTCACCCGCGTGGCCCACAGGCAATCGGGGCGACGCGCCGGCTCGCCGGAGACGAGCAGGAACCCGCGCCAGGCGGTGATGACCGCGCTCACCGCCGCAGGGCAGGACTTGAAGCCGGGCTGGCCGCTGAAGGGGTCGACCTGCGCGCGTGTCAGCCGGCCGGTGCGACCGCCGCTCGCATTCCGGTCGGTCCAGTGGATCGGCACGAACAACTCGCCCGGCCGCTGCGCGTCGGTTACCCGAGCGCGGTACAGCGTCTCCCCCTGCGGCGTCGTCACGCGGGCGAGCCCACCGTCGGTCACGCCAGCGGTCGCGGCATCGTCGGGGTGCAGCTCGACCAGCGGCTCCTCCCGATGACGCGCGAGCCTCGGTGCCAGGCCGGTGCGGGTCATGCTGTGCCACTGGTCGCGATAGCGCCCGGTGTTGAGCAGCAGCGGCCAGTCGCGCAGCGGCGCGGCGAGCGGCTTCTGCGCGACGGTGACGAGCCGCGCGCGCCCGTCAGCGGTGGGGAAGCGCTTGTCCGCGAACGGCGTGCCGCCCCAACGGGACGGCTTCATCGCGTCATAGCCGGCGTTGCCGCCGGCGGCGTGGCCGGGGAGGGAGAACAGCCGCTCGCCCTTGTTGCCATAGGTCGAGAGGCGGACGTGCTCGCGCCAGATCTCCGCCGGCCGGTCATAGGCGAAGGCGGTGCGAAAGCCCATCCGACGCGCCACCTGCGCGACGATCCACCAGTCCGGCCGCGTCTCGCCGGGGAGCGGGAAGATCGCGCGCTGGCGGCTGACGGTCCGGTCCGAGTTGGTGACGGTGCCGTCCTTCTCGCCCCAGGCCGCGGCGGGCAGACGGACATGCGCGAGGCGACCGGTGTCGGTCTCCTCCACCACGTCGCTCACGACGACGAAGGGGCAGCGTGCCAGCGCGTCGCGCACCCGCCCCGCGTCGGGCATCGACACCGCGGGGTTGGTGGCCATCACCCACAGCGCCTTGATCCTTCCTTCCTCGACCGCACGGAACAGGTCGACCGCCTTGAGCCCGGGCTTGGCCGCGATCGTGGGTGAACCCCAGAAGCGCTGCACCAGCGCGCGCGACGGTGGGGAGAAATCGAGATGCGCCGCCAGCGTCGTAGCGAGACCGCCGACCTCGCGACCGCCCATCGCATTGGGCTGACCGGTGACCGAGAAGGGCTGCGCGCCGGGCTTGCCGATCCGCCCGGTGGCGAGGTGGACGTTCAGGATCGCGTTCACCTGGTCAGTGCCGGTCACCGACTGGTTCACGCCCTGACTGAACAGCGTGACGGTACGCGGGGTGGCGGCGAACAGCTCGTAGAAACGGCGCAGCTCGGCGGGCGCGAGGTCGCACGCGCGCGCCACCGACCAGAGATCGCTGCGGTCGCTCAGCTGCTCCCAGAAGCCGTCCGGCACGGCGACATGGTCGCGCAGGAAGTCGCGGTCGAGCGCATCATGGTCGCGGCACCAGGCGAGCAGCCCGTTCATCAGCGCGACGTCGCTGCCCGGCCGCAGGCGCAGGTGAAGGTCGGCCTCCTCGGCGGTCTCGGTCCGGCGCGGGTCGATCACCACCATCCGCGCGCCGGCGGCGCAGCGTGCGCGCATCCGCTGGTACAGCACCGGATGGCACCAGGCGGTGTTCGAGCCGACCAGCACGATGAGGTCGGCGACGTCCATGTCCTCGTAGCTGGCGGGCACGACGTCCTCGCCGAAGGCGCGCAGATGCCCGGCCACAGCGCTCGACATGCACAACCGCGAGTTGGTGTCGATGTTGGCCGAGCCGATGAAACCCTTCATCAGCTTGTTGGCGACGTAATAATCCTCGGTCAGCAGCTGGCCCGAAACGTAGAAGGCGACGCTGTCGGGGCCGTGCTCGGCGGCCGCGGCGCGGAAGCGACGTGCGACGAGATCGAGCGCCTTGTCCCAGCCAACGCGCCGCTGGCCGATCATCGGGTGGAGCAGGCGACCGTCGAGCCCGACCGTCTCGCCCAGATGCGTGCCCTTGGAGCAGAGCCGGCCGCGATTGGCGGGATGGTCGGCGTCCCCCTCGATCCGCACCGCCCGCTCGCCGGTGCGGGTGGCGACGATGCCGCAGCCGACACCGCAATAGGCGCAGGTCGTGCGGACGCTCACGCCGCTGCCCGCAGCGTGCTCGCGCGGCACAGCAGCACGCGCCCGCCGCTCAGCCTGACCGGCACCGTCGGCGTGCAGCCGCGATCCTCGCCCTGCGCCTCGCCGCTCGCCAGCGCGATCCGCCAATTGTGCAGCGGGCAGGTCACCGTCGCGCCATGAACGATGCCTTGGCTCAGCCGGCCGTGCTGGTGCGGGCAGCGGTCGCGCAGCGCGAACACCCGCCCATCGCCGGTGCGGAACAGCGCGATGTCGTCCCCGCCGTCGACCTGGACGACGCGGCTGCCGCGCAGCGGGATCTCGTCGATCCAGCCGATGTCGAGCCACTCACCCGTCATGCCCATTCCTCCTGCGGCTGCGGACGCGGCTGGAAGCGCGCCATCGGCGCGTGATGCTCGCGCTCGGCCCCGGCGGCGCGCGCCGCCCAGGGATCGTCCTGCGTGAACTGCTGCGAGAACCAGAAGCGCCCGGCGAGTTCCGCGCGCGCCGCCGCCTCGGGCAGCAGCCGCGACTGGACGTAGGCGAGGCCGACGCGCTCGATCCACGGCGCGGTGCGTTCCAGGTAGCGCGCCTCCTCCCGGTACAGCTGGATGAAGGCGGCGCACATCTCGATCGCCTCGCGCTCGGTGGCGACCTTGCACAGGAAGTCGGTGGCGCGCACCTTGATCCCGCCGTTGCCGCCGACGTGGAGCTCGTAGCCGGAATCGACGCACACCACGCCGAAGTCCTTGATCGTCGCCTCGGCGCAGTTGCGTGGGCAGCCGCTGACCGCGATCTTGAACTTGTGCGGCATCCAGCTGCCCCAGGTGGCGCGCTCGATCGTCACGCCAAGCCCGGTCGAGTCCTGCGTGCCGAAACGGCACCACTCGCTGCCGACACAGGTCTTCACCGTGCGCAGCGCCTTGCCATAGGCATGGCCCGAGACCATGCCCGCGGCGTTGAGATCGGCCCAGACCGCGGGCAGATCCTCCTTGCGGATGCCGAAGATGTCGAGCCGCTGCCCGCCGGTCACCTTGACCATCGGCGCGTCATATTTCTCCACCACGTCGGCGATCGCGCGCAGCTCGCGCGGGCTGGTGATCCCGCCCCACATCCGCGGCACCACCGAATAGGTGCCGTCCTTCTGGATGTTGGCGTGGAGCCGCTCGTTGACGAAACGGCTCTGCTGATCGTCGACATACTCCCCCGGCAGCGCGCACAGCAGGTAATAGTTGAGCGCGGGCCGGCACGAGGCGCAGCCGTCCGGGGTCGACCAGTGCAGCCGCTGCATCACCTCGGGGATCGAGCGCATGCCTTGCGCGACGATCTCGCGCCGCACGTCGTCGTGGCCGAAGCTGGTGCAGCGGCACAGCGTCTTCGGCCCGGTCTCGACCGCGCCGTCGAGCCGCCACGCGAGCAGCGCCTCGACCGTGCCGGTGCACGCGCCGCAGCTCGCCGAGGCCTTGCACCCGGCGCGCACCGCGTCGAGCCCGTGCGCGCCGCCGTCGATGCAGGCCAGCACCTTGCCCTTGCTGACGCCGTTGCAGCCGCAGATCTCCGCCGCGTCGGAGAGCGCCGCAACGGCCGCTTTAGGGTCCGCCGGGGCGCCCTCCGCGGCGAACGCCTGGCCGAAGATCAATGCGTCGCGGAACGGCGCCACGCTCTCGCCGCGCTTGAGCAGGTCGAAATACCAGTTGCCGTCCGCCGTGTCGCCGTACAGCACCGCGCCGACCAGGCGATCGTCGCGGACGACGACGCGCTTGTAGATGCCGCGGCTGGCGTCGCGCAGCACGATGTCCTCGGCGCCGTCGCCGCCCGCGAAATCGCCGGCGGAGAAGACGTCGAGCCCGGCGACCTTGAGCTTGGTCGCGGTCGGTGCGGGGCGGTAGCCGCTCGGCGTGCCGACCAGGCCGTCGGCGAGCGCGCGGCACATGTCCCACAGCGGCGCCACCAGCCCGTAGACCTGCCCGTCATGCTCGACGCATTCGCCGACCGCGAGCACCGCGGGATCGCTCGTCACCATATGGTCGTCGACCCGAATGCCGCGGCCGACGTCGAGCCCGGCGGCACGCGCCAGCCCGACCGCGGGGCGGATGCCGACCGCCATCACCACCAGATCCGCCGCGATCTCGGTGCCGTCCTTGAGCCGCACCGCCTCGACGCGGCCGTCACCGATGATCGCGGCGGTGTCGGCGCCGGTCAGCACGGTCTGGCCGCGGGCCTCGAGCGCCGACTTGAGCAGCCATGCCGCCGCCTCGTCGAGCTGGCGCTCCATCAGCGTCGGCATCAGGTGGAGCACCGTCACGCGCATGCCGCGCAGGCTGAGCCCGTGCGCCGCCTCCAGCCCGAGCAGCCCGCCGCCGATCACCACCGCGCTGCCGCCGCGCGCCGCCGCGGCGAGCATCGCCTCGACGTCGCGCATGTCGCGGAAGCTTACCACACCAGGCAGGTCATGGCCCGGCACCGGGATGACGAACGGGTCCGAGCCGGTGGCGATCAGCAGCCGGTCATAGCCGAGCGTCAGCCCCGAGCGCGTGGTGACGGTGCACGCGGCGCGATCGATCGCCGCGACGGGATCGCCGCTCAGCAGCGTGATGACGTTGTCGGCGTACCAGTCGGCATCGTTGATCACGATGTCGTCGAACGTCTTCTCGCCCGCCAGCACGGGGGAGAGCATGATCCGGTTGTAGTTCACCAGCGGCTCGGCGCCGATGATCGTGACGCGGTAGCGATCGGGGTCGCGCGCCAGCAGCTCCTCCACCGCGCGGCAGCCTGCCATGCCGTTGCCGATCACGACCAGATGGTCGCGCAAGTCGCCCGCGGGCGGTTCGATGAGGTCGTGTTTCACGGTAGCTCCCGTCTCAAGCGAGGGTGTCGGGTGAGGTCAGATCCGGACGTCGGCGCCGGCGCCCCAGCATCGCCGCCAGTCCGCCTTGACGAGGGTAAGGCCGAGCAGCGCCAGTCCGGCGAGCGCGGCGAAGACGAGGAAGCCGGGCGCGAAGCTGCCGGTCCATTGCTTGGCGACGCCGAGCGACGAGGCGAGGTAGAAGCCGCCCACACCACCCGCCATGCCGACCAGCCCGGTCATCACGCCGATCTCCGCGGCGAAACGCTGCGGCACGAGCTGGAACACCGCGCCGTTGCCGACGCCGAGCGCCAGCATGGCGAGCGCGAACAAGGCCAGCGCGCTCACCATCGTGCTCGCCGCGCTCACCCCCACCAGCGCCAGCGCGGCGAGCGTCAGGGCGACGGACAGCGCGCTGCTACCGCCGATCCGGTCCGCCAACGCACCGCCGATCGGGCGCACCAGCGAGCCGGCGAAGACGCAGAGCGCGGTGGCATAGCCCGCCATCACGGTGCTCAGCCCGAAGCGGTCGGTAAAGTAGATCGGCAGGCTCGCCGCCAGTCCGACGAAACCGCCGAACGTCACCGCATAGAAGCCCATCAGCGACCAGGCGTCACGCTGCCGCAGCGGACGAAAATAAGCGCCCAGCGTGCGCGGCGCCGGCGGGTTGGGCGCATCCTTGGCGAGCGCGAGATAGACCAGCAGCACCGCGCTGAGCGGCAGGCAGGCGAGCCCCAGCACCGCGTTCCAGCCGAACGCCTTGGCCAGCGCCGGCGCGAACAGCGCGGCCAGCACCGTACCCGAATTGCCCATGCCGGCGAGCCCCATGGCCTTACCCTGGTGCTCGGGCGGGTACCAGCGGCTCGCCAGCGGCAGCGCGATCGCGAAGGAGGCGCCCGCGAAGCCGAGGATCACCCCGAGCGCGAGCGTGCCGGCGAGACTGTTCACGCCGAGCAGCCAGGCGCTGGCGAGCCCGGCGATGACGACGACCTGGCTGATCGCGCCCGCGCGCTTGGGCCCGATCCGGTCGACGACGAGGCCGTTGACGACGCGCAGCACCGCGCCGGCGAGCGTCGGCGTCGCCACCATCAGGCCCTTCTCGGCCGGGGTCAGGCCGAGCGTCAGCGCGATCTCGGGCGCGAGCGGGCCGAGCAGCACCCACACCATGAACGCCAAGTCGAAATAGAGGAAGGCCGCGATCAGCGTCGGCGTATGGCCGCTGCGCCAGAAGCCGCCCGTCTTTTCCGCCGTCCGATCCCAATATGCCGTCGCCATCGCTGCTCCTTCGCGGAAGCCAAAACGAAAAAAAGCCGCCAGGACGGCGGCCCATGGCGGGCGCATCCTGGCGGCTTCGTTGCCTCGTCGGACGGGGCGCGGGGGCCCTTGGTCCGTCAGCATCTTCACCCCGGCGTTGGAGCGGAAGACGCTGCTATCTCGTGCCCGACGCCATTGCCGGGCAGCCCTGAAGCTGCCTGATTCGGCGCCGGCACACAAGCCCCTTCTCGCAGGTGCAGCACCGCGCGGCGGTCAGGGCAGGCCGGCGAGATAGCCCGGTATGTCGTCGGGATCGAAGGCGCGGCCGTCGAAGAAGCGATCGGTGCCGAGCACCAGTCGCCCCTGCGTCGATCCCGCGCCGATCGGCTCGCCGAGCGCGCCCTCCAGCTTCGAGCTGGCGCCGGGCAGCGGCGCGCCCGTGCCGGCAAGCGCGGCGCGATACAGGTCCGGGCGGAACGTCGCGGTCGCGACCTCCGCCTCGGCGGAGTCGAAGGCGCGCCCGTCCCAGCGCGTCATCTGCGCGTACAGCCAGGCGGCCTGGCTGCGCCACGGGAAGTTGGCGGCCTCGCGGTACTGGAACATGAAGTCGGGATAATGGACCGGGGTGCCGCCGGCGACGAGCCGCACCCGGTCGGTGATCGCGCGCCGGATCGCCTCGGCGGGCGCGTCGAGATAGGGCGGGCGCGCGAGGATCGCCGCGCTCTCCTCGGCGCTCTCGGGCAGGACGAAATGCGCCGCGGCGGCGTGGAGCGCGCGGATCAGCCGTGCGGTCGCGTCGGCGCGCTCGGCCGCCACCTCGGCGCGCATCGCCAGTACCTTCTCCACCCCGCGCCGCCAGATCTGCGCGGTCGCCAGCGCGATCCGCCCGACGCCGCGATCGACCGCGATCGAGTTCCATGGCTCGCCGACGCAGAGCCCGTCCACCTCGCCGGCGGCGAGCGCGTCGGCGGCGAAGGTCGGGCTGGTGACGACGATCTCGACGTCGTGGTCGGGCCGGATGCCCACCCCCGCGAGCCAGTAGCGCAGCATGTAATTGTGGCTGGAGTAGCGGTGCACCACGCCGAAGCGCAGGCGGTGCCCGTCGGCACGGCGCGCCGTCGCCACCCCCCGCAGCGCCGCGCCGACCTGCGTTGGGTCACCGAGCGAGTCACCGAGCCCGCAGGCGGTACCCAGCGCGGTGGAGAAGGTGATCGCATTGCCGTTCAGTCCGAGCACGAACGGCACCGCGATCGGCACCGCCGGCCGGTCGCGCCCCAGCGCCGTGGCGATCGCCAGCGGCGCGACCATGTGCGCCGCGTCGCTATGGCCATACAGCAACCGGTCGCGCACCGTCGCCCAGGTGACGTCGCGGACCAGCTCGAGCGTCAGCCCCTGTTCCTCCGCGAACCCCAGCTCGCGCGCGAGGATCGGCAGCGCGGCGTCGACCAGCGGCAGGAAACCGATCCGCAGCGTCTCGTTGCTCACGGCAGGTCTCCCATCAGCGCGTCGCTCGTGACGATCGCTTCCGCCACTTCGGCGATGCGCCGGTTCGACCGCATCGCATGGCCGCGCAGCAGCGCATAAGCGGCAGGTTCGTCGATGCCGCGGCGGCGCATCAGGATCGCCTTGGCGCGATCGATGGTGTGGCGGTCCGCCAGCGCGGTGCGCGCTTCTGCGAGCTCGACCTGGAGCCGGGAGAAGGCCTGGAAGCGCCGGATCGCGACGTCGAGCACCGGCTTGATGCGCTGCTTGGCGAGCCCGTCGACGACATAGGCGGAGACGCCGGCGTCTACCGCGGCGAGCGTCGCCTCCGCGTCCGACTGGTCGACGAACATCGCGATCGGCCGGTCGAGCGCGCGCGACATGGCGAAGAAGTCCTCGAGCAGGTCGCGGCTGGGGTTCTCGAGGTTGATCAGCACCACCTCGGGCGCGCACGCTTCGATCTGCGCCACCAGCGGCCCGGCCGGATCGATCACCACCTGATCGTCGAGCCCGGCCTCACGCAGCCCGTCGGCGATGATCGCCGCGCGCGTGGTGCTGGTGTCGATGATCGCGATCCTCACGCTCTCTCCCTAGCCGAGCGGGCGATCGTGCCGCCAGTCTGCCGTTGCGCTCGATGCCAGTGGAGGTCGCGGCAGTGTGACATGCCGGCTGGAAGCGCGATTGCGGGAGTCGTCTTGAGCGTCAGCGGGGCCGGAAACAATCCGTCACACCACGTGAACGTGGCCCAGGCTGGCGGTGACGCGGACCAAGGAGATCGGGTTTTGGTGGAAGGGGCTGGATTCGAACCAGCGTACACTTGCGTGGGCAGATTTACAGTCTGCTGCCTTTAACCACTCGGCCACCCTTCCACGAGCGGCGCTGTCGAAAGCGAGGGCGCCCAATGCCCGCGCCGCACCGCGCTGTCAACGCCTTCCATCCCGCCTTCTCGTCAGCGCCGGGGCGGTTGCGTCGCGGCGCGTGCGCGCATAGCGTCCGCCGCACTCCCCGCCACCTACGGAAAGCTCCCACGTCATGCCGCGTCGTCCGCTCGCTCTTCTCACCATGCTCCGGAGCCGCGGCTGATGGCGCGGCGCGGGCATCGGCCGAGCCAGCAGCAGGGCAACCGCACGCGGCTGTGGGGGCGCCATCCCGTGCTCGCCGCGCTCGCCAATCCGCAGCGGACGGTGCGCAAGGTCTGGGGCACGCGCGAGGCGCTGGCGCCGCTCGATCTGCCGCCGGTGCTGCCGATCGTCTTCGCCGAGGCGCCCGATCTCGGCCGGCTCGTCCCCGCCGACGCGCCCCACCAGGGGCTGGTCGCGGAGGTCGATCCGCTCGAGGACGTGTGGCTCGGCGACCTGCTCGAGGAAGGCCGCGAGGACCAGCGGCCGCTGGTCGTGCTCGATCAGGTGATTGACCCGCACAATGTCGGGGCGATCCTGCGCTCCGCCGCCGCCTTCGACGCGCTCGGCATCGTCACGCAGGACCGGCACGCGCCGCCCGAATCAGGCGCGCTGGCCCGTGCCGCCTCGGGCGCGCTCGAGACGGTGCCGTGGGTGCGCGTCGTCAATCTCTCGCGCGCGCTCGACGAGATCGGCGAGGCCGGCTTCTGGCGCATCGGGCTGACCGGCCACGCGACGCAGACGCTGGCGCAGGCGATGGGCGCGCAGCGGGTCGCGATCGTGCTCGGCGCCGAGGGCGAGGGCATGCGCCACAACACCGAAGTGCATTGCGACGAGCTGGCGCGGCTGCCGATCTCGGCCAAGGTGGAGAGCCTCAACGTCTCCAACGCCGCCGCGATCGCGCTATACGCCGCGGCAGCGCGAATCGGCTGAGGGTCGTTCGCACGGAGGCGCGATGACGCGAGGAAGAAGGCTGCTTCACGCGGAGGCGCGGAGGCGCAGAGAGGGAGCGTGCGGTAGCAGTGGCGCCCTCCGATCGTGAGCGTAGGCGACGAGCGGCGGTTCGCGGTTCAGCTCCGCGTCTCCGCGCCTCCGCGTGATCATTATCCCGGCGCTACGTGCCCTCCCTCGGCACCGCCCTATTCGCGTCATCGCGTCTTCGCGCGAGCCCCTTCAACCGATCGCAGGACAGCCTCAGTCGTCGGCGCCGACGCGCACGCGCAGGCCGTCGAGCGCCGGGCCGAACTCGATCTGGCACGACAGTCGCGAGGTCGAGTCGCGGTCGCTCGTGGCGTCGAGCAGGTCGTCCTCGTCCTGGCCCATCGGCGGCAGCAGCGCGACGAAGGCGGGGTCGACGTGGACATGGCAGGTGGCGCAGCTGCAGCAGCCGCCGCACAGCGCCAGGATCTCGTCGATCCCGGCCTCGCGGATCACCTCCATCACCGACAGGCCGGCGGCGCCGTCGATCTCGCGTTCTTCCCCCGCGCGCGTCTCGACGATAAGCTTGGGCATGCTGGTCTCCACCAAAAATCGCCCGATCCATGCCGCTTGCGTGCGGGCCGCGCAATGGGGCTGAGCGCCGCGGCACTCACCGCCGGGCTCGACGCGCTGGCCGCGATCGAGCCCGCCTTCGCCGCCGCGATCGAGCGGGTCGGCTATCCCGCGCCGCGCATCCGCGCCACCGGCTATGCCACGCTGCTGCGCACGATCGTCGGCCAGCAGGTGAGCGTGCGCGCGGCCGACTCGGTGTGGCGCAAGCTGGCCGAGCGCGGCGATCCCGGCGACCCGGCGCTGGTCACCGCGCTCAGCGACGAGGAACTGCGCGCCTGCGGCTTCTCGCGGCAGAAGACGGGCTATGCGCGCAGCCTCGCCGGGCTCGTGACGAGTGGCGCGCTCGATCTCGCCGCGCTGCCCGCCGACGACGAGGAAGCGATCGCCCAGCTCGTCGCGGTGAAGGGCATCGGGCGCTGGTCGGCCGAGGTGTACCTGCTGTTCGCCGAGGGGCGCCCCGACATCTGGCCCGCGGGCGACCTGGCAGTGCAGATCGAGACCGGCCGCATCCTCGGCCATGCCGAGCGGCCGAGCGAGAAGCTCACCCGCGCGCTGGCCGAGCCGTGGCGCCCGCACCGTGGCGCGGCGGCGATCTTCACCTGGCACCATTATGGCGCGGGGGCCGACGCCGCGCCGGTGTGAGGCGGCTAGGCCAGGCCGAGCCGCGGCCGCGCGCGCGGCGGGACGCGCAGCCAGCCCTCGGCGAGCGCGCCCGCCGCGGCCAGCGCGCCGAGCGTGAACAGCAGCGCCGCGGGCACCGCGAGCAGGGCGCGCGCCGCACTCTCCCACGCCGCGCCCGCGCCGACCGTGTCGAACGCCACCGCCTGGAGCGCGAGCGAGCCCGCCGTCGCGAGGAACGCGCCGCCGCCGCGCCGTCCACGCCACAGCGCCAGCGCACCGCCGATCGACGCCAGCATCGCCATCTGGAACGACAGCGCGAAGCCGCTGTGCCCCGCCACGTCCCAGTCGAAGAAGCCGGGGATGGCGGGGAACAGCCGCCCCAGGACGGGCGGTAGCACCTGCAGCGCGGTCGCCAGCATCGCCGCGGCATGGGCGTGCACCTCCCGTCGTGCGAGCAGCGCCTGACGTACCAGCGCGACGAAGGTGATGAGGGCGATCAGGTCGACCAGCGCGAGCCGCGCGCCGAAGCTGGAATGAAAGGGGTCGCTGCGCGCCGCGAAGAGCGCGATGCCGCCCTGCATCGCGGCCAGGCTGGCACCCGCGAACAGCGGCACCAGCGCGAACAGCGCTAGGCCGGCGGCGCGGTGGAGCGCGACGCGGCGGTCGTGGATCGACCAGAGCTGGAGCGCAAGCAGCACCAGCCAGGCGGTGGCGCTCAGTCCGTGCAAGTGGAGCGCGAGCGGCGCGGCGCGCAGCGCGCCGAAATAGCCGGGCCAAAACGCCAACAGGATCAGCGGCAACAGCAGCAGCACTGCCCGATAGCCATGACGATAGGGCATCACCGTCCCTTTCCCTCCCGCGCCGCTGATCCTGCCGATCGCGCACTCGCCGTTCTCCCCCGGCACGGCCTTGATACCGTCTTCCGCGAACGTTCGATTGGACGGACTCAGCCGCGATCGCGGCGATCCTTACAAGCGGCCGGGGTGAGGCCTCGCCCGCTACGCCGCCGCTCGCTCGGCGTGACCGCCATCGCCGACCCATCCCGGCGCGCTGCCGCCGAACTGCAACCAAAGCTCAGCGTCGCTGACACGCGCGCCTGCCAAGGCGGCGCGGGGACGCGGCGGCGGGGGCATAGATGGGGCGGCAGGCGATCGGGCGGCGGCTGGGGCGGGCGGCGGTCACCGCGGCGCTGCTGCTGCTGTCCGGGCTGTCGGTGGCGGGCGCGTCGGAGCGGTTCGACGGCGCGGTCGAGGACGCGCGGCTGCTCGGCGCGCTGCCGCTCGACGGCGAGCTGTACCACGTTCAGGGCGTCGAGGTCGGCGCGCAGCGAATTTGGGTCACCTCCGTCGACGGCGCCGCGCGACGCGGCTACCTTCACGAGTTCGATCGCGCCACCGGCCGCTCCGTGCGCCGCGTCGAGCTCACTGACGGTGTGCGCTACCATCCCGGCGGGCTCTCCTTCCACGACGGTCGATTGTGGGTGCCGGTCGCCGAGATGCGCCCCGACAGCTCGGCGGTGCTGATCGAGCTCGATGCCGCGACGCTGCGGGTGCGCCGGCGCCTGCGCGTCGCCGATCATCTCGGCTGCGTCGCGGTCGCGCCCGGCGGGTGGCTGGTCGCGGGCAATTGGGACAGCCGGCTGCTCTACGTGATCGATCCCGCCGACGGCGCGACGGTGCGTACCGTCCCGAACCCTTCGGTGACGCATTATCAGGACATGAAGTTCGTCGACGGCGTGCTGGTCGCCGGGGGCAACCTCGACCTGTGGAGCGGGACGGTCGATTTCCTCGATTGGCCCTCGCTCGCGCTGCGTCGCACGCTGCGCGCCGGGGCGATCGGTCCGGTGCGACCGTTCGGGCGCGGCGGCCCGTACACAGGCGAGGGCATGGCGATCCAGGGGCGCGACCTGTACCTGCTGCCCGAGGATGGGCCGAGCCGGCTGTTCCACTTCCGCCTCGCCGCCTGAGCGCGGCTTGCCAAGCGCTCGGCGCGGCGCGACGATCGCCGCGAGAGGGGAGGCGGCGCATGGCGACGGTCGCGGCGGAGGCGGGGCAGGGAAGGGCGACGTGGTCGCCGCGCGCGCTGCGCTGGAGCGCGCGGCTGCTGGTGGCGTGCTGCTGGTGCAGCGGCGCGATTTTCGGCGCCTATATCATCGCCTTCTTCGGTGGCGCGGCGCTGCGCGGCGAGACGGCGCGCTGGAACGAGTCGCTCGCCAACCTGCACGATCCCGCCACGCCGCTGGCGACGCTGGCGATGGGCGCGCATTTCGCCACCGGCGGCGTGCTGCTGCTGCTCGGCCCGCTCCAGCTGATCGGCGCGCTTCGGCGGCGTCATCCCGCGCTTCACCGGTGGCTGGGACGGCTGTACGTGCTGTGCGCGGGTGTGGCGGGGCTGGGTGGGCTCGGCTTCATCCTGTCGCGCGGCACGATCGGCGGCGCGGTGATGAGCACCGGCTTCGCGCTGTACGGCGCGCTGATGGCGGTGGCCGCGACGCTGACCTATGCCGCGGCGCGTGCCGGGCGTACCGAGGCGCACCGCGCCTGGGCGATCCGGCTGTTCGCGCTCACCGTCGGCTCGTGGCTGTACCGGACGGAATATGGCGCCTGGTTCCTGGCGATCGGGCGCGACGGCCACACCGCCGACTTCCGCGGCGGGTTCGACCAGGCGTTGGCCTTCCTCTTCTACCTGCCCAACCTTGCGGTGGCGGAGCTGTTCGTCCGGGTGCGCCGTCGCACGACCCGTGCTGCGACCACCCTCGGCGCGACGGCAGTGCTGCTCGCCGCCACCGCCTTCGTGGCGGCGGCGACCTGGTTCTTCACGTTGCGATCGTGGGGGCCGGGAATCGCCGCCGGGCTGCTTGGCTGAAGGGACGCGGTCAGCCTAGAACGAGCGGTTGCCGTTGATGCGGCGGACCCGCTTGCGAATGTACGCGACCTGCTTGTCGGTGAGCTCGCCGTCGTTCGCGGCCAGCATGTCGCGCACCTCGGCGCGCAGCTGGTCGGCGAGATGCACCCGCTGGCGCCACATCGTCGGCGTGTCGCGCCCGCCGCCGAGCAGGAAATTGCCCGACACGATCGGTGCGGTGATCGGCGGCGACATATCGACGAAGCCGGCCCATTGCGCCGACGCCGGCGTGGCGCCGAACGGCAGGATCAGCGCGACGGTGGCGATGAGGATGGAACGCATGTCTCTCTCCTTGCGGCCCCCAAAGCGCAGCCTAGGCCGGAGAGGTGCCGCTAAGCACGCGAAATCGCGTTCATTTTGCCGGCTTCCACACCTGCGTCTGGCAGAAGAAGGCGATGCAGCCCTTGACGTTGAGCGTGCCGTCCGCGTTGCGCGCGACGATCGACTTGTAGGTCTTGCCGTTGCGCGGGTCGTAGATCTTGCCGCGCCAGTCCTTGCCCTCGTCGGTGAAGCCCGACAGGATCGGCAGGCCCAGGATCGGGCGCGAGCGCAGTGCCGCGTCGGAGTTGTTGACGTCGGTGTCGGGCGCACCGGGACGCTTCTTGAGGATGGTGGTGAGCCGGCCGCAGACGCTGCCGTCGCACGGCCCGACCGTGACCACGCCCGCGCCGTCCTGGGTGAGGTAGCGTCCCGCGATCGGGGTCGCGGCGTCGGCGGGGGCGGCCACAGCGACCGGGGCGAGCAGCGCGAGCGCGGCGGGGAGGGGGAAACGCATGGCCAGGACTATCAGGGAGCAATGATGAACGCGCAATGGACGATCGGGATCATCGGCGGCTCCGGCCTGTACGGGATCGACGGGCTGGAGGAAGCCGAGTGGCGCGACGTCGCGACGCCCTGGGGCGCGCCGAGCGACGAGATCCTGTTCGGCCGGCTCGGCGGCGTCCCGGTGCGCTTCCTGCCGCGGCACGGACGCGGCCACCGGCTCGCACCCGGCGACATCCCCGCGCGCGCCAACATCGACGCGCTCAAGCGCGCCGGCTGCACCGACGTGATCGCGCTCTCCTCGGTCGGGTCGCTGCGCGACGAGCTGGCGCCAGGTAGTTTCGTGCTGGTCGACCAGTTCGTCGACCGCACCGTCGCGCGCGCCGCCTCCTTCTTCGGCAGCGGGCTGGTGGCGCATGTCAGCTTCGCCGACCCGGTGTGCCAGCGGCTCTCCGCGCTGGTCGCGGCGGCGGTCACCGCGGCGGGCGGGCGCGTGGCCGAGCGCGCGACCTATCTGGCGATGGAAGGGCCGATGTTCTCGACCCGTGCCGAGAGCCGGCTGTACCGCGACTGGGGCTGCGACGTGATCGGCATGACCGCGCTGCCCGAGGCGCGGCTCGCGCGCGAGGCCGAGCTGCCGTACGCCCTGGTCGGCATGGTCACCGACTATGACTCGTGGCGCGACGAGGGGCCCGCGGTCGATCTCGCGACTGTGGTGGCGCAGGCGGCGGCGAACGGGCGGGTGGCGCGCGCCGCGGTGGCGGCGCTGGCGTCGCTGCTGCCCCCCGATCGATCCGCCGTGCCCGCCGACAGCGCGCTCGACGGCGCGATCTTCACCGCGGCGACGGCGCGCGACCCGGCGCTGCTCGAACGCAACGCCGCGATCCTGGCGCGTGTGCTCGGTTGAGGTCGCCGCCAGCGCGGCTCAGAACAGCTTGCGCACGCCCAGCCGGACCGAGCGGCCGACCGGGTCGATCAGTCCCGGCTGGAAGCGCAGCGGCGTCGCGCCGAGCCCGTCGCGCACCGCGATCCGGTCGTCGAACAGGTTCTCGACCGTGAACGACAGCGACAGCCGCTTCG
The DNA here is from genome assembly GCF_014193845.1 of Sphingomonas sp. BK345. Classification (GTDB taxonomy): domain Bacteria; phylum Pseudomonadota; class Alphaproteobacteria; order Sphingomonadales; family Sphingomonadaceae; genus Sphingomonas. Next base: position 506,540 of record NZ_JACHZX010000001.1, on the reverse strand, counting down.
CCCAGGGCCGCCCCACCACCTTCTCGGCGTCGAGGTTGCCGTACAGCACCAGCCAGTCGCGCCCGGAGAAGCGCAGGTCGGCCGCGGGCAGCAGGTCGCGCACCCGCGTCGCCCCCTGCAGCCGCGCGTAGACACCCAGCGACGCGAGCCCGTAGCTGATCCCCGTGTTGCCCTCGACCTCCCAGCGCGGCCGGCCGCCGTTGCCGTCGAGCGTGGCGCCGTCGAGCAGGTCGAGCGCGGGCTGGCCCGGCAGCAGGGTCAGCCGATCCGAGAGCCGCCATGTCGCGCTGCCCATCACGTAGACGCTCGGCCGCGGCTTGGGCGGCGCGGGTGGCGGCGCTTTGGGGTCGGGCGTGGCGGGCGGCGCGACCGGCTTGGGCCCGAGTTCGGTGAAGAGGTTGAGCGTGAAGCGCAGCCGGCGCTCGTCCTCGGCCGCCACCGCGGCCGGGCGCAGGTCGAGCCGCACCAGCCGTCCCGCGGCATCGCGCACGAAGCGGTCGGGAAAGGCCGCCTCGAACGCCGACGAGCCGCTCACCGGAGTAATGGTGCGGTCCCGGGCCCGCGTGACGAGATAGTCGAGCCGCAGGTCGAAGCTGCGTTCGGCGAACGGCCGCAGCGCGACCCCCAGCGTGGTGAGGCGGGTGCGCTCGGGCGGCAGTGCGGGATTGCCGCCGTAGACGGCGTCGACGAAAGCGCTGGTGCCGGTGGCATAGTCGAAGACGGGAAGATTGGGCACCGCCACCAGCGTGCCGGTCAGCGACGTGATCGGCGGCGCGGTCTGGGCAAGGTTGACCGTGGCGGTCAGCTCCACCGCGCGCGCCGGCTGCCAGGTCGCGCCATAGCTGAGGCTGGTCAGCCGCTCGAAGCCGGTCACCCGGTTGACCCCCAGCGTGGCGGTGGCGGCGAGTCGTCCGAGCGGCGCCAGCACACCCTCGCTCGCCGCCGCGATCGGCAGCACCGCGCCCAGGCTCGCGCCCGCGCTGGTGCGCCGCAGCCGCGGCACCGGCGTCGCGAGCAGCGGGACGTCCGCCGCGGCGCTGCCGTCGCTGGTGGCGCGCGCGACGTCGGCGCTGGTGGTGACCTGCAGCTCGCCCGCGGGCAGGCGCAGCAGCGGCCCGCTCGCGGTCAGTCGGGTGCTGACGGTGCCGGTGAGCGAGCGCCCGCGCGTCGACAGCGCGCGCGCGGGATCGTCGAGCACGCGCGCCTGCTCGGCGGTGACGCCGCCGCGGATCCGCTCGTACCCGCCCGTCGCGTCCCAGATCCACCGCCCCGCGCTGCCGTGCAGCCCGGCATTGCCGCGCAGCGTCAAGGCGGTATCGCGCTGGCGCAGCAACGTGCCGGGGAGATAGCGGCCGGGCATCGTCTCGTCCTCGCCCAGCAGCGGGGCGAGGCCGTTCCGGCGCAGGTTGCGGGTCGCCTCCATCGTCAGGTTGAGATCGGCATCGAGCTTGGCCGCGAGCGGCCGCGCGGCGGTGGCGTCGACCTTGATCGTGTCGGTCAGCGGCTGGAGATAGCGCCCGGCGCCGACGTCGCCGCTGCCGCCGCCGAGCAGGGGCACCGGCTCGGGCGCGATCGCACGCTGCGACTGGCGCACCGGCAGCTGGCGGAAGTGCGAGACCTGCAGCGTCGCGCGGCGCCACTGGTCGATCCGCGTCGCGGTCGCCTCGGCATATTGCGTCGCGCCGCCGCCGCGCGTGGTGGGGCCGGCGAGCTGCTGCGCCACCGTGGAGCGGAAGTGTTTGGCGGTGATCAGGTTGAGCACGCGGACGGTGGGCGGGTAGCCGAAGCGCGCGGCGTCCTGCTCGGGCAGGATCTCGGCCTTCTCGATCGCCTCGGGCGGGATCGACTGGATCTGCGCGACGCCGTTGATCCGCCGACCGTTGAGCAGGATCACCGGCTCGGCGCCGCCGATCCCCGCGGTGAGCGGGCGGAGCCGGTCGAGCACCTCCTTCAGCCCGGTGACGCCGAGCGAGCGCAGCGCGCGCTGGTCGAGCACCGCGATGGGTTCGTTGTCGCCGATCGCCGAGCCGGGGGGGCGCGGTGCCGCGACGATGACGTCGGGCTCGGCGCCGGCGGGCGGCGCGTCCGCGCGCTCCTGCGCAATCGCGGGGTTGGCGAGCGCGGCGGCGCCCAGCATCAGCATCGTCACCCGCTCGCCCGGCATCCGCACCGCTCCCTTCGCCCGCGCGCAGCCAAGCCGCCAAAGCGCGCCGGATCGCAGCCGGACCGTGGCGGAAACAAGGCTGTCGCCAGAATGGGGGAGATTGGGCGACGCGAGGTCAGATCCTCGCCGAAACTGAGAGGATCTCACGCCCGATCTCGGGTGCGCCGCCGATCGCCGCATTGTGCGCGGGAAGCTAAGAGGTGACTTCAGAGGAGACGGCTAGGATCGAGCGGTCAACGCTAGCCCGCATACAGCGCCGGTTCAGTGGCATGCGGGTAGGACGTGTACCATGACTGACCCAGACCGTATCGCTGGCCGCGACGTGGCCGAGGACATGGCCGCGTTGTTCGGGTCGGGCGTCCGACCCGCCCCCGCGATCCCACCGCGGCCATTGCCCGTGCGATCGGCGCGGCGGGGGCGCTCGCTCGCGCTCGGCGCGGCCGGGCTGGCTGTGGCGGTGACCGCGGGCGTGCTCGCCGGGACCAGCGCAGTCGGGCCCGTGGTGCCGCCGCACGGCGTCACCGCGCCGGTGCGCGCCGGCGCGCCCGCCGCTCCGACGGCGGAGGCGCCGGCCGCGACGCTGCCGGTTGCCGCGCCCGCGAGCGCGCTCGCCGCCGCACCCGAGCCCGCGGCATCGGCGGTAGATCCCGCGCGCATCGCTGAGCCGGCTCCCACGGCTTATGCCGCCGCTCCGACCGCTGCGCGCGCCAGCGCCGCGCCCGTTGCATCGCGCGACACCGCACCGCCGCGTAGCGCCGCGCCGACGCGCTTCGCCGCGGCGCCGCGCGTGCCCGCCGCGCCGAGCGCGCGACCCGTGGCGCTGCGCGGCGAGCGCTGCCTCGACGATCCCTATTGCGCGGCCGAGCGGCTCTACGACGCCGACGGCGACGTCGCCGGCGCTTATGCCGAGGCGACCCAGGCGGGGGTGAGCGCGCGGCTGCTGCGCGACTATCGCGGCGAGTGGCTGCGCGCGCGTCGCGTCGGGCGCCACCGGCCGCGCGAGGCGCTGCGCGTCTATGGCATGATCGCCGCCGACCTCCACATGCTCGCCACCGACCCGGGCGAGGATCCGCGCGGGGACGAGCGGAGCACGTGGCGCTGATCACGCTCCGCCACGAGCGCCACGCTGCCCCAGCGGGCGCGCGTGCCGGCGACCGGCCGCTCTACGCGATCGGCGACGTCCACGGCTGCTACGACCATCTCCACGCCCTGCTCGCCTGGGTCGCGCGCGACGCCGCCGAGCGCTCCCCCGGCGTCGCTCCGGTGCTGGTGCTGCTGGGCGACTATGTCGACCGCGGTCCCGACTCGGCCAAGGTGCTTGCCGCACTGGCGTGGCTGGCGCGCTCCGCCGCGATCACCGCACGACTGCTCGAGGGCAACCACGAGGCGATGTTCCGCCTGTTCATGGAGCGGCCCGCGGCGCACGGCCAGTGGCTGCGCTACGGCGGCTCGGAGACGCTCCGCTCCTACGGCGTCGAGCCCCCGGCGGAGGAGGCGCCCGACGCCGCCGCGCTCACCGCGCTGCGCGATCGCCTGTTCGACGTCATGCCCGTGGCGCACTTTCGCCTGCTCGAGCGGCTCGAGTCGATGGTGCGCGTCGGCGACTATACCTTCGTCCACGCCGGGGTGCGGCCGGGCGTGTCGCTGCGCGCGCAGCAGCGCGACGACCTGCTGTGGATCCGCGACGATTTCCTCGAGCATCCGCGCCCCGCCGAGACGATCGTGGTGCACGGCCATACCTGGGCGAGCGAGCGGCCGGTGCTGCTGCCGCACCGGATCGGGCTCGACACCGGCGCCTATGAGACCGGCGTGCTCACCGCGCTGCGGATCGACCGCGACGGGCTGGCAATCGTCCAAGCGGTCGTCGGTGGCTGAACGATGGTCGGGCCGAGCGGTATCGTGCTCCGTCGCACGCCGAAGCCCAGGGTCGCGAGGTAAGCGCTGGCGGCCCTGGGCTCCTGCTGGCGCAGGAGCACGTCGGCGATGCACCGCGCTCGACCTCTAAGCCGCTGGCGCGCGCGGACGCTTTGCCTTGACGCGCCGCAACCCCGCGGGGCATCAGCCGGCATGGATTCCGCCACTCCCGCCGACCCGCACCATATGAAGCGCCGCGGCGTGCTGTTCGTCCTCTCCTCGCCCTCGGGCGCGGGCAAGTCGACGATCGCGCGGATGCTGCTGGCGAGCGAGCCCGAGCTGTCGCTGTCGGTCTCCGCGACCACGCGCGCGATGCGGCGCGGCGAGGAGGACGGGCGCGACTATCACTTCGTCTCGCTCGACCGCTTCCGCGAGATGGCGTCCAATCACGAGTTCCTGGAATGGGCGCACGTGTTCGACCAGCGCTACGGCACGCCGCGCGCGCCGGTGGAGGCGATGCTGGCGGCGGGCAAGGACGTGCTGTTCGACATCGACTGGCAGGGCGCGCAGCAGCTCCACCAGATCGCGGGCGGCGACGTGGTGCGCGTGTTCATCCTGCCGCCGTCGATGGAGGAACTGCGCCGCCGGCTCGAGGGCCGCGCCACCGACGCGCAGGAGATCATCGACCGTCGCATGGCGCGCGCCGACGCCGAGATCAGCCACTGGGACGGCTACGACTATGTCCTGGTCAACGACGAGGTGGAGAGCTGCTTCGCCAAGGTGAAGACGATCCTGGCGGCGGAGCGGCTCAAGCGCTCGCGCCAGACCGGGCTGATCGGCTTCATCCGCAAGCTGCGCACGCCGGCGGGGTGAGAGGCGCGGGCGGGCGCGCCGTAGCGTGTTTTCCGTCTAAGCGGAGCACGATCTGACATCGACCGACGGCGTCTACAGCGCCGCCAGGAACGCCACCCCCGCGTCGTAGTCGCGCCGACGCGCCTCGGTCGCCGCGGCGGCGAGCGGGTCCTCGCCCCAATGCTCCGCCTGCCAGCGCTCGTCGAGCGTGGCGGCGTCCCACAGCGTCTCCGCGCTGGCCGCGGCGTCGGCGAGCGCGAGTGCGCCGACCAACGTGCCCGTCACCGTCACCACCGGTGACAGCGCGGCGAGCGCGAAGGCGTCGCGGCTCGCCACCGCCTCGCTCAGCCGGGCCACCGTCGCCGCGGGCTGCGCCCGGTGCATCACGCCGGTAACCAGTTCAAAATGCACGTCATAGCGCTCGCGCGCCCAGGCGAGCAGCGGGTCCCAGGCAGCGGCCTGGCGCTCGACCAGCGGGGCGGGGGCGTCGGCGCGGTAGCAGAGCAGGTCGGTCTCGGCGTAGCGCGCCAGGCCGGCGGCGAAGTCGGCGCGCGCGGGCGCGATCCGGTCGATCGCGGCGTTGGCGAGCCCGGTCAGCGGCATCGCACGCGGGTCGAGCGTCTCCCCCACCGCACGCCACTCTTGCGCGACCAGCGCGGCAAGCGCGGCGCTCGGCAGCGCCAGCGGCACGCGGCCCGGCGTGCGCACCGGGCGATCGTCGAGCCGGACGACGCGCTCGGCGTCGACCGCCACCTCGCTCCAGAAGCGCCTCATCGCTCGCTCCGCCACCGCGCCGCGAGCGCGCGCGGTACCGTCGCCATCACCCACAGCGCCGAGGCCACGATCGCGACGCCGAGCAGCCGCGTCGGCAGCGTCTCCGCGCGGCCGAGCAGCACCACCCCGAGGATCGCGCCGAAGCTCGTCGCCAGCCGCACGCCCGCGATCGCGAACCAGCGCGCGAAGGCGGGGTCGCTCGGCGCGCTCACGCGCAGCACCCGGCGAGCTCGTCGCAGCGCCGCGCCACTGTGTCGGCGCCCGCCGTCCACAGCGCTTCCTCGCGGTGATAACCCCAGGTTACGCCCACCGCGCGCACGCCCGCGGCGCGGGCCATGGCCATGTCGAAGCTGGTGTCGCCGATCATCACCGTCATATGGGGCGCCGCCCCCGCCTGCGCCATCGCTGCGTGGAGCATCGACGGGTGCGGCTTGGACGGGTGACGGTCGGCGGTCTGCAGCGTGACGAACCGCTCGGTCAGCCCGTGATGCGCGAGCAGCAGCGCGAGCCCGCGATCGGACTTGCCGGTGGCGACGCCGAGCCGCCAGCCCGCGTCCGCGAACGTGTCGAGCGCGTCGACCAGACCCTCGTACAGCGGCTCGGGGTCGAGCGCCGCCTCGGCGCGCATGCGCTGGAAGGCGGCCTTATAGTCGGCGGCGAGGGCGGCATGCTGTTCCGCGCCGTCGGCGGGCGCGAGCACCGCCATCGCCTCGACCAGGCTGAGCCCGACGATGCCGCGGATCGACTCGCGCGCGGGCGCAGGGAGGCCATTGCCGGCGAAGGCGGCCTCCATCGCGCGGCAGATATTGACCTGACTGTCGACGAGCGTGCCGTCGCAGTCGAACACGGCGAGACGTGGCGACATGAGCGCGCGCTTAGGACGATGGCACGGCACGCGCCAGCCTCGTTCATGCTGCGGCGCAGCGGCGAGGCGTGCGGCGGCCGCGGCAGAGTGCGTGTTAACCCCTTCGTAGGAGGGAACGGATATGGTTAAGCCGTGGCGGGCGTCGGGGGGCGGCCGCGTGGATGAGCGATCACGAGGGTGTGGGGAATGCTGGAAGCCGTTGCACTGACCTATGGCATGCTGCTGAGCTTCGTGCTCTCGGGCGCGTCGCACAATCGCCGGCTGGCGCGGCCGAACCCGGCGGTGCTGAACTACGTGGGCTATGTCCTGTTCGGCGCGACCTGCGCGCTGACCGCCGCGCTGTCGCTCTATGCCGCCTGGGGGCTGGCGACCGGGCAGACGCTCTTGGTGTGACGGAGCGCGCGAGCCGCGCTTCGGCGCGCGGGCGCGGGGTTGGAGTCCGGATAGGGCGTTTATCGCACACGTGTCTGGAAAGAAGTTCCGCTCGTTGAGGCCGGGCGGCGGCTCCCCTCCCGTTCAGGGGAGGGCGGGAGTGAGGGGCGTCCGCGAGCGCGCCGCTCCCGGTTACGTCCCGGCCCCTCCCGTGAAGAAAAGGGGCTCTGTCCTCGCGCGCTAGCAAGCCTTCTGTTGCGACGCGTAGCATAGATGACCCGAAACGGTGAAGGGGTGGCCGTGCTGGCCAGTAAACCTAAGTAGTCACCGGCTTTCTCTAAGTTCTCGCGAGCGTCACAGAAATTCTATCTTCGATCATCCCGCGCGATCCTTATCATCGGCGCGGGAGAGGGCGTTTCAGTCCCTGTCGGCGATCCTCGTCGCGCGCGAGCGATCGTCCGCGAGATCGAGGAGTCGCAGCGATGTCTTTCTCTCCTTCTCTCGGTATCGCCCGGTCCGCGTCGCGGCGACGCTGGTGGGCGCTGCTGCTCGCCGGCGTGGCGCTGCTGCCCGCCCCCGTCCCCGCGCAAGATGCCGAGGCGCTGCGCCAGCGCCACGCGGCGCTCCAGGACGAAGTGGCGCAGCTGCGTGCGACGCTCGCGCGCGCCGGCGCCGCTGTACCGGGCGAACCCGCGCCCGTCACCGCCGCCAGTATCGCACCCGCCGCCACGATGGGCGACGACCGCGGCGATCGCGGGCTTGTCGACGCGATCACCGTCACCGCGGTGCGGCTCAAGGACGCGCCGCGCTCTACCTCGGCGGTCACCGGAGAGGAGCTGGAGAAGTTCCAGATCAACAACTTCCGCGACATCGTCAATCGCATCGGCAACGTGCGCACGTCGTGGAACAACCCCAACACCGCGTCGATCTTCGTCCGCGGGGTCGGCTGGGCGGCGGGCGCGGGCGTGCTCGAACCCAGCGTCGGCGTCGCGGTGGACGACGTCAGCCATGGGATCAGCGCGATCTCGGCGCTGAGCAACTATCTCGACGTCGAGACGGTCGAGGTGGTGCGCGGGCCGACGGGCAGCGACGGGCTGCGCGCGACCGATGCGGGGCGGGTGGTGATCCGCACGCGCAAGCCGAGCTTCACGCCCGAGGCGGAGGCCGCGGTCACCATCGGCCAGCGCAACACCCTGGTCGCCACCGCCGTGCTGGGCGGTCCGATCGTGGACGACTTGCTGGCCTATCGCGTCTCGATCAACCGCGAGCAGGCGGACGGCCCGTATAAGAACCGCAACGACACGCATTTCACGTGGCGCAACACCGATCGCACCAGCGTGCGCGCGCAGCTGCTGGTGACGCCCTCGCCCGCGATCGAGGCGCGGCTGATCGCGGACGTCACCCCCACCAACCGCGAGATCTGCGAGAATTGCTTCGCCTTCAACCTGGTGTCGCCGCCGACCTATGACTGGATCGATCCCGCCACGGGCCGACCGGCGGCGGTGAACTACGCCAACGAGGACACCGGCCATCTCGAGCGGCGCTGGTTCCGCCAGCGCAGCGACTATTCGGTGCGCGACTTCACCGCCAAGGCGATCAACACGATCGGCGAGTATCCCAACACTTATGCCACCAAGGGTGCCTCCGGCGACATCCGGCTGACGCTCGCGCCCGACACGGTGCTGCGCTCGATCACGGCGTGGCGCGACTATGCCTTCTCGCAGGGCGCCGGCTCGCACACGCAGTTCGAGTGGCTGCGCGCGCCGCGCGGCACGCAGACCACGTTCGAACAATGGAGCCAGGAGCTGCGGCTCGACGCGCGGCCGCTCAAGGAGCTGAGCTACCGCGGCGGCCTGTTCGCCTATCGCGGGCTGTTCCCCAACTACAGCCAGACTGAACGCTACGGCTCCGACGCCGGCGCCTGGTACGCCAGCCCCGCGCAATATGCGCTGCTCGACCCGGTCGACCCGGCGCTACCCGACGCGGTCGACCCGGCCGGGCGCGGCCTGCTGCTCAACGCCGCCGACGCGCTGATCACCAAGCGGCAGGAGCGCTACCTCAACCGCACGCTCGCGGCCTATTCGCACCTCAGCTGGGACGCGTCGGCGCGGCTCACGCTCGACGCCGGTGCGCGGGTGTCGCGCGAGACGCGGCACAGCCAGGCGCGCAGCTTCATCCAGTCCGAGGGGTTCGCCGCCGAGCTCGATCCCGCGCGCGTCAACGACGTGGTGCTCGGCGGCTTCGACAGCGACGAGCAGGGCGTGCTGACCGCCGACAACGGCGCCGCGCAGCGCGCGCTGGCCGATCGCACCGCGCAGAAATACTTCCATGTCGCCAACTATGCCGATCTGACCGACGCCCAGCGCGCGCAGCTCGGTGCCGCCAAGGGGGTGCGCGCCGCGCGGCTGGGCGCGCTGTACCGGCGGAGCGAGGCCGAGCCGTATCGCGGCACGCTCGTCACCGGCGATCTCGCGGCGAGCTACAAGCTGACGTCCGAGCACACGATCGTGGCCTCCTATCGCCATGGCGAGAAGCCGGGCGTGGCGCAGATCGTCGGCGCGAGCGCGGCGCGCGGCACCTCGCTGCCGGTCGCGGCCGAGCGGGTGGACGCCTATGAGCTGGGCGTGCGCACGATCGCGCTGGCGCACAAGCTCCAGGCGAGCGCCACCGGCTTCCGCGAAAACTTCGCCGACTATATTCAACCGACCTTCGTCTTTGACCCGGTGCAGAGCGCGCTCAACGGCGACGGCCACCCGGCCTACCGCGCCGCGCTGGGCAACGTGCCGCGCGTGCGCAGCCAGGGGGTCGAGCTGGACGTGGCGCTGTTCGCCATTCCCTACACGACGCTGCGGTTCGCCGGCGCCTATACCGACGCGCACTACCGCTCGTTCCCGCGCGCGCCTGTCCCCGGCGAGCTGGGCGGGGACAATCCCGCCGGCCCCTATCACGACGCCAGCGGCAGCACGCTGCCGGGCGCGCCGCGGTGGAGCGGCAACCTGTTCGGCGACTGGTCCTATCCGATCGCGCCCGGGCGGGTGCTCCACGTCGAGGTGAACCATAACTTCCAGAGCGGGTATCTCGCCGACACGACCCTGTCGCGCTACACCAGGACGCACGCCTGGGGGATCACCGACATCTCCGCCGGGCTGGGCCTGGGCGACGGGCGCTTCGACGTCGCGCTGCTAGTGCGCAACCTGCTCGACGTCGACAACAGCCTGCAACCGTCGTGGAACCAGTATAAGCCCGGCATCCCGCGCTGGGTCGGCGTGCAGCTGCGCGGATCGCTGTGAGCGGGCGCCGCCCCGATCCCCTGTTGACACCGGTCGCCGCGCGGCTGTTCCTCACGCGGTGAGGCAAGGTGGGCGAGCGGAGGCGGGATGGACGAGCGGGTGACGATCGCGCTGGAGGACGGCGTCGCCGACGTGCGGCTCGCCCGCGCCGACAAGATGAACGCGCTCGACCCGGCGATGTTCGCCGCGCTGGCGGCGGCGATCGACCGGCTCGCGGGCGAACCCCGGTTGCGCGCCGTGGTGCTGTCGGGTGAGGGGCGCGGCTTCTGCGCCGGGCTCGACATGGCGGCGATGGCCGCGGGCGGGTCGGGGCTCGCGCTCGGCGAGCGCACGCGCGGCGCGAGCAACGACGTGCAATATGTCTGCACCGGCTGGCGCGCGCTGCCGGTGCCGGTGATCGCCGCCGCGCACGGCGTCGCCTTCGGCGGCGGCTGCCAGCTGCTCGCCGGCGCCGACGTGCGGGTCGCGCATCCCGACACGCGGCTGGCGATCCGCGAGGTGCATTGGGGGCTGGTGCCCGACATGGGCGGCTATGCCCTGTGGCGCGGCAGCGTGCGCGAGGACGTGCTGCGCGAGCTGGTCTATACCGCGCGCGAGCTCGACGCCGCCGAGGCGCAGGCGTGCGGGCTGGTCACCTATCTCGACCCGGAACCGCGCGAGCGCGCGCTGGCGATCGCGCGCGCCATCGCGGCGCGCAGCCCCGACGCGGTGCGCGCCGCCAAGCGGCTGTTCGCGCTCGCCGCCGACGCCGACGCACCCGCCATCCTCGCCGCCGAGAGCGCGGCGCAGCTGGCGCTGCTGCGCTCGCCCAACCAGGCGGAGGCGGTGCGCGCCAACCTGGAGAAACGGGCGCCGCGGTTCAGCGATGAGGTTGGGGGCGGCCCGCGACCTTCTCCCCAGTCGTCATCCTGAGCTCGTCTCAGGAACCACGGGCCCGCAGGTTCGGCGGCGTGTGGGTACGCGGCACCCTGGATCCTCAAACGGAGCCAGGATGACGCGAGGGAGAGGGAAGGTAGGTCCAGCTCTCGCGCGTCGCCCTCCGCCGCCCCGCCACGGGACGCGTGCAACACCATGAACGCCCCGTTGTTCCCGGTTCATGCAACCGCGCTAGAAGCGACACGTTACGTCGCCAACATGAAGTTCGAACGGGAGAATGAAGTCATGCGTAAGCTGATGCTGGCCTTCGGTGCCGCTGCGATGGTCGCGCCGACGCTCGTCGCCACCACCGTCGATGCCGACGCGCAGCGCCGGTACAAGTATCGCGAGTGGCGCGGCAACGACGGTCGCCTGCGCTGCCGCAAGCCGGACGGCACCACCGGCCTGGTGGTCGGTGCGGTGGCGGGCGGTCTGCTCGGTCGCACCATCGACTCGCGCGGCGACCGTACGCTCGGCACCGTGCTGGGCGGCGTCGGCGGCGCGCTCGCGGGGCGCGAGATCGAGCGCAGCGGCAAGCGCCAGTGCCGCTGATGCCATGCCACGGTTGAGCCTTTCGGCCTGACCGACGTTGGAGGAGGCGCGGTCCGCGAGTGCGGGCCGCGCCTTTTCTCTTTTGGTCCCAACGGGAGAGTGACTCATGCCCACGCGCGGTGGTTCGGCACGCTACGAAGGTCTCGGCAAGGAGGGGAAGGGCTGGACCTCGACCCAGTCCAAGGCGCTCGACGAGCAGCCCTATGGCTTCGGCACGCGCTTCGGCGACGAGCCCGGCACCAATCCCGAGGAACTGATCGCGGCGGCGCACGCCAGCTGCTTCACCATGGCGCTGAGCTTCGCGCTCGCCGGCGCGGGCTACAGCGACGGCACGCTCGAGACGAGCGCGCGGGTGACCGTCGACAAGGACGGCGATGGCTTCACCATCACCTCGTCCAAGCTCGACCTCACCGCCAAGGTCCCGGGTATCGCGCCGGACGAGTTCGAGCGCATCGCCCAGGATGCTAAAGCAAATTGTCCTGTTTCCAAAGTCTTGAACGCAGAAGTCACGCTCACGCACAAGTTGGAGTCGTAAGTGTCTCTGAAGTGAACAAGAGGTAGTTTGTCGTTCACGCAACCGGGGGCGCGGCGGCGCCGTTGATGCGACATCACTCTGTCAGGAGATCAGTGATGCGTATCATCCTCGCCGCCGCGCTCGCCGCCACGACCTTGGCCAGTGTCCCCGCCACCGCCGCGCCGCAGGACCCACGCCGCGCCAACCGCGAGTATCGCGACGACGTGCGCGACGCGCGCCAGGAATATCGCGAGGACCTGCGCGACGCCGACTCGCGCCGCGACGTGCGCGACGCGCGCCGCGAGTATCGCGACAATGTCCGCGACGCGCGGCGCGACCGCAACGACCGGGTGCGCGACTGGCGCCGCTCGGCGCGCTACGACTATAACCGATACGAGCCGGGCCAGCGCGCCTATTACGCCGACCGCTATTACCGCGACGGCCGCTATTATCGCGCCCGCGCGCTCGGCCGCAACGACCGCATCTATCGCGGCTCGGACAACCGTTATTACTGTCGCCGCAACGACGGCACGACCGGCCTGATCGTCGGCGGTCTCGCCGGCGGCGCGCTCGGCAACATCATCGCGGGCGGCGGCTCGCGCCTGCTCGGCACCGTGATCGGCGCGGGCGGCGGCGCGCTGCTCGGCCAGCAGGTCGACCGCGGCCAGGTGGTCTGCCGCTGAGGCGTCTCGCGTTCAGTGATGCGTACGGGCGAGCCCCGGCAGCGATGCCGGGGCCCGTCTCGCGTCAGATGATCCCGCCGCCGAGCATCAGCCGCAACCCGAAGATCAGGATCAGCACGAGATTGAGGTTGCGCCCGGTGTTGCGCGACGACAGCGCGCCGACCGCGGCGCCCACCACCGCGATCGGTATGACGAACCAATAGCCCCAGGCGAGGAACGGCAGGAACGGCACGATGCCGAGCAGCAGCGCGACGAGGCCGATCAGGATCGAGAACAGGTTGAGCATGGGGGCAAGATGGCGCGAGGCGAGGTGTATTGCAAGGGTGAGACGGTGGTGGGCGGACCCGAGCTGGCGCGGGGCGCACGGCCGAGCGGCTGTCGCACGTGCCTTGCGAGGACTCGCGTCACGTCCCCAAGCACACGGTCACCCCTGCGATGCCAGGGATCCAGACGCGCGGACGTCACGACTCCATCGCTGCCGTTAGCGCGTCTGGATTCCCGCCTGCGCGGGAATGACGGCGTGGTCGACCGCGCGGGCGACCTCATCCTCCAGCCGCGGCCGTGAGCAAGGCTGCCTCGTGCCCGCTCCCCGTCGCTGTCACCGCCTGATCACCACCACTATCCTCCACCCACGCCCGCCGATTTCCTTCGGCGCCGAAAGCGACTAGGGCGGCGCGATGAACTCCCTCTTTCTCGTCATGGCGGGCGGCGCGGTCGGTACGGCCGGGCGCTACCTGACCGGGCGCGCGATGACCGCGGCGCTCGGACCCGACTGGCCCTGGGGCACGCTGACCGTCAACCTGGTCGGCGGGCTGCTGATGGGGCTGCTCGTCGGCGCGCTCGCGCGCACCGGCGCTAGCGAGAACTGGCGGCTGCTGCTCGGCGTCGGATTGCTCGGCGGCTTCACCACCTTCTCCGCCTTCGCGCTCGACGCCGCGACGATGATCGAGCGCGGCGCCGCACTCGGCGCGCTCGGCTATGCGCTCGTCTCGGTGGTCGGCGCGATCGCGGCGGTGTTCGCCGGGCTCGCGCTGGTGCGGGTGGCGGCATGAGCGGCGAGGGCGTTCGCCAGTTCACCGTCGCGCTCGACGACGACGGGATCCGCGTCGACCGTTGGTGCAAGCGCCACCTCGACGGCACCAGCTTCACCACCGTCGCCAAATGGGCGCGCACCGGGCAGCTCCGTCTCGACGGCGCGCGCGTCGGACCCGGCGACCGCGTCCAGGCCGGTCAGGTGCTGCGCGTGCCCCCGCCCGAGCCCGTCCGCCTCGATGCCAGGCCCGAGCGCCAGCGCGCCCCGCTCAGCGACGACGAGATCGCCTTCGCGCGCGAGCTGGTGATCCACCGCGACGCGCAGGCGCTGGTGCTCAACAAGCCCCCCGGCCTCGCCACGCAGGGCGGCACCAAGACGACCGCGCATGTCGACGGGCTGCTCGACGCGCTACAGGACGAGTCGCAGGGCCGGCCCAAACTCGTCCACCGGCTCGACAAGGACACGTCGGGCGCGCTGCTGGTGGCGCGGACCGCGCGCGCCGCTGGTTTCTTCGCCAAGGCCTTCTCGGGCCGCACCGCGAAGAAGGTCTATTGGGCGCTGATCGTCGGCGTGCCCTCGATCGACGACGGCACGATCGAGCTGCCGATCGCCAAACAGCCCGGCACCGGCGGCGAGAAGATGCACGTCGACGAGGCCGAGGGCCAGCCGGCGCGGACTCGCTACCGCGTGATCGAGCGCGCGGGTAACCGCACCGCCTGGGTCGAGCTGCAACCCTTCACCGGGCGCACGCACCAGCTGCGCGTCCATATGGCGGCGATCGGTCACCCGATCGTCGGCGACGGCAAATATGGCGGCCCGGCGGCGTTCCTCACCGGCGGGATCAGCCGCAAGATGCACCTTCACGCGCGCCGCATCCGCGTCGACCATCCCGACGGCGGCGAGATCGACGTCACCGCCGAGCTGCCGTCGCACTTCGCCGAGAGCCTCGCCTCGCTCGGCTTCGAGGCGATGGCGGGCGACATGATGCCGCTCGACGAGCGCGCGCCGCCGACACGCGAGGAGAAGAAGGCGCGCGCGCGGGCGCATGCCAAGACGGTGCGCAAGGAGCGCCGCGGCGAGCGGCGGTCGCGCGCGGGCGGAGAGGGCAAGGGCGGCGAAGGCAGGGGCGGCGGCCGGCGCGGGTGAGGGGCGGGGCGGGCTTCACCGCGCGCCTGCGCGGCTCCTGTCCGGGCCCGCCGCCGCCAGCAGCCTCTTCGGTTTGAACCCGGACCGATGGTGTCGCGAGATGCCCGATCGAGTGTGCGCCTCGCGACATCTCGGATCGCGTTGGCGATGATGGGAGTTCGGATCCCCGCTGCTCGTGGGGTCGGGAAGGGTCAGATCCCGCCGGCCACTACCTTATGCCCCGCCGCCGTCAGCGCGGCGCCCAGGTCGGCGAGGCAGTGCTCCACCAGCGCCGCGTCGGGCGAGCGCACCACGAAATTGGCGCCGGTGCGCCCCTCGCGGAAGAAGGGATAGCTGCCGATCGAGACGCCCTCGTGCGCCTTCTCGGCGTCGCGCAGCAGGTCGGCGACCTCGCTCTCCGCCACCCAGCAGCCGATCGTGCCGCTCACCACCGGGCGCCCGCCCTCGAGCGTGCCGGTGAGCGAGTCGAGCATCCCCGCGGTGATGTGCGGAACCCCCGCCATGATAAAGATGTTGCCGACGCGGATCCCCGGCGCGCCCGAGACTCGATTTTCGATCAGCGTCGCGCCCTCCGGCACGCGCGCCATCCGCAGCCGCGCTGCGGTGATGCCGCCGCGCGAGGCGTAATAATGCTCCAGCACCGCCACCGCCTCGGGATGGTGGACCACGCCGACGCCGAGCGCCGCCGCGATCGAATCGACCGTGATGTCGTCGTGCGTCGGCCCGATGCCGCCGGTGGTGAAGAGATAGTCGTTGCGCGCGCGCAACTGGTTGACCGCCTCGACGATCGCGTTCTCATTGTCCGGGACCACGCGCACCTCGGCGAGGCGGATGCCCTGGACGTTGAGCCAGCTCGCCAGCTGGGCGATGTTCTTGTCCTGCGTGCGGCCGGAGAGGATCTCGTCGCCGATGACGACGAGCGCCGCGGTCCAGATGCGTTCGGTCTCCATAGCGGGCGGGCATAGCCTCGCATTCGCCCCCTCGCCACGCTATATCGCCGCGATGACCGATTATGTCACCGTCACCAGCGACGCGCCGCACGGGCGCACCGGCGCGATCAAGCTGCACGGGCGCGATGCCTTCGACGGCATGCACAAGGCGGGCCGGCTCGCCGCGGAGACGCTCGACATGCTGGTGCCGCACATGGTGCCCGGCGTCACCACCGCGGCGCTCGACCGGCTGATCTACGACTTCATCCTGGCCGGCGGCGGCGTGCCCGCGACGCTCGGCTATCGAGGCTATGCACACAGCACCTGCATCTCGATCAACCATGTCGTTTGCCACGGCATCCCCGCGGACAAGCCGCTCAAGTCGGGCGACATCGTCAACGTCGACGTGACCCCGATCGTCGACGGCTGGCACGGCGACTCGAGCCGCATGTACCTGATCGGCGACGTGCCGCTGAAGGCCAAAAGGCTGGTCGAGGTGACCTACGAGTGCCTCATGCTGGGCATCGAGCAGGCGCGGCCGGGCAATCACATGGGCGACGTGGCGCACGCGATCCAGCGCCATGCCGAGTCGAACCGCTACGGCGTGGTGCGTGACTTCTGCGGCCACGGCCTCGGCCGGCTGTTCCACGACGCGCCCGAGGTGGTGCATGTGGGGCGGCCGGGCACAGGGGTGGAGCTGCGCCCCGGCATGATCTTCACGATCGAGCCGATGATCAACATCGGCCGACCCGACGTGAAGCTGCTGGAGGACGGCTGGACCGCGGTGACGCGCGACCGCTCGCTCTCGGCGCAGTTCGAGCACTCGATCGGCATCACCGAGGACGGCTGCGAGATCTTCACCTGCTCGCCCGCGGGGCTGGACAAGCCGCCGTACTGACGGGCCATCGCGGCGCGCCATCGGCTGAGGTTCGATCACGCGAGATAGCGTGAGAAGCGGAGGGCCGCAGGAGCGCGGCACTACCGGTCGGTGTCGCTGTCGGTGCCTTTGATGTGGCGCTGTCCTCCACGGCTGAGCGCGGCCGATCTCGCGTGATACCGCCTTCGCCTGCGCTGAAGGCGCAGCTACCGCATCTGAAGCGGCAGCGTGCTCCGGCGAACGCCGGAGCCCAGGGTCACCGACGCCTCCACCTGTGGCTCTGGGTTCCCGCGTGCGCGGGAGTACGGGCGGCTTCGATGGATCGAACGCCAGGGCGAGGTCGCGTCCGGTGCACACGATCTCGCCCGCATGCGTCAAAAGGGGGGGGGGCGGAAAGGATGCCCTCCACCCTCGCGCTCAGGACGGCCTAGCCCGTCACCGCCCCTTCGCCTTGCCCCATTCGCGCGCCACGGTGTAGCCGAGATAGCCCGTGGCGAAGAGCGTGTAGAGCGGCTCGGGCAGCCCGGCGAGATAGGCGTTCATGCCGCGCGCGATCGCGCTCGCCATCTCGGGCCGGGTCGCCGCGATCAGCCCCATCGGGATGCTCCACAGCAGCAGCGCATACATGACGTACAGGAAGCTCGGCCGCGCGCGGCTGGTCCAGGGATCGGCCGACTGCGCCTCGGCCACTACCGCGGCGAGCTGCGCCTTGACCTGCTCCAGCTCCTGCGAGCCCTGGAGCCGCAGCAGCTCCAGCTTCGCCGCCTCGCGCGCGCGCGGGTCGGGGATGAGTTTGTCGAGCAGGCCAGCGACCGGCGCGACCAGTCCGTCGAGAAGTGCCATCTCCGCCTCCCCTCAGCCGACGCGCTGGGCGAGCCAGCCGTACAGGAACGCCTCGTCGGCGGGGCGCTTCTCGGCGAGCGACAGGTAGCGCTCGCCCTGGAGCGAGTCGATCGCCTTGACCAGCACCGCCTGCGCCGCCGCGCCGCGCGTGGCGAGGAAGCGATCGAGCGCGGCGAGCGTCGCCGGGCCGACGCGCCCGTCGAGCGGCACGTCGGGATAGTCGCTGGCGCCGCGGTTGAGCGCGTTGAGCGCGCGCTGGAGGAAGGTCACCGCGGTCGTCGGCCCCATGTTGACGCCGGTATCGAACAGCTCGGCAGCGAGCTGGGGCGCGCGCGTCGCGACCCGGTCGAGACCGGGCTGCTGCCAGTAGGCGCGGCGGTAGATCGCCACCGCGGCCGGGCGCGCGAACTGGCGCATGTCGCCGACATAGCCGTTGGCACGCGCCACCGCCTCGGTGATGCCGTAGCGGGTCGCGCCGCCGCGGTCGGCGGGGTGGCGGACATAGCCGCCCTCGCGGTCGATCACCGCGTCGATGAGCTCGTCGATCATGGGTCCTCCTGGCTTGGTGGAGGATGGAACATAGCGGGAACGTTGCTATGTAGGACAGGGCTTCCTTAATTCTCCCCCGGCACGGGAAGGATTTGTCGCTTAACCCGCTGAATACAAACCTAAATCAGCCACTTTGCCCGTCTCGGACCGCAACGCCTCCCGGTTCCCGCCGTTGATCTCCCACCCTTCCGCAGCAACGAGCGAGACGATGGCGCCACCCCTCACCACCACCCGCTGGAGCGCCGCCGCTGTGCTGGCGCTGGCCGGCGGTGCGTTCCTCACCGCGCGCGCCTGGCGGATCGCGCGGCCCGCGATCGACGAGCGCACCCGCCGCCGCCTCGCGCCGCACGCGCGCGCGGTCGCGCACCCGGGCGCGGCCGAGATCGAGGTCGCCTGATGCGGATCCATCACCTCAACTGCGGCACCTGCTGCCCCGCCGGCGGCGCGCTGTTCGACGGCAGCAGCGCGGGCGCGCGCGCGCATCTCGTCTGCCACTGCCTGCTGATCGAGAGCGAGGCGGGGCTGGTGCTGGTCGACACCGGCTATGGCACGCGCGACGTCGCGCGGCCGCGACAGCGCCTCGCCGAGTTCTTCATCCAATTGTGCAATCCGCAGCTGCGCGGCGAGGAGACCGCGCGCGCGCAGGTGATCGCGCGCGGCTTCGATCCCGCCGACGTGCGGCATATCGTGCTGACCCATCTCGACTTTGACCATGCCGGCGGGATCGAGGACTTTCCCAACGCCACGATCCACCTGCTGTCGCGCGAGCGCGAGGTGGCGGACGCGCGCGCCGGCGGCGCCTTCGTAGGGCGGCGGCGCTATCGCCCGCAACAATGGGACGAGGCGGAGAACTGGCGCCTCTATGCCGCCGGTGGCGGCGAGCGCTGGTTCGGCTTCGACGCGGTGCGTCAACTCGAGGGGCTGCCGCCCGAGCTGCTGCTGGTGCCGCTGGCGGGCCATAGCTGGGGCCATGCCGGCGTCGCGATCCAGGAGGACGACGGGCAATGGCTGCTCCACGCCGGCGACGCTTATTTCTACCGCGGCGAGGTCGGCAGCGAGGACTATCACTGCCCGCCGGGGTTGCGCGGCTACCAGAAGCTGATGGAGGTCGACCGTGTCGCGCGGCTCGCCAACCAGCGCCGGCTGCGGCGGCTGTCGCTCGATCACGCCGGTGAGGTGCGCATGTTCTGCGCGCACGACGCGGTCGAGTTCGAGCTGCTGGCTGGGCAGGAGAGTCCCGTCTTCTAAGAGAGACTGTTCCTCCTACGAGTTCCCCGTTATCCCGGCCTTGAGCCAGGATCCGACGTCCCGCACCCGCCCGAGCCGTTGCTCTCGCGGCTGCAGGAATTCACGCTTTAGGCCGGGGTAACAATGCGGGCGCGCCGCCGACCGTCCGCGCCACAGCCGCTCAGCGCCCGCGGACGATCTCGCAGCCGACGCGCGCGTCCGGGTAGACGTCGGCCTTGACCGAGCGCACCCGCACCTGCCGCACGCGCGCGTCCGCCAGACACAGCGCGGCGACCCGCTCGACCAGCGTCTCCTGCAGCGCGAATCCCTCGTCGGCGAGCGCGCGTATGCCGTCGTGGACGCGATCATAGTCGAGCACCGCCTCGATCGTGTCGGCGGGTAGGCCGGGGTAATCGACCGTCAGCCAAACCGACAGCAGCACGCGCTGCGGCGCCGCCTCGTGCGGGTGGATGCCGAGCCGCATCGCCACCGCCATGTCCTCGATCAGCGTGGTGAACTCAGCCATGCTGGTGCCGGCTCCCCTCGCCCCCCGTGAACATGACGTCGCGGTCGCTGCGGCAGAAACGCTGGCCCGCGTCGACGTAGAGCGTCTGTCCGGTGACGCTCTCCGCCTCGAGCAGATAGACCACCGCGGCGGCGACGTTCTCCGCGCCGACCGGGCGGCACAGCAGGTTGGCGCGCGCCACCGAGTGGAAGGCGGCGTCGCTCTGGTCGCCGCTCGGCAGCGTTAGCCCCGGCGCCACCGCATTGACCCGGACGCGCGGCGCGAACGCCTGGGCCATCAGCTCGGTCGCGCTCGCCAGCGCCGCCTTGGACAGCGTGTAGCTGAAGAAATCGGGGTTGGGGTTGGCGAGCTTCTGGTCGAGCAGGTTGACCACCGCGCGCGCGCCGTCGCGCTCGGCCAGCGCAGCGGCGAGCACCGCGGGCGCGACCGCGTTGATCGCGTGGAGCCGCGCCGCCAGCGCCGGGTCGATCGCCGCGGGCGAGTCATAGTCGAACTGCGACGCGCTGTTGACCAGCGAGTCGACGTCGCCGGCGCGGTCGAGCAGGTCGCGCAGCGCCTCGGTGTCGGCGAGGTCGCCCTGCACTGTGGCGCCGCCCAGCTCGATGGCGAGCGCCTCGGCCTCGTCGCGCGAGCGGCGGTAGTGGATCACCGGCACGTGCCCCGCCGCGGCGACCGCGCGCGCGATCGCGGCACCCAGCCGCCTGGCGCCGCCGGTCACCAGCACGCGCCGCGCGCTCACGACAGGCCCATCAGCGCCAGCACTTCCTTGCGGCTGCGGTCGTCGTCGCGGAACACGCCCATCATCCGGCTCGTCACCATCGCCACGCCGGGGGTACGCACGCCGCGCGCGGTCATGCAGGCGTGGCTCGCCTCGATCACCACCGCCACGCCCTGCGGGCGCAGATTGTGCCAGATACAGTCCGCCACCTCGGCGGTGAGCCGCTCCTGTACCTGGAGCCGCCGTGCGAAGCCGTGCAGCACGCGCGCCAGCTTGGAGATGCCGACGACATGGTCGCGCGGCAGATAGGCGATGTGCGCCTTGCCGATGATCGGCGCCATGTGATGCTCGCAGTGCGACTGGAACGGGATGTCCTTGAGCAGCACGATCTCGTCATAGCCGCCCACCTCCTCGAACACGCGCGCGAGATGCACCTCGGGATGCTCGGCATAGCCGGCGCAATATTCCTTCCAGGCGCGCGCGACGCGCTGCGGCGTGTCGCGCAGCCCCTCGCGCGTCGGGTCGTCGCCCGCCCAGCGCAGCAAGGTGCGGACTGCCTCGGCCACCTCCTCGGGAACGGGGATCTTGCCCGTCGCCGCCACCAGGTCGCCGTCGTCGGGCGTGTGTCGCGTATCGTCGCTCATGCTTTTTCCCCTAGACGGCGCGGCGACGGCGATCCAGTGCGCGGCGTACCGTTACGCTCGCGCATCGTCGGTGTGAGAGACTCGGCGCGGGCCGGCGCACCAGCGCCGCCGCGTCGTGACGGCGACATCTCCGCAGGACCGGCCCGCTCGGCCGGCACGAACAGGAAGGAAGAACATGGCGACCACCACCACCACCGGCAAGACCGGCGGCATCCACGCGCCCGTCCAGCCCTCGGCCGAGCTCGGCGCGATCGTCGGCAACGAGAAGCTGCCGCGCAGCCAGGTGATCAGCAAGGTGTGGGACTATATCAAGTCGAACAACCTGCAGAACCCGGAGAACAAGCGCGAGATCGTCGCCGACGAGAAGCTCAAGAAGGTGTTCGGCCGCGACAAGGTGACGATGTTCGAGATGAACAAGTACATCTCGCAGCACGTCAAGGCCTGAGCGGGCGCCGCGCCGGCCCGTGGTGGCCGGCGCGCACGCGGCGCGACCCGATCAGGCGAGCGCGCGCCGCCGCCGATCCGCTGCGCGGCTAAGATGGAGGATGATGCTCCACCCCGCCGCGCCGCCCTCCGACCACGAGCCAGCGCTGGTACCGCTCGTCCCGGGCGAGCGCGCCGACGGGCGGCCGCGCCAGTGCCGCGCCTATGCCGCCGTGGCGGCCGCGGCGTCGCTGCTGGCGCTGTGGCGCGGCGTCGCGCTCGCCGCGGCCATCCTGGCGGCGTTCGCCGGGGCATGTCTCTATCTCGCGCGTCGGCTTGACCGACATCGGGCGCACGTGCTGGCCGAACGGCTCGCTGCGATCAGCGGGACGGCGCTCACGCATCGATGGTGCTTCGCTGGACCCGGCGCGGTCGCGGTCGCGGAGGGGCCGCTCGTATGGCTGATCGATCGCTCCACCGCCTATCAGACGGTGCAGCTTGACCCCGAACAGATCGCGGGCGTGCTGCCGCGGCACGGTTGGCGGGCGTGGCGCGTGACGCTGCGCTACCGTCTCGACCCGCACGAAGTGGCGCGGCGATCGCTGATCTGCTTCGGCCGCGACCAGGCCGCCGCCGAGGCCTTCGTCGCGCATCTCACGCGCCGGTAGCGAACCGGCGGTCGGCAACTTCCCCGGTGCGGCGCGGCGCGGTACAGCGCGGCGATGGCGCAGCGACGCTCCCGTTCTCCCGCGCGGCGGCGGCCGGCGCGTCGGCGCGGCCGGCGCGGCGCGCGGACGTGGCTGACGTGGCCGCTGATCGTCGCCGCCTTCGCGCTGGCGGCGGTGACGCTCGGTTGGCTCGACAGCTGGTCCCCGCGCGCGCCGCGCCCCGCGACGGCGCGGATGAGCGCTGAGGCCGCGCGCGCCTCCAACCAGGCCTTCCCGCTCCACGCCGAGCGTCGCCGCACCGCGTCGCGCTACCGCTTCCGCGGCGGCGAGGCGGAGCGCGCGCAGGCGGTCGAATGTCTCGCCACCGCGGCGCTATACGAGGCGGGCGACGACCGACGCGGTCAGCGCGCGGTGATGCAGGTCGTGCTCAACCGCGTGCGCGCGCCCGGCTATCCCAAGACGGTGTGCGGCGTCGTCTACCAGGGCGCCACGCGCGACACCGGCTGCCAATTCTCCTTCACCTGCGACGGATCGGTCGGGCGGCGCCCCGTGCGCACGGGCTGGATCGGCGCGCGGCGGATGGCGCGGCGCGCGCTGGCGGGCGAGGTCGACGCCGAGGTGGGGCGCGCGACGCATTACCATACCGACTGGATGGTGCCGTACTGGCGCAACTCGCTGGTGAAGGTAGCGCGGGTGGGGACGCACCTGTTCTACGTGCGGGCGTGAGCCGGAGTAGCGTGCGGAGTCGACGGGTCGGCGACGGCCCGGCTCCGGGGCAAGTCACATCCGCGATAAATCTCGCGGGCGGATGAGGTCACCATCACTGCGCTGCGCGTCGTCACCTCACAGCCGCCAGCATCTTATGCTGAGATCGACGGCGACGTTTCAGATCCTCCCCGCGAGCGGGGAGGATCGAGAGCAGCTCAGCCGTGGCGCGCCATCCGCTGCGGGTCGGGCGGCAGGCGCATGTGCGCGCCGTGCGCCGCCTCGAGGTATTGGGTCGCCATCTCATAATGCGCCTGGCACACCGCGTGATCCTTCGCTTCGGCAGCCAGCTTGAGTTCGGCTTCGGCGCGGCTCTGAAAATACAGCCGGTCCCTGTCGGTTATCATCGCTACTCACTCTCCGGCACCCGCTATGCCGCGGTCCGGGCTGTCTCGCCACAGCGTCGATCAAGGATCTCGTCCTTTCCGGGTACACTTGCCGAGACCCCGCCGCACTCCCCATATCGCGCGGCATGAGCGGGAACGATCCACACGCCGCGCCGGTCTGGCACGGCACCACCATCCTATCGGTTCGACGCGGCGGCAAGGTCGTCGTGGTCGGCGACGGCCAGGTCTCGATGGGCCAGACCGTGATGAAGCCCAACGCGCGCAAGGTCCGCACGCTAGGGGACGGCAAGGTGATCGGCGGCTTTGCCGGCGCCACTGCGGACGCCTTCACCCTGTTCGAGCGGCTCGAGGCCAAGCTGGAGCGCCACGGCGGCCACCTCATGCGTGCCGCGGTCGAGCTCGCCAAGGACTGGCGCACCGACAAATACCTCCGCAACCTGGAGGCGATGATGATCGTCGCCGACAAGGAGGTGACGCTGATCCTCACCGGCAACGGCGACGTGCTCGAGCCCGAGGCCGGGATCGCCGCGATCGGCTCGGGCGGCAATTACGCGCTCGCCGCGGCGCGCGCTTTGGTCGACTATGAGCAGGACGCCGAGACGATCAGCCGCCGCGCGATGGCGATCGCCGCGGAGGTCTGCGTCTACACCAACGACCGGCTGACGATCGAGACGCTCGACAGCGCGAGCTGAGGCGCGCGCGACACCGGCCAGCGACACAACTTACTCAACATTCGCCGACGAAGGCTTTGATTCTGCATGAACGATAATCTGACTCCAAAGGCGATCGTCGCCGCGCTCGACGCGCACATCATCGGCCAGAAGGAGGCCAAGCGCGCGGTCGCGGTGGCGCTGCGCAACCGTTGGCGCCGGCAGAAGCTAGCGCCCGACCTGCGCGACGAGGTGACGCCCAAGAACATCCTGATGATCGGGCCGACCGGCTGCGGCAAGACCGAGATCAGCCGCCGCCTCGCCAAGCTGGCCGACGCACCCTTCGTCAAGGTGGAGGCGACCAAGTTCACCGAGGTCGGCTATGTCGGCCGCGACGTCGAGCAGATCGCGCGCGACCTGGTCGAGGAAGCGGTGCGGCTCGAGAAGGAGCGCCGCCGGCTGGCGGTGAAGGACAAGGCCGAGGCCGCGGCGATGGACCGGCTGCTCGACGCGCTGGTCGGCAAGGACTCGAGCCAGGCCACACGAGAGAGCTTCAAGCAGCGCTTCCGCGACGGGCATCTGTCCGAGACCGAGATCGAGCTGGAGCTCCAGCAGGCGCCGCAGATGCCGTTCGAGCTGCCCGGCGGGCAGGGCTCGGTGGGCATGATCAACCTGTCCGAGATGATGGGCAAGGCGTTCGGCGGCGGGCCGAAGCAGCGGCGCAAACTGCTGGTGCCCGCGGCGTGGGAGAAACTCGTCGAGGAGGAGGCGGACAAGCGCCTCGACCAGGACGAGGTCAGCCGCGTCGCACTGGCGGACGCCGAGGCCAACGGCATCGTCTTCCTCGACGAGATCGACAAGATCGCGGTGAGCGACGTGCGCGGCGGCTCGGTCAGCCGCGAGGGCGTGCAGCGCGACCTGCTCCCGCTGATCGAGGGCACGACCGTCTCAACGAAATACGGCCCGATGAAGACCGACCATATCCTCTTCATCGCCTCGGGCGCGTTCCATGTCGCCAAGCCGAGCGACCTGCTGCCCGAGCTGCAGGGCCGCCTGCCGATCCGCGTCGAGCTCAAGGGGCTGACCGAGGACGATTTCGTCGCGATCCTGTCGGACACCAAGGCGTCGCTGCCGGCGCAGTACCGCGCGCTGATCGCGACCGAGGGGGTCGACGTGAGCTTCACCGAGGACGGTATTCGCGCTGTGGCGCGGATCGCGGCCGAGGTGAACGGCGAGATCGAGAATATCGGCGCGCGCCGGCTCCAGACCGTGATGGAGAAACTGCTCGAGGAGGTGAGCTTCGACGCCGAGGACCGCGCGGGCGAGGCGCTGGTGGTCGACGCGGCCTATGTCGACAAGCAGCTGGCGAGCGTGGCGCGCAACTCAGACCTCAGCCGCTTCGTGCTGTGAGGGGTGGCGGGGACGGGTAAGGTCCTTCCCCTCACGCCCCCACTTCGGCAAACGCGACCTTTGTCAGTGCCCATCCCGTCATCCCGGACTTGTTCCGGGATCCACCCTATCGCGAGAGCAACGCGCACTGAGTTCGCGGGACGGTGGATCCCGGAACGAGTCCGGGATGATGGAAAAAAGGGGCGCGCCGCGGCTTTCGCAACGGTCTCGCGTCCGCCGGGGTAGTGCTCGTTGAGTCTCGCAGCCGCCAGCGCCTAACCCGCCGCGATGATCGCGATCTGGCGGCCGTAGCCCGGCTCGCCGCGATGCGTCGAGCGGCGGTAGCTGAAGAAGCGTCGCTCGTCGGCATAGGTGTCGAGCCCCAGCGTCTCGACCCGCACCACCCCCGCCGCGGCGAGCCGGTGAGCGACATAACCCTCGAGGTCGAAGCGCGCGTGCCCCGCGCGCCCGTCGGCGAAGAAGCGCTCGTTGGCCACGTCGTCGTCGAGGAAGCGGGTGCGGA
The DNA here is from genome assembly GCF_014193845.1 of Sphingomonas sp. BK345. GTDB lineage: Bacteria > Pseudomonadota > Alphaproteobacteria > Sphingomonadales > Sphingomonadaceae > Sphingomonas. The sequence continues at coordinate 480,448 of NZ_JACHZX010000001.1, read as the reverse complement.
AGCCACCGTCCACCTCGTAGCTGGCGCGCGCGATGCACGGCCCGACCGCGGCGACGATCCGCTCGCGCGACGCACCCAGCGCCTCCATCGCCGCGACGGTGGCGTCGGTCACCCCCGCCAGCGCTCCCTTCCACCCCGCGTGCGCGGCCCCGGCCACGCCCGCCACTGGGTCGGCGAGCAGCACCGGGGCGCAGTCGGCGGTGACCACGCCGAGCGCGAGCCCCGGCGTGGCGGTGGCGAGCGCGTCGGCGCGCGGCCGCTCGGCGAAGGGCGCGTCGACCGTGGCGCAGTCGGCGGAGTGCACCTGATAGGGCGTCAGCAGGCACGCCCCCGGCGCCACCGCCGCCAGCGCCGCCTCCCGGTTGGCGGCGACCGCGGCGGGATCGTCGTCCGACCCGATCCCACAGTTGAGCCCGGCGTACAGCCCTTCCGAGCCGCCGCCCACGCGGCCGAGGAAGCCGTGCGGCACCGCGCCGAGCAGCCGCGCGCGGAAGGGCTCGGGCGCGGTCACAGCGCGCGGCGCATCACGACGTCCTCGTCGGCGTGATCGCCCACCATGAACTGGTACGGGCCGACGTCCTCGAAGCCGTATTTGGCGTAGAAGCGGCGCGCGCGGTGATTGTCGGTGAACACCGAGAGGTAGATCGCCTGGTGCCCGCGCGCGCGCGCCTCGGCCAGCGCCCATTCCATCATCTCGGGCCCGAGCCCCGAGCCCTGCCACGGCTGGAGCAGGTAGAATTGCCGGAGCTCGATCGCGCCCTCGGGCGGGGTGAAGGGCAGCTTGGGCGGCCCGAGCTTGATGTAGCCGACCGCGACATGCCCCATCTCGACGATCTGCACCGCATAGGCCGGGTCGGCGACCTCGCGCGCCCAGTCCTCGGGCGTGTGCTGCTCGAGGAAGGTGGCGAGGTCGGCGGCGGAGTAGAGCGTGCCGAACGTCTCGGTGAAGGTGGCGCGCGCCACGCCGGCGAGGCTGGCGGCATCGTCGACCGTCGCGGGACGGAGCGTCGGGCGCGGCATCATGCGAAGCCCGCCGGGCGCGGCCATTGGTCGTGAGTCACGGCGATCACCTTGAACAACTCCCCCATCTGCTCGACCAACCGGTCGCGATCCTGTGTCACTCGTTCGCCGAGCGCCGCGGCGCGCTGGTCGATCCCGAGCGCGCGCAGGAACGCGCCCTGACCGACCGGCCCGTCGCACCGGGCGCCCGAGGCGGTGGCGACCAGCCCCAGCGTCGCCAGGTCGACGTGCGCGGTGAGGTCCTGCTCGCCCGGCGCCTCGAACGGGTTGGCGAAGGCATGCGCGCGCACTGCCTGGAGCGTGTCGCCGATCGCCGGCCCTTCGTAGCCATAGTCGATCACCAGCGCCGCGCCGCCCTGCGCGACGATCCGCGCGGCGAGGTCGGCCATCACCGCGACGCTGGCGGGCGAGGTCTCGATCACCGCACCCGGCGCGGCGTCGCGCAGCGCCGGCGGCACGATTGTGTCGGGTACCGTGGCACCCGCGATCGGCACGAACAGCGTGTCCTGGCATGCCACTAGCCGCTCGTGCCACGCGTCGGCGCGGCGCACGAGCTGGCGGATCGGCAGCGCGTCGAAGAACTCGTTCGCGACAACGATGAGCGGCACGTCCTCCGGCAGCGTGTTGAGCGAGTCGTGCCAGGTCGCGCCGGGCAGCCGCTCGGCCTGAGCGGCGCGCAGCGTCGCGCTGGTCTCGACCAGGTGGACCGACGGCGTCAGCCCGGCACGCGCCATCACGCGCAGCGCGTCGGCACTGAGCGTGCCGCGACCGGGGCCGAGCTCGACCCAGGCGACCGCGGGATGACCGGCGCGGTCCCACAGGTCGGCGGCCCAGGCGCCGATCAGCTCGCCGAACATCTGGCTGATCTCGGGCGCGGTGGTGAAGTCGCCCGCGACGCCGAGCGGGTCGCGCGTCGCATAATAATGCGCGTTGGCGGCGGCCATGAACTGGCTGACCGGGATCGGCCCACCCAACGTGATCGCGCGCGCCAGCCGCTCGGCGAGCAGCGGCTCGCTCACGCCACGCTGTCCAGCCCGACGGTGGGCTCGACGCGCCGGCGGCGGCGCGGCGCGGTGACGATCAGCGCGACGCCCGCCAGGATCATCGGCACGCACAGCCACTGGCCCATGTGCAGCCCGGTGTGCTCGGCGAAGGCGCGCAGCTGCGCGTCGGGCTCGCGGAAGAACTCGACGGTGAAGCGCGCCAGGCCGTAGCCGGCGAGGAAGAGACCGACCAACTTGCCCGGCTGGTAGCGCGCGTCGGTTCGCCAGAAGAAGAACCAGAGCAGCAGGAACAAGGCGATGCCCTCCAGCCCCGCCTCGTAGAGCTGGCTCGGGTGACGCGCCGGCTCCGGCACGCCGTACGGCACCGTGCGCTCGAAAACGATCGCCCAGGGCACGCTCGCGGGCTTGCCCCACAGCTCGCCGTTGACGAAGTTGGCGAGCCTACCGAAGAACAGGCCGAAGGGCACGGCGCAGGCGACATAATCGTGGACGCGCAGCCAGTTGAGCCCGTTCTTCCGAGCGAACCAGATGAGCCCGAGCGAGGTGCCGATCACGCCCCCGTGGAACGACATGCCGCCGTCCCACAGCCGCAGGATCGACAGCGGCCGGGTCAGCATCTCGGGCGCGTAGAACAGCACATAGCCGATCCGCCCGCCGAGGATGATGCCGAGCGTGGCGTAGAAGACGAGGTCGTCGGCGTGGCGCCGCGCCATCGGGGCGCCGGGCTGGGCCAGCAATTTGAGCAGGTACCACCAGCCGACGACGATGCCCGCGATATAAGCCAGACTGTACCAGCGCAGCGTGAAGACGCCGATCGAGAAGACGTCGGGGTGGAGCCCGAGGTCGGCGAAACGGATGTGGCCGGTGGCGGCGCCGGCACCCGGAACGGCGGCGGCGAGGGCGGACAGGATCAAGGCTTTCCCCTTCTCAATGGCGCCTGCATAAGGGGAGGAAAGCACAAACCCAAGCGGAGAGAGTGATGGCTTCCGAGCTCGACCGGCGGATGGACGCGGTGATGGCGGCGCTGACCGGCGACGGTGGCCAGCTACCCCTCGGACGGGTCGCGCGTTTCGGTCGGACGCTGCCGATGATCGCCGCCGCTCCACCGACGCTTCCCGCCTATTTCGCGCATTTCTGCCAGCAGCACCGCGACGTCGAGTTCCTGGTCGCCGGCGACGAGCGGCTGCGCTTCGGCAGCGTCCACGACCTCGCGACTCGCGCCGCGCGCGCGCTGGTGACGGGTTATGGCGTGCGCCGCGGTGACCGGGTGGCGATCGCCGCGCGCAACTCGCCCTCGTGGATCGTGCTCTACATGGCGATCATCATGGCCGGCGGCGTGGCGACGCTGCTCAACGGCTGGTGGCAGGCCGAGGAGATGGCCGCCGCGCTCGACGAGGTCGAGGTCGCGCTGGTCTTCGCCGACGCGCCGCGCGCGCGCCGGCTCGCGGCTATCCCGGGCGGGGCGGCGGTGCGAGTCGAGATCTTCGACGATCTCCAGCCGATCGAGACCGCGCTCGCCGAGGTGCTGGCGCACGCCGAGGACGATCTCGGCAACGGCGCCGGCGCGGTGCTGCCCGCCCTGACCGGGGACGATCATGCCACCATCCTCTTCACCTCGGGCTCGACCGGGCGCTCGAAGGGGGCGCTGTCGACCCATCGTCAGGTGCTGCAAGGGACGTTCAATTTCCTCGCCTCCGCGCTGATGATGATGGGTATCGCGGCGCAGGACGGGGCGCTGACGGGGCTGCAACCAGCGACCCTGCTCAACCTGCCGCTGTTCCACGTCACCGCGATGGTGCCGACGCTGCTCCAGAGCTTCGCGATGGGGCGCAAGCTGGTGCTGATGCCCAAATGGGACGCCGAAGAGGCGATGCGGCTGATCGAGCGCGAGAAGGTGACCTATTTCGTCGGCGTGCCGCTGATGAGCTACGAGATGGTCAACCACCCCGAGCGGGCGCGCTACGACCTATCGACCGTCACCGACTTCGCCGCGGGCGGCGCGCCGCGCCCGGTCGAGCATGTCCGCCGGCTCGACGCCGAGCTGACCGGCGCGCCGCTGATCGGCTACGGCCTCACCGAGACCAATGCGATCGGCACGGGCAATTGGCGCAGCAACTACATCGCCAAGCCCGACAGCGCCGGGCGCGCCTCGGCGCCGCTGGTCGAGCTGGCGATCCTGGCCGACGACGGCACCGCGCTGCCGCTAAGGGCGACCGGCGAGATCGGCATCCGCTCCGCGGCCAATTTCCAAGAATATTGGGGCCGGCCCGACGACACCGCGGCGGCCTTCACCGCCGATGGCTTCTTCCGTACCGGCGACCTCGGCTATCTCGACGAAGACGGCTATCTCTTCATCGTCGACCGCAAGAAGGACATCATCATTCGCGGCGGCGAGAACATCAGCTGCCAGGAGGTCGAGGCGGCGCTCTACGCGCATCCGCTGGTGGCCGAGGCGGCGGTGTTCGGGCTGGCGGACGCGCGCTATGGCGAGGTGCCGGGGGCGGTGGTGCATCTGAGCGAGCCGGGCGGGGTGACGTGCGAGGACCTGCTCGCTTTCCTCGCGCAGCATGTCGCCGCCTTCAAGGTGCCCGCGCGGCTCTGGATCGAGGACGCGCCGCTGCCGCGGCTGGGGACGGAGAAGATCGACAAGATCACGCTGCGCCGCCGCTACCGCGCCGTCGCCGAGACGGAGGCGGCCGCGGCGGCGTGAGAGACTACGATCCTCCCCGCTTGCGGGGAGGGGGACCGCTCGCGAAGCGAGTGGTGGAGGGGGCTCTCCGCTCACGCACCGGCCCGTTTGCGGAAGCCCCCCTCCACCATGCTGCGCATGGTACCCTCCCCGCGAGCGGGGAGGATTTTACAAATCTCACGCCCCCAGCGCGCGCTCGGTATCCAGCCCGGCCTGCGCGATCAGCCGCTCGGTCACGCCGCGCGCCGCGCCCGCGTCGCCGTTGGCGATCGCCTCGAACAATTCGCGGTGCAGCGGGATCGGGTCGCGATACTGGAGCGGCACGCGATATTTGAAGAAGGTGGTCCAGCGCACCGCCGCAGCGATGCTGCTCGACAGGCTCACCAACAGCTCGTTGCCCGTCGCCTCCAGGATCGCTGCGTGGAAACGCTGGTCGGCGGTCTGCCCGTCCTGCGTGCGCAGCCCCTGCTGCGCCATCACCTCGACGGCGTGGCCCATGCGCGACAGCTGCGCCGCGCTGCGCTGGACTGCGGCGAGCTCGGCCGCGGCGGGCTCGACGATCATGCGCAGCTGAAACAGGCTGCGCACGAAGCCGAGCGACGGCGCGCCCTCGAACATCCAGGCGAGCAGCTCGGGGTCCAGCAGGTTCCACTGCGCGCGCTCCCGCACGCGCGTGCCGGCCTTGGGGCGGCTCTCGACCAGCCCCTTGGCGCTGAGCATGCGCAGGGATTCGCGGATGACGCTGCGCGATACGCCGAACTGGCCGGCCAGCTCGAGCTCGCCCGGCAAGACCGTGCCGCTGGGGTAGTCGCCGGTGACGATCGCGACTCCGAGCGTGCGCGCGAGCGTGACATGCGCGGGTCCTCGACGTTCTCCGTTCGCCACTGCTCGTCTCCCTCCCGGAGCGGCAGTCTAGGCGGTCGCGACGGTGCGGCAAGTTAATTGTCTAACAATTTCCGCATCGCCGTGGGCGAGGAGCCGCCATTCTTCACCCTCATCCGCGCCTTGTCCCGGGTCCGACCGTTGTGCTCACGACGGCGTGCATCGGCAGATCCCTCAGCAAGTCCGGAATGGACGGCGAGCGCTGGTAAATCGCGACATTTCACGCCGCCACGAGCGCTGCCTCCGTCCCGGCGATCCAGCCGCCACCCAGCACGCGGTCGCCGTCGTACAGCACCGCCGCCTGGCCCGGCGCGACGCCGTACTCGGGCGAGTCGAACACCAGCCGGTCCCGCTCGAGCCGTGCCGGCACAGGCTTTGCCATCGAGCGCACCTTGGCGGTGAGCGCGCCCTCCAATGGGCTGAGCACGTTCATCCGCTCGAGCCGCGCCGCTGCGACGGCGAGCGCCGCGCGCGGACCGACCACGACGCGCTGCGCCGTCGGCTCCAGCCGCACGACGTAGAGCGGCTCGGCGCTGCCGCCGATCTCGAGCCCGCGGCGCTGACCGACGGTGTAATGCACCAGCCCGCGATGTTCACCCAGCTTGCGCCCGGCGAGGTCGACGATGTCGCCGCCGGTCGCCGCCGCGGGGCGCAACTTCTTGACCAGGCCGGCATAGTCGCCGTCGGGGACGAAGCAGATGTCTTGGCTGTCGGGCTTGTCAGCGACGAGCAGCCCCATCTCGGCGGCGATCGCGCGCACCCGGGCCTTCGGAAGAGCGCCGAGCGGGAAGCGCAGGTAGTCGAGCTGCGCCTGCGTCGTGGCGAACAGGAAATAGCTCTGGTCGCGCGCAGGGTCCGCGGCACGGTGCAGCTCCGCGCCGCCCGCGCCGACGACGCGGCGGACATAATGACCGGTGGCGAGGCAGTCGGCACCGAGATCACGCGCGAGCGCGAGCAGGTCGGTAAACTTCGGGCCCATGTTGCACTGGACGCACGGGATCGGCGTGCGGCCGGCGAGATAATCGTCGGCGAACTGCTCGATCACCCCGGTGCGAAAGCTGCTCTCGTGATCGAAGACGTAATGCGCGATGCCGAGCCGGTCGGCGACCGCACGCGCGTCGCGGATGTCGCGCCCGGCGCAGCAGGCGCCCGCGCGCTTCGTCGCCTCGCCATGGTCGTAGAGCTGGAGCGTCACGCCGATCACCTCGGCGCCGCTGCGCGCGGCGAGCGCGGCGACGACCGAGCTGTCGACCCCGCCCGACATCGCCACGACGATGCGTCGCGCGCCGGGCGCGAGCTGGAAATCCACGCTGTCCATGATGCGGCAGCGGATACTCCTTCCGGGCGCGTCGCGTAAACCGAAATGAACGAAGCGTTGCGGTGCACTTTACGCGACCTTCAGACCATCGGCGCTACAGCAGCCGGCATGTCACTCGAACCGACCCACAACGACCCGCCGCTGCTCACCGCACTGCGCCAGCGCCAGCTCGCCTCGCGCACCGCCCAGGTCGCGCGCGCGCTCGACACGGCGCAGGGCGAGCGCGGCGCGAGCGGCACGTTCAACGCCACCGCGGCAGCCGTTTTGAGTGATTGGAGCAGGCGTGAATAGCTCGTTTACCGGTCCACTTTAGAGCGTGTTCAACCAGCGTCCGTTACGGAAGAGACACAACAAGGGTCCAACGTGGCGAGGGGGAATACCCCCGGAACCGAGGTAAGGAATGATCGAGAACCAAAAAATCCGTCCGGCCAAGGTGATCGGCCCGCTCGGCGAGCCGCTCACGCTCGATTCGCTGCCGCCGGCGGACACCACCCGCTGGGTGGTGCGGCGCAAGGCGGAGGTGGTCGCCGCGGTCAACGGGGGGCTGCTGTCCGTCGACGAGGTTTGCCAACGCTACGGCCTGACCGTGGAGGAGTTCGCCGGGTGGCAGCGCGCGATCGATCGATCGGGCATGCCGGGGCTGCGGGTGACGCGGATCCAGCACTACAAGACGCTTTACGAGCGGCAGCAGAACTTCTAACCCCGACGTCCCATTTTCAGAATTACGGGGCCGGAACAATGCGCCGGCCTCGTGAGTATTCCCCGGCAGAGCCCGTCACCGTGTGGGCGTATCGCAGGGGAGTAACATCATGGGTATCATCATCTGGCTCGTCATCGGCGGTGTCATCGGCTGGCTCGCCAGCATCATCATGCGCACGGACGCGCAGCAGGGCATCTTCCTGAACATCGTGGTCGGGGTGGTCGGTGCGTTCCTCGGCGGCCTGCTGTTCACCGGCGGCTCGATCAACAACGCCCCGCTCACGATCTACTCGTTCCTGGTCTCGCTGGTCGGCGCGATCGTGCTGCTCGCGATCGTCAACCTGGTCCGTCGCGGCCGGGTGCGCTGAGCGCCTGAGCGCTGAGCCGGCGTCGCACCTGCGGCGCGCGCTGAGCTGACCGAGGCGGTCGCCCTTCGCGGGGCGGCCGCCTTTCTCGTTTTCGGGAGCAAGTGCTAGAAATCCTCCCCGGTACGGGGAGGGGGACCGCCAGCCGAAGGCTGGTGGTGGAGGGGGCTATCCACGCAGCGCAGCGTCTGTGGAGGCCCCCCCCCCACCACCGCTTCGCGGCGGTCCCCCTCCCCGCGAGCGGGGAGGATCTTTGGCTTCCGCAGCTCGCCCCACCCTCTCACTTCAGCAGGAAGCGCACGTTGAGCGTCGCGCTCAACTCGCTCTCGCCCGGCAGGACCGCGCTGTCCGCGGCCGCGGGCGCCGCCGCCATGCGCATCTGGGCGAACGGGCGCGGCGGTTCCCCGTCGCTCTCGCCGGCCTCGCCGATCGACACGATCCGCGCCACCGTCAGTCCCGCCGCCTTGGCGTAGAGCGTCGCCCGCGCCCGCGCGCGCGCCACCGCGTCCGCGCGCGCCTCGTCGAGCGCGCCCGCGGCGTCGGCGAGCGACAGCGTCGGTCCGTCGATCTGGTTGGCACCCGCGCGTACCAGCGCGTCAAGCACCGGCCCCGCCTTGGCGACGTCGCGGAAACGCACCGTCACCGCGTTGCTCGCCTGATAGCCCGTGATCGCGGGCGGCTGGTTCTCGGCGTAGCGATACTGCGGCGAGAGCGCGACGCGGCTGGTGGCGATGTCGCGCGGCGCGATCCCGGCCTTCTTCAGCGCGGCGACCACGGCGGCCATGCGATCGACGTTCTGCTGCATGGCGGTCGCGGCCACCGCGTCCTGCGTCACCACGCCCGCGCGCACGGTGGCGAGATCGGGCACGCGCGACACTTTGCCGACCGCGGTGACGTCGAGGATCGTGCCCTCGGGCACCACGGTCGCCATCGGCAGCGGCGCCTGCGCGCTCGCCATCACGGGTAGCGTAGCGAGCGATAGCGCCAAGCCAACCAATGCCCGATTCATCGTCTTAGTCTCCCGTGGTTCAACAACTTGCGCTGTGTTGGACCGCGATGAAACGCAAGCTGAACGCGATAACTTACGTTGTCGCTTGCACAAAATGTCGCGCTCGGGCAGCGCCGGACTTGTACGCGGTGATGTATGCGGGTAATACACGCCGGCCGGAGGGGGATGGATGACGTACGAGGCTGGTACTCTGCAGGGCGAGCAGCTGATGATCGAGGACGGCACGCCGCGGCGTCGGCGTCGCTGGATCCTGATCGCCGGCATCGCGCTGCTCGTCGCCGCGCTCGCCGGCTATTTCCTCACCCGTCACAAGGACGCGCCGCACGCCGCGCCGGCCGACCAGGCCCCGACTGTCACCGTGCTGGTGCCCGGCGCGGCGGCGGTGGCGCGCCAGGTCAGCGCGACCGGCTCGCTCGCCGCCAAGCGCGAAATGCCGGTCGGCGTCGCGGGCGAGGGCGGGATGGTCAGCCGCGTGCTGGTCGAGCCCGGCCAGTGGGTCCGCGCCGGCCAGGTGCTCGCCACGATCGACCGCTCGGTGCAGGTGCAGACTGCCGAGTCACTCGCCTCGCAGATCGCGGTGGCGCGATCCGACCTGGTGCTGGCCCAGGCCGAACTGGAGCGCGCGCAGAGCCTGGTCGACCGCGGGTTCATCTCCAAGGCCGACGTGCAGCGCCGTATCGCCACGCGCGACGCCGCCGCGGCGCGGCTCAAGGTGGCGGGGGCGACCTATTCGGAGCAGCGCGCGCGCAACGCCCGGCTCGACATCCGCGCTCCCGCGGCGGGGCTGATCCTCACCCGCGGGGTCGAGCCGGGGCAGATCGTCAGCTCGGCCTCTGGCACCTTGTTCCGCATGGCGCGTGACGGTGAGATGGAGATGCGCGCGCAACTCGCCGAGAACGACCTCCAGGGCGTGCGCGTCGGCTCGGCGGCCAAGGTGACGCCGGTCGGCGACACGCGCTCCTTCGCTGGGCGGGTGTGGCAGATCGCGCCGGTGATCGACACGCAGACGCGCCAGGGCATCGCGCGCATCCAGCTCAGCTACGACCCGGCGCTGCGCCCGGGCGGCTTCGCCTCGGCGACGATCACCGCCGGGGCGGAGAGCGAGCCCTCGCTGCCGCAGTCCGCTTTGTTGAGCGACGACCGCGGCAATTACGTGTACATCGTCGACGCCGAGGATCGCGCGCAGCGTCGCGACGTGAAGCTCGGCACGGTGACCGAGGATCGGGTCGCGATCGCCAGCGGGCTGAAGGGTGACGAGCGCGTGGTGCAGTCGGCGGGCGCGTTCCTCAACCCCGGCCAGAAGGTCAAACCGGTGCGGGCGCGAGTCGCGGGCCAGTAGAGCGGGATCAGTACCATGGGCTTTCGCAACATCTCCGCCTGGTCGATCCGCAACCCGGTGCCGGCGATCGTCCTGTTCGTGATGCTGACGGTCGCGGGGATCGTCAGCTTCATCCGCATGGACATCAACGACTCGCCGGACATCGACTTTCCGGCGGTGATGATCACGATCACCCAGCCGGGCGCCGCGCCGAGCGAGCTCGAGACCCAGGTGACGCAGCGGATCGAGGCCGCGGTGCGCACGCTCGAAGGGGTGGACGAGATCCAGTCGTTCGTGTCCGAGGGCAATTCGACGACGATGGTGCAGATGGCGATCGGCCAGTCGGTCGATCGCGCCGTCAACGAGGCGCGCGACGCGGTCACGCAGATCCGCGGTAACCTGCCCGAGGGAATCCTCGAGCCCCAGGTCAGCCGCGTGAAGATCAACGACAATGATCTCGGCAGCTACAGCGCGATCGCCACCGACATGACGATCGAGCAGCTCAGCTGGTACATCGACAATACGGTGACCAAGGAGCTGCTCTCCGTCCCGGGCATGGGCGGGGTGGAGCGCAACGGGGGCGTCAGCCGCGAGATCCGCGTGATCCTCGATCCCGCGCGGCTGGCGGCGCAGGGGTTGACCGCGAGCCAGATCAACAACCAGCTGCGCCAGGTGAACCTCGACGCGCCGGGCGGTCGCGCCGAGATCGCGGGGGCCGAACAGTCGGTCCGCGTGCTCGGCAACGCGCGCACCGCCTACGATCTCGGCCAGACGCAGATCAACGTCGGGGACGGCCGCACCATCCGCCTCGCCGACGTCGCCACGGTGCGCGACCTTTACGCCGAGCAGCGCTCCGCCGCGGCGGTGGACGGCAAGCCGGTGCTCAGCTTCGACTTCAAGCGCGCCAAGGGCTCGTCCGACGTCACCGTCTTCCGCGAGGGCAAGAAGAAGCTCGAGGAGCTCGAGAAGCGCAATCCGAAGGTCAAGTTCCGGCTCCGCGTCGACGGCTCGAAGTACCCGCTGGAGCAGTATAAGTCGGCGATCCATGCGATGCTGGAGGGCGCCATCCTCGCGGTGGTCGTCGTGTTCCTGTTCCTGCGCGACTGGCGCGCCACGGTGATCTCGGCGCTGGCGATCCCGCTCTCGGCGATCCCGACCTTCTGGTTCATGGAGCTGATGGGCTTCACGCTAAACGAGATGACGATGCTCGCGCTGAGCCTGGTAGCGGGCGTGCTGGTCGACGACGCGATCGTCGAGATCGAGAACATCGTCCGCCACATGCGCATGGGCAAGACGGCCTATCAGGCGGCGATCGACGCCGCCGACGAGATCGGTCTCGCGGTGCTGGCGACGACCATGGCAATCGTCGCGGTGTTCCTGCCGGTCGGCCTCATGCCGGGCATCTCGGGGCAGTTCTTTAAGAATTTCGGGCTCACCGTGGTGGTGGCGGTGCTGATGAGCCTCGCCGTGGCGCGGCTGATCACGCCGATGATCGCGGCCTATTTCCTGCGCGCCGGCGGCCATGTCGAGCACGGCGGCGGGCCAGTGATGAACTTCTACCAGCGCGTGCTCGCCTGGACGCTCGACGAGGGCGGTGCGCCCGCGGCGCGTGCCAGGGGCGGGATGCATCGCGTGCTCGGCTATTGGCGCGACCATCGCCTGTGGGTGGTGATGATGGGAGTGGGCGCGTTCCTCTTCACGCTCTTCCTGTTCACGCAGATCCCGATGTCGTTCCAGCCCGCGTCGGACCAGCCGCGCAGCACGGTGACGATCACCATGCCGCCGGGCAGCACGCTGGAGACGACGCAGGGCGTGGTCGACCAGGTCTATGAGCTGATCCGCAAGCAGCCCGAGGTGGAGAGCGTCTACACCCGCACCTTGGTGGGCTCGGGTCGCGTCACCGCGCAGCTGCGCGAGAAGCGCGACAAGACCTCGACCGAGTTCGAGCGCGGTCTGGCGCCGCAGCTCGCCAAGATTGCCGACGCGCGCGTCAACTTCCAGTCGCAGTTCGGCTTCGGCGACAACAACCGCGACATCTCGGTGACGCTCGGCGGCGACGACCCCGTCGTGCTGCGCCAGGCCGCCGACCGCGTCGTGCAGGACATGGCGAAGATGCCGGGGCTGATCGCGCCGCGCATCGCGGGCGATCTCAACCGGCCCGAGATCATCATCAAGCCGCGCTCCGACCTCGCCGCCAACCTGGGCGTGACCACCGCGGCTTTGTCCAACGCGATCCGCATCGCCACGATCGGCGACATCGACCAGAACAGCGCGCGCTTCTCGCTCAGCGACCGGCAGATCCCGATCCGTGTCGCGCTCGAGCAGAGCTCGCGCTCGCGGCTGGCGACGATCCAGAACCTGCCGGTGCAGACGCAGAGCGGCGGCTCGGTGCCGCTGAGCCTCGTCGCCGACATCGGCTTCGGCTCGGGCCCGACGCGCATCCAGCGGATCAACCAGCAGCGCCAGCTCACCATCGGCGCCGATCTCCAGCCCGGCGTGGCGACCAGCGTCGCGCTGCCCAAGATCAAGCAGCTGCCGGCGATGAAGTCGCTGCCGGTGGGCGTGCAGGAGCTCAACGTCGGCCAGGCCAAGTGGCAGCTCGAGATGCTGATGAACTTCGTCACCGCGGTGGTGTCGGGCGTGTTCCTCGTCTTCTCGGTGCTGGTGCTGCTGTACCGCCGGCTGCTGCCGCCGCTGGTCAACATGGGCTCGCTGCTGCTGGCGCCGCTGGGCGGATTGCTCGCGCTGCTGATCTCTGGCGACGCTCTGTCGATGCCGGTCTTCATCGGGCTGCTGATGCTGCTCGGCATCGTCGCCAAGAACTCGATCCTGCTGATCGACTTCGCACTGGAGGAGATGACCGCGGGCGTGGCGCCCTATGCGGCGATCGTCGACGCCGGGCGCAAGCGCGCGCAGCCGATCGTGATGACGACCGTGGCGATGGTCGCGGGCATGGTGCCGACCGCGCTGTCGCTGTCGGGCGACGGCGCGTGGCGCGCGCCGATGGGGATCGTCGTGATCGGCGGGCTGACCGTCTCGACCATGCTCACGTTGCTGATCGTGCCGGCCGCCTTCTCGCTGGCGATCGGGATCGAGCGCCGCGTCGGCCCGTGGCTCGGCCGTCGCCTGCTCACCTACCGCCCCGGTGACGAGGGGACGCTGATCGAGCATGCGCCGCACCCGGCGATCCCGGCGCCACCGGGGCGGATCGGCTTCCACGAGGACGGTACCAGCCCGGCGGAGTGAGGGTTGCGAGGCTGATCGTTGTCCGTGCCTCTCCGTTCCCCGGCGAAGGCCGGGGCCCAGGTGGGAAGGCCGATGTTGGAGCCACCAGCGTCCCCCAACTGGGCCCCGGCCTCCGCCGGGGAACGGAAGGGGCGAGCAAACGAGACAATGGCGGCCCGGCACGGCAGCATGGGTGGCATGAGCGCCGGCGTGTCGCATGGGGACGCCACCGGTGACCAAGCCACTCGCCGCTTGAACATTCGCGCTATTCACGAATTGTCCCGCTGATGCCAGCGCTCGCCCGATCCACCGCGCCGCCGCCCGCTCTGGTGCGGATGCGGCTGGTCGCGACCGGGCTGCTGGTGCTGATGGCGGGCGTCTTCCTCGCCTCGCGCGCGCTCGAGCCGCAGCACGCCGCCTGGGGCTTCGTCCGCGCCTTCGCCGAGGCGGCGATGGTCGGCGGGCTCGCCGACTGGTTCGCGGTGACCGCGCTGTTCCGCCACCCGCTCGCGCTGCCGATCCCGCACACCGCGATCATCCCGCGCAACAAGGACCGGATCGGCGACCAGCTCGCCCAGTTCCTTCGCGAGTATTTCCTCGTGCCCGCGGTGGTCGCGCGGCGGATGGGGCGGGTCGACGTCGCCAGGGCGGCGGGGCGCTGGCTCGCCAACCCGCCGGGCGCGGGCAGCCGGCTGACCCGCGGCGTGTCGCGCCTGTCGGTCGAGGTGCTCCAGTCGCTTGACCAGGAGCGGCTCGGCGGCATGGTGCGTGCGATGCTGGTGGCGCGGGTGCGCGAGGCGCGGCTCGCGCCGATGCTGGGCCGCGCGCTCGCCGCCGCGCTGGCAGAGGGGCGCCATCTGGCGGTGATCGACAACCTGATCCACTGGGCGCGCGACGCGCTGGCCAGCAACGAGCACCTCGTCCGCGCGATGGTGCATGACCGCGCCGGATCGATCCTGCGCTGGACCGGGCTGGACGAGACGCTCGCGAACAAGATCATCGACGGGCTCGACAAGATGGTCGCGGAGATGGCGGAGAATCGCGAGCACCCGCTGCGGCGCAAGGCCGAGGAGGGGCTGGCCCAGCTCGCCGAGCGGCTCCAGCACGATCCGGCGATGCACGCGCGCGTCGAGACGCTCAAGCTCGAGCTGCTCGAGAACCCCGCGATGCAGGACTGGATCAACGGTCTGTGGGAGCAGGCGCGCGCGGCGATGCTGCGTGCCGCGCGCAATCCGGAGGCGATCCTGCGCGGCGGGCTCGGCGACGCGCTGCGCCAGCTCGGCGCGACGCTGCGCGACGAGCCGCGGCTGGGGCGGACGATCAACCGTTTCGTACGTCGCGCCGCAGTGGGGGCGGCGGCGGACTATGGCGACTCGATCGTGCGGCTGGTGTCCGAGACGGTGCGCGGCTGGGACTCGCGCACGATCACCGCGCGGCTGGAGCATGCGGTGGGCAAGGACCTGCAGTTCATCCGGGTGAACGGCACGCTGGTAGGCGGGCTGGTGGGCGTGCTGATCCACGCGGTCGACGTGGTGCTGTGAGGGGAGCGGCAACGAGCGCCCCCTTTCTCCTCCTTGCCACCTAGGCGGACGTCGTTGTTGAGGTCGGAAGGCCGTGGTGGGGCTCAGTAGCGTCCCCCACAGGGGCCCCGGCGTTCGCCGGGGCGGTAGCAGCGGAGCGCTCCTCCGCCGGCACCAAGAGATACGCCCGCGGAACGAACTGCGTGTCGGAACGCTTGTGGCGACATGAGCTTTGCCGCATGGGATAACAGATGACGGCGGCAGCTGATTTCAGCGAGGAGAGAGACGGCCAGGCGCCGGTGCTGCGCTTCACCGGCGACCTGTCGCTGGCGCGGCTCGGCAACCTGCCCGATCGGCTCGGCAAGGTGCAGGGCGAGGTCGCGACCGTCGACCTCTCCGAGGTCGACCGGATCGACACGATCGGCGCCTGGGTGATCCACCGCTTCGCGCGCCAGCACGACGCCCGGATCGAGGGGCTGGACGAGGACGCGCGCCACCTGTTCGAGCAGGTCGAGGCCGCCGACCAGCCGGTGCAGATGCGGCCGCAGTCGGGCTCGTCATTCCGGCGCGTTCTCGGCGAGATCGGCGAGGCGACCAGCAACGCTGCGCGCACCTCGATCGGATTGCTCGGCTTCATGGGCGCGACGATCGCGGCGTTCGGCGGCGTGATCCGCCATCCCAGCCGCTTCCGCTTCAACGCCACCGTGCAGCGCTTCGAGGTGGTGGGCGTCTCGGCGCTCGGCATCGTCGGGTTGATGAGCTTCCTCATCGGCATCGTCATCGCGCAGCAGGGCGCGGTGCAGCTGCGACAGTTCGGGGCCGAGGCGTTCACGATCAATCTCGTGGGCCGCATTACGCTGCGCGAGCTCGGCGTGCTGATGACCGCGATCATGGTCGCGGGTCGCTCGGGCTCGGCGTTCGCGGCGCAGCTCGGCACGATGCAGCTGACCGAGGAGATCGACGCGATGCGCACGATCGGCGTCTCGCCGATGGAGGCGCTGGTGCTGCCGCGCACGCTCGCCGCGATCGTGCTGATGCCGCTGCTCGGCTTCTATTCCTCGGTGATCGCGATCATCGGCGGCGGGCTGCTGTGCTGGTTCGCGCTCGATATCCCGCCAGTCGCGTATGTCGCGCGGATCCGCGAGGTGGTGCCGATCACGGACCTCTTCGTCGGCCTGATCAAGGCGCCGGTGTTCGGTGCGATCATCGCCATCGCGGGCTGTTTCCAGGGGATGCAGGTGAAGGGTGACGCCGAGCAGGTCGGCCTCAAGACCACCTCCGCGGTGGTGCAGGCGATCTTCATGGTGATCGTGGTGGACGCCTTCTTCGCGGTCTTCTTCGAACAGATCGGCTGGATCTGATGGCGCGGCGCGATACCCGCCGGCGCGACGAGCCGATCATCCGCGTGAAGGGGCTGCGCAACAGCTTCGGCGACGCGGTGATCCACGACAACCTCGACCTCGAAGTGCGCCGCGGCGAGATCCTCGGCGTGGTCGGCGGGTCGGGCACGGGCAAGTCGGTGCTGATGCGCTCGATCATTGGGCTGCAATCGCCCGATCACGGCGAGGTCGAGGTGTTCGGCGAGCCGACGCTCGGCCGCTCCGAGCATGAGACGGTGGAGATCCGCAAGCGCTGGGGCGTGCTGTTCCAGGGCGGCGCGCTCTTCTCGACCCTGACGGTCGCCGAAAACGTGCAGGTGCCGCTCCGCGAATTCTACCCCGAGCTCGACCTTGCGTTGCTCGACGAGATCGCCTCGTACAAGGTGGTGATGACGGGCCTGCCCGCCGATGCCGGGCCGAAATATCCGGCCGAGCTGTCGGGCGGGATGAAGAAGCGCGCCGGTCTCGCGCGCGCGCTCGCGCTCGACCCCGAGCTGCTGTTCCTCGACGAGCCCACCGCCGGACTCGATCCGATCGGCGCCGCGGCGTTCGACGAGCTCACCCGCGCGCTGCAGAAGACGCTGGGGCTCACCGTCTTCCTGATCACCCACGACCTCGACACCTTGTACGCGATCTGCGACCGCGTCGCGGTTCTCGCCGACAAGCGAGTGATCGCGGTCGGCACGATCGACGAGCTGCTCGCGCTCGATCACCCCTGGATCCAGGAATATTTCAACGGGCCGCGCGGGCGCGCCGCGGTCGCCTCCCAGAGCGCGGCGGCGGAGCGGGTCGACGCCGCCGCTGTCGACGCGCGCGCGCACCCGACCGACGTGAGCGAGCGGGTCACCGGGCAGCACAGCCAGGGCGGCCTCGCCGACAACAGGGCCCGCGGGGCCGCAGGGGCAGAGTGATGGAAACGCGATCGAACCACGTCCTCGTCGGCGCCGTCGTGCTGATCCTGCTGGCGATGGTCGCCATCTTCACGGTGTGGATCGCGCGCATCGGCGGCACTGAGGAGCGCGAATATGACATCTTCTTCCGCCAGGCGGTCGACGGGCTCGCCAAGGGTTCGTCGGTCACCTTCTCGGGCGTGCCCTCGGGCCAGGTGAAGTCGATCTCGCTGTGGCAGCCGGACCCGCAGTTCGTCCGCGTCCGCATCAGCGTCAACGGCGACACGCCGATCCTGCGCGGCACCACCGCGACGATCCAGGGAAGCTTCACCGGCACCAGCACGGTCAGCCTCGACGGCGCCGTCAAGGGTGCGCCGCCGATCACCTGCCCGGAGAACGATGCCGGCAACGTCTGCCCGCTCGGCAAGCCGGTGATCCCGACCAAGACCGGCGGCATCGGCGCGATCCTCAACTCCGCGCCGCAGCTGCTGGAGCGGCTCTCGACGCTGACCGAGCGGCTCACCGGCATGCTGAGCGACCGCAACCAGGCCTCGATCGCGGGCATCCTCGACAACACCAACCGGCTGACCGACGCGCTCGCCGACCGCGGCCCCGAGATTGCCGCGACCCTGGCGCAGACCCGCGTCGCGATCGCACAGGCGGGCAATGCGGCGCAGCAGATCGGCGAGCTCGCGCAGACCACCAACGGCGTGCTCGCCAACGACGTGCAGCCGGCGATGGCGAACCTGAACAAGGCGATCACCTCGGCGCAGGCGAGCGCGGACACGCTCAACTCCGCCATCGGCGACGCGCGACCGGGGCTGACCACTTTCAGCAAGCAGACGATCCCGCAGATCAACCAGCTGGTGCGCGACCTGCGCGTCACCACCGCGTCGCTGTCGGCGATCTCCGAACGAGTCGAGCAGGGCGGCGCCGGCTCCCTGATCGGGCAACAGAAGCTGCCGGACTACAAGGGGAAATGATCGTGCGATCGGTGGCCAAGACTCTCCTCGTGGCGGCGGTGCCGGCACTGCTGGCGGGCTGCGTGCGGTTCGGCGCCGAGCCGCCGCCCTCGCTGCTGACGATCGCGGCACAGTCGCAGCCCCAGCCCGGCGCGGCGCAGAACTCCGCCACCGCGCGCTCGATCGTGGTGCAGGTGCCCGCGGTGCCGACCGCGATCGCGACGACGCGCGTGCCGGTGCAGGAGACCGACACGACGATCGCCTACGTCAAGGACGCGCAATGGGCCGAGCCGCCCGCGCGCCTCTTCGCGCGGCTGCTCGCCGATACGGTGACCGCGCGCGCCAACATGGTGGTGCTGTCGCCGGCGCAGTCATTCAGCGATCCCAGCGCCAATCTGGCGGGCGAGCTGCGCTGGTTCGGGCTCGACGCGACGCAACGCCAGGCGCTGGTGGTGTATGACGCCGCGCTGACCCCGGCGGGCGCGACCAACGTGGAGAAGCGGCGCTTCGAGGCGCGTGTCCCGGTGGCGGCGATCGACGCGCCTTCGGCCGGCGCGGCGCTGAGCCAAGCGGCCAACCAGGTGGCGCAGCAGGTCGCCGACTGGGTGGCGGGGCAGCGCTGACACGCGCGCCCACGCGCGAGGCGGCTTGCGCGGGAGCGCGTGAGTGTCTAGGCGGGCGGGCTTCCGGGTATGCGGAGCGGTGGCCGAGTGGTCGAAGGCGCTCGCCTGGAAAGTGAGTATACGCCAAAAGCGTATCGAGGGTTCGAATCCCTCCCGCTCCGCCACCCGTGCTGCCAAAATCGGCAGAAAGCTTAAGCTTTTTGTTCGGCTTGGCTCTGAGTTCCCACGATTGTTCCCACACTTCGTTGTGGTTGCGGGCGATCGGCCATGAACCGCTACGAACGCTGAACTGAGAGGGCGAGCCTCCGATGTCGCAAGCCCTCTGTGTGCAGCATGGACGCTTTGTATCCCATCTCGTCCACGTGCTTCGGTCATAGCTTCATCAACGACGCGCTACGCGCTTCACTGACAAGACTGTCAAAAGGCTACCGCTGGGGGGCGGGGACGTGGTGAGGCGGAAGCCGCCGTCGCTCAGAGCGGTTCCATCCTGATGTAGTCACGCCCCCCCCCCCCCCGGGTCCAATCTGAGAGTACCCGTCCCACAAAGGTTTGGGTGTCGTCTACGAAGGTGATCCGCGGTCATCGAGCTCGGCCCAGATCACGCCGGTACGCCGGTGTCCCGCGGAACGACCGCGCAAGCTGCCCGGCTGTTTCGGTCCGCGGCTCGGCCTTTATGGCCGCTTGTGGGGGGAGTCGCGGGAATTAGGCATGGGCCGCTGAGTTATCTCCTAATCGTTTCCGACTGGCGGCGGCGAAAATCTAATTTTTCCAAGGCGCAGGGCTAGTGTTGTATCGCGGGCTCGGCGTGGAGAGCTGCCCGCCTGCTTTAAGCAGACGGTAGTAGAAAGTCGGCCGTTCGTTCAGCGTGCAGCGAAGGGGGGGCTAATTGCCGTCGGAGGGTGGATAGCGGCCGGTCCGGTTTAGGGCGGTGGGCCGGGAAACCGGCCGTTCGTTCAGCAGGCAGGGAGGGGGCTCGATCGCCGGCCGAGGGTGGAACACTGTCCGTCCGCTATCGGGGGTCGGCCGGGGAAACCGGCCGATCGTTCAGGAGGCAGGGGAGGAGACTTGGCTTCATTCTTGACGAAAAGTGGCCCGACAGCTTGGGTCTGCCGGGCCAAGGTCAGTTCCTTGTGGCTGAGGATCTGTGGGTCGCTAGGCACCGGTAGGGCACCTCTGGGCGTGCTTACACCAACCTTCCTTACATCAGGCTAATCGCTCCTACTCACGGCCGTTGAGCTGACCGCTAAGTCAGCGGAGGCGATCAGCCGAGAGTAAAAGCCATGTCCAATCAATTATCGGTCGCGATCGGTAACCGGACCTGAACCAGCTGGCGGGATCGCGCCGACCTCTCCAACCATCAGAGACGGTGTAGCTCCCTCTGTCAGTTGCTTCCGCGCCGCAGTGCTTCATAACGCCTCGCCCGAAAGTTACGGTTAGTGTCCGATGGATCAGCGTACACTTCTACCCTGAGCTGCCGTCGGTTGAAACCTTGTATCCGTTTCCGCACCGATCGCTCCTACCCTGAGCATGGCTTGCTCATGCGTCATATCGGCGAAGGGCGCTGCGTCGTTAGCTTCCTCAATCGCGTCGAAAAAGTGTTGATGCGCAGCCGGCGCGATGCTCAGGAGTCGAACGATGTCGGGGCCATCGTTGAAAAAGCTGTGAGACACCTCAGGCGAGGCAATCACGGTCTCGCCGGCGACGCAGCGATGCGTCTGCCCGGCGCCATCGACGAAGCTCAAGGTGCCGGCCAAGACGTAGAAGGCTTCGGTGTAGCTGTGCCGGTGCGATGGTACCTGCTCACCTGGGAACAGCGTCTGCTCGAAAAAGCAGAAGCTATGGCTGGTTTCCTCGGCCCTGGCCTTCCAGACGAGGTGTGCGCCAGCGACGTCGAACGTGCGCCCCTCACGGCGCACCAGCAGGCTATCGTCAGATCTCTCTGTCATGTCACTCTTTCTTTCAACTTGACGATCCACCACCGATTGGCTCAGCGCAATGGTCGGCCCTGCGGCATTGTCTGCCAGAAATTCGGATCGTGCCCGTAAAAGATGCGGACGCCGCCAGCGCGAAGGTCGGCAAGCCTACGCAGCGTGCGCAAACTCTGCTCACGGTCGGCGCTCAATGATGAGACGGTCATGCTGTCGAGTGATTCTTTGAGATAGCAGCAGTCTGCGGCTAGAATGGCATCGCCGTCCGGCAATTTGATCCTGGCGCTCTGATGTCCTGGAGTGTGACCAGGTGTCGGGAAGAGAACCACTGATCCATCGCCATACAGATCATGTTCGCCGTCGATCGCATGAATGGGATGACCGGTGTCCATATCTTGGGGATGGTAGAGCCGTTCGTCCTTCTGCTCCCGGGCATAGGTCAGCTCGCGCGATTGCACCAAGATCGTGGCGTTCGGAATGAAGGCGTTGCCACCAGCGTGGTCTGGATGCAGGTGCGAATTGATGATCCAGCGGATACTAGCCGGATCGACCTCAATCTGGCGAAGCCGCGCGGCGACGTCGGCGCTCTCATCGATCGCAAAGCCCACATCGAGCGGACCAAGGGCCTCATCCATTTGTCGGCGGAAGCGCAGGCCAAGTCCCGTGTCGAACAATGCCCGGCCCTTAGGATGATCGATCAGATAGGCCGTCACCGGCACATGTAGGAAGCTGGCGCCACCGCCCTCGAGAAAGAAATCTCTTGGCGCTTGAAAGCTTCCGCACGTCAAAGCAAAGACCTTCAAAGACCAGCCTCCTCCTTCGCTCGCATCATTCCGATCGGCCATGGGCATCGCGCTCTCGTTCTTGGCCGGCACCTCTCGCGCCCCGTCGTTCGGTTGTTTCATAGGAGCCTCGTTGTAATGGTAAGCACGGTTGCGCTGGCGAGCGGTCCGGAGCGGGAAAGGTATTTGCGGAACAAGGATCCGCGAGCGGACATGAGGATTTGTGCAGCAGCTACCGATGAAGACGTGGCCGTCCCCGGCTTTATTCCGCCGGCCCGCTAATAATCCTTAGCTGGCGAGCGAAAGGAGGTGCCGCGGCGGAGCGGCGACTCCTTGGCACCACGGCAACCCTGTCGCTGCGGCTAGGCCACGGTCGGCGACCGGCGTGTTCTGCCGCTGGAGCAAAGCCCAGCGAGCGATCCCCTCTTTGCGCGCAAGTTTAACACCATCGTGGCCGCAGGCGCCGCCCAGACGCTCGTTGGACGGCGAGTGGTGGATGCGTGCGGCTCAGATCTGCGTCACGCCGCCATCGACGAACAGCTCCGCGCCGTTGATGAAACTAGCCTCGTCGGACGCGAGGAACAGTGCGGCTGCGGCAATCTCGTCAGGCCTTCCGACTCGTCCGACCGGGATCTGGGTAGCCAGAGAGTTTTTGATGTTCTGAGCCTGCTCACCGCCGCCGAACACGTCGGTGAGGCCGACTGTCTCGGTTGGGCCCGGGCTGACGACGTTCACGCGGATGTGGCGGTCCTTGAGGTCCAGGATCCAGCTGCGTGCCAAGTTGCGCACCGCGGCCTTGCTGGCGCCATAGACGCTGAACGCGGGCGTACCCGACGAGCCGGCGTTGGAGCTCATCAGCACGATCGAGGCGCCGTCCTTCAGCAGCGGCAGGGCCTTCTGCACGGTGAAGATCGTTCCCTTCACGTTCGTGTCGAACGTTTGCTGATACTGCTCTTCCGTAATCGCGCCGAGCGGAAGCATCGTTCCCCCGCCCGCGTTCGCAACGACCACGTCGATCTGCGCGTGCCGCTGCTGGACCGCGTCATAGACCCGGTCGATGTCGGCAAGCCTGGCCATGTCCGCGCGTACGCCCGTGACCCGGCCGCCGATCTCGCGAACTGCCGCGTCTAGCACGTCCTGGCGGCGCCCGGTGATGAACACCGCCGCGCCCTCGGCGACGAACGCTTTGGCGGCGGCCAGGCCAATCCCGCTGGTGCCGCCGGTGACGACGACCACCTTGTTGTTGAAGCGCTTTGTCATTGTACGTCTCCTTCGTGGTTGCGGCGGAGCGCCGCTGCTGCACGGAGATGCCTCCCGGACGATGTTGCGTGTAGCCGGTCGTTGCTGCACGCAGCGTTCCACGAGAGGAACGCTATGCGGGTGGACCTGAACGATCTGGCGTATTTCGCCGAAGTGGTGAGCCACGGTGGGTTTGCCGCAGCCGGTCGTGCGCTGCGTGAACCGAAATCAAAGCTCAGTCGACGGGTCGCGGGGCTCGAAGACCGGTTGGGGCTGCGCCTGATTGAACGCTCCAGCCGGCGCTTCCGCGTGACCGAGACTGGCCAGGCCTTCTACGAGCGCTGCCGGGCGATGCTCGCCGAGGCCGAGCAAGCCGAAGCGCTGGTAGTCCAGGCACAGGCCGAGCCGCATGGCCGCATCCGCTTCAGCTGCCCGACGGGGATGATCGCGCCAATATCCGGTCCTATAGCGTCCTTTCTAGCGCGCTATCCGAAAGTTCGGCTGCAGCTCATCGCGACGGATCATGCCGTCGATCTCATCGACGAGCGCATCGATCTGGCGCTGCGCGTCCGCGTAGACCTCTCCACCGACGCCGAACTCACGGTGAGATCCCTGGGACAATCCTTGCGGATCTTGGTCGCCTCGCCGCAGCTCGGAAGCCAGGTCTCATCACTAGACCAGCTCGCGTCCTTGCCGACCCTATCGTCCAACGACGAACACGATCGGGTCGACTGGCATTTGGAAGGCGATGACGGACGGCGCCAGACGATCCGTGTGGAGCCTCGCCTCGGTTGCTCGGCGATGGATCAGCTATTGGCTGCCGCGATAGCGGGTATGGGCGTCGCGTTCTTGCCCGATCGCGTTTGTCGCCCGGCGCTGGAGGCCGGGCGGCTGATCCGTGTGCTGCCTGCCTGGCACGGGCAGATCGGGATCGTGCACTTGGTCTTTACCACGCGGCGGGGTCTGTCCCCGGCAGTTCGCGCCCTTATTGACCATCTTGCCAAAGAGTTCGCACCTGCGATCACCGTTGAAGCCATGGCGTGATCCTCGTGGGATGCTCCAGTCCGATCCTCAGCATTAGATCGTCGTCATTCCGCCCTTCGTCTGTCTGCGTCCTCCATCTCATCCTGGATAGGAGGCGGCAACGAGGGGGCGGGCAGGGCGCCCGCAACGATCGCGGTTAGATGCTGCGGCGGGTGCCACGACCGAGCAGATGGGCGGCTGCCAATCTCTACGTTGAAAACTCTTTCAGTTTTCACAAACGCGTGGGCCGATCGAGATCGGCATCACAGAAAAAATGCGGCGGTGGAATAAAGTCGGGTGCATCGACGTCACAGGTCATAACCGCTCAATCGGAGACGACCCGTGCCCGTCCCTCGCTCATCAACGCGCG
Organism: Sphingomonas sp. BK345; assembly: GCF_014193845.1. Classification (GTDB taxonomy): domain Bacteria; phylum Pseudomonadota; class Alphaproteobacteria; order Sphingomonadales; family Sphingomonadaceae; genus Sphingomonas. Next base: position 456,203 of record NZ_JACHZX010000001.1, on the reverse strand, counting down.
CATGTGCCGCGCTACTGCTGACCCTCTGCGCCGGTGCAGGGCTGGCGGCATCTACTGCGCCCGAGCGACCGTACCTCACGGAGGTGAACGCCGCCATGGATCGCATGATGAAGGCGATGATGGTACCGCCCAGCGGCGACGTCGACGCCGACTTCGTGACCATGATGCTCCCGCACCACCAGGGCGCCATCGATATGGCGGTGGCCGAGCTGCGTCACGGCAAGAACGAGCAGCTCAAGCGCATCGCGCAGGAGATCATCGTCGACCAGCAGCAGGAGATCGCGGCGATGCAGCTGGCGATGGGGCGGCCGCTGCCGCCATCGCGGCCCGTACCGACGCAGCCTCAGCCCGCCTCTTCGCCTTCCAGGGAGCACTGACATGAACCGCATCCTCCTCTCGGCCGCCCTGCTCGCCAGCTCGGCGGGCGCACAGTCGGCGCCCTGGGCGGCGCCGGCCGCGATCGAGCTCCCGCTCGTCGATGACCGAGCAGCGGCACCGGCGACCGGCAGCGCCGCGAAGGTGCAGGCGCCATGGGATCACCGCGACGTTGCGGTCAGCGGCCGCGACCGGGTCTATGCTGCCGAGCAATTCTCGAATACGCTCTCGGTCACCGATCCGGCCACCAACACGCTTCTGGGCGTGATCAAGCTCGGTGACCCGCAGCCGGCCAATTTCAGCCCGCTCTACAAGGGCCAGGTGCTCGTCCACGGGCTCGGCTTCTCACCAGATGGTCGCACCCTAGCGGTGGTGTCGATCGGATCCAATTCGGTCACGTGGATCGACACGGCTACGAACGCCGTCAAACACACCACCTATGTCGGCCGCAGCCCGCACGAGGCCTTCTTCACGCCGGACGGCAAGGAAGTCTGGGTGACTGTGCGCGGCGAGGACTATATCGCTGTGCTCGACCCCAGAACCTACGAGGAGACCGGTCGCATCGAGACGCCTGGCGGACCGGGGATGACGATCTTCTCGCCGGACCGCCGCTACGGCTACGTCTGCTCCTCCTTCAACCCTGAGCTGGTCGTGTTCGACGTGGCGACGCACCGTGAGGCCGGGCGGGTTCAGCAACCCAGCCCCTTCTGCCCGAACATCGCGGCGAGCCCGGACGGCAAGCAGGTCTGGTTCACGCTGAAGGACGTGGGCAAGACGGTCGCCTTCGACGCGCATCCGCCATTTACGATCCGCCAGGTCATCGACACCGGTCCGATCACCAACCACGTCAACTTCGCCAGCTCCGGTAAGGGCCAGTTCGCCTATGTGACGGTCGGCGGCCTCAACCAAGTTAAGGTATTCCGCACCAGTGACTTCCGCCAGGTCGCGACCATTCCGGTCGGCAAGCTGCCGCACGGGGTGTGGCCTTCGGGCGACGGTTCGCGCATCTATGTCGGTCTCGAGAACGACGACAAGCTGGCCGTGATCGACACCGCGACGAACAAGGTCATTGCCATGGTGCCGATCGGGCAGGCGCCGCAGGCGATCGCCTATGTGCCCGGCGCTGTTCCGGACGGCGCGGGCACCGCGCACCTGCAACCGCTGGGTACCGCCGGCGACGCGACGCACCTCACCCTCGCGGCGCGCGGCGATACGGCCTCGGCCGCGACCAGCGTCACGCTGTTCGATCAAGGCGTCGTGCAGGTCCTGCAGGGATCAGTGACCGGTCTGGAGCCCAAGCGCGCCTACGTCATCGCCCTCGTCGGGCGTGCCGACGGTTCTGGCCCGCTGGAGCCGCTCGCCACCTTCATGACCAATCCTGCGGGATCCGCGATCGTCAACACCTCGGGCCCCATCCGCCAGATCGTGGCAGGCACGGCAACGTCGGGTCGGCGCTGGCTGGTCATCGCGGAGAAAAGCGGCACAGGTCCGGGTGCCGTCGTCCAGGTCCAGCGCGACTGAGATGGACGAGCGCGCCGCCCTGATCGAGCCGCTCATCCCCGGTCTGCGGCGCTATGCTCGCGGGTGGCTGCGCGACGCTGCGCTGGCCGACGACATCGTGCAGGACTGCCTGGAGCGCGCCGTCTCGTCGTGGCGCCAAAGGCGCGGTGATGCCGTACGCCCGTGGCTGTATGCGATCCTCCACAACCTGCTGGTCGATCATGGCCGGCGCGCGCCGCGGCGCGCCACGCTCGTCCCGATCGACATGGCGGACGAGGTGGCGCTCGCCGTCCGTGCGGAGCAGACCGACGCGATCGAGCACGGTGATCTGTCACGCAGCCTCGATGCCCTGCCGCCCGAGCAGAAGGCAGTTATCCTGCTCGTATCGGTCGAGGATCTGTCCTACGCGGAGGCGGCGACGGTGCTCGGTATCCCGGTGGGTACGCTGATGTCGCGCCTGTCGCGCGCGCGGGATAGGTTGGCCGAGCTGATCGGCGCTGGCGCGCGTGCCAGATTGCGGAGGGCGAAGTGACGGCTCCTGTCGGTGAGGACGATCTGACCGCCTGGGTTGATGACCGGCTCGCCGTCGAGCGCCGCCCTGTCGTGGAGCGTTACCTCGCTGATCATCCGCATATCGCGGCGCGTCTGCGGCAGCAGCAGAACCAGCGTAGCGCGCTCAGGAGCCTCTTCGCCCCGATCGCCGCGGAGCCGCTCCCTGCCACGATGCGGATCGAAGCGATCGCAGCGAGCCAACGTGGTACGCGGCCCGCATGGTTCCAGGCGGTGGCAGCGGCGCTCCTCCTCGCGGTAGGCTTCGGCGGTGGCTGGGGCGTGCGCACGCGAACGCTGCCGCCGCAGGCCGGGATTGGCGCGCTAGCTCGGGAGGCAGGCTATAGCTACCGGGTCTACGCCTCCGATGCGCAGCGCCCGGCCGAGATGGGTGCCGGTGAAAAGCAGCAGCTCGTCAGCTGGGCGTCACGGCGGATCGGAAGCAAGGTAGCGGTGCCTGATCTCGCGGCCGCCGGCTACCGCTTCGCCGGCGGGCGCCTCGTGGCGACGCCCCACGGGCCGGCGCTCCTGCTGCTCTACGATGGCGCCGCGCGTGCCCGCCTCGCCGTTCTCAGTCGACCGATGGACATCGACAAGGACGCCAGCATGGTCTCGACACGCGACGATGACGTGCAGCAGGTGAGTTGGGCGGACCGCGGCATCGGCTTCAGCGTGGTTGCGCCGAGCGCCACGACGGGGTTGCAGCCGATTGCCGCGGCTATACGAGTTCAAGCTGCGGCGATCTAATGGCAGTTCCAGAACGCAACCAGGAACGCGTCTGAACGAATGTCCGATGTTGATTAGCCGGCCAGGTGGCTTGAGTGACGGCTTGTGGATCGTTGCGGATTGCTCCCTTTCAAGTTGCCGCGGCATTGGATTGACGGCAACCTGATCTACGAGAAGTGGGGAACGCGATGATTGGTGCATTGCTGCTCGCGATTCAGGCTGCTCCTGCGAGCTTCGACGCGGTTGCCGCTGCGCCAAATAGTCATCGCGTCCTGCTTGAGGATAAGAAGATCCGCGTGTTGCCCGTCGAGGTGGCGCCCGGCGTGACCGAAGCCGTTCACGAACATCGTTGGCCGAGCGTGATGTATTTTGAGCAACCAGAGCCAATTACTTACATCAAATACAAGCTGATCAATGAAAAGCCCGTCGAAACGGAACGCTTTAACGCGCCTGCGCTTGCTAAGTCGCAGACCGTAAGAGACGAGCCGGAAGAATTGCACGCCGTCACAAACCGTGGATCAGCGCCGTTCGTTGCAATTCGCACCGAGTTCAAGAGCGGTCTTGTGCCTTAGCGCAAATAAGACACTCCGTACTGGCGGCCCAAGCCCAGCAAACCCGAAGAGCTACTACAACTCGACCCTGCGCATGGTCGCTGCGCTGTCTTTGGCTGCCGCGCCAGTCAGATGAACGAATGACCGAGGTTTGGATGCGCTTCAAGGAGACTGAATGGCCGTGATTGGGTTCTACGTCAGACAAAGCTGGGGCATCTGATGCTCAGGCCGGGCGATGACCCATCGGTTCGCCGAGGCGCACTTTCCGCTCTGGCTCCCAATCTTCATCGAACGCGATGGTGCCCTGCTCGAACAACATGATCACGGTGGAGCCGAGAAGAAAGCGGCCCATCTCCTCGCCTTTTTCCAGCACGATGCCGTCGTTGGTGTAGTCCCATATTGAGGTTTCGTTGGTCCTCTTGGGATTGACCACTCCATGCCACACGGTCGCCATGCTTCCGACGATCGTCGCGCCGACCAGCACCATGACGAACAGGCCATGCTCCCCTGATGTGAAGGTGCAAACCACGCGCTCGTTGCGCGCGAACAGGTTGGGCACGCCGCGCGCTGTGACCGGATTCACGGAGAAGAGCTTTCCCGGCACGTAGATCATGCGCGTGAGCTTCCCCTCGCAGGGCATGTGCAGGCGGTGATAATCCTTCGGCGAAAGGTACAGGTTGGCGAAGCTGCCGTGCCGGAACTGAGCAGCCAACGCGGCGTCGCCGCCGAGCAGCTGGGTTGTGGTGAACCGATGTCCCTTTGCCTGAAGGATATGATGATCGTCGATGAGACCGAATTGGCTAATCGCGCCGTCAACCGGACAGACGAAATCGGCGTCCGCGATCGGGCGCGATCCCGCTTTGAGGGCGCGGGTGAAGAAGTCGTTGAAACTCCCGTAGCTGCGGACGTCTGCATCGGCAGCTTCGCTCATGTCGACGGCGTATCTGCCGACGAACCAGCGGATCAGCCGCGTGGTCACCATGCTTCCCCGAGCCTTAGCGATGCGCCCCGCAAACACGGTCAGGCGCTGCTTCGGCAGCGCGTATTGAAGCAGAACCTTCAGGCGATCGGACATTCGAACCTCAAAATCGCGGCACCAACTTTTTAGAGACATCAAACCGCAGGTCGACCCGGTTAAAGGGAAAGTCGCCAAGAGGGTGATCCACCCACATCACGACGGGTGACTGGTCATCGCCATCGATCCTGCTAGCGGTTGCACATGCTCAGATTACAGATCAAGCGCCACGAAGCGAGGGTCGAACGCATGTTCGATCGCGTTGCAGCCATAGAAGCGTCGATAGCGGCTCTAGGCGACGAGGATCTGCTCGATCTCGCCGACATCTTTGTCGACAGAGACCCCAGCCCATTGCGCGAGATGACGCAGGACGAAATGCGTCGACGTCATATCAGCTTGTGATGCGACCTCCTTCGCGTTTTCGGCGCCTGGATGGCGCGCTTGCGGACCTTCCGGTCGAGCAGCCAATGCTACTGACTGAACTCGACGGCTTTCTGACCGGGCTGCTTGTGTCCCCGCAAACCGCGCCGGCGAACGAGTGGATGCAGATCATATGGGGACCGGAGACTGAAGGCGTGCCGCCCTTCGAGGATCCGCTCGACGTGCAGTGGTTTGCCTCGGCGGTATTGGCGCGCCAGTCAGAGATCGCCCGCGACCTTGCCCGCGGCAAATTCCAACCGATCCTCGACGTCGACGAGCGGGATCGAGAGCTGCTCTGGGAAGACTGGGTCGAAGGCTTTGCGGAAGCGGTAGCATTGCGGCCGGATGCGTGGAGCGCGCTGGCGAGCGATGGATCTTTGTCGCAGCCGTGGTCGCGCTTGGAGACGCTCATCAAGATTGCCCGCAACGAGAGCGACCTGGACAGCGTGGAGATTAACGCACTCCAGGACCATGTCGTTAGGGACCTAACAGACGCGGTGCTCCGCCTGTACGCGGTGTCTGATCGTTCTCTGGAAGCGGCGCGCATAGCGCCGTCCACGATGATGGCGGCGAAGATCGGCCGGAACGATCCGTGCCCGTGTGGATCAGGCAAGAAGCACAAGCGCTGCTGCGCCTGAGAGCAGCCGGTGATCGTGCCATGCACACGCGTCGGCGACCGACGTGAGCTACCTCGAGGTCGTCGTGAGGCGGACCGCACCAGCGTGACGCCTCTCGCTCGGCTCACTCGACGGAAGATCGTCGCTGCTCCGGCGTCACGTGATCGATGAAACGTAGCTGCTCGGGTGTCAGATCGGGGAGGCCACAGTTTCGCGTCGACGCTAGGCGAGAAACTTTAGAATCTCGCGCTCAGACATGATCCGGATGGCGCGGCCTGACTGTTGCAATTCTAAAGCGCGCCGGAACTGCGCATCGTACCGTGCATAGCCGAACGGTTCCTCGCCGACGACGGCAAGAATCGTGGTCGTGCTGCCGACGCTCGCGACGATACGCCCACCACCGCCCGCTAGCCGGTTCGCAAGCGGGCCGTTGCGAGGCTGGCCCAAGATGGCCACCCGATGACCCTTGAGCGGACCGCTCGCCGCGGGCGGCGGCGCCGGAGCGGCGCGTCGCTCTGCCGGGCGCGTTACCCAGCCCGCGAGCGGTATGCCGGTACTCTCGATCGCCTTAACAACGATCATACCCGCGGCGCGAGCGTCACTCAGGGCATCGTGGTGGCGGAGCGGTATGCCTAGGTGTCCCGACACCACGTTGAGCTTATGGCTGGTGAGTTCGGGCCAAGCACGTTTAGCGACGCGGACGCTATCAAGCCAGGTCGTCTCGACCATCCTCCGGTCGTGCACGCGGCAGGCCGCCGCCAGGGCACCTTTGTCGAAGTAGGAATGCGCAACCGTGGTTCGCCCGGCAAGGTGGCCATGGACGACGTCGTACACGTCGGCAAAGCACGGCTTGCCTGCGACATGGCCGGCGGCGATGCCGTGGATGCGGGTGTTGAAGCTGCTGAAGTGATCCCGCGGGTCGAGCAGGGTTTCGTACTCGAATGCGACCGCGCCGCCGCGAAAGCCGACGATACCGATCTGACAGATGCTGCTGACGCGGGAGCAGGCAGTCTCGACGTCGATGACGACAAAGTCGAGTGCGCCAGCTTCAGCTGGATCGGACTCCGGAGGGGCGGCGTGGGCAGCAATGTTTGCAGCGGCGTCGCGGAACATAGCAGGGTCATACACCAGGATGGGCGCGGGCCAAGACCTTGCATGCCGACTTCCAAGTCGGCCGCGATGGCCACCATCAGGCACCGGCTACGACTCCGGGACGTTCGATCGATGTTCTCGATCATAGAACATGAACAGATGACCGGTCCGTCCTGCACCTCATCGAACCCATCGACTAAGTTGAAGCGCTGTGTCAGCATCGTCGTGATCGAGGTAGATTGTCGGCTCACGACGTCATAGCCGCGCCGACATGTAGCGGGGGCTGCATATGGATCGTCGTGATTTCCTCATGTCTGCGTCTGTGACGTCGCTGCTGTCACTCTCGCATGGTGCATGTGGGCAGGCGGCCAAGCCACCTGCAGCGAAGCGGGTGGACGCCGTCGACACGCGCTTGGGTTACACGCTGCGCGATCCCTATCGATGGATGGAGGACCCGAAGGACCCGGACTGGGCCTCTTGGATGCGCGCCCAGGGTGCGTACGCACGGCGCGCGCTTGATGCGCTGCCCGGACACGACGCGCTGCTGCGTCGCATCGGCGAGCTGACCGGCGAGCTGCCGATCGCCTCGCGGATCCAACGGGCGGGCACCGCCACGTTCGTTGAGTTTCGACCGAGCGGCGCTAGTGTTCCCAAGCTCTACGTCGTCGATCGTACCGGTGCCGAGAAGAGACTGCTCGTCGATCCCGAGGCGACAGCGGGGGCCGACGGCGCGCACATGAGCCTCGACTGGTGGCGCGCCTCCGACGATGGCGGTCTGGTCGCCTATGGCTTGTCGCCGGCCGGATCGGAGGAGTCCGTCGCCCGCGTGATGCGCGTGGCTGACGGAACGCACTTCCCGGAGACCATGGACCGCGCTCGCTTTGCGAGCCCGCAGTGGCTGCCGGACGGATCGGGCTTCTTCTACACGCGCGGCCGCGAGGGTGCCGTGCGCGGCGCGCCCGATTATCTACTCAACACGGTATCCTGGCTGCATCGACTGGGTACCGATCCGCGGCAGGATGTGCGGATCGCGAGTGGGGGTGACACGCTCGACGGCTACAAGCTGCTGCCGATCGATTTTCCCTTCGTCGTCACGACCCCGGGATCCGACATCGCGCTTCTTCTGCCGTACGGCGGCGTGCGACGCGAGAACGCGCTGCTCGCGGCGCCACTCGCCGAGGCCGTTACCGGGCGCGCGCGGTGGCGCGCGATCGCGCGGCTGGAGGACCAGGTGACCGGCTTCACGCTGCGTGGGCGTGACGTCTACCTCGTGTCGGAGAAGGGAGCCCCGCTGGGCCGCATCCTTCGTACTTCCGCGACGGCGCCTGACCTCTCCCGCGCGGAGATCGTCGTTGCGGAGGCCAAGACACCGATCGAGACGGCGGACGCCGGCCTGGTAGCCACGCGCGACGGCGTCTATTTCGCGCGCCAGAACGGCGGACCGATGACGCTCCATCGTCTTGCCCCTGAGGGCGGCGTCACTGATATCAAGATGCCCTTCGACGCGGGCATCTACGCACTCTTCGGGTCGACGGATCAGGATGGCGTGGACGTCCGCATGGCTGGCTGGGTTGAGCCTTTCGCCATTTACCGCTGGCAGCCAGGTGGAAGCCTCGTCGACACGGGGCTGAGCCCACGCCCGAGCTTCTCCACCGCGCCTTATGAGTCGACGCGCCTGATCGCGACCGCGCGGGACGGTACCAAGGTGCCGGTGTCGATCATCGCCAAGCGCGGACTGAAGCGCGACGGCTCGGCCCCGGCGCTGGGGCAGTGCTACTCGAGCTACGGCATCTCCGCATCACCCTTGTTCTCACCGCGCTCGATCGCCTTTCTCGAGCGAGGAGGCGTCATGTTCGAGGTCCACGCGCGTGGCGGCGGCGAGTATGGCTCGCCCTGGTGGCGCGCGGGACAGAAGGCCAACAAGCCGAACACGTGGCGCGATTTCATCGACGGTAGCGAGGCTGTCATAAGGGCAGGGTGGACGTCTCCGAAACGCCTGACGATCATGGGGACCTCAGCGGGCGGGATCGCGGTCGGCAACGCACTGGTCGAGCGGCCCGACCTCTTCGCTGCCGCGATCGACAACGTCGGCTGGACCAACACCGCTCGCGCCGGGGTGGAACAGAACAGCGCCCCCAACTTCCCCGAGTTCGGTGATCCGTCAGACGGGGCCGAGTACCGCGGCCTGGTGGCGATGGACGCCTATCATAAGATCAAGGAGGGCGTCCGCTACCCCGCGGTGCTGGCGTTGACGGGGATGACCGATCCGCGCGTCGCACCCTGGCACCCGGCAAAGTTCGCTGCCCGGCTGCAGCATGCGTCAACCGGCGGTCCGGTGCTGCTGCGCGTAGACTTCGACGCCGGTCATGGTCTCGGCTCGACCCGCCAGCAAACCGACGCGCAATGGGCGGATGTGCTGGCCTTCGTACTGGCTCAGGGACGCACTTAGATTAGCCGACTTCTTTTGTTTTCTTCCGAGATGGCTGGATGCCGCGCTCCCTTGGTCAGGCGGGAGTTCTCAACGAGATCGCGCACGGCTTGAAGCTCGGTTATTCACCAACGTCGTCAGCGGTGCTCAGCGTGGTCGGTCGGATAGCCACGCTGACGCAGGGCAGCAAGATTGCGGTTGCGCTCCTTACGGGTTCAAGGTCGCGGGCGGGTCCTGTTGACGAGCGTAGCCCATGTTTCGACATGAACGAGAGACGGAAGTCGGGAGCCGATCAGAACCCTACAAGTGACCGATTGTGGGCCTTTGCAATTCACGCTGCCGATCGCCTCCGCGGTCTCGTCGGCCAGCCGTCAATCGTGTGAGACCATCATGGCACCCAACTGACTTGCCACTTCATTGCCGAAGCGGTTCTTCGGCCGCTTGCCCGTAAACGCCTGCACACTAAGCTGCTCCGCAAGGCGAGGAGATTGGGGTTGGTGTGACGACGAAGCAGCAAGTCGATTGGCTCACGATGGCGGGGTGGGGCATGCTGCTCATGCCCTTGCTGACGATGTGGCACGAGATCGGTGGCCACGCCGCTGCGTGCGTACTCCAGGGCGGCAAGACCGCTGCGGTCGGCGCCTTCTACGTCCAATGCGAAGGGTTAGACCGCTGGCCTGACGCTCTCGTCGCTGTAGCCGGCGTCCTGGTCAATGTCGCGCTGTCGCTTGGCGCGCTCCTCCTGTGGCGCCGAGCGCGAGATGACCATGCCCGCCTCGTGCTCTGGTTAATCTGGCTCGGAGAGGCGTTCGTCGTGGTGGGATATCTGTGCTTCTCTGGCGTCACGGGCGTCGGCGATCTTGGTACCGCGCCGGGCGGTTCTCTCTCCTGGCTGCCGATGGCGCGCGCTTGGCGAATGGGTGAGATCGTTGTTGGTGTCTTGGTCTACATCCTTCTGGTGAGAGCTGGCATCCGCGCGCTCAACGATATGCTCGGATCGGGGGCACAGACGAGGCCCGCCCGTCGCAGGATCGCACATTCCTTCTACCTGGCATCTGGGTTGGGCGCGGCGTTGGTCGGCCTGCTCAATCCGGTCGGATGGTTCATCACGATCATGTCCGCCGCAGCTTCCAGCCTCGGAGGGCTGGCCGGCTTCATCTCCGTCGGTTTCGCGGCTCGAGGGCCGGATGCGCCGAAGGTGTTCGTCATCCAGCGCAGTTGGACGGTGATCGCTGTCGGTGCGCTTACGCTCCTAATCTTCGCGTTGATTCTTGGTCCCCGATAAGTTTCTGTATGGGTTTGCTTGTCACTTTGGGAGCCACGCGAGATTTCAGCGCATACTTGTGCTTTCTAACCCGTCATCCGGAGGCCTGTTTCACGCTGCGCGGAGTTCAGGTAGCCCGCTGTCGCCGGCGGACATGATGAACGAAGGGCGGTAGTTGGAAGGTTGGCTCGACACGCTGAAGCGGGGGTATCCAGGTCGGCGTCGGCCTGACCGCCCTAGGTTGGATCAGGCTCGTCCCGCTTTCCTCCTCCGCGTTCCACAATCGGGTGTCACCGCTTGGTGCGATCAAGAGCGAAGCGCTTTCCGATCGACTGCTCAACTCACTTGTGGCGCTTGCCGATGCGAGGGAGCTCGCCGCCACGTTGGACGCGATCTTGACCCCCTTATTCGCCGATGAGCATCCTTATGACGACATCGTCAGGCGCTTCACAGAGATCATGCTGGTCGACGGAGTAATCGAGATCGCCGACGCGGCGGATCGGCTCGCGCTTTCGTCGGCTACGCTTCGCTATGTCGCTACATATGCGCCTGGGATGCCGCCGAAGTTGCTGCTTCGACGCGCGCGCTTCCTCCGTTCATCCATCGGGCTTCTCAGTTCGGGCGAAATGCAAACATATGACCGTATCGACAGCAGCTACCTTGATGCCTCGCATTTTCCCCAAGATGCGAACGACTCCCTTGGCACCACGCCACGCCGCTTCATGGCGCAAGGGACGACCTTCATGACAGCAAGCCTTGTCGCTCGTGCGGCCGCACTCGGAGCACCCGCTCACGCGCTCCATGCGCGAACACCATAATCGCGCGTCAAACGAAGGGTCGTGATGTGAGCGAGAGCGGCTCGTAAATCTCCAAGGGATTTATTTCAAAGCATGTCTGGCATCGTATAATATGATCTGCGTTAGGGGCGGTGGGTCTGGCACGAGGTCAGCTCTGAGAAGGATCGCTTCTATGGATCAGACTGCCTTCATGATCGGGTTCGCGGTCATGTCACTCGCCTCGCTGGCGATATACGCGAAGGGCAGTAAAGCCCCTCCATCGCGACATCACACGCTCCTGCATGCAACCGTCCCCTTCATCGCTGCGACGGCCTACCTCGCGATGGCGTTTGGCATCGGGACATTGCTCAAGACCGACGGCTCTGCGACTTATCTCGCTCGCTACGCCGACTGGTCGGTGACGACCCCTATTCTGCTGTCAGGTCTGGTCCTGACGGCGTTCCACGATCGTGGCAAGACCGGTGAGGTCGGCGGCTACCTGACCTCCATCATCGTCCTTGACGTCCTGATGATCGTCACCGGCCTGATCTCCTCGCTGGCAGAGGTGCCCGTGGTGAAGTGGGTCTGGTATCTGTGGTCGTGCGCGGCATTCGTCGGCGTCCTGTACCTCCTGTGGGTCCCCTTGCGCGCGATGGCGCTTGAGCGTGGCCACGCCATCGGCTCTGCTTACGCCAAGAACATCACCTTCTTGACCGTGATCTGGTTCCTGTACCCGATCGTCTTCCTGATCGGGCCTGAGGGCCTCAAGATCATCAACGACGCCGCATCGGTCTGGGCCATCCTCGTCATGGATATCGTTGCCAAGGGGATCTACGCCTTCTACGCGGCGGGCAACCTCGACAAGGCGCTACACGATCACGAACGCCGCGCGTGAACCGCGGCATCGCATGGCTGGTTGCGGGAGCGGTTGCAGCCGCCCTCGCGCCGGAACCGGTCCAGCTAGCTTTTGCGATCCTGGGGATCGGCGTCGTCGGCATGGTCCACGGCGCGGGCGACCTGGCAATCGTCGAGCCGGTGCGACGCCGCACCTTCCTCGCCGCCTATGGGCTCGTGTCAATGGCGACGTTGTTGTGGTGGACCGCAGATCCGGCGGTCGCGCTGCCGGCGTTCCTCGTCGCCTCAGCGGTTCACTTCGGCATGGAGGACGCGCCGGGAGGATCCTTTGCCGAGCGGGCCGCGCGTGGGATAGCGCTGATTGCCGCTCCGGCCACGATCCACGTGGCCAGTTGCGCCTCCTTACTGCGAACCGCGGGTGGACCGTCGTCCATCATGCCGACCTACGCTCCGCTGCTCGCCGTAGCGGGGGGGCTAACGGCCGCTGGGCTGATGGCGCTGGCATGGCGCAGAGGCGACCTGCGCCTGGGAGGCGGAATGGCGGCGGTGCTGCTGTTGCCGCCGTTGGTCGGCTTCACGCTTGGCTTTCTGATCCTACACGCGCTGCCGCAAACGGCAGAGCGCCGCGATCGTCTCGGCTTCTCGAGCACCTCGGACTATCTCCGGAAGGTAGCTCCAGTCTTCGTTGGTGCGCTCGCGCTTGCCATAGCGGTAGCAGCGCTTCTGCTGCGTTTCGACCCTAGTGGAGTGCGCGGTCTCTTCGCCGGTATCGCCGCACTTGCCGTTCCACACCTGCTCGTGACGCCGTGGTTCGAGCAACAAGGCTTTCTCGCCAAAGAAACCGCCCATGGCAAGTTTGACGAGGATAATAAACCGTACAGCAAGCGCATAGCAGTGCCATTCTATGATCAAGGCGAGCCGTCAAAGGCACTGGCGGATCGAGCCCACAGGTGAACTCGCTTACGTGAGCGTTTGAGCTTGGAGGTGGCGATTGGTTGACCTACCAGCCTCTCCCAAGCGCAAGCACCGTCATGGACGAATGGCCGATTTGGAGAGCGAGGCGAGATCCACTGAGTGACCGGTCTTGGATGCTTCAAGATCCGCCCAAATGGCGGCATGTCGCGCGAGTAATCTGTCTGAGCGCCTCTTGCGTAACGACTACTGCCCGTCCGCAAAAGCCAGGCGCGCTGCGTTCGTACGGTCGCTCAGGCCGCCATTCTCTGCAACGTGCCGACGATCCGATCCTGCCGGTACGGCTTGGCAAAGAATACAGCCTCACGCGGCAACGTCACGCCAGACGGCCAGGGCTTGCCAGAGGTGATGATGATAGCGATCGGCGGCCAGCGGTTCCGAATGCAGGCGGCCAGCTTGATGCCGTCGACGCCGCCCGGCATGTCCACATCGGTGAAAACGATCTGTACGTCACCGCGGCCCTCCAGGATCGCGATCGCTTCGCTGGAATTAGCGACGTCGATCACCTGAAAACCGGCATCCTCGATCATGTCGGTAGCGAACAGCCGCAGCAGCGGCTCATCCTCCACGACCAGTACGATGGGCTTCACGGTCATAGATGTCCTGCTCAGGCCTGCGCGAATTGCTGCACCGAGGCGCGCAGCTCGGCTTCGAAGCCGTCCGGTTCATAACGGAGCTCGACGCCGCCCGTTCGGACCAGACCCAGCCGCACCAGCTTCGACCCGAAGCCGCGGCGGGTAGGGGCGACCACCGGTGGGCCGCCGCGTTCCCGCCAGTGCACCACCAGCTGCGGCTCGCCCGACACTGTCTCGACCGACCAGTCGACATCGACGTGGCCGCCCTCGCGGCAGAGCGCGCCATATTTGCACGCGTTGGTCATCAACTCGTGCATCACCAGCGAGAAGGACAGCGCCGGTCGCGATCCGAGCGACACGGGCGGCCGCTCCATGTGGAGGCGGTCGCCGAACCCGACCGCCTCGACGACGGCGTCGGCCACTACGCGCAGATCAGCATCGGCCCAACTCGTCTGCAGCAGCACGTCGTGCGCTGCGCTGAGCGCGACCAGGCGACGCTCGAAGCTCTCAACCGGCGCACGATCCGGAACGTCGCGCAGGGTCTGGCTGGCGATCGCCTGGACCATCGACAGCATGTTCTTGAGCCGATGCGAGATCTCGCCGTTGAGCATGTCCTGCTGCTGCTCCGCTCGCAGCCGCGCTACGCCCGCCTCCAGCCGGTCGGCGACGCTGCGTAGGAAGGTCAGCTCCTCGGGCAGCCAAATCCGGCGCGCGGCGGCGTTGACGATCAGCACTGCGACGGTGCGCCCCTTCTGACGCACGGGCATGTTGACCAAGGCGCCGATGCCGAGGGCACGCATGGCGGCGGGGGCGTCCCTGGTCCGCTCGTCGGTGAGCACGTCCGGGATGACCAGCGGCTCGCCGCGCATGAGATGGTCGCGAATGGCGCCATAATCGTCGAACCGGTGCCGGCCGGCGATGCTGGCGACGCCTTGAGCGGTCCAGTCCGGCTCGACATCGACATGGGTAACGTCGTCGTCAACCAGTCCGAAGCCCGCCCGCGTCACGGCGAGCACCTGTCCGACGATGGCCGACGCTTCCCTCGTCATGGTGGTGACTTCGGCGCTGTCGCGGATGCGCTCGCCGACCTGAACGAGCGCGGTCTGGAGTTCGGCGAGCCGGTCGCTCGACCGGGCGATGCGACGCAGATCAAGGTGGTCGCTAGCCTGCCGCGCCAGCGCGCTCAGAAGCATTATCTGATCCTCACCCAACCCTTCGGTGCGGGCGTGCGTGTCGATCACGCATAGCCGACCAACGACTTCGCCTGAGCGCAGCTTCAAGGGAGCGCCGGCATAATAGCGATAGGCGCGGTCGCCCGTGACGAGGGGGTTGTCTCTGGTACGAGCGTCCTTCGTCAGATCAGCGATCTCCAGCACGGTTGGCTGGTCAATGTCGATCTGGCAGACCGACTGATTGATGGGCGTCTCGGTCACATCGAGGCCGACCCTGGCCTTGAACCGCTGCCGCTCGGTATCGAGCAGGCTGATCAACGCGACCGGGACGTCGCATGTCTGCGCGGCGATGAAGACGATGTCGTTGAATGCCTGTTCCTCGGGCGTGTCGAGCACCATCAGCCTGGCCAAGGCATCTGCCCGCCGCGCGTTCGTGTCGTGATCCACCCGCGCCCCGCTTTCGACGATCGCCCCCTAGCGATGCTGACGGCAGCTAGGCTACCGTTATCGAACACAAGTCAAGCCGGTGGGCTCGGTCGCCGTCGTTATGGCCCAAGCCGATTGGGGCTCGAATCCCCTGCCGTGACCGGCGGTCACATCTCTCGATCTGCCATCGACGGTTCGGCGGGTTGACCTTACATTTGGCTGATGAACTCACCCCAGTATCGTCGGATCCTGTATCGAAGCCTTGCGACCGGCAACCATGGTCGGCGCGATTTGTCACCGATCCTGGCGGTGTCGCGGCTGAACAACGGTCTCGACGGCATATCGGGGCTGCTATGGACCGATGGCCATCGATACGTCCAATTGCTGGAAGGGCCGCCGGACAGCGTTGCGCTGACGTTCGCTCGGATTGCCCGCGACCCCCGCCACGAGGCGATCGAGATAGCCGACGACAGCGTCGCCACCGAGCGGGTGTTTGGCGACTGGACAATGGCCGATCTCGCCGGAGGGGCGGACGAGGACAACCGGGAGCGGCTCATGGCTGCGCTACGCGACGCGCCTGCGGCGGTCCGGCGGGCATTCGAAGAGGCCGCGACCTGATCCTTGTTCCATGACGAAAGTTCGCGCGCGTGAGCCGGAGGCCGACGATCCTTTCGGCGTGACCTACCGCTTGCCCGTCGCTAGCGCGAGAGCGCAGGCCTCACGCCTGCACGCCAGCAGCCAAGGGACCTGAATGCGCCAACCCTCTCGCGACGAACGCCAGG
This sequence comes from Sphingomonas sp. BK345, assembly GCF_014193845.1. Taxonomy (GTDB): domain Bacteria; phylum Pseudomonadota; class Alphaproteobacteria; order Sphingomonadales; family Sphingomonadaceae; genus Sphingomonas. Next base: position 440,108 of record NZ_JACHZX010000001.1, on the reverse strand, counting down.
CCGTTCTGGAGCGCAAGCGCACGCTCAAGATGGCGCGTTCGACCCACGCGTACGTCCGTGGCAACACGGCCAAGTTCTACGAGTGGCTCGACGGCTCGCCCGCGGCGAAGCGTGTGCCGCAGGGGCCGGCGATCTGGATCTGTGGTGATTGCCACCTCGGCAATCTCGGGCCGATCAACGATGGCAACGGCCGCATCGAGGTCCAGGTGCGCGATCTCGACCAGGCGGTGATCGGCAATCCCGCGCACGACCTCATACGCCTCGGTCTATCGCTCTCGACAGCGGCGCGCGGGTCCGACCTGCCGGGCGTGATCACCGCGCGGATGATGGAGGCCATGGTCGAGGGCTACGCCGAGGCCATGGCCGATCCGCGGGATGGTGACGCCGGGCCAGAACCGGACGTGGTCCGCAGCGTCAAACGGCGCGCGCTCGGCCGCAAGTGGAAGGACCTCGCCAAGGAACGCTTGGACGGACCGGAGCCGAGCATCCCGCTCGGCGACAAGTTCTGGCCGTTGGAGGCAGACGAGCGGGCCTGTCTCGCGGAGGTGCTGACCGCGCCGGACGTCTCCACGCTGCTGCTGTCGCTCGACCGCAAGGATCGCGATCGCTCGGTCAAGCTCGTCGACGCCGCCTACTGGATGAAAGGGTGCAGCTCGCTCGGGCTGCTCCGCTTCGCCGTGCTGGCAGGGCTCAAGAACGCGACGGGCCGCTCCGAATATGCGCTGCTCGACCTCAAGGAGGCGACGGCCCCGATCGCACCCAAGGCTCCCGGTGCGCAGATGCCCGCGGATCCGGCCGAGCGCGTCATCGCGGCGGCGCGCGCGCTGGCGCCACATCTGGGCGATCGCATGACGGCGACGAAGGCGTTCGGTCGATCGCTGTTTGTCCGTGAACTATCACCCCAGGACCTCAAGCTCGAAGTCGACCAGTTCAGCGACAGTCAGGCGATCAAGGCCTCGCATTACCTCGCCTTCATAGTCGGCAGAGCGCACGCACGCCAGATGGATGAAGCCGAACGGCGAGAGTGGGCGGACGTGCTCGAAGCAGACCGGCGCGGCATGATCGACACGCCGACCTGGCTGTGGGAGAGCATCGTCTCGCTCGCAGCGAGACATGAGGCAGGGTATTTGGATCATTGCCGGCGCTACGCCATGGGAAGCTGATCGCTTTCCGAACGAGCGACCGCTTACGGGAAAGCGCCAAGTGGTGGCGAGCGACCGTTTATGGGTCCAATATCTTAGGCCGCTCGTACGTCGCCGCCAGAGAAATGCGGCTTCTGGGCCTTTATGTCACGCGAGGGCGCCATGCCAAACAGCCGCGCATACTCACGGCTGAATTGCGATGCGCTCTCATAGCCGACAGCATAGCCTGCAGCGGCGACGTCTCGTCCTGCAACGATCAGCCGGCGAGCCTCCTGCAGTCGCAGGCTTTTCTGGTACTGCAACGGGCTCATCGCGGTGGCTGTACGGAAGTGGCGATGGAACGAGGCAGGGCTCATGCCTGCCGCCTCCGCCAAGGACTCGCTGCGGATCGGCTGATCGAACTGATCGCGGATCATCGCGATCGCGCGACGCACCTGCGAGAGCCGGCTATCCGCCCGTGCGATCTGACGGACGATAGCTCCCTGAGGGCCTTGCACCAGTCGGTAGAGGATCTCGCGTTCGTAAAGCGGCGCAAGCGTGGCGATATCTTGCGGCGTGTCTGTTAGGCGAAGGAGGCGTAGCCACGCGTCGAGCAGATCGGCTGTGACCGGATTGACGGCGAAGGCTGGCTCGGCAGAGGAAAGTCCCGTCTCGACGTCCGTCAGCACCGACGCCAGTCGCTCGCTGTCGAGGTCGAGGCTGACCGCCAGATAGCGTTGATCCGGCAGAGCTGGACGCCGCGCACCGTTTCGCCGTGGAGCGGGCAGGCCTACGGCTACGGCTGGTTCCTCACCGACATGCGAGGACATGCCGTACGTTTCGCTCGGGTTTCGGCGGGCAGATGGTCTATGTCATCCCCGACCTGCAGCTGACCATCGTGATGACGTCGGACCCGAACGGCACCCGAGACACGGGCCACATCGACGCGCTCCACCGGCTGGTCGCCGATCTCCTCATCCCTGCCGCCGAACGCGGCGCGTAGGCGGGAACGATCGACTTTCGCGGACGATAGGGTCTCAGTATCCAAGGACGCGTGACGAAGAACCGCTATTACTCAGGCCCGCCAAGCGACCATTTCGACGGCGCTCGCTTCTTCAACCCGGGGCAGGAGACGACTGACCGCGGGTTACGGGACATGCTGCGGTGGAAGCTTGGCGGCGCGGCGCAGCGATGGCCGAAAGTTGTACCGGTCACCCAAACAGTTCCGGACGACCGCGTCTCCGGCATCCGCGTCACCATGGTCGGCCACGCTTCGCTGCTCATCCAGGCGGCAGGGCTCAACATCCTGACCGATCCTGTCTGGTCGGACCGTGCCAGCCCCTTCGCTTGGGCGGGGCCGAAGCGTGTGACCCCGCCGGGGATTGCCTTCGAGCACCTCCCGCCGATCGACGCGGTTCTGATCAGCCACTGCCACTACGACCACATGGACACGGCGACGCTCCAGCGTTTGCACGCGGCGCATGCGCCGGTGATGGCGATGCCGCTCGGCAACGACGCGATCGTGCGTGCCGCGATCCCTGATGCGCGTTGCGTCACAGGTGATTGGTGGGACGCCATCGTGCTCGGACCTGCCGTGACCACGACGCTCACGCCGGCCTACCACTGGGCCAATCGCTGGCCGTCGGACGTTCGCATGGCGCTATGGGCGGGCCACTATCTCACGACACCCGCCGGCTCGATCTGGTTTGCCGGCGACACGGGCTACGGCGACGGCAGGATCTTCGCTGACATCGGCGCGCGGCTGCCGCGCGCCGAAGTCGCGCTCCTCCCGATCGGTGCCTATGAGCCACGCTGGTTCATGGCGGCGCAGCACGTCGACCCCGGTGAGGCGGTCCGCATCTTCCGTGACGTCCGTGCGAAACGGGCGCTGGGGATTCATTGGGGGACGTTTCAGCTGACCGATGAAGGGCGTGAGGCGCCCCGGCTCGCGCTTGCGACGGCTCTCTCGACCGCTGGGATAGCACCCCGCAGGTTCGTCGCGGCCCAACCCGGTGGCGTGTACGACATCGCTGCCGGGGACCGCGACGAACGCGACGCAACGACGTAGGGCCGCGGCAGACACCCGTGCACATCGCGGGCAAGCAGCTCCTCGCGTCAGCACTCGATCGAGAAGCGTCTGTCGGCTCATCGCCGAGGTGGAGCGCTCGCTAGACGTCCGCTGACGGTCAAGCGTCGGTCTGGCGGGCCAAGCGACTGCGACGTGGATCGAGTTACCTCAACCAGGCGCCATGGATGCCAGGCGGCACGCGATGCGGGATGCGAACGAGTCCTACGGGCGGCGCCTCGAAGTTTCGTGCGTCCAATATTTCCAGCGCGGTGGTGTGCCCGCCGGCGTCGATTACGAGCCCGATAAGCCAGCCGTCATCCTCGCCAGCTTCTGGCGAGCGCGGCACGAAGACGAATTCGCCCGCGATGCGTCCCGGCCCGAAATCGTGCAGCCAACGCTTGTTACCCTCCAAGTCGTGCTTGATCAGCGGTGCCTGACCGACAAGCGTCTCCGTCATCTGTTCGGGCAGGCCGAGCGCATAGACATAGCGGTAGGGGCGCCCGGTGCGACGCTCGTCTATCGTCGGCAATTCTTGCGCCGCGGGGTCGATCGCGCGCTGATCCACCGATCCGGTCGACGGGTTTATCGTCCAGCGCTCAAGGCCGCGGGGCTGCTCGTCCGGCGCCAAGTTGTCGCCGGCGAACATGCGGTCGTACGCGATCACGTCGAGCGCCACGCTTCCGTCCGGTAGATCATACGCGTTGGCGGTATGGAACACGAAGCAGGGATCGAGCGGGAACCACCGGATGTCCTCCGCCTCGCCCTCACGTGGCAGCAGCCCGATCCGGGCCGGGTGCTTCTCGCTCCACCGATAGGGAAAGCCGTGCCCCGCCAGCACCGTGCGCATCGACAGGGTGAGCGGCAGGTCCATGACGACGACGTAGCGCTGCGTGATGGCGCAGTCGTGGATCAGCGGCCCGTGCGACACAGGGATCGTCACCGATCGTCGCACCCGGCCGGTGACATCTACGACGTTGTACCGAACGCGCTTCGGATCGGTCGCTTCGTAACAGAGCGCGTGCAATTCGCCCGTCGCTGGATCACGTCGCGGATGCGCGGTGAACGATCCGGGCAGCGTGCCGTCGAAGTCATCGTAGCGCTGCGTCTCCAGATGCTCGTCGAAGCGAACGGGCGTGCTGCCGGCCTCGACCAGCGCCCAGCCGCTGCCGGCATGATCCAGCACGCTCGTGTTGACGGTGTCGAAGATGTGCCGTGGCCCCGGCGCCGCCGGCACGTGCCTGGCCGCCGCGACGTCGGTCGAGCGGATCCAGCGATTGCGATACCACCGGGCTCGTCCGCCCTGGAGGCGGATGCCGTGCAGCATCCCGTCCCCGGTGAAGAAATGGTAGGAGCGCGGGTCGGCATTGGCCGGGTTTGGTCCAATGCGAACGTAGCGGCCGTCGAGCTCGGGTGGGATGATACCCTCGACGGCGAGGTCGGTGAGGGTCAGTTCCTCGGTCATTGGCTCGTGGATGCCGGTAAGCAGCGGATGTGGCGCATCGCGCGGCGGCAGGCGGCGCTTGTTGAACGCGGCGATGCGGGTGACGATCGGCGATGCGATGGCGCCAACGACGGTGTCGATCGCCTGCTCGATCCGGCCGGCGAACGTCGGGCGCCGAGTGACCGTCACGATGGCGTGACCGTCTGGATGATGTCGAAGCCTTCGAAGCGAGGCGGCGCGAGATACAAAAGCTTGTGGTCACCCGCACCGCGATGCGCGGCACGGAACGCCTCGGACCGGGTCCAATTGTCGAAGTCACCGCGCGACTGCCACACGGTGTGTGACGAGTAGAGGACGTGATCGTCGGCCGCAGGACCGCGCAGCATGTGGAACTCGACGAAGCCGGGTACGTCGGCGAGGTGTGAGTCGCGGGACAACCAGACCTGCTCGAAGGCTTCCTCCTCACCAGGGATGACCTGAAATCGGTTCATGGCGATGAACATGGGGCAAGCTCCTGCGTCGACTGTGCAGGCCCAACGTGGGGTGGAGCGGGACGGGATACGAGGGCATGACCTCCTGTAGAAGTTGAGAGCCGCACCTCAACGATTGACCAAAGGAGAAGGCGAGCGGGTGAGCTGAACGGCCCGGTGTCGGTCAGCGCCGGGAGGCAGCGTGGCGTCACCGAAAGCACGATGTTGCGGATACGAAGGGTAGCCACCTGGTTTTTGGCGCCTAAAGCCGCCCTTCGAGCCACCGAGGAAGGCCCGGTTAAGATCACGCGGTAGTCGGACTTTCCTTTCTCGCGTATTCGCCGTAGGTAACGGCTAGATGGCTCTCTCACCCGACTATTATTCGGTCCTAGGGGTACCCTCGACGGCAAATCGCGACGCTATTCATGCTGCGTGGAAAGCGCTACTCCGTCAATATCACCCCGATGCCAATCACGGTGCGGATGTTTCTGCTCGTGCGAAAGAAATCAACGAGGCGTATGCCGTCTTGGGGAAGAGGGAAGCACGCGCCGCTTATGATCGTTCGCGCATCAGGCCGTCTGCCCACCAGTCGACCGCGCACCGCCCGTTTCACCACAGGAAAGCCGGCAGGCGCCCGATGCGACCTTACCCGTCGATGCAGCCCAATGGTAGCTTCTCGCATCCACTAGATACCAGCGAGTGGCTGATCGGCCTTTTCCTGCTGATCCTCACCGCCGCACCGATCGCTACAATCCTGGTTCTGTATAACGAGGAATCCGGAGTGGCATCTACGGTTCGACGTAACGCCGCCGCTCATCCCGTGCCTGAGCTTTCTCCAGAAGCCGTTCACAGCTCATCCGGCGCAAAACTCGTGCCTGGACAGCCCGCGTCATAAACTCTCGCCCATCGCGACATCTGAGTTAGCGGGTTCGGGCGCCAAACGCGGTCGTCACGAGGGAAGAACGAAAAGCCCAAGCTGAAAAGCTGGGAAAGGGCCGAGGACGTCTGCTTCTGGGACCTTATCCCGTGGATCGGTCACCCCCCCCGCCTCGCACCCTGAGGCCGGCATAGGTGGCGTCAGAACCGTGCCGCTACTCGGAACAAACCGAGCGCGCTCGTTGGTTCCCTTCACAGTCGCACGGTGAGGACGCATGCGCGGCAATCGCGATGCGTCCGCGGGAACCCAGCCGTCGCTACTAAACTACCACGGCGAGCTCCTGGAACTCCTCCGGCCGCCGCGCAGTGTGCACTTCGCCATCGCGGACCGAAACGTTGGACCATGGAAGACGGTGGAGGGTTTCCGCAATTCCGCCGAAGCCGCCGATGCGAATGACCAGATATTCGACTCCGCCCCCGCCGCAGCCGGCCAGGGCGTCGACCGCGTGGCCTGCCACCGAGCCGTCGGCCGCTCTAACAGGAAGACCGTCGAGCGACGCCACCGAGAACAGCGCTTCGCCGGACAGCTTGGTGCTCCGTCTCTCCTCCGCCCGCGTCGCATCGCTGATGCGCGCACGGCGGCCCAACCATCGCCAGATGCCGAACAGGTCGACGATGCCGAGGAACAGGTTCGAATAGAGGAGCTGCTGCTGGCCGGACGTTAGCCCGACGACGATCCAGCTGACCGCGCCGATCGTGAAAACGACGAAGCCCCAACCTGTGACGCGGGCGCCGAGGTTGGCGGCGGTCATGAGCGCTGCCACGCAGGTCGCGACTAGCGCTACCCAACCAGCCGTATCCGCCATCCGCCTTCTCCCAACAGCTCCGCACAGGTGGAGCGACGTCGCATCGCCTTTCCTACCTAAGCTGTTGGAGAAGTCTCGGCAGGGATTGATGAAATTGACTGTGATCAAGCGCCCCTGGGTGGGCCCGTAAGAAGAAACAGCGGGTGACCAGCTGCTCCAGCCTCCCGGATGAACGAAGGCGCTCAAAGACGACCTGAGCGCTCGCATGCGGACATCCGGCTATTCTGCCTAAAAGGCCGGACCGGCGCTCTGCGGAACGCTCAGAAGAACCGGGCACCAAGATGACGAATGGCCGGAGTTGGGAGGCGGGTGGGGCGCCGACACCGGCCGCTTCTGGGCCGGGTCACGAGACAGGAGGGGAGCATCGCCCGCCCAAGCTTGCGACGCCAACTGGGTTCCTGACCCTGAGCCTCTCACCACCCAGCGGCCGGTGCATTGCCAAGCAGCGATTGACATTCGATTCGGGTCAGGAACGTTGTGCGGCGGCGGTGCTGATGCTAACGCCGCCTTAACCGTGGCGCTTTAGCAAGTCGCGATGGACAGCCTGCGCGACATCGGTGAGGTCGAACTTGGTGAGCTTCACCTCACCAAGAAGCTTCAGCTATTCGGCTTTTCCGAAGCAGACGATCTGCTTGGCCACCATATCTGGACCATTTTGCAGCCGCATGCGCACCGGGTCGCAGAAGCGGAGCTCGATGGATGGTACCGTCTGGTGCCGCAAGTTGCCTACATGGCGCGTGACCAGCACATTGCGTCATTTAACGAGATCGTCCGCGACATGCTCTGCGACCTCAAAGAGGGTTGCTGGTCTTCGTTAAGTGCGGAGTGGATGATCACCGCCTTCAATGCTGGGGTGCCCCTGACTGCCGTCCTGGCGCTCAGAAGCGGCACGATCGCCCTGTGCGTCGAGCTGATGACGGAGGAGTACAACTGCTCGAAAGAGGAGCGGACTGCTATCAACCGCCTCTTTCTTCGCCTGCAGGCTCTCCACTGCGACGTACTCGCGACGGTCCATGCCTCTCAAGTCGACGCCGCTGCGCAGCGGCAGCGCCACACGACGGCTGAGAGGTTCCGCGACGGCATCTCATCGCTCGTCAGCGGCAGCGTCAGTGATGGCTCTGCTCTGCGCGAACAGACGACGGCGACCGCGAGCGCCACGCGAGGGATGCTGGTGCAGGCGAGCGAGGTCGCCGCAGCGGCCGAGCAGTCCGCGGTCGCGATGCGCGACGCTGCGCGCACTGCCGCCGGCCTCATACTGGCGATAAGGGAGGTACAGACCGAGGTGGACGGCGCGGCGGCAGTCGCCAATCGGGCAAGCAGCCAAGCGACCAGCGCGGTGGAGACGTCCGAGGCGCTGAGTGGACACGCTAGGTCGATCGCATCGATCCTCGGCTTGATCCGGGACATCGCCGGCCAGACCAATCTGCTTGCCCTCAACGCGACCATCGAGGCCGCCCGCGCCGGAGATGCCGGGCGAGGCTTCGCCGTCGTCGCACAAGAGGTGAAGAGCCTTGCCGGCCAGACCGCGCGCGCTACCGACGAAATAACAGCTAAGATCGCCTCCATACAGTCGGCTACCGAGGCTACGGTGGATGTGAACGCCGGCATCAAAACGACGGTGGCCGAGGTACAGGAGGGCGCCGATCGCATCCGGCGCACGATGAATGCGCAGGCTCAGACCGTCACCGCAATCACCGCAGCGGTCGACGAGACCGCACTAGCAGCAGAGACGATGTCCATCACCATAGCCGCCATTCGGCAACAGACGGAGATTGTGGCGGCGGAGATAGACAACGTAGGTCTTGGGTTCGATCGGCTTGATGGTCGACTGACCATTCTCAGCGACAGTGCGGAGACGTACTCGCGCTCTGTGTCCGGCTAAACCAAGGTAGCACGAGGTCGTACGTGTGCTCAGCAATAGTTCGACCGATGAGCGCCCATTTTCTTGTCACATGCGGGGCAGGGCCGTCGCCTCGCTCTGGCCATCCCGCGATCGCGTTGGCTAGGGTGTTGGCCGGTTCACCAAACCTTAGTTCGCCTCGGCTAAAGCGGGCGGCTACGCTCGAGGATCGGCGAATGCGGGCGAGTCTTCGTCTTCTTGAGGATCACGGCCGGTTCTGGCGGAGGTCGGCGGTCGCCGCGCTTCTTCCCCTGACCTGCGTTCTTGGCCTGGGAGAGGCGCGGGCCGGATGCATGCGCGCGCCGACGCCTGGGCTGCAGACGCTGGCGGATGACGCGGGGCGCGACCCACCCGCGCTCCTTCTCTCCACCAGAGGCGATCCGCTGCGAACGGACGGCGATCTCGCTTGGGGCTGGCGCATGGCAGCGCGGGCGGAGGCGTACGACACCCTGTCCCAGCCTGCCAGGGCGAGGAGTACCGTCCGACAGGTGATCGACGGCGTATCGTCCGTCGACCTGCAGCTTCGCGTCGAGCTGCTGACCCGCGCCGCGATGAACGGGTTGAAGATCGAGCAAGTCGATCGCGAGGCCTCTTCGCTTATATCCGCCCTTGATCGTAAGGCTCCCGACATCGTGTCGATCGCCTGTCTCCAGATCGCTCGCGGAGAGGCTCGGCGCCTATCGGGCGCCCCGGAGCGGGCAGTGTCTCTCCTCGCCTCGGCCTACCGGCTCACAAAGCGGCCGGGCCGCGAGCTGCCGCACCTGATAGCAACCGAGAAGTTGGCCAGGGTCTTGAACGCGGCGGGCGACCATCTTCAGGCGATCGCTCTCATCGAGGAGGTGATCGCCTGGGATAGGACGCATGACCGGAAGGTCGCGCTGGCCAACGATCTGTACTTCAGGGGCCTGTTCAATCTCACTCGGGGTGCGTACGCGACTGCGCTCGCCGACTTCGATCGATCAAGGGTGCGGTCCCCCCGGACGAGCGATCCGGTCGGCTCCGCCTACATCGATCTCCAGACCTGCGCCGCGTTGATCGAGCTCCGCCGTCTGCCGGCCGCGGAACCGCTCTGCCGTCAAGCCCAGGCCGTCTTTGACGCGTCGAATGAGCCGGCCAGCGCGCAGGCGCAGCTTCTCAGGGCCAAGATGGAGTGGATGTCGGGACGGTACGCCCGCGCGCTCGAACTGCTCGACCATCTGCTCGAGGACGCGGACCGGCTCTCCTCCTTCGCCTCGGCGCCGCAGGCCTATCGGCTTCGCGCGGACGTGAACCGAGCCATGGGCAGGACGGAAGGCGCCTATCGGGACCTGGAACGTTCCGTACGTCTGGACGAGCGAAGGTCCGCCTACGAGCGGTCGAGGCAGACCGCTGTGCTGCGCGCGAGCTTCGAGGCCGACAGGTCGGCAGCGCGCACGGAGGAACTGGCCCGTAGCCTCCGCTTCTCACGTGAACGCGAGAGCGAGCAGGCGCAGCGCTATCGGCAACTCGCCTGGTCGGCGGCAGCGGGCCTCGTCATGCTGGGAACGATGCTCGTCATGGGCGTCAGCCACAGGCGTAAGCTGTCGCGCGCCGCAGATACAGATCCGCTTACCGGCTTGCTGAACCGCCGATGCCTCACCGGTCGCGAGCGAGGCTTGCTGCATCGGGAGGGGTTCGGCGCCGCTTCCACCGTGGCTCTGCTCGATGTGGACCACTTCAAGGCCATAAACGACAGGTACGGGCACAATGTCGGCGACGAGGTGCTCAAGCACTTCGCCGCGCTGCTAGCCTCGAGCGCCGGCCAGGATGACGTTGTCGCACGGTGGGGAGGCGAGGAGTTCGTCATGGTTTTCCGGCACCGGTCTGCAGCCCACGCGCTGGAAGTTCTCGAGGGAATCCGCAGCAGGCTCCCTGAGCAGGTCGAGACCAAGGTGTCGGGGATGCAGGTGCGCTTCAGCGCCGGCCTCACGTCGTCGGCCGACGGAGAGCCGCTTCATACGGTCATCGCGAGGGCGGATCGGGCGCTGTACCGGGCCAAGGAGCTGGGACGAGACAGGTTCGAGATCGACGACGTGACCGCACCGACGCTGCCGGAGGCCCTGTCAGCGCAAGTCGGCCTCACTCTGGTTAGTCCGAGTGCCGAGGAGGCGAACGAGACGGACACGCGCGTGCGCAGATCCGCGTGGCCCGGCCGGCTCAACGGCTAAACGTTCCCAGCGTCTGCAATGCGCGGCTTCGAGCCGCGGGTCGGACTATGGGTCAGCGAGCACGAGAACAAGGGGAGCGGACGGCATGACGGCGGAACAGCTGGCGTTGATTGCCTCTGTCGTGAGTCGAGCGCCCGAGGGATGCGTCGGGATCTGTGTTCCACCAACCCTGCCTTGAGGCAGAGGGCTGAGGACGCGCTTGCCGCAACGGTCGCCGCCGCAACCCGAGTTGGTGATTGAGGGAGAGGGTACGGCTGCCCTGGGTGTCAGCTTAGGCGCCGCATCGACATGAACGAATGGCGAGAGTTGGGAAGCAATCAGAACCTTCGGAATGACCGTTGTTGGGTCCATACACCTCGCCGCATACTCCTCATCTCCGCTACGAAGAAAACGCTGTTGATCGGGACAGCGGCTCCCAGCGTGCGATCTCTTCTCGCATGCCGTCGATTTTCTTGCCGACAAGCTGGAGAGCATCGTCGCCGAGAAAGAGCCGTGTGGGAGGTGTCTCCGCATCTATCAGTGTGAGCAGCGCCTGTGCCGCTCTCGTAGGATCGCCGGGTTGATGACCGCTCTTCGCCTCTCTTGCGGCGCGGACCGGGTCGATGACATCGTCGTAATCGCCGATGCTGCGGGGGGTGCGCTCCATCGAACGGCCCGCCCAGTCTGTGCGGAACTGCCCCGGTGCTAGCGAGGTGACGCGGATGCCAAGATCGGCGACCTCTTTGCCAAGTGCCTCGGAGATGCCTTCGAGCGCGAACTTGCTGCCGCAGTAGAAGCTGATCCCGGGCATGGTGATGAAGCCGCCCATGGAGGTGACGTTGACGATGTGACCGCGGCGGCGCTGACGCATGCCCGGCAAGACCGCCTTCATCATCGCGACGGGGCCGTATACGTTGGCAGCGAACTGGCGATGAAGCTCGTCGATCGACGATTCCTCGAGTGCGCCTTCGTGGCCATAACCGGCGTTGTTGACGAGCACGTCGATGTGGCCGACCCGCGCGATGGCCGCGGCTACCGCATCCGGGATGCGCGCATAGTCGGTCACGTCGAGAAGGAGCGGGTGAGCCCGCCCGGCATCCTGCGCGGCGAACGTGTCGGCGTCGTCCTGCTTGCGCACCGTTCCGATGACGCGATGGCCGGCGGCGAGAGCACCGGCGGCAAAGGCGCGGCCAAGACCGGAACTGACGCCGGTGATGAGGAAGGTTTTTGGAACCTCGTGGGGCATGAGCTATCTCCTATGATGGCAATCAAGTGTATCATGATATAGTTAGCTGATGACCGACGACAAGCCAGGCAAGATCAGCAGGGGCGAACCTGTACGTCAGCGCGTGCTCGATGCGGCGGAGAGGCTGCTGCGCGATGGTCGCGCGACCTATTCTATGCGCGACCTCGCAACCGAAGCCGGGGTCAGCTTCGTCACGCCGTTCAATCAGTTCGGCGGCAAGGCCGCGATCATGCACGCTCTGTCCGCACGCCGCATTGACGCGATGATCGCACGGTTCGAAGCGGCGCCGGCGCCGCGCGATCTCATGGCGCGGGTGCGATTGGCGGTCGAGCTGGCGGTGGCGGTGATGCTCGAGCAGCCGGAGGTCAATCGTGCGGTGATGAGCTGGATCGGTACGGCCGGACCATCCCCGGGGCAGGTGCTGGCGCATTCGACCGCCTTGTGGGCGCTGGCGACACAGGTTGAGGAGGCGCCGAGCTCAGGCGACCGGAGTCGGGACGTGGCGGAACTGTCGGTCCAACTCGCGCTCGGCTTCCGCGGCGTTTTGTCGTTCTGGACCGCGGGTGAGATCGCCGACGAGGAGCTCGCCTTGGCCGCGCAGGCGATCGCTGCGACGCTCGTGGCAGGCTTCAGCGACCCGCAACATGGCGGCAATCGACGCAAACAGTGACTTTTCTTCGGCAGCGCAGGCGGACGAATTAGATGCGCGAGAGCCGATCGTGCACGAAGCGGGTGACCTCGCGCGCGGCGTCTCGATCCTCGGGCGTTCCGCCGAAGCCACCGTGCGGCATCGCCTCGAACACGTGGAGCTCGGCGGGCACCTGCGCGGCGAGCAGCCGGCGGTCCATGCGCACCGTGTTCGACAGGAACAGGTCGCGCGTACCGGTCAGAAGCAGCGTGGGCGGGAAGCCGGTGAGGTCGCCGAACAGCGAGGAGAGATAGGGATGGGCCAGGTCGACGCCGCCGGCATACAGAAGGTTATTCGCCATCAGCGAACCCGGCAGCATGACATCGACCCCGGCGTTGACGGCGAAGCTGTCGCCGCTCTCCGTCAGGTCGACCTCGGGCGACAGCAGCACCAGCGCGGCGGGCATCGACAGGCCTTCGTCCCTCGCGCGCAACAGCATCGCGGCCGCCAGATTGCCCCCCGCCGAGCGACCTCCGACGAAGATACGACGGGCAGGGTGACGCTCCTGCGCCGCGCGATAGACCGCCAAACAGTCGTCGAGCGCCGCCGGATAGCGATGCTCGGGTGGCAGGCGATAGTCGATGCTCCACACCGTCACGCCGAGCTGATCGGCCTGCACGCGCGCGCCGTGGCGACAGGCATCGCCCCCACCGAAGACCAGGGCGCCGCCGTGTAGCTCCAAATAGACCGCGTCGCTCGCGATCACATCCGCTGGCGTGGCGACGTGGACCAGTGCACCCTCGAACCGGGTCGTCGCCACGATCGCTCCGGGCATGTCGGATGCGGCTGCGAGCAGGCGCGCGTAATTGGCGTCCACCGCCGCTTTGACCTTCTCCCAACCCGCGACGTCGTCGTGCGCCGGCAGCTCGAACAACCCGTTGAGCGGCACGCCGTCCGTCCCGATGAGCTGCTCCAGCGCGGCGCGAGCCTCCACGCTGATCGAGGTTGGAGTCGGTATCGTCCGTGCCGCCAGCCGGAGCGATCGCTCATCCGTTATCATCTGCCGTTCCAGTCCCGTTTCGCCTGCGCCCGGCAGCATCAGGCCCGTGTCGCCGTGTAAGCCATGAACCGCATCGAATCGCGCGCGGTCTCGTCAACCATCCGCCCGGCAGGTGCCTGCTTTCGGCGGCTCGTCGCCGAGCAGGAGCCGCATCGAGCGGAAGTCGAAGGTGTAGCTACACCTCGCCGACAGTCCCGATTGTCCGAGATTGCCGAGGATCGGGGACGCTCTGTCTCCGTCGAGCGCGACGGACACGCCATGTTCCGCGATTCTCGCGGCCCCGACGCCGATCGTCAACTCGGGCTCGACCGCGGCGTCGGCATCGCTGCCGCCGCCCAGTCCCAGGGTGGTAGCGCGCTGCCTCGACCAGAGCGGTGCGCGATCGGTGAGGCGTGCGGCGTAGCTCGCGTAGAGCGTGGTCCGGTTCGCCCCCGTGTCGATGTTCATCAGCCCTCTGCGCCCGGCGATCTCCACCTCGGCCAGCGGCGTCAGCGCGTTCATGAAGAGCGGTGCGCCCAAGCGAAGCGGCGGCGCGGCGCGGTCGATCGTCATGGTGCCCTCCCGTTCGATCCGGAAATGACCGAGCTGCGTTAATGCCGGCAAGCCGAGGACGGCGTCGATCCGATAGTCCGCGTGCGGTGCCCGAATCCGCAGCGCTGCATCGGGAACGACAATCGCCACCACGTTCCGAAGGATCACGCCGCCGACCGGGAGTTCGTCGATCACGGCGAGCCGCACGGTCACCGCATGGCCGGTCGACCCGGCGACATGGTAGCCGGCGTCACGGACCTCCAGTCGCAGGCGACGCGCGGCGGTCTCGGACACGACCGAGAGATTCGCGCCCGTGTCGATCAACCACGGGAGCGTGACATTACGCACGGTCAGATCGACGGTTCGGGTGCCTAGTACATTGAGGTAGGTGCGCAGCATCGCGGTCCGGCGTCCCGTCACCGACGGCCTGGGCAGGTCACGCAACACCGCCGCGTTCGCGAGTTGATCGCGGAGGTCCGACAGCCTGTTCGGATCAATGCGCTCTCTTCGCGTGCCGAGCCAGCGCGCCAACAGGGCATGGTGCTTTCCGTACTCACCGAGACGCAGGTAGGTATCGAGCAGCGTCTCGAACACTGGTTCGGCACGACGCGATCCGTTCCGCTCCAGCGCGGTCAGGCACGGCGGGAGCAGCTTCGCCGCCGTTTCGAGCTGGTTGGCACGGCTGGCGATGATGCCCTCCGCGGCGCAGCGGTCGGCGCCCGCCGGCATCGTCGCGGCGAGCGAGCGCGCTTCCGCCATGTCCCATCGTGCGAGGGCGGCATCCACCGGCAGCACAGCGGGAGCCGGCGAGGGCGCCGCAGCCGCAGGCGCGGCAGCCACCGCGAGCGTCAGCATCGCACGAAACGTCATCTCATGATGCCCTGTCGGGTTGGGTGGCCGGACGCGCCGGCGTGGCGGCAGGGACCTTTCCATAGCCTCCGTCCCACGTCTCGCCTGGCCTGGCCGCGGCATACATGGCGCGGGTCATCTCCTCCCACAGCGCGTTGCGGTCGCCGGCGCTGGCGTAGAGTTCCGCCATGCTGTGGGTCGCGCCGGGCACGAAGCGGATGTTGGCGCGGTCGCCGAGCCGGCGCAGCGCGGCGTCGAGCCGGTGAACCGGGCCGTCGAGGTAATAGGAATCGGCGTCCCCGACGATGACATGGAGCTTGCCACCGAGCTGCCCGCGCTGGCGAGGCCACTCGGCCTGGAGCTTGCGCACGATATCATAATGCTCGCGCCAGTAAGCGGCCACGGCAAAGTCGACGGCGCCGGTCGCGCGATCGAACAAAGGGGCGGGGTTGCCGTCCGAACGTCGGGGCGAGAACACCCACTCGAACGAGTGGAGCTGCCCACCCTCGCGACCGAGAACGCGCTCCAGCAGGGCGGCACCCTCGATCGTGTCGAGAACCTCGCCATGGTCGCGCTCGAGCGGACGCTGCGCTCCGTCGCTTGCACGATACATATTCGCGTCGCGGGCGTAGAGATCGACACCGATGAAGTCGTGGAAGTCGACAGGGTCCGGCGCGGTTGCCCAGCTGCCACCGAACACTCGCGGGTAACGCACCATCGCCCATAGCGCGAACCAGCCGCCCGAGCTGTGACCCGTCAGAAAGCGACCGGACGGCCGCGCGTCCATTCGATAACGTGTCTCGAGTGCGGGGATGACATCGCGCACCAGCGCCTCGCCCCATGGGCCGTTGCTGGCGCTGTCCGCGAACTCGGTCGTGCCCGTCGCGGTGACGTGGTCGAGCGCGACCCAGATCATCGGCGGGATCGCGCCGGTCTCCATCAGATGCCACATCCGCGACAGCTGCTGGCCGCCGAGCTTGTGCCGGACGCCGAACCCGCCCGCCGTAAAGACCGTCGGATAGGTTCGGCGCGATGCGGGATCATAGCCGGGCGGGGTCAGCACCCACGCCGCCACGGCCTGGCGCTCTCCGCGGAAGCGCGTCAGCGCGCGGGAGGCGATCCGCTCGTCGTGAAGGTGCGGACGCGACGCAGTGATCTGCGCGGCCGCTGCGGGAGGCAGGCCGGCGGTGTCGAACTGGTCGGTCGCCGGCGGCACGGCGTGGTCGAGCTGCAGTGTCGGGGGCGACGCGAGCGGGAGACGCACGGTCACGACCTCGGACAGGAGATCGCCGGGTGCCCGGCCCGCGAAGTTATAGTCGCCGTCGCGGTCGAGCACCGCCTGCACGTGGTAGCTGCCGGGTGCCAGCGAGGCGAGGCTCGCCGGGAAGGCGTCTGTGGCCCCGTCGATCGTCACCGAGCGCCCCGGCTCGGACCCCGCCACGTCGCGACCGGCCACCCAGACGTGTCGGCCACGCTCCAAGTCGACCGCGTCGCCGCCGCGTGCGTCCGCGCCGCTCGCCGGCGTGGCGAACACCAGCAGCCGCCCGCGCGCGTCCGCGGCGAGGTCGGGGCGGAGCGTCACGATCAGGCGCGGCGCCGGCTCGGCCGCGCCGATGAGGAGCGCGGCCGACGCCGACGCGAGCAGCAAGCGGGTCACGCTGGCCGCGCCGGGCTGCCGCGCCGCGGCGGTAGCAGTGGCTTGGCTCATCCGACCCTCCCCCGCGCTTCGTTGTCGCTCTCGACCGACAACGCGCGGTCGAGCGCGGCGACCACATGGAGCGCGGTGGTGTCGAAGATCGGCACGGGGCTGTCGTCCTGCCCCACCAGCATCATGATCTCGGTGCAGCCGAGGATCACCGCCTCGGCGCCGAACGCGACGAGCCGAGCGATAACCGCTCGGTAAGCCTCGCGCGAGGCGGGCTCGACCCGCCCGGCGACAAGTTCGTCGTAGATGATCCGGTGCACGGTCGCGCGATCCGCCGCCTCGGGCACGATTACCTCCAGACCGAAGGCGTCGCGCAGCCGCCCCTTGTAGAAGTCCTGCTCAATCGTGAAGGCGGTGCCGAGCAGGCCGACCGTCCGCAGACCAGCGGCGACAATCCGCTCCGCGGTGGCGTCGGCGATGTGGACCAGGGGGACGCCGACCGCCCCCTGCACCTCCGGCGCCATCCGGTGCATGGTGTTGGTGCAGATCAGCAGCATCCGCGCCGGCCGCCTCTAGCCGCCGGGCGGCGTCCACCATCCGCGCGCTGAGACCGTCCCAATCGCCGGCGTGTTGCAGCGCCTCGATCTCCGCGAAGTCGAACGACCACAAGAGGCAGCGAGCCGAGGCGGTCGGACCCAGGCGTGCGCGGGCGCCCTCGTTGAGCAGGCGGTAATAGGTCGCCGAGCTCTCCCAGCTCATGCCACCGATCAGGCCAATCATGCGCATCACGCCGCTCCGTTCCAGGGTTCGAGGTCGAGCAACAGCGTCGGGATCAGCTCCGACACGGTGGGGTGGATCGGCACCGCCCAGCGAAGCTGCTCGATCGGCTGGTCGGCGTTCATCATGTCGAGCACGCCGTGGATCGCCTCGTCGCCGCCGGTGCCGAGGATCGCCGCGCCGAGCACGCGACGCGTCTCCGCGTCGACGACGATCTTCATGAAGCCCTGCGTCTCGCCCTTCTCGACCGCACGGCCGACGCGCGTCATCGGCCGCGTCGCGCGCAGCAGCGGCCTGCCGGTCGCGAGTGCCTGCGCGTCGGTCAGGCCGACGCGGGCGAGCGGGGGATCGATATAGAGTGCATAGCCGGGCAGACGCTGGCTGACGCGCCGCTCCTCGCCATCGAGCAGGTTGGCCGCGACGATCTCGAAATCATTGTACGCCGTGTGGGTAAAGGCGCCGCGCCCGTTGCAGTCACCGAGCGCCCAGATGCCGGAAGTGCTGGTCTCGAGGTGGTCGTCGACGATGATGTAACCGCGCCGGTCGACCTCGACGCCGGCTGCCTCGAGCCCGAGATCGTACGTGTTCGGCCTCCGGCCCACGGCCATCAGCACGTGGCTGGCGCGCAGCGGCGACGCGTCGGTGGCACAGTCGACGCGCACCGCGACCTCATCACCCCGGCGTTCGAAGCCGATGCAGTCTGCGCCGGTCAGCACGGTAATGCCCTCGGCCTCGAAGATCGCGCGCACCGCCGCGGAGACGTCCTCGTCCTCGCGCGCGATCAGCCGGTCCATGCGCTCGACGATCGTCACCGCCGCGCCGAAGCGGCGGTACATCTGCGCGAACTCCAGCCCGATATAGCTGCCGCCGATCACCACCAGGTGGCGCGGCAGCGTGTCAAGCGTGACCATGCCGGTGTTTGTCAGGAACGGGACGTCGTCGATACCCGGCAGGTCCGGGACGGCCGCGCGACCGCCGACGTTGATGAAGATGCGCGGCGCGGTCAGCCGCTCGCCCGCCACGGCGACGACAATGGCGGACTCGAAGCGGGCGTGGCCGCGGATCAGCTCGACGCCGGTCAGTCCGGAGAGCCACGCCTCGTTGCCGCGGCGGCCGGTCTGGATGACGGCGTCGGCGCGCGCGGCCACCGCGCCCATGTCGACGGTGACGGAGGTGGCGGTGAAGCCATAGTCCGCCCCGCGTCGCGCGGTATGGAGCGCGTAGGCACTGGCCACCAGCGTCTTGGTCGGCCGGCAGCCGGTGTTGACGCAGGTGCCGCCGACCCGATGTCGCTCGATGATGGCGACGGTCTGGCCCGCGGCGCTGAGCCTGGCGGCGAGCGCCGGCCCGGCCTGGCCGGCACCGATGATGATGGCGTCGAAGCTCCGCATGCTAGGCGTACCTTGATCGTGTGAGGCGCTGGGCCTTGTGGCAGAGGTGGTGGGCCCGCACGAGACGGGCACGCGCGCGACCAAGCGAGGCTAAGGCGCACGTCATGGTGGCGAGGCCGCTCAGGTGGCGGCAACCTTGGCGCGGCGGCGTGCGGTGCTGATCGTCAGCGAGACGGCCGAGACGAGGAAGTAGAAGGCGCCGAACGCGGCATAGGGCGCGATGTCGGCGATGCCGACCGCGGCGGGCCCGGCGGCCTTGCTCAGCATGTGTGCACCCGCGAGACCGGACTGCGCGCCGCTCAGGATCATCGCCCATTGCGCGCCATAGGTCTTCCAGCGTCGCACGCCGGTGGCGAGCTGGAACAGACCGGACAGGACGGCCCAGACGCCGAAGACCTGCAGGACCGCGTGCGGCCCGCGCGGGAGGGTCGCGCCGACCGCCACCGCGGTCATCGCGCTCACCGCGAAGTTGAGCATCTGGCTCTTGTTGCGCGCGAGCCCGCCGCTGCGCGCGGCGTCGAGATAGTTCGCCAGCGCGTCCCAGGCCGGGTAGGCGACGAGCATCGCGGCGGCGAGCGCGGGCCTCGTGCCGGCGATCGTGAAGGCCAGCGCGACCCAGGCGGCAGCCACCGCGAAGCGGAGGTAATAATAGGCCCTGAGCCAGCTCAGGTCGGGCGCTTTCGTGTCAGCATTGATCGTCATGGCAGGTTCCTTTCGGGGTGAGGGCGCGCGTCGTCGCTCCCGGCGAACTGGGTCGGGCGGCGGCGGTTGGGTCGATCGCGGCCAGGCTGGCCGCGGCACATCAGGTCAGAGGCGGAGGCGTCGCGGCAGGCACCATCGCGCCGTGGCGGTCACGGCGCCGCAGCCGATGCTGTACCAGACCACCGCGTAGAGCGGGTCGTTGAAGGGGCAGCAGAAGGCGAAGACGAAGGCGCCGCAGGTGCCGGCGGCAAGCCCGGCGGCGAGCGCACTGCGCCGCGGCTGGGTCGGTGCGGCGCGTCGCATCAGCGCGCCGAGCAACGCCATAACCGGCAGCGAGAGCACGACGATCGACGTGGCGCACACGATCCCGCTCGCCGGGTCGATACGGTCGAGCAGCGCGCGGTGCGCCGCGCCCGAAGGGGTGACGAACACGCCCGCGACGATCGCCGCGGCCGCCAGCCCGCCGGCGAAGATCAGGCCCGGTCGCGTCCGCGCCGCCGGCGAGAAGGAGCGGATCGCCACCGCGCAGGCCGTCACGGCGAGGAGCGCGAGGCTTCCCACCCGCCACATCAGATAGGGCGAGTCCGCCGTGTGACGCATGTCCGGCCGCATCGCGCCCATCGCCAGGAACAGCGCCAGCTCCATCCCGCACAGCGCGATGAGGAGCGCGCCCTCGCGCATGAGGCTGCGGCGCTGGACAGGCGCGAGGCCGGACGAGAGCGCGGCGATCAGGGCGTCATTCGACATCGGTGGTCTTCTCGATCAAAGCCGTGAGCCGGGCGAGGCCACGGTGGATGTTCATCTTCACGGCCGAGGGCG
This sequence comes from Sphingomonas sp. BK345, assembly GCF_014193845.1. Lineage (GTDB taxonomy): Bacteria > Pseudomonadota > Alphaproteobacteria > Sphingomonadales > Sphingomonadaceae > Sphingomonas. Next base: position 419,553 of record NZ_JACHZX010000001.1, on the reverse strand, counting down.
ACAGGCCGATCCGCGACGAGGCCTCCTCGACGCTATATCCGTGCACCTTCACCAGCAGGATCGCCTGTGCCTGCGCCGGGCGCAGCGCCTCGAGCAGGGTGGCGAGCACGGAGCTGCTGACCACCGCCGCCTCATGGTCGCCGATCGCGACCTCCTCGGACAGCTCATCGTCCGGTCGCCGTGCCAGGCTCCGCAGCTGGTCGACCCATTTGTTCTTGGCGATCGCCGCGAGCCACGGTCCGAACGGGTAGCGCGGATCGTAGGTGTGGCGGCGGCGATGCACCGCCATCAGCGTCTCCTGGACGGCGTCGTCCACCTCGCCGGCGGGCAGCCGCCGGGTGAAATAGCGCGTCAGCCATGCCGACGTCTCCGCGAGCAGCCGGCGGTACGCGCCGCCATGTCCGTCCTGGGCGGCGGCCATCAGCTTGCCCCACTCGTCCGGCGCGGGCGGCGCCGGACGGTCACGGCTGACCCGCGCGGCGTCGGGCGACGACCGGGGGATCAGTCTCGAGAGAAGCTCGCGTCGCATGGTCTGTTATTCGCTCGCCGGGCGATCTCGGTCACGCGCCTCGATCCTTTCTTTTGCCGAGCGGTCGATCGAGCGGCGCTGCCCGCTCCTCGTCCGCGCCGCGGCGGGGCGCGCGCGCATCGGCGGGTTGAACTGAAAGGCCGCGGACGCTCGTATAGGAGAAGGTCGCGCGCGGTCGCGCGGGTATAGTGGAAGGACCGAGATGGAGTGGAGCGACGTCCGCATCTTCCTGGCCGTGATGCGGTCGGGCACGCTGGGCGGCGCGGCCCGCGCGCTGCGCCTCAGCCATCCCACCGTCGGGCGCCGCCTCCGCGCGCTTGAGGAGGCGACCGGTCAGATCCTGTTCCAGCGGACCGCCGACGGCCTCGTGCTGACCGAGGAGGGAAGCGCCATCGTGGCGCTGGCGGAGCAGATGGAGGAAGGCGCGCTGGCGCTCGAGCGACGGCTTGCCGGGCAGGAGCAGGCGCTCCGCGGCGCGCTGCGCATCGCCTCGGCCGACTGGTTCGGCGCCTATGTGCTCCCCGCGATCGTCGCCGACTACACGAGCGCCTATCCCGGTGTCGAAGTCGAGATCCTCACCGGCACGCGCCTGTTCAGTCTCGCGCAGCGTGAATCGGACATCGCCTTCCGCATCGTTCCCTTCGAAACCTCGGATATCGTGCAGCGACGGCTCGCCCGCTTGAACTACGGCATTTACGTCGCGGCGGGGGCGCCCGAGCCCGTATTCGGTGACGGCACGGGCTTTCGTCTGATCACCCACGACACCTCCACCGGGCATTTCCCCGATATCGACTGGCTCGAGGCGAGCTTCCCCCTTGCGGCGCCAGTCGTGCGATCGAACAACAGGAACGTGCAGGCGCATCTGTGCCGCCAGGGCGTCGGCATCGCCGTGCTCCCTCGTGCGGTCGGCGACCAGGTGCCGGGACTGCGGCGTCTCGACCTGCCGGCCGAGCCGCCCAGCCGCGACATCTGGATGGGCTACCATCGCGATCTCAAGCATCTGCAGCGCCTGCGCGCCTTCATCCAAACCGTCGAGACGCATCTTCGAGCGGTGTTGCCGTGATCCGACGATGGCGCGGGCATCTTCGTGACTGCTCAGTCGTCGTCCTGCCACCGGCGCAGGTCGGTCTGGTCGTGGTAGGGCATCCGATCCGGCGTGGTGATGAACTCGACCGTGGTGCCCCAGGGCGCCCGGCAGTAGCACACCTTGTTGCCGGTGCCGCGCTCGGTCGCATAAGGGATGGCGCGCGGCGCGGTCAGCGGCGTGCCGCCGGCCCGCTTGAAGCGCGCGACCGCCGCGTCGATGTCGTTGGTGTACAGCGCGAAGTGGGTGATGCCGAAGTCGCTCGCCCGCACCGGCGCTGCCTGCTCGGGACCGTGCATCTCGAACAATTCGATATCGGGTCCGGTGCCGATCTTCACCATCGCTTGCGCGCGCACGACCGTCCCGGGAATGGCGTCGACCGCACGTTCGAAATCGGGCCCTTGCCGCGGCGGATCCTGCGGACCGAACGACTGGTAGATGAGCTGTCCGTCGAACGCCTCCGACAGGAAGGACAGAGCGGCGGCGAGATCGGGCACCGTCATGCCAATGTGGTTGATGCCGCGGGTGACAGGATCGGTCATGGTCATTGTCCTCTGCATCAGAGTGGATGGGAAAAGGAGCGGGGCGCGCTTCAACCGCGGGCGACGAACTCGATCAGCGCGGCGGCGACCGCGTCCGGCCGTTCGTCGGCGACATAGTGACTGCACTGCGCGATCGCGCCGCCGCTCACCGTCTCGGCGAATTCCTCCAGCATCGGCACCATCTGAGCGCCGAAGCGCGCGTCGCCACCGAGCCCCAGCACGGGAATGGCAAGCGGCCGCTGCTTGTACGTGAGCGCGGCGGCATGATCGGCGGCGAGGGCGCGGTACCATTCCAGGCCGCCGCGCAGCCGGCCGGGCAGCGCCATGGCGCGCGCGTAGACCGCCACGTCGCCGGGGTCGAAGCGGCTGTGGTCGTAGAAGCGCTCGGCCATGAAGGCGGCGATATAGTCGTATTCACGTCCCTGTATCAGCCGCTCAGGCAGGTCGCGGTTCATGTGGAAGCCGAAGTGCCACAGCCGCGCGACCGTCGCCTGCCACTGGCTCCAGCCGGGCAGCGGCACGTCGAGTACGGCCAGATGGGTGACGGCGTCGCGGTGGAGCGCGGCCTGTGCCAGCGCGACCATGCCGCCGATGTCATGGCCGCACACGGCATATTGTTCATGGCCGAGCGCGACCATCGTTGCATGCGCGTCGCGCGCCATGGTCGCTTTGTCATAGCCGCCCTGCGGACAGTCGGAGAAGCCTGCGCCGCGCAGGTCGATCGCCACGACGCTGAACCGCTCGGCGAGGAGCGGCATTACCTTATGCCACTCCCACCAGGTCTCCGGCCAACCGTGGAGCAGGAGGATCGGCGGCCCGGCGCCACCCGTCACCGCGTTGATGCTGATGCCGTTCGCTGTCACCGGTCGCTGGGTGAAGCCGGTCAGAGCCGCGATCATCGCTCGTTCTCCCGTGTGGTGGTGAAGGCTGGAAAGCGCGCGAGCGGCGCTCAGCACGCGGCGAAGTCGGTGGCGAGCGTGAGGTCGCGCCAAGCGTCCAAGTCGCGGCGGAAGGCTGCCAGTTTGCGTTCGGCGATCGCGTGCGCGGCGCCGCCGAGCGGCAGGTGGAGCGGCGCGTCCTCGGCGTCGACCGCCGCCAGGATGACCGCGACCGCCTTGTCGGGATCGCCCGCCTGATGGCCGTCGTTGGTGTCGCGATAGTGGCGGCGCGAGCTCGCGGCATATTCCCGCATCTGCCGCGCCGTCATCGCGATGGAGCGTCCGAGAAAGTCGGTGCGGAAGGGGCCGGGTTCGACGATGAGCACGCGGATGCCGAAGGGCGCCAGCTCGTCGGCGAGCGCCTCGGAGATCCCTTCCACGGCGAATTTGGTGGCGTGATAATAGCCTCCGCCACCCCGGCCGGCGATGCCGGCGCCGGAGGACAGGTTGACGATGGTTCCACCCGAGCGGCGTAGGACGGGCAGGGCCGCCCTGATGGTCTCGATGAGGCCGAAGACGTTCACCTCGAACAGCGGGCGATACTCCTCGGGGGTACCTTCCTCGATCGCGCCGAACAGGGCGTAGCCGGCATTGTTCACGAGCACGTCGAAGCCGCCAAAGTTCTTCACCGCCTTTGCGACCGCCGCCTCGGCTGCGCGCCTGTCGGTCACGTCCAGCGGAAGCGTGATCAGCCGGCCCTCGAACGGCTCTGCCATCGCGGCGATGGTCCGGACGTCGCGCGCCGTCGCGATCACCTGATCGCCGCGCCGTGCGGCGGCGAGCGCGAGGCGATGGCCGAAACCGCTGGAACAGCCTGTGATGAGCCAGGTTCGCATAGCTTGTTCTCCGATGAGTGCTCAGGCGTAGAGGGATGGCTGTCTCGAGCCGCGGTGAGGTGATGATCGGATCTGTTTTTCGCTGCGCCGCCGAGATGGCAGTTGGCACGAGAGGTCAGGTGGGGAAGCAGCCAAGATCGGAGCCGCGGGTTCAATTGACGTAATGATCGAGTTATCGACAGGTGCACCAGGAAACGTCACTGAGCAGATTGCTTGTTTCATCGACGGGGCAGATGGGCCGATTGTCGATGGTCGACAACTTACAGGATTGAACGGTCTGCGTTCAGCCCTGTACAGCTGAAAAGCCTGAGCCGGCTTCTTATTCGATGTTTCCTTCGATCGGTTGGCCGGCTCCCAAGCGTACAACTACAAGTCGCGGATCTGCGATCTCCAGAGCATCACGATTGCGAGAAGCTGGTTGGAGAGAGAATGGATTGCGCGGTCCAAACTTGTGCGCCCCGCCAACGTAAACGAATGGCCAAAGTTGGGACGCCGAACATAGGGCGGGAATGTCTGGAGGTGGGTCAGCGCGATGAGAGTGGAGGTGACCGTCTTAGCCAACAAGCGTAAAGCCTGGCGAACAGGATTGGGGTGAGGCGACGCTCACATCCGAGTGGAAGGTGCCCAAGAGATGTCTGTTGGTTCAATCTGGAGGTTCGCCCCGTCCTCGGCCTTTGAAGCCATCAACGCGGTGATCTCGGTCACGCCGATCGGTTTGCTGAAGTAGTAGCCTTGAATATGGCTGCACCCTTGCGCGCGAAGGATATCCAGCTGACCGGCATTCTCAACTCCTTCGGCCGTCGTCTCCATCCCAAGCGCTTCTGCGAGCGTCGTGATCGATTTGATGATGGCGGTAGCTCCGTCGCTGTTCAGCAAATCGATGATAAAGCTGCGATCAATCTTGATTTTGTCGAACGGAAAGGAGCGCAGGTAGCTGAGGGAGGAATAGCCCGTGCCGAAATCGTCCAATGCCACCCGCACGCCGAGGTTCCGTAAGCTATGCAACGACGCCAGCGTCGTCTGAGGATTGTCGATGAACAGGCTCTCGGTGATCTCGAGCTCCAGCCTTTCAGGCGCGAGCCCGCTTTCCGCAAGCGCCTGAAGTATTACCGCGCTCAGCCCCGGATTGCGAAATTGTACCGGTGAGACGTTTACCGCGATACGGACGTGATCTGGCCAGTCGCAAGCGATCCTGCACGCCTCGCGAATCACCCATGCACCGATCGGGACGATCAAACCGGTGTCTTCAGCGAGCGGGATGAAGTCGGCCGGCGGGATCGTGCCACGTTCGGGATGTTGCCAGCGCAGCAGCGCCTCGAACGCGGAGATACGCCCCTCGGACAGGTTGAAGAGAGGCTGGAACATCAGGAATAAGTGACCGTGCTCAATCGCATCGTGAAGATCGAGCTCCATCTGTCGGCGTCGCTGTGCCTCCGCGTCCATCGCGGCCTCGAAAAAGCGAAACCCCCCGCGCCCCTCGTGCTTGGCGCGGTAGAGGGCGAGGTCCGCGTTTTTCGCCAACGTCATCGCATCTCCACCGTCCGGTCCGAAGATGGCAATCCCGACGCTGGTACCCGGCACGATTCGGTGCCCATTGACGACGCAGGGTGCAGACACGGCACGGATGAGCTCGTGCGCGAATCGAGCGTGAGAGAAGCGCAGGTCGTCGACGACCAGGGCGAATTCATCGCCACCGAGCCGCGCGACGAAGCCGTCACCCGCAACGTCGCAGAGGCGCCGAGCGATCTCGCAGAGCAACGCGTCGCCCGTCGGATGGCCCAGCGTATCGTTGACAACCTTGAAGTTGTCGAGATCGAGGCAGAAGAGCGCATGCTGCCGACCGACTGTGGGACGGAGCGACAGTGCACTAAGGCGTTCTCCCAGCAGTGCTCGGTTGGCTAGCCCGGTCAAGCCGTCGTGCAGCGCCATATGAGTGATTTGACGTTCGCGCTGGCCGATGTCATCGACCATGCGGTTGAAGCTTTCAGCCAGAGTGCCGAGCTCGTCTCGCGTGGTAACGGGCACTTGGGCGTATTCACCCTGAGCCACTCGGCGTGCCGCAGCGTCGAGCGTCGCGATCGGTCGAGTGATCCGTTTCGCGAGAAGCCAGCTGCCAAGCGCGGCCAAGGCAGTTCCGGCGACGCCGCAGGCGAACAGCAACCAAAGGATGGGAGCGTAATCACCCATCGCGCGGGTGACGCTATACTGCAACACCAGCATTTGCGGTCGGCCGCGCCCGAAGGTGGCGAGCGGCGTAGCCTGCAGCAGCATGTCTTGGCCGCTCACCCGCCTCTCCACAACGGCGCCGGAGCGCTCGCTCGGCGAGAGGTTGACGGCAGGCACAACCCGCGGCGACAGGTTTATGGCGGACAACCGCGAAAGGCGGGCCATCTCGCGTGTATCCAGCGCGTTGGCGAAGACGACCCAGCCTATCGTGACTGGCGCTTGGATTTCCGCGGCAGTGGCGTTGAAGTGCCGGTCCCCGATGGTCAGAATACCGCTGGTGCTGCCATCCTCCAGTGCGTCGCGCAGCGCCGTGGCTTCCCGTTGTGCCAACTTGCGGCGAAAGCCTATCACCCGCCCGGCGGTCGAGACGTAGACGGCCTCATCAAGCCGCAAGCGGGCACGCAGCGAGTCAAGCGCGGAGGCGATCGTCGGAGCGTCGCCGGTCGCTGCGGCCGTGCGAAAGCCAAAGTCTGCGGCGAGCACGCGGCCCGCATCGCCCAGCTGCGCGTATCGCATGGTGATAACGCGGTCGAACACAGCCGCGCCGCTCACCATCTCGCTTCGGATCATGCGTTCGGCATAGCCGCTGATACCTGCCTTCGCCGTGCCGAGCGTCGTCACGACGATGACGGCGATCAGCGTCGCGTAGAACAGCGTCAGCTTCGCCGATAACGAGCCGACGATGCGTCGCCGCACCGCGCGCACGATCTGGGGAACGATAAACACAGCGATCAGCGCAGACTAAGCCGCAGCTGGCGCGACACGTCGCCGATCGCTGAGACGGGCAGCGCGAAGCTAGCTTCGTTGTCCTTAGCCTTTAAGCGCGGATGCCACACGGTGAGCGTCGCTGCGCCCGCCGTCACCGAGGGAATGCTGACGTTGCCTGCGGCATCCGTCTTGCCGGCGAACGGCGTGTCAACGACCTTGATGAAGCCGCTCATCGTGTCGTGAATGTTGCACCCGAGCGCGACTGCCCCCGGTGCGGTGAAGGTGTAGCTGCGCGTCTCATCTCGGCCGAAGAGCTTCAGCTCGAAGCGGGCCGGCTTGGAGAAGCTGTAGACGTGATGGCGAACCTTGTCTTGGTTCGGAAAAGCGACGGTCGCGCCCACCGGCACTATCAGAACATGCGGGTTGAAAGTGATGTCCTTCTGCACCATCGCCATGCGCCAGGCGAAGCGGATCGGCTGGGTTGGTGGTCCTGCGGGCGGTCTTATGGTGACGACCGCATCCGAAACCGGCTGTCCGCCAGCATCGACGACGTGGACTGAGACGGTCGCCGCTTGGGCCTGCGCTGCCGTACAGGCGCTGGCACACGCGATCAGGGCAAATCTGCTCATGAGCGCCTTATGACAGCCAGTCGTCAAACATCGGTGAACGGCCATTCCGCAGCGCGACTGCTCGATCCGCGTAAGTGAGTACTTAACCACAATCTGCGATGCGGAACCTATGGTACCGCGCTCCATCTACTTCGTGCTTTTGGCATCGGTCGCCGCGGCAAGTCCGGCGGCCGCGCAACAGGGGGGAGGGGCTGGCAAGCTCCTTCTGACGAACGGGATCTCGACCGTGGAGGGCAGCTCCGGAGGCGGGCTTGCACCTTGGGCGGTGATTTCGGGGAACGAGACACGCGACGGCTTTGGCGCACAGGCAGCGGTCACCGTTGTCACGCTGCCCGACTACGACCTCAAGGCATTCTCGGTGGCAGTTGGCCTTCGGGATCGCCTGGAGCTTAGCTACGCGCGTCAGTCGTTCGACACAAACAAAGTTGGCGGAGCTCTTGGGCTCGGAGATAACTTCTCCTTCGACCAGGATGTGTGGGGGGCCAAGGTCAAGCTGGCAGGTGATACGGTCTTCGGTCCGACCTGGATGCCCGCCATCGCGCTTGGCGTTCAGTACAAGAAAAGTCTTGACCCGCTCGTGGCTCGAGCAGTCGGGGCGCACGAGCGCTCGGGTGCCGACCTCTATGTGACCGCCACGAAGCTTATTTTGAACTACTCGCTGCTAGTGAACACCACCATCCGGGCGACGAAGGCGAATCAGCTTGGGTTGCTCGGTTTCGGCGGGCCGAACGGGACACAAAGGCGTGTCGTTCCTGAGGCTTCGATTGGTTATCAGTTCAGCCGCCGCCTTGTTGTCGGCGCTGAATACCGGAGGAAGCCCAACAATCTCGCGTTTGCTCGCGAGGACGACGCGTGGGATATCTTTGCCGCCTACGGCATCGGCGGGCACCTTACTGCAACCATGGCCTTTGCCGATCTCGGCTCAATCGCCACAGTCGATGGTCAGCGCGGGTTGCTAGTCCAGCTTCAAGGTAGTTTCTGACGCTGTCTGTTCAATAGGAGACATCCCGATGATGGTCTTGCTGTCGATCCTTCTCGCAACTGCGCAGGTTGCAGCGCCGGCTCCGCAGGGCGAAGAGGCGGTCGCACCATATCGCGTCGACCCAACCAACGCCGGAGCCAAGCCATTCTCGGGCGACCGTATGGCGCGGCAATTTGGTGGTCAGCCCGGCATCCGTCGTATCGTCGACAGCTTTGTCACTTCGAACTTTGCTGACCCCCACATCGGCGAGATCTTCAAGAACCAGGATGCGGTAAGACTGCGTCGCGTGATTTTCGAGCAGTTCTGTTATATTCTAAATGCCGGTTGCACTTACACCGGAAGGGACATGCGGACGGCGCACACCAACATGGGCGTGCAGCAAGCCGACTTGAATCGGCTTGTCGAGAACCTGCAACGAGCCATGGCCACCGAGCGAGTGCCTTTCGCTGCGCAAAACCGGTTCTTGGCGAAGCTCGCTCCCATGCGAAGCGCAGTTGTGCAGCGGTGATTTGGCAATCATGTTTTTAGCTGGTGCGTTTAGCGCGTGGAAGCGAGCTAGGCTTGCCGTTGCGCGAGCGGATGGCAGGTTCTTTACAGAGGCGTCGACGATTAAGTCTTCGCCAGACATGCCGCGAGCCGAGGTCAGCCTCCTGGTGTGCAGCACCAATCATCGGTGCTACGATGCGAGGGCTTGACCGAGATAGAGGCAGCGTTTTTTAATCTAGATTAAAGTCGGCTCACGAACCGAGTGCGCTATGAACGACGAGAACTCGCTAGACTACTACCGCCGGAGGGAAGCAACGCATCGCAAGCGTGCGGCCGAGGCGCGCGATCCGAGCATCGCGAAAATGCACTCGGAACTTGCTGAGCGTTACGCTTCCCTGGTCGAGTCGCAGCAAGCGGTGGAGCGTGGGAGGGCTCCGCCGGTGGCGCGTGCATCGCTTCGCGACGGCGATCCAACGAAGACGGGCAAATAGTGGCATGTAGGAGCCGAGCTCAGCATAGATTTTGCGATCATCGTTGATAGCACGCTAGTGGGCGTCGCCGCTCTTTGAAGCCGTTGTGAGCAACGCTTCCGCCGCTCTGGCGGGCATCGGCCGGCCGAACAGATAGCCCTGTGCATGGCCACAGTTCTGCGCGAGCAGATAGGCCGCCTGCTCCGACGTCTCCACGCCTTCGGCGACCACCGCGATCCCGAGTTGGTTCGCCAAGCTCAGCACGGCGTTGACGATGGCAGCGTCGCCTGGATCCGTCAGGAGATCTGCGACGAAGCTGCGATCGATCTTGATGACGTCGACCGGAAATTCCCGCAGATGCTTGAGCGAGGCGTAGCCCGTGCCGAAGTCGTCGAGCGCGACGGTGACGCCGGCATCGTGGAACGCGGCCAGAGTGTCGCCCACGGTGTCGGCTCCGCGGCCGAGGAACACCGTTTCAGTAACCTCAAGCTCTAAAAGCTCGGCGGGCAAGTCATAGCGGCCAAGCTGCGCCATGATGCGGTCGAACAGATCGTCACGGCGAAACTCGGCAGGCGACAGGTTCAGCGCCACGCGCGTGAGCGGCAGGCCCGTGTCGCGCCAGCGCGCGAGATCGGCGCAGACCTGCTCGAGCATCCGCTCACCCAGCGAGATCGCCGCGGTGAGATCGTCGAACGCGGCCGCGATCGTTTCGGGCCCCTGAATGCCCAACGTGTCATGCCGCCAACGCAGGAGCGCCTCGAACCCCGACAGCGTGCCGTCGCTCAGTCTCACCTTGGGTTGGTAGAACGGTACAACGCGATCGTCGCGCGCGACCATCCGCGCGACCGAAAGCATCGACGTTCGGCGCTGCATGCTCGACCGCATCTCGGGTCGAAAGCGCGAGAGTTCTCCTCGCGCGCTCGCCTTGCCGGAATAAAGTGCGAGATCGGCCGTCTTGAGCAGATCACGCGCGCCGCGCCCATCCTGCGGGTAGAAGGCCAGTCCCGCCGTCGCCTGGCAGTCGAGCGTTATCGAGTCGGTCGCCACGGGCGCGCGCAGCGCGCGCAATGCGGCTTGCAGGCGTTCAACCGCAGGCTCCTGTGAGGCTGCCTCGAAGATCGCCGCGAACTCATCGCCGCCAAGGCGCGCGATCACAGCGTCATCCCCAAGGGCGGCGACGAGTCGCTCCGCGACGGTCCTGAGCAACAGGTCGCCGGCGTCGTGCCCGACGGTATCGTTGGTTTCCTTGAGATGGTCGACGTCGAACAGCGCGAGCGTGAGCACTGCCTTGGCCGATCGATCCGCGCGAGCGATGGCTCCATCGAGAAGGCCGTTGAAAGCGGCTCGATTGACCAGCCCGGTCAGCGGATCGTGCTCGGCCGCCCAATGCACTCGCTGCTCGGCGGTGAGTTGCTCGGTGACGTCGCGGACGGTGACGAGGACGCGCTCGATGCGCCCATTCGCCGACTTTACTCGCCAACCACTGGTCTGCATCCAGCGCAGCGCACCGTCGTTGGCGCGGTGAATGCGGACCGTCAGCTCGAAGCGAGGGTGAGCGTCGCCGTGGCTGATCGAGTCGACGAGCTGCTGCAGGATGGGCCGGTCTTCTGGAACGACCAAGGCGAGGGCGGTAGCAGGCTCTGCCGGCACCTCGGGAGGAAGACCGAGCATGGCACGAAACACGTCCGACCATAAACGTTTGCCGAGCAGGACGTCATAGTCCCAGATACCGATTCCTGCCGCCTCCGCGGCCAAGCGGAAGCGTTCCTCGCTAGCTTGCAGGGCCGCCTCAGCCCGTTTCCGATCGTCGATGTCTTCGAGCGTGCCGAACCAGCCGAGCACCGCGCCCGAGCGATTCACCCGTGGTGAGGCACATGAGCGGAACCAGCGATAGCCGCCGGGCGTGCGTAGACGATAGTCGACGTCGACCGCCGAGCTGGTCTCGAGCGCCAAACGCCAGGCGTGCAGAGTCGGCTCGACGTCGTCCGGATAAAGTGCGTGAAGCCAGCCGCTGTCCAGCGCCTCGGCGAGATCGATGCCGGTGACGTCGGTCCACCGGGCGCTGGCGGTCCGAATGGCGCCGCTCGCGTCCGCGCTCCAGCTGATGTGCCGAGCCATCTCGACACTGGTGCGGTAGTGATCTGCCTCTCGCTGAGCAGTGGCAAGCGCGTCCAGCAGAAACCCAGAAGCTGTAGAGGACCTCGAGGCGGGGACGTGCTTCACAGTTGACCGCTGCATTGAACCAGCTTTCCAGCCCTCTTTACCGTATTCAGCTCATCAGCGATCGATGCGTAGCGCCGAGGAAAGCCATACACAGCAACGCTTTAAGGCTGGTTAGCGCAAGGCAACCAAGCTGGAAAAACAAAGGAAGATCGTCAGACTTAGGTCTAGCGTGAGCTCGATCGGAGTGTCACCGACCTTGGGCATCGTGAACTAAGAGACCCGCATTTGTGCAATGAACCGAGGAGGTTCGCATCGGCTTAGGGCGCCGTGTTGAAACATGAACGAGCGGCTGGAGTTGAGAAGCGATCAGAACCTTCTGAGTGACTGCTTATGGGTCCGTCCGCTGGAGAGGGTAGGTAGCCGCAAGCGCCCAATACCGGACAAAATTGTCCGGCGCCGCACGTCAGCTCTCAGCACGAAGCCGGTCAAAGCCGAGGCAAGGTGCCCATCTCACGAGCGGCATCCCAGGACGGATTTGAGGCCTACTAGCCTTGCACAAGCCGCGCGGGCGCGCCGGCGTCGCCCCCGACCGGTTGTGTGACGTCCTGAATGTCAGCTTACGCGACCCGCGGAACCGAACGCCTATAGCTTCATTTGACAGGATGATGTCATATCGGAAGCGCGTTGTCGTATGTCGATTGTGAACAATGACGTGCGCGAGCTAGCGTTGGCGGTCTTCGCTGCCAATGGTCGGCTTGTCAGTGCCGGCAACGAGCTGGTCGCGCATCTCGGCCTGACCAGCGCCTGGTGGCAGGTGCTGGCGGCGCTGCGCTACTCGCCCATGCCGCTGCCTACCGCCTCGATTGCCCGTAACATGGGCCTGACGCGGCAAGCGGTGCAGCGCATTGTCGATGTGCTCGCGGCGCGAGGGCTGGTGGAGTTCCAGAGCAACCCTCACCACCAGCGCGCCAAGCTAGTCGTTCTCACGCCCGCCGGCCTGGAAGCAGTCGTCGAGGCGGAAAACGTGGTTGCGCCCCTCGACCAGGCCATCGCGGACCGGATCGGGAGCGAGCGCCTGCAAGCCGCGAACGCCACGCTGAACGAGATGATTGCCGTCATCACAGAGCGGCTCGATCGTGTCGAAGACGCATCGGCCTCTGTCTCCCACACCGATGAGGAAACCCTGTCATGATCTTGGTTCTAGGCGCCACCGGCGGCATCGGCGGCGAGGTCTGCCGGCAGCTCAAGCAAGCAGGCGCGCCGTTCCGCGGGATGGCCCGCAAGCAGGAGCAGATCGATCGCTTCCGCCACGATGGCGTGGACGCGGTGCTCGGCGACCTCGACCGACCCGGGACGTTGACGGCCGCAATGACCGGCATCGACACGCTGTTCCTCGTCACCGCGCCTGAGCCGCCCCAGGTCGCGCGGGAGACGGCGGCGATCGACGCGGCCAGGCTCGCAGGCGTCGGTCGGATCGTGAAGATCTCCGCGTCGGACTGTAACGTGCGGTCGAAAATTCCCTGGGCCAGAGCGCATGCGCTGATCGATCATCACCTGCGCGCTTCCGGCGTCGACTGGACCATCCTGATGCCGACGGCGTTCATGCAGAACTTCCTGTGGTTCACCAAACCGGTGGCTAAGGGCTATCTGCCGCTCGGTGCCGGCAAGGGGTCGGTGTCCTGGATCGACTCGCGCGACATTGCGCGGGTCGCCGCAACCGTGCTGACGCAAGACGGGCACAGCCGCGCGACCTATTTCCTGACCGGGCCGCAGACCTTCGACATGAAGGACGCTGCCGCGCAACTGTCGAAGGTGACGGAGCGCAACGTGCGCTACCTCGATCTGCCTGTGCCGGTGTTCCGCACGGTCCTGCGGCTGACTGGCAACTCACGTTGGATGGCCAATGGGCTCATCGCGCAGTTCAGCGACATGGTGGCAGGCCACCACGACATTGATCCGACCGGCGAAGTCGAACGCCTGACCGGCCAGCCCCCGAAGGACTTCGCGAGCTTCCTGCGCGATCACCGCGACGCATTCGCCAGAGCCGCCTGACCCGCCTGCTTTCCGTCCGGAACGGAACGATGTGCGGCTGAAGCTCTCGACCTATGATCGCCACGCCGCAATCGTCGGCCCGGGTGATCGAAAGTTCAAACGTGTGCTGCTGGCGACGCGAATGTTCGCTTTCCTGCCAGATTGAGCCAGTCAGACAGCTGCGCCGAGTGGCCGAATGCCTCGGACGCCGACATGAACAGATGACCGGAGTTCGGAGGCGGGCAGTGTGTCGGGAATGACCGCTTCTGGGTCTCGAGGGCCACCCAACGCTGATAACGCAGCCGTCCTTGAACGATGTCGTCAGCAATCCTCCGGCGTCAGCATCTCATTGAGTCGACGCGAGAGCAGTTCCTGATAGCCGTCGCTGGTCCTGACGATCAGCCGGATAGGATAGTCTAGCGTCATCACCTCTGCGGGCGCGGCGACGAGCGCGATCGTGGCGAGCGCGTCGGCCAGCGTTGCGGTAGGCGCGATCACGCTGGCTGAGACGGTGGCGTGCGCGGGCGGTAGCCCGGTGCGCGGGTCGATATTATGCGCGCCGCGGACGTAGGTTCCGGAGGTGGCCACCGCGAGCTGGTGCGCGGCCACCCGGATCGGCGGCACACACGCTACGGGTGACGCCTGGAGATCGACCCACCAGGGGTCGCCGTCAGGTCGCCAACCGCGACCGACGAGCTCGCCGCCAATCTCTACGAGACAGTGACGCAGGCCCAGCTCGCCCAGCAGATCGGCCACGGCGTCGACCGCATATCCCTTGGCGATGCCCGACAGGTCGAGCCGCACGCCCCCGGGCTGCCGAAGCCGTCGCCGCGGCGCGTCCCACTCCAGCCGGCGCCACCCGCCGCGCGCTAGCGCGTCCGCGATCTCCCGCGGCCTAGGCGGGATGCGAGCGCCGGCCGGGCCGAAGCCCCAGACGTCGACCAGCGCGCCGATCGCTGGATCGAAGGCGCCACCGCTCCGCTCCGCGAGCGCGAGCGCGAGGTCGACGACGCGCGCGAGGTCCGCGGGCAGCTCATGCCAGCTGTCGGCAGGCGCGTCGTTGAAACGCGACAGCGCGGAGCCGGGCTCCCAGTGGCTCATCTGGTCGACCAGCGCCGCGAGCCGAGCCGTGATCGCGGCCGCGGCGGCCCCCGGCGCGACCCGGCCGGCGTAGCGCACGCGCCACGTCGTTCCCATCGTCTCGCCCTCGATCAGTTCGATCCGCGCGGCGGGATCGTGCGACGCCAGCGCCGCCGGATCGATCGCCGGCGGCAGCGCGATCCGAGGCGGCGGCATCAGGGCGTCATCACCTCGAGCGTGGTGGTGTAGCTCATCCGCCGCTGCGTCGCGCGCGGCGCGGTCGCGCGCGCGTCGGTCAACGTCGCGTTGAGCCAGTACATGCCCGCGCCCGGCCAGTCGATCGCGAGCGTGCCGTCTGCCGCTGTGGTCAGCTCGCGCGCGCCCTCGGCGTCGCGGTAGCGCTTCCCGCCGGGCACCACGATCACCTTGAGCGCGGCGGCGGGTTGGCCGTCGACCAGGAAGCGGAAGCGCGCCGTCTCGCCCGCGACCAGTTCGTCGGGATGGGTGACATAGTCGATCTCGAGCCCCCTGCCGCTCGGCCGCAGCACGGCGCGGGTCGGCTCGCCGGCGGTGACGAAGATCTCGTTGCGCGCGGACACCTCGGTCAGGCGCACATCGGTCGCGTCGGCGGGAATGTCGGCGACCGTCAGCGGCGGCTGGCGCGGTCCTCCCGCGCTCGTCGGCGGGCCGCCGCGGCCGCCAACCCGCTTCTCCACGCCGCCGACCTTGAAGCTGCCCATCATTCCCGACATTTCACCGCCGATCTTCCAGGTGCCGGGCTTGTCGAGCCGGACGTCGAACACCGAGCGATAGCGACCGGTGGCGCCGTTCTGGAGTGCGCCTGGCGTGCCGTCAGGCTGCCAGATCCGCACGTTCTCCAGCCGGCCGGGCTGGTGGTCGGCGTAGAACAGGTCATTCGACACCGCGCTGTCGACCGTCACCCAGCCGTCGGTGCCGGAGAAGATCGTACCCGAGGGCAGCAGCCACATGCGATGCGCCGAGACGGCGGCCGGCAGCGCGAGCAGCGCCGCGGCGACGAGGAAGCGGGAACGTGCGATCATGGGAAGGCCTCCGGTCGGGTCAGCGGGCAGTGACGGTGACGGCGCCGAGCTCGTGGCTACCGCCAGCGCGCCCTGTGCCGGGGACCGTGAGCGGCACCTGGACCAGCTCGCGTCCGCCGGTCTCGCGCGCCGCCTCGACGTGCAGGACATAGGCGCCCGGGCGAACGTCGGCGGGCAGCGCGATGGTGTGGACGCCGGGCGGTCGCGTCGCGCCGCTGACGCCGTCGGCGGGGAGGTGCAGGCTGCGGCCGCCCTTGCGCCACCAGCCGCGCAGGTCGGCGAGCCACTTGGTGCCGGGCTCGGCGCCGCTCTTCTTGACGTCATACCAGAGCGCGAGCGTCCGCGCCGGCCCGCCAGCCGCGGGCTCGAGCCACACCGCGACGTAGGGGCGATGGTATTCGGCGACGGCGAGACGCGGCACGGTGACGCTGACGGTACCCGCCACGGCGGGGGTCGCCACGGTGCCGGCGACGAGCACGAGTAGGGAAGGGCGCATGGGCGGGGTCCTCTCAGTGGATCAGGAAGAGCGCGATCAGCGCCGGCGCGGCGAGGCCGAGCGCAACGAGCGGCCAGGTGGCGCGGCGATGGCGCGCGTGGAGGTGGAGGAGCAGCAGCCCGGTCAGCGTGAAGAGTACGCAGGCTGCCGCGAACAGGTCGATGAACCAGAACCAGGCGGCGCCGGCGTTGCGCCCCTTGTGCAGGTCGTTGAGGTAGGAGACCCAGCCGCGGTCGGTGATCTCCGCGGTAATCGACCCGGTCGAGCGATCGACGCTGACCCAGGCGTCGCCGCCGGGGCGCGGCAGCGCGACATAGACCTCGCCGTCGGACCATTCGGCGGGGCGCGCGGTCGGGTCGACGCCGACCGCGCGCGCGACCGCCTCGGCGACCGCGAGCGGCAGCGGCGCGTCTCTGGCGTGCGCACCGGCGAGCTGGTGGCGCAGTGGCGCGGGCAGCACCGCGGCGCGCTCGGTCACCGCGGGCGTGGCGGCGATGCTGGCGGCGTGGTTGAGCGTGATCCCGGTGAGCGCGAACAGCAGCATCGCCACCAGCGAGACCGCCGCGCTGACCCAGTGCCATGTGTGGAGCTGCTTTAGCCACCAGGAGCGCCAGCGTCTCGCGGCCGGCTTGCGCCCCGCGACGCTCACGCGTCGGCCCAGCGGCGCAGCAGGTTGTGGTAGACGCCGGTGAGCTGCACCACCGCGCCGTCGCCGTGACCGCGGTCGGTCGCGACCGCCTGGATCGCGCGATCGAGCTCGAACAGCGTGCGGCGCTCGCCGTCGTCGCGCACCATCGACTGGAGCCAGAAGAAGCTCGCCACGCGCTCGCCGCGCGTGACCGGGGTGACGCGGTGCAGGCTGGACGCGGGATAGAGCACGAGGTGCCCCGCCGGCAGCTTGACCGACTGCGGCCCGAACTGGTCCTCGATCACCAGCTCGCCGCCGTCATAGCCGTCCGGATCCTCGAGGAAGAGAGTCGCCGACAGGTCGGAGCGGAGGCGGAAGTCGGTCCCGCGCTTCATCCGGATCGCGTTGTCGACGTGGAGGCCGAAGTCCTCGCCACCCCCGTAGCGGTTGAACAGCGGCGGGAAGACCTTGAGCGGCAGCGCCGCCGCGACGAACAGCGGCGTGCGCCCGAGCGCATCGAGGATCATCCCGCCGGCTTCACGCGCGGCGCTCGAGTCCTCGGGCAGCTGGCGGTTGCGCTTGGCGAGCGCCGACTGCGGACCCGAGGTGACGTTGCCGTCGACCCACTCGCCGGCGTCGATGATCGCGCGGACGCGCACGAGCGCGGCGGCGTCGAGCACGTTGGGGATGGCGATCAGCATGCGCGTGCTCCGTCCGGGTCCGTTACCGCGCGGCTCAAAAGTTGTAGAAGAGGCTGAGCACCGCCGAGCGCGCGTCGCCCGGCACCGCCCAGCCGTTGTTGCGCACGCCCGTGTAATAGCGCTCGTTGCCGACGTTCTGGACGTTGAGCTGCGCGGTCAGCCCGCCCGCGAAGGTGTAGGCGAGATAGGCGCGGTGGATTAGGTAGTCGTCCACCAGCGGCTGTGCCGGCGCTGCGAGCGACGCGGCGGCGATGGCGAAGCCGCCCTGGTAGGTCAGGCCGTAGCCGAGCTCGAGCCCGAACGGGAGGCGGTAGGTGGTGAACAGGCTGCCCGAGTGTTCGGGCGTCTGCGTCAGCCGGCTGCCGCGCTGCGGGTCTGGCACCGCGGACGAGTTGCCGCATGCCACGCTCGGCGCGGCGAGGCAGCGGTCCGACACCGACTGGCGGATCGTGCCGTCGAGGTAGGTGTAATTGGCGAAGATCGTCCATGCCGGCGTGATCGCGCCCGATGCGCCCAGCGCGACCCCGTCGACGCGGCTGCGACCGTCGAGCACCTGTGTCGACGAAGGCAGCGCGGGGTCGACCGAGGGGACGCGATAGTTGGTGCGCTCGTTGCGGAACACCGCGGCGGTGAGCTCGAGCCGCCCGAACACGCTGGCCTTGACACCGGCCTCGTAGTTGCGCGCGGTCTCGGGCGCGACCTGGCAGGGGTCGTAGGTGACGGCGGCACCGTCGATCACCTGCACCACCGGCGCGCCACAGCCGAGCCTCACCGTCGTGGAGGAGGGCGTCTTGGCGTTGCCGTAGCTGGCATAGACGCTGACCTTCCGCACCGGGTGCAGCACCACGCCGCCGCGATAGGAGAAGAGCCGCTCGCGGCTCTGCTGCGACCGCTGGGCCAGTTCGGTCACCTGCGTCGCGCCGGGCGGCACGACCGCCAGCGGCAGGTTGCGGAAGGTCGCATGCTGCGACTCCCAGCGCACGCCGCCGTTCAGCTCGACGAAGCGGCCGAGCTCGAGCGTGTCGAAGGCGTAGACG
The DNA here is from genome assembly GCF_014193845.1 of Sphingomonas sp. BK345. Classification (GTDB taxonomy): domain Bacteria; phylum Pseudomonadota; class Alphaproteobacteria; order Sphingomonadales; family Sphingomonadaceae; genus Sphingomonas. Next base: position 400,926 of record NZ_JACHZX010000001.1, on the reverse strand, counting down.
GCGAGGTTGCGCGTCTCGCCGCGCGCCTGCGCGGTGACGGTGCGGTGAAGCGGCCCGCGCCACGTCGTGTCCGGGTTCGCGATCGACAGCACTGGCAGCGGCGTCACCGCCGAACCGTCGGGATTGCGCAACAGCGAGGCGGTCGTGATCGCGTAATCCTCGATCGCGCCCGAGAAACCGAGGTTGAGCGTGTTGCGGATGCCGCCCTCGGCACCCGTCACGACACGCAGGTCGGTCTGGTTATAGAGTAGCTGCGCTTCCTGATCGCGGACCAGTCCGCGCGGCCCCGACGGTCGCCACTCGCCGGGCGCGAGGCCGGCGGGGCAGGCGGCGCCGGTCGGCTGGAGCGCGACCCCGGCGAGGCAGAAGGTACCCTGCGGCGCGCTGGTGACGCCGTTCTGCACGACGTGCTGCCAGCGCGTCAGGTTGCGCACCGACACCGCCTCGCTGACCGCGTGGCGGAAGGTGGCGGTCGCGCGGTCGAGCACTTGGTCCTGCCTGTCGAGGTTGACGATGCCGTAATAGGCCGAGCGGTCCGCACCGGGCAGCAGGCCGCTCGACAGAGCGGTACGGAAGAAGGGCACGCCGTAGTAAGGCGTGTTGTCGTCCTCCTGGTGGACATAGGCGAGCGTCAGGCTGGTCGGCCCGTCGATCCCGATCGTCACCGCGGGCGCCACGCCCCAGCGTTCGAACTTCTCGACGTCGCGCCCGGGCACGTCGTTGCGGTGATAGGCGGCGTTGAGCCGCACCGCGACGTCGTCGCCGACGCGCTTGTTGGCGTCGATCGCGGCGCGGTAATAATCGTCGGTGCCGATCGAGCCTTGCACGACGGTGAGATCGCGCGGCGTCGGCACCTTCGACACCAGGTTGATCGTGCCGCCGACCGAGCCCGAGCCGTTGAAGACGCTGTTGGCGCCGTTGTAGACCTCGATCTGCTGGAGGTTAAACGGGTCGGTGCGGCTGTACTGGCCGCTGTCGCGCACGCCGTCGACGGTGATGTCGTTGGTGGCGGAATAACCGCGCAGGATGATGTTGTCGCCGTAGCCGCCGCCACCCTCGCCGGCCCCGAAGGTGATGCCGGGGATCGTCTGCAGCGCGTCGCGGAGCGTCTGGAGATTCTGCTTGCGGATCGTCTGGTCGTTGAGGACGGTGACGGTCTGCGGCAGGTCGATCAGCGCCGAGGTCGACTTCGGGCTCTCTAGCTTCGCCGGTTCAGCCGGAGCCCCGTTGACGATGATGTCGTCGCGTCCGTCGGTGCGATCCTGCGCCGCGATCGCCGTGGGCGTGCCGGGATCCGCCGCGGCAGGCGCGGAAGCGATGAACCCGACGCACGAGAGCGCCAGGAAGGTCGGTCCATTTTTCAACATTGTAGCCCCCTGTTACCGAAGCGATATTGCGACCGATTTGCAGAGTCAAGGCTAATGAGAATCGTTTGCGTAGTTGAGTGCGGGGCTTCAAGGCGAATGGGCATTCTCCGCGAGATATAAAGCTTTCTTTATATTAGCCTTGACGCGCGGTTTCGTCTCGTCGATGCGACGCAGGTCAAGGTTCTCCGGTCGGTTCGCCGCGCCGGAGCTAAGACGGGAAGCCGGTGCGATGCCGGCGCTGCCCCCGCAACTGTAAGCGGCGAGCAGGTGGTCGCTCCGTGTCACTGGTCGCGCTCGCGCGGCCGGGAAGGCCAGACCATCCGCACCGACCCGCGAGCCAGGAGACCTGCCTCGACGCCATAACGTCCACCGGCGGGGTGCCCGGTCTGGCCGCTCGCATGCCGCGGCCGGGCCTCCCGTCCGCGCGCGCCGGTGTCTGGTCCGCGTGCCCCGTCCTTCATCGGGGTATATGAAGATGATCGACACCTACCGCCCGGCGACGCATGTCGCCGCGCTGCTGCTCGCCACCTGTTCCTCCGGCGCGCTGGCGCAGGACGGCGACCGCGTGCCGCCGCGCGACGACATCCTCGTCGTCGGCCGCGGCGGCGGCGCGCTCGACCGCCCGAGCGCGACCGGCAGCCGCCTCGGTCTGACACCACTCGAGCTTCCCGCCAGCGTCGCGACCGTGGACGGCGACGCGATCCGCGCGCGCGGCGACCTCACGGTGGTCGAGGCGGTGTCGCGCGCGCCCGGCATCACTGCCGCGGCGAATGCCGGGAACGGCAACACCGCGCTCGCCGCGCGCGGCTTCGTCGGCCAGGGTTCGGTGCTGCAACTGGTCGACGGCATCCGGCTCTTCCCGGTCGCCGGCACGATCACCTTCCCGACCGACCCCTGGACCGTCGAGCGGATCGAGGTGCTGACCGGGCCCGCCTCGGTGCTCTACGGCCAGGGCGCGCTCGGCGGCGCGGTCAACGTCGTCTCGCGCGCGCCGAGCGAGACCGCACGCTACGACGCGGAGTTGAGCTACGGGGCGCAGGACACATGGCATGTCGCGTCGGGGGCGGGCGGTCCGCTCGTCGAACAGCTCGGCTACCGCCTGGACGCGAGCTACCGTCGTTCGGACGGCTGGGTCGACCGCGGCGACAACCACAGCCTCGCGCTGTCGGGCGCGCTGCGCTTCGCGCCGAGCGAACGGCTCACCGTCACGCTGCGCGGCGACTATGGTGACGTCACACCGATGCGCTACTGGGGCACGCCGTTGATCGACGGCCGGTTCGACCCGCGCAACCGGCGCCGCAACTACAACGTCGCCGACGCCGACATCCGCTTCCGCGACGATCGCCAGACGCTCGTCGCCGAATGGAAAGTCAGCGACGCGGTGACGCTGACCAACGCCGCCTATCGGCTTGCCAGCAAGCGCAGCTGGTACGACCTCGAGAGCTACGCCTGGGCGCCGGCGGCCGGTCGGCCGAACGGCGTGATCGAGCGATCGGACAACCTCGGGATCGTCCAGGACATCGCCCAGTACGGCGACCAGGCGAGCGTGAAGCTGAGCGCGCCGCTGGGGGGAGGCTTGGCCAATGACCTGGTGCTCGGCGCCGAGGTCAACCGCGTGAACCTGCGCTACTCGAACAACTTCGCCGTCGCGGATCAGGCGGATGCGGTCGATCCCTTCGACTTTGCCCCTGGCACGCTGGAGGACCGCGCGGCGACGCTGCCGCGCTATCGCACCATCACGACCGAGTGGAGCATCTTCGGCGAGGACCGGCTGCGGCTATCGCGGCGGCTCTCGCTGGTCGGCGGCTTCCGCTACGAGGAGGATGGGGTGCGCCGCCGCAACATCCTCTACGACGCGGCCGGCGCTCCGGCGGGTGAGGCGAACGCCTTCTCGGGCGGCGCGCGCGAGAAGAGGTTTCGCGACGCGACCTGGCGCGTCGGCACCGTCTACCAGCCCGCGCCGAGCATCTCGCTCTACGCCCAATATGCCACGGGCGTGGATCCGGTCGGCACGCTGACCACCTTCACCACCAGCGCGACGCAGTTCGCCTTCACCAATGCCAAGGGCGACCAGATCGAGGCGGGCGCCAAGGCAGCGCTCCTCGGCGGACGCGTCAACGTGACACTCGCTGGCTATCGCATCGTCAAGAACGACCTGGTCGCACAGCGCGTCACCAACGGCCCGCTCGAACAGATCGGACGGCAGTCGTCGAAAGGGATCGAGGCGGCGCTGTTGCTCGCGCTCGCCGCGGGCTTCTCGATCGAGGCGAACGGGACGGCGCTCGACGCCCGCTTCGACGACCTTTTGACCGGCGACGCGGATCTCTCCGGCAACACGCCGCCCGACGTGCCCGAGCGTGCCGGCAACCTGTGGCTCACCTGGGAGAGCCGCCGCGGCGTGCGCGCCCAGGCGGGGTTGCGTCACGTCGGCGCGCGCTTCGTCGACTCGACCAACAGCGCGCGGGTGCCGGCCTACACCGTCGCCGACGGCGGCCTCTCGTTCGCGCTCACGCCGGCGCTCGCGGCGGACGTGCGCGTCTACAACCTCTTCGACACCCGCTACGTGACCTCCACCTACGGCGCGGCGCAGTGGCTGCTCGGCCGACCGCGCTCGCTCGACGTCGCGCTGCGCGCGCGGCTGTGAGATGACGCGCTCGTTCCTCCCACCGGCAGCCACGCGCTGGACCTACCTGATTTATCGCTGGCTTGGGTGAGTAGCAGGCGCACGGCGAACAGGGGGGTAAAATCAGGAACCCCCGCTTTTCTTCCCATACTTGGCCAGACAGACAGCGTCCTGGAAAGGCCAGAACCGTCGGACTGCCGAGATGAACGAATGACAGGAATCGGAACGGGGACCGGGTGACTGGAATGACCGGTATTGGGTGAATTGCACGACGGCGGAGAACGATGATTTCTTATCACCTTGAAAGCAGCGCAAAACGCCTCATGAACCAAGGCGTTATGCCGCATTGATTATCATCGGCCTTTCGACGCCTCTTCATCAAGCGTGATAGTACGACCCTCAACCTTCCAAATTCTTTTGTCCGGAGTGGTGACAAACACCGGAGAGTGCATGCTGAAGGAGGCAAACACGTGTACCTCGGTCGGTGTCGGGTCGAGAAGGTGGCTGACGATGAAGCCGACCGGTTTCGCACCAGCCGGTAGATGGGGTCGCGTCACGTTGAGGCAGCCAACGCTATACGGACGAGAAGCTGACACGGCGCCATCGGGGGCAACGATCACGCGGTAGTTGCCGCCCATGGGCCATGTGTCAGCCGTCTTCTGAGCCGAAAGCAAGTAGACCGCCACCGGGCCATTGTCGCGGGATGGCAAAACGACCGTGTTGAAGGGTGCACTCGTGCAAGGTTTGTAATTGCGCTCTCTAGCGCGCTCGACCGCGATCTCGCGCGCTCGGGCGAGACTCGCTTGAGCAGGGAGCAGCCGCACAGGGTGGGTGAGGAGCTCGCTGCGGACAACTTCACCGTCTCGGACATCTACCACGAATAAGACGTCGGCGGTCGCGGCTGCGCCTCGATAGTAGGTTACGCGCAGAACGCCAGCCTCGGCGATCTCGACGATATATCCTCCAAGACCCTTCAGGTGATCTTGCGGAACCTGCGCGGTGAGTGCGTCGCTATTGACCCAAGCGGCGCGGTCGAAAGCGTAGAGCAAGCTACCGACGCTGGAGGCTTGTGCGACGCGCTCGGTGACTTCGGCGCCATCGGCAGGGACGGGGGCAGCCTTTTGCGCTAGCGCCATCGCCGCTGCAGCCATTGCTACCATGGTGATCAAGCATCCTTCTCCTTACCGACACCTGCGCAGTCCATCAGCAGATCGACGCTTCGTTGGATCCAGCTAAGCGGCTCACTGAGCCATTGGCTGAGCCTACTCTGCGTTGCGCTAAATCTTTCTTGGGGGCACGGCCCCTTAAGGTTTGCAGCGCCGGGTTCGGTGAGCTGCGATAGGGCAATCGCATACCTTTGCCTTCCTCGCATCCTTTCCTTCTCAGATCGCTTTGTCTTGTCACCGGCCACGCCGCTGCGGCGAGGGGCCGTAGGATGAGGGTGTACCCAGATGCCTGACCATGCCGAACCCGTCTCCGTTAGCACTGAGGCTGGCAAGATCCTGGTCGATATCAATGCTCAGGGCGGAACCTGGGCGCTCACGCTCACGATGGGCGAAGCCCTCATGCTCGCGGATAAGCTGTGCGCCGCGGTGCGGGATGTCTCTCGAGAAGCGCGGGACGCAGAAGAACGGGACTCTCAACCGCGATGAGCGTGCTTCTGCTCGTCTGCCTGCTTGCAGGAGCAGCGGGAGGAGCCGCCCCCTTCGTTTGGCGCCACCGACCCCACGTGGCTATCTTTGCCGCCGCCGTGATCCCAATCGTGATCACCATCATCTGGTATGAGGCCATGGCGGCCGAGAACGACTGGGAGGGTCATGGAGCCTTGGCGCTCGCCATAGGCGCTTTGATATGGATGATCTTAGCCGTGATCGCCGGCCTGCTTTCGCGCTGGATTGCGAGAAGCTAACGGCTGAAGCTTTTCACCTCGTCCCTGGTGAGAAGTCCGTCCGAGTTCTTGTCCATTCCGCGAAAGGCAGGGGCGATCATACCCTCGCGCATCTTGGCTCGATCCGCCGGTTTGATCTTCCTCTGCGCCTCGTCATCGCCCGCGATCATCGCATCGATGCGGCGGTCAAACTCGGCCGTGAACTCCTTAAGGTCGAGCGCTCCGTCGTGGTTTGTGTCCGCAGCTGCGAGAAAGGCCGCATCAAGCTGAACGTCCATCTTGATCTCTCGGCCGGAGCGCGGCTCGGGAACGCCGGGTCCGGTTGCTCCGGCTTGCAGCGAGACGAGTAGCAGCACAGCGGTCAGCACGCTCACTCTCCTCGGCCTTAATCGGCCTATTCAAGGCACCATCTCAATTGGTCAGTGAACCTGCCATGAAGGACGTCAGGCGTGATTTGTGAAAGTGGTATCGCTGAGCCTTGCCGCGACGCCGATACCGCCGCAAAGTCAGCGACATGCTCGGCACGACGGTCCTGCTCGCTGCGCGTTCGATCCGGCGACATGCGCTCCGGTCCTTCCTGACTGTGCTCGGCATCGTCATCGGTGTCGCGGCGGTCGTGACGATGGTCACGCTCGGGGACGCGACCTCGGCCTCCGTGCAGAAGCAGATTGCCAATCTCGGCACGAACCTGCTGCACGTCCATCCAGGACAAGCGACCCGCCGCGGCGGAGGTGGGCCACCTCCAGCCAGCTTCGATCCCGACGACGTGGTCGCCATCGAGCGACAGGTCAGCGGCGTCACCGGCGTGGCACCGCAGGCGCAGGCCACCTCGGCGGTCTTCTACGAGGGCAACAACTGGTCGACGAGCATCTTCGGCATGGATGCGACGTACTTCGTCATCCAGCCCTGGCCGCTACAGGCGGGGCGGGTGTTCACGCCGGCGGAGGAGAGCGCGGGCAAGGCCGTGTGCGTGATCGGCAGCACGGTGAGCAGGAACCTGTTCAAAGAGCTGGATCCGATCGGCCGACGCTTCCGCGCGGGACCGGTCAGCTGCGAGGTCATCGGACTGTTCACCACCAAGGGGCAGGGGCAGTTCGGCGATCAGGACGATCTGGTGATCATGCCGATCAAGACCGTGGCGCGTCGCTTCCTCGGAACGAGGGACATCAAGGCGCTGCTCGTCGGTGTGGATCCGGCCTATGACACCGAGCAGGTCAAGGCGTCGCTTACCGGCCTGCTGCGCGAACGGCGACATGTGGGAGCTGGGGAAGACGACGACTTTCTCATCATCGACACGCGCCAGATCTCGGAGACCTTATCCGGCACAACCGCCGCCCTTACGCGCATCGTCGCTGCGGTCGCGGCAATCAGCCTCGTGGTGGGCGGCATCGGCATCATGAACGTTATGCTCGTCGCCGTCACCGAGCGCACGCGCGAAATCGGCATCCGGCTCGCGATCGGCGCCGTTGCCCGCGAGGTGCTGCTGCAATTCCTTGTCGAGGCGGTGACGCTCTCATGCCTCGGCGGGCTCGCCGGGCTGCTGCTCGCGCAGGTGGCTATCGCCGGGCTTTCCCGGCTCATGTCACTGGATTGGTCGTTCAACCCGGCAATCAACGCGCTCGCGTTCGGCTTCTCGGCCATCATCGGGATCGTCTTCGGCTTCGTGCCTGCTCGTCGGGCGGCGGGACTGGACCCGATCGATGCGCTCCGCCACGAGTAGCGCAGCGAAGCCGCGCCGAGTGTCACCCGCGCTAGGAGGTAAATGTGCCGAGCCTATATCATCTCCTCAGCGCGACCCTAGTTGTCAGCGCCGCGGCGAGTGTGAGCGCACGGGCTGAGCAGGTGGCAAGCGCACCAGCCACTACACCGCTCCCCAGGAACGAACACGAAGGCGTGTGGCAGGCGCCGAGCGGCGGCGAGCAAGTCCCCCTGTGGCCAGCCAACGTCAGCCTGGCCAAGCCTGACAGCGGTGACCGGCCGGAGGGACTGGGCAACGGCACTGGGCTGGTCGCCGGCAAGATGTGGCATTGGGCCAGCTATGTGACGCGACCGACGATGACCGTCTATCGGCCGAAAGGGAGCGGCACGCGGGCAGCCATGCTCGTCCTGCCGGGCGGCGGCTTCGAGGTCCTGGCGATGGACCTGGAGGGCACCGAGATCTGTGACTGGGTCGTGCGACAAGGCATGGTCTGCGCGGTTCTCAAATACCGCGTACCTCAGGTTTGGCCCCGCGAGAACGGCCGGCAGCAGCGACCCAAGGTGTTGCTCGGACTGGAAGATGCACAGCGCGCCATGGGGCGGCTTCGGCAGAATGCCCGGTCGTACGGGATTGATCCAAGCAAGGTGGGTGTGATCGGCTTCTCCGCTGGCGCGTACCTTGCTGCGAACATGAGCAACACCGAGGAGAGGACCTACCCCGTCGCTGACGCGGCGGACCGACAATCCCCACGTCCGGATTACGCCGTCGTCGCTTACACCGCGCGCATGCTCGACGACAGCAAGGGGAAGAACAGCCTCGAGCTACGCCCCTGGGTCACGATCAGCTCCAAGGCACCACCCACGCTGATCCTGCACGCCATGAACGATCCGATGGATAAGGTAAGGCAGCCGCTCGCTTATGCGTTGGCGCTCAGCGACGCAGGCGTCTTGGTCGACATGCGGATCTACGCCAAGGGCGGCCACGCTTTCGGTATGAGACCGACCGCCGACCCGATCTCAAGAGAGTGGCCTGAACAAGTCAAGCAGTGGCTACACAATCTCGGAGTCCTCTAGAACACCGCTATACGTACGGCGGCGGCATGGGGCGCCCGCTGTTCTCACCCAGGTAATTTTCATGGTTCTTCGTAGGCCATTGTGCCGAGTGACGCACTAGATGAACGAACGGCCAGAATCAAGCGGCGCTTTCTAGGGCGTGAGTGTCCGCTATTTGGGTCTCTCGTAACGAGAGGCCGTAAGCGCGAGCAAGGCCGGCTTCTCACAGATTTCGTGGGCACTCGGTGCATACAACTGCTCCATGCCCGCCGCGTCATCTGAAGCGCCCTTCTCCCTTGCAAGCGAAGATGGGTCTGCCACAATGCCGGGCGACAGAGAGGGACGGGGGTCCGAATAAGGGTACGTGCTGCGTTGCTGCTTGCGGCGTCGATGATCGTTGCGGGTCCCACCTGGGCGCAGACAGAGCAGGTCCGCCGCGGCCCCGTCCCAACCTGGGCCACGCCGTCCACGCTCCTGCCGCTGCCAGCTACCACAACCGGCCCAGTGTTCTTTCGGCGACAGGACGTCGAAGTGCACCTCAGTGAGAAGCGGCAAGCTCAGTACCTCGGCTATCGCATCAAACTCCTCGACCCTGCGGCCTTGCAGCTCGGTAATATCTCGATCGCTTGGAACGCCGGCGCGGGAGCTCCAATCGCTCACGGGATCAAGGTTTTCCGCGACGGTCAGGTTGTCGACGTGCTGAAGGACGCCACGTTCGAGATCCTCCGGCGCGAAGATCAGCTGGAGGCGGCGAAGCTGGATGGGACGCTTACGGCGGTACTCAGAGTGCCCGACCTTCGGGTCGGCGACGAGCTGGAGGTCGACATGACCGTCTTCTCCATCGATATGGCGGCGGCACAGCGTGACAACGGCCGCATTGCCGCCTTCGACAACAGCATGGGCTGGATTTCCTACGATCCTGCCGGGAAGAAGACGTCAATTGGCAACGGCGAGACCGTGCCGACGACGTACGACTTCGATTGGATTGGACCTGATGTTCCATGCCGAGCCGCTGACACTCGTTAGATGTACGATAATCTTAGAAAACGACGAGGTTCAGAACCCGATATTCAGCACGCCTGTAGCGATGCGACCGGCACATAGCCGCACCCAACCGCTCGAAAGCGAACATGCGGCTCTTCTCCCAAACGAGCCCAAGCCGAGCGCTCTGCGGAAAGCCCGGACGACTCGGGTACCGGGATGAACGAGCGGCCGGAGTTGAGAGGCGAGCAAAAGCCGTCGAGTGTCCGGTTCTGGGTCTTCGGTACGAGAGGGCAGAGGGCCGCAAGCGCCCACTGGCGAGCATGGCCTCAATCCGCCATGTGGTAACGATATGGTAGCGACTTCGACCTTCGCAGTGCGCGAGTAAAGGCGGAGTACGCTGCCCGGAAAGACGCTGTGGAACAGGTTCTAGTGCCGCTTGAGGACGGTCCGCCCGTCTATTGAAGGTCCGCTTTCCCTGCCAAAACCCGACCAGACCAAGACTTTGCGGCGCGTTAGGCCTGTCGGCCACAGAGATGAATGAACGTCCGAAGTTGGGAGACGGGCAGGGCGTCGGGGGTGACCGATTGTGGGGCCTCGTCACTAGGGAACGCTGATCCATGCCTTCGGATGGTGCAAGGAGGCGTGATCCCGCGCGTTGGCCAAAGCCGTGGCCTCGCGCGCTGAGGTGAGGCCTGTGGCGTCAGGACACGCCGCCACTCGGAACGCTCCGAGCGCACCTTCTCGATAGCAGCTTAAGTCCCGCTGCGGCGACGTATGCGCGGCGACCGCGATGTCTCCACGGGGCCGGCCGTCGCCACTGGACGACCGCGGAGAGCTCCTGGAAGTCTCCTAGTTGCCGCGCCGTGTGCACATCGCCGTCGCAGACCGTTAGCGTCGCTTCGTAGAGTGACCTGCTCTCGTATACTTGCTATGTCTAATCGATTGTAAGCAAAACCTCATCGATTACAGCCCGCATGTTCTCGGCGGCTCCTGCGGCGTCATGCGCCATAATGGAGTGGTATACAGCGGCATGCTCCTCGATACGAGCGGTGTGCCCAGCGATCCTGTTAGTTAACCGACTTGAGACGCGCAGGGCGGTCGCCACGACGTCGCGGAACTGAATGAAAAACGGGTTTTCGGTCGCGCGAAGTACCGCCACGTGGAAGGCCAGATCGGCGTCGAGTGGATCGTCCTCGTCGTGCTCGGCTGCTCGCATCCGCTCTAGCCCTTGCCGGATCGCCTGGCGCTGCTGCGGGTCGGCGCGTCGCGCCGCGAGCGCTGCGGCCTGGGGCTCGACGCCAGCCCGCAGCTCGTTGAAGCGCCGCAGGAGCGCGATCGATGGCGGGCGCTCGAGGATCCACCTCAGAACGTCGGTGTCGAATAGATTCCAACTTTCCTGCGGCATCAAAAAGGTGCCTAGCTTCGGGCGGGTCCCGAGGAGCCCCTTAGCTGCGAGCATCTTCAACGCCTCGCGCGTGACAGAGCGGCTGACGCCGTGGCGCGTCGCCAGCTCCTTTTCAACCGGAAAGGGGCGGTCTTCATATTCGCCGGCTACGATCGCGCGTCCTAGCAGGTCCAGCAGTCCGAACGTCAGGTTGCGCCCGAGGTCCGGCCTACCCACCGGAAGCCTGTTCGAGCCCGCGCTGACGAAGGTCGCATCAGCGGACATGGCGTGGCGTCGCTCGAACGGAGGAAGATCGTGGTCGGCGCGTCACATCACGCCTCGCCGAGGCACGCGGCTCGTCGGACAGGTGGTATGCACCCGCACGGCGGCTCGCGCATGCGGGCAGCCGTCTACGGGCGCCGCCCCGGCAGTCACACGAACGGGTCGGCCCCACCGGGCACGTCCCAATTGTAGCGTCTGGTCACCGACGGCGAGGTGAAGCGCCACTCCTCCGGCGTGGGGGAGAGCGATCCGGCAATTGGATGGCCCGCTGGCGTGCCGACGGCGATGGCGAAGGCCGCGCGCACGGCATTTCTGGCCTCGTCGGTCATGGCGTCGGGTGCCGGCGCGATGAACAGGGTCGTCCCGCTGCGTGCCACGACGTCCAGCCATTGCGAGGTGAGCCGCCAGGGGATGATGCGGGTGACCGCTACGATGTCGGGATCCGCGTGGAAGAAGGTGCGATGCTGTGGGATGCGGTAGGCCAGCGCGTTGACGCCGAACCGCCGCGTCCGCTCCCACTCGCGGCCGCTGGTATCGTCCGAGATACGCTGCGTTTCGAAGATGCCCGCGGCGAGGTGACCGAAAGTGTTGCAGCCCAGGATGGTGCAGCTCGACCCCGCCGCCGAGCGGATCGCTCGGTACAGGTCGAGCACGATCTCCGCCGTGGTGCGCGTCGCGTCGGCGAAGCGCCAGCCGCGCCGTCCGGGTTGCGCCCCCATGTCGCGTCCCCACTGTCCAAAGATCTCGAAGGTGGTGAAGTCGTGCTTGATGAACTCGAAGCCTTGCGCGCGCGCGTCGCGGACAGAGCGCAGGATGGCGTCCATTCCGTCGGACACGGATGGGTCATAGGCCGCGATCTCCGCCGTCGCTGCGTCCCCGAAGCGTTTGGGCGATAACCGCGTCGCGCGGACCTGCTCCTCGGCGCGGAGCGGACGGATCCAGATACCAGGCCGCGCGCCGCTCTGTCTCATCTGCGCGGCGAGCTCGCCGAGGTCGGGGAAGCGGGTCTTGTCCTGCCAGCCGTCATCGATGACGACGAACGGTCGGTGGCCCGGCGGGGATAGCTCCACCATCAGCCTGGCGTCGCGAAGGATTCCCGCCGCGGTGTTGCGGCCGTAGGCGTAGTTCCAGTCGTTGCTGCCGACGATCGGCCCGGCCGGCAGCAGCGGCTTCTGGCACATCCGCGTGCAGAAGGTACGAAGGCGGTCGTAGCTGTCTGCCCCGCCGCTCCACTGCGACGAGAGCACCCGGCATAGTGCGAGGCGACGGCCGGCGAGGTTCGCGGGCTCGCCGCCGTTCCGCAGGTCGATCCAGAGCGACAGACCATCGGGGTCGCACTGCCAGAAGCAGAAAGCGTTGGGCTGGGTCTCGACGCCGAAGGCGGCGACGTTCTCGCCCTGTTGCAGCATGAAATACCAGGGAAGCGCTCGCTCGGGAGCAAGGCCACGCCAGCCGAGCTCGCCGTAGGCGCGCTCCCACGTGTCCGCGAGCACATGGGCGTCCGGTGCGATCTGCCGGCGCCAGCGCAATCGCAGGAAGGTGACGTCGGCACGGCCGCTCTCCAGCGCGACGGTCAGGCCGTGCCCGTTGGCCTGCCGGTCACCTTCGACGCTGAGCTTCAGCCCGCGCGTGCTCCAGGCCGTGCCCTGCCGGGTGAGCGCGGTGATCGTGCCGTCCGCGGTGCGAGCCGCGACCGCATCGGGGGCGGCAAGGGCGTCAAGTGCGGCGCCCCCACGGATTGCCGCATCGGCGGCGCTCGCGAGGAGCAGCGAGGAGAGGCCGAGCGCACCTGCCTGCGTGACCAGATCCCGACGGTTCATCAGCATTCTTCGTGTTCTCCGTTGAGGCGGAAAAGACGCGGTCGTGCAAGGTCGCGCACGACCGCCCTCATCGACGAAGCTCCGCTCAGAACTTGACGCGCGCGCCGAAATTGTAGCGCGCGCCGGTCTCCTGCAGCAGCAGGAACCGCTCCTCGATCGCGGACCATTCGTGGATCCGCTGGTTCGTCACATTGACGCCCTGGACGTAGATCTGAACGTTGGGCGTGATGTCGTAGCCCACGTTGAAGTCCAGCTGCCCGTAGCTCGAGCGATTGCGCGGACGGCTCTGATCGGAGCGGCACGAGCGAAGATAGTCCGAGCGCCAGTTGTACGAGCCGCGCGCAGAGAGGCCATATTTCTCGTAGAAAATGCTGCCGTTGGCCGAGTGCGGCGAGAGGCCGTTGTAGCCGCAGTCATAGTCGGCCAGCGAGGCGTCACGCTCAGCCTTGCTCTCGACATAGGTGTAGTTGCCGGCCACGCCGAACCCGGACAGCACGCTAGGCAGCCAGTCGAACGTATATTGCCCGCCGACCTCGACACCGCGGATGTAGCCACTCTGACCATTTCGCGTACGGGTGTCCTGGTAGGTCCGGCCGAACCGCTGTACCGGCACCGTCTGCAGTTCGAGGAAGTTGCTCAGGTCCTTGTAGAAGCCGCCGACGCTGACATAGCTGATCGAGTTGAGATAATATTCGATCGACAGGTCATAGTTGGTCGACTTGAACGGCTCGAGCGTCGGGTTGCCGCCACTCGATAGCGGGACGGAGATGCGGCCGCCGAACGAATTATCGACGCCCAGATCGGTCAGCGTCGGCCGAGTCACCGTCTGGGAGAAGGCAGCGCGCGCGATCAGCTTCTCGGTGGCGTTGAACTTGACGTTCGCTGACGGCAGTGCGTTGACGTAGCTGTTGCGCACCGAGATGGGCGTGGATGGCCCATAGGTGTAGATCAGCGTGTCGTCACCGCGAGCGTTCGAGACGTCGACCACTGGCTGGCTGAATCCACGAGAGATCGTCTGCGTCCGCACCACACGGATGCCCGCGTTCGCGCTCCAGTTCTCGCCGCCGAACGACATTGCGATATAGCCGGCGAGCAGTCGCTCGTTCACGTTGGCGTTGCTGCCGGGGTTCTCGCGCAGGCCGAAGGGGCCGCCGGGCAGCGCCAGCAGACGTGCGGCCTCTGCAGCCTGCTCCGCCGCGGTGCGCCCCTGACGCGGCAAGGCAAGCGTCCTCGGATCGGAGAGGAAGGCGATGATTGCGTTGGGATCGTAGGTGAAGAACTGCTGCGGCGCGCTCTCACTGCCGGACACGCCGGGCAGGAAGTTGTCGAGCTTGTAGGCCGACAGCAGCGACGGATCGATCGGGATCTCATAGCCGGTGTAGGCGCTGTTCCCGTCGCGGTTGCTGAAAGAGCGGCGATCCTTCGTCCGGTCCGAATAAGCCAAACCGATCCGGACCGAGCGCAGGATGCTGTCATGGATCTTGTAGTCGGTGTCGAGGTGGAACTCGGAACTGGTGTCGCGGACTCGGTCCGCATCGACTCCGGTATAGTGGGCGCGCATCAGCGACGGATCGGTGATGTTGCCGAAGTTCGACGCGATCGGCAGGTCGCCGTCCTTGTTGAGGTCGAAGCGCGGGCTGGTCTGCGCGAGCGAGCCGACCACGACGAACTGGTTGGGCGCGCGCTGCGTCGCCTGGGTGGTCGAGGCGTCGAGGCGCACCTCGACGTCCTCGGCAGGGTTCCACTTCAGGTTGCCGCCGATCTGGTAGGTCTGCGTCTGGCGGACGTTCTTGCTGACGATGTTGTCGTTCTGCGACAGTGACACCAGACCGTTAAGGGCAGGGTTGGCGGCGAGAAACTGCTGGCCCGGCCGGTTGAAGCCGATCGCCGAAGCGGTGTCGTCGAGCTCCAGTCCGATATACGGGCTCGAGTAGAAGTTGGCGAAGGTGTTGGTGTCCGCGAAGACGTCGAACTTTGAGTAGATGCCATCGACGGTGAGCAGCAGCTGGTCAGTGACCTGGGCCTGCACTGCACCCGCCACATTGATGCGACGCCGACGATCGAGTTCACGCCGGTAGTTGACGCTCTGCGGCACGTTCACGGTCGTCCCGGTGCTGGTGATCGCGCCCGGTGGAAGGCCCGCGGAGTCGCCGGTGCCATTCACGACATTCTGCGGGCCGTAGAGCCATCCGCCGACATCGACGAAGTCGAGCTGGCTGCGCCGATCGGTGTACGAGCCCGACAGCACAATACCCAGCGTCTTTGCCTCGTTGGTCAGCGATGTCACCGCGGAGAAATCGGGGCTAAGCTTCTCGCGCAACGTGTCGTAGATGCCGCCCGCGGATGCGGCGAGGTGGAAGCCGCTGCGGCCGTCGAGCGGGCGCGCGGTGATGATGTTGACCGTCGCGCCAATGCCGCCTTCCTGCAGCTCAGGCACGCTCGACTTGAAGACGTCGGTACGCTGGATCATGTTCGACGACAGCACGTCGAACGAGAACTCGCGGCCCGGATTGTCGGTCGCCATCACACGGCCGTTGACCAGCACCGTGTTGAACTCGGGCCCGAGCCCGCGGACGGTGATGAACTGACCCTCGCCGCCCGAGCGATCGATCGCGACGCCCGTGATGCGTTGGAGCGACTCCGCGATGTTGGCATCGGGGAACTTGCCAACGTCTTCGGCCGAGATGGAGTCGACGATCTGCTGCGCGTCGCGCTTGATCCTGGCGGACGAGGCGAGGCTGCTGCGGATACCCGTCACGACGATGTCGTCGGTGGTGTCGCTCACGCCTGGACCGACCTGGGCGGCGGCGGGAGTCGGCTCCCGTACGGTGCCGTCGGGACTTGTCTGCGGCGCGCCTGCGGCAGGGTGGGCGGCGTCCTGTGCGGCGGCAGGACTCGCAAGCAACGCGGCGCCGACCAAAAGCGTGAACTTCATCTTTGAAGCCATGACAACCCCTCCCAGGTGTAGTTGTACAGGTGACTGAATCAGCGGACGCCCGACCTGTTGGCCGTGACGCTGCTCAACGGAATGCAGGGGGAAGGCCGACAAAGATTGACCTCGTCGATCAGCAAGTCGAGAAGCACGCTGACACGGTGCCGTCCGTTTACAGGCGATTCCCCCAAGCTACAAAAGATTGACCGCGCGGCTGCTTGCCACCCGTGCTCAAAAACTCACTAGGTGGGTTTAATCAGATAGGAAAAGTTTCGCCAATACCTTTTTACGCTATTTCGCTTTATTTCGTTCGAGAACGTTCCCTTCGCTTTTTGTGGGAGCACCGGGCGGTCGCCACTCGGATCCGTCGATCGATCGCGTTGGACGTACGACTCACCCAAGCTGGCTGAACGAGTGTCCACCTGTCGGAAGCCAGAAGTGACATCGAGATGGCGGCAAATGGGTCGCGCTGCCACCTTGGCGCGAACGCGAACCTCGTTGCTAACTGACTCGCATCGCGTGCGGCAGAGCGTGGCGCGAGTACACGTTAGAATGCGTGCCGCGAAGCGGCTGGCTAGGCCGGCGGATAAGCGGCCACCAGCGCGTCATATTGCTGGCGATCAATCGCGATCATCGAGCCGTGCCGAAGCCCGGCGGGCATGGTGTAGCGATCCCATGCGGGGACCCCGGAGTTACCGGAGACCTGATACCAAGGACCCGCGAGCCGCGGCGCCTTGGAGAGGCCATAGCTCGTGCCGGCATATTGCTCGTAATACAGCAGCCAGTCATGCCCGTCCGGGGAACGGATCAGCGTGGGCACCTCGCGGAAATTGGGACTGAGCGGTGGACCGGGCGGCGCGTAGCGCCCGGTGAGCGTGGGAGCGCAGCTGATCCGCACCGTCTTGCCCGTCGTCCAGTCATAGGACGGATAGCGTTCGTCCTTGAACACGGCGCAGTAGCCCGGCCCGCCGTCGTTCGGCACGACGAAGGCGTCGATCGTCGCCATCTCCCAGCCGAACAGTCGCCGGGGCGCCTCGCTGAACCGCCGCAGGTCCGGCGAGCGTACGTAGAGCGTCCGCTGGCTGCCCCAGTAGCGCTCGGGATCGTCGGGCGTGCCGGGCACGGTCGGCGTGTGCCAGGTGAGCAGGAAATCGCGCGAGGGCGCGTCATAGAACAGTTTCGGCGCGCCGATCCGCGGCAGCGCATGCGCCATACCAGCGATCCCTTCGAGACGGGGGCGGTAGGTGCCGAACGGCGTCCAGCGCACCAGATCGTCCGAAACCCAGAAGCGGATCAGCGGGTCATCATCGCTCTGGTTGCCGACGAGATAGTAGCGCCCGTCACCGCCCCGCGCGATCGAGGCGTGACCGTGATAGTCGCTCGATACCGGCGCGCCGCGATTGAGTTGTTGCCAGTGCAGTCCGTCCAAGCTGACGGAATAATGGAGCACGCCGTAGCGCTCTCTGGTCATGTGCGCGAACAGATAGGCACGATCGGGCGCCACATAGGGCGTCTCGGGCGCGCCGGGAGGGACCGGCCTCGATTGCGCGCACGCCGGCGCGACCGTGACGGCGATCGCCGACAAGGTAAGGTGCAGGAGCGCGAGCGGGCGCCGCGATCGTACCATAGCGTCTCTCCCGGCGCAGGCCGCTGCCGCTCGCCGAGAGCCACGGCGACGCGGTGCGGCGCACGTTACCTCAGAAGCGGAATCGCACCCCCAGCGAATAGGCTCGTTCGATGTAGAGCACCTGCCGCGTGAAGCTGTCACCCGTGTCGAACTGGCGATAGCGCTGCAGCGGGTTGCCGAGCAGATTGACGATGTCGAATGCCAGCGTGACGTTGGGCAGCGGGGTCACCGACATCGACAGATCGAGTTGGCCGCGCCCTTTCTCGATCACGGCATGCGCGGTCGGATCGAGCGCTTCCAGGCTGTAGAACTGCACGAACTTGGAGCGGTAATTATACGCCAGCCGGGCGGAGAATTGCGGTCGCTCGTACAGCGCCACGACATTGTACGCCCACTTGGAAACGCCGGGGAACGCCTGCTGTTCGTTGTTCAGCGTCGCCGCGAAATTGGGCTGGAGATCGCCCTTCGCGTCGATGAAGGTGCCGTTCGCCTGGACACCGAAGGCTTTTGCCCAGTCGGGTAGCCCATCGATGTCGAGGAAACTGGTGAATTGCACCTCGGCGCCTTGCAGGCGCGTCTTGCCGAGGTTGACGGGACGCGCGATCCGGAGCCCGGGCGCCGACCGATCGTCCACCGTCGCCAGGAAGCCCTCTGCATCATGGCGGAAGATCGCGGCGGTGAACGAGCCGGTGCGCGAGAAGTAATACTCCAAACTCGCGTCATAGTTGTTAGACGTGAGCGGCTTCAGGTCCGGATTGCCCGCCGATCCGCCGCGACGAAGCCGCTCGACGCACACCTCGGTCGCCGGATCGGTCAGGCACGGGTCGCCCGGGGCCAGCACCACCGGCTGCCCCAGCGAGGTGTTCGGGCGCAGATCGAAGAAGTTGGGGCGGGTTCGCGTCTGGGTGTAGGCCAGGCGCAGCTGCAACTTGTCCGTGAAGGCGAAGCGACCGCTCACGTTGGGCAGATAGTCGGTATATTCGGTCGCCGCGGCGATCGGCGGGAAGGTGACCGCACCCCCGACATCCTCGACACGCGAGAAGCCGCTGATCCGCGTCTTGGTCTTGATCGCGCGCAGGCCGACCAGGCCGTCCACGATCATGCTCCCGAGATCGAACCCGTATTTGAGCTGTCCGTAGGCCGCGTACGACTTCTCGTTCGCGCGGAAGTTGTCGGGCGGGTTGAAGGGGGGCGTGCCGGCGGGCACGCCGTAGAAGCTGCGAAGCTCGACCAGATTGTCGCGGATGCTGTCGCGCGTGAGCGCGGCATAGGCCTTGTTGCGCTGCACGTCGTTGTAGGTGAAGCCCGGCAGGCTCGTCCGCACGTCGGCGCCGGGAAGGGCGGTCAGCGGGATCCCGGCCGGCTCGTTGTTGACGTACAGGTTGCCGAAGTCGCGCGCGGCGTCGCGATCGGCGTAGCGCACGCCGACCTGCAGCCGCTTCAAGAAGCCGAGGTCAAGGTCGTAGGACAGGTCGGTGCGCGCCTGCCAGTCCTTGCCGCTCACCACGGTGAGCTCCTGGTAGAGGCCGCGGCTGATGAAACTGGCCGGATCAGTGATGTCGAAATCGACGAAGGTTTGCGTCGGTCCACCGTCGCGCGAGGCCTCGAACGCGACGGTGCGGACCGGCGAGCGGGTGGCGGCATAGTCGACGTTCACGAGGTTGGCGGTATAGGTGCTGTCGGTGTAGGCGACGTCCGCCGAGATCTGCAGGCGATCCTTCTTCCAGGTCGCACCGATGCCGCCCTGATAGGTGTCGGTCTTGCCGTTGAAGGAGCCGGTATAGCCCTCGGGTCGCACGGCGCCGCTGACCGTCGCCGTCGCGACCTTGTCGGTGCCGGAGATCGTCGTCACATCGGACAGCCTCACGCCATCACCGAAGATCGGGACGAACATCCACCGGTTATAATCTTTCGAGCGGAAACCCTGGTACAGGCCGTCGGCGTAGATCTCGAGCTCGGGCGTGGGCCGCCACTGGAAGGCGGCGTTGACGGAGGGACGGTAGCGATTGCCGTAGCCGAGGAAATTGCCCTGCGCGTCGGGGTAGCGCAGGCCGGCCTGCGCGCCCGGTGCGTTGGTGCCGTCGGTCGTTGCGATCACCAGCGACTGCTCACGCGTCGAATCGAGGAAGTTGACGCCGACGTACGAGGCATTCAGCAGCAGCCCCATCTCGCCGATGCCGGTGTCCCACCGATCGCTGATCAGCAGATTGCCGTTCGGCACGATCTTTTCGGACTGCTGCGACAGCACCCCGTTGAGCGAGCCGGAGAGTTCGAAGCCGTCGAAATCGAAGGGGCCTCGACCCCTCACGTTGATCGCGCCGGCGATGCCGCCCTCCACTTGATCCGCCAGGCCGGACTTGTAGACCTCCAGCGCGGCGACGGTGCCGGCGGGGAAATCTTGGATCTGTACGTATCGCCCCTCGGCGGTGAAGATCTGGCGCCCGTTGTAGGTCGTGGTCAGGTCGGGCAGGCCGCGCACTGTCACGCCGGCCGACTCGCCCCCGCCGCGTGTCACCGCGACGCCAGCGACGCGCTGCAGCGCCGACGAGGCGAAGGTATCGGGGAGCTTGCCGATATCCTGCGCGACGATCGCGTCCACAATCCCGTCTGACGTGCGCTTGATGGCCTGAGCAGATTCAAGGCTGCGCCTCAGGCCCGAGACGACGATGTCATCGGCGGTCGCGCCCTCGTCGGGTTGCGCCGGGTCGGTCAGCTGTGTCTGATCCGGATCGGACGTGCCGGCCTCGGTCGCACTCGCGCCAGCCACAGGCGATCGCAGGTCTTGCGCGTACGCGATTGGTGCGCCGATCAGCAACGCTGTCAACGACACACCGGCCCGTAGAACCGTCCCCATCATCACCCTCCCCAGGATCTGTCGTCCAGGCGCTCTTCGACGCCTCGTGAAGGCTGTGTCACGCGACCGACGCAAAAATGCAACGGCAATTATGTCGCATTTGTCATACTTTGGCGATCAAGATCGTGCTCGTGGAGTCCGGTGAGGGCCCGACCGCGACTAGGCAACGCGGTACCACATGGTTGCGGCTCGTCGGTCAAGGGTGCACGATCGCTAGATGGTCAGTCTCTATGTCATCGCTCTGGTCTCGCAAGCTGACGTGATAGGCCCGCGTCACGTGGAACCCGGCGCTTGGGACGTCGTATCGAAGGTCGTCGACATTACCGTGCCGGGCGTTCCCGGATTTCTGGTCCGCATGGCGCGCGGCAAGAGCAAAGCGGAACACAAACGAGTCTCGCAAGGGCAGGGCGTCGACGCGCTGCTGGCACCCGATCCCGAGGCACGATGCCGCATCGAGAGCCAAAGTGTCGCCGACGGGCGCTACGCGCAGACGCTGGCCTGCCCACAGAAGAAGAGCACGCCATTGCATATCGTGCGATCCGGCAGCTATGACGCGTCAGGCTTTGCCGGTCAGGCGATCGTCACCGGCACAACGCCGAAGGGAGCATTGCGAATTACACTCGATCAACGGGCGAGCAGGATAGGCGCGTAAGTACTGCGCAGCGCGGCGCATGACCAAACGGCATGCTGATGCCGCTTGAAGTCGCTGACGGGCCGATTCTGTCTACCGAAGCGACCACGCTGAACCACGTGCTGGATTCAGCAGCGCGCGAACCAGACAGCAGCCCAGAGCGGCCAAGAGACTTTGAGGTCTAGATTGACGATTGGCGAGAGTTGGGAGGCGCGCAGCGTGACGGGAGTGACTGCTTCTGGGTCCAGCCACCTACTTGGTTGGACCATTGACGACCCTGATGGTTGCCTCAGCCGGGTCTACCGGATCCATGATGAAGGCACCGGCATCTCGGTTGGCGATCAGCCACGCGACGTGCGCAGCGGAGATGCGTTGGCCTGGCACCAGACGCGGGACGCCTGGTGGCGCCGGCGCGATCATCTCCGCCGCAATGTGCCCCTCTGCATCCTCGTAGCGGACCATCTCCGCCGGACCGGCGAGCGCTTCCGAGCCGGAGATTGCCATGTCGACCGACAAAGTTGCCACGCTTGGACCACCCGGCGAGCGCGGAAGAAGCGTGGGATCTGCCGAGAACCGAGCAACGAGATCCGCTAACCCCCGCTCGAGCCCGCGGATGTCGCTGCGCGTCGTGCCGAGCGAAATGACAGCCAGGATGTGACGCTCGTCAGAGAGCCCCATGCTGATGCGATGCTCTGCAAACAGCCAGTCGTCGATGGCGTAACCCGAGACCCCCAACCCGGAAATGTCAATAAGGACCTTGGTTTCATCGATCTCGGCACCGGCTGGTATATCATCGCGACCTAGGACTCGCAGCGGTGCGATGCGGCCGATCCTCTCCCGCGCGCTACGCGCCAATTTGAGCACATCGTTCCACATCTGCTCGCCACGCAACGCGTGGTCGCGCCTCGTTGCGTCTAGGGATGCAAGGATAGGAACCGAGGGGCTGGTCGTCTCGAACAGCTCGTACGCCATACATAGCCGCTGGCGGTCGAGGACGTTCCCTTTCGCCACGATGATCGAGCCCTGCGCCAGCGCCCCCATCGTCTTATGCGCGCTGTACACGGCAGCATCGGCGCCCTTCGTGAGCGGATCGCCAGGTAGTGCCTCGCAAAAAGGATATGCGCCACCCCAGGCGGCATCGACGATCAGCGGGATGCCATGGTCATGGCAGATGTCGGCGAGCGCCGCGATGTCGCTCGTCACGCCGTAATAGGTCGGACTGACCACGATGGCCGCCTTCGCGGCCGGATAGCGCGCCAACGAGGCTCGCAGCGCCTCTGGCGCTACGCCGTGCTCGATGTCCCATGCCTCGTCGACCTGTACGGGCACGATCCCGACATCAAGCCCGGCCGCCAGAGCGAACGTGCGCTCCGCCTTGTGAGCATTCGCCGCAATAAGGATCGTCTCACCCGGACCAGCAACCGCCGCCATGACGGTGTGAAGACTCTGCGTCGATCCACCCGTGACAAAGCGGCAGAAATCGGCATTCCACGCCTCAGCAGCGAGTTCATGCGCACGCTGCAGCGCATGTGCTCCTTCAGTCCGATCATCCAGCCCCTTGGGTGTGAGCACGTCAGCACGGAAGAGGCGTTGGCCGAGCAAGCTGCGCAGCCTTGAAGGCATCGCAGCGCCTTGACTGTGTCCCGGAGCGCCGAACCCGATCGGCGCTTCGTGTTCGATTGCTGCCAACGCCTCGACGAGCGGCGCGCTCTTCTGGTCCATGTCGATGCCTTGCTTAAGTGGCAGGCCAAACGCGCGGATCACAATAACTTAGCCGTCAGACCGAAGATATTTATGTAGGTGGTCGGTGGGCAGGCGAGCCATGCCGCCGTTTGGCCGGATAGGCGATCAGCGCGTGGCCGCTTGATCGTCATCAATGTCGTAGGTTCGATAATCCGTTAAGCCTATTGAAGGGAACTCGATGGTCTGACGTGACGAAAAGGCCATCAGCAGCAGAGATGAACGTCGCCATCTGCGTGCCAGCGCGCAACGAGCCGGACAGGTTGCCGCAGTTCTTCTCATCGCTGGAGCGCCTCGACCAACGCAGTCTCGCGCCGGTCCTATGCCTTCACCTCGACAGCTGCGACGACGATCGCGCATGATGGCGCTGTCAAAGCTACTGCACCTGCAGTGCTCGCCGAGGTAGAGGAGGGGCCATGCCCCGCCCGCGCAAGCCAGCCAGTCCATTCCGCTACTTCAACTCGTCACCCGAGGTGATCCTGCTGGCGGTGCTGATTTACGTGCGCTTTCCGCTGTCGCTGCGGAACGTGTAGGACCTGCTGTTCGAGCGTGGGATCGACATCTGCCTCGAGACGGTGAGGCTGTGGTGGAACAGGTTCGGTCCGCTGTTCGCCGGTGAGGTGCGGCGCCAGCGGATGAGTCGCATGCGCGGCTTTCGCCACTGGCGCTGGCACCTGGACCAAATGTACGTGAAGCTGAATGGTGAGATGGTCTACCCGTGGGAACCTGCCAATAGCTCTTGCGGCAAAGTGCGCGGAGAGCCCCGCCTTCTTGGACGCTGAGATGAACGAACGTCGGGAGTTGATCCGCCGGCAGGTGACTCTGAGTGACCGCTTCTGGGTCCTGAAGGAGTTAAGAGCAAGCCGGCGACGCCTCCTACAGAATCTGAAGATCTCCTCAAGCTGTCCCGAGCGATCCTAAAGCCCGATGCTCGCCAGACCAGGTAAGACGCTAACCTACGGATATGATGCAGAGCAAGGGCGTTGTCGGCTCCGAACCCCAGGTGCGGATCGCGCCGGTCATCCGACCACGGGGCTTCTCAGGAAGAAGCGAGAGGCGGCATGGCGAGAACCATAGTGGTGACGGGCGGCAGCGCGGGCATCGGCTTGGCGATCGCCGAGCGGTTCGCGCGCGATGGCTGGCAAGTCGCGATCGTAGCTCGGCAAGAGGCACGACTGCAGCAGGCCAGCGCGATGCTGGCGGCTGCTGGCGCCCCCAAGGTGCTGGCGATCAGCGCCGACGTCGCGGACGTGACGGCGATCGACGCAGCCGCTGCGCGCGTTGAGGCCGAGCTCGGAGCCATTGCCGCCTGGGTCAACAACGCGATGTCGACCGTCGTCGCGCCGGCGGATCGCATCACCGCCGCGGAATACGAGCGTGTCACCGCCACGACGTACCTAAGCCAGGTGTACGGCACGCTGGCGGCGCTCCGCTACATGAAGCCGCGTGGGAAAGGCGCAATCGTGCAGATCTCGTCGGGCTTGGCGGAGCGACCGGCGCCGCTCCAAGCAGCCTATTGCGCCGCCAAGGCAGCGGTGACGGGATTTACCGACTCGCTGCGTGCCGAGCTGATCGCCGACAAGAGCGCGATCTCGCTGTCGGTCATCTACCTGCCGGCGGTGAACACACCGCAGCCGACCTGGGCACGCAATTGCAGCGGGCGCGAACAGGTCCTGCCCGATCCGTTGTTCGACCCGCGGCTCTGCGCGGAGGCGGCGCTCGAAGCAGTGAGGCGGCCGCAGCGCGAGTTCTGGGTCGGCCGGTCGACCGCGATGATGGCGCTCGTGCAGTCACTCGCGCCGGCGTTCGCGGACCGCCAAGCGGCCAAGCAAATCGATGCCATGAGCGGCGCACCCGCGCCAGATCGGGAGGGCAACCTCGACAGGCCATACGAGGGTCCTGCCGCTATTGATGGGCCGTCGACTGATCGGGCGCAAGCCGGCCAGCTTCAGACCTTCTCTAGCCGGCAGCGTGACCTGCTCAAGCTTGGCGCGGCGGGTGGGTTGCTTGGCATCGGCGCCGCAGCCGCCTTTGGTCTGGCACGTATTCCGCCGCGCCTGCGTTCATGAGCGGGCTGCTCGACGAAATCCGCGGCACGCTCACAGCACCGGCACCTGGCGGCGTTCGGCTGGACGGCTATCTGGCGCTCGAAGACTATGGCGCCCTCGGCGATGGTCGTTCGGTCGCACTGTCGGGCGCGGACGGCTCGATCGACTGGTGGTGCGTGCCCAATCTCGACTCGCCGCCGCTGTTCGATCGCCTGCTCGATCCCGAGGAGGGCGGCCGCTTCGTCGTGACGCCGACCGACAGCTTCACGGTCGAGCGGCGCTATCTTCCCGACAGCAACGTGCTCGAGACCGTCTTCACCACGGCAACGGGAAGCGCCAAGCTGACCGAATCGATGAACAGCGGTACCGCCGGCCGTCTTCCCTGGGCCGAGCTGGGGCGGCGGATCGATGGATTAACCGGATCGGTGAGCTTCCGGATGGAGATGCGCCCTGGCCGCCGAGCCGACGGTGCCAGTCCGTATCACTCGACGATCGGCAAGCACGCCGTCTTCCATGTTGGAAACGTGCTCGGGCTGCTGCTGCACAGCGACGGGATCGTTGTCAGCCGCACTGACGAGGCGGTCACGGCCGAGTTCGCGGTGGCCAGCGGCCAGCGCAGGATCGTGGCGATCGTCGCAGGCGAGGATGAGCCGCTGGTGGTGCCGACGATCGATCGGATCGACGAGCGCATCGACACGTCCGACGCCGAGTGGCGGGCCTGGTCCGAGCGGGTCGAGCATGGCGGGCCGCGCCGCGCCGCGTTCATCCGCAGCGTTCTCGCGCTCAAGCTCCTGCTGTTCTCGCCCTCGGGTGCGATCGCCGCGGCCGCCACGACATCGCTGCCGGAGGGTATCGGCGGTCACAAGAACTACGACTATCGCTACGCCTGGATTCGCGACGCGGGCTATACCATCAAGGCGTTCCTCGCGGCGGGCGCGCAGGCCGAGGCCAAGGCGGCGTTCAGCTGGCTGCTCAAGCGACTGGCCGAGCATGGCGCACGCGTCTGCTACACGCTCGACGGCGCCGTCGTGCCGGGGCTGCGCGAGATCGAGGTGCCGGGCTACCGCCGCTCCACGCCCGTACAGGTCGGCAACGCCGCGACCGATCAGCACCAGCACGGCATCTATGGCGACATCTTCGAGACCGCGGCGCGCTTCGTCGCCTGCGGCAACATCCTCGATGCGTCCAGCGCCGAGCTGCTGTCGCACCTCGCCGACCAGTGCGCCGACGCGTGGCGCAAGAAGGACGCCGGCATCTGGGAGCTGCAGGAGCCGCAACATTACACCATGTCGAAGGTCAGTTGCTGGCAGGCGCTCGCGCGCGCGGTCGAGCTGGCGGACGAGGGGCAGCTACCCACCACCTGCCGCGAGCGCTGGTCACGCGAACGCGACCGGATCGCGCGCTGGATCGAGGAGCATTGCTGGTCTGAGGCGAAGCAGGCCTTCGTCTTCTATCCGGACAGCGACAGGCTCGACGCCTCGCTCGCGCTCATGGTGCGCTTCGGCTTCGACGGTCGTGAACGGCTGGAGAAGACCCTCGACGCGATCGACGCCGAGCTCGGCGCCGGCCCCTATCACTACCGCTACAGCGACGTCGCCGCCGAGGAAGGCTGCTTCCTCGCCTGCACCTTCTGGATGGTGGAGGCGCGCGCCTTGCTCGGACAGCGCGGCCGCGCCGAACAGTCTTTAGCGGCCATCACGCGCGCACTCGACCGCGGCGTCGGCGTGATGAGCGAGATGGCCGATCCGCGCTCCGGCGCGTTCCTCGGCAACCTGCCACAAGGCCTGTCGCACCTCGCGCACGTCATGGCGCTCGATGTGCTCGCCGCCGAGGGCGACTGCTGACGCCCATCCGCTTCATTTTTCTTGGTCCCCCACACAAGCTGGAGCATCTCCATGACCGATCGCCTGACCATGCAGGATCCGCGCACGCAATATCCGCAGCCGCCGTTCCCCCGCCAGCCACAGCCCGTCCCCGGTCTCGCCGTCGAGATGGATCCCAAGCCCGATCACGGCGAGACAAGCTATGTCGGCGCGGGCAAGCTCAAAGGGCGCAAGGCGCTGATCACCGGCGGTGACAGCGGCGTGGGTCGCGCCGCCGCGATCGCCTACGCGCGCGAGGGTGCGGACGTTGCGATCTCCTATCTCGCCACCGAACAGTCCGATGCCGACGAGGTCGTCAAACTCATCGAGGCCGAGGGGCGAACGGCGGTCGCGCTGCCCGGCGACATCACCGACGAGTCATGGTGCCGCGAGCTGGTCAGCCAGGCCAGAGCGGCGCTGGGCGGGCTCGACATCCTCGTCATCAACGCCGGTCGGCAGCAGAACCGCGAGGACATCTCGAAGGTGACCTCGGACGACTTCGACAAGACGATGAAGACCAACCTTTACGCCATGCACTGGATCACGCAGGCAGCGGTGCCCCACCTGCCAGCGGGCGCGAGCGTCATCACCACCGCCTCGATCCAGGCGTACGAGCCGTCGGCGATCCTGCTCGACTATGCCACGACCAAGGCTGGCATCGTCGCCTACACCAAGGCGCTGGCCAAGCAGCTGCTGGAAAAGGGCATCCGCGCCAACGTGGTCGCACCGGGTCCGTTCTGGACCGCGCTGCAGGCGTCGGGTGGCCAACCTCCCGAGGCGGTGGAGAAATTCGGTTCGGAGAGCCAGTACGGTCGTCCCGGCCAGCCGGTCGAGCTGTCGGCGGTGTACGTGCTGCTCGCCAGTCAAGAGGCCAGCTTCATCAACGGCGAAGTGTACGGCGTCACCGGCGGCGCCGGCGTAGCCTAGGGCCTCTGCGGCAGCACCGTTGGTGCTGCCGCCACAACGCTGAGAGATCACGGTGCACGCCGCGTGTTGTCAGTACACGGGTTCACGATATCAGCGAAATTGCGACGACGGGCTCGGTATGCCGGAACGGATCCGCATGCCGACACTTGATGGTGATCACTGATCAACATCAATAGGTAAGCGCGTGGCCCAGCTCTATTTCTTACACGCGCTTGGCGCGAGTGCGCGCGAGTGGGACGAGGTAATCACCGGATTGGGCGATCTCGGGGATTGCGTGGCGCTCGACCTTCCCGGCTTCGGCGACAGCGCGGATGCCGTACTCGACGTCGCGGGACTGGTTGACTGGTTCGCGCAGCAGGTGTCGGCCCGGCAACCGCAGAGTTGGGCGGTGATCGGCCACAGCATGGGCGGCAAGATCGCGACGCTCGCCGCCGCTCGCGCGCGCGACGGCGACCCGGATTTCGCAGGCCTCGCCGCGGTGGTACTGCTCGCCGCCTCGCCGCCCGCGCCCGAGCCAATGAAGGAGAAGCGTCGCGCCGAGATGATCGGCTGGTTCGCCGATGGCCGGATCGGTGCGGACGAGGCGGCGATGTTCGTCGATGCCAATACCGCCCGGCGCCTGCCTGAACCGCTGCGCGCGCAGGCGATCGCCGATGTGGAGCGTTCCGGTCGCCGCGCGTGGACCGGCTGGCTGGAGCGCGACAGCCGCGAGGATTGGCAGGCGGCGGCGGGGACGCTTTCGGTGCCGGCGCTGATCGTCGCCGGCGGCGAGGACGGCGATCTGGGCGAGGACGCGCAGCGGCGGCTCAACCTGCCGCACTATCGCGACGCGCGCGTCGAGGTGGTGGCCGGTGCCGCGCATCTGTTGCCCTATGAACGGCCTTCTGCGGTCGCGGCCCTGATCCGGGACCATGTCACGCCGGCCTTTGCGCGAGCTTTGCCTGCGCCCTTCGTTGCGCTGCTCGCGTCCGATCGGGTCAGCCGCCGGACGCGGGCGGTGTTGACCGAGCGGCACGCCGCACCGCCGCAGGGCAAGGTGCTGTCGCCGCAGCAGCGGGCGGTTCTCGCCGCCCTGGTCGAGACGGTGTTGCCGGGCGCCGCCGATCCGGTCGATCTCGCCGCCCGGATCGATGCGATGCTGACGGGCGGGATCGGCGATGGCTGGCGCAGCGCCGAACTGCCCGCCGATGCCGAGGGCTGGACGTCGGGCCTCGACACGCTCGACCGTCTCGCCGGCGGCTACGCCGACGCCGCGCCGGCGGATCGTGAGCGATGTCTGCGGTCGATTGCCGACGGGACCGGCGACACGAAGGGCGGTGACCTCGATCCGCGCCAGATGCGACTATGGTTCGCCGAGGCGCGCGCGGAGATCGCGCGGCAGTGGATGGCGCTGCCGGCCACCATGGCCCGGATCGGCTATGACGGTTTCGCTGTCGGCGGCGACGGACCGCACAAGCAAGGGTATCGGCTGACCCCGGCCGACACGATCGAGGACTGGCAGCGGCTGGAGGCGCGAGCATGAGCGGCGCGGCGGACATGGCCGACGTCGTCATCGTCGGCAGCGGCGCGGGCGGCGCGCCGCTCGCCGCGCGGCTGGCCGAGGCGGGCGTCTCGGTCGTGGTGCTGGAGGCGGGGCGCGCCTTCCGGCCCGACGATCATGTCCCCGACGAACTCGCCGCCGATATCTATTGGATGGAGGAGCGGCTGAGCGGCGGCGCCGACGCCACCGCCTTCGGCGCCAACAATTCGGGCATGGGCGTCGGCGGTTCGACGTTGCACTGGGGCGCCTTCTGCCCGCGGCCCGACGCGCGCGACCTGCGGCTGCGCAGCGAGAGCGGGCAGGGCGAGGACTGGCCGATCGCGCATGACGAACTGATCGGCTATGTCGACGCGGTCGAGCGCTTCATCGGCGTGTCCGGCCCGGCGCGTTACCCGTGGGACGCGGGACGGCGCTACGAATTGCCTCCGGTCGCGCGCAACGCCCCCGCCGACGCGATGGCACGCGGCTGCGCGGCGCTCGGAATCGTCGCGACCGACGCTCCCGCCGCTCTGATCTCGCGCGACCGCGCGCAGCCGCATTGGGGTGAGCGCAAGGCGTGCGTCAACTGCGGCACCTGCCACCAGGGCTGCCGTACGGCGGCCAAGGCGACGACCGACACGAGCTGGCTGCCCCTCGCGGTTGCGCATGGCGCCGAGGTGCGCGCGGAGTGCCGCGTCATCGATATCGAACGCGACGGCAGCGGCCGGGTGAGCGGCGTCGTCTATGTCCGCCGCGGCGAGCGCAGGCGCCTGGCCTGCCGCACGCTGTTCCTGTGCGCCGGCGGGGTCGAGACGCCGCGACTGCTGCTGAACCTCGATCTCGCCAATTCGAGCGGTCAGGTTGGTCGCAACTTCATGGCGCATGTCGCGACGCAGGTGTGGGGCCGGTTCGACGCCGACATGCGGATGAACCGCGGCTATCCCTCGTCGCTGATCACCGAGAACATGATGCGGGCCGCCGACGCCGACCATGCCGGCGGCTATCTGATCCAGAGTCTGGGCGTTATGCCGGTGACGCTCGCCACCAATCTGGCGCGCGGGGCCGGGCTGTGGGGGCGGGCGCTGGTCGACCTCCTCGACGATTACAACCGGTTGGGTGGGATCGGCATCAACGGCGACTGCCTGCCGTCCGACGACAACCGGCTGACTCTGGCGGACGAGACCGACGCCTATGGATTGCGCAAGGCGCGGATCGACTTCAGCTACGGGCCGAACGAGCGCGCGATCGATGTCCATGCGCGAAAGACGATGACCGCGATCTGGGAGGCGGCGGGCGCGCGCGACATCTTCGCGGTCGATCGCTCGGCGCATACGATCGGTACGTGCCGGATGGGCGATGACGGCGACCGCGCCGTGGTCGATGCCGATGGACGCAGCTTCGACATCGAGAACCTGTTCATCTGCGACAATTCGGTTTTCCCGAGCGCGCTTGCGGCCAATCCGGCGCTGACGATCATGGCGCTGTCGCTGCGCACCGCCGACCGTTTCCTCGCGACGCGAGGCTGAAGGAGAGAGACATGGATCTGGGGATCAAGGGCCGCATCGCGCTGATCAGCGGGGCGGACTCTGGCATGGGGAAAGAGACCGCGCGGTTGTTGCTGGAGGCGGGCGTGCGCGTCGCCATCACCGACAAGCCCGACGGCACGCTGGACGAGGCGGTCGGCGAACTGTCGCGGCTGGGCGAGATCGTCGCGGTGACCGGCGACGTGACCAAGGTCGACGAGGTCGAAGCGATATGGCGGCAGGTCCGCGACGAGCTGGGCGAACCCGATATCTACGTCAACGCCGCCGGCGTCACCGGCGCGACCGGCGACTTCCTCGACGTCGACGATGCCGGCTGGCTCGAGACGCTCGACATTAATCTGATGGGCGCGGTGCGCATGTGCCGCGAGGCGATCCCGGCGATGCGCGAGAAGGGCTGGGGCCGGATCGTGCTGTTCGCGTCGGAGGATGCGGTGCAGCCCTATGTCGACGAACTCGCCTATTGCGCGTCGAAGGCCGGCATCCTCAGCCTCGCGAAGGGCCTGTCCAAGGCCTATGGCTGCGACAACGTGCTGGTCAACACCGTCTCGCCGGCGTTCATCGCGACGCCGATGACCGACGCGATGATGCGCAAGCGCGCCGAGGAGAAGGGAACCTCGTTCGACGAGGCGATCGCCAGCTTCCTGGAAGAGGAACGGCCCGGCATGGTGCTGAAACGGCGCGGTAAGCCAGAAGAGGTGGCCGCGGCCGTCGCCTTCCTCGTCTCCGAGCACGCGAGTTTCATCAACGGCGCCGGCATCCGCGTCGATTCCGGCTCGGTCTCCACGATCGCCGGCTGACGGGGCGGAACCGTTAACCCTCAGGATCGCTACGCTCTCTCACTTAGATCAATGATCGGAGTCACGCGGTGGCCGGCACGGACGAAGCTCAACCTCAGTACAAGATCGATTATCGTGAGATCCAGCCGTTCGGCACGCTCAAAGAGCTCCCGCTCGGCCTGTCGGACAACGCGCGCAAGCAGAGCGTGTCGATCCTCAATCAGGTGCTCGCCGACACGATGATGCTGCGCGACCTCTACAAGAAGCATCACTGGCAGATGTCGGGCGCGACCTTCTACCAGCTGCACCTGCTGCTCGACACGCACTATGAGAAGCAGGCTGAGCTGGTCGACATGGTGGCGGAGCGGATCCAGGCGCTCGGGGGGATCAGCATCGCCACGCCGCACGACGTCGCCGAGATGACGCGGATCCAGCGCCCTCCCAAAGGTCGCGAGGACGTGCCGACGATGCTTTCGCGGCTGATCGAGGCGCATCGCATCGTGCTGGAGCAGGCGCACGAGGGCGCAAAGTCGGCCGATGAGTCAGGCGACGACGGCACCAACGACCTGCTGGTAAGCGATATCATCCGCTCGAACGAGCCGCAGGTGTGGTTCATCGGCGAGCATCTCGCCGCGACCGCTCTGCAGCGCGCCGATTGACCTCAGCGGAGCGACGCGGGCATGGCAGAGCGCGATCTTGCGGCGGGCGTGGCCGCGTCCGACATCGGTGACGATGCGATCGTCGCGGGCAAGGTCGGAGGCGAGGATGTCGTCCTGCTGCGTAGCCGGGGTCGGCTCTGCGCGCTGGCCGGCACCTGTCCGCACGCCGGCGCGCCGCTCGAGGAGGGCATCGTCGCCGACGGCACGCTACGCTGCCCATGGCATCATGCACGCTTCGATGCTGCTACTGGCGAGGCGGTGAGCGCGCCCGCGTTCGGTCGGCTCGATCGCTATGAGGTGATCGAAGCCGCCGGGATCGTTCGGGTTGGCGCGAGGCTGCCTTTACCAGAGATCGCGCGAGCGGGGGCGGTCGGGCGGCTCGGCCGGGTGGTGATCGTGGGCGGCGGTGCCGCCGGGCATGCCTGCGCCGAGATGTTCGCGCGACATGGCGCAGGCGGCGCGGTCACTCTGCTCAGTGACGAGCGGGACGCACCCTACGACCGCACTGCCTGCTCCAAACAATACCTGGCGGGCAAGGTCGAGCGCGACGCATTGCCTCTGCCGGCGCCGGCGGGAGCAACCGTCCAGCTCGGCGCACGCGTCATACGGATCGATCGGGAAGCGCGGCGTGTCGAGCTCGAGGGCGGTGAGGTCGTCGCCTACGATCGACTCGTTCTCGCGACCGGGGCAGCGCCACAGATTCCTTCCTTCGCGGGGAACGACCGTGCCGACGTGCATGTCGTCCGCACGCTTGCCGACGCCGACGCGCTGATAGCGGCAGCGGAAGGGGCCGACCGGGCGATCGTCATCGGATCGAGCTACATCGGAATGGAGGCGGCCGCGTCGCTCATCTCGCGCGGACTGGCAGTGACGGTCGTGTCCGACGCCGACGTGCCGCTCGAGAAGACCGCCGGCGCGGAGGTCGGTGCGATGATCCGCCGATTGCACGAGAGCAAGGGGGTCACCTTCCGCACCGGTCGCGCGGTCGCGCGCTGGGACGGGCAGGAGGCGACGCTGGACGACGGCAGTCGCGTCGAGGGCGATCTGCTCGTGGCCGGCACCGGAGTCCGGCCGCGCACCGAATTAGCCGGGGCGGCGGGATTGCAACTGGCGGACGAGGTGGCTGGTGGCGGCGTCGCTGTCGGCTCTGACCTGCGGACCTCGGACGAGGCGATCTACGCGATCGGCGACATCGTGAGCGCGCCTGACCCGCGGCTGGGTCATCCGATCCGGGTCGAACATTGGGTGGTGGCGCAGCATATGGGTCAGTGGCTCGCGCGCCACCTGCTCGGGCTTGTGGAGGGCGGCTACGACGATGTGCCGTTCTTCTGGTCGGGCCATTACGACGTCAGCCTGCGCTACGTCGGCCACGTCGACGCGCCTGATGACCGATCGCTGGATGGCGACGCGGCAGCGCGAGACGTCGCGGTGACCTATGCCGAAGAGGGAGAGCGGCAGGCGCTGCTCACCTGCGGCCGCGATCGTGCCGCGCTGGCCTTTGAGCGGGAACTCGAGCGACGCGGGTCAAACTTGCTGCCTGCTCGTGAGTAAGACCAGATAAGGGACGTGATCGGCTTGCAGTTGCTGTAAGACGGCCGCACCCACAGACGGGGCGCCGCGGCGATTGCCCGTTTCGCTGCGCTGAACGCGGAAAATGCCGATGCGAGTGCGACCTTCAACACGCGCTTCTTGTAGAAGCCCGCCGCGTAGATCGATCCGGTGCGCGAGAAGTATTATTCCAGGCTGGCGTCGAGCTGGTCCGCGGTGAGCGGGCGAAGGTCGGCGTTGCCCGAGGTAGCAGTGCGCTGGCCGTTGGTGGGATTGTTCTCGAAGATCGTAATGTTCGGGTTGAGCTGGTCGAAGCCTGGACGCGTCAGCGCCTTGGACGCGGCGAGGCGCAGCTGCAGCTTGTCGGTGAAGTGGAACGTCAGGTTCAGGCTCGGCAGCGCCTTGGTATAGTCAGAATCGACGTTCACCGGATTGAAGATGATCGGGCCATTGCCGTAGATCGGCGCGCTGCTCGCCGCGTCGGTGCCGGTCTGCACCCGCGGCGACGAGCCGACGAAGCCCGCGGTGCTCACCTTGGTCTTGATCAGTCGCACGCCGATATTGCCGTCGATCGGCACCGCACCGCCGCTGCCGAAGCGCGCCACGCCATAAGCGGTATAAGTCTTCTCGCCCTGCGTGCTGCGGTGGACGATGCGTAGCCGACGCCGGCGCGGAGCGCCGCCTGTTGCGAAAGGTCGACGAACGTAGCCAGCGCCTGCCGCGTCGCGCCATGGTCGAGCACGGTATCGCGGTCGAAGAACACCGCGCTGGTGGGCACGTCCTGGAAGCCGCGGTAGAGGTCGCCGCGGAACAGCCGCTGCTCGTAGAGATCGGGCGAGAGCGCGCGAGTGAGGCCGTAATATAGGTAGGTGGAGCTGTCGGTCACCGCCGACCGGTCGGTGTAGCGCAGCCCGCCCGCGAGCGACTTTAGAAAGCCGCCGTCGATCTTATACTCGGCGTCGAGGCGTCCGGCATATTCGGTGCCAACCGAATGCTCGATATGGTCGAGGTAGCCCGCTCCCGAAGCGTAATTGGCCGGATCGCTGACCAGACCGTTGCCGTTGGCGGGATCGCTGTCGGGCGAGATGATCATCGACGGCACGCCGCTGCCGACCGAAGTGGTAAGCCGCTCGGCGGTGGGGGCGAGGATCACGATTGCGCGCTGCCCGTCGGTGACGCCGCGGATATACTGAAAGTCGCCGTTGATCGTCAGCCGGTCGCTCGGCCGCCATTTGGCATTGAGCGAATAGTCGTGAGGAGGCTCAGCACCACCCCGCTCGTATAAGCGGTGCCGCGGAGCGAGAGCGGGTTCAAGTCGAACTCCGTCCTGCCGCGGTCGAGCGCGCTCAGCGCGCGCCCGATTACGAGCAAGCCGAAGCCGTGGAAGAGCGCGGTCTCGAGCACGAGAATCGTCGACAGCACCAGCTCGACCCACAATGACGGTGCCACGAGCAGCCCGTTAGAACCGCCGCGCCTCGTGGCCGATGGTGTCGCATGTGCCGCGAAAGCTGTAAGAGGCGGCGCCGTCGACGGTGATCCGTCCCGTGCGGCGATCGATCACCAGCTTGGGCTTGTTGAGGCCGTTCAGGCGATAGCTCGCACGAATGATGTCTGGGCCCTCGACCACGTCGTGGAGGTCCCACCAGCCATTATCGCCGCCCGAGTGCAGTGGCGGTATAAGCGACTTGGGCAGGCGGATGCGACCGCCGCCTTCCCACGTCTGCACCATCAGCGAGGCGTCGAACACCTCCGTGGTGGTCTCGTTGTAGCGGCCATAGTCGTAGCGGTTCTTGTCGCGATTCCACGTCCAGGTCGTGCCGCTGGCGATCCCCGCCTTGCTGCCATCGCCGAAGCAGACCAGGCCGAGGTCGACGTTGCGGCCATCAACCATCGGCGCATCGCTCCCCACGTAGCTCGGGACGGCCTGCTGGCGCTCAGGTGGGCGCGAATAGCCACGATCGGGCTCGTAGCTGGCAGACGGCCGAGTGGCGGGTTGCCCGGTGTAACTGGCGTTCGGACGAACCTTCGCTGACTTACCGCAGTCGGGGGGCAAGGTCGACTGGATCGAGCTGTACCGCCCGTCCATCGTGGCGATGGTGACGCACTGGCGGCGCTCGGCGTTCCACCAGTTGGTATAGGCGCGATCATCGCCTTGCTCCGCGCGCACATCGACGTAGCCGCGACGCCGGATCTCCAGCTCGCCCTGTCCTGCGCGGGCGCCGACCATGTCTTCGAGGCCGGTCGCTTGCGCCGTGGCGGCGCTCGGCATTACGGGTAGCAGCAGCGCGGCGGCGAGGAGTGGCGAGGCGTTGGTCATCGACATGGCATTCCCCTGTTTGCCGGCCTGGCCTCGGCCGGACGTTGGCTCGTCACGGCTGCGGCACCACCGCGTCCATCACGGTCAGCGGCTCTCCGCCGCTCGAGCCCACCCGCGACTGAGTGATGAGGATCGTCGTGCCCGGCCGTAGCGCGGCGCGTACCTGCTCGTAGAAGACCCGCGGCAAGCGCAGCCGGTTGATCACGCCCTCGTCCAGCGGGCGTCCTGCCTCTTCCTCGTGCCCAGGGAGGCCGATATATGCCCAGCGCGGCGATCCATCAGGCGCGCTCGTCAGCGTGATGACGTGGCTGCCGGGATCGTCGTCGTTCACCGCCGCGACGCTGCGCCCGATCTCGACGCCACCGCGCATCACGACCACCTGCCGGTCCGACTTGGAGACGATGATCGTCATCGGACCACTCGTGGATCGTTCGGGTTGCCAGCTGAACTGCTGCTGATCGAGCAGTGCGCGCTCGACCCGACGGCCCTTTGCATCGACGGGTGCGAGCAGGCTGGTCTCGGTGCTGCGGACGTGGCTCGCGGCGTCGCCGTCGATCACGACCGTTGCACCGAGGGAGGTGATGCCGAACAATTCGCGCGAAAAGCCATAGGGCAGGTGCACGCAGCCGTGGCTCTCCGGATAGCCGGGGAGCCCGCCGGCATGGAGCGCGATACCGTCCCAGGTGAGGCGTTGCTGGAACGGCATCGGCGCGTTGTTGTACTTGCTCGACCGGTGCTGTGCGTCCTTCTGGAGGATCGTGAAGACACCCGTCGGTGTCTCGTGCCCCGGCTTGCCGGAAGAGACCGAGCTGACGCCGATCCGGACGCCGTTGCGGTAGACGGTCGCCAGCTGGCGCGAGAGGTCGACGTAAACGACGACCTGTCCATTGGGCGCGACACCCGGCGCCCACACCCACTCGCCAGGCTTGAGCCGCTCGGCCATGTGGACGAACTCGGTCGGCGAGCTGGCGCGCGCACCCTGCGCGAGAACCGGGAGCGCGAACGCGATCGCGGCGCCAGCCACCATCGCTTTGAACACAGGGCATGGCATCTCGCTACTCCCCCTTGATCGCGATCAATCTGCGAGCGTTCGGCGCTGATTTGCAAGCAGATATTGCTCCGCGCCGGCCTATCGCACAGTGTGCGGTATGGACTTCATGAAGTGGCTCAACTCGCTGGACGAGCTCCTCTTCGAGGTCATGAGCTGGCTGCTCTTTTTTCCACTTACGCTGTGGCGCGCCATCTTCCGTCCGATCGGCATCATGCGCGAGATCGAACGCGAGGCTGCTCTGCCGGACGACGAACGCTACGGCGCCGTGCTGAGCCCGCCGCTCTTCCTCGCGCTGGCATTGCTGCTCGGGCATGCCGTCGCCACGGCACTGGGACAAACCGATAAGATCATCGCGAGCCATCATGGACTCGCTGACCTGATCAACGACAACGCCAGCGCGCTCGTGCTCCGCGTGATCGTGTTCGCCGCTTTTCCGCTCTTCTTGGCAGCCCGTCTGGTGCGGCGCCGAGGCGTGAAACTCGACCGCGCCTCGCTCCAGCAGCCCTTCTACGAACAATGCTATCCCGCCGCTGTCTTCGCGCTAGGCGTAAGCGTCGGCACCAGTCTCGGCATCGACCCGCATCCGACCGCTCGCGTGATCGGCCATTGGCTCGCCGCGGTTGCCGTCGTGAACTACTGGCTAGTAGGGATACGCTGGTTCGCGGGCGCGCTTGATGTCGGCGTCGCGCGAGCCGCCGGTAACGTGCTGATCGGCTTCCTTGAAGGTACAGTTCTCCTCATTGGCGTCGGCTTTCTATTCACCCGGTAGATGCCCCAGCGGTAGCTCTGCGCCTGCGCGAACATGATCAGTGCAGGGCGTCGGCTCGCTACAGCCGCCTGTCAGATGGCGTGTCCCAGCGGAACGGCGGCCGAGAGCGGACAGGCTGCTATCCTGCCACGATGCGCCATTCGGTCGACATTGGAAACAGGGTGAGGAAAACGCGGGCTACCCTGCAGATACCCGCTCATCGTTGCGGTTGCAGCCGCTTGCCGATGCCCAACAACTCTCGCATGGAAGAGCGATGAGCCAGGCGGGAGAGAAAGAGAGCGTCCAATTGCCTCCGCGGCCTGATCGTCTCGCTCTCGCGACCGCGGTTCATATTCCGATCTTCCTGTTCCTAGCCACAGTGATCGCCGCCGTCCTGTTAATCCCAGGCGAGACGGTGCAGGTTGGGCGTCGCGGAGGTCCATATACCGTCGTGCCAAAGCTACCCGCGCAGATCGGTGTGCTGAGTGTTACGGTGCCTTTGGCCGGCGTGGTGATAGCGAGAGTTTTTCGCGGCACCTACTTGCTTTGGGCGACGGGGCATGCAGAGTCACCCGGCCTTGTCTTGGCGCCTGGCGAGATCATTACGTGGCAAGGTAAGCAGGGGTTGCGCGGCATCGACCGGATCCGCGTGGGCATGGCAGTACTGACGTGCATCGGGCCAGCCCTGTATGTCTGGTGGCTGGTACACATTTGGACAGGCGCCGATCCCTTAGTTCTGAAGCTTTTCTGGAGCTTCCTTGCC
Organism: Sphingomonas sp. BK345; assembly: GCF_014193845.1. Taxonomy (GTDB): domain Bacteria; phylum Pseudomonadota; class Alphaproteobacteria; order Sphingomonadales; family Sphingomonadaceae; genus Sphingomonas. The sequence goes on along the minus strand of NZ_JACHZX010000001.1, from coordinate 362,281 downwards.
ACGGTTGCACTTGGCGCAACGGTATCGCCACTCATGTCGAACGCCCATTAGGAAGTCTCGCGACGAGGCATCGTCCACCGCGATACAGCGGGTCGTCGGCAGCGACATGCGGTGCTACGCTTCCGCTGTCACTCCGCTAAGTGAGGCAGGTACAGCGATGCTGGTGTGGCTTGTTCTACAAGCGGCTGTTGTAGGTCCTGTGCTAGATCAACGGCAGCCGCCCGTGCGTCCTTGCGCGAGTGGCGCCGCGGCGGGTGAGGTGGTGGTTTGTGGCCGTGCCGTTGACCAGGAGGCATTTCGGCTCCGCGCACTGCCAGAACGCTACGACGAGAACCTAGCGGCGTTGCCTAAAGCTGAGACCTCGATCCTAGGCGGTCGGGCGAAGCTTGCCGCGGAGGCTGAGCAGGCTGGCGTAGGTGGCTTTGTCAGTAACAGAGGCATGGTGCGCCTTAAGATCCCGCTAGGAAAGTAGTAAGTGCGCGACCTGAGGGTGGCAGTCGATCTTCACGATGCGCGCTCACCGACTCCAACAACGGCTGGTTCGCAAGCCTCGCGATGAAGGCAGCCGGACAGCTGCGCGGAACGCCCAGGCCGCTCGAACGCTGAGATGGATCGACGGCCAGGGTTGGGCTGCGGGCAGGTGTCCTTGAACGACCGCTCTTGCGTCGAGGAGCTGACCATCACTCCGCTGCAGCAGCCCTCTGGTTTGATGCGCCACGACGCCGGCTAGGACGCCGACCGCCGATGCCGATGTGGCATCATGCATGGGGTAGCGGCTTCTCCTGCAGCACATGCGCCATCAAGGGAGGGAATCATCACTCATCGACTCTGATGTCGGGACCAGTCGATCCGTCGTCATCGATCCGCGCCTAAGCTCCCATCGTGGGACAATTGGCGATGTGTCGGTACCTCTTCCCCTTTCGTCTGTTCACCAGAGCGATGCTCCGCCAATGTAGCAAAGCCACATCGCTGGGAGAAAGCCACTGTGATCGGGAAGTCACCTGCCGTGAGCACGGCTCGTGCGTCGGGCGACTTGGAGATCGCATTGCATCGCTGCCGCGAGGCGGTTCGCGCTCGGCCAGAGAGCCCCGTCGCCGAGCACAATCTAGCGTCCCTCCTCGGAGACATGGGGGATTTTGTCGGCGCCCTTCGAGCGAGCGAGCGTGCTCTGGCAAAGGGGAGCCAGGCACCCGAGACGCAGCTCGTTCGCGCTCGGGCGTTGCAGGCGGTGGGAGCGCTGGACGCGGCCGAGCAGGGCTATGTCGCAGCCATTGCGGCCCGGACCGATTACGCAACAGCGCACCGCGATCTGGCGCAATTGCGCTGGATGCGCACCGCGGACCTGAGCCATGCGATGGCAGAATTGGCGGGCGCGCCTGCGTCGCTCGAACTCGCGCTCGTCCGCTCGACTGTGCTCCAGGCGGGCGGAAATGCGGACGCGGCCGCTACGGTGCTTGCCGAGGCACTGCGGCGCGCACCGAGCGAGATCGCGCTCCTGCTCGCCGCTGCGGCGCTGGCGGCGCGGCGAAGACGCCCCGAGGAGCAGCTCCGTCACGCCACAGCGGCATTGCGCACGGCTCCGGGCAGCGTCGCGGCGGCGCGCGCCGCAGTGGAGGCGCTGCTGCACGCCGGGCGGGTGGGGGAGGGAACCGAACTGGCGGAGCGGGTCGTCGCCGCCTCACCCGACGACCAGGGCGCGATCGCGCTGCTCGCGACCGCCTGGCGGCTCGCCGGCGATCAGCGGCATGCGGCGCTGTGCGATGATCCAGCGCTGGTCTCGACCGCGACGATCGCGGCGCCGGCGGGGTGGCGCGACCTGCCTTTTTTCCTGAGCGAGCTCGCCGCCGCGCTCGACGCCTCGCACGCGTGGCGCACCCATCCGCTGGAACAATCGCTCCGTCACGGGTCGCAGACCCAATTCGACCTGACCCGATCCGACGTGCCGGCGATCCGGGCGCTCTTCGCCGCGCTGGACGCACCGATCCGTGCCCACCTCGACCGCCTCGGGCCGGGTAGCGACCCGGTGCGGCGACGCCTCACCGGGCGCTACCGTTTCGCCGGCGCCTGGTCGGTCCGGCTTAACCCGGGCGGCTATCACATGGATCATGTCCATCCCGCCGGCTGGATCTCGTCCGCCTTCTACGTCGCGCTGCCGGACGGTGCGCGGCCGGCACCGGAGGGTTGGCTCTCGCTCGGCCGGCCCGGCGTGCCGACGCGACCGCCGCTCGCGCCGTCGCGCCAGATCGCCCCCGCGCCCGGCATGCTGGCGCTGTTCCCCTCCTATCTGTGGCACGGCACCGAGCCGTTCGGCGGCGAGCGGCCGCGGCTGACCGTCGCCTTCGATCTGTTGCCCGCGTGAGCGGCGGTTTTTTTCTGCGCCGGGGTGCGGGGCGCGGTGTCGGGTGCGTCTGGCATGCGAACCGGCGATGGAATGAGGGAGAACGAGATGAGATCGGCCATGCTGTGCGGCGTCGCCGCGTTGATCGCTACCGCGAGCGCGTGGGCCGAGCCGATCTCCCCCAAAGTGGGCTCGCTACCATCCCCTGCCGAGGCGTTCCCGACCGAGCCGGGCAGCGACTATTATCTCGCGGACTATGATGCGTATGAACGCTACCTAAAGGCACTGGCGGCGCGCTCCGACCGCATGAAGCTGATCGATATTGGCCGCTCCGCGGAGGGACGGACGATGTGGGTGGCGGTGGTGTCCTCGCCGCAGAACCTCGCCAAGCTCGAACGCTACAAGGAGATTGCGCGCCGCCTCGCCAAGGCCGAGGGGGTGAGCGAGCAGCAGGCCGCCGCGCTGGCACAGGAGGGGCGCGCCATCGTCTGGATCGATGCCGGGCTCCACGCCACCGAGACGGTGACGACACAGAGCCAGATCCACGTGCTCTATCGCCTGCTGAGCGGCGAGGATGCCGAGACGCGCCGCACGCTCGACGACACGATCGTACTGTTCGGCCAAGACAATCCAGACGGGCTCCAGCTCGTCTCCGACTGGTACATGCGCAACAAGGACCCCAAGCAACGCGAGTTCCGCACCATCCCGCGGCTGTACCAGAAGTATGTCGGCCACGATAACAACCGCGACAGCTTCATGTCGCAGATGCCCGAGACGACCGCGCTCAACCGTGTCTTCTTCCGCGAGTGGTTCCCGCAGATCATCTTCAACCAGCACCAGACCGGCCCGGCGGGAATGGTCGTCTTCGTCCCGCCGTTCCGCGACCCGTTCAACTACAATTACGCGCCGCTCGTGATGAACGAGCTGCAGGAGGTCGGCGCCGCGATGCACAGCCGGCTGGTGGCCGAGAACAAGGGCGGCTCGGGCGCGCGCTCGGCCGCGCCTTATTCCACCTGGCACAACGGCATGGTCCGCTCGATCGCCTATTTCCACAACTCGATCGGGTTGCTCACCGAGATCATCGGCGGGCCGACGCCGGAGAAGATCCCGCTGCTCGCCGACACGCAGCTGGCGCGCAACGACGAGGCGCTGCCGATCGCGCCGCAGGACTGGCACCTGCGCGACAGCCTCGAATATCAATGGTCGCTCGACCGCGCGGTGATCGACTATGCCGCGCGCAATCGCGAGCGGCTGCTGATCAACATCTGGCGCATGGGCGACGCGGCGATCCGCCGCGGCGAGCGCGACAGCTGGACGATCACGCCCAAGCGCGTCGACGCGCTCAAGGAGGCGGGCAAGACAGCCAAGGCGGACGAAGGCTATGTCGGCTTCAACAGCCGCGCGCGCGAGGGGATGGTCGCCGCGCCGCTGTACGGCAGCGTGCTGCACGACCCCGCCGCGCGCGACCCGCGCGCCTATGTGCTGGTGCCCGAGCAGCAGCGCGACCTGCCGACCACCATCACCTTCCTCAACACGCTGCTGAAGAACGGCGTCGACGTCGAGCGCGCGGCGCAGCCCTTCACCGCGGGGGGCAAAAGCTACCCCGCCGGCGCCTATGTGGTGCGCACCGCGCAGGCGTACCGGCCGCACGTGCTCGACATGTTCGAGCCGCAGGACCATCCGCACGATGCGGAATATCCCGGCGGGCCGCCCAAGGCGCCGTACGACATTACCGGCTATACCCTGGCCTATCAGATGGGGGTCGGCTTCGACCGCGTGCTGGACGGGGTGCCCGGCGCGCTCACGCGCGTCACCGCGGAGCAGCTCGCGCCGCCGCCCGGCCGCGTGATCGGCAGCGGCGCGGCCGGCTGGCTGATCGGGCATGAGAGCAACAACGGCTTCATCCTGACCAACCGCCTGCTCAAGGCGGGGGTGGCGGTGCGCTGGCTCGCCGGCGAGCAGCGCGTCGCCGGCCGGACGCTGGCCGCGGGCGCGCTGTTCGTCCCGGCCTCGCCGCAGGCGCGCGCGATCATCACCGCGGCCGCGCCGCTGGGTGTCGACGCCTATGCCATCGGCAAGGCACCGGCGGGCACAGGCGTGCAGCTTCGGCCGGTGCGCGTCGGGCTGGTCGATCGCTACGGCGGGATCATGCCGGCGGGTTGGACTCGCTGGCTGCTCGAGCAATATGAGTTCCCGTTCGAGGTGGTGTACCCGGGCCAGCTCGACGCCGGCGACCTGAAGCAGCGCTTCGACGTGCTGCTGTTCGCCGACGGCACCGTTCCGGTATTGCGCGGCGGCGCCTATCCCGGTGGCTATCGCTTCGATCTGCCCAAGCCCGAGGCGATCCCCGAGGCCTACCGCGGCTGGCTCGGCGAGGTCTCGCGCGCGAAGACGCTGCCTGCCGTCGCCGCCTTCGCGCGCGCGGGCGGCACCGTCATCACCGTCGGCAGCGCCAACGCGCTGGCGACGATGCTGAGCCCTGCGATCCAGCCGGCGCTGGTCACCCGCAAGCCGGACGGCAGCACCGCGGCGCTCGACAAGAAGGACTTCTACATTCCCGGCGCCTTGGTGCGCGCCAGCGTCGATCCGCGCCAGCCGCTCGCTTATGGCATGACGCCGCAGGTCGACATGTTCTTCGACGAGAGCCAGCCCTTCGTCCCGGCGGCGGGCGCTACCCGGGTCGCCTGGTTCGATGCGGCGCGGCCGCTGCGCAGCGGCTGGGCGGTGGGGCAGGAGCGGCTGCGCGGCACCGTGGCGGTCGCCGATGTCGACCTCGGGCGCGGCAAGCTGTTCGCGATGGGTCCGGAGGTGACCCAGCGCGCGCAGCCCTATGCCACCTTCAAGCTGCTGTTCAACGGCATCCTCTACGGCCCCGCCATCGCGGCGAGCCGTTGAGGCGCTCCGCAGTTTGATTGCGTCCGTAAACGATAGACGAGGAACTTTTTTGCGTCGCAGCGTGAGGTAGGGAAACAACGCTGCGTCTTTCCCGATGAAGCCGCTCAACGAGGCGGCGCGCATCAGGGAAAGACAGAGCATGACACAGCGCCATCTCCGCCGCACTCTCCTGGCCAGCGGCGTGTACCCCTGGGCGCTGGTCGCCGCCGCGGCGAGCGCCCAGGTCGCGGTGCCGACCGCGGAGAACCCGCCTGCCGCGGCGGCCGAGGCGATCGCCGCGGCGCAGGACCCGACCGAGCCCCCGCCGCCGTCCGACGAGGTGATCGTCACCGGCTCGCGTATCGCGCGCCCCGACTATGTCGCCAATTCGCCGATCGTCTCGCTCTCCACCGACACGATCGAGAACAGCGGCCGCGTCACGGTGGAGAGCGCCCTGACGCAGATGCCGCAGTTCAGCGGCGCGTTTGGGCAGGGCAACGGCGGCAGCACCTCGACCGGGCTCAACGGCGGCCAGGCCTATGCGTCGCTGCGCGGGCTCGGCTCGAAGCGCACGCTGCTGCTGCTCGACGGGCGCCGCATCCAGCCGTCCAACCCCGACGGTTCGGTCGACCTCAACATCATTCCAGAGGCGCTGATCGAGAACATCGAGGTGATCACGGGCGGCGCCTCGACCACCTATGGCTCCGACGCGACCGCTGGCGTCGTCAACTTCCGCCTGCGCCGCAACTTCAAGGGGCTGGAGCTGAGCGGCCAGACCGGGGTGAGCGATTATGGCGACGGCAACACCTATCGCCTGACCGGTACGCTCGGCTCCAAGTTCGCCGACGACCGCGGCTCGGCGGTGCTGTCGGTCGACTACACCAAGCGCAAGGCGGCGATCCAGTCGAAGCGCGACTATTACGTCTTCCGCCAGTCGACGCCGGGACTGGCGACGATCCCGCAGGGCAATACCGTGTTCGGCGCCAACACGCCGACGCTGGCCGCGGTCAACGCCGTGTTCGGCGGCTATGGCACGCCCGCGCTGACCAGCAGCAACGCGCGCTACAACGGGCAGATCGGATTCAACACCGACGGCTCGTTGTTCTCGACCCAGGGCGTGCCGGTCTACAACTTCCGCGACCCGCAGACCGATGAGGCCTATATCGTCGACAGCGGCCCGGGCGCGCAGCAGATCAACTTCGGCTACAACGGCGGCACGCTCCAGCCCGATCTCGATCGTTGGTCGATCTTCGGCAAGGTGGACTATGCGCTGAGCGACAGCGTCCGCGCCTTCGTCCAGGCGACCTACACCACCTATACGTCGCTGGGCATCAGCAACCCGACATTGGCCTCGAACGTGTACGGGCTCAGCGTGCCGGTGACGAACCCGTTCATTACGCCCGCCTTCGCCTCGATCCTGGCGTCGCGCGCCAACCCTAATGCGCCGTTCACCTTCTACAAGGCGCTCAGTGTGCTCGGCCCGCGCTACCAGAGCTATTCCTACGACGTGTGGCAGGTCACCGCCGGCCTGTCGGGCAAGCTGGGCGTGGGCAACTGGACCTGGGACGTCTACGGCTCGACCAGCGAGGCCAAGTTCCAGAACGAGCAGACCGGCGGCGCCAGCGCGAGCGCGCTCAACCGCCTGCTCACCTCGCCGACCGGCGGCATCGAGCTGTGCGAGGGCGGGTTCAACCCGTTCGGCAACCAGATCCCGTCGCAAGCCTGCGTCGACTATATCTCGCGCCGCACGCTCAACACCAACTCGCTGCGCCAGCGCACGGTCGAGGGCAACATGCAGGGCAGCCTGTTCACGCTGCCCGCCGGCGACGTGCGGCTCGCGGTCGGCGCCGACTATCGTTACAACGGCTACGGCTTCCTGCCCGACTCTGCGCTGGCGCAGCCCGACGGCACCAGCGACATCCTCGGCTACAGCGTGCTGCGCCCCGCGAGCGGGACGGTGGAGACCGGCGAGGCCTATGCCGAGCTGCTGGTGCCGCTGCTGCACGACCTACCGCTGATCCGCGAGCTCGAGCTCGACCTCGGCTATCGCTACTCCAACTACAGCTCGGTCGGCGGGGTCCACGCCTACAAGGCGGACGTGACGTGGAAGGTGTTCGAGCCGCTGCGGCTGCGCGGCGGCTACAACCGCGCGATCCGCGCGCCCAGCGTGGGCGAGCTGTTCGCGCCGGTGTCGACCGGCTCGGTCGGGATCGGCACCGCCACCGCCAGCACCACCAACGGCGACCCGTGTGACACCCGCTCGTCCTACCGGCGCGGCAGCGATGCCGCAGCGGTGCGGTCGCTGTGCCTCGCGCAGGGCGTGCCGACGTCGATCATCGACACCTATCAGCTCGGCACCGCGCAGGTGTTCGCGCTGACCGGCGGCAACCCCGACCTGGAGGAGGAGACCGCGGACACCTATTCCGCCGGCGCGGTGCTCCAGTCGCCTTTCTCGGGTGCGTTCAGCAACCTGTCGCTGTCGGTCGACTTCTACAAGATCAAGATCAAGGACGCGGTGGGGCCGCTGTCGATCTCGCAGGCGTTCCAATTCTGCTTCAACTCGGGCGGCAACAATCCCGGCTTCGATCCGAGCAACTATTATTGCTCGCTGATCACGCGCAACACCGCGTCGGGCGTGCCGCTCAACCCGACCCAGCCGCTGCTCAACCTCGGCACGTTCAACGTCCAGGGCGTCGACGTGCAGTTCGACTGGCGTATCCCGCTCGACCAGCTCGGCCTGGGTGACTCGGGCAGCATCGCGCTCAACAGCGCGGTGAGCTATCTCGACAAGTTCACCATCCAGGCGCTGCCCGGCGCGCCGACCTACGATTATGCCGGCTCGACCGGGGTCGGCGTGGAGACCACCGCGGGGCTGGCGCACCCGCGCTGGAAGGCGATCACCTCGCTGACCTACTCGCTGCAGCAGGCGAGCATCGGCCTGCGCTGGCGCTACATCGACGGCATGATCAACTCGGCGAAGGTGGTGAACCCGACCAGCACGACGCGCGGCGTCGCCAGCTACAACGTGTTCGACCTCAACGCCCGCTTCGAGGCGGGCGAGCGCGCCGAGTTCCGGCTCGGTGTCACCAACCTGCTCAACCGCAAGCCGCCGCAGGTAGGCGACACCGAGGGCAATTACGACGCCCAGAACTACGACGTGATCGGCCGCTACTTCTTCATCGGCGCGACGACCAGATTCTGATCAGGGGAGCAGCATCCATGACCATCAAGACCTTCACGCTCGCACTCGCGCTGTCGGCCGGCGCCGCGGCACCCGCCGACGCGCAGCAGCTCGGCGCCGCCGATACCGGGCAGATCCTCGCCACGGTCACACGCGACGCGCCGGCACTGTCCGAGACCGCGCTACAGATCTGGAAATATGCCGAGGTCGGCTACCAGGAGGCGCAGAGCTCCGCGCTGCTGCAGCAGCGACTTACCGCGGCGGGCTTCACGGTGACGCCGGGGGTCGCCGGCGAGCCGACCGCCTTCGTCGCCTCGTTCAAGAACGGCGCCGGCCCGGTGATCGGGGTGCTGGCGGAATATGACGCGCTGCCCGGGCTGTCGCAGGCCGCGTCGCCGACGCGTGCCTCGCTCGGCGGCGAGGCGGGGCACGGCTGCGGGCACAATCTGTTCGGTGCCGCCTCCAGCTATGCCGCGATCGCGGTGAAGGAGTGGATGGTCAGGAACAAGATTGCGGGCGAGCTGCGCGTCTACGGGACGCCGGCGGAGGAGGGAGGATCGGGCAAGGTCTACATGGTGCGCGATGGCCTGTTCCGCGACGTCGACACGGTGCTGCACTGGCACCCCGGCAACACCAACTCGGCGGCGCAGGGCCCGTCGATGGCGAATATCTCGGGCAAGTTCCGCTTCCACGGCCGCTCGGCGCACGCCGCGGGCAACCCAGACAAGGGCCGTTCCGCGCTCGACGGCGTCGAGGCGATGGACGCGATGGTCAACCTCATGCGCGAGCACATCCCCGATCGCACGCGCATCCACTATGTCATCACCAAGGGCGGCAAGGCCCCCAACGTGGTGCCCGACGAGGCCGAGGTCTATTACTACGTCCGCCACGTCGATCCCGCGGTGGTGAAGGCGGTCTGGGCATGGGTGAAGCAGGCCGCCGACGGCGCCGCGATGGGCACGCAGACCAAGGTCGACGTCGAGGTGACCGGCGGCGTCTACTCGCTCCTGCCGAACGCGGCGCTGATGGCGGTGATGGACCGCTCGCTCCACGCCGCCGGGGCGATCAGCTGGACGCCGGAGGAGACCGCCTTCGCGCAACAAATCCAGACGACGCTGGCGCCGGGCGCGCCGCCGCTAGCGAGCGTCGGCCAGATCCAGCGAGCGACGATCGTCGACGACGCACTCGGCGGCTCGACCGACGTGTCCGACGTGAGCTGGGTGACGCCGACGGTGGGCTTGTCCACCGCCACCTTCGTCCCCGGCTCGGCGGGGCACAGCTGGCAGAACGCCGCCGCGGCGGGCAGCAGCATCGGCGTCAAAGGGGCGGTGCTGGCAGCCAAGACGCTCGCACTCGCCGCCGCCGACCTCTACCGCAACCCCGCCACGATCGCGGCGGCGAAGAAGGAGTTCGCCGGGCGGCGCGGCGCCGGGTTCGAGTACAAAGCGATGCTGGGCGATCGCAAACCGCCGCTCGACTATCGCAAGACCGCGGAGGAGTGAGCGCCGCTCCCCGCCCCGCGCCTGGGGCGGGGACGCCACCCGATCAGCGCGGCGCGAGCTCGATCCAGTCAGCGTCGCGCGCGCTCACCCGCGCCACGCCATAGGCCTCGAGCGCGGCGACCAGCGCCGGCGCGCCGTCGCGCGTGCGGAGGGAGCCGCTGAACGGGTGCGCCGCCAGCGCAGGGTCGCGGATGACGATCCGCCGCGCGTCGTAGCGCGCGAGCTGCGCCGCCACCGCGGCAAGTGGGACGGCGGAGAAGGTGAGCCTGCCGCGCTGCCAATCGGTCGCCGCGGCCGCGCCGTTCGCGGCGAGAGCGATCACCGCGCCGCGTGCCCTCAGCACCTGGCCCGGCGCGAGCACCCGCGCGCCCGCCGGAGTCTGCACCCGCACCGATCCCTCGGTGAGCGCCACCACCATCTCGTCGGCGCGATGCTCCACCGCGAAATGGGTGCCGAGCGCGGTCACACTGCTCGCGCCGCTGGCGACGACGAAGGGATGCGCCGGGTCCCGAGCCACCGCGAACAGCGCGCGCCCCGCGACAAGATCGACGCGCCGCGTCGTGCCACGCGGGTAGACCAGAGCGACAGAGGCGGCGTCGAGCGTCACCCGAGTGCCGTCGGCCAGCCGTACCGTCCTGAGCTCGCCGATGCCGGTGGCGAGACGCGTCGCGGGTGCGGCCGCGCCGGGGTGTGGGGCTGGACGCGGCGCGATCAGCAGCGCGGTCGCACCCAGGCCGATCGTCCCCGCGATCGCGGCAGCAGCGGCGAACGGCATCCAGCGCCGCGCGGGCGACGGCGGCCGGCGCAGTGCCGCGTCGCGCAGCGCGGCAAACGCGGGATTATCGCGCAGCGCGTCGATCGCGGCATCGGCGCGCTCGATCTTGCGCCATGCCGACGCATGCGCCGGGTCCGCGTCACGCCATCCGCGCAGCGTAGCGCGTGCGGCGTCGTCCGCGTCGTCGGCTCGCAGACGCGCGTAGCGCGCGGCCGCCTCGTCCGCGGGGTCGTTGCCGGCGCCGCGCGCCATCAGTCTATCGCCGCGGCCAGGGCGCGGATCGCCTTCATGATGTGCTTCTCCACCGCGCTCACCGATATTCCCATGTGTCGGGCGATGGCCGCGTAGCTCATCTCCTCGAAGCGGTGAAGCACGAAAGCCTGCCGGGTCCGTTCCGGCAGCTCGCCTACCGCCGCGATCAGCCGGGACCAGCGTTCCTTGCCGAGTAGGACGCGCTCGGGCGAGCGTCCCTCAACCGGATGGTCATTTTCCTCGAGCGTGACATGTTGTCCGCGCTGGCGCACCTTGTCGCGGCGCGCGCGGTCGGTCAGCACGCTCTGCGCCACCTGGAAGACATAGCCTTCCATGTTGGCGATCTCTCGATCTCCCTCGCGGACGTGCATTCGTATCGCCACGTCCTGCATCAGGTCGTCGACGTCCTCGGGTCGCGCGCGCTTCATCAGAAAGCGGCGCACCGCCGGCAGCAGCGGCGCGACCAGCTCGTCGACCGCGGCGGTCCTTGCCCGTTTGGCATAAACGCCCAGCACCGATCCTCGCCCCCTGACGATCGTGACCCAAGCCTGTCGTGCATCCCCTGTTGTGATGCGGAGACGACCATGTTGTAACCTGTTCGTCAAGAACGCAGATGCCGCGCGAAGCGGCACGCCGGTCGGCAGGTGAACGGGAGGTGTAACGGGCGCCGCGGGCGCGGAGGGAAGCAATGGGGGCGACGCGTAGCGCGACAGACGGCACGGTCGCGGTAGTGCTCGCTATCGCGCTGGGCGCCGTGTGCGCGTCGCCGGCGCGCGGCGAAGGGCCGGCACGTGCGCCGGCGATCCCCGCTGGCAGCACCGAACGGGCGCTCGCCGCGCTCGCGGCGCAAGGCGACGAGCAGATTCTGTTCGATCCTAGACTGGTGCAAGGACGGCGATCGCCGGCGGTGCCGCCCGGCATGCCGCTGCCGCTCGCGCTCGAGCGCGCGCTCGCCGGAACCGGACTGAGCCTGCGTCGCGTCGGACCCGGCGTGCTCGTGGTCGTGCCGGACGCGGCGCAGGCGCCCGTCGCGGCGACCGGCCCAGACGTGGTGGTCACCGCGCTGCGTCGCCCTACGCTGCTGAGCGGCACCAACGCGAGCCTCGTGCTGGTGTCCGCCGAGACGATCGCGGCGCGCCGGCTCACCGACCAGCAGGCGCTCGCCAGAGTGCTGCCCGAGCTGGCGGTTACCCCAACCGGGCCGCTCCAGCGCCGCCTCGCGATCCGCGGGGTGAGCGGCACCGGTGAGGGGACCGTCGGCGTCTACATCGGCGAGACGCCGGTGAGCGCGCCCGGCGGCACCGGCGCGGACCCGGCGGCGATGGCGCCAGACGTCGACCTCGTCGACATCGAGCGGGTCGAGCTGCTCAAGGGGCCGCAGGGTACGCTGTACGGCGCCTCGTCGATGGGCGGGACCCTGCGCACGCTGTTCCGGCGCCCCGAGGCGGACTCGATTACGGCCGAGGTCGCGGTCGAGGGCGGAATCACCGCGCGCGGTGCCCCCACCAGCGCCGCGAGCGCGATCCTCAATGTCCCGCTGGTGCAGGATCGGCTCGCCGCCCGCGGCGTCATCGCACGGCGGCGCAGCGGCGGCGTGATCGACAACCCACGGCTCGGCTATGTCGACGGCGACGCGGTGACTCGAGAGAGCGAGCGCTTGACGCTCACCTGGACCCCCGCGCATGACATCCGCCTCGACCTGATCGCGCTCGCCCAGCGTCAGCGCATCGACGACGCTGGGGCTTGGCGGGCGGCGGACGGCCGCGACCGCGCCGCTGTCGCGACCCGGCCGCGCAGCCGCTCGGCGCTGTCGCTCGTTTCGGGTACGCTGCAATGGTCGCCGCGCAGCCTGCGCGTGACCGCCACTGTCTCGCGTTATCGCTGGACGATCGTGCGCGAGCTCGACTTCAGCGAGGTCATCGAGCGGCAGCGCTATGATCCCGCCGCCTGCGCCCGGGTCACGGCGGCGGGGGACGGTATCGGGTGCGACCCGGTGGTGCTCGCCGCCTATGTTGACGCGCGCTCGCCCGCGTTGCTGCACCAGCCAATGACGGTGCGCAGCACCAGCGGCGAGTTGCGCGTGTCGGACGGCGGGGCAGGGTCTTGGCGCTGGACGCTCGGCGTCTTTGCGGAGCATCGCAGGGAGAGCGTCGACAGCTTTACCCTACGCGCCGACGCTGCGACGGGGGGCGTGCTGCGGCCGTTCGACGTCACCGGCCTGCGCTCGCTCGAGTCCAGCCTCGATCAGCAAGCGGTCTTCGCCGAGGTCGAGCGTGACCTCACTGACGCGCTCACCCTGGTCTCTGGCGCGCGGCTGTTCCGCTACGTGCGAGCGGGCGACGGCGCGGTGCCTGTGGCCAACCTGCTGACCGGAACGGGCGGGATCGCGTCGGGAGCGCGCTATCGCAGCGCCGCCGGCGGCAGCAACCTCAAGGCCGCGCTCAACTGGCGGATCGGCTCGGACACGCTGGCGCGGCTCGTGGTGTCGGAGGGCTTCCGGCCCGGCGGCGTCAACATCACGCCCGAACTGAGCGCGGACGAGCGCGTGTACCAGGCCGACCACCTTTGGAACTACGAGCTCGGAGTGCGCTCGCAGCGTCTCGGCACCGAGCTGGCCGCCTTTCATATCGACTGGGACGACACGATCGTCGCCGCCAACAGCGTCAACGGCGCCTTCCTCTACAACACCAATCTGGTGAGCGTCGACATAAACGGCATCGAGGCGCTGGCGAGCCGCTCCGCGGGGCCGGCGCGGTTCACCGCGGCGCTCGCCTGGGTCGACGCGCGGCTCGCCGCCGATACGTTGCTGGGTACCAGCGAGGGCATTGGACATCGCGGCGACCGGATGCCGAACATGCCCGCGATGACGATCATGCTGAGCGGTGAGACGCGTCTGTCACGCATATCGCCGACGCTCGCGATCGGCGCTGCCGTCGCCGCCGCGAGTTCGTCGCGATCAACCTTCAACGCGACGAGCCCCTATCACGAGCGCACGCCATCGCGCGTCACCGTGGACCTGTTCGCGCGATGGTCGTCACGTGCTTGGTCGCTGCGGGTTGGAATTGACAACGCGTTTGACGCAGACGCCATCACCCGCATCCAGTCGAGCGCCTTCGGCGAGCGGCAGGTCTATACCAGTCGGCCTCGTACGGCATCGTTGACTATCGCACGCTCCCTTTGAACGACCATCACGCGACGATCGGCGCGGGCGGTGCGGGCCGGCCTCTCACGGCAGAATGTAAACGATCCTCTGACGCTCGGATGTGGGCTGGCGCTCCTGAGTGACCGGTAAAGGGTCCTCGAAACGACGAAGAAGAGGCTGCAAGCGCCTAACATCGGGCATTTCCTGCCGATTGGCAGGGGCACTGTGGACGCCAAGCCTTTGAAGAAATATCCTATTGGGCTTCGTCAGTGTCGTCGTCACAACCGGACTACTTGGTTCTAAGCTCGCCCGAGCGAGGCAAAGTTGGTAGACCAACGCTCCATTGACTGGTTCGGGGCGGATCCCGAACGGGCATCCGCAAACCCGTCGATAGGTCGTTCGGCCAAGTGCGCGGGAGCCCCGCCTTGTTGAACGCCGAGATGAACGGATAATCAGAGTTGATTGGTCGGCAGGTGACCCTAAGTAATCGGTGATGGGTCCTCGGCACGAGAGGGCAGGGGGCCGCAAGCGCCCAATGTCATACGCTCAAGGTAGCTCCGACCGGGAGCGTTGGCGACTCGCCGCGAGACGGGTTAGCTGTCACGCCGACGCAGCGTCTTATCTACGAGCCAGAAGTGAAGGCGCTGAACCACGAGGAAAAGAAGCCCGGTGCCGATGAGCCCCGGCAGCACCATACCCTCCTGGCCCGGCCGGGGCTGCAGGTTCATCGCTAGCGCAGCATTGATCGCCAGAACGCCGATCGCCAACGCCGGAATGAATGCGAGAGCCAGCACCCGAGGACTCGCGATGGCGATGTTCAGCAGGTAACCTGGGCCAGCCACGGGATCGGCTTCAGCATCATCGCGGCGAGCGCGACGGAGGAACTCCAGCCGATCGCCGCAGGCATACGAGTCCAAGCTGCGGCGATCTAATGGCAGTTCCAGAACACGTATGAACGAACGTATGGCCCGCCCCGTTTGCAAGCTGGATTTCTGGATGATCTGATCAGTCTGCGTCAACGTTTGGGGTCTCATGGGCGAGCCCACGGCCAAGATGGACATCCGCACGCTCAGAGCCCAAAATTGACCTAGGCATCAGGGCGGGTTGAACGGTTGACGGTTTCGATCAGGCCTCCGTTCGCGCCTCGCCAACTGTCGCGGTCGTTGTCCCGCCTTCACTTCATCGGGATGCTTTACCGACCGACTTAGACTGACCAGCCGTCAGATATGTCACAGGTACATTCATGCGGTATCAATGCGACAAGCCACTGGGCGCCATAGCTGAACGCTGGAGAGGCGGCGACGCGGCGGATGAAAAAGCGTCAGCTATATGCCAGCTATATGGTCTTTCCCGGAATCGATCTCGCATTGCTACGATCGGTGCGCCTAATCGGCGATCCTTGAAGGTACCGTCACGTGATGGTGCCCCTTCAAGGGGTAACAAGAATGAAGTTCGTCTTCGCGGCCTCGCTCGCTGCCGTGCTCGGCATGCCGCTCGCCGCGCATGCGCAGTCGACGGTCGAGGACAAGACCGAGCCGACCGAGACTGCAGCGCCTGCGTCACCGATCACGGTCAGCGGTTCTGCCTCAATCGCTTCGGACTACCGCTTCCGCGGCGTGTCGCAGTCCGATCAGGAGATGGCGGTGCAGGGCGGCATCACCGTGTCGCACGAGAGCGGGCTGTATGTCGGTACCTGGGCGTCGAACCTGGCGGGCTGGGGCACCTTCGGCGGCGCCAACATGGAGCTCGACCTGATCGGTGGCTACAAGGCAAAGCTCGCCGACAATGGCACGCTCGACGTCGGACTGACCTGGTACATGTACCCGGGCGGCGCGGACAAGACCGACTTCGCCGAGCCCTATGTCAAGCTGAGCGGCACCGCCGGCGCGGCGACGCTGACCGCGGGCGCGGCCTATGCGCCGAAGCAGCAGGCGATCGGGCGCTGGTACCGCACCGGCGCCGACGCCGCGGCGGTCGTCTATACGGACCCCGGCGCCAAGGACGACAACCTCTACCTGTGGGGCGACGGCGCGCTGGCGCTCGCGGGCACGCCGCTCACCGCCAAGGCACACATCGGCCATAGCTGGGGGCAGGACGGTCTCGGCCCCAACGCCACCGCGGTGGCGCCGACCGGGGCGTACTGGGACTGGTCGCTCGGGGCGGACGCCACGTACAAGAACCTGACCTTCAACGTGAGCTACATCGATACCGACATCTCGGATCGTGAGGCGAGCTACCTGCGGCCGAGCTTCAGCAAGGGCAAGGACGGCACCGGCACCATCGCCGGCAGCACCGTCGTGGTCTCGCTGACCGCCGCCTTCTGATCGGGAGAATCCGATGGACCTGCTCTGGATCGCGATCATCGTCGGCCTGTTCGCGCTGACGCTCGCCTATGTCCGCCTGTGTGACCATGCGTGAGGGGATGACGCGATGACGCTCGACCTCTGGCTGGCGGCGCTGACCGCGCTCGGCCTCCTCGTCTACCTCGTGGCGGTGCTGATCCGCCCCGAACGCTTCTGAAGGAGGCGATTCCATGACACTCCAGGGCTGGTTCCTGATCCTCCTGTTCGTCGGCATCCTGCTGGCGCTCACCAAGCCGATCGGGCTGTGGCTCCACGCGCTGTACGAGGGGCGGCGCACGCCGCTCCACGTCGTGCTCGGCCCGGTCGAGCGCGGCTTCTACCGGCTTGCCGGGGTCGACCCGACGGCCGAGCAGGGGTGGCGCCGCTATGCGCTGCACATGCTGCTGTTCAACGTCGCGCTGCTGGTCTTCACCTACGCGGTTCTCAGGCTGCAAGGCGTGCTGCCGGGCAACCCGCAGGGCCTCGCCGGCCTCTCGCCCGATCTCGCCTTCAACACCGCGGTGAGTTTCACCACCAACACCAATTGGCAGAGCTACGGCGGCGAGGCGACGATGTCGAACCTCAGCCAGATGCTGGGGCTGACGATCCACAACTTCCTGTCGGCCGCGACCGGCATCGCGCTCGCCTTCGCGCTGTTCCGCGGCTTCGCGCGGCGCGAGGCGAAGGCCATCGGCAACTTCTGGGCCGACGTGACCCGAGTCACGCTCTACCTGCTGCTGCCGATCTGTGTTCTCTACACCCTCTTCCTGATCGCCAGCGGCGTGCCGCAGACGCTCGCCGGCGTCGTCGACGTCCAGACGCTCGAGGGCGCTCGCCAGTCGATCCTGCTCGGTCCGGTGGCCTCGCAGGAGGCGATCAAGATGCTCGGCACCAACGGGGGCGGCTTCTTCAACGCCAACTCGGCACACCCGTTCGAGAACCCGACCGCGCTGACCAACCTGGTCGAGATGCTGTCGATCTTCCTGATCGGCTTCGGGCTGACCTGGACCTTCGGCAAGGCGGTGGGCAACACGCGCCAGGGCTGGGCGATCCTGGCGGCGATGGTGATCCTGTTCCTCGCCGGCGTGACGGTGACCTACTGGCAGGAGGCCGCGGGCAACCCGGTGCTCCATCAGCTCGGCGTCGCGGGCGGCAACATGGAGGGCAAGGAGGTACGCTTCGGCATCGCCGCCTCCGCGCTCTTCTCGGTCGTCACCACCGCGGCGTCGTGCGGCGCGGTCAACAGCATGCACGACAGCTTCACCGCGCTGGGCGGGATGATCCCGCTGTTCAACATCCAGCTCGGCGAGGTGGTGATCGGCGGCGTCGGCGCTGGCATCTACGGCTTCCTGCTGTTCGCGATCCTCGCGGTGTTCGTCGCCGGGCTGATGGTGGGGCGCACGCCCGAATATGTCGGCAAGAAGATCGAGAGCCGCGAGGTGAAGCTCGCGGTGCTGGCGATCGCGGTGCTGCCGCTCGTGATCCTCGGCTTCTCCTCGCTGTCGGCGGTGCTGCAGCAAGGGTTGGCGGGCCCGCTCAACAAGGGGCCGCACGGCTTCTCGGAGATCCTCTACGCCTTCACCAGCGCGGTCGGGAACAACGGCTCGGCCTTCGCGGGTCTCACCGCCAACACGCCCTATTACAACGGGCTGCTCGGTGTCGCGATGTGGGTCGGCCGCTTCTTCATCATCGTGCCGATGCTCGCCATCGCGGGCAGCCTCGCCGCCAAGAAGTACACGCCGGAGAGCGCGGGCTCGTTCCCGACCACCGGCGGCCTGTGGGTCGGCCTGCTCGTCGGGATCGTGCTGATCCTGGGCGGCCTCACCTTCCTGCCGAGCCTCGCGCTCGGTCCGATCGCCGATCATCTCGCGATGATCCGCGGCCAGCTGTTCTAACGGGGGCCATCATGGCGAAGACCCAGACCAAGAGCCTGTTCACGGCCGACCTCGTCGTGCCCGCGATCAAGGCAAGCTTCCTCAAGCTCAATCCCAGGGAGCTGGTCCGCAACCCGGTCATGTTCGTGACCGCGTGCGTGGCGACGCTGCTGACGATCACGATCAACATGGGTGGGGACGGGCTGACGCTCGCCTTCAAGGCGCAGCTGGTGGTGTGGCTGTGGCTGACGGTGCTGTTCGGCACCTTCGCCGAGGCGCTGGCGGAGGGGCGCGGCAAGGCGCAAGCGGCGAGCCTGCGCGCCACCAAGGCCGAGCTCACCGCCAAGCGGCTCAAGGGTGACGGCCGCCAGTATGAGAGCGTCGCTGCCAGCCAGCTCAAGGTCGGCGACGTGGTGCTGGTCGAGACGGGCGACCTGATCCCCTCGGACGGTGACGTCGTCTCCGGCGTCGCCTCGGTCAACGAGGCCGCGATCACGGGCGAGAGCGCGCCGGTGATCCGCGAGGCCGGCGGCGACCGCTCGGCGGTGACCGCGGGTACGCGCGTCATCTCCGACGAGATCCGCGTGAAGGTCACGGTGGAGCCAGGCAAGGGCTTCCTCGACCGCATGATCGCGCTGGTCGAGGGTGCCGAGCGGCAGAAGACGCCGAACGAGGTGGCGCTGACCGTGCTGCTCGTCGGGCTGACGATCATCTTCCTGATCGCGGTCGCGACCATCCCGGGCTTCGCCGCCTACACCGGCGGCAGCATCCCGGTGGCGATCCTCGCCGCGCTGCTGATCACGCTGATCCCGACGACGATCGCGGCGCTGCTCTCGGCGATCGGCATCGCGGGCATGGACCGGCTGGTGCGCTTCAACGTGCTCGCCAAGTCGGGTCGCGCGGTCGAGGCGGCGGGCGACGTCGACGTGCTGCTGCTCGACAAGACCGGCACGATCACGATCGGCGACCGCCAGGCGAGCGAGTTCCGCTCGGTCGGCGGCGTGAGTGATGCCGAGCTCGCCGAGGCGGCGCTGCTCGCCAGCCTCGCCGACGAGACCCCGGAGGGCCGCTCGATCGTGGTGCTCGCGCGCGACAAGTTCGACTTGCAGCGGCCGATGCCGCAGGGCGCCGAGATCATCCCCTTCACCGCCCAGACGCGCGTCTCTGGCATCAAGACCGGCGACACGCTGATCCAGAAGGGCGCGGTCGACTCGATCCTCAAGGCGAATGCCGGAGCAGGCGAGACCGCCGCCGCGACCGAGCTGCGCCGCATCACCGACGAGATCGCGCGTGCGGGTGGTACACCGCTCGCGGTCGCCAAGAACGGGCGCCTGCTCGGCGCGATCTTTCTCAAGGACGTGGTCAAGGCCGGGATCCGCGAGCGCTTCGGCGAGCTGCGCACCATGGGCATCCGCACCGTGATGATCACCGGCGACAACCCGCTCACCGCCGCGGCGATCGCGGCCGAGGCCGGCGTCGACGACTTCCTCGCGCAGGCGACGCCCGAGGACAAATTGGCGCTGATCCGCCAGGAGCAGACCGGCGGCAAGCTCGTGGCGATGTGCGGTGACGGCACCAACGACGCGCCCGCGCTGGCGCAGGCCGACGTCGGCGTGGCGATGAACACCGGCACGCAGGCGGCGCGCGAGGCGGGCAACATGGTCGATCTCGACAGCGACCCGACCAAGCTGATCGAGGTGGTCGGGCTCGGCAAGCAGCTGCTGATGACGCGCGGCGCGCTCACCACCTTCTCGGTGGCGAATGACGTGGCGAAATATTTCGCGATCATCCCGGCGATGTTCGTCGCGCTCTATCCCGGCCTCGGCGTGCTCAACGTGATGGGGCTGGCGACGCCGCAATCGGCGATCCTCAGCGCGATCATCTTCAACGCGCTCATCATCCCGCTGCTGGTGCCGCTGGCACTCAAGGGCGTGGCCTATCGGCCAATGGCGGCGGGGCCGCTGCTGGCGCGCAACCTGGCGGTCTACGGCCTCGGCGGCCTGCTCGCCCCGTTCGTCGGCATCAAGCTGATCGACCTCGTCGTCGGTGGCCTCGGCCTCGCCTAAGGAGATAGAAGATGGGCAAGGATTTCTCTTCCGCACTGCGTCCGGCGATCGTCATGACCGTCCTGTTCGCAGCCCTCCTTGGTATCGCTTACCCGCTCGCCATGACGGGCTTGGGACAAGCGATCTTCCCGAGCCAGGCTAACGGCAGCCTGGTGCGCGACGCGCAAGGGAAGGTGGTCGGCTCGACCGTCGTGGGCCAGGCGTTCACGGGCGACCGCTATTTCCAGACCCGTCCCTCGGCCGCCGGCAAGGGCTATGACGGCCTGTCCTCCTCGGGCTCCAACCTCGGCCCCGCGAGCCAGGCGCTCGTCGACCGGGTAAAGGCTGATGTCGCAAAGCGGCGCGGCGAGGGCGTCGCGGGCCCGCTCCCGGCCGATCTGGTCACCGCGAGCGGCTCCGGCCTCGACCCCGATCTGTCACCCGCGAGCGCGCTGGCGCAGGCGCCGCGGATCGCGCGGGTGCGCGGCGTCGCGGTCGAGCAGGTGCGCAATCTCGTCGCCAAGCTGTCCGAGGGCTCCGTTCTCGGTGAGGAGCATGTCAACGTGCTCGCGCTCAATCAGGCACTCGGCGCGCTGCCGCGCACCGCGGCAGCGGACACGCCGACGCGCTGATTCCGGCCGGGGCTGGCGAGTGACCGCATCCCGACACCCTTCTGCGCCAGGTAGCGCAGGAGGGCAGGGGACGGCTCACGACAATCCGCGGCGCCGCGCACCGCGTCACCGGCCCGGGAGCAAGAAAAGCACGGATTGCTGCTGCCCTGAGCAGGCCAGCGCGCCTTCCGGTCGGAAGGTGCTGCTGAAGCGAGCGACGCGTATGATGCCGTTTGCGGCTTCGTCGAAGATGAAGGGCGGGTAGGCGATCACGGCCCGCGGCGCGATCGTCCGTCCGTCCGGAGTGATGTCGAACGAGGTGCGTACCCAGCCCTCGAAGCCAAGCCGCTGTGCCTCCTGGGGAAAGTCACTGGCGCTGCCACCCATGCGCTGTACCGCAGGCTGAAGGCCAACGGTCGCACATTGCTCGGCAGTGAGCCCGGTACGATCGAATACGGCACGGGCGCCAGCGACATCGCCCTTCGCGGCAAGGACATTAGCCTCCTCGAGCAGTGCCGCGATCTTCAATGGATGGCGTGGTGGCAACGCCGGGTCGCCGCTCACCGCTGCCACGAGAACGGCCGCGTCTGCAGGCGGCCCTTTGCGGTACGCGGGTTGGGCGATCAGCAATCGCAGCGTTGCCGCCGACAGCGGATCGCCAGATACGTCAGGCCGCGCCAGAATGGTCCGCATCCGCGTCCGCCACGACTCGCTATCTTCGTCGACCTTCTCGGGCGCCACCATCTCGACATAGGTGCGCACCGCGACCGGTGGCGAGAGCGATGCCACAGCCGTTCGCACGATGGCGTGGAGGGCGGGTCGCTCTTGTCCGTCCAGCACCGGATTGTCGCTCAGGGCCAGCGCGGCCTGCGCCTGGGCTACGGTATCGTTCCTGGTGTTAGCCGCGGCGAGCGCCGCGCGTTGCGTGGCGAGCGCCAACGCGGCGGGCTGCTCGGCCCATGGTGGGGTCGGCGCACCTTTCTCGATCAGCCATGCCTCGAACGCATCCTTGAGGGGGCGTGTCACGCCAGGCGCACCATCCGCCTTGACGCAGCGCAACTCGACCCGCGTGGTGTAGCGGAACAGCGCGGGGATCTTCGCCACGTCCTCCGCACGCCACGACCAGTCCGTTACCGCGCGAGCGAATGCCAGGGCCTTTGCGCGATTACCGTTGGTGTAGACTGGGGCGACGCCGGCGACGTGCCCGTCGCGCTCCAGCGAGAATTCGACGATCGCTTCGTCCTCCGGGACCAGCCCACCTTCGCCGCACGCCGGCGGATCCATCGAGGCGGCTCTGGTGAACGGTGTGTCCCGCATCCGCCCAGCGCCAGTATAGGCGAGGTATAGTCGCGCATTGTCACGGTCGTTGTTCTTCAGCGCCGCGATCGCCAGGTCCGAGCGTGTCGCAATATCGTCGGCGCTGACACGGCCGGTCAGCCCGCCCTGCTTGCTCAGGCTGTTCTTGAGCTCGGTATAAGCCTCCTTCGCGCGTCCCTCGTTCAACAGGACGCGTGCGTGCACGGTCTGCACCGCCGCCAGATCCTTCTTGCTGAGAGCCGGCTCAGCGAGCACCAGTGTGCGCGCCTCTTCGGCCGCGGCCAGCGCGCGGCCGTCGTGATCGAACATCGTCACCAATGCCAGGCGCAACAGTGCCGGGACTCGCGCTCCCCCCTTCAGCGGATCGGCCGCGGCGCGGTATTCCTTCGCTGCCTCATCATAGTCGAAGGTGCGCTCGGCCAAGCGTGCGAGCGTCATGTGCGCCTCATAGACGTCACCGGAAAACTCGATGCCCTTCTCAGCAAGCACAGGCAGCCCCCGCGCGATCGCTGCCTTGCCTTCCTCCACCTGCCCGAGATCAACCAGGCAGCGCCCGTTGCGCACGTCGATCGTGGCAGCGAGTAGAGGGTTGCGGCTTCTCGCCATCGTAGCGAACATCTTGGCGGCCTCTGCGCAGCGGCCCTCCGCCACAGCCTGGCTCGCTGCATCGAAGCGCGCCTGTGCGCTCTGGGGAGCAGGTGCGGGCGCTTGCGCGGCTGCTGCCGCTTGACCCGCCAACACCAGCGCGAGCAATGATACGGGCATGACCCCTCCCTTAGTTGCGGCAGAGACATCACGGCGCGACGGCGCTGTCGAGGGAAGAAGCGCATGTTGGCGTGCGATGAGGCGCGGAGTCATCACCGTTCTGACATGCTTTGGCGTGCCGGCAGTCGCCGCCGAACAGCCCGTCCGCTACCCGGCGGGCAGCGTGCTCTTGCTCGTCGCTCCCTGGTGCGCCCCTTGTCACGCTGAGATCTCGCGGCTCGATGCGATCGCGCAGGCGGCCAAACCTCGGGCGGTGCGTGTGTTCATGGTAGAGGACGGACCACGTGCCCGGGCGATGTGGCGCGATGTTCCGGCGGTCTACCGCTGGACGCCGCCAGCCGGTGAAGAACGTCGCTACCGTAGCGATGCGATGTCACGCGCGGCGGGCCTGCCGTTCGGGTTTGTGACTGATGCAAGTGGCCGGGTGTGTGCTGCGAGAGGCGGCGGCATGGATGCTGAGCGGGTCGCCCTTCTCATCGCCGATTGTGGGAAGTCCTAGCCTCGCTTGACCGGGCGGAGCTGCGCTTCGGGTGTATCTCCCGTTCTAATAGGGAAGGCGCCCTAAGCACCTGGGCTTGCGGTCGCGCGTGCTCTCACACGACACGGGCGGTGGAAGCTGAAATGGATGTCCCGCTTCCCGATTGGCGGGTGCTCGCCGACCTTCTTCCTGTGCACCGTTCAAGATCGGGCTGCATCTAACCCGCTCGTTATTTCAATTCGTCGCCCCCGGTGATTTCGGCGGTAGAGCCACCGTCTGCCCGGTCGCGGCGGAGCGGCGCGCGGCATCCAGGATCCGCGCCACGACCAGCGCGTTGTCGAGCGAGGACGGGTCCGTCTCGGTCACGTCGGTGCGCCCGCGGACGACCGCGGCCAGGAAGGCGAACGGGTCGGCGAACGCGGGCGCGGGCGTCGCGAGCGTCCGATCGGCCGACTCGCCGCGGCGCCGCAGCAACAGCGTCTTTCCGTCGGGCGTCGACAGCACGCCCGTCTCGCCGAACAGCTCGATGTCCTTGCGGTGGTCTGGCCAGTTCCACGACGCCTGCAGGACGGCGGTGGCGTTCGGATAGGTCAGCACGATCGTCGCCTCGTCGTCGACCCGCGCGTAGACCGGGTCGCGCTTGAGCCGCTGGGTCACCGCGGTGACGCGGGTCGGCGCCTTGCCCTGCATCAGCCAGGTCATCAGGTTGGCGCCATAGCAGCCGAAATCAACGATGGCGCCGCCGCCGTTGGCGTTCGGATCGACCAACCAGGAGAGGAACTCGGGCTGTACGCCGATCTCCTTCGGGCCGAAATGACCGTCGCGGAACACCACCTTGCGGATCGCTCCGACGTTGCCTGCCACGAGCGCGCGACCCAGCGCTGTTCGGCTCGGATACCAACTGGTCTCGTAATTGGTGAGCAGCTGGATATGGTGTCGCCGCGCCAGGGCCGCCATGGCGGCGGCTTCCGCCGCGTCGAAGCTCAGCGGCTTCTCGACCATGACGTGGATCCGCCGCGGCGCCGCCGCCTCGACCACGGCGCGGTGCTCCGCGACCGCCCCGAAGGCCAGCACCGCCTCGGGTCGTACCTGGTCCAGCATCGGCGCGAGCCGGTCGTGCACGAGCGCGGGGTCAAGGTGATAATCGCGGACGGTGCGCGCGGCGACGGCGCGATCGGGCTCGTAGATGCCGACGATCTCGACGTCGCCGATCGCGCGCCGACCGAGAAGTCCGCCGACATGGCCGTGGGTCAGGCGCGCGATCGCGACGCGGACCGGTCGATCCGTCCGCTGCGGCGCGGTCGCGGCCGTCGCGGCGAACATGATCATCAGAAGAGCGAACAGCCGGTACATCTCACCTCCAGCGGACCGTGCGGGGTCCAGCCCTTCCACCTCTGGTCCGACGTGCGACCGGGGCGAGGCGCAGGGTCAGACCACCACCTTGCCGCATCCGAGCCGCTGCCGCGCCCCTCTTATCGCGCCGCGCCAACGAGCGCGACGCGGGATCGACGCCATCAAGGATCGAGCGATGCCAGATAGGCCGCGAGGTTCACGATGTCCGCGTCGGAGAGCCGCGCGACCACCGGCTTCATCGCCACCGCGTTCTTGCCGTCGCGCGTGCCGCTTTTAAAATCATACAGCTGGCGGGCCATAGCGGTCGGCGATCGGCCGGCGATGCCGGGGAATTCGGCGCCCGAACCCCTCATGCCGTCACCATGGCACGAGGCGCAGGGCAAGGTCCTGCCCCCTCCGCCGCTCGTCGCGAGTGCCTTGCCTTTCTTGATGCTGCCCGCTGGTACATAGGCGATGAAGCCGGACGACGGATCGCGCAACGAGGTGCGCTCAAAATCCTGCGGCACCTCGATGATCCGGGTTCCGATCGGCTCGGTGGCGCCGCTCGGGTCAACCTTCTGTATCGCGTGCGCCGCCGGGCGGGTGACGGGCACGACGTCGCCCTCGATCAGGCGGAGCCTCTTCACAGGCTTGATCGAGTGGAAATATTCGGAGGCTTGTCGCGCATCGTCGAGCGGCAGTGCCTTCGCGATCTCGATCATCTTGGCGAGCGGCGCACCGTTGATCGACGCGTGCCGATGGTCGTCCCTCATGTCGGCGAGCTGTTGCAGCATGTAGTCGACGGGCAGACCGCGCAGATCGCTCGTGTCCGGCTTACCGCCGCCATCGATGAGATGACATTGTCCGCAGGCGTTGTAGGCACCCGCTCTCCCGCTGATCACGGGCGGTGGCGGGGTCGGATGACGCTCCGGAAACCAGTCGATCGTGGCGCGCTGCCCGTTGATCTGAGTGAAGGTGAAGGCCTGCTTGCTCCCGGGGACGTGGAACAACTTGCCCTCTTCCTTCTCGTCGTCCGGGATGCCGCGCGGATACGGCCATGCGGGGAAGTCCGTTCGTGCCAGCGCCGGCGGGGGATCGAACGTCGCTTTCTCGGCCGCGAACGCCTGGTAAGCGCGGCACGCGACGAAGCCGGAGGCGAGAACCGCCACGACCGCACCGTTCAGCAGAGCGGATCTGAACGAGAACATGGTGTTTCGCCTTCGCTGTGTGAGCGCCCGTCGAGCGCTGGAGCCGTGGGATCGCGACCCGATGCCGCAGACTAGCGCCCTCGTCCGAGCGCGCCTAGCCGCCGCGTCCGCGTCCTCATCTACGCTGCGTTTCTCAGTCGGCGATTAACGATCGCGACTGTTCAGCGGGGTTCAATCGTCGATCCTGGTGTCAGAGGGCCGTGAGAGCGTCCGCTCACCGCGGGGCTGGACGATACGCCGCGGATCATGGGCGGCACCCGGCGCGTCCATGTCCGCGCGCGCGCCGGCGCCGCGTCCGCGCCGTTCACGCTAGTGCCGAGCTACCCCGACCTGCCGATGGGAAAGGTCTATACCGCGACGCGCCAGACCGACACGCCGATGGTCTTCGCCCGCCGCATCGGCAGAGGGCGGGTGATCCATTTCCCTCTGTTGTTCGACGTCTATCACCTGCAGATCTCGGAGGTAGACGTGACGCGCTCGATCGAGCGGTTGCTGCGGCGGATCGGCCGCATCCAGATCGCCGGCAACCCGGGCCGACACGAGCCCGGCACGGGCGAGACCGACTATGCCGGGCTGCTGCCGCCCATCGGCTCGCTCGGTTACGCCGGCTGGATTGGCTGCGAATATGTTCCCGCGGCGGGCACGCTCGCCGGTCTGGGCTGGGCGCAGCCCTATCTCGACTCGGCGGCGGCGCAGGGGGGATGACGCGGGGCTGCTGCTGGTCGAGGCTGCGCACGGGTTGATGGCATAGCGTCGCGGATCCGCCTACGCTGAGTGCACGGTGACGCGTCGCCGAGAAGGGCCGACTAGGGGAGCGACGATGCGGGCGGGCAGGCGAGGGAAAGCGGCAGTCGTGCTCGCGGGCGCGCTGTTTCTGGGAAGCGCGGCGACGCCGCGGCGCGACGATGCACGGCCGCCGGCCGCGGCGGACTGGCCCTATTACCACGGCGATCCCGCCGCGACGCATTATTCCGCGCTGGACCAGATCACCGTGCGCAACGTCGCTCGCCTGACGAAGGCGTGGGAATATGACAGCGGCGACGCGTTCGGCGAGGGCGGGTCGCAATCCGACATGCAGGCCAACCCGCTCGTCGTCGACGGCCGCATGTACATCGTCACGCCCAAGGGGCGGCTGGTGGCGCTGAATGCCGCGACCGGGCGCGAGCTCTGGGCCTATGACCCGGCGCCCGCGCCGGTCGCGACACGCCAGCGCCTGCGCGGCGTCTCGTTCTGGCGGGACCGAGACCAGCGCCGCATCCTGTTCACCTTCGGGCACGCGTTGATCTCGGTCGACGCACGGACCGGCCGCCCCGACGCGCGCTTCGGCCACGGCGGTCGCGTTGATCTCCGCGAGGGGTTCGGCCGGCCGCTCGCGCAACTGACCGTCAACAACGTCACGCCCGGGGCGGTGTTCGAGGACCTGATCATCATGGGCTCGACCGGCCATACGCCGGGTGACGTCCGCGCCTTCGACGTGCGCACCGGCGCGATCCGCTGGACCTTCCACACCATCCCGCACAGCGGCGAGCCCGGCGCCGAGACCTGGCCGCATGACGCCTGGAAGACCGAGATCGGCGCCAACGTCTGGGCCGGGCTAACCGTCGACGTCGCGCGCGGCCTGGTGTTCCTGCCCGTCGCCTCAAGCGGGATGGGCGACCGCGACTTCTACGGGCCGACGCGCGCGGGCGCCAATCTCTACGCCAACAGCCTGGTCGCCCTGGACGCGCGCACGGGTCGACGGCGCTGGCACTTCCAGAGCGTCCACCACGACCTGTGGGATCGCGACTTTCCGGCGCAGCCAACGCTGGTGACGGTGCACGGCGTGCCCGCGATCGCGCAGACCACCAAGTCCGGGCTGGTCTATGTCTTCGACCGACGCGACGGCCGCCCGCTCTATCCGATCGAGGAGCGACCGGTGCCCGCCAGCGACATGCCCGGCGAGCAGGCGTGGCCGACCCAGCCGATGCCGACCGGGATCGCGCCGTTCGCGCGTCAGCGGCTCACACCCGACATCGTGACGCGGCGGACGCCGGCCGCGCATGCCGCGGTGACGGCCCAACTCGCCAGGTTGCGCAACCGTGGCCCGTTCGATCCGCCCAGCCTTCAGGGCACGGTGCTGCTGCCCGGCATGGACGGCGGCGCCGAGTGGGGCGGGGCGGCCTATGATCCCGACAGCGGCCTGCTCTACGTCAACGCCAACGAGATGGCCTGGACGCTGCGGCTGAAGCCGCGTCCGGTACGCACGGCGGGCAGCTCGGGCGCGGCACTGTACGCCAACCATTGCGCGGCCTGTCACGGCGCCGACCGCGCGGGCGATCCGCCGCAGGTGCCCGGCTTGCGCGACGTCGGCGCACGGCTGAGCGCGGCGCAGCTCGGGCGCCAGATCACGCAGGGCGGGGGGCGCATGCCCGGCTTCGCGGGCACGCTGTCGCCGGCGCAGGTGGCGACGCTGGTGCGCGACCTGCGCGGTGACCGGGAGAGTGCCGCGCCGCGCGGCAACGAGAGCGACGCCACGCCCGCGGCGGCGCCGGTCTTCGACGAGCCCTATGTGTTCGACGGCTATCATCGCCTGCTCGACCCCGACGGTTATCCCGCGCTGACGCCGCCCTGGGGCACCTTGTCCGCCCTCGACGTCAACACCGGCCGATGGGTGTGGCGCGTGCCTCTCGGCCGCTATCCCGAGCTCGGCCCGGCAGAGACGGGGAGCGAGAACTATGGAGGCGCAGTCGTCACCCGCGGCGGGGTGCTGTTCATCGCCGCTACCGTCTACGATCGTCGCTTCCGCGCCTATGACAAGCGCAGCGGCCGGTTGTTGTGGTCGACCGAGCTTCCCGCCGCAGGGCTCGCGACGCCCGCCACCTATGCGGTCGACGGCCGGCAATATGTCGCGATCGCGGCGGGCGGCGGCAAGGATCGCGGTCGGCGCCCGGGCGGCTCGGTGATCGCCTTCGCGCTGCCGCGGTAACAGTGACGCGAGCCTCGCCGCGGATTCACGGGAGCGGGCCGACCGCCGTCACGCCAGAGACTCCCATGTCAGTGCCGCGCCGACCACGATCATCAGCACGTAGATGGCCGTGAAGAAGCGCTCCGGTGCGATGCGGCGAACCAATGCCACGCCGGCGACCGTGGCAGCGAGCGCCACGGGAAGGAGCAGGAAGGACGTCAAGAGGTTTGCCCGCGTGAACTGGCCAAGCGCGAGGTACGCCGGCACCTTGATCCAGTTGACTGCGGCGAAGAAGATCGCGGTCGTGCCCACCAGGCGCTCGCGCGGCAGATCACGGGGAAGCACCCAGAGTTGGAAGGGCGGCTGGCCCGCGTGCGCGATCTGGCTGGTGAAGCCCGCGGCCACGCCGAAGAGCGTGCCGAGCCACTCGGGCCAACGCGCGATCTGGCGGGGACGCGGGCGCCGCGCCATCCAGAGCCGGTAGAGGCCGAAGAGGATCGAGATCACGCCGACCGCGGCCATCACCGCCTTCGGCGACACGCTCGCGGCGAAGCCATATCCCAGCGCGATGCCGACCATCGCGCCGGGCAGCATCCAGCCGATGAGGCGCCAATCGACGCTGCGCCGAAACGCCCACACGCCGACGACGTCCTGCGCGATAAGAAGCGGCAGCGTGATCGCCGCGGCCCGAACCGGATCGATCACCAGCGCGAGCAGCGGGAGCGATAGAGCCCCCATGCCCGCGAAACCGCCCTTGGCGAGTCCGAGCAGGATGATGGCGGGTATGGCCAGGGCATAGAAGTGCCAGTCGGTGATCATGCCGTGCCGTTATCCGGTTCGGCTGGTCTCGCCCACAGGCAAGCTCGATGAGGTGAGCGCTGCCGAGCCGCTTGCTCGGTGAACCGCCGCGCCCGATGCTCGCTTTCGATGCAGCCGCGCGCCCGGCCCGCCTCATCCTCCTGTCGCGCCATCGGGTTGTCCGCGCTGTCCCGCTCTGTTGCGAGAACCCTGGGTGGCATCTTCCTTGATGCGCGAGAGCTTCATCGGCGGCGCACCCTCGATCATGGTGCAGCTCTGGAAATCACGGTCGAACTCGACCGTGACACCGAGTGACTCCGAGCGGAAGCGTGACGGCGAGACGGCGATCAGCCGCTCCGCCCGCGCGCCGCCGACGAGGCGCGCGAACAAGCCTTCCGGTCGAGCCTCCAGAACGACCTTCAGGTCGCCGCCTTCGAAACGACTGGCGACCCGGGAGAGCTCGGCCGGCGACAACGTCTTCTCCTCGGCCTCGGGGGCGGTGATCTCCGGCCAGCCATAGTCGGTGGCGACCGCGCGGACGATCTCGCCGATCAAGCAACGCCCGTCACCACCGTTGGTCAGAACGACGATGTCGTCGCCGCTTTCCCGATAGGCGAAGGTTGGGTCACATAGGTGGAGCGGCCTCGGCCCTCTCAGACAAACTTTGTCACTCCTGAGCTAATCGTGAGCCGTACGCCGAATGTAGATGTTCGATCGCGTCATAATCGGGTGCGCGCTGAGGAAGGCAAGCTGATGACGGTACGAGGACTCTCTGTGTGGGTCGCGGTGGCGGGCGGTCTCCTGGCTACCCTCGTCGCGGTCGAACGACCGCATTGGTTCGGGCTTGAGGCGGCGGCGTCGGGCATCGACGGTCGCGCACCGCGGGTAGCGACCGAAGAGACCGGCAGGACGGCGCCGTGGAAAATTGACCGGCAGCGTTCGCTCACGCATTGAAGCGCGCATCGTGCGCAAGGTGTGAGCGACGCATGTCGACGCCGTCGTGTGGCGCCTGTGCTCGGGCCGCTCGTCCTGTCTCAGCAGCCAGCCTGATCCGCTTCCGTCGATCTCTGTCAGTAAGGTTCGTGTAAGCGCGCCGCGTCAGGAGGGTCCTGACCACCGCGCCGGCCCCGCCGAGCCCCGGACCCGACCGCCGAGAGCGGCACGTCGGCACGCGGCGTGAGACGCCGAGACAGAGTTCACGTGATTCGTCCCCTTATCGTGGCGGCCCTGACGGTCGCGGTGCTGGCCGTCGCCGGCCTGGCACTGCGCGAGATCCTCGCGGGCATCGACTGGGACGAGGTACGGGCGGTGCTGCACGCGATGCCCGCGCCGGCGCTCGCCGCGGCACTGGCGTTGAGCGCGGCCAGCTATATCGTGCTGACCGGCTATGACGTGCTGTCGCTGCGCCTGCTCGGCCGACGCGTCCCCTATCCGATCGCCGCCATCGCTTCGTTCACCAGCTACATTTTTAGCCACAATCTCGGCTTCGCAGTGCTGACCGGCGGGAGTGCGCGGTACCGCATCTATCGACGGCACGGGCTGTCCGCCGCCGAGGTCGGGCAGATTATGGTCACCGCGGGCGTCACCTTCTGGCTCGGCGCGCTCCTGCTGCTCGGTGTCATGCTGCTGATCGTGCCGACGGTCCCGGCGGTCGCCGGCTGGGTTCCGTCTTCCGCGGTACAGCGCCTGGCGGCGGTGCTGATCCTCGCGCTGCTCGGCGGCTATGTCCTGCTGCTCGCGCGGCGCGGCGCCCCGCTGCGGGTGTTCGGCTGGCAGCTCCCGCTACCGGGCTGGCGCGTGGCGCTGCTCCAGCTCGCGCTCGGCGTGACGGACCTGCTGATCGCGTCGGGCGCGCTGTTCGTGCTGCTGCCCACCTCGGGCATGGAGCTCTATCCGTCGGTACTGGTGAGTTATCTGATCGCGATCATCGCGAGCCTGGTCGTCCACGCTCCCGGCGGGCTCGGCGTGTTCGAGGCGATCATGTTGGTGGCGCTGCCGCAGGTCGATCGCGCCGCGCTGCTCGCCGCGCTGCTGATCTTCCGCCTCGTCTATTATCTCATCCCGCTCGCGATCGGCCTGCTGCTGTTCCTCAGCCTGGAGGCCGCGGCGCTGCGCCGCCCGCGCGCGCGTCGGCCCGAGAGTCCGGAAAGGACAGATTTCACATGATCACCGCCGACGGCGCGCGTTGGTTGGAGGCCGCCTTTCTCGGCCTGGTGCAAGGACTGAACGAGTTCCTGCCGGTCTCGTCCAGCGCGCACGTGCGCATCGCCGGCGCGCTGCTACCTTCGGGCAATGACCCCGGCGCGGCTTTCACCGCGATCACGCAGATCGGTACCGAAGCCGCCGTGCTGCTCTATTTTCGCCGGGACATCGGGCGGATCGCGGCGGCGTGGTGCGGCGCGCTGGCACGACCGCGTACGTCCTTGTCGCCCGACACGCGGCTCGGCTGGCTGATCCTGCTCGGCACGCTGCCGATCGCGCTGCTCGGGCTCGCGCTCAAGCATCAGATCGAGTGCAACCTGCGCGACCTGTACGTGACCGCGACCATGCTCATCGGCTTCGGGCTGGTGCTCGGACTGGCCGACCGCCTGGGCGCGCGCCGCCGGTCGCTCAAGCGGCTCGGCTGGCGCCACGGCCTGTTGCTCGGGCTCGCCCAGGCGCTCGCCCTGGTGCCCGGGGTGTCGCGCTCGGGCGGCACCATCAGCGCGGCGCTGCTGCTGGGCTACACGCGCGAAGCGGCGGCGCGCTATTCGTTCCTGCTCGCGATCCCGGCGGTGCTCGCCTCGGGCGTGTTCGAGCTGGCCGATAGCTGGGGTAAGGCGAACCCGATCGGCGCCGGGCCGACGCTGCTCGCCACCGTCATCGCGTTCATCGTCGGCTATGGCGTGATCGTCGCGTTCCTCCGCCTGATCCGTACCCGCAGCTTCCTGCCCTTCGTCATGTACCGGCTCGCCGCTGGGGCGACCGTGCTGGCGCTGCTGACGAGCGGCATCATCGCGGCGCGCTGAGGCGGCAGGGCGCCCCGGTCGTCAGCGAGCGCGATCTAGGTTAAAGCGCGGGGATGACAGCCCGCCACATCAATCCCCGCGTCTTCTGGGGCGCGTCCGCGATCATCGTCGCGCTGCTCCTCACCACCATCGCGGTGCCGGGCAGTGCCGATCACGCCTTCAAGGCCGCGCAGGCCTGGGCGATCGACACGTTCGGCTGGTTTTACATCGCCGCGGTGGCGTTCTTCCTCGTCGTCGTCCTCCTGCTCGGTTTCGGTCCCGCGGGCAGGCTGAAGCTCGGCCCCGACGACGCCGAGCCCGACTTCCCCTATGTGTCCTGGCTGGCGATGCTGTTTGCCGCGGGCATGGGGATCGGCCTGATGTATTTCGCGGTCGCCGAGCCGATCCAGCATTACATCTCGCCGCCCGAGGCCGAGAGCGGGACGATCGGCGCCGCGCGCGAGGCGATGGCGATCACCTTCCACCATTACGGCGTCCACGCCTGGGCGATCTACGCGCTGGTTGGTCTCAGCCTGGCCTATTTCTCCTATCGCAAGGACCTGCCGCTGACGCTCCGGTCAGGGCTGTCGCCGCTGCTGGGCAGGCGTATCGACGGGCCGCTCGGCGATGCGATCGACATCTTCGCGGTGTGCGGCACGGTGTTCGGCGTCGCTACCTCGCTCGGCTTCGGCGTCTCGCAGATGACCGCCGGGCTGGCCTACAATTACGGCGTGCCCGACGGGACGACCACCAAGCTCGCGGTGATCGTGCTGGTCATGGGCGCGGCGACGCTGTCGGTGCTGAGCGGTGCGGACCGCGGCATCCGCCGCTTGTCCGAGCTGAACCTCACCGTCGCCGTGCTGCTGATGCTGTTCGTGCTGGCGCTCGGGCCGACGCTGTTCCTGCTACGCGCGCTGGTGCAGAACTTCGGGCTCTACCTCGACCATCTCGTGATACGTACCTTCACGCTCTACGCCTATGAGCCGCGCGCGTGGATGGCTGACTGGACGCTGTTCTACTGGGCGTGGTGGATCGCCTGGTCTCCGTTCGTCGGCATGTTCATCGCGCGCATCTCGCGGGGGCGCACGATCCGCGAGTTCGTCATCGGCGTGCTGTTCGTGCCGACCGCCTTCACCTTCCTGTGGATGACGGTCTTCGGCAACACCGCGATCGCGCTCGACCTCGGCGTCGCGCGCGGCGGGATCGCGCAAGCGGTCCAGGCCGATCTCTCGACCGCGTTGTTCAAGTTCCTGGAGTATCTGCCCGCGGCGGGGGTCACCTCGACGCTGGCGATCGCGCTGGTGGCGGTCTGCTTCGTCACCTCGGCGGACTCGGGCGCGCTGGTGATCGACACGCTCGCCTCGGGCGGGGCGGAGGACACGCCGCGATGGCAGCGGATCTACTGGTGCGTGCTGCTGGGCGTGACCGCGGCGCTGCTGCTGCTCGCCGGCGGCCTCGGCGCGCTCCAGGCGGCGACGCTGCTCGCGGCGCTGCCGTTCTGCTTCATCATGCTGATGCTGGCGGTCGGGCTGATCCGGCAGACCAACGCCGATCTCGCCGGCATCACGCTCTCCGACGAGGCGCCGGCGGTCGGCGAGCGGCTCAAGCGGCTGCTGGTGCCGGCCCGCCGCGATGACATCCTGCGGCAGCTGCGCGACACCGGCGAACCCGCGCTCCGATCGGTGTACGAGGCGCTGCGGGAGGACGGCTGGAGCGACAGCGAGCTCGTGCTGACGGACGACGCGATCGCCTTGTCGGTCGGTGCCGACACCCAACGCGCCTTCAGCTATCGCCTGACACCCCGGTCACGGCCGCTCGCCGCCTAAACCGCGCTGGAGGCGTCGGAGGCGCGCCGCAGCGTGGCGTGGTTCCTCGCCGCGCAGAGCAGCGTGGGCACGCGTGCGCGCGACCTCACCGACCTCACCGTCGAGCAGGTCAAGGCGGACGTGGTCGCTCAGCTCGAGCGATGGCGGCTCGGCTAGCCGGCTCGTCGGCGCGTGCGCGGATCCCGCACGTCACAGCGAGCGGACGAGGCGGATGCCCGCGCGC
This sequence comes from Sphingomonas sp. BK345, assembly GCF_014193845.1. Lineage (GTDB taxonomy): Bacteria > Pseudomonadota > Alphaproteobacteria > Sphingomonadales > Sphingomonadaceae > Sphingomonas. The sequence continues at coordinate 327,467 of NZ_JACHZX010000001.1, read as the reverse complement.
GGGCGCCAGGTATCGCCCGTCTCGTGCCGCGCCCCCAGCCCGGCCTGCACCTCGAGCCGCGGCGATAGCGCCTGGTGCAGCTGCGGCATCACCAGCGTCGACCTCTCGCGACCCGCGCGCACGTTGACCTCGACCCCGATCGTGGTGTCGTCCCCCGCGGCATAGAAGCTGGTGTGGTTGACCAGCAATGCCCGCTCGGCCGCGCCCGCGGCGCTGACGTCGCCGATGCCGACCATGCTGAGCGTGCTCACGCGCGCGCCGAAGCGATAGCCGATGACGTAGAGCAGCGAGCTCTCCCAGCGGCGGTGCGCGCGGTTCCACAGGCCGAGATACTGGACGCCGTGGATGCCGCGGCCGCCGTCGAGCGGGCCGAAGGTGCCCTGCAGGCCCAGCTTCAGGTCGGTGAGGCGGCGGTTCTCGAACGGCAGCTCCAGTTCCACCGCGAACCCGTCGGCGACCGCTAGCTCCACCTCCGGCGCCCACTCCACGACCGGCGACAGACCGGACAGGTCGCGCTGCGCCAGCGTGTTGACCTCGAGCTCGCCGCGTTTGGCGCCGAGCGGACGGACGAGATCGAACACCATCGGCTCGGCGATATCGGGTGCCTCCTGCGCCGCCGCCGGAGCGCAGGCGAGCAGGGGCGCGGTGAGCGCGACGGCGCGCCTCATCGGCCAGACCCGTCGCCGGCGAGCAGCTCGCGATACGCGTCCCAGACCATCGCGCTGGCGCGCTCCCAACTCCAGCCGGCGCTCGCGGCGCGGGCGCGGCGGCCGAGCAGGCGCCGGCGATCGGGAAACATCGTCAGCCGCGCCAGCGCCTCGGTCGCGCCGGCGAGATCGCCGCGGCGATAGTAGAGACCGTCGTCGCCGAGCAGCGCGCGCGCGCTCGCCACGTCAACGCTGACGGTCGGCAGCCCCGCCGCCATCGCCTCCAGCGTGACGTTGCCGAACGCCTCGGTGACGCTGGGGTTGAAGAAGATGTCGGCGCTCGCCACCGCGCGGCCGAGTTCGGCGCCCGCGAGGTGACCGGTCATCACCGCCTGCGGCAGCCGGCGGCGCAGGGCAGCCAGCTCGGGTCCGTCGCCGACCACGAGCGGCTGCACCGCGACTCCGGCAGTCGCCAGCGCCTCGATCACGTCGGCGTAATCGGCCACGCCCTTCTCGCGCACCAGCCGCCCGAAGAAGAGGATCGCGCAGGCATCGTCGGCGATGCCGCGCGCGCGGCGCCAGCCGAGATCGCGCCGCGCCGGATCGAACTGCGCGCGATCGACGCCGCGGCTCCACAACCGCGCGCGCTCGCCCGCGCCCGCGGCGACGAACTCCGCCAGGATCGGCAGCGTGGGCACCAGCACCCGGTCGCAGCGCGCGTAGAAGCGCTCAAGATGACGCTCCAGCAGCGGCCGGATCAGACCGGCGCCGTAGAAAGCGGCATAGCTCTCGAAGCGCGTGTGCAGGCTGGCAACTAGCGGCAGGCGCTCGGCCCGCGCGAAGCGCTGCGCGGCGGCGCCGGTCCAGTCGGGGGCGGAGACGTGGATCAGGTCGGGCGCGAAGCGGCGCAGGTCGGCGCGGACGCCGCGCGGCAGGCCGAGCCCGAGCCGATACTCGCCGCGTCCCGGCAGGCTCACAGAAGGCACCGAGACGAGCGTCCCGGCGGGCGCAAAGGCGGGTTCGCGCGCGGTCGGGGAATAGACCCGCACGCGCGCGCCGCGGTGCTCCAGGTCACCGACCAGGCGGTTGAGCGCGCGGTTGGCACCGTCGCGAACATAATTGTAATTGCCCGAGAACAGCGCGATCCGTGGCGGACGCGTCGGAGCAGGCGCGGGGACAGGAGCGGGGGCGCGGTCGCGCACCCGGGTGACGATGGTGGCCATGATTGATCTCTTCGGTTGCGGCGCGGATGCTGCGTCGCTCCGGCGCGGGCTAGGCCGGACGGCTTACGCCAGCCTTACGGCGGGTCGCCGGGGCCGTGCATGCGGCTGCTGATCGTCGAGGATCATGACGAGCTGGTCGCGCTGCTGCGCCGGCTGCTGGCGGAGGCGGGGTTCGCGAGCGACCATGCCGGCAGCGCCGAGGACGCGCTGCTGATGCTGGAACTCGGCAGCTATGCCGCGGTGGTGCTCGACGTCGGCCTGCCCGACGGTGACGGCCGCGAGGTGGCGCGGCAGCTGCGCGCGCGCGGCGACACGACACCCGTGATCCTGCTCACCGCGCGCGGCAGCGTCGAGGATCGCGTCGCCGGGCTGGCGGCGGGGGGCGACGACTACCTGGTCAAGCCGTTCGCGCCCGAGGAGCTGGTCGCGCGCGTCCAGGCGCTGCTGCGGCGCAGTGGGCTGGTGGCCGATCGTCCGATCGCGTGCGGCAATCTGCGCTTCGATCCCGCCACCCGGGAGGTGCGCGTCGCCGGTCGGCCGGCGGTCCTGTTCGCGCGCGAGCTCGCCCTGTTCGAGCTGCTGATCCAGCGGCGTGAGCGCGTCGTCGCCAAGGCGCAGATCGAGGCGCAGCTGTTCGGCATGGAGGAGACGCTCGGCTCCAACGCGCTGGAGGTGTGCGTCCATCGGCTGCGCCGCCGCCTCGCCGAGGCGGGCGCCAGCGCGCAGATCGTGACCGTGCGCGGCGTCGGCTACATGCTGGCCGAGACGGGGGGGTGAGACGTCCACGGCCCTCGCTGTTAGCGCGCATCCTGTGGTGGCACGCCGCGGCGGTGCTGCTCACCGCACTGGCGGCATCGGCGAGCGTGTACCTGTTCCTCAACGCCACCGCCGACCGCTTCGAGCGGCAGACGTTGCGGTCGGAGGCGCTGGCGGTGCGCGACCAGCTCGCGGCACGCGCGGGAGGCGCGCCGGCGCCGGCGAGCCCGGGCGACCGTGCGCGACTGGAAGCGGCGGGTCTGGGCTATGCGGTGCTCGACGCACGCGGCACGGTGGTGTTGGACCGGCTGCCCGCGGCGCTGCGCCCCGCGCTCCGGATCGCGCGCGGGGACGGCGAACGCTATCTGACGCGGCGCTCGCGGCGCGCCTTCTACGCCGCGCTGAGCGTGCCCGTGACGCTCGGCGGAGAGCGGCACTGGATCGTCGCGGTGCAGAACCTTGACCATCCCGCCAACGTCGTCGACGACGTGATCCAGCAGTTCCTCGCCCATGCCGCGCTGGTGGTGCTGCCGCTGCTGGTGCTGCTGCTCGGCGTGGACGCACTGATCGTCCGAAGCGCGCTGCGCCCGGTCCGTCGCGCCTCGGCACTGGTGCGCACGGTCGGCCCGTCTCGCCCCGACGTGCGGCTCGCCGCGGCCGATCTGCCCGCCGAGGTGCGTCCGCTCGCCGAAGCGATCAATGACGCGCTCGATCGCCTGACGGAGAGCCTGGACACGCAGCGCGCGTTCACCGCGGACGCCGCGCACGAGCTGCGCACGCCGATCACGCTCGCGCGGATCCGCGCCGAGCAGGTGAGCGATCCCGCGCTCGGCGCCGCGCTCAAGCGCGACCTCGACGCTCTGGGACAGATCGTCGCGCAGCTCTTGGAGATCGCGGAGCTCGACTCGCTCGCCCTGGTGCCACACGCACCGGTCGACCTCGCCGCCCTGGCCGAGCAGACGGTCGCGGCGATCGCGCCGCTGGCGTACCGGCGCGGTCACGCGATCGCGCTCGACCGGCCGGCAGCTCCCGTCATGGTCGCCGGGCATGCCGGCTTCCTCGCGCGCGCGCTGGGTGCGCTCGTGGAGAATGCGGTTCAGCACACGCCGTCGGGCACGAGCGTCACGGTTGAGGTGACCTCGGCGGGTGACGTCAGCGTCACCGATGACGGACCCGGGATCGCGTCTCATCAGCAGGATGCCGTCTTCCAGCGCTTCTGGCGGCGCGAGCGCGGGGCGGGTGGTGGCGCCGGCCTCGGCCTCGCCATCGTGGCGCGGGTCGCGAGTATCCATTGCGGCCACGTCGAGCTGGTGTCCCGCCCCGGGCGCACGCGCTTCCGCTTCGCGATGCCCCGCATGACCGAAGAGGGGCCGGGTCGCTTCGTCCCGCCGAGGGACATTCGATAGAAGCAGCGGGACGGGTGAGGCAGAACGAGGGCGCCGCCCGCTGCACATCGAGCCGACGGACGTCGCCGCGTAAGGTTCAGGTAAGCTGGTCTTCGTAGACCGCATCGCGGCAAGCGCCCTGTCGCGCCAGCCTGGTCGCTCGCCGACGGTTCGATCCAGTAGCGGGAGTGAGCCACCGCGGGGAACGGATCGCTACTGTCTCGCGGGCCACCGGGGAGCGGTGAAGCGGGATGCGCGCCGGAAGAAGGACGGCGCAATCGGGGGAATGATCGATGCCGAGTTACAGACTGGAGCACAGGGTCAACGATCGCGTCATGGCCTGGGTCCGGTTCGCGCGGGCGAGTGATGACGGCGCACGTCTCGCCGTGATCCTTGCGGCCAGCCGCATCGGTCTGTTCACGGATCAGGCAACCGATCAGGTACTGACCTTGTCAAGCGAAGGCGGTGCGGAGGTGTTCGCCATGACCAACGAGTCGATGACGCCGGCCCTGCTGCAACTTCACGCATGAGGGCCGGCGCTCGCATGGTCCGCTATCGCGTCTCCGGGACCCGACGGCCAGGCGTAGCGCCGAGATGAGGAGGCGACACGGGCGCCCGCCCGGTGCGGCGCCGCGGCTGGTCCCACGGGACAGGACCAGCCGCGTCGTCAGTCACGCCAGCGTGCGAACGCTGGGCTCCCGATCCCAGTAGCGCTTCTTCGCCGCCTCGACGAAGCCGGCCAGGTCGGTGACACCGTCGTCAGGCTCGACACCTGCCTTGTCGAGCAGCGGCTTGGCGGCGGCGTTGTAGCCGATCGCTTTCAGGTGACCGAACGCGTCCATCACCCATTGTACCGCCGCGCCTTCCTTGAGCAGCTTGGTGCAGGCAGCCTCCGCCAGGATCACCGCGCACGCGTCCACCGTCACGGAGGGCTGGCCGAACAGTTGCGCGTCCGCGGTGATGGCGGAGCCGTCGGCGAGCGGCACCTTGCCGACCTTGGGCGCGATCGTCATGGGCGTGCCGCCGGCTTGCTTCACCGCAGTCTTCACCGCGTCGAGCTCGCCCGCGTCCGTGCCGTCGGCGATCAGGATGCCGACGGTGCGACCCTCCAGCGTGTGCTTCTCGAGTGGGCCGCGGATGATGCGAAGCGCCGGTGAAGGATCCATGTCGAGCACCGGCGCGGCCGTCTTCGACGCCGGCGGCAGGTCCATCGCGAGACCGTCGGCGACGCGGCTGGCCAGACTCTCGTCGACATTGCGGAGATTGGCCATCACCGCCACGCGGATATGCTCGAGGCTGACCTTGCTCAGCTCGAACACCAGTGCCGAGGCGATATGCGCCTGCTCGGCCGGATCCATCGAGCGGAAGAACAAGCGCGCCTGGCTGTAATGGTCGGCGAAGCTCTCCGGGCGGACGCGCAGCTTCGGGCCTTCTTCCTGCGACGGGAAGGTGATGTACCCGCCGGTCGGATCCTCGCGCGCGCCGGCTTCCTCTCCCGCGCGGGCGAGGCTGTTGGGCTCGTAGTTGGCGCGGCCTTTCGGCACCGCCATCTGCATGTGGCCATCGCGCTGCTGGTTCATGAAAGGGCAGCCCGCCGCGGCCGCGCGGCCCTTGGCAGCGTTGATCGGCAGCTGGTGGAAGTTGACCGAACCGAGACGCGACAGCTGCGTGTCGGTGTAGCTGAAGAGCCTTCCCTGCAGCAGCGGATCGTTGGAAAAGCCGATGCCGGGAACGACATGGCTCGGGACGAACGCGGCCTGCTCGGTCTCTGCAAAGAAATTGTCCGGATAGCGGTCGAGTACCATCCTGCCGACGATCGTGACGGGCAGGACCTCTTCCGGGATGATCTTGGTCGCGTCGAGCACGTCGTACGGCTGGCTGTTGGCGAACTCCTCGTCGAACAGCTGTACGCCCAGCTCCCAGGTCGGAAAGTCGCCGCGATCGATGCTCTCGAAGAGGTTGCGGCGCTGGAAGTCGGGATCGGCGCCGGCGATCTTCACCGTCTCGTCCCAGATGGTCGAGGCGAGGCCCGCCTTGGGCTTCCAGTGGAACTTGACGAAGGTGCTTTTCCCTTCCTTGTTGATGAAGCGGAAGGTGTGAACGCCGAACCCCTCCATGTTGGCGAAGGTACGCGGCAGCGTTCTGTCGGACATCGCCCACATGATCATGTGGGTCGACTCAGGCATCAGGCTGATGAAGTCCCAGAAGGTGTCATGCGCGGTCGCCGCCTGCGGGTAGCCGCGATCGGCTTCCATCTTCGCGGCATGGATCAGGTCGGGGAACTTGATCGCGTCCTGGATGAAGAAGACGGGGATATTGTTGCCGACGAGGTCCCAGTTGCCCTGGCGCGTGTAGAACTTCACCGCGAAGCCTCGGACGTCCCGCGGCGTATCGACCGATCCGGCGCCGCCGGCGACCGTGGAGAAGCGCGTGAACACCTCGGTGCGCTGCCCCTCCTTCTGGAACAGGTCGGCGACGGTGATGTCGGCCAGGCTCTTCGTGCACTCGAAATAGCCGTGCGCGGCAGAACCGCGCGCGTGGACGATGCGCTCGGGGATGCGCTCGTGATCGAAATGATTGATCTTCTCGCGATAGATCTCGTCTTCCAGCAGCACCGGTCCGCGCGGGCCGGCCTTCAGCTGGTTCTGGTTGTCGGCGATCGGCGTCCCGTGATTGGTGGTGAGGACGGGATGCGCATCGTCGGCGACCTGATGCGTTTCACCGCCCGCGCCGGCGTTGCGTGAGAATGTCTCGGCCATTGTTAGCTCCTTGGGACTCAAGCGAGCGAACGGATCAACGCGAACGTCGGGTTCATGTATAATCTAAATCAACACGATCTCGGGCGGAAGCACCTTCCCGCCGAGATGCCAGGCGGCCGGCGCGTGGTCGGCCCCTGCATCGTGGTTCAGATGGCGATCTCTCCCTCGTCGCCGCCGTCCCAGTAGCGGATGCGGTCCGCTCGGACGACGATCATGACGACGCCTGGGGTATCGGTGCCCTCCGCAAAATAGCGGTCGAGGTCCTTGGTCCAATGCGCCTCAAACTGCGCCTTGTCCTCGATCAGCGTGGCCTGTCCCTCAACGGCGACGAACAGCGGCGGGCCGCCGAGCATTCCGGCAGCGCCGGTGTAGCTCAGCGTCACCGCGGGGTGAGCGCGGATGTCGGAGACCTTTCGCGAGTCGTCGTAGGCGAAGAAGTAGCTGTCGCCCTGGTACTCCACGTCGCCGTTATTGCTCATAGGCCGCGCGGTGAGCGCGCCCGCGGCGGACCGCGTGGCCAGCATGGCGAAATCCAGCTTCGCCATCTTTCGTGACAGCTCATCTAACGTCAGTTCGGCCATGTGCCCCCCGCGATCGGCGATGCACGTCGGCGACCGCCGCCAACTCACTGATCCGCCTCGACCGTCTCAACAAAGCGCGGGCTCGCTGGTTCATCGATCCCGGCTATTCGGCTGACCATGCGACCGCTTCTCAACGGTGGACGTGTCGGCGCCTGTCCCAGTCCGGGACCGCAGCGCCACTATCATTGCCGGGGTGGTGAGCTAAGCGGGGAATGTGTCTGAACATGTCCGTTATCTCGCCGCGCGTCGGCCGTCCGTGGACGGCGAGGAGCAATGGGGTCTCTATCTGCCCAGCGAGGAACGCTGGATCGATATCGTCTTCCGTTCCAAGCGCGAGGCGGAGCGGCTCATCGACGAGATGCGCCAGTAAGGGAGCTCATCTGGCTTGCCGTCGTCGCGGCCAGCCAAGGCGTTGGAACGACCCGAGCCACGCGCCGTTCGGCGGAGATGACGATAACCCACATCAGGCGCCGCGATTGAGCGGCGTGATCCCGTCGCACCGCCGAGGCGTGCTCAGCGCCGCCCGCGATACCAAGATGGCCCGATCCGCCCACGCCTATGTCCGCGGCAACACCGAGCGCTTCTACGAGTGGCTGGCGGCCGCACCGATCCGCCTTCCCGAGGGGCCGCCGGTGTGGATCTGCGGCGATTGCCATCTCGGCAACCTCGGTGCGGTCTCCGACGGCGGTGAGGGATTGGACGTCCATATCCGTGATCTGGATCAGGCGGTCATCGGTAATCCGACGCATGACCTGATCCGCCTCGGCCTGTCGCTCGCCACCGCCGCGCGCGGTTCTGACCTGCCCGGTCTGGCGACGATGCAGATCCTCGACGCGATGCTGGCCGGCTATGTCGCCGGGGTCGTCGATCCGGTCGCGGGCCAGGCCGGGGTGGAGCCCGATGCGGTGAAGAGCGTGCGGCGACGCGCCGCGCGGCGGCGCTGGAAGCATCTCGCGCGCGAACGCCTGGAAGGCGGCGAGCCGCGCCTGCCGCGCGGGGACAAGTTCTGGCCGCTCACCGACCGCGAGCGCGCGGCGCTCGACGAGCTCTTCTCCCGCCCCGACGTGTGCGACATGGTGCTCTCGCTCGACCCGGGCAATCGCCGACGCCGCGTCCGGCTCGTCGATGCCGCTTATTGGATGAAGGGGTGCAGTTCGCTGGGGCTGAGGCGCTATGCGGTGCTCGTCGCGCTCGATCGTACGCGGCGGCGCTCGCGCTACGCCTTGGTCGACATCAAGGAAGCGGTGACGTCGGTCGCGCCGACCATGCACGCCGCCGCGATGCCCGCCGATCCGGCCGAACGCGTGCGTCGCGCCGCCTGCGCCTTGTCTCCCCTCCTGGGCTCGCGCATGCTGCCGGTGACCATGATCGACGGCTCCTTCTTCATCCGCGAGCTCGCGCCGCAGGACCTGAAGATCGAGGTGGATCAGTTCTCCCGCGAGGAGGCGGTGCGAGCGGCGCGCTATCTCGCCTGCGTCGTCGGCGTGGCGCACAGCCGGCAGATGGACGCGAGCAGTCGCGCGATGTGGGGTGAGCGGCTGCTCGCCGACACGACTGGCGCCAACGGCACGCCGACGTGGCTGTGGCGCAGCGTCGTGGCGCTCGCCGGTCAGCATAAGAGCGGCTATCTCGAACATTGCCGTACGGTCGCGCTGCGCCGGACGGCAGCGTAGGATGACCGTCGAGGTGGAACGCCGCGCGGTGATCAGGTCTCGCGAGGGACGATGCGTGTCCCGCGGAAGGTCGGCGGGGCGCGCGTCGCGTCGGCAGCTTTCGATTGGATGCGCCGAACCGCTTGGCTACAGGCTGGCGACCCGGTGCAGGTAGATCGAGCGATGGCCAGACGTTCCAAACATGATCCCTACGATCATCTTCCGCGGGAGGATGAGGGCGCGTCCGCGCCGGTGCCGTGCTGGCTCTGTGGACGGCCGACCGGCAAGACGATCGTGTGGCATCATCCCGTGCCGAAGAGCCGCGGCGGCCGCGACGTCGTGCCGATGCATCCGATCTGCCAGCAGACCCTGATCACGAACTTCACGAATTCCGAACTGCAGCGGCACGGCATGGACGTGAGCGGTCTGCTCGATCATCCGAACGTGCGCAAATTCGTCGACTGGGTGGCGAAGAAGGAACCGGATTTCACCGCGACCATCACGAAGAAGCAGCGCTGACAGTCGGCCCGTGATCGGCGGGTGCTGCTTGTCCTGGCACTCGCCCGCCGCGGTGACGCCCGAGCGCTTCCGGCCTGTCGACGATGTCGACGGGCGCGCGGGTCAGCTGGTGTCGCGCAGCAGGCGTATGAGGGCCGCGGCTATAGCGGCATGTCCCGCCGCGGTCGGGTGCCACGACGCTCCCGTGTCAGAGTGCCCGACGGCATAGGGCTCGGCCGAGCAGGAATCGTGGCCGCGCGAGAGCGCGCCGGCGCGCAGCAGCGTCGCGCGCTCGCGCCGCGCGACCGCCGCGGTGACGCGCGCGAGATGGCGGACGGTCGCGCGCGCCCGCGCCAGCCCCGCCGCGTCATAGGGGATGGAGGCGCAGGGCCGCGCCGGCAGCATGTCGAGATAGTCGACGAACACGAGCCGGGCGCGCGGTGCGCGGTGGCGCACCTGGCGCGCGATCTCGGCGAGGTTGCGCCCCAGTCGCGTCCATTCCGCCGCGGTCGGGGCGGGCGGCGGGCCGCAATGCGAGGCCGCACCGTCGCGCGCTGGCGTGCACTCGGCGCGGGCGAGGTCGCTGACGAGATGCACATCATTGCCCCCGATCGTCACCGTCACCAGCCGGGTCGCGGCGGTGAGATGGTCGAGCTGCGCCGGCAGTTCGTCCCAGGCGCGGAGCAGATGCTCGGTGGTGGCGCCGCCGCAGCTCGCGTCGACGAGGTCGAGGTGAAGCCGCGCCGCGACCAGCCGCGGGTAATTGTTGACCGTCTGGCCGCAGCGCATCGGCGCGGCGGGCGCCGGTGCACCGATCCGCGCGCCCGCCGCATAGGAGCTGCCGAGCGCCACGTAGGTCGAGCCGGATGGCAGCGCCACAGGGGATGCCGGCGCCGCGGCGAGCGCGAGCAGCGCGACGGCGCCGCGCATCAGTACAGCATTGCCCAGTCGGCCGGGCGCCACGCCGACACGGCCTCCACCTGCACCAGCGCGGCGGTCTCGATCAGCTCGGCCCGGCGGCTCGCGAACTGGACGAGCCCGGCGGCGTTGCGCCGGCGCCGCCACATGCGATCGGCGTAGCCGCGCATCGCGTCGAGATCTCGGCGGTCGCGGGTCGCGTCGGCGAGCAGCAGCAGATTCTTGAAATAGATCGCGTTGAAGGGCGGGGGCTGGTCATCGACCTGGCCGGTCGCGACGAGCTGCGCGCGGCTCGCCGCGGCGATGCGGCGCGCCTCGGCGAGATAGCGCGCCTCGCCGGTGGCGCGCCACAGCAGCACGTTGACCCCGACCGGCACGCCCTGATTGTAGCTCCACACGCGTGGCTCGATCGTGCCGTCGCGCTTGATATGGTCGGCGTAGAGGCCGTCCCGGCGCTGCAAGGTCGCGTTGGTCCAGCGATAATAGCGCAGCGCGTCGTCGAGATAGGAGCGATCGCGCGTGATCATGTACAACCGAACGCCGAGCTCGGCCGCGGGCATGTTCGACACGGTATTGCGGTCGCCGTTGTCGCTTTTCTGCGTCCACATCACCCCGCCGGGCGAGGGCAGTCCCTTCTCCTCGGACCAGCCCGAGCGGATCAGCGCGAAGATCGCGCGCGCGCGGCGCAGCGACTCGGCGTCGCGGCGGAAGAGATGGTGCTGCACCTCGGCGAGCCCGACCCACATGTTGTCGTCGTAATAGAGGTCGTCGCCGTGGCCCAGTGGGGCGACCACCTTGGCGAGATGGCCCGCGACGCCGGTGGTCGAGACCGTCGACCAGTAACGCTGCTGCGCCGCGCGCACCTGGGCGAGCGCGGGCGCGAAGCGGCGCCCCGCGGCACCCGGCATCATCGCTAGGTCGAGCAGCGCGACATGCGCCTGCGAGAAGGGCCATTCGGTCGAGTAACGCTCGTCGCCCGCGCGCGGCGGGTGGTACTCGCGGTAGAGCCCAGTGCCGTCGCCCACCGCGAATGCCTTCTCGAGCGCCGCGTGCCAGGCGAGCGCGCGCGCGGCGGGGTCGGGCGCGGTCGCCGCCGTCCCCCGCGCGCCGGCGAGCGCCAGCGCACCGCCGACGAAGGCGCGGCGCGTCGGAAGCGCCGCCATCAGAAGCGGAACCGCGCGCCGAGCGCGAAGACGCGGCTCTCGTAGCGGACGTCGCGCGGGTAGCTCGCGTTGGCCAGCCCCGGCACCGCGCGCAGCGCGCGATAGGGCGAGCCGGTGATGTTGCTGACGTCGAAGGTCAGCGTCACCGCCTCGATCGCGGCGACCGAGAGCGAGAAGTCGAGCCGCTCGATCGGCCGGTTGAACTCGGCGCCGATCAGCTGCCCGGCAGGGTCGGTGGCGAAGAAGTTGGTCACGCGCGAGCGCCAGTTATAGGCCAATCGCGCCGACACCGGCCCCTTCTCGTAGATGCCCACCGCGTTGTAGCTCCACTTCGACACGCCGGGAATGTCGCTGTCCTGTCCGGCCTCGCCCAGCGACACGGGCAGCGCCTGCGACGCGTCGATATAGGTGGCGTTGAGCTGGGTGCCGAAGCCGCTCAGCACGCCCGGCAGGAAGTCGAAGAAGGTCTGGAACGCCACCTCGGCGCCCTGCAACCGGCCCTTGCCGCCGTTCTCGGGGCGGTTGACCGTCACGAGCGTGGGATAGCCGAGGTCGACCTGGCTGTTGAGGTTGGTGATGAAGCCCTGCACGTCGCGGCGGAAGATCGCGCCGGTCAGCGAGCCGGTCTTGGAGAAATACCATTCCAGCGAGGCGTCATAGTTGGTCGACAAGATCGGTTGCAGGTTGATGTTGCCGCTGTTGCCGGTGATCGGCGTCACGCCGGGGCTGCCGATCGTCACCGCCGGATTGAGCTGGTTGTATTCGGGCCGGGTGCGGGTCTCGGTCGCGGAGAGGCGGAGCTGGAGCTGATCGGTGAACTTGGCGCGGAACGAGGCGCTGGGTAGCACGTCAACGTAGTTCTGCCGCGAGGTGGTGGTCCGAAGCTCCCCGTCGACCAGCGCGTTGCCGGTCAGCTGCGCCTTGGTGTTGACGATCCGGGCACCGACCACGCCGTCCACCGGTACGCCGCCGACGTCGAAGCCGTAGTGGAACTGCCCGTAGAAGGCGTAGGATTTCTCCAGCGCGTCGAGCCGCTCGTTCTGGACGTAAGCGGGGATGTCGGAGTTCCACAGCGCGCGCTCGGCTTGCGCGTTGGCGGTGCCGATCTGGTCGAGGCCATTACGAGCGAGGTCGCGCAGCGCCTCGATATTGTCGACGATCCCCGAACGGGTCGGCGCATACCACTGGCTGAGCCCGGGTGCCTGGCCGCCACGGAAGCCGCGGTCGATCGGCGTGCCGGTGTCCCCGCCGGGGATGTCGGAAAGGCGCAGGCCGAGCGGGCGCAGCGTGGCATAGCGGCCGCCGCTCTGCAGCCGCGCGTCGCGGTCGGTCAGGCGGAAGCCGACGTCGAGCTGGGTGATCACGGGCAGCTCGGTGTCGAGCTTGAGGTCGACGCGCCACTGGATGCCCTTGCCGGTCGCCAGCGAGCGGCGGTCGTAGATGCCGCGTAGAATATAGCTGTTGGGGTCGTTGGCGGCGAAGCCGGGCAGGCCAAACTGGGCGCCACCGTCCTGCCCGCCGATATCGAAGACGAGGTTGGCGGACTGCGCGGTCGCGGGCGCGAAGTCGACGTTATAGTCGGTATATTCGGCCTTGGAGTCGGTATAGGCGAAGTCGGTCGTCAGCGTCGCGCGGCCGGTCTTCCACGAACCGCCGATCGCGCCCTGATAGGCGTTGGTGCGTCCCGCGCGCGTGCTGCGCGAGAAGTCGATGCCGCGGCCGTTGGCGAAATCGGGCGTGACGGTGACGCTCTCGAGCGTGCCGGGCTCTGCGGCGTTGCGCACGATGTTGGTCAGCGCCGGGTTGTTGTTGACGAGGTCGAAGCCGGCGAAATCGTTGGCGACGTCGGTCCGCGCGCCCTGGAACAGCCCGTCGACGTAGAATTCGAGGTTGGGGGCGGGGCGCCACTGGATCGTGCCGTTGACCGACGGCCGCCAGCGCTTGCCGCGGTCGTAATAGACGCCGGCGCTCTCGGGCAGCACGAAGTCGCGCGGGCCGTCGACCGGCTGGTTCGCGCCCGGGCTGACGATGTTGCCGTTGATGTAGCGCGACGAGGTCAGGTAGTGGAGCTGGGTGTAGGACACGTTGACCAGCGCGCCCAGCTCGCCGATCGACGTGTCCCAGCGGTCGGTCACGAGCACGTTGAAATTCGGGTCGTACTTGCGTGCCTGGTCGCCGTAGGTGCCGCGCACCGCGCCCGCGATCTGGAAGCCGTCGAAGTCGAACGGACGGCGCGAGCGCACGTTGATCAGGCCGGCGATGCCGCCCTCGATCAGGTCGGCGCTGGTGGTCTTGTACACCTCCAGCCCGGCGAGCGCGCCGGCGGGGAAGTCCTGCAGCGCGACGTTGCGCAGCTCGGCGGTGAACATCTCGCGGCCGTTGTAGGTGGTGGTCAGGTTGGGCAGGCCGCGGACCTGGACGCCGCCGGCCTCGTCGCTGCTGCGATTGACCTGCACGCCGGTGATCCGCGCCAGCGCCTCGGAGGCGTTGTTGTCGGGCAGCTTGCCGATGTCCTCGGCGACCACCGCGTCGACGATCTGGTCGGAGTCGCGCTTGAGCGCCTGCGCGGTCTGGAGGCTGCGGCGCAGCCCGGTGACGACGATGTCGCCCGAGCCCGGCGCCGCGGCGACCGCGCCGTCCGCCGCGGCCGGCGGTCCGGCCTCGGCGGGCGCCTGACCCTGTGGCGCGGCGGGCGGCGCGTCCTGCGCGACGGCCGCGGCGGGCCATAGCGAGGCGGCGGCGAGCGCGAGCGCGGACGTCCGCGCGAGCTGGTTCAACTGGATCATGGTCACTCTCCCCTGCGTTCTTGTCGTCGCTGTCGTCCTACTGTTCGGTCGGGCGCACCCAGGCGCGCATCACCGCGGAGGCCCCGCCCGGCGGCCCGAGCGAGCGCAGCCGGTAGCGGCCGAGCGCCGCCGGGATGACGAAGGTCTCGGCATAATGGACCTCGAAGGGCGCGAAGGCGCCGTCGGGGCTCTCCACCATCGCCGCCGTGCCGGCGACGAGGTTGAGGACATTGAGCGTGCCCGCGGTGTCGAGCTCGACGCTCGTCTCGAACCAGGCGCGCTCGGTCTCGATGAACTCGAGCGGGTGCAGCCCGGTGCGCTCGCGGCGCCAGTCGCTCCCGCTGGCGACGGGCGTGACCTGGTTGACCAGCTCGGTGCGCGTCACCGTCTCGCGGCGGGTCCAGTCGATGTTGGCGAGGCCGTGCTCGAGGTGGATCGGGCGCGGGCGGCCGTCGAGCCCGAGACGGTCCCAGTCCCATAGCTTGAAGGTGAAGATGTACGGCGTGGCGCTGATCTCGAGCACCATCGCGTCGCGTCCGGAACAGTGGATCGTGCCGGCGGGGATCAGGAAATGGTCGTGCGCGCGCGCGGGCAGGCGGTTGACCAGCGCGTCGACGTCGGGCGCTGGCCCGCCCGCCTGTGCCGCGCTCAGCGCTTCGCCGAGGGCGGCGGGCTCGGCCGCATCGGTGAGCCCGAGATAGACGCACGCGTCGGCGCCGGCGTCGAGCAGATAATAGCTCTCGTCCTGGGTGTAGGGCAGGCCGAAGGCGGCGCGCGCGTAGTCGGCGCGCGGGTGGACCTGGAGCGAGAGGTTGCCCCCCTCCATCGTGTCGAGCAGGTCGAAGCGGATCGGGAACTCGGCCCCGAAGCGCGCGACGATGTCGCCGCCGAGCAGCGCGTCGGGACGGAGCCGCACGAGGTCGAGCGCGGGGAGCTCGAATGCCTCCTCACCGAAGCCGAGCAGCAGGCTGTTCTCCTCGGGCACGCAGTCGAAGCACCAGGCGTAGTTGGGCGGGCCGTCGGGCAGGTCGAAGGTGCGCCGCATCCACTGCCCGCCCCACGGCCCGGCGTCGAAGAAGGGGACGACGCGGAACGGGCGCGCGGCGACCGCGTCGAGCGCGCGATGGTAGGTGTCGCCAGCGATCATCCGCGGCACCGGCCCGTTCGCCTCCACCACGAAGTCGGCCTTGGGCAACAGCGCGTACTTGATGGCGTCGCCGACGCGCCAGTCGACGAAGAAGGCGCGGCGGTAGAGCGCCGCCGCGCGCGCGGGGCGGTCGCTTCCCCCGAGGTTGGCGATCTCGCCGCGGCGCTGGCGCTGCTGGAGCTCCCAACGTGCCATGGCGACATAGACCAGCCGGTCGCGCGCGCGCAGCACGGTCGCGGCGCCCGGGCCGACGACGATCGTGCGACGGCCCGGCACACGTCCCGCACGCCACGCCGCGACCTTGGCCGCGTCGAGGAAGTCGGCGATGCCGATCGCGGGGAAGCGCGCGAACACCGGGTCGTCGCCGAGCAACGCGTCGATCTCGCCGTCGAGCACCGCGGGATCGCGGAACAGCGCGGCGGTGTCGACCACCTCCGCCTCGGGCCACGCCTCGCGTAGCGCCGCGACGATCGCCGGCACCGGCGCGCCGGGATAGCATTCGACGCAGAGGTCGCGTGCCGCGGCGAGCTGCGGCAGGATCGCGTCCCACCCGACCAAACAGGCATCCGCCGCGTCGTCGACACGGACGACGGGCCGCTTGTCATAGTTGGTCACGATGGCTCTCCCACAGCGGCGTGGCGCCGAGCAGCGCCGCGTCGGCGCCGAGCGCGCCGCGCAGCACCAGCGGCGGCTCGCCCAGGCACCAGGCGTGGCGCCGCACATGCGCCTGGATGAAGGGCACCACCTCCGCCGCCGCGGCGACCCCGCCGGTGACCAGCACGCGCGTCGCGTCATAGGCGTGGACCAGGTTGAGCGCGGCGGCCGACCAGGCGGCGAGGCAGGCGGTGCGCACCGTAGTCGCGCCGTCGTCGCCGGCGCGCGCGAGGTCGAACACCGCCTTGAGGTCGGGCGCGGCGAGGTCGTGGAGCGCGCCGCGCCGCGGCAGCGCCGCGATCAGCCGCGGCAGCGCCCAGCTCGACGCCAGCGCCTCAGCGCAGCCGATGTTGCCGCACAGGCACGCCGGCCCGTCGATCGCGACGGTGAGATGGCCGCCGAGCACCGAGGCATGCCCGCTGCGCCCGCGCACCACCGTGCCCCGCATCAGCGCGGCCGAGCCGATCCCGGTGCCGAGGCTGAGCAGCACCGCGTCATCGGCGTCGCGCAGCGCGCCGAACCGATGCTCGCCGAGCAGCGCCATGCGCCCGTCGACCTCGAGCAGCAGCGGAAGGCCGAGCCGCACGCGTGCCCAGCCGGCGAAGTCGAAGCCGACCGCGTCCTCGAACTTACCCGCGGGAGTCGACACGACGCGGCCCGAACGCGGGTCGACCAGGCCGGGGAAGGCGACCGACACGCCGCCGGCGGGTTCACCCCGGTGCAGCGCCGTCAGATGTGCCTCGAGCACCGGCAGCACCGCTGCCAGCGAGGTCGGCGCGGCCAATTTGATCTCGCGCCGCCCCTCTACCGTGCCGCCGCGCACGCGCGCGCAGGCGATGTGGGAGCCGCCGACGTCGACCGCGAGATAGGCGGTCACCGTGCCGACTCCACCGTGCCGCGCATCTGCCGCTCGATCTGCTCGAGCGACGCGCCGCGGGTCTCGGGGAACCAGCGGAACACCAGCACGCACTGCGCCGCCATGCACGCGGCGAAGAACAGGAACGGCGCGGCCGGCGACGCGGCGGCGGCGACGGGGAAGATCGCCGCGACCAGCGCGTCGAACAGCCAGATCGTGCCCGCGCCCAGCGCCTGGCCCGCGGCGCGCGCGTGCGCCGGGAAGATCTCGCTGAGATAGACCCAGATCACCGCGCCCTGCGAGGTGGCGAAGGCGGCGATGAAGCCGACGAGCACCGCCAGCATCAGCGCGCGCGGCAGGAGGCCGAGCATGATCGCGGTCGCGGCGAGAAGCAGCACCGCCATCGCGGCGCCACCGGCGAGGAGGAGCGGGCGGCGGCCGAGCCGGTCGATCAGCGCCATGCCGACGAGCGTGAAGATAAGGTTGGCCGCGCCCACCGCGATCGCCTGCAGGTCCGCGGAGACCTGGCGGAACCCGGCCGCCGCGAAGATGTCGTTGAGGTAATAGAGGATGGCGTTGATGCCGGTGAGCTGGTTGAGCGCGCCCAGCACGATCGCGAGGATCATCGGCCGCGGCGCCTCGCGCCACAGCGACGCCAACGACGCCGCGCGCGCCGGCGGGGCAGGGGGCATGTCGACCGTGACGTCACCGTGGAGCAGCAGCGCCGCCGCCGCGGCCTCGTCGCGTCGGCCGCGGAGCATCAGCCAGCGCGGGCTGTCGGGCACCGCGACGAGCAGCAACTGGAACAGCGCGGCGGGCAGCGCGGTCAGGCCGAGCTTCCACCGCCACGTCGCTGCGGCGTCCGCGAGTAGCGCACCGACCGCGGCGTTGCTGGCGTAGGCGAGCAGGATGCCGGTGACGATGCTGACCTGGAAGCTGCCGACGATCGCCCCGCGGCGCGCGGGCGGCGCCACCTCGGCGAGATAGACTGGGGCGAGCACCGACGAGGCGCCGATCGCGACCCCGGCCATGACGCGGAACAGGAGCAGCGCGCCCCAGTCCCACGCCAGCGCGCAGCCGAAGCCGGAGACGAGGTAGAGCGCCGCGGCGAGCCGCAGACCCGCGCGCGCGCCGCGGCGGTCACCGTACACGCCGGCCAGTGCGGCGCCGACCATCGTGCCCAGCAGCGCGGACGACACTGTCGCACCCAGCGCGGCGGGCGAGAGGCCGAACTGCGCGCGCAAGGCGCCGGTCACGCCGGCGATCACCGCGGTGTCGAAACCGAAGAGCAGCCCGGAGAGCGAGACCGCGAAGGCGGTGAACAACAGGCGCGTGCGCGACGCTGCACTGCCCATGGCACGCTCCTCCCGACCGGAGGCGACACGAGGCCATCGCGCCACCCTCTCCCTCCTGCCTCGCCGTGTCGCGCTTTGTGTCACGCCCGCGATAGGCGCGCCGCGATCGGGGCAGTTGTCCTCCTTTCCCGCGAACCAGCGCGAACGTCAATTAAAAAAGAAAGTAGGTGTAAGTTTGGAGCAGTGCAGCAGTTGTGCGTGATGCTTGCGGCGTTTACCTGTGAAAGACCGCTACCCTCGCACCCGCTCGGAGACCCTTGTTGCCCCTGCCACCTCATGCGACGGGAGCAAGCGGGACGGCTCAGCGGACGCTGCACGGCACCAACCCGGCACGCGCGGGCGAGCGCAACGAGCGGCTCGTGCTCGAGGCAATCCTGCGCGCGGGGGAGTCGACGCGCCTCCAGCTCGCGGAGCAGACCGGCCTCTCGCCAGCGGCGATCGCGAACATCACCCAGCGGCTGACTGACCGCGGCTTCGTGTTCGAAAAGGGCCGGCGCACCGGCGTGCGCGGCATGCCCGCGATCCGCTTCGCGGTGAACCCCGACGGCTGCTTCAGCTACGGCGTCAACATCGACCGCGATCATGTCACGCTGGTCGCGCTCGATCTCACCGGCGCGGTGCGCGCGCGCTACACGCAGGAGATCGACTTCGCCGCGCCGCGCGCGGTCGCCGCTTTCATCGGCGACGCCATCGCCACCTTACTGGCCGAGGGCCTGATCGAGCGCGACCGCGTGCTCGGCATGGGTGTCGCACTACCGGGGGGGCTGGGACACGTCGACCTGCCCGGTCTGCCGCGCGCCTATGCCGAGTGGGACAGCGTCGACCTGCCCGCGCTGCTCGCGCCGCTCGGGACGTGGCCCGTGATCACCGAGAATGACGCGGCCGCGGCGGCGATCGGCGAGGCGCGTTTCGGCAGCGGGCTGGCGCACCGCAGCTTCTTCTACGTCCTGCTCTCCGCAGGACTAGGCGGCGGGCTGGTCGTCGCCGGCAACTATCACCATGGCGCCACCGGGCGCGCCGGGCGCATCGGCTTCCTGACCGATCGCGCCGGCGCGCCGCTCCAGTCGATCGTCTCGCTCTCGGCGCTCAAGACCGATCTCGCCGCGCACGGCCTCGCGCCGATCGCGCCCGCCGAGCTGGCGAGCGCCGATGCCGCCGCGAGCGCGGTGATCCGCGGCTGGATCGAGCGCGCCGCCGCGGCGCTGGCGGGGCCGATCGCGACGATCAGCTGCCTGATCGATCCCGGCGCCATCGTGATCGGCGGACGGCTGCCGGTGCCGCTGATCGATGAACTCACCGCCGCGATCGGGCGGCACCGCGACGCGGTGGACGATCCGGTGGTGCCCGCCGCGCCCGTGCTGACCGCACAGCTCGCCGCCGACGCGCCCGCGATCGGCGCGGCGATCCTGCCCTTCAACGACCTCGTCTTCCTGTCGGCGGACGACTGAGCCGCGTGCGCCTCAGAACCGCTCCGCGAGCAGACGCGGGTAGCGCGCAGCGACCGCCCCGATCATCTGGCCGAACATGCCGTTCACCCAAGCAAACCAGGCGCGGGTGAAGCGCGCCGGATCGTCCTTGTGGAAGGACTCGTGCATGAAGCCGGTACCGGCGTGGGTCGCCTTGAGCGTGCGCAAGCAGTCGCGCACCACTCCCTCGTCGCGCGTCACCATCGCGCGCGCGATGATCGCCATCGGCCACACCTTGTCGAGCCCCATGTGCGGGCTGCCGATGCCGCTCGCGGCGCTGCCCTGCACGAAGAACGGATTGCGCGGACTCCACGCCAGTTCGGCGGTGCGCTGGTAGAGCGGGTCGTCGACCGACGCCGCCTCGATCAGCGGCAGGCCGTACAGGCTGGGAATGCCCGCGTCGTCGGCGAACAGCCAGTTGCCGAACCCGTCCACCTCATAGGCCCAGACCTGCCCGCCGCGCCCGTCGGGCACGATCGCGTGCTTGCGAAGCGCCGCCTCGACCTCGTTCGCCAGCGCCTCTGCCTCGCGCGCGGCGTCGGCGTCGTCGCGCGCCTCGCGGTGGACGCGCGCGACCTGGCGCAGGCTCGACACCGCGAACAAATTGGCGGGGACGAGGAAGGGGTAGACACAGGCGTCGTCGGAGGGGCGGAAGGCCGAGTGGATCAGGCCGACCTTGTTCGAGGGCGGGCCATAGCCGTCGAGCATCAGGCTGTCGGTCGGGATCTTGGTGAGCCGCTGGTAGCGGTACGGGCCCGGCGCCTCCTTGCGCTGCTGCACCCGCAGCGTCTCGACGATCAACGCGGCCGAGCGGCGCCACAGGTCGTCGAACGGCGTCCGGTCACGCGTGGTCGCCCAGAAATCGTGCGCGAGCCGCATCGGGTAGCAGAGCGAGTCGATCTCCCATTTGCGCTGTGCCACGCCGGGCCGCATCTCGGTGTCGTCGAGCGTGGCCGAGTCGAGGTTTGAGCGCGCGCCAGGGTCGCGGACGAAGGCGTTGGCATAAGGGTCGATCAGGATGCAGCGTGCCTGGCGCTGGATCAGCCCGTGCAGCATCTCGCGCAGGGGCCGGTCGTCCCGGGCGAGAGGTAGATAGGGTTCGACCTGCACCGCGCTGTCGCGCAGCCACATCGCGTCGATGTCGCCGGTGATCACGAAGGTGTCGGACTTTCCGTCGATCGTGCCGGTGAAGACGGTGGTGTCGAGCGTGTTGGGATAGCAATTCTCGAACATCCAGGCGAGTTCGGGGTCGGCGATCCGCGCCTTGAGGCGGCTGAGCTCGCGTTCCACCGCGGCGCTCACGAAGCGCCGCTTCGCCAGCGGTGGGCGCTGGCTGACGAAACTGGCCGGGGCCGCGGCCGCGGGTGCGCCGATCGTCAGCGCGGCGGCGGCGCCCATCACGGCGCGTCGCGTCGGGTGCATGTCTCTCTCCTGGTCTGCCCCGGTGCTGCCGGTAATCAAGGACGATGTGACACGCGGACGGAGGTGCAGCAATCAAAAAGAAAGTAGATGGAAGATTGAGCTGCGACTATGCTAGCCAGGCGGATGAGAGGCGCGCGCCGAAGTAGTGCGGGCCGGCAGGCGAGGAGGATCGAGTATGGAAGGTCGACACGGCGCCGGAACGGGCGCGACGCTGGGCCTCGACCGACGCACTCTGCTGGCCGCGCCGGCCGCGCTCGCCGCCGCCCGCCCCGCCTGGGCCGCGACGCCGGCGCGACCGTCGAAGCGACCGCCGCTATCCGAGCGTCGGTTCCACAGCGCCGCGGTGGAGCATGAGATCGTGCGCGTGAAGCGGCGGATCGCCGACCCGAAGCTCGCTTGGATGTTCGAGAATTGCTACCCGAACACGCTCGACACGACGGTGTTGTCAGTCACCGACGACGACGCCTTCGTCATCACCGGCGATATCCCGTGCCTGTGGCTGCGCGACTCCTCGGCACAGCTGCGCCCCTATCTCCACCTCGCCGCCGGCGACCCGGCGCTGACCAGGCTGTTCCGCGGGTTGATTGCGCGGCAGGCGCGCTGCGTGCTGATCGATCCTTATGCCAACGCTTTCCTGCAGGATCCGAGCGGGCGCACCGACCTGGACTCGTCGCAGCACGACCAGACGGAGATGAAGCCGGGCGTGGCGGAGCGGAAGTGGGAGGTGGACTCGCTCTGCTACGTCCTGCGGCTCGCCTCGAGCTATTGGCGCGCGACCAGGGACCGCGCGCCCTTCACCGCGGAATGGGCGCAGTCGGCGCGCGCGATCGTCCGCACCTTCCGCGAGCAGCAGCGCCGCGACGGGGCCGGCCCGTACCGCTTCCAGCGCAGCAGCGTGCAGCCGACCGAAACGCAGCTGTGGAGCGTCGGCAATCCCACGCGGAAGGTCGGCCTGATCCACTCGAGCTTCCGTCCCTCCGACGACGCGACGATCCTGCCGTTCCTCATCCCGGCCAACATCTTCGCCGCGCGCACGCTGCGTGAGCTCGCGGTGGTCGCGACCGAGGCGCGCGGCGACGCCGCGCTCGCCACCGACGCCGCCGCGCTGGCGGCGGAGATCGAGGCCGCGCTTGCCGAGCACGGCCGCATGCGACTGGCGGACGGGAGTGAGGTGTGGGCGTTCGAGGTCGACGGCTTCGGCAACGCGCTGTTCATGGACGATTGCTGCGAACTCTCACTCTCCGGCCTGGCGTTTCTCGGCTGCGCCGCGCCCGACGATCCGCTGTGGCGCCGCACCGAGGCGGCGGCGTGGAGCGAGCGCAACCCCTGGTTCGTTCGCGGTCGCGCCGGGGAGGGGCTGGGCGGGCCGCACGCCGGCTTCGACCTGATCTGGCCGATGGCGACGCTGGTGCGCGCCGCCTCGAGCCGCGACGACGCGCTGGTCCGCGCCTGCCTCAGGTCGGTGCGCGACACCGATGCCGATACCGGCTTCGTTCACGAGACCTTCCACAAGGACGATCCCGCGCGCTTCACTCGGCCGTGGTTCGCCTGGGCGAACGGGCTGCTGGGCGAACTGATCGTGACCCTGGCACGCGACAGGCCGCAGACGCTGCGCCAGCGACTCTGAGGCGATGGCCGGATCACGCCGACCATCGGCAGCACGGCCGCTCCGCTTGCCAGATTAGCGTGAGTAGCGGGGCGAGCCAGGCTCGCGTCAGACGATCGCTGACGTGATCAGCATGACCAACGGCCCGCTAGCACGCGGGTCGTCTCTGGCCGAGTCTCACTGCTTCAACCAATCCGCTGTGATGTCGCCCCGATGCCCTTCCGGCGCCAGTGCGGCGCGAAGCGCTTCCAGCAGGGGCGGCAACGCCTGCGTGAAGGCATAGGGCGGATTGATGATGAACAGGCCGGCGCCGTTGTAGATGCCGGGTGCATCGGCATCGTACAACCAATGCTCGATTGACAGGAACTTCGCGATGTCGAGCCGCCGCAAGGCGCCCTTCCATCGCTGATGCGTCACGCGAACCTTCAGAGGATACCAGATCACCGTCACGCCATGCGCCCATTTGCGGTGCGCCGCGGCCAGGGTGGTAGTGATGCGGGCGCGTTCGTCGGTCTGCTCATACGGTGGATCGACCACTACCACCCCGCGACCGGTGCGGGTCGGCAGCAGCGCCAGCCACAGCTCGTAGGCGTCGCGCTCATGCACGGCAGCGGGCGTGCCGCGCATCGCGGCGCGCAGGGCGCGCGCGTCCTCGGGATGCTTCTCGTTGACGATCAGCACGTCCTGCGGGCGCAGCAACTGCGCCAGGACCTGCGGTGAGCCGGGATAGAGACGCGGCTCCGCCCCGGCATTCACTGCGCGTACGGCAGCGCGGTAGCCGTCCAACAAAGGATTGGCGTCGGCGAGGGCCCGCAGCACGCCGTGCGCGGCCTCGCCCGTGCGCTGGGCCTGTGCGCCGCCGAGATCGTAGAGCCCGCAGCCGGCGTGCGTGTCGATCAGGGTCAGCGCGCCGTCTTTCTGCTGCAAGGCTCGAACCAGCGCGATCAGCAGGCTGTGCTTCACGACATCGGCGCTGTTGCCGGCATGGAAGGAGTGGCGATAATTCATCTTCGATCTGAGCCTTGCTGACCTGCCCTTGCACGAGCCGCCGCTCTCGTGACGCGCTTTGCCCTCATGCAGACCGGCCGCTGCCGGGCGCGCTCGGTTCTGCCAGCGCCTCGTATGCGCCCGGCGCGATCCCGACGAGCGACCAGTCGCCGATCGACCAGCGGACCAGCCTCAGCGTGGGCAGCCCGACCGCGGCGGTCATGCGGCGTACCTGCCGGTTGCGCCCTTCGCGGATGGTGAGCCTCAGCCAGCTGTCGGGGATCAGCGCGCGGCGGCGGATCGGCGGATCGCGCGGCCACAGGTCCGGTGCATCGATGCGATCGACCTCGGCGGGAAGTGTCATGCCATCCTTGAGTCTGACGCCCTGCCGCAGGCGCGCCAGCGCCGGTTCCTGCGGATCGCCTTCGACCTGGACAAGATAGGTCTTGGGCATCTTGAAGCGTGGATCGGCGATGCGTGCCTGTAGCCGGCCGTCATCGCAGAGCAACAGCAGGCCCTCACTGTCGCGATCGAGCCTCCCGGCGGGATAGACCCCTTTCACGTCGATGAAGTCCGATAGCGTCGCGCGAGCCGTCGGCGATCCGCGGTCGGTGAACTGGGAGAGGACCCCGAACGGTTTGTTGAACAGCAGCAGCCGGCTCATCCGGCGGCCTTATCGCTCGGCCGGGGCGATGTCTCCTGGCGCGTGCACGGGCGCGGCGAGCGCGACAGACCAGGCAAGCCGCCACGGCCGACCCTTATTCGTCCTGATGCGCCCCCGCCTGTCGTGTCACGCGATCACAACCGTCCGCGCACCCCGAAGAAGAAGGCGCGGCCCGAATATTCGTAGAAGTTGGGGACATTGCGCAGGTCGTTGAAGCGCTTCACCGCCTGGCCGAGCAGGTTCGAGCCCTGCGCATAGACGGTGAGGTGGCTGCTCAGGTCATAGGACAGAGTCGCCGAGACCTCGTGGTATGGATCCTCCTTCACCGGCAGATAGGCGAGATTGCCCGACTGCGCGTAGGTGAAGCGCGACTGGAAGCTGTACGACACCTGCGCGCCGATCCCGTGGTTCTCGTAAAACAATTTGCCGTTGGCGGAGAAGGGGATGGCGCCGGGCAGGTCGGTGGTGACGTCGCCCGACGTGGCGCGCGAGCGGTTGTAGGTGAGGTTCGCCTGCACGCCGAAGCCGTTGTCGAGGAAATACTGGCCGCCGACCTCCACGCCGTAGACGTCGGCGCTGTCGCCGTTGCGTACCTGGTAGTCGACGAAGTCGAAATTTTGCTGCTGGTTGGCGGGCTGCGCGGTCGGCGTGACCACCACGTCGACCGGCACGGTCGAGACGAAATTGGTGATATGCTTGTAGAAGGCCGCCGCGGTCAGGGCGAGGCGGTTGGACGGATAATATTCGAGCGACAGGTCGAGCTGGTTGGCCTCGGTCGGCTTCAGGTTCGGATTGCCCGCGTCATAGATGATATAGGTGCCCGACTGCGCCGAAGTGGCGTCCTTGGCGGGGGACAGCTCGGCGAAGGTCGGGCGCGAGATCGCCTGCGACGCCGCGAGCCGCACGCGCAGCCCGTCCGCGAGATCATAGGCGAAGTTCGCCGCGGGCAGCAGCCGCAGATAGTCGCCGCCGCCCGTGATCGGCTCGACCTCGTTGAAGGCGACCGCATTGTCCTGCGTGCCGGCGCGCGGGATGATCGTCGCGATCGAGGCGCCGTAGCCCACCGACGACACCTTGGTGGCGACCAGTCGCCCGCCGATGTCGGCGCGCCAGCGCTCGCCGGCGAGGTTGAACTGGACGTAGCCCGCCCAGGTGCGCTCGCGGATGCGGTAGGAGGCGGGCAGGTCGTCCTGGATGATCTGGGTCGAATAGCCGGCGGGATAGGGCGACAGCGCGCAGCCGTCGACCGTCGCGCCGCTCGCATCGAGGCAGCTGTTGGGGTTGAGCACCGCCGGGTTGTTGTCTGCGCGGGGCAAGGCCGCCAGATAGGTGTCGATGTCGAAATTGCGGAAGTTGCGCGGGAAGTTGCCCGGCAGCTTGCTCAAGATGTTGCCCTGTCCCGGGCGCACCACGTCGGCGCCGATCTGCCCGAAGGTGAAGGGGTAGCCGCAATAGTTGCACGAGGTGGTGTACTGATTGTCGACCGTGGTGACGTTCTTGCGACGATCGGTCCAGGCGGCGCCGAAGCTGATCGCCTTGAACGCGCCATTGTCGACGCGATACTCGCCGTCCATCTTGCCGCTCTTGATTTCGTCCGAGATGTCCTGGCCCTGGATGCCGATATAGTGCGCGCGATAGTCGTCGTTGGTGGCTTGGTCGATCGTGCGCCCGCCCGGTAGCGTGATCGCGAGATCGGGCAGGCCGTTGTCACGCGTTGCGAAGGTCGCCGAGGCACCGGGGACGCCCGCGACGACGAAGCGGTTGCGCCCGCCGGTATTGTTGGTCGCCTTGCCGTAATAGCCGTCGAAGGCGAGCTTGAGCTGGTCGACCGGACGCCAGTCGATGTGGCCGCCGATCTGATAGGTCTGGCTCTGCCGCGGCTCGTCGGTGGTCAGCACCTCGGAGACGAGGTCGTTGATCGCGAAGCCGGTGACCACGTTGTTGCGATCGACCGAGATCGACGCCGGGTCCCAGCGCGGCGCGCCGTCGTCGCCGAGCGAGTTGAGATAGTTGGACGAGCGGTAATTGTGTTGGGTGACGTCGAAATGGCTGTAGACGCCGTCGATGGTCAGCTCGAAGCGGCTCGACGGCTTCCACTGGAACGCGCCCGCCGCGCCGATCCGCTCGCGCTCGCCGGTGACATAGCCGACGCTGTAGTAATCGGGCCAGATATAGGCCGGGCCGGCGGTGTTCGGGTCGACCTTGCCGTCGCGGTTGAAGTCGAGGCCATAGCCCGCCTCGGTCCCGTCGGTGATCGAATATTCGCCGAGGTTGTCGGTGCGGAACTTGTACTTGTTGTAGCTGGCGCCGACCAGCAGTCCCATCGTGTCGTCGGCGAAGGTGGTGCTGACGACGCCGCTGGCCTTGTAGCCGCCCTTGTCGACCAGGTCGTTATACTGGCCCTCGAGCGCGGCCGAGGCGTGGAAGCCGGGGCGGTCGAGCGGTCGCGCGGTACGCAGGTCGACGTTGCCGCCGATGCTGCCCTCCAGCTCGGACGCACGTACCGCCTTCTTCACCTCGGCGCCCGAGATGATCTCGGACGGCAGCACGTCGAACTGGAACGAGCGGTCGGTGCCGTCGGTCGGCAGGATGCGGCCGTTGAGCGTGGTGATGGCGAAATTGGAGCCGAGCCCGCGCACGGTGATGTCGCGTCCCTCGCCGCGGCCGTCGCGTCCGACCGTCACGCCCGGGATGTTGGCGAGCGCCTCGGCGACGTTGCGATTGGGAAACTTGCCGAGCTCCTCGGAGGAGATGGCGTCGACGATCGTGTCGGCGTTGCGCTTGGCCTGGATCGAGCGGAGCAGGCTGCCGCGGACGCCGCGCACGACGATGTCGCCGCCGGTCGTCACCGGGCCGTCGGGCTGGCCAGTCTCGCCGGGCTGCTGCGACGGGTCGGACAGCACCGCCTGCGGGTCGGGCGAGGCGGTGGAGGACTGCTGCGTGCCGTCGACCGGGGCGGTGGCGTCCTGCGCCGCAGCCTGGCTGGCGATGAGCAGGGCGGCCAGGCTCGCGCCGGCCAGGATCTTGCCACGCCCGTGCTGCAGCTGCGTCATCGCCACTCTCCCTCTTCCCCGCACCCGGTGCGAAACGTTGCGACTTGCTATCGTGAGCGTAGCAATACTGTCAAATAGAAAAGAAACGAAACCTAGCCGGAGCATTGTAGCCGCCGGTCACGGCTGGTAAGCCGGTGTGTGAACGGGAGGATGCGATGTCCACGGTACGGGACACCAGCGGCAGACGGCAGCAGATCAGCGCGATGGTGCGCGAGCGCGGCAGCGTGCAGGTGGCGCCGCTCGCCGAGCGCTTCGGCGTGTCGATGCAGACGATCCGCAAGGACCTGCACTTCCTCGCGAAACGCGGTGTGGCCGAGCGTTCCTACGGCGGCGCGATTGTCGCCGACGCGGTGAACGTGATCGCCGAACCCGCGGTGGAAGCGAAACGCGCGGCGCACGTCGACGAGAAAGCGCGGATCGGCGCGATGGCGGCGGCGATGGTGCGGCCGGGCGAGTCGGTGGTGCTCGACTCGGGCACGACGACGCTCCAGATCGCGCACCATCTGCCCGACGACGAGGAGATCACCGTCCTCACCAACGACCTCGACATCCTCTGCGCGCTGGCGCGCAAGGAGCGGATCCGCGTCGTGATGCTGGGCGGCGCGCTGCGCCGGCGCAATCGCGCCTTCTACGGCGCGCAGACCGAGGCCGCGCTGGACGACCTGCACGTCGACAAGCTCTTCCTCGGCGTCGACGGCTTCGACCTCGAGCGCGGCATTACCACGCACTACGAGCCCGAGGCGATGCTCAACCGCAAGATGGTGCGGGCGGCACAGCAGGTGATCGCGGTGACCGACCAGTCCAAGTTCGGCCGCGTCTGTCTCCACCGCATCCTCAACGTCGCCGAGATCGACGACCTCGTCACCGACGCCAGCGCCCCCGAGGGATTGCAGGCCGCGGCCGAGCGGCTGGGGTTCCGCCTGCACGTGGCGTGAAGGGGGGCGTCTCCGCGGACGCGGAGATAGCGGTGGTGAGCGCGCCCGTGTTCCTGCACACGCAGGAACCAGGGGGCAGGTGCGGTGTCGCGCGTGACTCTGGGCTCCTGCGTGCGCAGGAGCACGGGGATTTCGAGCGAGCCGCTCCCTTTCCCTTTCCTCCGTCATCCCGGACTTGTTCCGGGATCCACGGTGCCGCGTGTTCAACGCCCCGTTGCTCTCGCGGACGGCTGGATTCCGGACCAAGTCCGGGATGACGGGTTGTGCGTGTGGGGGGAGTGGCGGGGGGCACATGCCTCAGCCCCGCCACCTTACCCACCACCTCACCTCGCCAGATGGAAGAACCGCCGCGCATTGCCCCAGTAGATCTTGTCGATCACAGCGCGGGGCAGGTTGAGCCCCTTGGCGTCGGCGCCGATGGCGTCGACGCGCTGCGGCAGCGGCGTCGCGAGATAGCGCCAGTCGGCGCGCCAGACGCGGTCGGCCTCCTTCGGGAAGTCGCTGGTGGCGGGCGGGTTCTGCGCGCGCGCGGCGGGATCGGGTGGGCTGTCGGTGAGGTCGGTGCCGTAGAGGATGCGGTCCTGGTACTTGATGAAGAAGGCGCGCACCTTCGCGAGATCGGCGTTCGACTGGACCTGCAGGTTGGACAGGCGCGCGGCGAGGTCGACCACGGTGTTGGGGTAGCGGTCGAAGAAGCGCGCCAGCTCGTCGACGCTCCACTCCAGGCTGGCCATGTGCGCGCCGTCGAACGCCAGCTTCGGGTGGCGCGCGACGAAGCGGTCGCGCGCTGCCATCAGTGCCTCGTAGCTCGGCTCCTCCGGGTGGAGGTACATGTAATATTCGGGGTGCGCCTTGAAATATTCGCGGTCGTTGTCGGTCGTCATCTGGTCGAGCGGCAGCCAGCAGTTCTTGGGCTCGGCCTGGTGCGCGATCAGCGGGATGCCGCGCTGCTCGAGATGCGCCATCACGCCGTCGAGCCGCGGATCGTCGAGGAAGACGCGTTTGCCGCTCGCGTCCTTGGCGACCATCCCGATGTTCTTCCACACCTTCACCGCGATCGCGCCGCGCGCGAAGGCCTGATCGAGCTGCGCGATCGTGCGCTCGGGCCAGCCCGGCGTACCGAAGCCCGCCATCGAGAAGGTGGTGGCGTAGCGGAAATGCGCCGGGTCGGCGGCGCGCATCGTGCGCGCGATCGCGGCCTGGCGCGCGAGCGGGGGAAAGTCGGGATAGTCGACGTTGATCGACAGCACATCGAAGCGGTCGCGCTTGGCGAGGGCGAGGAAGCGCGAATCCTCGACATTGGCGTGAAAATGCGAGTCGAACTTGGCGACGCGCGCGAAGTCGGCCTCGGTGTAATGCGCCTCGGGCGTCGCCGCGCTCGCCATCAGCAGGACCGCGATCAGGCTCATCGTCTCTCTCCCACTCGCGCGTAACGAAAGAAAACGCGCCTTGATGTTGCGGTTTTTGTTTGCGCGTCCGTCCGCGTTGGTGCAAGCTCTTTCTCACCGGCCATCGAGCCGCACAGGAGAGAGTCAGCGATGCCGTTCACCTCCGTCACGCGTCGATCCATGCTCGGTCGCCTGCTCGTCGGGGGCGCGGCGGTGGCGCTGCCCGATCTCGGCAGCGCGGTCTGGGCGGCCGCGCCCGCGGGGGTGCGGCTGAGCGACGGCACGCTGACGATCGACTATGATCGCGCCATGCGCGCCACGGTCGCGCATCGCGGCCAGGTGATCACGCCGCGCGCGCAGCCCGAGGCGCTGTTCCTCGCCGGCGCCGCGCCGCTCGGCAGTTTCCTGCTGCTCGACCATCGCGAGGAGGCTGCGGCGGGGCCGCACGGCAGAGGGCGGCGCCACGTGCTGCGCGCCACCGCGGGCGGGCAGGTCGAGCAGACCGTGGCGGTGACCTTCCTCGACGCTTTTCCCGGCCTCGCGCTCTACGAGGTGAGCTACCGCAACACCGGCGCGGCGCCGCTGGCGATCGCCGGCTGGCGCGTCGCGACGCACGACCTCACCGCGCACGCCGACGGTGCCTGGACCTTCGCGGGGGCCTCCTATCCCGACCGGCGCGACTGGGTGCAGAAGGTCGCGCCGGGGTTCGAGCAGCGCAACTTCATGGGGATGAACGCCTCCGACTATGGCGGCGGAACGCCCGTGGCGGTGGTGTGGCGTCGCGACGTCGGGCTGGCGGTCGGCCATCTCGAGACCAGCCCGCGCCAGGTCGCGCTGCCGGTCGCCGCGCAGCCCGGCGCGACTCGATTGGGGCTGAGCGGCGATCAGCCCGCGCTGCTCGCGCCGGGCGCGACGCTGACGCTGCCGACCGCTTTCCTGATGGCGCACGCCGGCGATCATTTTCGCCCGCTCGACGCCTATCGCCGGCTGATGGCCGAGCGCGGGGTCGAGGCGCCCCCGATCCCCGAGTCGAGCTACGGGCCGATCTGGTGCGCCTGGGGCTATGAGCGCGACTTCACGCTCGACCAGGTCTATGGCACTTTGCCAAAAGCCAAGGCACTCGGCTTCGAATGGGCGGTGCTCGACGACGGCTGGCAGACCGCGGAGGGCGACTGGAAGCTCAACCCCGCCAAATTCCCGCGCGGCGACGCCGACATGCGCGCCTTCACCGATCGCATCAAGGCAGACGGCATGCGCCCGCGGCTGTGGCTCGCGCCGCTCGCGGTCGACCCCGGCACCGACCTGCTGCGCGACCATCCCGACATGCTGCTGCTCGACCGTGACGGCTCGGCGCAGAACGTCAGCTTCTGGAACGCCTTCACGCTCTGCCCGGCGTATCAGCCGACGGTCGATTATTTCCGCGCGCTGGTGCGCCGCATCGTCACCGACTGGGGCTATGACGGGCTCAAGCTCGACGGCCAGCATCTCAACGGCGTCGCGCCCTGCTACAATCCCGCGCACCGCCACGCGCATCCCGAAGAGTCGAGCGAGAAGCTGCAGGACTTCTGGAAGGCGATCCACGACGAGGCGGTCGCCGCTAATCCCGAGGCGGTGCTCGAGTTGTGCCCGTGCGGCGATAGCTTCGCCTTCCACAATCTGCCCGCGACCAACAACACGCCCGCCTCGGACCCGCTGTCGTCCTGGCAGATCCGGCTGAAGGGCAAGACCTTCAAGGCGCTGATGGGTCCGTCCGCGCCTTACTCAGGCGACCATGTCGAGCTGAGCGACGGCGGCGACGACTTCGCCTCCGCCTATGGCATCGGCGCGATCCCCTCGACCAAGTTCACCTGGCCGCGCGACACGCCCAAGCCGATGGAGAAGCTGCCCCCGGGCGGGTTCGTCCTCACGCCCGAGAAGGAAGCGCTTTGGGGCAAGTGGGTCGCGCTGTACCGCGAGCACATGCTGCCCAAGGGGGAGTATCTCGGCGGGCTGTATGACATTGGCTTCGACAAGCCCGAGGCGCACGCGATCGCGAAGGACGGTGCGCTCCACTACGCCTTCTACGCTGATCGCTGGTCCGGACCGATCGCTCTGCGCGGGCTGGGTGAGGGCAGCTACGCGCTGGTGGACGGCTTCACCGGCCGCTCGCTCGGCACCGCCTCGCGCAGCCGGCCGACGCTGACGGCGACGTTCGAGCGCGCGCTGCTGGTGCGCGCCACCCCGATCGCGCGGGGCGCGGCATGAGCGGGGTGGCGCCGGCGGGGCGCGGCTGGCTCGTCAACGCGCTCGTCACGGTGGTGCTATGGGGTGTGTGGGGCGCCTTCTCGGGCCTGTCGCCGCAGCGCGGCTTTCCCGAGACATTGGTCTATGTCGTCTGGGCGCTGACGATGGTGCCGCCCGCGCTGGTGGTGCTGAGGCAGGCGGGGTGGCGGCTCGACCGCTCGCCGCGCGCGATCGGCTATGGGCTGGCTGTGGGGCTGCTCGGCGCGGGCGGGCAGATGCTGCTGTTCTACGCGGTGGCGCGCGGGCCGGCCTATCTGATCTTCCCGATCATCTCGCTGTCGCCGGTGGTGACGATCGCGATGTCCTTCCTGCTGATGGGCGAGCGCACCGGCAGACTGGGGGCGCTGGGCATCCTGCTCGCGCTGCTGGCGCTGCCCACCTTCGACTTCGCGCCCGGCACGGGCGGGGCGGGGGCCTCGGCGGCGTGGCTGCTGCCCGCGGTGGCGGTGATGCTGTGCTGGGGCGTGCAGGCCTATTTCATGAAGGCGGCCAATCACGTCACCTCGGCGGAGAGCATCTTCGTCTACATGACGCTGTCAGGGCTCGCGCTCGCCCCGGTGGCCTGGGCGATGACCGATACCGGCCGCGCGATCAATTGGGGGCTCGACGGGCCCGGGCTGGCCGCGGCGATCCAGCTGCTCAACGCGATCGGTGCGCTGACGCTGGTGTTCGCCTTTCGCTACGGCAAGGCGATCATCGTCGCGCCGCTCGCCAACGCAGGGGCGCCGCTCGCCACCGCGCTGATCTCGCTCGCGGTGCTCCATGTCGTGCCGGGGCCGCTCAAGACGCTGGGGATCGTGCTCGCGCTCACCGCCTCGCTGCTGCTCGCGATCGAGCCCGATGCGGCCGATCCGGAGGGCGAACCCGCAGCCGCGACTATTTAGTTTCGCTAAGTTTCGCTTTCTTGTGTTCTGCTGCGTCCGGCGTTATGTCGGCCGCGTAAAGGGAGACGCACGTGCACTTACTTCTCGACCTGGTGAACCGGCATAAGGCGGGGGAGCGCATCGGCGTGACCTCGGTCTGCTCGGCGCACCCGCTGGTGATCGAGGCGGCGCTGCGCCACGCGCTGGCGAACGGCGCGCCGTTCGCGCTGGTGGAGGCGACCTCCAACCAGGTGAACCAGGACGGCGGCTATACCGGCATGGTCCCCGCCGACTTCCGCGCCTTCGTCGAGCGCATCGCGGCGCGAGTCGCCTATCCGCTCGAGCGGCTGGTGCTCGGCGGCGACCATCTCGGACCGAACGCCTGGACGGCGCTGCCTGCGGCCGAGGCGATGGCCAAGGCCGAGACGATGGTCGCCGACTTTGTCCGCGCCGGCTTCGCCAAGATCCACCTCGACTGTTCGATGAGCTGCGCCGACGATCCCGTGCCGCTGCCCGAGCGGACGATCGCCGAGCGCGCTGCGCGCCTGTGCCGCGCCGCCGAGGACGCCTTTTCCGGCGATCCCGCGGCAGCCCCGGTCTATGTCATCGGTACCGAGGTGCCCGTGCCCGGCGGCGCCGCCGAGGACCTCGACGAGCTGGCCGTGACCGATCCCGAAGCGGCGATCGCCACCGTCGACATGCATCGCGAGCTGTTCCGCGCTTCCGGACTCGCTGAAGCCTGGGAGCGCGTCATCGCCACCGTGGTGCAGCCCGGCGTCGAGTTCGACCATGACAAGGTGGTCGACTATCGCCCCGAGCGCGCGGTCGCGTTGAGCCGCGCGATCGAGCCGGTGCGGCATCTGGTCTACGAGGCGCACTCGACCGACTATCAGACGCCGCAGGCGCTCGCCGCGCTGGTGCGCGACCATTTCGCGATCCTCAAGGTGGGCCCCGGCGTTACCTTCGCGTTGCGCGAGGCGCTCTGGGCGCTCGACGCGATCGACCACGAGACGGTCGCCGAGGGCGCGCGCGCGAACCTGCGCGCCGTCACGCTCGAGCGGCTGCGCGCCGAGCCGAAGAACTGGGCGAAATACTACCACGCCACCGGCCCCGCGCTCGACCTGCAGCTGCAGTACAGCCTGTCGGACCGAATCCGCTATTACTGGCCCGACGCGACGATCGCGGCGGCGCAGGAGCGGCTGTTCGCCAACCTGCGCGAGACCCCGCCGCCGCTGCCGCTGCTCAGCCAATATCTGCCCGCGGCCTATGCCGCGGTGCGCGCCGGCCGCGCCGGTCTCGACCCCGCCGAGCTCGTGATGGCGCAGGTCGGCGCCACGCTCGACGCCTATCACGGAGCCTGTTTTCCCCATGACTGACACGCTGATCGCCGCCCCCGCCGCGGAGCCCGGCGACTCCTCCTGGACGCGCCGCGAGATCGCGCAACAGCCCGCGACGCTGCGCGCCACCCAGAAGCTGCTGAGCGAGGCGCGCGGCGAGATCGAGGCGTTCCTCGCGCCGCTGCTCGCGCGTCCAGAGCTGCGTATTGTGCTGACCGGCGCGGGCACTTCGGCCTTCATCGGCGAGTGCCTCGCGCCGTGGTTGTCGCGCGCGCTCGGTCGCGCGGTCGAGGCGATCGCCACCACCGACATCGTCGGCGCGCCCGAGCTGTACCTGCGCGGCGATGTGCCGACGCTGCTGGTCTCGTTCGGCCGCTCCGGCAGCAGCCCCGAGAGCGTCGCCGCGGTCGAGCTGGTCGACCGCCGCGTCGCCGAGGCGCACCACCTGATCGTGACCTGCAACGCCGAGGGCGAATTGGCGCGGCGCGGTGGTCCTCGCGCGCACGTGATCGTGCTGCCCGAGGCGACGCACGACCGAAGCTTCGCGATGACGTCGAGCTTTACCGCGATGACGCTCGCGGCGCTGTCCGCGCTCGGCGGCATCGCCGCGATGGACGCGCGGATCGAGGCCATTGCTGCGGGCGTGCAGGACATGCTGGCGCGCGCCGAGCCGGTCGCCGCGGCGCTCGCGGCGCGCGGGTTCGACCGCGTCGTCTATCTCGGCAGCGGCGTGTTCACTGGGTTGGCGCGCGAGGCCGCGCTCAAGCTGATGGAGCTGAGCGACGGCGCGGTCGTCACCGCCTTCGACAGCGCGCTGGGCTTCCGCCACGGCCCCAAGACGATCATCACCGACCGCACGCTGGCGGTGGTATTCGTCGCCAACGACCCGCTGACGCGTCGCTACGACCTCGACATCGTCGCCGAGCTGCGCGGCGACGCGCGCGCGGGCGAGGTCGCGGTCATCTCGGCGCGGGCGGACGAGGGCGCCACGATCGCGCTCGCCGGGATGGACGACGCGCCGGACGCCGACCTGCTCTTCCCCTATATCGTGCCGGCGCAATTGTTCGCGCTCCACGTCTCGCTCGCGCTCGGGCTCACGCCCGACCAGCCCAACGCGAGTGGCACCGTCAACCGCGTGGTGCAGGGCGTGCGGATCCACGCCGACGAGGCATGAGCGGGCGCTTCTACCTCGGCGTCGACGGCGGCGGGACCAAGACCGAGTTCGTCTGCATCGACACCGCGGGCACGGTGATCGCGAGCGCGGTGACGGGCACGACCTACCATCTCGAGGTCGGCGAGGCGGAAGCGGTGCGGCGCATCGCCGAGGGGGTGAGCGCGATCTGCACCCAGATCGGCGCCGCGCCCGCGCACCTCGACCACGTCTTCCTCGGGCTGCCCGCCTATGGCGAGGACAGCGCGGTCGACCCGCGGCTCGACGCCGGGGTGCGCGAGCTGCTCGGCCACGCGCGCTTCCGCTGCGACAACGACATGGTGTGCGGCTGGGCGGGATCGCTGGCGTGCGCGGACGGGATTAACGTCGTCGCGGGCACCGGCTCGATCGCCTATGGCGAGCGCGGCGGCCGCGGCGCGCGCGCGGGCGGCTGGGGCGAGCTGTTCGGCGACGAGGGTTCGGCCTATTGGATCGCGCGCACCGGACTCACCGCTTTCTCGCGGATGAGTGACGGTCGCTTGCCCATCGGGCCGCTGCACGCGCTGCTGCGCGAGGCGCTCGTGCTCGACGATGACCTGGCGCTGTGCGAGCGCGTGATGGGCGCGCGCGGCATGGCCCGCGGCGAGATCGCGGCGCTGGCGACGCTCGTGTCGCGCGCCGCCGACGCAGGCGACGCCGTGGCGCGCGCGATCCTGGGGGAGGCCGCGGCCGAGCTGGTGCTGCTCGCGACCGCGCTGCGCGCGCGGCTCGGCTTCGATCCGGGCGAGCGCGTGCCGGTGTCCTGGTCGGGCGGCGTGCTCGCCAACGTGCCCGCGGTGCGCGACGCGTTCACAAGGGGACTGGAGGCGGCGGGCTGCGCGCCGGTCGAGCCGCTCCACGCGCCCGGCTATGGTGCGGCGCTCTACGCCCGCCACCTTGCCGCGTCGAGGTAAGCGATTGGGTTCCTCGTCTGATCCGCTGCTGTGCTCCTGCGCGTGCGGGAGCCTGGTGCCACTGGCGCCGCCGGCCATGACGCTGGGCTCCGGCGTCCGCCGGAGCACGGCGAAGCGGGTGGTTCGTCGTCTCCGGCCCTTTCCCGTGCAGCGGCGAGATCTATGATGTGGCGAACAGCGAGGTCCCGTCCGATGCGCCTGCCTACCTTGTCCCTCGCCACGCTCGCGCTCGTGCTCGCCGGCCCCGCCGCGGCGGCGCCCGACCCGCTCGCGCCGACCGGTCGCTGGTCGGCGCCCGAGCATGCCGCGGCGCGCACCCCACCGATGGGGTGGAGCTCGTGGAACGCCTTTCGCACCGAGGTGGACGAGGAGAAAGTGCTCGGCGCCGCGCAGAAGCTGGTCGACAGCGGGCTGGCCAAGCTCGGCTATCGCTACGTCAACGTCGACGACGGCTGGTGGCTCAAGCGCCGCACCGCCGACGGGCGGCTGATGATCCGCACGCGCATCTTCCCCTCCGCCGCGGTCGCCGGCGGCAACAGCAGCTTCCGTCCCTTCACCGACCGGCTTCACGCGATGGGGCTCAAGGCGGGGCTGTACAGCGACATCGGGCGCAATGCCTGCTCGCAGGCCTATGACCTCCACTCGCCCAATCTGCCCGAGGGCACGACGGCGGAGCGCGAGGTCGGGCTCTACGGCCACGTCGACCAGGACGTGGCACTCTACTTCCGCGACTGGGGCTTCGACTATCTCAAGGTCGACGCCTGCGGGATCAACGTCTACGCACCCGGCGCGCCGGTGGTGGTGCAGAACGGCTATCGCGCCTTCCCGCCGCTGATCGACCAGGCCTCGATCAACCGCACCGACGTGGCGCAGGTCCGCTCGCTCTATGCCGCGGTCGCGGCCGCGATCGCGCGCTACCGCCCCGACGGCGACTCGATCCTCGCCTTGTGCACCTGGGGCAGCGCCGACGTGCGCCGCTGGGGCAAGGAGGTGGGCCAGATGTGGCGCACCAGCCAGGACATCACGCCGCACTGGACGCGCATGCTCCACTCGTTCGACAGCGCGTCGACCCGCGCGCTCTACGCCAAGCCCGGCGCGTGGAACGATCCCGACATGCTGTTCATCGGGCAGGGCGACTTCGACGCGCAGCACCTCACCGAGGCGCGCACGCACTTCGCGCTCTGGGCGATCATCAACGCGCCCTTGTTCATCGGCTATGACCTGCGCCAGGCGCCCGACAGCCTCATGAGGATCTGGGGCAATGCCGACATCGTGCGCGTCAACCAGGACCCGGGCGGCCACCAGGGCGTGATCGCCTACGCCTCGGACGACGTGCAGACGATCGTGAAGACATTGAGCAACGGCCACAAGGCGGTCGTGCTGCTCAACCGCGGGCTGGCGCCGGCCGAGATGAACCTCACCGCGGCGCAGCTCAAGCTCGCGCCCGACGCGCCGATCACGCTGCACGACCTATGGAGCGGTCGAACGCTGGCGCCCTTCACCGGCGAGACCACGTTCACGCTGGCGCCGCGCGAGAGCCGCGTCTTCGAGGTGAGCGGCACGCGACGGCTGCGAGACGGCATGTACCTGTCGGAGGTACCCGGTGACGTGAACGTCGCGGTCGACGGCGTGGTCGCGCCCGAGCCCGACCCCATGGTGCATCGCATGATGGGGCAGTGGAGCGGCACGCGCGACACCGGCGAGCGCCCGACCTACGCCGGCTGGGGCGGCGCGCAGGCCGACGCCACGCCCTATGACCAGACGCTCCAGGTCGCGGGGCGCAGCTACGACACCGGCATCGGCGTGCTGGCGCAATCGCGGCTCGAGGTGCGCACGCGCGGCGCCGCGCGGTTCGAGGCGCTCGTCGGCGTCGACGATTCCACCCGCGACACGCGCGACGCCGCGGAGTTCCTCGTCTACGGCGACGGCCGGCTGCTCGCGCGCTCGGGCGCGATGCGCTTCGGCGAGGCCGCGCGCCCGCTGCGCGCCGAGCTGCGCGGCGTTCGGGTGATCGAATTGGTCACGCGCAAGGTCGGGGACGCGACCGATCTGCCGCTCGTCACGACATGGGCGGAGGCCGCGTTGCGCGGCGGCGGGGAAGGGCTTGCGTCGCGTCGCTAGAGAAGCCGCTGCGGGGCCGCCGCGGGCCGCCGCCTTGCCGTGGACAGGGCCGATCGAGAAACCGAGCGCCGCACGTTTGTTGCGCGGACGCACCCGTCGTCGCCGCCTTTCATCTATATTCGGGTGGTTTCGCTTCTTTTCTAATTGACTGTGATGTTGCGCTCGCGATAGCACAGCGAAAGAAAGCGCGCTGACCTTTACGTGCGATCGGCTGAACGAGGCGGAGGACCCAGCGTCCTGAGCCGGGAATGTCCGATGAGTGTCTGAGTAGGCGAGGCGACTCTCGCGCGATCGAGTGATGCCAGCGACGGTCGCGGGCGCAGCGAGCAGCGGCGTCGGCATGACGACAACGATGCGAAACGAAACAGGGGGCTAACATGAAGAGCTGTGCGTACCGCCGACTGCGTCAAACCCTCCTGATCGGCAGCGCGATCGTCTCGGCCGGCACAAGCGCGCAGGCGCAGACGATCGGCGCCAACGCCCCCACCGATGGTGCCGAGATCGCGCCATCGGACGCGGAAGGTGCCGACGTCGTCGTCACCGGTCTGCGCGCCGGCATCGAGCGTTCGCTCGCCGACAAGCGCCGCTCGATCTCGGTCGTCGACGTGATCTCGGCGCAGGACATCGGCAAGTTCCCCGACAACAACCTGGCGGAATCGCTCCAGCGCGTGCCCGGCATCACGATCGACCGTTCGGTCAACGGCGAGGGGCAGACGATCAACCTGCGCGGCCTCGGTCCGCAGTTCACGCGCAGCGAGATCAACGGCGGCACCGCGCTCAACGGCTTCGACTTCAGCGTCCTCGCGCCCGAGTTGTTCGCCAAGGTGACGGTCGAGAAGTCGCCGACCGCCAGCACCGTCGAGGGCGGGCTCGCCGGCACGATCCTGCAGGAGACGCCCAAGCCCTTCGACATACCCGGGCTTCGCGTCACCGCGACCGGCGGGGTCACGATCGGGCAGAAGGGCAAGGCGATGCCGCGCCTGTTCGGGCTGGTCAGCCAGAACTGGGACGACCGCTACGGCATCACCGTCGCCGCGGCCTATTCGAAGACCGACTTCCGCACCAACGAGGTCGACTTCGGCCCCTGGGTGCCGTTCCGCAACATCGCCTCCGCCGACGTGCTCGCCACCGCGCCGGCGACGCTGCTCGACGCCGCCACGCCCCGCACCACGGCCTTCTACAGTTACCAGCAGAAGCGCGAGAATCTCGGCGTCACTGTCGCCGGGCAGGCGCGCCCGACCGAGCGGCTCGAGCTGACCGCCGACTTCCTCTACGCGCGGCGCAAGGGGACGCAGATCGACGATCGCCCCGACGCGCCGATCGAGGGGACCAGCTTCTTCGCCGACGGCACCAGCGCGCCGGGCAATCAGGCGCCGACCGACTATGTCGTCGAGAACGGCGCGGTCACCCAAGCGACCTTCCGCAACATCCAGAACCGCGTCGGCTACAGCTACCAGCCGCAGGAGAACAAGGTCTATCAGGGCACGCTGCGCGCCAAATGGGAGGCGGCCGACCATCTGACGATCACGCCGGGCTTCAGCTACGCGCACCAGCGTTCCAGCAACGAGCTCGACCTCTATTCCTTCGCCGCCTACGGCGCCGACGTGACCTATCGCGTCGACGGCGACGTGCCGCAATTCTCCTCGACCGCCACCGACTTCAGCAGCAACCCCAATCGCTTCGGCTACAACGTCTTCATCTTCAACCGCGCGGTGAACACGATCGACGAATATGTCGGTCGCGTCGACGCGACCCGCGAGTTCGAGGGGGTGCCCGGCCTAGCCAGCATCCAGGCCGGCGCGCGCTACACCCACCGCACCTCGCGCCAGCAGGCGCGCAACGTCGGGCTGTACAATGGCGCCGAGCTGCTCGGCGCCAGCCCGCTCGGCCTCGGTGCGTTCGCCGCCACGCTGCCGTTCAGCGTGCGCAACGCGACCACGCCCGATCGCATCCTCTCGGTCGATCGCGCGAAGCTGATCCAGACGATCTACCCGGGGCTCGACCCGTTCACCTCGGACCAGTTCGCGACCGATCCTCAGGGTGACCAGCTCAACTCCTTCCAGGTGGTGGAGCAGACCTACGGCGGTTACCTCCAGGGCAACTTCACCATGGGTGCGCTTTCCGTCAACGCCGGGCTGCGCGTGATCGTGACGGACACGTCGTCGGACGGCTTCGGTCTGATCGGCACCGAGCTGACCCCGAGTAACGTCGACGCGCGCTACACCAACTTCCTGCCGGCGATCAACGCGCGCTGGGAAGTCGCGCCCAACATGCTGATCCGCGGCACCTACTCGCGCGCGATGACCCGCCCGACGCTCGATCAGCTGAGCCCCGCGACGACGATCAACTCGGGGCCGCGCACCGGCAACCGCGGCAATCCCAATCTCCGCCCCTATCTCGCCGACCAGGAAGATCTCGGCTTCGAGTGGTATTTCCACCCGGGTGCGCTCTTGACTCTCAACGGCTTCGCCAAGCAGATCGGTTCGCTGATCTCGCAGACGACCGTCTCGGAGCTGGCCAGCTTCCCCGATCAGGAGACCGGCCTGCCGACCAGCGGCATCATCGCCTTCACTCAGCCGACCAACGGTGACAGTGCGACGATCCACGGGCTCGAAGCGGGGCTTCAGTCGCCGTTCTTCTTCCTGCCCGGCGCGCTGAGCTACTTCGGCACGATCCTCAACTTCACCTATGCCGACAGCAAGGCCAGCGTGCGCAGCGCCGACGGCGTGTCGCGCACCACGCCGCTGCCGGGCCTGTCGAAGAAGAGCGCCAATGCGGTGCTTTATTATGATCATGCCGGGATCGACGCGCGGCTCGCCTATGCCTGGCGCAGCGCCTATCTGCGCGACGACAACGTGGGGCGGCAGTTCGGCGCCGAGCGATACGTCCGCGACTACGGGCAGCTCGATTTGTCGGTGAACGCCTTCGTCACGCGCAACGTCCAGCTCGGCTTCAACGTCAACAACCTGCTGGATACGCAGCGCAAGGAGTATATCCTGATCGGCAGCGGTGCGGAGCTGCCCGCCAGCTTCCTCGAACAGGAGCGCCGCTTCGTCCTGACCGCCCGCCTGATCATGTGAGCGTGACGACGGGCCGGCGCGGTATCGCGCGCGCCGGCCCGTCGACCCGGGTCACTGCCGCGACGTGAACTGCGCCTTGACCCGCTCGGCGCCTTCCATCACGCGCAGCACGTTGCCGCCGGCCAGCTTGGCGACGTCCGCGTCGGACCAGCCGCGGCGCATCATCTCGGCGAGCAGCGCGGGATAGGTCGACACGTCGCCGAGTCCCTGCGGCAAGGTCGCGCCAACGCCGTCGAAATCCGAGCCGAGCCCGACGTGATCGACACCCGCGACCTTGGCGACATGAGCGATATGATCCGCCACCTGCGACAGCGTCACCGCCGGGGCTGGATGCGCTCGTAGCCAGGCGGCGTAATCCGCCGCCGCCTTGTCCGGCTGGCCGATGTCGAGACCGTTGTACGGCGGCGAGTTGAGCCGCGCCTTCTCGGCCAGCGAGTCGGCGGACCAGCGGCGGTAGGCGTCGGCGACATAGCCAGGCGCATAGTCGACCATCACCACGCCGCCGTTGCGCGCCACCAGCCGCAGCACGTCGTCCGACACGTTGCGCGGGTGGTCGTTCAGCGCGCGCGCCCCCGAGTGCGAGAAGATCACCGGCGCGCGCGTCACCGCCAGCGCGTCGCGCATCACCTTCTCGCTGACATGCGACAGGTCGACCAGCATGCCGAGCCGGTTGAGCTCGAGCACCACCTTTCGCCCGAAGTCGGTGAGGCCGTCATGGCGCGGATCGTCGGTGGCGGAGTCGGCCCAGTCGATCGTGCGCGAGTGGGTGAGGGTGAGATAGCCCGCGCCCAGTGCGGCATAGGCGCGCAGCACCGAGAGGCTGCCGTCGATCTGGCCGCCGCCCTCCACGCCGATGAGGCAGGCGATCAGCCCCGCGGCGTGCGCGCGGCGCACGTCGGCGGCGGTGCGTGTCAACGCGAACGTGTCGGGGTAGCGGTCGGCGAGCGAGCGGACGAGATCGATCTGCTCGAGCGTCTGCTCCACCTGCTCCTTGCCGGGCAGGTCGGGCGACACCCACACCGACCAGAACTGCCCGCCGACCAGCCCGCGCCGCAGCCGCGCGATGTCGGTGTTGTAGGCGGGGTCGCTCGCGCCGAGGTCACGCAGGTCCATCGTCC
The DNA here is from genome assembly GCF_014193845.1 of Sphingomonas sp. BK345. GTDB lineage: Bacteria > Pseudomonadota > Alphaproteobacteria > Sphingomonadales > Sphingomonadaceae > Sphingomonas. Next base: position 284,661 of record NZ_JACHZX010000001.1, on the reverse strand, counting down.
AGCGCTTCTCGCCCTCGCGCTCGCGCAGCGCCTCGGGCCAGTCGTTGTGGCCGTCGATCAGCGGCGTTGCCTTGAGCACGCGCGCCACGCGGGCGGTATAGTCCTGCGCGGCGGCGGGCGTGGCGGCGAGCAGCGCCGCGGCGGCGAGCAGAGCGGCCCTCATCGGGCGCCTCCGCGGCGGCGCGGCGACGCGGGCGGGTCGTTCTCATTCTCGGCGCCCGCGCCGCGCTGGCCGTGGTGGAGAGTCAGCAGCGATTCCATCAGTTCCTCCTCGGCGCTCGACATCACCGCCAGCACCTCGGCCTCCTCGCAGCCCGTCGCGGCGAGATAGGCATGTCCCATGCTCGAGTCGATGTAGATCGCCTGACCGGGCTCGAGTGTGACCGGATCGTAGAATTCGGTCTGCACTTCCACCCGCCCGCTCAGCACGTAGAGGAACTCCTCGCCCGAATGACGCACCAGCTCGCCGAACTGCTCGGCCGAGCGGGCGCGGATCTTGGTGACGACCGGGATCATGCGCTTCCGCCGCAGCTCGGTGCAGAGGTAGTAATAGTCGTAGTTGGGCGTCTCCACGCGCACCGAATGCGCGACGTCGCCGAGGCTGCGTCGCGCGGTGACGGGCTGCGCCGCCTCCTCGCTCTCCTCGGCGAACAGGTCGGTCATGCGCATGCCGAGCCGCCGGGCGAGGACCTGCAACTTGTCATAGGTCAGCGTCAGCCGATCGTGCTCGATCTTGGAGAGGGTCGAGACCGGAATGCCGGACTTGGCGCTCATCTCCTTGAGCGTCCAGCCCTCGCGCGCGCGGAGCCCCTTGAGGAGCGCGCCCAGGGTCGGGGGCGATGTCGGCAAAGCGCGTCCTCCATGAGCCATTGACGAGGCGCCTAAACAGGATAACCTTGTCCTGATCAGGATGATACCTGAGGATAACGACAAGCGGAGGCGGCGGCAATGGGGACGGGACGGATGCTCGCGTGGGTGTCGGCGGCGCTCGGCGCGGCGGCGATCGCGGCGTTGGCGCCAGCGCAGGCGCCGGTGAAGCCGGGCGCGCCGACGGTGGCGCAGCCGGCCGCGCCCGCGGCACCGGTCACACCCACGGTCGGTCGCGCGCTCACCGGCGAGGACGTCACCGCCTGGCTCGACGGCTACATGCCGTATGCGCTGCACAGTGGCGACATCGCGGGCGCGGTGGTGACGGTGGTGCGCGACGGCCAGGTGATCGCGGCGCGCGGCTACGGCTATGCCGACGTCGCGAAGCGCCGTCCGGTCGATCCGAACCTCACCCTCTTCCGCCCTGGCTCAGTATCCAAGCTCGTCACCTGGACCGCGGTGATGCAGCAGGTCGAAGCCGGGAAGCTCGACCTCGACGCCGACGTCAACCGCTACCTCGATTTCGCCATCCCCGCCTTTCACGGGCAACCGATCACGCTGCGCCAGATCATGACGCACACCGCCGGGTTCGAGGAGGCGAACAAGAAGCTGATCACCTATGACGCGCGCGACGTCGAGCCGATCGGCGCCTATCTCAAGCGCCACGTCCCCGCGCGCGTCTACGCGCCGGGTACGACCCCGGCCTACTCCAACTGGGCGACGACGCTGGCGGGCTATATCGTCGAGCGGGTCAGCGGCGTGCCGTTCGACGACTATGTCGAGCAGCGCATCTTCCGCCCGCTCGACATGCGCACGGCGAGCTTCCGTCAGCCGCTGCCGCCGCGGCTGCGCGGGCTGATGGCCGAGGGCTATCCGCTCGGCTCGGGCGATCCCAAGCCGTTCGAGATCGTCGTGCCCGGTCCGGCGGGGTCGCTCTCCGCCTCGGGGCTCGACATGGCCAAGTTCATGATCGCGCACCTCGACGGCGGGCGCGGCGTGCTGCGTCCGGAGACCGCGGCGCTGATGCACGACAGCCCGCTCGCCAAGGTGAACCCGCGATCGCTGATCCCGCCGCTCAACCGCATGGAGCTCGGCTTCTTCGAGACCAACATCAACGGTCGCCGCGTGATCGCGCACCTGGGCGACACGAATCAGATGCACACCTCGCTTCACCTCTTCCTGGCGGAGCGCACCGGGCTGTACGTTTCGTTCAACTCGGCCGGGCGCGACGGCGCGGCGCATGTCGCGCGCGGGCAACTGTTCCAGGACTTCGCCGACCGCTACTTCCCCGCCGCGACTCTGCCCGCCGGGCGCGTCGACACGGCCACCGCGCGCCGGCACGCCGCGGCGCTCGCCGGCCACTGGCAGGTGAGCCGCTCGTCCTTCACCAACTTCGTCGACATCGCCAACCTGTTCGGCCAGGCCGAGGTGGGCGCCGACGCGCAGGGCCGGCTCGTCATCCCCTCGGTCAAGGGCGCCAACGGCGTGCCGGTCACCTGGGTCGAGGTCGCGCCGTACGTCTGGCGCGATCCCGCCGGACACGACCGGCTCGCGGCGCAGCTGGTCGACGGGCAGCCGGTGCGCTGGAGCTTCGACCTCGTCTCGCCCTTCATGGTGTGGGACCGCGTGCCCGCCTACCGCGACGCCGCTTGGCTGCTGCCTGCGCTCTACGCCAGCCTCGTCGTATTACTGCTGACCGCGCTGTTCTGGCCCGCGAACTGGTACCTGCGGCGCCGCTACCAGGCCGCCGCGCCGCTCGCCGGGGTGCCGCTGCGCGCGGCGCGCGCTGCGCGGGTGATGGCGCTGGCGGTGCTGCTGGTTCTGGGCGGCTGGTTCTGGTTGATCTCGGTGCTGTTCGGCGACAGCGCGCCGGGCGACGCCTCGGTGACGTTCCTCCAGATCGCCAGCATCGTCGTGTTCGTCGGCGCGGTCGGAATCGCGGGCTGGAACGCGGTCGTGACGCTCCGCGGCGGCCGGCCGTGGACGCGCAAGCTGTGGGCGGTGCTGCTGCTGGTCGCCACGTTGGCGGTGCTGTGGGTCGCGGCGGCCTTCCACCTGCTCGCGCTGACGGTGTTCTACTGATGCTGCGGCTCGCCACCGAGACCGCGACGCTGCGGCTGGCACAGCCCTTCCGCATCTCAGGCTATGTCTTCGAGACTGCCGAGGTGCTGGTCGTCACGCTCGACGACGGCACCCACCAGGGGCGCGGCGAGGGCGCCGGCGCCTATTATCTCGGCGACGATGTCGCGAAGATGCTGGCCGACGTGGAGGCGGCGCGCGCCTCGATTGAGGCGGGGCCGACGCGCGAGCAGCTGCGCGCGCTGATGCCCGCGGGCGGCGCGCGCAACGCCGTCGACGCCGCTTTGTGGGACCTGGAGGCGCGACGCAGCGGCACGGCGGTGTGGCAGCTCGCCGGGCTGAGCGAGCCGCCGCGCCCGATCGTCACCACCTTCACCGTCAGCGCCGACACGCCCGCGGCGATGGCGGCGGTGGCGCGCGGCTACGCACGGGCGCGCTCGATCAAGGTGAAGCTGACCGGCGAGCTGGACCTCGACCTCGCGCGCGTCGCCGCGATCCGTGCGGCGCGCCCCGACGTGTGGCTCGGCGTCGACGGTAACCAGGGCTTCGCGCGCGCCGAACTCGACGCGCTGGTCGCTGGCCTGCTGCCGCACCGCGTGTCGCTGCTGGAGCAGCCGCTCGCCCGCGGCGCCGAGGCGGCGCTCGACGGCTACCGCTCCGCCATCGCGATCGCGGGCGACGAGAGCCTGCTGACGCTCGCCGACGTCGCCGGCGCGGTCGGGCGCTTCGACGTGGTCAACATCAAGCTCGACAAGTGCGGCGGGCTCACCGAGGGGCTGCTGATGGCCGCCGCGGCGCGCCGGCTCGGGCTGGGCGTGATGGTGGGGACGATGATTGGCACCAGTCTCGCCACCGCGCCCGGCTTCGTGCTGGGCCAGCTCGCCGACCTGGTCGACCTCGACGGCCCGACCTTCCTCGCCGAAGACCGCGCGCCGGGCGTGCGTTACGACGACGGCCTGCTCTACGCCGGCGCCGAAATATGGGGCGGGTGAGCGCCGCGCCGCCCGCGCCGACCTGGTTCGGTCAGCCGCGCGGGCTGACGGTGCTGTTTCTCACCAACATGTGGGAGCAATTCTCCTACTATGGGATGCGCGCGCTGCTGGTCTATTACATGACCAAGCAGCTGATGCTGGGGCAGGCGCAGGCCTCGCTGATCTACGGCGCCTACACCGCCTGCGCCTATTTCACGCCGATCCTGGGCGGGGTGATCGCCGACCGGCTGCTCGGCAAGAGGCGCGCGATCGTGCTGGGCGGCGCGATCATGGCGCTGGGCCATTTCATGATGGCGTTCGAGCCGCTCTTCTACGTCGCGCTGGTGACGATCGCGCTCGGCAACGGGCTGTTCCTGCCGAGCCTGCCGAGCCAGATCGACGACCTCTACGCCCCCGGCGACCCGCGCGTCGGCTGGGCGTACAACGTCTATTATGTCGGCGTGAACATCGGCGGCTTCCTCGCGCCGCTGCTGTGCGGGACGCTGGGTGAGCTGTACGGCTGGCATTACGGCTTCGGCGCCGCCGGGGTCGGCATGGTGGCGGGGCTGGGCATCTACTTATGGGGGCAACGCTACCTGCCCGCGACTGCGCGCGCCGCGCCGGTGCGCCACGCCGCGCCGCGCGGCCGCTTCACGCGCGAGGTGGCGCTGCTGCTGGTCGCGGTGGCGCTGTGCGTCACCATCTTTCGCGCCGCCTATGAGCAGGTCGGCAACACCGTGGCGCTCTGGGCGGACAGCGGGGTCGATCGCCGCGCCGGCGCCGCGATCGTGCCGATGACCTGGTTCCAGTCGCTCAACCCGCTGTTCGTGATGGCGTTGACCCCGCCGCTGCTGGCGCGGTGGCGGCATCGCGCCGAGCGCGGCCGCGCGGAGCGGCCGGTGCGGCGTATGGCGGTGGGTGCGCTGATCGTGGCGGGCGCGTATCTCCTGCTCGCCGGGCTGGCGGCGCGCGGAGGTGCCTCGCACTGGCTGTGGCTCGCGCTGTTCTTCGCGCTGCTCACCGTGGGCGAGCTGCACATCCTGCCGACCGGTCTGGGGCTGTTCGCGCGGCTCGCCCCCGCGGGGCTGGGCGCGACCACCGTGGCGGCCTGGTACCTCGCCACCTTCGCGGGCAGCCTCGCCGCCGGGCTGGTCGGCACCGCCTGGACCGCGCTGGGCCACGGCGCCTTCTTCCTGCTGCTCGCCGGTCTGGCCGCGTTCGCCGCGGTGCTGCTGGCGGCGGTCGACCCGGCATCAATCCAAGTGATCAGAACGGGCGAGCGGAGCTAATTTGCGATTGACTATTCTCCAATCAGGACATTAGCATCCTAATTGGCAACATCGAGGGGGAAGCGATGGGGAACATTCGTCGTAGCGCGTCGGTCGCGAGCGCGCTGGCGCTCTTCCTCGGCGGGGCAGCGGCGGCGCAGCAGGCGTCACCAGACGCCGCGCCGCCCGAGCGTGAGGCCGCGCAGGTCGGCGACATCATCGTCACCGCGCAGAAGCGCGAGCAGCTCCTGTCGGACGTGCCCCAGTCGATGTCGGTGCTGGGCGGCGAGGCGCTGGAGCAGCGCCAGGCGCGCACCATCGCCGACTATGCCGCGCTGGTACCCGGCCTGTCGTTCGAGTCGGGCAATCCCGGCCAGACCCGCGTCGTGCTGCGCGGCATCAACGCCGGTGGCGCCAGCCCGACGGTCGCGGTCTATCTCGACGACACGCCGTTCGGCTCGAGCACCGGCCAGACCAACGGCGCGACCTTGGCGGGCGACTTCGACACGTTCGACATCGAGCGGCTGGAAGTGCTGCGCGGGCCGCAGGGCACGCTCTACGGCGCCAACTCGCTGGGTGGCGTGGTCAAATATGTGACCGTCGCCCCCAAGCTGGGCAAGTGGGAGGCGCGCGGGCAGGGCGGCGCCGAGACGGTGCGCGACGGCGGCACGGGCTATTACGGCAACGCGCTGGTCAACGTGCCGCTCGGCGACGCGGTGGCGCTGCGCGCGAGCGGCTTCTACCGTCGCAGCGCGGGCTATATCGACGCGATCGGTATCGCCGACGAGGACGTCAACCGCGCGCGCAGCTACGGCGGCCGCGCCTCGCTGCTGCTCAAACCGAGCGACCGGTTGTCGCTGCGGCTCACCGCGGTGTTGCAGAACATCGAGGTCGACTCGCGCAACGCCTTCGACGCCGATGCGGCGACGCTGCGCCCGATCACCGCCGACCCGTTCACCGGCGCGAGCACCGGCGGGCGCGAGGTGCGCTACCAGCTCTTCCCCGATCGCAACGAGGTGAGCTACCGCCTCTACACCGGCACGCTCGACTATGACCTGGGCTTCGCCAGCTTCACCTCGGTCACCAGCTACAGCCGCCAGGTCGCGACCGACCGGAGCGATGTGTCGTACAACGATCTCGGCGGGATCACCCTGGCGCAATATGCGTCCTCCGCGATCTACGGCCTCGTGCCCGACGCTTACGGCATCTACTATCCCAACCGTTCGACGCAGAAAAAATTTACCCAGGAGCTGCGGCTCGCCTCCAACGGCTCCGCCACGCTCGAGTGGCTGGTCGGAGGCTATTACACGCGCGAGCCGGGGCAGCTGTACCAGCGCTATTACCCGTTCGACACCGCGACCGGCCGCCCGGTCACCCCGGTGCCGGAGATCCCCGGCTTCAACGGCCTGGTCCTCGCGCAGCTGGACTCGACCTACAAGGAGTTCGCCGGCTTCGGCAGCGCGACGCTGCACTTCAGCGACACGTTCGACCTCACCGCGGGCGGCCGCTACAGCCACAACGACCAGCGCACCACGCAGACGCTCGACGGCGCGCTGTTCGGCGGTCCGTCGCAGAGCCGCGCGACCTCCAAGGAGGGCGTGTTCACCTGGTCGGTGTCGCCGCGCTACGCGTTCGCGCCACACAGCGAGGTCTACGCACGCGTCGCCAAGGGCTATCGCCCCGGCGGCCCCAACGTGGTGCCGCCTGGCGCCGGCCCCGACTATCCGCTCCAGACCGACGCCGACACGCTGATGAGCTACGAGGCCGGCATCCGCGCCGAGACCGCCGACCGGACCTTCGGCATCGACCTGTCGGGCTATTATCTCGATTGGGACAAGACGCTGATCGTCGCGACCTTCCAGACCGACGCCGGGCCGATCTCGGCCGACGCAAACGGCGAGGGCGCGCGCAGCTACGGCGTCGAGGCGACTGCGACGCTGCGCCCGACGCGCGGCTTCACCGTCACCACTACCGTCGCCTACAACAACACGCGGCTGCGCGGCGACACCTCGAACGGCGGGCGCGACGGCGACCAGCTGCCGTTCGCCCCGACCTGGAACGCCAACGTCTCGGCTGAATATAGCTGGGACTGGGACGGCGCGCGGCCCTATGTCGGCGCCGATGTGTCGACGGTGAGCGACCGGCTCGGGAATTTCGACGCGGCCTATCGCGACCTGTTCGGTCGCCGAATCACCTTCGACGGCTATACCACCGCCAGCCTGCGCGCCGGCGTGTCGCTGGGGCGGTTCGACCTGTCGGTCTACGCGCGCAACATCGGTGACTCGCGCGGGCTGATCTCGGCCGGGACCTATCCGACCCGCCCCAACGGCGCGATCGAGGTGAGCCCGATCCAGCCGCGCACGATCGGCGCGACGCTGGGCGTCGGGTTCTGATCGTGCGCGACGCTCCCGCCTCTCCCCCACGCGCGGTGCATTCACTGGCGGCGCCCTACCTGCTGTTCCTCGGCGACGCGACCGAGCCGGGCTTTGCCAAGACCGCGCTCGGGCTGCGCGACTGGGCGGCGGACAAATGCCTCGCCGAGCATGCGCTGCCCGCCGCGACCGTCTCCACCGGTTTGCCGCGGATGACCCCCGCGGCCGCCGCGGTGGCGGGGGCGCGCTCGATGGTGATCGGCGTCGCCAACCAGGGCGGCGTGATCCCGGCGGCGTGGATGCCCGAGCTGCTCGCCGCGGTGGAGGCGGGGCTCGACCTGGTCGCCGGGCTCCACACCCGGCTCGGCGACCTCCCCGCGCTGCGCGAGGCGGCGGCGCGCGCGGGCACGCGGCTGGTCGACGTGCGCGAGCCGCCCGCCGCGCTGCCGATCGCGACCGGCGCCAAGCGCGCCGGGCGACGGCTGCTGACGGTCGGCACCGACTGCGCGCTCGGCAAGAAATATACCGCGCTGGCGATCGCGCGCGGGCTCCAGGCGCGCGGGCAGGACGCGACCTTCCGTGCCAGCGGGCAGACCGGCATCATGATCGCGGGCGAGGGGATCGCGATCGACGCGGTCGTTGCCGACTTCGCCGCCGGCGCCGCCGAGCTGCTCAGCCCCGAGGCGCCGCCGACCCATCTCGACGTGATCGAGGGGCAGGGCTCGCTGTTCCACCCCTCCTACGCCGCGGTGTCGCTGGCGCTGCTCCACGGCAGTCAGCCCGATCTCTTCGTCGTCTGCCACCAGCCGACGCGCGCGCAGATCCTCGGCACGCCGGGCTACCATGTGCCGTCGATCGAGGCGGTGATCGAGCAGACGGTCGCGGTCGGGCGGCTGACCAACCCCGCGATCCGCTGTGCCGGCGTCAGCCTCAATACCGCGGGCATGACCGAGGCCGAGGCGGCGGCGGAGATCGCGCACACGGCCGAGCGGCTCGGCCTACCGACGGCCGACCCGATCCGCGGCGGCGACGCCTTCGAGCGGCTGCTCGACGCGTGCGCGGCCTGAGCCCCGCCGCGGCCGACCGCTTCCGGCGGTTCGTGCTGCCCGGGCTCGCGTTCAAGGCGGTGGTGATCGGGGGCGGCTATGCCACCGGGCGCGAGCTCGCCGAGTTCTTCCTGCCTGCGGGCGCCTGGGGCGGGGTGCTGGCGATGGCGCTGGCGACGCTGATCTGGGGTGTCGTCGCCGCCGCTACCTTCCGGCTCGCGCACGCGGTCGGCGCGCGCGACTATCGCACCTTTTTCCAGGCGCTGCTGGGGCGCTATTGGGTCTTGTTCGAGGGCGCCTACGCGCTGTTCGTCGTGGTCGTGCTCGCGGTGTTCGGCGCCGCGGCGGGGGAGATCGGCGCGGCGACGCTGGGGCTGCCTGCGCTGGCGGGGACGCTGGCGCTGCTCGCGGGCATCACCGCCTGCGTCGCCTGGGGCAACGCGGGCGTCGAACGCGTCTTCCTCTGGGTCTCGGTGCTGCTCTACGCCACCTACGCGTTGTTCCTGCTGCTCGCGCTGACGGGCGTGGGCGGGCGGATCGCTGACGCCTTCGCCGCGGCGGGGCCGCCCGCACCGGGCTGGGCGCTCGGCGGGCTGACCTATGCGGGCTACAATATCGTCGGCGCGGTGATCGTGCTGCCGGTGACGCGCCACTTCCGCTCGGGCCGCGACGCGGTGATCGCGGGTGCGCTGGCGGCGCCACTCGCGATGCTGCCCGCGCTGCTGTTCTTCGTCACCATGGCGGCCTTCCTCCCTGAGATCACGGGGGCGGTGCTGCCGTCCGACTATATCCTGACGCGGCTCGGCCACCCGCTGTTTCACCTCGGCTTCCAGCTGATGATCTTCGCCGCGCTGCTGGAGAGCGGCACCGGCGCCGTTCATGCGGTGAACGAGCGCGTCGCGCGTGCGCGTGGCCGCGCGGCGCTGTCGCCGCCGGCGCGCGCGCTGCTCGCACTGGCGCTGCTCGCGCCGTGCATGCTGCTCGCCGAGCGTGTCGGCTTGGTCGGACTGATCGCGGGCGGCTACCGGTTGCTCGCCGCGCTGCTGATCCTGATCTACGTCGTGCCGCTGCTGCTGCTCACCATCGTGGGGCGCGGCGGATCGGCCCAGCCGGAGCCGACCGCATGAGATACGCCGCACCCGTGCTGCTCGCCGCGCTGGTCGCCGCGCCCGCGTCCGCCGCGCCGCCGAAAGGCTTCGACGCGCGCGTCGAACAGGTGATGCGCGGCTCGGGCACGCCGGGCATGGCGGTGGCGATCGTCGAGGACGGCACGGTCACGCTCGCCAGGGGCTATGGCGTGCGGCGGCAGGGTGCGCCCGAGCGGGTCGACGCGAACACCACCTTCCTGATTGGCTCCACCGCCAAGGCGATGACCGTCGCCGCGATCGCGACCCTGGTCGATGCGGGCAAGCTCGGCTGGGACGACCGGGTGGTCGACCATCTCCCCAGCTTCCAGATGTACGATGCCTGGGTCACGCGCGAGATGACGGTGCGCGACCTGCTGGTGCACCGCAGCGGGCTCGGTCTCGGTGCGGGCGACCTGCTGTACGTGCCGCGCGGCAGCTATTCGCGCGCCGAGATCGTGCGGCGGCTGCGCTATATCGCGCCCGCGACCAGCTTCCGCAGCGGCTATGCCTATGACAACGTCCTCTACACCGTCGCCGGGCAGCTGATCGAAGCGGTGAGCGGGCAGACGTGGGAGGATTATGTCCGCGCGCACGTGCTCGCCCCCGCCGGCATGGCGGGCGCGACCGGGGAGCTGGCGACCTTCTGGGCGCTGCCCAACCGCGCGCTGCCGCACGCGCGCTTCGGCGGCACGGTGCGCGGCACCGGCACGATGCGCGGGCTCGACGAGCACGACCAGCTGCCCCAGGCTGCCGCCCCCGCCGGGCTGATCGCGGCGAGCGCCACCGACATGGCGCGCTGGCTCCAGGTGCAGCTAGGCGGCGGGGCCGCGGCGGATGGCACGCGCGTCTTCTCCGCCGCGGCGGGGCGCGAGATGTGGGCGCCGGTGACGCCGATCCCGATTACCCCGCTGCCCGAGCCGGTCGCGGGGACCACGCCGACCTTCGACGGCTATGCGCTCGGCTGGGAGGTGCGCGACTATCGCGGCGAGCGGATCGTGTGGCACGCCGGCGGGCTGTTCGGCATGACCTCGGTGGTGGTGATGATCCCCGCGCGCCACGTCGGCTTCGCGATCGAGCTCAACAGCGAGGAAGCCGCGCCGCGGCATGGTCTGATGTGGGAGCTGATCGACCATTATCTCGGGGCGAAGCGGCAGGACTGGCCGGCGCGCTTCACGCAGTATCGCGCGCAGCGGATCGCCGCGGCCGAGGCGGCGGTGCGCGCCGAGGCGGCCACGCCCGCCAAGGTGGGACCGTCGCTGCCGCTGGCGCGCTACGTGGGCCGCTACGCCGACCGCTGGTACGGCGCGATCGAGATCGGCGGCGATGCCGCCGGGCTCTCGGTGCGCTTCGTGCCGACGCCGCGCATGGCGGGGCGACTCGAACATTATCAGTATGATACCTTCGTCGCGCGCTTCGACGATCCCGCGATCGAGCCGGCCTATCTGACCTTCGCGCTCGACGCAGCAGGCAAGGTGGCGCGCGTCACGGCCCGGCCGGTGTCGCCGATCGCCGACTTCAGCTTCGACTATGCCGACCTGCTGTTCGAGCCCGAGCCGGCGAGGTGAGAGGATGACGATGAAGACGCTTATACTGGCGCTCCTCCCCGCGCTGCTCGTCGCCGCGACGCCGGCCGCGCGCCCGCCCGTCGCGCCGCCCGCGGCCCCCGGCACCGAGACGCCGCCGGCGCCTGCCACGCCCGCGAGCGCGCCCCAGCTCACCGAAGCCGACGTCGGCGCCTGGCTCGACGGCTATATGCCCGCCGCGCTCCAGGCCGGGAAGATCGCGGGCGCGCAGGTGGCGGTCGTCAAGGACGGCGCGATCCTGTTCGAGAAGGGCTATGGCTACGCCGACGTCGCCGCCAAGACGCCGATGGACCCGCGCCGCTCGCTGATGCGGATCGGCTCGACCTCCAAGCTGCTGACCTGGACCGCGGTGATGCAGCTGGTCGAGGCGGGCAAGATCGACCTCAACGCCGACGTCAACCGCTACCTCGACTTCCGTATCACCCCGCCGGGGCGCGCGGTGACGATCAACGACCTGATGCAGCACCGCGGCGGCTTCGAGGAGGGGCTCAAGGACCTGCTCGCCAGCGACCCGAAACTGCTCAAGACCACCGAGCGCTATCTCAAGGAGAATACGCGCCCCTTCCTGTTCAAGCCGGGTGAGGCGCCGGCCTATTCCAACTATGGCGTGGCGCTCGCCGGCTATATCGTCCAGCGCGTCTCGGGCGAGCCGTTCGAGGCCTATGTCGCGCGCCACATCACCGGCCCGCTCGGCATGGCGCACACTACCTTCGTCCAGCCTTTGCCGCCCGCGCTCGCGCCGCTCGCGGCGAAAGGGTATGACACCAGCGACGGCCCGCCGCACGCCTATGAGCTGGTCGGCACCGCGCCGGCGGGCAGCGTTGCCGCGACCGCGGACGACATGGCGCGCTTCATGCTCGCGCACCTCGGCGGGGGCAGCTACGGCGGCGCGCGCATCCTGCGCCCCGAAACGGTCGCGTTCATGCATCGTCCGCCGACACCGCCCACCCCCGGCTTCGACACGATGGCGCACGGCTTCTTCTGGATGCAGCGCAACGGCACGACCGTGATCGGCCACGGCGGGGACACGATCGTCTTCCATACCGACCTCGCGCTGCTGCCCGAGAAGAATGTCGGCTTGTTCATGAGCTTCAGCAGCCGCGGCGAGCGCGACGCGGTGTACGGCGTGCGCGAGCGGCTGTTCGACCTGTTCATGGACCGCTACTTCCCCGCACGCCCCGCGCCGCTGCCGCTCGCGATCGCGAGCGCCGCGGCGGACGCGCGCGCGCTGGCGGGGCACTACGAGAGCTCGCGGCGAGTCGAGACCGGCTTCATCAGCCTGTTCTACCTGCTCCAGCAGGACGTGGTCAGCGCCAACGACGACGGCACGATCAGCGTCTCCTCGATCGAGGGAAAGCGGTTCCGCGAGATCGCGCCGGGGCTGTGGCGCGCGGTCGACGGCACGCGGCTGCTGCGCGTGACCGAGCTGCGCGGGCGGCGCACGCTCGTCGACAGCCAGAACCCGGTGGGCGTGCTCCAGGCGGTGCCGGCGGCGCGGAACTCGACGATGTTCCAAACGGTCGCGGGCCTGTCGCTGCTGGTGCTGCTGCTCACGGTGGTCGCCTGGCCGGCGGGCTGGTGGATCCGGCGCCGCTACGCCGCGCCGCGGGTGGCGACCGGGTGCGCTGCGCGCGCGCGGCTGCTGGTGCGCGTCGCCGCCGTGGCCGACCTCGCCTATGTCGCGGGCTGGTACACCGTCGTCGCGCCGATCCTGAGCCAGCAGGTCGACGCCTACAATGCCACCCTCGACGGCACGATCCGGCTGCTCCAGGTGGCCGCCTTGATCCCGATCGCGGCGGCGCTGATCGGACTGTGGAACCTGGTGGAGGCGTTCCGCGGCACGTTCGGCTGGGGCGTGCGGCTGCGCGCCGTGCTGGTCGCGGTGGCGTTCCTCGGGCTGCTGTGGGTCGCCACGATGGCGCACCTGATCGGCTGGAGCCTCAACTACTGAGCGTGGCACTCTCCACCAGCACCAGCGCGCGCATCTTGGCGAGGAGCACCTCGGCGACGCCGTCCTCCAGCCCGCTCACCGCGACGCCGATGCGATACGTGTCGCCGTCGCGCTCGACCGACGCCGCGTCGAACGCGATCGAGCGGAGCGCGAGCAGGTTGAGCACGCGCAGCGGCAGGTCGGGCGAAGCCTCGCCGGCGACGAGGAAGCGGACGGTCATGCGGGAATGCCTCGGTCGGATCGTTGGCGCACAGCATGGCAGCGGCGCGCCGGAAAAGGTCTCCTCATCCGCGCCGTTGCCGTTACGCTGGGGCATGTTCATCCCGCCACCGTCCGGATCGCGGCACAAATGACCCAACTTGATGATTATGAGCGGCGCATCTTGCGCGAGTTGCAGCGCGACGGGCAGCAGACCGTCGCCGAGCTCGCCGCCAAGGTCGGCCTGTCCGCCTCGCCGTGCTGGCGCCGCATTGACCGGCTGGAACGCGAAGGCGTGATCCGCGGCCGGGTCGCGCTGGTGGACCGTCGCAAGGTCGGGCTCAGCGCGCATATCTTCGCGCAGGTGCGGCTCAACGCGCACGGCCGCGCCAACCTCGACGAGTTCGCCGCGGCGATCCGCGGCTTCCCCGAGGTGCTCGACGCTTACGTGCTGATGGGCACGACCGACTTCATGCTGCGTATCGTCGCGCGCGACATCGACGCCTACGAGCGCTTCTTCTTCGACAAGCTGAGTCGGCTGCCGGGCGTGCAGGAGATCACCTCCACCGTCGCTTTGTCCGAGATCAAGTCCACGTCCGAGCTGCCAATCTGACCCGCTTGCCCCGAGGAGCCGCCATGAAGCGCCTGATTACGCTCGCTGCCTTGTTGCTCGCGCCGCTGCCGCTGGCGGGAGCGGCGTCGCCGCCGCGCTACGACGTCGTGATCCGCGGCGGGACGATCTACGATGGCTCGGGCGGCGCCCCCTTCGTCGGCGATGTTGCCGTCGCGGGGGACCGGATCGCGCTCGTCGCGGCGCACGTCGCGGCGCGCGGCGCAACGGAGCTGGACGCGCGCGGCAAGGCGGTGTCACCCGGCTTTGTCAACATGCTCGCGCACCCCGAGGAGAGCCTGCTCGTCGACGGCCGCGCGCTGTCCGATCTGGCGCAGGGCGTCACGCTGGAGGTGATGGGCGAGTTCTCGATGGGACCGCTCAGCGCGACGATGCAGCGCGACATGATCAAGGAACAGGGCGACGTCCGCTACCCCGTGACCTGGACGACGCTCGGCGGCTATCTCGACGTGCTGTCGCGGCGCGCGATCGCGCCCAACGTCGCGTCGTTCGTCGGCGCGGGCACGGTGCGCGAGGCGGTGCTGGGGGCCGACGACGTCCAGCCGACCGCGGCGCAGCTCGAGCGGATGCGCGGGCTGGTGCGCGCGGCGATGGAGCAGGGCGCGCTCGGGCTGACCGACATGCTGATCTACACGCCCGCCACCTTCGCCCAGACGCCCGAGCTGATCGCGCTGGCAAAGGTGTCGGCGGCGTGCGGCGGCATCTACACCGTGCATATGCGCAGCGAGGGTGATCGGCTGGAGGAAGGCGTCGCGGAGACGATCGCGATCGCCGAGGCCTCGGGCGCGCCCGCCGAGATCTACCATTTTAAACAGGCCGGGCGCGACAATTGGGGCAAGATCGACCGCGTCATCGCCGCGATCGAGGTGGCGCGCGCCCGCGGCGTGCGCGTCTCCGCCAACATGTACACCTATACCGCCGGCGCGACCGGGCTCGACGCCGCGATGCCGCCCTGGGTGCAGGCGGGCGGCCTCGACGCGTGGATCGCGCGGCTGAAGGATCCGGGGACGCGGGCGAAGGTCGCCGCCGCGATGCGCGACCCGCACCCGAGGGACTGGGAGAATCTGCTCGCCGGCGCGGGGGCGGAGGGCACGCTGCTGCTCGGTTTCAAGAACCCGAAGCTGAAGCCGCTCGCGGGGAAGACGCTGGCCGCGGTGGCGCGCGAGCGTGGCCGCTCGCCCGAGGAGACCGCGATGGATCTCGTGGTGGAGGACGGCTCGCGCGTCGGCATCGCCTATTTCCTGATGAGCGAGGACAATGTCCGCGAGGCGATCCGCCAGCCGTGGATGAGCTTCGGCTCGGACGAGGCCGCGCCAGCGCCCGAGGGCGTGTTCCTGCGCACCAAGGATCATCCGCGTGCCTACGGCAATTTCGCACGGCTGCTCGGCCATTACGTCCGTGACACGCATGACCTGACGCTGGCCGAGGCGGTGCGGCGGCTGACCAGCCTGCCCGCCGACCATCTCGCGATCGCCGACCGTGGCCGGCTGCGTGCCGGGCAGTTCGCCGACGTCGTGGTGTTCGACCCCGCGACGATCGCCGATCACGCTACCTATGAGCAGCCGGCGCGATTGGCGACGGGTGTCAGCACCGTCCTGGTCAACGGTCGGTTCGCGCTGCGCGATGGTCGACCGACCGGCGCCCACACCGGGCGCGTGGTGCGAGGCCGCGCCTATCGGGGCGGGGCAGGCGGGGGATGCCGTGCCGCGGCAGCGGACTGGCGGTGGTATTGAGTCCGCGTCGGCGCGGGGTGTTCACGAAGCGAGCATTCCATGCCGTTCGGTGCCGGCCCGACGGGGATCATCGACGTTCTTGGCGACGCATGGGCATCGCGTCGATCGTCTCCTCGAGGACCGCCGCGGGGATCGGATGTGTCTGGCGAAGCTTGGTGCCACCGTCCTTGCCGATCAGGAGGGCCGAGAAGCCGTTTGCCGGAAGGCGAAAGCGCTTTCGCAAGGTTGACGCTGACTCACTTGCGCCTGTCACCTGGTCGCCCGCGATCTCGACCACGGCCAGATCGCGCTCCGCCGCCGCGTCTCTCCACTGCGAGATGATCCGTCGCTGCTGCTGAAGCGATGCATCCTGCCCGCCGGGCGCGGCGACGAGCAGCACGCGCTTCTCCCACCTCATCGCCGCGATGCTGGAGGGGGCCGCTGCTGCCAGCGACAAGGCGATGAGCAGGTTGGTCGCCATCATGTGACCGCAACGCGTTGCCGCGCAGGACGTTTCGCCGACCCGGCCATGACCGCGCCCGTCGCGTTCTACGCGTCGCGGCGCAAGACTAGGACTTCTTCGCCTTGCCGCCCTTCTTGCCCAACTCCGCCTGCGCGGCGGACGATTTGCGCGGGTTCTTCTCGCCGTCCTTCGCCGCCTTGGCGTTGGCCTTCTGCGCCGTGGCGCTGCCCTTGCCCTGACTCTCCGTCATGATCGCGCTCCGCTAAGACCGACCTCAAACGGGACTGATGAGGGTTCGTTGCGCCCGACCGCGGTGGCTTCACCCGGCACGCGCTCGCTTCGCCAGCATGACACGCCGCCGCCTGACCAGCTCTGCCAGCTCGCCCTCGACGAAACTGCACGGGCGGCATGGGCGATTGGGCAGCGATATGCGGATGTTGCGGGGATTGAGGCGGGTCTCCACGATGCGATCGACGACGCGGTCGAGCCGCCCCTCGTCGACGATGACCCTGAAGCCGTCGCTGCCCATGACCGACGCCACCGCATGCTCGTCCCAGATCGTGCTCAACGAACCCTCTCTCATGCCCGATACGTTCCCATTCCGCGCTCGCGGCCCCAGACGACCGCGCCGCTGCGGCGGGTGGCGCCGGTCTTCTCGTAGATCCGGGCGACATGATTGCGCACCGTGTTGCGCGTGATCGCCAGCCGCTCGGCGATGGCGGCGTCATCCAGATCGTCGCAGATCAGGTCGAGCACCTGGCGCTCGCGCGCGGTCAGGTCGGCGGGCGCCAGCTGCGCGGTCGGTCGGCGCAGCGTGGCGAGCTTGTCGAGGATCGAGCGGCTGAGCCAGCGCGTGTCCTTGAGCACCTCGTCGATCGCGCCGGCGAGCTCCGCCTCGCTGCGGCGGCGCTCGGTGACGTCCTGATACACCCAGATCACGCGCGTCGTGCCGCCGCCGTTGATCCGCTCCGCCGCGACGCTGCACCGCAGCTCGCTGCCGTCGCGGGCGACAAAGCCGGCGTCCCCGGCATGCACAGCACCGTGCTCTCCGACTTCGCGCTCCATCGCCGCGCGCGCCTCGTCGTCCTGCCACCAGCCGAGCGCAGCGACCGGCACGCCGGCCTCGGGCTCGACCGCGATGCCCGACAGCGCGTGAAAGGCGGCGTTGCTGCGAAGCACGCGGTGCGCCTCGTCGGCGATCACCATCGCGACCGGTGCCATGTCGAAGACCGCCTCGAGGTTCCGCTCGCTCATCGCCAACGATCGCTCGGCCTCGCGGCGCGGCTGCAGGTCGGCGAAGGTGAGCAGCAACACGTCCTCGTCGGTCACGTCGATCGGCTGGCCCGCGAAGATAACGAGGCGGCGGCTGCCGTCGGCGCAGAGCAGCTCCGCTTCGGTCTGCGGGATCACCTGGCCCGCGTCGATCATGCCGCGCACCTCGGCGCGGCTCGGCAGGCCGCCGAGCAGTCCGAGACCGAACAGCGAGCGGTCGACCAGTTGCTCGCGGGTAAAGCCGGTCAGCGCGAGGAAGCCGGGGTTGACGTTGGCGACCCTCAGGTCGCGCTGTCGCACGATCAGCGCCGGCGCGGGATTGGCGCTGAACATGGCGCGGAAGCGCGCCTCGGCATCGAAGCGCTTGGACACGTCGCACAGCACGATCGCGAGATAGTCGGGTTCCCCGCCATCAACGTCCATGACGACGTCGCGCACCTGATGGACCCAGCGCGCCTCGTCGCATCCCGCCGGCGCGACCTCGACGATCAGGTCGGGCATCGACTCGCCCGCCAGCACGCGAAAGAGCGGGTATTCGCGATGTTTGAGCTGCCGATGCTCGGTGTCCCACATGATGAAACGCCGCGCATAATCCTCGGCGGTGGCGCCGAGCTCTCCCAGCTCGGTCACCCCGTGCATCGCCAGCGCGGCGGCGTTCGCGGTGAGCAGCGTCCCGCTGGGGTCCAGCAGGATCACGCCATCGAGCAGCTGAGCGATCAGCTGCTCGAGGTGGCGGAGCGTCGGCGAGGCGGAGAGAGGAGCGGCGCTCGGCATCCGCCATCAACCGTGCCACCCCCGTACCGTTCCCAGCGCAACACCAGCCGCACTAGTGCACCCGCACTAGGGTGCCGGCCGGCAGGCGCGACGCTTGCTGAACTTGTCGTCGGCGCCTCCCGTTGATGCGGCACCAACCCACTAACGGAGTGATCGTCATGGGCCTCATCATACTTCTCGTCGTCGGCGGCGTGATCGGCTGGCTGGCCAGCGTGATCATGCGGACCGACGGACAGCAGGGCATCTTCCTCAACGTCGTGGTCGGCATCGTCGGCGCGGTGCTCGCCGGCTTCATCGTCACCCCGCTGATCGGCGGCGCGCCGATCACCAGCGGCGTGCTCAGCATCCAGTCGGTGCTGGTCTCGCTGCTCGGTGCGATCGTGCTGCTCGGCATCGTCAACCTCTTTCGCCGCGGCTCGGTGCGCTGAGGCGGGCGGCGGGGACGATGCCGCGCATCGCCTCGGCCATCTTCGACACGCAGGCGGACGCGCATCACGCCGTGTCCGACCTGCGTGGCGTCGGCGTTGGCGACCGCGATCTGTCCGTGATGATGCGGCGTGTGGTGGCGGAAAACACCGGTCGCTCGGGCGCAAGCGCCGCTGAGGACAGCGCCGGGGTGCTGCGCGCGATCCTCGGAGGTTGCGCCCTCGGCGCGGGTGTCGGTGTGGCGACGCTCGCGATCCCCGGTGTCGGCCCCCTGGTGGCGGCCGGCGCGGTCGCCGCCTCGGCGGTACCGGGCGCGATGGCGTTCGGCGCCGCGACGGGCGCGCTGGCGACGACGCTCGCGGAGCTGCTGGCGCCGCATGGCGTCGCCGCAGAGGAGGCCGCCTACTACGATCGTTTCCTGGCGCGCGGCGGCGTGCTGCTCTGGGTCGGTAATGGCGCGACGGTCCAAGTCGAGGCGATCGTCGACATCCTGTACCGCAACGGAGGCCACGACGTTCGGCGGCCCGGCAACGCGCTGCTGGAGTGATCATTCGGTGCCCTGGCGCGAGCGCGATGCGGTGAGCAGCCGCGCGCGACGAACCCAGCAAGGAACATCGTGACGATGAAGGAATGCCAGATCGAGGGCACGATGGCGTTCGCGCAACGCTCGGCGGTAGAGGCCGCGCTGCGCGACAATCGCTGCAATCTCTCGCACGCCGCGCGTCAGCTGCGCGTCGGGCGGACCACTTTGTACCGGCTGATCAAGCGCTTCGAGATAGAGGTAGAGATCATGCCGCGCACACAGCTCCCGCGGCTCCGCGCCGCGACTCAGGCTCCGACGAGCGTGCGTCTGGTAGACGGCGTCTGGTATCTCGTCCGCGCGGACAGCGAGCGCGCCTAGCGCCACGGCCACTCTATCAGCAACATCGTGACCTCGCCGCGCCGCTCCATCGGCGCGAGATGCCGGCGCCGAGTGCGCCGGGTCGCGCGAGATCGATCACCTGAGGCCCCGAGCTGGCCGTCGGAAACCACTGCCGGCGGCAGGAGGAGCGTGATTGGATCGGCGGTATCGATCGCCCCTCCCACGCGGACCGACGGAGGGCAGGCGTCAGCCGACCAGCGGGAAGGCCAGCGCCAGCATGCCGACGATCGTCATCAGCGTGCAGACCGCGGCGGCGGGGACCAGCGTGAAGCGTTGGTGGTCGGCCAGTTCCACCCCCGCGAGGCTCACCAGCAGATAGGTCGAGGGCACCAGCGGGCTGAGCAGGTGAACCGGCTGGCCCATCAGCGAGGCGCGCGCGATCGCCATCGGCGCGACGCCGTAATGCGCGCCGGCCTCGGCGAGGATCGGCAGCATGCCGAAGTAGAACGCGTCGTTCGAGATGAAGAAGGTGAAGGGCAGGCTGAGCGCCGCGGTGATCGGCGCCATATAGGGCCCCAGCCCGGGCGGGATCACGCCGACCACCTCCTTGCTCATCGCCTCGACCATCCGGGTGCCCGAGAGGATACCGGTGAAGATGCCGGCGGCGAAGATCAGTGACACGACCGACAGCACGTTGCCCGCGTGCGCGGCGATGCGCTCCTTCTGCTCGGCCACCTGCGGGTAGTTGACGATCATCGCCGCCGCGAAGGCCAGCATCATCAGCACCGACAGCGGCAGCACGCCCGAGACGAGCCCGGCGAGCAGCGTCACCGTCAGCGCGGCGTTGAACCAGCGCAGCCGTGGCCGGCGCGCCTCCGGGAACTGCGACACCGCCATGCCGGTGAAGCTGGTCGGCGCCTCGGCGTGGAGCTGCCCGATGCGGCGGCGCTCCTTGCGGCCGAAATAGATCGCCAGCGCGACCAGCCCGGCCAGCCCCGCGATCATCCCCGGGATCAGCGGCACGAACAGCGTCGCGGGGTCGAGTTTGAGCGCGCTCGCCGCGCGCGCGGTCGGACCGCCCCAGGGCGTCAGGTTCATGATGCCGCTGGTCGTCATCAGCAGGCAGCACAGGTACAGCCGGTTCATGTCGTAGCGCTTGTACAGCGGCAGCAGCGCGGCGATCGTGATGATGTAGGTGGTCGAGCCGTCGCCATCGAGGCTCACCATCGCGCACAGGGCGACCGTGCCGACCAGGATCTTGAGCGGATCGCCGTGCACCAGCCGCAGCAGCCGGTTGACCAAGGGATCGAACAGGCCGGTGTCGGTCATGGTCGAGAAGAACAGGATCGCGAACAGCAGCATCACGCCGGTGGGGGCGAGATTCTTGATGCCGTCGATCATCATCTCCCCCAGTCCCGCGGCGAACCCGGCGAGCAGCGCGAAGGTGGTGGGAACGACGATCAGCGCGACCAGCGGGGTCATTCGTTTGGTCATGATCAGCGTCATGAACGTGGCCACCATCAGGAAGCCGAGCAGGGCGAGGTTCATCGCGGGAAATCCTGTGTGCGGAGGCGAACAGAAGGTGACGCTGGCGAGCACGCTGACGGTCTCGCGGTCGTCGGCGCGGGTGACCGCGCCGGCGCGGGTGTCGGTGTCCGGTGGATCGGGTTGACCTGGATGGGGCAAATCTGTTGAGGGACCAATTGGCGCCCGGCGTCGCGGCCCGGCCGCGGCCACCGGTCGCCAGATCTTTATAGTCGAACTTCTCGTAGCGCGCGGTCAGCTCGGGCGCGGCGACTCCGCTCCCCGCCGCGCTGCCGCCGCTCGCCGACACGTTCGACCCAACGCCCGCGCCGCCTGAGGCGGGCACCGCGGGCATGCGCCGCTTCACCGTCGACGCCGAGCGGCAGGCGCGCACGTGGCGATCGCGAGCTACCGCGAGGTGGACGGCGTCTCGTCGTCGGTCCACGGCCCCGACCTGACGGAGGACATCGCCGATCGGGGGAAGCGATCCGGCACCCGTGGCAGCCGGGGCTCAAACCCCGGCGCGCAGGTCATGCCTCGGGCTGCTCGCCGAACGAGAGCGCCTCGGCCGAGCCGACCTTGGCTTCACCCGCGAAGAGCTGGTCGAGTCGCTCGCGCACCTCGCGGCGATACTCCTGCTGGCCGCGGCGGCGCGGCCCCGCGACCGAGACCTCGTCGGCGATCGCGTCCTTGATCCGGGTGAGCGCGGCTTCCGGCAGCACGCCCGCGGCGCGCAGCTCGACGCAGAGCTGTACCAGCCCGACCGCTGTGGCCTGCGCGCGCAGGCCGACATTGACCACGTCGAAATGCAGCCGCTTCTGCTTGTCTATCGATGACATTCGATCTCTCCTCTCCGGGAGGTCGAACGCGCGAGCGGCCGCCTCCGCTGCGTGCGTCCGGCGCGAAGGCGAGGGCGGAGGAGCCTGGCCCCTTTCCCGCGCTGCCGCGTTGGCGGCACGAAGGAGAACGGCGTGTGTCGAGCAAGGTCCTGATCACCGGCGCGAGCGTCGCCGCAGATGAAGCGCCAGCCAGCCCGCGGTCACCGCGATGACGGGCCGGCTGCTCGGCGACCTTGACACGTCCGCGCCCGACCGCTCGCTCTCTCCGGCGTCGCGCGCCAAGGACATGCCGCGGGCGTCGGAACTGACCGACGCCGCGGCGAGCACGGGGGGCTGGTCGCCCGTCGCCGCGCTGGGGCTCGTCGGGCTGGTGCTCGGGGCGAGCGCGCTGGTGGGTCGCCGCAACGCGCCCGATCGCACGCACCCGACGATCCGGCGCTGGTATCAGCGGCTCGACAAGCCCGACATCACGCCGCCGGACGCGGTGTTCGGCGCAGTCTGGCCGGCGCTTGAGGTCGGGCTCGCAATCGGCGGTTATCGGCTGCTTCGCCGGCCCTCGAGCGCGCGTCGTGACGTTGCGGTCGCGCTATGGCTGGGCAACAGCGCGATGATCGGCGGCTGGAGCGAGCTGTTCTTCCGCCGCAAGCGGCTCGGCGCCAGCGCCGCCGCGTCGGGCGCGATGCTGGCCTCGGGCGCGGCGCTCGTGGCCACCGCGGCGCGGGTCGACCGGACGGCCGCGGTCACCGCGATGCCCTATGTCGGCTGGCTCGGCTTCGCCACGCTGCTGGCCGAGCGGATCCGCCGCGATAACCCGGCGCGTGGCCGATGAGCCGGGTCACCGTCTGGCACGACGGCGCGTGCCCTTTGTGTCAGCGCGAGATCGCCCTGATGCGTCGGCTCGACCGGCGTGGGCGGATCGACTTCATCGACGCCACGGTGGAGACCTGCCCGCTCGACCGTGCCGCGATGCTCGCGCGCTTCCACGCACGCGAGGAGGGCGGCCCGATCGTCGCGGGCGCGGCGGCGTTCGCAGCGATGTGGTGCGCGATCCCGCTGCTGCGCCCGCTCGGTGTGGCGGCGCGAAGCCCGGCAGTGCTGGCGCTGCTGGAGCGGGTCTACCTCCGCTTCCTGCGGGGTCGCCCGCGGCTGCAGCGCTGGGCCGGGCGGGGCGCCGCATGAGGCCGGTGCGCGAACCGGCGGAGCTTGGGCAGGAGAGCGTATGGGACTATCCGCGGCCCGCAGTGGCGGAGCAGAGCGGTCGTCACGTCCGCATCCTTCACCGCGGCGTGACGGTGGCCGACACGCGCGCCGCAATCCGCACGCTGGAGACCAGCCATCCGCCGAGCTGGTACCTGCCGCCCGACGACGTCGCGCGCGAGCTGTTGCGGCCGTCGGCGCGGCGCTCTTTCTGCGAGTGGAAGGGCGAGGCCGTCTACTGGCATCTCGCGGTCGGCGACATGCTGCTGCGCGACGTCGCGTGGAGCTACCCCGACCCGGCGCGCGGCTTCGCGTCGCTGCGCGATCACCTCGCCTTCTACGCTGCGCCGCCGGACCGGTGCACCGTTGACGGCGAGATCGTGCTGCCGCAGCCGGGCGGCTTCTACGGCGGCTGGATCACCCCCGACGTGGTGGGCCCGTTCAAGGGCGTGCCCGGCAGCATGGGCTGGTAGCGGGCGCCGGGCCCTGCTGCCGGGCCCTGCCGCCGGGCGCGCGATCAGGAGCCGCCGGCGGCGCGCTGCTGTGCGGCCCGCTCGGTGAGCGTCTTCAGCGTCTCGTCGAAGCGCCCCTCGCGCTCGGCCTGGCGGAGGAACTGCACCTCGTCGACTAGGATCTCGCGCGGCGTCGGCTGCTGCGCGAACTGCGCGGCGACCGCGTCGGCGAACGCCTCCAGCGGCATATAGCCCGGGCGGTTGGCCTGGCCCGGCGTCAGGTCGGTCTGCACGCCCGGCGGCGCCAGCTCGATCACCTCGACCTTGCCCGCCAGCTGCGTGCGCAGCGACACCGTATAGGAATGGATCGCTGCCTTGGTCGCCGAATAGGTCGGCGCCGCCACCAGCGGGACGAACGCAAGGCCCGAGGTGACGGTGACGATCGCGGCGTCGGCTTGCGCGCTGAGGTGATCGACCAAGGCGTTGGTCAGGCGGATCGGGCCGAGCAGGTTGATCGCCACCGTCGCCTCGGCGTCGGCGAGGTCGCGGCGCCCGGTCAGGTCCTCGAACTTCATGATCCCGGCGTTGTTGAACAGCACGTTGAGCGCGGGGAAGTCGGCGACGATCTGGCGCGCGAAGGCGTCGACCGCGGCGGGATCCTCGACGTCAAGCGTGACGGTGTGGATCCGCTCGCGACCGGCCGCGGCCTGCTCCAGCGCCTCGCGCCGGCGTCCGGCGATGATGACGGTGTCGCCGCGGTCGTGAAAACGATGCGCGAGCGCCTCGCCGATGCCGCTGCCGCCGCCCGTCATCAGGATCGTGTTGCCGCTGGTCTTCATGGTCGCTTCGCTCCGGATCGCAGGGTATTGATCCGCCGCTCAATGATCGGCGCGGCGGATCGTTCACCGCCGGCTTCCGCGCTCACCGCGCGGCCGGCTGATCGCGCCAGAGCCAGCGCAGCGCCTCGGGCAGCAGCGCGCCGCCGTCCGCGTCCGAATGACCGCCCGCGGTCCATTGGTAGCGCACGTCGTAGCGCGGACCGGGCCGGTGCTGCTCCTCGGCATGAGCGTTGGCCCAGGCCAGCGCCTTGACCATCTGCTGGTTGGCGAGGAACCAGTTGCCGTGCTCGTTGTCGAGATCGGCGCTGCCGTCCTGGAAGAAGACGCGGATCGGGCGGATCGCCGACTTGCGGATCAGCCCGGGATAGAGGTCGCCGCCGAGCGCCACCGGCGCGCCGTCGCTGCCGAGCCGCAGGCCGATCGAGGTGTAGCTGCCGATGAAGCTGAGGACGTTGCCGAACGCTTCCGGGTGTCGCCACGCCACCGTCCAGGAGGCGATCGCGCCGCTCGACGTGCCGCCGATCGCGCGGCGGCGCGGATCATCGGCGAACCGCCAGCGCCGCGCCACCGCCGGCAGCAGCTCGTCCAGCGTCATGCGCGCGTAATCGTCCGAGAGCGAGTCGTACTCCTCGACGCGGTGGTCGGGGTTCTGCATGCCGAGGTCGGTCGGGTAGGTGGCGGCGCGATGTCCCGGCGTGACGAAGACGCCGAGCGTCGGCGGCAGCGTGCCGTCGCGGATCAAGGCGTCGAGCACTGCCGGCACCCTGAGCGAACCGGTCGGGTTGGTCGCGCGCTGCCCGTCCTGGAACAGCAGCAGGTTGGGGGGCTTCGTCCGGTCATAATGCGGGGGGACATAGACCCAATATCGTCGCACCGTGCCCGGGTAGACGCGCGAGTGAAGCTCGAACGGGCCTTCCAGCCGAAACGCCGTTGCCGCGGATCGGGCGTCGGCGGCGGGTGTGGCGCCCGCGCTCCCGACGCTCGCGAGTGCCAGTGTCGCCGTGAACAGGATCGTGCGCATCTCTCTCCCTCTTCGGCGCTAGCCTAGCAGCGCGGGCGACGGAAGAAAGCGATCCGCCGGATCAGAGTACGATCTCGCACCGCTCCGTCACGCTGCGCAGCCCGGCATCGAGTACCTCCATGACCGCCAGCGCCTCGTTCGGCGGCACGGGGTTCGGCCCTTCGCCGCGGATCGCCGCCGCCAGCGCCGACCAGAACAGGCGATAGTCGCCGCGCCGATTGGGCACGCGAGTCGCCGCGGCGCCCGGCTCGCCGGGCGTAAGCAAGCCGTCGAGCGGATCATGGCCCCACTCGGCGCCGCCCGGCCGTTGTCCGGCGAGCGTCGCTGCCTCTTGCGGGTCAAGTCCGTGCTTGACCCAGCTGCCGCGCGTGCCGTGGACCGCGAGGCGCAGGCCGTGGTCGGCGGCGAGCTTGCTCGAGTGCAGCGTCACGCGCTTGTCGGGGTAGCGCAGCGTCGCGTGAAAATAGTCCGGCGCAGGTGCGCCGCGGCGCAACGTGGCGATATCGGCGGTGACCGCGCTCGGGCGGCCGAACAGCAGCAGCGCCTGATCGACCAGATGAGGCCCGAGGTCGAGCCATGAGCCGCCCGCGCGCGCCTCCTTCCAGGTCGCCGCGGGCGCCGGTCGCCAGCGGTCGAAGCGGCTCTCATAGCTCACCACGTCGCCCAGCGTGCCGTCCTCGATCAGCCCGCGCAGCGTGAGGAAGTCGGCATCCCAGCGTCGGTTGTGGAAGACGGTGAGCAGCCGCCCCGCGCGCTCGGCCGCCGCGATCAGCCCGCGCGCCTCGGTCAGCGAGGTGGCGAACGGCTTGTCGACCAGCACGTGCTTGCCGGCCGCCAGCGCGGCCTCGGCATGCGCGACGTGGAGATGGTCCGGGCTGGAGACCACGACCAGCGTGACCGACTCGTCGTCGAGCAGCCCCGCCACGTCGGGCAGCACTGGCGCGGCGGACCAGTCGGCGTGGACCTTGGCGGGATCGCGCGAGACGATGCCGCGCAATTCCAGCCCCGGCGTGGTCGCGATATAGGGGGCGTGGAAGGCGCGGCCGCCGAGGCCGTAGCCGATCAGTCCGACCCCGATCCTGTCCGTCATGTGCGTCGCTCCCCCGCGGCGAGCGTAGGCTTCTGTTGCGGCGACGATCAAGCCGGCCGAACCCGCAGCAGCGCGACGCCGAAGCCGAT
The DNA here is from genome assembly GCF_014193845.1 of Sphingomonas sp. BK345. GTDB lineage: Bacteria > Pseudomonadota > Alphaproteobacteria > Sphingomonadales > Sphingomonadaceae > Sphingomonas. The sequence continues at coordinate 258,008 of NZ_JACHZX010000001.1, read as the reverse complement.
GAAGATCGTGCCGGTGAGCCGGTCAAACGAGCGGCGGATTGCCGGACGGTTGAGGTATCGCGCCAGCGATCGCCCGCCGAGCGCATAGGCCGCGTACCAGCCTGCCTCGACCATCGCGAAGCTGAGCACCAGCAGGAGGAACTGCGGCGGCTTGGCGCGCGCCGGATCGATGAATTGCGGCAGGAAGGCCGCGGCGAACAGGATGAGCTTGGGGTTGCTGATGCCGATCGCGAAGCCGCCGCGAAACAACGCCGCACGCGATGCCCGCGCCACCAACTCGCCCGCCCCGACATCGAGCGGCGCTGCCTCGGCGCGCCACGCCCTGATCCCGAGATAGACGAGATAAGCGGCGCCGGCATAGCGCAGCACCGCGAAGGCGCCGGGCACCGCGAGCAGCAGCGTGGAGAGCCCCGCGGCCGAGGCCGCGAGCACCGACACGACCGCGGCAAGTCAGCCCGCCATCGCCGCGACGCTGCGCCGCAATCCCAGCTGCACCGAGCGGGACATGACGTGGAGCATGTTGGGCCCCGGCGTTCCCGAGAGCAGGAACACCGACCCGACGAACAGCCACCAGGTGTGAAGCGCCATCCCTCGCCGTCCTCCGTCGCGCGACCGGCGCCGCTCCTAGTGCGCGGTCGAGCTTGGGTCGAGGCGAGTCAGGCGGTCACTTACCGGCCGTCGCCCGGTCACGCTTCAGGCGTGGCCGACCGTCACGTTGGCGTCGATCGCGTTCGGCTGCCGCTGGCTCGCGATCGTTGCGGCGCGATGCGCCTGCGAGGCGGAGAGGCCGCCGCGCTCCATCTTCAGCCGCACATCGCTCTCGATCTCACCCGAGAGGAAGAAGGGGTAGAGCGAGCGCTCGCTGACGCCGTCGGCCGCGCGCGTATATTCGGCAACCTGCGCACGGATCTGCGCCACTTCGAGATGCATCAGCTGCGACGGCGCGCCGACCCCTTCATTCTCCTTCAGCCCGCCGACGCGATCGAAGCCGAGCATCGCCTCGTAGAAGCGGCGGTGGCGCGGGTTCACCTCGATGAACAGGTCAGTGCAATCGTAGCGGCACTCGCCGTAGATGAAGATGAAGTGGAAGAAGGCGGCGAGGATCGCCTTCGACTGCACCGACGACTCGAACGCGAACTTGGTCAGCTCACACAGCTGCGCGCCGGGCACGCGGCGATAGGTGTTGAGCTCGTTGCGGAAGGTGTGATCGATCTCCATCCCGGCGGACGAGTCCACCCCGAGAGTGAGCGTGCCGACCAACTCGCCGTCGATGAAGGCGGTGAAGGTCGAGTGGGTCGCGCCCGTCGGGATGCTGTGCGACTCACCATAGCCGCGCCAGCCGTAGCGCTTGTTGAGCAGTGATCGTGCTGCAGCGCGATCGGCCTCACCGGCGGCGACCTTGATCACCAGCGCGTGATTCTGGCCGTCATTGCCGACGATCATGGTCGAGAAGTGGAACGCTTGGCGGAGTGGAGCCAGCGTGTTCTCCAGCAGATTAGCAGATGAGCCGTCGATGTGTCGGCCCAGGTCAAGGGAGCGTGGTGGCATACATCACCTTTGGATCGAGGAACCGGTTGGGCAGTTGAATATTGGACATGCGCTCTCATCGCCGCGGACGCGATGATCGCCGCAGACACACTATCCCGCTCGATATCCAGCAGCGATTGCCAGATGCCGTACGTACATCACTGACAGGCTAATCCTCTCAGCCGCCGCCAGGACAGGCGCGCGACTGATCCGCATCAGAACTAGATTGGACCCCTGGTTTTATCGTTCGTGTTTCATCAGCACGTTGAGCGAGTTCGTTACGGCGTTCTCGCTAGAGCAGATTTAGTTAACAGGTCCTAGTCGGTCCGAGGCGGCGAAAGATGAGTCGTGCGATTTCTCGGATGGACGCTGCGGGCGGCCACGCGGAAGTTCCGCAACGCAACGTTTTTTTGTTGCAACGCAAATGCCCCGAATGGGAGCAGCTATCGTTAATTTTTTGTTCATCCTTCCAGAGCGGCTGTGTCATATCGCGGCCAGGCAGATGAAATCAGGCCGACTCGAATCAAAGGGAGTTCCTATGAAAAGCCTCGTTGCCATCACCATGGCGGCCGCCGCTGCGCTAGGCGCCGTCTCGGCCGAAGCAGCCACCTATCCGGTCGGCTCGCCCAACTTCCAGGCGACCGCCGGCCCGAACGGCACCTTCTCGGGCGCGTTCCGGGTCGAGGGCCTCAAGTCGGGTACCTTCACCGACACCTTCACCTTCACCCTGCCGACCAACGGTCTGGGCAGCGGCACGGTGACCACCAGCGTCACCGACCTCTTCTCGGCCAACGATCTCGATTTCACCTCGGTGACGATCAATGACATCGCCGCGCAGATCACGAAGACCGCCGGCGGCGCGTTCGAGGTCGCCTTCATCAACAACGTGCCGATCGTGGCCGGCCAGCTGAACAAGCTCGTCGTCACCGGCCTGTCGCGCGGCAACGGCGCGTACGGCGGTCAGGCGACCTTCACCCCGGTCAACTCGGCGGTGCCCGAGCCGGCGACCTGGGCGATGATGATCATGGGCTTCGGCGTGGTCGGCTATGCGATGCGTCGCCGTCGCACCGCGGTGCGCTTCAGCCAGGCGATCTGATCCACGTCGGCGGGGCGACCGCCGATCCTGGAGCAAGGGAGGACGGCGCCCCGCGGCGCCGTCCTCCTTCTCGTTTAAGGGCCGCTCAGCGGGTGACGCTGCCCGCCTCGAGCAGGTCGCCGAGTGCGGACGAGGTGCCGAGCCGCAGCACGTAGCGGCCGCGCGGCGTCACCCAGGCGTGCTGCGCCTTGTTCCACACGCTCATCGGATGATGGCTCGCCGCCGGATCGACGGCGATCGTCACGCGCCGCGATTCGCCGGGCGCGAGTGTGACCCGCTCGAAGCCGACCAACCGACGCGGCGGCTGGCGCGCGCCCACCGTGTTGGCGCCGGGCGGCAGCGACAGATAGGCCTGCATCACCTCGGTCCCGGCTCGCGCGCCGATGTTGCGTACCGTGACGCTCGCGCGCAGCACCTTGTCCTCGCCGGCGGGCTCGAGCCGAGGCGTGTCGCTGGCGAAGCGGGTGTATGACAGGCCGTGGCCGAACGGGAAGGCGACGCACGGTGTCGGGCCGCAGTGCGAATCATACCAGCGGTAGCCGATCTCCAGCCCCTCGCTGTAGGTCACCGTCTGTGTCTTGCCGTCGCCCGCGGGGATGCCGGGAAATTGCGCCGGCGCGATCGAGTCGAGGAAGCCGCGTCCGGCGATCGGGAAGGTGACCGGCAGGCGCCCGGTCGGTTCGGCGCGGCCGAGCAGCAGATCGGCGACGATGTTGCCGTCCTCCTGGCCGGGGAACCACACCTCGAGGATCGACGGGCCGGCCGCGCCGAGCAGCGCCGGATCCAGCGCGACGCTGGCATTGTCCTTGAGCACCAGCACGGTCTTGGCCGGCATCGCCGCCGCGGTGGTGGAGCGCGCCGCCAGGATCGCGGCGAGCATCGCGACCGTCCCACTCGAGGCCGCGGGGTTCGCGGGCTCGCCATCGGCGGTGGCGATCGCGCTCGGCTTGGCGACGTACCAGTCGAGCGACAGGCCGGCCGCGGCGGGCTGGGCGAGTTCGTGGCCGTCCTTGCGCGTGAAGCTGGCCCGGTCGGCGCCCTCCTCGGCGTTGGTGCCCGCCATCACCACTACCGCGTCGGCCGCGGCAATCCGCGCGAGCGCGGCGTCGAACGCCCCCACTTTGCCGTCGATCGTGGCGGTGCGGTTGGCGTCGTCGACCAGGATCAGGCTGACCGCCGCGTCGGCGCGGCCGGCCGCGCGCAGCCCGGCGCGCAGGCCGTCGATCGGCGTGACCGTATAAGCGGGTACCACGTCCGAGCTGCCGCCGCCGGCGCCCATCGGCTTGCCGAGGATCGCGCCGCCCGCGATGGCCTGCTGCGCATAGGGTTGGCTCGCCTTGCCGACCAGCGCGATCGTGCGCGCGGTCCGCGCCAGCGGGAGCGCGCCGTTGTTCTGGAGTAGCACCGCGGCGCGCGCGCCGATCGAGCGCGCGGCCCGTCCGCCGGCGGCATAGTCGATCGGCGACTGGCGCAGCGCACGATCGAAAATCCCGGCCTTGAACATCTGGGTGTAGCGGCGCTCCAGCGCGCGATCGATCTGGGCCGGCGCGATCGCGTTCTCGGCGAGCGCGGCAGTGAGCTTGTCGGGCGCCCAGTGGATCGGCGTCGGCATCTCGTGGTCGAGCCCCGCGTCCAGCGCCGGAGCGGTGCTCTTCTGCGCGAAGAAGTCGGTCTGGACATAGCCGTTGAAGCCCCAGTCCTCGCGCAGCACCCCCGTCAACATCGGCTTGTTGGCGCACGCCTGCAGACCGTTGAGGGAATTGTACGAGCACATGACCGCGGCGACCTTGGCGTCCTTCACGCTCATCTCGAACGGGATTAGGTACAGCTCGCGCAGCACCTGCTCGTCGACGGTCTCCTGGATCGTCATGCGGTTCGTCTCCTGCTCGTTGGCGACGAAATGCTTGGCCATGGCGATGATGTTGCCGGCCTGGACCGCACGGATCTCGGCCACCGCCATGGTGCCGGCGAGATAAGGGTCCTCCCCGAAATACTCGAAGTTGCGCCCCAGGATCGGCAGCCGCGCCAGGTTCATCCCCGGCGCCTCGAAGACGTGGAGCGCGAGGTCGTTCATCTCGCGCGCGATCACCGCGCCGAAATCGGCGGCGACCCGCGGGTCGAACGAGGCGGCGACCGCCATGCCGGAGGGCAGGGCGGTCGCCTTGGCCGAGCTGGGGTCGCTGTAGGCGCGGAACATCGAGCGCCGATCCGAGCTCATCGAGTCGCGCACGGCGAGCGAGACGCAGTCGTTCTGGCCGACGCCGACCGGACCGTTGGTGATGCGGAAGGTGGGGATCGCCAGGGCGGCGATGCCGTCGACGTGCCGCGCCCCGAAGCAATTGGGCAACTCGGGCAGTACAGAAGGCTTGCTGCCGGTGAGCTGCTGCATCTTCTGCGGGAGCGTCATCGCGCCGACCAGCGCGCGCGCACGCTCACGCGCGACCGACTCGCGCGCCTCATCCGATCGCGCTGCGCGCTGCTGCTCGACCAGGGCGGGCGCCATCCAGGCGAGCGGCGCCGGCGCCTGCGCCGCGAGCGGCCCGGCCAGCGTCGACGAGACCAGCAGCGCCCATGCGCCGCGACGAGACCATGCCGCCATCCTCACCCTCCCTGTCATAGCCGGCTATGCCGGTCGGGATTGGCCTTACCAGATGTCAGGGAAGTTGCCCAGCGATCGCTGCGCCTCGGCGCTCACAGGTGGAAGCGCAGCGTGCCGCCGACCGTGCGCGGGTCGCTCGGGCTGCCGAGGATAAGGCCCGAGTTGCCGGCCTGAACCGTCAGGTTCTGGATGTAGCGGCGTCGAACAGGTTGCGCGCCCAGACGATCAGCTCCAACCCGCTTGCGGAGCGGTAGTCGAGGTTGGCGTTGGTCAGGTTGTAGCCGCGGATGTAGGTAAAGAGTGGCAGGCTAGGGTCGCCATTATAGCCTCTGCGTGACGCGGTATCGACGTGGAGCGTGAGCGCACCCGCGCCGACAGGCCGGACATAGTCGAGCCCGCGCCTTTAGGGCGCTATATACGACCGTATATAATGCGGATGACGGCACATCCGTGCTCGGTCCAGGTCGCGCGGCGCCGTGCCCGCTTGACCCGGGCCGCGCGCGATGATCGAAGGCGAGGCATGAGCGAGCTGCCACCCAACCGGAACGATGACGCCGGCACCCGCGCCGAGAAGCGCGCGGTTGAGGCGGCGGCGATCCGTCGCCGCTGGATTACCTTGGGCGAGGTGCTCGCGCTAGTGGCGGTGCTGATCTCGGCGCTGACCCTGTGGAGCAATTGGAGCGACCGGCGCGACGACAAGGTCGCCAAGGCCGAGGAGTCGACGCGCGCCTCCTCGCGCGCGACCACGCTGACGCTGGTGGCGTCGGCGGCGTCGAAGGACCGCCTCACGCTGCGACCGGCCGCGGACGCGCAGTCGGTGCAGAGCCAGACCCTGCTGTTCCCGTCCGCGCTCGGACTCGACCCGGTCGAGACCACGGGCGAGCCGCGGATCGAGGGCGACTGGTTCGAGGGCGCGCTGAAGAAGGCGCGCGCCGCGGCGCACCGGCCCGACGACAGTCGCGGGGACGAGCAGATGCCGGTGGCGATCGTCACGCGCTACCTCGTGGACGGCGCACCGCACGAGGACGTCGCGCTCTACGACATCGGCTATTCGATCAGCGGCCATCTGTTCAGCGGCCACAGCATCAGCCTCCGCGGGCTCTCGCTGGTGACACGCGTGCCGCGTGCCAGCGCGCAGGCGCGACTCGACGCGCGCTGGGCGAAGCTGCTGCCGCCGCGCTGACCGGGCGGTAAAGGGCCGGCGATGGCGCCGTGCTCCTGCGCAGGCAGGAGCCCAAGGTCACACGCGCTTCGCTTCGCTAGTCCGGCCTCCTGCGTGCGCGGGAGCGTGACGCCGCGCGAGTGACCGACAGGGTGAGCGTCGCCGCGCCGGAACGTCGGCGGCGAGCCGACCCATTACGGCGAGCCGATCCGTTCCCCGTATCTCCTACACCGCGTCGGCTGAGGTACGATGCTGTGGTCAGCGTGGGGGCGGCAGCATGGGGCGCTATATTCTCAAGAGAGGGTGAGATAGCGCTAGCAAGTGGGCGGAAGCGGCTTAATCGCATCTTCGAACTCCCGAGAAGAATGCGGAGCACGCGGCCCGCCCTGCTCTTGATATCTCAGCGCGGCGGCACGTCATTCTGCGAGATCGGCACCACCTTGATCTCCACGCGACGGTTGGCGGCGCGGCCCTGCTCGGTGTCGTTGGTCTCGATCGGCTGGGTCTCGCCGAAGCCGCGCGTCGCGATCCGCGCCGCCTGCACGCCGTGGCTCGACAGATAGTCCGCCACCGACGTCGCGCGCCGCTCCGACAGGTCCTGGTTGTACGAATCGCTGCCGGTCGAGTCGGTGTGACCGTACACGTCGATATAGGTCTGCGGGTAATCCGCCAGCACGCTCGCCACCTTGTCGAGCGTGCCGCGGAACTGCGGCTGCACGTTCGCCGAATTGTACGCGAAGTTGATCCCCGACGGGATGTTCAGCAGCAGGTCGTCGCCCTGGCGCGTCACCTGCACGTCGGTGCCGCGGGTGCGCTCGCGCATCTCGCGCTCCTGCTTGTCCATATACGCGCCCACGCCCGCGCCTGCGATACCGCCGAGACCGGCGCCGATGATCTTCTCGGTCCGGTCGCGCCGCCCGCCGACGAGGTCGCCGAGCAGATAGCCGCCGAGCGCGCCGCCCAGACCGCCGATCGCGGTCTTCGACATGCGCCGCTCGCCCGTCTCGGGATCGGTGGTGCAGGCCGCGACCGACACCAGCGACAGCGCGGACGCGGCGGCGACCAGCTTGGACGACAGCTTCATGGACTTCCCTTTCCCCAGATCAATGCCGGACAACCCGACGTGCGCGACCATTGTTCCTCCCGCGCTGAATGCGCGATGACGGAGCGAAGCGCCACTTTGCGGATTGTCGCGCGCACGCTTTGCCGCCAAGAGAGACAGCACGAACATGCTACCGCCGTTCCCCTGGATCGACGTCGTCATCATCCTGGCGCTGGTCGCGCTCAACGGCGTGTTCGCGATGAGCGAGCTGGCGATCGTGTCCGCGCGCAAGGCGCGGTTGGAGGCGATGGCGCGCAGCGGCCGGCGCGGCGCCGCCACCGCGATCGAGCTCGCCGCCGACCCCGGCAAGTTCCTCTCCACCGTTCAGATCGGCATCACGCTGATCGGCATCATCGCAGGTGCCTATTCGGGCGCGAGCCTGGGCACGCCCACCGCGGCGCGGCTCGAGGCGTTGGGGCTCAGCCATGCCGCGGCCGAGCGCCTCGGCTATATCCTGGTGATCGGGCTCACCACTTATGCGTCGCTGATCGTCGGCGAGCTCGTCCCCAAGCAGTTCGCGCTGCGCAAGCCCGAGACGGTGGCGGCGCTGATCGCGCTGCCGATGGCCTATCTGGCGCGCTTCACCAAGCCCCTGGTGTGGATGCTCGATTCAACCAGCGCGCTGGCCTTCCGCCTGCTTGGGCTGACGCGCGAGAACGAGGATCAGGTCACCGCGGAGGAGCTTCACCTGATCGTCGCCGAGGCGAGCAAGTCGGGTGTGATCGAGGAGCATGAGCGCTCGATCATCTCGGGCGTGGTGCGGCTCGCCGATCGTCCGGTGCGCGAGGTGATGACGCCGCGCACCGAGGTGGAGTGGATCGACGTCTCGCTCGACGACGCCGCGATCCGCGCCAAGCTGCTCGACGTCGCTCACAGCCGGCTGCCGGTGGCGGAGGGCTCGATCGACTCGGTGATCGGCGTGGTGCAGGCGCGCGACGTCGCGATGGCGCTGTTCCGCGGCGAGACGCTCGACGTGGCGCGGCTGATGCGACGTGCGCCGGTGGTGGTCGACCAGATCGACGCGATGGACGCGCTCGACGCGTTGCGCCGCGCCGAGGTGCCGATGGCGCTGATCCACGACGAATACGGGCATTTCGAGGGGATCGTGACCCCGGCCGACCTGCTCGCGGCGATCGCGGGCGAGTTCGCCTCGGATGCCGACCCCGGCGAGACGCCCAACGTGGTCGAGCGCGACGACGGCTCGCTGCTGGTGGCGGGAACGATGGCCGCGGACGCGCTGGCGGAGCGGCTCGGCATCGATCTGCCCGAGGACCGCGACTACGCCACAGTGGCCGGGCTGGCGCTGGCGGCGTTCCGCAAACTGCCCGCCGAGGGCGAGAGCTTCGAGGAACAGGGCTGGAAGTTCGAGGTGGTCGACCTCGACGGACGCCGCATCGACAAGCTGCTCGTCAGCGAGGCGTGACGTCGGCGCAGTTACGAAGCGTGCGCGCGTTGCTGCTCCACGCAGCACCTCACAGCCGATAACGCGCACTCGCCAGTACCGTTCGCCCCTGATCGCGGTAGCAGAAGCTCGCGGCGCAGGTGACCGGCTCCGCGCCCAGCAGGTTGGTGGCGTTGAGTTGCAACCGCAGTGGCGTGCGCGACGGCACGTCATAATGGACCACCGCGTCGGCGAAGGTGCGCGCGCGATTGCGGATCACATTGGCATCATCGCCCCAACTCGGTCCCAGGAAGCGCACACCCGCGCCGAGCCCGAAACCCCCGCCAGTCGGCGCATAGTCCGCCCAGAGCGAGCCGCTGTGCCGCGGCGTCGCCGACAGATGGTTGCCAGTCGTGCCCGCCGCGCCGCGCCGGATCCGCATGTCGGTGAGCGCGTAGGCCGCGGTGAGGTCGAGCCCTGCGGTCAGGCGCGCGGAGGCCTCCAGCTCCGCGCCGCGGGAGCGTAGATCGAGCTGGACCTGGCGGTTGATCCCGGTCGAGGCGTCGAACACGACGCCGTCGCGCTGGCGGGTATCGAACGCGGCGGCGCTGAGCAGCACGCCGGTGCGCGGCATCCACTTGACGTCGCCCTCATATTGCCGCGCGCTGGTGGGCCGTGCCGGCGTGGCGTCGAGGAGCAGGCCGACGTTCGGCTCGAACGAGGTCGACCAGTTGAGGTAGGGTGTCACACCCTCCGCCACGCGCAGTGTCGCGCCGACACGACCGCTCAGCCGACGGTCGTCGCGGTCGATCGCCGGCGCGTCCGGCACATCCGTGCGCGCGTCGAGCCAGTCGTGGCGGACGCCGGCGGTGAGCCCGAGCGCGCCCGCCTCGACCTGCTCCTGCGCGTAGACGCCGAGCTGGGAGAAGCGTTGGCGCGTGGTCGGCACCAGCGGCGGTCGAGCCAAATAGGTGTCGCTGAGCGGCTCGGTGCCGAAGCCTTCGGCGCTGCGGTAGCGAACGTCATTATAGTCGAGCCCGATCAGCAGCCGATGGCGCACCGCGCCGGTGGTCAGCTCGGCGCGCAACTGATCGTCGAGGTTGACGCTCTTGGTCCAGTCCGCCGCGCGCGCGCCGAGGCGGGTGACCGGCGCGGTCGGGTCGATGACGTAGGAATAGGCCATGTCGACCGTGACGTCCTGCACGCGCATGTTCTGGTGCAGCGACACCGAGTCGCCCAGGCGATGCTCGAGCGCGTAGCCTGCGCGCCACTGGCGATGGGTCAGGTCGTTGAAGCGCGGGTCGCTCAGCGGGATCCGGGTCACGCCGCCGGCGTCGTTGTAGAAGGCCGCGCTCGCCCCCGTGCGCGACCACATATATTCGCCGAGCACGGTGAGATCGGTAGCGTCGCCGAGCCGCGCGGTGGCGGCAGGCGCGAGGAAGTAGCGGTCGTCCTCGAAACCGGCTAGCGACGTGCCGCTGTCGCGCGCCACGCCGGTGACCCGCAGCGCGACACTGTCGCCGAGTGGCCCGGAGACATCGGCGTTGAGCTGGTAGCGGTCGTAGCTGCCCACCATGCCCTGCACCTCGGCGAAGCGGTCGGCACGCGGCCGTTTGCTGGTGACCTCGACCAGCCCGCCCGCGCCGCTGGCACCGTACAGCACCGAGGCGGGTCCGCGCACCACCGCCAGGCGCTCGATGCCATAAGGTTCGTTGCGCCATAGTCCGAGCGGACTGTTGAGCTGACGCATTCCGTCGCGGAACACGCCGGTGTAGGTCGCCTGGAAGCCGCGGATGAAGAAGGCGTCGAAGCGCGGGTCGAAACCGTAGCTGCCGGTGTTCACCCCGGGGATGTAGGCGAGCGCCTCGTTGAGCGTGCGCGACGCGCGATCCTCGAGCCGTCGGCGGTCGAGCAGCGTCACGGACTGCGGTATGTCGACGAGCGGCGTGGCGGTCTTGGTCGCTGTGGCGGTGGTGCCAGTGACGATGACGTCGTCGGCCGTTACGTCCTGCGCGGGCGCGGTGAGTGGCGCGAAGCCGACGCCCGCGATGACGGCGGCGAACAATCGTTGGTACATGCGCGATCCCTTTTCGGAAACGCCCTAGACCAAGTTGCGATTGAGTCGCAACAGCGAACGGCTAAGTCACGCTATGCACACCACTTCGGCGAAGTGACTCACTTCAGCCGACGCTCAGCACCTCGATCGCTTCCTCGCGGCCGTTGAAGGCAACGGTGTCACCCTCACTCGCTCCCAGCAGCGCGCGCGCGAGCGGTGCCGAGAGGGCAAGCAGCCCCGCGGCTGGATTGGCCTCGTCGTCGCCGACGATCGTCACCCGCCGCTCGCGCCCAGCGAGCGTGAAGGTCACAGCGGTGCCGAAACCCACCACGCCGTCGGCGCGCGCGGCCGTCTCGATCGCGGTGGCGCGCCGCGTCTTCCAGTAACGGAGATCGCGTGTGACCGCCTTGCGCGCCTCCTCGTCCTCGGCCGCGGCCAGCGCGTGCTCCAGCTCGGCGACGCGCTCATCGATCAGCGCGCGTCCGCGCGCGGTGACGAGGTTCGGGCCGGGCGGGATCGGCAGCTCGAAGCGCGGCTCGAGATGCTCGTCGTCGCTCTCGCGGCGAAAGGCGACGCTCATCCCAGCTTCCCGAACTGCGCCTCATAGCCGGCGCGATCGCCCTGCGCGAGCAGACGCGCCTGCTCGCGCCAGCGATCACGCTCCATCCGCCCGGTGAAGACGCCGAGCTGCGCGTCGAGCTTTGCAGCCTCGGCGTCGTCAAGCCAGGCGAGCTGGTCGACGCGCGTGATGCCGAGCTCGCCCAACCGCGTCGCGATCTTGGGCCCGAGGCCCTTGAGCAGCGTGATCGGCTGCGCCCCAGGGCCTTCGTCCGCCACCGTCGTCGGCGCATCCGCCGCTGTGCTGGCGGGAGAGGCGTCGAGCGGCGCGGCGGCAACGATCGGCTCATCCCCGAGCGAAGGCTCAAGCGGTGCCGCGTCGGTGGTCGTCGTCCGGACCGGCATAGCGCTTGGGGCGGGCGGCGCCGCCCGTTCCGGCACCGCGTCGTGCCGGTCCTCGCTCGCGCTGTCGTTCCCGCGCATGATCGGCGGCACGCCGTCGGCGGTGTTGGTCACCTCGACGCCGTCGGCGCGCAGCTCCTCGATCCGCTGCTGCTCCTCCGCCTCGGCGGCGCGGCGCCGGGCCTTGAGCCGCGCGCCCCAGATCATCCCGATGACGGTGAGCACCGCCAGCAGGGCGACCAACGCGAGCGCGACCGTGACGAGCACCTGATCCTGCGAGATCGGTTCCAGGGCGAAGCTGGAAGAGTTCATCGGCGGGTCCTAGTGTCGGGCAACATCAGCGGATCAACCATCGGCGCGCGCCTTCGCTCCGATGTCGCGGCGGAAGAAGCCCGTAGGGAAGTCGATCGCGTCCACCGCGCGATAGGCGGCATCGCGCGCCGCAGCGACGTCCGCGCCGGTCGCCGTCACCGCGAGCACGCGGCCGCCGCTCGCCACCAGCATCTCGCCGTCCTGCCGCGTGCCCGCCTGGAACACGGTCGCGCCGGTCGCCTCGGCGGCGTCGATCCCGTCGATCGCGCCGCCGGTGCGCGGTTCGCCGGGATAACCCTCGGCCGCCATCACCACCGTCAGCGCGGCGTCGTCGGCGAAGGCGGGAGCAGGGAGGTCGGCGAGCCGCCCCTCGGCCACCGCGAGCAACACCTCGACGAGGTCGCCCGCGAAGCGCGCCATCAGCACCTGGCACTCGGGATCGCCGAAGCGGACGTTATACTCGATCAGCTTGGGGCCGTCCGCGGTCAGCATCAGCCCGGCGTAGAGCACGCCGACGTAAGGCGTGCCCGCGGCAGCGAGCGCGTCGATCGTGGGGCGCACGATCTCGCCCAGCGCCTGCTCCTCCAGCTCGGGGGTGAGCACCAGCGCGGGGCTGTAGGCGCCCATCCCGCCGGTATTGGGTCCGGTGTCGCCCTCGCCGACGCGTTTGTGGTCCTGCGCCGAGCCGAAGGACGCGGTGGAGGTGCCGTCGCTCAGCACGAACAGGCTCGCCTCCGGCCCCTCCAGCCGCTCCTCGATCACGGCCTCGACCGGCCCCTGCGCGTAGAGGTCGCGGATCGCTGCCTCGGCCTCGGCGCGCGACATCGCGACCACCACGCCCTTGCCCGCGGCGAGCCCGTCGGCCTTGATCACGCAGGTCTCGCCGAAATCGTCGAGACAGGCGAGTGCGCCGTCGCGCGTCGTCACCTTGAAATAGCGCGCCGTCGGGATGCCGACGCGCGCGCACAGGTCCTTGGTAAAGCCCTTCGACCCCTCCAGCTTCGCCGCCTCGCGCCCGGGGCCGAACACCGGCACGCCGATCGCGCGGATGTTGTCGGCGAGCCCGCGCACCAGCGGCACTTCCGGCCCGACGACGACCAGTCCGATCTGGTGGCGTCGGACGAAGTCGATCACCGCGCGGTGATCGTCGACGTCCAGGTCCGCGATCGTGGCGTGCTGCGCGATGCCGGGGTTGCCCGGCGCGGCGAAGAGCGTATCGAGACGGGGAGATTGCGCCAGTTTCCACGCGAGTGCGTGCTCGCGTCCCCCCGATCCCACCAGCAGGATGTTCATGGCCGACCCCCTTTACGATACTCAGGCGGGGCGGCTGGTAGCCGAGGCCACGCCCGGCGACAATGCGATGGCGGTCAGCGTCAGCGAGCTGTCGGGGCGGCTCAAGCGCATGGTCGAGGGCGAGTTCGGCCATGTCCGGCTGCGCGGCGAGATCTCGGGCTACAAGCGGGCGACCTCCGGCCACGCCTATCTGTGCCTCAAGGACGATGCCGCGGTGATCGACGGCGTGATGTGGAAGGGCAGCGCCGCCGGGCTCGCCTTCCGGCCCGAGGACGGGATCGAGGTGGTCGCGACCGGGCGGCTGACGACCTATCCGGGGCGCTCGAAATATCAGATCGTGATCGAGCGGATGGAGCTGGCCGGCGCGGGCGCGCTGATGGCGCTGCTGGAAAAGCTGCGCCTCAAGCTGGCGGGGGAGGGGCTGTTCGACCGCGAGCGCAAGCAGGGGCTGCCGTTCATGCCGCGCACGATCGGCGTCGTCACCTCGCCGACCGGCGCGGTGATCCGCGACATCCTCCACCGGCTCGAGGACCGCTGCCCCACGCACGTGATCGTCTGGCCGGTGAAGGTACAGGGCGCCGGTGCGGCGGAGGAGGTGGCGGCGGCCGTACGCGGGTTCGACGCGCTGCCGGCTGACGGCCCGGTGCGCCGACCCGAGCTGGTGATCGTCGCGCGCGGCGGCGGCTCCATCGAGGACCTATGGGCCTTCAACGAGGAGGTCGTGGTGCGCGCCGTCGCTGCCTGCTCGATCCCGATCATCTCCGCGGTCGGGCACGAGACCGACACGACCCTCTGCGACCATGCCGCCGACCTGCGCGCGCCGACGCCCACCGCGGCGGCGGAGATCGCGGTGCCCGTGCTGGCCGAGCTGCGACTGTCGCTCGACGCGATGCGCCAGCGCACCGAGCGATGCGCGCGCCGCTATGTCGAGCGCGGGCGCGAGCGGCTCGACGCGCTCGCGCGGGTGATGCCGACGCGCGACCGGCTGCTCGGGCCGCAGCGCCAGCGGCTCGACGAGCTGGGCGCGCGGCTCGACCGCGGGCTGGAGCGGCGCGTGACGCGCGCGCGCGGCGAGCTCGACCGCACCGCCGGCGCGATCCGGCCCGCCGCGCTGGAACGGCGGCTGGAGGCGGGGCGGGCGCGGCTCGCCGATCTGGGCCGGCTGGTCGAGAGCCTCAACCCCGACAAGCTGCTGGATCGCGGCTATGTACGGGTAGAGGCCGCGGCCGGCGGCACGGTGACGAGCGCGGACGCGGCGCGCGCCGTAGGGGCGCTGCTGCTCCACTTCCGCGACGGCGCGGTGCCGGCGGAGGTGGGGGAGGGGGCGCCGCGCGAGCCCCGACCCGCCAAGGTTGAGCCGAAGCCGCCGCGCGCCTATTCTGAGAAGCCCGACCAGCCGCGCCTGTTCTGAGAGTTTGCCGATGCTGATGAGCCACACCGACCGACCTGCCAAGCTCCACTATCTCGCCAACGGCTTCCGCGTGCTGGTGCCGGGCGACCATGTCGTGTGCGCGGTGTCGGGTGCGCGTATCCCGCTCGAGGACCTGCGCTATTGGGACGCGGCGACGCAGCGCCCCTTCGCCAGCGCGGCGATCGCGACCGAGGCGCTGGCGCCGCGGTGAGCGGACGGCCGATGGCGGTGATGCTGGCGAGCGCGGCGGCGCTGGTCGGCTGCGTGCCGGCGCCCGCGACCGCGCCGCTCACTGCACCGCCCGCGCCGATGACGGCCGCGCGGGACGAGCCGGCGCCGCGGCTGACGCTGCCCCCGCCGCCAGAACTGGTCTCACCTGTCCTGCTAGGGCTCCCGCCGGCGATCGCGCAGGGCGGCGTCGCGCTCGGCACCGCGCCAGTGGGGACGACGCGGCTGACGCTCGACGGTGCGCCCGTGGTGCTCGCTTCCGACGGTCGGTTCCTGATCGCGGCCGACCGGGATGCGACCGGCACGCTGACATTGACCGCGGCGCTGACCGGCGCGCGCACGCTCACCGCGACGCTGCCGGTGACTCCGCGCGCGTGGCGGCTCGAGCGGCTCGACCGCGTCGCCAAGGTGCCCGTGCCCGACGCCGATTTCGCGCGCCGCCGCCCCGCCGAGCTGCGCCAGATCGCCGCCGCCCGCGCGGTCGGTGCGAACTCGGACGGCTGGCGCCAGCGCTTTCACTGGCCGGTAACGGGACGGATCTCGGGGCTGTTCGGCGCGCAACGGATATATCGCGGCCAGCCCGGCAGCTATCACGGCGGCGTCGACGTCGCGCGCGGCGAGGGCACGCCGGTGGTCGCCCCGGCCGACGGCGTGGTCACGCTCGTCGCCGACCCGCCGTTCACGCTGGAGGGGCGACTGCTGATCCTCGACCATGGCGCCGGGCTGACCAGCGCCTTCCTCCACCTGTCGCGGATCGACGTGCGGGTGGGGCAGCAGGTGCGCCAGGGCGAGCCGATCGGGTTGGTCGGCCGCACCGGCCGCGCCTCCGGGCCGCACCTGCATTGGGCGATGACGTGGCGCGGCGTGCGGATCGATCCGCAGCCGGTCGCGGGGGCGATGCCCGCCGGCTAGCTCAGCGCAGCCGCAGCGCGCGATAGCTGCGGCCGTCGACGTTGAGGAAGAAGGCGCCCATCGTGCCCTTCCGAATCCGCACCTTGGCGCCCGCCTTGGGCGGGAAGGGCATGGCGTCCGTGGTCTGCCACACCGGGTTACCCTCATCCGCGAGCGTGATCTCGCCGCGACCGTTGGCGCCGGGGCGCGCGCTGCGGACCGTGGTGTTGATCTCGCTGAACGTCTCGCGCTGATCGGTCTCGCCGCGGTCGGCGCCGCCGCCGAGCAGACCGAGATCGGGCAGGTTGAGCCCGAACACGGAGCGCCGCGCCCGCCGAACGTCGGCGCGATCGACGATCCGCACGTCATTCTGTTTGACCGCCTGCTCGAGCGCGGCGCTCGCCTTGTCATAACAGGCGAGCCGCTCGCCCGCTTCCGTGATCGCGCGGCAGGCCGCCAAGCCGTCGAGGACGCGCTGTGCGCCGCCGCTCGACTGCGCTCTCACCGGCGCCGCCGCGAGAACAGCCATGGTGGCGGCTGCCGTCCAAAGTGGCCGCATCGTCACACTTCTCCCCTGTCACCGACCTGCCAGGGCCGGTAGCACACCATTCTTCATCTGTGTCATTGAAGTTACACTCTTTCAAAAACGCCATCGAGCAGGCGCGCCATGTTGCTGTGCAGCGTGGCTTCACGGTAGCCAACGGCATCCCGGGCGGCCGCGCCGTCCCGGAGCACATTCTGTGAATGCCGGAAAACCGGCCACAAAAGGGGACTGAACTCTATGCTGAACGCCTATCGTTCGCGCCTGCTCACCTCGACGCTGCTGGTCGGCGCCGCGGTGATCGCCGCCCCGGCGACCGCGCAGACCGCCGATCCCGCCAGCCAGCCGAAGACGGGCGTGCAGAGCACCGACCCCAATGCGCCGGCCGCCGGCATCTCGAGCCAGGACTCCGCCCCGCCCGCCGGCGAGACCAGCTCGGGCGACATCGTCGTCACCGGCACGCTGATCCGCAACCCGAACCTGGTCGCGTCGAGCCCGGTCGCGGTGATCGGCCAGGAAGAGATCCAGCTGCGTCAGCGCAACACCGCGGAAGAGCTGCTGCGTGACCTGCCGGGCGTGGCGCCGTCGATCGGTTCGGCGGTGAACAACGGCAACGGCGGCTCCGCATTCGTCGACCTTCGGGGTCTCGGCAACTTCCGCAACGTCGTGCTGCTGGACGGCAAGCGCATCGCGCCGTCGAGCACTGTCGGTCGCGTTGACCTCAACAACATTCCGCTCTCGCTGGTCGAGCGCATCGACACGCTGACCGGCGGCGCGGCCACCACCTACGGCGCCGATGCGGTGTCGGGCGTGGTCAACTTCATCACCCGCTCGGACTTCTCGGGCATGGAGCTGAACGTCTCGGAGGGCATCACCGAGCGCGGCGACGGCGAGCAGACTCGCGTCGATCTGACCGTCGGTGCCAACTTCGACGACGGCCGCGGCAACGCGGTGCTGTCGATCGGCTACCAGAATTCTGACCCCGTCTACATGGACGCGCGTCGCTTCTCGCAGAACAGCTACACCTCGACCAGCGGCTCGCCGGGCGGTTCGGGCACCACGGTCCCGTCGCGCTTCAACCTCGCCGGCCTCGCCGGCCGCGGCAACGCCGGCTTCCAGTCGGGCAACTTCCAGATCAACCCGACCTCGGGCGGGCTGCAGCAGCCGGTGCAGCCGTTCAACTTCAACCCGTACAACGTCTTCCAGGTCCCGTTCCAGCGCTACAACATCTACGCCGCGGGCCACTACGATGTCTCGGACAGCGTGCAGGTCTACAGCCGCGGTCTGTTCTCGAAGAACACGGTGAGCACCGTGATCGCGCCGTCGGGCATCTTCGGCTCGTCGCTCGCGATCCCGTTCTCGAACCCGTATCTGCCGGCGGCGGCGCGTTCGCAGTTCTGCGCCAACAACCCGACCTTCAACGCGCAGAACCAGCAGGTGGCGCAGCTCACCGCGGCGCAGTGCGCCGCGGCGGCGGTGGCGACCGATCCGACCGATCCCAACTTCCGCTATTTCACCACCACGACCAACCGTCGTACCACGGAGACGGGCTCGCGCATCTCGGACTATGTCACGACGATCTTCGACTATAACGCCGGCGTGAAGATCGGCATCACCGATCGCATCAACCTCGATCTTGGCGGGTCGTACGGTGAGTCGGAGAACACGCAGACGATCCGCAACTACGCGCTGACGTCGCGCTTCCGCTCGGCGGCGTTCGCCACCAACACCGCGACCTGCCTCGGCGGCGCGCCGGGCGGTGCGGACATCACGGCGGGCACGGGCTGCGTCCCGGTCAACCTGTTCGGCCCGGCTGGCTCGATCTCGTCGGATCAGGTGTCGTATCTCACCGCCGACAGCACCTCGTCGAACCGCACCTCGCTGGCGCAGGTCCGCGCGCTGCTGACCGGCGACGTCGGCTTCTCCTCGCCCTTCGCCAACGAGCCGATCGGCTTCGCGCTCGGCGGCGAGTATCGCAAGTACACCGCCAGCCAGAACTCGGACACGCTGTCGCAGACCGCGGGCGAGCTCGGCGGCGCGGGCGGCGCGGCGCCGACCTTCGCCGGTGGCTACAACGTCTGGGAAGCGTACAGCGAGGTCATCGTCCCGCTCGTCGAGGACAAGCCCTTCTTCAACAGCCTGACGGTCGAGGGCGGCGTGCGCTACTCGGCGTACAAGGTGGATGCGGTCGGCAGCCCCAGCTACGACACCTGGACCTACAAGGGCGCGGGCACGTGGGAGCCGTTCGGCGGCCTGAAGATCCGCGGCAACTACCAGCGCGCGGTACGTGCGCCGAACATCGGCGAGTTGTTCAACCCGGTGAGCACCGCGCTGACCAACCTGTCGTATGACGCGTGCGCCGGCGCCGCGCCGGTGAACAACGCGACGCTCGCCGCGGTGTGTATCGCGCAGGGTGCCCCGGCCTCGACGATCGGCAGCATCGAGACGCCGACCGCGGCGCAGGCCAACTTCACCGCGGGTGGCAACCTCAACCTGCGTCCGGAGAAGGCGAACAGCTTCACCGTGGGCGTGGTGCTGCAGCCCGATTTCGTGCCGGGCCTCTCGATCTCGGTCGATTACTACAACATCAAGATTCGGGACGCGATCTCGCAGCTCACCGCGGGCAGCGCCTACAACCTGTGCTTCGGCGATCAGGCTGGCAGCGGCATCACCTCGGCCAGCGCGACGAGCGCGGCCTGCCTCAACATCGTCCGCAACCCCGTCACGGGCGCGCTGGACGGTGATCCGGCGACGACGCGTGGTCTGATCATCACGCCGAGCAACGCCGGTACGATCCTGACCGACGGTATCGACCTGAACGTCGGCTATCGCCGTGACTTGGGCGTCGCCAAGCTGAACCTGAGCTTCCAGGGCAACTGGACGTCGCGCTCGCAGTTCCAGGCGGCGCCGGGTTCGGACGTGCTGCGCTGCGTCGGCCTGTACGGCCAAAACTGCGGTTCGCCGGGTTCGGCCGGTCCGAGCTCGTCGGCGGGTTCGCTCCAGCCGGAGCTCACCTGGAATCAGCGCACCACGGTGTCGATCGGTTCGGCCGACATTTCGCTGCTGTGGCGTCACCTCGACAAGATGCGCGTCGAGCCGGGCGTGACGACCTTCAGCGGCACGATCGAGTCGGGCCCGCTGGCGGGCCGTCAGGTCAACTTCGGCCGCATCCCGGCCTACAACTACCTCGACCTGGCCACCCGCTTCGGCGTCACCGACAATTTCGACCTGACGCTGACGGTCACCAACCTGCTCGACAAGGATCCGCCGCTGGTCGGTGGCACCGTCGGGTCGACCTCGTTCAACAGCGGCAACACCTATCCGTCGACCTACGACGCGCTGGGCCGCCGCTTCGTGGTGGGCGCGCGCATCAAGTTCTGATCGCGACTCATTGACGAGACGTTTGGGGGTGGGCTTCGGCCCGCCCCTTTTCGTATCTGGTCGCGGCGCCCTTGCGCGGCCACGTGCCGCCGCGCACATCGCGCCGGATGGATCCGGTGGTCACCCGCTTCGCGCCCTCGCCGACGGGGCGGCTGCATCTCGGCCACGCCTATTCGGCGATCCGGGCGCACGATCACGCGAGGGAGCGCGGCGGGCGCTTCCTGCTGCGCATCGAAGACATCGACGGCACCCGCAGCCGCCCCGAGCATGTCGCCACGATCCTCGCCGACCTCGCCTGGCTCGGGCTGACGTGGGACGGGGAGGTGGTTCACCAGTCGCGGCGACTGGGACGCTACGCCGCTGCGCTGGAGCGGCTGCGCGCGATGGGACTGCTCTATCCCTGTCTCTGCACCCGCGCCGAGATCGCCGAGGCAATGAGCGCGCCGCACGGGGCGTCGCCGCTCTATCCGGGGACCTGCCGCTCTCTCCCCGCGGCCGACCTGTCGCGCCCGCATGCCTGGCGGCTCGACATGGCCGCGGCGGTCGCACGCGCCGGTGCGCTGGAGTGGAGCGACGCCGGTCGCGTGGTTCAGGCCGACCCGCTGGCGCAGGGGGACGTGGTGCTCGCGCGCAAGGACGCGCCCGCCAGCTACCATCTCGCGGTCACCGTCGACGACGCCGCGCAGGGTGTCACCGATGTCGTGCGCGGCGTCGACCTGTTCGCGGCGACGCACGTCCACCGCCTGCTCCAGGCGCTGCTCGAGCTGCCGGTGCCGCGCTGGCACCATCACGCGCTGCTGACCGGCGCGGATGGCGAGCGGCTCGCCAAGCGCCACGGGGCGCCAGCGCTCGCGGTGCTGCGCGAGCGTGGCGAGGACGGGCGCGCGCTGGCCGAGCGGTTGCGCGCGGGCGACTTCCCAAAGCCCTCCGCAATCCCTACCTTCGACACATGAACACCTTCCTCGTGATCCTGCTGGTGGCGGCGATGATCGCCACCGTGGTCGCTCTGGTGCGCGGCATCGTCTCCTTCCTCCAGGAAGCGTCCGCCGACGCGCGCGGCGAAAGCGGCGGCCCGACGGCGGCGCAGCTCAAGAGCAACCGCATGATGCAGCAGCGCATCCTGTTCCAGGCGCTGGCGGTGCTGGTCGTCGTCGTGCTGCTCTTCGCGGCTGGCCGCACCTGATCCGTAAGGTGGTCAAGCTAAATCGCATCTACACCCGCACCGGCGACGCGGGCACGACCGGGCTGGTCGACGGCAGCCGCGTGCGCAAGGACGACGCGCGCATGGCCGCGATCGGCGACGTCGACGAGGCCAACAGCGCGATCGGCGTCGCTGCCGAGACGCTCGCCGACGTCGGTCATGTCGCGGCGCTGCGTCGCGTTCAGAACGATCTGTTTGACCTGGGCGCCGACCTCGCCACGCCGGGCGACGACTTCACGCCGTCCGAGATGGTGCTGCGGGTGGTGCCGGCACAGGTGGAGCGGCTCGAGCACGAGATCGACTCGCTCAACGCCGATCTGCCGCCGCTGACCAGCTTCGTGCTCCCTGGCGGGGCGGCCGCGGCGCTCCATCTCGCGCGCGCGATCGTGCGCCGGGCCGAGCGCAGTGCCGTCGCGCTGTCGCCGCACGCCAACCCCGCCGCTGTCATGTATCTGAACCGCTTGTCCGATTTCCTGTTCGTCCTGTGCCGCGCCGTGAACAAAACGGCGGATGGCGACGTTTTGTGGGTCGCGGGGGCCAATCGTTAACCTAGGATAAGGCGCCGGCGAGCGTCGCGCGGGCGTGGGGTCGGGCGCGGCGGGTTGGGAGACGATCCGATGGCAGCGCTGCCTGATCTGAAGACCGGCGAGTCGTCGCTGGGCGACCGCTACCGCGGTGTCCGTGCGCTGAGCGAGGCACTGGTGGCGCCGCTCTCGGACGCCGACGCGACCGGCCAGTCGATGGACGATGCCAGCCCGGCCAAATGGCACCTCGCGCATACCACCTGGTTCTTCGAGACGTTCGTGCTGCGCGACCATGTCGCCGGCTATCAGCGCCACGACGAGCGCTTCCCCTTTCTGTTCAACAGCTATTACGAGGCCGAGGGACGCCGCCACGCGCGCGCGCGGCGCGGCATGATCACGCGCCCGACGCTCGACGAGGTGCGCGGCTATCGCGCAGCGGTCGACGCCGCCCTGATCGACGCGCTCCCCAGCCTGCCGGAGGCGGCGCGCGAGCTGGTCGCGCTCGGCTGTCACCATGAGGAGCAGCATCAGGAACTGCTCGTCACCGACATGCTCCATCTCTTCGGCGAGAACCCGCTCGAGCCCGCGATCTGGTCGGCGGCGCGCAAGGTGCCGGTGGCGATGCCGGGCCCGATCGGCTGGATCGAGCGCGGCGAGAGCGTCGTCGAGGTCGGCCATGCCGGCGAGGGGTTCGCCTTCGACTGCGAGGGGCCGCGACATCGCGCCTTGCTCGCGCCGCATGCGCTCGCCGATCGCACGGTGACCAACGGCGAGTGGGCCGCCTTCATCGCCGACGGCGGGTATGCGACGCCGCGCTGGTGGCTCGCCGACGGCTGGGCCTGGGTGCAGCGCGAGGGCGTCGGCGCGCCGCTCTACTGGGAACAGCGCGACGGCGTGTGGACCCGCTTCGGTCTCGACGGTCGCCGCGCGATCGACCCCGCCGCGCCGGTCACGCACGTCAGCTTCTACGAGGCCGACGCCTATGCCAGCTGGGCGGGGGCGCGGCTGCCGACCGAGTTCGAGTGGGAGGCCGCGGCCGCTGGCCATGACCCCGCCGGCGGCAACCAGCTCGATCGCGCCGGCGCGGTCGAGCCGCGCCCTGCGAGCGACGGTCCTGCCTTCTTCGGCGACGTGTGGGAGTGGACCGGCTCGGCCTATCGCCCGTACCCCGGCTTCCGCCCGGTCGAGGGCGCGGTCGGCGAGTATAATGGCAAGTTCATGAGCGGGCAGTTCGTCCTGCGCGGCGGCAGCTGCGCCACGCCGCGCGGCCATGCGCGCGCCAGCTACCGCAACTTCTTCTACCCCCATCAGCGCTGGCAATTCACCGGCGTTCGTCTCGCGAAGGACCTCTGACATGCTCAAGCCCGAGATCGACGACGGCCAGGCCAGCCTCGCCGATCCCCAGTTCCGCGCCGACGTGCTCGCCGGGCTCACACGCCGCCCGCGTGCGATCCCCGCGCGCTGGTTCTACGATCATCGTGGCTCGCAGCTGTTCGAGCAGATCACCGAGCTGCCCGAATATTACCCGACCCGCACCGAGACGGCGCTGCTCCACGACCTCTGCCCAGAGCTGCGCCAGCTCGCCGGACGGGGGCGTGCGGTGGTCGAGTTCGGCTCGGGCTCGTCGACCAAGACGCCGGTGGTGCTGCGCTGCGTCGAGCCCGCCGCTTATGTGCCGATCGACATCTCGGGCGACTTCCTGCGCGAGTCGGCACAGGCGCTGGCGCAGGCCTTCCCCGGTCTACCGGTGCTGCCGTTCGAGGGCGATTTCACGCGCCCGCTGACGTTGCCCGCTCAGGTCGCCGATCTGCCCAAGCTCGGCTTCTTCCCGGGCTCGACCATCGGCAATCTGATCCCGCTCGCCGCGGTCGACCTGCTGCGCGCCATGCGCGCCTCGCTGGGCGAGGGGGCGATGCTGCTGATCGGCATGGACCGGATCAAGCGGCCCGACGTTCTGCTACCCGCCTATGACGACGCGCAGGGCGTCACCGCGGCGTTCAACCTCAACCTGCTCGAGCGGATCAACCGCGAGCTTGAGGGGACGATCCCGCTCGACGCTTTCCGCCATGGCGCGGTGTGGAACGACGATCGCGCGCGCGTGGAGATGCACCTGGAGGCGCGTCGCGACGTGTCGTTCGAGGTGGACGGGCGCGCGTTCGACATCGCCGAGGGCGAGACGATTCACACCGAGAACAGCCACAAGTACGGCGAGCGCGACGCGCGAATCCTGCTCCGCAGCGGCGGCTGGACCCCGGTGCGCGAATGGATCGACGACAAGGGCCTGTTCGCGGTGATCCTCGCCGAGGCGCAGCCCGAGCGGCCCGCGCCCTGACGCAGAGCATCGCGGGACGCTGATACGAGAACGGCCCCGGCATCGCTGCCGGGGCCGTTCGCATTGATGAGGTGGCTTTCGCGGCGTCCAAGGAGATCTTGCTCCTGCGTCCGCAGGAGCACGGCGCTCACTCAGTCGCGGTCGCCGGTCAGGAAGGCCGGGGCGAACGCGGGCGCATCGCCCTCGTCGCCGCCTTCCTTGGCGCCGCCCTCGGCGCGCTCGCGGCGCGGGCCACGGCCCTCGCGGCGCGGACCGCGGTCACCGCCGCGATCGCCGCCACGGTCACCGCCGCGACCACCGTCACGCCCGCCGCCCTCGCGGCGCGGGCCGCGATCGCTGCGCTCGCCGCGCGGCTCGCGCGCGGGACGGGTGTCCTCCAGCTCAGCGCCGGTCTCCTGGTCGACGACGCGCATCGACAGGCGGACCTTGCCGCGCGGGTCGATCTCGAGGACCTTGACCTTCACTTCCTGGCCCTCGGTGACGACGTCACCCGGCTTCTCGACGCGCTCGTTCTTCATCTCGGAGACGTGGACGAGACCGTCCTTGCCGCCCATGAAGTTCACGAAGGCGCCGAAGTCGACGATGTTGACGACCTTGCCGTTGTAGATCTTGCCAACCTCGGCTTCCTCGACGATGCCCTTGATCCAGTTCATCGCCGCCTCGATCTGCGCGCCGTCCGACGAGCTGATCTTGATCACGCCCTCGTCGTCGATGTCGACCTTGGCGCCGGTGGTGGCGACGATCTCGCGGATCACCTTGCCGCCGGTGCCGATCACGTCGCGGATCTTCGACTTGTCGATCTGCATCGTCTCGATCCGCGGCGCGTGCGCCGACAGCTCGGTGCGGGTCTCACCCAGCGCCTTGTTCATCTCGGCGAGGATGTGCGCGCGGCCGTCCTTGGCCTGCGCCAGCGCGACCTTCATGATCTCCTCGGTGATACCGGCGATCTTGATGTCCATCTGAAGGCTGGTGATGCCCTCGGACGTGCCCGCCACCTTGAAGTCCATGTCGCCGAGGTGATCCTCGTCGCCGAGGATGTCGCTGAGGACCGCGAAGTCCTTGCCCTCGAGGATGAGGCCCATCGCGATGCCCGAGACCGGACGCTTGAGCGGCACGCCCGCGTCCATCAGCGCCAGGCTGCCACCGCACACCGTCGCCATCGACGAGGAGCCGTTGCTCTCCGTGATGTCGCTGGTGACGCGGATCGTATAGGGGAACTCCTCCTTGGTCGGCAGCACCGGGTGCAGCGCGCGCCACGCCAGCTTGCCATGGCCGATCTCACGACGACCCGGCGCGCCGAAGCGGCCCACTTCACCGACCGAATAGGGCGGAAAGTTATAATGCAGCATGAAATGCTGGTACGACAGGCCGTTGAGCCCGTCGATCATCTGCTCGGCGTCGCGTGTGCCCAGCGTCGTGGTGGCGATCGTCTGGGTCTCGCCGCGGGTGAACAGCGCCGAGCCGTGCGCGCGCGGCAGGAAGTGGACCTCCGCGGCGATCGGGCGCACCGTCTTGGTGTCGCGCCCGTCGATGCGGCGGCCGCTCTTGAGGATCGCGCCGCGGACGATATCGGCCTCGAGCTTCTTCACCAGTTTCAGCGTGCCCAGATACTGCGCCGGGTCGCTCTCCTTGAGGTCGGCGAAGGCCTCGCGCGCCTTGGTGCGCGCGGCGTTGAGCGCGTTCTGACGCGCCTGCTTGTCGGTCAGCTTGTAGGCCGCCTCGACGTCCTTGCCGATCGCCTTCTTCAGCTTGGCCATGGTCGCCGACTTGTCGTCGACCGGAGCGAGCTCCCACGGGTCCTTGGCCGACTGCTCGGCGAGGTCGATGATCGCGTTGATCACCTGCTGCGACGCCTTGTGCGCGAACATGACCGCGCCCAGCATCACCTCTTCCGACAGCTCCTTGGCCTCGGACTCGACCATCATCACCGCGTCGTGCGTGGCGGCAACGACCAGGTCGAGCTCGCCCTCGGCGACCTCGCCGTCGGTCGGGTTAAGCTGATACTCGCCGTCCTTGTAGCCGACGCGCGCGCAGCCGATCGGGCCCATGAAGGGCACGCCCGAGATCGTCAGCGCCGCCGAGGCCGCCACCATCGCGACGATGTCGGGCTCGTTCTCGCCGTCATACGAGAGCACCTGCGCGATGCAGTTGATCTCGTTGTAGAAGCCTTCGGGGAACAGCGGGCGGATCGGGCGGTCGATGAGACGGCTGATCAGCGTCTCGCGCTCGGTCGCGCCGCGCTCGCGCTTGAAGAAGCCGCCGGGGATGCGGCCGCTGGCGGAGAATTTCTCCTGATAGTGGACGGTGAGCGGGAAGAAGTCCTGCCCCTCCTTGACCGTCTTGGCAGCGGTCACCGCGCACAGCACGACCGTCTCGCCGAGCGTCGCGATCACGGCGCCGTCGGCCTGACGCGCGACGCGGCCGGTCTCCAGGGTCAGCGTCTTGCCGCCCCACTGGATTTCCACTTTCTTGGTGTCGAACATATCATTTCCTTCACTCCCCGGTGCGGATCACCGAGGGGCCTGCGAGTGGGCCAGTAGCGGCCCAGGGAAGGGCGGACCTTATTGTCCGTCCTCCCGCGCCGGCTCCAGCGGACCGGCCGGGCGCTCCCGCGCCCCTGCTTGCTGGATCCCGGATCGAAGTCCGGGATGACAAAAGGGGCGGACCTTGCGGGCCGCCCCTTTGTGTCACTTGCGAAGACCGAGCTTCGCGATGAGGGCGACGTAGCGGTCGCCGTCCTTCTTGCGGAGATAGTCGAGCAGCGAGCGCCGCTTGTTGACCATCATCAGCAGGCCGCGGCGGGAGTGGTTGTCCTTGGCGTGGCCCTTGAAGTGCTCGGTCAGATTCTTGATCCGCTCGGTCAGGATCGCGACCTGGACCTCGACCGACCCGGTGTCGCCATCGGCGCGGGCGTGATCCTTGATGACTTCCTGGCGGCGTTCAGCGGTGATCGTCATTTATCTTCCTAGCGACATCGGTACGTTACAGGTTGAAGCCACGGACGACGCGGGCGAGCCCGCTTTCCACCTCGACCAGCGCGACAGGTGTCTCACCCAGCAGCGCGAAAGCCTGGCCGTCGTCGGCGGCGATCCCGGCCAGCACTCGCCCCTGACGGAGCGCCCCTGCCTGGTCGGGAGTGAGCGAGAGAGCCGGGATGTCGTCCAGCCCCGCGCCCAGCGGCAGAAGGGAGTGTTCAAGACCGCGCGCCTTAGCGAGTTCGTCGAGTTTGTCCAGCGATAACGCCTCGGCGAGCGTGAACGGGCCGGCCTTGGTGCGGCGCAGATAGGTGACGTGGCCGACCGTGCCGAGCGCCAGCGCGATGTCGCGGGCGAGGCTGCGGATGTAGGTGCCTTTGGAGACGTAGGCGGTGAGGGTGACGTGGTCGAGCCGGATAAGATCCTCCCCGGCACGGGGAGGGGGACCGCTCGCCGAAGGCGAGGGGTGGAGGGGGCTCGCCGCCAGCGAGTCGCTCGTGGCCGCCCCCCCTCCACCATCGCTACGCGATGATCCCCCTCCCCGTGCGGGGAAGGATTTGCATACCGCCAGCCCATGCACCGTCACGCCGCGCGTCGCGAGCACCACCTCCTCGCCCGCGCGCGCCAGGTCATAGGCGCGCGCGCCGTCCACCTTGAGCGCCGAATAGGCCGGCGGCACCTGCGCGATCGGCCCGGTGAAGCGCGGCAGCACCGCCTCCAGCCCCGCCAGCGTCGGCAGCACGTCGCTCGTCGCGATCACCTTTCCCTCGGCGTCGAGCGTGTCGGTCTGCTCGCCGAAGCGGATCGTGAAGTCATAGACCTTGTCGCCGTCGAGCATCCGCCCGGCGAGTTTGGTCGCCTCGCCGATCGCGATCGGCAGCACGCCGGTGGCGAGCGGGTCGAGCGTGCCGCCGTGCCCTACCTTAAGCTTGGGCGCGCCCGCGGTGCGCAGCGCCCGCTTCACCGCGGCGACGCCCTGCGTCGACCCCAGCCCGAGCGGCTTGTCGAGGATCAGCCAGCCGTGCACGCGCTCAACCCGCGATCGACTGGGCGAGGCCGAGATACCATTCGGTCAGCGCCTGCGCCGGCGGCGCCACCAGCCGCTGGACGATGTTGGCGCCGGGCACGATCGACGGCAGCACCAGCAGCAGCAGGATGAACAGCAGCAGGCCATATCTCGCGAGCTGGTCCCAGCGCTGCGCCAACCGCTCGGGCAGCAGCCCGGCGACGACGTGCCCACCGTCGAACGGCGGCAGCGGGATCAGGTTGAAGATGGCGAGAAAGACGTTGATCATCACGAAGTTGAGCAGGTTCGCCGCGACGAAGGCGGTGAGGCTGCCGGGCTGGATGCCATAGAGGCTGGGGGTGAGCGCGCCGAGCAGCACCGCGCCGACCAGCGCGAGCACGAGGTTCGACCCCGGCCCGGCGAGCGCCACCAGCATCATGTCGCGACGCGGGTGGGGCAGGCGGCGGGCGTCGACCGGGACCGGCTTGGCCCAGCCGAACACTGGCGCCTTCGCCAGCGCGAGCAGCAGCGGCAGGATCACGGTGCCGACCGGATCGACGTGGCGCAGCGGGTTGAGCGACAGCCGGCGCTGCTCGGCGGCGGTGGGGTCGCCGAGCGCGCGCGCGGCCAGCCCGTGGCTCACCTCATGGAAGACGATCGCGAGCACCAGCGGGATGATCCACACTGCCGCCCGCCAGATGATGCCGGTGGGGTCCATGACGCGCGAGATAGGCGAGGGCGCGCGCTTCGGCTAGGTGGCGGGCGCGTCGACGAGCAACGGCCGCGCTCGCCGGGCGGCGATCACCCGCGCGGCCCTTAACTGCGCCGCCGGCACCACGAGCGCCAGGATCCCGACGACCAGCGCGTCGAGCGCGAGCAGGCCCCATTGCGTAGCGGTCGTCTGGCCCACCGCCCATAGGTTGAGACGGCCGTGCAGCTGCGCGAGCGGCAGTCGCGCCGCGAGCATCAGCAGCAGCGCCCAGGGATAGAGCCACCGGGTCGCTTGCGCGGAGGCGACCGGCCCGACTCCGCCCGACCCCGCGGCGGCGTTGGCGAACCAGAGGAACAATGCCGGCTCGGCGAGCTGCAGCGCCAAGCCGGTCGTCACCCGGAGCGGCAGTACCGCTCCCGCCCCGACGCCCAGCGCGGCCGCGATCGCGGGGGCGTGGATGATGATCGCGGCGGGAATGAGCTCAAGCGCCATGACCCACAGATAGTGCCGGCGCATCGCCTCCGCGGCGGGACGGAGCGGCGCCTCGCCCGCGAGCAGCCGGCGCGTCGCGGCGAAGGCGACGAGGCTGAGCGCGATCATCTTGGGCCAGCCGAGTGCGAGCCGCAGCGGATGATCTGCCGCGGCGGCGTGGACCGCGCGATCGGGCGAGAAGAATCCGACCCGCAACTCGACCGCGTGCTGCGCGAGCTCCAGCCCGACCATCACCGCGACCAGCAGCGGCAGCGCGCGCACCAGCCGCGCGGCGTCGCGGAACGCGCCGCCCCAGGTGCGCAGGAACAGCGCGATCATCGGACATCTCCTTCGTCATCGAACACGAGGATGTCGCCGGGCTGGCAGTCGAGCGCGTGACAGATCGCCTCCAAGGTGGAGAAGCGGATCGCCTTGGCCTTGCCAGTCTTGAGGATCGACAGGTTCGCCAACGTGATGTCGACCGACTGCGAGAGGCCGGTCAGCGTCATGCCGCGCGCCTGCAGGATCGCGTCGAGGTTGACCAGGATCGGCATCAGATCGTCATCGCCAGATCGTCGCGCATCGCCGCACCGGCTCGGAAGACGCGCGCGAGCACGAACATCATTAGCCCTGCAACCCAGCCGGTGAAGCCGGGCACCCAGGTGGCGTGGTCGACGCCGAGCCGATCGAAGCCCAGCACGAACATGCCGTCGGCCAGGTCGAGCACCTGCAGCAGCAGCAGTGCCCAGCCGATCCGCTGGAGCCGGGCGGCATTGGCGGCGACGAACGGGTCACCGGCGCGCACGCTCGACAGGATGGCGCCGAGCGCCACCAGGATCTGGCGCACCGCAACGCAGCCGATCAGTCCCAGCGCCGCCATGGTGCGGAGCATCGCGACGGTCAGGGCGATGTCGTGGCCGGGATATTTGGCGAGGAGATGCGCGCCGATCGCGTCGGCGAAGGCGAAGGAGAGCGCCACGGCGACGACGAAGCCGGCGGCGGCGAGGCTGTTCACCCATCCCGCGACGCGGACCACGCCGCTGGCGACGATCAGGACACGATCCCTCATCTGACACTCTCCTTATTGATTATCGATGTTATCGATATTCAATAAGGCGTCAAGCCTCCGGCGATGGTCGGTCGGTCTCGCGCGCGATGACCTCGACGCCTTTGAGAGGGTGTTGGCGATAGTGCGCCAGCCGCGTCTCGAGCGTGCCGAGGTGGATCTCCAGCTTGTGGCCGTCGGGATCGAGGAAATAGGTCGACGCGCCCTCGCTGCGATCAGTCTTCCAGATCACGCACTCCGCCGTCAGGCGCGCGCTAAGCGCCGCATAGTCCGCCTCTGCCACGCTGAAGGCGAGGTGGGTGTAGTCGGGGTGTGGTGCCGTGCGCGCGGCGTCGTCGTGGAGCAGGCACAGCCACAGCGTGCCCGCCTCGACATAGGCGCCGTGCGCCCAGCGCGCACGCACGGTGCACCCCAGCACGTCGCGGTAGAAGGCGAGCGAGCGCGCCACGTCGCTCACCGCCAGCGTGACATGGTTGATGCCGCTCACCCGCAGGATCGGCTCAGCGCTCACCCCTCTGCCAATGCCGCGCTGAAATGGCGCCGGCACAGCGCGACATAGCGATCGTTGCCGCCGATCTCGGTCTGGCGCCCCGCGGTGACTGGGCGTCCGCCGGCGTCGACGCGCAGGTTCATCGTCGCCTTGCGCCCGCACGCGCACACCGATTTGATCTCCTCCAGCGAGTCCGCGAGCGCGAGCAGCCGCGCCGAGCCCGCAAAGAGCTGGCCGAGGAAGTCGGTGCGCAGGCCATAGGCGAGCACGGGGACGTCCTCGACGTCGGCGAGCCAGGCGAGCTGGTCGACCTGTGAGGCGGTGAGGAACTGCGCCTCGTCCACCAGCACGCACGCCAGCGGCGCGCGCGCGTGCTCGGCCGCGACCACCGCGGCGAGGTCGGTCGCGGCGTCGAACATCGTGGCGGGCGCGGTGAGGCCGATCCGCGAGGTGATCGTGCCCGCGGCGAAGCGATCGTCCACCGCGGCGGTGAACAGCATCGTGCGCATGCCGCGCTCGCGGTAGTTGAAGTCGGCCTGGAGCAGGTTGGTCGACTTCCCCGCGTTCATGCTGGCATAGTAGAAATACAGCTTGGCCATCAGGCGAGCGTCTCGATCGCGAGCGGGGCCTCGGTGCCGGCGTGCCGGGCGAGACGGCGGTCGAAGGTGACGAAGCGTGTGGCTTCCGCCGGTACGACGAGGTGGATCATGTCGGCGAAATCGGCGCCCAAACGATATCGCCCGATGGCCCAGCGTACGCCGTCCTCGTGCTCGAGCGTCACCGTCGTGGTCTCCGCGATTTGCTCGAAGAGGGTGGCGGTGGTGTTGCGCCGCATCGCGTAGCGTCGTCCGCGCAAGACCCACTCGGTCTCCAGCAAACCGTCGTGGTGATGATGACAGGCTTGTCGAAGATAGGATCGGCGGCCGCGGCCTGTACCGGATCGTCGCGCGTGATCCATCGCAGCACCACGTTCGTGTCGACCGCGGTGGTCACCAGCGCTCGGCTCGACGAGCGGCCTCCTCGGCGATCGCCTCGTCCATCTCCTCGAGCGTGACGGGCGGACCCTGATGCTGGTAGATCTCCTTGAAGCGCGCCACCGCCTCTGATGGCGTCAGCGTCTTGACCCGACGGCGCGGCCGCAGCATTACACCGTCGCCGGCGTCGACGACCTCGAGGTCAAGCCCCGGGGCCCAGCCCTTCAGGTCACGGATCGCCTTGGGGACGACGACCTGGCCCTTGTCCGAAAGTCGCGTGATCGCGTTCATGCCGGTAAGATGCGTCTTACCGGCGGGAGCGTCAATCGTCCTCGCCCTCGGCGGGCAGGTCGCGCGCCACCTCGGGGCGACGCAGCAGCGAGTCGATGTGACTGCCCTCGTCGAAGCTCTCGTCTGCCAGGAACTTGAGCTTGGCGGCGTATTTCGTGCGCACGCGATGCGCCACCTCGCGCTGGAGATAGGCGGTGTTGGTGCGCAGCGCCTTGAGCACCGCTTCCTCGTCGCGCCCGAGCAGTGGCTTCACGAACACGGTGGCGTGGCGCAGGTCGGGCGACATCCGCACCTCGGTGATGCTGACCATGTGCGAGGCCAGCGTGTCGTCATGCACGTCGCCGCGCTGGAGGATCTCCGACAGCACGTGACGCACCTGCTCGCCGACGCGCAGCGTGCGGACCGAGCGTTCGCCGCTCTGCTCATTCATCGTCATTACCGTCGACAGGGGTGAAGAAGGTCAGGCGGTTGTGCGACGGATCGTGCACGCCGATCTCCAGCGCGCCCCATGGCATCCGCTGCGGCTCGCCCGGACGCGCATTCTCGAACCCGCGCCCGCGCAGCGTCGAGGCATAGGCCAGGACATCGTCGCACGCGATCCGCACCGAAGCGCCCGGCGCGCCGTCGCCGTAATGTTCCGACAAGTGCAGCGTACAATCCCCGGACTTGACGCCCATGTAGAGCGGCATCCCCGGCTCGAACCGATGCTCGAACACCAATTCGAAGCCGAGGAAATCCAGATAGAACGCCCGCGTCCGCGCCGCATCGAAGCTGCGCAAGACGGGGGTGACCGTACCGAGCGTCGTCATCCCTTACAGCGTGCGCTCGCGCAGCTCGACCTCGTACGTCTCGAGATAGTCGCCGGCCTTGATGTCGACGAAGTTCTGCGAGAACGTGACACCGCACTCCAGGCCCGCGCGCACCTCGGCGACGTCGTCCTTGAAGCGGCGCAGCGACGCGATCTCACCCTGGTAGATGATGACGTCGTTGCGCGTGATGCGCGCCTTGAGCGCCTTGCGAATGACACCCTCGGTGACGAGCAGACCCGCCGCCTTGCCGTGCTTGCCCGCGGAGAAGACCTCGCGGATTTCGGCGCGGCCGACCACCGTCTCGAACGCCTCGGGCCCGAGCTCGCCCGCCATGCCGGCGCGGATCTCGTCGATAAGGTCGTAGATGACGTCATAGTACTTGAGCGCCACCTTCTGCCGCTCGGCGATCTCGCGCGCCTTGGCATTGGCGCGGACGTGGAAGCCGATGATCGGCGCCCCCGACGCACCCGCCAGCGTCACGTCGCTCTCGGTGATCCCGCCGACGCCCGAGTGCAGCACCCGCGCCTTGATGAGGTCGGTCGAGATCTTGTTGATCGACGCGACGATCGCCTCGACCGTGCCCTGCGTGTCGGCCTTCACCACGAGCGGATATTCGATCGCGGCGTTGGCGCGCAGCGCCGAGAACATGTTCTCGAGGCTGGTCGGCGCCGCGGTGGTGCGCTTCTGGAGCAGCACGCTCTGGCGGTATTCGGCTACCTCACGCGCGCGCGCCTCGTTCTCGACCACCTGGAGCTGGTCGCCGGCCGACGGCGTGCCCGACAGGCCGAGCACCTCCACCGGCATCGACGGCCCCGCCTGCTTGAGCTGACGCCCCTTGTCGTCGACCAGCGCGCGGACTTTGCCGCTCTCGGCGCCGACGACGAAGACGTCGCCGACCTTGAGCGTGCCGCGCGTGACCAGCACCGTCGCGACCGGCCCGCGACCCTTGTCGAGCTTCGCCTCGATCACGCTGCCCTCGGCGGCGCGATCGGGGTTGGCGGTGAGATCGAGCAGCTCGGCCTGGAGCTGGATCTTGTCGATCAGCTCGTCGAGGCCGGTCTTCTTGAGCGCGGACACCTCAACGTCCTGCGTCTCGCCGCCCATCATCTCGACTTGGACGTCATGCTCGAGCAGACGCTCGCGCACGCGCTGCGGGTTGGCGTCGTGCTTGTCGATCTTGTTGATCGCCACGATCATCGGCTTGCCTGCCGCCTTGGTGTGGTTGATCGCCTCGATCGTCTGCGGCATCAGCCCGTCGTCGGCGGCGACCACCAGCACCACGATGTCGGTCACGTCCGCGCCGCGCGCGCGCATCGCAGTGAAGGCCTCGTGGCCCGGCGTGTCGAGGAAGGTGATCTTCGACTTGTCCTTCAGCGTCACCTGATAGGCGCCGATATGCTGCGTGATGCCACCCGACTCGCCCTTGGCGACGTCGGTGCCGCGCAGCGCGTCGAGCAGGCTGGTCTTGCCGTGATCGACGTGGCCCATGATCGTGACAACGGGGGGACGCGGCTGGAGCTGGTCCGCCGAATCCTCGGTGGTGTCGAGCGCGAGATCGACGTCCGAGTCGGAGACGCGCACGATATTGTGGCCGAACTCGGTCACCAGCAGCTCGGCGGTGTCCTGGTCGATCGTCTGCGTCATCGTGACGGGCATGCCCATCTTGAACAGCGTCTTGACCAGATCGGCGCCGCGCTCCGCCATGCGGTTGGCGAGCTCCTGCACGGTGATCGCCTCGGGCACCTGAACGTCGCGGACCTGCTTGGCCTGCGGCTCGCGCGGGCCGGAGAAGCCGCGCTTCTCCTTCTCGCGCGCGCGCTTCAGCGCGGCGAGGCTGCGCGCGCGCGCGCCGTCCTCGTTGAGCGCGCGCGTGACGGTCAGCTTGCCGCCGCGGCGCTCGTCACCCTTGCGGTCACGCTGCTGCGGCCGCGCCGGCGCGGCGTTGCGCGGGGTCGCCTGGCCGCTCGGCAGGCTGCGCGACGCGCCGCCCGCGGTCCCGCCGCCGCTCGCCGCCGGGGCGGCGCTGGCGGTCGGTGCAGGGGCTGGCTTCGGCTCGGGCTTGGGCTGCGGCTTGGGGATCTCGGGGCGTGCGACCGGCGAGAAGCGGCGCGGCGCCGGCATCGCCGGGTCGCGGCCCAGCTCGAGCACCGGCGGCGGGGCCGGCGGTGCTGCCGGGGTCGGCGTCGGGGCGGGCGCTGGCGTCGGGCGCTCGGCGACGACCGGCTCGGCCGGGGCGCTCGGCGCCTCCGCGACCGGGGCGGGGGTCGGCTCCGGCGCCGGGGTCGGTTCCGGGGTTGGTTCCGGCGCGGGGGTCGGCGCAGGCGCCTCGGCGGCGGCACGCGCCTCGGCCTCGGCGCGCGCGCGCTCCTCGGCGCGACGACGCTCGTCCTCTACCGCGCGCTGGCGCTCGCCCTCTTCGCGGCGACGCGCTTCCTCCAACGCGTGCATGCGCTGGTCCTCGGCCTCGCGCAGCAGGCGCGCCTGACGCTCCTGCGCGGTCTCGTTGGAGATCGGCGGGCGCGGCGCGGGGCGCGCCGGGGCAGGCGCCGGAGTGGCGGCGATCGGCTCGGGCGTCGGCGCCTGCGTCGGCTCGGGCGTGCCCTGCGGACCGAGCACGCGGCGACGCTTCACCTCGACCACCACCGTATTGCTACGGCCGTGGCTGAAGCTCTGCTTCACCTTGCCGGTCTCGACCGTGCGCTTCAGCCCCAGCGGCGCGCGCATCCCGAGTTTCGGCTTGTCGTTGTCGGTCTCGCTCACTCAAATTCCTCGTGCAATCTCACGGCCGAAGCGGGCCCGGCGGTGCCGGGCGCCGATGCGCCTTGCGCGGCCGTAGCGCAAGGTGCGGAGGTCAGTTCAGGGCCGATAAAGTGCAGCCAGCGGTCGAGCGCTTCGCCCAATCGTCCGGCCGCGGTGCGGTCTATGACGCCGATGTGTACCACATTCTCGCGGCCCAGCGCCAACGACAATATGGGGCGCTCGACCGGCAACGCCAAGCCCTTGAGGTCACTTCCTTCGCGATCGCTGCCGACGCGCCACGCCTGGGCTAGCTTGCGGCGCCCGTCCTCGCGCGCGTCGGCGGCGTGGTACAGCGCGTGCAGCTTTCCCGAGCGCGCGGCGGTCTCGATCCGCTCGGCGCCGGTCGCGATCGTGCCGGCACGCGCCTCGAGCCCGAGTCGGTCGAGCGCGTTCCGCTCCAGCGCGGCGGCGATCAGGTCGGGCAGATCGTCGGGGACGGTCAGCTCGCCGGTCTTGAACGCGCGCGCGAGGGCGCCGCGCAGCTTGCCCTTGGCGATCGCCTGTTCGAGTTCGGGACGCGCGACGCCGACCCACGCGCCGCGCCCGGGCGCCTTGGCGCGCACGTCGGGCAGCATGCGCCCGTCCGGGGCAAGCGCGAGGCGGACGAGCCGCGCCGGATCGGCACGCTCGCGCGTGAGGATGCAGGAGCGGACGGGTTCGCTCATGCGCGCGCCTCCTTTATAATGAAGAGGGAGGCCCATCGATGCGCGAACGCGTGCCCTGCGTGTACCTGCTGGCGAGCGCGCGTCATGGCACTCTGTACGTCGGCGTGACGGCGGCGTTGGCGGCGCGGGTCGCGCAGCATCGTTGCGGAAACGCTGACAGCTTCACCAAGCGACACGAAGTGACGCGGCTCGTCTGGTATGAGACGGCCGAGATGATGGTCGACGCGATCGCTGCCGAGAAGCGCATCAAACGATGGCCACGTCAGTGGAAGTTCAACCTCATCGAGCGCGACAATCCGCATTGGGATGATCTGGCAGCCGGTCTGGGTTTGCCGCCGCTGCGTGGGTGAGAGTCGGTCAGCCCAACTCGCGCCGTCACCCCGGACTTGTTCCGGGGCCCACTTGTCCGCGTGCGCCACCGCCGGCGGGCGCGCGGCACGGTGGATCCCGACACAAGGCCGGGATGACGGGTGAGCCAGCGACTGCGCGAGACCGCCTAGAGTCTCATTGCCCGGGTGCCGCATGCGCGTCTCCCTGGCTGGAAGACGCCGCACCCGCCGCGCCCGCGTCGCGGTCGGCGAGCAATTGCCCGCCCGCGCCGTAATTCTCGGTTGATATTTCCTCGATCACGACCTGCACCGCGGCCGGGTTCTTACCCAGCCGCGTCACCAGCGAGGAGGTGACATCGGCCACGATCCCCGCCTTCT
The DNA here is from genome assembly GCF_014193845.1 of Sphingomonas sp. BK345. Taxonomy (GTDB): domain Bacteria; phylum Pseudomonadota; class Alphaproteobacteria; order Sphingomonadales; family Sphingomonadaceae; genus Sphingomonas. Next base: position 221,046 of record NZ_JACHZX010000001.1, on the reverse strand, counting down.
GCTCGCGCGTCGCGCTGCCCGCCAATCGGATCGAGACGAACGGCATCAGGCCTGCGTCTCCTGCTCGGCGCCCGCGTCGCCGGCGCTCTCGGCGTCGGCGCTCTCGCCCGCCGCGCCGTCCTCGTCCTCGAACCAATGCGCGCGCGCGGCCATGATGATCTCATTGCCCTGCTCGTCGCTCAGCCCGTACTCGCCGAGCACGCCGCCGTTGCCGCGACCGTCGTTGCGCGAGTCGCGGCGCGGCGCGTCGTCGTTGCGGCGGCGCGGCTCGGCGCGCTTCTTCTCGACCAGCTCGTCGGTGGCGAGGTCCGCCAGATCGTCGAGCGTCTTGATTCCCGCCTTGCCGAGCGTGACCAGCATCGCCTCGGTCAGATACGGCAGCTCGGCCAGCGCGTCCTCGACGCCCAAGGCCTGGCGCTCCTCGCGCGCGGCCTGCTCGCGGCGGTCGAGTGCCTCCTGCGCGCGGCTCTGCAGCTCCTGCGCGAGATCCTCGTCGAAGCCCTCGATCCCGGCGAGCTCGTCGAGCTCGACATAGGCGACCTCTTCCAGCGCGCCGAAGCCCTCGGCCACCAGCAGCTGCGCCAGCGTCTCGTCGACGTCGAGCTCGTTCTGGAACAGCTCGGAATTCTTCACGAACTCCTGCTGGCGCTTCTCGCTGGCATCGGTCTCGGTGAGGATGTCGATCGCCTTGGCGGTGAGCTGCGAGGCGAGGCGGACGTTCTGGCCGCGGCGGCCGATCGCGAGGCTCAGCTGGTCGTCGGGGACGACCACCTCGATGCGATCCTCTTCCTCGTCGATCACCACGCGCGCGACGTTGGCGGGCTGGAGTGCGTTGACGACGAAGGTGGCGGTGTCGGGCGACCAGGGGATGATGTCGATCTTCTCGCCCTGCATCTCCTGCACCACCGCCTGGACGCGGCTGCCCTTCATGCCGACGCAGGCGCCGACCGGGTCGATGCTGGAATCGTGCGAGATCACACCGATCTTGGCGCGGCTGCCGGGATCGCGCGCGGCCGCCTTGATCTCGATGATGCCGTCGTAGATCTCGGGCACTTCCTGCGCGAACAGCTTCTTCATGAAGTCGGGGTGGGCGCGGCTGAGGAAGATCTGCGGCCCGCGGTTCTCGCGCACCACCTTCAGGATCAGCGAGCGGATGCGGTCGTTGACGCGCACCACCTCGCGCGGGATCTGCGCGTCGCGGCGGATCACGCCCTCGGCGCGGCCGAGGTCCACGACGATATGGCCGAACTCGACGCGCTTGACGACGCCGGTGATGATCTCGCCGGCGCGGTCCTTGAACTCCTCATACTGGCGCTCGCGCTCGGCGTCGCGCACCTTCTGGAAGATCGTCTGCTTGGCGGCCTGCGCCTGGATGCGGCCGAACTCGATCGGGGGCAGCGGGTCGACCAGATAGTCCCCGACGCTCGCGCCCGGCTGGAGCTTCTGCGCGCCGGTGACGTCGACCTGCTTGTAGATGTCGTCGACCAGCTCGACCACCTCGACGACGCGCCACAGCCGCAGGTCGCCGTTGTTGGGATCGAGCTTGGCGCGGATGTCCATCTCCTGGCCGTAGCGGGTGCGCGCGGCGCGCTGGATCGCGTCCTCCATCGCCTCGATGACGATCGCCTTGTCGATCATCTTCTCCGACGCGACCGAGTTGGCGATCGCGATCAGCTCGGCACGGTTGGCGGTGACCCCGGTGGCCATCAGTTCGATTCCTCTTCTTCGGTATCGGCGTCCGCGTCCGCGGACATGTCCTCTATCTCTTCGTCGGCGCCCTCCATCGAGAGCGGCACGGTCGCGGCGATCAGCCGGTCGGTGAGCACCAGCTTGGCGTCGGCGATCAGCGCGAAGGGTACGCGCGCCAGCTCGTGCGTGCGCGAGTGGCGGATCGCGATCTGGCCGTCGGCGTCGATCCCTTCCAGATCGCCCTTGAACTGTTTCTGCCCGTCGACCGGTTCGGTGAGCACGATGCGCGCCTCATGGCCGGCCCAGTCGGTGAAATCCTGCCGACGCGTCAGCGGCCGGTCGATGCCGGGCGACGACACCTCGAGCCGGTAGGCGCCCTCGATCGGGTCGCGTCCCTCAGCCTCAAGCTGGTCGAGCATGTCGGACAGCCGGCGCGACAGCTCGGCGCAGTCGTCGATGGTGAGCTGGCGCGTGTCGGGGCGCTCGGCCATCACCTGGAGCGTGCGCTCGTCCCCTTTGCCGAACAGCCGCACGCGCACCAGCGCGAAACCGAGCGCCTGCGCCTCGGGTTCGATCAGTCGGTAGAGGGAGTCGTTGTCGCTCAAGTGCACCTGCCGGACATGCGTTGGTTGCCGCCGCGGAGCGAGCCCCGCAGCCCCTTGCACCTCGCGATGTAAGAGAAAGCAACGCGGATATAGCGGCCTCCCCCCGCGGTCGCAAGCGGCAGGGTGGTGTACGGACAAAATCGCGCGCGCCGACAGCGGCCGCGGCGATCGTGTAACTAAATGTGGCCATGTCGCTCGAGGCTTTCAGCGCACGCGCGCGTCCGGCTAGGCAGGGCCAAGGCCGGGCGACGCTGTCCTCCGGCGCAGGGGAGATACGCCATGATCAGCCGTCGCATCGCCACGACACTCGCCGCCGCGCTGCTGGCCTATGCCGCGCCGACCCTCGCCCAGACGACGCCGCCCTTCACGATCACGCCGGTGGCCGACTTCGACTCGCCTTGGGCGATGACCTTCCTGCCGGACGGCCGCATGCTGGTCACCGAGAGGGCTGGACAGCTGCTGCTGGTCGCCGCCGACGGCGCGACGCGGCGTACGGTCGCGACGCTGCCGGTCAGCGCGGCGGGGCAGGGGGGGCTGATGGACGTGGTGCTCGCCCCCGATTTCGCGCGCAGCCACCGCGTCTATCTGAGTTACTCGGCGGCCGGACAAAGCGGCAAGGGCGTGGTGCTCGCGCGCGGCACGCTCGCGGGGGCGGCGGGGGCGGAGCAGCTGTCCGGTGTCGAGACGCTCTACCGCGCCACCCCGCTGGTGGACGGTGACGGCCATTTCTCGGGCCGGATCGCTTTCTCCCCCGACGGCCAGCATCTGTTCTTCACCGCGGGCGAGCGGCAGAAGTTCACGCCTGCGCAGGACAAGCAGGCGGCGCTCGGCAAGGTGCTGCGGCTCACCCCGGACGGCCGGCCTGCGCCCGGCAACCCGCTCGCGGCGCAGGGCTTCCTCCCCGAGGTGTGGAGCTACGGCCACCGCAACCTGCTCGGCCTCGCGTTCGATCGCGCGGGTCGCCTATGGGAGCAGGAGATGGGCCCCAAGGGCGGCGACGAGGTCAACCTGATCCTGCCGGGACGCAACTACGGGTGGCCGAACGCCTCCAACGGCACGCACTATGACGGCCGCGACATCCCCGATCATCGCGCCGGCGACGGTTATGAGGCGCCCAAGGTGTGGTGGAACCCGTCGATCTCGCCCGGCGGGCTGATGATCTACTCGGGCGGCTTGTTCCCGCAGTGGCGCGGCGACGCCTTCATCGGGGGGCTCTCGTCCAAGTCGCTGCTGCGCGTTCACCTCGACGGCACCTCAGCGGGCAAGGGCGACCAGTGGGACATGGGCGCGCGCATCCGCGAGGTGGAGCAGGGGCCGGACGGGGCGATCTGGGTGCTCGAGGACGGCGGCGAGAAGGGGCAGGGACGCTTGCTGAAGCTGACGCCACCGGCGTGAGCGTCGTCGTGCCGGCGCGCTGAACCCTTGACGCTGCACTGCACAATCGCCAGCTGGGCCGGTACAGCATCGCAACCGGGGAAATAACATGGCGACCGTCGTCGCCGACGTGCGCCACGCGCCCGTCGGGCTGATCCATCTGTCGCTCGCGGTCGGCGGCTTCGCGATCGGCACCACCGAGTTCGCGACGATGAGCCTGCTGCCCGACATGGCGCGGAGCCTGCACGTTGACGCGCCCACCGCGGGCCATGTCATCAGCGCTTATGCGCTGGGCGTGGTGGTCGGCGCGCCGACGCTGGCGGTGCTCGGCGCGCGGATGGCGCGCCGCACGCTGCTGATCGCGCTCATGACGCTGTTCGCGGTAGGCAACCTGCTTTCGGCGTTGGCGCCGAGCTACGCGACGATGATGCTGGCGCGCTTCGTGGCGGGGCTGCCGCACGGCGCCTATTTCGGCATCGCGATGCTGGTCGCCGCTTCGCTGGTGGAGCAGCGCAAGCGCACCCAGGCGGTGGCGCGCGTGATGCTCGGGCTGACCGTGGCGACGATCGTGGGCGTGCCGCTCGCCAACTTTATGGGACAGGTGCTCGGCTGGCGGTCGTGCTTCGTGGTGGTGACGGCGCTCGCGGCGTTGACCGCAACGCTGGTCGCTGCCTTTGCGCCCCGCGACCGCGGCGACCCCGCCGCCAGCCCGCTGCGCGAACTCGGTGCGTTGCGCCGTGCGCAGGTCTGGCTCACGCTCGGCATCGGCGCGATCGGCTTTGGCGGCATGTTCGCGGTCTATACCTATCTTGCCGACACGATGGCGGCGGTGACGCAGGTCGGGCCGCGGCTGGTACCGTTCGCGCTGATGAGCTTCGGCGTGGGCATGACGCTGGGCAACATTGTCGTGCCGCGCTTCGCCGATCGCGCGCTGCTGCCCACCGCGGCGGCGGTGCTGGTGTGGGCGCTTGTCGCGCTGCTGCTGTGGCCGCTGGCGGCGCCGCATCTCTGGTCGGTGCTGCTGGCGATGTTCGCGATCGGCGTGAGCGGCGCGCTCGGCAGTGTGCTCCAGACCCGGCTGATGGACGTGGCGGGCGACGCGCAGGCGCTGGCGGCGGCGCTCAATCACTCGGCGTTCAACACCGCCAACGCGCTGGGGCCGTGGCTCGGCGGGATGGTGATCGCGGCGGGCTATGGCTGGACCTCGACGGGCTATGTCGGGGCGGCGCTGGCGGTGTGTGGGCTGGCGGTGCTGGGCGTGTCGGCGGCGGTGGAGCGATCGTCCGCCAGAAGAACACTGGCCCGCGCTTGACGGCGAGCAGCGACGGATCACCTCCCCCCGTCGCACCTGGCCACTAAGCACCGGGAACGACGGCTTGGCGTCAGTGAGCGCCTGTTGATGGGCCGGCGTCTCAGCCCAGCGCGGTCAGGTGGCGATCAGATCGCCCGCGGTCGCGTCTGACGCCGTTCTCACATCACGATACCCGGTTTCGCCTCCGCGATCGCGGCGAGCACCATCCGCTCCCACACCGCGACATCGCCCGCCGCCGCCATCGCCGGGCTCGGCGCGCGCAGCGTGTGGAGCACCGCGATCGCGTCGTCGCGATAGTCCTTCCATGTCGCCTCGACCTGCGCAGAGGCCGACTCCGACTGGCCGTGTCCGTTGGCGCTGAGATGCTGACCGGCGAGGACGCGCGCGATGCGGTCGACGGCGGGTGAGGTGGCGGTGTCCATGCGAGTTGCTCCTTCTCCTGTGGTGCAAACGTCTTAGCACGGGCGCGGCTCCGACGCGCGGCGGCCGTCGCGCGCCGCGAACGCGATTGACTCGGGCCGCGCTTGCCGTAGAGCGGCGACACGTCGATGCCGGGCGACCGGCATGGGCAGGCGCGGGAGAGTGCGGCGGGCCTTGCAGGCCGGTAGCCGCCGCCGAAGGAGCAACCACCCCGGAATCTCTCAGGCAGCAGGGACCGCGCCGGCCTTCATCGACGCTCTGGAAAGCGGCGGCGCATGTCTCGGGCAGGCGCCTCCCACCGAAGGGGTAACCCGCGCGTGCGCGGGGAAAGCTCTCAGGTCCCGTGACAGAGGGGGAAACGGATCACGCCGGGTGACCGGCGCGATTCGCCCTCGCACGCACGGACATGATGATGAGCGACTCCGTTCCCCCATCGACCGACCTCCCGATCGACGACGAGCTCGAGCCGATCGAGATCCTCGCCCTCCCGCTCGACTCCTGGCACCGCCAGCGCGGCGCGCGCATGGTCGAGTTCGCCGGCTACCACATGCCCGTCCAGTATGAGGGCATCATGGCCGAGCATCTGTGGACGCGCGAGCATGCCGGGCTGTTCGACGTCAGCCACATGGGCCAGCTCGGCATCACGGGGTCGAACGTCGCCGCCGCGCTCGAGGCGCTGATGCCCGCGGCGATCAGCGACGCGCCGCTCAACAAGGCGCGCTACTCGCTGCTGCTCGACGACCAGGGCGGCGTGCTCGACGACCTGATGCTGACGCCGCAGGCCGAGGACCGCGTCTACATGGTCGTCAACGGCGCGACCAAATACGACGACGTCGCGCACATGATCGAGCGTCTGCCCGACGAGATCACACTCAACCTGATGGAGGAGCATGCGCTGCTCGCGGTGCAGGGGCCGGAGGCGGTCGCCGCGGTGGCGCGGCTGATCCCCGGCGTCGACGCCATGGTGTTCATGCAGGCGGGCGCGTTCGACTGGCAGGGTCACGAGCTGTGGATCAGCCGCTCGGGCTATACCGGCGAGGACGGCGTCGAGATCTCGGTTCCCGCCGAGGCGGCGGTGGCGCTTGCCGACGCGCTGGTGGCGCAGCCCGAGATCAAGCCGATCGGCCTCGGCGCCCGCGACTCGCTGCGGCTCGAGGCGGGGCTGCCGCTGTACGGCCACGACCTCGATCCCACCACCACGCCGGTGATGGCTGACCTCGGCTTCGCGCTGGCCAAGCGCCGCCGCGAGGCCGCCGACTTCCCCGGCGCCGCGCGCGTGCTCGCCGAGCGTAAGGCGGGACCGGCGCTGCGCCGCGTCGGGCTGCTCGTCGAGGGGCGCCAGCCGGTGCGCGAGGGTGCGACCGTGGTCGACGATGGCGGCGCTACCGTCGGCCGCGTCACCAGCGGCGGCTTCGCGCCGACCGTCGGGGCGCCGATCGCCATGGCCTATGTTCCCGCGGCGCTCGCCGCGCCCGGCACCAGCGTGACGCTGTCGCAGCGCGGCAAGCCGCACCGCGCGACCGTCACCGGGATGCCGTTCGTTCCCCACCGTTACTTCCGAGGAGTGAAGTGAGATGAGCCGATATTTCACCGAGGATCACGAGTGGATCGAGGTCGAGGGCCAGACCGGCACGGTCGGCATCAGCGACTATGCGCAGGGCCAGCTCGGCGACATCGTCTTCGTCGAGGCGCCGGACTCGGGTCGTAGCCTGAGCAAGGGCGACGAGGCGGCGGTGGTCGAGAGCGTCAAGGCCGCGTCGGACGTCTATGCGCCCGTGTCGGGCACGGTGACCGAGGGCAATCCCGCGCTCGCCGACGAGCCGTCGCTGGTCAATTCGGATCCCGAGGGCGAGGGCTGGTTCTTCAAGCTGACGCTCAGCGATCCGAGCGAGCTCGAGGCGCTGATGGACGAGACCGCCTACGCCGCCTTCGTCGCCAAATTGTGATGTGACGCCCCTCCCGCGCGGGAGGGGCGGAACCCCTCCCCGAGGGGAGGCGGGAGAGACCAGACCATGCGCTACCTTCCTCTCACTCCGTCCGACCGCGGCGACATGCTCGCGGTGATCGGCGCCTCCTCGATCGACGACCTGTTCGTCGACGTGCCCGAGTCCGCGCGGCTCGACGGCCCCGTGCGCGACCTGCCGCTCCACGCCAGCGAGCTGGCGGTCGAGCGCCACATGACCGCGCTGGCGCGCAGGAACACCGTCGCGGGCGAGGTGCCCTTCTTCCTCGGCGCCGGCGCCTATCGCCACCACGTGCCGGCCTCGGTCGATCATCTGATCCAGCGCGGCGAGTTCCTCACCGCCTACACGCCCTATCAGCCCGAGATCGCGCAGGGCACGCTGCAGATGCTGTTCGAGTTCCAGACGCAGGTCGCGCGCCTGCTCGGGACCGACGTGGCCAACGCCAGCATGTACGACGGCTCGACCGCCTGCTGGGAGGCGATCGGCATGGCGCGGCGGATCACGCGGCGCGGCAAGGCGCTGCTCTCGTCCGGGCTGCACCCGCATTACGTGTCGGTCGCCAAGACCATGGCGCGCTACACCGGCGACCTGCTCGAGACCGGCGCGCCCGCGCTGACCGCGGAGACCGACGTCGACCAGCTGATCGCTGCGATCGACGCGGACACCTCGTGCGTCGTCGTGCAATATCCCGATATCCTCGGTCGCGTCGCGGACCTGACGCCGCTCGCCGAGGCCTGCCAGGCGAACAAGGCGCTGCTGATCGCGGTGGTGACCGAGCCGGTCGCGCTGGGGGCGCTGCGCGCGCCGGGCGAGATGGGCGCGGACATCGTCGTCGGCGAGGGGCAGTCGCTCGGCGTTGGGCTCCAGTTCGGCGGCCCATACGTCGGGCTGTTCGGTTGCAAGGACAGATATGTCCGCCAGATGCCCGGCCGACTGTGCGGCGAGACCGTCGACGCCGACGGGCGCCGCGGCTTCGTGCTGACGCTCTCGACGCGCGAGCAACATATCCGCCGCGAGAAGGCGACCAGCAACATCTGCACCAACTCGGGCCTGTGTGCGCTGGCCTTCTCGATCCACATGACCCTGCTGGGCGAGGCGGGGCTGCGCCGGCTCGCCGGGATCAACCACGCGACCGCGTGCCGCGCCGCCGACCGGCTCGCGCGCGTGCCCGGCGTGCGCGTGATCAACGACGCCTTCTTCAACGAGTTCACGCTCGACCTCGGGCAGGAAGCGCGGCCGGTGGTGCGCACGCTGGCAGAGCGCGGCGTGCTCGCGGGCGTGTCGCTCGGGCGGCTCTACCCGGGCGAGGCGGCGTTGGAGAACGGTCTGGTGGTGGCGGTGACCGAGACGGTGACCGACGAGGATATCGAGGCGCTGGCGACGGCGCTGACGGAGGTGCTGGCATGACGATCAACCAGAGCGGCTGGAAGCCGACCGCGCCCGCGGGCCGCGGCGACGCGGCGGGTGCGACCTTCACCGGCAACAAGGCGCTGATGCTGGAGGAGCCGCTGATCTTCGAGATCGGCGACGACCAGACGACGGGCGTCGATTTCGCCGCGGGTGACGTGGCGGGCTCGCGGCTGGGTGGCCTGACGCGCAAGAACCCGATCGGGCTGCCGGGCCTGTCAGAGCCCGAGACGGTGCGCCACTATACGCGGCTGAGCCGGCAGAATTACGCGATCGATCTCGGCCTCTTCCCGCTTGGTTCGTGCACGATGAAGCACAATCCGCGGCTCAACGAGAAGATGGCGCGGCTGCCGGGCTTCGCCGACGTCCACCCGCTCCAGCCGATCGACACGGTGCAAGGCGCGCTGGAGGTGATCCACCAGCTCGCCCACTGGCTCGTCACGCTCACCGGCATGCACTCGGTGGCGATGAGTCCCAAGGCGGGCGCGCACGGCGAGCTGTGCGGCATCCTTGCGATCAAGGCGGCGCTGAAGAAGCGCGGCGAGGGGCACCGCAAGGTCATCCTGGTGCCCGAGTCGGCGCACGGCACCAACCCCGCGACCGCGGCCTTCGCCGGCTTCAGCGTGGAGGACATTCCCGCCACCGCCGAGGGGCGCGTCGACACCGCGGCGCTCACGGCGCGGCTCGGCCCGGACGTGGCCGGGGTGATGATCACCAACCCCAACACCTGCGGCCTGTTCGAGCGCGACCTCAAGGCGATCTCGGACGCGGTCCATGCCGCGGGCGGTTACGTCTATTGCGACGGGGCAAATTTCAACGCGATCGTCGGGCGGGTGCGCCCGGGCGACCTCGGCGTTGACGCGATGCACATCAACCTGCACAAGACCTTCTCCACCCCGCACGGCGGCGGCGGGCCGGGCTCGGGGCCGGTGGTGTTTTCCGAGGCGCTGACGCCGTTCGCGCCGCTGCCGTTCGTCGAGCGCGACGGCGACCAGTTCCGCCTCGTCGAGGAGGAGAATGCGGATGAGCATCACGCCGACAGCTTCGGCCGCATGGTCGCCTTCCACGGCCAGATGGGCATGTTCACGCGCGCGCTGACCTACATCCTCAGCCACGGCGCGGACGGGCTGCGCCAGGTCGCCGAGGACGCGGTGCTCAACGCCAATTACGTGCTGCGCCGGCTGGAGGACACGCTCGACGCGCCGTTCGCCGGCTCGGGTCCGTGCATGCACGAGGCGATCTTCTCGGATCGCGGGATGGCGCCGGGTTTCTCCACGATCGACATCGCCAAGGCGCTGATCGACGAAGGCTATCACCCGATGACCATGTACTTCCCGCTGGTCGTCCACGGCGCCATGCTGGTGGAGCCGACCGAGACCGAGAGCAAGGCGGCGCTCGACCAGTTCATCGGCGCGCTGCGCTCGGTGGCGGAGCGCGCCAAGGCGGGCGACGAGTCGCTCAAGACCGCGCCGCATTTCGCCCCGCGCGCGCGGCTCGACGAGACGCTGGCGGCGCGCAAGCCGGTGCTGGTGTGGAAGCCGAAGTTGGCGGAGGCGCAGGCGGCGGAGTAGCAGGCAGACCGGCGAGCGTACCCGCGGTCTTTGGCGGCGACGTTGGCGCATGCTGCGCCACGTCGTTGCTACAATGAAGGATGAGGATCTCGATCGATTGGCGGGAGCTGGCGGCGCAAGGGCTTGCCTATCTGCTGGGCTGTCTGTCCTGGGTGACCGCGGCAGAACCCTCCAAGACACTCGATCTGCTCCGACGCGATCTCGCGGCCATGGCGCGCGGAGAGCCGCTGACCTCCGCGAACACCGTCGCGCCTTGGCGTGGGATATGGGCCGCCGCGTCGGGCGCGTGGGACCCGATAGCGCTCATCATCTGCTTCTTACTGGCGCTTCTGCTGGTGGAAGGCGCGCGCAAGCGCAGACGCGATTACCTCTGCTGCGGCGCCTTCGTCGGTCTGACGCTGGCCGGGCCGGCGATGTTCGTGCTCTCGCCGGCAAGCCAAGGGATGTTCCTGTGCGTGCCGGGCGCGGTCGCCGTCGCGATCGCGGCCGTCACATGGCGCCTGATCATCTCTCCGGATCGATCCGGACCGGCGCGTCTCCGGCGCGGGTGACGCCGCTTCTCGGCCGAACCGACGTCGTCGCTCAGCCAATCCCCTGCGCCGTCGCCTGCCGCGTCTCCTCACGGCGGCGGACATGCTCGCGCCACACGATATACAGCCCCGCCGCGACGATCACCGGCGCGCCGACCCAGGTCGCTCGGTCGGGGAGGTGGTCGAACACCAGCCAACCGAGCAACGTCGCCCATAGCAGGGACGTATAATCCATCGGCACGACCGCGGAGACTGGCCCCAAGGTGAGCGAACTCGTCATCGCCACCTGCGCTGCGCCGCCGAACAGGCCGCACGACAGCAGCACAACCCATAGCCACGTTGTGTGCGGTTGCGCCCAGATCGCGTAGGCGATCCCGAGCGGCACCAGCGAGAGCGTCGAGAACCAGAAGACGGTGGTGAGCGGTCTCTCGGTGCGCCCGATCGTGCGCAGCAGGATCGTCACCACCGCGGTCAGCACCGCCGCGAGCAGCCCGCTCAGCGCGCCGTAAAGCGGGATCTCATGGCCGCCGGGCTGCGCCACGATGACGACGCCAGCGAAGCCGACCGCGACCGCCGCCCAGCGGCGCCATCCGGTCGGCTCCTTCAGCACGAGTGCGCCGAGCACGGTCGCGAAGATCGGCATCGAGAAGCCGATCGTCGTCGCCTCGGCGAGCGGCAGCACCGTCAGCGTGTAGAAGGTGAAGGCCATCGAGATGAGCCCCACGGTCGCGCGCGCGAGATGCGCCCCGAACCGTTGCGTCGGCAGCGTCGCGAACCCGGGCCCGACGCCCACCACCGCGGTGACGAGCAGCGCCGCGCCGCACTGACGCCAGAAGAGGATCTCGGCGAGATGCGCGCCGCCCGCCTCAGCCAGCTTGATGCAGGTGTTCATTAGCGCGAACAGCGCCACCGAGGTGAGCCGCAGCGCGACGGCGAGCAGGATGCGATCGGATGCCACGCGCGGCGCCATAGCGGCTTTCGGTGCGCGTTGGTGACGTAAGTGCGACGCCTCGCCGACGGAACGACCTCGGAACGAAGCGATGCCTCGCGAGCTACCGGTATGTTGCTCCACGTCAGGCAGAACCCCTATGCTCTCGATGCGTCATATCGGATCCTTCGCCGTGATCGTCACGGTGCCGCTCACGCTCGCGGCGGCGCCGGCGCGCGCCGCCGAGGTGTCGACTCATGTGCTCGATCTGGCGCGCGGGACAGGAGGGAGGGGCGTGCCGGTGAGCCTCGAACGCCGGTCGGCGGCCGGTCGCTGGGAGCGCGTCGGCGAGGCGAACACCGACGCGGACGGGCGCGTGCGGCGGATCGGCGATCCCGCGACGATCGGGGTCGGCATCTACCGACTCACGTTCGACATGGCGCGCTACCCCGACGAAGCGGCCAAGCCGTTCTTCCCCGAGATCACGCTCACCTTCAGCGTGACGGACGCCGCCGCGCACTATCACGTGCCGGTCGCCGTGAGTCCCTATGGCTACTCGACCTATCGCGGCAGCTGAGCCCCGCGACGCGGCGGTTTACGCGCGCCCGGCTTCGCGTGTACGGGCGCGCGATGATCAAGCATGCTCTCCCCGTCACGCGCGAGGCCGACTTCGCCGCCTGGTACCAGTCCGTCATCGCCGAGGCCGATATGGCGGAGGAATCGGGCGTGCGCGGCTGCATGGTGATCCGGCCATGGGGCTACGGCATCTGGGAGCGCATCCAGCGCCTGCTCGACGATCGCATCAAGGCGACCGGGCACGAGAATTGCTATTTCCCCGTCTTCATCCCGCTCTCCTATTTCGAGCAGGAGGCCGCGCACGTCGAGGGCTTCGCCAAGGAGATGGCGGTGGTCACCCACCATCGCCTGATCGCCGACGGCAAGGGCGGGCTGGTGCCCGATCCCGAGGCCAAGCTGGAGGAACCGTTGGTGGTCCGCCCCACCTCGGAAACGGTGATCGGCCACGCCTTCGCGCGCTGGGTGCAGTCGTGGCGCGACCTGCCGGTGCTAATCAACCAATGGGCCAATGTCGTCCGCTGGGAGATGCGCACGCGCATGTTCCTGCGCACCGCCGAGTTCCTGTGGCAGGAGGGGCATACCGCCCACGCCTCGGCAGAGGAGGCGCGCGAGGAGACGCTGCGGATGCTCGAGGTGTACCGCGACTTCGCCGAGAGCGACCTCGCGCTGCCGGTGGTCGCGGGCGAGAAGCCCGAGAATGAGCGCTTCCCCGGCGCGGTGGCGACCTACTCGATCGAGGCGATGATGCAGGACGGCAAGGCGCTCCAGGCGGGCACCTCGCACTTCCTCGGCACCAATTTCGCCAGCGCCCAGAACATCCGCTTTCAGAACAACGCGGGCGAGCTCGAACTCGCCAACACCACCAGCTGGGGCGTGTCGACGCGCACCATCGGCGCGCTGATCATGGTCCACGGCGACGACGACGGGATGCGCGTGCCGCCGCGGGTCGCGCCGTGGCAGGTGGTGATCGTGCCGATGCTGCGCGACACGCCCGAGGACGAGGCGCTGGTCACCTATTGCCGCGAGCTGCAGCAGGCGCTGGCGCGGCAGAGCGCGCTGGGCGAGCCGCTGCGCGCGCTGCTCGATCTCAAGCCGGTGAAGTCGACCACCAAGCGCTGGGGCTGGGTGAAGAAGGGCGCGCCGCTGGTGATCGAGGTGGGCGGGCGCGACATGGCGGCGGGCAATGTCTCGCTGATCCGCCGCGACCGGCTGTACCGTGCCGACGGCAAGCTCGACAGCGTGGCGATGCCGCGCGACGCGCTCGTCGCCGAGGCGCCCGCGCTGCTCGAGGCGATCCAGCAGGCGCTGTACGACGAGGCCGCGGCGCGGCTGCGCGCGGGGATCACCGCGGCGGCCGACTGGGCCGCGGTGGCGGCGCATTTCGCGCCCGAGGCGCGCAACCCGGGCTGGCTCGAGGTGCAATGGGCACGTCCGACCGGCGCCGCGCTCGACGCGGTGGTGGAGAAGCTCAAGGCGCTCAAGCTGACGCTGCGCAACGCCCCGAGCGATCAGGCGCCGGCGGACGGCACCTGCGTCTTCACCGACGCGCCGGCAGTGGAACGCGTGCTGGTCGGCCGCGCCTATTGAGCGCGGCGGCACCGGCGCCGTTTAGAACAGCCCGTCCTCTTCCTCCGACTCCGCGGTGAGCAGCGCCATGCCGGGCAGCAGGAACCCGGCATGGACGTCGCGCTCGGCCGTCATGGTGTAAGTCGCGGCGACCTGGTCGAGCAGCGCGCGCAGCGCCGCGTCGCCCACACCGGGCAGCGTGTCGGCGACACGGACACCCTGCGCGCCAAGCTGCTCGCCGATCGCGGCGACCTCGCTGGCGAGCGCGAGCGGACGCTCCAGCACCGCATTGGCAGCCTGCAGCTCGGCGATGAGCGCGCGCGCCTCGCCTTCGCCGTCGCGAATGCCGCGTTCGCTGGTCACATGGCCGTCGCGGATCACCTCGGCGGCGAGCGCCAGCCGGTGGCCGGTGGCGCCACCGCGCGAGCGATGCGACGCCGCGATCGTCGCGCCGCTCGCGGACAGCGCCGCCATCGCGGCGGTGATCGCGGCGGTGGCGCGGTCCAGCTGTGTCGCGCAGGTCCCCACCTCGACCGCTACCACCGCCACCGCACGCCCCATCACGCCGAAGCGACGACACAGTAGCCGGGTGTTCACCGCCATGTCGCCGACGTCGCGGCGGATCAGGCGCAAGCCGTCGCAGCGCTGTGCCAGGCCATCGAGCGAATCGGTGGTCAGCCGCACCAGCGCGTCGGTGTCGCGATCGGCGTCGTGCAGCTGCTCGGTCAGGGCGCTCACCGCCGCGACGTCGCGATCGAGCTCGCCCAAGGGGTCGCCGCCGTCGCCCTCGGCCATCGCCGCGATCAGCGTGAGCAGTCGCTCGGTCTCGTCGCCGATCGCGCGCAGCGCCTCGACCAGCTGCGCCGCGCCGGTGGCGAAGTCGGCCGCCAGCGCGTGGGTCTGTGCCGCGGCGAGCGCGCGCAGATGGGCGCCCACGGCGGTGTCGCCGTCGCGCTCGGCGGCGTCGGCATAGGCCAGGGTCGCCACGACATGCTCGATCCGCTGCCGCGTGCTGTCGCCGACCTGGAGCGCGTTGAGCGCCGAGCCGACCCGCCTCGCCACGGTGCGCGCCGCCGCGGCGAGCTCGGCCGCGCCGTGGCGCAGCGTCTCGCGGTAGCGGTCCAGCGCCGCGGCGTCATGCTCGAGCCGGTCGGGCACCTCGGGCACCACCTTCGCGCCCTCGGCGCGCAGCCGCGTGGAGGCGGCGCTGCCGCGCGTGATCCCGGCGGCGAGCGTGCTCAGCTCGGCGAGGATGTGCGCGATATGCTGCTCGCCCTGCTGCAAGCGGTGCAACATGCCGTCCACGAAATCGACGAACACCGCCTCGCCCGAGGCCGCGATCTTGATGTTGGGGCCGTAGAGCTCGAGCAGCCGCAGCGTGTCGCGCATCTCCAGCACGCGCGCGCGGATCACGTCGAGCTGGATCGCGATCGCGCCCAGCTCGGCGTCGCGCTCGGCCTGCGCCGCGGGCAGGGTGGTGAGCCGCTGCGCGACCGCGCGCAGATCGGCGACCGACTCGGTCGCCGCGGCGGCATCGATCGCGTGGGTCACGCCATCGAGCGCGCCGATCACGCGCTGCACCGCGCCGACCGCGCTCGCGAGCGTACGGCCGGCCTCGACGAAATGGCGGTCGAGCTCGGCCGCCAGCGCCGCCAGCACGGCGGCGGGCACCGTCGTTTCGGCCTGCTGTCCGGTGTCCAGCGCTACCATGTGCGGCATCGCGTCACTCCTCCCGGCGCGGGCTCAGGCCGAGGGCACCAGCTTCCGGACGATCTTGAGCAATGCATCGGCCTCGACCGGCTTGGTGAGCCAGCCGGTCGCACCCGCTGCCTTGGCGACGTTGCGCATGTCCTGCGCCGATTCGGTGGTGAGCAGGACGATGGGCGTGAAGCTCAGGCCGGGCAGCTGGCGCGCGACGCGGACCAGGTCGATCCCGCTCAGCGATCCCATGTTCAGATCGGTCAGGATCATCGCCGGCTTGAGTCCGCCGCTGAGCAGCTCGAGCGCCTGCTCGCCGCTCTCGGCCTTGTGCACCGTGAGGCTGGTCTCGCCGAGCATGATCTCGACGCTCATCAGCATCGAGGGGGAATCGTCGACGATCAGGATCGGATCAGAGATGGTAGCTCCGTGTGACTCCGTCAGTGGTCGGTGGATGCCGGCGCGGGCGCGGCGGTGAGGAAGGGCAGCAGCGGCGCCAGCGCGGGCGACGGCGTGCCGTGCAGCGGTGGGCGGAACGCGAGCAGCACCTGGACCAGCGCGCTGTGCATGCCGGTGCAGTGCACCAGCGACACGCTGGCCCTGGGTGTCCTGGCGAGGAAGGCGACCAGCTCCAGCGCCACCTCGACCGTGCAGCGCTGTTCGAAATGCACGCGGGCGCGCGTGTAGCGGATCGGCATCACAGCAGCTCCTTGAGGTCGAGGATGAGCAGGACGCGCCCGTCACCGAGCAGGGTGGTGCCGCAATAGCCAGGCACCGCAGCGAGCAGTCCGTCCATCGGCGTGAGGATGACGTCCATGCCCTCGCGGAAATCGTCGATGACGAGGCCGATCGTCTCGCCCGCGACGCGGCACACCAGCACCGCCTCGCCGCGCTCGCCCGGCGCGCGCGCCGCCTCGCCCGCGCCGAGCCGCTGCGCCATCCGCACCAGCGGCACGATCGCGTCGCGCAGCACGAACACCTCGTCGCGACCGACGCGCCGGATCGCCTCCTGCCGCAACCGCACGGTCTGGACGACAAGGTCCATCGGGATGCCGTAAAGGCTGCCCGCGATGTCGACGACCATCACGCGGGTCACCGCCATGCTGAGTGGCAGCGTCAGCCGCGTGGTGGTGCCTTGGCCGAGCTGCGACTGGACCGAGACGCGTCCGCCCAGCTTGTGCACGGTGCTGAGCACCACGTCCATGCCGACGCCGCGCCCCGACAGATCCGAGACCTCGGCCGCGGTGGAGAAGCCGGGGCGGTAGATCAGGTTGACGGCTTCCTGGTCGGTCAGCCGGTCCGCCGCCTCGCGCGTGACGAGCGCCTTGCTCACCGCGGCATCGCGGATAGCGGTGGGATCGATGCCGCAGCCGTCGTCGCTGACCTCGACGATCACGCTATCGGTGTCCTGGAAGGCGCGCAGCCGCAGCGTCGCCGCGGCCGCCTTGCCCGCGGCGACGCGCGTCTCGGGCAGCTCGATGCCGTGATCGAGCGAGTTGCGCACGACGTGGAGCAGCGGATCGCCGAGCGCCTCGATGATCGTCTTGTCGGCGGCGGTGTCCTGCCCCTCGACGACCAGCTCGACCTGCTTGTCGAGCCGCCGCCCGAGGTCGCGCACCAGCCGCGGGAAGCGGTCGAAGATCTCGGCCACCGGTAGCATGCGCACCTGCATGATCGCGCCCTGCAGCTCCTGCGTCAGCCGATCGATGATCGCATATTGCTCCTTGATCTCGCGCGCCATCTCGCGCGAGCCGTGGATCTCCTCGGCGCGCTTGGCGAGGAACGGCAGCGCGTTCTTGGAGACGACCAGCTCACCGATGAGCGTCATCAGCGTGTCGATCTTGCTCTGGTCGACCCGCAGCGTGCGCGCCGGGGCGGGCGCCTCCGCCATGGCGGCGGGGCGCGGCGGCTCGGGCACGCGCGGCGGCGCCGCGGCGGCCGCGGGCTCGGCGTCGGCGAGCGGGTCGAGCGTGGCGAGAAAGCCGAGCAGCGGCGCGACGTCCTGCGCGGCATGCGCCTCGGCCAGAACCGCCTGCCACAAATCGGCGAGCAGATGATGGCCGAGGCTGCGCAGCGCGTTGCCGATCACCGCCGCGACCGAGCTCAGCCGCGCCGGATCATAGCCGGACTGCGCGAGCAGCCGCAGCTGAGTCGACACCAGGACGCGCACCGGCGAGCTATCGGTCGCGGCGTCCCCCGCGCCGTGCGCGGCGGTCGGCACGGGCGAGACCGGGTCGACCGCATCGGCGCCGGGTAGCAGTCACAGCGCGCACTGGTCGAGTTCATAGGCCATCGCCTCCTCCGCAGCCTCACGCGTCGCCGCGGTCAGCACGGTCAGGCGCAGGTTGCAGTCATAGGGGTCGAAGTCGGGGCCGGGCTGCCACGGCTGTCGCGGCGCGATCGCGAGGCCGATCAGCTCGGGCAGCTGCTGGATCGCCGCCACCGGGTCGCGCTCGGTATAGAAGCAGGCGGCGTCGGGCTCGTAGCGCAGCACGAGGATCGCCTCGCCCGCGGCGTGTCGCGCAGTCGCGGCGGCGAGCGCGGCGGCATCGAAGTCGGCGAGCCAGTCGGTCGGCGCCACCGTCAGTGCCGCGTCGGGTGTGGGTGGCGTCGTGCCGCCTGACGCCGTGCCCAGATGCGCGCGCAGGAGGCCGGCATGGTGCGCGGCGGTGCGCTCAGCGTCGGCCGCGAGCCGACCGTGGCGCGCGAGCTGGTCGATGAAGACGCTGACCTGATCGAAACTGTCGAGCAGCTCGTCCAGCACCTGCGAGGTCAACGCGAATTCGCCGGCACGCACCGCGGCGAGCAGGTCCTCGCCGGCATGGACCAGCCGCGTCAGCGCGGCGGCGTCGAACAGCCCGGACGAGCCCTTGAGCGTGTGGACCGCGCGAAACACCTCGTTGATCGCGGCGTCGTCGTCGGGCGCGCGCTCGAGCACGAGCAGCCCGGCCGCGGCCGCCTGGAGCAGCTCGCGCGCCTCCTCGACGAAGCGGGTCAGTAGCAGGTCGCTCACGCCGCCACCCCCGTCATCAGCGCGGCGTAATGACGCAGCGCTGCGGGCGCGGCGGGTTTGATCAAATACAGATTGGCCCCGGCCTCGAGCGCGCGCTCCGCGTCGCTCGTGCCCGCCTCGGTGCTGATCGTGACGATGGGCACTGCCTGCCCGGCGGCGTCGCCGCGCAGCCGCTCGATCAGCGTGTAGCCGTCCATCTTGGGCATGTTGACGTCGACGACGAGCAGGTCGAACGGCTCGACCAGCGCGCGCTCCAGCCCCTCAAGCCCGTTGGCCGCTTCCTCGACGACGAAGCCGGCGGCCTCGAAGACCGAGCGATAATAGAGGCGGGTCGTCATCCCGTCGTCCACGACGAGGATGCGTTTGCCGTGAGAGTGCGGCTCAGTCATGGTCAACGGGTCTCTGGTAGAGGATCGTGGTGCCGAACCGGCACGGGGCGAACAGCGACGACATGCGGCTCATGCTCTCGGAATGGCCGAGACAGATCACGCCGCCCGGGCGGAGGCTGTCGTAGAGCGTCTCCACGGCCTGACGTCGCGAGACCTCGTCGAAGTAGATCAGCATGTTGCGGCAGAAGATCACGTCGATGTCGCGATAGCGCCGCATCGTCGCGGCATCCGCCACATTGACCTGGGTGAAGTCGATCGAGCCGCGCAGCGCGTCGCAGATGCGGTAGCCATCGCCGTACGGCGTGAAATAGCGCTGCTTCAGCGCCGGCGGCAGGCGGTGGAGCGCGCGCTCGCCGTACACGCCGGCGCGCGCGTCGGCGAGCGCGCGGCTGTCGATCTCCGAGGCGAGGATCTCGATATCGTACCGGTCGGCCTGCGACCAGTGTTCGAGGATCTGCATCGCGATCGAATAGGGTTCCTCCCCCGTCGAGCAGGGCAGCGACCAGATGCGGATCGGCGTGCCCGGCGCGCGCTCGGCGGCGATGCCGGGCAGCACGTGCCGCACCAGCGCGTCGAATTGATAGTCCTCGCGATAGAAATAGGTCTCATTGATGGTCATGGCGTTGACCAGCTGCTGCATCTCTGTGCCGCCGATCTCGAAGCGCAGCATCGTGAAATAGTCGCGGAAGCCGGCGTGACCGGTCGCCGCGATCCGGTCCTGCAGCCGGCGCTCGGCGAAATAGGCCTTGTTGGCGCCGAACATGATCCCGGTCTTGCGATAGAAGAAGTCGCAGAATTTGGCGTAGTCCTGGGGCGAGATCGGTTCGCGCGCGTCGTCCGCGCGCGCGACCGGCAGGCGCGGATCGATCAAGGGGGCGGTCACGCTCACTGGCCGATCCGCTGTGATGCGAGCTGCACCGCGAAGGCGAGGAAGCTATCGTCGGGGAAGCGCGCCGGCAGCGCGGCAAGCACGGGCAGCGCGCGCGCGTCCCCGATCTCCGCGAGGCCGTCCACCGCGGCGGCGCAGACATTGGCGTGCGGATCGGCCAGCGCCTCCACCAGCCACGCTGCCGCCTTGGGGTGGGGCAGCACGCTCAGCAGGTTGGCGGTGAAGATGCGGACGTCGCTATCAGGGTCGCGCAGCAGCGCGGCGACGTGCGGCGCGACGTGCTCGGGCATCACCGCCAGCGCCTCGAGCGCGGCGTTGCGCTGCACCGGCGTGCCGTCGCGCAGCAGCGGCAGCAGCGCCGCGACCAGCGGCGGAGGCGCGGCGTACCAGCGCGGCGATGATCGCCTCGCACACACTCGGCGCGACTTCCGCCGCGACGCGGTCGCACAGCGCGGGGATGCCGTCCTCATGGGCGTCGAGCGCGCGCACCGCGGCGCGACGCTCGGATGCGACCGGCGAGCCGAGCTGCGCCACCAGCGTGTCGAGAGTGGGCGGGGTCGCCTCGGCCGCGGCGTGGGGCGCCGCGCGTCGGGCTTTGATCAGCGCCATGCGGCGGCTCCTGCATCAACGAAAGGGGAGGGTGCGGCGTGGCGCTCCGCGACCAGCCAGCGGGTTATTTGCGCGGCGATCCGGTCGCTCGGCAGCACCACGGTGGCGCCGGCGCGGCGGATCAGCTCCTGCGGCATGCCGAACACCGCCGAGCTGTCGGCGTCCTGCGCGATCGTGCGCATCCCGCGGCGGTGCTGGCGCGCCATCGCCTCGGCGCCGTCGTCGCCCATGCCGGTGAGCTGCACGCCGATCAGCTGCTCGGGGGCGAGCTGCTCGGCCGCACTGTCGACCAGCCGGGTGACGCTGGGGTGCCAGGCGTGCTGCTCGCTCGCCGGTATCGATAGCGCGATCAGCCCCGCGGCGCGGCGGGTGACGAGCATGTCGGCGTCCCCCCGCGCGATATAGACATGGCCGGGGCGCAGCGGGGTAGGCGCGCGCACCTCCTCCACCGTCAGCGCGCACAGCGCGTCGAGCCGGCGCGCGAACACGCCGGTGAAGCTGCCGGGCATGTGCTGGGCGACCAGCACCGGCCAGGGCAGGGTGGCGGAAAGCGCGGGCAGGATCGTCTCCAGCACCGCGGGGCCCCCGGTCGACACGCCGAGCAGGACCAGCCCGGGCGAGCCGGCGCGCGCGCGGGTCGGCACCGAACGCGCCGGCTCCGGCGCGGGCCGCTGCCGCTCGACCGGTCCCGAAGCGCCGGCGGGACGCTTCACCCGCGCCTTGGCGGCGACCCGCACCTTGGCGACCAGCTCGGCCGCGACCGCCTCGAGCGAGATCGTGCCGTCAGGCTTGCGGACATAGTCGACCGCGCCGAGGCTGAGCGCCTGCAGCGTCGCCTCGGCGGCACGCTCGGTGATCGACGAGACCATGACCACCGGACGCGGGCTGCCCACCATGATGCGCGACAGGCAAGTGATGCCGTCCATCTCGGGCATGTTGACGTCGAGCGTCACCACCTGCGGGTCGAACGCCTCGACCTGCGCCAGCGCCTCCACCCCGTTGCGCGCGGTGCGCACGGTGAAGCCCTCGCGCTCGAGCAGCTGGACGAGGTGGCGCCGCATCAGCGCCGAATCGTCGACGACGAGGATCCGCGTCATGGTGCTCAGGCCGCCAGCGCGCCGAGCGCGGGCAGCGCCGCCTGCTCGGCCGGATCGACCAGGCCGTCGACGTCCAGCAGTTGGATCATGCGGTTCTGCGTGGTGAGGTTGGCGATGCCGCGCACCACCTTGGCGCGCTCGCCGGCGAGCTCGGGCGCGGCCGCGATCGCCGCGTCGGGGATGCGCCCTACCTCGGACACGCTGTCGACGATGAAGCCGACGTGCTGCCCCTGGATCACGAACACCATGATGCGCTGCCGGTCCGAGCGCGCTGCCTCGGCCAGCCCGAAGCGGCGGCGCTGGTCGATCACGGGCAGCACGGTGCCGCGCAGGTTGATCACGCCCTCGATGAAATCGGGGGTGCGCGGCACGCGCGTGAGCTGCTCGGGCACGCGCACGATCTCCCGCACCGCTTCGACCGGGACGCCGTAATCCTCGCCCAAAAGGCGGAAGATCACATATTGCGAGTCCTCGCCGCGCGTATCGCTCATCGTCACGTCTCCCGTGTCATCGCTGCGGTCGCCCGCGTCGTCCTGCGCGGCGGCGCCTTTAGGTTCGGCGCGCCACGCCGCCAGTTCGGTGGGATCGAACATCGCCTCGGCGGACAGGACCGAGACCAGCCGGCGCCCCTGGTCGAGCCGGCAGATGGAGCGAATTTCGCCGCGCTCCCGGTCCGCACCGTGCGCCAGCGTCGCGGGTAGCGGGGTGACCGCGGCGCGATCGACGCGGAGCACCGCGTTGACCTTGTCCATCACCACGCCGATCGCCATCGGTCGGCCCGAAGCGCCGGGCAGCGACACCACGACCACCTTGTTGGTCTCGGAGCGGGTCGCGGGGGGCAGGCCGAAGATCGCGCGCAGCGACACCAGCGGGAGCAGCCGATCGCGCAGCGTCGTCACCCCCAGCACGTGCGCGGGCACGCCCGGTACCTGGGTGATCGCGGCCGGAAGCTGGACGATCTCCTACACCTCGGCGATCGGGAAGGCATATTCCTGCGCGTCGACCTCGAGGCTGACGAGTTGGTCCTCGTCCACCACGGCGTCGTCGGCGGCGAGTGCCACGTCGTCGCGATGATCGTCGCCGTGCAGCGTCTGGTCGCGCTCGCCCGCCGCGATCGCGGCGAAGGTGCGGCCCACCGCGGTAGCTACGTCGAGCACCATCACCACGCCGCCGGCCTCGTCCTTGATCACGCCGGTGAGCAGCGCGCCGTCGACGGCGGCGCGCAGCTGGTCGACCGCCTCGAGCCGACCGCGCTCGACCGAGACGACGTTGGCGACGCGGTCGACCATGAGCCCGACCGGGTGGCCGTGGTCGAGCACCACGACGCGGCTGGCCTCGTCGGCGAGCACCGCGGGCAGTCCCGACAGGTGGCGTAGGTCGAGCACGGGCATCACCGTGCCGCGCAGGTTGGCGAGGCCGAGCAGTGCCGCGGGGCTGAGCGGCATCCGCACCATGTCGGGGACGCGGATGATCTCCTTGACCTGCGCCAGCGGGGCGGCGAACCGCTCCTCGGCACAGTGGAAGATCACGAACTGGCAGAGATCGGTGCCGGCGCCGCCGCGGTCCTCCGCGGGCGGCGGTTCGGCCGCGCTCATGCTGGGATCAGTCATCTAGCTGTCCTTCCGTGGGAGAGCGCGATCAGGCGGCCTGCAGCTCGTCGGCGAGCGACGCGATCTCCTCGATCGCGGCGGCGAGCTGCTCGGCGCCGCGCGACTGTTCGGTCGCGGCGTTGCTCGCCTCGGCCGACGCGCGCAGCGCCTGCTGCGCTGCGCTGGCGATCTGCTCGACCGCGACGTTGCTCTCGCCCAACGTCGCCATGATGCGGTCGGCCGCGCCCGAGATCTCGTGGTTGCCGCGCACCACCGCGCCGACGTCGAGCGCGATGCGGTCCAGCCCGGCGGCGATCGCGATGCCCTTCTCCACCTCGCCGGCGGCGGTGTCGGCGATCTCGCGCAGGTCGGTGCGGACGACCGCGATCGTGTCCTGGATCGTCTTCACCGTATCCTTGATGCGCTCGGCATTCTCCGCCGAGTCGCGCGCCAGGTTGCGGATGTCGGTCGACACCACCGCGAAGCCCTTGCCGAATTCGCCCGCGCGCGCCGCCTCGACCGAGCCGCTGACCGCGAGCATGTTGGTCTGGATCGATACGGTGGTGATCGCGTCGACGATCTTGTCGATGCGGCGGCTGACCTGTTCCAGCGCGGCGATCTGGTCGCGGCTGGCGCGGCCGGCGCTGACCGACTCGGCCACGCCCCGCATCATCGTGTCGATGAGGACCTTGTTCTCCTTGAGCAGTTCGGTGATCTGCTCGCCGCGCTCGGCGCCATGATTCGTCTGTTCCGCCGCGGTCTTGGCGTTCTCGGAGAGCCGCTCGATCGCGGCCGAGGACTGCTGCGTCGCCGAGGCGGCCTGCTGCGCGCCGCGGCTGATCTGCTCCAGCGCGGTGGCGACCTGGGTCGAGGCGCGGCTGATCTCCTCCACGGCACTGGAGAGTTCCTCCGCGGCGGACGCCACTTCCTCGGCGCTCTTGCCCATGTTGCTGCTGTTCTTGAGCTCGTCGGCGAGCTGGCCGAGCTCCTGCGCCGCCTGCTCGCTCTGCGCCAGCGCGTTGGACTGCTGGTCGATCGTGTGGCTGGTCTCCTGGCACGCGGCGCTCTGCTCCTCGGCGGCGGCGGCGATCAGCTCGGCGCCCTTCAGCGCCTCGTTGGCGGCCTGGACCGCTTCCTCGGCGTCGCTCGCGATCGTGGTGCAGCCCGTCATGATCGTCGCCATGTCGTCGCGGATCCGGTCGAGCCCGGCGATCACCGCGCCGCCCTTGGCGGCTTCCTCGCGCGCGTTGGTGGCGGAGGTGCCAATGCCCTCGGCGACGACGTGCACGTCCTGCTGCACCTGCGCGATCAGCTCCTGGATGTCGCGCGCGGACTTCTCGCTGGTCTCGGCCAGCGTGCGCACCTCGTCGGCGACCACCGCGAAGCCCTTGCCATGCTGGCCGGCACGCGCCGCCTCGATCGCGGCGTTGAGTGCGAGCAGGTTGGTCTGGTCCGCGATATGCGCCACCGCCTTGACCACGTCGCCGATCGCGAGCGCCTGACGATCGAGCTCCTCGACCAGCTCGACCGAGCTCGCCTGGCGCTCCGCGGCGCGCGACACCGCCTCGAGCGAGGCGCCGACCTCCGCGCCGGTGCGCGCCACCAGCTCGGACAAGGACTGCGTCAGCGTCGCCGAGCCGTCGGCGCGCTGGCGCATGTCGCGCAGCAGGTCGACCGCATTGGTCATCGCCTTCATCGTCTGCTGCGCCGCGGCCGAGGCCTGTTCGGCGCCGACGCTGATCTGCTCGGCGGCGCGGCGCAGCTCTTCCGCCGCGCTCGACGCCTCGGCGATGCCGCTCGACAGCTCGGCGGTGGCGGAGGCGAGCCGCTCCGAACCCTTCTGCTGGCGCGCGAAGGTGCGCGCCTTGCGCTTCTCCGCCTCGGCGGTGAGCCGCACGCTCTTACTGGAGAGCGCCGAATTACGCGAGCCCCCCCTCGTGCGCGCTGCTGCCGGACGTCGCGATGCTACTTTTCTTGGCAAGAGCCATGGGGGTGCATCTATCGTTTGAAGCGCCCCATTGTACCGTAGACCGTATATGATCTTTTATTGTCGAGATCAGTTCGGGCGGCTGTCAAGATAAACTGCTGCAATGATTGTCTTCGCTGTCGGTAAAGGCCTCTTCACCATGAGAATTAATTGCAACCTTTCCCTTGTGCATATTCTACGGGTAAGGTGCTGTTGTTGTACATCTTGTGGGCGGGATGCCTCGATCTGGTTACTGAAGGTCAGCGTGGTCTGATAATGTGTGGCCGCGACCGATTGATATTTCCGAGATCTGTTCTCACGCGAGCGGCCGGCATGCTCGGGCGCGACCATGTCCTGGGCAGAGCGACGGGCGCGTCGGACTAACGGCGACCCCGCTGACGAGCTCTCGCGCTTAGATCGATCGATGATGGGTGGTGAGGCCGCGATGCCTCGGTCTTCGTGCGAGCGACCGTCGCGGGCCTGCCCGGCTCAGGCTATTCACTTCCTTGATTGGGATTGCACGTGCGTTAATGCTCTTTCATGGGCGGAAGAACCCTCGCCCAAAAGGACGCGCTCCGCCGTGCTGACGATCATCTGCGACCGACCGCTGGCGTTGCGCGTCGCCGAGCGCGAGCCCCCGACGCGCGCGAGCGACGCGTTGCTGGTGCGGATCCAGCGCGTCGGCCTGTGCGGCACCGATTACCACATCTATGCCGGCAACCAGCCGTTTCTCAGCTATCCCCGCGTCATGGGGCATGAGCTGGCCGGCGAGGTGGTCGAGGCGCCGCCGGGATCCGCCTTTCGTCCGGGCCAAGCGGTGACGATCAATCCCTATCTCGCCTGCGGCCATTGCGTCGCCTGTCGCGCCGGCAAGCCCAATTGCTGCGCCCACATCGCGGTGCTCGGAGTCCACACCGACGGGGGCATGGCCGAGCTGATCGCGGTGCCCGAAAGCGCCGCGATCGACGCCACCGGGCTCACGCCGGAGCAGGCGGCGATGGTCGAGTTTCTCGCGATCGGCGCGCATGCGGTGGCGCGCGCGCGACTGCGGGCGGGAGGCAGCGTGCTGGTGAAGGGGGCGGGGCCGATCGGCCTCGCCACCGCTCTGTTCGCGCGGCTGGACGGCGCCGCAGTAACGCTGTGCGACTCGCGTGAGCCGCGGCTGGATCGCGCCGCCCGCGACTTCGGCTTCGACTCGCTGGTGCTCGCCGACGATGCGGCGCAGGCGCGCTTCGCGGCGCTGACCGACGGCGATTTCTTCGAGACGGTGTTCGATGCGACGGGCAATCTCGCCGCGATGTGCGACGGGCTTCGCCAGGTCGCGCACGGCGGCAGCTACGTGCTGGTGAGCGTGGTCAAGGGTGACCTGGTCTTCGCGGATCCCGAGTTCCACAAGCGCGAGACGACGCTGATCGCCAGCCGCAACGCGCTCGCCGCCGATTTCGCGCGCGTCATCGCCGCGATCCGCGACGGCACGATCGCCACCGACGCGCTCCACAGCCACAGCGTCGAGGCGGCGGACCTGCCGCGACGACTGCCCGAGCTGATCGACGCGGCCGACACCGTGCTCAAGGCGATCGTCCGCTTCGACTGAGCGTCGCTCACACCCAGGCGAACGCACCCTTGAGGCGGCCCGCGCCGCCGCTCGCGAACGGGGCGCCGTGCGCCATCACCACGCGCTCGGGTTGCAGGGCCACCATCGCGCGGATCGCGGCGCGCATCGGCTCGCCGCCGAGCCGCAGCGCCGCGCGCAGGTAGAGCGGCGTGGTACCCGCGGTGCCGCGGGTCGCGCGAGCGACGAGCGCGGTGACCGCGGGCAGCCGCTCGGGTTCGAGGTTCTGCACCAGATCGGTGAGGATCAGCGTGCGCGTGGCGCGGTGCAGGAACCAGGTCTCGCGGAAGCCGGCACCACCTTCGATCACGCCCTGGTCGATCGCGCTCGCCCAGGCGGGCGGCGCCGCTTCGCCCAGCACCGAGTCGATCCGCAATCCGGCGCGACGCACCTGCGCCCGCTCGGCGAGACCGGGTGCGGCCCACAAGGTCGCGCGCGGGAAGGCGCGCTGCCAGCGCGGCAGATAGGTCCAGTGGGCCACGTTGGGCGCGACCAGATGCTGGATCGGCCCGAGTGCTTCCAACGCGGCGGCCAGCGCCGGCGCGTAGGGCGTGGGCGAGTGGAGCAGCAGTGCGCTATCGTCGAGCCGGACCACCGTCATGCGCACCGGCAGCGTCAGACCGCCGGCGTGGATCGGGCCGCTGTCGACCAGCCAGATATTGTCTGCGAACGGCTTGGGCACGTCGAGCGGCGGATAGGTGGCGGGCGCGGCGGGGCGCCGGCTGGCGTAGAGATAGCCGGCGAGCGCGCCGGCGACGGCGACCGCGGCGAGCGCGGGGCCGGCGGCAGGGAGGGAGCGTCGTGTCATACCGCGGACAACGTCGCGCCCGCCGGGTCGTGCCGCGTCTCGCCGCAGCCGCGGCTCGCCGCGCCGGCTGGTCTTTCCCCGCCGTCAGGACCTATAGGCGCGGCGATGCTGCTCGCCTTGCACCGTGATCATCTCGCCGCGCTCGCCGCACGCGACCGGCTCCGTACGCTCGCACCGCGGCACGGCGTGGACTTCTCCTCGAACGACTATCTCGCGTTGGCCACGGCACCGCGGCTGCGCGCGGCAGCGACCGCCGCGCTGGAGCGCGGTGTCGCGCTCGGCTCCGGCGGGTCGCGGCTGCTGCGCGGCAACGATCCCGAGCATGAGGCGCTGGAGGCGGAGGGCGCGCGCTTCTTCGGCAGCGCCGCGGCGCTGTTCTTCGGCAGCGGTTATGCCGCCAACACCGCGCTGTTCGCGGCGCTGCCCCAGCCGGGGGACCTGCTGGTGTATGACTCGCTCGTCCACGCGAGCGCTCATGACGGGATGCGGCTCGGCCGCGCCGAGACCGTGGCCACGCCGCACAACGACGCGGACGCGGTCGACTCGACGATCGCGGCGTGGCGCGCCCGCGGCGGCACCGGCACGCCCTGGATCGCGGTGGAGAGCCTCTACAGCATGGACGGCGATCGCGCCCCGCTCGCCGACCTCGCCGCGGTCGCCGAGCGCCACGGCGCGATGCTGGTGATCGACGAGGCGCACGCTACCGGCGTGTGGGGCGCGCACGGACGCGGCCTCGCCGATACGCTCGACGGGCGCGAGAACGTCATCACGCTTAAGACCTTCGGCAAGGCCCTCGGCTGCGAAGGCGCGCTGGTGTGTTGTTCACGGCTGGTGCGCGACTTCCTGGTGGCGCGCGCCCGGCCGTTCATCTTCTCGACCGCGCCCGCGCCGCTCGCCGCCGCCGTGGCGCGCGCCGCTCTGGCGATCCTCGCCGACGAGCCCCAGCGGCGCCAGCGCCTACACGCGCTGATCGCGCATGCCGGTGCGCGGCTCGGGCCGCTCGGCGCCACGGTGACGGGTACCCAGGTGATGCCGCTGCTGGTCGGCGACGACCGCGCCGCGCTCGACCTCGCCGCTTCGGTGCAGCGTGCCGGCTTCGACGTGCGCGCGATTCGGCCGCCCACCGTGCCGGCGGGAAGCGCGCGGCTGCGGCTGTCGCTGACGCTCCACGTCGGTGTGGCGGAGATCGACTCGTTCGCCGAGGCAGTAGCCTTTGCGACGCCGGGGGCGCGGCGATGAGCGTGATCGCGGTGACCGGCACCGACACCGACGTGGGCAAGACCGTCTTCGCGGCGGCGCTGACCGTGGCGCTCGACGCGTCCTACTGGAAGCCTGTGCAGGCCGGGCTGGAGGACGGTAGCGACGCGGCCAGTGTCGAGTCGCTCGGCGTCGCGCGCGCGCGGATCGTCCCCGAGGCGTATCGGCTCACCACACCTTGCTCGCCGCACCGCGCCGCCGAGCTCGACGGCGTCGTGATCGATTCCGCGCGGCTGGCGCTGCCCCCGATCGGGGGCGATCTCGTGGTAGAAGGCGCGGGCGGCGCGCTGGTGCCGCTCACGCGCGACTGGCTGTTCGCCGACCAGATCGCGTGCTGGGGTTGCCCCGCGGTGCTGGTGGCGCGCACCTCGCTGGGCACGATCAACCATAGCCTGCTCTCGATCGAGGCGCTGCGCGCGCGCGGCGTACCGCTGCTCGGCGTCGCCTTCATCGGCGACGCGCAGGAGGATAGCGAGGCGACGATCGCGGCGGTTGGGCGCGTGCGCCGACTCGGCCGACTGCCGCGGCTGCCGCGGCTCGATCCGACCGCACTGGCGAGCGCCTTCGCCGACGCTTTCGACGTGGCGGCGTTCCGATGAGCGGCTCGCCGGTCTGGCATCCCTTCACCCAGCACGGCCTGGGCGAGCCGATCCCGCTCGTCGCCCGCGGCGAGGGCGCGGCCCTGTACACGGCCGATGGGCGCCGCGTCATCGACGCGATCTCCTCCTGGTGGGTGACGACGCACGGCCACAACCACCCGCGTATCGTCGCGGCGATCCGTGATCAGGCCGAGCGGCTCGACCAGATCATCTTCGCCGGCTGGACGCACGAGCCCGCCGAGACGCTGGCGCGCGGGCTGACCGCGATCATGCCGGCCGAGCTGACCCGCGTCTTCTTCTCCGACTCGGGCTCGACCAGCGTCGAGGTCGCGCTCAAGATGGCGCTGGGATACTGGCACGCGCGCGGCGAGCCGCGCGACCGCATCCTGGTGATGGCGCACAGCTATCACGGCGACACGATCGGCGCGATGTCGGTCGGCGCGCGTGGCGTGTTCAACCGTCCCTATACGCCGCTGCTGTTCGACGTCGGCACCGTCCCGTTCCCCGCCGCGGGCGCGGAGCAGGCGACGCTCGATTCGCTGGAGCAGGCGTGCGCGGCCGGCGCGGCGGCGTTCATCGTCGAGCCGCTGGTGCTCGGCGCGGGCGGGATGCTGTTCTACCCGCCCGCGGTGCTCGCCGAGATGAGGGCGATCTGCGCGCGCCACGGCGTGCTCTTCATCGCCGACGAGGTGATGACAGGCTGGGGTCGCACCGGCACGCTGCTGGCGTGCGAGCAGGCCGGCGTGGTGCCCGACATCCTCTGCCTCTCCAAGGGGCTGACCGGCGGCGCGGTGCCGCTGGCGGTGACGATGGCGACCGAGCCGCTGTTCAAGGCGCATCTTAGCGCCGACCGCGCGCGGATGTTTTTCCACTCGTCGAGCTACACCGCCAACCCGATCGCCTGCGCCGCCGCCTGCGCCAATCTCGCGATCTGGCGCGGCGAGCCGGTGCGCGAGCGCGTAGCGGCGCTGGCGGGGGCACAGGCCGAACGCGTGGCCGCGCTCGCCGCCCTGCCGGGGGTGAGCGGTGCGCGCTCGCTCGGCACGATCGCGGCGCTCGAGCTGGGGGAGGGGGCGGGCTATCTGTCCGATCGCGCGCCGCGACTGATGGCCTTCTTCCGCGAGCGCGACGTGCTGCTGCGCCCGCTCGGCGACACGCTCTACGTCATGCCGCCCTATTGCATCGGGGCGGACGATCTTGATCGGGTCTACGCGGTGATGGCAGAGGCGGTAAAGACGTTCGGGTGATGACGGGGCGTGCCGCTACGCCGCCCGGCCAGGCTCGACCCGACATCCATGGTGCCCCGACCGCATCGTTCGGCGATGTAGGCGGCAGGATGGATCTCGGCTCAAGGCCGGGATGACGGAGTGGCACGGCGAACGTGACTAAGAGGGGGCTCTTTCGCCCCTCAGCCGATCCGCTTCGCCAGGAAAAAGCGCGACTCGCCCGGCGGATAGTCGTCGATCGTACCGAACAGCGCGTAGCCGAGCTTCTCGTAGAAGCCGCGCGCCTGGAAGCTGAACGTGTCGAGCCACACGCCGACGCACCCGAGTCGCGCCGCCTCGGCTTCCGCGGCGAGCATCAGCGCGCGTCCCTCGCCGCGGCCGCGCCGCTCCGGCGGGAGCGCGAGATATTGCACGAACAGCCAGCGATAGCTCGCCACGCCCCACAGCCCGCCGACGATCGCCCCGGCCTCGTCGCGCAGCGCCAGCGCGATCTCCTCGCGCGGCATCTGCCCCACTGCCGAATCGTTGTGCGCCACCAGCGGCGCAAGGATCGCGGCGCGTACCGCCGCGTCGGGCGCGGCGACTCGCTCGATCACTTCTTGCGCTTAAAATCCACCGCGACGACGTTCGAGCCGTCGCTCGCGCCGCCCGCAGGCGGGCCGTCATTCTCAGCCGGATCGTGCCCGCCGGGGCCGTCGCCCGGCCCTTCCTGCGCCTGAAATCGCAGCTCGAAGTTCACGGCAGGGTCGTGGAAGCCGGTGATCGCCGAGTACGGGATTACCAGCTTCGACGGCACTTGGTTGAAGCTCAGCCCCACCGAGAAACGCTCCTCGTCGACCGTCAGGTCCCAGAAGCGGTTCTGGAGCACGATCGTCATCTCGTCGGGGAAGCGCTCGACCAGCCGCGCCGGGATATCGACGCCGGGCGCCTGAGTCTTGAAGGTGATGTAGAAATGGTGCTGGCCGGGCAGCCCCCCGGTCTCGGCGACCACGCCGAGCACGCGCCCGACGACAGCGCGCAGCGCTTCCTGCACGATCTCGTCATAGGGGATCTGGCTGTCGGGCAGCATGTCGTTCATGCGCTTATGGGTAGCGTGATGGGCCGAGCGGTCAAGGTTGCTTGGACCGCGCAGCGCGTTATGGACCGGCGTCATGCGCACCGCCACGCTTCGCCGCGACACCAGCGAGACCCGTATCAGCGTCTCCGTCGACCTGGACGGCACCGGCCAGTATGACATCCATACCGGCGTCGGCTTCTTTGATCATATGCTGGAGCAGCTCGCGCGCCACTCGCTGGTCGACGTCACGCTTCACTGCGACGGCGACCTCCATATCGATCAGCACCACACCGTCGAGGACAGCGCGCTCGCGCTCGGCAGCGCGGTGGCGCAGGCGCTCGGCGACAAGCGCGGCATCCGCCGCTACGCCGATGCGCTGTCGCCGATGGACGAGACGCTGACCCGAGTCGCGCTCGACATCTCGGGGCGGCCGTGGCTGGTGTGGAAGACCGGCTTCACCCAGACCCGGCTGGGCGAGATGGACACCGAGCTGTTCCAGCACTGGTTCCACAGCTTCGCGCAGACCGCCGGGATCACGCTCCACGTCGAGACGCTCTACGGCGACAACAACCACCATATCGCCGAGAGCGCGTTCAAGGGGCTGGCGCGCGCGCTGCGCGAGGCGATCGAGATCGACCCGCGCAAGGTCGGCGTGATCCCCTCGACCAAGGGGACGCTGTGAGTCGCTATCGTGCCGGCGGCGAGCTGAGCCTGATCCTGCTGAGCTACGTGCGCCCGCTCGACGAGCTCGACTCGCTGATGGCGGCGCACGTCGCCTGGCTCGACGCGGGCTTCGCGGAGGGCGCCTTCCTGGTGGCGGGCCGGCGCGAGCCTCGTACCGGCGGGGTCATCGTGGTGCGCGGCCACCGCGCCGCGGCCGAGGCGATCGCCGCGACCGACCCGTTCGTCACCGCCGGCGCGGCGACCGTGGAGGTGGTGCCGTTCCACGCCAGCTTCGCCGCCGACCCGGTCGGCGCGTGGCTGGCATGACGCTGGCGCTGATCGACTATCAGGCGGGCAACCTCCACTCGGTCGCCAATGCGCTGCGCGCCGCGGGGTGCGATGACCTCGTGGTCACCGCCGACCCCGACGCGGTCGCGCGCGCCGATCGGATCGTGCTGCCCGGCGTGGGCGCGTTCGGGGCCTGCGCCGCGGCGCTGCGCGCGGTCGACGGGCTGGTGCCCGCGCTCGAGCAGCGGGTGCTGGCGAAGGGCGCGCCGTTCCTCGGCATCTGCGTCGGGATGCAGCTGCTCGCGACCACGGGCGAGGAGCTCGGCCGCCACGCCGGGCTCGGGTGGATCGACGGGACCGTCCGCCGTATCGACGTCGCGGGCACCGACGCCAAGGTGCCGCACATGGGCTGGAACGACGTGGTGCCGCGGGTCGAGCACGCGCTGATCGTCCCGGGCGAAGCCTATTTCCTCCACAGCTACGCCTTCACCGGCGCGCATGTGGTGGCGACCACCGACCATGCCGGTCCGGTCACCGCCGCGGTGGCGCGCGAGAATGTGGTTGGGGTGCAATTCCATCCCGAGAAGAGCCAGCGCTACGGGCTGGCGCTGCTGGAGCGCTTCCTGGCGTGGCGGCCGTGAGGGGCACGGCGGTGGTGAGTCGGTCGCGCTCTTCCCGTCCGAGGCGTCATCCTGAACTCGTTTCAGGATCCAGGGCTCCACGTGCTTGCCGGCCGCTGGATGGGCGGCACGGTGAATCCCGAACCAAGTCCGGGATGACGGCAGTGAGAGGGGCGACGTGGCGCCCGTCGAACGCCTCCCTCGGCGCGTCCGCCCGCCGCATCACCTCCCAGAGTAGCCCCGCATGACCCTCATCGTCTTTCCCGCGATCGACCTCAAACAGGGCCAAGTGGTCCGCCTCGCCGAGGGCGACATGGCGCGCGCCACGGTCTACGGCGACGATCCCGCGGCGCAGGCGATGCTGTTCGCCGACGCCGGCGCGCAACACCTTCACGTCGTCGACCTCGACGGCGCCTTCGCCGGCGCCAGCGTCAACGGCGACGCGGTGCGCGCGATCGTCGCGCGCTTCCCCGGCCACGTCCAGCTCGGCGGTGGCATCCGCACGCGCGAGAGCGTCGAGCGCTGGTTCGACCTCGGCGTGTCGCGCGTGGTGATCGGCACCGCCGCGCTGGAGGACCCCGAGTTCGTCCGCGGCGCCGCGCGCGATTTTCCCGGCGGCGTGGTGGTCGCGGTGGACGCGCGCGACGGCATGGTCGCGACCAAGGGCTGGGCCGACGTTTCCACCACCAGCGTGGTCGAGCTCGCGCGCCGCTTCGAGGACGCGGGCGTGGCGGCGCTGCTGTTCACCGACGTCGGTCGCGACGGGCTGCTCAAGGGCGCCAACATCGAGGCGACGGTGGACCTCGCGCGCGCGGTCGACATTCCCGTGATCGCGAGCGGCGGCGTGGCCGGTATCGCCGACATCCACGTCCTGGCGCTACACGCGCGCGACGGCGTCGAGGGCGTGATCACCGGGCGGGCGCTGTACGACGGGCGACTCGATTTGGCGGCTGCGCTGAGCGTGGCGGCGGCGGCGTAGCTGCCGGCCCAGCGTAGGAGCGTCAGAGAACGCGGTCGAGCACCGGCCGTCGCTGCTCGGAGCGCCAGGCCAAGCCGTTCGTCGCACATCGTCGTGCGTGGGGAGCCTGCACCCAGAAACGCTCCGTCTGCTCCAGCTGGCCCTCCCATGTTCGCTGCCGGAACCAGGACCAGCAGGTGATCGTCCGGCGCGCATGCGGCCACTCGGTCGGGAAGGCGCCTCTCGGGTTGGCCAGGATCACCAGCAGCGCACAGGAGCGGCATCGCATCAACCGACACTCCTCGGCCGTTAAAAGGCGATGATGCCGCCGCGCGTGCTTCAAGGAACCTCAACGCTGACCGACGTCGGCGACCGCTCTTGCCCTCGCTTACCCGCTTCGGCATGAGCCCCACGCATGACTGTCCGTGCCCGCGTGATCCCGTGCCTCGACGTCGCCGAGGGACGCGTCGTCAAGGGCGTCAACTTCGTCGACCTGATTGACGCGGGCGACCCGGTCGAGCAGGCGCGCGCCTATGACGCCGCCGGCGCGGACGAGCTCTGCTTCCTCGACATCACCGCCAGCCACGAGGCGCGCGGTACCATCCTCGACGTGGTCCGCCGCACCGCCGCGGTCTGCTTCATGCCGCTCACCGTCGGAGGCGGGGTGCGCAGCGCGGAGGACGCGCGCGCTTTGCTGCTCTCCGGCGCGGACAAGGTCGCGATCAATTCCGCCGCGGTGGCGCGCCCCGAGCTGGTGAGCGACATCGCCGAGCGGTTCGGCAGCCAATGCTGCGTCGCCAGCGTCGACGCGCGTCGCGTCGGCGACGGTTGGGAGGTGTTCACGCACGGCGGGCGCCGCGCCACCGGGATCGACGCGGTGGCGCACGCGCTGCGCCTGGCCGAGCTGGGCGCGGGCGAGCTGCTCGTCACCTCGATGGACCGCGATGGCACGCGCGGCGGCTACGATCTCGCGCTGGTGCGCGCGATCGCCGATCGCACCGAGGTGCCGGTGGTGGCCTCGGGCGGCGTGGGCACGCTCGACGATCTCGTCGCGGGGGTGACCGAGGGCCATGCCTCCGCGGTGCTCGCCGCCTCGATCTTCCACTTCGGCCAGGCCACCGTGGCCGAGGCGCATGCCGCGCTCGCCGCCGCTGGCGTGCCGGTGCGCGCGCATTGAGGCGCACTGCGCGGCGCGCGGCGGGGGCGGCGCTGCTGGCGACGCTGCTCGCCGGCTGCGGCGGCCATTACCGCCCGGTCAGCGACACGCCGGTGCGGCTCGGCCGGCCCTATGTGGTGCGCGGGGTCACCTACACGCCCGCGGTCGACCCCAGCTACGACATGCTCGGCTATGCCAGCTGGTACGGCAGCGAGTCGGGGAACCGCACCGCGCTGGGCGAACGCTTCCGCGCCAAATGGGTCACCGCGGCGCATCCGACGCTGCCACTGCCGAGCTACGTCGAGGTGACCGCGCTCGACACCGGGCGTGTGATCCTGCTGCGAGTCAACGATCGCGGCCCGTTCGCGCGCGACCGGCTGATCGACCTGTCGCGCGGCGCGGCGGAGCGGCTCGGCGTGCGCGCGCGCGGCCATGTCGCGGTGCGCGTCCGCGTGGTCGAGCCGCCCGAGGGCGACCGCGCGCGGCTGCGTCGGGGGAAGGCCGCGGCGCCGCGACCCGATGTCTCTCCCGCGGTCGCCGCCAACCTGCGCGCGCAGCTCGACACCGGCCTGCGCGCGATCGGTCGCTGAGGGCAGCGACCGCCGTGCTCCGGCTTGACCAGCGCCGCCTCCCGCGGCACGCCCGCGACCATGGACCAGCCCGACCCGCTCGATCGGCTCTTCGCGACGGTCGCCTCGCGCCGCGGCGCCGACCCGACCTCCTCCTACACCGCCTCGTTGTTCGCCAAGGGGCGGCCGCGCATCGCGCAGAAGCTCGGCGAGGAAGCGGTCGAGACCGTGATCGCCGCACTGCGCGGCGACGAGCGCGCGATCGTTCCCGAGGCGGCGGACCTTCTGTATCACCTCATGGTGCTGCTCGCGGACGCTGGGCTGACGCTCGACGAGGTCCGCGCCGAACTGTCACGGCGCGAGGGCGTGTCCGGGCATGACGAGAAAGCCGCGCGCGGTGGCCCGCTGCCGCTCTCCTTCCGCCCAGAATGAGGATCGCCCGATGACGGTGGACGCTACCCAGCCCTACGACGACGCCAACATCTTCGCCAAGCTGGTACGCGGCGAGATCCCGTCGCGGCGGGTCTATGAGGACGAGCACAGCATCGTCTTCCACGACATCGCCCCTTGGGCGCCGGTCCACCTGCTCGCGGTTCCGAAGGGCCGCTACGTCAGCTGGGACGATTTCTCGGAGAGCGCGAGCGCGGAGGAGATCGTCAGCCTCACCCGCGCGATCGGCCAGGCGGCACGCGAAGCGGGGCTGGTCGAGCGCGGCTATCGCCTGATCGCCAACACCGGGCTCGACAGCCACGCCGAGGTGCCGCACCTCCACGTCCACATCCTCGCCGGTCGCGCGCTCGGCCCGATGCTGGCGCAGCGGGACGGGTGAGGGCGGGGGGCTGGATGTCTGAGGTCGACTGAACGTCATCTGGGCGGTGCGGCACCTCCTCCGCGCGTGAAGCTTCTCGAAGAGGGTGCTTCTCTACCGCGTCGTCATCCCGGACTCGGTCCGGGATCCACTCTCCCGCAAGAGCAATGCGCGGTGCATGTGCGGCACGGTGGATCCCGGACCAAGTCCGGGATGACGGATGTGTGTCGGGCATGACGGACGGGCGGCCTTAGTCGCCACCATGGGTTCCACACGGTCCCTCCGCCGGCCCTTTCATCTCCGCGCAACACTATTGCGCGTCGCCGCACACCCGCTACGCTCCTGTCCAGCAAATTTCCCTTGGGGGCATCGAACCTAATGATCTTCGGGCGCGTCAAACCTCTCGACGCCATCCTCGCCACCGCCGAGCGCAAGTCGCTCCACCGCACGCTTGGCTGGTTCCAGCTGACGCTGTTCGGCATCGGCTGCGTGATCGGCACCGGCATCTTCGTGCTCACCGCGGCGGGCGCGCAGAAGGCCGGCCCCGGGCTGATGCTGGCCTTCGCCATTGCCGGCGCGATCTGCATCGTCGCGGCGCTGTGCTACGCCGAGATCGCGGCGATGATCCCGGTGGCAGGGTCGGCCTATACCTACACCTATTCCACGATGGGCGAGCTGCTCGCCTGGACGGTCGGCTGGGCGCTGATCCTCGAATATGCCGTCGCCGCCAGCGCGGTGGCGGTCGGCTGGTCGGGGTATTTCAGCGGGACGATTCTCAACCAGTTCCTCGGCATCCATCTGCCTGCCTGGCTCTCCGCCGCGCCGCTGGCGCTAGGCGGCGCACCCGGCGGCTTCATCAACCTGCCCGCAGTGGTGATCGCGGGCCTCATCACCTGGCTGCTGATGATCGGCACCACCGAGAGCGCGCGCGTCAACGCGGTGCTAGTGGCGATCAAGGTGGTCGCGCTCACCGCCTTCGTCGCGCTGACGCTGCCGAGCGACTCGTTCAGCACCGCCAAGTTCAATCCCTTCCTTCCCGCGGGCGTGTTCGGCGGCTTCGGCACGGGCGTGGGCGCGGTGGGCGCGGCGGCGACGATCTTCTTCGCCTATGTCGGCTTCGACGCCGTCTCGACCGCGGCGGAGGAGACCAAGAATCCGCAGCGCAACGTGCCGATCGGGCTGATCGGCTCGCTGCTGTTCTGCACCATCTTCTACATCCTGGTCGCCGCCGGCGCGATCGGCACGATCGGGGGCCAGCCGATCATGGGGCCGAACGGC
This sequence comes from Sphingomonas sp. BK345, assembly GCF_014193845.1. Classification (GTDB taxonomy): domain Bacteria; phylum Pseudomonadota; class Alphaproteobacteria; order Sphingomonadales; family Sphingomonadaceae; genus Sphingomonas. Next base: position 182,955 of record NZ_JACHZX010000001.1, on the reverse strand, counting down.
ATACCCTTCCCGACCGGCTCGGAGGAACTGGCCCGCCAGTGCGCGCTGCCGCAATATGCCGACATGCTGGTCTGCTCCAACGAGGCGCTCGCGCACGTGCTGCGCGCGATCGGCTGGTCCAAGGTGGGTAACATGCTCGGCATCGCTGCCTTCCTGGCGCTGCCCTCCGTGATCCTGATCCTGATGTTCGGCCAGACGCGCATCTTCTTCGTGATGAGCCGCGACGGGCTGCTGCCGGAGAAGCTCTCGGCGGTGCACCCGAAGTGGAAGACGCCCTATGTCGTCACCGCGATGACCGGGATCGGCGTGGCGTTCGCGGCGGCGTTCCTGCCGGTCGGGCAGCTCGCCGACATCGCCAACGCGGGCACGCTCTACGCCTTCATGATGGTGGCGATCGCGGTCATGATCCTGCGTCGCACCGCGCGCGACCATAAGCGCGACTTCCGCACGCCAGCGCTGTGGCTGGTGGGGCCGATGACGATCGTGGGCTGCGTGTTCCTGTTCTTCAACCTGCCCTCGGCGGCGATGCTGGTGCTGCCGATCTGGGGCGCGGTGGGGCTGGTGATCTACTTCGCCTACAGCCGCCACCACAGCCATGTCGGTCGCGGCATCGTCGACGCCGACGACCTCGCCGACTCGACGCTGCACTGAGCAGTCGCTGGTACGCCGCGGCGCTCTCCCGCGCAGGGAGAGCGCCCGGACGCCATCGGGTCAAACCAGCGGGGGAGGAGTGCGCGTGGTCGTCCCGGCGCGCAGCTCGTCGCGGATCTCACGCAGCAGCGCCACCTCGGCGGGCTCGGCGGCAGGCTCGGCGGTGCCTTCCTTCTTCTCGCGCTCGGCCGCGGCGATCACGCGATTGACGCTGCGCATCAGCAGGAAGACGATGAATGCGAGGATGATGAAGTTGATCACCACGGTGATGAACTCGCCGTAGCCGAACAGCGGCACCCCCGCCGCCTTGAGCTGGGCATAGCTCGTCAGCGAGCCGGCGTAGTTCGCGGGGACAGGCCCCAGCTTGACGAAATAGCTCGAGAAATCGAAGCCGCCGAAGAGCGCGCCGACGATCGGCATGATGATGTCGTCGGTCAGCGATTTGGTGATGGTGGCGAAGGCGCCGCCGATGATCACGCCGACTGCCAGGTCGAGCACATTGCCTCGAGCGATAAACGCCCTGAAATCCTTCAACATGATCGTCTCCCTGCCGCTCCCGGTGCGGACCGATCCAGGTTAAGCGCGGATTGGCGCTTCGCCAAGTCGCGCCGCTGACCTAGAGAGGCGCGTCCCAGACGCCAGCATCGAGCGAGACCCCATGACCAAGCCGCACCGCGACGCCGACGCTCCTGCCGAGACGGCCTGGGCTGGCCGCTACATCGAGGTGAAGACGCAGGGGCAGTGGGAGTATGTGTCGCGCCGCAACGGCATCCAGGCGGCAGTCATCGTCGCGATCGACGACACCGATCGAGTCGTGCTGGTCGAGCAATATCGCGTCCCGCTCGGCCGCCGCTGCCTCGAGCTACCCGCTGGGCTGATCGGCGACGAGACCGTGGGCGAGGCGGTCGCCGCCGGCGCCGCGCGCGAGCTGGAGGAAGAGACCGGCTTTCGTGCGGGGCGGATCGAGGAGCTGGGCTTCTTCTACTCGTCGCCGGGGATGAACAGCGAAGGCTTCACGCTGGTGCGCGCGCACGAGCTGGAGAAGGTCGGGCCGGGCGGCGGCGAGGCCGACGAGGACATCGAGGTGCATCTGGTGCCGCGCGCCGAGCTGACGCGCTTCGTGCTGGCGAAGCGCACCCAGGGCGTGGCGATGGACGTCAAGATGCTGCTGTTGCTGGCGGACGGCCTGCTGGACTGAGGGATCCCGGATCCAGTCCGGCAAGACAGCGGACGTGAAGCGCTCTGTGCGTTACACCTTCAAAGGCGATAGCCCCACGTTCCGGGGAAGATCAGCGGAACCGGCCGAGCCGTAAGCGATTATCTCCGCAATGACCGCTACACCGCGCAAGGTCGGGATCCTGACCTTTCACCGCTGCATCAACTACGGTTCCTACTGGCAGGCACGCTGCCTAACCGAGGGACTGCGCTCGCTGGGCCATGACGCGCGGCTGCTCGATCATCACAGCGATCAGGTCGCACGTGCCGAGTGGCGCTGCTCGTTCCAGCCGACCCTGCCCGAGCGCACGCCTCGCGCCGACCTGCCGGCGTACAAGATCAAGGGCCGCAAGTTCGTCGCGGCGTTCGACCGCCTGCCGCAGTCACCGCGCTTTCCGCTGCACCGGCCGGACACCAGCGGCTATGACGCGATCGTCGTCGGCAGCGACGAGGTGTGGAACTTCCGCCATCCTTGGTACGGTGGCGCGCCGATCTTCTTCGGCGAGGGGCTGAGCGTGCCGCGGCTGGTCTCCTACGCCGCCAGCTTCGGCAATCATGACGCCGCCGACGGCATCTCGGACGACTGGGCCGCCAAATTGCGGCGTTTCACCGCGGTGTCGGTGCGCGACGCCAACTCGCGCGCGCTCGTGCAGACCGCCCTTGGCGCGACTCCGCCGCTGGTCCTCGATCCGGTGCTCCAGTTCGGCGATCGCGTCCACGCCGCCGCGCCGCCGTCGGGCAAGGGCGGCTACGCCTTGGTCTATGGCCACGGTTTCCCGGAGTGGCTGCAGCGGCAGATGCGCGACTGGAGCCGGCGCAGCGGGGTGCGCCTGGTCAGCATCGGATACCGCAACGACTGGGCCGACGAGCAGGACATCGCCGCCGGTCCGGAGGAGTTCGCGCAGCGCGCCGCGAGCGCCAGCGCGCTCGTGACCAATTTCTTCCACGGTTGCGTCTTCGCGCTCAACAATCGAACGCCGTTCGTCACCGCGCCGTCGCCCTATCGCTTCAACAAGGTGCGCGACCTCGCCGCGGCGCTCGACGCGCGCCGCCACATCGTCTCGCCCGAGCTCGACGCCGCGGACTATGACGCGCTGCTCGGCGCGCCGCCCGCACCGACGGTCTACGAGCGGATCGCGGGGCTGCGTGCCGAGTCACTCGCCTATCTGCGCCACGCGCTTGGCTGAGCCGCTCGCGCCGCGCGACGTGGTGCGCTCGGGGCTGTGCATCGGCTGCGGTGGCTGCGCGGCGGACGCGCCTGAGGGGACGATGGCGTGGGACCGCTACGGCACGTGGAAGCCCGACGGCGCGTTCGCGTCCACGCCGAGTGCCGAGTTCGCGCAACGCTGCCCCTTCTCGCCCGACGCGCGTGACGAGGACCTGATCGCCGCAGAGCGCTTCCCTGCTGCACCGCGCGCCACGCCGCTGCTCGGGCGGCATGAATCGACCTGGGTTGGCCATGTCGCCGAGGGCGAATGGCGCGAGTCCGGCAGCTCGGGCGGCATGGTGAGCTGGGTCGCCGCCGAGCTGCTGCGCACGGGCGCAGTGGACGCGGTGGCGCATGTCGCCCCCGTCGCGTCGCCGCAGGAGGACGGGCGCTACTTCGCTTATCGCCTGTCGCGCGATCCCGGGACTCTGCTGGCCGGCGCGAAGTCGCGCTATTATCCGGTCGAGCTCTCCGCGGCGCTGCGCGAGATCCGTGCCACGCCGGGGCGCTACGCGATCGTCGCGGTGCCGTGCTTCGCCAAGATGATCCAGCTCGAACGCGCGCGCGACCCGGTGCTGCGCGAGCGCGTGCCGCACGTGCTCGGGCTGTTCTGCGGGCATCAGAAGAGCGCCCGGCTGGTCGAAAGCTTCGCGTGGCAGCTCGACACGCCGCCGGCACGCGTGCGCGCGGTCGACTATCGCATCAAGGACGCGGGGCGGCCGGCGAATTGGTACCGCGCGCATCTCACGCTCGACGACGGTAGCGCGCGTGCTGAGGACTGGTGGCACCTCGCCGATGGCGACTGGGGCGCGGGCTTTTTCCAGAACAGCGCGTGCGACATGTGCGACGACGTCGTCGCCGAGACCGCCGACGTCGCGTTCGGCGATGCCTGGGTCGAGCCTTACTCGTCCGACGGGCGCGGCACCAACGTGGTGGTGGCGCGCACGCCGCTGGTCGACGGTCTGATCCGCGCCGCGGTGGAGGAGGGGCGGCTGGCGCTGGAGGAAGTCGACGCCGACTTCGTCGAGGCGACGCAGTCGGCGGGATTTCGTCACCGCCGCGAGGGGCTGGCCTATCGGCTCACGTGGCGGCGCTGGCGTGGCGGTGTCGCCAAGCGCAAGCGGGTCGCGCCCGCCGCGCGCGCGCTGCCGCTGCGACGTCGGCTCGTATATCGGACGCGCGCCGGCATCGCGCGCTGGAGTCACCGACTGGCGTGGCTGTCGGCGCGGACCGGGGCGCCGGGGCTCTATCTCCAGTGGGCGCGGCCAGTGCTAGCGTTCTATCGCGCGCTCGCGTGGTCGCACGGGCGGCTCGGCGGCTGGATCGACCGGGTGCTGCCGGACGCGCGACGTCAGTAGGTTCGCGCCCCGCCCTCTCAGAAGAAGCGTAGCCAGCGGCTCGCGCTCCGCCGCTTCATCCCGCCGAACCAGCGCGTCGCCCACCATAGAGGCGGCGCGACAGCGGCGGCGAGCAGCCAGACGTGCCCGATCGCCGGCACCTCGCGCCCGCCGGCGGCGAGGGCAAGCAGGTGCAGCACATAGAGGTGAAGCAGGTAGAAGAACATCGGCGCACTCCCCAGCACCGACAGCCAGCCCGGCGCGCGCCACTTGAAGCCGACCAGCAGCCATGCGCCGATGCCCAGCGTCAACAGCAGGAAGTCGAGCGACGGCGGGTATTTCGTCACGTTGAGGACGGAGAGCAATGTCAGCTGCGGCGTCGCGCCCGCCTGCCATGGCACCGGCTCGCCGTATCGATTGATCGCGCGCAGCAGCACGAAGCCAAGCAGCAGGATCGTGCCGGTCACCACGAGCGCGCGCCGCCGCCAGGCCGGTGAGGCGTGGAACCACAGGCCGATCGCGTAGCCGAGCGCGATCACGCCGAGCCACGGAAGCACCGGATAGGAGGTGCGCGCGTCAACCCCGCCGCCCAGCGCGATAAAGTCGCGCTGGTGAAGTATCGCCCATAACGGATGCAGCGGGTGGCCTGCGGCGAGCCGCACCGGGTCGAGCAGATTGTGCCCTGCCATCAGCACGATGGCGATCGCGATCAGCGCCCCGCGCGGCAGCCACAGCAGCCCCGCCAACGCGATCATCGACCAGCCGATCGCCCAGATGACCTGAAGATAGATCATCGTCGGCGCGAGCGCGAAGCGCCAGGCGAAGCCGACCAGGGTCAACTCCAGCAGCAGCAGGAACAGCCCGCGCTCAAGCAGGAAGCGCGCGGTCGCCGCGCGCGGTCGAGCCGCGCCGTAGAGCCAGGCCGAGACCCCGGCGAGCGCGATGAAGATCGGCGGGCAGAGGTGCGCGGCGAGCCGAGCCGCGACCAGGCCGGGTGGGGCGACGCGAAGATCCATCGGGTCGCTCACCGGCGCGCTCAGCAAGAAGTACTCGCGCGTGTGGTCCGCCAGCATCAGCAGCATGACGAGTCCGGGCAGCGCATCGATCGAATCGAGCCGGCGGTTCGGCGTGGGACGTGACGGAGCCTGGACGGTGCGGGGAGCGGTCAGCTGAAGCATGGCTGCCGTCCGTGATACACTATCTCGTCACACGCAGCGTTCAGGTCGGTGCTGCACATGTCGGGGTCGCTACGTCGCCGCGCGCGCTCCGCGGCCCACCATCACCGTGGCCACCGCCCCGAGCAGCATCAGCACGCCGGCGAGCACGAGCACCGCGCGCGCGTCACCGCCGAGCAGGTTGTGGTAGAACAATGGGATCGACAGGCTCTCGATCATCATCGGGATGACAATGAACATGTTGAAGATGCCCATGTACACGCCGTTGCGCTCGGGCGGGATCATGTCGGTGAGCATGACATACGGGTTGCCCATCATCCCGGCCCAGCCGATCCCGATCCCGACCATCGCGACGTACAGCCACGCTTCCTGTCCGATCGCCGGGATCGCCATCATCGCCGCGCCCGAGGCGGCGAGGCAGCAGGCGTGGACCCGTTTGGCGCCGTGGCGCCGCGCGAGCGGCATCAGCGCGATCGCGGCGACGAAGGCGACCGCGTTGTAGAAGGCGCCGAGCTGCCCCACCGTCAACGCGGTGTCACGGAACGCCCGGCTGGTCGCGTCGGCGGTACCGTGGAGCGATCGTGCCAGCGCGAAGGCGATGAACTGCCAGTAAGCGAACATCGCATACCATTGGCAGAGCATCGCCAGTGCGAGCTGCCGCATCGGCCGCGGCATCTCCGCCAGCGCGGTGCGCAGATCGGCGAGGGCCGACCGGAGCGTCAGCGGCTCGGCCTCGAGCCGCGCGCGCTCCTCGACCGGCAGCGGCAGCTCGGGAACGCGCCACACCGACCACATTATCGTCGAGAGCGACAGCACCGCGCCGATCACGAAGGCGATGCGCGTGATGTCGGGGATGCCGTTGGCATCGACCGCGTCCTTGTCGAGCCCGAACCAGACCAGCAGGCTCGGCGCCAGATAGGAGAGCGTCTGCGCCAGGCCGGTGAAGGCCGATTGCGTGAGGAAGCCGGTCGGCCGCTGGTCGGGCGCGAGCCGGTCGCCGACATAGGCGCGATACGGCTCCATCGTGACGTTGTTGGCCGCGTCGAGCACCCACAACAGGCTCGCCGCGATCCATAAGGCGCGGCTGTATGGCATCGCGAACAGGCACAGGCTGCACAGCACCGCACCGACGAGGAAATAGGGGGTCCGGCGGCCGAGCCGCGAGGTGGTGCGGTCGCTCATCGCGCCGATCAGCGGCTGGACGAGCAGACCGGTGACCGGACCGGCGAGCCACAGCAGCGGCAGCGTGGCCTCATCGGCACCCAGGTAGCCGTAGATCGGGGCCATGTTGGCCTGCTGCAGCCCGAAGGAGAATTGCAGGCCGAGGAAACCGAGGTTCATCTCGACGATCCGCGCCAGCGAGAGGCGGGGGCGCGACGTTCCCCGCGCGGTTCCCGTGGCCGGCCTCATCGCTCTTCCTCCAGCCAGACCACACCCCAGCCCGGGACGGTGTCGCAGGTTGCCCCGGTCAACCGATCGCGGTTTGCCGAGGTGAGAGCCACGGGCGCCGCGCCGAAGTTGAGGAATACTCGGTCGCGTCCGCATGCCACGCCGAGCAGCGCCGAGGCGCCCGTCTCGATCAGTGCCGGCGCGCCCGCGGCGCCGCTCGCCACGCGCGCCGCCCGCAGCGCCCCCAGGTCGCCGCTGATGCGCCGCGCCGCCGCGCCGTCGAGCGCCGCCCAGTCCATCTCGGGCCGGTGCAGCCAGCGACCCTCATGCGCGCGCTCCGGGTCGTCCCGATAGCCATAGTCGTTGAGCAGCCCGAGCTCGTCGCCCATGTAGGTCGTCGCCAACCCGCCGCTCGCGATCGCCAGCGCGTTGAGCAGCGCGATGCGCCGGTACGCCGCCTCGCGCTCCGCATCGTCGCGGGCCGATTCCAATCCGGCGAGCGAGGCCATCGTGCCATTGCTGCCGTGGAGCACCGCGCCGTCGCTCTGGAACGGCGCGCCGCGACCCCAGCCGCCGTCCGCGCCCTCGAGAGAATGCGCTGCCGCGGCGAGCCGGCGCTCGGGCGCGGGATCGATCGCGCGCAGGTCGCCCAGGACCGATCCCCAGCCGATATCGTCGTGGCAGCGCGCGTAGCTCAGCCAGTTGGCACCGCGCGGCAGCCCGCCGCTCGCGGCGACGATCGCGGCGGGGAGTGCCGCGGACTGCTCCGCCAGCCCGACCCAGCCCGCCACCATCAGCGAGTTGTTGTAGACGAGGTGGCACTCGGGCTCGAAACCCTGACCCTCGTCGCGGCCGAAATAGGGCGGCACGAAGGCGGTGGGCACGATCGCCTCGGCCTTGAGCAGCGTGGCGGGCGCGGCGATGTCGAGCGCGGCGCGCAGCGCGCGGACGATGTAGTGCGTCTCGGGCAGGTTGCGGCAGTCGCTGCCGGGCTGCTTCCAGAGGAAGGCGATGCTGTCGAGCCGGAATGCCTCCACGCCGCGATTGGCGAGTCGCAGCGCGACGTCCAGGATCGCGAGGAAGACGTGCGGGTTGCGCCAGTTCAGGTCCCACTGGAACGGGTAGAAGGTGGTCCAGACATGGCCCCCCATCGCGGGCACCGCGGTGAAATTGCCCGGCGCCGTGGCGGGGAAGACCTGCGGCAGCGCGGCCTCGCGGGCGCGCGCTTCGGCCGCGTCGAGCACGATGTAGAAGTCGCGGTAGAAGGGGTCGCCCGCCTTCGCCGCTCTTGCCCAGAGATGATCGTCCGCGGTGTGGTTGAGCGCGAGGTCAACGCACAGGCTGATCCGTGCCGCGCGCAGCCGCGCGGTGAGCGCCTCGAGGTCATTGATCGTCCCGAGCCGCGGCTCGACTGCGAGATAGTCGGAGACCGCGAAGCCGCCGTCGCTGTCGCCCTCGCGCGCCTTGAGCAGCGCGAGCAGGTGGAGGTAGCGCACACCGAGTGACTCGAGATGGTCGACCCGCCCGGCCAACCCCGCCACCGTGCCGGCGTAGCGGTCGACGTAAGTGGAGTAGCCCAGCATGTCGGGGCGGACGAACCACTCGGGATCGTTGAGCCGCGCCGAGTCGAGGGAGCGCAGTGCCTCGGGCCGCTCGGCGTGGCGCGCGCGTAGCAGCGCCTCGGTCGCGGCCCATAGTGCGCCCGTGTCACCCTGCGCGCCGTAGAGCCGGTCGAGCTGCCGCCGCAGCCGCGGCGCGATCGCGGCGAGCCGCTCCTCCATCGTCATCCTTCCTGTCACATCGCGCACCATAGACGCGCCGCGCGTCGTCGCCACGCTGGCGCGCGTCAGAAATCGAAGCGCACCGAGGCGGCGATGGTGCGCCCGTTGATCGAGCGCGCGCGCACCAGCCCGTTGGCGGGAATGCTGGCGTCCTCCGCCTCGGTGACGCCCTTCACGTCGAAGATGTTGTTGGCATTCAGGTTGAAGCTGACGTTCTCGGCCGCGCGCACCAGCAGGAAGCCGTTGACCTGGGTGTAGGCCGGCATCTTCAGGTCGTTGATCGGCTGTGTGTAGCTGGAAGTGGTGCCGATCACGTTCGCGCCGAAGCTCACCCGCCCGAAGTCGAACTGCGGCGTCGCCTGATAGACGAACGCGGCCTGGCGCTGCGGGCGGTTGCCGTCGAGCGTCGCGTCGGTGGCGTCGCGCTTGATCTTGGCGTCGGTATAGGTGCCCGCCGCGGTCAGCGAGAAGGGGCCGGCGCGGAAGCGGCCCTCCAGCTCGACGCCGGTCGCCTCATAGTCGCGGCTGGTGAACTGCTGCTGCGACAGCAGGTAATTGGTCTCCTGCGTGCGCGCGTTGAACACGGTGGCGTAGAGCGCCAGCGGCCCGGTCGAGAACTTCAGCCCGCCCTCGGCCTGCTTGACGAAGTCGTACGGCTTGGCACCCGCGACCAGCCCGCCCGTGGTGGTGTCGATCAGCGGGCCGAACAGCAGCCGGTCGGCGTTGACGCGGCCGCCGCGGCTGTAGCGCGCGAACGCCGCCAGCGTGTCGCTCAGCCGATAGTTGATGCCGGCCGAGTAGGAGAGATAGCGGAAGGTATAGTCGACCGGCGAGCGGTTGGCGGGGATGAACGCTACCGCCTGCTCGGCGGAGGAGAGGAAGCCATCGCCGTCGATGTCCTGCGCGCGCGTCGTGGTCGCGCCGGGCAGGTCGCCCGCGATGCTGCCCTTGGCGCTGCCGAAATCGTAGCGCAGCGACCCGTCGACGTTGAGCCGGCCGAGTTCGAACCCGAGCTGCGCGAACGGCGCGTTGGTGGTGTAGCGCATGTCGTAGCTGCGGCGGCAGCAATTGCCGAAGAAGGAGGCGGAGTAGAGCGTGCCGCCCGCGGTGCGCGCGACACCGGTCGAGTCGCGCACGTCGACCAGCACCGAGCGGCCGTCGCCCTGCACGGTCTGGTAGAAGCTGGTCCACAGCCAGTCGGTGACGATGTCCTGGCGCGAGTTGTAGATACCCGCCGCCAGCGTCACCGCGCCGCCGCCGAGATCGACCTTGCCGTTGATGCGCAGGTCGTTGGTGATGTTGTTGAGGCTCTTCAGGTCGACGTCGAACAGCACCACGCTGGCGAGCAGGCCGTTGCCACCGAGCGTCGCCGGGCTGGCGATGCGCTGCCCGGAGAGCGGGCCGCTGGCGTAATAGAGCTGCGCGTTAGGGCCGGCGAGCGCGTTGGCGGCGGTCTGCGCGTCGCCCACCGCGGCGGGGAAGGGCGAGACGAAGTCGCCCGAAATGTCCGAGTAGCGGAACCGCTCGGTGACGTTCCAGCCGTCCGCGATCGCGAACTGGCCCTCGAATCCGACCGACTTGACGTCCGGGTGCATGCCGTCGCCGATGCTCCGGCGCACGGGATTGTTGTCACCGTCGAGCGTCAGCACCGAGCCGATGTAGCGGCTGTGCAGCGTGTCCTGATTGATCGAGAATTCGGGCACGTTGCTATAGCTCGGGTCGCTGCCGCTTCCACTCACGCGCACCGGGTTGGGCAGATAGGCGATGCTGCGATCGTCGAGATACTTGCCGTAGAGACGGACATAGCCGCCGTCGAACTCGCGGGTAATGTTGGCCTTGATCTGGCCGCCACGCATCGCGTCATAGCCGACGTCGCGCGGGCCATCACCGAGCCGGTAGAAGCCGCTCAGCTCGTAGCGCGTGTTGGCGTCGATCCGGCCGCCATAGGCGAAGTCGGCGCGATACTCGCGATAGTCGATGCCGGACGAGAGCTGGAACGAGCCGCCTTCCTGCTCGCCCGTCTTCGAGATGAAGTTGATGATGCCGCCGGGCGAGTTGCTGGCGAAGGTGGAGGCCGAACCGCCGCGCACCGACTCGATGCGCGCGAGCGACAGGTCGTTGCGGATGAAGATATCGGCGTTGCCGAAGATGATGTCGCCGAACTCGAGGACGGGCAGCCCGTCTTCCTGGAGCTGGAGGAACTTGGAGCCGCCCGAGGCGACCGGCAGGCCGCGAACCGCGATATTGGCGTTGCCCTCGCCGCCCGATGCCTCGACGCGCACGCCGGGCAGGTTGCGCAGGATCTCGGCGGTGTTGCGCGGCGGGATCTTGCTGGTGAGGTCGGCATCGAGCGAGCTGACCGACACCGAGGTGTCGAGCCGGTTGCGCCCCTGCGCGACGCCGGTGACGACAATGTCCTCGGCGGGGGCGGGCGTGTCGATGGTCTGGTCCGCCGCCTCGGCGACCGGGGCGACGGTCTGCGCCTGGACGGTGGCGGCGAGCAACAGCGCCGGCACCCCGGCGAGCAGGCGATAACGCGCGATCATGATATCCTCCCCAGCGGGCGAACGGTCGTCTCCGCGACCGGCTAAGCGGCTGATGGGCTCACCTGCAATCGATTGCAAGATATTTGTGCAAACGCTTGCGTTCAGGTTCGGCTGGGAAAGTTCGCTAGGCCGCTAAGTCTGGTAGCGTCGATGCGCGACCGCATCCGCTCAGGTCGAGGCGCGCACCACCAACTCGGGTGCGATCACCGCGTGCTCCGCCGGCTCGCCCGCCACTCGCGCGAGCAGGCGGTCGACCATCAGCGCCGCGCCGCGCGCGAGGTCCTGGCGGATCGTCGTCAGCGGGGGCGAGGTATGGGCGGCGAGCGTGACGTCGTCGTAGCCGATCACCGCCACCTCGCGCGGCACGTCGAGCCCGGCCTCGCTCACCGCGCGGAGCACGCTCATCGCAGCGACGTCCGAGGCCGCGAAGATCGCGTCAGGCAAGGTGCCGACCGCGAGCCGGGTCCGCATCGCCGCATGGACTCGATCGGGGTCCATCGCGGTGGCGAGGACCTCGGCGCGCACCCCGGCGGCGCGCGCGGCCGCGGCGAAGCCGGCCCATCGGTCGGCGAACTCGGGTGGGGCGGGGTCGCCGACGAAGAGCAGCCGGCGACGCCCGCGCTCGAGCAGATGCTCCGCCGCCAGCCGCCCGCCCGCGACATTGTCCGAGCCGATGGCGAGGTGACGCTGCCCCTCGCGGTGGACGCCCCAGGCGACGAGCGGCGCATAGCGGGAGGCGACGCGCTCAATCGTCTCATATTGGTCGGACTGACCGACGAGCAGCAGGCCGTCGACCCGCCCGGCGTCGACCAGCCGGTCGAGCCAGTCGCCGTTCTCGGGCAGCACGCGCGAGAGCAGCACGTCATAGCCGCGGTCGACCAGCAGGTCGGCGATGTAGCCGAGCAGCGAGAGGAAGAAGGGATCGGTCAAGTGCTGCGTGCGTGCGTGCCCCAGCGGCATCGCCAGCCCGATCGCGCCGGTGCTGCGCAGCCGCAGGTTGCGCGCCATCTGGTTGGGGCGGACGTCGTGCTCGCGCGCCAGCGCTTGGATGCGCGCCTGAGTCGCCTTGCTCACCGACGGGTGGCCCGACAGCGCGCGCGACACGGTGGCGGTCGACACGCCCGCGAGCGCCGCCAGGTCCGCGAGCTTGGTCGGCTTCGGCAACAAACGCAAACCCCCCTGAAATTGCTCGGACATTTAGCCGCGGGCCGCGCCTCGCCGCAACTGCCTCGGGGTCGTAGTCGCCGGTCAGCCCTGCGCGGCGAGTCGGTCGATCTCGCGTTCGACGAAGTCCATCAGCAGCGCCATCACCGCGGGCGGCGTCTCCTGCTTCTTCACCACCCGGCGCTGGAAGATTCCCGCCGACACGACGAGGATCGACTCGGCGAGGCAGCGCAGCGGCTCGGCCGCGCTCGCCTGCGGCACGATCGCGCTCAGTGCCTGGATCAGTCGCTCGCGCAGCCGCTCGTCGACCGAGCGGAAGATGGCGGCCAGGCGCGGATTGCGAGTGGTCTCGGCGATGATCTCCGAGACGAGTCGCTCGTCCGGCATGTCGGCGCAGGTGATGAAGCGCTCGACCCAGAGACGCACCGCGGCGCGATCGGGCACGCAGCCGCCGCAGCACAATTCGTCGCCCCCGAGGAACTCGGCGAGGTCCTGCTCCGCCAGCTCGGCGACGATCGCCTCCTTGTTGGCGAAGTCGCGGTAGATCTGGCCGACCAGCACGCCCGAGCGTTCCGAGATACGTGCCATGCCGGTGGCGTGGAAGCCGTTCTCGGCGAAAAGTTCCCGCGCGGCCTGAACTATTTTTGCGCGCCGCGCGTTGGCCTTGGTGCTGCGATCCCGCGGCTCGGGCACCGCATAACCATCTGACGTCATCTTCTTACCCGTCTTGACGATCTGCTCTCTTCGCAGTAGCAGCATTCGTGAGTGAGTGATCACTCACACACATTCGACGAGAAGTCCATGGCAAAACAGGGGTTGGCGCTCGCGGCGCTGGTGATGGTTCCGCTGGCTGCGTGCAGCGGCGGCGGGAACGAGCAGGGTGCGGCCAAGGGCGGCGCCGAGCAGCAGGGGCAGGCCGGCCCGCCGCAGGTCGGCGTGGTCACGGTGCAGCCCGAATCGGTCACACTGACGACGGTGCTGCCCGGCCGTACCAGCGCGTACGAGACGTCCGAGGTGCGCCCGCAGGTCAACGGCCTCGTCACAGCGCGGCTGTTCACCGAGGGCGATCAAGTCAAGAAGGGGCAGGCGCTCTACCGCGTCGACCCGCAGCCCTATCAGGCGCAGGTCGCCAACGCCCGTGCGGCGCTGGCGCGCGCGCGCGCCGCGATCGCGTCGAGCGCGGCGCTGCAACGTCGCTATGGCGAGCTCGTCAAGATCAACGCCATCGCGCGGCAGGACTTCGAGAATGCGGTGACGTCCGCCGAGCAGGCGCGCGCCGACGTCGCCGCGCAGCAGGCGGCATTGCGGACCGCGCAGATCGATCTGGCGCGCACCACGATCCGCGCACCGATCTCGGGGCGGATCGGGCGCTCGATCGTCACCACCGGCGCGCTCGTCAGCTCGGGCCAGACCACCGCGCTGACGACGATCCAACGGCTCGACCCGATCTACGTCGACGTCAGCCAGTCGAGCGGTGACCTGCTGCGACTGCGCCAGCAGATCGCCGCCGGCGCTCTGTCGCGCGGCGGTGGCGCCGCGCGCGTCCAGCTGCGTCTCGAGGACGGCTCGGTCTATCCGATCGAGGGCAAACTCCAGTTCGCCGACGTCAGCGTCGATCCCAACACGGGTACGCAGACGATCCGCGCGCTCTTCCCCAACCCGCGCGGGCTGCTGCTGCCGGGTATGTATGTCCGCGCCGAGCTGGTCGAGGGCACGCAGGCCAACGCCTTGCTGGTGCCGCAGCGCGCTGTGACGCGCGACGAGAAGGGCAATCCGAGCGTGCTGGTCGTCGGCCCCGACGGCAAGCTCCAGCCGCGGGCGCTCACCGCGCCGCGCACGATCGGCGAGAACTGGCTGGTCACCGCCGGCCTCAAGCCGGGTGACAAGGTGGTAGTGGAGGGCGCGATGATGCTGCGCCCCGGCATGCCGGTGAAGGCCGTGCCGTACAATCCGAACGCTGCCCCGGCGCAGCCAGGTGCGGGTCCGGCACAGGGGCAGCAGCCGCAGGGCCAGCAGGCCCAGGGAAAGTAACCTCGCATGTCGCGCTTCTTCATCGACCGGCCCATCTTCGCGTGGGTCATCGCCTTGGCGCTGATGCTGGCGGGGATCATCGCGATCCGCAGCTTGCCGATCGCGCAATTCCCCGAGATCGCGCCCCCCGCGGTCGCGATCACCGCCAACTATCCCGGCGCCGACGCCGAGACGCTCGAGCGCACCACCACCCAGATCGTCGAGCAGCAGCTGCGCGGCATCGACAATCTGCGCTATTTCTCGTCCTCCTCCTCCTCGGCGGGCGTGGTCACGATCACGCTGACCTTCGAGCAGGGTACCGATCCCGACATCGCGCAGGTGCAGGTCCAGAACAAGCTGCAGGCGGCGACCCCGCTGCTGCCGCAGGAGGTCCAGCGCCAGGGTATCCAGGTGACGAAGTCGGCGGCGAGCTTCCTCGCCGTCGTCGGCCTCGTCTCCACCGACGGGTCGCACAGCAACAACGACCTCGCCGACATGGTCGTGTCCAAGTTCCAGGACCCGGTCAGCCGCATCAACGGCGTCGGCGAGCTCCAGGTGTTCGGCTCGCAATATGCGATGCGCATCTGGCTCGATCCACTCAAGCTCAACAATTACGCGCTGACCGTCGCCGACGTCACCGCCGCGGTGCAGGCACAGAACGCGCAGGTCTCCGCCGGCCAGATCGGCGCGCAGCCCGCGCCCAAGGAGCAGATGCTCAACGCGACCGTCTCGGTGCAGTCGCGGCTCCAGACGCCTGAGCAGTTCGGCAACATCCGGCTCAAGACTGGCACCGACGGCTCGGTGGTGCGGCTGCGCGACGTCGCGCGGGTCGAGATCGGCGCCGAGAATTACGGCTTCGACGTGCAGTATAACGGCAAGCCGGCGTCAGGCTTCGGTGTCCGGCTGGCGGCAGGCGCGAACGCGCTCGACACCGTCGACCTGCTCAAGGCGCGTGTCGCCGAGATCGGCAAGACGCTGCCCGCCGACGTGAAGGTGATCTACCCCTACGACATCACGCCGTTCGTGCGGCTGTCAGTGGAGCAGGTGATCCACACGCTGATCGAGGCGGTGGTGCTCGTCTTCCTCGTCATGTTCCTGTTCCTGCAGAACTGGCGCGCGACGCTGATCCCGACGATCGCGGTGCCGGTGGTCCTGCTCGGCACCTTTGCGGTGATGGCGCTGGCGGGCTTCACGATCAACACGCTGACTTTGTTCGGCATGGTGCTGGCGATCGGCCTGCTCGTCGACGACGCGATCGTCGTGGTCGAGAACGTCGAGCGCCTGATCGTCACCGAGCATCTTTCCCCGAAGGAAGCCGCGCGCAAGTCGATGGACGAGATCAGCAGCGCGCTGGTCGGCATCGGCATGGTGCTCTCGGCGGTGTTCCTGCCGATGGCCTTCTTCGGCGGCTCGACCGGCGTGATCTACCGCCAGTTCTCGATCACGATCGTCTCGGCGATGGTGCTCTCGGTGCTCGTCGCGCTGATCCTCACGCCCGCGCTGTGCGCGACGATCCTGAAGCCGCACGATCCCGACAAGCAGGAGGGCAACGGGCCGCTGGCGCGTTTCTTCCGCTGGTTCAATCGCAACTTCGACCGCGCGCAGCATCGCTACGAGGGCGGGGTGAAGAGCACCGCGCGCCACTGGAAGCGCTCGCTGCTGGTCTATCTGCTGATCGTCGCGGGCATGGCGCTCGTCTTCATCCGGCTGCCCTCGGGCTTCCTGCCCGACGAGGACCAGGGCTTCGTGCTCGCGCTGGTGCAGGGCCCGGCGGGCGCGAGCAGTGCGCGCACCGAGAAGGGGCTGGCGCTGACCCGCGACCACTTCCTCAAGCAGGAGGCCAAGAACGTCCAGGGTGTCTTCACCATCAACGGCTTCAGCTTTGCCGGCCAGGGCCAGAACACCGGCCTGGTGTTCGTCAACCTGAAGCCGTGGGAGGATCGCTCGGGCGGCGACAATCGCGCCCAGGCAATCGTCGGGCGCGCGATGGGGTCGTTCTCGCAGTATAAGGACGGGCTGATCTTCGCGCTGATCCCGCCCGCGGTGCAGGAGCTCGGCAACGCCACGGGCTTCGACGTCCAGCTGGTCGATACCGGCGGGGTCGGGCACGAGAAGCTGACGCAGATCCGCAACATGATGCTCGGCATGGCGTCGCAGGACCCGCGGCTGGCGCAGGTACGCCCGCTGAGCCTGGAGGACGCGCCGCAGCTCAAGGTGAAGATCGACGAGGACAAGGCGCGCGCGCTCGGGCTCGACCTCGCCGACGTCAACAGCACCATCGCGACCGCCTGGGGCGGCGGCTATATCAACGACTTCATCGACCGCGGTCGCGTGAAGCGCGTGTACGTCCAGAACGATGGCCCGTACCGCATGGCGCCCGAGGACGTCGGCGAGCTGTACGTCCGCGGTGCGAACGGGCAGATGGCGCCGTTCACCGCCTTCTCGACGCTGGAATGGGCCAACGCGCCCGTCTCGCTGACCCGCTACAACGGGCAGCCGGCGATGCAGCTGCAGGGCTCGCCCGGACCGGGGCAGAGCACCGGTGCCGCGATGGAGGCGTTGCAGGAGATCCACGCCAAGCTGCCCCCGGGCACGACGCTGGAATGGACCGGCCTCTCCTACGAGGAGCGGCTGTCGGGCGGGCAGGCGCCGGCACTCTACGGCCTGTCGCTGCTGATCGTCTTCCTCTGCCTCGCCGCGCTGTACGAGAGCTGGTCGGTGCCGATCTCGGTGCTGCTGGTGGTGCCGCTCGGCATCATCGGCGCGGTGCTCGCGGCGTGGCTGACCGGACTGAACAAGGACATCTACCTCCAGGTCGGCCTGATCACCACGATCGGCGTGTCCGCCAAGAACGCGATCCTGATCGTCGAGTTCGCCGAGGAGCGCATGGCGGAGGGGATGAACTCCTTCGAGGCGGCGGTGGAGGCGGCCAAGCTGCGCCTCCGGCCGATCCTGATGACCAGCCTCGCCTTCGTGTTCGGCGTGATGCCGCTGGCGGTGTCGACCGGCGCGGGCGCGGGCGGCCAGAACGCGATCGGTCGCGCGGTCGTGGGCGGCATGTTGTCCGCGACGGTGCTGGCGATCTTCTTCGTGCCGATGTTCTTCGTCGTCGTGCTGCGGCTGTTCGGGCACAGCGGCCACGCCGCGACGCCCGACCGGACCGAAGACGCCGACCACCGGGCGGACGACGCCGCCCTCGACCATCATCCCGGGGCACCGCGCCCCGAGGGAGCCTGACGTGACTCGTTCCGCGATCCTCACCGCGCTGGCCCTGTCCAGCGCGCTCGCCGGCTGCAACCTGGCGCCTAAGTATGAGCGCCCCGGAGGCGCGGTTCCCGCCGCGCTGCCGCAGGGCGGGGTGTACCCCGCCGCGGCGAGCGACGCCGCCGACGTCAGCCAGATCGGCTGGCGCGACTTCTTCCTCGATCCCCGACTGCGCGGGGTGATCGAGACCGGGCTAGCGAACAACCGCGACCTGCGTGTCGCGGCGGCCAACGTGCTCCAGGCGCGGGCGCAATATCGAGTCCAGCGCGCCGACCTGGTGCCGAGCACGACGATCTCGGGATCGGGCACGTTCACCAACAACATCTTCGGCGCGGCCGGGGCGGCCGGCGCTGCTGCCGGCGCGGGAGCGGGCACGGGAACGGGCACCGGCACTGGGACGGGCACCGGCAGTGGCGTGGGTGGCGGCACCGGCGGCGGGACCGGGGTAGGCGCCGGCGCGGGGGTCGGCAGCACCTCGTCGAACGTCGAGTTCTTCTCGGTCAACGCCGGCTTCTCGGCGTTCGAGCTCGACCTGTTCGGGCGCGTGCGCAACCTCAATCGTGCCGCGCTGGAACAGTATTTCGCCTCGGAAGAGGCGCAGCGCTCCACCCGCATCAGCCTGATCGCCGAGATCGCGACGGCGTGGCTCACGCTCGCCTCGGACCAGGAGCAGCTGAGGCTCAGCCGCGAGACGCTCAAGACCTTCGAGGAGACGGTGCGGCTCACCAGCGCGCAGTTCCGCATCGGGGTCGCCTCCGAGCTGGAAGCGCGTCAGGCCGAGACCAACTATCAGGCCGCGCGCAACGACATCGCCGCGCTCACCACGCGCGTGGCGCAGGACCAGAACGCGCTCAACCTGCTGGTCGGCACCACCGTGCCCGCCGAGCAGCTGCCGACCGGGCTCGACGACACGCCGCTCACGCGCGATGCGCTGCCCGGCGACGTCTCGTCGGAAGTGCTCCTGCGCCGCCCCGACGTGCTCCAGGCCGAGCACCAGCTGATCGCGCAGAACGCCAACATCGGCGCGGCGCGCGCGGCCTTCTTCCCCCGAATCTCGCTGACCGCGACGATCGGGACGATCTCGAGCGCGCTGTCCGGCCTCTTCGGTGGGGGCAGCTTCACCTACACCGGCTCGCCCTCGGTCGGCCTGCCGTTGTTCGACGGCGGCCGCAACGCGGGCAATCTCGACTATGCCAAGGCGTCGCAGCAGGCGGCGGTCGCGACCTACGAGCGCGCGATCCAGACCTCCTTCCGCGAGGTGGCCGACGCGCTGGCGCAGCGCGGCACGATCGGCGAGCAGGTTTCCGCGCAGACCGCCCGGGCCGAAGCCGCCTCGGTCGCGGCGCGACTGTCGGACGCGCGCTACCGCGCGGGCGTGGACTCGTTCCTGACCTCACTCGACGCGCAGCGTACCGCGTATTCGGCGCAGCAGCAGCTGGTGACCACGCGGCTGAGCCGGGCGAGCAATCTGGTGGAGCTGTACCGCTCGCTGGGCGGGGGGCTGCGCTGAGGCGCAAACGTTTGCTTGCCATCGGGGCGTTTCGGCGTACTCTCCTCTCAAATAGATGAGGAGAGGGCGATGCTGTCGAACGAGCGCGCTGGTGACGAGAGCATCGTCATCCTTCAGTCGCTGCTGTGCCTGATGCGCGAGAAGAACCTGCTGTCGCGCGCCGACATCGAGACCTTGTGCGAGCGCGTCGCGGTCCGCGCGGCGCAGGCCGAGCGTGATCCGATGCCATGCTGCGCCGAGGCGACGACCGCGGCGGCGCACGAGATGGCACGGATCGGCAGCTACATCGGCCAGCGCTATGGCGGCAAACATCGGCGGCTGTGAGGTGGGCGCTTACGGCGTCAACCGTCGTTCCGGCGCGCTATACTGAATCTGAAATCCTCCCCGGCACGGGGAGGGGGACCGCTCGCGAAGCGAGTGGTGGAGGGGGCTCTCCCTACAGCGCAGCGCTCGCGGAAGCCCCCCTCCACCAGCCTGCGGCTGGTCCCCCTCCCCCGCGAGCGGGGAGGACCGAAGGACGCCACCCCTTGTCACCGCTCCGTTAACCAGCGACACTCCGCATCGTGGCCAGCGTCGACATCCAGGGGCTAGCGAAGCGCTTCGGCGCCAGCGACGTGCTCCGACCCACCGATCTCCACATCGCCGACGGCGAGTTCGTGGTGATCGTCGGCCCCTCGGGTTGCGGCAAGTCGACGCTGCTCCGCCTCATTGCCGGGCTGGAGGAGCCGAGCGCTGGCCGTGTGCTGATCGGCGGCCGCGACGTTACCGACGCCGCGCCGGCCGATCGCGAGCTCGCGATGGTGTTCCAGTCCTACGCGCTCTACCCGCATCTCACCGTCTACGAGAACATCGCCTTCCCGCTGAAGGTCGCGCGGCTCGGCAAGGCTGAGGTGCGCCAACGCGTCGAGGAGGTGGCCGAGGCGCTCGACCTGATGCCGCTGCTCGCGCGCCGGCCCAAGGCGTTGTCCGGCGGGCAGCGCCAGCGCGTCTCGATCGCGCGCGCGATCGTTCGTCGTCCCAAGGTGCTGCTGCTCGACGAGCCGCTCTCCAATCTCGACTCTGCGCTGCGCGTGAAGATGCGGCACGAGTTCGCCCGCCTGCACCAGCAGCTCGGCAGTACGATGATCTATGTTACCCACGACCAGCTCGAGGCGATGACGCTCGCCAACCGCATCGTCGTGATGAGCGCGGGGCGGGTCGAGCAGGTCGCCCCGCCGCTCGCGCTCTACGCCGAGCCCGCAACGCTGGAGGTAGCCGCCGCGATCGGTTCGCCGGGGATGAACCTGCTCGCGGTGACGATCGCCGCGGCCGACCACGACGGCGCGACGGTGCGGCTCGCCGACGGCGCCGATCTACGAGTCGCGGTCGCGGTCCCGTCCGCCGCGGTCGGCCAAGCAGCGACGCTCGGCGTGCGCCCCGAGAACCTTCACCCCGCCGACGACGGCGCCTTCACCGGCGCGGTCGAGTTGTTCGAGCGGCTCGGCCCGCTCTCCTTCGCGCATCTCGGCACGATCGGCGATCATCCGTCGGTGGTGGCGCAGCTCCCTGGCGACCGGGCCGTGACCTTGAGCGAGCGGCTGCGCTTCGCGGTCGCGCCCGAGGCGGCGCATCTGTTCGACCGCGACGGCCGCGCCTATCCGCGCCCCGCCTTAGCCCTTGATGCTGCCGCCGAGTAGTCCGCTGATATAGTAGCGCTGGAGCGGCACGAAGAGGATCAGCACCGGCAGCGTCGTCACCACCGCCGCCGCCATCATCAGCTCGCCGTCGGCGGCATGTTCGCGCGAGATCGCTGCGACCGCGACCGGCAGCGTGTAGAGATGTTGGTCGGCCAGCACGATCAGCGGCCACAGGAAGTCGTTCCAGCTGCCCAGGAACATGAACAGCGCGAGCGTCACCGTGATCGGGGCGAGCAGCGGCAGCACGATCTGCGCGAAGATGCGCCGCTCGCTGGCGCCGTCGAGCCGCGCCGCGTCGAGCATCTCGTCGGGGATCGATAGCGCCGCCTGGCGTACGAACAGGATCGCGAAGATGCCCGCCAGCGAGGGGAGGATCACCCCGGCGTAGCTGTTCACCAGCCCGAGTTCCTTGAAGATCAGGAACAGCGGCAGCATCGCTACTTGCCCCGGCACCACGAGCGCGCCGACCAGCAGCTGGAGCAGTCGCTCGCGACCGCGGAAGCGCAGCTTGGCGAAGGCGTAGCCGGCAGGCACGGTCAGCAGCAGCCCCAGCAGCGTCGACAGTCCCGCCACGGCGAGGCTGTTCCACAGCGCGGGCACGATGCGATAGTCGAACCACGCGCCGTCGATCAGCCGGCGCGCGAGCAGCTCGTGGTAATTCTCCCACGACCAGCGCGACGGCCACAGCCGCGGCGGGAAGCGGCTCGACTCGCCGCGCGGCATGAACGAGACGAGCACCATCCACACCAGCGGGGCGGCGGTGAGCAGCGTCGCCGCCGCGACCGCGGCGTTGGCGGCGATCGCACGCCAGCGGCGGCGGGTCACAGCCACTCGTAGCGCCGCCCGATCCGCGCCTGCGCGAAGGTGAGCGCGAGGATCATCAGGAAGAGAATGAACGCCACCGCCGAGGCCTGTCCGAGGTTCCACCATTTGAAGCCCTCGTCGAACATGAAATACAGCACCGTGGTCGTGCTCTGTGCCGGGCCGCCCAGCGTCATGACATAGGGCTCCGCGAAGATCTGGAGGAAGCCCGCGACGCTCATCACCGCGGCGAGCAGCAAGGTCGGTCCGATCGCGGGCAAGGTGACGTGGCGGAAGCGTGTCCAACGAGAGGCCCCGTCGAGCCGCGCCGCCTCCATCAGGTCGTGCGGCACCGCCGACAGCGCCGCGGTGAAGACGATCATGTTGTAGCCGAAGATCTTCCACGTGACGAATAGCAGGATGGCGGGGATCGAGGCGTGCGGGTCGCCAAGCCAGTCGACCGGCGGCACGCCGATCCAGCCGAGCGCGCGGTTGAGCAGGCCGAAGCGCGTGTTGAGCAGGAAGCGCCACACCACCGCGGTCGCCACCACGCTGGTGACATAGGGCGCGAACAGCAGCACGCGCCACAGCGGCTTCCAGCGCACGCTGGCATCGTGGAGAAGCAGCGCTGCCGCCAACGAGGTGCCGATCGCCATGGGAACGCCGAGCAGCGCGAACAGCGCCGTGTTGCCGAGCGCGCGCCAGAACAGCGGCGTGGTCAGCAAGCCGGTGAAGTTGCCGAGCCCGACGAAGCGCAACGCGCCCCAGTCGGCGAGCGCGTAGATCGAGTAATCGGTGACGCTCAGCGCCAGCGCGAGCAAGGTCGGCAGCGCGAAGACGAACAGGATGATCGCGAGCACCGGCAGCACGAAGCCCCAGGCGGTGCGCTCCTGTCGCGTCATGTCAGCCGTCCCGCTTCGACCAGCGCGCGGCGCTTGGCGAGCAGGCGGTCGACGCGATCGTCCATCGCGACGAGCGCCGCGTCGATGCCGAGCTGGCCGCGTACGACCCGCTCGGCGATCAGCTGCACCTCGATGCGGATCCGCTCCCACTCGACGATCATCGGCTCGCGCGTCGGAGCGCGCATCTGCTCGGCGAAGGCGGCGAGCGCGGGTTGGCGCAGCTGCGGGGTAGCCCACGCGGCGGCGCGCGCGGGCAGGGTGCCGATCAGCCGCTGGTAGGTCAGCTCGCTTGCGGGCGAGGTGAGGTGGCGAACCAATGCCCAGGCGGCGGCCGGCCGGCGCGAACGCGCCGACACGCACAGGCTCGCCGCGATCCCGGAGACTCGCCCCGGACCCTGAGGGCCGGGCATGCGCGCGGTGCTCCACAGCGCGGCCGGGATCTCGGCGGCGCGGCGGTGCAGGTCGAGCGTCAGGGTCGGGCCGTACGGATAGACCGCGAAATAGCCCTGCGCGAAGGCGGCGACAGGATCCTGCACCTCGGTCGACAATGCCGGCGGGGCGAGCCGCTCGCGGAACAGCGACACGTAGAAGGCGAGCGCGTCGCGGAAGCGCGGATCGCGGAAGTTGCCGCGCGTGTCGCGCTCGCGCAGCGGGTTGGCGCCGGTCTGACCGGCGAAGGTGAAGAGCGAGTCCCACCAGTTGAGCAGCATCAGGAAGGCATAGTCGTCGGGTGCCCGCGCCTTGAGCCGCTGCCCCATGCGGCGCCACGAATCCCAGTCCTCGGGCGGCGCGGCATAGCCGGCGCGCTCCAGCAGGTCGCGGCGGTAATATTGCACCTGCGGCGCGACAGACCAGGGCACCGCATAGGGCCGACCATCCGGTCCGGTGGCCGCGCTCACGCCCGGGAACAAGCCGGTGAGCAGCGCGGGGTCGGTGACGGGCGCCAGGGCACCGATCAGGGCGAACTCGCCGACCCAGCCGTCCGGCAACATGAACACGTCGGGCAGCGAATCGCCGGCCTGGGCGGTGAGCAGCTTCTCGTGCGCCGCGGTCCAGGGCAGCGTCTGTACCTCGACCGGAACCCCGGTCGCGCGCGTGAAGCCGGGCATGAGCATCGGCGAGTAATCGCCCTCGTAGCTCATCGCCCAGAGGCTGATCGTATCGGGAGAGCGCCGCGCGGCGCAGCCACCCGCCGCGGCCATCGAGAGCGCCGCGACCACCGAGCGCCGGGACCAACCCGCGGCACGCGCGAGCTTCCCCCCGTATGTCACGTCACATCAACACCTTGCGTAAGATCCGGTTGCGCCAGGTTGTTAACAATTAGAAACTTTTTAGCCCGGAAGACGTTGTTGCGGGAAAGAAGAAGCCGGCGTGCAGGGGCCGGCACGATCCGAAGGGGAAACAGGATGCCGTCTCAGCTCTCGTCGCGAGCCCTGTTGCTCGCGGGCGCACTCGCCTGTGTCTCCGCGGTGCCGGCCTGGGCGCAGGCGGCGGCACCCGCCGACGCCGCTCCCGACACATCCGGCACGGGCTCCGACGAGGACATCGTCGTCACCGGGTCGCGCATCGCACGCCCCGACTTCGAGGCGCCCAACCCGATTGTCTCGTTCGACAGCCAGCGCATCCAGCAGTCGGGCAACACCAACGTCACCACCTTCCTCCAGCGCGTGCCGGCGTTGACCACCTCGCTCGACAATGCCGACAGCGCCGGCCCGAACCGGCCCGACAACCAGCTGTACGGCGCGGCGGGGCTCAACCTGCTCAGCCTGCGCGGGCTCGGCTCGGCGCGGACGCTCGTGCTGGTCAACGGGCGGCGCCACGTCTCGGGGCAGATCGATAGCGCGGCGGTTGACATCAATTCACTGCCGACCGACCTGATCGAGCGCGTCGACGTGCTCACCGGCGGCGCCTCGGCGGTGTACGGCGCCGACGGCGTGTCCGGCGTGGTCAACTTCATCCTCAAGCGTGACTTCGACGGCGTCGCGGGCCGCACCCAGTTCGGCATCTCGGAGCAGGGCGACGCCGGCAACCGCTTCGCCTCGCTGATGGCGGGCAAGAACTTCGGGGGCGGACGCGGCAACGTCACCGCATATTACGAGTATAACGCCGACGACCCGCTCCAGAACGACGACCGCTCCGTCCTGCGCCGCCGGAACCGACTCTACACGGTGTCGAACCCCGCTTACGCCGGGCCGGGCTCGGGCACCTATCAGCAGGTGCTGGCGGGCGACCTGCGCTATCCCGGCGGCTCGCCCGCGGGCGTGATCGACATCGGCGGCACGCTCTACAACGGCGACGGCTCGCTCTACGATCCCGGGACCGACGCGGGGGGCGGCTTCGCCAGCGGCGGCAGCGCCACCTCGGTCGCTGGCTATGTCGGTGACCTGCTGCCCAAGACCGAGCGCCACGCGGTCAACCTGCTGACCCATTACGATTTCTCGGACGCGTTCCAGCTCAGCCTCGAGGGCAAGTTCGTCCAGTCGACCGCCACCACCTTCGGCGGCTTCACGGGCAATTACACTGGCGATTTCACGCTCGATAACCCTTACCTGCCGATCAATCTGCGCGATGCCGCGCTGGCCAACGCGCAGCGCGTGATCTCGTCCAACCGCAACAACACCGATTTCCCGCGGCTGGGCGAGAGTGATCGCCGGCGCACGTGGCGCGGCGTGATCGCGGCCACCGGCGCGGTGAGCGACCACGCGCGCTACGATGTGTCCTACACCTACGGCCAGACCGACGTGCGGATCACCAAGCTCAACGACCGTTGGGAGGACCGCTATTACGCCGGACTCGACGTGGTGACCGATCCCTCCACCGGTCGCCCGACGTGCCGCTCCAACCTCAACCCCGCCGCGGTGCAGGTGCCCACGGTCAGCTTCACGCCGGGGCCGAACAGCGGCTGTCTCCCGATCAACACCTTCGGGGTCAACGTCACCGATCCGGCGGCACTGGCCTGGGCCACCAACAACAATGTCAGCAGCGCGCGCGTCACCCAGTCGGTGGCGAGCGCGGCGCTGACGGGCGACTTCGGCGCGTTGTTTGCCCTGCCCGGGGGGCCGGTGAAGTTCGCGCTCGGCGGCGAGTATCGGCGCGAGACCAGTCGCTTCGACCCCAACAGCTTCCTTACCGGGGAGCAATGGTACCAATATGACGAGGGCAACAAGTTCGACCCGACCTTCGTGATCTCGCCATCGCGCGGCGCCTTCGACGTATGGGAGGTGTTCGGCGAGATCGACGTGCCGCTGCTGCGCGACCGGCCCTTCTTCGAGACGCTCTCGGTCGGGGCGGCGGGCCGCTATTCCGACTATTCCACGATCGGGAGCACCAAGGCCTATCAGTTCAACGGCGTCTGGGCGCCGGTGCGCGACATCAGCTTCCGCGGCAGCTACAGCCAGGCGGTGCGCGCGCCCAACATCGGCGAGCTGTTCGCGCCGGTCGGGCCGGCCACCAACTTCTTCTCCGACCCATGCTACGTCGAGAACCGCAACGCCGGAACGTCGAGCCGTGCGGCCAATTGCGCGACCTTGATCAACGGGCTCGGCGCCGATCCGGCGGCCTTCACCGCGGCGAACAACCCCGACGCCGCGGTGCTGATCAATGGCTCGCGCAGTGGCAACCCGGGGCTGAAGGAGGAGACCGCGCGCACCTGGACCGCGGGCACGGTGCTGCGCCCGCGCTTCCTGCCCGGGCTGACGATCTCGGCCGACTGGTACGACATTCGCCTGGACGACGCGATCAGCATCGCCGACGCCAATACGATCGCCAACCTCTGCGTCGACCAGCCGACGCTCGACAACGTCTATTGTGCCGCGATCCGGCGCCGGCAGGGCACCGGATACATCAACGGCTATACGGTGCAGCCGCAGAACGTGGCGCGCTACGCCACCGCCGGGCTCGACCTCAACATCAGCTACGTGCTGCGCACCGCCTCGGCGGGGACGTTCGACATCCGCTTCGTCGGCGGCTATCTCAACAAGCTCGAGCAGATTGCGACGCCGGGTGCACAGGTCGAGGATCAGGTCGATCAGTTCAACCGCCCCAAGTACAATTTCGTCTTCTCGCCGACCTGGTCGCTGGGCGAGGTGACGCTGAGCTACAACCTGCGCTGGTTCGACGCGACCCGCCGCTTCGCCAAGCTGACCACCGACAACAATCCCGACTACGCCCCCGCTGCGCTGCTGCGCTACAAGGAGCTGTGGCAGCACGACGTGCAGGTGCAGGTCGCGCCGGACCAGGGCGTCGGTTTCTACGTCGGCGTCAACAATCTGGCGAACCAGCGGCCGTCGGTCGACTCGATCGATCAGCCAATCTCATCGCTGGGACGCTACTTCTACGCGGGCGCGAAGGTGCGGTTCGGGGCGTAGGCGCCGCCACGGCGACGACTGCGACCAGTCTCTCGCCCCACTCTTGTCACCCCGGGCCTGACCCGGGATGACGGGAGACAGGATTTTCTCTTTCCGACCCTAGAGATGGCGCTTGCCCAGCTTCCGCGCCAGGGTGCGCCGGTGCATGCCGAGCCGCCGCGCCGCCTCGGAGACGTTGAAGCCGCAGTCCGCCAGCGTCTGGTGAATATGCTCCCACTCGAGCGTGCGCAGCGAGGTGGGATGCGCGACCAGCTCGACCGAGGCGTCACCCTCGCCCGAAGCCTGGAAGGCCGCCTCGATATCGTCCGAGTTGGCCGGCTTGGACAGGTAATTGGTCGCCCCCAGCTTCACCGCCTCCACCGCGGTGGCGATGCTGGCGAAGCCGGTGAGCACCACGATCCGCATCGCCGGATCGATCGCGTGCAGCCGCTCGACGCAGGTCAGCCCGGAGGCGCTGCCGAGCCGCAGGTCGACCACCGCATGGTCCGGCCTCAGCTCCGCCGTGGCGGTGTCGAGCTCCTCCGGGTCGGTGATCGCGCGCACCTGATAGCCGCGTCGCTCGAACGAGCGCGCCAACGTGCGCGCGAACACCGCATCGTCCTCGATGATCAGCAGGCGGCGCGCGCTCATGATGTCTCCTCCGGGATCGAGATTGCGGCGAGCGGCAGCGTCAGCGTCACCTCGCTGCCACCGTG
Organism: Sphingomonas sp. BK345; assembly: GCF_014193845.1. Taxonomy (GTDB): domain Bacteria; phylum Pseudomonadota; class Alphaproteobacteria; order Sphingomonadales; family Sphingomonadaceae; genus Sphingomonas. Next base: position 155,265 of record NZ_JACHZX010000001.1, on the reverse strand, counting down.
CTCGCGCACGCGCGCCGATACCGTGCCGCCGAGTGTTCGCAGCACGTTGACGGCCAGGAACAGGCCCAGCCCGGCGCCGCGCCGCGCCTTGGTGCTGAGATAGGGCTTGCCCAGCCCCTCGAGGATCGACTGCGGGAAGCCGGCGCCGTCGTCGCGTACCGCCAGCACCAGCCGGTCGCCGTCCCACCAGGCGCACAAGGTGATCGTCCTGGCGCCGGCCTCGACCGCGTTGTCGAGCAGGTTGGTGATCGTCTGCGCCAGCGCCTTGTCCGCGACGATGCGCGGGTCGCTCGTCATCAGATGCTCGTAGGACGCGGTCGGCCCCTTGCTCTCGTTCCACGAGTCGACGATGCCGGCGAGAAAGGTGCGCAGCGTGGTCCGCACCGGCGCGTTGCCGCGCACCTCGCCCGAGGCGAGCAGTACCTGGCTGAGGATGTCCTTGCAGCGAGTCACCTCGGCACGCATGTCATCAAGGTCGGCGAGCAGCGCGGGCGAGCGCGCGATCGCCGGCTCACGCCGCCAGTCGCCCAGCATCACCGCGATCGAGCTGAGCGGTGTGCCGAGCTCGTGCGCCGCGCCGCTGGCGAGCAGCCCCATGCGGACGATGTGCTCCTCCTCGGCGGCGCGCTGGCGCAAGGCGGCGAGCCGCGCGTCATGCTCGGAGACGTTGCGCACGATGCGGGTGACGAACAGCGCCAGGAGCGTCGCGGTGAGCGTGAAGTTGAACCAGCTCGCCGCGACATAGGGAATCGAGAGCTCGGACGCCCAGAAGTGCGGCAGCGGGAAGGGCGGGGCGGCCCAGGCGAGCCAGGCGAACAGCGTGCTGGTGATCACCACCATCGCCCAGCTCGTCCAGCCGCGCAGCAGCAGCGCCGCGATCACGACCTGGAGCAGGAAGAGCGTGACGAACGGGTTGCTCACCCCGCCGCTGAGATAGAGCTGCGTCGTCAGGCAGGCGACATCGACCAGCAAGGTGGCGAACAGCGCGGCGTTGGTGATCGGGCGGCGCTCGACCACCTGGTTGACCGCGACATTGAGCGCCACCAGCACCGCCAGCGCGCCAAGCATCGGCACCAGTGGCAGGTGAACGCCGACCACGAAATGGACGAGCAGGATCGCGGCGAGCTGCCCCGCCACCGCGAGCCAGCGCAGCAGTGCGAGCAGGCGGACGTTGCGTCCGCCCGGCCCGCCGCGCGCGAGCGGTCCGAGCATGTTGGCGAGGTGAGGCATGAGGTTAGACTAGCGCGTTTCGCATGGGAGCTGAACTTCCTCGGGTAAACACCTGGCGGTGTTCCTGAGGACCCAGGAACCCAGAGGCACGCAGGATGGCGCTCGCTTCACTGAGCTCCAGCGTTCGCAGGAGCACGGGGCCGAGCCGCTCACGCGTCCCGCGGCGCGCGCGCGATCCGGTACGCGAGATAGGCCATCATCGCCGCCAGCGTGAACCAGGTCAGCGCGTAGATCAGGTGCGTGTTGCGGAAGCGGACGACCGTCAGCCCGCCGCGCGGCCAGCCCGTCGTGCCGCTCGCGTCGGCGTCGATGAAATAGGGCGCGACCTTCTCAAGGCGGCGCGCGCGCGCGATCGCCGCCGTGTCACGCGAGTACCAGCGATCAGCGACGGGATCGTTGTCGCGGAGGAAGGCGCCGTCCGGTTCGGTCACCCGCAGCAGCCCGGTGACGCTCGCCTCGCCTGTCGGCGTGCGGATCGCGGCGCGGTCGCCGAGCGGGACGAAGCCGCGGTTGATCAGGATCGTGCCGCCCGGCGTGTCGAGCGGGGCGAGCACCCAATAGCCGCCGCCATAGTCGGTCACCGCCTGGACGAACACCGGGGCCGCGGCGCGCCACCGGCCGGTGGCGCGGACGCGGAGATACGCGCTGTCATCGTCGATCCCCCGCCACTCGGCGCGCGGTGGCGCCGCGACCGGGGCGGCGGCGAGGCGGCGCTCCACCCGGTCGATCAGCGCGAGCTTCCACGCGCGCCGTTCGACCTGCCACACGCCCAGCCCGGCGAGGAGGGCGGTGCCGAGCACCGCCAGCGCCAGGAAGACGTGTCGCCGGGTCACATGCCGGCGCTCGACATCTCCGCCTTCATCGACGGCATCATGTTGAGGTTCATGTGATACATCACCCAGAGCGAGCCCGAGATCACGATCACGACGATGATCACGGTGAAGATCAGTGCCATCATCGTCCAGCCCGCCTCCGACTTGGTGTTCATGTGCAGGAAGTAGATCATGTGGACGACGATCTGCACCATCGCGAGCGCCATCACGATGCCCGCGGTGACCCGCGGGTCGGCGATGACGCCGCTCATCACCAGCCCGAAGGCAGGGGCGGTGAGCAGCACCGAGAGAAGGAAGCCGATCCAATAGCCCTTGCGCGAGCCGTGCGCGGCGCCGCCGTGCGGGTCGTCATGCCCGTGCCCGTGCGCGTGGTCGGCGGCATGGCCGTGATGCGTCTCGGCGCCCATCAGCGTAGCACTCCCAGCAGATAGACGAAGGTGAAGACGCCGATCCAGATGACGTCGAGGAAGTGCCAGAACAGCGAGAGGCACTGCAGCCGGCGCAGGTTGGCGTCGACCAGCCCGCGGCGCGACACCTGCACCATCAGCGTCCCCAGCCAGATCAGGCCGAAGGTGACGTGCAGCCCGTGCGTCCCCACCAGGGTGAAGAAGGACGAGAGGAACGCCGAGCGCTGCGGCCCCGCGCCCTCGTGGATCAGGTTGCTGAACTCGTAGAGCTCGATCGCGAGGAAGGCCGCGCCGAACAGTGCGGTGACCGCGAGCCAGCCGAGCACCGCGCCCTGCTTGCGCTCGTCCGCGCTGATCATCGCGAAGCCGTAGGTGATCGACGACAGCAGCAGCATCGTCGTGTTCACCGCCACCAGCGGCAGCTCGAACAGCTCGCGCGCGGTCGGCCCGCCCGCGTAGCTGCCGCCGTACACGCCATAAGCGGCGAACAGCATCGCGAAGATGAGGCAGTCGCTCATCAGGTAGAGCCAGAAGCCCAGCATCGTGCTGTGGCCCGGCGGGTGCTCATGCTCGTCCAGGTCGTAGAAGACCGGGTTCTCCGCGCCGGGCGGGGTCTGCGTCATCGTGCTCATCGGTCTCAGATCCCCGCGCTCTGGAGCGCGCGGGTGCGCACGTCCTCGTTCTTCACGACATCCTCCGCGGGGATGTGGAAGTCGCGGTCATAGTTGAAGGTATGGCCGATCGCGACGGCGAGCAGCGCGACGAAGGCGAGCACGGCGAGCCACCAGATGTACCAGATCATGGCGACGCCGAAGACCGTCGACAGCCCCGCCAGGATGATCCCCGCGCCCGTGTTTTTGGGCATGTGGATCGCGCGGAAGCCCTCGGTCGGCCGCTCGGCCTTGCGCTGCTTCATGTCGTGCCACGCGTCGAGGTCGTGGATCACCGGCGAAAAGGCGAAGTTATAGGCCGGCGGCGGCGAGGAGGTGGCCCATTCCAGCGTGCGGCCGTTCCACGGATCGCCGGTGAAGTCGCGCAGCTTCTCGCGGTCGCGGATGCTCACGTAGAACTGCATCAGCATCGCACCGATCCCGGCGGCGATGATCAGCGCGCCAATCGCCGCGATCACGAACCAGATCTGCAGGCTGGGGTCGTCGAAGGCGCGCAGGCGACGCGTCACGCCCATCAGGCCCAGCACGTACAGCGGCGTGAACGCGACCCAGAAGCCCACCACCCAGCACCAGAAGCTGATCGTCCCCCAGAACTTGTCCAGCTTGAAGCCGAAGGCCTTGGGCCACCAGTAGTTCACGCCCGCGAACATGCCGAACAGCACGCCACCGATGATCACGTTGTGGAAGTGCGCCACCAGGAAGAGCGAGTTGTGGAACTGGAAGTCGGCCGGGGGAACCGCCAGCATCACGCCGGTCATACCGCCGACCACGAAGGTCAGCATGAAGGCGACCGCCCACATCATCGGCAGCTCGAACCGGATGCGCCCGCGATACATCGTGAACATCCAGTTGAAGATCTTCGCTCCCGTCGGGATCGAGATGATCATCGTCGTGATGCCGAAGAAGCTGTTGACGCTCGCGCCCGAGCCCATCGTGAAGAAATGGTGCAGCCACACCAGGTACGACAGGATGCAAATGACGATCAGCGCGTAGACCATCGACGTATAGCCGAACAGCCGCTTGCCCGAGAAGGTGGAGACCACCTCCGAGAAGACACCGAACGCGGGGAGGATGAGAATGTACACCTCCGGGTGGCCCCAGATCCAGATCATGTTGGTGTACATCATGGGGTTGCCCCCACCGGTGTTGGTGAAGAAGTTGGTGCCGACGTAGCGGTCGAGGCTCAGCATCGCCAGCACCGCGGTCAGCACCGGGAAGGCCGCGACGATCAGCACGTTGGTGACCAGCGCCGACCAGGTGAAGATCGGCATCTGCATCAGGCCCATGCCCGGCGCGCGCATCTTGATGATGGTGGCGAGCAGGTTGACGCCCGAGAGCAAGGTGCCGACGCCCGCGATCTGCAATGCCCAGACGTAGTAATCGACTCCGACATCGGGCGAATAGTCGATCCCCGACAACGGCGCCATCGCCAGCCAGCCGGTGCGCGCGAACTCGCCGACGAAGAGGCTCATCATGACGATGACCGCGCCGCTGACCGTCATCCAGAAGCTGAAATTGTTCAGGAAGGGGAAGCTGACGTCGCGCGCGCCGATCTGCAACGGCACGACGTAGTTCATCAGCCCGGTGACGAACGGCATCGCCACGAAGAAGATCATGATCACGCCGTGCGCGGTGAACACCTGGTCATAATGGTGCGCCGGCAGGAAGCCCTCGTTGCCGCCGAAGGCGATCGCCTGCTGCGCGCGCATCATCAGCGCGTCGGCGAAGCCGCGCAGGAACATGACCAGCGCCAGCACGATGTACATGATGCCGATCTTCTTGTGATCGACGCTGGTGAACCACTCTTTCCAGAGATAGCCCCAGAGCCGGAAATAGGTCAGCGCACCCAGCAGCGCGGCGCCGCCAAGCGCCACCATCGCGAAGGTGCCGATCAGGATCGGCTCGTGGATCGGGAAGCTCTCGATCGAGAGCCGTCCGAAGATCGTCTTGATGAGATCGTCCGACATAGGTCCTCAGGCCTCCTTCGAGGCACGGGCGCGCAGCGGCGCCGGAAGGTGAAGCTCGGTCATGTTGCGGTTGCTGCCGGCGCCGGGATCGTTCTGGCCCGGTGCCTGGCCGTGCGGCGCGCTAAGGTGCGGCGACTCGCCCTTCTCGGACGGGTCGCGGGTCAGCGCGCCCTTGGCCTCGCCGTCACGCGGCGCGCGGTCGTTCACCGCCGGTCCCGCATGCGACATGCCCTGCATGCAGTCGGTGCCCGGCTTGACGCAGATCGCGACGACGCGGCGGAACAGCGTGGGGTCGACGCTGCCGAAGCCGAGCGGCGGGACCTTCTCGGTCGGCTGCTCCAGCCTCAGATAGGAAGCCGTGTCGAGGCGCCAGCGGTTCCGCTTCACGCCCGCGGCCCATTGCTCGAACCGCGCGGGCGCGACCGAGTGGGTCCAGAAGGTCATGTGCGAGAAGCCGGCCCCCGAGTAGTTCCCCGAGCGACCGGCGAACTTGCCGGTACGGTTGAGCACGCCGTGCAGCACCGTCTCCATGCCCGGCATGGTATAGACCATCCCCGCCATCGCCGGCACCCAGAGAGCGTTCATCACGCTGGACGAGGTCATCGTGAACTTGACCGGCCGGTTGACCGGAACGACCAGCTCGTTGACCGTGGCGATGCCCTGCTCGGGGTAGATGAACAGCCATTTCCAGTCGAGCGAGACCACCTGCACCTCGAGCGGACGATCGGTCGCGGCGACGGGCTTGCCCGGCGCGGTGCGCGCGAGCGGACGATAAGGGTCGAGCGTGTGCGTCGCCACCCAGGTCAGCGCGCCGAGCGCGATGATGATCAGCAGCGGCGCCGACCAGATCACCAGCTCGAGGCCGGTCGAATGGTCCCAGTCGGGCTCGTAGGTCGCCTCGGTGTTGGTCTCGCGATAGCGCCACGCGAACACCACCGTCAGCGCCATCACCGGCACGATGATCAGCAGCATCAGCACGACCGACCAGATGATCAGGTTCGACTGCTGCACGGCGACATCGCCGGCGGGGTTCATCACCACGGTGTCGCAGCCGCCGAGCATGGCCAGCGCGCCGAGCGCGAGCAGGCGCGGCGCGAGCGACACCACGCGGCGCGAGGGCGAGGGAGAGGGCAGGGGGATCATGGTCGCGCAGCTAGGCTTTGCTGCGGCGCAGCGGAATAGGACATTTTGTCCCATCCCGGCGTTGTGGCACTTAGGCTAAGGAGCCGCGAGATACGTCCGATCGGGAACATAGAATGGCCACCGCACACTCCGCGCCGCTCGAGCGCGGCGCCCGCAACGTCAACACGCGGGACGACCATCAGGTCCGTCCCGGTGAGATCGCGATCGGCGTGATCATTGGACGAACCTCGGAATTCTTTGACTTCTTCGTCTACGCCATCGCGTCGGTGCTGGTCTTCCCGACGGTGGTGTTCCCGTACATGGAGCGGATCACCGCCACGTTGTGGTCGTTCGCGCTGTTCCCGCTGGCGTTTATCGCGCGCCCGATCGGCACGCAGATCTTCATGTGGGTCGACCGTCGGCATGGCCGCGGCACCAAGCTGACGATGGCGCTGTTCCTGCTCGGCACGTCGACCGTGCTGGTCGCCTTCCTGCCCGGCTATGCCGAGATCGGTGGCTGGTCGGCGATTCTGCTCGCGCTGTTCCGTATTGGTCAGGGTATCGCGCTGGGCGGCGCATGGGATGGGTTGGCCTCGCTGCTCGCGCTCAACGCGCCGGAGAAGCAGCGCGGCTGGTGGGCGATGGTGCCCCAGCTCGGCGCGCCGCTCGGCCTGGTGGTGGCGAGTGCGCTGTTCGCCTTCTTCGTGTCGACGCTGCCGGCCGCCGACTTCATTTCCTGGGGCTGGCGCTATCCCTTCTTCGTGGCGTTCGCGCTCAACGTGGTGGCGCTGTTCGCGCGGCTGCGCATCGTCGTCACGCCCGAATATACCGAGCTGTTCAAGAGCCGTGAGCTCACCCCGTCGCCGGTCGGCGCCACGGTGAAGGCGCAGTGGCGCAACATCATCATCGGCGCGTTCGCGCCGCTGGCCAGTTTCGCGCTGTTCCACATGGTGACGGTCTTTCCGCTCTCCTGGGTGAATCTGTTCACCCGCGAGAGCATCGCCAGCTTCCTGCTGATCGAGACGATCGGCGGCGTGGTCGGTCTCGGCGCGATCGTGCTGTCCGGATTGCTCGCCGACCGGATCGGCCGACGCAGCGTGCTCGGCTACACTGCCGCGGGGATCGCGGCCTATAGCGGCTTCGCGCCGACGCTGTTGAACGGCGGGCGCGCGGGCGAGGTGCTGTTCATGGTCATGGGCTTCCTGCTGCTGGGCCTGTCGTTCGGCCAGTCATCGGGCGCGGTGACGAGCAACTTCCCGAAGCGCGCGCGCTACACCGGCGCGGCACTGACCTCCGACCTCGCCTGGCTGTTCGGCGCCGGCTTCGCGCCGCTCGCCGCGCTGGCGCTGACCCAGGCGTTCGGGCTGGTTGCGGCGGGGGCGTATCTGCTCTCGGGCGCGCTCGGCACGCTCGCGGCGCTGGGGCTCAACGTGGAACTGGCGCGCCGGCTCGACTGAGCCGCGCCGCGGCCTCGGCGAGCGTCGCGACGATCGCGCGCGGCACCGCTGGGCTGGTGCAGACATAGGTGGGTGAGGGGTGCGGCATCGTCAGCACGCCGACGTGAGGCTGTTCGCGCTCGACCAGCGCGGCGGCCCCACGCGCGACCCGGCCGGCGAGTACCACCACCTCCAGCCGCGGCAGCAGGTGGAGCAGAGGCGGGAGAAGCGCGAGGCCCTCGGCAATTTCGCCGCGGTGAAGGGGCCGGTTGCGCTCGCCCTGGGCGTGGACGTTCCACGGCACCGCGTTCCACAGCAGCGTGTCGCGCCGCTCGATCCCCGCCTCGGCGAGGAAGCGCTTGAGGTTGCGCGACGTGCCCGTGGCGTGGTCGCGCGAGACGATCGCCGGCCCATGCGCGCCGGGGGTCTCGAGGAGGAGGAGCAACCGCGCCGCGGCGCCGCCGTCGTTCGGATCGAAGCCGGGCACGTCGCGGCCGCCGGTGGCGAGCTGCGATCGCCAGTGTTCGAGTGGGGTGTGGGCCGCGGGGTCAGAGGACATGACGTGCTTATCTACCGGCCGGCTATGAGCGTCCATCGATGAGCCGGCACAAGCTCAAGCGCCCGACCGTCCGAGAGTGCCTTACGCTGCATAGGGGGCCGCAACGCAGATCCTCCCCGGCACGGGGAGGGGGACCGCGCCCGTAGGGCGTGGTGGAGGGGGATACCCACCCAGCGCAGCGCATGTGGAAGTCCCCCTTCACCAGCCTGCGGCTGGTCCTCCTCCCCCGAGCGGGGAGGAATGCTGCCAACCGCCCCTCACGCCCCGCGCTCAGGCCGCGGCGCGCTCACCCGCGTCATCATTGGCCGCCGGCACGGTGAGCCCGCCGTCCGCCGCCAGCTGGGCGAAGGCGCCGCCGCGCGCGAGCAGCTCGTCGAAGCCGCCCTGCTCGACGATCCGGCCCTGGTCGAGCACCACGATCCGGTCCGCCGCGCGCACGGTGGACAGGCGGTGCGCGATCACGAAGGTGGTACGGCCCTGGCGCAGCCGCTCCAGGCTCTCCTGCAAGCGCGCCTCGGTGGCAACGTCGAGCGCGCTGGTCGCCTCATCGAGCAGCAGGATCGGCGCGTTCTTCAGCAGCGCGCGCGCGATCGCGATGCGCTGACGCTCGCCGCCCGACAGGCCCGCGCCGCGATCACCGACCGGGGTGGCGAAGCCCTGCGGCTTGCGCATGATGAAGTCGTACGCGCCGGCGATCCGCGCCGCGTCCTCGATCTGCTCCATCGTCGCGTCGGGGTTGCCCATCGCGATATTCTCCGCGATCGAGCGGTTGAACAGCCCGGCCTCCTGGAACACCACGCCCGTCGCGGCGCGCAGCGAGGCGAGCGTGACGTCGCGGATGTCCTGCCCGTCGACCAGGATGCGCCCGCTCTCCGGATCATAGGCACGCTGGAACAGGCCCAGCGCGGTCGACTTGCCCGATCCGGTCGGGCCGACGATCGCGACCGTCTGGCCGGGCTCGACCTCGAAGCTGAGGTCGTGCACCGCGCCCGAGCCAGTGGGATAGCGGAACGAGACCTTCTCGAAGGTGACCCGACCCTCGCTCACCGCGAGCGGTCGCGCGTCGGCGGTCTCGCCGATATGGCTCTGCTGATCGAGCACGTCGAAGAACTGCACCAGCGCTGGGAGGCGCTGCGCCTTGTCGACGATGAAGCTGGTGATCGTCTCCAGCCGCGCGATCAGCAGAGTCGCGAAGCCGACGAAGGAGACGACGTCCCCGATCGTGGCGAGTCCGCGCGACACCAGCGCCGCGCCGAAGCCGAAGATCGAGACGATCGCGATCGACGACGCGCCGCGCGTCAGCACCGCCGAGACCGCCCACCAGTTGAGCACCGGATATTGCGCGTGCAGCAGGTCGTGGAGCGAGCGGCGCACGTTGCCCAGCTCGCCGGGCACCGCGAGGAAGCTCTGCAGGACGGTGACGTTGCCGAAGAGGTCACCAAGATTACCCGATATGTCGGTGAACCGGTCCTCCACCTGCGCCTGGCCGGTCGAGGTATGGCGCATCACCACGAGGTTGACCGCCGAATAGACGACCATCAGCGCGAGCAGCACCAGCGCGAGCCGCCAGTTGGTGGCGAGCGCGATCGGCAGCAGCACCGCGACGATCGCCAGATTGGTGATCTGGTCGCGCAGCAGCGGCAGCCACAGGTTGAACAGCGCGTCGCAGCCCGAGATCATGATCCGCATCAGCCGGCCCGAGCGCGCCTGGGTATGGAATGACGGCGGCAGCGCGAGCAGATGCTCGACGTAGGAGGACATGGCGGCAAGGCGGCGCCGGTGCGCCATGCGGTCGGCGAGCAGCGAGATGACGACGCTGGCGAGGAACACCGCGACGCTGATCCCGCACCACATCGCGACGTAGCGCATCGGCCCGGCGCCCGACGTGAGGCCGTTGACCGCCTTGCCGAACAGCAGCGGCTCGCTGACCTGAAGCAGCGCGACGAGCAGGCCGGCGCCGATCAACGACCCGGCCTTGACCTTCTCGGGCCGCAGCAGCGCGAGCGCGCGGAGGATATACAGGTGCGAGCGCTTCGGCTCGGCGGGCGGAAGTGGGGCGGACATGGGCTGGGCCATGATCGGTCTCGTCGCTGGAGCTGGAAAGGCGTCCCGCCGTCGCCGCTTGCTGATCGTTCGGAACGAGGTCGCTCTACGTTCGCGATGGTTAATTCGACGTGATCAAGCGCCAGAATGAGTTATAACGTCGATGAGGCGAGTTGTTCACGCGGAACCTTGTTGCCGCACGCCGTCCGCTCACGTCGTCATCCCCGCGCAGGCGGGGATCCAGACGCGCGGACGACAGTGAGCCGCGGAGACAGCTCGACATGCGCGACTAGGAAGCGGAACAACAACGCTTAGCGTGAAGCGACGACCGGCCCGCCCCCCGACGAAGGACAACGCGTCTGGATTGCCGCCTTCGCGGGAATGACGGAAGAGAGGAAAACGCGGGGAGGCGTGGCGCGAGCGCGCCGGCCCATCGCCCCCCCTCAATGCTCGCGGAACGAGGCCCAGAAGCCGCCCACCAGCGGCTCCACCGCATAGTCGAGCGCGGTGCGCTTGCGCAGCGGGATCAGCACCTGCGCGGGCATGCCGGCGCGCAGCTGAAAGTCCTTGCCGCGAAAGCTCGACAGCAGCCGCAGCTGCGACGGCGGCACCACTACCTCGCCGGTGAAATAGCTGCGCCCGGTCTTCTCGTCGGTGAAGCTGTCGGCCGACAGGCGGGTCAGCTCGCCGGTCAGCTCGGGCAGGTCACGCTCGTGCAGGCTGGGGAACTTCACGAGCGTCTTCTGGCCGACGGTGAGGTCGTCGGCGTCGTCGGGCGAGATATGCGCCTGGATGCGCAGCGGCGTGCGCTCGGGCACCACGTCCATCAGCTTCTGGCCCGGCGCGATCACACCGCCGGGAGTGAACACCGTCAGTCCCACCACCGCGCCGGTCGCGGGTGAGCGGATCTCGGTACGCGCCAGCTGGTCGCGCGCCGCGCTCAGCTTGGGCATCACGTCGCCCAGCTTGGTCTCGACGTCGCGCAGGTCGGCGGCGGTGCGCTCGCTGAAGGTGCGCTCGGCCTCGAGCCGTTCGATCTGGCTCTCGCGGGCGGCCTCGCGCGTCTGTGCGACGCTGGCGGCATATTGACCGCGCTGGCCCTGCAGCTCGGCGCGCATCCGCTCCAGCTCGCGCAGGCGGGTCTGCGAGACGAAGCCCTTGGCGGCCACTGGCCGCAGCGCGTCGAGCTGCGCGTCGAGCAGCCGCAGCTGCTCCTGCGCCGAGACGACCTGCTCGCCATAGCCGCGGCCCTGCTCGCGCGACTGCGCGCCGCGCTGGCCGAGCGCGTCGCGTTGCGAAGCGAGAGTCGCGGTGCGCGCGCGCAGCTCGGTCTGCTGGAGCCGCATCGCCAGCGCGATCTCGGGTTTGTCCTCCTCGGGCATCGACGCGAACTCGACCGGCGTCGCGATCTGCCCCTGGCCGAGCTGCTCGGCCTGGAGCCGCGCGCGCTGCGCCAGCAATCGGATCGCCTGCGAGGCGAGCGCGCGCTCGGTGGCGCGCACCTCCGGCGAGGCGAGCCGGATCAGCAGCTGGCCGCGCCGGACGCGCTCGCCCTCGCGGACGAGGATGGCCTGCACGACACCGCCGTCGCGGTGCTGTACGGTCTGTCGCTGGCCTGAGACCTGAAGCACGCCCTCGGCATAAGCCGCGGCGTCGAGCCGCGCGAAGGCGGCCCAGCCCAGGAACAGCACGAAGAACAGCACCGCGATCACGACCCCGGTGCGGATGTCGCGGCGCGGGTCGGCGGGCAGGTGGACGGTGTCGGTGATCGGCAGGCTGGCCATGTCAGGCGCTCGCGGCGGGAGTGGGGATATCGGCGGCAGGGGCCGGGGCAGGGGCGGCCCCGCCGGCTGGAACGGTGCGCAGCTTGGGCGGTGCGATGCGCTGGAGCACCTCGTCGCGCGGTCCGAAGAGCTCGACCCGGCCGCCGCGCATCAGCAGCAGCTTGTCGACCACGGGCAGGATGCCGAGCTTGTGGCTGACCACCAGGATGGTGTGGCCGGCGCGCTTGTAGTGATCGATGGCGGCGAGCAGCGCGGCGTCGCCCTCGGAGTCGAGGTGGGCGTTGGGTTCGTCGAGCACCAGCAACGCCGGGTCGCCGTACATCGCACGTGCCAGCGCGACTCGCTGCGACTGGCCGGCGGAGAGGCCGCGCCCGCCGGGCTTGAGCTGATGATCGAAGCCATTCGGCAGCCGCTGCACCAGCTCGCGCGCGCGGGCGCGCTCGGTCGCGGCGATCGCGGCGGCGTCGAGCGCGGCGCTGTCCTCGCCCAGCTCGCCGCGGAAACGTGCGATATTCTCCTTGATCGTGCCCGCGAAGAGCGTTGGCTCCTGCGGCAGGTAGCCGACGTGTGCGGCGAGTCGCTCGGGGTCCCAGTCGCCGAGATCGGCACCGTCGATCCGGACGCGGCCGCGGTCGGGGCGGACCGCGCCGGCGATGATGCGGGCGAGCGTCGACTTGCCCGCGCCGCTCGGCCCGATCATCGCCACCACCTCGCCCGGCGCGATCTGCAGTGTGACGTCGGAGACGATCGTGCCGTCGCGCGTGTCGTTGAGCAGCGTCACGCCCTCCAGCGCGATCGCGCCGCGCGGGGCGGGCAGCTGGGTCGCGGGGACGGCATGCTGCGTCTCGATCAGCAGCTTGTCGAGCCGCCGGTAGCTGCCGAACGCCTGGGCGATCGCCTTCCACCCGCCGATCAGCTGCTCGATCGGCGCGAGCGCGCGCGCGATCAGGAAGGAGGAGGCGAAGATCGCGCCCGCCGAGATCTGGTTGTCGATCGCCAACAGCGCGCCCAGCCCGAGCGCCAGGCTCTGCAAGGCGAGCCGCACGAACTTGGTCGCGGTGAGATAATTGCCGCCGGTGAAGCCCGCCGCGGTCTGCTGTGCCAGCATCGCCTCGCGCAGCCGCAGCTGGCGCGCCACCATCGCGCGGCGCATACCGAGCGCGCGCACCGCCTCGGCGCCGCCGAGCATCGCCTCCTGGCTAGCGTAGCTGTTGGCGGCGGAGACTTGGGCGCGCTCCAGCGCGGTGCGGGTCGCGCGCTCGTTGCGCCACGCCAGCACGGGCAGGATCGTGCCGCCGACCAGCGCCACCGCGCCGATCGCGGGATGCACGAGGAAGCAGACGAAGATGTAGATCGGCGTCCAGGGTGCGTCGAACAGCGCGAGCACGCCGGCGCCGCTCAGCGTCTGGCGCAGCGTGTCGAACTCGCGCAGCGCCTGACGCGCCATCGGCAGATCGGGCCGGCCCAGCGTCGAGTCGAGCAGCGCCGGCGCCAGCGCGGCATCGAGCTGCACGCCGGCGCGTACCAGCAGCCGCGTGCGCACGCGGTCGAGCAGCGACAGCGTCACCAGCGCGAATAGCAGTACCAGCGTCAGGAACAACAGAGTGAGCTGCCCCTGCGTCGGCACCACTCGGTCGTAGACCTGGAGCATGTACAGGGTCGGCGCGATGTAGAGCACGTTGACCAGAGCGCTGAAGCCGAAGGCCGCCGCGACATGGCGGCGGCACAACGCCACGGCGCGGCGCATCGGACTGTCGGCGGCAGGATCGGTCATTCGTCGCGCTCCACGGGATGCGCGCATCATCGCCGATTTTGGTTAATGACGCTATAACTCCGACGTCCTCACCAGGCGTAGCGGAGTGTCCCCACCACTGTCCGGGATGCACCATAGTAACAGCTGTTGTTGAAGAAACAGCTGGCGATATGGCGCGTGTCGAAGAGATTGCTGGCATTGACGCTGAGGCTCAGCCCGTCCCAGCGGCGATCGAGCGCGCCGAAGTCATAGCCGAGCAGCGCATCCGCCAGCACATAGCCGGGTGAGTCGAAGCGCTCGACGATCGTGGCGTTGTCCCGGACATAGCTGGCAGTGCCGTCCGACTCGCCGACGTAGCGCACGCCACCGCCGACCGATACGCCGCCCAGCGCGCCGGCGACCGAGTCGCCGAGGTCCCAGGAGAGGAAGCTCGACGCGCTCCAGCGCGGCACGCCCAGCGGGCGCGTGCCGGTGACGCCGGCGAGCTGGCCGCCGCTACCCATTGCTATGGTGCCGCTGGTGACGAGCGGGTCGGTGTAGCTCCCTGCCACCACGACGGTGACGCCGGGCGCGATCTCGCCGCGACCATCGAGCTCGATGCCGCGCACCTTCACCTCGCCGACCTGGATCTGGAAATTGGGGCGCGACGGATCGGCCACGGGGACGTTCTGGCGGCGCAGGTCGAAGGCGGAGAGCGTGAACAGCGCCTCGGTCCCGCGCGGCTGGAACTTGAGCCCGGCCTCATATTGCCGCCCGGTCACCGGCACGAAGGCAGCGCCCTCGAAGGTGGCGCCGGTTTGCGGCTCGAAGCTCTCGGCATAGCTGGCGAAGGGGGCCACGCCCCACTTGGTCTCGTACAGCGCGCCGAGTCGCGCGGTGAAGGCGGTCTGCGAGGAGCGTGTCACCGCGCCGCTGGTGCGGTTGCGCGTGAGCTGGTCGTACCAGTCCCAGCGCCCGCTCGCGATCAGGTTGAGCTCGCCGAGCGTCATCTGGTCCTGCACATAGGCGCCGGTCTGGTCGATGCGGCGGAAGTTGCGCGTCTGGGTCAGCGCGAAGCTGGGCAGGGTGCCGCCGTAGCGCGGCTGGAACAGGTCGAAGTTGCTGATGCTGGTCGTGGGGTCGCTGGTCTCGCCGGTGAGGAAGCCCTGGTCGTTGCGGCCCTCGTTGTGCGCATAGTCGAGCCCGGCGAGCACGACATGGCGTACCGGCCCGGTGGCGAGCTCGGCGGCGAGCCGATTGTCGAGCGTGATCGTGCGGAAGTGCTCGTCCGATCCGCCGCCGCCGCGCACGATGGTCGAGAAGTCGGTGGCGCGCGCCGCGCCGGTGCCGGCGGTGCGGAACGCCGAGAGGTAGATCTGGCGATAGTGGAGGTCAACGTCATAGTAGCGCGCGTTGGTGGTCCAGGTCAGCGCGTCCGACAGACGGTGGCGGAACAGCAGCGTCGCGGACCTCTGCTCGCGGTCGAAGGCCTCATAGCCGGGCTCGGAGACGTTGAGATCTACCGATAGCGTGCCCAACGGGTTGGGCAAAGCCGAGCCATAGGCCGGGACGCCGCTGTAGGACGAGGCCTCGGGGTCGCGCTGGTAGCTCAGGATCAGGGTCACGCTGGTGCGATCGTCGGGCGCGAAGGTCAGCATCGGGCGCGCGTAATAGCGGCGGTTGCGGGTGTAGCGGAGGAAGCCGTCGCTGCGCTCGGCGCCGGCGATGACGCGGAACTGCCAGCGGCCGTCACGGTCGAGCGGTTGGTTGAGGTCGATCGCCGAGCGCAGCAGGTCGAAATTGCCGCCGGCCAGCTCGATCCGCCTGCCCGCCTCGGCATAGGGGAGCTTGCTCGTGAGATTGATCAGCCCGCCGGGTGTGCCGCTGCCGTAGAGGACCGAGGCCGGACCCTTGATGACGTCGACCGACTCGACGAGGTGGAAGTCGGTCTGCGGGCTCGAATAGACTCCGCCCTGCTGGCGCATGCCGTCCATGAAGACGCCGGGGGTGAAGCCCCGCAAAAAGAGCTGGTCGTAGCGCGTCGCCACGTTGCCGCGCTGGTTGGGCGCGACGCCCGCGACATAGCCCAGCGCCTGGTTGATCGACAGCGCGTTGCGGCGCGTGAGCTCGTCCTCGTCGATGACGGTGATGGTCTGCGGCAGCGCGATCAGCGGGGTGTCGGTCTTGGCACCGCTACGCCCGTCGCGGCGCTCACGCTCGCCGGTGACGAGGATGTCGTCGCGGTCACTCGGGTCGTCGGCAGGGGCGGGGGCCTCGGCCGGCGCCGGCGACTCGGCGGTGGTGAGGTCGGCGAACGGCCGTGCCGCGGCGGGCGCGGCGGCGAGCGCGACGCCGCCGGCGAGCGTCGACGCGAGTAGCCGGATGGCGCGCTTGTTGTTCATATCGACCTCTTTATTTCGCTATTGCTAGTGACTCGCAAAGGCCGCTATAAGCCATTGAGCGAAGGGGCAAGGGGAAAGGTCGAATGCTGATGCAGCGAGGGCAGATGCCGCGACGCCGGGTGCTGATCCGCCCCGCCGCGCTCGCCATGCTCGCGCGCTGCATCACGGCGCTGCTCGGCGGCTATGCCGCCGCCGCGGCGCTAGTGAGCCTCGTGTCGCGGCTGCTGCCCGTGTCGCGCGCCGAGGCGACCGCCTGGGGCATGATCACCAGCTTTCTGGTCTATGCGGTGATCGGCCTGTGGTGTTTTCACGAGCCCAAGCTCGTCCGCGTCGCCGCGCTGATATGGGGCGTCGCCGCGCTCGCGGGCGGCGTGGTCTGGCTGATCGGCGCGCGCGCGTGACCCGGTCGCTGCGGCAGTCGATGGCGTGGATCCACGGTTGGCTCGGCCTGCTCGCCGGCTGGATCCTGTTCGCCATGTTCCTCACCGGCACCGCGAGCTATTTTCGCCCCGAGATCACGCAGTGGATGCAGCCCGAGCAGCCCGCCAATAGGGTAAGCGCCGCGGCGGCGGCGCAGTCCGCGGTCCGCTACCTGTCGCGCGTCGGTGCCGGCGACGAGCAATGGTACATCTACCTGCCCGACGACCGCACCGCGGTGACGCGCGTGTTCGCCATTCCCGGTGCGGACGCCAAGCCCGCCAAGCGCCCGCGGCCGCCCGAGCTGGAGCTCGACCCGCGCAGCGGCGAGCCGATCCACGCGCGGGAGACCCGCGGCGGCGAGCACTTCTACCGCTTCCACTTCCAGCTTCAGCTGCCACACCCGTGGGGACGCTGGCTCGCGGGTCTGTGCGCGATGTTCATGCTGGGTGCGATCGTGTCCGGCGTGGTGACGCACAAGCGCATCTTCGCCGACTTCTTCACGCTGCGCTGGCACAAGGGGCAGCGCAGCTGGCTCGACGCGCACAATGTCTCGGCGGTGCTCGCGCTGCCCTATCACGCGATGATCACCTACACCGGCCTGATGACGCTGGTGCTGATGTACATGCCCTGGCCCATCGTCGCCAATTACCGGCAGCCAGCCGACTTCGGCAAAGAGGCCTATGGCTATGTCTTCGACAACAAGGCGAGCGGTCGCGCGGCGCCGCTGGTGGCGGTGGCACCGCTGATCGCGGACGCCGAGCGCCGACTCGGCCAGCATGCGCAGCGCGTCGTGATCCGCTTCCCCGGTGATGCCGCGGCGACGGTGGCGGTGGCGTCGGGCGGGGCGAGCGGTCTCAACGCGCGCGGCGGCACCGTGACCTATTCCGGTGCGACAGGGCGGGTGACGGCGGCGGACATCGGCGCCGGCCCGGCGCTGTCTACCGCCGGGGTGATGCTGGGGCTGCACACCGCGCAGTTCGCCGCGCCGGCGCTGCGCTGGCTGCTGTTCGCGCTCGGGCTGACCGGTGCGGCGATGGTGGGCACCGGGCTGCTGCTGTGGACCGCGGCGCGCCGCCGACCGAACGTCGCGCCATTTTTCGGACTGCGGCTGGTCGAGCGCCTCAACATCGCCGCGATCGCCGCGCTGCCGATCGGCATGGCCAGCTATCTGCTGGCCAACCGGCTGATCCCCGCCGCGGCGGCGGGCCGCGCCGACGCCGAGGTGGCGACGATGTTCTATGCCTGGGGTGGTGCCGCGCTGCTCCAGCTGGCGCGCCCGGCAAAGCGCGCGTGGTGCGAGCTGTTCGCGCTGGGGGCCTTGCTGTTCGGCGCCATCCCCCTCGTCAACGCGGCCACGACCGAGCGCGGCTTCTTCGCCTCGCTGCGGGCCGGGGACGGGCTGTTCGTCGGCTTCGACGTGGCGATGCTGGCGATCGCGGCGCTGCTCGCCGCGGCAGCGTGGAGCGCGGGACGCGAGCGACAGGTGAAGACACGCAGGAAGGTGGGAGAACTGGCGCATGTGTGAGGGTTTCGTGCTGTGTGCGCTAGCGTTCGTGCTGCTCGCGGCGGCGTCGCACCGCTTCCACCGCGACGCGGGCGCGACGTCGCCGGCACAGCGGCGTTGGCTGCGCGGGATCGGCGCCGCACTGATCGTGGTGACGCTGCTGCGCGCCGGCACCGCGATCGACGGCGAGCGCTGGGTGCGACTGCTGGTGTGTGCCTCGCTCGCCGCGGTGGCGGTGGTGCTGACGCTGTCCGTGCGCGCCGCCGCGGTGCTGTACCCGCTGCGGCGGCTGCTGACACGCCGCGTGGCGGCGCCGGCGGGGCGCGAGGTGGAGGCGCTGGTAGCGGCGCAGGGGTGAGTGGGCGCTGACCTTGCCTCTCCGGCTGACGTCATCCTAAACTTTGTTTCGGGATTTACCGGTCCGCAAATGCTCACGCCGCTGAGTGCGCGGCATCGTGGATCCTGAAACAAATTCGGGATGACGCAGGAGGGAAGGGAGGGCGCGTGCGCAATCCCGCTTACTCCGCGGCGAGCAGCTCCGCCGCCTGGAGGTCGACGGACACCAGTCGGCTCACGCCGCGCTCCACCATGGTCACTCCGAACAGGCGGTGCATCCGGCTCATCGTCACCGCATTGTGTGTGACGATCAGGTAACGCGTGTCGGTCTCGCGGCTCATCTGCTCGAGCAGGTCGCAGAAGCGTTCGATATTGGCGTCGTCGAGCGGCGCGTCGACCTCGTCGAGCACGCAGATCGGCGCCGGGTTGGTCAGGAACAGCCCGAAGATCAGCGCCACCGCGGTCAGTGCCTGCTCGCCGCCCGACAGCAGGGTGAGCGACTGAAGCCTTTTGCCCGGGGGCTGCGCCATGATCTCGAGCCCCGCCTCGAGCGGATCGTCCGAGTCGACCAGCGCGAGATGGGCCTGACCGCCGTTGAACAAGGTGGTGAACAGCCGCCGGAAATGGCCGTCGACCGCCTCGAAGGCGGCGAGCAGCCGCTGCCGCCCCTCACGGTTGAGCGTGCCGATCGAGCCGCGCAGCCGGTTGACCGCCTGCCCCAGCTCCTCGCGCTCCGCCGCGGTGGCGGCGCCGCTCGTCTCCAGCTCCGCCAGCTCGCGCTCGGCGACGAGGTTGACTGGGCCGAGCCGCTCGCGATCGAGCGTCAGCCGCTCGTGCGCGCTCGACTCGTCCTGCGGCGACCCGACCTCTGCCGAGACGAAGCCGATCTTCTCGGGCAGCACTGGAGCCGGGCATTCAAAGCGCTCGCCCGAGACACGCCCCATCTCGACGCGGCGCAGCTCGTGGTTCTCGGCGCGCGCGGTGGCGCCAGCGCGGGCCTCGCGCGCGGTGGCGAGCGCCTCGGCGGCGCGCGCGTGCGCGGTGTCGGCGTCGCGCAGTGCGGCCTCGGCGGCGCGCTCCTCGGCCTGGGTCGAGTCGGAGGCGGCGCGCGCGGCGCTCACCTCGCTGTCGAGCGTGGCGATCTCGGCGGCGAGCGCGTCGGGGCGCTCGCGCAGCGCGGTCAGCTCGCGTTCCAGTTCGGTCGCGCGCTGGTCCATGTCGGCGATCCGCTTGGCGGCCTCGCCCGCGCGCGTGCGCCAGCCCTGCGCCTCGCTCTTGCCCGCGGCGCGACGCTCGCGCGCGTCGGTCAGCTCGCGCTCGCGCGTGGCGCGATCGGAGCGCGCCAGCGCCACCTTGGCGCGCGCCGCCTCGGCCTTGCCGCGCAGTCGCGCGGTATCGCCCGCCGCGGCGGCGCCGTCGG
Source organism: Sphingomonas sp. BK345 (assembly GCF_014193845.1). Lineage (GTDB taxonomy): Bacteria > Pseudomonadota > Alphaproteobacteria > Sphingomonadales > Sphingomonadaceae > Sphingomonas. Next base: position 135,399 of record NZ_JACHZX010000001.1, on the reverse strand, counting down.
GCAGCGCGGCGAGCGTGTCGGCGGCGCGCTCCTGCTCGGCGAACGCCTCCGCCGCCTCGGCGGTGACCCGCTCGGCGCGTTGCGCGAGATCGGCGCGCTGACCCGCGAGTCGCTCGATCTGGGCCGCGGCGCGGTCCTCGTCGCGCTGCGCCGCGCGGACGTCGGTCTCGCCCTGAGCGAGCAGCGCGCGCGAGGACTGCGCCGCCGCACGCGCGCGCGCGATGCGCTCGTCGATCTGCGTGCGCCGCTGCGTCGCGCGCTCCACCGCCGCCTCGGCCGCGGGCCGCTCGGCCTCTAGCGCGGCGAGGCGGTTGCGGCGCTCCAGCCGCTCCGCCGCGGCGACGCCGCCGCTGGTGCTGACGTAGCCGTCCCATCGCCGCACGCGCCCCTCGCGGGTCACCAGCCGCTGCCCGGGGCGTAGCGGTTGCGCCGAGTCGGTCTCGACCAGGAACACCTGCGACAGACGGCGCTCCAGCTCTGGCGGCGCGGTGACCCGGGCGGCGAGCGGCAGCGTGCCGATCGGGGCGGCCGGATCGTCTTCGCCGAGCGGCGAGCCGTGCCAGTCGGCCAACGCGGTCTCGAGCTCGTCCCCCAGCGCCGCGGCGAGCGCGCGCTCGAAGCCGGGCTCGGCGCTGACCGAGTCGAGCAGTTTTTCACCCTTCTGGTCCACCGCCCGCGCCAGCGCCGCCGCCTCGCCGTCGAGCGCCGCCAACGCCGCCAAGGCGGTGGCGCGCGCGGCCTCGGCAGGATCGCGCTCTTCACGCGCCTCGGTCTCGCTCGTCTCGGCCCAGTCGAGCGCGGCGCGCGCCTTGGCCACCCGCCCCTGCGCGTCCGTCTGCGCCGCGCGCGCGGCATCGCGCGCCGCTTCCAGCGTGGCCGAATCGTCGAGCGCCTCGATCGCCTCGGCCAGCCGCATCGCCTCGCGCCGCGCGCGCTCGTGGCGCGCCGCGGCGGCGGCATGCGCGGCGGCGGCGACGCGGCGCTCGGCCGCCTCCGCCGCCTCGGCCGACAGCGCCTGGGCGAGCGCCACCTCGACGTCGCGCGCGTGGCGCTCCGCCTCGGCCAGCGCGGCGTCGAGCGCGGGCAGCGCGGCGGCGCCCTCGGCGACACGGCGGTCGAGCGTCTCGGCCTCGGCGGCGATCCGGTCGAGCGCGGCGGCGGCGTCGTGCGCGAGCGAATCCTCGCGCGCGCGATCCTCGCCGATGCGCCGGCGTGCCGACTCCATCTCTTCCAGCCGGCGCTGCGCGCCGTGGCGCTGCTCGCGCGCGCGCGTCAGCTGGTGCGCGAGCTCGCCAGCACGGTCGCGCGCCGCCAGCGCGGCGGCGCGCGCGGCGGCGACCTGCTCGGCGGCGGCGCGCTGCGCGGCCAGCGTCGCCTGCTCCGCCGCGGTGGCGGTGGTGACCTGCGCTGCGGCAGCGTCGGCCTCCTGCTTGGCCGCGGTCGCGGCGGCGGCGGCGTCGCGCCAGCGCGCGAAGATCATCCGCGCCTCGGCCAGCCGGATCTGCTCGGAGAGGAGGCGGTAGCGTTCGGCGGCGCGCGCCTGGCGGCGCAGCGCGGCGATGCGCGTGCCCTGGTCCGCCATCAGCTCGTCGAGCCGTGCCAGATTGGCCTCGGTGGCGCGCAGCCGCGCTTCCGCGTCCTTGCGGCGGACGTGGAGCCCGGCGATGCCCGCGGCCTCCTCCAGCATCGCGCGGCGCTCGCCCGGCTTGGCCGCAATCACCGCGCCGATACGATTCTGGCTCACCAGCGCGGGCGAGTGCGCGCCGGTGGCGGCGTCGGCGAACAGGAGCTGGATGTCCTTGGCGCGGACGTCGCGCCCGTCGAGCCGATAGGCCGAGCCGGCGCCGCGCTCGATCCGGCGGACGATCTCGCGCTCCTGCGCGCCGTCGGGCGCGTCGATCTCGGCGAGCAGCGACACTTCGGCGAAGTCGCGCGGCGGCCGCGTCGCGGTGCCGGCGAAGATCACGTCCTCCATGCCGGCGCCGCGCATCGAGCGGGCGCTGTTCTCGCCCATCGTCCAGCGCAGCGCCTCGAGCAGGTTCGACTTGCCACAGCCGTTGGGGCCGACCACCCCGGTCAGCCCCGGCTCGATGCGCAGGTCGGCCGGGTCGACGAAGCTCTTGAAGCCGGTCAGCCGCAGCCGCTTGATGCGCATCGAGGGTCAGCCCCGCGTCAGGCTCGGGATCAGGCGCCCGCAGACTTGAGCGCGGTCTCGATGGCCTGCCAGGTGACGCTGTTCTCCAGCTTGCGGCCGTTGAGGAAGAAAGTCGGCGTGCCGGTCACGTCCTGCTTCTCGGTGGCGTCCTGCGTCATCTTGGTGAGCGCCTCGATCGCCTTGGGATCGTTGAGGCAGGCGCGCGCCTGCGCCTCGGTGATGCCGCGCTGCTTGACGAACTCGACATAGCCCATCTTGTCCGCCCAGCCGTTCGCGACTTGTGCCGGCGTGGCGTTCTGCGTCGACTGGAGGAACGACTGATCCTGCGCCGCCTTCATCTGCGCGTCGAGGAACTTGGGCTGATCGATATACATCTGCTCGAGGATCGGGAAGAACGGCGCGGCGCCGGCGCAGCGGCCGAGCAGCGAGGCCGCGAAGTCGGGCGGGCCGTGGACCAGGAAGTCCCGGAACTCGTACGAGACCTTGCCGGTCTTGACGTAATTCTCCTCGAGCGGGCGCATGCCCGTTTGGCCGAACGCGCCGCAAGTAGGGCAGGTGCGCGAGCCGTACTCGACAAGCTTGAGCGGCGCATCGGGGTTACCCATGACGAAGCCGCCCTCGGGGGTCTGGCGGACCTGCTGGGTCCAGTCCGAGCCCGCGGGCGCGGCGACCGCCTTGACCGAGCCGGCGGGCGCGCTGGGTGCGCTGCCGTTGCCGTCACCGCCGCTGCCGCAGCCGGCGAGCAGCGCCGCGGCGGCGAAGAGCAGGGGAGATGCGAGACGCTTCATTCGGTCACTCCGTTGATAAGACCGTATAGTTTTCGATTGATCCTCCCCTGCAAGGGGAGGTGGCAGGCCGAAGGACTGACGGAGGGGTGACCCGGCCGGCGAGTGTCGCTGGACTCACCAGCGGCGACACCCCTCCGTCGCGCTGCGCGCGCCACCTCCCCTTGCAGGGGAGGATGGAAGACCGGCCACATCACCGCGCGCCGGCCGCGCGCAACTGCGGCTCGAGCTGCGCCCAGCCGACGTTCTCGATCAGCTTGCCATTGAGCTCGAAGGCGGGCGTGCCCTTCACCTTGCTCGTCGCCTCGGACGCCGCGATGGCGCGCTTCACCTGCGCGTCGCTCGCGAAACAGGCGTCGATCGCCGCGGCGGGCGCGCCGGCCTGTTTGGCGATCGCGTCGAGCCCCGCGCCCTGCGCCACCGCCTTGAGCTGGTCGAGCTGGGGCCAGGACGCGATGCGCGCGCGATTGCCCTCGCTCCACTCCGCGGCGCGCTCGTACCATTCCTCCTGCTTGGCGAAGAACGCCTCGTGCAGCGCGGGGAAAGCGGCCGGCCCGGCGCAGCGCGCCAGCGTCGCGGCGGCAAGGTCGATCCCGTCGTGGATCTGGTTGCGCACCTCCACGCTGGTCGAGCCCGAGCGCACCATGGCGCCGAGCGTCGCGCGCGACTCGGCGGCGAAATGGCCGCAATGCGGGCAGGTGTAGCTGACGTACTCGACCAGCTTCACCCGCGCCTTGGGGTTGCCGATCAGGTAGCTGCCGGTCGCCACCGGCGTCGCGACCGCGGTCCAGGGGCGCGGCGCGGCGGCGCCCGCGGCGGTGCCGAGCGCGAGCGCGGCGAGGGGCAGCAGGACCGAGCGGAAGCGGGTCATCGTACCTTCGGCAGCGCGGGAGGGTTGGCGGCGACGCCCGAGGCGAGCGCCTCGAGCACCGCCTTGAGCTCGGGATCGGCGATCGTCTTTAGGCTGCCGCCCAGCTCGGGCGCGGGGGCGAGCGACGGCGGCGCGCGGCGCTCGGGGCGCTTGGTCACCTCGCCGTGGCGGATCGCCACCTTGCACACCGCGGCATAGCCGAAGAAGCGGTTGACCCGCTCGATGATCTCGACCGTCAGGTGGCTCATCATCGGTGCGTGCGCACCGCGGACGGTGAGCGTCAGCGTGCCGTCCTGCTTCTTGCCGACCGGGAAGCGGATCGACTCGGGCGTGCTGGCAGCAGCGAGCTTCTCGCCGACGATCTCGGGCCAGCGCGACACGATCGCGGACTGGACGAAGCCGAAGCGCCGGAACGCCGCCCCGCCCACCGCGGGCAGCAGCTCGGCCACCTGGCGCGACCGGTTCTGCCGCTCGGGAGGTTGATCGGAGACGCGAGGGCGCTTGCTCATTCCCGCCCCCATGCCATAGCCGGGGCATGGACGCCAAGCGCGCGATCACTGCCGCCAAGCCCTTGCTTCACTGGTATGACCGCCACCGCCGCGCGCTGCCGTGGCGCGCGCTGCCGGGCGAGACGCCCGATCCCTATCGAGTCTGGCTGAGCGAGGTGATGCTGCAGCAGACGACGGTGGCGACGGTGCGCCCGCGCTTCGCGACGTGGGTCGCGCGCTGGCCGACCTTCGCGGACCTTGCCGCGGCCGACGAGGCGGACGTCATGGCGGCGTGGGCGGGACTTGGCTATTACGCCCGCGCGCGCAACCTGCTCGCCGCGGCGCGCGTGATCGCGGCGGAGCACGGCGGCCGGCTGCCCGACACCGAGGAGGCGTTGCGCGCGCTGCCCGGTTTCGGCGACTATACCGCCGCCGCGGTCGCGGCGATCGCGTTCGGACGTCGCGCGGTGGTCGTGGACGCCAATGTCGAGCGCGTGGTGGCGCGGCTGTTCGCGATCGACGCGCCGCTGCCGGGCGGCCGCCGCGCGATCCGCGCCGCCGCGGCGACGATCACGCCGGAGAACCGCGCCGGCGACTATGCGCAGGCTTTGATGGACCTGGGCTCGGCGGTGTGCACTCCGCGCAAGCCGCGCTGCCTGCTCTGCCCGCTCGCCGACCAGTGCGCCGCGCTCGCGCTCGGCACGCCCGAGGCCTTCCCGGTCAAGAAACCCAAGGCGGCGCGGCCGCATCGCTACGGCACGATCTTCTGGCTCGAGCGCGACGGCCACGTGCTGCTGGTGCGCCGCCCCGAGAAGGGGCTGCTCGGCGGCATGCGCGCGCTGCCGACCGGCCCGTGGGAGCTGGCGCCGCCGGGGCTGCGCGACGCGCCCGCGGAGGCGGCATGGCGCGTGCTGGAGCGACGAGTCGAGCACGGCTTCACGCATTTCACGCTGGACCTGGACGTGGCCGTCGCCGACACCGAGCGCGCGACCAACCTGGGTGAATGGTGGCCGGTCGCGACACTGAACGAGGCGGGGCTGCCGACCTTGTTCGCGAAGGCGGCAGCGGTGGCGAGGAGCAGACAGGCATGACGGTGTTCCGGTGGTTCGGTACGGCGGCGCTCACCGCGCTGGTGGCGGCGGCTCAGCTCTCGGCGCAGCGGGCGCCGGCGCCCGCCCCCCGGCCGCAGACGGCGCCACCCACGCAGGGGACAAGCGCGCTCCAGGGGCTGCCGGCCGCGCAAATCCTGCCGACGACCCAGGCGCTGTTCGACGGCTATGTCCGCGACAAGAAGATGCCGGGCATCGTCGGCGCCTTCGGATTGGGCGACCTGCCGACCGTGTTCGTCAGCGCGGGCGCAGTCGCGACCGATCCGGGCGCGCAGCCCGCCGGCCCCGACTCATTGTGGCGCGTCTATTCGATGACCAAGCCGATCACCGGCATGGCGGCGATGCTGCTGGTGGAGGAGGGCAAGCTGTCGCTCGACGACCCGCTTTCCAACTATTTCCCCGGCTTCGCTAGAATGAAGGTGCTGACCAGTCCGGACACGTCGCTGGCGACGCGCCCCGCGCGCGCGCCGATCACGATTCGCGAGCTGATGACGCACAGCTCGGGGATCGGCTATCAGATCAACGCGCAGGGGCCGCTGCTCAAGGAATATGAGCGGCTCGGCCTCGTCCCCTTCTCGGCGAACGCGCAGACCGAGGCGGTGGCGCGCAAGACGCGGCCGGCCTCGCTGATCGCCTTTGCCGAGCGCGTCGCGCAGGCGCCGCTCGTCGCCGAGCCGGGCACGACGTGGCATTATTCGATGGGGCTCGACGTGCTCGCCGCGGTGATCGAGAAGGTGTCCGGGCAGCCGTTCGAGCGCTTCGTCCGCGCGCGCATCCTCGATCCGCTCGGCATGACCTCGACCGACTTCCAGGTCGTGCCGGGCAACGTCGCGCGGTTCGCGACCAACTACGCCTTCGCGGGCGACCAGCTGATCCCGCTCGACCCCGCGGCGCGTTCGGTGTTCCTCCAGCCGCCCAGCTTCCCGTACGGCGGCGCGGGGCTGGTGGCGTCGGCGCGCGATTACGACCGCTTCCTCCACATGCTGCAGGACGCGGGCACGCTCGACGGCGTGACGATCATGAAGCCCGAGACCGCGCGGCTGGCGATGTCCAACCTGCTGCCGCCGGGCGTGAGCTATAAGAACAAGGAAGGCGTAGCGCAGGGCTTCGGCGCGGGCGGGGTGGTCTATCTCGCCGACGAGGCCGGCGGCGCGTCGAAGGGCAGCTACGGCTGGGGCGGCGCGGCGGGGACGGTGGCGATCGTCGACCCCGCGCGGCGCTTCAGGGGGACGATCATGGTCAATTACTTCCCGGGCGAGCGCTACCCGCTGGCCAAGGAGACGTTCGCGGCGCTGGCGCGCGACGCGGCGCGGCTCCACCCCGGCGTACCGCGGTGATCGCGACCGGCTTCACCGGCGGCACGCTCGACCGCGCCGACGCGCTGCGCCACGACGCGGACGGCCTCGCGGCGGCCGCCGCCGATCCGGCGGCGCGGCTGCTGGTGCTCGAGTCGTTCGAGCCGGTGGTAGGGGAGGGGGGCGCGCTCGCCTGGGCGCCGCTCTCCGCCGCGCCGGCGGAGGCGGAGCTGGTGCTGCTCGGGCTCGACGCGGGGGCGCCGCGCTTCGCCGCGATCGTGCCCGGGGCGGGCGCGCCGCCGCCGTTCCGCTCGCCCAGCCTGTTCGGCCTGCTCGACCAACTGCGCACGGGCGAGTCGGCGACCTTCGCGGCGGCGCGCTCGCTGCTCGACTGGCACGCGCGGCACCGCTTCTGCGCCAATTGCGGCAGCGCGACCGGGCTGTTCCGCGCCGGCTGGGGGCGACGCTGCCCGGGCTGCTCGGCGGAGCATTTCCCGCGCGTCGACCCGGTCGTAATCATGCTGGCGGAACATGACGGGCGCGCGTTAGTGGGCCGGCAGCCGAGCTGGCCCGCGGGGCGCTACTCCGCGCTGGCGGGCTTCCTCGAGCCGGGCGAGTCGATCGAGGAGGCGGTGGCGCGCGAGATCGCGGAGGAGTCGGGCGTGCGGGTGAAGGACGTCCGCTACGTCGCGAGCCAGCCGTGGCCGTTCCCGTCGCAGCTGATGATCGCCTGCGTCGCGCAGGCGATCGACGACGCGATCACGCTCGACGCCAACGAGCTGGAGGACGCGATGTGGGTCACGCGCGACGAGGTGCGCGCGGCGCTCGCGGGCGAGGGGGGGCGCTTCGTCGCGCCGCCGCCCTACGCGATCGCACACACGCTGCTGCGCGCCTGGTCGGAATAGGGGAACACCGGCTTGGACCGCGCTCCGACAAGGCGGGAGCGCGGCGCCGTCCTCAGTCCGCCACCTTCAATCGCTGCAGCGCGAATGCCTGCCATTCCGCGCCCTGGCGATAGCGCTCGAAGCGGCCCGACTTGCCGCCGTGCCCCGCCTCCATGTTGACTCGGTACACCAGCGGCGCGTCGCCGGTCTTCAACTCGCGCAGCCGTGCGACCCATTTGGTCGGCTCGTAGTATTGCACCTGGCTGTCCCACAGCCCGGTGCTGACGTACATCGCCGGGTAGGCCTTGGCCGCGACATTGTCGTACGGCGAGTAGCTCAGCATGTAATCGTAAAAGGGCTTCTGCGCCGGATTGCCCCATTCGTCATATTCAAACGTGGTCAGCGGGATCGAGGAGTCGAGCATGGTGGTCACCACGTCGACGAACGGCACCTGCGCGATGATCAGCGCATAGTCCTGCGGCGCCATGTTCGCGACCGCACCCATCAGCAGCCCGCCCGCGCTGCCGCCCATCGCCGCCACCCGGCCCGGGGCGGCGTATTTCTGCGCCACCAGATAGCGGGTGACGTCGACGAAGTCGGTGAAGCTGTTCTTCTTGTGCAGCAGATGGCCGTCGTCATACCAGCCGCGCCCCATTTCCTGCCCGCCGCGGATGTGCGCCAAAGCGTAGACCACGCCGCGGTCGAGCATCGCGATCCGTGCCGGGTCGACCGCCGGGTCCATCGAGAGGCCGTAGCTGCCATAGGCATATTGGAACAGCGGAGCGGTGCCGTCGCGCTTGACGCCCTTGCGGTACACCACCGAGACCGGGACCTTGGTGCCGTCGCGTGCGGTCGCCCAGACCCGCTCGGTGACGTAGTTCGACGGGTCATAGCCCGGCACCGGCGCGACCTTGAGCACGCGGCGCTCGCCCGTCTTCGCACTGGCCTCGTAGGTGGTCGTCGGCGTCACCAGCGAGGCGTAGGTGTAGCGCACCCAGTCGGTATCGGGCTCCGGATTGACCGCCAGCGCCATCTGATAGGCCGGCTCGTCGGCCTTGACCGGGGCGGAACGGCCGTCGGTCAACAGCCGGATCATGCGGTTACCACCCTCGCGCTGGTCGAGCGCGATGAAGCCGCGGAACGGCTTGAAATCTTCGATGAAGACGCTGTCGCTCGCCGGCGTCAGGTCGCGCCAGGCGGAGACACCGCGGGCGAGATCGCGGTCGGCGACGGTGACGAGCTTGTAGTTGCGGGCGTCGCGGTTGGTGCGGATGATCCAGCGATCCCCCATGTGATCCGCGCCGTAGCGGAACTCGCGCGCGCGGGGCGCCACCAGCGCGAAGCGGGTCGGCGCCGCCGCGGGAGCGCAGCGCTGCTCGTCGCTGACCGTGGCAGACACGCCGATGCAGATGAAGCGATCGTCGCTGGTGCGGCTGATCCCCATCTGGAAGGTGTCGTCCTTCTCCTCATAAACGAGGCGGTCCGCGCTCACCGGCGTGCCGAGCACGTGCGCCATCACGCGATAGCCGCGCAGCGTCACCGGGTCCTTGGCGATATAGAAGAGCGTGCGGTTGTCGTCGGCCCAGACGAGATTGGGCTCGACGTTGGTGATCGTGTCCGGCAGCGGCCGTCCGGTGGAAAGGTCCTTGACCTTGAGGACATATTGCCGCCGACCGACCGTATCCTCGGCATAGGCGACGAGCCGGTTGTCCTGGCTGACCGACCAGTCGCTCAGTGCGAAGAAATTATGCCCCTTCGCCATCGCGGGCTGATCGAACAGGACCTCGGCGGGCGCGTCGGGCGCGCCCTTGCGGCGCTCGATGATCGGATAGTCCGCGCCCGGCGTGAAGCGGGTCTGATAATAATAGCCGCGCTCGCGATAGGGGACGCTGCTGTCGTCCTGTTTGATATGGCTGACGGTCTCGGCGTAGAGTCTGTCCTGCAGCGGCTTGAGCGACGCCAGCGTCGCGTCGGCATAGGCGTTCTCCGCGGCCAGATAGGCGAGCATCTCGGGGTTCTTGCGGGTGTCGTCGCGCAACCAGTAATAATCATCCTCGCGCGTCCCACTGGCCGAGGTGACCTGACGCGGCCTCTTCGCGGCGTGCGGCGGCTGCGGTGCGGTCTGCGTCCAGGCGGGCGACGCCGCGACGGCGGTGAGCGCGGCGCCGGCCAGCAGCAAGGTCTTCATCACGCGTCTGTCCCCACCCATGTTCGTCGCGCCGCACGATAGGAGCGGGCGCGGCGCGCGCAAGGGGGCGGTCAGCCGCGTTTGCGCGCCTGGCGATAGGAACCGAGCACGCGCAGATGCTTGGCATGAAAGCCCAGTTCGGCCATCGCGCGGTCGAAGCCGGGCTCGCCGGGGCGCCCCTCAACGTCGGCGTAGAATTCGGTCGCCGCGAAGCTGCCGCCGCGCTGGTAGCTTTCCAGCTTGGTCATGTTGACGCCATTGGTCGCGAACCCGCCCATCGCCTTGTACAGCGCGGCGGGCACGTTCTTCACCGCGAAGATGAAGGTCGTCATCCACGGCCCCTCGCCGTCGGGCGCCACGCCGTCACGCGCCAGCGTGACGAAGCGAGTCATGTTGTGGTCGGCGTCAGCGATGTCGGTGGCGAGCAGCTCGAGCCCGTAGATCGCCGCGGCGCCCGGCGGGGCGAGCGCGGCGACGCTGGGGTCGCGCAGCTCGGCCACCACCGCGGCGGCGCCGGCGGTGTCGGGATAGCTCACCGGTGCGATGCGGTGCGCCTTGAGCCAGTGTCGGCACTGGCCGAGCGCCTGGGGATGGCTCATCGCGCTGGACACCGCCGCGCGGGGGCCGAGGCCGATCAGCGCGTGCCGGATCGGCAGGAAATGCTCGCCGATGATCACCAGACCGGACTCGGGAAGCAGGAAGTGGATGTCGGCGACGCGGCCGTGGAGCGAGTTCTCGATCGGGATCAGGGCGCGCGCGGCGCGGCCGTGCTTCACCGCGTCGAGCGCGTCGTCGAAGCTGAAGCAGGGCAGCGGCAGCGCCTCAGGGAAGGCCTCGCACACCGCGACATGGCTGTTGGCGCCGGGTGCACCCTGGAAGGCGACGGCGTTCTCAGGCGCGCGCGCGGCGGCCTCGGTCAGGCGCTTGACGATCGGCAAAGCGGGGGCGGCGTAGCTGTCCATCTCGGTCCCGGCGCGTAGAAGAGCGCGGGCCGCCGCTCAAGCGCTTGCGGTGCGGTGGCGGCTTTTCTATGGATCGACCTAATTAGAGAGGGGCACACGGGCGACATGGACGATCGTAGCAACACGATTTTCGGCTGGGTCTTGGCGGGTGCCGGAGTCGCGCTGGGGCTGTCGATCGTCGGCAGCCAGGTCTTCCACGGCGAGCGCCCGGAGAAGATGGGCTACGCGATCGAGGGCGTCGAGGAGGCCGGCGGCGGTGGTGCCGCGGCCGAGGTGCCGATCGCGTCGCTGCTCGCCAGCGCCGATCCGGCCAAGGGCGCCGAGGTCTTCAAGAAGTGCGCCGCCTGCCACACGATCAACCAGGGTGGCGCCAACGGCATCGGCCCGAACCTGTACGCGACGCTGGGCGAGGGGATCGCGCAGGGGAAGGGTGGCTTCGCTTTCTCCGACGCACTCAAGTCGGTCGGCGGCACCTGGGACTTCGACAAGATGAATGCGTGGCTCACCAGCCCGCGCAAGTTCGCCAACGGCACCAAGATGACCTTCGCCGGCCTGGGCAACCCGCAAGATCGCGCCAACGTCATCGCCTATCTCAACCAGCAGGGCTCGAACCTGCCGCTGCCCGCCGCACCCGCGGCCGGTGCCGCGCCGGCGGCTGGCGACCAGGCGGTCGCCAACGTCACCGAGAGCGCCAAGGGCGACACCGCCGATCTGTCGAACACCGGCACGCCGGCGTCTGGCGCGCCCTCGGTCGATCCCGCGGCCAAGGAGAACAAGGCGCTCGGCGCCGAGCCGCCGGCCAAGCCGTGAGCCGGCCGGCGCGGCGGGACCGTCCCCGCCGCGCCGTCGCGCTTACCCCAGCGCGCTCCATTTCACGTCCGACTGGGCGTTGCCGACCACCGCCTCGACGAAGGCCATGGTGCGCACGCCGTCCTCCACGCCGGGATACCACATGGCCGGCGCCGCCCCGCGGATCGCTCCCGCGAAGCCGCGGTAGATGTTGGCGAACGCCTCGATATAGCCCTCCGGGTGGCCCGCCGGCGTGCGCGTCCGCGCGATCGCGCCCTCGCTCAGCCCGGGGCCGCCGGTGCGCAGCACTTCCACCGGCTTGTCGAGCCAGCGCAGCGTCAGCGTGTTGGGCTCCATCTGCGCCCAGTCGAGCCCGCCGAGTTCGCCGTGGACGCGCAGCCGCAGCCCGTTCTCGTCGCCGGCCGCGACCTGGCTGGCCTTGAGCACGCCGCGCGCGCCGCCGGCGAAGCGCAGCAGCACGCTGACGTCGTCGTCGAGGCGACGGCCTGGCACGTGGGTGGTCAGCTCGGCGCAGAGCGACTCCACCTTCAACCCGGAGACGTGCTCGGCGAGCTGGAAGGCGTGGGTGCCGATGTCGCCGAGGCAGCCGCCCAGGCCGGCACGCGCCGGATCGGTGCGCCACTCGGCCTGCTTGTTGCCGTCGCGGTCGATCGCGCGCGCCAGCCAGCCCTGCGAATATTCCACCTGCACCAGCCGGATCGTGCCGAAGTCGCCGCGCTCGACACGCGCGCGTGCCTCCTCGACGAGAGGGTAGCCGCTGTAGGTGAAGGCGAGCGCGTAGTGGCGACCGCTGCGCTCCACCGCGGCGGCGATCGCCTTCGCTTCCTCGAGGTTGAGCGACATCGGCTTCTCGCAGATGACGTGGAAGCCGGCGTCGAGCGCGGCGATCGACATCGGCGCGTGGAGATGGTTCGGCGTCACGATCGCCACCGCCTCGACGCGCTCGGTCTCGGGCAGCGCTCGCTCGGCGGCGAGCAGGTCCTCGAAGGTGGCGTAGACCCTCGACGGGTCGAGCCCAAGCGACTCGCCGCTGCGCGTGTTGCGCGCGGCGTCGCTGCTGAAGGCGCCCGCGACCAGCCGCCAGTCGCCGTCAACACCGGCCGCCATGCGATGGACCGCGCCGATGAAGGCGCCCTCGCCGCCGCCCAGCATCGCGAGCCGAAGTGCTTGTCGTTGCGCCATCGTTCATCTCTCCCGTCGCATTGTCCCACGGTGACGCAGCGTCACCAAGCGGGTTGATCCCCGCTTGTTTAGCGCTAAACATACGACAAACAACCAATTGGAGAGAGTCGCGATGAAGCTGATCGCCGGACTAGCCGCTCTTCCGGTCGTCGCCGCCGCGGCGATCGCCCTCATGCCCGCGCCGCTGGCGGCGCAGGCCACTACGCCGCCGGCCTTCGCGGCCTGCAAGGCCTGCCATACCGTCGAGAAGGGTGGCCCCAACCGCATCGGGCCGAACCTCTACGGCGTGGTCGGCCGCCCCGCCGGCACTGCGCCCGGCTTCAACTATTCGGCCGCGCTCAAGGCGTCCAAGCTGACGTGGGACGAGAAGTCGCTGAGCGAGTTCATCGCCGCGCCGAGCAAGAAGGTGCCGGGCACGCGCATGCCGATCGGCATGGCCGACCCGACGAAGCGCGCCGCCGTCATCGCCTATCTCAAGACGCTCAAGTGAGCGGCGCGCCGGCGATGCGCGGGCCGGGGGTCTTCCTCGCCCAGTTCATGGGCGAGGCGCCGTTCGACACGCTCGACAGCGCCGCGCGCTGGATGGCGGACGCGGGCTATGCCGGCGTGCAGATCCCGACCTGGGACGCGCGCTGCATCGATCTCGAGCGCGCCGCCGAGAGCCAGACCTATGCCGACGAGCTGATCGGCCGCTGCCGCGAGGCGGGGGTGGAGATCACCGAGCTCTCGACCCACCTCCAGGGCCAGCTCGTCGCGGTACATCCTGCCTATGACGAGTTGTTCGACGGCTTCGCGCCGCCCGAGCTGCGCGGCAAGCCCGCCGAGCGGCAGCAATGGGCGGTCGAGCGCCTCCGCCTCGCCGCCAAGGCGAGCCGGCGCCTCGGGCTGAGCGCGCACGCGACCTTCTCGGGCGCATTCGTCTGGGGCTTCGTCTATCCCTGGCCGCAGCGCCCGGCGGGTCTGGTGGAAGAGGCGTTCGCCGAGCTGGGCCGGCGCTGGACCCCGATCCTCGACGCGTTCGAGGAGGAGGGCATCGATCTCTGCTTCGAGCTGCATCCCGGCGAGGACCTGCACGACGGCGTCACCTTCGAGCGCTTCCTCGACCAGGTCGGCGGCCACCAGCGCGCCAACATCCTCTACGATCCCAGCCATATGGTGCTGCAGGCGATGGACTATCTCCAGTTCATCGACATCTATCACGAGCGCATCAAGATGTTCCACGTCAAGGACGCGGAGCTCAACCCGACCGGCCGGGCGGGCGTGTACGGCAGCTATTCGGACTGGGTCGATCGTCCCGGTCGGTTCCGCTCGCTGGGCGACGGGCAGGTCGACTTCGGCGGCATCTTCTCCAAGCTCACCCAGTATGATTACTCGGGATGGGCGGTGCTGGAGTGGGAATGCGCGCTCAAGCACCCGCAGGATGGCGCACGCGAGGGAGCGCCGTTCATCGAGGCGCACATGATCCGGCGCCCGGAACATGCCTTCGACGATTTCGCCGGCGGCAGCGATCCCAGCGCCAATCGCCGCCTGCTCGGCCTCGGCTGATCCCGCACAGCCACGATAACGACAGAGAGATAAGGGAGAGGACCGAGTGGATCAGGCAGGAGTGAACCGCAGCCGATTGTTCTGGCTCGGCGTGCTGGCACTGGCCACCGCCGCGATCAGCGCCTCGTTGCGCGCCGCGGTCGCCAGCAGCCTCAAGGCGGAGTGGATCGACCCCATCGCTCCGGTTCAGGCGGGTGAACTGATCGGTGCGGCCCTGGGTTCCGCGTTTCTCGGCTTCGCGATCACGGTGTTCGTCGTCAGCGCGCTGCTCGACAAGATCGGCGCCAAGCGCGTGCTGATCGGCTGCGGCATCTGCTTCCTGCTCGGCACCGGGCTGATCGTCGGCGCGGGACATCTCGCCACCGGCATGGCGGTCTACAACCTCGTCTGGTTCGGCATGCTGTTGAGCGGGATCGGCTGGGGCCTCGCTGAGGCCTCGATCAATCCGCTCACCGCGCGGCTCTACCCGGACGAGACGACGCACCGCCTGAACGTGCTTCACGCCTGGTATCCGGGCGGGCTGATCATCGGCGGCCTGGCCGGGGTGTTCCTCGCCAATGTGCTGCCGTGGCAGGCGATCATGGGCTCGGTGCTGATCCCCGCGGTCGGCGTGGTCGTGATCGCGGCCACCACCACCTTCCCGGCGCCCCCCGCGGAGGTGGAGGGCGCCGGTTTCGGCGAGATGATCGGCGAGGTGTTCCGCCGCCCTAGCTTCTTCGTGTGGTTCGGCGCGATGTTCCTCACTGCCTCGTCGGAGCTCGCTCCGGGCCAGTGGCTCGACGTCGCGCTCACCAACCGCGTCGGCATGCGCGGCATCCTGCTGCTGGTCTATGTCAGCGCGCTCATGTTCGTGTTCCGCCACTTCGCCGGGCGCTTGGCGAACCGCCTGTCGAACCCCGGTTTGCTGTGGATCTCTAGCCTGCTCGCGGGCATCGGCCTGTTCCTGCTGTCGCTGGCGCAGTCGCCGGTCGCGGCGATCCTGGCCTCGACCGTCTGGGGCCTCGGCGTCTGCGCAATGTGGCCGACGATGCTGGCCTCGGTCGCCGAGCGCTACCCGCGCGGCGGCGCCTGGGCGATCGGGCTGGTCGGCTCGGCCGGCGCGCTGGCGAGCTTCTTCGTGCTGCCGCTGCTGGGGGGCATGTTCGACGAGGCCAAGGTGGCGCTCGCCGGCGGGCCCGAGGCGTTCAAGCAGCTGACCGGCGCGGCGCTGCGTCAGGTCGAGGATGCGGCGGCGTCGCAGTCCTTCGCCAAGCTGGCCCTGTTCCCGGTGGTGCTGCTGTTCGTGTTCGGCGGCATCTGGCTGTCCGAGCGGCGCGCGCGCGGCGCCACGCTGGCGCGCGGCGACGCCGCGTGACGCCGACGCGCCGCTCGCTGATCGCCGCCGGGGCGGCGCTGCCGCTGGCGGCGTCCGCGGCGGCGGCGCAGCGCGGCGCGACCTCCAATGCGGCGCATTTCTCGCTCGGCTTCGCGCCGCACGAGGGCAGCTTCAAGAGCCGCGGCGGCCTGCTCGAGCAGATCGCCTTCGCCGCGGACCAGGGCTTCCGTGCCTGGGAGGACAATGAGGCGAGGGCCCGGCCGGTCGCGCAGCAGGAGGCGATGGCCAAGGCGCTGCAGCAGCGCGGCATGGCGATGGGCGTGTTCGTCGCGAGCATGCCGCGATGGTCGGAGTTCCGCCCGATCTTCGGCAGCGACGACGGCGCCGAGCGCGAGGCCTTCCTCGCCGACGTGCGCGCCTCGATCGAGGTGGCCAAGCGCCTCAACACGCGGCGCGCCACCGTCGTCACCGGCTTCCTCGACCCGCGCGTCCCGGTCGAAATCCAGACCGCGCGCGTGATCGACCTGATGCGCCGCGCCGGCGACATCGTCGCGCCGCACGGGCTGGTGCTGGTGATGGAGCCGCTCAACACGCGGGTGAACCATCCCCATGTCTACATGCAGAGCTGGTCGGCCGGCTATGCCGTGGCGCGCGGGGTGAACAACCCGGGGATCAAGATCCTCGCCGACTGCTATCACGAGCAGATTCAGTCGGGGAATTTGATCAACTCGCTCGCCACCTGCTGGGACGAGATCGGCTACATCCAGTTCGGCGACAATCCCGGCCGCAACGAGCCGGGCACGGGCGAGATCAACTATGCCAATGTCGTCCGCTGGCTGCGCGACAAGCGCTACGCCGGCGTGATCGGCATGGAGCACGGCAATGCGCGCGAGGGGCGCGCGGGCGAGGAGCGGCTGATCGCCGCCTATCGCGCGATCGATCGGGTCGCAGGGGAGGAAGCATGACCAACACGAGCAGCGGCGCCCGCGCGGGCGCACGGGACCTGAACGGAGAAACCAAGTGATCGACCGCAGAGACGCGCTCGCGGGCATCGTCGCGATGTTCGGCAGCCAACTCTTCGCCCCCATCGCACGCGCCGCCGGCGCCGCCTCGCAGCAGGCGTTCGGGGTGATCAACACCGGACCGCCGTCGGTGCAGGTGTTCACGCCGGCGCAGAAGGCGCTGATGGCAGCGCTGAGCGATCGCGTGATCCCGGCGACCGACACGCCCGGCGCGATCGCGGCGGAGGTGCCCCAATATATCGAGAAGCTGCTCGCCGACTGGTCCGAGCCGAGCGACCGCGTGCCGATTATCGCGGGTCTCGACGCGATCGAGGCGCGCAGCCGCGCCGATTACAAGAAGAGCGCTACCGCGGTCACCCCGGCGCAACAGGACGCGTTGCTGACGCTGGCGATGGAGGACAAGGTGCCCGGCGGCGCCGCCTTCTTCGAGCCGTTCCGCCAGATGGTGATCGTGGGCTATTACACGTCCGAGATCGGCATCACGCAGGAGCGCGAATATCTGCCGGTGCCCGGCCAATATGACGGCGCCTTCCTCTACTCCAAGGTCAACAAGGTCTATTCCTCATGATGACGGATCGTCGCACGTTCCTGGCCGGCAGCGCCGGTCTCGCCGCCCTCGGTGTCGCGGGCGCACTGCCCGCGTCGGCCGCGCAGCTCGGCAAGGTGGGTATCCAGCTCTACACCGTCCGCGAGCTGTTCCAGAAGGACCCGGTCGCCACGCTCGGGCAGATCGCCAAGATCGGCTACCGCGAGGTCGAGTACGGCGGCGGTGGCTATGACAGCATGGATCACGCCATGCTGCGCCGGACGATGGACCGGCTGGGTCTGACCTCGCCGTCGATCCACGTCGGCTACGACCTGCTGCTCAACAAGTTCGACGACAGCGTGAAGATGGCCAAGACGCTCGGCGCCGACACGATCGTGCTGCCGTACATGACGGACGAGCATCGCACCGCCGCGGCCTGGGAAGCGGCACTGCCGAACTTCAACAAGTTCGCGCGCGAGCTGGCGCAGAACGGGCTGGGCTTCGCCTATCACAACCACGATTTCGAATTCACCAACAAGCCCGACGGCGTCAGCCTGTACGACCGCTTCATCAAGGGCACCGATCCCAAGCTGGTGAAGGTCGAGATCGACCTCTACTGGGCGATCCACGCCGGCGAGGACGCGGCCGCGCTGATCAAGCGGATGGCGGGGCGGATCTACGCCTATCACGTCAAGGACCAACGCCCCGACGGCAAGATGACCTCGGTCGGGCTCGGCACGATCGACTTCGGCAAGCTGTTCAAGCTCAACACGATGGCCGGCGTGAAGCACTTCTACGTCGAGAACGACGAGTCGCCCGCGCCCTACATCCCCGACATCACCACCAGCTTCCAGACGCTGCGCAAGCTGCGCTTCTGACGACACTCATCCCGGGAGGGGATCATGGCAGCTACCAACAAATTCGACGCGATCGTCATCGGCTCCGGTGTCAGCGGCGGCTTCGCCGCCAAGGAACTGACCGAGAAAGGCATGCGCGTCCTGATGCTCGACCGTGGGATCATGGTCGAGCATCAGACCGATTATACCTACGACGGCAAGCCCGCCTACGAGATCCCGGCGCGCGACATGATGCCGCCGGAGCTGGTGAAGAGCGACTATTTCATCACCACGCACGGGTATGTCTCGCCGAGCACCCAGAAATATTACAACAATGACCGGTTGAACCCGTACGCCTATGACGAGGGCAGCAAGTTCTACTGGATCCGCCCCGCCGCGGTCGGCGGCAAGTCGCTGATCTGGGGTCGCTGGTGCTTCCGCTGGAGCCCGGCCGACTTCGAGGCGAACAAGAAGGAGAATGTCGGCGGCGACTGGCCGATCCGCTATGACGACGTCGCGCCGTGGTACGATTACGTCGAGAAATATATCGGCGTGTCGGGCTCGCGCGAGAACCTGCCCTACCTGCCGGACAGCCAGTTCCAGCCGCCGATGCCGATGAACGTCGCGGAGAAGTGGTTCAAGCAGCGGCTCGAGGGCGCGTTCCCCGGGCGCAAGCTGATCAATACGCGCCTGTCCAACATGACCGAGGACAAGCCCGACCAGAACCGCAGCAAGTGCCAGGTGCGTAACCAGTGCGGCCGCGGCTGCTCGTTCGGCGCCTATTTCTCGACCCAGGCGGTGACGCTGCCGGCGGCGCGCGCCACGGGACGCTTCACGCTGCGCTCGGACGCGGTGGTGACCAACCTCGAATATGATCCACAGCGCAAGCGCGTGACGGGCGTCCGCTTCGTCGACGCCAAGACCGGTCAGGCCGAGACGGTCAACGCCGACATTGTCTTCCTCTGCGCTTCGGCGATGGCGTCGAACCAGATCCTGATGAACTCGCGCCCGGCAGGGAGCTCGAAGAGCTACTTCAACAGCAGCGGCACGCTCGGCCGCTACGTCATGGATCATATCTTCCGCGTCAACATCGCCGGCGAGATCCCGGGGATGGACGAGTATATCGAGTTCGGGCGCCGTCCGGGCGGCGTGTACATCCCGCGCTTCCGCAACAACAACGGCGACGAGGGGCTCGGCTTCCGCCGCGGCTACGGCTACCAGGGCAGCGCGCGGCGCGACCCCGCCAAGCCCAAGGGCTTCGGCGCGTCGATGAAGCAGGGCATGCGCCAATACGGCCCGTGGCAGTTCTCGATGGGCGCGTTCGGCGAGTGCCTGCCCTATGAGGACAACCACGTCTCGCTCCACCCCGACAAGGTGGACCGGTTCGGCGTGCCGCTGATGCGCTTCGACGTCCGCTTCCGCGACAACGAGCTGAAGATGATGACTGACGCGCGCCAGCAGGGCGAGGAGATGCTCCGCAAGGCGGGGCTGCTCAACGTCCGCAGCAGCGAGGACGAGCACGTCCCGGGCGACGCGATCCACGAGATGGGTGGCGCGCGCATGGGTCGCGACCCGCGCGCCTCGGTGCTCAACGGCTTCAGCCAGGCACATGACGCGCCCAACCTGTTCGTCACCGACGGTGCGCAGATGAACTCGATCTCGTGCATCAACCCGTCGCTCACCTTCATGGCGCTGACCGCCCGCGCGGCGGACCACGCGGTGAATGCCAAGAAGGCGGGGTTGATCTGACGACGTGTCACCCCGCGCCCGGCGGCTGAGCCGATGCGGCGCCCGCCCGTGACCGGCCGCGCGCGATGAGCGAGCGGCGCGGCGAGCGCGGGGTCACGATGCGTGCGGTCGCGGCGCGCGCCGGCGTCTCGCCGATGACGGTCTCGAACGTCATCAACGGCGCCGGCCGCGCCGCCCCCGCGACGGTCGCGGCGGTGCGCGCCGCGATCGACGAGCTGGGCTATGTCCCCAACGTCAGCGCGCGCCTGCTCGCGCGCGCGCGCGCCACGACGGTGGGGCTGATCTACAGCGGCGCGCGCACGCCCTTCCTGGACGCCATCCTGACCGGCTCGCTGCGCGCCACCAACGCGCACGGGCTCCAGCTGCTGTTGCGCGAGGAGCAGCGGCTCACCCACGAGGCCGCGGAGGCCGCGGCGCGCGCGCTGGTGCGCGGCGGGGCGGACGCGCTGCTGCTGATCCCGCCCTTCGCCGAGTTGCTGAGCGAGGCGGGCGT
Source organism: Sphingomonas sp. BK345 (assembly GCF_014193845.1). GTDB lineage: Bacteria > Pseudomonadota > Alphaproteobacteria > Sphingomonadales > Sphingomonadaceae > Sphingomonas. The sequence continues at coordinate 115,184 of NZ_JACHZX010000001.1, read as the reverse complement.
CGTGGATGCGCTCGGCGTGCCCGCAGCCGCGATCGCGACCGGTGCGACGCTGCCAGGCACCGCCACCGTCAGGATCGACAATCGCGCGGCGATGCGGGCTTTGACGCGGCGCCTGATCGAGCGCGGCCATCGCCGCATCGCGCTCGTCTCGGGGCCGCCCAACCATTCCGACAGCGCCGACCGGATCCACGGTTATCACGACGCGCTCGCGGGCGCCGGGATCGCCGCGGACACGCGGCTATTGTTCGAGGGGCGTTTCGACCATGAGTCGGGCATCGCCGCCGGCTCTGCACTGCTGTCGCCCGCCGATCGTCCCAGCGCTATCATGTGCAGCAACGACGACATGGCAGCCGGCGTGATCGGCGAGGCGCACCGTCGCGGGCTGCGGCTGCCGCGTGACCTGGCCGTGACCGGTTTCGACGACACGACGATGGCGTCGCTGATCTCGCCCGCGCTGACGACCGTGCGCCAGCCGATCCAACTGATGGCGTATCGCGCCGCCGAGATGCTGATTCGCGCGGGCCGGCGCGGCGAGTTGGCCGAGGCCGAGGACGAGTTGGTCGACTATGAGCTGATCGAGCGCGAGTCGACCGCGGGCTGAGATGAGCGCCGGCGGCGCGACGCCCCGCCCCGAAGCGGCACTGTCGCGGCCGCTCCGAGGCGGGGAGAGGGCTCAGCCTTTCAGCTTGGCCGCGGTCTCGGCGATGCGCTTGCCCTGATAGCGCGCGCCGTCGAGATCGACCTGGCTCGGCTGGCGGCTGCCGTCGCCGTCGGCCAACGTCGAGGCGCCATAGGGGGTGCCGCCGTGCACTTCCTTGACGCCCATCTGACCCTGGTAGCCGTAGTCGAGACCGACGATCGTCATGCCGTGGTGGAGCAGGTTGGTAATGATCGAGAAGAGCGTGGTCTCCTGGCCGCCGTGCTGGCTAGCGGTCGAGGTGAAGGCGCCGCCGACCTTGCCGACCAGCGCGCCCTTCATCCACAGCCCGCCGGTGGTGTCCCAGAACGCCGCCATCTGGCTCGGCATGCGGCCGTAACGCGTCGGCGCGCCGACGATGATCGCGTCATAGCCGGCGAGCGCGTCGGGACCCTCGATCTCGGGGTGCGCAGTGTCGGTCTTGAAGCCGGCCGCGGCGACGATCTCGGCGGGGGCGGTCTCCGCCACGCGACGGATGTCGACCTCGGCGCCGCCCGCCCGCGCGCCTTCCGCGACCGCGTCGGCCATCTTCTCGATATGGCCGTAGGACGAATAATAGAGGACGAGGACCTTGGTCATGGCAGTGGCTCCTGGTGCGGATTAGGGCAGGGCGCGCGTCGGTAACGCGCTCGGGTACGATCAACCTAGGTAAGCGCAGGCCCCGACGGAACGCGCCCGATTGAAACGGATCGTTTCGGCCTCTACGCCGGTGACGATGCGGCTCCCCGATCTCGAGGCCTGGGCGATCTTCGCGGCGGTGGCCGAGCATCGCTCGTTCAGCGCGGCGGCGGACGCGATCGGGCTTAGCAAGGCGACGGTCTCCAAGGGCGTGTCGCGGCTGGAAGCGCAGCTGCAGGTGTCTCTGTTCCATCGAACCTCGCGCCGGCTCGCGCTGACCGAGGCCGGGCGCCCCCTAGCCGAGCATGCCGCACGGATCGTCGCGGAGGCGCATGCCGCCGAGGAGGCCGCGCGCGACGGCGCGCTCGCGCCGGCCGGACGCGTGCGGCTGGCGGCGCCGATGAGCTTCGGGCTCAAGCACGTCGCTCCTGCCGTGGCCGATTTCCTAGCGGCGCATCCCGCGATCGAGATCGAGCTCCACCTCGCCGACTCGCGCGTCGACATCGTCGCCGAGGGGTTCGACGTGGCGCTGCGGATCGCCGACCTGCCCGACAGTTCGCTGCGCGCGCGCCGGCTGTGCACGATCACGGCGCATGTCGTCGCGGCGCCTGCCTATCTCGCGACGCACGGCACGCCGACTCACCCGTCGCAGCTCGGCGAGCATCGGCTGCTGGGCTATACCAACCTGACCGGCCCGTGGCGCTTTCGCTCGCGCGACGGCGCCGAGGTGTCGGTGAAGGCGCAGGGACCGCTCGCGGCGAACAGCGGCGACGCGCTGGTGCCCGCACTGGAGGCGGGGCTGGGCATCGCGCGACTGCCGGGCTTCATCGTCGGCGCCGGGATCGCCGCGGGGCGGGTAGTGGAGATCATGCCGGACTGGGCGCCGGCGCCGATCGGCCTCCACCTTCTCACCCCGCCGAGCGCGCTTCGACCCGCGCGAGTCGAGGCGCTCATCGCCTTTCTCAGCGAACGGCTGCGCGACTGAGGGCGGCGACCGTCCGCCAGCCCCTCTTCCTTCCCTGGCGCAACTCGGCCATCGTGCCGGGAAACAAGGGGGAAACACGTATGAGACTGACCGTCCTGCCGCGCGTCGCCGCGGTGGCCATCGCGCTCGCCGGCGCGGGGCCGGCGAGCGCGGAGAGCGTCGTCGTCACCGCGGCGCGCATGCTCGACGTCGACAAGGGTGCGATCGTGTCCGACCCGGTGATCGTCGTCACCGACGGCCGCATCGCCGCGGTCGCCGCCGGCGGGGCGAGCCGCCCCGCGATCCCGGTGGACGCGCGCCGCGTCGATCTCGGCGACGTCACGCTCGTCCCCGGGCTGATCGACATGCATGTCCACCTCACCAGCCTGGCCGAGATCGGCGGGTATCAGACGCTCAAGTACACCGACAGCTTCTGGGGCGCGATCAGCGTCGCCAACGCCGCCAAGACGCTACGCGCGGGCTTCACCACCGTGCGCAACGTCGGCGCGGGGGACTTTCAGGACATCGGCCTCAAGGAGGCGATCGACGGCGGTTGGGTGATCGGGCCGCGAATCGTGCCCGCGGGCTATGCCATCGGCGCGACCGGCGGGCATTGCGACGACAACGCGCTGCCGCCCTCCTACGACAAGAAGCTGCCCTCGGTGGTGAACTCGCCCGAGGAGGCGCGCGCCAAGGTGCGGTGGCTGCACAAATATGGCGCCGAGGTGATCAAGATCTGCGCCACCGGCGGCGTCTTCTCGCTGGGCGACTCGGTCGGCGGGCAGCAGCTCAGCGAGGAGGAGATGCGCGCGATCGCGGACGAGGCGCATATGCTCCACCTCAAGGTGGCGGCGCACGCGCACGGCGACGATGGGATCAAGGCCGCGATCCGCGCCGGCATCGACACGATCGAGCACGTCAGCCTCGCCTCGGACGAGGCGATGAAGCTCGCGATCGAGCACAAGACCTGGTTCGACATGGATATCTACAACGACGATTATATCCTCGCTACCGGCACCAAGAACGGCACCGAGCAGGAAAGCCTCGACAAGGAGAAGGCGATCGGGCTCAAGCAGCGCCAGACCTTCCAGCGCGCCTTCCGCATGGGCGTGGCGATGACCTTCGGCACCGACGCGGGCGTCTATCCGCACGGCGACAATGCCAGGCAGTTCGCCAAGATGGTGCAATGGGGCATGACCCCGCTCGACGCGATCCGCGCGGCCACCACCAGCGCCGCACGCGCGCTCGGGCGCGAGGCCGACGTCGGGACGATCGCAGTCGGGCGTTTCGGCGACATGGTCGCGGTCCGCGGCGACCCGCTGCGCGACGTCACCGTGCTGGAGCACCCGGTCGCGGTGGTGAAGGGCGGCGTCGAGGTGAAGTGAAACCCTTCACTCTCCTCGCGCTTTCACCGCGCGAGGAGAGCGACATGGCCGAGCAGCACGACGATCACGATCGGATCGCCAAGGAGTTCAACGAGGCGGTCAATATGGCCCCGGCCGAGCTGGAGCGCTTCCTCGACAGCGACGACAGCAAGCGGGTCGGCTGGAAGGGCGACGACGGCAAAGGCGACGGCGAGAGCGTCGGGCATCGCTCCGGCCGACGCATCGTCGAACTCAAGCGCACCAAGAAGGCCGACCTCACCGACGATGATTACACGCACATGAAGACGGTGCTCGGCTACGTCCACCGCCACCTCGCGCAGGGCGGGCCGGCGAAGGACAAGGAGCACTCCGACTGGCGCTACTCGCTGATGAACTGGGGGCACGACCCGCTCAAGTGAGCGAGAGAGCGGGCGATTGACCGACGCGCCCGGCGCGCGTATAGGCGCCCCCGTCCGGGTGGAAGGCAACTTCTGCCCGGCAGCTTGAACATTGCTGGATGCATCAAGGGCCTGAGGCCGCCGTTACCGGCTGCCGCACGGTCCTTTTCGTATTCCAAGTCTTGTCAGGGCTCCAGCAAAGTAACCTCCAGATAAGGTGAAGGCTTCATGCCGACGATCAACCAGCTGGTCCGCAAGGGCCGCGAGCCGCAGAAGGCCAAGTCCAAGGTCCCTGCGATGGAGCAGAACCCGCAGAAGCGCGGCGTCTGCACCCGTGTCTATACCACGACCCCGAAGAAGCCGAACTCGGCGCTGCGCAAGGTGGCCAAGGTCCGCCTGACCAACCAGCGCGAGGTCATCAGCTACATTCCGGGCGAGGGCCACAACCTGCAGGAGCACTCGGTGGTGCTGATCCGCGGCGGCCGTGTGCGCGACCTTCCGGGCGTGCGCTACCACGTGCTGCGCGGCGTGCTCGACACACAGGGCGTCAAGGATCGCCGCCAGTCGCGCTCGAAGTACGGTGCGAAGCGGCCGAAGTAAGCCGCTCCCGTATTCTCACCAGCTGATTGAAAGGTAACATCACATGGCGCGTCGTCGTCGTCCCGAGAAGCGGGAAATCCTGCCTGATCCCGTGTACGGGGATGAGGTTCTCTCCAAGTTCATGAACTCGGTCATGCTCGACGGTAAGAAGTCGGTCGCCGAGGGCATCGTCTATTCGGCGCTCACCACCGTCGAGACCCGCGCCAAGCGCGAGCCGATCGGCGTGTTCCACGACGCGCTGAACAACATCAAGCCGGGCATCGAGGTCCGCAGCCGCCGCGTCGGCGGTGCGACCTACCAGGTTCCGGTCGAGGTGCGTCCCGAGCGCGCGCAGGCGCTGGCGATCCGCTGGCTGATCACCGCCGCGCGCGGCCGCAGCGAGAACACGATGTCGGCGCGCCTCTCGGGCGAGCTCCTCGACGCCTCGAACAACCGCGGCAACGCGGTGAAGAAGCGGGAGGACACGCACCGCATGGCCGAGGCCAACCGCGCCTTCTCGCACTATCGTTGGTAACACCGGCGGTGCGGACGCGGCCTGTCTTGGAAGCGTCTCAGAACTGACCTATATCGTGGGGAGCCGGCGGTACGCTGCGCTCCCCACATCGCTAAGGAAGCCCGATCATGGCCCGCAGCCATCCGCTCGAACTCTACCGCAACATCGGCATTATGGCGCACATCGACGCCGGCAAGACGACGACGACCGAGCGCATCCTCTATTACACCGGCAAGTCCTACAAGATCGGCGAGGTCCATGAGGGCACCGCGACGATGGACTGGATGGAGCAGGAGCAGGAGCGCGGGATCACGATCACGTCGGCTGCCACCACCTGCAAGTGGAAGGCCGAAGAGGGCAAGGGCCCCGAGCATCTGATCAACATCATCGACACCCCGGGCCACGTCGACTTCACTATCGAGGTGGAGCGCTCGCTTCGCGTGCTCGACGGCGCGGTCGCGTGTTTCGACGGCGTCGCCGGCGTGGAGCCGCAGTCGGAGACGGTGTGGCGCCAGGCCGACAAGTACGGTGTGCCGCGGATGTGCTTCGTCAACAAGCTCGACCGCACCGGCGCGGACTTCTATTTCTGCGTTCAGTCGATCATCGACCGTCTCGGCGCCAAGCCGGCGGTGCTGTACCTGCCGATCGGCATCGAGGGCGGCTTCAAGGGCCTCGTCGACCTGGTCGAGAATCGCGCGATCATCTGGCTCGAGGAGTCGCTCGGCGCGAAGTTCGAGTATCAGCCGATTCCTGACGACATGGCCGAGAAGGCAGCGAAGTATCGCAACGACCTGATCGAGCTTGCCGTCGAGCAGGACGACGACGCGATGGAGGCGTATCTTGAGGGCAACGAGCCCGACGCCGCCACGCTCAAGAAGCTGATCCGCAAGGGCACGCTCAACATGGCGTTCGTGCCCGTGGTGTGCGGCTCGGCTTTCAAGAACAAGGGCGTCCAGCCGCTGCTCGACGCGGTGGTCGACTATCTCCCGAGCCCGCTCGACGTGCCGGCGATCAAGGGCGTCAAGCTCGACGGCGAGACTCCGGACGAGCGCCCCTCGTCGGACACCGCGCCCTTCTCGGCGCTGGCGTTCAAGATCATGAACGACCCGTTCGTCGGCTCGCTCACCTTCGCCCGCATCTACTCGGGCGTCCTCACCAAGGGCAGCTACCTGAACTCGGTGAAGGACAAGAAGGAGAAGATCGGTCGCATGCTCCTGATGCACGCGAACTCGCGTGAGGACATCGAGGAAGCGCGCGCGGGCGACATCGTCGCGCTGGCGGGCCTCAAGGAGACCACCACGGGCGACACGCTGTGCGATCCGGCCAACCCGATCATTCTGGAGCGCATGGAGTTCCCGGAGCCGGTGATCGAGCTGTCGGTGGAGCCGAAGACCAAGGCCGACCAGGAGAAGATGGGCGTCGCGCTCAACCGTCTGGCCGCCGAGGACCCCTCGTTCCGCGTCTCGACCGACCACGAGTCGGGCCAGACCATCATCAAGGGGATGGGCGAGCTTCACCTCGAGATCCTGGTCGACCGCATGAAGCGCGAGTTCAAGGTCGAGGCCAATGTCGGCGCGCCGCAGGTGGCATATCGCGAGTATCTCAAGAAGCCGGTCGACATCGACTACACGCACAAGAAGCAGTCGGGCGGCACCGGCCAGTTCGGTCGCGTGAAGGTGAAGCTGACGCCTGGCGAGCGCGGCGCGGGCATCATCTTCAAGGACGAGGTCAAGGGCGGTAACATTCCGAAGGAATATATCCCCGCGATCGAGAAGGGCTTCCGCGAGACCGCGGCGACCGGCTCGCTGGTCGGCTTCCCGATCATCGATTTCGAGATCACGCTGTACGACGGCGCGTATCACGACGTCGACTCGTCGGCGCTGGCGTTCGAGATCACTGCGCGCGGTGCGATGCGCGAGGCGGCGCAGAAGTCGGGCATCACGCTGCTCGAGCCGGTCATGAAGGTCGAGGTCGTCACCCCGGAGGATTATCTGGGCGACGTGATCGGCGACATGAACTCGCGGCGCGGCCAGATCCAAGGCACCGACACGCGTGGCAACGCGCAGGCGGTGACCGCGATGGTGCCGCTGGCGAACATGTTCGGCTACGTGAATTCGCTGCGCTCGTTCACCCAGGGGCGGGCGAGCTACTCGATGCAGTTCTCGCACTATGACGAGGTGCCGCAGAACGTCGCCGACGAGGTCAAGGCGAAGCTGGCCTAAGCCGGAAGCGGGAGGGTCAGGGTGACTTGGCCCACCTCGCCGAAGGGTCGGCCGGCGAGTCGGCGCCAGCCAAGCCCGTCCGACGCGCGATTTAGTCGCGCGTCGGCCCCGCCGGAAAACGGCCGGGATTTGCGCAACACGAATTGAGCCGCTATGGGGCCGCCTTCACGGCGAGTCCTGAGTGCGGCTCCAGTGGAAATCAGAAGGTAGGGAAACAATGGCTAAGGCTAAGTTTGAGCGGAACAAGCCGCACCTGAACATCGGCACCATCGGTCACGTCGACCATGGCAAGACCTCGCTGACCGCCGCCATCACCAAGGTGCTGGCGGAGAACGTCGCGGGCAACGCAGCGGTCGACTTCGCCAACATCGACAAGGCGCCGGAAGAGCGCGAGCGCGGCATCACCATCTCGACCGCGCACGTCGAGTATGAGACCGCCAACCGCCACTATGCGCACGTCGACTGCCCGGGTCACGCCGACTACGTCAAGAACATGATCACCGGCGCGGCCCAGATGGACGGCGCGATCCTGGTCGTGTCCGCCACCGACGGCCCGATGCCGCAGACCCGCGAGCACATCCTGCTCGCGCGCCAGGTCGGCGTGCCGGCGATGGTCGTGTTCATGAACAAGGTCGACCTGGTCGACGACGAGGAGATCCTCGAGCTCGTCGAGCTGGAAGTCCGCGAGCTGCTCAGCTCGTACGAGTTCCCGGGCGACGACATTCCGATCATCAAGGGCTCGGCCACCTGCGCGCTCTCGGGCTCGAACCAGAAGCTCGGGCCGGACGCGGTCATGGAGCTGATGAAGGCGGTCGACGAGTACATCCCGCAGCCGGAGCGTCCGCTCGACAAGCCGTTCATGATGCCGATCGAGGACGTGTTCTCTATCTCGGGTCGCGGCACCGTCGTGACCGGCCGCGTCGAGACCGGCATCATCAAGGTTGGTGAGGAAGTCGAGATCGTCGGCATACATCCGGAGGTCCGCAAGACCACCGTCACCGGCGTCGAGATGTTCCGCAAGCTGCTCGACCAGGGTCAGGCTGGCGACAACGTCGGCGCGCTGATCCGCGGCGTCGCCCGCGACGAGGTCGAGCGCGGTCAGGTGCTCTGCAAGCCGGGCTCGATCAAGCCGCACACCGACTTCTCGTCGGAGGTGTACGTGCTGTCGAAGGACGAGGGTGGCCGTCACACGCCGTTCTTCGCGAACTACCGTCCGCAGTTCTACTTCCGCACCACGGACGTGACCGGCACCGTCGAGCTGCCCGAGGGCACCGAGATGGTCATGCCGGGCGACAACGTCGCGCTCGGCATCAAGCTGATCGCGCCGATCGCGATGGACGTCGGCCAGCGCTTCACCATCCGCGAGGGTGGCCGCACCGTGGGTGCGGGCGTGGTGAGCGCCATTTCGAAGTAAGCCGCATCGGGCCGGTCCGCCGGTCCGGTACGAAAGGTTCCGCCCGATGCGCCGAATGGTGCGTCGGGCGGTTGCCTTTTTATGGGAGCGCGGTTATGGCCGCGCCTTCGCTTTGGGTTCGAGAACAGCAAGAGGTGCTCTCGTCCCGTCAGCCCGGTCTCGGCCGGGGTCTTGTGGCAGCGTAAAGCTAGCGTAGCAGGGCTTCGGTCTCGGCCGGAGTGACGGGGGAGAAAGTGCCCCGCTCTTTCGCATTGGTAGGGATCATGGACAGCAACATCCGCATTCGCCTCAAGGCGTTCGATCATCGCGTGCTCGATCAGGCGACCGGCGATATCGCCGACACCGCGCGCCGCACCGGCGCGCTCATCCGTGGCCCTATCCCGCTGCCGACGCGCATCGAGAAGTTCACGGTCAACCGCGGCCCGCACATCGACAAGAAGTCGCGCGAGCAGTTCGAGGTCCGCACCTACAAGCGCATGCTCGACATCGTGCAGCCGACGCCGCAGACGGTGGACGCGCTGATGAAGCTCGACCTCGCCGCCGGTGTCGACGTCGAGATCAAGCTGGCCTGATGCAGGCCGGCTTGCCTTTGGCCCCGGCGAAGGCCGGGGTCCCTGTTGACTGCGTCAACAGGTTGGCGTAATTGGCCGGCTCCCGCGGTCGACGTGAGTCCCGCGGGTTTGTCGTTTCGTGGCGTATCGCGCGAGACGGACGAGCGCTCCGCCTTGGCGGACGCTCCGACGACCATGAGATACCGCTGGCCGCTCTCGGGTGGCCGGGTCAGCGTCTCCCGTCTGTTTCCCCCTCGGGGAAGCGCCTAGCCCGGGACGGGGGCACGCTTCGCACATTCCGGGCTGACCGATCCGCGCCGCCAGGCGCGGGTCACAAGCACCGTGGGGATGGGCCTCGCGGTGCCTCTGTCAAGGAGCAAGGGATCATGCGTACTGGCGTGATCGCGAAGAAAATGGGGATGACCCGCCTGTTCCAGGACGACGGCCGCCACGTGCCGGTCACCGTCCTGCAGATCGAGGCGCTTCAGGTCGTCGCCCGTCGCGAGAAGGACCGTGACGGCTACACCGCCGTCCAGCTCGGCGCAGGTGTCGCCAAGAGCAAGAATGTCGCCAAGCCGCAGCGCGGCCACTTTGGCAAGGCCGAGGTGGAGCCCAAGGCGGTGGTGCACGAGTTCCGCGTGACCGAGGAGAACCTCCTCGACGTCGGCGCCGAGCTCGCGGCGGACCATTATGTCGCTGGCCAGCTGGTCGACATCCAGGGCCGTACCCAGGGCAAGGGGTTCGCCGGCGCGATGAAGCGCTGGAACTTCGGCGGTCTGCGCGCGACCCACGGCGTGTCGGTGTCGCACCGCTCGCACGGTTCGACCGGTAACCGCCAGGATCCCGGCCGCGTCTTCAAGAACAAGAAGATGGCGGGCCACATGGGTGACAAGAACCGCACCCAGCAGAACCTCGAGATCGTCGGCACCGACGTCGAGCGCGGCCTGATCTTCGTGAAGGGCTCGGTGCCCGGCTCGAAGGGCGGCTGGCTGTTCGTCAAGGACGCGGTCAAGCAGGATCGCCACGAGAGCGCGCCGTACCCGGCGTCGATCAAGTCGGCGGCCAACAACAACAGCGCGGCGAACACGCCGGCCGACACGTCGGTCGATGCCCCCGCGACCGACGGCCAGGAGGGCTGAACGTGAAGGTCAAGGTTTCCTCCTTCGCCGGCACCGACGCAGCGGACATCGAGCTCAACGACGAGGTCTTCGGTCTCGATCCGCGTGCCGACATCCTGCACCGCGTCGTGACCTGGCAGCTCGAGAAGCGTCGCGCCACCGCGCGTGGCACGCGCGAGCGCGCCGACGTCGCTCGCTCGGGCAAGAAGCTCGGTCGCCAGAAGGGTGGCGGTGTCGCCCGTCACGGCGATCGCCGCGCCCCGGTGTTCATCGGCGGCGGTAAGGCGCACGGCGCCCGCGTCCGCGACTTCAACCCCGGGCTCAACAAGAAGATTCGCGCGCTCGGTCTCAAGATGGCGCTCAGCAGCCATGCCAAGGCCGGCTCGCTGATCGTGCTGGACGCGTTCGAGGTGCAGAAGACGAAGGAGCTCAAGGGCCATTTCGCCACGCTCACCACGGGCAAGCGCACGCTGGTGATCGACGGCGAGGCGGGCGAGAGCTTCCGCGCCGGTCGCAACTTGCCGGGCGTGGACCTGCTCCCGGCGGTCGGCGCGAACGTCTACGACATCATCAAGGCAGACACGCTGGTGCTGACGCGCGCGGCGGTCGAGAAGCTGGAGGCGCGCTTCAATGGCTAAGCCGGCAGAGGCGATCGACAACCGTCACTACGACGTGATTGTCGCGCCGCACATCACCGAGAAGGCGACCCTGCTCTCCGAGCAGAACGCGGTGGTCTTCAAGGTCGCCAACAAGGCGACCAAGCCCCAGATCAAGGCGGCTGTGGAGGCGCTCTTCGGCGTCAGCGTCACGGGCGTGAACACGATCGTCCAGAAGGGCAAGACCAAGCGCTGGAAGGGTGCGCCCTACCGTCGCTCCGATGTCAAGAAGGCGATCGTCACGCTCCGCGAGGGCCAGTCGATCGACGTCACCGAGGGGGCCAAGTAAGATGGCACTCAAGCATTATAACCCGACGTCGCCGGCGCAGCGCGGCCTCGTCCTCGTCGACAAGTCGGCGCTGTACAAGGGCAAGCCCGTCAAGGCGCTGACCGAGGGCAAGCGCAAGACCGGCGGTCGCAACAACAAGGGCCATGTGACCTCGCGCGGCATCGCGGGCGGTCACAAGCAGCGCTACCGCTACGTCGATTTCAAGCGGCGCAAGTGGGACGTCGAGGGCACGGTCGAGCGGCTCGAGTATGACCCGAACCGCACCGCCTTCATCGCGCTGGTCAAGTATCCCGACGAGGAGCTGGCCTATATCATCGCGCCGCAGCGGCTCGCGCCGGGCGACAAGGTGATCGCGGGCAAGAAGACCGACGTGAAGCCGGGCAATGCCATGGAGCTGGGCCAGATCCCGGTCGGCACCATCGTCCACAACGTGGAGATGAAGCCGGGCAAGGGCGGTCAGATCGCGCGTTCGGCCGGCACCTATGTGCAGGTCGTCGGTCGCGACCGCGGCATGGTCATCGTCCGCCTCAACTCGGGTGAGCAGCGCTACATCCATGGCGAGTGCATGGCGACGATCGGTGCGGTGTCGAACCCCGACAACCAGAACCAGAACCTCGGCAAGGCTGGCCGCTCGCGCTGGATGGGCAAGCGCCCGCTGACGCGCGGCGTGGCCAAGAACCCGGTCGACCACCCGCACGGCGGTGGTGAAGGCCGGACCTCGGGCGGCCGCCACCCGGTCACGCCGTGGGGCAAGCCGACGAAGGGTGCGCGCACCCGCCACAACAAATCTACGGACAAGATGATCATCCGTAGCCGCCACGCGAGGAAGAAGTAATGGCTCGCTCTGTCTGGAAGGGCCCGTTCGTCGAACTGAGCCTGCTCAAGAAGGCCGAGGCCGCGCAGGACGCCGGCGGGCGCGCGCCGATCAAGACCTGGTCGCGCCGCTCCACCATCCTGCCGCAGTTCGTCGGTCTGACGTTCTCGGTCTACAACGGCCGCAAGTTCGTGCCCGTCTCGGTCAACGAGGACATGGTCGGCATGAAGCTCGGCGAGTTCGCGCCCACCCGGTTCTTCCCGGGTCACGCGGCTGACAAGAAGGGCAAGCGCTGATGAGCAAGCCTGCATCCCCCCGCAAGGTCGGCGAGAAGGAAGCCCTCTCGGTCGGCACGCAGATCCGCGGCTCGGCGCAGAAGCTGGGCCTGGTGGCGGCGCTGATCCGCGGCCGCTCGGCGGCCGACGCGATGAACATCCTTGCCTTTTCCAAGAAGTCGATGGCGGTCGACGCGCGCAAGGTGCTGGCCTCGGCCATCGCCAACGCCGAGAACAACCACAACCTCGACGTCGACGCGCTCGTCGTCGCCGAGGCGTCGGTCGGCAAGTCGATCACCATGAAGCGGTTCGCCACGCGCGGCCGCGGCAAGTCCACCCGCATCCTCAAGCCGTTCTCGCGGCTGCGGATCGTCGTGCGCGAGCAGGAAGAAGCCTAATGGGTCACAAGAGCAATCCCATCGGTCTGCGCCTGCAGATCAATCGCACCTGGGACAGCCGCTGGTACGCCGAGGGCGACGATTATCGTCGCCTGCTGCTGGAGGATCTCAAGATCCGTCAGTACATCATCAAGACGCTGCCGCAGGCGGCGATCTCGAAGGTGGTGATCGATCGTCCCGCCAAGCTGTGCCGCATCTCGGTCTTCGCCGCACGCCCCGGCGTGATCATCGGCAAGAAGGGCTCGGACATCGAGAAGCTGCGCAAGACGCTCGGCGCGATGACCAGCTCGGACGTGTCGCTGAACATCGTCGAGATCCGCAAGCCCGAGGTCGACGCCAAGCTCGTCGCGCAGGGCATCGCGGATCAGCTCGAGCGTCGTATCGCCTTCCGCCGCGCGATGAAGCGCGCGGTGCAGTCGGCGATGCGCCTCGGTGCGGACGGCATCAAGGTCTATTGCGGCGGCCGCCTTGGCGGCGCCGAGATCGCGCGCTCGGAGAGCTATCGCGAGGGCCGGGTGCCGCTGCACACGCTGCGCGCCAACATCGACTATGCCGAGGCCGAGGCGCACACCGCCTATGGCGTCTGCGGCGTCAAGGTGTGGGTGTTCAAGGGCGAGATCCTCGGGCACGACCCGATGGCAACCGATCGCCTCATGATGGAGGCCCAGACCTCCGGCGTGCGCCCTGCGCGCGATGACCGCCGCTAAGGAATAAGGCAATGCTGCAACCGAAGCGCACCAAGTTCCGCAAGGCGTTCAAGGGCCGTATCCACGGCGACGCCAAGGGCGGCACCTCGCTGAACTTCGGCTCCTATGGCCTCAAGGCGATGGAGCCGGATCGTATCACCGCGCGTCAGATCGAGGCGGCCCGCCGCGCGATCACGCGCCACATCAAGCGCCAGGGGCGTCTGTGGATCCGCGTGTTCCCGGACGTGCCGGTGTCGAGCAAGCCCGCCGAAGTCCGCATGGGCTCAGGCAAGGGTTCGCCCGAGTTCTGGGCGGCGCGCGTCAAGCCGGGCCGGATCCTGTTCGAGCTCGACGGCGTCGAGGGGCCGCTCGCCGCGGAGGCGTTCGAGCGCGCCGCGATGAAGCTGCCGATCAAGACCAAGGTCGTGGCGCGCCTCGGCGACACCTCGCACCTGGGAGGCGAGTAAGATGGCAAATACCACCGACTTCACCGGCCAGAGCGACGACCAGCTCGCCGAGAGCCTGGGCAACCTGAAGCGCGAGCAGTTCAATCTGCGCTTCCAGGCGGCGACCAGCCAGCTCGAGAAGCCGAGCCGCGTGCGTGAGGTCCGCAAGGACATCGCCCGCATCAAGACCCTTCAGGCGCAGCGCAATGCTGCGGCTGCGGCCAAGTAAGAGGACGACGCACATGCCGAAGCGCGTGCTGACCGGAGTGATCGTCTCCGACAAGGGCGAGAAGACGGTGATCGTCAACGTGGAGCGCAAGGTGAAGCACCCGCTCTACGGCAAGATCATCCGCCGCTCGAAGAAGTACCACGCCCATGACGAGGCGAACGAGTATAAGCAGGGCGAGACCGTGCGCATCGAAGAGACCGCGCCGATCTCCAAGCTGAAGACCTGGAAGGTCGTCGACCGCGTGAACACGCATGTCGCGCCCGAGCGGGTCGACGTCGACGCGTAAGCGTCGCTGAGCGCGCCCGCCGGCGTTTCGGGAAGGGTCCGCGGCCTGGCCGCGGAGACCAGCCGAGCGTGGCGGGAAGACGTGGGGACAGGGCACTTGCCTTTCGCCCGCGGAGCGGCTAACCGGCCGCTCCCCTCGGTACGGCCATGCGCCTGCCGGGGGTCGTTTTTTTAGGCGGGGCTGGGTCGGAATCCACCCCAAGGCGAGAAGGAAGCGGATCGATGATCCAGATGCAGTCCAATCTCGACGTCGCTGACAATAGCGGCGCGAAGCGGGTGCAGTGCATCAAGGTGCTTGGCGGGTCCAAGCGCCGCACGGCCGGCGTCGGCGACATCATCGTCGTCAGCGTCAAGGAAGCGCAGCCGCGTGGCCGCGTGAAGAAGGGTGACGTTCACCGCGCGGTGATCGTGCGTACCGCCAAGGACATTCGCCGCGCCGACGGCTCGGTGATCCGGTTCGACGGCAATGCCGCGGTGCTGGTCAACAAGAACGAGGAGCCGATCGGCACCCGTATCTTCGGCCCGGTCGTGCGCGAGCTACGCGGCAAGAAGCACATGAAGATTATCAGCCTCGCGCCGGAGGTGCTGTAATGGCCGCCGCGAAGATCAAGAAGGGCGATCAGGTCGTCGTCCTTTCCGGCAAGGACAAGGGCAAGACCGGCACGGTCACCCAGTCGATGCCGAAGGATAGCAAGGTGATCGTCGGCGGCGTCAACGTCGCTACCCGTCACCGCAAGCCGACGCAGGCGAACCCGCAGGGCGGGCTCGAGCGCATCGAGGCGCCGCTGCACGTGTCGAAGGTGGCGCACGTCACCGCCGACGGCAAGCCGACGCGCGTCCGTTTCGAGACGCAGGATGGCAAGAAGGTCCGCGTCGCGGTGAAGACCGGGGAGAAGATCGATGGCTGACGCCTACAAGCCCCGCATGAAGGCGATCTACGAGGATCGCATCGTCGCGGCGATGACCGAGAAGTTCGGCTACAAGAACGTCAACGAGATCCCGCGGATCGACAAGATCGTGCTCAACATGGGCGTCGGCGAGGCGACCCAGGACAAGAAGCGTGTCGACCAGGCCGCGTCGGAGATGGAGCTGATCGCCGGTCAGAAGCCGGTCGTCACCAAGGCGAAGAAGTCGATCGCGCAGTTCAAGCTGCGCGAGGGCATGCCGATCGGCGTGAAGGTCACCCTTCGCCGCGAGCGCATGTACGAGTTCCTCGACCGCTTCATCACCATCGCGCTACCGCGCGTCCGCGACTTCCGCGGGCTGAACCCGAAGAGCTTCGACGGCCGCGGCAACTACGCCTGCGGCATCAAGGAGCAGATCGTGTTCCCGGAGATCAACTATGACCGCATCGACAAGGTGCGCGGCATGGACGTGATCGTGACCACGACCGCGAAGACCGACGACGAGGCGCGCGAGCTGCTCCGCCTGTTCGGCTTCCCGTTCCCGATCGAGGACGAAACGACTGACGCGAAGAAGGCGGCATGACCGTCTCGCTGGTCTGATAAAGAGAGCTTAAGTCCATGGCGAAACTGAGTTCCGTGAACAAGAACGAGCGTCGCAAGAAGCTGGTGGCGCAATATGCGCCCAAGCTGGCGAAGCTGAAGGCAACCGCGAACGACCAGTCGCTCGACGAGACCGAGCGTCTCATCGCGCGGCTGAAGATGGCGGAGCTGCCCCGCAACGCCAATCCGACGCGTATCCGCAACCGCTGCGCGCTGACCGGTCGTCCGCGTGCTTACTACCGCAAGTTCGGGCTTGCCCGTGTGATGCTGCGCGATCTGGCCAACAAGGGCCTGATCCCGGGTCTCACCAAGTCGAGCTGGTAAGGACGTACGATGGCAGTGACCGATCCCCTGGGTGACCTGCTCACCCGCATCCGCAACGGCCAGCGCGCGCGCAAGGACAGCGTGCTGTCGCCCGCGTCGAAGCTGCGCGTCCGCGTGCTCGACGTGCTCCAGCGCGAGGGCTACATCCGCGGCTATTCCGAGGAGGAGCTCGCGCTCGGCAAGGGCGCGTCCACCAAGGGCGTCCGCATCGAGCTCAAGTATTTCGAAGGCCAGCCCGCGATCAAGCATGTCGCGCGCGTCTCGAAGCCGGGCCGTCGCATCTATTCCGGCGCCACCGAGCTGCCGCGCGTGATGAACGGCCTGGGCATCACCATCGTGTCAACGCCGAAGGGCGTTCTGTCGGACGCCGAGGCGCGCGAGCAGAACGTCGGCGGCGAAGTGCTGGCGGAGGTGTTCTGATGAGCCGCATCGGCAAGAAGGCGGTCCCGATCCCTTCGGGCGTCACCGCCACCCGCCACGGCAACGAGCTGTCGGTCAAGGGCCCCAAGGGCACCCTGACGATGCCGCTGTCGGACCTGATCAGCTACGACGTGCAGGGTGACTCGATCGGCGTGCAGCCGGCCAACGACACCAAGCGCGCGCGCGCCTTCTGGGGCATGCAGCGGACGCTGGTGCAGAACCTCGTCACCGGCGTGACCGAGGGCTTCACCAAGAAGCTGCTGATCACCGGCGTCGGCTACCGCGCCGCGGCGCAGGGCCGCAACCTGCGCCTGCAGCTCGGCTACAGCCATGACGTCAACATCGAGGTGCCCGAGGGCATCGAGGTGAAGACGCCGGACGCGACCACCGTCGAGATCAGCGGTGCGGACAAGCAGCGCGTCGGCCAGCTGGCCGCCGAGATCCGCCGCTGGCGTAAGCCCGAGCCGTACAAGGGCAAGGGCATCAAGTACGACGGCGAGTATATCTTCCGTAAGGAAGGGAAGAAGAAGTGACCAAGGGTCTTTCGCTTTTCGACAAGCGGCGTCGCCGCAACCGCACCGCGCTGCGCGCGCGGGCTGGCACGCGTCCGCGCCTGTCGGTGCATCGCTCGGGCAAGCACATCTACGCCCAGGTCATCGACGACGCCAACGGCCACACCGTGGCTTCGGCCTCGACGCTGGCCGGGCACGAGGGCAAGACCGCGACCGTCGCGGCCGCGACCGAGGTGGGCAAGCGCGTCGCCGAGGCGGCCAAGGCCGCCGGTGTCACGCAGGTCGTGTTCGACCGTGGTGGCTTCCTCTTTCACGGCCGGGTGAAGGCGCTGGCCGAGGCCGCGCGCGAAGCCGGACTGGAGTTCTAAGACATGGCTGACGAGAACCAGCAGACGCAGGCGCCCGAGGCCGAGGCCCAGGCGGCACCGGTGCAGTCCGCGCCGCAGGACAATGGCCCGCCGCGCGGCGCGCGCGGCGGCCGTGGCGGCGGCGGTGGTCGCGGCGGAAACGATCGTGGGGGGCGCGGAGGCCGTGACGGCAACCGTGGGCGTCGCGACGACCGTCGCAACAACGACGACGGCGGTGAGGAGCTGATCGAGAAGCTCGTCCACATCAATCGCGTCTCGAAGACGGTAAAGGGCGGCAAGCGCTTCGGCTTCGCGGCGCTGGTCGTGGTGGGCGACGGCAAGGGCCGCGTCGGCTTCGGCCACGGCAAGGCGCGCGAGGTCCCTGAGGCGATCTCCAAGGCGACCGCCGCGGCGAAGAAGAAGATGGTCCGCGTGCCGCTGAAGGAAGGCCGCACGCTGCACCACGACGGCAACGGCCACTTCGGCGCGGGTCGCGTGACGCTGCGCTCGGCGCCGCAGGGCACCGGCATCATCGCCGGCGGTCCGATGCGCGCGGTGTTCGAGAGCCTCGGCGTCGCCGACGTGGTGACCAAGTCGGTCGGCACCTCGAACCCGTACAACATGATCCGTGCGACCTTCGAGGCGCTGAACACGCAGACCTCGCCGAAGGCGGTGGCGCAGCGTCGCGGCAAGAAGATCGCCGACCTGCTCGGCCGCGCGCACGGCGCGGACGCGGCGACCGCCGAGGCGGATGCCGCGGCAGTGGTGGAGTGAGCGACATGGCGACCATCAAGGTGAAGCAGACCGGCTCGCCGATCCGGCGGACCAAGGACCAGCGCGCGACGCTCATCGGCCTGGGCCTCAACAAGATGCACCGCGTCGCGGAGCTGCAGGACAGCCCCGAGGTGCGCGGCATGATCCGCAAGGTGCAGCACATGGTCGAGGTGGTGGAGGGCTGAGCCTTTCTCACCTGACTAGTGACAAGACGAGGGAAGGGGGCTAACCGGCCCCCTTCCTGTTTTTCAGCGCGACAGAAGCGAAAGCGAGTGCAAATCATGAAGCTCAACGAACTCAGCGACAACCAGGGCGCCCGCCACCGCAAGATCCGCGTCGGCCGCGGTATCGGCTCGGGTAAGGGCAAGACCGGTGGCCGCGGCGTCAAGGGACAGAAGAGCCGCGAGGGTGTCAGCATCGCGGGCTTCGAGGGCGGCCAGATGCCGCTCCACATGCGGCTGCCGAAGCGCGGCTTCAACAACATCTTCGCCAAGGACTATGCCACGGTGAACCTCGGCGAGATCCAGAAGGCGATCGAGTCGGGCAAGCTGACCGGCACCGACCTGGACCATGCCGCGCTCAAGGCGGCCGGCCTCGCGCGCGGCGGTAAGGACGGCGTGCGGCTGCTCGGCAAGGGCGAGCTGACCACGAAGCTCAATTTCACGGTCGCTGGCGTGTCGGCGTCGGCGCGCGAGGCGGTCGAGAAGCTCGGCGGCTCGGTTACTGTGCCCGAGATCGTCCCCGCTGCGGACAAGCACAAGGCCAAGCACCGCACCGCGCAGGCCGCGCGCAAGCAGGCGCAGACGCAGGCGTAAGCCGCTCCCGACGCTCTCCCGGCGCCTCGGGCTTGACCCGGGATCCATGTCGCCGCACGCGCAACGCTTGTTGTGGCGCGCGGCACCATGATCCCCGGAGCGGGCCCGGGGTGACGAATTGAGCGAGCGTCGCAGATGCTCGCGCCGCGCGTGATCCGGTCAGACCGGGTTAGACATGGCGCCTGATGCGCCTATATGAGCGGCGGGGCGGTACAAACGCATCCCGCCGTTCTTCGTTTCCAGGATACACCGATACGATGGCATCCGCAGCCGACCAGATGGCGCAGAGCATCAGCCTCGCGAAATTCGCGCAGGCGACCGACCTCAAGAAAAGGCTGTGGTTCACGATCGGTGCGCTGATCGTCTTCCGGCTGCTGAGCTACGTGCCGCTGCCCGGGATCGACCCCACCCAGCTCGGCGTGCTCGCCGAGCGGATGAAGGGCGGCGTGCTCGACTTCTTCAACACCTTCTCGGGCGGATCGCTGTCGCGCGCGTCGCTGATCGCGCTGGGCGTGATGCCGTACATCACCGCCTCGATCGTGGTGCAGCTCGCCACCTCGCTGAGCCCGCAGCTCGCCGCGATCAAGAAGGAAGGCGAGTCCGGGCGGAAGAAGCTCAATCAATACACCCGCTACGGCACCGTCGCGCTGACCGCGGTGCAGGGCTATTTCATCGCGCGCGGGCTCGAGGCCGGCGGGGCGGTGATCGAGCCAGGCATGGTGTTCCGCGTCGGCGCGGTGATCTCGCTGATTGGCGGCACGATGTTCCTGATGTGGCTGGGCGAGCAGATCACCAGCCGCGGCATCGGCAACGGCGTCTCGCTGATCATCATGGCGGGCATCGTCGCGCACCTGCCGACCACCCTGGTCAACCTGCTCGAGGGCGGGCGCTCGGGGTCGATGAACCCGATCTCGGTGGTGCTGATCATCGCCGTGGTGGCGGGCCTGATCCTGCTGATCTGCTTCATGGAGCGTGCGCAGCGCCGCATCCTGATCCAATATCCCAAGCGCCAGACGCAGCGCGGCATGCAGGCTGATCGCAGCCACCTGCCGCTCAAGATCAACACCGCGGGCGTGATCCCACCGATCTTCGCCTCGTCGCTGCTGCTGCTGCCGCTGACGATCACGCAGTTCGCGGGCAACCGGGTCTCGGGCGAAAGCCGTTTCGGCGACATCCTGATCGGCCTGAACCAGTATCTCCAGCACGGCTCGCCGGTGTACATGGCGCTCTACGCCGCCGGCATCATCTTCTTCTCGTTCTTCTACACCGCGGTGGTCTTCAACCCGGAGGAGACGGCGGAGAACCTCAAGCGCTACGGCGGCTTCATCCCGGGCATCCGTCCGGGCAAGAACACCGAGAGCTATTTCGATTATGTGCTGACCCGCATCACGGTGATCGGCGCTGCCTATCTGACGTTCATCTGCGTCGTCCCCGAATATCTGGTGTCGGCGCTGTCGATCCCCTTCTATCTCGGCGGCACCAGCCTGCTGATCGTGGTCAACGTGACGATGGACACCGTCACCCAGATCCAGTCGCACCTGCTGGCGCATCAGTATGGCGACCTGATCAAGAAGGCGAAACTGAAGGGCGCGCGCCGCCGCTGATCGCGGGGCGCGGTACGACGCGACAGGGAGGCGTTATCTCGTGAACATCATTCTGCTGGGGCCGCCGGGGGCGGGCAAGGGCACCCAGGCGCAGCGGCTGGTCGAGGAGCGCGACATGGTCCAGCTCTCCACCGGCGACATGCTGCGCGCCGCGGTCAAGGCGGGCACGCCGGTAGGGCTCCAGGCCAAGGCGGTGATGGAGGCGGGCGAGCTCGTCTCGGACGCGATCGTCTCGGCGCTGATCGGCGAGCGGATGGACGCTGGCACCGGCAGCGGCGCGATCTTCGACGGCTACCCGCGCACTGCGGCACAGGCCGACGCGCTCGACCTGCTGCTGACCGAGCGCGGCCAGACCCTCGACCATGTCATCGAGCTCGAAGTGGACGAGGATGCGCTGGTCGAGCGGATCGTCGGCCGCTTTACCTGCGCGGTGTGCGGCACCGGCTATCATGACACGTTCAAGCGCCCGAAGGTCGAGGACGTATGCGACGTCTGCGGCGCGAGCGAGTTCAAGCGCCGCCCCGACGACAATGAGCAGACGGTGCGGACTCGCATGGCCGAGTATCGCGTCAAGACCGCGCCGATCATCCCGATCTATGAGTCGCGCGGGCTGGTGCGCCGCGTCGATGGCATGGCCGAGATCGGCCAGGTCACCGCCGCGATCGAGTCGATCCTCGGCGATCGCTGAGCGGTCGCGGCGGGGCGGCGGGACGACGCACGGCGAGAACGATCGCCGCGCTGCCCGCCAGGATCGCTGCCACCATGCCGCCAAGTGCAAGCAGCCCCGCCGGGGTCACCTCCACCGCGGCGCGCGCGCGCAGATGCGACGTCTCGAACGAGGCGTAGGCGCGTTGTAGGTCCTCCATGTCGGGCGAACGCGCGGGGGCGGCGCTAGATGCGTCCGCGGCCGCGGGTCGGGCTCGGCGCGGGGATCGCGACCGATACGGGCGCAGTTTCACAGACATGACGGAAAGTTCATGCGCCTGCCACGCTGCGGAAGCGGTGCGCGGGGTAGAGCAGGGGTACGGGCGGCGGTGGTCGCCGTCCGATCGCCGAAGACAATACGGAACTCGTCACCTTCTCTCCCGGTGGTGACGAGGCCGGCGGAGGGTTCCCTGTCCTCCGCCGGCTCTTCGCGCGCTCGGGATCAGTTCGGTCGCTTCCTCACCGACGGTCGCTCGCCCGCGATCGGCGCCTTCTAGTCAGATGCCCTCCTAGTGCGCTGTCGGTCTTCGTCATTCCCGCGAAGGCGGGAATCCATAAACGCTGACGGTCCGGCCCTCTCTCGAAGGTTGGCGCGTCTGGATCCCCGCCTTCGCGGGGATGACGGAAGAGGGTGCGGGCGTACGACCTAAGTGGTGGTAGCGCGGGCGTGGAGAGCGCGCGGGAAGCCACCATAGCGTGCCCCCCGCTCTGAGCCTATGGCTCTGGCCCTCTCCTCCGCGATGCGCCACACCGGGCGCATGGACGCCCTGACCCTCTTCGGCCTGTTCGCCGTTTCCTTCATGCTTCTGTGCTATATGATGGAGGAGCGCGCGCCGTACTGGACTTTGCTGTTCGCCTTGGGATGCCTGATGGGCTCCGCGTACGGCTTCCTCCAGGGCGCGTGGCCGTTCGGGCTGGTCGAGCTCGCCTGGTTCGTTGTGGCGCTGCGAAAATGGGTCGCGCTGCGGCGATCGGCGTGCCGCGACTCGGAACCGCTTGCTTGACAGTGCGTTCCCGCGCGCTTATCCGCCCTTCCTTCCAACCTCTCACTCGTCGGCGTCGCACTCGTGCGCACGTCGCGTTTCCTGCGTTCGGCGGGGAGCGACTCGGGCCAGCGGGGGCGCGGAAGGCAATGCGTTGAGATGGGATGCGTGCAGCCATGCCGCGCCCCGTGGAGCACAGGAGACATATAGCACATGGCACGCATCGCGGGTGTTAACATCCCGACCAACAAGCGCGTGGTGATCGCGCTGACCTACATCCACGGCATCGGACCGGCCAAGGCCAAGGAGCTGACCGAGAAGCTGAACATCACGCCGGAGCGGCGCGTGCAGGACCTGACCGATCAGGAAGTGCTGCAGATCCGCGAGGCGATCGATGCCGGCTACACGGTCGAGGGTGATCTTCGTCGCGAGACCGCGATGAACATCAAGCGCCTGATGGATCTCGCCTGCTACCGCGGCCTGCGCCACCGCAAGGGCCTGCCGGTCCGCGGCCAGCGCACGCACACCAACGCGCGCACCCGCAAGGGCAAGGCGAAGCCGATCGCGGGTAAGAAGAAGTAAGAAAATCGTCCGGGGACGATTTTCACTTCTTCTCCGCCGGAGGCAGGCGCGAGGCGGACAGCCTTCCGGCTTCCGTATTGGAATCTAAGGTCAGGAACACCACATGGCTCAGGCACCGCAGCGCATTCGCCGGCGCGAACGCAAGAACATCACCGCGGGCGTCGCTCACGTGAACGCCAGCTTCAACAACACCATGATCACCATCACCGACGCGCAGGGCAACGCCATCAGCTGGTCGTCCGCGGGCATGATGGGGTTCAAGGGCAGCCGCAAGTCGACCCCGTACGCGGCGCAGGTCGCAGCCGAGGACGCGGGCAAGAAGGCCGCCGAGCACGGCGTCCGCACGCTCGAGGTCGAGGTCAAGGGGCCGGGTTCGGGCCGCGAGTCGGCGCTGCGTGCGCTGCAGGCGGTCGGTTTCCAGATCACGTCGATCCGCGACGTGACCTCGATCCCGCACAATGGCGTGCGTCCGTCGAAGCGGCGTCGCGTCTGATCTGATGTTCTTCGCGTGGCCGCTGACGAGCGGCTGCGTCCATTACCCGGTCGGCGCCCGCCAGCGCCGGCCCAACCCCAGGGGACGAGAGCTTGTCTGTCAACGCAAAGAACTGGCAAGAACTGAAGAAGCCCAACCAGCTCGAGAAGAAGAGCGGTGACGGCAAGCGCAAGGCGACCTTCGTCGCCGAGCCGCTGGAGCGTGGCTTCGGGCTGACGCTGGGCAACGCGCTGCGGCGCGTGCTGCTCTCCTCGCTGCAGGGTGCCGCGGTGACCTCGATCAAGATCGAGAACGTGCTGCACGAGTTCAGCTCGCTCGCGGGCGTGCGCGAGGACGTCACCGACATCGTCCTCAACGTCAAGCAGATCGCGATCCGCATGCAGGGCGAGGGGCCGAAGCGCCTCCAGCTCTCCGCGACCGGTCCGTCCGAGGTCAAGGCGGGCGACATCGCGGTGTCGGGCGACATCGAGGTGATGAACCCCGAGCTGGTGATCTGCCACCTCGACGAGGGCGCGACGCTCAACATGGAGCTCACCGCCGACGTCGGAAAGGGCTATGTCGCCGCCGTCAACAACCGGCCGGCCGATGCGCCGATCGGTCTTATCCCGGTCGACGCGCTCTACTCGCCGGTGCGCCAGGTGTCGTACAAGGTCGATCCGACCCGCGTCGGGCAGGACCTCGATTACGACAAGCTGACGCTGACGATCGAGACCGACGGCACCGTCACTCCCGAGGACGCGGTGGGCTATGCCGGCCGCATCCTGCAGGACCAGCTGGCGCTGTTCGTTCACTTCGACGATTCCTCGGTCACGCGCTCGGCCCCGGTCGGCGTCGCGGCGCCGGCGGCGTCGGGCGGCGAGGTCGCGAGCGACACCGCGCAGATCAACCGCTACCTGCTCAAGAAGGTCGACGAGCTCGAACTCTCGGTCCGCTCGGCCAACTGCCTCAAGAACGACAATATCATCTATATCGGTGATCTCGTCGGGAAGACCGAGGCGGAGATGCTGCGGACCCCGAACTTCGGGCGCAAGTCGCTCAACGAGATCAAGGAAGTGCTCTCCTCGATGGGGCTGCGGCTGGGCATGGAAATCCCCGGCTGGCCGCCCGAGAACATCGAGGAAGTCGCCAAGAAGCTCGAGCAGGAGATCATGGGCTGATCCGCACGCGCGTAGCGTAAGCTATGCGCGAGACGGACAGTCCCGGCCGGCGGGTGCCGCGTCCGGCACCCGACCGACGCCGCGGCTGAGCCGCGGCGTCATCCGGTCTCCTATACTATAGAGGCTCCCGCGGGAGCGACGTGACGACGGTGGGCTCAAACGTCCCCACCAGGCCCGGGGTACCTGAGGGCACCCATCGAAGCGCTACTTCGATGGGACCCGTTCACGGCCCCCTGACGAACGAAAGGAAAGACCCATGCGTCATAGAGTTGGCGGTCGTAAGCTGCAGCGGACCTCGGCCCATCGCCAGGCACTGTTCCGCAACATGTCGGCCGCGCTGATCAAGCACGAGCAGATCACCACCACGGTCGCCAAGGCGAAGGAGCTGCGCCCGTACATCGAGAAGCTGATCACGCTCGGCAAGAAGGGTGGTCTCAGCAACCGTCGTCTCGCCCATGCGCGGCTGCTCGACGACGCCCAGCTGGTGAAGCTGTTCGACGTGCTCGCGCCGCGCTACGCGTCGCGCAACGGCGGCTACACCCGCATCATCAAGGCGGGCATCCGCCCCTCGGACGCGTCGCCGATGGCGATCATCGAGTTCGTCGACCGCGACGTCGCCGCCAAGGGCCAGGACTCGGGCCCGGTGACGACCGACGAGGACTTCGACGTCGCCGCCTGATCCAGGCGCGCCGCGAGGCTGACAGCAGGGCCGTCCCGGGATGCCGGGGCGGCCCTTCTGCTATGCGGCGGCGACGCGGTCTTCCCTTTTGGCGCGACGCGGGATAGCCGCCGGGCCATGACCGAGCTCGCCAAGACCTTCGACCCCGCCGCGATCGAGCGCCGCTGGTACACGCACTGGGAAGACAAGGGCCTGTTCCGCCCCGAGCGCCCCAACGCCGAGCCCTGGACGATCGTCAACCCGCCGCCCAACGTGACGGGCTCACTCCACATCGGCCACGCGCTCGACAACACGCTGCAGGACATCCTGACGCGCCATGCCCGGCTCAAGGGCAAGGACGCGCTCTGGGTGGTCGGCACCGACCATGCCGGCATCGCCACGCAGATGGTGGTCGAGCGCCAGATGTCGGCTCGAGGCGAGAAACGCACCGACCTGTCGCGCGAGGCGTTCGTCGCGCGCGTCTGGGAGTGGAAGGCGGAGAGCGGCGGCGCGATCACGCGCCAGCTGCGCCGGCTCGGCTGCTCGATGGACTGGGCGAACGAGCGCTTCACCATGGACGAGGGCTTCTCGCGCGCGGTGCTCAAGGTGTTCGTCGAGCTGCACCGCCAGGGGCTGCTCTACCGCGACAAGCGGCTGGTCAACTGGGACCCCGGCCTCGGCACCGCGATCAGCGACCTCGAGGTCGAGACGCGCGAGGTGCGCGGCAGCTTCTGGCGGCTGCGCTACCCGCTCGCCGACGGGTCGGGATCGATCGAGGTGGCGACGACGCGGCCCGAGACGATGCTCGCCGACATGGCGGTGGCCGTGCACCCCGAGGACGCGCGCTACACCGCGTTCGTGGGCAAGCAGGTGCGGCTGCCGATCACCGGGCGGCTGATCCCGATCGTCGCCGACGAGCACGCCGACCCGGCGCTCGGCTCGGGCGCGGTGAAGATCACCCCAGGGCACGACTTCAACGACTTCGAGGTCGGCCGCCGCGCCGGGATCGAGGCGCGCGACATGCTCAACATGCTCGATGCCACGGCGCGCGTGGTGCAGACCGCGGACGGGCTGATCCCGGCTGAGTTCCTCGGCCTGCCCGGCAACGACGCCAAGGCCGAGCAGGACGCGCGCCGGCTGGTCGTCGCGCAGCTCAAGGAGGCGGGCGTGCTGATCCCGCACGTCGACAAGGAAGGGGTCGCGCACGACGCCGAGCCGCGCGTGATCCAGACGCCGTTCGGCGATCGCTCGGGCGCGGTGATCGAGCCGTGGCTGACCGACCAATGGTATGTCGACGCCGCCACCTTGGCCAAGCCGGCGATCGAGGCGGTGCGCTCGGGCGCGATCAAGCTGGTGCCGAAGTCGTGGGAGAAGACCTTCTTCAACTGGATGGAGAACATCCAGCCGTGGTGCGTGTCGCGCCAGCTCTGGTGGGGGCACCGGATCCCGGCGTGGTTCGACGCCGACGGCCGCGCCTATGTCGCCGAGACCGAGGAGGAGGCACGGGCCGAGGCGGGCGCGGACGTGGCGCTGACGCGCGACCCCGACGTGCTCGACACTTGGTTCTCCAGCGCGCTCTGGCCGTTCGCGACGATGGGCTGGCCCGACGCCGCGGACCGCACGCTCGGCGGCCGCTACCCCAATGACGTGCTCGTCTCGGGCTTCGACATCCTGTTCTTCTGGGACGCTCGGATGATGATGCAGGGCATGCACTTCATGGGCGAGGTGCCGTTCCGCACGCTCTACCTGCACGGCCTGGTGCGCGCCGCCGACGGCGCCAAGATGTCCAAGTCCAAGGGCAACACCGTCGACCCGCTCGGGCTCATCGACCGCTACGGCGCCGACGCGCTGCGCTTCTTCATGGCCGCGATGGAGAGCCAAGGGCGCGACATCAAGATGGATGAGAAGCGCGTCGAGGGCTATCGCAACTTCGCGACCAAGCTGTGGAACGCAAGCCGCTTCGCCCAGGCCAACGGGATCGGCGGCTCGACCACGCTGGAGCCCCCGCTCGCGAGCCTTTCGGTGAACAAGTGGATCCTCGCCGAGACAGTGGCGACGGTGCAGGCGGTCGACCTCGCGCTCGCCGACTATCGCTTCGACGCCGCCGCCAACGCGATCTACCAGTTCGTGTGGAGCCGCTTCTGCGACTGGTATCTGGAGCTGATCAAAGGACAGATCGACGAGGAGACCAAGGCGGTCGCGGGCTGGGTGCTCGACCAGATCCTGGTGCTGCTCCACCCGTTCATGCCCTTCATCACCGAGGAGCTGTGGCACGCGCTGGCACCGCGCGAGCACGAGCTGATCGTCGCGCGTTGGCCGATGGCCGACGCGCGCGCGCTCGACCCGGCCGCGACACAAGAGGTCGAGCGACTGATCGAGCTGGTCGAGGGGGTGCGCGGCGCGCGCGCCGAGCTCAACGTGCCGCCGGGCACGCGCATCGCGCTCCACACCGGGGCGGGCAGCGTGCCGGCGACGATCGCCCCGTACGTCGAGCGGCTCGCGCGCGTCACGCTGACGCCGGGCGAGGCGAGCGGCGCGCGCGCGCCGATCCTCTGGGGGGCTGAGACGTTCGCGTTGGCGCTGGAGGGCGTGATCGACCTCGAGGCGGAGCGCCAGCGGCTCCAGAAGTCGCTGGCGGCGGCCGAGAAGGAGCGCGACTCGCTGGCGGGGCGGCTCGGCAACGCGAGCTTCGTCGAGCGCGCCAAGCCCGAGGCGGTGGAGAAGGCGCGCGCCGACCACGCCGAGAAAGCGGCGGACGCAGAGCGCTTCGCCGCGGCGCTGGCGCGGCTGGGGTGAGGGGCGGGGCAGTCCGCTCCTACCCCTTCCCACTGTCATCCCCGCGGCCGCCCCTACTACCGTCATCCCCGCCACCGCCCCTACCGCCGTCATCCCCGCGGAGACGGGGATCCAGACGCTCTGACCTCGCGACCTCATCACGAGCGTTGGCGTGTATGGATCCCTGCCTTCGCAGGGATGACGGGGAGGCGGAGACGTCTGCTTTCCCAACAATCTACCGTCATCCCGGCCTTGAGCGGGGATTCATGATCCCGCGTGAGCAACGCTCCGAGCGTGCGCGGCGACGTGGATCCCGGATCAAGTCCGGGATGACGGTGTGAATGGCCGCAGTCGGCCACCCGCCCCCGCGCGCCTTGCATTCCACGCCTACTTCCTCTAACAGCCGCCGCACGTTCCACCGTTGAACGCGATCGACATGCGCCCATGTGGTGCCCGCTGGCCGGCGAGGTTTCGCCCGCCGGCGCTTTTGCGTTTGGCGGCGGATGGGAAGGAAACACGATGTTCGATAGCCTCAGCGATCGTCTCGGCGGCGTCTTCGACCGGTTGCGTGGCCGCGGCGCGCTGACCGAGGCCGACGTGCGCGCCGCGATGCGCGAGGTGCGCGTCGCGCTGCTCGAGGCCGACGTCGCGCTGCCGGTGGCGCGCGCCTTCGTCGACGAGGTCACCGAGGAAGCGGTCGGCCAGAACGTGCTGCGCTCGGTCACGCCGGGGCAGCAGGTCGTCAAGATCGTCAACGACGCGCTGGTGCGGATGCTCGGCGGCGACGATCCCGCCGCGGCCGAGCTCCAGCTCAACGTCGCCCCGCCCGCGGTGGTGATGATGGTCGGCCTGCAGGGCTCGGGCAAGACCACGACCACCGCCAAGATCGCCAAGCGCCTGTCGAGCAGCTCGATGACCGGGCGCTCGGCCAAGAAGGTGTTGATGGCGTCGCTCGACGTCAATCGCCCCGCCGCGCAGGAGCAGCTCGCCACGCTCGGCACGCAGGTCGAGGTGGCGACGCTGCCGATCGTCGCGGGCCAGCAGCCGGTCGAGATCGCGCGGCGCGCGCTCCAGGCGGCGAAGCTGCAGGGCTTCGACGTGCTGATGCTCGACACCGCCGGCCGACTTCACGTCGATCAGGCGCTGATGGACGAGATGAAGGCGGTCGCCGAGGTCGCGGCGCCGCAGGAGATCCTGCTCGTCGTCGACTCGCTGACCGGTCAGGACGCGGTCAACGTCGCGCAGAACTTTGCCGAGCAGGTGCCGCTCACCGGCGTGGTGCTCACCCGCATGGACGGCGACGCGCGCGGCGGCGCCGCGCTGTCGATGCGCGCGGTCACGGGCAAGCCGATCAAGTTCGCCGGCGTCGGCGAGAAGCTCGACGCGCTCGAGGCGTTCCACGCGTCGCGCGTCGCAGGCCGCATCCTCGGCATGGGCGACGTGGTCAGCCTGGTCGAGCGTGCCGCCGAGTCGATCCAGCAGGAAGACGCCGAGCGCATGGCGAGCCGGCTCGCCAAGGGTCAGTTCGACATGAACGATCTGCGCGGCCAGCTCGCGCAGATGAAGCGCATGGGCGGATTGGGCGCGCTCGCTGGCATGCTGCCGGGCATGAAGAAGGCGCAGGCAGCGATGGACTCGGTGCCGGGCAGCGACAAGATGCTGGTGCACCTCGACGCGATGATCGGCTCGATGACCGCCAAGGAGCGCGCCAAGCCCGAGCTGATCAACGCCAAGCGCAAGATCCGCATCGCCAAGGGCTCGGGGACGACCGTGCAGGAAGTTAACAAGCTCCTCAAGATGCATCTGGAGATGTCGACCGCCATGAAGAAGATCAAGAAGATGGGCGGGCTCAAGGGCATGATGGCGATGCTCGGCAAGGGCGGCCTCGGCGGCCTCGGCAATGCGATCGGCGGCGCCGACATGGGCGACATGATGGGCAAGCTTGGCGGGCCGGGCGGTGGTCCGGGGCTTCCCGGGCTGCCCGGCGGCGGTCTGCCCGGCAACATCCCCGGCGGCCTGCCGCCCGGGTTCCGGTTCAAGAAGTAACGATGCGCGTCGCCGCGGCGGCGCGGACGTGACGACATTTACCTAGACGATCCCGGCGCAGGCCGGGGCACAGACACACAGAAGGAAGACGAACACCATGGCACTCAGCATTCGCCTGTCGCGCGGCGGCTCGAAGAAGCGTCCTTACTACCGCATCGTCGTCGCCGACGCGCGCAGCCCGCGCGATGGCAAGTTCATCGAGAAGATCGGCAACTACAACCCGCTGCTCGGCAAGGACGACGAGAAGCGCATCGTGCTCGACGCCGAGCGCGCCAAGCACTGGCTGGGCGTCGGCGCGCAGCCGACCGACCGCGTTGCCCGCTTCCTCGACACCGCTGGCGTGAAGGAGCGCGCCGCGCGCAGCAACCCCAAGAAGGGCGAGCCGGGCGAGAAGGCCAAGGAGCGCGCCGAGGAGCGTGCCGAGAAGCTGAAGGCGCAGCAGGAGGCCGCCGCGGCCCCGGCCGAGGCCGAGGCGGCGAGCGCCGAGTAAGCCGGCCGGGAAATCGATCGTCCGCTCGTGCGTTACTTGCCGCTCCATCGAGAGCCGAGAGGAATGCACGATGACGATCGACCCCGACCCGCGCACCGCGCCCGACGACAATGACGATTCGACCACCCCGGACGCCACCAACCAGGGCGTTTCGAGCCAGCAGCCCGCCGAAGGGGACGACGACGCCCCTGCCGGCGGCGCCGGCTCGCCCGACCAAGCCTGACCCGGTGCCGGTCGCTCCCGACGCGGTGGTGCTCGCCGCCGTGGCGGGGGCGCACGGCATCGCCGGCGAGGTGCGCCTGAAGGTGTTCGCCGAGGCACTCGAGGGGCATCGCACCTTCAACGGCGGTGCGCTCACGCTGGTGAAGCTGCGCGACGGCACGATCGCGCGCTTCGCCGAGGTGACCGACCGCACCGCCGCGGAGCAGCTTCGCGGCACCTTGCTCACCGTCGCGCGCGCGGACCTGCCGCCGCTCGGCGAGGGCGAATATTACCACGCCGACCTGCTCGGTCTCGCCGCGGTCTCGACCGCGGGCGAGCCGGTCGGGCGCGTTGTCGCGGTGGAGAATTTCGGCGCGGGCGACGTGATCGAGATCGAGCGCGACGGCGGCAAGCGCTTCATGGTGCCGATCAACGCGGTGCCCGAGTGGGATCGCGAGCGGTTGGTGGTGGAAGCGGCGTTCGTGGAGTGAGGGGAGGGGGTGCTGTCTTCCCCCTCCCTCCCGGCCTTCATCCTGAACTTGTTTCAGGATCCACCGTCCCGCGAGTGCCTCGGCCACTGAGTATGTGGCACGGTGGATCCCGAAACGAGTTCGAGATGACGGGGAATAAGGAGGCGGGCTCTCGAAGCAAGCCGTGCTCCTTCGCAAGCAGGAGCCCAGAGCCACGGACGCTGCGCCTACCCACCTGGGTTCCTGCGTGCGCAGGAACACCGCTCACCGCCGCAGCGGGCGCTGCTCCGCCAGCAGGTTGCGGATCGTCGTCGCCGCGACGCCGGCCTCGCCCATGGCATGGCTGATCTGGTCGAGCCCCTTGACCACATCTCCCGCCGCGAACAGCCCCGGCACGCTGGTGCGCTGGTGATCGTCGACCTCGAGACAGCCGTCCTCGCTCGCGCGCGCGCCCGCCTCGATCGCGAGATGCGAGCGGATGCGTGAGCCCAGCGCTGGGTAGACGCTGTCGAACGCCATCCGGCCGCGCGCGGTGTCCAGCGCGAGTTGGTCACCCTCGATCGCATAGCCGCCGCACGGGCCGTCGACGCGTACCACCCCCGCGTCGTCGATCGCGTCCGCACACGCCGAGTCGAGCAGATGTTCCGCCTCGGGCGCGATGAGTGTGATGTCGCGGGTGAAGCCGCGCAGGAACAGCGCCTCGCGCATGCCGCGATCGCCGGTGCCGATCACCGCGACCCGCTTGTCGGTGATCTCATAGCCGTCGCACACCGGGCAATAGCGCAGCAGCCCGCGCGCCAGCGCCGGGTCGTGCACTTCGGGGAGCAGCCCGTGCGGGCGGTGGTTCACCACCCCGGTTGCCAGCAGCACGGTGCGTGCGCGATGCGTGCCGTGATCGGTGGTGGCGACGAAGCCGTCGCCGTCTTGCGCCAGCCCGGTGACCTTCACCGGCTCGCGCCGCGCGCCGTATTTCTCTGCCTGTGTGAGCATCAGTCGCAGCAACTCGGTGCCCGCGATGCCGTCGGGATAGCCGGCGTGGTTGTGCGTGCACGGGATCATCGCGGCACGGCTCGACCCCGAGTCGAACAGTCGGATCGAGAGATGATAGCGCGCCAGGTAGATCGCCGCGGTGAGCCCGGCGGGTCCGGCGCCGATGATGAGGCAGTCGTCCATCTTGCTGTCGTTCCCGCGTGTATATACATCCCGTGCATACGGGAGATCGGCGATGGTTAACGAATATCGCGCCAAGGTGTTCAAGTCCGGCAATTCGGTCGCCTTGCGCCTGCCCAAGGCGCTGGGACTGAAGGAGGGCGACGACGTCACGCTGGTGCCGCATCGCGACGGCTCGTGCAGCGTATGGCGCGACGATCAGGCGGCGGCGGTGCTGGATGGCCTTTACGGCGCCTTCTCGCCCGGCTTCATGGCGGAGGGGCGCGGCGAGACCGAGCAGGACGAGCGTGACTGGCGCGCGCCCGCACGCGACACCGCCGCCTGACGCATGTACCTTCTGGACACTAACGTCTGCATCGACTTCGCGCTCGCCCGGAGCGCGCAGCTGCGCGCCCGGATTCGCGCGCAGAACGGCCGCAACCTCGGCCTGTCGGCGATCACGCTGGCGGAACTCCGCTACGGCGCCAGCCGTCCCAGCGTGGATGCCGCGGACGAGGCGCGGCTCGACATCTTCGTCGGGGTGCTCGGCGTGCACGATTTCGACCGCGCCGCGGCGGAGCGCTACGGTGGCCTTGCGGCGTCGACGCCGCCGCGCCGCCACAGCTTCGACCTGCTGATCGCGGCGCACGCGCTGTCGCTCAACGCGACCCTCGTCACCAACAACGAGCGCGACTTCGCCGGCATCCCCGGCCTCGCCGTCGAGAACTGGACCCGATGACCTTCCGCGCCACCATCCTGACGCTCTACCCCGAGATGTTCCCCGGCCCGCTCGGCACGTCGCTCGCGGGCCGCGCGCTGCGCGAGGGGCGGTGGAGCTGCGACCCGGTCAACATTCGCGACTTCACCGAGGACCGCCACCGCACCGTCGACGACACGCCGGCCGGGGGCGGGGCGGGCATGGTGCTGCGCGCCGACATCGTCGCTCGCGCCGTCGACGCGCACGCCGACGGTCGCCCGCTGGTCGCGCTCACGCCGCGCGGTGCACCGCTGACGCAGCGGCGCGTCCGCGACCTCGCCGCGGGGTCGGGGGCGGTGCTGCTGTGCGGTCGATTTGAGGGCTTCGACGAGCGCTTGTTCGAAGCGCGCGCGATCGAGCAGCTGTCGATCGGCGACTATATCCTCTCGGGCGGTGAGATGGCCGCGCTGGTGCTGCTGGACGCTTGCGTTCGGCTGCTCCCGGGGGTAATGGGCGCGGCTTCGAGCGGGGACGAGGAGAGCTTCGAGAGCGGCCTCCTCGAGTATCCGCATTATACCCGACCTGTCGAATGGGAAGGGCGCACGATCCCCGAGGTGCTGCGATCGGGGGATCATGCGAGGATCGCGGCGTGGCGTCAGTCACAGGCCGAGATCGACACACGGCTACGGCGGCCGGACCTGTGGGAGCGTCACGAGGGCGCTCGGGTCGGCTCGCCCTCTGGCGCGCGGCACGGAAGTAAGGATTGACGCGATGAACCTGATCCAGACGCTCGAGGCCGAGCAGATCGCCAAGTTCCACGAGAGCAAGAAGCTCCCCGAATTCCGCCCCGGCGACACGCTGAAGGTCGGCGTGAAGGTGGTCGAGGGCGAGCGCACCCGCGTCCAGAACTTCGAGGGCGTGTGCATCGCGCGCTCGAACAAGGGCATGGGCTCGTCGTTCACCGTCCGCAAGATCAGCTTCGGCGAGGGCGTGGAGCGTGTTTTCCCGCTCTACTCGCCCAACGTCGATTCGATTGAGGTGGTGCGCAAGGGCGCGGTGCGTCGCGCCAAGCTCTATTATCTGCGTGGCCGCACCGGTAAGTCCGCGCGTATCGCCGAGCGCCGCGACAACCGCCCGCAGGCGCAGGCCGCCGAGTAAGCGACACCCGGTTCAGACCGAAGCGCGAGGGGCGCGGTGGGAGACCACCGCGCCCCTTTTGTCGTTTGGGTGGGTGCGGCGGGCGTGGCACCGCCGGTTTGCCATAGCCGCCGTCATCCTGAGCTCGTCTCAGGATCGACCCGTCCGCGCGCACCACCGGCACTTGGGTGCGCGGCACAGTGGATCCTGAGACAAGCTCAGGATGACGCCAGTGGGATAGGATTTGCCTTACGTCTCTAGGCGTTCGCTGGGGTGGTGCGCTTGTAGTGACGGAGCGCCCGCGTGGTAGACGCTCGCGTCGGCGTCGGCATCGGCATCGGCGTTCCACCCGGCAAAGAGCTCCCCACCACGACAGCAAGGGTGACGCTTTACCTCGCCGTCTCGCGCCGCGATAAGGGCGGCGCGCCCGGTCCCGGGTCGCGATCCCGGAGGAATGGATGCGTTCATGGTTGGCGGTGGTGGCGCTCGCGACGGTAGCAACAGGGGCGCTCGTGGCTGACGCCGCGCAGGCGCAGGCCGGCGCGACCAGACCCGCGCCGCAGCGGCTCACGCTCGAGCGCATCTTCGCCGCGCCCGACCTCGGCGGCCAGCAGCCGCGCTCGCTCAAGCTCTCGCCCGACGGGCGGCTGCTCACCTTCCTGCGCCCGCGCGCCGACGACCGCTTTCGCCTCGACCTGTGGGCGCGCGACACCGCCACCGGGCAGGAGCGGATGCTGGTCGACAGCACGCGCGTCGGCAGCGGCGCGGCGCTGTCCGAGGCGGAGAAGATGCAGCGCGAGCGCGCGCGCATCGGCGCGCTGACCGGGATCATCCGCTACGACTGGTCGCCTGACGGTCGCCAATTGCTCGTCCCCGCCGACGGCGACCTGTATCTTGCCGGGCTGGACGGCGTCACGCGGCGGCTCACCGAGGTGAGGGGCGGCGTGCTCAACGGCGAGGTCTCGCCGCGCGGCGGCTTCGTCAGCTACGTGCGCGCCCAGAACCTGTGGCTCCAGCCGCTCAGCGGAGGCGCCGCGCGCGCGCTCACGCAGGGCGGCGGGGGCACGGTCCATTTCGGCGAGGCCGAGTTCGTCGCGCAGGAGGAGATGGACCGCCGCACCGGTTACTGGTGGAGCCCCGACGATCGCTATATCGCGGTCGAGCGGTTCGACGAGGCGCCGGTGCAGGTCTTCACCCGCGCCGCGATCGGCGCCGCCGGGACCGAGATCTACCAGCAGCGCTATCCCGCCGCAGGCACGCCCAACGTCGCGGTCGAGCTCCACGTGATGCGCGCCGACGGCAAGGGGCAGGTGAAGGTCGACCTCGGCACCGACCCCGATATCTATCTGGCGCGGGTCGATTGGCTACCCGACGGCTCGGCGCTGCTCGTCCAGCGCGAGAATCGCGCGCAGACCCGGCTGGACGTGCTCCGCGTCGACCCCGCCACGGGCAAAGCGAGCCCCCTGTTCAGCGAGACCGCCGCGCCGCGCAGCTGGATCAACCTCACCGACAGCTACCGAGCGCTCGCCGACGGCGGCCTCTTGTGGCGTTCCGAGCGCGATGGCTACGGCCATCTCTGGCTGCTGCGCGGTGGGCAGTGGACCCAGCTGACCAAGGGGCCGTGGGTGGTCACCGGCCTCGTCGCGGTCGACGAGGCCGCGGGCAAGGTCTATTTCATGGCCAACAAGGACGACGTGCTCGAGCAGCAGCTCTACGTCGTCCCGCTCGCCGGCGGCACGCCCGAGCGGCTGACCGAGCGCGGCTGGCAGAACAGCGTCACCGCGGACGGCACGGCGCAGCGCTTCCTCGTCACCCGCTCCAACCCCAACCAGCCGCCGCAAGTCTATCTCGCCGACGCCGCGGGCAAGCGGCTCGCCTGGGTCAACGAGAACCGGGTCGAGGGCGACCACCCGTATGCGCCCTATCTCGCCGCGCACCGGCCGGTGACGTTCGGCACGATCAGAGCGGAGGACGGCACCGATCTGCATTGGCAGATGGTCACGCCCAAGCTGGAGCCGGGCAAGCGCTACCCTGTCTTCTTCCAGCATTACGGCGGCCCGGGGCCGCAGAACGTCGCGCGTGACTGGAAGAACCCGCTGATCCAGCACATCGTCGACCGCGGCTGGATCTACTTCGAGCTCGACAATCGCGGCTCGGCCAATCGCGGGGTCAAGTTCGAGAGCGCGATCTGGCACGCTATGGGGACGGTGGAGGTCGCCGACCAGC
The DNA here is from genome assembly GCF_014193845.1 of Sphingomonas sp. BK345. GTDB lineage: Bacteria > Pseudomonadota > Alphaproteobacteria > Sphingomonadales > Sphingomonadaceae > Sphingomonas. Next base: position 78,597 of record NZ_JACHZX010000001.1, on the reverse strand, counting down.
GCGCCGGCGCGACTTATCTGACAACGCTCGGCTACGTCGACCCGAAGCGGATCGCGACCTACGGCTGGTCGTACGGCGGCTATATGTCGCTCAAGATGATCGAGGCCGATCCCGCCCTCTACGCCGCCGCGATCTCGGGCGCGCCGGTGACCGACTGGCACCTCTACGACTCGCATTACACCGAGCGCTACATGGGCGATCCGCGCACCGACGCCGCCGCCTATGACGCCTCGCGCGCGGTGCGTGATCCCAAGCGCATCACCACGCCGCTGCTGTTGCTGCACGGCATGGCCGACGACAACGTCTTCCTCGACAACAGCACTAAGGTGGCGGCGGCGCTGCAGGCGGCGGACATGCCGTTCGACCTGATGTTCTATCCCGGCAAGACCCACTCGGCGGTGCGCGACATCCACGTCTGGACCACGATCGAGCGCTTCCTCGACGCGCACGTCGGCAGCGGGCCCAAGTAAAGCTTGCTGTCGCACGCGCGGCGGGCGCATTAGGGCCGCCGCGGGGTAGACATGCGCGCACCGAGCGCGCCGGGAAGGACGTAAGATGGGCTATCGGGTGGTAGTGGCGGGGGCCACGGGCAATGTCGGGCGCGAGATGGTCAACATCCTCGCCGAGCGCGAGTTTCCCGCCGACGAGATCGCGGTGCTGGCGTCGTCGCGCTCGGTCGGCGACCAGATCGAGTACGGCGACACCGGCCGTATGCTCACCGTCAAGAACATCGAGCATTTCGATCCGACCGGCTGGGACATGGCATTGTTCGCGATCGGCAGCGAGGCGACCGCGGTCTATGCGCCCAAGTTCGCCGCGGCGGGCTGCACCGTGATCGACAATTCGTCGCTCTACCGCATGGATCCGGACGTGCCGCTGATCGTGCCTGAGGTGAATGCCGCGGCGATTGACGGCTATCGTGCCAAGAACATCATCGCCAACCCCAATTGCTCGACCGCGCAGATGGTGGTGGCGCTCAAGCCGCTGCACGACGCCGCGACGATCAAGCGCGTGGTGGTGGCGACCTATCAGTCGGTCTCGGGCGCGGGCAAGATCGGCATGGACGAGCTGTTCGAGCAGAGCCGCAACATCTTCGTCGGCGATCCCGCCGAGCCGAAGAAGTTTACCAAGCAGATTGCCTTCAACGTGATCCCGCACATCGACAGCTTCCTCGACGACGGCTCCACCAAGGAAGAGTGGAAGATGGTGGTCGAGACCAAGAAGATCCTCGACACCAAGATCAAGGTGGTCGCGACCTGCGTGCGCGTGCCGGTGTTCGTCGGCCATTCCGAGGCGCTCAACATTGAGTTCGAGAACGAGCTGTCGGCCGAGGACGCGCAGCGTATCCTGCGCGAGGCGCCCGGCGTGATGCTGGTCGATAAGCGCGAGGACGGCGGCTACGTCACCCCGATCGAGAGCGCGGGTGACGACGCCACTTACGTGAGCCGCGTGCGCGAGGACCCGACCGTGGAGAACGGGCTGGCCTTGTGGTGCGTCAGCGACAACCTGCGCAAGGGGGCGGCGCTCAACGCGGTGCAGATCGCCGAGCTGCTCGGCCGCCGCCATCTCAAGAAGGCGGACGAGACCGACGACGCCGCCTTCGACGCGGTGTTCGCCGAGGAGGAGTGAGCAGAGCACTGCTCCTGTCCCGTTCGGGCTGAGGAGAGGCTGAGCTCGTAGAAGCCTCGTCTCGAAGCACAGCCGCGACGGTCGTGGCTGTGCTTCGAGACGGCACTTCGGCTTCGCTCAGTGCTTCCACAGCACAGACGGATCGAAGAGTGCCACGTCATCCGTGTTCCTGCACACGCAGGCACCCAGCGCCACGTACGTCGCGCTCGCCGCCCTTAGCTCCTGCGTCCTTAAGAGCACGCGGCTCTTCAATAGCCCGTGTACCGCCCTGGCCGGTGCCACGCGATCAGGATGCCGCTGATCGCCGCCGCGGAAAGCGCCGACCACGCCACGCGCTCCATTGGCAGCGCGACCAGCGACACCAGCAGGATCACCGCGTCGATGGCGATCTGCGTGCGTCCCGCGTTCCAGCCGCGGCGCTGCTGGAGCCATAGCGTCACCACGCCCGTCCCGCCGATCCCGGCATGGTGCCGCGCCAGCGCTAGCGCGCCGAAGCCGATGACCGACCCGCCCGCCAGGGCGGCGAAGGCGGGATCGATATACGCGATGCTGAGCCCGTAGCGCGTCACCGTGCCGAGCCCCGCCACCCCGATCCCGACCAGCGCGGTGCGGAGCGTGAAGCGCCGCCCCATGGCGCGCCAAGCCAGCCAGAAGAACGGCAGGTTGAGCAGGGTGAACAGCACCCCGCTCGGTAGCGGCACCGCATAGGAGAGCAGCAGCGCCACGCCCGCGATCCCGCCTGTGACTAGCCCGGCGGCGTGGAGCAGCGCGAGGCCGAGGACGACGAGGATACAGCCGAGCGCGAGCGCATAGGCGTCCTCGATCGCGCTGTGCGGCAGGGAAGGCGGGCGAGTCACCAGCGCGCTCTGCCAGCGTCACCGGCCGGCGTCGAGTGCTGCGCTGCAACATGGGTCACGCGTTTACCTCGCGCGCTCGCCACGTTAGGTCGCTCCGTCTGGGCAGCGGGAGCGGCGGGATGGCGCGCGAAATGACCGGTGGGTGCCAGTGCGGCAGCGTACGCTATGCCGTGCTGGTCGAGGACGACCATGCCTATCTGTGCCACTGCCGGATGTGCCAGCGCGCGACCGGCGGCGTCTTCGCCGCGCTCAAGCAGGTCTCGCGCGCCGCGCTGCGCTGGACCACGCGCGAGCCCGATCGCCGTGCCTCGTCGCCGATCGCGCAGCGCGGTTTCTGCCGCGACTGCGGTACGCCGCTGACCTATGAAGGGAAAAGCGACGAGCAGCTCGACCTCACCGTAGGCAGCTTCGACGACGCTGACCGCCTGCGCCCGACCGGCCATTTCGGCGTCGAGAGCCGCCACGCTGCCTGGCGGGATACCAGCGGCCTGCCTGACAAACGCACCGACGAGCTCCCGCATATCGTCGGCAAATGGATGGAAACGAGTGGCAAGCTCCCCGACTGAGACACGCTTCTTCGACAGTTTCGATGGCACGCCAATCGCCTGGCGCGAGCTCGGCGAGGGCCGCCCGCTGGTGCTGATCCACGGCTATTTCTCGGACGCACGCACCAACTGGCTGCGCTACGGCCACGCCGCCGCAATCGCCGCGCGCGGCGTGCGCGTCATCATGCCCGACCTGCGCGCGCACGGCGAGAGCGGCAAGCCGCACGATCCGGCCGCTTACCCGCCCGACGCGCTGGCGCTCGACGGCGAGGCGCTGGTGCGCCACCTCGGGCTGACCGACTATGACCTCGGCGGCTACTCGCTCGGCGCGCGCACCGTGGTGCGGATGCTGGCGCGCGGCGCGACGCCGCGGCGTGTCGTGCTCGCCGGCATGGGGCGGGAGGGGATCGTCGGCGCCGAGCGCCGCGCTGACCATTTCCGCAACATCCTCACACGACTCGGCCAGCACGAGCGCGGCAGCCCGGAGTGGCTCGCCGAGGCCTTCCTCAAGACCACCGGCGGCGACCCGGTGGCGCTGCTCGGCGTGATCGACACCTTCGCGAGCACGCCGGCGGCGGTGCTGGCGACGCTCGAGCGGCCGACCTTGGTGCTCAGCGGGATGGACGATCACGACAACGGCTCGGCCGCGGCGCTCGCCGACGCGCTGCCGAACGCACGCTACGCCGAGGTGCCGGGCAACCACATGAGCGCGGTGACCAAGCCCGAGCTGGGCGAGGCGATTGCGGCATTCGTCGCGGACTAGATCCTCCCCGCTCGCGGGGAGATGGCAGCGCGCCAGCGCTGACGGACGGGTGGGGCCGTACACCCAGCGATCCCTATGCGGAGGTCCCCCTCCACCAGCCTTCGGCTGGTCCCCGTCCCCGCAGGCGGGGAGGATCTGATTGGCCTAGCTCTTCAGCTTCCAGCCGCGCTTGAGCAGCACGTAGCATAGAACCCCCAGCGCGACATCGATCGCGAGGATGACCACGCTGCCCACCGCCACGGGCGAGTCGGCGCTGCCGAGGAAGCCGTAGCGGAACCCCGAGATCACGTAGAAGAACGGGTTGACGTGGCTGAACGCGCGGAACGCGGGCGCGAGATGGTCGACCGAGTAGAAGGTACCCGACAGCAGCGTCAGCGGCGCGATCAGGAAGTTGGTCACCGCCGCGGCATGGTCGAACTTGTCCGCCCAGATCGAGGTGAGCACGCCCGCGAACGACAGGAACATCGCGCCGAGCAGCCCGAACCACAGTACCGCCAGCGGGTGGTGCGGCGTCACGTGCACCCCGGGCCACAGCGCCATCGCCAGCCACACCGCACAGCCGACGCAGAAGGCGCGCGTCACCGCGGCGCCGACGAGTGCCGCGAGCAGCTCGCTGGTGGAGAGCGGCGGCTGCAGATAGTCGACGATATTGCCCTGGATCTTGCCGACCAGCAGCGAGAAGCTCGCGTTCGCGAAGGCGTTGTTGAGCATCCCCATCACGATCAGTCCGGGCGCGATGAAGTCGGCGAAGGCGACCGGCGCGCCGCCGACGTTGACCGGGCTGCGTGCGCCGTTGGCGACGGTGAAGATGACGAGGAACATCAGCGTCGTCACCGCCGGCGCCCACACCGTCTGGAGCTGCACCTTGAAGAAACGGCGCACCTCCTTCACATAGAGGGTTCGCAGGCCGCCCCAATTGACGTTCCGGATCACCGGTTCGCCGGGGGCGTGCCTGATGGCTGACGGAATATGTCCGGTGGGAGGCTGGCTGCTCATCGCCTGTGCGGGTAACCGCTGCGGCGCGCGCCCGCAACCGGAACGCTAGAGGAAGACAAGCATGTCCTGGACCGACGAGCGGATCGATACGCTGAAGACGATGTGGGAGGCGGGCCAGACCGCCAGCCAGATCGCCGAGGCGCTCGGCGGCGTCAGTCGCAACGCGGTGATCGGCAAGGCGCATCGCCTCGGCCTCCAGTCGCGCCCGTCGCCGGTGACGACGAAGGAGGAGGCGCGCGCCGCCGAGTCGGCGCCGGCTGCCGCTCCTGTCGCTGCCGCGCCCGCGCCGAAGCCGACTCCCGCCCCGGTCCGCACCGCGGCGCCTGCGCCCGCGCCCGCCGCGCGGCCCGCGCCGCCGCCCTTCGCGACCGACTCGACTCCGGAAGCAGCGCCGGCGGCCAGCGACGTCGACGACGAGGCCGATGAGGTGCCCAGCGCGCCCCCGGTCAAGCGCGAGCCGGTGTTGCGCTCGGTCGGTCCGGGCGGCTTCGTGCGTCAGGCGCCCGGTGAGCAGCAGCCGCCGATCGCGCCGGCCCCGCCGCGCCGGCTGGTGCCCGCGCGCACCGCGCCCGAGTTTGCCAACAAGACCTCGCTGCTCGATCTCAATGACAAGATCTGCAAGTGGCCGCTCGGCCACCCCGGAGAGCCCGATTTCCACTTCTGCGGCGACAAGGTGAACCCGGGCTTCCCTTATTGCGTCGAGCATTGCGGCCATGCCTATCAGGCGCAGCTGCCGCGCCGCGATCGTCGCGCGCCGCCGCTGCCGTTCGGCGGCCCCCGCATGCGCTGAGGGTGAGCGCCGTTACATAAAGCTGTTGTACCCCGGCGAAGGCCGGGGCCCAGTTGGGGCCGTCGGGGTATGTCTCACCCGCGCCGGCCGACTGGGCCCCGGCCTTTGCCGCGGAACGAAAAGAGAGGGGCGGGCGCTCGTCCGCCCCCGCCCCGTCACCTCAGAAGCGGAACGCCGCGGTGGCGCGCAGGCTATGCCAGCGGAACTTCTCGTCCGAGCGGCGGAAGTCGGTGCCCTCGACCGTGCCGCCGTTGCCGGCGTTGGTGAAGGGCGTGCCCGCCGGGCCGGCGGCGCGGACGCGATAGTCGTCGTCCTGGTACTGGTGGTAGACATATTCGAGCCCGACCGAGAAATGGTCGCCGAAGCGCTGCTCGATGCCGCCGCCGCCCTGGAAGCCGAACTGGTCCTGCCGCCCGCGCGCGGTGAAGCTGTTTGTGCTCTGGCTCGACGAGAACTCGCTGTCGATCCGCGCCAGCGACGGGCCGAACGTGCCGTAGAACAACGTCGAGTCGTTGGGCGTGTAGCCGGCGCGCGCGCGCACCGCGGCCTCCCAGTTGACCTGGCGGTACATCACGTAATTCGCCGGAGTGGTCGAGAAGCCCGAGGTGCTGTCGTTGATGTGAGTCCGCCCGAACTCGCCGACGACGCCGTAGACGATCGGTCCGCTCTGCTGGTCGTAGCCGACCCGCCCGTAATAGCTCCAGCCGTCACGATCCTTCGCGCACCCCGGGCCACCGTTGCGCGGGCCCTGCGCGGCGCGCGCGCGTCCGCCGCAGAAGCCCGGCGAGAAGGCGTTCGCGCCCGTGCCGGTCAGCACCGTGTCGCCGAAGCGGCCGTCGAGGTTGCGGTCGAACTCGAGGCGCGCGGCGCCATCGTTGGGCTGCACGTCATAGCCGCCGGCGGCGCCGACATAGATGCCGGAAAAGCCGCTGCTGACCGACGGATCGCCATCGTCCTGCGCCATCGCGGGGACAGCCGTCAACGACACCGCGATCGCGGCGGCGGTCAAATACGCTCTCATGTAGGTCACTCCCTGATCGAACGATCCGCGAACGAGCCTCGTTCAGGTTGTGTTGCGTGAGGAATCATTGCCGTGGCAACCGACCTTGCCGCGCTTGGGTCGGGCGGCGTGGATCGTTATATGACGGTCATGGCCGATCTGTTCGCTTCCCCCACCGCCGGCGCCCCCGCCTATGACGCCTCGTCGATCGAGGTGCTCGAGGGCTTGGAGCCGGTGCGCCGCCGGCCCGGCATGTACGTCGGCGGCACCGACGAGCGCGCGATGCATCACCTCGCCGCCGAGGTGCTCGACAATGCGATGGACGAGGCGGTGGCGGGACACGCCACGCGGATCGAGATCACGCTGGAGCCGGGCAACCGCTTGACCATCGTCGACAACGGCCGCGGCATGCCGGTCGACCCGCATCCCAAGTTCCCCGACAAATCGGCGCTCGAGGTGATCCTCTCGATGCTGCACTCGGGCGGCAAGTTCGCGGGCAAGGCTTATGCCACCTCGGGCGGCCTGCATGGCGTCGGCGTCTCGGTGGTGAACGCGCTGTCGAGCGACACCGTGGTCGAGGTCGCGCGTGACCGCCAGTTGTACCGCCAGCGCTTCAGCAAGGGGCAGACGCTCGGCCCGCTCGAGACGGTCGGCGCCGCGCCCAACCGCCGCGGCACGTCGGTGGCCTTCACGCCCGACACCGAGATCTTCGGCCCCGAGCTGCTGTTCAAGCCGGCGCGGCTGTACAAGCTGGCGCGCTCCAAGGCGTACCTGTTCGCCGGCGTCGAGATACGGTGGCACTGCGCGTCCGAGCTGATCACGGATGGAGACCGCGCAAGCGGTATTCCTGAGGAAGCGGTGTTCCAGTTTCCCGGAGGCCTGTCGGACCATCTGCGCGAGCAGATCGCCGGGCGCGAATGCGCCACCGCCGATTTCTTCGCCGGCCAGCAGGACTTCCCCGACCAGCAGGGCAAGGTCGAGTGGGCGGTCGCCTGGCCGCTGTGGAGCGAAGGCAGCTACAGCTGGTATTGCAACACCATCCCCACACCCGACGGCGGCACGCACGAGCAGGGGCTGCGTCAGGCGCTGGTGCGCGGGTTGCGTCAGTTCGGCGACCTCGTCGGCAACAAGCGCGCCAAAGACCTCACCGCGGACGACGTGATGGTCGGCAGCGAGCTGATGCTCAGCGTCTTCATCCGCGAGCCGCAGTTCCAGTCACAGACCAAGGATCGGCTCACCTCGCCCGAGGCGGCGGGGCTGGTCGAGAAGGCGATGCGCGACCATTTCGACCATTGGCTCGGCCACAATATGGAGCGCGGCAAGGCGCTGCTCGGTTATGTGCTGGAGCGGATGGACGAGCGGCTGCGGCGCAAGGCCGAGCGCGACGTCAAGCGCAAGACCGCGACCTCGGCGCGCAAGATCCGGCTCCCGGGCAAGCTCACCGACTGCGCCTCCGACAGCTCGGAGGGTACCGAACTGTTCATCGTCGAGGGCGATTCGGCGGGCGGATCGGCCAAGCAGGCGCGCGACCGGAAGACCCAGGCGATCCTGCCGATCCGCGGCAAGATCCTCAACGTCGCCTCCGCCACCTCGGCCAAGATCCTGGCCAACCAGGAGATCGCCGACCTCGTTCAGGCGCTCGGCTGCGGCACCCGCAAGGACTGCCGTCCCGAGCAGCTGCGCTACGAGAAGATCGTCATCATGACCGACGCCGACGTCGACGGCGCGCATATCGCGACGCTGCTGATGACCTTCTTCTTCCAGGAGATGCCCGAGCTGGTACGGCAGGGGCATCTGCACCTCGCACAGCCGCCGCTCTATCGCCTGACGGTCGGCGCCAAGTCGCTCTACGCGCGCGACGACGCCCACCGCGCCGAGCTGGAGCGCACCGTCTTCCGCGGCAAGAAGGTGGAGGTGGCGCGCTTCAAGGGCCTGGGCGAGATGAACCCGAGCCAGTTGCGCGAGACGACGATGGACCCGGCCAAACGCAGCATGATCCGCATCACGCTGCCACAGGAATATGAGGAGCGCGCCGGCGTGAAGGACCTGGTCGACCGGCTGATGGGGACCAATCCCGCGCACCGCTTCGCCTTCATCCAGGAGAATGCGGCCCGCCTCGACGAGGAGGCGATCGACGCGTGACCCGGCATCCACGACGCGAATGGTGGCTGGCGATCGCGCTGGCGGCGCTGGCGGGCTATGTCGACGCGATCGGCTTCCTGCGGCTCAACGGCCTGTTCGTCTCCTTCATGAGCGGCAACTCGACCCGGCTGGCGGTGGCGCTGGCGGGCGGCTCGCCGCTGGCGCTCACCGCGGCGTCGCTGATCCTCGCCTTCGTCGCGGGCGTGGTCGTCGGCGCCACCGCGGGCGCGGCGCTGGGGCGCTGGCGCCGGCCGGGCGTGATCGTACTCGCCGCGGTGCCGCTCGCGGTGGCGGCGGCGCTGCCCGAGTTCGGCCCGCTCGGCGGCCTTGGCACGGTGCTGCTGGCGTTGGCGATGGGCGGACTCAACACCGTCTTCCAGCGCGACGGCGAGGTCAGCGTCGGGGTGACCTATATGACAGGCGCCTTGGTCAAGCTCGGCCAGCATCTCGCGGGCGCGCTGATGGGCGACGGCGCGCGCTGGGACTGGCTGCCGTACCTGCTGCTGTGGTCGGGGCTGGTTGCGGGCGCTTTCCTCGGCACGGCCGACTATGCCGCGCTCGATAACGCCGCGCTGTGGCGCGCGACAGGCGCGGCACTCGGCATCGCACTGCTCGCCGCGGCGACGACGACGGCGGGAGGCCGTGTGCCGCGCGAGTGAGACCGGGGGGGGGGCGATGCCGGGGGGCATGGGGATGCGAGAGGGAATTGCCCGCGAGCGGTCGCCGTTCAGCGTCACACAGCGACGCCATCCTGAACTTGTTTCAGGATCCACGGTCCCGCAAGCGCATCGACCTCTGGAGGTGGGGCGCGGTGGAACCCAAAACGAGTTCGGGATGACGTCGACTGGGAGATGGGGCGGACGCCACTCCTGCGACGAGCGGTCCGTGGCATGATCGACCTCGCCCGCACCGCCGATATCGACCTGGCCGGCCTCATAATACGCCCCTCGCTCCGCCTCGTCGCGCTGGGCGATCAGGAGGAACTGCTCGAGCCGCGCGTCATGCAGGTCCTGGTCGTGCTGACCCGCGCGGGCGGCGCGGTGGTGTCGCGCGACGAGCTGGTGGCGCAATGCTGGGATGGGCGTATCGTCGGCGACGACGCGATCAATCGCGTCGTCGGGCGACTGCGCCGCCTCGGCGAAGGGATCGCCGCGGGCCGTTTTCGCATCGAGACGATTGCGCGGGTCGGCTATCGCCTGATCGTCGTCGAGGCAAGCGCTTCGCCGGCGCCGCCCTCCATCGCCGAAGACCGGGCGGCTTCCGCGGCCGAGAGTACCAAGCGCGCTGCTATCCCCATCGTGCCACGTCGTGCGCTGATCGCCGGGCTGGGTGTCGCGGGCGCTACCGCAGCCGGCGGCGCCTGGTGGTGGCACCGTGACCGCGCCGCACCGCGAACGCCCGAGGTCGCCGCGCTCGTCGCTCAGGCGCGCGACTCGCAGCGCCAGGCGGACCGCCAGGGCCTCTGGCAGGCGATCGGACTATTCCGCCGCGCCGTGCTGCTCGCCCCTGACGACGCCGATGCCTGGGGGCAACTCGCGCTGTGCTGCGCGGTGGCGGCGCGGATCGCGACCGCGGCGGACCGCGCCGCCTTCGCCGAGCGGGCGCTCGCGGCCGAGCGGCGCGCCGAAGCGATCGATCCTGGAAACGCCTATGCCGCGCTGGCGCGGATGCGGCGGGCGCCGCTGCTCGGCAATTGGCGCGCGCAGGAGCAGGTCACCGCCCGCGCGGCGCGCGAGCATCCCGAGGACGACGTGATCGCCGACGCGCTCGGCCGTATGCTGCAGATGGTCGGGCGGATGCGCGAATCGATCGACCATTTCACGCGCGCGCTCACCGTCGGCGGACCGTCGCCGATCGCGATGTACCAGCGCGTCGTCTCGCTGTGGAGCGTCGACCGGCTGGAGGAGGCCGACCGCGCGATGGAGGAGGCCTTTGCGCTCTACCCGCTCCACTACGCCGTGTGGTTCACGCGCGCCTTCCTGCTCGCCTACACCGGCCGGGGCGCGGAGGCGCTTCGCATGATCGAGGACTCGGACCACCGGCCCAGCACCGTCGACGACGCGAGCTTCGCGCTGACCGCGGGACTAGCGCGCGCGCTGGCGACCCGCGCCCCAAGCGACGTCGACGCGACTGCCGCTGGATATGTCGAGGCGGCGCACCGCGGTAGCGGTCATGCCGAGAACGCGATCCAGTTCCTCAGCGCGGCGGGGCGGCTCGACCAGGCTTTCGCGATCGCCGAGGGCTATTTCCTACGCCGCGGCTTCGCGGTGGACACGCTGCGCTTCTCGCGCCGGCAAGGCACCTATACCGCGCCCGATCAGCGCGTGAGCTGGTTCCTGTTCGCGCCGCCGTGCGCAGCGATGCGTCGCGACCCGCGCTTCGGGACGCTGGCCGGGGCGATGGGACTGACGCGCTACTGGCGCGAGACCGGCACCCGGCCCGATGATCGCGCGGTGGCGCTGGGCTGAGCGGTCAACTGCGTGAACGAGGCGACCGCCACGTCCTCGCTTGCGCCCTGTCGCTCGACGTTGTGTGCGCTCATCAGCGCGCCGCCAGTGCGGTGGCATCGCGCTCGGCCATCGCGATCCGCAGCGGCGACGAGCGCCGCGCTGCGTCGGCGACGGTGGCGGCGACGCAGGCGCGGCGGTCCCTGGTGAGCGGCTCATGCTCGCACAGCCGCGCGGCAGCACGCTCCACCCGCGCGAGCATCGCGGCGCGGCCGGCGCCGGTCCGCTCGTCGAGGTCGCGCGCGACGATGTGGTAGCTGCCGTCGCCCACGCGCCAGCTCTGCGCGACAGCGACCGAGGCGAGCGGCATGGAGGCGGCGAGGACGAGGAGGATAATCGAGCGCATGGCGAGTCTCCGGCGGTGCGACGGGGATCGTCGCTGGGTCGGAGACTCGTCGATTGCCGCCGTCCGGTCGCGGCGGTGGAGCCGATATCAGGCCGATCGTTCGCCGATGATCGGCGAAGCAGGGCCGTTCAGCGCAAGGCGGACCACCGGAGCAGGGTCACGCCCCGCCCGTCACATCCGCAGCCCGGCTTCCTGTTCGCGCGGCCGCGCCAGGATCGCGCGCGCGTCGCCGGGGGTGCGCGCCTCGCCGTGCGGCCCGCCCGCGGCGGCGATCACGCGGTCGAGCAGTTCGAGCCCCTCGGGCCAGCGCCCCAGCCCGCTCGCGGCGTTGATGTGACCGCAGGCGCCATAATCGATGAAGTGGCTGCCCCAGTCGACGGCGAGGCTATGCGCGCGCTCAAGCGTGACCCAGGGATCGTCGCTCGACGCGACCACGATCGAGGGGAAGGGCAGCGGCTCTTTCGGAGACGGCGCGAAGGGGGCGAGCTCGGGGGCGACACCGGCGCGGTCGACGTCGGCGGGTGCCACCAGCAGCGCGCCCGCGACCGGCCAGCCATAGGGCTGTGGGCTCAGCGAGGCCCACCATGCTACCGCGACGCAGCCGAGGCTGTGCGCGACCAGGATCACCGGCGCGCGCGCGCTCGCCACCGCCTGGTCGATCTTGGTGACCCAGGCATTGCGATGCGGCCGATCCCACATGCCCAGTTCGACCCGGGCAGTGTCGGGGCGGCTCTTCTCCCACAATGTCTGCCAGTGCGACGGCCCGGATCCGCCCAGCCCCGGGACGGTCAGAACGGTCGGCTGCACCGACAGATCGAACGCGGAATGTCCCATGACATACCTCCAGTTGGTGAGGCCGCGGCGATCGGTCTAGGGGTCGGCACGGCCGCGGCCTCTGTCCTCTAGCTATTGCCTACTAAATCGATCGGCAATCCTGCGCCGCAGCATTTGACGCGAGCGGAGGCGCGCGAGCGACGAGCGGTTGCGGCGCCGCCGTTGCGGCGCGATAGGGCGGCATGCCCAAGCAGCGCGTGGACCAGATGCTCGTCGACCGCGGCCTCGCCGAGTCGCGCACGCGCGCGCAGGCGCTGGTGATGGCGGGGCTGGTGTTCGCCGGCGAGCGCAAGGTCGACAAGCCGGGGCAGGCGCTCGCGGACGACGTCGCGCTGGAGGTGCGCGGGCGCGATCATCCCTGGGTGTCGCGCGGCGGGATCAAGCTGGCGCATGGGCTCGATCACTTCGGCTGGGACGTGACCGGCGCGGTGGCGATCGACGTCGGCAGCTCGACCGGCGGCTTCACCGACGTGCTGCTCAGCCGCGGCGCGGCGCGCGTCTACGCGGTCGACAGTGGTACCAACCAGCTCGCCTGGAAGCTGCGCCAGGATCCGCGCGTCGCCGTCCACGAGCAGACCAGCGCGCGGCTGCTCACCGCCGCGCACGTGCCCGAGCCGGTCGACCTGGTGGTGTGCGACGCGAGCTTCATCGGTCTGGCCAAGGTGCTCGAGGTGCCGCTCGGCTTCGTTCGCCCCGGCGGGCGCGTGCTGGCGCTGATCAAGCCGCAGTTCGAGGCGGGGCGCGCCGAGGTGGGCAAGGGCGGGGTGGTGCGCGACCCCGCCGTTCACGCGCGGGTCTGCGCCGAGGTCGTGGCGTGGCTGGAGCAGGGCGGCTGGCAGGTCTTGGGCGTGGTCGAGAGCCCGATCACCGGGCCCGAGGGCAATGTGGAGTTCCTCGTCGCCGCGGCGCGCGCGTGAATTTGGGAAAAGTACCATTTACCTGACGGTGGCGTTGCGGCAGCAGTACCGGGACGGGCCGATCGGGAGACGAAGGTGGGGGGTGTCGCTTCCAAGGAGCAGTTGCGGATGTCGTTCCTGCGCTGGGCGGCGGTGGCGGTGCCCGGCGTGCTGCTGCTCGGCTTCCTGTCGGGGCGGACGGTGCCGTCGGGCGACGCCAACGGCTGGTATCGCGCGCTGGCCAAGCCCGAGCTGACGCCGCCGGGCTGGCTGTTCCCGGTCGCCTGGTCGCTGCTGTACGTGATGATGGGCGTCGCGCTCGCGCTGGTGCTGAGCGCGCGTGGCGCGCGACTGCGCTGGCTCGCGGTCGCGCTGTTCGCCGCGCAGCTTGTCGGTAACCTGCTGTGGACACCGCTGTTCTTCGGCGCCCACCAGGTCTCGGCGGCGTTCCTGCTGATCGTCGCGATCCTGGGGCTGACGATCCTCACCACGTTCGTCTTCGCGCAGGTGCGCCGTCGCGCCGCGTGGCTGCTCGTCCCGTATATGATGTGGCTGGGTTTCGCGGGTACGCTCAACTGGCGTATCGATCAGCTCAACCCCGACGCGGAACGGCTTGTGTCGCCGGCCGCGGCGTCCCAGATGGTCGGTTAAGCGCCTCTACAGGAAAATGATCTATGCAGTCCGAGAACCATCTGTTCGGCGACCTCGCCAAGCTCTTCAACGGCGCGGCGGGCACGCTCGCCGGGGTCGGGCGCGAGGCCGAGGCCAATGCGCGCGCCCGCGCGCGCGAGTGGATCGGTGGTCTCGATTTCGTCGCACGCGACGAGTTCGAGGTGGTGAAGGCGATGGCGGCCGCGGCGCGTGACGAGAATGAGGCGCTGCGCGCACGGATCGAGACGCTCGAGGCGGCACTGGCCGCCAAGTCCGGCGTCTGATCGCGCCGCGCCAGGGAAGGGGGCCGCGTGCCAAGCGATAAGTTACTGATGCTCGACGAGGCCGACGACGACAATGCGGGCGAGGCGCCGCTCGACATGCTCGAGGCCTATTTCCTCGCGCACGGTTGGCCGTGCGAGCGCGGCGAGGACGAGATCACCGCGTCGATCAAGGGCAGCTGGACCGAATATGAGCTGCGCGCGCTGTGGCGCGAGGAGGACGGTGTCCTCCAGCTGCTCGCCTTTCCCGACGTCAAGGTGGCGGAGGGCCGACGCGCGCCGGTCTACGAGGTGCTCGCGCTCGTCAACGAGCAGCTGTGGATGGGGCATTTCGAGATCTGGTCGAGCAGCGGCATCCTGCTCTACCGCAACGCCACCGCGATCGAGGCCGAGGACGGCGAGGCCACCATGGCGCTGAGCACTGCCGAGTTGCTGGTGGAATCCGCCATCGACGAGTGCGAGCGCTTCTACCCGGTGTTCCAGTTCGTGCTGTGGGGCGGCAAGTCGCCGAGCGAGGCGATCGCGGCGGCGATGGTCGAGACGGCCGGCGAGGCCTGACGCGCGATGCGGCTGTGGATGATCGGCTGCGGCAACATGGCCTCGGCGATGCTGCGGCGCTGGCTGGCGAGCGGCGTGGTCGCGGCCGAGGACGTCGACGTCGTCAACCGCCAGCATCGCGTGCTGCCCGTCGGTGTGCGCCAGGCGCGCGACCTGCCCGACGCGCCGCCGCCCGACGCGGTGATCCTCGGCATCAAGCCGCAACAGCTCGACGCCGTGGCCGCGGTGCATCGCGCCCGCGTCGCGGCGGCGCCGCTGCTTATCTCGATGCTCGCGGGCGCCGATCCGGCGCGGCTGGCGGCGGCCTTCCCTGGCCCGGTGCCGGTGCAGACGATGCCCAACCTGCCGGTCGAGCTCGGCCGCGGCGTCGTCGCGGTGCACGCGCCCGACGCGCCGGCGTCGGCGCGTGCGGTGGTGGACCGGCTGCTCGCGCCGCTGGGCCTGGTCGAGTGGTTCGACGACGCGGCGCGCTTCGCCGCCGCCGGCGCCCTGTCGGGCACCGGACCCGCCTTCCTCTTCCGCTTCATCGACGCGCTGACCGCGGGCGGGGTCGCGACCGGACTGTCGCGCGAGGAGGCCGAAGCGGTGGCGCTCGCGACCGTCGACGGCGCGGCGGCGATGGCCTCGGCGAGCGAGCGCAGCCCGGCCGCGCTGGCCGACGCGGTGGCGAGCCCCGGTGGCATGACCCGCGCCGGGCTCGACGTGCTCGATCGTGAGCGCGCCTTGGCGGCACTGCTGGAGCAGACGCTGTGCGCGGTGGCGCGGCGCGGCGCGGAGATGGCGGCGGGGCGGTAGGGATCGGTGACAGCTAGAGCGGCAGCGCGGTCGTCGACTTGATCTCCTGCATCGCGAATGAGGAGCTGACGTCGTGCAGCGGCGCGACCTTGATCAGCTTGCGATAGATACGGTCATAGTCAGCGATGTCGCGCGCGACGACCTTGAGCAGGTAATCGACCTCACCGCTCATCCGGTAGAATTCCACCACCTCGGGGATCCGCGCGACGCCCTCGGCGAAGGTCTGCAGCCACTCGTCGCTGTGCTGCGTCGTTCGCACCGCGACGAAGACCGTGACGTCGAGCCCAAGCGAGGCACGGTCGAGCAGGGCGACTCGCGACCGGATCAGCCCCACTCGCTCGAGTCGCTTCACCCGCTTCCAGCACGGCGTGGGAGAGAGGCTCACCCGCTCGGCGAGATCGGCGATCGAGATCGTCGCATCTTCCTGCAGCAGGGCGAGCAGGCGCCGATCGGTGGGATCGAGAATGACATTCTCCGTCATGCCCCAATCATAGCACAGACCTTTCGTGTCGACCCCTGAATAGTAGGTGCAAGAGACACGTTCTCACCTGTGAACGGGGCTATGCTCTCTCGCGTTGGCAGGAGGCGTGTTATGCTCAACCGGATGTTCGTCGACCACCCGCGCGCGGTGGGAGAGAGCTACATCGCGCACGCGCAGGTCGCCGCGCGCTTCGGCCTCACCTTGATGGGCGCGGGCGCGGCCTGCCTGATCCACGCGCTGATACCAGGGCTGTTCCGTTCCACCGGGAGCCGCGCCGTGGAGCGCTTATGTGAGGAGATGGCGGCGCGGCGCCGCGCCGGCTGAGTCATATGTCATGCTACGCGACGGGCGGGAGCCAGAAGTTAGCCGCGCCCGCGTCGGGCGCTCAGTGGCCGTAGCGTTTGATACCCCGACGGCGGAGCTTCTGACGATGGCGCCGGCGCAGTATAACGATCGCCGTCGGCACGGCGACCAGCAGGGCCGCTCCAATGATCGCATAAGCGACGAGTTCGCGAGTGACGTCGATCATGGCGGGCCTGTGACATAGCCGATCGCGGCTGTCATCCCGCGAAAACGCTTGAAGATAGACTGCTACCCGGATTGGCGGGCGAGTCACCGCTTTCCGCTATCCCGGTTTTTCGCGTATGGTTGATCAGCGTCATGCACGGGAGAAGCCATGTTCACTCTCCTCATCCTTGGAGCGCCGCTGATGACCAATGTGCCCGATCAGCCGGCGCAGGGTCGCTCGCGACTGGCGCCGCCGGGCGCGCACCGCCGGCTCGCGGGAGCCGCACCGGCGGCGAGCTGTGGCGGCGCCGAGCTCGTCGGCAAGAAGTGGACCGAGGAAATGCGCGCGCCGCTGCTGAGCGGTGGCCATCGTGAGGTGCGGCTGCTCCGCGTCGGTCAGCCACGTACGATGGATCTGCGCGAGGACCGGCTCAACGTGATCCTCGACTCGGCGGGACAGGTGATCGAGATCACCTGCGGCTGATCGATCGCTGCTTTGTCCTGGCAAGCTGATTAACCCCCACGTGGGCACGATCATTGCGCCGCGCCGCTCTCCCGAGAATTAAAAGAAAAGTTTCAGCTGGCTGCACTTTATTGCAAGGCTGACATTCTTCGCCTTGTCAGTTTCTCTCCCCGTAGTTAACCTCGATCTCGCTCGAGCAACAATGTGCGTCCGACCGGTCAGGGAGCGGCGGCGACGACAACGGCGGCACCACCGCCGCGCGTTCGTGCATCCCCGGCCGGCCGACCTTCACCGGGAGTGAGACAGGCATGGCATCGAAGCTCAACATCGCGTCGCGGACCGCCGGGCAGCGGATCGACCAGGGTACCTACGGCCCCGGCGACATGGCCGCGCTCGCGCCCGCGCGTGCCGCTGCCGTCGGGCAGCGCGCGACGACGGGTCCGCTCGACGCCGCCGCGCTGAGCGCTCAGCCGCACATCGCTCCCGCTGCCGCGGCGACGGCCGCCGGGCCGATCCCCGCCTTCGATCTCTCGACGGGCAAGGCCGTCACCACCGCCTTCAAGCTCTACGCGATCGACGTCGCCGATCCGCTCGCGAAGGACCAGTGGCATCTCCAGCGTCTCGGCGACCTGCAGACGGTGTGGAAGGATTACACCGGCAAGGACGTGACCGTCGGCGTCTACGATTCCGGGGTGCAGTACGCGCATTGGGATCTGGACGGGAACTACGACGCCTCCAAGCAGGTGGTCGTCGACGGCAAGGTCTACGACGGCGACTACCGCCCCGCCTCGGGCCCGCATGGCACGTCGGTCGCTGGGCTGATTGCGGCCGAGCGCAACGGCGCCGGCGGTGTGGGCGTCGCCTACGGCGCCCACGTCACCGGCGTGAACATCTTCGACCCCTATTCGGAGGACGACTCGAAGGAGGGGATCTTCGTCAACGGGGTCGACCTCACGAAGTTCTTCGAGGCAGTGAAACAGTCGGCCCGGTACGACGTCACCAATCACAGCTGGGGCGGGCTCGACTATGTCACCACCGCCGCCGCGCGGACCACCGCTGGCTCCTTCGCCAACGGCATGGTCACCGCGCTCAGCTACGGCTCGGCCGAGGGGCGCGGTGGGCTCGGCACGGTCCATGTCGCCGCCGCGGGCAACGACGTGATCGACGGCCAGGCCGACAGCTGGAAGAGCGACCGCCACATCGTCACCGTCGGTTCGTATCGCGAGGTGGACGGCAGCTCGTCGCAATATGTCGACAGCGGTGCGCACCTGCTCGTGTCGGCGCCGTCGAACGACTACGCCGAGCTCGGCGGCACCGGCCAGGTGACCACCGACCTGCTCGGCCGCGACGGCTACAACACGATCGCCAAACCGGGCGGTGCCGAGGATTACACCGACTCATTCGGCGGCACCTCAGGCGCCACCCCGGTGGTGAGCGGCGTCGTCAGCCTGATCCTCGACGCCAACAGCGAGCTCGGCTGGCGCGACGTCAAGGACATCCTCGCCGCCTCGGCCAAGCTGCCGGTCGCATTCGACACCGGCCAGACCGCGGCGACCTCGACGATCAGCGGGCTGACCTATGTGCTTAACAACCGCCAGTTCCAGCTCAACGGCGACGATGCCGGCTGGAACGGTGGCGCGATGCACTACAGCAACGATTACGGCTACGGCGCTGTCGACGCCTACAACGCGGTGCGGCTCGCCGAAGTGTGGTCACTGTTCGGCGCGGCCAAGACCAGCGACAATGAGGTGAGCGCCACCACCGGCACGATCCGCGTTGGCAAGACCTCGGTCGCCACCAAGGCTGACACCGCGCTCACGCAGTTCCACGATTTCGTCGGCACGCCGACCAGCTTCCAGTTCCGCGTGACCCAGGACGTCGACGTCGAGCACCTCGACCTCACGCTCAACTTCGCCACGCAGCTCGGCGACGGCACCTCGCTGCTCAACACCAGCGCGGTCGGGCTCAAGATCAAGCTGATCGCGCCCGACGGTACCGAGGGCTATATCGACCTGAGCGACACCAACGCCACTACCGTCACCGGCACGTCGCAGACCTTTACCTTCGGCCTCAGCGGCTTCCGCGGCGTCGACACGCTCGGCACCTGGACCTTCCAGTTCGAGCAGACCGCGGGCGTGTTCGGCGCCTATGACGCCAACCGCACCACGGTGAACACGCTCAAGCTTGACCTGTACGGCGCCGCACCGGGCACCGGTGACGTCTACACCTACACCAATGAGTTCTTCACCATGGCGGCGATCGCGGGCGAGGGCGGCCGCCGGACGCTGATCGACAGCGACGGCGGCACCGACTGGATCAACGCTGCCGCGATCGCCAGCGACGTGACGATCTCGCTCAAGCAGGGCGGCGTGACCAGCTTCGGCGGCACCAGGGCCTTCACCATCGGCACCGGCACGCAGATCGAGAATGCGGTCAGCGGCGACGGCAATGATACGCTGCTCGGCAACGGCCTGGCGAACGAGCTGCACGGCATGCGCGGCAACGACAGCCTGTTCGGCGACGCGGGCAGCGACGTGCTGTTCGGCGGATGGGGCGACGATCGGCTCGACGGCGGTTCCGGCGCCGACGTCCTGCGCGGCGAGCAGGGCAACGACACCTATATCGTCGACGACCGGGGCGACGTCGTCATCGAGGACCCGAACCAGGGCACCGACACCGTCTACGCCGCGATCGACTACACGCTCGGCTCGCACGTGGAGAAGCTGTACCTCACCGGCGCCGCCCGATCGGGCACGGGCAACGGCCTCGACAACGACCTGTACGGTACCGGCGGCGACGACTCGCTCTACGGCCTCGACGGCAACGACCTGCTGCGCGGCTGGGAGGGCAACGACCGGCTCTACGGCGGCAGCGGGAACGACACGCTGTTCGGCGGCGCCGGCGCCGACCGGCTCGACGGCGGCAGGGGTGACGATGTGCTGCGCGGCGAGGCGGGCAATGACACCTATGTCGTCGACAGCCGCGGCGACCAGGTGATCGAACTCAGCGGCGACGGCATCGACACCGTGCTCGCCTCGGTCGACTATCGCCTGGCCGCCAACGTCGAGGATCTGACGCTCAGCGGCAGCGCCTATAGCGGCACCGGCAACGCGCTGAACAACGTCATCCGCGGCAGCGCCGGTGCCAATGCGCTGAGCGGGGAGGCCGGCAACGACACGCTGATCGGCGGCGCTGGCGACGACATCCTCACCGGCGGAAGCGGCAGTGACCGCTTCGTCTTCGCCGACGGCTTCGGCAAGGACACGATCCGCGACTTCGGCCGCGGCGACACGATCGATCTCGCCGCCTACACGCTCGACGGCGCGCCGATCGTGACGGACGTCGGCAGCGACACGCTGATCGACCTCGGTGACGGCAACACGATCCTGCTGAAGGGCGTTCAGCCGGGGCAGCTGAGCTTCACCGGCGACGCCTTCGGCTACCTCGGCTGAGCATGGCAGGGCCGGGCGCCGTTGGCGCGCCCGGCCCGCTCAGGCGCCCGGCCCGCTCAGGCGAGCGTCCACGGATCCACGCGCGCGGCGCGGATCCAGCGCGTCGCCAGCCATTTCGCACCCTGGGTGACCGGGAGCCCGGCGTGTCGCGTCGCCGGGTCGGGCCGTCCGTCGGCGCGCGTGTTGGCGAACAACAAGGCGTCACCCCCGCGCGGCGTGATCGTGAGGTCCACCTCGGGGAAATGCGTCTCTCCCCCGCCGAATCCCTGGTTGAGGTAGAGCAGGACGGTGACGATCCGCTGGTTGCTGGCGCCCTGGATCGTGTCGAGATGCGGGCGGTATTCCTGGCCGGGCTGATAGCGCAGCACCGTCAGCGGCTCGCCCTGATCGACGCTGGTGCCGCTGATCGCCGCGATACGCGCGTTGATCGCGCGAACGACGAGATCCTCGCGCGTCGGCCCGATCGCCCCGCCGTCCGAGGTGCGGATCGGATGCGCTACCCAGGCCCCCGTCCGCGGATCGATCACGCGCGCGGGCTCGAGCAGCGCCGCGCCGACGCCGGCGAGATGCGCGCACTCGGCGGGCGTGAGCAGCGCGGGAAAGCGGACGATCCGCGGCGCCGCGCTCAACGGTTCCGGGGCGGGCAGGCGGGTCGGCAGCCCGGAGCGGTCGAGCGCCATCGCGTCCACCAGCGCGAGCTGCGCGGCGGCGACGGGATCGTTCGCCGCCGCAACGTG
The DNA here is from genome assembly GCF_014193845.1 of Sphingomonas sp. BK345. Taxonomy (GTDB): domain Bacteria; phylum Pseudomonadota; class Alphaproteobacteria; order Sphingomonadales; family Sphingomonadaceae; genus Sphingomonas. Next base: position 57,367 of record NZ_JACHZX010000001.1, on the reverse strand, counting down.
GAGCAGCGCGAGCGCGCGCGGCCAGTCGGCGGCCGCGCCGCTGCCGTTGGCGGTAAGGGCGATCTCGGCGAGCGCGGCGTCGACATGCCCGATCTCCGCCGCGCGCCGCAGCCAGACGCGAGCGGCGGCAAGGTCGCGCCGCAGCGGGGTGCCGCGCAGCAGCCAGACCGCGAGCAGCATCGCGGCATCGGCATCGCCGCCGCGGGCGGCCTCCGCCAGCAGCTCGGCCGCGGCGACGACCTGCCCCGATGCCGCGAGCCGCTCTGCCTCGTTCACCGCCATCTGCCGCTCCGTGCCGAATGAAAAAGGGGCCGGGCAGATGCCCGACCCCTCTCCCCTAACACGCTGATCAGCGGATCAGAACTTCGCGGTGATGCCCATGTAGAAGAAGCGACCGCGATTGTCGTAGATGGCCGACGTCGTGCCGATGTTCGACACACCGACGCCGGTCAGGCCGTACGGCGGATCGACGTCGCCGACGTTCGTCACGCCGCCGTAGAAGTTGAACATGTCGCTGACGTCGAGACCGAAGCGGACGTCGTTGTAGGTGACGCTCGGATACTTCTGGATCGGCGCGTAATCCAGGTTCTGCGGCGGCAGGCCGTTGACCCCGTTATAGTCCTCCCAAGTGTTCAGGTACATCTTGTCGATCCAGCGCAGCGAGTGGCCGATCGTAAAGTTGCCGAACTTCAGGTTGGTGCTGATGTTGAAGCGGTCCGACGGGCTGCCCAACTCGTCGGTGATGACGTCCTTGAAGTTGGGGCGCGACGGATCGGTGTAATCGTCGCGCTGGATCGCGTGGGTCCACACGCCCTCGATCGAAGCGCGCACGAAGCCGAAATCGTGGTTATACGCGATCTGCGTGTCGATACCGCGTGCGCGCAGCTGTGCGTAGTTGCGCGGCGCATCCTGGTACGAGCCTTCCAGGATCTGATAGGGCTGCTCTCCGGCCGGCCCACCGTCGGCGCCCGCGCGCTGGAACAATGCGCAGAACTGATTGTCGAGCGACGGCGCATCATAGCAGGCGTTGAGCGCCTGCTGCACCGACGGCGACGTGATCACGTTCTCAACCTTGATGTCGTAATAGTCGACCGACACCGACAGACCCGGGACGAAGCTGGGCTGGAACACGCCGCCCAGCGTCAGTGACTTCGACGTCTCGGCCTCGAGGTTGCGATTGCCCCCGCTGCTGATCTCGAGCGACTGCGTATACACGTAGTCGTAGCTGGTCGGGATACCGGCCGCGGCGCAATTGGCGGCGCGGTTCGCCGAGCCCGTGCCGATGTTGCGCAGCGAGCAGGGATCCGACGGCGCCGGCGTGAAGTTCTGCCCGGCCGCGGCGTAAGCCTCGCCGAGATAGGGCGAACGCACCGACTTGGCATAGCCACCGCGCAGCTGCAGGTCGCTGAACGGACGCCAGACCGCCTGACCGTTCCAGGCGACGACGGTGCCCACCGAGCCCTTGTAGTCCGCGACGCGCGCCGCGCCGGAAAGGGTCAGCTCCTTGATCAGGAAGATATCCTTGAGCAGCGGGACCGACAGCTCGCCGAACGCCTCCTTCACCTCGAACGAGGGTGCACGGAAGCTCGGGATGGCGTTGTAGAAGTTGTAGCCCGCCTGGGTCAGGGGATCGAGGTCGTAGGTCAGCGTCTCGCGGCGATACTCGGCGCCGACCGAGAAGCCGACCGGGCCGCCCGGCAGTTCGAACAGCTGACTCAGGTCACCGGCGACGAAGCCGTTGGCGACGAACTGCGTCGCCTTGCCCGAAGCGGTGGTGGGCGCGATCAGGTAGGCGCGCGCGGCGTCGCTGACCGAACCCTGGCCGAATGGGTTGAGCGGCACGCAGGCGGCGATGTCTGCGGCGAGCCGCGCCGGATCACCGCCGATGTCCTCGCCCGCGTAGGCGGGATCGACCTGCGACCGGCAGACGACCTGGCCGGCGGCGTTGCGCGTCGAGTCGAGCGCCAGGAGGAAGCGCTGCGTGTTCACGTTGCCCGTGATCACGCTGTTTTCCTTGTGCTGGCCGTAGTTCGCCGACACTTCATAGTGCCAGTCGTCGTTGAAGTCGCCGCGCACGCCGACCACCGCGCGATAGGTGTCGCGGTTGAGCCGCTCGTCGCGCGTGCCGAGATCCACCCAGTTGCGACGCAGCGAGAAGCGATAGGTGCCCGCCGCGATCTGCGCCAGTGCGGCAGCCTGGTTGGCGGCCGCGTTGGCGCCGGTGAAGGCCGCACCCGTGTTGGGGTTCACGCCCGAGTTGACCGCGGCGGCCAGCTGCGCCGCGATGGTCGTGCGCGCGTTCGCGTTGAGATAAGGGTTGTCCAGCCGGACGCCCTCGCGGTTGGTGCCCGCCGTGCCGGCATTCGAGTAGGAGCGATCCGCGAAGCCGCTGTCGATGCCGTCACCCAGCGTGGTGCCCTGCGAGAAGAACGGGCCGCTCTGCGAGCCGAACGCCTCGGTGCGGACGTACTTGGCCTCGAAGAAGGGCACGAAGGCCGGCGACACCTCGAAATGGCCGAGGACGTTGACGACGTAGCGCTTCAGGTCGGGCGAGAGGACGACCAGGTTGCCCTCACGGCTGGTCGTGCCGTTGCCGCCGACGAAGTTGCCGTTCGGCGCGAGGCCGACGCGGGTACCGGTCTGCGACGCGAGCGAGCCGTCGGGCTGGAACAGATAGGAGCAGGTGAACGAGCCCCCGATCGAGTCGGTGCCGCACGGCGCCGTGCCCGCGCCGTAGCGGAAGCCGAGCTGGCCGCCGAGCGAGATCGTCGCGCCGCGCAGGTCGCGATAGAAGGTGCGGTCCGGCGTGCCGTCCGAGGGTGCGCTCGCCGGGTCGGTATCGGTGACGATGAAGGCGTCGTTCTGGCGCAGATTGCGGCGGCCAGACGCGTAATAGTCCTGCTGGTGCGCGAACTCGGCGTTGATCGCGATGTTGCCGCGCCCGTCGGCAAAGTTCTTGCCCGCGAGGACCGAGACATACTGGTTCCCAGCATCGCCGTAGGTGCTGATGCCGTTCTGGCCGTGCAGCTGCAGGCCGTCGAAATTGTCCTTGAGGACGAAGTTGACGACGCCGGCAATCGCGTCCGATCCGTAGACCGACGACACGCCGCCGGTGACGATGTCGATCCGCTCCACCAGGTCGGTCGGGATGGTGTTAATATCGACGGCGTTGCCGTTGTTGATGATGTCGGCCGTGACCTGCCGCCGACCGTTGGTCAGCACCAGCGTGCGCGAGCGGCCGAGGTTACGCAGATCGAGGAAGTTGAGGCCACGCGTGCCGAGCCCCGAGGTCGAGTTCTGCGAGCCGAGCGTCGGATTGAGCTGCGGCAGCTGGTTGAGCGTGTCGCCGATCGAGATTCGGCCGGTCTCGAAGATATCCTGCGCGGTCACCGTGGTGATCGGGATGGGCGAGTCGTCGTTCGGGCGGCGGATGCGCGAGCCGGTGACGACGACGTCCTCGGCACCGACCTCGGTCGTGCCCGGCGCAGTGGCGTCTTGCTCCTGGGTCGGCGACCCCGCCTGCGCGAACGCCACACCCGGCAGTGCCAGGGCAGCGCTCGCGATCGCGGTGGCGCATAGGAAACGCGACATTTTCATGAGGGAACCCCTTTTTCTTTGATTGGGGTCACTCAAAACGGTGAGGCGGGAAGAAACAAGCCCGGTAGCGCTACTGCCACATGCCGGTAATAAATTTGCAAAACGATGTGACATTCTTACAACTGCGCGACACGAGTGCGCAGCGGGTTAGCCCAGCATGAACGAACCGCTCACACCCGCTGCCTCCGCCGAGGGCGCCACCCAGAGCCGGAAGGCGCCGGGCTCGACCGTCCGCTTCAGGTCGCGGCCGACGAACAGCAGGTCGTCACGCCGGAGCGCGAAGCTGACCGTCTTTCGCTCGCCCGGTGCCAGCGCCACCCGCTGGAAGGCTTTCAATTCGCGGATCGGGCGGGTGACGCTGGCGGCAACGTCGTGGACGTAGAGCTGCACGACCTCCTCGGCGGCATGGCGTCCGCGGTTCGCCACCGTCGCGCGCACGGTCAGCGTGCCGCCGGGAGCGAGCCGGTCGCCACTCAGCGACAGGTCCGAGTAAGCGACGTTGCCGTAGGTCAGCCCGTGGCCGAAGGGGAAGAGCGCGCTCTGCTCGAATTCGCGGTAATGCGCCTTGAACGGCTGGAGCGGCCCCGGCGGGTTCGGGCGCCCGGTCGACTTGTGCGCGTAATAATAGGGGGACTGACCGGTCGCGCGCGGGAAGGACACGGGTAGCCGCGCCGAGGGCGCCACGGCGCCGAACAGCATGTCGGCGATCGCCGGCCCGTCCTGCGAGCCTAGGAACCAGGTCACCGCGATCGCGCGCGCGCCGAGCACCGCGGTGTCGAGCGCGAGCGCGCGCCCGGTGCGCAGTAGCACCACCACCGGCGTCCCGGTCACGGCGACGGCGCGTGCCAGCGCGAGCTGCGGCTCGGGCACCACCACCGCCGAGCGCGACTGCGCCTCGCCAGACATGTCCTGCGCCTCGCCGACCGCGAGCACGACGATGTCGGCGGCACGTGCGGCTGCCACCGCCGCCGCGATCCCGCCGGGCAGCGGCGCATGGATCGCCGACCCCGGCGTGACGCTCACCTGCGCCGCGTCCGCGACCATGCTGCGCACCGCCGTGGCGAGGTCGGTCGCGCCGGCGTCGGTGCCGTAGACGTTCCAGGGGCCGATCAGGTCGTGCTGCCCGGAGACGAACGGCCCGATCAGCGCGATGCGCTTGCCGGCGCGTGGCAGCGGCAGCAGCTGGTCGTCGTTCTTGAGAAGGACAATCGAGCGCGCCCCGGCCTCGCGCGCCAGCGCCAGCGTGGCGGGCATGCGCACCTCGGCGCGTTCGCGTGCCGGATCGATGCGGCGGAACGGGTCGTCGAACAGCCCCAGTGTCACCTTGAGCGCGAGCACGCGCCGCACCGCCTCGTCGAGCCGCGCCGCCGGCACCTCGCCCTTGGCGACGAGGTCGGGCAGGTGCTTGAGGTAGAAGCCGCTCTGCATCGACATGTCGACGCCGGCCAGGAAGGCCAGCCTGGTCGCCTCGCGCGCGTCGGCGGCGAGGCCGTGCGCGATCAGCTCCTCGTCGCCGGTATAGTCGGAGACGACCAGACCGCCGAACCCCCATTCGCGCCGCAGCACGTCGGTGAGCAGCCAGTCGTTGGCGGTGGCGGGGACGCCCGATATCTCGTTGAACGAGGCCATCACCGTGGGCGCGCCCGCGGCCAGCGCCGCCTCGAACGGCGGAAAATAGATCTCGCGCAGCGTCCGCTCCGAGACGTCGACGCTGTTATAGTCGAGCCCGCCCTCGCCGGCGCCATAAGCGACGAAATGCTTGGCGCAGGCCGCCACCGCGCGCGGATCGGCGAGCCCGTTCTCGCCCTGGAAACCGCGCACCCGCGCCGCCGCCATCAGCCGCCCCAGCAGCACGTCCTCGCCCGCGCCCTCGACGCCGCGGCCCCAGCGCGCGTCGCGCGCGATGTCGACCATGGGCGCGAAGGTCCAGTCGATCCCCGACGCCGCCGCCTCGGCGCCCGCGGCGCGCGCGGTGCGGCGCGCCAGCTCGGGGTCGAAGCTCGCCGCCTCCGCCAGCGGCACCGGGAAGACGGTGCGGAAGCCGTGAATGATGTCGGCCGCGAACAGCAGCGGGATCTTGAGCCGCGACTGCGTCATGGCCGCGCGCTGCATCCGCTGCGCCATCACCGCGCCATTGCCGTTGAACACCCCGGTGAGCCGGCCGCGCCGCACGTCGCGCAGCTGTCCCTCGAAGCTGGCGCCCGCGCCCGCGGGGTTGAGCGCGGTCGCAGCGCCACCCGCCCAGGCTGCGGCCATCAGGGTGAGCTGGCCCGCTTTCTCCTCCACCGTCATGCGTGCGACGAGCGACTCGACGGCCGCTGGCAGCGGTGCGGCTGACGCCCGCGCGAGCAGCGCGCGCGCCGGGCTGGCAGCCCAGGCGAGCGTCGCGCCCGCGCCCATCAGCCAGGCGCGGCGCGAGGGCCGTGATGCGTCCTGGGTCATGTCCTCTCCCTCGTTAGCGGCAGGATTGATCGTCTCTATTGTTACGTGTAAACGGTTACATCAAGGACGGCAATGCGCGTGGTGCGCGCCGTCGCGGGAGAGGACGTCCAGGCGGCGTATGCCGAACGCAACGATCCGTGACGTCGCTCGCGAGGCGCAGGTGTCGGTCGCCTCGGTGTCGCGCGCGCTCAATGGGCATGAGCGGGTCCGGCCCGAGCTGCGCGCGCGCGTGCAGGAGGTGGCGGCGCGGCTCGGCTATGTGCCGCACGCCGGCGCGCGCAGTCTCAGCCTGGCGAGAACGTCGGCGGTCGGCGTGGTGCTGCCCGACCTTCACGGCGAGTTCTTCTCCGAGCTGCTGCGCGGCATGGATCGCGAGGTGGCGGCGCAGAAGCTCGCGCTGCTGCTGACGGTGCTGCAGAACGGGCGCGGGCTCAACACGCTGGCGGCGCTGCGCGGTCAGGTCGACGGGCTGGTGGTGATGGCGCCGCAGCTCGGCGCGGCGGAGCTGCGCGCGCAGCTGCCCGCGGGGCTGCCGGCGGTGTTCCTAAACTGCGTGCCCGGGCTCGTCGGCGCGGCGCTGCGGGTCGACAATGCCGCGGGCGCGGCGGCGATGGTGGACCATCTCGTCGCCGCGGGCGCGCGTGCGATCGCGCATGTCGCCGGCCCAGTCGGCAACGTCGATGCCGAGGAGCGCCGCGCCGGCGCAGTAGCCGCGGCCGAGCGCGCCGGCGTCGTGCTGACAGTGATCCAGGGCGACTTCACCGAGGCGAGCGGCGCCGCCGCGGCGGCACAGGTGGCGTGCGGCGCGATCCGGGCCGACGCGCTGTTCGCCGCCAACGACGCGATGGCGATCGGCGCACTGGTGGCGCTGAAGGGGCGCGGGATCGCGGTGCCGGGCCAGGTGCGCGTCGCCGGCTTCGACGACATTCCGCTGGCGCGGCTGGTGACGCCGGCGCTGACGACGATGCGGGTCGACATCGCGGCGCTGGGCGCGCGCGCGGTGGAGCTGCTGGCGCGGCGGATCGTCGCGCCGGCTGAGGGGTTGGTGGAGGTCGGCCCGGCCGACGCGGAGGCGATCGTCCCGCGTCTGGTGGTGCGCGACACGACAACAGAAACGGACAGGGAGACACAGTCATGATCAAGGGATCGAACCGGCGCAGGATGATGCGCACGGCATGGGCACGCGCGACCGCGCTCGGCGCCATCGGGGCGCTCGGCGCCACGCTGGCCACCACGTGGAGCGCGCCCGCGGCGGCGCAGGTGGGGCAGGCGTCGCTGCGCGGCGTCATCCGCTCGACCCCCGACAATCCCGTCACCGAGGTGACGATCGTCGAGGTCGCGACCAATTACCGCCGCTCCACCGTCGTCGGGCCGGACGGCAGCTACAATTTCGCCTCGCTGCGCGCCGGCGCCTACCGGCTCGAGATCCGCACCAAGGCGGGTGTGCGCAACTCGGACCAGTTCACCCTTAGGGTCGGGCAGAACGCCGGACTTGACCTCGATCTCTCCACCCCCGCCGCGACCGCGCCGGCGCCGGCCGCGGGAGCGGACGCGAACGGCAACGCGCCCCAGCAGGGCGCGACGGGTGACGCCGCCACCGAGGAGCAGGGCGGGGCGACGCCGCAGGGCGAGCCGGGCGACATCATCGTCACCGGCAGCCGGCTGCGCTCGCTCTCGGGCGGCCAGGTCGGCATCAACGTGACCCAGCGGCTGATCGAGCAGCTGCCGCAGAACAGCCGCAACTTCCTCGCCTTCGCCGATCTGGCGCCCGGCGTCCGCTTCATCGAGAGCGCCGACGGCAGCTCGCGCATCCAGGGCGGCGCGCAGGGCAGCAACTCGGTCAACGTCTTCATCGACGGCGTCAGCCAGAAGGACTACGTGCTGCGCGGCGGCCTCACCGGGCAGGACAGCTCGCCGGGCAACCCGTTTCCGCAGCTCGCCATCGGCGAGTATCAGGTGCTGTCGTCCAACTATAAGGCCGAGTTCGACCAGGTCGGCTCGGTCGCGATCGTCGCCGGTACCAAGTCGGGCACCAACGAGTTCCACGGCGACGGCTTCTTCGACTATACCAACCAGAACCTGCGCGATCGCCGCCCGACCGAGATCTTCCCCAACACGATCGACAAGGTCGCCTCGACCGACAAGCAATATGGCGTCGCGCTGGGCGGCCCGATCGTCAAGGACGTGGCGCACTTCTTCGTCAGCTACGAGGGCAAGCGCCGCGAGATCCCGGTCGACATCCTTCCCGGCAACGGCATCGCGGTGAGCAGCCTGCCGGCGCAGTATCAGGATCTGTTCGGCTCCTTCAACTCGACCTTCAAGCAGGACCTGTATTTCGGCAAGATCGACTTGACGCCGACCGACAAGGACCTGTTCGAGCTCACCGGCAAGTACCGCAACGAGTCGGGCTATCAGATCAGCAACGGCATCGCCGCTTTCTCCACCGCGACCCTGACCAAGGTCGAGGAGATCCGTGCGATGGGCCGGTGGCAGCACAGCGAGGAGAAGTGGGTCAACGACTTGCGCGTCTCCTATGAAGACGTCAGCTGGTCGCCGCAGCCTGCCACGAACGGCATCAGCCAGCAGTTCCGCGCCACCTCGCGCACGCCGACGGGGGTGAGCACCTTCAACCTGTTCCGCGACGGCGCCGGGCTGAGCCTGCAGGACAAGGGCCAGACCGGCTGGACGGTGCAGGACGATTTCACCTGGACCGGCTTCGAGGGCCACACGATCAAGGTCGGCGCCAAGGCCAAGTGGGTGAAGCTCAACTCGCTCGAGCAGAACCTGATCAACCCGCTCTACTCGTACGACACGACGCTGCCGACCGGGAGCGGTTTCAACAACACGATCCCGTACAGCCTCGAGTTCGGCGCCAACGGCTCGCTGGGTGACCCGCGCATCCGCTCGAACAATTTCCAGTTCGGCGCCTACATCCAGGACGACTGGGACGTCACCGATCGGCTGACGCTCAACCTCGGCGTCCGCTGGGACTATGAGCGCACCCCGGCGTTCCTCAACTACGTCACCTCGGCGGAGGATCTCGCCGCGGTGTCGTCGGCGAACTACCCGAACCTCAACAACGCCGATTACAACATCAACGACTATATCTCGACCGGGAACAACCGGAAGGCGTTCAAGGGCGCGTGGCAGCCGCGCGTCGGCTTCACCTACCGGCTCGACGAGCAGGGCCGCTTCACCGTGTTCGGCGGCTATGGCCGGTCCTACGACCGTAACCAGTTCGACTTCCTGCAGCAGGAGCTGTCGAACGGTCGTTTCCAGCGCCGCCAGTTCCTCTTCCAGGGTGCCGACACGATCAACCCGTGCACGCCGAGCGCGACCTGTATCCCGTGGAACGACGCCTATCTCACGGAGGCGGGCCGGCAGCAGCTGGCTGGGAACGGCGTGCCGGGCGGACGCGAGTTCCGCTTCATCAAGAACGACCTGAAGATCCCCTACTCGGACCAGTTCAGCCTCGGCATCCGCGGCCGCTTCAACCCGGTCGAGCTCGAGCTGGGCTATACGCGGATCGTCAGCAAGGACGGCTTCGTCTACCTGCTCGGTACGCGCCGCCCCGACGGCTCCTTCTTCGCGCCGTCGCCCACCACCGGCGCACCGCAGGGCCCCGATGTGTCGTTCGCGCCGTCGGGCTATGGCGCGATCATCATCGGCGACAACGGGCTCGAGACCAAGGCGGACTCAGCCTATGTCAAGCTGACGAAGGCCTATTCGGCGGCGTCGCCGTGGAGCCTCGACGCGACCTACACCTTCACCGCGGCGACCGACAACCGGCCCAACAACGATCAGGCGGCCTACTTCCTGCTCGATTTCCCCAGCGCCTCGGATTACCCGATGCTGCGCTCGGGCGTGGTGCCGCGCCACCGCTTCGTGATCGCGGGTAGCGCCGATACGCCGATCGGCGTGACGCTCTCGGCCAAGTTCCAGATCGAGTCGCCGCTTTTCCAGCGCGCCCTGCTCGACACGGCGACGCCCTATGAGCGCCGGATCGTCGGCTCCGAGGTGTTCGGGCTCGGCGATCGCTGGGGTCGGCGCCAGCTCGACCTCGCCTTCACCAAATACGTGCCGCTGGGCTTCCTCAGCGACCAGACGCGCGTGCGCCTGCGCGTCGACATCCTCAACGCGATGAACGACCGGAACTATGTCGACTATAACAACGATCCCACCGACACCACGCGCACCGCGGCCTCGCCGAGCATCTATCGCGAGAACTCGACGTACAGCATCGGTGGCAATCCGCCGCGCACGGTGAAACTCTCGGCCGGGTTCAGTTTCTGACCCACCAAGCGGCGGACGGCCTGCGCGGGGCCGTCCGCCGCGCTCTACTCGCAGGAGGTGCATGATCCTCGACCGACGTGACATGCTGCGCGCCGCCGCGCTGGGCGGCGCGGCCCTCGCCGGGGGATGTACCGCCCCGGCACCGCGCGTCCCACGGCTCGCTTTCCCCGGCGTGCTGCCCGAGCTGGGCACCACCCCCGCCTCCGCTAGCGACCCGCTGATGGACGACATCCAGAAGCGCACCGTGAGCTTCTTCTGGAACACCACCGACCAGGTGATGGGGCTCGCGCCCGATCGCTGGCCGACCCCGAGCTTCGCCTCGATCGCCGCGGTCGGCTTCGCGCTGACCACTTACCCGATCGCGGTCACGCGCGGCTGGATCACGCGCCCGGCGGCGGCGGAGCGGACGCTCACCACCCTGCGCTTCTTCGCCGAGGCGCCGCAGGGGCCGGGCGACGACACCAGCGGCTACAAGGGCTTCTTCTACCACTTCCTCGGCACCACCAAGGGCCATCGCTTCGCGCGCTGCGAGCTGTCGACGATCGACACCGCGCTGCTGCTCGGCGGCGTGCTGTTCGCGCAGACCTGGTTCGACGATCCCACCGACGCGCGCGAGAAGCAGATCCGCGACCTCGCCGACCAGATCTACCGCGCGGTCGAGTGGGACTGGATCACGCCGCGCGCGCCCTTCGTGGCGATGGGCTGGCATCCCGAGAGTGGCTTCATCGGCTCGGACTGGAACATCTACAACGAGAGCCTGATCCTCTACGTGCTCGCGCTCGGCTCGCCCACCCACGCGCTGCCGCCGACCACCTGGGCGGAGTGGACCGATCGCTTCGATCCCTCGTGGGACGAGAAGTACGACAATCCCTTCACCGCCTTCCCGCCGCTGTTCGGCCACCAATACAGTCAGGTATGGCTAGACTTTCGCGGCGTGCGCGACGCTTACTCGATCCGCCGCGGGCTCGACTATTTCGAGAACAGCCGGCGCGCGACCTATGCGCAACGGCGCTATTGCATCAACAATCCGCCGGGCTGGCGCGGCTATGACGAGAACGTCTGGGGCCTCACCGCGTGCGACGGACCGGGCGACTTCGTCCGCGAGATCGACGGGCGCAACCGCGAGTTCTTCTCCTACTCGGCGCGCGGTCCCGGCGACCGCGACGACGGCACGATCGCGCCGACCGCGGCGCTCGGCTCGATCGCCTTCGCGCCCGAGATCGTGCTGCCCGCCGCGCGCGAGATGTACCAGCGCTACGGCACCGCGATCTACGGCCAGTACGGCTTCTTCGACAGTTTTAACCCGACGCTGACGTTGCCGAATGTACCGCTCAAGCACGGCAAGGTGGTGCCCGGCATCGGCTGGGTAGCGAGCGACTATCTCGGCATCGACCAGGGGCCGATCGCCTGCATGATCGAGAACTGGCGCAGCGGGCTGATCTGGAAGACGATGCAGCGCAACCCGTACGTGCGCGCCGGGCTGGAGCGCGCCGGCTTCAAAGGTGGGTGGATGGGGAACTGAGGGTGGGATCAGGGGCGGGGGCCGGCTTGGTTGGTCGCGTCGCTTGTGAGATCGCGCGCTTCCGCTCCGTTCGTGCTGAGGAGGCACTGAGCGAAGTCGAAGTGCCGTCTCGAAGCACCGCCACGCCGGACGTTCGGAGGTGCTTCGAGACGAGGATTCGACGAGCTCAGCCTCTCCTCAGCACGAACGGGGCGTGGGGATCAGCCTGGCCGAAGACGGGAGATGCGCGGTGCGCCCTACTCACATTCCCCCAAACGCCCCGATCTCCGCCACCGTCAGCTGTGACGCCGGCAGTGCCACCGCGTCGAAGGTCACGCGCAGGTAACGTGCCCGGCGCGGCGTGAATGCCACGCGCTGCGTCGACAGCGCATAGGCGATGTTGCCGAACTCGCCGCTGGCCGCGGGCTGCCAGGTCGTGCCGTCCGCGCTGGTCTCGCAACGATAGCCGCGCGGCGGCGCAGTATCCTTCGCCACGGTGCGCGAGGGCGTGAGGCTGAAGCCGGTCAACGTCAGCGCCGCGGCGAGATCGATCGTCACGCTCGCGGGCGCGGCGGAGGAGGGGGCGGGGACGGTCCAGCGCGTCGCCGCGTCGCCGTCGATCAGCGCCTCGGCACCGGCGCCGCTCGCCGCGACGATGCGCCACTTGTCTTTGGCGAGCACGGTCGGGTCGGACGAGCGCACCGGCGCCACCGCGACCGGCGCAACCTGGCGGAACAGCGCGATCTCGCTGATCGCGGGGCAGGCGGGCGCCTCGACCACGCGCAGCCGCAGCCGCCGCGCTTCGCTTGGCCGCGGCAGGCGGATGATCCGCTGCGCGCCGATGCACTCATGCTCCGCGACCGTGCGCCACGCGCCGCCCTCCTCCAGGTCGACCGCGAAGCGGGTCACGCGCACGCCGAGCGGCAGATGCTCGCGCAGCCGGATCACGTCGAACGCGCGGCCCGGCGGCAGGTCGAGCGTGAGCGTCGGCGTCGTGATCGCGTCGGGCGTCGACCAATAGGTGTCGCGCCGCCCGTCGAGCACGCGCGCCGCGGCGAAGGCTGGCCCGCGCTCGGCGCTGGCGTGCGCGACCGCGCCGCGCGCGAGATCGGTCGCATAGGTCGCGGCCTGCGCGTCGCCGAAGCTCTTGAGCACCGCGACATCATGGTCGTGCAGCCGGCCGCGCCGGTCCGGCGGCAGGTTGAGGTTGAGGTTGGTGCCGCGCCCGACCGACTCGTCGTACAGCCGCAGCAGCCGCGCCGGGTCCTTGACCTTGGCGTCCTCGTCGGCGTGGTAGAACCAGCCCGGGCGGATCGAGACGTCGGTCTCGGCCGGCCACCACAAAGGCGCGCCGCGCACGCCCGAGTTGCCCTCGCTCTGCACGTAGGGGTGGTTGGGCATGGTCGGCCAGCACGGGTCGCCCGCGACGCCGTCCTCGTTGCCGACCCAGCGCACGTCGGCGCCGAGCGGGTCGAAGGTGCACGCCATCGGCTGATGCTGGTGGACCAGCGCCACGATCGACGGCCAGTTGTAATAGCGCGGCGCGTCGATCTTCCGCGCCTCCCGCGCGCCGCCGTAATAGCCGTCGCCGCCGTTGGCACCGTCGAACCAGAACTCGAACAGCTCGCCGTAGTTGGTGCAGAGTTCGACCACCTGCTGGCGGAAATAGTCGACGTAGCCTGGACGGCCGTACTCCGGATGGTTGCGATCCCAGGGCGAGAGATAGAGGCCGAAAGCGAGTCCGGCGCGCCGGGTCGCCAGCTCCATCTCGCGCACGATGTCGCCCTTGCCCTGCTTGTAGGGGCTGTTGCGGATGCAATGTTCGGTCAGCCGGGTCGGCCAGAGGCAGAAGCCGTCGTGGTGCTTGGCGGTGAGGATGATGCCGCGCATGCCGCCCGCCTTGGCCGCGGCGACGATCTGGTCGGCGGAGAAGTCGCTGGGGTTGAACAACGCCGGGCTCTCGTCGCCGTAGCCCCATTCGCGGTCGGTGAAGGTGTTGATCGAGAAATGGACGAAGGCATATTGCTCGCGCGCGTGCCAGGCGAGCTGACGCCGCGACGGCGTCGCGCCCCAGGGCTTCGGCGCAGCGGTGCGCTGCGCGGCGGCGGGCAGTGCGGCGGTGGCGGCGCTGGCGGCGAGCAGCGCGCGGCGGGTGAGGTCGGTCATGGGTGGCTCCAGTCGGGGCGCGATAGCAGAGGATAGCACCACCCCGGCGAACGCCGGGGTTCAGTTGGGCAAGGTCGCCGCATCTCGCGCGCGACCCGAAAGTGAGCCGGGGTGGTCGCGAGACCTTTGAAAAACCTTCCGTCATCCCGGACTTGTTCCGGGAACCACCGTCCCGCGAACTTACCGCCCTTCGCCTTCGCAGAAGCGTTGATCCCGGAACAAGTCCGGGATGACGGAAGTGCGAGAGCGTTGCGCGGCTCTTGCAAAGGGTCCGCCTTCGCCGCGGCAATAGGAAGCGAGAAAGTCGCGCTCACCCCGGCACCCGCCCGAACGACGGCGGGCGATCCGCCATCGCGCGGCCGAAGCCGGGCACCGGCGTCGCGCTCATCGTGAAGCGCAGCGTGCCTCCCCTGACCAGCTCGGCGTGGCTGATCCAGCTCTTCGTCCAGGGCCGCCCGTTCCACGTCACCGCGGCGACATAGGGCGTGTCGGCGCGGTTGCCCGGCGCCTCGATCACCAGCCGCTTGCCATCACCGACGCGCAGCGTCGCGCGCTCGAACAGGGGCGAGCCGAACACATAGGCCGCCTCGACCGGGTCGACCGGGTAGAAGCCCAGCGCCGAGAACACGAACCAGGCGCTCATCTGCCCGCAATCGTCGTTACCGATCACGCCCTTGGGCGCGTTCTGGTACATCTCGACGCACAGTCGCCGCACCATCGCCTGCGTCTTCCACGGCGCGCCGACATAGGCGTAGAGATAGGGCGCGTGCTGGTCGGGCTCGTTGCCGTGCGCGTACTGGCCGACCAGCCCGGCGATATCGGGCGGCGCGTTGGCGGGCAGCGTCGAGGGGGCGGTGAACAGCGCGTCCAGTTTAGCCTCGAACGCGCGGTCGCCGCCGATGTGGCGGATCAGCCCATAGACGTCGTGCTGGTTGAGGAAGGTCGCCTGCCAGCCGTTCGCCTCGGTATAGTCGCGCCACCACGGCTTGGGCATGTGGCCGAGCTGGATCGGATCATAGTCCTTCCACCAGCTGCCGTCGGCGAAGCGCGGGCGCGCGAAGCCGATGCGGGCATCGATCACGTTGCGCCAGTTGCCCGAGCGCTTCCCCAGCCGCTCGGCGTCGGCGCTCTGCCCCGCAGCGCGCGCGAGGTGTGACGAGGCCCAGTCGTCATAGGCATATTCCTGCGTGCGGCTGACGCTCTCGAACCAGACGTCGGCGGGGACATAGCCCTTGGCGTCGTACAGGTCGCGACCCTTGCTGTTGTCGAGGTCGGGCGCGGTGAAATCGAACGAGCGTTTGCGGATCGCCGGCCAGGCGGCGGCATAGTCGGCGGGGATCCCCTTGGCCTGCGCCTCGGCGAGCACCGACACGCCGTGCCAGCCCATCATCGTCCCGGTCTCGACGCCCTGGAGCGGCCAGACGAGCGGGCCGTAGGGGCTCTGCTGCGTCTGACGGACGAGGTCGCGCACCAGCGCCCCGGCCTGATCGGGCGCGACGAGCGTCAGCAGCGGGTGGAGCGCGCGATACGTGTCCCACAGCGAGTAGGTCGAGAAAGCGCGCTCGCCCGCGGGGACGCGCTGCGGCCGGCGATCGAGTCCGATGTAGCGGCCGTCGACGTCGGAGAAGAGTGTCGGCGCGACCATCGCGTGGTACAAGGCCGAGGCCATGATGACGCGCTGGTCGGCGCTGCCGCCCTCCACCGCGATCGCGCCGAGCTGGTTGGCCCAGCGGCGTGCGGCGGCGCGGCGGACCGCGTCGAAGTCCCAGCCGCGCGCCTCGGCGGCGAGGTTGGCCCGCGCCCCCGCGACGTCGACCGCGGAGATGCCGCAGCGCGCCAGCAGCGGCGCGCCCCCGGCCTCGTCGAAGTGGAGCACCGCCTTGACGCGCTTGCCCCGCACGCCGCTGGCGCCGGCGGGCTGCTCCTTGTCCTCATCGCCGTAGAAGGTCACGCGGTCGGGCCGGCGCGACAGCTGGAGTGCGAAGTGAATGCGCCGTCCCTTGGCCCAGCGATGGACGCGGCGGCTGCCAGTCAGCGTGCCCTCGGCGTCGAGCGCGAGCGAGGCCTCGTCGATCAGCGGTTTGGCGTCGCTCTTGTCGAGCACGAGGTGCGACAGGTCGACCAGCACATGCGCCGCGCCCCCGGGGAAGGTGTAGCGGTGCCAGCCGGTGCGCTCGGTCACGGTGAGTTCGGCGAGCACGCCGCTCTCGAGCTTCACGCGGTAATAGCCGGGCTCGGCAAGCTCGTCGGAGTAGCGCTGGCGATAGCCAGCGTCGGGATCGGCGAGCGGGCCGGGCGTGAGCTTCACCTCGCCGCGTGTCGGCACCAGCAGCACGTCGAGCATGTCGCCGATGCCCGTGCCCGAGAGGTGGGTGTGGCTGAACCCCATGATCGAGCCGTCGCCGTGGTGGTAGCCCGAGCAGGTGTCCCAGCGCTCGACGTCGGTGTCGGGCGAGAGCTGCACCATGCCGAAGGGGAGCGTCGCTCCGGGATAGGTGTGGCCGTCGCCGCCCGTGCCGACGAAGAGGTTGGGGGCGGTGCGCTGCCTTCGCGCCGCGGCGGCGAGGGGGAGCGGGGCGGCGAGCGCGGTGCTCGCGGCGGTGGCGAGCAGCGCGCGACGGCTGAGCTGGAGGCGGTGAGGGCGCGGCGCTTCGTTTCTCACCTCGCCCGTACCCCGGCGAAGGCCGGGGTCCAGCTGCGTAGGCCGTAGTGACTCTTGCGCAGCGTTCTCCAACTGAGCCCCGGCCTCCGCTGGGGCACCGGTGACGGCAGCGAGCGTCCCGACCTCGTCCCGCTCCATTACAGCGCTCCCGCGAGCAGCGCGGGCTGCGTCGCGGCCAGCCGCACGATCAGCTCGCCGAACAGACCGTTGGCCCAGGCGAACCAGTGGCGCGTCCACGTGTTCGGATCGTCTTGGTCGAAGCTCTCGTGGATGAAGCCCGTGCCCGCGTCGGTGTCTCGGATCGTCCTGAGGCAGGCGCGGATCACCGCCGGATCGTTGGTCGACAGCGCGCGCACGATCAGCGACATCGGCCAGATCTGCCGCAGCCCCGCGTGCGGACCCCCGATACCCTCGCCGGCGCGACCGCGGAAGAAATAGGGGTTCACGTCGCTCCACGCCGCCGCCTCGGTACGGCGCCACAGCGCGTCGTCGGGGGCGACGCAGCCGAGATAGGAGAGCCCCGACAGCGACGGCACGTTGGCGTCGTCCATGAAATAGGCATTGCCGTAGCCGTCGACCTCATAGGCCCAGACCTCGCGGCCGTCGCGCAGCTTCATCGTGCCGTAAGCGCGCAGCGCCGCGCCGACCTCGTCCGCCAGCGCGCTTGCCTCCTGCGCCAGCGCCGCATCCTTCTTGGCCTCGTTCGCCACCGTCGCCAGACCGCGCAGCGCGCTCACCGCGAACAGGTTGGACGGGATCAGGAAGGGATATTGGCACGCGTCATCGGAGGGGCGGAAGCCCGAGGCGATCAGCCCGACCGGCTTGATCGGATTGCCGTAGCCGCGCGAGGGCAACGTCTCGGTGTTGCGGTCGGACACGCGCAGGAAGCGGTACGGCCCCGGCCCGTCCTTGCGCTGCTGCTCGCGGAAGGTGCGGATGCTGGCGCGCGCGCCCTCCGCCCAGGTCCTGTCGAACGGGCGCGCGTCGCCGGTCGCCTGCCAATATTGCAGCGCCACCCGCATCGGATAGCAGAGCGAGTCGATCTCCCACTTGCGCTCGGCCACGCCCAGCTTGAGCTCGGTGACGTCCTTGAGCGACCATTCCAGCTGCGTCTTGGCCCTGGGGTCCTCAAGAAAGGCGTTCGCATACGGGTCGATCAGGATGCAGCGCGCCTGCCGCGCGATCAGCCCGCGGAACAGCTCGCCCAGCCGCGGGTCGGCCTTGGCGAGATGGACGTAGGGCGCCACCTGCGCCGAGCTGTCGCGCAGCCACATCGCGTCGATGTCGCCGGTGATCACGAACGTGTCGGCGCGGCCGTCGACCGTTCCTAGCCGCACCGTCGTGTCGAGCGTGTTCGGGTAGCAGTTGCCGAACATCCAGCGCAGCTTGGGATCGCCGATCTTGGTCGAGACGCGCTGCATCTCCTGCTCCACCGCGCGGCTGGTGAAGCGGCGCTCGCCGAGCGACGGGCGCTTGCTGGCGAAGGCCGCGTGGGTGGCGGCACGCGCGGTCGTGGGGGCGGCGGCCAGGGCCGCGGCGGCGCCCACGAAGGTGCGGCGGTCGATCGTCATGCTATGTCTTCTCCTAGGTCGTCATCCCGGACATGGTCCGGGATCCACCGTGCCGCGCGCGTCGCGATCGCGAGGTGCGCTGCGAGGTAGGCCCCGGGATGAATCCGGGGCGACGAGGTGGTAAGGCGAGGCGCCCTCACTTCGGCAGGTCTTTGTCCTCGCCCGTTAGAGTCACGGCGACCCAGCTTCCCTCTCCATCGCCCGGCTGGCCGCCGCCAACCCAGACGCGATAGGCGCCCGGCGGCACGTGGCGGCGGCCGTCGCGCTCGACCACGCTGAGGAAGCGCGGGTCGAGCGTGAGCCGTGCGGTGCCGCTCTTGCCCGGCCGGAGCGCGATGCGCTGGAAGCCGGCAAGCTGGCGCTGGAGTACCGGTGCCGTGAAGCTCCCACCCTTGGTGGCTGGCGGCACGACATAGGCCTGCACCACCTCCTCGCCGGCGCGCTGGCCCTGGTTCGTCACGCGCGCGGTGAGCGTCAGCGGCGCTCCCGCAGCGAGCGTGGCTGGCGCGCTGACTCGATCATAGCCGAAGCGGGTGTAGCTCAGCCCGTGGCCGAAGCCCCAGAGCGGTGTGCCGGTGAAATAGCGGTAGGTCCGGTCCTTCATGCCATAATCGACGAAGGCGGGCAGGTCGGTTGTCGCCTTGTAGAAGGTCACCGGCAGCCGGCCCGACGGGTTGGTCGCACCTGAGAGCACGTCCGCCAGCGCGGTGCCGCCCGCCTCGCCGGGGTACCATAGCGCCACGATCGAGTCCGCCACCGCGGGATCGACCGCGACCGCGCTGCCGCTGGCGAGCACCAGCACGATCGGCTTGCCCGTCGCCTTCAGCGCGGCGAGCAGCCGCTGCTGCGGCGCTGGCAGCGCGATGTCGGTACGGTCACCACCGACGAAGCCAGGTACCTGCACCTGGAGCGCCTCGCCCTCGAGGTCGGGCGAGAGCCCGCCGACCACCACCGCCACGTCGGCGCCGCGCGCGGCGGCGACCGCCTCGTCCAGCAGCGCGTCGGCGGGGGGCAGCCACAGCAGGCGGAAGCTGTCGTCCTCGCTGCGATGGTCAAGCGTGAGCTCGAGCGGCTGCGCGCTGCCATCGCTGTCGTAATCGATCTCGACGCGGCCCTTGGGCAGCGCACCGTCGTGGAGCACGCGCCCGCCGATCGTCAGCCGCGCGCTGTCATGCGTGGTGCAGTTCTTCCAGCATTGCGTCTGGTCGAGCACCAGCCGGTAGCGCCCCGCCGCCGGCGGCTGGAGCGCGCCGGTCCAGCGCGCGACATAGCCGGTCACCGGCAGCTCGGGTGCGGGCGCCGCGCGGTTGAGGTCGAGGTCGATCGTGCGCGCCGCGGCGGGGGCGACGGTGCGCTCGCCCGCGGTGTAGCTAACGGTCAGCCCCTTGAGCGCGGTCTCGGGCAGCACCACCGGCGCGCCGTCCGCCAGCACCGAGCCCTGCGCGTAGGTCGCGCCCGGGAAGCGCGCGCGCACGCCCTGTAGTGGCGTCACCGGGCGCGCGGCGGTGCCGTGGTAGTTGCCCTGGAGGACGCCGAGATCGTCCGCGTTGGCGCCGATCACCGCCACCTTGGTACCCGGCGCGAGCGGCAGCCGATCGCCGTCGTTCTTGAGCAACACGATCGCCTTGCGCGCCGCCTCCAGCGCGATCGCGTGGTGCGCGGGCGTGCCCACTTCGCTGGCTGCGATCTTCGACCAGGGACTGGTCGCGTCGAACGCGATGCCGAGCGCGCGACGCGCCTCGAGCGAGCGGATCAGCGCGCGGTCGACCTCCTGCTCGCTCACCAGCCCGCGCTTCACCGCCTCGGGCAGCGCGCCATAGGTGTTGCCGCAGTTGAGATCGTCACCGCCGCGCACCGACACCGCAGCCGCCTCGGCGACGTCGAGCCGGTAATGGTGGAAGAGATGGACGTTGGCGACCGCGTCGCAGTCGGAGACGGTGAAGCCGGTGAAGCCCCAGTCGCGCCGCAGCCGGTCGTTGAGCAAAGGCGAGGAGGCGCAGGCGGGCACGCCGTGGATGGAGTTGTAGGCGCACATCAGCGAGCGCGCCTTGCCCTCGGTGATCGCGAGCCGGAACGCGGGGGTATAGGTTGCCTCCACGTCCTGCGGGCTCGGGTCGACGTCGAAGCCGTCGCGCCCAGCCTCGGGGCCGCTGTGCACCGCGAAATGCTTCGGGGTGGCGATTACCTTGGGATAGAGCGGGTTCGGCCCCTGCAGCCCGGTGATGAAGGCGACGCCCAACTTCCCCGTGAGATACGGGTCCTCGCCGTAGGTCTCCTGCCCCCGGCCCCAGCGCGGGTCGCGGAAGATGTTGATGTTGGGGGACCAGATCGTCAGCCCCTCATAGATGCGGCGGTCGGCGTCGACCGGTCGCGCGTTGAAGCGCGCGCGCGCCTCGGTCGCGACCACGTCGCCGATGCGGTGGACCAGGTCGGTGTCCCAGGTCGCGGCCATGCCGATCGCCTGCGGGAAGACGGTGGCGTAGCCGTTGCGCGCCACGCCGTGCAGCCCTTCGCTCCACCAGTCATAGGCGGGCAGCTTGGCCTTGGTGTCGGCCCGCGCGGTGCTCTGCAGCTGCGCCGCTTTCTCCTCGATCGTCATCGTCGCGACGGTCGCGGCCACCGGGTCGGCGGCCTGCGCGAGTAACAGCCAGATCAATGCTTTCCTCCCAGCGAGCGCAGCACCAGCGCGCGCTTCAACGCGGTCGGCGATGCTGCGGACTCGATCGTGACGGTGCGGCTCTCGCCGGGCAAGAGGTCGAAGCCGTCGTCGGACGGTTGCGCCGCGGTGGCGCCGAAGTCGAGCATCACCGCCTTCGCCAGCTTCTGCGCGGTGACGGTGACGCTGCGCCCGTCCCAGCGCGCGCTGAGACCGGGATCGGGCCAGCGCATCGCCTTGGGTAGCACGCGCTCGATCACGCGGCGGCTCACCACTGCGTCGCCGATGATGAGCTCGGCCACCGCATAGCTCGCCTCGGCGGGCGCGGCGGCGAACAGCTCGGCGTCGGCGATCGAGGCCACCTCCGCGGCGGCGAGCGGCGCGAGCGTGAGGTCGCCGCCGCGCTCGCCCAACGCGCCGCCGTCGGTGGCGAAGGCGCGCACACGCCAGCGCGCCGCGATCGGCTGGGTCGCGTCGGACACGACGGCGATGCGCAGCTTTCCGTCGCGATGCTCGGCGACGATCGCCTGCGGCGCGAAGAAGCGACGCGCGGCATAATGGAGCAGCTTCCACCGCCCCGAATGATCGATGCTCGCCCAGGAGATCGCGGGCCAGACGTCGTTGAGCTGCCAGTAGAGCGAGCCCATGTTGGTCGGGCGGCAGGCGCGGTGATGCAGCGCGGCCAGCTCGATCGCCTGCATCTGGTTGACCTGCGTGAGATAAACGAAGTCGGCGAAGTCGCGCGGCTCGCCGAGGCGCTCGCGCAGGTAGAACATCAGCCGCTCGTTGCCTTCGCCGGCGAGGAACTTCTGGTGCGCGCGCATCACCGGCGCATCGGGGGTGAGTTTGAGCGTGCCCGCGAAGTCCTTGATCGTGGCGAGGTCGGGTGCGCCCTGGAAGCCGTACTCGCTCATGAAGCGCGGGCAGCTGTCGAGATAGTTCTCGACCGGCTTGGAGCCCGACCACACGTCCCAGAAGTGGCGGTCGCCGGCGGCATCAGTGTCGACCGGGCCCTCGTAACCGGTCGAGGGTGAGCCCGGCCAGTACGGGACCGCCGGGTCATAGTCGCGCACCGCGTCGCGCAGCACGCGGTCGAACAGCACCGCCATGCCGGTGCCGATCCGCTCCTGCTCGTCGGCGCCGACCCGCTTCTTGAACGCCTTGCGATCGGACCAATTCTCCCAGCCCGACAGCACCTCGTTGCCGCCCGCCCACAGCACGATCGAGGGGTGGCCCGAGAGGCGCGCGACCTGTTCCTCGGCCTCGACGCGGACGTTCTCGCGGAACGCCGCGTCGGGTGGAGTGACCGAGCCGCCGAACATGAAGTCCGACCAGATCATCAGCCCCATCTCGTCGGCGGCGTCGAAGAAGGAGTCGGGCAGATAGTGGCCACCGCCCCAGATCCGCAGCATGTTCATGTTGACCGCCTTGACGTCGCGCAGCAGCCCGCGCATCGTCTCAGCGGTGACGCGCGACGGAAAGCTGTCGAACGGGATCACGTTCGCGCCCTTGGCGAAGATCGGGATACCGTTGACGCGGAAGCCGAAGGCGCCGTCACCGCGGATCAGCTCGACGGTGCGCAGGCCGATACGGCGCTCGGCGCCGTCGCTCGTCGCGCCGTCCTCGACCAACGCGCCGCTGACGCGGTACAAGGGCTGAGCCCCATAGCCGACAGGTTGCCAGCGCTGCGGCGAGGCAATCGCGAGCGGCACGGTGACGCGGTTGAGCCCGGGGGCAAGCGAGACGTTCTGCTCGGCAGTGATGGTCTTACCGTCCGGCCCCGCCACCTGCGCGCGCAGCGTCGCGGTGCGCGCGCGATCGGCGATCACCTCGAACTTGGCGGCGAGCCGCGCCTCCTGGTCGTTGAGCGCGACCTGCTCGACCACCATCCGGTCGAGCCGCGCCTCGTCCCACGCCTCGAGCCGCACGTCCTGCCACACGCCGACGTTGACGATGCGCGGACCCCAGTCCCAGCTGTAATGGTACTTGGGCTTGCGGATGTAGGGCGAGGTCTGCTTGCCCTTGGGCTCGTCGCCGAACGAGGAGTCATACTCGCCCGGCAGCGGGTTCGCCTCCGCCAGCACCATCGGCTGGAGCTTTCTGATCGGCGAGGCGAAGGCGATCGTGACCTCGTTGCGCCCGACCCTCAGCCATTTCTTGGCGTCGACCCGCCAGCGGCGGTGCGCGTTGTCCGCGGTGAGCGCGACCTGACCGTTGATCGAGACGGTCGCGAACGTGTCGAGCCCGTCGAACACGAGGTCGAGATGGTCGCGCTGGAGCATCGCGGGCGTGACGTGGAGCACGCGCTGATACTGCCAGGCGGTCAGCCCGGCCCATTGGATCGCCGCCTCGTTGGTGCGCAGGAACGGGTCGGGCACCTGCCGCGTCGCGATCAGGTCCTGCTGGACGCTGCCCGGCACCGTCGCGGCGAACCACTGGGCGGCGCGGGGATGCGCCCTGGCCGCGGCGGCGTCGGCGGGGTCGATCCGCACGCGCCAGCCGGTGTCGAGCGGGGTAACGGCCTTGGGGGCGGCGGCCGCGGCGCCGGCGACGAACAGGAGCGGCAGGCAGAGCAGGGCGGTACGACGCATCAACGACGGTCCGTGAGGCTGACCCGCTCGACCGCGTACAGCGGCTCGGTGAGCGGGGAGGTGAACTGGAAGCAGAGGTCGCGGTCGCCGTCCATCGCCGGCAGCGTGCCGGTGAAGCGCTGCCGCTGCGGCGTGCTCGCGGGATCGGGCAGCGGGAAGCTCGCGACGACGGCGGGGCGGGGCGCGTCTGGGACGGGCTTGCCGTCCTTCATCGCGGGGCAGCCCAGCATCACCAGCAGCTCGCCGTGTGGGGTGACGTTGAAGTGGCGGCGCACCTTGTCGAAGTCGTGCGCGAGCCCGTGGTTGCGCGCCAGCCGCGCGACCTCGACGGTGAAGCCGCCCGCGACGTCGAGCGGGGCGGCGGGATAGACGCTGCACAGGTTGAAAATGTTGATGTCGTAGGTCGGCGTGTTGGCGGTGGCGTCGGTGGTGAGCGGCACGCGCAGCCCGCGCGTCTCGCCCGGACAGGCCGCCATCTCGCCCGACACGCGCGTGAGCAGCGCCGCGCGCCCGGTGTCGAACGCGCGCGGCGCGGCGAGCGCGGTGCCGGCAGCGTCGAACGGCGCGGCGCGCACCGTCTGCCCGAGCACGAGCGACAGCGGCGCGGCGTAGCGGCGCGACCTGGGCGTCGGCGCCGCGCCATCGAGCGTGTAGCGGATCGTCCCCTGCGGCGCGTCCTGCGCGAGCGTGAGATTCACCCGCTTGCCGCGCAGTGCCTCGCCACGCGTGCCCGCGAGCCGGAAGCCGACGGCGGCGCTGGAGTCTGCCACCTCGACCCCGCCGCGCTTCCAGCGCGCCACCTGCGGCTGGAGCCGCGTCAGGAAGCCGGCGAAGTCGCGCGGCCGCTCGATCCAGCTGTTCTCCGCCAGCGCGGCGAGGCGCGGGAAGATCGAGTGCTGATACTGATAGGGCGTGACGAGATACTCGCTCCACAGGTTCATCTGCGCGCCGAGCACGTGGCCCGCTTTGGCCGGGTCGAGCCCCTTGGGCATCGGGTCATAGGCGTAGGTGTCGGCGAGCGTCTGCACCTGGATCGGGCCGGGCGGCTCGTCGGCGCGGTGGCTCTGGAGATAGTTGATGTACATCGTCGGCGCGGGCGAGAGCACGACGTCGTGGTTCTGGTTCGCGGCGTCGATGGCGCCCTTCTCGCCGCGCCACGACATCACCGAGGCCGACGGGGGCAGGCCGCCCTCCAGGATCTCGTCCCAGCCGATCAGCCGCCGACCCTTGCTCGACAGATAGGTGCCGAGCTCGTCGATCAGCCAGCTCTGCAGCGCGTTCTCGTCCTTGCGGTGGAGCGCCTTGATCTGCGCCTGGACGGCGGGGCTGCGCTCCCACTGGTCCTTCACCGCCTCGTCGCCGCCGAGGTGGACGTAGGTGCCGGGGAACACGTCGATCAGCTCGTCGAGCACCTGCTTGACGAAGGCGACGCCCTCGGGCCCGGGATTGAGCAGATAGGGGAAGATGCCCCAGCCGTTGCCTGTCTCGGGGCGGTCGCCGAGCACGCCGAACTCGGGATAGGCCGCGACCAGCGCCTGGGCGTGGCCGGGAAGGTCGATCTCGGGGACGATCGTGATGCCGCGGTCGGCGGCGTAGCGTACCAGGCCGCGCAGCTCGTCCTGCGTGTAGAAGCCGCCGTAGCGCTGCATCGGCGCCGCGCCACCGGTGGAGGGCGGGGTGCGCCACGCGCCGACCTCGGTGAGCTTCGGATAGCGCTTCACCTCGAAGCGCCAGCCCTGGTCGTCGCTGAGATGGAGGTGGAGCGTGTTGAGCTTCACCGCGGCCATCTGGTCGACGATCCGCTCGATCTCGGGCAGCGGGAGGAAGTGCCGGGCGGTGTCCAGCATGAGCCCGCGCCAGGCGAAGCGCGGTGAATCCTCGATCGTCACCGCGGGCACGCGGACGGGCTGGCCGAAACGCGCGTCAGGGCTGAGCAATTGCACCAATGTCATCGCACCGTGGACGAAGCCCGGCGCGGCCGAGGCGGCGACGCGGACGCCGTCGCGCGCGACGGTGAGGCGATAGGCCTCATCGCCCTTGATCGAGGGATCGGCGACGAAGCGGATCCGCGCGCTCGTGGCCTCGACGGGCGCGAGTGCGATGCCGCGCGCGGTGCGGACATGATCGATCAGCAGCCTGGCCGCGGTCTCGGCCAGCGGCGTTTCCGTGGCCACGCCAGTGCCGGCGGCGACGGTCAGCGTGCCGGTTCCGCGCGTGAGCGACTGCGGCATGGGAAGCAGCTTGGGTACGTCACCGCCGCGCTGCGCCGTCGCCGGTGTCGCGATCACCAATGCCGCCCCGATCGAGGCCCCCAGCGTGCTGCGGATCATGCCCACCCCTTGGTTACGTTTTGGTATTAAGAGGTATCATGACCGATGCGCCGCCAGGCGTCCATGCCTCGGCCATAAAAAGAAAGGGCTGTGGCTTGGGGGATGCATGACTTCGTGGGGAGAGGCGAAGCCGTATGAAGAGCGGAGCCGCCCTCGCTTACTGTCACCCCGGCGAACGCCGGGGTCCAGTTGAGCGACGTTGGTGGCTCCCACCCCGGCTTCCCCAACTGGGCCCCGGCTTTCACCAGGGCGACAGGTATGGCAGCCCACTTTACATCCGGAAGGTGACACTTCCCACGAAGGTACGGCCGTTCTTGTAGAAGGCCGACGGGCGGTCGCGCGTGCCGCTATATTGCAGGTAAGTCTCGTCGAGCAGGTTCTGCGCGTTGACGGTCAGCGAGATGTTCGGCGTCAGCGCGAGCGAGGCCGAGGCGTCGAGCTGGTTGTAGGGCGCCACCATCTCGAACGAGTTCAGGCGGCCGATCGCGCGGAAGTAGGACGAGCGGTAATTGTAGCTGACGCGCGCCTGGAAGGGTCCCTTCTCGAAATAAGGGATGACGTTGACCGTGTGCTTCGAAAGATAGGGCAGGTTCAGCTCGCCGTCCACGCCCGGGATCACCGAGGTCGAGCTGTCCTGATAGGCATAGTTCGCCTGGATGCCGAAGCCATTCCAGATCTCCGCCTGGCCGTTGACCAGCACGCCGTTCACCTTCGCCTTGCCCGCGTTGATCGGGCTGGAGAGGCGATAAGTGTTGATCACCCGGCCCTCGAGCGAGTTGTAGAAGCTCTGGTTGTTGAGCGTCGTCGACAGGATGTAGTTGCCGATCTCGCGGCGATACAGCTCCAGCGACAGCAGCGCGCCCGCGCGCGGGTAGAATTCCGCGGTCACCTCATAGTTGGTCGACTCATAGGGCTTCAGGTTCGGGTTGCCGCCGCCCGCGTCGAAGGTGACGTCGTTCTGCGTGATCGATGCCGCGAGGTCCTGATAGCGCGGACGCGAGATCACCTTGGCCACCGCGCCGCGCACGATGACCTGCGGATTGATCTCATAGGCGACGTTGAGCGCGGGAAGGAACTTCAGATAGTCGGTCGAGGTGCTGGTCGGCACCGGGATCGGGTTGGGGTTGTCCAGGGTCGGCAGCGACAGCGCATAGTAAGACACGTCGCGCGTGTAGACGAGCCGCCCGCCGAGGTTGCCGCGCAGGCCGCCCTGGTCGAAATTGACCTGGACGTAGCTGGCGGCGGTGCGCTCCTCGACGCGGGTCGAACCGCCGACCTTGGTGAACAGCGGCGTGTTGATGCTGTTCGCCAGGATGTCGATCACCGCCTCGCGCGGCAGGTTGAGATATTGGGTCGCGGAGCCCGAGCCGCCAGAGCCGTCGAAGATGCCGTCCGGCGTGGTCAGCGTGGTGACGCCCAGCTCGGAGCCTAGCTTCGAGGTCGTCAGATAGGTGTTGATGCCGCGTGCGTCGATCTTGTTGACGTGGTCGGTGATCCGCGCGCCGATCAGCACCTGCTTGAAGAAGCCGTCGCCGAGCGGGACGGTCGCGTCGAAGCCGCCGAAGATGTCGCGATCGGTCGTGACGCTATAGTCGAGGCCGCCGATCTGCGCTGCGTTCAGCTGCGTGCCGTTGACGTTGTAGGGCACGCCCTCGATCGTGACCGGATTGTTCTGCGGGTTGGTGAAGTAATTGGCCGGGTTGGTCAGGTCGCCGGTATAGTTCACCTCGGCGGTGGTGGGGCTGATTGCGTAGCTGAACGGCAGCTTGGTCTGCACGTTGAACAGATATTCCGGGTTGCGCCCGCCGGTCGCCTTGCTCCACCCGCCGAGGAACGTCACCTTCGCGCCGTCGTCGCCTTCCCAGTCGGCGAAGAAATTGAGGTTGTCGGTCTTCAGCTTGGTCGCTCGCACCAGCGTGTCGACCTGCGCGTTGCGCTGGCTGGTCGCCGCGCCGAAACTGGCCTCGGTCACCAGACCGTTCGAGACGGTCGCCGATTGCAGGTCCGCGCCGCTCCACGCGCCCGGGATGGTGTACATCGCCTGGCTATAATTGTTGTAATTGCCGTTGATGTGCAGGCCGTTCAGGGTCAGCGTCAGGTTGCTCGCCGGGCGGTACTGCACCGTGCCCGAGACGCTGGTGCGCTCGCGCTGCTGCTGGAAATAGGCGTAGTTGATGCCGAACGGCGAGGCGGCCTTGTACAGGTCGGAGATGGTGCCGCCGCTGACCGTCGCGTTGGGGTTCTTCAGGCTGAGCGCGCCTGTGGCGCTGTCGCGATTGACGAACGGGCTGCTGTACGTGCCGTCGGCGTTGGGAACGCTGTTGTCATAGCCGAAGAACTCGACGCCCGCGCGGACCAGCTGCTGCTTGTCATAGGTGGCGGCGACGAGGAAGCCGAAGGTCTCGTCTTTGTTCTTCCAGCTGTACAGCCCCGAGCCGCGGACGCTGCCCTTGTCCGAACGGTCATTGTAGGTGTAGCCGCCCGAGCCGAACAGCGAATTGGCCTCCAGCTCCAACGGCCGACGCGTGCGCACGATCACCGTGCCGCCGAGGCTGCCGTCCTCGAGCCGCGCCTCGGGCGACTTGTAGACCTCGAGCCGGTCGACCAGCTCGGGTGCGAGCAGCGAATAGTTGAAGGTGCGGCTGGACGGGTCGTTGTCGTTGCCGCCCCAGTCGGCCGAGGCGAGCGCGTGGCCGTCGAGCAGCATGCGGTTGAGCGCCGGATCGGTGCCGAGGATCGCGACTTTCTCGCCCTCGCCGAAGCGGCGGTCGATCGACACGCCGGGGATGTGCGCGAGCGATTCGGCGACGTTGCGATCGGGAAACTTGCCGATGTCCTCGGCCGAGATCGCGTCCACCACCGCGTTGGCGCTGCGCTTGACTTCGATCGCCTGCCGGAGGCTGCGCGCATAGCCGGTGACGACGACGTCCTCGCCGGTGGCGTCGCTCGACGGATCAACCGCCGGGGCGGCCTCGCTCGGCGGTGTGGTCGAGGGCGGGGTCTGCTGCGCCTGCGCGGTGCCAGCGAGGCCGGTCAGCGCGGTCGAGAGTAGGACCAATTGCCGCATACGCATCGTCATATTCTCCCCTTTGGGCGATCCGGCCCTGACCGCTCGCCCGATGTGAAAAGCCGTATTCGCCCCGCGACCGCGCGTCGGGTTGATCCCGCTCTGCGATTTCAACATGGTATAACCAAAGTATACCAATCAAGCGACAAAAAATTGCACTTTGGTTACGTGTCGTGCACGTTCCAGTAAGTGGCGGACGGGGTTGGGTTTCCCGATCCGGCCGTGATGGCCGGGTGGCGTGCTCGGGCCGGCACTAAGTGGTTCTATCGATGGGATCGCGGCGATTGTGGCGGTGGACCGGTTCCGGTACGCTGCGATGATCCGGCGACGATCGGCGGGCAGGGGAGAAGAGAATGGGGTTCGCCGAAGAGATCGGAAAGTTCCGGCGGGGCAATGCGGCGCCACTCTACCTCCAGCTACAACAGGTGATCCGCGACGGGATCGGCGGCGGCAAGCTCCAGCAGGGCGACGCCATCCCGGCCGAGCGCGATCTCGCGGTTGAATATGACGTGTCGCGCATCACGGTGCGCAAGGCGATCGGCGGCCTGGTCGAGGAGGGATTGCTCACCCGGCGGCGCGGCGCGGGCACCTTCGTCGCGGGGCGCGTCGAGAAGAGCTTCTCCAAACTCTCGTCCTTCACCGAGGACATGGCAGCGCGCGGCAAGACCGCGTCGAGCCAGTGGATCCTGCGTGCCGCTGGGACGGTGAGCCCCGAGGAGTCGATGGCGCTCGGCCTGTCGCCCGGCGCGGCGGTGTACCGCTTCCACCGGCTGCGCAGTGCCGACGACGAGCCGATGGCGCTCGAGCTCTCCACCATCGCGGGCTATTGCCTGCCCTCGGCCGAGGCGGTGGGTGACTCTCTTTACACCGCGCTACAGGCGGCGGGCAGCCGGCCGGCGCGCGCGCTGCAGCGGTTGCGCGCGGTGCCGTTCGGGGGCGAGCACGCGCGCATGCTGGGTGTCGAGTCGGGCCATGCGGGTCTGCTGATCGAGCGGCGCGGCTTCCTGCGCGACGGGCGCGCGGTGGAGTTCACCCGCTCTTACTATCGCGGCGACGCGTACGACTTCGTGGCCGAACTCTCCGATCTCTGATGCGGCGGCGTGACTTGCTGCGCGGTACCGCCGCGCTCGCGACGGTCGCGGGCGCGCCGCTCGCTGCGGCGCCGGCCGCGCGCCGTTCTGCCGGCGACGGGCTGCCGATGCCCGCGCCCGTTGACGCGTTGCCGCCGCCCGCCTTCGTCGGCGATCCCACGCGGGTGCGGCTCGAGCGCGGCTGGCTGTTCCACGAGGGCGACATCGCGCCGCCGCGGCTCGACACGCACAATGCCACCTACCTCAGCGTCAAGGCGGGCAACGCGCAGGGCGCGGCGGCGATCGACTATGACGATTCCGACTGGCAGCGCGTCCGCCTGCCGCACGATTGGGCGTCGGCGCAGCCGTTCGTCGCAAGCGCCAATGTCGCGCAGGGCTATCGTCCACGCGGGATCGGCTGGTACCGCCGCCACTTCGCGCTCGACGTGAGCGACCGCGGGCAGCGGATCGAGCTCCACTTCGACGGCATCGCCACCAACGCGACGATATGGGTCAACGGCAGCGTCGTGGCGCACCAATGGTCGGGCTACACCAGCGTCTACGTCGACCTGACCCCGTTCGCGCGCTTCGGCGAGGAGCTCAACACCGTCGCGATTCGCGTCGACGCCGAGGCGATGGAGGGCTGGTGGTACGAGGGGGCAGGTCTCTACCGCCATGCCTGGCTGGTGCGCCGGCCGCCGGTCTCGATCGCGAGCGACGGCGTCCATTGCGACCCGCGCCGCGGCGCGGACGGCGCGTGGCACGTGCCGGTGGCGGTGACGCTCACCAGCGTCGCGCGCGACGATCGCGCGGTGCGGGTCGAGGCACGGCTGCTCGATCCAAACGGGCGCGAGGTCGCGCGCGGCGATACCGAGGCGACCGTCGCCGCGCTTGACGAGGCGGAGGCGCGCGTGTCGCTCGCCGCCGGCGCGCCGCTGTTTTGGTCGGTCGAGCGGCCGACGCTCTACACCGTCGTCACGCGCGTCACGGGCGAGGGTATGGCCGACGAGCGCCGTACCCGGATCGGCTTCCGCACCGCGCGCTTCGACGCGAACGAAGGCTTCTTCCTCAACGACCGGCCGGTAAAGCTCAAGGGCGTCTGCCTCCACCAGGACCATGCCGGCGTCGGCGTCGCCGTGCCCGACTCGCTGCATCGCTGGCGGCTCGAACGCCTGAAAGCGATCGGCTGCAACGCGATCCGCTGCTCGCATAACGCGCCTGCCGCCGAGTTCCTCGACCTGTGCGACGAGATGGGCTTCCTCGTCATGGACGAGAACCGCCAGTTCAACCCCGCGCCCGATTATATGGCGCAGCTACAATGGCTGGTGCGGCGCGACCGCAATCATCCCTCGATGATCCTCTGGTCGGTGTTCAACGAGGAACCGATGCAGGGCACTCCCGCGGGCGTCGAGATGGTGCGGCGGATGGCGCATGCGGTTCGCGCGCTCGACGACGCACGCCCGGTCACCGCGGCGATGAACGGCGCTTTCTTCGAGCCCGCCAGCGTGTCGAGCGTCGTCGACGTCACCGGCTTCAATTATTATCAGGGCGACTATGACCGCTTCCACCAGCTCTTCCCGACCCGCGCGCTGACCAGCTCGGAGGACACCAGCGCGTTCGAGACTCGCGGCGCCTTCGCCAGCGACCCCGCGCGCCATGTCATCTCTTCCTACGACGACGAGGCGGCGAGCTGGGGCGGGACGCACCGCGCGACCTGGCGTGCGATCGCGGAGCGGCGCTTCGTCGCGGGCGGCTTTACCTGGACCGGCTTCGACTATCACGGCGAGCCGACGCCTTATGCCTGGCCGACGATCTCGAGCTTCTTCGGCATCATGGATCTCTGCGGCTTTCCCAAGACCGCCTATGACGTTCACCGCGCACACTGGGTCGACGATGCCGCGGTGGTGTCGATCGCGCCGCACTGGACCTGGCCGGGGCGCGAGGGGCAATCCGTCCGCGTGCTGGTGATGAGCAACGCCGAGGAGGTGACGCTGACGCTCAACGGCCGCGCGCTCGGCACGCAGCGAGTCGACCGGATCATGGGCAACGAGTGGCAGGTGCCGTACGCGCCCGGCCGGATCGAGGCGGTGGCGCGGCGCGACGGGCGCGAGGTGGCGAGGGCGGCGCACGAGACGGCGGGCGCCGCGGTGGCGCTGCGGCTCACCCCGGCGCGGCGCGTGATGCTGGGCGACGGCGAGGACGCGCTGCCGGTGACGGTCGACGCGATCGACTCGCGGGGGCGCCACGTGCCCACCGCCAACCTCCCGGTGCGCTTCGGCGTCGGCGGTGCCGAGATCATCGGCCTGGGCAACGGCGATCCCAACAGCCACGAACCCGAGCAGGGTGACGCGCGCAGCCTGTTCAACGGGCTGGCGCAGGTGATCGTGCGCGCCGCGGCGAGAGGCGGTGCGGTGACCCTGACCGCCACGTCGCCGGGGCTTCGAAGCGCGCGCGCGACGATCGACCGGCGCGCGATGGCGTCCCCGGCCAATTGGCCCGAGCAGCGTCGCGCCCAGCCGCTGGCCGAGTGGCGCCGCTCGCCCGCGTCGCGCGAGCGCCCCGCCGCGAACGCCGCGCCGCCCGATGGCGACAACAACAGCTGGGCGTTCGTCCGCCCCGGCGCGCTGGTGCCTGGCGAGGCGGGCGCGGACTGGCATGCGTGGCGCACAGTGGTGCGGCCGTGGCGGCGGGTCGGCGCCGAGGGCGGGATCATCCGCTTCGATTCGGTGGCGGGAAGCGCCGAGCTGTTCGTCGACGGTCAAGCGATCGCGAGCAAGCGCGACGCGACGCCGGGTCGCTTGGAGGCGCGGGTGCCGGCAGGGTCCGGCGAGCGGGTCGTGTTGCTGCTGGTCAAGGGCGCGGCGCGGGCGGGGATCGCCGGCGAGGTGACGCTCGGCGCGAACTGATTGGCCACTTGGGCTCCACCTCTCCGACAGGGATCGTTGCCCGTTTGACGCGGCGCCTCCCGCCATCGTCATTACGGCCTTGAGCCGGTACCCATGGCTCCGCGAGAGCAACGCCTCCAGCGCTCGCGGCGCAGTGGATCCCGGGTTAAGCGCGAAATGACGAGAAATTCGTGGTTATCCGTCGGTGCGGCCATCCCGAACAGCGGTCTAACGGTCGGGACGATACCGTCTCGCACCACCGCCGCCGCGCCGCACCTCAGCTGCGATAATCCGCGTTGATCGAGATGTAACCGTGCGTCAGGTCGCAGGTCCACACCGTGGCGCGACCCTCGCCGAGCCCGAGATCGACCCCGATCTCGACTTCTTGCCCTGTGAGATGCGCCGCGACCGGCGCCTCGTCATAGCCCTCCACCGCGAGGCCGTCGCGCGCCACCTGGGTGGCGCCGAAGCGGATCGACAGCCGGTCGCGCTCGGCCGGCTCGCCCGCCTTGCCCACCGCCATGACGACGCGGCCCCAGTTGGCGTCCTCGCCCGCGATCGCGGTCTTCACCAGCGGCGAGTTGGCGATCGACAGCGCGACTCGGTGCGCCGAGGTGTCGCTCTCGGCGCCCTCGACCGTCACCTCGATCAGCTTGGTCGCGCCCTCGCCGTCGCGCACCACCAGCAACGCGAGCTGGCGGCAGACGTCGGCGAGCGCGGCGCGGAAGGCGTCGGCGCCCGGGCTGTCGTCGTCGGCCAGCGGCGTGTTGCCCGCCGCACCGGTAGCGAAGGCGAGCACCGTGTCGCTGGTCGAGGTATCGCCATCGACGGTAATGCACGAGAAGGTGCGCGCGTTCGCCGCGGCGAGCGCCGCCTGGAGGAACGGCGCCTCCACCGCGGCGTCGGTGAAGACGAAGCCGAGCATCGTCGCCATGTCGGGCGCGATCATGCCCGATCCCTTGATGATCGCCGCGATCGTCACAGTGCGCCCGTCGACCACCGCAGTCGCGCTCGCACCCTTGGGATAGGTGTCGGTGGTGCCAATCGTCTCGGCGGCGGCGCGCCAGCCCGCCTCGGGCGCGGCGAAGGCGGCGGCGACGCCCGCCTGCGCCTTGTTGATCGGCAGCGGGACGCCGATCACGCCGGTGGAGGCGACGAACACGTCGGACGGCTGACAGCCGAGCTGCGCGGCCGCCTGCGCGGCGATCGCCTCCACCGCGGCACGCCCGCGATGCCCGGTGAAGGCGTTCGAGTTTCCGGCATTGACCACCAGCGCGCGAGCATGGCCGAGCACCAGCGCGGCGCGGCACCATTCCACCTCCGGCGAGGGGCATTTGGAGCGGGTCAGCACACCGGCGACGGTGGTCCCGGGAGCGAGCTCGGCCAGCGTGAGGTCGGTGCGGTCCCACGACTTGTAGTGCGCGCGCGCGACCCGGAGCGTCACCCCAGCGACGCTCGCCATATCGGGGAAGGTAGTGGCAAGCGGGGAAATGGACGTCGACATGGCGTCCTCTTAGGCGCGGCGGGAGAGCACGCAAAGGGGCGCCATGGTGGAGCATCGCGATGAGCGCGGCGCGCGGTCGGGCTGGATCGCCAATGCGCGAGGCAGTCGTCTCGCTGCCGCGACATATTGGGCCATGATGGGCGCCGCCGCGCTCCCCGCCGCGCCGCTCGGCAACGGTCAGCGGCCCTCTGCGAAGCGATGCGCCATGCGCCACGGCGTCGGGGCGCGGGGCGATGGGCCGCTGGCGCGCAGGAGCCATCCGTCCACGCCCGACCGGCGATGGCGGCTTTCAAGAAGCGCTGGCCGCCTATCCCGGCGTCATCATGGCCTCGATCATCTTGCAGCCGGACGGTGATCTGATACCGCGGACCCTGCGGGAAACCGGCCTCCGGGTGCCGCCGCACAGCTGGACGGCGCGCGACTTCCGGGACATCGATGCCTATATGAAAAGGGGTCATCGACGTCGCGCATGCCCGCGATGGGCGGCTCGAGCGCTGACAAATTGATGGTTTACCGCACGCCCGCCCGGTGGACGGGCGGTTCGTCTCGTCTTATGTCCAGCGGCGTGAACCTGTTGCTGCTCCTCTCGGCCCTGCTCTCCGCGCTGACCGGCGTGGGGGCTAGCGCGCGTCAGGCACAGCCGGCGCAGGCGGTGGCGCAGCAGGCGCGTGCCGTCGCGATCGTCTCCGCGGCGCGACGCGTTGCGGTGCGCCCGGGGCAGGTGCTCGCCGCGCTGATCGCGAGCGCCGCCGCGCCGCGCGTCGCGATGCTCACGCTCGCGCCGCGCGAGCCGATCTTCGCGGGCCGCCGGCGCGTCTAGCGCCGCGCCGCGTCCGTTCTCCCTCTATCAGATCAGCGTGCGCGCGTCGGGGAACGGCGCCGCAGCGCGCTCCCCAAACAGGACCAGGCCCATGTTCGGCGGCATTGCCAAGACCCTCTTCGGTTCGTCCAACGACCGCTACGTCAAGTCGCTCAACCCGATCCTCGCCAAGATCGCGTCGTTCGAGCCGACGTTGCAGGCGATGGACGACGACACGCTCGCGCAGCAGACCGTCCGCTTTCGCGAGCGACTGGCGAACGGCGAGACGCTCGACCAGCTGCTGCCCGAGGCCTTCGCGACGGTGCGCGAGGCGGCCAAGCGCGTGCTCGGCCAGCGCCACTATGACGTGCAGATGATCGGCGGCATCGTGCTCCACCGCGGCGAGATCGCCGAGATGCGCACTGGCGAGGGCAAGACGCTCGTTGCCACGCTCGCCACCTATCTCAACGCGCTGCCGGGCGACGGCGTCCACGTCATCACCGTCAACGACTATCTCGCCAGCCGCGACGCCGACTGGATGGGTCGCGTGTACCGCTTCCTCGGGCTCACCACGGGCGTGATCGTGCCCAACCTCACCGACGAGGAACGCCGTGCCGCCTACGCCGCGGACATCACCTACGGCACGAACAACGAGTTCGGCTTCGATTACCTCCGCGACAACATGAAATATGAGCGCCAGCAGATGGTGCAGCGCGCCTTCGCGATGGCGATCGTCGACGAGGTCGACTCGGTGCTGATCGACGAGGCGCGCACGCCGCTGATCATCTCGGGGCCGACCGACGACAAGTCCGAGCTGTACATCAGCGTCGACGCGATCGTGAAGCAGCTCGTTCCCGACGATTACGAGAAGGACGAGAAGCAGAAGACGATCGTGCTGACCGAGGACGGCACCGAACGCGCCGAGCGCATGCTTGAGGCCGCCGGGCTGCTTCAGGGCGCCAATCTGTACGACTTCGAGAATACCCAGGTGGTGCACCACCTCAACCAGGCGCTGCGCGCGAACGTCATGTTCAAGCGCGACACGGACTACATCGTCAAGGACGGCAAGGTCGTCATCATCGACGAGTTCACCGGGCGCATGATGGACGGTCGCCGCTGGTCGGACGGGCTGCACCAGGCGGTCGAGGCCAAGGAGGGCGTGCAGATCGAGCCCGAGAACCAGACCATGGCCTCGATCACCTTCCAGAACTATTTCCGCATGTATCCCAAGCTGGCGGGCATGACCGGCACCGCCGCGACCGAGGCGGCCGAGTTCTACGACATCTACAAGATGAACGTCGTCACCATTCCGACCAACAAGCCGGTGCACCGCGTCGACGAAGAGGACGAGTTCTACAAGGACACGCAGGACAAGTTCCGCGCGATCGCCAAGAAGATCCGCGAGCACTCGGAGAAGGGCCAGCCGGTGCTGGTCGGCACGGTCTCGATCGAGAAGTCTGAGCTGCTCAGCGAGTTCCTGCGGCAGGAGGGGGTCGACCACTCCGTCCTCAACGCGCGCTACCATGAGCGCGAGGCGCATATCGTGGCGCAGGCGGGCCGGCTCGGCGCGGTGACGATCGCCACCAACATGGCGGGCCGTGGCACCGACATCCAGCTCGGCGGCAACCTCGAGATGCGCGTCGAGGACGAGCTGGCGGGCATGCCCGAGGGCCCCGACCGCGAGGCCGCGATCGAGCAGATCCGCGCCGAGATCGCGGCCGAGAAGCAGAAGGTGCTGGAGGCGGGCGGGCTGTTCGTGCTCGCCACCGAGCGGCACGAGAGCCGTCGCATCGACAACCAGCTGCGCGGCCGCTCGGGCCGCCAGGGCGATCCCGGCCTGAGCCGCTTCTACCTCTCGCTCGACGACGACCTGCTCCGCATCTTCGGGCCGGACACGTTGTTCGCCAAGATGATGCGCAGCAACATCGCCGACGGCGAGGCGATCGGCAGCAAGTGGCTGACCAAGGCGATCGAGACCGCGCAGAAGAAGGTCGAGGCGCGCAACTACGACATCCGCAAGCAGGTCGTCGAATATGACGACGTGATGAACGACCAGCGCAAGGTGATCTACGAGCAGCGCGCCGACATCATGGACGCCGAGACCGTCGGCGAGGTGGTGAGCGACATGCGCGCCGAGACGGTCAACGCGATCGTCGGCGAGTCCTGTCCGCCCAACTCCTATCCCGAGCAGTGGGATATCGAGGGGATGAAGGCGCGGCTCGCCGACATCCTCAACCTCGAGCCGCCGATCGACGAGTGGCTCAAGGAGGACGCGATCGACCCCGAGATCGTCACCGAGCGCGTCCAGGCCGAGGCCGACGCCGCGGTGGCGAGCAAGTCGGCCGATCTCGAGCCCGAGACCTGGACCCAG
Source organism: Sphingomonas sp. BK345 (assembly GCF_014193845.1). Classification (GTDB taxonomy): domain Bacteria; phylum Pseudomonadota; class Alphaproteobacteria; order Sphingomonadales; family Sphingomonadaceae; genus Sphingomonas. The sequence continues at coordinate 19,862 of NZ_JACHZX010000001.1, read as the reverse complement.
GTCGAGAAGTCGATCTTGTTGCAGAACCTCGACCATCACTGGAAGGAGCATCTCGCCACGCTCGACGCGCTGCGCCAGGTGGTGCACCTGCGCGCCTATGCGCAGAAGACGCCGATCAACGAGTATAAGCAGGAGGCGTTCAACCTCTTCCAGCGCATGCTCGACGCGATCCGCGAGGACGTGACGAAGACGATCGCGCACGCCCAGTTCCGCATGCAGGAGCCGCCGCCGCTGCCCGAGCTGCCCGACTTCATCACCACCCACTTCGATCCGTTCACCGGGGAGGACAATTCGAACGACATCGATGCCGGCACGCTCGGGCTCGTGACGACGCAGCTGCCGCCGCTCCAGATTCCGCAGCCGACCGCCGCCGATCTCGGCGAGGATCCGGCGAGCTGGGAAGGGCAGGTCAGCCGCAACGCGCCGTGCCCGTGCGGGTCGGGGCGCAAGTACAAGCACTGCCACGGCGCGGCGTGACGATCGGGCTCCCGCGGCGGCGGGGGCTCAAACTTTCGCTGACACCGTTGTTGAACATGTAAAACATTCTGCCTCGACAGCGTCATGCGTGCGCCGTATCGACGTGGCCTCACGCCGCAGCGAAGGTGACTCATGCCCCAGGCCAGCAAGGTACTCGACCGTGTCCTCGTGCTCGAGATGGTGCGGGTCACCGAGGCGGCCGCGATCGCTGCCTCGACGCTGACCGGCCGCGGCGACGAGAAGGCCGCCGACGCCGCGGCGGTGGAGGCGATGCGCGCCGCGCTGAACGAACTCGACATGGACGGCACCGTCGTGATCGGCGAGGGCGAGCGCGACGAGGCGCCGATGCTCTACATCGGCGAGAAGGTCGGGACGGGCCAGGGACCTGCGATCGACATCGCGCTCGACCCGCTCGAGGGCACCACCATCTGCGCCAAGTCGGGGCCGAACAGCCTCGCGGTGCTCGCCATCGCCGAGGCGGGCGGGCTGCTCAACGCGCCCGATGTCTATATGGACAAGCTTGCGGTCGGTCCCGGCCTGCCAGCCGGCGTCATCGACCTGGATCGCACGCCCAGCCAGAACATCGAGGCCATCGCCGCCGCCAAGGGCGTGCGGCCGCAGGACATCGTCGCCTGCGTGCTCGACCGCCCGCGGCACGAGGCGCTGATCGCCGAGCTTCGTGCACTCGGCTGCGGCGTGGTGCTGATCGGTGACGGCGACGTCGCGGGGGTGATCGCCACCAGCGACCCGGACACGACGATCGACGTCTATATGGGATCGGGCGGCGCGCCCGAGGGCGTGCTCGCCTGCGCCGCGCTGCGCTGCGTCGGGGGCCAGTTCAAGGGCCGGCTGCTGTTCCGCAACGATGACGAGCGCGCGCGCGCGCGCCAGTGGGGGATCGAGGACCTCGACCGCCAATATGATCTCAAGGAGCTGGCGAAAGGTGATTGCATCTTCGCCGCGACCGGCGTGACCGACGGCTCGCTGCTGGAGGGCGTCAAGCGCCGCCGCGACAAGATGACAACCGAGAGCGTGGTGATGCGCGCCTCGTCGGGCACGGTGCGCTGGGTCAAGGGCGAGCACCGAATCGAGCGCTGACGCGGTGGCGGGCGCGGCGTCTTGGCTGGCGGTGGCGCTGGCGAGCCTCGCGCTGTTCCTGCGCGGCGGCACGCGCCACTATGGCTGGCTCTACCGCCCCGGCGGGGACTTGCGCCGCCGCCGCTTCCTGCTGCGGGCGCTGCGTCCGACGCTCCACTTCGCGCTGGTGACGCTGGTGGCGCTCGCCGCGCTGGGGCGGCTCGACACGTTGGCGGCGCTGCCGTCCGAGTTCGCGCCGTCCCGTGTCGGCGCGATCGATCTGGCGGGCGGGACGATGCCGCTCGACCTGCTCGCCTGGTCGACGCTCGGCGGGCTGGCGGTCGGCGGCGTGATCGCCGGCCTGGTCGAGCGCTGGCGCGGGCGATCGGTGACTCTCGGCGACGTCGAGTCGGTGCTGCCGAGCACGCGCGGCGAGCTCGGCTGGGGCGCGCTCCTGTCGGTCACCGCGGGCGTGACCGAGGAGTTGTTCTTCCGACTTTTGCTGCCGCTGCTTCTGGTGCTCTGCGGCTTCTCGGGCGCCGCCGCCTTCGCGCTGGCCTGCGTCCTGTTCGGGGCGGCGCATCGCTACCAGGGCGCAGCAGGCATGATCGCGACCGCGCTGGTCGGGGCGGTGCTGTCGCTCGCCTATCTGCTGAGCGGCTCGCTCGCGGCGGCGGTGCTGCTCCACGTCGCGATCGATCTCAACGCGCTGGTGGTGCGGCCGGTGCTGTCGGGTCGGGTGCGGTGAGGCGCGGGCTTCGAGACGGCACTTCGACGAGCTCCGTGCCTCCTCAGCCCGAACGGGTGCGAAGAGGCACCGTCATGCTACCGTTCGCGCTGACGAGAGGCTGAGCCTGTCGAAGCCTCGTCTCGAAGCGCTGGCCGGACCGCCCCCGCTCAGCTCTTCAGCCGCCAGCCGGTGTGGAAGATCGTCACCACCGCCGCCAGGCAGAGCGCGCCGAAACCCGCCGTGACCGCCACGCAGGCGAGCACGTCGACGTCGCTGATGCCGAAGAAGGTCCAGCGGAAGCCGTTGATCAGATAGGCGATCGGGTTGAACAAACTGACCGTCCGCCACGGCTCGGGCAGCACCGACAGCGAGTAGAAGGCGCCGCCCAGGAAGGTCAGCGGCGTGATCACCAGCAGCGGGATGATCTGGAGCTGCTCGAAGCCATTGGCCCAGATGCCGAGGCAGAAGCCGAACAGCGAGAAGCTCGCCGCGACCAGCAGAAGATAGCCGAGCATCAGCAGCGGGTGCGCGACGTGAAGGTCGACGAACAGGTGCGCGGTGGCGAAAATGACGAGGCCGATCACCATCGACTTGGTCGCCGCCGCCCCGACATAGCCGATCACCGTCTCCACCGCCGAGAGCGGCGCGGAGAGCAGCTCATAGATCGTGCCGGTGAACTTGGGCATGTAGATGCCGAGGCTGGCGTTGAAGACGCTCTCCGAGAAGATCGTCAACAGCATCAGCCCGGGGACGATGAAGGCGCCATAGGGCACGTCGCCGATGCTCCTCATCTGCGACCCGATCGCCGAGCCGAAGACGATGAAGTACAAGGTGGTGGTGATCACCGGCGTGGCGAGGCTGGTCCAGATCGTGCGCCCGAAGCGCGCCATTTCGAAGCGATAGATCGCCCAGATGCCATGCAGGTTCATGCGCGCTGCCCCACCAGGTCGACGAAGATGTCCTCGAGGCTCGACTTGCGAGTCTCCAGGTCCTTGAAGGCGATATGCTGCTGTGCCACCGCGGCGAGCAGCTCGGGGATGCCGGTGCTCTCCGCCTTGGCGTCGAAGACGAAGCGCAGCGTGCGCCCGTCATGTTCCAGCGTCGGGGACCAGCGCGCGAGCGCCTCGGGCACCGCCGCGAGCGGCTCGACCAGGGTGAGGTCCATCTGGCGCTTGCCGAGCTTGGCCATCAGCGCGTCCTTCTCCTCGACCAGCAGCAGCTCGCCGCGCGAGATCACGCCGACACGGTCGGCCATCTCCTCGGCCTCCTCGATGTAATGGGTGGTGAGGATGATCGTCGCGCCCTGCTCGCGTAGGCGGTGGACCAGTTTCCACATGTCGCGCCGTAGCGCGACGTCGACCCCGGCGGTGGGCTCGTCGAGGAACAGGATCTCGGGCTCGTGCGCCAGCGCCTTGGCGATCAGCACGCGGCGCTTCATCCCGCCGGAGAGATCCTTGATCTTGGCGTGGCGCTTCTCCCACAGCGAGAGGTCGCGCAGCACCTGTTCGATATAGTCCGAATGGCCCGAGCGGCCGAACAGTCGGCGCGAGAAGGTGACGGTGGCGAGCACGCTCTCGAACTGATCGGTGGCGAGCTCCTGCGGCACCAGACCGATCGCCCGACGCGCCGCTTTGTAGTCGCGCACCACGTCGTGGCCGGCGACGGTGACGCTGCCGGAGGAAGGCGTAACGATGCCGCAGATGATGCTGATGAGCGTGGTCTTGCCCGCGCCATTGGGGCCGAGCAGCGCGACGATCTCGCCGCGGTTGACGCTGAGGTTGACGGTCTTGAGCGCGGTGGGACCGTCCTTGTAGGTCTTGGACACGCCGGCGACGGTCAGGATCGGTTCCGGCATGTCGTCTCCCTGCTTCTCGCGTCAGTTAGGGAGCGTGGCAGGGGGCGGCAAGCTCGGAAACACGGTGTTTCGGGATGGGCGTGTGGAGCGAGGGGGTGACACGGTTGCGGAGCGCTGCACGCTCGCCCCGTTCGTCATCCCCGCGAAGGCGGGGATCCAGACGCGTGGACCCGCGAAGGAGTCGGAACGTCAGCGTGTATAGATCCCCGCCTCCGCGGGGATGACGGTGGAAAGGGGCTAATCGGGCGATTAGGAACCGAAACCTACGACACCCGCGCCTTGGCGATCGCCTCCTTCAGCCGCTCGATCGGCAGCGCGCCCGACAGCAGCTCGTCGCCCACCACCCAGCTCGGCGTGCCGGTGATGCCGAGCTTCTGCGCGAGCTCCAAATTGGCGCGGATCGTCGCGTCGGCGTCGGCGGGTAGCCTGGCGAGGTCCACCCCGGTCGCCTTCGCCGCCGTGGCGATCGTCGCCGCGCTCACCGGCCCGGCGGCGTAGAGTGCATCGTGGAACGGCTTGAACCGCCCCTGTGCCGCCGCTGCCAGCGCCGCGCGGGCCGCCAGCCGGCTGCTGTCGGCGAGCACGGGCAGTTCCTTGAACACCACCCGCAGGTTTTTGTCCTCGGCGACGAGCTGTTCGATCGTCGCCAGGCTGGCGCGGCAGAAGCCGCAATTATAATCGTAATACTCGACCAGTGTGACGTCGCCCTTGGGATTGCCGATCCAGGCGCCGCCGTAGGGCTCCTCGATCGCACCGCGCGACGCGGCGATCGCGCGCGAGGCGTCCTTCGCCTGCAAGCGCTCGATCGCCTGAGGGATGATCTCGGGGTTGGCGAGGACATAGTCGCGCACCACGCGCTCGATGCGGACACGGTCGCCGTCGGCGAGCGGGGCAGGGGCAACGCGCCCGGCTAGCCACATACCACCCGCGCCGAAGAGTGCGCCCAGCATCACCATGCCGAGCAGCCACAGTCTGTTCACCGCCGCTTCTTCCTGTTCTTGTCGAGGCCGTTCTGCGAGGTCATGGCGATGTCCTGCGCGCGGATCCAGTCGGGCGTGTTCTTGGGCAGCCCGGCCATGGCATAGCGGGCGCGGTCGGCGGCGGTGCGGTCGTCGCCCATCATGCTGGCGCGCTCGGCGCTGGCGAGCGCGGCGCGCGGCTCGTCGCCGGTGAGCTCGTAGACGGTGCCGAGCTGGAACCAGGCGAAGGGGTTCTCGTCGTCGCGCCCAACCGCCGTCTTGAGGATGCGCTTGGCTTCGTCGTAGTTCTTCGGGTCCTCGGTCGCGATCAGCGCGTGGCCGTAGGTGGTGGCGATCAGCGGATCGGATCGCGAACCCTCGGTGGCGCGGCGCAGCGGCTCGATCGCCTGTTTGGGCTTGCCCGCCTCGAGCAGGATCTGCCCCATGATCTCCTGGAAATACGGGTCGTTGGGCTCCTTGGCGACGAGCGCCTCGGCCTCGGCGTCGGCTTTGTCGGGGTAGCCGGCGCGGTGATAGGCATAGGCGCGCGCGTAATGCGCGTAGACCGTCTGGTCGCTGTCAGGATATTTCTGGAGCGCCTGTGCGGGCGGCAGCAGATAGCCGTCGAGCTTGGCACGGATGCGCTTGAATCGCTCCTCCATCGCCGGATCGAGTGGTTTCCTCCACGCCGCCGAATTCTGCAGGTCCGCGGTCATCGTCTGGATGCGCGTGCCCGACAAGGGGTGCGATTGCATGAACGGATCGATGTTCTTGGTGCCGTAGCGGAATTCCTGCTGCTGGAGCTTCTTGAAAAACTCCAGCATGCCGCGCCCGGTGATCCCGGCGGTGTTGAGGTAGCGCACCGCCGAGGCATCGGCGGTGGCCTCCTGCACGCGACTGAAGGCGAGATACTTGCCCATCGCCGCCTGCTGCCCGGCGGAGAGGATGCCCGCACCCGCCTCGCCGCCGCCCGCCGCCATCGCGGCCAGCCCGAGCACCATCGAGAGCAGGTAGATGCCCATCGCGGGGCGTTGGCCCTCGCCGGCGTTGACGACATGGCCGTCGGCAATGTGGCCGAGCTCGTGCGCGATCACGCCCTGTACCTGGTTGGCCGTGTCGGCCGCCTGGATCAGTCCCGAGTGGACGTAGACGGTCTGGCCGCCGACGACGAAGGCGTTGATCGAATCGTCGTTGATCAGCGCGATCTGCACGTCGCGCGGGCGCAGCCCGGCGGCGGTGACGAGCGGCGCCGACATGTCGCGCAGCAGCGCCTCGGTCTCGGCGTCACGCAGGATCGACTGGGCGTGCGCTGGCTGGGCCAGCAGGAGGATTGCGGTCGCCGCGGCGGCGATGCGGCGGCGCCAGCGTCGGACGGAGCCGCTGGAGCTACGCGCCCACGCCCACCTGCCGTCCTCCCGGCCTTGTTCCGAGATCCACCGCGCCGCCTTTTCTCCAGTCAGTGAAGGTGCGGATGGGTGCGCCCCTGAACACGTCCGGGGTGACGGGGCAGACCAAGCGCGCGACTCAAACAGTCGCGCCGTGCGGGCGAGCGTTCGAGGCAAACCGCGTCTGCGTCCGTGACCCTGGACTCCCGCGATCGCAGGAGCACGGCGGTCGTCGCCGGGAGAGATCACGGCGCCGCTTTCCTCATGATCGTCCGGGAGCGTCGGCGCGGCGAATGGCATCGATGGGGGCATGCGCCGGGCGTCTTGCCGCGGTTCCACTGAACCGCGGCTGAAGCCCGGCGCACGATGTCAGGCGCCGAAGGTACGCTGCCACCAGCCGCGGCGCGGCGTCGCCTCGCCGTCGGCGGGCGCGGCTTCCGCCTCGGCGTCGGGCTCCGCCGTCGCCTCCGCCTCCGGTTCGGCCGCGGTCGGCGCCTCGGCGACCGGCGCAGCATCGGCCTTCTTGCGGCGCGTGCGCTTCGGCTTGGCCGGCGCCTCGGGCTCGACCGCCTCGGGCTCGTCCCTCTCGGGGGCGGGCAGGCCGTCGTTGACCGGGCCGGCGTCGGCCGCCTCGGCGATCGGCTCGACCGCCTTCTTGCGGCGCGTGCGCTTGGGTTTGGCGGGTGCCTCCTCCGTGGCGGGCGCGGGCGCCGGCGTCTCCGCCTCGGGCTCCTCGGCCTCGACCTCGGGCTCGGTCACCGCCGCGGTCGCGGCGCGCGCGCGGGGGCGACGGCGGGTCTTGGGGACCGGCGCGGGCTCGGGCTCGGGTGCAGCGGCCGTCTCGGGCTCAGCCTCGGCTTCGGCTTCTTCGACCGGCTCGACCGGTGCCTCGGCCGGCGCGGCGGCCTCCTCGACCCGGTCACCGTCGCGGCGGCGGTTGCGACGGCCGCGGCGACGGCGGCGACCGCCCTCGCGCTCGCCCGTCTCAGCCGGCGCCTCGGCATCGGCCTCGACGGCCTCCTCGTCCTCGACCGGGTCCGCGGCGTCGACGAGCTCCTCCTCGTCCTCGCCCTCGGCCTCGCCGGCCTCGACATCACTCTCGCTCTCGCCCTCGGGACGGGTGCGACCGCGGCGGCCACGGCGGCGCCGGCGACGGCGGTTGCCGCGCCCGCCCTCATCGTCGCCCTGGTCGGCGCGCGCGCGCGGCTCGGCGGCGGTCTCCTCGACCTCCTCGTTTTCGAACTCCTCCTCGACCTCGTCCTCGATCAGGTCGTCCTCGATCTCGACGATCGGGCGGTCGAACTTGGGCGCGTGCGCGGGCGGCGGGCCGTTGGCCTCGACCGACATGCGTGCGCCTTCCTGCTCCTCGTCGGGGATGATCTCGACCTGGACGCCGTAGCGATCCTCGATCTCGGCGATGTCGGCGCGCTTGCGGTTGAGCACGTAGAAGGCGGCTTCCTGGCTGCACCGCAATGTCAGCAGCGAACCGCGCCCGCGCGCCGCTTCGTCCTCGATCAGGCGCAGTGCCGAGATGCCCGACGACGAGGCGGTGCGAACGAAGCCGGTGCCCTCGCAGTGCGGGCAGGGGCGGGTAGACGCCTCGAGCACGCCGGTGCGCAGCCGCTGGCGGCTCATCTCCATCAGGCCGAAGCTGGAGATGCGACCGACCTGGATGCGGGCGCGATCGTTCTTGAGCGCCTCCTTCATCGCCTTCTCGACCTTCCGGACATTGGAGCCATTGTCCATGTCGATGAAGTCGATGACGACCAGGCCCGCCATGTCACGCAGGCGCAGCTGGCGCGCGATCTCATGCGCCGCCTCAAGGTTGGTCGCGGTCGCGGTCTGCTCGATATTGTGCTCGCGCGTCGACCTTCCCGAGTTGATGTCGATCGAGACCAGCGCCTCGGTCGGGTTGATGACGAGATAGCCGCCCGACTTCAGCTGCACCACCGGGTGGTACATGGCGGCGAGCTGCTCCTCCACGCCCGCGCGCTGGAACAGCGGCACCGGGTCGCTGTAATGCTTCACCTTCTTGGCGTGGCTCGGCATCAGGAGCCGCATGAACTCCTTGGCCTGGCGATAGCCGTCACCGCCCTCGACGATGACCTCGTCGATGTCCTTGTTGTAGATGTCGCGGATCGCGCGCTTCATCAGGTCGCTGTCGCCGTAGATCAGCGCCGGCGCGCTGCTCGACAGCGTCTTCTCGCGGATCTCGTCCCACAGCCGGGCGAGATAATCGAAGTCGCGCTTGATCTCGGTCTTCGTACGCTGGAGACCCGCGGTGCGGACGATGCAGCCCATCGACGACGGCAGCGCCAGTTCGGCCATGATCGACTTGAGCCGCTTGCGATCGCCCGCGTTGGAGATCTTGCGGCTGATCCCGCCGCCGTGCGACGTGTTGGGCATCAGCACGCAATAGCGGCCGGCGAGGCTGAGATAGCTGGTCAGCGCGGCGCCCTTGTTGCCGCGCTCCTCCTTGACGACCTGCACCAGCAGCACCTGGCGGCGGCGGATCACGTCCTGGATCTTGTAGCGGCGGCGCAGCGACATGCGGCGCTGGCGCAGCGCCTCGACCTGGTCGTCGTTCGCGCCGGCGCGGCCGCGGCGGCGGCGCGGCTGGCGCGGCTCGGCGCCGTCCTCGACCTCGCCGGTCTCCTCCGCCGCCTCGTCCTCGTCCGCCTCGTCAAGGTCGTGCTCGTCGGCGTCGAGCTCGTCCTCGTCGCCGTCGAAATCGGCGTCGTCGAACGCGTCCTGCTCGGCGCGCAGCGCGGCCTCCTCGGCGGCGTGCTCGGCTTCCTCGCGCAGCAGCGCGTCGCGATCCTCCTTGGGGATCTGGTAGTAATCGGGGTGAATCTCGCTGAAGGCGAGGAAGCCGTGGCGGTTGCCGCCATAGTCGACGAACGCCGCCTGGAGCGACGGCTCGACGCGCGTCACCTTGGCGAGATAGATGTTACCCTTGAGCTGCTTGCGCTCTTCGCTCTCGAAATCGAACTCTTCGATCCGGTTACCCTTGACGACGGCGACCCGGGTTTCCTCCCGGTGGCGTGCGTCGATCAGCATACGCATGGTCATTGAACGGTCTCCACGCGCCGTCTCGCCCGTGCAGGGCGGCGGCGCGACGATAGGGCGCTGCCGGCCGCCCGTGAGGGCCGGCCGCGCGGATGGTGATGGGTGCTGCTGTCGCGTGCCGCGCCGCCCCGCGCGAGGTGCTGGCGGGGCGACCCGCGACCGCGCGACCGCCGGCAGAGGCCGGGCGGGGCAGCGGTCGGGCGGGGTGCGGCATTGCGAGCGTCAACCTGATGACCCGGGGCCGGCGTCGCGCCGGGCGGGCAGTGGCGCCGGAGCTGCGTCGCGCGTGGATCGCGCAACATTCCGGTCATGATCTCGGTAGCATCGCCGAACCGCCGCATCAACCGGCACAATTCACGTTGCTATTTCCTCACGCCGCCCAGTCCGTTAACCACGGAGTGAGGTTCGGGGCGATAGGGAGCGGGGATGATACCGCGAACGTACCGCAGGCCCGGTCGGTGCACCGGGCGGAACGGCGCGCGCGTCGGCGCGGCGCTGGCGCTCGCCGCCGCGGTGGCGTTCGCGCCGGTCGCCGCCGCGATGCCGCGCGACGCCGACACGGATGCGCCGTCGCTCGACTTCCTGCCGTGGAAGTCGCGCGCCGAGCGCGACGCGCACGGCGCCGGCTACAAGGTCACGGTGCCGGTCCCGCCGCCCGCGCGCGGCGTACGCCTGCCCAAGGTGGCGGGTGCCGAGGGCCGCCCGCTGGTGGTGATCGACGCCGGCCACGGCGGCAACGATCCGGGGGCGATCAACCCGCAGGCGGCGCTGCGCGAGAAGGACGTCACGCTCAAGATCGCCAAGGCGATCCGCGACGCGCTGGTGGAGGGCGGGCGCGCACGCGTCGCGCTGACCCGTGACGACGATCGCTACATCCCGCTGCGCGAGCGGTTCGGGATCGCCCGGCGGCTGCGCGCCGACCTGTTCATCTCCGTCCACTGCGACAGCGTCGGCGCCGGACTGCCGACCGGCGCGACCGCTTACACGCTCTCCGACGTCGCATCCGACCGGGAGGCGGCGCTGCTGGCGGCGCGCGAGAACAAGTCGGACGTGATCGCGGGCGTCCGGCTCGGGCGCGACGCCGATGTCACCTCGATCCTGATCGACCTTACCCAGCGCGAGACGATGAACGCTTCCGCGGGCTTCGCGCGGCTGCTCGGGCGCGAGGCCAAGCCGCTGATGCCGGTGAAGACCAACTTCCATCGCACCGCCTCGCTGATGGTGCTCAAGGCGCCCGACATGCCCTCGGTTCTGTTCGAGACGGGCTATATCTCGACTCCGGCCGATGCCGCCTTCCTGGACAGCAAGGCGGGGCGCGAGAAGATCGCGGAAACGGTGCGCCGCGCGGTCGAAGTGTATTTCGCGCGTCGCCTGGCAGTGCGCTGACCCCGACTGACGCGCGCGGCTTCCCCCGCGCCGGGAACCTGCTAAACGCCGTGCGCGATGGCTTCCGATCCCCTCGATGTACGCGAAGAGGCGGCCCCGCGCGGCGGCCGTTGGCGTGGGCTGTGGCAGCGCCGGCTGGTGCGCTGGGCGACGTATCTCCTCGCGCTGCTGGTCGTCGCCTTCGGCGTCTTCTGGCTGGTGTTCGCGCGCGACCTGCCCTCGGTCGAGAAGCTCAAGGCCTATGAGCCGCCGCTGCCGACCAACGTGCGCAGCGCCGACGGCGCGCCGGTCTATTCCTACGCGCGCGAGCGCCGGGTCGAGCTGGCCTACAACGAATATCCGCCGCTGCTGGTGAAGGCGTTCCTCGCCGCCGAGGACCGCACCTTCTTCGAGCATCACGGCGTCGACTTCCCGGGGCTGGCCGGCGCGGTGTTCGACTATGCGCGCAAGTTCGGCAGCGGGCAGCGCGCCAAGGGCGGCTCGACGATCACCCAGCAGGTCGCCAAGAACTTGCTGATCGGCAACGCTTACTCGCCCACGCGCAAGATCCGCGAGGCGCTGCTGGCGTATAAGATCGAGGAGACGCTGACCAAGCAGCAGATCATCGAGCTGTACCTCAACCAGATCTTCCTCGGCCGCAACGCCTATGGCGTCGAGGCCGCGGCGCACGCCTATTTCGACAAGGAGCTGAGCGAGCTGACGCTGGGGCAGATGGCGTATCTCGCGATCCTGCCGAAGGGCCCTTCCAATTACGACCCCTTCCGCGACACCGATCGCGCGATGACGCGGCGCAATTACGTACTGCGTGAGATGGTGCGCAACGGCTTCGTCACGCAGGAGCAGGCGCGGGTCGCCGCGGCCGAGCCGATCGGTGCGATCACGCGGCGCACGCCCAAGTTCGAGCGCGTCGGCGGCTATTTCGTCGAGGAGGTGCGGCGCGAGCTGATCGACAAGTTCGGCGAGACATCGCAGGACGGCCCGCACAGCGTCTACGCCGGCGGCCTGTGGGTGCGCACCTCGCTCGACAAGCGGATCCAGGGCTTCGCCGCCGAGGCGCTGCGCAACGGCCTGCTGCGCTTCGACAGCGGGCGCGGCTGGTCGGGGCCGCTGCGCCACGTCGATGTGGACGGCGACAAATGGTATGGCGCGCTGCTCAACACCAACATCTCGCTCGATTACAGCGATTGGCGCGCCGCGATCGCGATCGCGCGCGACGGTGACGCATGGCGGATCGGCTTCGCCGACGGCACCACCGGCGAGCTGCCGCGCGACGCCGCGCAGATGCCGGTGCGCAACGTCGGCGGCGCGGCGTTCACCGCGATCGAGCCGGGCGACATCATCGCGGTGGCGCCCGTGGGACGGCGCTTCGCGCTGCGCTCGGTGCCGAAGATCTCGGGCGGCTTCGTCGTGCAGGAGCCGATGACGGGGCGGATCCTGGCGATGCAGGGCGGCTTCGACTCGAGCGTCCAGTCGTTCAACCGCGCCACCCAGGCGATGCGCCAGCCAGGCTCGACGATCAAACCGATCGTCTATTCCGCCGCGCTGGAGAACGGCATGACGCCGGCCTCGATCATCGTCGACGGGCCGTTCTGCGTCTACCAGGGCGCCGCGCTGGGCAACAAATGCTTCCGCAACTTCGGCAATTCGCGCGGGGCGGGGCCGCACACGATGCGCTGGGGCATCGAGCAGTCGCGCAACCTGATGACGGTGCGCACCGCCGCGCAGACCGGCATGGGCAAGGTCGTCAAGCTGATCAAGGCGATGCAGATCGGCGACTATGCGCCTTACCTCAGCTACGCGCTGGGCGCGGGCGAGACCACGGTCGAGAAGATGGTCAACGCGTACGGCGTGCTCGCCAACTGGGGCCGCTGGCACGACCCGACGTTGATCGACTTCGTCCAGGACCGTCGCGGCCAGGTGATCTGGCCCGAGAACTGGCACGCCTGCGACGGCTGCAACATGCCCGACTGGAACGGCCGCGCCATGCCGCGCCTGCCGACCCGCGGCCATCAGGTGCTCGACGCGATGAGCGCCTATCAGATGGTGCACATCACCGAGGGGGTGATCCAGCGCGGCACCGCCACCGCGCTGCGCGATCTGGGTCGCCCGATGTTCGGCAAGACCGGCACCAACAATGGCCCCACCGATGTGTGGTTCATCGGCGGCACGCCGCAGATGATCGCCGGCCTGTACCTCGGCTTCGACACGCCGCGCAGCCTCGGCGGCTACGCGCAGGGCGGCACCGTGGCGGTGCCGGTGTTCAAGGAGTGGGCGCAGAAGGCCTATGAGGGCCTGCCCGTGCTGCCGTTCCGCGCGCCCGCCGGCGTGCGCATGGTGCGGATCGACCGTGCGTCGGGCCGGCCGGTCTACGGCACCTTCCCGACCGGCGACGATCCCAAGCCCGCGGTGATCTGGGAGGCGTTCAAGCCGCAGAGCGAGGCGCGCCGCGCCCGCCGCGCCGGCCCGACTGCCGCCCCGAGTGCGGCGCCCAGTGCCGGGACGACCGGCGCGCCGCCGAGCGACAGCGACTTCTTGCAGAGGCAGGGGGGCATCTACTAAGTCGTCGGGCTGAACATTCTTTCGTCATCCCAGCGTCGGCCGGGATCTCCGGCCACGATGCGATCCCCGTGCCGCGCGAGATTCCGGCGCCTGCTGGATGACGTGACCGCTGGAGATACCCTATGCGCGCCGAAGCGCAGGCTCATGTCGACACCATCAACGCGGCGCTGGCGCTGCTGCGCCAGTCGCTCGACTGGGACCGCGCGCTGCGCCGGCTCGACGAGCTCAACGCGCGCGTCGAGGACCAGTCGCTCTGGAACAACCCCAAGGAAGCGCAGGCGGTCATGCGCGAGCGCCGCCGCCTCGACGAGGCGATCGGCGCGACCCGCGCGATCGAGCGCGAGCTGGCGGACACGGTCGAGCTGATCGACATGGCCGAGGCGGAGGGCGACGCCGAGATGGCGGACGAGGGCACCGACGCGCTCGCGCAGCTCGCCGAGCGCGCGCAGGCCGACAAGGTGAAGGCGCTGCTCTCGGGCGAGGCCGACGCCAATGACACCTATCTTGAGATCAACGCCGGCGCTGGCGGCACCGAGAGCCAGGACTGGGCCGAGATGCTCCAGCGCATGTACACGCGCTGGGCCGAGCGCCACGGCTACAAGGTGGAGCTGGTCGACTATCACGCCGGCGAGCAGGCCGGGATCAAGTCCGCGACGCTGCTGGTGAAGGGCGAGAACGCCTATGGCTATGCCAAGGTGGAATCGGGCGTCCATCGGCTCGTACGGATCAGCCCGTACGACAGCGCGGCGCGTCGCCACACCAGCTTCTCGAGCGTGTGGGTCTATCCGGTGATCGACGACAATATCGAGGTCGAGATCAACGAGAGTGATCTGCGCATCGACACCTATCGCGCGTCCGGCGCGGGTGGACAGCACATCAACACCACCGACTCCGCGGTGCGCATCACGCACTTGCCGACGGGGATCGTGGTGCAGTGCCAGAACCAGCGTTCGCAGCACAAGAACAAGGCCGAGGCGTACAACCAGCTGCGCGCGCGGCTCTACGAGCGCGAGCTCGCCGAGCGCGAGGCGATCAGCAATGCCGAGAACGCCACCAAGACTGACATCGGCTGGGGTCACCAGATCCGCTCCTACGTGCTCCAGCCGTATCAGCTCGTGAAGGACCTGCGCACCGGCGCGACCTCGACCTCGCCGGGCGACGTGCTCGACGGCGATCTCGATACTTTCATGGCGGCGGCGCTGTCGCAGCGCGTCACCGGTGAGAAGGTCGCGGTGGAGGACGTCGACTAAGTGGCGCGCGCGCTCGCCCGCTCGGCGCTGCTCGCCGCGACGCTGCTGCTGGCGGCGTGCGACGGTACGCAGCCGCTGATCAAGCACGAGCCCAAGCAGCCGGGGCCGTTCCCCGAGGCCGACCGGCCGGTGGCGACGATCGTGTCGGCGCGCTGGTCGACCGAGGAGGCGCGCGACCGGCTCAACGAGGCCAGCCGCGTCATGGACCTCGCCGAGATCCGCAAGGGCATGACCGTCGCCGACCTGGGCGCGGGCGAGGGTTATTATACCACGCGCCTGGCGAGCCGTGTCGGCGCCGAGGGGCGCGTGCTGGCGGAGGACATCGTGCCCGCGGTGCGCGACGCACTGGCCGAGCGAGTCACGCGCGAGCGGCTCGAGAATGTCAGCGTGCGGCTCGGCATGCCGGCCGACCCGCGGCTGCCCGAGAACAGCTTCGACCGTATCCTGATGGTGCACATGTACCACGAGATCGCGCAGCCCTACGAATTCCTGTGGCGGATGCGGTCGTCGCTGCGGCGCGGCGGGCTGGTGGTGGTGGTCGACGCCAACCGCCCGACGCGCGACCACGGCACGCCCCCGGCGCTGCTCAAGTGCGAGTTCGCCGCGGTCGGCTATGCCCAGGTCGACTTCCGCGAGATGCGCTCCGCGGGGGGCTATTTCACGACCTTCCGCGCGGCGGGGCCGCGACCCGACCCGGCCGCGATCCGCGCCTGTCGCATCAACGACGAGGCGAAGGCGGGGTAGGTGACGGTCGTCTTCTCCTTCCTGTTCCCCGGCGAAGGCCGGGGTCCGGTTGGATGACGCAGGTACATTCCACGGCGACCTCCCGATCTGGGCCCCGGCCTGCGCCGGGAAACTTCAAGCGCGAGCCGCGCGCCTCCGCCGCAGGATGACGTCCGCCCGCGCATCCGCTACCACCTCCGGCATGCCGCATCCCGAACAGCCCTATCTCGACCTGATGGCGCAGGTGCTCGAGCGCGGCGACGAGCGCCTCGACCGGACCGGAGTCGGCACGCGCTCGCTCTTCGGCGCGATGCTGCGGTTCGACCTCGCCGATGGCGCCGCACCGATCCTCACCACCAAGCGGGTCTACTGGAAGACCGCGGTGAAGGAGATGCTGTGGTTTCTCACCGGCGGCACCAACATCCAGCCGCTGCTGCGCGACAACGTCCGCATCTGGACCGACTGGCCGCTCGAGGCCTACCGCCGCGCCACCGGCGAGCCGATCGCGCAGGACGAGTTCGAGCGCCGCATCGTCGCCGACGACGATTTCGCCGCACGCTGGGGCGAGCTCGGGCCGGTCTATGGCAAGCAGTGGCGGCGCTGGCTGGGGGCCGACGGTCGCGAGTACGATCAGATCGCCGAGCTCGTCCGCTCCCTGCGCGAGAACCCGACGAGCCGCCGCATGCTGTTCCACGCCTGGAACGTGCCCGAGCTGGGCGCGATGGCGCTGCCCCCCTGTCACATGGTCTACCAATATCACGTCGCCTCGGGCGGCCGGCTCAACTGCCTGCTGTATCAGCGCTCGGTCGACCTGCTGCTCGGTGCGCCGTTCAATTTCGTCGGCGCGGCCGCGCTGCAGCTGATGCTGGCGCAGCAGGCGGATCTCACGCCGGGCGAGCTGGTCTGGGTCGGCGGTGACGTGCATCTCTACCTCAACCACCTCGAGCAGGCGGAGGAACAGCTGCGTCGCGCGCCGCGCGCGGTGCCGCGGATGCGCCTCACACGACGGCCTGACACGATTGACGGCTATGCGATAGGCGACTTCGCGGTGGAGGATTATGAGCCGCACGGTGCGATCAAGGCCGACGTCGCGGTGTGATCCGAGGCATGCTCGCGGCGGATGTCCGGCGGCGGGGAGCAAGACAGCGATGATCAAAGGAGGCGAGGCGGACGCGGCGGCGGTGTCCCCCTTGCTGGCGCGCGATCGCAAAAGGCGTGGTCAAGCCGAGCGCTCGTGGCGCCGCTCAGTCGTTCACGCCGAGCAGGTCGCGCGCCGCCGCCTGGAGCAGCTCCTCGACCGCGGGATGGTACCAGGCCTGGTCGCCGAAGGTCGCCACGTCGGTACCCCGATCGATCGCCAGCGCGACGAGGTGGCCGAGATGCTCGCCGCCCGGTGCCGCGATGGTCGCCCCGATCAGCCGGCCGTGGGCGTCGCCGTAGAGCCGGACAAGCCCCTGGTCCTCGCCGTCGACGGTGGCGCGGCCGTTGTCGCTGACCTTGGCCGCGCCGATCCGTGAACCCTCGGGCAGCGAGCCGAAGTCGCATCCGACCGCCACGAGATTAGGCTCGGTGAAGGCGATCGCGAAGGCGGGCAGTTCCCGCGGTGGCTCACCGCCGGCGGCGACGTCGCCGGCGATCCGGCCGCCACGCGCGGCCTCGTGAAGCACCGGGCGCCACGCCCCCGCGTCGCCGGCGACGAAGATCGCGCTCTCGCCGCAGCGACGCGAGCGCGGGTCGAACTCGGGCGTGCCGTGCTCGTCGAGCGCGAGCCCGGTGGTCTCCAGCGCCAGCTCGGCGAGGCTCGGCGGACGGCCGGTCGCGGCGAGGATAAGGTCGACCGTGGTCTCGCCGCCCTCCCATGTCAGTCGCGCGCGGCCGTCGTCGGTGGCCGAGACGTCGGCCTCGACGCCGAGCGCGAGCGTCATCTCACGCCCGAGCGCGGCGACCGCGACGCGGTTGACCTCCGGATCCTTGACCCCGCCGACGCTCTCCCCGTCGTCGATCACCGTGACCGCCACGCCGAGCCGAGCGAAGGCCTGGCCGAGTTCGAGCCCAAGCGGACCGGCGCCGAGCACCGCGAGCGTGCGCGGCAGCCCGTCGAGATCGAAGATGGTCTCGTGCGTGCGGACGAGGGGGCGCACCGGGTCGAGCAGCTCAGGCACGGTCGGGTGACCGCCGGTTGCGATCACGATCCCGCTCCGCGCGGTGACGCGGGTATCGCCGACCATCACCGCGTCCGCCGCGCAGAAGCGCGCGACCCCGTGGATCACTCGGTCCGCGGGGATGGCATGATAGTCGTCGAGCACGGCCTGCACGAAACGGTCGCGCTCGGCGCGCACCCGCTGCCACACGCGCGCTGCGTCGACCGTGACCGCGCCGGTGTCGACTCCGAACGCCGCCGCACCGCGCGCCTGGTGCGCGGCCCGGCCCGCGGCGATCAACAGCTTGGACGGCATGCAGCCGACGCGCGTGCAGGTCGAGCCGCCGGGGCCGCGCTCGACGATCAGCGTGTCGGCGCCGCGCGCGGCGGCAGCCTTATAGGCCTTCAGCCCGGCGGTGCCGGCACCCAGAATCAGCACGTCGCAGTCACGCGAGCCCATCGGTCATCCTCCACCCGTCGGTTCGGCGTGGATCGAGACCCTCACGCGGCTGATCGAACGTGTCGGTGCTCGCTAACGTTGCACATAGGTTAGCATTTTCGTGCCGTCGCCGGACGGCTCATGGGATCAGCCGCTCGGCGCGGAGCCCCTCGAACAGGGCGAAGAAGGCGTCGTCGGTCGGCTGATAGGCAGTGAAGCCCAGCCGGCGGCTCTTGCCCATGTCGGTCACCACCTCGATCGGACGGCCGAGATCGGCGTCGGTGTGCCAGGGGGAGGCGAGGCGGGCGAGCTCGGGCTCGGCCAGCCCCTCGCGCAGCGCCAGCTCGCGCCACAGCGGCGCGTCCTCCGCCATCTGCTGCTCGAGCGGACGAACGGTGCCGTCGAAGGGCGCCGCCGCGACGCCGAACCAGCCCGCGATCCGCTCCCACATCCACTGCCAGCGAAAGACGTCGCCGTTGACGACGTTGAACGCCTCGTCGTGCGCCACCTCGGTCTCCGCGGCCCACAGCAGGTGCCGCGCGAGCAGGCCGGCGTCGGTCATGTCGGTCAGCCCGGACCATTGCGCCGCCGAGCCGGGGAAGGTGAAGGCGCGGCCGAGTTCGCGGCACAGGGTGGCGTAGACCGCCAGCGTGGTCCCCATGTTCATCGCATTGCCGACCGCCTTGCCGATCACGGTGTGCGGGCGGTGGACGCTCCAGCTGAAGCCGTCGCGCGCCGCCGCGGCGAACAGCTCGTCCTCCTGCGCATAGTAGAAGTTCTCGACGTCGAGGCGGCCCTGTTCCTCGCGGAACGGCGTCTGCGGCAGCGTGCCTTTGCCATAGGCCTCGAATGGCCCGAGATAATGCTTCAGCCCGGTGACCAGCGCGACGTGGCGCGGCGCGGTCGGTGCGGGAAGCGCGTCGAGCAGGTGGCGCACCATCGCCGAGTTGACTCGGATGTTCTCCGCCTCGCTGTCCTGGCGCAGCCAGGTGGTGATGAACACCGCGTCGGGCGCGAGCGCGCCGATCGCTTCGCGAGTCGCCGCCGCGTCGCGCAGGTCGGCCGCGACCGGGGTTACGCCCGGCAGCTCGACCGCGCGGCGCGCGAGCCCGTGCACCGTCCAGCCCTGCTCCACCAGCAGCGCCGCGGTCGCTCCGCCGACGATACCGCTCGCGCCCACCACCAATGCCGTCTTCGCCACGTCAGATCCTTTCGTTCGTCGAACGTTGGCAAGGAGCTAGGCAGCCGGGCCGGCAGCTTCTAGACGGCACCCGAACGTGCCCTAGGCACCAGGAGGTGACCATGGATAGCGGCAGCCCCGACGAGGAATGGCGCGAGGATTGCGCGCCGCGCCGCGTGCTCGAGCTGTTCGCGACCAAGTGGACCAGCATGGTGCTGCACACGCTGCACGCGCGCCACGGCGGCGCGGCGCGCACCGGCGTGCTCCAGCGCAGCCTGCCCGGCATCTCGAAGAAGATGCTGACCCAGACGCTGCGCGAGATGGAGGCGAGCGGGCTGATCACGCGCCACGTCGAGACAGTGGTGCCGCCCGCGGTGAAGTACCGGCTGACGCCGCTGGGCGAGCGCTTCGTCGTGCCGGTCGAGCTGCTCTACGCCTGGGGGCGCGACAACGCCGACGCGCTCGACACGTTGGTGCCGCGGCCGGGTTCGCGGCGGCGGTGAAGGGGGGCGGTAGGAGGGCGCCGTCCCTCATTCTAGCGTCATCAAGTCAGTTGTGACGCGGGGTGTGGGAGGTCGCGGAGGCGCGCGTTGGCGATGGTGACGATCTTTCGCATGACGGCGGCGAGGGCGA